>NZ_CP189581.1:0-4074604 GCF_050156575.1 Pseudarthrobacter sp. S6 | reverse complement strand
CCACCCAACCCCCAAAAACCACCCGCCCAAGACCACAAACACCCGCCAGCCGGCACACAGAACCCCGCCCGGCAATGAAATCCGACACCCCACCCACCACACGCAGCAAGCCCCGGTCGGCACCCCACCCAACCCGCCGGCATCGTACACTGCACAACCCACCACGCGAACTGGCAGAGCGTCCGACTGAACGCTGCAGGAACTGATAGTGGGTCCCCCGGAACACTGCAGGAACTGCAGGACCGTCCGCTGTGGGCGCAATTCCCCCGCAGTTCCACCACAATTCCGCGGAAAACCGGTGATTTCAGTCAAAAAGTCGCGGAAACACGCGGAATTTGCGGTCCTCGCGGGCCCAAGCTGGTAAGTTTTCGAAGAGTGGCTTGCACGCATGCCGCGTTCAGGCTCCAGAAATCGTGACCGTCCAGGAGGACATCAATGGCTAAGAACCGTAGTGAACTTGTTTCAGAGGTAGCAGGCAAGGCCGGCACCAGCCAGGCAGCCGTCAACTCCGTCCTCGATGCACTGTTCGAGGTATTCGAGACTTCCGTCGCCGCTGGCGAGAAGATCACCATCCCGGGCTGGCTCGCAGTTGAGCGCACCGACCGTGCAGCACGCACCGGCCGCAACCCGCAGACCGGCGAGACCATCCAGATCGCAGCAGGCCACAGCGTCAAGCTGACCGCCGGCTCCAAGCTGAAGGCTGCAGTCGCCAAGAAGAAGTAGTCTTCTTCAGCAACACCAGCAAAGGAGCGGCAACCTAAGGGTTGCCGCTCCTTTGCTTTAAGCCGATTCGCCGCGCGGGCACCGGTAGCGGACAATGGATACGTGTCTTCTGCAGCAAAATCCCGTCCCGCAGCACCCCAGCCAGGCCCCGTCGGGGGCGTCTCGGCCCGGGGTGGCGGCGTCTTGGGGATTTCCCGGCCGTGGCAGCTCGCGGGCCTCGCTGCCCTCTTCCTGGGGCTGGTGGCGGCACTCCTTTTCTCCGGCGCGGCTGCGGCCCGTGAGGTCTCTGACCCCGGAGCCCTGGTCCGATGGGGGCTTCCCGTCAGCAAGGCCATCCACAACGTGGCACTGGCGACAGTTATCGGCGCACTGATCTTCGCCGTCGGTATCCTGCCAAGGTCTGCCGGGCCCCGGTCCCGAAACCAGCAGCATGGGGACGCTCCGGAACACCCGGCCTTCGCCCGGAGCCTGGCCATTGCCGCCGCGGCGGGTGCTGCCTGGACGCTGTCTGCGGTGGCCGTACTGGTCCTCACCTACTCAGACGTTGCAGGCCAAGCGGTCGGCGGGGACGCCGAATTCACCCGCGCCTTGGTGTATTTCATGACGGACATCGATACCGGCCGGGCATGGCTGACCGTGACCATCATCGCGGCCGTGGTGACTACCGCGTTGTTTGGCGTCAGGTCCCTTGGCGGCCTTGCGCTCACGCTGATCCTGGCGCTGGCGGGACTGGTTCCTGCCGCGCTGATCGGCCACTCCTCCAGCTCGTCGGACCACGAAGGCGCCATCAACTCCCTCGGCCTGCACCTCGTGGGCGTCAGCGCCTGGGTTGGCGGCATTATTGTCCTGGCGCTGCTGTCCGGAATCCTGGCCGGTTCGAGACCCGGGACCGCCGCCGACATCACCGAACCGACGCTGCGGCGTTTCTCCTCCCTGGCCGGCTTCGCGTTCGTGCTTGTCTTTGCCTCCGGCGTTATCAATGCCAGCATCCGCATCACCAACTGGGGTGACCTCCTTGGTTCCCCCTACGGCCAACTGATCCTTGCGAAGTCGGCGGCCGCCGTAGTCCTGGGCGGCATCGGTTTGATGCACCGGCAATGGGTCATCCCGCAGCTGGGCCGCAAAGGCTCGGCAATATCCTCGCGCCGTGTGCTGTGGCAGCTGGTACTTGTGGAACTCCTGATTATGGGTGCCACCTCAGGTGTCGCCGTCGCCCTGAGCCGATCGGCCCCGCCGCAGCCCACCACGTTTGCACCCGATGCCTCGCCGGCCTTCATCATCACCGGCTACGAGTTGCCGCTTGAACTGACGCCGGAACGCTGGCTGACGGAGTGGCGCTTTGACTGGCTCTGGGTTGCCGTGGTGCTCTTCGGGCTGGTTGCCTACTTCCTGGGCGTTGCCAAGGTGTTCCGACGCGGCGACAAGTGGCAGTGGTTCCGCACCGTGAACTGGGTGATCGGGCTCCTGGTGCTGACCTACATCACGTCCGGGCCGCCGTCGGTCTATGGCAGGATCCTGTTCTCCGCGCACATGGTGGACCACATGGCATTGACCATGGTGGCCCCCATCTTCCTGGTGCTCGGAGCCCCGGTGACGCTGGCACTGCGGGCCTTGCCTGCACGCGGCGACGGTACCCGGGGGGCCCGCGAGTGGCTTCTCGTGTTCATCCACTCCAAGTTCTCCCAACTGGTCACGCACCCGCTCTTCGCCGCGGCAAATTTCGCTGGCTCGATCGTGCTGTTCTACTACTCGGACGCGTTCGGCTTTGCCATGCGGGAGCACGTGGGCCACGAGATCATGATCGTGCACTTCTCGCTCACGGGTTACATTTTCATCCTAAGCATGATAGGCACGGACCCGTTGCCCCGCCGCGCAGCATATCCCATGCGCCTGCTGCTGCTGCTGGCGACCATGGGCTTCCACGCGTTCTTCGGCGTCGCGATCATGGGCGGCACCAGCCTGCTGGCGGCCGACTACTTCGGCAACCTTGGCCGTGCCTGGGGGCCGTCCGCTCTCCTGGACCAGCAAATGGGCGGGGCCGTGGCCTGGGGCATCGGCGAAGTGCCCACCCTCCTGGTGGCCATCGGCGTCGCGATCATGTGGTCCCGGTCCGATGCCAGGGAGTCCAAACGGACCGATCGGGCGGCCGACAGGAATAACGACGCCGATCTCACTGCTTACAACGATATGTTTGCCAAATTGGCTGAACGTGATGCCAGATTGGCTGAACGCAACTCAAAGCTGGAAGGCCGCTGATGAGTGAAACCGTACGTACCCAACTCCGGGTCCGCGCCTCCGAACTGGTTGGCCGTAACTGGCTCAACACGGGCGGCAAATCGCTGGACCTCGAAGCCCTGCGCGGCAAGATCGTGCTGCTCGACTTCTGGACTTTCTGCTGCATCAACTGCCTGCACGTCATCGATGAGCTGCGCCCGCTCGAGGAACAGTACTCCGACGTCCTGGTCACCGTTGGCGTGCACTCACCCAAGTTCGAGCACGAAGCAGATCCCGTGGCGCTGGCCGCCGCCGTGGAACGCTACGAGATCCACCACCCCGTCCTGGACGATCCCGAGCTGGAGACCTGGAAGGCGTACACCGCGCGCGCCTGGCCCACGCTGGTGGTCATCGACCCCGAGGGCTACATCGTGGCGCACCTGTCCGGTGAAGGCCACGCTGACGGCCTGGCCGTGCTCATCCCCGAACTGATCGCCGAGCACGAGGCCAAGGGCACGATCCACCGCGGCTCCGGCCCTTACGTGGCGCCGGAAGCCACCTCGGGCACGCTGCGCTTCCCCGGCAAGGCACTGTTCCTGCCGGCGGGACGCGGTTCAGCGGGAACCGGTTCAGGCGCGCAGGGTTCAGCTGGGCAGCGAACGTCCGACGGCGGGACTCCGGCTGCCGCGGACACCGCCACCGGGGGTTCCTGGCTGGTAACCGACACGGGCCACCACCGTCTTGTGGAGCTGGGCGACGACTTCCAGACGGTGCTGCGCACTTACGGCTCCGGGGCCAGGGGCCACGCTGACGGCCCGGCCGCCGCCGTCGACTCGGTCCAAACGACCGCACGGTTCAACGAACCGCAGGGCCTGGTGCTGCTTCCGGAAGAGGTGGCAGCGAAGGCGGGATACGACGTCGTCATTGCAGACTCCGTCAACCACCGGCTCAGGGGACTCTCGCTCACGGGCGGCAACGCCACGACGATTGTTGGCAACGGCGTGCAGCGACTGCTGGAAACCGGCCCCGCGCGGGTGGACGAAGACGCGGCCGGGTTTACGGGCCAGCTCACCGAGCATCCGCTGGAAGTGTCCCTCAGCTCGCCCTGGGACGTTGTCTGGTCCACCAGGCTCAACGCTGTGGTGATCGCCATGGCCGGCACGCACCAGATCTTCAGCTTCGAGCCCGTCACCGGCGCAGTGGCAATTATTGCCGGCAACGGACTGGAGGGCCTGCTGGACGGCCCTGCCCACGAAGCCTGGTTCGCGCAGCCGTCCGGACTGGCCGAGGACGCCGACGGCAACATCTGGGTGGCGGACTCCGAAACGTCAGCCCTCCGCAAACTGATCATTGACGACGGCGGCACGGTCACCGTGGAGACAGCCGTGGGCAAGGGCCTGTTCGACTTCGGCTTCCGCGACGGCCCCGCGTCCGAGGCACGCCTCCAGCATCCCCTCGGCGTCACTGTCCTGCCTGACGGCTCCATTGCCATCGCCGACACGTACAACGGTGCCGTGCGGCGCTACGATCCCGCCGCAGGGACCGTGTCCACACTGGCCCGCGGACTCTCGGAACCCTCCGACGTGATTGTGGACCACACGCACGCCGCAGGCTCCGAACCGCTGCTGGTAGTGGTGGAGGCCAACAGGCATCAGCTGGTCTACGTGCCCATCCCCAAGGAAGCCCAGCAGGTTGACGAGGGCGCCTCGCAGACCCAACGGCCCAAGAGCCCGGTAGCCCCCGGGCTGCTCGAGCTGACCGTGCGTTTCAGCGCGCCCACCGGGCAGAAGCTCGACGACCGCTGGGGAGACCCCACGCAGCTGAAGATCTCCTCCACCCCACCGGAGCTGCTTGTGTCCGGCGGTGGGACCTCGGTGGGTCTGCTCCGGACACTGGAGCTGGCTTCCGGCATTCCGGAAGGCGTCCTGCACATCACCGCCCGTGCCGCCGCCTGCGACGGCCCGGAGGATGCGGACGGTGAGATTCCGGACCACGCCGCCTGCCACTTGTACCAGCAGGACTGGGGCATCCCGGTTCTCCTGACGGACGACGGCGACACCGAGTTGGTCCTGGACCTGCGCGGAATGGACTGATCACCGTCGTCGTGCTTTAGGCGAAAAGGCTGCCTCCCAGGATCTCGTGTCACGGGAGGCAGCCTTTTGCGTCTCGCGGCAGCCGGGCCAACGGCGCCGGGCTAGTAGCTCAGCAGCGGGGTGACCCTGATGGTGTCGCCGGCGACGTCCAGGCGGGTGGTGAAGCTGAAGTCCACCTCCTCGTTGAGCGGGAACCATGCGCCGGTGAAGGAACTCTGCTGGACCGCCTCCACCTTGGCCTTCCCGTCGAGGGGTGCAATCACCCAGCGGCCATCGAAGGGCTCGATGGAAATCTCCGGGTACTTCGTGATGGTCCACTTGATGGTGCCGTCGTCCACATTGTTGTTGCTGGCGAAGTAGAACGGGCAGTCCGGCTGAAGCTTTTGCTGTTTCACGGCTTCGGCGGCGCAGGTGTCCAGAAACTCCTGTACCTTCGCACCAACGTCCTTCCGCAGCTGGTCGGTGGCCTCGGTGAGCAGGTTCAAGGGAGCCACCGGGACATCGCGGGACGTCACCGTGGCGCGCGTGGCGGGAGCAGCGAAGTATTCACCATTCAGGGATGCCTCGTATTCGCCCGGGTAGAACACGGCGAATGAATTTCTGCCCTGGGGCATGTTCACCGGGACGCCGTTGAGGTTGGCTTCGCTGGCGTTCACTGCCGTCAGGCCCACTGTGGGCAGCCGCGACTGCACAAACGCCCACGTATTAAAGAACAGCCATTCGGTGCCGGTCTTCTCCAGCAGGAACTCAGTGTGAAGCCTGCTGCCATCGATCGTGTATTGCACGGGTACCACGACCTGGTTTCCTGAGCGTTCTTCGGCATCGCCGATGGTGATGTTCGCCAGGCGGGAAGCGGCCGTCTGCAGTGCTGTGCCGTCGAGCATGGCGGCATTGCTGGGCGGCACCGTGGCCCGCAACAGGCCCAGCGCCTTGCCGCCGTCGCCCTCGTGCAGGGCGTCCAGGTATTCCCGGACAGGCTGCTGTGGACTGGCCACCGTATTGTTCACCACGTTGACCCCAACGATGGCCGCGGCCACGGCAAGCATGAGGCCAAGCAGCCACGCTGCTGCCATCCTCACCAACGCCTGACTCATCTGCACTTCCCTTACGTTACCTGCAAGCCCGCTGAACACAGGTGTTGCCGCCGCCCCGTGTAGCAGGGGGCGGCGGCTTTCCTGACGCCCGACGGCGGGAAAGGCAGGGCGGACATCGTCCGGTTTTTGCTACCGGCGGCGCCGGGACGAGGTGCCGAAAACGCCGCGGAGCAGTTCCCGGCCAAGCTGCGTACCCAGGGAACGGGCCATGCTCTTCAACCCGCCGCCCAGGGCCCCGCCGAGTACTCCGGCGAGGTCTCCCGCCATGCCGCCGCTGGCAGGGGCCGCAGGCTCCGGTGCACGCCGCGAGGGCGCATCAGTGCCGGCGCCACGATCGGGCACCGGCGCGGGCCGGCTGCTGGGCCGACCCAGGATTTCCTCCTCGATCCTGCGGGCCTCGGCGTCGACGTCGGCCTGGCCCGAACCGGCCTGGCCCGGACGTGACAGCCCGGAAGCTTTCGGAGCCGGAGGCTGACCCGGGGCGGCTCCGCCGGTTGGAGTCGCGGTCTTGCCGGTGAGCTTCTCGTACGCGGAGACGTTGTCCACGGCGGTTCCGTACTTGGCGAGCAGCGCTGACCCGGCCACCGTGATTTTGACGAGTTCCTCGGTGCTCGGACCCATGACGGATTCCGGGGCGCGCAGGCGTGTGTGGGCAACCGGCGTCGGCGCACCCTTCTCATTCATAACGGTAATGACGGCCTCGCCGATCCCCGCGGACGTGAGGGTTTCCTCAAGGTCGTAGTCGCTGACCGGGAACGTGGACACGGTGGCCTTCAGGGCCTTGGCGTCCTCGGGCGTGAAGGCGCGGAGAGCGTGCTGGATCCGGTTGGCCAGCTGGCCCAGGACATCGGCGGGGACGTCTTTGGGGGTCTGGGTGACGAAGAAGATCCCCACGCCTTTGGAACGGATCAGCCGGACAGTGGTGGTGATGGCGTTCAGGAATGCCTTGGATGCGCCGTTGAACAGCAGGTGGGCCTCGTCGAGGAAGAACACCAGTTTGGGCTTGTCCAGGTCGCCGGCTTCGGGGAGGTCCTCGAACAGGTCCGCCAGCAGCCACATCAGGAAGGTGGAGAACAGCATCGGCTTGGTCTGCAGCGTGGGCAGCTCCAGGCATGTGATAACCCCGCGCCCGTCCGGGGCGGTCCGGAGCAGCTCGGCCGTGTCGAACTCAGGCTCGCCGAAGAACCGTTCCAGGCCCTGTGCTTCCAGGTTCACCAGTTCGCGCAGGATGACGCCGGCGGTGGCCTTGGACAGGCCGCCCAGTTCCTCCAGCTCGTCCTTGCCTTCGTCCGAGGTGAGGAACTGGATGACCGCGCGAAGGTCCTTGAGGTCGATCAGCTCGAGGTTGTTTTTGTCCGCAAAGTGGAAGACCAGCTGCAGGCTGGACTCCTGGGTGTCGTTTAGCTCCATCACGCGCGAGAGCAGGATGGGGCCAAACGAGGTGATGGTGGCACGGACCGGAATGCCGTTGCCGTCGCCGCCCAGGGCCAGGAACTCCACCGGGAACGTTTTGCCGGCCCAGGCCTGGCCGATGCTGTCGGTGCGCGCCTTCAGCTTCTCGCTGCCGGCGGCCGCCGTGGCCAGGCCGGAAAGATCGCCCTTGATGTCCGCGAGAAACACGGGAACCCCGGCTGTGGACAGCTGCTCGGCCATCATGTGCAGCGTGACGGTCTTGCCGGTGCCGGTGGCGCCGGCCACCAGTCCATGCCTGTTCATCATGGCCAGCGGCAGGCGGACCTGGGCTTCCTTGTGGAGTTCGCCGTCAACAATGGCGGCGCCCAACTCGATGGTGGCACCTTCCAGGGTGTAGCCCTTCTGGATGGTGGCGAGCTTCTCGGCAGTGGTTTTGTTGTCCATGCCGCTAGCTTAGCGGGGCCGCCGAAGCGAGTAGTGGCCCGGCGATTCCCCTCAAAAAACGAGTACTCACGCCAAAAAGACAGGTGACCACTACGCGTGTGCCGGGGAGGATGCCTAAAATACGCTGGGAACTGTGTTGCAGCCGGAGCTGGCTGCCCCTACGGTCTCAGGAGCTAGAAATGCCCATCGCCTCATCAAAATCTGCCCTCACGCGGCGACTTGCTGCTGCGGTTGTACATCACCGACCAGCAGGCCGTCCTGGATGCACGGAAGTCCGTCCTGGCCGACGCCCAACAGGCCCAGGCCGCGGCCGAATCCGCAGTGGAAGCGAAGAAGACTGAGCTCGCAGCCCTGCAGAGCCAGCTTCCCGGCCTTCAGGCTGCAGTCGATGGGGCCAACAGTGCCGTGACGGCAAAGACCAGCGAGATCGCCGCGCTCAACCAGATCGCAGACAAATTCGTAGCCGACCTGGCCAACGTCAACGCCCAGATCACCGCCAAAGAAGCGGAAGTACTGGCCCTGCAGACACGCGTGACTCCGCTGCTGAGCCAGCTCAACCAGCTCAACGGGGAAATCAGCGCCGCAGAGGCAAACCTGGCGTCCCTGCAATCGCAACTGACCACTCTCGACGGGCAGGTTACAGCGGCGCAGACGAAGCTTCGGGAACTCCAGGGCCAGAAGAAGCCGAGCAACGACGCAGTCAAAGCACAGAAGGATGTTGTCACCGCCCTCCAGGCCAGGCTCGGGGACGTTCAGAAGCAGATCGCCGCCGTTGATTCATCAATCGCCCTTGGGGGTTGCGCCGTCTGATTCGTGAGTCCAACCCAACGCGGGGTCACATCGCGCCTATAAAGTCCTCCGGGATGGGCGCGATGTGACCCCGCGTTGGTTTAATACCGGCAGAAATATCCCGGGCGCCGCCGTCGTTGTCCACTGTGCGCCCGCCGCGACCCGGCCGGCCACCCTACGAAAAGCATTGAAAGGCCGGCACCGACGTGACGCTTCCCCTCTCCATCCTTGATCTGGCAACTATCGGCAAAGGCCAGACGGCGGCGGAAAGTTTCGCGGGCAGCGTGGCCATGGCGCAGCGTGCCGAGGAGCTTGGCTACCGGCGGATCTGGTACGCCGAGCACCACAACATGTCCGCGATCGCGTCGTCGGCCACAAGCGTGCTGATCGCCCACGTGGCCGCCCACACCAAGACCATCAGGCTGGGTGCCGGCGGCGTTATGCTGCCCAACCACTCGCCGCTGACCATCGCCGAGCAGTTCGGCACCCTGGAAACGTTGCACCCCGGCCGGATCGACCTTGGCCTGGGCCGCGCCCCCGGCAGCGACCAGAACACCATGCGCGCGCTGCGCCGGGACCCCATGTCCGCGGACACTTTCCCGCAGGACGTCCTGGAGCTGCAGGGCTACCTGACCGGTCCCACGCGGATCCAGGGCGTGGAGGCCACCCCCGGCAAGGGCACCAACGTCCCGCTGTACATTCTGGGTTCATCGCTTTTCGGCGCGCGCCTGGCTGCCCAGCTGGGCCTCCCGTACGCTTTCGCCTCGCATTTCGCGCCCAACGCCCTGCAGGATGCCGTGGCGGTCTACCGCAGCGAATTCAAGCCGTCGGCCCAGCTGGACACCCCGCACGTGATCGCCGGCGTCAACGTGGTTGCCGCCGATACCGCTGCCGAAGCGCAGGCGGCTTTCCGGGCCACCCTGCGCGCCCGTGTCTCGCTGTTCTTCGGCGGCGGGCGCGAGTTCTCCGACGACGAAGCGGACATGATCCTGGACTCTCCACAGGGCCAGCACGTCTCGCAGATGATGACGTACTCGGCCATCGGAACCCCGGATGTGGTGCTCGACTACCTGGACGGGTTCGCCAAGCACTCCGGCGCCGACGAACTGATCGTGGCGCACCAGAACACCGGCACCGAGGCCAGAATCCGCTCCGTGGAGCTGCTCGCGGAGGGTGCCGGGCTGGCCCGTGTCTAGTCCCGGGCAGCCACCAGCGAGCGGTGACTTACCGTGTCACGCCACGCACCTTTTGGAAGGCCCGACGGCGGGGTCCCCCCGGAATCACGCGGCGGGCGCCGCCGTCGTGGTCCAAAAGCGTGCCCTGCGTGACGCGATTCGTATCCGTAGGTCCGCCGGGCCCTTGACATCCTTCTACTGAACCGGTTAAGTAGAGCTACTGAACCGGTTCAGTGGCGTGAGTCACGGGACCCGAAACCCGAAGGGCCCCACATCATGGCAGTAACCATCAGCGACGTCGCCCACGCGGCCGGCGTCAGCAAAGGTGCTGTCTCTTATGCGCTGAACAACCAGCCCGGCGTCAGCGACGCCACCCGGGGCCGGATCCTCCAGGTCGCCAAAGAGCTTGGCTGGAAGCCGAGCCTCCGCGCCAAGGGACTGTCCTCCGCGAAGGCGTACGCCTTGGGCCTGGTGGTGGCCCGCGATCCCAAGCTCCTCGGCACGGACCCGTTCTTCCCGGCGTTCATTGCGGGCATCGAAACCACCCTCGCCGAGCACGATTACACGCTGGTCCTGAGCGTTGCCACCGCCCCCGGTGCCGAAGAGCGGGCCTACCGCAAACTGGCCGACGGCGGCCGCGTGGACGGCGTGATCCTGACCGATGTGCGGCACAACGATTCCCGGATCGGCCTGCTGCGCGAGCTCAAGCTGCCGGCCGTGACGCTTAACAGGCCGGATGCGGACTCACCGTTCCCGGCGGTTTCCATGGATGACACGGACGGCATCACGGCCGCCGTCGAACATCTGCTCGCCCTGGGGCACGTCCGGATCGGTCACGTGGGCGGCGCCCAGGAATACATCCACGGCCGCAGCCGCCGCCAGGCCTGGGAAGCGGCCATGGCTGCTGCCGGCCTCGCAGCGGATCTGTTCGCCGAAGCAAATTTCACGGCGGCCGGGGGAGTGGCCGCCACCGCGGAACTGCTCCGCCGGCCGTCCCGGCCCACCGCGATTGTCTACGCGAACGACCTCATGGCGACGTCCGGCCAGTCCTTCGCCCAGGCCCAGGGCCTGAGCGTCCCGGGAGATCTGTCCATCACCGGTTACGACAATGCCGAGTTCACGCAGTACCTCAACCCGCCCCTCACCACGATCGCCACTGACCCCATGCGCTGGGGCAGAGTTGCTGCGCAGGCCCTCCTGGACCAGCTCAACGGCACGCACTCCGGCCAGGATACGGAACTGCAGGCACCTTCCCTGCTGATCCGCGCCTCCACCGGCCCCGCCCCATCCGCAACCACCAAGCCAGTCCCCCAGCAATCCCCATAGCAAGCAATAAAGCACACCAACCAGTAGCAGATCCCCACCGGGACCAGTACCAAGGAGTCGCAATGAAGCGCTTTACCAAAGCCACGCGGATATTGTCAGTGGCCGCCCTGACCGTAATGGGGGCGGGCCTGGCAGCCTGTGGCAGCAGCGGCGGGGGTGGCGACGGCGGTGGCTCCAGCTCTCCCACGACCGCCAAGGGCCCCATCAAGATCTGGTACTCCAACAACGAGTTCGAGGTGAAGTGGGGCAAGGCCATGGTGGAATCCTGGAACTCCGCGCACGCGGATCAAAAGATCGACGCGCAGGAGATCCCGGCCGGCAAGAGTTCCGAGGAAGTGATCGGCGCTGCCATTACCGCCGGAAATGCGCCCTGCCTGGTCTTCAACACGGCCCCCGTGGCCGTGCCCCAGTTCCAGAAGCAGGGCGGCCTGGTGGCTTTGGACAGCTTCCCCGACGGACTCCAATACATCAAGGACCGCACCGGAGACCTCGCTGACCAGTACAAGTCCGCGGACGGCAAGATCTACCAACTGCCCTGGAAGTCCAACCCCGTGGTCCTCTTCTACAACAAGGACCTCTTCGCCAAGGCCGGGCTGGATCCGGCAAACCCGAAGCTCGGGACGCAGGCCGAACTGCTGGACGCGGCACGGACCATCGTGAAGACCGGTGCAGCTCCCAACGCCCTCTGGCCCTCACCGGCCAGCGACTTCTTCCAGGCCTGGTTTGATTTCTATTCCTTCTACGCAGCCAACACGGACGGCACCCCGCTGGTGAAGGATGGCAAAGCCACCTTCAACAGTGACAAGGGCAAACAGGTAGCCGCCATGTTCCAGACGCTCTACAAGGAGAACCTAGCTTCCAAGGAGGTCTACCAGGGTGATTCCTTCCTGGAAGGTAAGGCCGCCATGTCGCTGGCAGGACCATGGGCCATCGCAGCCTACAAGGGCAAGGTCAACTGGGGCGCCGTTCCGGTCCCTGCTGCCACTGCCAAGCTGGCGACCTCCACATTCTCGGATGCCAAGAACGTGGCCATGTACAGCGCCTGCCAGAACCAGGGCACTGCCTGGGAGGTCATGAAGTTCGCCACAAGCATGGAGCAGGACGGCAAGCTGCTGATCGGGACCGGCCAGATGCCCATGCGCAAGGACCTGACCACGGCCTACGCTGACTACTTCACCCAGAACCCCGCCTACAAGCAGTTTGCCGACGAAGCCGCCCGCACGGTGGAGGTTCCCAACATCGCCAACTCGGTGGAGGTCTGGCAGACCTTCCGCACCGCCTGGTCCAAGTCAGTGATCTTCGGCAACGAAGCCATCGACTCCTCATTCCAAGGTGCTGCGGACAAGATCAACCAACTGGTAGCCCAGAAGTAGCGTGACCCCCAATGTCACTCCGCTCCTCTGAAGGCAACCCCGTCACGGGGAAACCGGTTGGTGGGACGGCGGACCGGCGGCTGGCACCCAGGAAGCGCAAAAACTTCCTGGGCAGTCAGCCGCTGGGCTTGCTGTTCAGCGCTCCCTACGTCATCTATATCTTTGCTGTCCTGGCCTACCCGCTGGGCTACGCCGTCTATATCTCGCTTCACGACTTCTTCTTCACGGCGCCCCATGTCAAGGTGGACCGGCCGTTCGTGGGCCTGGACAACTACGTCACCGTCCTGACAGATCCCGCCGTCCTGCGCTCCTTCGCCAATATCGGCGTCTTCCTGGTCATCAATGTTCCCCTGACGGTGATCCTCTCGCTGGTGCTGGCCAACGCCCTGAACCGGGTGACGAAGTTGAAGACCTTCTTCCGGGTCAGCTACTACGTCCCGTACGTGACGGCCAGCGTCGCCGTCGTCGGAGTATGGCTGTTCCTGTTCCAGCAGAACGGACTGGTCAACGCCGTGTTGGGGCCCTTGGCCCCGAACCCGTCGTGGCTGACAAACTCCTGGCTGGCCATGCCCACAGTCGCGTTCTATGTCACCTGGAAACAGCTGGGATTCTTCATCCTGCTTTACCTGGCCGCCCTGCAGAACATCCCCGATGAGCTGTATGAATCGGCGGCCGTGGACGGCGGGAACAAATGGGTCCAGTTCTGGAACATCACCGTTCCGGGCGTCCGGTCCGCCAGTGTCCTGGTCACGCTGCTGGCCACCATCACCGGCGCGAACCTGTTTACCGAGCCGTACCTCCTGACCGGAGGCGGCGGCCCCGACGGCGCGTCGACGTCGCCGGTGTTCCTCATGTATCAGAAGGGCATCCTGCAGGGGAACCCTGACGTTGCGTCCGCACTGGGCGTGGTCCTGGTGATTGGCGTCCTGCTGATTGCCCTGATCCAGAAACGCCTTGTCGGCGGAACGGAGGACTGACGTGTCTGTCACCAACGAACAAAATGCCAAAAACGACGACGGCGCCAGCAGCCGTCCGGAACAATCGGCAGCCGCCCTGCGTCCCGACTCGGGCGTCGAAAAACGCCTTAACCTCGGTGTGGGCAGCTTCCTGTTGCTCGCAGTGGGCGCCTTTGTCTTCCTTTTTCCCTTCTATTACATGTTCATCGGATCGCTGCAGACCTCCCCGGACACCTCCGTGGGCGGGGCGTTCCCGAACCCCGGAAACCTCACGGGTGAGAACTATGTCAACATCAACGGCTCCATCAACCTGCTGAAGGGCCTGGTCAATTCCGGGATCTTCACCGGCGGCGTGATCCTTTTTACCGTGGTCTTCGGCCTCTTGGTGGGCTACGCGCTCGCCCGGATGCAGTTCCGGGGCCGCGGAGCCGTGTTCGGCCTGATGCTGGTTGTGCAGATGATCCCGTTCCAACTGCTTCAGATTCCGCTGTACGTCATGATCGTTCGCGACTACGGCCTGGCCGACACCTACCTCGGAATGATCCTGCCCTTCGCCATCAACTCCACCGCGGTGTTTGTTTTCCGCCAGTACTTCCTCCAGCTTCCCTCGACCTTGTTCGAGGCCGCCCGCATTGACGGAGCGTCGGAGCTGCGGATCCTGTGGCAGATCGCCATCCCCCTGGTCCGGCCGGCCATCGTCACGGCCATCCTCCTGACCTTCATCGGGCCCTGGAACGAGTTCCTCTGGCCGTTCCTGGTCACCAAGGACCAGGCCATCCAGCCGCTGGCTGTTTCCCTGGCCAACTACATCTCCAACGTGGCCGCCACGGCGTCCAACCCGTTCGGTGCCATCCTTGCCGGTGCCTGCGTCCTGGCGGCCCCCGCCGTCGCGCTGTTCATTTTCTTCCAGCGCCAGTTCATTTCCACCAATATCGGTTCCAGCGTAAAGGGCTAATCCATGACTTCCCCTCACACTTCTGCACTCCCCACTGTCCCCTTCACCCTCACCCGTGCCGGCGTCATCATGACCCCCGAACCCGGCAACGACTTCGAGGCCGAGGGCGTCCTCAACCCCGCCAGCGGCCGCGGCCCGGACGGCGAGCTGTACCTGCTGCCGCGGCTTGTGGCCACGGGCAACGTGTCCCGCGTGGGCCTCGCCAAGGTGGTCATCAACGAGGAGGGCGTGCCCACCGGTGTGGAACGCGAGGGCGTGGTCCTGTCCCCGGACGAGGGGTGGGAACGCGGCATGAACAACGCCGGCACCGAGGATCCGCGCACCACCTGGGTGCCCGCCCTTGGCAAGCACCTCATGACCTACGTGGCGTATGGCCCGCTGGGACCCCGCCTCGCCTTCGCCCACTCTGAGGACCTCCGGAACTGGGAGCGGCTGGGCCCGTGCTTCTTCGAGTATCAGGCCGATCTCTCCATGGACCTGAACCTGTTTCCCAACAAGGATGCGGTGTTCTTCCCGGAGCCGGTGAACGACCCCGACGGCGTGCCCTCCTACGCCATGCTGCACCGCCCCATGTGGGACCTGGGCTGGATCCGTCCCGGCGAAGGCGAGCACCTGCCCGCCGGCGTCACGGACAACCGTCCCGGCATCTGGATCTCTTACGTGTCTGTGGCCGACGTGGAGCGCGATCTGCGCAACCTGGTGCACATGGGCAAGCACCGGCTGGTGGCCCTCAGCGAGTTTCCCTTTGAGGAACTGAAGATCGGTGGCGGCCCGCCCCCCATCCGCGTGGACGAAGGCTGGCTCCTGATCCACCACGGCGTGGCCGGCAAGATGGCCGCGTCTGCCTTCGAGCAGCAGCAGAACGTCAACTACACCGCGGCGGCCATGATCCTGTCCGCGGATGACCCGTCCCAGGTGATTGCCCGCAGTGACAAGCCGCTCCTGGCCCCGGAAACCGAGGACGAGATTTCCGGGATCGTGCCAAACGTGGTGTTCCCCACCGCGATTGAGAAAATCGGCGACCAGCTGTTTGTGTTCTACGGGATGGCCGACTCCAAAATCGGTGTGGCCAAACTGGACCGGGTCTGACGGTGATGCTTTCACCGAAGGGCACGCGGCCGGTGGTGACGGCGGTGGCCGTTTCCCTGCTGGCTGTTTCGCTGCAGGCCAGTGCCGTCACGGCGGCCCCTGCCGCGCCGCCGTCGTCCTCCAGTGCTGTAACGGCACCCGCGGCGCCTGTCCTGTCGCCTGAATTGGCCGACGGCGGCAGCCTGACCAACCTGGACCACCTGGACTTCCTGCTGGACACGGTTCCGCTGGCTCCGGTGACCGGGCACACCACCTACCGGCTGGAGCAGGACCCAGAGGCCGAAGCGCCGTGGACCTACGCCGACAGGAACGACGACGGCAGTTATGACCGCGTGGGCGGCGGGAATCTGGACCCGGTCACGGGCGACTGGACCCAGGGCGCCTACAACGCGGACGACATCGCCCGCACCGCCGTGGTGTACCTGCGGCACTGGAAACAGACAGGGGACCTGGCGAGCAAGGAGCACGCCTTCCAGAACCTTCGGACGCTCACCTACCTGCAGACAGTTGCCGGCCCGAACGCCGGCAACGTCATCCTCTGGCAGCAGGCGGACGGCAGCCTGAACCCCAGCGCCACTCCCGTGGAACTGCCGGACCCGTCCGACTCCGCGGAATCCTACTGGCTGGCCCGCACGGTCTGGGCCCTGGGCGAAGGCTTCGCAGGGTTTGCCGAGACCGATCCGGAGTTCGCCGCGTTCCTGCAGGACCGGCTGCACCTTTCCCTGGGCGCACTGAACCGCCAGTCCCTGGCCAAGTACGGCACGTTCGACACAGCCGACGGCGTCCAGGTTCCGGCCTGGCTCATCGCCGGCGGCGCGGATGCCTCCGCCGAGGCGGTGCTGGGGCTGGCCGCCTATGTGGAGACCGTTCCGTCCGATGCCGTGGCCACCACGGCGCTGTCCCGGCTGAGCGAGGGTGTGGCCGCGATGTCTTCCGGCTCGGCCACCCAATGGCCGTTCGGCGCGATCATGCCGTGGAACAAGTCCCAAAGCCTCTGGCATGCGTGGGGCGGCATGGCCCCGGCCGCTGTGGCCATCGCATCCACTGTCCTGAACCGGCCCGACCTGCTGACGGCAGCCGTGAAGGACACCGCGCAGTTCACGCCGCAGCTGCTCGCTGCGGGCGGACCGGACAACGCGTGGAGCCCCGCTCCCGGCGAAGCCCAGATCGCGTACGGCGTGGATTCCCGCGTCCAAAGCCTGGTGGCGACGGCGGAAGCCGCTGATGCCCCGGGCCTGCTGGACGTGGCCGCCATCGCCGCGGGCTGGTTCTTCGGCGCCAACCCCAACGGCGCCCCCGCCTACAACCCGGCCACAGGCGCGGCCATCGACGGGATCGAAACGGACGGCCGGATCAACCCCAACTCCGGCGCCGAATCCACCGTCCACGCCCTCCTCACGATGCTGGCCCTCGACTCCGACCCGGAACTCCGGGCCAAGGCCTTGGGGATCAGCGTGACCGAAGGGACCAACGGGCTCAGCGTGGTGGAAGCCGAGGCGGGCACCATCACGGGGGCCGGTATGGTGGTGCGGCCGCCGTCGTCCTGGACCGGTGAAGCCAACATTTCCGGCGGCGCCTACGTGGACCTGAAGGCGGGGGGCACCCTCACCATTCCGATGCCCGCGGCCGACCAGCCCAGCAACATCTTCCCCATCGTGAACCAGGCGATTACGCCCTCGGGCACCACCACCTGGACCTCGGCCAAGGGCCCGCTGGGCACCACGGCCAACGGCGGGGCAGGGGCGCAGGGCATCACCGACGCACCCGGCATCCTCATCCCGTTCACCCTGCGGCGGGCCCTCGCTGCCGGCCTGACCTCGGTCGCCGCCGGCAGCGACGGCCACGCCGCACTGGACGCACTCCTAGTCCAGCCGCTGATCTCCACGGTGTCCGTCTCCGGTTCCGGCGGCGACTCCACGCTGTACGTCAGCGCGGCCAAAACCACCACGGTCCAGAAAGTGAGCGTGCCGGAAGGGTTTGTGCTGGTCCAGCGCCAGTACGACTCCGCCGGCCAGCCCGTCAAGGGCTCCAAGGACAACGCCGGCACCACGTCCGGACGCGTCACGGTGGCGCCGGGCGGCTTCACGATGGTGACACTGACCGCCGGGTGACCCTGACCGCCGGCCGGTCGGCGTGACACGACGTGACGCAGGGCCGGCGGCGGAAGGGAGGTCCGCCGTCGGACTTTTACACAGCCGCAATAAGTGGGACTTTCGGAGGAAATCGTCCGGGCGGACAATTAAACTGCCCCCTCCGGCCTTCCCGGGCCAGGCCCTGCTTAAGGAGTGCACGCATGGCTACGCCGTTGAACCAAAGCGTGGCGGATTCCGCCCTGCTGACCCGATCGCTGCCGCTGGGGCTGCTGCGGACGTTCATCCAGTCGGACCTGGCGGACGAAGGCTTCACGCCCACCCTCCTGGCCGAACTGAAAGTCCTGGCCCGCGTCCCCGGGCTGCTGGTGGCCTGCAACTACGGCGGAACACTGTGCGACGCGGAGGGAATCTCCACCGAGACCCTTCCCCTGGGGAGCGCTGCGATCGCGCTCCGCGCCCTGGCCGCCCTGCCCAACACGCATGCCGCCGTTATCTCGGGGCGCTCGCTGCGTGACCTGGCCGCAGTGTCGCGGCTGCCCGCGGAGGTGCATCTCATCGGATCACACGGCGCGGAGTCGGACATGGCCTTCGCCCACAGCCAGGACCTCGCCACCGAAGCCACTCTCCACACGGTAAGCACAGCCCTGACTGAGGCCGTGGGATACCAGGAGGGCATCTGGATCGAGCGGAAGCCGGTGGCCGTGTCCGTGCACACCCGGCCGGCCTCGCCCGACGTGGTGCAGGTGGTGACGGAAACGGCGCGGGAGATCGCCAGAGCGCATGGGCTGTTCTTCATTGTGGACGGTTCGGTCCTGGACCTCTCGGTAACGGAACCGGCCAAGGCTGACGCCCTGGAAAACCTCCGGTCCCGGCTGGGTGCCAGTGCGGCGCTGTACGCCGGGGACGCCTACAGCGACGAACTGGCCATCGCTACGCTCCGCGGCCCTGACCTGGGGTTGCGCGTGGGACAGGGGGAGACCCGTGCTTTCCACCGGCTGCGCGACCCGGAATCCTTCGCCCGCATCCTGGCCCTCCTGTTCGAGCTGCGGCGGGCCTGGCTTTTCGGCGAGGACGCAGTGGGGCTCGAGCGGCACACGATGATCGGCAACGGATCCTCCACCGCGTTGGTCACTCCGGATGCCAAGGTCTGCTGGATGAGCCACCCGCTCCCGGATTCAGGGTCGCTGTTCGCCCACATCCTGGGCGGGGACGCCGCCGGGCACTTCTCCGTGGAGCCGCTCAAGTCCTCGCAAGTTCTGGGCCAGCGCTACGTGGACAGCACCATGATTGTTGAGACGCGCTGGGCGGACGTGACCGTCACGGACTACCTGGAGCCGGCACCGGAAGGGATCACCAGCCTGGTCCGGGTGCTCTCCGGCACCGGTGGCGCCAAGATCGTTTTCGCACCCCGGCCGGACTACGCCAACGCGCCGTTCAGTATGGAAGCCCGCGGCGACGAACTACATGTGGTGGGAACCTCCGATCCCATTTTCCTTTTTGCCACGGGCGTCAGTTTCACCATCACCTCGGACGGCCTCCACGCCACGGCCACCGCTTCGGTCAACCTCCAGGACGGCCCGGTGGTCCTCAACCTGCGCTGCGGCGACACCGAACCTGCGCAGGTGCACCCCGGCGGGGAGACCGACCGGCGGGCAGGGGTGGCGCTCCACTCCCGCCGCTGGGTGCAGGAACTGGAGCTGCCCTCTGTGAAGCCATCGCTGGTCCGCCGCTCAGCCCTGGTTCTCCGCGCCCTTGTGCACGAGCCCACGGGTGCCGTACTGGCCGCGCCCACCACGTCCCTGCCCGAAGGAATCGGCGGCACACGGAACTGGGATTACCGCTACTGCTGGCTGCGGGACGGGTCCATGACCGTGAACGCTCTGGTGGACCTGGGATCCACGGCGGAGGCGGCTGGGTTCCTCAGCTGGCTGGGCCGGATCCTTGAGCACGCGCCGGGCCCGGAATGGTTGCATCCGTTGTACTCGGTGACGGGGGCGCCCCTGTCCACGGAGGCCGTCATTGACAGTCTGCCCGGGTATGCGGGTTCCCGGCCGGTCCGGATCGGCAACGCCGCGGACCACCAAGTCCAGCTGGATGTCTTCGGTCCGGTGGCCGAACTGATCGACAGCGTCAGCTCACGAAATGGTGTCCTCGAGGATGACCACTGGGACCTGCTGGTGCAGATGGCGGCGGCCGTCCTGGCCCGGTGGCACGAGCCGGACCACGGCATCTGGGAAGCCCGGCGCCCGCCGCGGCACCACGTCTACACAAAGGTGATGTGCTGGGTGACGCTGGACCGCGCACTCCGGACCGCTGCCCGGAACGGCAGGGCGCCGGACCCGTCGTGGGAACCCATGGCCCGGACCATCCGCGAAGAAGTCCTGCGCGAAGGCTGGGATGACTCGGCCGCGTCCTACACGGTGGCCTACGACAGCCCCGACCTGGACGCAGCCGTCCTGCACATCGGTCTTTCCGGCCTGCTGGATGTCACGGACCAGCGGTTCCTGGACACCGTCACCGCCGTGGAACGGGAACTGCGGGTGGGCCCCACCGTGTTCCGGTACAGGTACGACGACGGCCTGCCGGGTTTGGAGGGCGGCTTCCACATCTGCACCACCTGGCTGATTGAGGCCTACGTTGCGGTGGGCAGGATCGAGGAGGCCTGGGACCTGTTCGACCAGCTGGTGAACCTCTTCGGCCCCACCGGCCTGCTGCCCGAGGAATACGATCCCAGCACGGAGACACACCTGGGAAACCACCCGCAGGCCTACTCGCACCTGGGGTTCATCCGCTGCGCCCGAATCCTGGACAGGCACAGGCCGGAGGTCAAGAGGCCGTAACCTTGCGCGAACGGACAGTTGAGGCCCTGCCGGGGAGGGCCTCAACTGTCCGTTCGCGCTACGGGCCGTGGTGTCAGCGGGCCGCGGAGAAGATCTGCGGGGGCGGGCCGGGTCCTCGTGGCCAGGTCCGCGAGGATCCGGCCCACCACGGCCGCGAACAACGCCTGGCCTTCGACACCCAAGGCGAAGCGGGCAAAAACGTAGGCAATGGCCGGGTGGACCACAAGTTTGAAGGCATCGGGTTCCGCAGGATCATCAGAATGAATCCCCAGGGCGTGGTGCGGTGCGAGCTGGTGCTGGCGTCCAGGATCATCAGGAAAACCGGCGTGAAGAAGGCCAGCTGGAAGATCAGCAGCGGCGCCACGTAGCTGGCGTCGCCCAGGACGTAGACGGCGATGGGGATGCCAAGGTTCGCGGAGTTGGCCAGGGAGGCGGCCATCGAGGACATCAGCGCTTCCGGCAACGCGCGCTTCAGGACGAACTTCACGATGCTGAAGAAGACAAGGGCGGTGCAGACCGCGGACACCGCCGTGACCAGCAGCGGTTCCGCAAAGACGTCCCCCAGCTGAGCCTTGCTGAGGGTCTCGAAGAGCAGGGCCGGGCTGGCCACAAAGAAAGTCAGGCCGCTGAGGACCTGGTGGGCGTTGTCACCGAGGATCCGTTGGCGGCCCACAAACCAACCAGCCCACCATGATGATGAACCAGACAACAAAGAAGCTCTGCAGCACGCCTACCAAGAAAAGCCTCCGGAGCTGCGGCGGCGGTGCCTGCCCGGACTCACGCTCCGGCTACAGGGCGGCGTTGTTAAGGGCGAACGGCGGGCGCATCAGGCCCGGGGTGTGGCACTCAGCGGGGTCGCTACCGATCTGTGCAATCTTGTTGTCCTTATCCACATGGATGACCTTCGGGGTGTAGGCATGGGCCTCTTCCGCGTTCATCTGGGCATAGGTGATGAGGATGACAATATCGTTCTCGTGCATCAGGTGGGCTGCTGCCCCGTTGATGCCGATGACACCGGAGCCGCGCTCGCCGGCGATGGTGTAGGTCTCCAGGCGCGCACCGTTGGTCACGTCAACGATGGCCACGAGCTCACCGGGAAGGATATCGGCAGCGTCCAGCAGGTCCAGGTCAACGGTGACCGATCCTACGTAGTGCAGGTCGGCGTGTGTGACGGTGGCCCGGTGGATTTTGGACTTGAACATTGTGCGATTCATAACCCGCCCAGTCTAGCGCCGGCTCTCGGATCGCGCTGTGACGTAGTGAACATGGCATCGGAGGCTGTCCGACGGCCCGCCGGGCAAGCGACCTGGCGGGCCGGCACCTACCCGGACGCGCCGCCGTCGTCCGTCGTTGCTACTGAGATGGCGGTGGCTGCCAGCGTCTCGCGGGCGGCGAGAATGGCGGGCCGCTGCGCGCTGGAGCGGCGCACCGACGTGAACACCGTCCTGCGCGGATGCCCCGGCAGATCCAGCAGTCGGGCGGTGGTGCTCCGTCCCGTCCAGACGAGGTCCGGCATCAGCCCCACGGCATTTCCGGACTCAATCAGCCGGATCTGCGCCTGCAGGTCCGCTGTTTCGAAGCGCACATCGGGCTCGAATCCGGCACTCCGGCAGGCCTGCTCCGCCCAGTGCCGGGAGGCTGCGCCGCGGGGCTCCATCACCCAGGGCAGCGCGGCAGTATCTTCGAGCGACGTAATGGGCGGCCGGCTGGAGTCCGCCGGCGGAACGGCCAGCCGGATCGCGTCAGTGGTCAGCTTGATGCGGTCCAGTTCCGGGTACCGCGGGGCGGCGTGGCCCGGATACTGTTCGGCGATGACCAGGTCAAAGTCGCGTGCCCACGTCTCGTGAAGGGCTGTTTCGGGTTCGCGCTGGATCATTTCGATCCGGACCTCCGGATACTCCGCCGTCATCCGCGTGAGCGTGTCCGGCATCAACGCCAGGGCCGCGGACTGGAACACCGCAATACGGACCGTTCCCGTGACAGTGGTCAGCGAGGCCGCCAGGTCCGCCTCCGCCTGCTCCATGGTTTCGAGCAGCTGGGCGGTGTGGGCCACCAGGACTTCGGCCTGGGGCGTCAGCTGCACGCGGCGCCCCGTTTTCCGGAGCAGCTCAACGCCAACTTCCTTTTCCAGCAGGGCCAACTGCTGGGAGACCGACGACGGGCTGTACTGCAGTGCCTCCGCCACCTCCGCCAGGGTGCCCCGGATCTTCAGTTCGCGGAGAAGCCGCAGGCGACGGACATCGAGCATAGCCACATTCCTTGATGAATCTAATGGATATTGGTTAGAAGTAGTCACTTTATCTAACGCAATTGCGATTGCATACTGGTGTACCTGAGTTACCCCTGTCACAGCCTCTTCCGGGGCGCCGCGATGGGGCCGCACCCCACGCAGGAGTACCTGATGAGCCCTAAAGATATGACCCAGTCGATCATGAGACGCAAGCCCATTGACGACATCGAAGAAGAGAATAAACACAGCGGATTGTTCAAGAGCCTCGGGCTCTGGCAGCTGACGGCCATCGGCGTCGGCGGGATCATCGGCGTCGGTATTTTCTCCCTGGCCGGGCTGGTGGCTGCCGGTAGCGGAGACAACCCCGGCGTCGGCCCGGCGGTGCTGTTTTCCTTCCTGATCGCCGGCCTCGCCAGCGCGGCGGCCGCGCTGTCCTACGCGGAATTCGCCGGCATGATCCCTCGGGCGGGCTCGGCCTACACCTACGGTTATGTTGCGCTGGGCGAGGTGATCGGCTGGTTCATCGGCTGGGACCTGCTGCTGGAATACATAGCGATCGTTGCCGTAGTGGCCATTGGCATCTCCGGTTACCTTGAGGCGTTCCTGTCCGGCATCGGCATCCATTTGCCTGTGTGGATGACCTCGACGGCGGATGAGGGCAAGGGCGGCATCGTCAACCTTCCCGCCATCCTGGTCTGCCTGCTGGTGACTTGGATTCTGTCCCGTGGTACTAAAGCATTCGGCCGGTTCGAACTCTTTGCAGTAGCCATCAAGGTTGTCCTGATCCTCTTTATCATCGGGCTCGGCATCTTCTACATCGATACCAACAACTACAACCCGTTTATGCCCAGCGGGTTTGGGCCGGTCCTGGCGGGATCGGCAACAGTGTTCTTTGCGGTGTTTGGCTACGACGCCATGAGTACGGCGGCCGAGGAAGCCACGGACGGCAAGAAGCACATGCCCAAGGCCATCGTCCTGTCCCTGATCATCGCCATGCTTCTGTATGTCGCAGCCACTCTCGTCCTGACCGGCATGCAGAACTACAAGGACATCGACCCCAAGGCCGGCTTCGCTTCCGCGTTCACTGGGGTGGGCCTGCCCGTTATTGCCACCATCATTTCCGTCTTCGCAGTGCTGTCCATCCTCACGGTGATGCTGACCTTCCTCCTTGGTGTCACACGCGTCTGGTTCTCCATGAGCCGCGATGGCCTCTTGCCCGGCTGGTTCGCCAAAACGGACAGGCACGGTACGCCGCAGCGCGTCACCTGGATTGCCGGCGTCTCCTCCGCACTGCTGGCCGGGGTGTTCCCCATCAAGGCTGTCGCGGACCTCACGAACATCGGCATTCTGGCCGCGTTCGTCGTCGTCTGCTTCTCAGTTATCGTGTTCCGCTATAAGAAGCCGGACGCCCCGCGCACCTTCCGCCTGCCGCTGATGCCGGTCATTCCCGCTTTCGGTGTGCTCGCCTCTGCGTTCCTCATGTTCCAGCTGCACTGGGAGACCTGGGCGCGCTTCGTCGTCTGGCTCGTCATTGGCCTGGTCATCTACTTCGGCTACGGCCGCAAGCACTCGCTGATGAACCCTAATAGTCCCCGGCACGAGGAAGCCGTGGAAATGCACCGGCCCCTCGGCTGACCCCGGCCTCCCCGCCCAACCCTCGCTCTTTCACTTTCGGGGCGCGAACGACAAACCCTCTCTCACGTCCTGTGGGGGAGGGTTCGCCCGTTTTCAGGAAGTGAGAGGGGGTTGCCCAAAATCCTTCGTTAAGCGCGAGAGGCTTGCCCAAAATGCGGCTATTTCCTGACCGTTAGGACGGCAATCCAAAGCATCGATTTTTCTAACCTGTATTGCTCAGAAAACGTCGCTTTATCTTACGTGATCGGAAGATCATACTGATGGAAAGAGCCACCTCACCAACGGAAAGAACGAGTGTTAGATATGACCAACATTTCAACGGAGCCCGGCGTCTTCACCGGGAAAACGGCCACCGAACCGGCCGTTGCAGCCACGTCCCACGTGCCCGAAGCCCAGGCCTTGGCCGGGGAAGCAATCGGGCTGGTGCGCCGCTGGTTGACGGAAGCCGCCAAGGTCCCCGTGGATGCCTCCGCTGAACAGCTAGCCGGTGTGCTGAAGGATCCGAACGGCCTGGACTTCACCGTGGGCTTCGTGGACGGCGTGGTCCGCCCGGAGGACCTCCACGTGGCTGCCCGCAACCTCGCCGCATTGGCGCCCATGGTCCCGGCGTTCCTGCCCTGGTACATGCGCAGCGCCGTCCGCCTCGGCGGCACCATGGCCCCGGTCCTTCCTCAGGTAGTCATCCCGATCGCCCGCCGTGTGCTCCGCGAGATGGTGGGCCACCTGATCGTTGACGCCACCGACGCCAAGCTGGGCCCGGCCATCGCCAAGATCCGCAAGGACGGCATCAAGCTCAACGTGAACCTCCTCGGCGAGGCCGTCCTGGGCGAACACGAGGCGTCCCGCCGGCTGGCGGGAACCCACACGCTCCTTGCCCGCCCGGACGTGGACTACGTCTCCATCAAGGTCTCCTCCACCGTAGCCCCGCACTCCGCCTGGGCCTTTGATGAGGCCGTGGAGCACGTCGTTGAGAAGCTCACGCCGCTGTTCGCCAAGGCCGCCTCCTTCGCCGGACCCGGGAAGAACGCCAAGTTCATCAACCTGGACATGGAGGAATACAAGGACCTGGACATGACCATCGCGGTCTTTACCAGGATTTTGGACAAGCCCGAGTTCAAGAACCTCGAGGCCGGAATTGTGCTGCAGGCCTACCTCCCGGATGCCCTCGCCGCCATGATCCGCCTCCAGGGCTGGGCCGCAGAGCGCCGCGCCAACGGCGGCGCTGCCATCAAGGTCCGCGTGGTCAAGGGCGCCAACCTGCCGATGGAACAGGTGGAAGCCTCGCTGCACGACTGGCCGCTGGCCACCTGGCACACTAAGCAGGACTCGGACACCAACTACAAGCGCGTCATCAACTACTCGCTGCACCCGGACCGGATCAGCAACATCCGGATCGGCGTGGCCGGCCACAACCTCTTCGACATCGCGTTCGCCTGGCTGCTCGCCAAGCAGCGTGGCGTGGAATCCGGCATCGAATTTGAGATGCTGCTGGGCATGGCGCAGGGCCAGGCTGAAGCTGTCAAGAAGGACGTCGGATCGCTCCTGCTCTACACCCCCGTGGTGCACCCCGCCGAGTTCGACGTCGCCATCGCCTACCTGATCCGCCGCCTCGAAGAGGGCGCCAGCCAGGACAACTTCATGTCTGCGGTGTTCGAACTCAGCGAGAACGAATCCCTTTTCGAGCGTGAGAAGCAGCGCTTCCTCGCCTCCCTCGCCGCGCTCGACGGCGAGGTCCCGGGCCCGAACCGCCGGCAGAACCGCGCCCTCCCGGCCGCGCCGATGCCGCACGACTCGTTCGAGAATACCGCGGACACCGATCCGTCGCTGCCCGCCAACCGCGATTGGGGCCGTGCCATCCTGGGCCGAGTGGCAGGCTCCATGCTGGGCAACGCCGCCGTCGAGGCCGCCACGATCAACGACGAGACGACCCTGAACGCCGTCATCGCCACCGCCGTCGAGAAGGGCAAGGCCTGGGGTGCCCTGACCGGCGACGAGCGCGCCAGGATACTGCACCGCGCCGGCGACGTCCTCGAAGCCCGCCGCGCCGACCTCCTGGAGGTCATGGCCAGCGAAACCGGCAAAACCATCGACCAGGGCGATCCGGAGGTCAGCGAAGCTGTGGACTTTGCCCACTACTACGCCGAGTCCGCCCGGAAGCTGGAAAAGGTCGACGGCGCCACGTTCGTCCCGGCCAAGCTCACCGTGGTGACCCCGCCGTGGAACTTCCCGGTCGCCATCCCGGCAGGGTCCACCCTCGCGGCACTCGCCGCCGGCTCCGCCGTCGTGATCAAACCCGCCAAGCAGGCCCGCCGCAGCGGTGCCGTGATGGTCGAGGCACTGTGGGAAGCCGGCGTCCCGCGCGACGTGCTGACCATGGTCCAGCTCGGCGAGCGTGAGCTCGGTCAGCAGCTGATCTCGCACTCCGCCGTGGACCGCGTGATCCTCACCGGCGGCTACGAGACCGCCGAGCTGTTCCGCTCCTTCCGCAAGGACTTGCCGCTGCTGGCCGAGACGAGCGGCAAGAACGCCATCATCGTCACGCCGAGTGCGGACCTGGACCTGGCCGCGAAGGACGTCGCGTATTCCGCGTTCGGGCACGCCGGCCAGAAGTGCTCCGCCGCGTCCTTGGTGATCCTGGTGGGCACTGTTGCTAAATCGAAGCGGTTCCATAACCAGCTGGTTGATGCCGTCACCTCGCTGAAGGTGGGCTACCCGCAGGACCCCACCAGCCAGATGGGCCCCATCATCGAGCCCGCAAACGGCAAGCTGCTCAACGCCCTCACCACCCTCGGCGAGGGCGAAACCTGGGCTGTGGAACCGTGCAAGCTGGACGAAACGGGCCGTCTCTGGAGCCCGGGCGTGCGCTACGGCGTGCGCCGCGGGACCTACTTCCACCTCACTGAATTCTTCGGACCGGTCCTGGGCGTCATGACCGCTGACACGCTGGAGGAGGCCATCGAGATCCAGAACCAGGTGGAGTACGGCCTCACCGCCGGCTTGCACGCGCTGGACCCGGACGAGCTCGGCACCTGGCTGGACTCTATCCAGGCCGGAAACCTCTATGTGAACCGCGGCATCACCGGCGCCATCGTGCAGCGCCAGCCGTTCGGCGGCTGGAAGAAATCCGCCGTCGGGGCCGGGACCAAAGCCGGTGGGCCGAACTACCTTGCCGGCCTCGGTGACTGGACCAGCACAGCCAGCACTGCTGACGCCCCGATCACCAACGCCGGCGTTGGCCGTATCCTGAACGCCGCCGCAGGCGCCCTGCAGCCGGGCGAACTCGGGACGCTGCAACGTTCCCTGGCCTCCGACGCACAGGCCTGGGCCGATGAGTTCGGCAACGCCAAGGACGTTTCCGGGATCAATGCGGAGCGGAACATCTTCCGCTATCGGGCGCTGCCGGTCACCGTGCGGCTCTCCGAGGGTGCCCCGCTGGCCCACCTGGCGCGGACCGTGGCGGCCGGCGTACTGGCCGGTTCGGCCCTCACGGTTTCCGCCGCCGTCGAACTTCCCGCCCAGCTGCGTGCCGTATTCACCGGGCTGGACATCAACGTCACCGTAGAGTCCGACGCCGGCTGGCTGGCTTCGGCGGCACGCCTTGCCGCTGCGGGCAAACTGTCAGGGGCGCGGATCCGCCTGATCCGCGGTGACGCCACCGCCCTCGCCGAGGCCACGGACGGGCGTCCGGACCTGGCGATCTACGCCCACGCGGTCACCGAGGCCGGACGGGTGGAGCTGTTGCCGTTCTTGCACGAGCAGGCCATCAGCATCACGGCCCACCGGTTCGGCACCCCGAACCACCTCTCGGCGTCGCTGATCTAGGGCTGGTCCAGGCCGGATCCCGGGCGGACTAAGACCCGACAAACACGAAAAGGCCCGGTGGCCGCTTTTGGGCGGTTGCCGGGCCTTCGCTGGTGAAGGGTTGAGTGATGATCAGGTGGCTGCGCCGGGGCGAGCCTGGAGACCGTTGGTAATTAGCCCAGATACCAGCCTGGGGGAGTCCACGATGCAGGAACATTGTGGGCGGAGAAATTTTCGCAACGGGTGCAGGTGTAGGCGACTTCGCCCAGTGTCCTGACCGCCCCGTCACGCCGGTACACCGGCGGAATGTAGGACTCGAGGTAAATGAACTCATCCGTGCCGCACTTGTCGCATGTAGGCTTGCCGATGTACTCGGCGGCCCGGGAAATGCCGGTGTTGTGGCTGGAATGATGGGTGACCAGCGGCCGTGCAGTGCTGTGCCGCTGGGGGGTATATACCGTATGTAAATGGGTATTCTCGGCTGTCGTCATTGGCTGCCTATCCCGAGTGCGTCCGCATCATGGGCTACAGGGCGCACTCGTAGTGTTGAACCGGCCACTGCTTGACCCCATGGATAATCCAGCATAGAGGAGGCGGACTTTTACTTCAATGGTTCGTTTCCAGCCCTGAATCCTGCGGCCAATTCGGTCAGACCGACTTTTTGAGCGTCCGTCCGAGGATGGCCTGCGTCAGCGCATCAATCACCTCGGCGTTGGCCAGCGGGTTGCGGATGAGGGTGAAATCGACGTCGCCCACCGGTGGCAGGTCGAACCGGCGGGTGATGATTTTCAGGTCTTCGGGAACCAGCGACGTCGGCATCACGGCAACGCCGATGCCTGCCCGGAGTGCCGCCAGGACGCCGCTGATCTGCCGGGTGGTGCACGTGATCCGCCAGGTCCGGCCGCTTGATTCCAGCGCATCGATGGCCAGTTTCCGGCTAAGGCTGGGGGAGGGGTAGGCGATCAGAGGGACGGGATCCCCGGGCTCCAGGGACGTCTGGTCCAGTCCCACCCAGGAAAAGGTGTCGTGCTGGACCACTGTGCCGTCCTTGACGCCGGCCACCCACTTCACAAACACCAGGTCCAGCTGGCCCGCGTTGAGTTTCTTGTACAGCTGGTCGCTCTGGCCAACGGTGAGCTCCAGGTTGATCTGTGGATAGACCTGCCGGAACTCACGAAGGATCCGGGGGAGGCCGGTGATGGCCAGGTCATCTGCCGTGCCGAAACGCAGCCTACCCCGCATGGCCGAGCCGGAGAAGTACCGGGTGGCGGCATCGTGGGCCGCAAGGATGGTGCGTGCGAAGCCGGCCATCGCGTCCCCGTTGTCCGTGAGCCGGACATCGCGCGTGTCCCTGCTGACGAGGATGCGTTTGGCGGCCGTCTCCAGCTTGCGGACGTGCTGGCTGACTGTGGGCTGTGCCAGGCCCAGGCGTTCCGCTGCCTTGGTGAAACTGAGCGTCTCGGCCACAGCAAGGAAGGAGCGGAGCTGGGCGGGTTCGAACACGATGGACTCCTTGGCTGCCGGGCCGGCTGTTCACCCACGTCAGAGTGGGAGACATTACGTTTTGTAATGGTAGTTATAGACGCGATAGGGCTACATAATCACCTGGGACCAGCCTAGCGTGGGAAGCATCCCAGTCCGCCCGCTTCCCTGAGGACATCCCTGTGGCACCCCCACCGCCAACGTCGGCAACCGTCAGCCAGCCCGTCATCGACTCCGCCTCCGCGTCCGCCTCCGCCGCTTCCATCCAAACCCAACCCATCGCCGTCGTCAGTGAACACCTTCCCTGGCGGCACACGTTTATCTCCCTGCGGGTCCCCAATTTCCGCATCTTCGCGATCGGGCACTTTGTCGCGGTCATCGCCCTCTGGATGCAGCGGATCGCCCAGGACTGGCTGGTGCTGGAACTGTCCGGTTCCGTCACCGCCGTGGGCATCACGGTGGCTCTGCAGTTCATGCCGTCGCTGCTTCTGGGTCCCTGGGGCGGCATGATGGCGGACCGGTTCGCCAAGCGCAGGATCCTCATCCTTTGCCAGAGCTTGGCCGCGGTGCTCGCGGCGGCACTCGCGGTGCTTGCCCTGACCGGCGTCATCGAAGTGTGGCACGTCTACGTCATCGCGCTGCTGCTGGGCCTGGTCACGGTACTGGATCAGCCCGCCCGCCAAGTGTTCGTCAACGAGCTGGTAGGTCCCAGGTACCTGCGAAACGCCATCAGCGTCAACTCCACCACGTTCCAACTGGGCGGCCTGATCGGCCCGGCGCTGGCTGGACTGCTGCTCACTGCCGTCGGCGCAGGCTGGGCCTTCGCCGCGAATGCGCTGGCGTGCTGCTCCACGGTCACCATGCTGCTGCTCCTGCGCAAGGACCAGCTGTTCCTCAGCGCTCCCGCCCCCAAGAAAAAGGGCATGCTGCGTGAGGGGCTGCAGTACGCGCTCAGCAAACCCAGCATCTACTGGCCGTGGCTGATGGCCGGCTTCATCTCCGTCTTCGCCATGAGCCTGCCCGTCCTGCTCGCCGCCTTCGCGGACCACGTGTACGACGTCGGTGCCGGCGGCTATGGCCTGCTGAACGCACTGGTGGCACTCGGAGCGTTGGCCGGTGCTGTCGCGTCCACCCGGCGCCGCCAGCTGCGGCTCCGCTCCGTGGTGTTCTGCGCCGGAATGTACGGCCTGATGCTGTGCCTGGCCGCGCTGGCGCCGTCCATGGCGTGGTTCAGCGTGGTGATGGTCCTGTCCGGATTCTGGTGCCTGATGTTCCTGACCGGTTCAAACCAGCTGGTCCAGATCAGCTCCAACATGGGCATCCGGGGCCGGGTCATGAGCCTGTACATCATGGTGCTGATCGGCGGCCAGGCCATCGGCGGGCCCATGCTCGGCTGGATCGCGGAGCACGTGGACCCGCACGTGGCACTCATGGTCTCCGGCGGGGTGCCGGCGCTCGCCGCGGCGACTGTCGGCGTCGTTCTGGCCCGAAAGGGCGCGCTGGCACTCAGGGTGGACCTTAAGGACCGCCGCCACCCGCTGCGGATCATCAGCCGTGAGGCTGCCGCGTAAGAATCCTGCGTAAGAAGCCAGGCGTAGAAGGCCTGAATTTAAAGGGCCGAGCCTCAGGGGCCGCGGTGTAGGCGCAGCGGCCCCTTAGCGCCGCCTAGGCGGGCAGGTGCGGGTACTCGGCTTCGCGCCGCTGGAACTCCAGTACGTCCTTGTTGAGGACCACGCCCTCGCGGATTTCGATGGCGCGGGAAATGGTTTCGTCCCCGTCCCACTCGGCGGGGCCGCCGATGACCGTCTCAAGGAACGGCAGCAGGGCCTGGCTGATCTCCCAACTGGAGGAATTCCAGAGGTAGGACGGGCTGTGGTCCACCGCGTAGTAGTTGATGTGGTCGCCGATGGTGAACATCGGTTCGGCGAACGTGGTGGAGCGGGCCCAGCTGAAGCCCATGCCCTCGTCGCAGGACACATCGACCACAAGGCTGCCCGGGCTGAACGCCGAGAGATCCTCAGTCCGCAGGTACGTCAGCGGATTGTTCGGGTCCTGCAGCGTGCAGTTGACCACGATGTCGCTTTCGGCCAGGAACGGCGCCAGCGGAACCCGGCCCCGCTCCGTGATGACCTGGCTGAGGAAGGGGGCCTTGTCGTCGTGATCAAACTGGACGATGTTGACCGAGTGGATCGGGGCGCCAACCGCGGCGACTCCCCGGTTGGTGAGCACCTGGACATCGTGGATGCCGTGCGCGTTCAGCGCGGTCACGGCGCCGCGGGCGGTGGCACCGAAGCCAATCACCACGGCACTGAGCCGGCGGCCGTAGTCCCCGGTGGATCCGGTGAGCGAGAGCGCGTGAAGTACGGAGCAGTACCCGGCCAGCTCGTTGTTCTTGTGGAACACGTGAAGCCCAAAACCGCCGTCACTCGCCCAGTGGTTCATCGCTTCGAAGGCAATGAGCGTGAGCTTCTTGTCGATGGCCAGTTGCGTGATGGCACGGTCCTGGACACAGTGCGGCCAGCCCCAGAGGATCTGGCCGTCCCGCAGTTCCGCGAGATCCTCCGGCTGCGGCTTGGGCAGGAGGACGACGTCGGCCTCCGCCAGCAGCGATTCCTTGGTGGCCATTTTGCCCACCAAGGTTCCGAGGTGGTCATCCGAGACGCCGAAGCGCTCGCCGTAGCCCTGCTCCAGGATGATGCGCTGGCGTAGTTCCGGCGCGATCCGCTCGAAATGCAGGGGGTGGATGGGGAGGCGGCGTTCGTCCGGTTTCCGCGTGGAGGCCAGGACGCCCAGGGTCAGGTGGCTCTGTTTGCCACTCACTTCTTTTTTGCGGCCTTGGACGTAACGTCCAGGGAGGTGGCCGGGGCTCCGGCGGCCCGCTTGTCGGCACGCTTTTCCTTGATGGACTTGCCGGCTTTTTTGGATGCTGCTTGACGCGGGGACTTGTCAGCCATGATTGCTCCTGTAGCGGAACCGAAGAGGTTCCTGACTTCTGACGATACACGGCAGGGCCTAACGGCCACCGGAGGATGACCGGACAAAAGTTCGAACCGACCCGCCGGCGCGCCAAGCATTGTGCCCGAGGGTTCCCGGTGTGAAAATAGCGCTCTGGGCACTGTGCCGGGCAGGCCTGCGGAAGTACGGGTACAGCATCATGGGAACCATCACGATTGAGAGTACGGTCCTTGTCGCCTGTGGCCGGCCGGAGGTCTACGCGTTCTGCGTGGACGTCCAGGCCCGCTCGGCAGTTACCGGCCAGGAGGGCGTGGTGCTCCATGTCGACAACCTGGTGGCGGACCGTTCCTGGACCGAAACGCACCAAACCCGTACGGAAACCATCACCTGTTCGTACGTGGTGTATCCCGTGGCGGACAGCACCCGGCTGACCGTGACTGCGCAGTACGTTCCCAAAGGAATCGGGCACATGTTTTCCGGGGTCAAGGAGGGCGCCTATCGGAAACAGGAGGCGGCCAGGCTTGCGACGCTGAAGAAGGCCGTGGAACGGGACATCAGGAAGGCCCGGAGCAGCTAGAACTCGCTGCGGCGCGGCGAAAACCATGATTCGAAGATTGTGGAGCGGCTGACGGGAATCGGACCCGCGTATCAAGCTTGGGAAGCTAGCGCTCTACCATTGAGCTACAGCCGCATCGCCCCGTTTTGAGCGGGGCAGAACTTAGCTTAGCGCAGATGCGATCCAGCGTCCGCAACCGTGGCCGCGCACCGCGTGCGTGTCCACCGGGATGGGCGCTACCCGCCGCGTCATCCAGTAACTCTTCAATAACGGCGCCATCGGTGGCTAGGTCCGGGACGGGCCGAGTGGCTACTCTGAACCCGTTAGCTGCGGTGTCATGGGGGTGGTGCGGGCTACCACCGACCGCGCTAACTAAGGACTCCCATGGCATTTGCAGAGCACGAGGTGCTTATCCGGTGCGACGCAATGAGTGTGTACACGTTCCTGGTGGACGGCATGAACCTTCCGCAATGGCGCAGGGGCATCCGCAGCATCAGCTTGGTGTCCGGTGCCGCCGGGACCAAGGGAGCCGTCTACCGCCAGGCCACCACGGGCCGGTCAGGCCGGACCGTCTCCGCCGACTTTGAAATAACGCAGGCCAGGCCTGGCGCCGAGATCCAGTTCCGGGTGATCTCCGGACCGTCGCAGCACTCCGGCGGCTACTACCTCAGCACCGAACCGGCCGGCACAAGGGTCAGATTCGCCCTCGAATACCAGCCCAAGAGCCTCCTGGGCCTGATGAACACCCGCATCCAGCGCGCCATCAAGGCCGAAGTGTCCCAGCTCGCGCGGCTCAAGGATGTCCTGGAAGTGCGGTCGGCGGCCTAAGGGCTACTGCGCCAGCCGCTGGCCTGCCCAGCTTCCGGTGATGTTCGACGGCGACGCCAGCGTTCCGGTGCTCAGGTTCCAGTACTGCACCACGTCATTGGCCCGGCGCAGTGCCACCCCCGTGGAGTTCAGGGCTGTCACGTCACGCAGCGGACGGATTCCCGTGACATCGGTCCAGCCGGTGATGACGGTAAGGCGGGCTTCGGCGCGTGGCACCGGAGTGCCAGCTCCGCGGTAAAGCAGCACACCGCCGTCTGACTTTATGGCCAGGAGATCCTGGAAACCGTCGGCGTCATAATCCACCATGGCGAGCTTCCTGGCCGATACGCCGGTGGCAATCTGGGTGCGCGTGGACATGTCGGCCAGGCCCACGTTCGGATAGAGGAACACGGTGCCGGCGGTATCCAGGGCCACCAGCTGGGGAAGCCGGTTGTTGGCACACCAGCCGCCCACGGCCAGCGTCATGGTTTCCCAGCCGCCTGAGCCCAGCGTGAACGAGGATTGGAACCCCCCGGTGGCGATCCCCCGGTGCAGCGTCAGCCGGCCGTCGTTCCACTGGGTCAGGAGGTCATAGGCGCCGTCGCGGTCCCAGTCCGTGGTGAACACCTCCTTGGCCGTTCCGAATCCGGAACCGATGACCTTGGCAGCACCAAAGGTCCCGTTCCCTGTGGAGGGGCGGTTGATGAGCTGGCCTGAGGCGTTGATGGTCACCAGATCAGCTGCACTGTTCATGGCGGCGCTGGTCAGGTCCAGGGTGGGCGGCATGTGTTTGACGGCGGGATCGCACAGGGTTGGCGCTGGGGCGGGGAACGCGCCCCCGCCGGCGGAGCTGCCTCCGGGGGAGGTGACTGTGCCGGCGGGGAGGGTGGTGTAGCCGAAGAAGTTCACCACGCCCCAGATGGTGTACTGGCTGTTCGTGTAGGAGATCCCAGCGCCCATGACGTTGAACCGCGGATCGAGCAGCATGGCGTTGTGGCCTGGCGAGTTTTTCCACCACTCCACTAGCTGTGCCGCGTTGCGGTCCGTGCGGATGGCAATGACCTCACCCGCGCCGTTGTTGGGGTTCAGGGCGCGGGGGTCGGTCCAGAAGCTGGCGCGGTGTTCAATGACTTCGCGGGATGCGATGCTGTCGGACCACTCCTGCGACATGCCGGCGACCGTGGGGTGGTACTTGACCGGGGCCAGGCTATTGGCCACCCGGTACTTATTGATTTCGTTGAAAACCGTGAGGATGGCGCCCGTGTTGCTGTCCGGCACCAAGGCCTCGGTGCCAAGCGATCCGGGAGTGAGGGACTCGGTTGCGGGGACCGGGGGGGCTAGAGCCTGCAGCGTGGAAGTCCCGGTTGTGTTGTTGGCAAGTTCAGAGTCGGGGGCCCAAAGCGGTGGGATGGAAGGCGGCTCGGGCGCGATTGCTTCGGTGGCGGTGGTCACGGGTGCAGCCGCTGCCGCAGCGATCGCCGTTGCGGCGAGTTCTCCGGCGGGCGAGGCCGGTGTGATCACCGGTTCCACGGCTGGGGCGAGTAGGGAACCGGTGCCGGTTCCAACGTCGGGTGCGCCGCCGTCGTCCGCTGTTCCCGCCGGGCCCAACGTGACCGTGCGCGGCCCCAGGGCACCCACCTGGACTGACGGACCATCCACTGGTGGGCCGGAATACATGCCGGCGGCCGGGGACACCAGCGAGAGCGCACATAGCATCGCCACAACGGCGGGCGCCGCAAATTTATTCAAAACCAACCCCAGATCAGTTCAGTTGTACCAACCGGGAGACCATCCGGCGGTGTCATTCTGAGGCAACATTAGCCCCAGTAGGCAACAGCAACAACGAAAAAGTGTGCGCTGTGGACAACACATAGTAATTTGGGACGGTGCTGATCTCTGACCGCGACATTCGTGCCGAACTAAACTCCCAACGGATCGTCCTCGAACCGTACGATCCCGAGATGGTCCAGCCGTCGTCCGTGGACGTCCGGATCGACCGGTTTTTCCGACTCTTCGACAACCACAAGTACGCGCATATCGATCCAGCGGAAGAGCAGCCTGAGCTGACCCGGCTGGTGGAAGTGGAGAGCGGAGAGCCGTTCATCCTGCACCCCGGCGAGTTTGTGCTGGGCTCCACCTACGAGACTGTCACGCTGCCTGACGATATTGCTGCGCGGCTGGAAGGCAAATCCTCGCTGGGCCGCCTGGGCCTGCTGACCCACTCCACCGCAGGGTTTATTGATCCGGGATTTTCCGGCCACGTCACGCTGGAGCTCTCCAACATGGCCACGCTGCCCATCAAGCTCTGGCCCGGCATGAAGATCGGCCAGCTGTGTTTCTTCCGGCTGACCTCTGCAGCTGAGTTCCCATACGGCTCGGGCGAATACGGCAACCGCTACCAGGGCCAGCGCGGGCCAACAGCCAGCCGCAGCCACCTGAACTTCCACCGCACCGAGGTCTGAGCCGCTTCAGCGAGGGGTTGGCGAGGGGTGAGAACACCCCGGATGCGCGGTTAGGCCCGGCCCTACGCCTTTGCGGGCAACCGGACGGATCCACCGAAAGCCTTGAGCGCCGGTTCCACGTAGCGCGCTGCCAGTGGCCCGAGGATGGCCATGATCAGCACGTAGGCGGTTGCCAGGGCGGCGAGCTCGTCCGGGACCACGCCTGACGCCACGGCCAGCCCGGCGATCACGATGGAGAACTCGCCGCGCGCAATCAGGGCGGCGCCGGCACGGAAGCGCCCCGGGCGGGCAATGCCTGCCCGCTTGGCGGCCCAGATGCCTGTGAGCATCTTGGTGGTGGCCGTGATGACCGCCAGGATCAGGGCCCACCCGAACACCGGCGGGATGGTGGTCGGGTCGGTGTTGAGCCCGAAGGCCACAAAGAAGATGGCTGCAAAGAGATCCCGCAGCGGTTCCAGGATCCGGGTGGCGCTGTGGGCGGTGGCCCCCGAAATGGCGATGCCCAACATAAACGCGCCCACTGCGGCCGAAACCTGCAGGGCGGATGCTACGCCAGCCACCAGCAGTGCAGCGCCGAGGAGATTAAGCAGGAAGACTTCGGAATTTTCGCTGTGCACGGCCTGCGACACCCGGTGGCCGTGGCGGAGAGCCACCATCAACACCACGGTGACCACTGCCAGGGAGATTCCCACGGTAGTGAGCCCGCCCAGGAAGCCGACGCCGGCAAGGGTTGCGGTGAGGATCGGCAGGTACACGGCCATGGCCAGGTCCTCAAACACCAGGATGGACAGCACCACGGGGGTCTCGCGGTTACCGACCCGGCCCAGGTCCGTGATGACCTTGGCCGCGATCCCGGAGGACGATATATACGTGACACCGCCCATGACCATTGCGCCCACCAGGCCCCAGCCAAGCAGCAGCGCCAGCCCTGCGCCCGGGATGAAATTCAGCATCAGGTCAAGGACACCGGCCTGCCAGGACCTACGCAGACCGGTGAAGAGCTCGGCAGCCGTATATTCCAAACCGAGCATAAGCAGCAGCAGGATCACGCCGATTTCGCCGGAGAGATGTGCGAATTCCTGCATGCCTTCGAGCTTGACCACGCCGCCTGCGCCGAAGGCGAGTCCGCCAACGAGGTAGAGCGGGATGGGTGACATTCCGATCCGTCCGGCCAGCCTGGCCAGGAGGCCAAGGCAGAACACAACAGCCCCCAGTTCAATGAGGGTCAGGGCCAGCGGGTCCATGACGCTCAGCCGTTGCGCAGGATGTCGGCCGCCGAATCGAGGCCTTCTTGCGTTCCCACTGCGACCAGGAGGTCACCGGAGTGAAGGACGACGTCGGGTCCCGGCGACGGGAGCACCTCTCCTTCACGCATGATCGCCACGATCGAGACTCCGCAGCGGGTGCGGATGCAGGCCTTTCCCATGGGCTGGTTCTGGAACGGCGATTCCGGAGCGATGGAGAACTGCCGGGTCACGATGCCCGGAATCTCCTTGTGCTCTTCAGTCAGTTTCATAGCCAGGTGCTGCCCGCCCAGGAGGTTACCCAGGGCGGCGGCCTCATCCCCGGTCAGGGGAATCGACGCCTGGCAGGTGTCGGGATCATCCCAGGTGGAAACGATGAGTTCCATCGTGCCCTCCCGCAGCTCCACCACGCCGATTCGGCGGCCGGAAGCGGTCATGAAGTCCTTCCGACGGCCCAGGCCGGGGAGGTCAGTCTCGTCCACGTTCATACAACCCAGCCTAGTCTCCACAAACGGTTTTCGGTTGGGTGTGCGCAGGGCGGCGGGGGTGCTAGGACACGGGAACGACGGCGATGGCGGTCTTGTCCGGCGACTTCACCGGGAGCAGAACCAGCAGGCCGGCGAGCAGCACCACCGTGATGCCGAGGATGCCCCAGCGCTGGGCCTCGCCGGGCGCTACCAACGGAGTGGCCAGCACGATGCACAGGGTGAACAGCGCCGGAGCCAGGAAGCTGACGGCGCGGCCGGTGGTGGCGTAGAGGCCGAACAGCTCGCCGGACTCGCCGTGGGGTGCCAGCCGGGCCAGGTACGCCCGCGACGAGGACTGGGCGGGCCCCACAAACAGGCACAGGAACAGTCCGAAGACCCAGAACGTAGTGCTGCCTGCCCACGCCGCGCCAAAGAAGATGTAGTCCCCGTTACCGAGGACCAGGATCATGGTCCCTGCGATCAGCAGCCCCACGAGGGAACCCACAATGACGGCCTTGGGCCCCGCCCGGTCGTCCAGGAACCCGCCGATGACCGCCCCCACGGCCGCCACCACGTTCCCGAAGATGGCGAAGAAGATGACTTCGGATAATTCGAAGCCGAACGTGCCGGCCGCGATGATGCCGCCGAACGTGAACACGGCCGCGAGGCCGTCGCGGAAAACGGCGCTGGCCAGGAGGAAATAGATGGTGTGCGGACTGGTGGCATAGATTGCCTTGATCCGCCGGAACAGCAGGCGGTAGGAGGCCAGGAGTCCCAGGGGTTGGGCCCGCTCCGGCCGCGGGAGTTCAGGGACAGCGAACAGCACCGGCAGGGCGAAGATGAAGAACCACAGGGCGGAGAACACAGCTACCAGCCGGATGTTCAGGCTGTCCTCGGTGGAGGCGCCGAACCAGTCGAAGCTCGGCTGCACAAAGAGCTGCAGCACAATCAGCAATGCCACAATGCCGCCCAGGTAGCCCATGCCCCAGCCGAATCCGCTGACCTTGCCGATGTTTTTCGGAGTGGAGATCTGGGCCAACATGGCGTTGTAGTTGACGCCGGCGAACTCAAAAAACACATTCCCCAGCGCGATGAGGGAAACGCCCAGCAGAAGGAACTCCGGCCGAGGGAAGACAAAGAAGCACAGGCCCGTCAGGATGGCCACGGCGGCCGTGTTGACCCCAAGCCACAGCTTCCGGCGGCCTCCGTTGTCCGAGCGCTGCCCGGTCACCGGAGCAAGCAGCGCGATGGCGATCCCCGCAATGGCCAGTGCACTGCCAAGAACGGCAGAAGCCTGGTCTTCGCCACCGAAGGCGTTGGAGGTGAGGTAGACGGTGAAGACGAAGGTGGTCATGACTGCGTTGAAGGCCGCCGAACCCCAGTCCCAGGCGGCCCAGGCGAGCACCCGGCCCTTGCTGGTGGCGTGGGTTTCGGACGCGAGTTCCGTTGACGGCTGCATGGCCTCAGGAGCGCTGGCGGTGTTCATAGCCTGAATCGTATCCGCCCGTGGCGAACAGGGCGGTGATGGTACGCCGGGCACCGGGGAAATTCCAGGGCGGCGTGGTCCGGTCCGGGGAACTGTCAGGGCTGCCTTGCTAAACTGTGGCCACCGAACCTGACACATGAACCGCCTGCCCTGACTTTTTGACGATTGAATCCCTGACATTGCGGAGATACCAGTGATCACAGTTCTTGCCGTGCACTTTGCGGTGGCCGCCGTGGCGCCGTTTCTCTTCAGGGTGTGGGGGCGCAACGCTTTCTACGCGCTGGCGGCTGTGCCCTCTGCTGCGTTCGTCTGGCTGCTGTTCCAGCACGGCGCCGTGTACTCGGACGCCGGCGCGGTCTCGGAAGTCTTCCCGTGGATTCCCGGGCTGGATCTTGAATTCGCCTTCCGGCTCGATCCCCTCGCCTGGGTGATGTCGCTCCTTATCCTGGGCGTGGGCGCCTTGGCGCTTGTATATTCCGCGCGGTACTTCAGCCCCAAGGACCAGGACCTCGGCGGCTTCGGCGCCCAATTCCTCGCATTCGCCGGAGTGATGTTCGGCCTGGTGATCGCTGACGACCTTCTTCTGATGTTCATCTTCTGGGAACTCACCACCATCCTGTCCTACCTGCTGATTGGCTTCGCCCGGACCAGGCTGGCGGCCCGGCGTTCGGCGCTGCAGGCCCTGATGGTCACCACCGCGGGCGGACTGGCCATGCTGGTGGGGCTGATCATGCTGGGGCAGAGCGCCGGAACCTACCGGATTTCGGCGGTTCTGGCGCAGGCTCCCACCCTGGTGAGCGGACCTTCGGGCGCAACCGTTGCTGCCGCCGTCGTACTCATCCTGACGGGCGCCATTAGTAAGTCCGCCCTGGTTCCCTTCCACTTCTGGCTTCCCGGAGCCATGGCGGCTCCCACCCCGGTGAGCGCATACCTCCACGCCGCGGCGATGGTGAAGGCCGGGATTTACCTGGTGGCGCGGCTCGCCCCGGGGTTTTCCGACACCACGTACTGGCAGTCCATTGTGCTGGGGCTGGGCCTGGCCACCATGCTGGTTGGCGGCTACCGGGCCCTCCGGCAGACCGACATCAAACTCATCCTGGCCTACGGCACCGTCAGCCAGCTGGGGTTCCTGACCATGGTCGCGGGCCTGGGCACGCCGGATGCAGCCCTAGCAGGGCTCGCGATGCTCCTCGCCCACGGACTTTTCAAGGCCACCCTCTTCCTGGTGGTTGGCATCATCGACCAGCAGGCGGGGACCCGGGATGTCCGCCAGCTGTCCGGCGTGTTCCGGCAGTCCCGCGCGCTCGGAATTGTGGCCGGCATCGGAGCCGCCTCGATGGCCGGTGTCCCGCTGCTCGCAGGGTTCGTGGCCAAGGAATCCGTTGTGGAAGCCTTTGTCCACCATGCATCCGACGGCGAGGCCTGGAGCATGGTGGTGCTCGTGGGCATTGTCATTGGGTCCATTCTCACGTTCGCTTACAGTGCCCGCTTTATGTGGGGAGCGTTCGCGGTGAAGCCGGGTATTGAGCGGACCACGTTCAAGGCGGTCAGGCCTTCCTTCCTGGCGGCCCCGGCCCTCCTCAGCCTCCTGAGCATCGTCTCCGGCCTCTGGCCGGCGCCGGTGGACGCCTGGGTCCAGCCCTACGCGGCGCTGTTCGCCTCCACCGCGTCCGACGCCGGCACACCGGCCGAGCAGGCAGGCCACCTTGCGCTGTGGCACGGTTTCACGGCATCCCTGGGACTGACGGCCCTCACGTTCGCGCTGGGTCTGGCGATGTACTTCGGACGAACCCTGGTGGCCCGCGCGCAGTCCCGCGTGCCCAGCTGGATCGACGGCGACCGCATCTACCAGCTCACCATCGGCGCCCTGGATGACACCGCCGTCTGGATCACGGGCCGCACGCAGCGTGGTTCGCTGTACTTCTACCTCGCCGTGATCCTCACCGTGGCATTCGTCCTGCCGCTGACGGCCATGCTGCTGGCGGGCAAGCCGCTTCCCGACAACCTGTACTTCATCGACCCTTACTCGCCGCTGCAGCCGGTGGTCGGGGCAGGGATTGTGATCGGCGCTTTGGCCGCGGTTAAGGCCAACAAACGGTTCCTCGCTGTGCTGATGGTGTCAGTGACCGGGTACGGGATCGCCCTGATGTTCGCGCTCCAGGGCGCACCGGATCTGGCCCTCACCCAGGTACTTGTGGAAACCATCATCCTGGTGGCCTTTGTCCTGGCCATGCGCAGCCTGCCGGCCGAACTCCGCGACCGGACCGGCGGCAAGTACCGGGTGATCCGCGTGATCATCGGGGCTGCGTTCGGAGTCACCATGGTCTTCGCCGCCATTCACGCCATGGGCGCCCGGGTGGCTGTCCCGGTGTCTCGGGAGTTCCCGCGCCTCGCCTATGAAGGCGGCGGCGGGCTGAACATCGTCAACGTGACCCTGGTGGACATCCGAGCCTGGGACACCTTCGGTGAAATATCCGTCCTGGCCCTGGCCGCCACAGGTGTGGCCAGCCTTATCTTCGTCCGCGACCGTGGAGACCGGAGCAGGGTCCCTGACACCATTGCCGAGGGCAGCGTTGGCCGCCAGGTTGCGGTGGATCCCGGGTCGCGGGACGCAGCAGCTCTGGCCATCAGCCGCAAATTCGCAGCGTCGGCCCGGGAGGCCTGGATCGTGGCGGGGCGCACCCTGGCACCGGAACGGCGCTCCATTATCTTTGAAGTGGTCACCCGGCTGATCTTCCACTCCCTGATCATCTTCTCGCTCTACCTTCTCCTGGCCGGCCATAACCTGCCCGGCGGCGGATTCGCCGGCGGTTTGACTGCCGGGCTTGCCTTGGCCATCCGGTACCTGGCCGGTGGCCGGTTCGAACTGCGCGAGGCCACCCCGGTCGGCGCCGGGACGCTGCTGGGGATCGGGCTCGCTACGGCGGCGGCGTCCGGTGTGGTGCCGCTGCTGCTGGGCGGCCAGGTATTGCAGACGGCCATCATTGAACTCTGGCTTCCGGTGTTCGGGGACATCAAGTTCGTCACGTCCACCATTTTCGACATCGGCGTGTACATCGTGGTGATCGGCCTGGTGCTGGACGTTCTGCGGAGCTTGGGCTCCGAGATCGACGAACACTTCGAAGAGCAGCGGACTGCTCCTGCCGAAGACCTGCCAACCGACCACGACCCTGCCGCTGCCCAGGTGCAGGAGCCCGTGGGCGTCCCCGCCGGCGCCCCCGCTACGGACCAAGGATGAGCGTCAACCTGACTCTGCTGACCGTCATGGGCGCCCTGTATGCGTGCGGCATCTACCTGATCCTGGAACGCAGCCTCACCCGGGTGCTGTTGGGACTGATGCTGTTGGCCAACGCCACCAACCTGCTAATCCTGGCCACCGGTGGCTATGCCGGGCTGGCGCCGCTGTACAACAAGGACACCGCCGCCCAGGAGTACTCGGACCCCCTTCCGCAGGCGCTGATCCTCACGTCGATCGTGATCTCCTTCGCCGTGACGGCCTTTATGCTCGGCATCATTTACCGCACGTGGGTCCTGGCCCGCCAGGATGAGATCCAGGACGACGTCGAGGACCTCCGCGTCGCCGAGACGCCCCGCTTCGATGCCGAGGATGATGCCCCTATCCCAGCCGAAACGTCCGAGTTTCCCCTGACCATGCTCGGCAGCGACGGGGGCGCCGTCTCAGACCACCCCCCGACGGCGGAGCGCCCGGAAGCGTCCGGCGGTTCCGTCACGGTCGGGGCCAAGGAGATTCCTGCCGCGGATGCCGCCGCTGAAGAGCAACCCGGCTCGCAGAACGTAACCCCTGGTCCCGAAGGAGGTGTGAAGTGAACATCGCAAGCTTTGCCCCGCTCGCCGTCGTTCTTCCCATCCTCGGTGCTGCCCTGGCCTTCCTCCTGATCCGGCACTCCCGCGCCCAGCGCGCGGTGAGCATCGGGGTGCTGTCCCTGACGCTCGTGCTGGAGTGCCTGCTGCTGGGCTCCGTGTGGGACGGCGGAACCGCCGCCGTGAACATCGGTGGCTGGCTACCGCCGTGGGGCATCACGATGGTGGTGGACCAGTTCTCGTCCCTCATGCTCGTGGTGTCGTCGGCCATCAGCCTCGCCGTGCTGGTCTATGCCACCGGGCAGGGCATGGCCGACGGCGACCACGACGCGCCGGTGTCGATCTTCCACCCCACCTACCTGATCCTCGTAGCCGGGGTCTCCAACGCGTTCCTGTCCGGTGACCTGTTCAACCTGTACGTCGGTTTCGAGATCCTGCTGACGGCAAGCTATGTGCTGATGACGTTGGGCGGAACCGGCCCGCGCATCCGCGCCGGTGTCACGTACGTGGTGGTCTCCGTGGTGTCCTCGGTGCTGTTCCTGATCTCCATCGCCATGGTCTACGGCGCCACCGGAACCGTGAACATGGCCGACCTCGCCATTAAGCTCGCGGACCTGGACGGGGGAACCCGGACCCTGCTGCACGTGATGCTCCTGGTGGCCTTCGGCATCAAAGCGGCCGTGTTCCCGCTCTCCTTCTGGCTGCCTGACTCCTACCCCACGGCGCCCGCGCCGGTCACCGCGGTATTCGCCGGCCTGCTGACCAAAGTCGGGGTCTACGCGATGGTGCGCACGGAGACCCTCCTCTTCCCGGGGGACAGCCTGAACACTCCGCTGATGGTGGCGGCGCTGCTGACCATGGTGGTGGGAATCCTTGGCGCCTTGGCGCAAAGCGACATCAAACGTCTGTTGTCTTTCACCCTGGTGAGTCACATCGGATACATGGTGTTTGGGCTGGCTATGTCCTCGGTGGCCGGGCTTGGCGCCGCCGTGTTCTACGTGGCCCACCACATCACCATTCAGACCAGCCTTTTCATGGTCACGGGCCTGATCGAACGCCGTGGCGGCAGCTCTTCCGTGGACAGGTTGGCAGGCCTGGCCAAGCTGTCACCCATGCTGGCCCTGCTGTTCTTTATCCCCGCCATGAACCTGGCCGGGATCCCGCCGTTCTCCGGGTTCATGGGGAAGGTGGGGCTCATCCAGGCGGGCATCGAACTGGGCACGCCGCTGGCCTACGCCCTGGTGATCGGCGGCGTGGTCACCAGCCTCCTGACCCTGCTGGCTGTCGCACGGGTCTGGAACCGCGCGTTCTGGCGCAAGCCCTCGGACGCCGAGCACCCGGACCCCGTCTTGCTGGCCGCGCCCGAGGATTCGGACACCGGCAGCCGGGCCGGCCGCAAGAACGTCACGCTGCTGCCCCGGACCATGGTGGGTTCAACGCTGGGCCTGGTGGCGCTGGGCGTGTCACTGACGGTCTTCGCCGGCCCGTTGTTCACCGTCTCGGACCAGGCCGCCCACGAAATGCTGGACAGATCCGCCTACATTCAGGCCGTTCTGGGCGAGGACACGCAGGTTCCCCCGATGGCCCTGAAAGACGGAGGAGGCAAATGAGCCGCCGGCGGATTTCCCTGCGCCAGGAACTGCCCCTGCTGGTATGGCTGGTGATCGTCTGGGGCGCCCTGTGGCAGGACCTCAGCCCCGGCAACCTGCTGTTCGGCGCGTTGCTGGCCGTGCTCGTGGCCCGGATGTTCTACCTGCCGCCGGTAGAAGTCAGCGGCCGCTTCAACATTCTTCACGCCGTGCCATTTGCCCTGCGTTTCCTGGGCAGGGTGGCGGCAGCGAGCGTTGAGGTCATGTACTTGGCGGCTGTCCGCGGCCCCCGGGTCATCAGCTCCGTCGTCGCAGTGCCGTTGCGGAGCCACCAGGACCTCATGGTCACCGCCACCGGGCATGTGATCTCCCTGATCCCGGGCTCCCTGGTGGTGGAAGTGGACCGGTCAACGTCCACCTTGTACCTCCACGGGCTCAACGTCAGCAGCCCGGAAGAGGTCGCGAACCTGCGCAGGGAAGTCCGCTCGATCGAGGCGGACCTGATCAGGATCATGGGTTCCCGCGAAGAACTCGAAGCAATCCGGCAGGAGGCCGCAGCATGATGCAGACCGTTCTGGCTGTTACGGCAGTCATTCTTTCGCTGGCAGCGGCGGGAGCCATCATCAGGATCTCCCGCGGCCCGTCGCTGCTGGACAGGGTGCTGGCCTCCGACGTCCTGCTTGCGATCCTCGGCGCGGCCCTGTGTATCGATATGGCCGTCAACCGGCACCTGAACAACCTGATGCTGCTGGTGGCGCTGTCCATTGTCGGCTTCATCGGGTCAGTGACAGTTGCGCGCTTTGTGGCCGACCGTCGGGAGCAAGCCAATGAATCCTGAGGCCGGCGTGGTTGATAACGTCATCGATACCGTGTCGGCGGTGTTCCTGCTGGTGGGTGCCCTCATGTCCCTCGCCGCCGCCGTCGGACTGCTCCGCTTTCCGGACCTGCTCAGCCGCATGCACGCGGCCACCAAGCCCCAGGTGCTGGGGCTGTTCCTGCTCCTTGCGGCCATCGGCCTGCAGATGCGCACCTGGTGGGTGTGGCCCGCGCTGCTCGTGGCCTGGATTTTCCAGCTGCTGACCGTGCCGGTTTCTGCCCACATGGTGGGCCGCGCCGGGTACCGCACCAAGCACCTGCACCGCGAGCTGCTCAGCTCCGATGAACTCGACGCCGTGGTTCAGAAGGCGGCACAATCCGCCCGGGATGACTCCTCCCGGGATGAAGCGGACGACGGCGGCCGGCGGGGCTGAGCCTCATTCGTCGATGCTAGTGTTCCGCCCCGCGCGCGAGTTTTTGTCCAGATAACACGGCGTCAGTGCCGGTTGGAGGCCTTTAGCTGGACAAAAACTCATGGGTTGGTGGTGCGCTTAGACGATGTCCTGGGACTTGGCGAAGCGGGTAATGGCCCGCTGTGTGCCGCGGTTGGCCAGCACCTGGATGATGGTGCTGACCGAGGCCGAAATAAGCGCGAACGTCAGCGCCGAGCGGAGGCTCGTGGGGGTGTCTTCATCCTTGCCGGTGGGAGGCTTCCGGCCCGTGGACTTTTCCCACACGGTATTGACCATCTTGGTGCCGACGAATCCGGCGCCGAGGCTGATTGCAGTGCCGAGCAGCTTGATGAACAGGTTCATTCGTTGAACTCCTTGTGAGCGGATCCGGGACTGCCTTTAGCCTAACCCGGCCGCATCGACTCCAGAATCTCCCGCAGGGCCTCCACCACGAGATCATGGTCCTGCTGTTGGGGCAGGCCCGAGACCGTCACCGTGGCTACGGCACCCACGCCGGTGACGTAGACCGGGAAGCAGCCGCCGTGGGCCGCGTAGACGGTTTCGTCGTACCAGCCGTGGTCCTCGATCCGGCCGCCGTGCAGCCGGCCGCGGAGGCCCACCAGCAACGACGGGATCTCATACCTGGCGGCGGTGCGCTGCTTCGCCCGGATCCAGTGCTCGTTGTCGGGGGTGGCCCCGTCCAGGGCAACATGGAAAAGGACCTGGTCACCCTTCGTGATGTCGATCGCGATAGGCAGCTGGCGCGATTTGCCGAGCTCCACCAGCAGCAGCCCCAGGTTGAGGGAATCATCCCTGGTGAAATGGGGAAACTGCAGCTCGCTGACCTCGCCCTCGATGCGGGCGATCAGGGCCTCCAGCAGCCCCGCCGGCTGGGGCACCGTCGCATCGGGATTGAACGCAGTCACAGTCGGGTTGTTGGCAGTCATGGCCCACAATCTACCCCGCCCGCGGTGTAAACTGGAGCACGCCCATCAGGGCAGATTTATTACGACAGGGGAGCGCCGCCGTCGGACATCACTGGCATTGCCAGGGACCCGCAGGCCGGCGCTGAGAGTGCGGACAGCCGCAGACCCTCGAACCTGATCCGGTTAGTACCGGCGCAAGGGAGTCGAGTTCTCGAAGGGTCCGGCAACGGCGGCAGCGCCGCTTACCGGGGCACTTTCCCCTCCTGTTCCTCAGGAGGACAATATGACAACTGCAGCATTCAAAAAGACCGGCAATACCTGGCGTGTTGTGGACATCGTGGTGGCGGCGCTCATCGCCATCACCGGCGGCGTGATCTTCTGGGCGTGGTCCCAAGCCGCCGGCATCGTTTCCGCACCGATGAATGCCGTTTACCCCCCGCTGACCGGCCTGATCGCCGGCGGCTGGATGATCCCGGCAGTGCTGGGCATGCTCATCATCCGCAAACCCGGCGCGGCGCTCTTCTGCGAAACTGTGGCCGCCACCGGCGAACTCATCATGGGCTCGCAGTACGGCGCCACGGTGCTGATCTCCGGACTCCTCCAGGGCCTGGGCGCCGAACTGGTGTTCTTCCTGCTGGTGTACGGCAACTTCCGGTTCAAATCCTCCCTGCACCAGAAATACAACCTCATCGCCGCTCTGCTTGCCGGTGCCGGGGCGGGGCTGTTCTGCGGCCTCAACGACTCGTTTCTGCCGTGGGGCTGGAATATCGCCTACGAGCCGGGCGACAAGCTCGCCTACATCGTGTTCTGCACCATCTCCGGCGCGGTGATTGCGGGCGCGCTGTCCTGGATCGCCACGCGCGGCCTGGCCAAGACCGGTGTGCTGAGCTCGTTCGCGTCCCGGAAGGCAGCGTCGGAGCCCGTCTTCAACTGATGACCGCTTCCGACGCCGTCGCTTCCGGAGTGCGCCCCGCCACGGTATCCGCCCGTGGCTGGGGCTGGCGGCATGCCGGCCGTTCCGCCCCCGCCGTCCATGGGCTCGACCTCGACATCGCTCCCGGCGAGCGGGTGCTGCTGCTGGGCCCGTCGGGCGCGGGCAAGTCAACGCTGCTGCACGCGCTCGCGGGGGTGCTGGGGGATGAAGGAGACGACGCCGACGAAACCGGTTCGCTGCTGATCGACGGGGTGGTTCCCCGCGGGCAGCGCGGCCGCTCAGGCCTGATGCAGCAAGACCCCGAAACGCAGGTAGTTCTGTCGCGCCTGGGTGACGACGTCGCCTTCGGCGCCGAGAACCTCGCCGTTCCACGGGACGAGATCTGGCGGCGCGTCCATGAAGCGCTCGACGACGTCGGGCTGCGAAGTACCGGGGCCGGCGCTGTTTTGAACGCCAATGGCACTGGTGTGGACGCCGACGGCGGGCCAGGTGCCGCCGGGCTCCCGCTGGACCACCCGACGTCGGCTCTGTCCGGCGGACAGAAACAGCGTCTGGCGCTGGCCGGGATCCTCGCGATGCGGCCCGGGCTGATCCTGCTGGATGAGCCCACCGCGAACCTGGATCCCGCCGGCGTGCTGGAAGTCCGGGACGCTGTGGGCCGCTGCCTGGACAAAACCGGCGCCACACTCGTTGTGGTGGAACACCGCGTGTCCGTCTGGAAGGACCTGGTTGACCGGATTGTGGTGCTCCAGCCGGGCTCCGCTGCGGGCTCCGCAGGAAGTTTGGCCGCTACATCCGCTGTCCTCCTGGACGGGCCGCCGGATCAGGTGCTCGCGGACGCACGGGACATGCTGATCGGTGCGGGCGTCTGGGTGCCGGGGTATGTTCCGGCAACCCGGAGCCGCGCGTCCGCAGGCTCCGGTGAGCTGCTGCTGGCCGCCGCGGACCTGGCAGTCTCCCGTGAGCGTCCGCGGCGCCGCGGCTTCCGGACCATCCCACCGGTGCCGGTGCAGCAGGGCATCACAGCCCAGGTCCGTTCCGGCCACGCACTCACCATCACGGGGCCCAACGGCGCCGGGAAGTCAACGTTTGCGCTGACGCTCGCCGGATTGCTGGCGCCGGTGGCCGGGAAGGTGGCTGCCGCCGTCGAGCTTTCCGCGGGCGCCGGGATCGATCCGTTCAAATGGAAAGCCCACCAACTGATTTCCCGCATCGGAACCGTGTTCCAGGAGCCCGAGCACCAGTTCGTTACCGGCCGGGTGCTGGACGAACTGATGTTCGGTCCGCGGCATCTGGGCCATGGCGAGGAGCGGGTCGAAGAGCTGCTGGAACGGCTGCGCCTGACGCACCTGGTGGAAGCCAATCCGTACACACTGTCCGGCGGCGAAAAGCGGCGCCTGTCGGTGGCCACCGTCCTGGCGGCCCACCCGCGTGTGCTGGTGCTGGACGAGCCGACGTTCGGCCAGGACGCCAACACCTGGGCCGAGCTCGCATCGTTCCTTTCCGAACTGCTGGACGCCGGGACCTCCGTAGTTTCCGTGACCCACGACCAGGAATTCAGCGCCGTCCTGGGCGGGGCCGAACTGCGGCTTGGCCCGGCCTCACGCGGCGGCGCCCGCCAGGAAGCGGGTGCGGCATGAGGGATGCCCTGACTCTCCGCGGCAACCAGGCACCGCTGACGCGCGCCAACCCGTTGGCCAAGTTCGCCGTCGTTTTCCTCATCACGCTGGTGCTGGCGCTCTCCATCGACTGGGTGTCCGCCTCGGTGGCGATTGCGGCGGAACTGGCGCTCTTCCCGCTGGCGGGCCTTAGCCTGCGCCTGTTGTGGCAGCGCGGCTGGCCGCTCATTATCGCGGCAGCCCTGGGCGGCTGGAGCACAGCGATCGTCGCGGCCGATAGCGGCGCTGTACTGCTCGACGTCGGGATCTGGTCCATCAGCGAAGGTTCCCTGCAGCTGGGAATCGGTTTTATGCTCCGCGGCCTCGCGATTGCCCTCCCGGCGATCCTGCTCATGACCTGCACGGACCCCACCGATCTCGCCGACGCGCTGGCCCAGAGAGCCCGGTTGCCGCACCGGTTTGTCCTCGGCACGCTGGCCGCGATGCGCCTGGTGGGACTTATGGCCGAGGAGTGGCAGACCATCGGCATGGCGCGGCGGGCCCGCGGGGTGGGCTCGCAGGGCACCCCGCTGCAACGGCTGCGGGCCACCCTCGGGCAGAGCTTTGGCCTCCTGGTCCAGGCCATCCGCCGCGCATCCCGTCTGGCCGTCACCATGGAAGCGCGCGGTTTTGGCACCGGGCAGCGGACGTGGGCCCGGGAATCCACCTATTCGGCGCTGGACGCCTGGGTGCTGGCGGGCGGCGTGCTGATCGCGGCGGCGGCCGTGGTTGCCGCGGCCGCGATGGGAACCTGGAACTTCGTCTGGCGTTAGCTCGATCCTGCCGGGGCGCCCTGTCTGCAGTGTGCGGTGTATCGAATATCGCATGGGGCGGGTATTCCGGCCGCCGCGCCGTGACTTGAGAGCCAAATACTCTGGCATTAGCTCATTTGTGATATTTCTTGTATATGATTCAGGAAACCGCCGAGCATATCGCCGCCACACTCAGGGACGCCCGGACCGAGAAAGGCTGGACCCAGGGCCAGCTCGCGGGCGCGCTGGGAACCAGCCAAAGCGCCGTCGCCCGGATGGAGCAGGGCAAGCAGAACCTGAGCCTGAAAATGATCCAGCGGCTCGAAGCCATTCTCGACCGCAGCATCGTCAAAGTGGGCAGACCGCAGATGACGCACCTGCGGATCGAAGGCGGCCGCACGCTTTCCGGGGCGGTGGATGTCAACAGCAGCAAAAACGCCGGTGTGGCGCTGCTGTGCGCCAGCCTGATCAACCGCGGCACCACCGTCCTGCGCCGACTCGCCCGGATCGAAGAGGTCAACCGAATCGTCGAGGTCCTGACCAGCATCGGCGTCGAGTGCACGTGGCTTAACGACACAGACCTCGAGCTCCGCCGCCCGGACGTCCTGGACCTTGACGCCATGGATGTGGACGCCGCGCGGCGCACACGCAGCGTCATCATGCTCCTGGGCCCGCTCCTGGACGAATCCGCGGAATACCGCTTGCCGTATGCGGGCGGGTGCGACCTGGGCACGCGCACCGTTGAGCCGCATATGCAGGCGCTGCGCCAGTTCGGGCTCTCAGTGGAAGCCACGGCCGGTTTCTACGCCGTCCAGGCTCCGCCGCCGGACACTCATGACCGCTCCTTTGTGCTGACGGAGCGCGGAGACACCGTCACCGAGAACGCAATCATGGCAGCGGCGCACCGCCGCGGCACCACCGTCATCCGCAACGCCAGCCCCAACTACATGGTCCAGGACCTCTGCTTCTACCTCGAGATGCTGGGGGTGAAGATCGACGGCGTGGGCACCACCACCCTGAAGATCACCGGGCAGCCGCTCATCGACGTCGACATTGAATATTTCCCGTCCGAGGATCCCATCGAGGCCATGAGCCTCATCACCGCCGGCATCGTCACCAACTCAGAGGTGACCATCCGCCGCGTCCCCATCGAGTTCATGGAGATCGAACTGGCCACGCTGGAGCAGATGGGCCAGCAGCTGGAGATTTCCGGCGAGTACGTGGCGCGCAACGGCCGCACCCGGCTGGTGGATGTGACTACCAAACCGTCTGAGTTGCGGGCTCCGGAGGACAAGATCCACCCGATGCCGTTCCCCGGCCTGAACATCGACAACTTGCCGTTCTTCGCGGTCATTGCCGCCAACGCCCATGGCCAGACCATGATCCATGACTGGGTCTACGAGAACCGGGCCATCTACCTCACCGAACTCAACCGGCTCGGCGCCCAGGTGCAGCTGCTGGACCCGCACCGGATCTACGTCAATGGCCCCACGAAGTGGCGGGCCGCCGAGGTGGGCTGCCCGCCGGCACTCCGCCCCGCCGCCTGCCTGCTGCTGGCCATGCTTGCGGCACGGGGAGTGTCGGAGCTGCGGAACATCTACGTGATCGAGCGAGGCTACGAGGACCTGGCGGAACGGCTCAACACCATCGGCGCCAAGGTGGAGTACTTCCAGGACTGACGCTCGGCAGAATCCGCCGGCTCCAGGACTGCCACGGCCTTGCCCGTTGCCGCACAATATAAGCATGCGCACATTCGGCGTCGAGGAAGAGCTCCTGATCGTTGATCCGGACACGGGGGAGCCGCTTGCCCTGGCAGATGCGATGCTGTCCGGCCGCCGGATGGCTGCCGATGACGCCCCGGAGCGCCACTATGTGATGGCAGGTACGGACCAAACCGCGCACGACGACGGGACAGGCCTGACTGCCGAGCTGAAGCTTGAGCAGATCGAGACCCAAACCCGGCCCTGCCTCGAGTACGCAGAACTGCTGCCGCAGATCCGGGCCGGCCGGCTGCTGGCGGACCAGGCGGCGGCCAAAAACGGGGCAAGGGTGGCCGCGCTGGCCACCTCTCCGTTTGGCCTCGCCAGCCACACCACCCCGGACCCCCGCTATGCCCGGATGCTGGAACGCTTCGGCCTGACTGCGCAGGAGCAGCTGACCTGCGGTTTCCACGTTCACACTTTCATCGAGTCCAAGGACGAGGGCGTGGCGGTGCTGGACCGGATCCGGGACAAGCTTGCCGTCCTCACAGCCCTGAGCGCCAACTCGCCGTTCTGGAACGGGGTGCGCACGGGATTCGAGAGTTACCGCACCCAGGCCTGGAACCGCTGGCCCACGTCCGGCCCCTCGGCAATTTTCACGACATATTCCGCATATCGGCGGGTGGTAACGCGCCTGCTGGACAGCGGCGTGCTGTTGGACGAAGGCATGATCTACTTCGACGCGCGCGTGTCCCGGAACCACCCCACCGTAGAGGTCCGGGTGGCCGATGTCTGCCTCCGTGCCGAGGATGCTGCCCTGATTGCGGTGTTGGTCCGGGCCCTGGTCGAATCGGCGAGCCGCGATTGGCGCGCCGGCGTGGATCCGGCCCCGGTGCCCACGGTGCTGCTGCGGATGGCGGCGTGGCAGGCGAGCAGCAGCGGCATGAGCGGTGAGCTGCTGGATTTCGGGACCTTCCGGCCGGCGCCCGCAGTCGACGTCGTACGGTCTTTGGTTGATTATCTGGCGCCTGTCCTCGCCGAGCAGGACGAGCTCGCCTTGGCCCGGCAAGGTGTTGAGGACATCATTGCCCGCGGCACCGGCTCAAACGAACAGCGCAGGGTCCGGGACGCAGCAATGGAAAAAACAGGACCCGACGACGGCGGGCTGGGGGCCGTGGTTGCCCACGCCGTGGAAGTAACGATACGCGGCACCTCCGGGTTGCTGGCGGAGGACGAGGCCCCTGAGCTGCTGCGGGTGCGCCAGTCCTGAGCTCTCCTGAACGTTCCCCTGACGCAGTTCGCGCCGGCCTCAGCATCAACGCCGGGGGAGTGCGTCCGTGTTGTCCTCGGCGGGAGCCGGGGGTTCCACGTAGCGCATCAGCTGGACACCCACAGCGGTTTCCACCAGGTAGAAGGCGAACGGCGGAATGTCCTTGGTGCCAGCCAGGATGGCAGCGAAGACCGGTGCGCTGGCGGCCGCCGTGATGCCGGTCCAGGGTTTCAGCGGCAATAGCAGGAGTCCCGCCCCCAGGGCCGCGAGCCCGCCGATATGCAGCCCTGAGTATGTCAGGAACGTCCAGTTTGAGCCCCGCCGATAGGCGAACCCCTCCAGGTCCGTTGCGCGGTTCGCAAGGGCCACCACAAACAAGGGCGCGCCGGCGAGCAGGGCGGCGGCTGCGGCGGCAGCCAGCGTCCTGGCGAGGCCGTTGGCGGGGCCCGGCCGGACGGATTGGGCGAACCGGACGAATCCAACGGGAACGGCCATGGTTCCGGCGGCTGCCAGGAATTGTCCGGCTATCCAGAGGCCTCGGTGGCGCTCCAGCATGGCCAGCCTGGTGGCCGGGTCGCGGGTGGCATGCACGTTCCCCACGAACGAAATCCCCAGTCCCCAGCAAGTGCCCGCCGCGACGATGACGGCTCCGGCCTTTTGAAATGGCTTGTTGCCGTGCACTTGCTGGTTTCCATTCATGGCTGGCTTTCGGTCCGGCGGATGCGTTGGCCCAGCGACATCGCGGTGGTGACCATGAAGTTACGCCGCACCGTCTCCCAGGTCAACGTCAGTGTCCGTGCGCGCTAAGGAACATGGACGTCACGCACCGACAGCCAGGCGCACACCCAGCGTGAGCATAACCGCAGTGACGAGCCCGTCAAGGATGCGCCACGAGCCGGGCCGCGCGAAGAAAGGCCGGAGGACCCTGGCACCGAATCCCAGCGCGCTGAACCAGGCGATGCTGGCGGCCATGGCCCCGGCACCGAACCACCATCGCACATCGTGCGCCTGCTGGTTGGCCACCGATCCGAGCAGCAGCACGGTGTCCAGGTAGACGTGCGGGTTGAGCCAGGTCAGGGCCAGCACCGTGCTGAGGGCGGCGCCGAGGCCGACGGCGGGCTGGCGCGTCGATGCCGTCAACGCCACCGGACGCAGTGCCCGGCGCGCGGCCAAGATGCCGTAGCCCACCAGGAAGGCGGCTCCGGCAAACCGGACCACGTCCACGATCACGGGGCTCGACTGGAGCAGCGCCCCCACTCCGGCGATGCCCGCAGCGATGAGCAGCGCATCGGAGACGCTGCAGATTAGGACGACGGCGGCCACATGCTCGCCGCGGATGCCCTGCCGGAGCACGAAGGCGTTCTGGCTGCCGATGGCCACGATCAGGGCGAGGCCCGTGCTGAAGCCCAGCGCGGTGGGGCCTATAAGTGCAGTCAGATCCATATCCTCCAACGTACGGGCCGGACGTAGGATTACTCCAGCTAAATATTCTTAGCTCTATTAAGGAAAGCTAATGAAGATGTTCCAGTTTGAGCAGCTCCGGACTTTCGCGGCGGTGGTGGACGAGGGGACGCTTGAGGCGGCGGCGCGGAGCCTGTACGTCACGCCGTCGGCAATTTCCCAACGGCTCAAGGCGATGGAGGACGCGGCCGGCCAGATCCTGTTGCAGCGCACCAACCCCGTCCGGCCCACAACTGCCGGGGAAGCCATCCTGCGGTTCGCCAGGCAGGTCCGGCAGCTCGAATGGGACGCCCAGCAGGAGCTAGGGGCGAGCCGTGACCGGCCGACGGCGCCCATCCCCTTGGTGGTGAACGCGGACTCACTCTCCACCTGGTTCATGCCTGCCTTGGCAAGTCTTCCGCCAGACCTCGGCGCTTGCTTCGAACTCCGCAGGGAGGATGAACAGCATTCCACCCAGCTCCTGCGGACGGGATCGGTGATGGCCGCGGTTACCGCAACGCCGGAACCGGTCCAGGGCTGCAGCGTGGAACCGCTGGGTTCCCTGCGGTACCGTGCGGTGGCAAGTCCCGGCTACCTCCGGCGCTGGTGGCCCGACGGGCCGGAACTTGTTTCAGGGAGCCACGCCCCGGTGGTGGACTTTGACCGAAAGGACGACCTGCAGGACGGGTTCTTCCGCACGAGGACCGGCGCAGAACTGACCGCGCCGCGGCACTATGTGCCGTCGTCGGCCGAGTTCGCCCAGGCCATCCGGCTGGGACTGGGATGGGGGCTGCTGCCGGAGCAACAGTGCCTGGCAGACCTCCGCAGCGGCGCCCTCGTGGAGCTGGCCTCCGCGAGCCCCGTTGACGTGTCCTTGTACTGGCAGCGGTGGAAAATCGACTCGCCGGTGCTCAACCAGCTGACTGCCGCCGTCCGGGAGACGGCCTCCCGGGAGCTGCGCCAGCCAGGCGCCTGAACCGGCCGCCGCCTGCCGTCAGATGCGCTTCAGGGCCTGCTCCAGGTCGCCGATGAGGTCGTCCACGTCCTCCAGGCCCACGGACAGCCGCACCACACCGTCGCTGAGCCCGATGGCGGCGCGGCCTTCGGGACCCATGGCGCGGTGTGTGGTGGTGGCCGGGTGGGTGATCAGGGACTTGGCGTCGCCCAGGTTGTTGGAGATGTCGATGATCCGTAACGCGTCCAGCAGCGCAAAGGCGGCGTCCTTGCCCGAGCGGTCATCCGTCGTCGCAAGTTCCAACGTGAGGACGGTGCCGCCGGCCTTCATCTGCTTGGCGGCGAGCTCGTACTGCGGGTGGGACTTGAGCAGCGGGTACTTAACCCAGCTGACTGCCGGCTGCTGCTCGAGCCATTCGGCCAGCCGCAGCGCTGACGCGGACGAGTGGTTCACACGCAGGGCCATGGTCTCCAGGCCCTTGGTGAGGACCCAGGCGTTGAACGCTGATAGGGCCGGGCCGGTGTGCCGCATGAGCTGCTTGACCGGGCCGTCAATGAAATCCTTGGTGCCCAGGATGGCTCCGCCCAGGACGCGTCCCTGGCCGTCGATGTGCTTGGTGCCGGAGTACACAATCACGTCCGCGCCCAGCTGGCCGCAGCGCTGCAGCAGGGGAGTGGCGAAGACGTTGTCGACGACGACGGTGGCCCCGGCGGCGTGCGCCAGTTCGCTGACGGTGCCGATGTCCACGATTTCCTGCATCGGGTTGGATGGCGATTCGAAGAACACTGCGGTGGTGGGTTCCGACAGTGCAGCAGCCCACTGTTCGAGGTCCGGGCCGTCAACGAACACGGTTTCCACGCCCCAGCGCGGCAGGATCTCGTTCAGGATCACAAAGCAGGAGCCGAACAGTGAACGCGCGGCAACCACCCGGTCGCCGGCCGCCAGCAGGGCGCCCAGGGCGGTGAAGACCGCTGACATGCCAGATGCCGTCGCAAAGCACGCTTCGGTGCCTTCGAGCAGGCGAAGGCGTTCCTGGAAGGTGGCCACGGACGGGTTGCCGTACCGGGAGTAGACGAAGCGTTCGTCCTCGCCGGTGAAGGCGCGCTCGGCGGCGGCAGCGGACTCGTAGACGAAGCCGGAGTTCAGGAAGACCGGCTCGGTGGTCTCCTGGAAGTTGGTGCGGTCCAGCCCGCCGCGGACGGCCTGCGTTTCGGCGCTCCAGCCGGCGGCGTCTTCGTTGAAAGTCACTTCGTTATTCCCAGGTTGGTGGGGAGGCCGCGGTTCTTCCAGCCGTTGACGGTGCGCTCGCCGTAGCGGTCCGTCTCGCCTTCGAAACCCTCAAGGACGTTGTAAGCGGTGAAGCCGGCCTGCGTCGCGGCGATGGCGGCGGCGATGGAGCGCTGGCCCGAGCGGCAGAGGAACACCAGTTCGGCGCCGTCGTCCTCCGGTGCCTGCTGTGTCAGGTCGGTGATGAAATCCGGGTTGGGGATGCCGCCGGGGAAGGTCCACGGGATGAACAGGGGATCGTGGTCCGTGGCCTTGGTGTCGGGGATGCCGATGTGGGCCCATTCGCCTTCGGTCCGTACGTCCACCATAATGGCGCCCTGCTCCAGCTTGGCCCAGGCTTCGTGCGGGGTGAGGTCTCCGGCGTAGCTCATGCGTGGCCCTCGCCGTCGAAATCGAGGTCTTCAACGGCGGTGGCCACGGCGGCGTCCGCCGTTGCGATGGCTGCCGGGAGGATCAGTGCCTGCGCAACAATCACGCTGGTGCCGTTGAACGTGGCGGCGGGGCTGCCGTGCAGGACATACCCTTCGGCCAGGGCAGTGGAAATCCGTTCACAGAAAGACCTGTCGTCCGGCCCGGTGACAAGCCGGTACGACAGTTTTTCTTCGGGGGCAGGGTCAGGGGCGGGGGCGTTAGGCACGACGGAACTCCTTCTTTCACGCTTGCAGCTCGAATGGGTCGATATGCCGAGTATTCACCTGAGGCACCCCGCCGCGAAAGGGAGGGTTGCCGACCGGCCAGTCAGGGCTTGGCGCCGGTTCTCATTACTCCCGAAAAACGTAACACTCGCCCCGCCCCGCCGCACCGCCGCCGTCGTCATGTTCCGTAACCAACGCGTGTTTCCTGTCCCGCATCATTCCCGCCTGATCACCCTGTTGGAGTATGGGCGGCGCTGTACCGGGCGGTGAGTTCGCGCTTGAGGACCTTGCCGCTGGGGCCGGTGGGGAATTCGGTGACTAGGGTAATGATCCGCGGATACTTATAGGCCGCCAATTCCGCGGCGGCGAAGTCCCGCAACTCATCAACGGTGGCGCTGCTGCCCGGATTGAGGACGACGGCGGCCGCCACCTCCTGCCCATGGGTTTCGTCGGGGACGCCATAGACGGCAACGCTCAGGACTGCCTCGTGCCGGCTGAGGACTTCCTCTACCTCGCGCGGGTAGACGTTGAAGCCGTTCCGGATGATCATCTCCTTCTTCCGGTCCAGGATCCGGAGGTAGCCGTCCCCGTCCTTGGTGCCCAGGTCGCCGGTCCGGAACCAGCCGTCCACCACAGCCTCGGCGGTGGCTTCGGGCCGGTTGAGGTAGCCCGTGAAGAGGTTGTGCCCCCGGACCACCAGCTCGCCTAACTCGCCCGTGGGCAGCAGTTCGATGGCATCTTGGACGTCCGCGCGGGCGATCTCCACCTGGACTCCCCAAATGGCCTGGCCGACCGTTCCGGGCCGCGGCGCTTTGCCTACATGGTTGAAGGTGGCAACCGGGGACGTCTCGGTCAGGCCGTAGCCTTCGTAAATGTCCGAGCCGAATTCCGTCTTGAACCTGTCCATCACCGCCACCGGCAGGGACGCGCCGCCGGAGATGCAGTAGCGCAGGGCGTTGGACCGGCCGGTGTTGGTGCGGGCGGCTTCGAGCATGGCGATGTACATGGTGGGCACGCCGAAGAAGACATTGATGTTGTGCCGGGCGAGGGCATCCAGGGCTGCGTCCCCGCGGAACTTGGGCAGCATCACGATGGTGGCCCCCGCCCGCAGCCCGGTGTTGAGGACGCACGTCTGGCCGAAGGTGTGGAACATCGGCAGTCCGCCGAAGATGACGTCACCGCGGCGGAGGTCAAACGTGCTGGTCAGCAGCGTATTGGTCTGTTCCACAAGGGCGAAGTGGCTGCCCAAGGCGCCCTTGGGCTTGCCGGTGGTCCCGGATGTGTACAGAATCGTGGCCGTCTCGAAGGGCCGCAGCGGCAGCCAGGTGCTGATGGGCTCGGCTCCTGCCGCTTCGGTCTCCAGCCGGGCAGCGCCTTCGGTCCCCTCCGGCACCAGGACGGTGACGACGTCGATGCCCGCGGCCGCGGCGCCTTTGGCACCTTCCTCAAGGAGCGGTCCGGCGCAGACGAGCAGCTGCGCGCCGCTGTCGCGCAGCATGTACTCGATCTCCTTGCCCTTCAGCAGCGCATGCAACGGCACCACCACGCCGCCCAGCGCGAGGACCGCGTAGTAGACCCGGGCGAAATCAGCAATATTGGGCATCAGCAGGGCCACGCGGCTGGCGTGCCCCACGCCACGGTCCCGCAACGCACCGGCATACGCGCGCGTCTGTTCCCAGAGTTCGCTGTAGGTCACCCGCTCCTCGCCCACCACGAGGGCCGCGGAGTCCGGGAAGCGGGCGGCTGATTCAGCCAGGATTGCGGCAACAGAGATGGTCCCGAAACCCTCTTCGGCGGTAGGTGAAGTGTTCATGGTGTCCTGTCTGGCTAGTGGAGTGGTTGACAGCAACGCGGGGTCACTTAGCGCCCGTCCAAAGCCTCCGCATGGGCGTTAAGTGACCCCGCGTTGCTTTGGAGGAGGGGTGTGGGTCGGGCTTTGAGGATCAGGGCGTCGCCCTGGCCGCCGCCGCCGCACAACGCAACCACGCCTGTCCCGCCGCCGCGCCGGTTCAGCGCGAGTGCCTGATGCAGGACCAGACGCGCCCCCGAGGCGCCCACCGGGTGGCCCAGGGCGATGGCGCCGCCGTCGGCGTTGATCCTGTCCGCGTCGATCCCCAGGTCCGTGGCGGACTGCAGTACCACCGAGGCGAAGGCTTCATTGATCTCAATCAGGTCCACGTCGTCAATGGTCATCCCTTCAAGTTTCAGGGCCCGCTCAATGGCGCGGGACGGCTGGGAATGCAGGGAACCGTCCGGTCCGGCGGTCTGGCCGTGGCTGCCGATTTCCGCGATCCAGCTGAGGCCGGCCGCTTCCGCTGCTGCCTTGCTGGCCACTACCACGGCGGCCGCGCCGTCGGACAGCGGGGAGGCAGAACCGGCGGTGATGGTGGCGGCCGGATCCTTGGAGAAGGCGGGCTTCAGTGCCGCCAGCGTCTCGATTGTGGTGCCGGCGCGGATGCCCTCGTCGGAATTAATCACGACGGCGGGTCCCCGCCGCTGCCGGACCTCCAACGGAGCGATTTCCTCAGCCAGGATGCCGGCCGCCCGGGCGGCCTCCGCCCGTTGGTGCGAAAGGGCGGCCACGGCGTCCTGGTCCTCGCGGCTGATGCCCAGGCGGACGTTCCCGGCGTCGGTGGCGGAGCCCATCAGTTCACCTGAGACGGGGTCCTGCAGGCCGTCAAAGTTCAGCGAATCCAGCAGCGGCGCGTCACCGATCGCGACGCCGCCGCGGAGCCGGGGCAGCAGGTGCGGGGCGTTGGTCATGGATTCCTGGCCTGCCGCCACAATGAAATCAGCCTCGCCGGCGCGGATCATCCGGGCGGCATCGATCACGGCGGTCAGCCCGGACAGGCACAGTTTGTTGATGGTCACGGTGGGCACATCCCAGCCGATGCCGGCGGCGAGGCTGGCCTGCCGGGCGGGTCCCTGACCAGCGCCCGCCTGGATAACCTGCCCCACGATGACGGCCTGGATCTGTTCCGGCGCCACCCCGGACCGTTCCAGTGCGTTCCGGATGGCGTGGGCACCCAGTTCGCTGGAGGTGAGCCCGGACAGGCTGCCGCGGAACTTGCCGAAGGGGGTCCGTGCGCCGCCCAGGATGACGGGGATGTGAGAATCGTGGCTCATGGGGTGCCTGTCGCCCGCGCTACTCGAAGGAAGCACGACGGCGGTCCGACAACCGGGTGTTCCAGACGTCCGGTTTGGTGACCTGGAAGCGGCGGCCGGTCAGCGCGAGTGGCGTCAGCCGGATGTAGTATTCCTTGGGCCCGGGCTGCCAGGGCTCCAGATGCAGGGCGTCAACGGCGTCCTTCTCGGCCTGGGCCTCGATCACGGCGGTGTCTCCGCGCGCCACCACGCTCCAGGCGATCTCCGTGCGGGGATCGTATCCATCGATCTCCAGCGCCGCGGGACGGTCCGCCTGGGCGCCCCAGAGTTTGGCGCCACCGGCGCTGCGGAAGACAATGCTCCTGCGGTCCAGCACGTAGTTGACCGGAAAGATCTCCGGATGGCCGTCCACTACCAGGGCCAGGCGCCCCAGCATGTCATCGGCCAGCAACTCCCAGCATTCGTCGAACGTCAATGTGTTGGTCGGCTCCGTGTGAGAGTTCATGCACCAAACCATACGGACCTGCGCGACGGACCAAAAGGGCAGTTCCGCCCGTCAGTACCCGGCCCGGGTCTGGGGCGGATCAATTCAGTGCCGTTCAAGACGCTCCAGCAGCGCGTCCAGGATCGGAAGCTGGCCCTTGACCAGCTTGCCGCGGGCATCGGTTTCCGTCACCCACCGGGCGTCGTCCACCTCGGGAAAGTCCTGGATGATGCCGGATCCTCTGGGCCACTCCAGCGGAAATGTGTTGCTCACAATCCCATCCGGCTGGAAGTCAGACTCAGCCGCAAACACCGTAATGATCTTTCCGGACGATTGCCGGAAGGCGCCCAGTTCGAAGTAGTCAACGGCCGGCGGCGGCGTGCCGATCTCTTCGGCGAATTCCCGAAGGGCGGCCACCAGGGGTTCCTCATCGGGAAGGTATTCGCCCTTGGGAACGGACCACGACTGGGTCTGTTTGCGCGCCCAGAACGGTCCGCCCATGTGCGCTATCCATACGTCCAGCCCGTCTGCTCCCCGCCGGTACAGCAGGATCCCCGCACTGCGAACCGCCATGGCCTCAGGCCCTCCTGCTGAACGCCGGAAAACTGCTGCATCCCGGAAAACTGTTGAATCCCAACGAACTACTGAACCCCGGCAAGCAATGCGTTGAGTTCTGCCGTCAGCTGCTTCTGTACGGCAGGCGTTCCCACTTCCTTGCCGTCAATGTGGTTCACCGGTGCGAGCAGCCTGATGCTGGAAATCAGCCATACGGCGTCGGCATCCAGCAGGTCCTGCGGTTCCAGCGGACCATACCCGAGCTCCCACCCGGCCGCCTTGGCCGCCGCGAAAAGGGCACCCTGGGAGGTCCCGGGGAGGATCCCGCTGTCCAGCTGCGGGGTGATGAGCCGGCGCACCGTGCGGGTGGCGCCGGCGCCGTCGTCGGAGGTTTCCACATGTGCCAGCAGCACAGTGGACGTGGGACCCTCCAGGACCCGGCCGTCTGAGGACGTGAAGATGACGTCCTCGGCGCCCTGTTTGTGGGCGTACCGCAGGGCGGCCATGTTCGTGGCATAGGACAGGGTCTTGGCGCCCAGCAGCAGCCACGGGGCACGCTCAGCCACGTCGCTGTCGTAGCCGCGGTCCAGGAGGATGACGTCGATCCCGGTTTCGCGCTGGCGGCGGCCGAGGGCGCCCACCGGGGAGATCTGAACCCAGCACGTAGGGGACTCCGCGCCGTCCGGGCCACGGGTAACCAAGAGTTTCACCACCACCTCGTCCTCATCTGGCGAGGGAGCAGGGTGTTGGGTGCGGCGCTCCGCGACGCCAGTGGAGATGGCTGCCCGCCACACGGCCTGAGCCGGGATCGCCAGGTCAAGGGCCTGGGCCGACCCCGCCAGCCGGTCCAGATGAGCCTGGAGCTTCCGGACGGCGCCGCCCACCGCGAGCATGGATTCGAACACGCCATCGCCGCGAGTGGCGCCCTGGTCCGTGGCCATCAGCTGGGGCTGTGAAGCGTCGGCCAGCCGGCCGTCCGGGAACGCGGGGTCAAGGAAAACGAGCACCACGGGCGCAGGAGAAGTCATGGCTCCAGCTTAGTAGGGCCCACCGCGGCTAAGCTGTGGTCATTGCCCCGCCGGAACCGGTCCGCGGGTGCGCGCAATCCGGGGGTATTCCAGTGCTGTGGCCAATTTCTCTTGCCGGTACCGCCCCCGCGTGGTTGGTGGTGGTGCTCAGCCTCGCCGACCTGGTAATCCGGGTCCTGGCCATCGGCATCATCCCCGGCAACAGGCGCCCCACCACGGCCATGGCCTGGCTGCTGGGAATCTTCTTTGTGCCGTTCCTGGGGCTGGTCCTTTTCCTGCTGTTCGGAAACTTCAAGCTCTCCAGGCGCCGCCGCCAGCAGCAGGAGATCATCAACACCCGGGTGCGGTCCGGCATCTCGGCGCTCGCCGACGTCGTCAGTGAGTATCCCGGGCCCGAATGGGTGAAGTCGGCCGGGGAACTGAACCGGCGGCTCGGCTCCCTCCCCATGGTGGACGGCAATTCCGTGGACCTCATTCCCGGCTATCCGGACTCGATCCTGGCCATGACCGAGGCGGTGCGCAAGGCCAAGAACTTCGTTAACGCCGAGTTCTACATCATGAGTACGGACCACATCACCGATGACCTGCTGACCGCACTCGAGGAGGCCGCCGAGCGCGGCGTGGAAGTCAGGGTGCTGTTCGACCACATCGGCACGCTCCGGGTCAAGGGTTACCGCAACTTCCTCAAGCGGCTGAGGGCCGGGAAGATCCAGTGGAAGCGGATGCTCCCGCTGCTGCCGACCCACGGCCAGTGGCGCCGCCCGGACCTCCGCAACCACCGGAAGATCATGGTGATCGACGGCGAACTCGCCTTCACGGGGTCGCAGAACCTGATCGAGCCTTCCTACAACAACCCCAAACACCGCAAAGCCGGCCGCGAATGGGTGGAGCTGATGGCCTGCCTGCGCGGACCGATCGTCACCACACTCAACGTCGTTTTCGCCACGGACTGGCTGAGCGAAACCGACGAGTCGCTGGAACATCAGCTGCAGCTCCCGGCCAACCCCGAACCGGGCAACGTCACAGCCCAGGTGGTGCCGAGCGGCCCCGGGTTCATCACCGAAAACAACCTGCGTCTCTTCAACACCCTGATCTATTCTGCGCAGCACCGGATCTCCATCTGCAGCCCGTATTTTGTGCCCGACGATTCCCTGCTCTACGCCATCACCACAGCGGCCCAGCGGGGCGTGGACGTGGAGTTGTTCGTCTCCGAGAAGGGCGATCAGTTCCTGGTCCATCACGCCCAGCGCTCCTATTACGAGGCGCTGCTGGAGGCAGGTGTCCGGATCTACCTCTACAAAGCGCCCTTTGTGCTCCACGCCAAGCACTTCACCATCGACGACGAAGTGGCGGTCCTGGGCTCCAGCAACATGGACATGCGCTCCTTCTCGCTGAACATGGAGGTCTCGGTGATGCTGCTCGGCGCGGAAATCGTGAACAACATGCGCGCGGTGGAAGACACATACCGGGACATTTCGAAGGAGCTCATGCTCGAGGACTGGGTCCAGCGCCCCTTGGCCGCCCGGTACATCGACAACGTGGCCCGGCTGACGGCTACCGTCCAGTAAGCCTGCAAGTCACCAGGGCTGCCTAGCCGGTGGGAAAGTCCGCGCCCAGCGCGGACAGCACACCGTGCGCCTTCACCCGGATTTCGTCGTACTCCTCGCCAGGTACCGAGTCGGCAGTGATGGCGCCGCCGATGCCGAGGGTGAGTTCCGCCGTCGCCCCTTGTCCGCCGCCGTCACCACCGGGCTGCGCCGTGGTGACCAGAGTACGGATCGCCACCGCCAGGTCCGTGGCCCCGTTGAGCGAAAAGTAGCCGATCGCGCCGGAATACAGGCCCCGCGGGCCTTCCTCCAACCGGTCCAGGATTGCCATGGTGCTGATTTTCGGGGCGCCGGTCATGGAGCCGGCAGGGAAACATGCGGCCACCGCCTCGGCTCGCGGCGCTCCGGGCACGAGCTGCCCATCGATAGTACTGACCATCTGGTGCACGGTGGCGTAGCTTTCGATCTCGCACAGCCTGCTGACTGTCACCGATCCGGGCTCAGCGAAGTGGCTAAGGTCGTTCCGCAGCAGGTCCACAATCATGATGTTTTCCGCACGGTCCTTCAGCGAGGCCGCCAGGTCCTCCCGCAGCTGCCTGTCGCGCTCCGGATCAGCACCCCGGCGGCGGGTGCCCTTGATCGGTTCGGCGCGCATGCCGCCGTCGGACGTTATCCTCAGGAACCGCTCAGGCGACGTACTGGCCACCGTCAGCCCGCCGAACCGCAGGTAGCTGGCGAACGGCGCCGGGTTCTTCCGCCGCAGCGCGAGGTACGTGGGCCAGGGGGCGGCCGCGGCGGCGGGCAGCCGGGCCGTGAGCGTGGTGGTCAGGCACACCTCGTAGGAGTTGCCCTCATGGATTTCGTACTGGGCGGCTTCGATTTTGGCCAGGTAGGAGCGCTCCGTGTCGCGGCTGCTGAATGCGGGCCCAACGGAACGCACGACGACGTTGCTGCCGCCGGGGTGCGAGCTTTGAGCGCCAGAGCCCGGGGTGCTTGCGGAGCCGGCGACGGCGGCGCGGGCGTCGGCCAGCCAGCCGTCGGCGTCGGGCGCTTCCAGTGCAAGGAGCCAGGCCGTTCCTTCAACGTGGTCCAGAACGACGGCGCGGCCCGCGAAGATCAGGGCCGCGTCGGGAGTCGGCGCCGCTACGTCCGTCCCTCCGGTTTCGCGTTTGAGCTCATAGCCCAGGCAGCCCAGCCAGCCCAGGGTGAAGTCGCCCGGGTAGCCCTCCGGAGTGCGGACCGCCCGGCGTCCCCAGACGGTGTCCAGCCAGCGGAAGAACGGTCCCGGCACGCGCGCCGTGGCGGAGCCTGCCGTGATCACGCTTTCGCCGGACCGGTGCGTGACCGCCTGGCCGTAAGTTCCGCCGTCGTCCGCGAGGATGCTGAAGCGGTTGCGCTCGGTGTCTGCGTTGGCGATGCCGGCGTTGGAGGAGTCCAGCCAGACGGCGTTCGCTGAGCCGCCGAACAGGTTCTCGAAGAGTACGGCGGCGTCAGGCCTGGCGACCAGCCGTTCTGCACGCAGCCTGAGGCCGCGGCGGGCGGCAAGCTCGGGAACAAGCGCCGGTCCGAGGGCGGGCAGGTACACGAGGGCCTGCATGACGTCGGCGGTGGCGGAACCATCGGCATTGTTGCGGACGCGGATATCGGCTTGGCGGCGGACGTCGTCGGCGGCGAGCCACGAGTTCTCCTGCTCGGCCCATTGGTCCCAAAACGGCTCATACGTCCCGCCGTCGCGGTCCAAGGCCCGCTTCCGGCGGATGTCGTCCGGCGCGTCCGCCCAGATGACAGCGCTGAGCATGGGCCTGGCGTCGGCGGCGGCCGCCCCCACTCCCTCAATGATCACGATCTCGGCGGGCAGCGTGACCCGGGTGTCGCCGTCGTAATGCCTGTCCCAGTCCCAGCTGGTCCAGGTGGCGGGCTCGGCGCGGCTCAAGGGTGTGAGCACGGTGGAAACGTAGCGCTCGATGCCCGCGGTGAGGCCATTCCAGCCCGGGTAGATATCTTCAAGGTGGAACAGCGCGACTTTGTGATGGTTCCGTAGCTGCGCGGCGAGTTCGATGGCCAGAGTGGTTTTGCCTGCGCCGGATCGCCCGTCAATGGCGATGATCACAGGTGCGGGGGTCATGAAATAGAGCGTACCTGCTGCTGCATCAGCCGCTGTCGCGGCGCCGCCTGGCCGAGGACCGTGCAGACGTGCGCGCTTGCTGCCTCCAGGCAGCTCCTGCTAGTCGTCCCGCAGCGGGCGCCGCGCCAACCAGGCCGCCACAATAGCGCCGGAGATGTTGTGCCAGAGCGAAAAAACGGCGGACGGCAGTGCGGCCAGCGGTGTGAAATGCGCGGTGGCCAGGCCTAGTGGATCAGGGCGAGGAGAATTCCCACCGCCACAAAGAGCACCCCGAAGATCCGGCTGAGGATCTTCTGGCCGCGGGCGTTTTGCGTGAAGCGCTGGAAGGATTTGGCGGCAAAAGCGAAGAAGAACCACATCACCAGGATGTCGATCACCACCACGGTGGCCGTGAGCACAAGGTACTGGGGCAGGAGGGGCTGTTCCGGGCGGATGAACTGTGGCATAAACGCGAGGAAGAAAACGATGGCCTTCGGATTGAGCAGGTTGACCCAGAGGCCGCGCCGGAACATTGACCAGGCGGGCTCATTCCGGAGGGCGGCGGCTTGTTCCTGGTCCAGTTCCGGTTTGCTCAGGAACTGGCGGATACCCAAGTACACCAGGTAAGCGGCGCCGGCGTAGCGGATCACGTTGAAGGCCACCGGGGAGCTGGCCACCAGCACGCCGACGCCCAACGCCACGATCACCACGTGGACAACCAGCGCTGCCTGCTGGCCAAGGATTCCCCAGATGGAGCGGCTGAACCCGGACGTCAGCGAGTTGCTCATGGTGTTGATGGCACCGGCGCCCGGCGTGAAACTGATCAGGACACCGGCGCCGGCGAGGGCGAGCCAAAGGGAGAATTGCACCTGCCAAGTTTAGTGCGGTCAGCACCACAAGAATGCCGCCCTCACCACAGTGTGGTCACGGGCTCAAAGGCGTGAAGCTCCTGATCTGCCGTCACCAGCGTCAATCCTTCCACCATGGCTTGCGCAGCCAGGGTCCGGTCAAAGGGGTCCTTGTGTTCCCAGTCCAGCTGACCGGCGGCCAACGCATGCGGAGCGGAGATGGCCAGCTCTGAGGCGTACAGGTGGGCCACCTGCCGCCCGAAGCTTGCCACTATCGCTGCCCCCGACGGCAGCTTGCCTTGATGGTGTTTGTACGACAGCTCGTATGCGGTCATGGGCGACACGAAGACCGAGTTCTCAAGCTTGGTGATGGCGTTCCTGGCTTTGGTGGACAGTTTCTTGGGTTCAGCGAGAGCCCACAGGAAAACATGGGTGTCCAGGAGCAGGCGCATCAATGATCGCCACCTGTCACTTCACCCATTTCCTCGTCGGTCCACGGTTCGTAGAACCCGTCAGGGATCTGAAGGGGCGCCAGGAAGCCCAGTTCGCGTTTGTGGGGGCGCTCGATTTTCACCAGCCGGGCCACCGGGCGGCCTGCCTTGGCAATGACCACATCCTCGCCGTTTTCAACAAGATTCAACAGCTCAGACAGGCGCGTTTTTGCCTCTTGGACGTTATATTGTCCCATGTTGACCAAGTCTAGTTGGTCAACCTCGGCGGTGTAAGGCTCCGACCAGACTCATCAATAGTGCTCGCGAGATGGGGTGCGTGCCTCATTTGAGAAACGCTCGCGTAAATCACGGGCCGCCACGGGCACGGCGGTGACGATGAGGGATGGGCCTGTCGATGGGTACGCGTAGGGAAATCACGAAGCAGTACGCACGCGATTATGCGAAAGGAGCCAAGAAGGCCAAGGGGGCGGTGCTCGATGAGCTGGTGGCCGTCACCGGCTGGTCAAGGGCCAATGCCCGTCGGGCGCTGTCCACGGCCCGTAAGCGTAAGGGTCCTGCGAAGGCTGTTGTGCGGAAGCCGCGGGGACGTACTTACGGCTACGGCACCCTCAAGGTCCTGATCGAGGTGTGGCGGTTCGCGGGGATGCCGTCGGGTAAGTACCTGGCCGCCACCATGGACCTGTGGCTGCCCAAGCTTGAGGCCTTCGGGGAACTGGACAAGGACAGGCTGACCCCTGAGGTGAGGGCGCAGCTGCTGAAGGTCTCCGGTGCCACCATCGACCGGCTGCTCAAACCGACCAAGGACGCCGGCAGGCCTAAAGGCCTGTCCGCGACCAAGGCCGGGCCCCTGCTGCGCAACTCAATCACGGTCCGCAAGGCCGGGGATGAACACGAACAGGCTCCCGGTTTCATCGAAGCCGACATGGTCGTCCACTGCGGCCCCACCCTGGCCGGGGAATTCGCCAGGACCCTCACCGCCACGGACGTGTTCACCGGCTGGACCGAGAACGTCGCGGTCCGCAACGGCGCGCACAAATGGGTGCTGGAGGCAATGGATGAGGTCGTGGCACGGCTGCCGTTCCCCATGGTCGGGTTGGATACCGATAACGGAGGAGAGTTCATCAACTACGCCCTGATCAAATGGGTCGATGACAAGGACATCTACTTCACCCGGTCCCGGCCGTACAAGTCCAACGACAACGCCCACGTCGAGCAGAAAAACGGCGACGTGGTCCGCCGGCACGCCTTCCACTACCGCTACGATACCGCCGCGGAGCTGAAGCTGCTCAACGCCCTCTACGCCCTCGTGCGGGTACGGCTGAACCTCTTCACCGCCACCACGAAAGCGGTCGGCTGGCGCTCCAATAAGCACGGGAAGAAGGCCCGCATCTATGACAAACCGCGTACCCCGTACCAACGCGTGATCGATTCCGGGATCCTGACCGGAGCTAAAGCCGCGGAACTCGCCGAGCTGATGGAGATCACCAACCCGGCCGACCTCACCCGCGGCATCACCAAGATCCAGACCCAGCTGATCGCACTCGCCGCAGCGAAAACACGGGCACTGGAAGCATCATCCACGCGAGCACAATTAGATGAGGCAAGCAAGACACTTTCGCGTGCATCTTGACATGAGTCGTTTCGGGCTCCGCCCAGTATTCGTTCTCTCCGTAATGGCTCATATGCCGACGTTATGGCGGCCAGAGCGGGGTGGATAGGCGTTGTGATCCCTATGTGGAAATCACGCCCGGGCGATGACCTCACCGTTTGGGATGAGGAACCAGCCGTCGTCGGTGGATCCCCAGCGGTGCCAGCCGGCCGAAATCCGGGCCAGGTCCGCTGGATTTGCGAAGCCGTACTCAAGGGCCTGCTCCGCGAAGGCCGAATGCAGCACTCGTTCGCCCCAGACCCTGGCCTGCCATCTCCGCTGTTGCCCGGTGGCATACAGCCAGTTGCTGCTGGTGGGCGCCACGTTGGTGAAGCCTGCGGACTGTGCCCAGGACACGAGCCGGCGGCCGGCGTCGGGCTCGGCCCCGTTGCGTCGTGCGATCCGCTGGTACAGGTCCATCCACTCGTCCAGTTCAGGGACGGCGGGGTACCAGCTCATGCCGTGGAAATCGGCGTCGCGGACTGCCACAATGCCGCCCGGTTTCGCCACCCGGCGCATCTCGCGCAACGCCTCCACCGGGTCGGTGAGGTGCTGGAGCACTTGGTGGGCATGGACGACGTCGAAGGTTTCATCCTCGAAATCGAGGTCATAGATGTTGCCGGCCAGGAACTCCGCATTGGCCACGCCGCGCTCGGCGGCCAATGCCGTGGCCTGGGCGATGATGTCCGGCGACCGGTCCAGGCCGGTGACCTTCCCGGGCGATACCAGCCCGGCGAAATCGCAGGTGATGCTCCCCGGGCCGCAGCCGACGTCGAGCACTGAAACCCCGGGCGTGAGGTGCGGAATGACAAAGGCCGCGGAATTCTCCGCGGTCCTGGAGGCGTGGGCGCGGACCACAGAATCGTGGTGGCCGTGCGTGTACACATCGTCGTCGTCAGGCTGCTGCGCACTCATAGTGAAACGCTACCCCTCCGCAGTGGAAAACGGACGGAACCTTCCTACTTGGCTGGGGCGGCAGGGCCGCCGCTGGCCGTATCCTCACGGGCCGCGACGGTGGCGTCCACCATGGCGGTCATGAACCGCGTGACGAGCTCCAGTTCGGCGGGCGAGAAGTCCGCCATGGCGGTACCCATGTGGCGCGACAGCGGCATGAACATGGCACTGCCGTCCCGGAACGCCTTCGGTGTCATGCGGAGCTGGACCTGCCGCCGGTCCGGGCCGAGACGCTCCCTGACCACGTGCCCCGAACTGTCCAGCCGGTCGATGAGGGCGGTGGTGGCGGGGGAGCTGAGGTTGAGTTCCTTGCGCAGGATGCCCGGCGTGACCACCAGGCCCTTGGCGGTGTGCCGCATGATCGCCGCCAGCGCATTGAGGTCCGTCCGGTGCATGTCGTTGCGGCCGCCAGCGGTGTCCACGTAGCGGTTGGCCTCCAGCGTGAAGTCCTGGAGCAGGCGGACCAGGGCGAAGGATGCGGAGTCCGGTGGGCGCTGGAACGTTTCGTCCGTCATGTTCGTCCCGCCTCCTGCGCTCGCTTGCCTGCCTGTGCCCGTGCCCGTGCCCGTGAGCCTGTCTGGTGCCCTGACGGATATTACTGCAGCGATGCCAGATGCGTCGCTCAAACAGGAAACCCAACCAAAGTATTTATCTCCATGGTGGAGATACTCTAGGATGGAATCAAGTGTACCGCGGCCACCCCGAGCGAAGCAGGAATCATGAAATCAAGTCCCCAGCACAGCGCGAGGGTACCGTTCTGGCTTCGCTGGCTCCTTCCCGTTTTATTGGTGCTTACGTGGCTGGCCATCGCCGGGGTGGGCGGACCCACCTTCGGGCGCCTCGACGAGGTCTCCTCCAATGACCAGGCTTCCTTCCTGCCGGCCAGCGCCGAAGCCACCGCCGCGCAGGACTGGCAGGCGAAGTTCCGTGATTCAGACCAAGTGCCGGCCGTTATCGTCATCGAGAACCGCGACGCCATAAGCCCCGCGGCGCTTGGCAAACTGGCATCCCTGAAAACGGGACTGGAGGGCCTCGAACCAGGCAGCGCTGTGATCGGACCCATCCCTTCGGAAGACGGGAAAGCGGTCCAGTTCATCGTTCCGATCGGGTCCACCGGTGAGCTGAAGGAATCCGTCCAGGAGTTGCGGGACTTTTTGGCAGATTCCGCCCCTGAAGGCATGCAGACCTTCGTCACCGGCCCCGCGGGCCTAACCGCAGACCTGGTCAGCGCCTTCGCCGGGATCGACGGCATCCTGCTCCTGGTGGCACTCGGTGCGGTGTTCCTGATCCTGCTCATCGTCTACCGCTCGCTTCTCCTGCCCCTCGCCGTCTTGCTCACCTCGGTCTTTGCGTTGTGCGCCGCCATTCTGCTCGTTTTCGGCATGGCCAAGCTCGGCTGGATCCAGTTGAGCGGCCAGAGCCAGGGCATCCTGTCCATCCTGGTGATCGGCGCGGCCACGGACTATGCGCTGCTGTACGTGGCGAGGTTCCGGGAGGCCCTGACCCACACGCGCAACCGGACCGCAGCCGTGCTGGCGGCGTGGAAGGCGTCGTTCGAGCCGATCCTGGCATCCGGCGCCACCGTCATCATTGCCCTGCTCTGCCTGCTGTTCTCGGACCTGAACTCCAACAAGGCACTGGGCCCTGTTGCGGCCGCTGGCATCCTCTGCTCGCTGTTCGCCGCGCTGACCCTCCTGCCCGCTCTGATGGCGCTCCTCGGCCGGGCCGCGTTCTGGCCGTTCCGCCCCAAGCTGGCTCCGGCGGGCGAGCGTGAGCCCGAACTGGTCACCGGCCTGGAGGGGCAGAAGGGCATCTGGCGGGCCACCGGTTCGCTGGTTTCCCGCCGCCCGCGCACGATCTGGGTAGCATCGGTCCTCCTCCTGGTGGTGGGTTCGGCCGGCGTGCTGCAGCTGAAGGCCAACGGCGTGCCGCAGACCGACGTCATTCTCACCGCATCCAATGCGGTGGACGGCCAGGACGCGCTGGCGCGGCATTTCGACGCCGGCAGCGGCAGCCCCGCCGTCGTCATTGCGGACGAAAGCAAAGCCGATGAGGCGCTGGCAAAGGTCAAAGCGGCCGACGGCGTGGGGGACGCCTACCTCCTGGCTGAAGGCGGGGTGCCGATCACCGGCGCCCCCGGGACTACCAGCGCTCCCGACGTCCACGACGGCAAGGTGCTGATCAACGCCACGCTTAACTACGCCGCGGATTCCAGTGAGGCGGAGGACTCGGTCAAGGCGCTGCGCCAGGACGTAAAAACGGTCGACGCCGGCGCTTTGGTTGGCGGTGTGACCGCCACGGCGCTGGACACCAACATCACTGCCCAGCGCGACCTGGTGATCATTATCCCCATCGTGCTGGTGGTCATTCTGTTCATCCTGATGCTGCTGCTTCGCTCCGTGGTGGCGCCGGTGCTGTTGGTGCTCTCCGTGGTGTTGTCTTACGGGGCAGCCATGGGCGTCTCGGCTGCGGTCTTCAACAGCCTGCTCGGATTCCCCGGCGCCGACGCCACCGTGCCGCTGTTTGGGTTTGTGTTCCTGGTGGCCCTGGGCGTGGACTACAACATCTTCCTGATGAGCCGGGTGCGGGAGGAGTCGTTGAAGCACGGGACGCGGCCGGGCATCCTGCGCGGACTCGGCGTCACGGGCGGAGTGATCACCTCAGCCGGCGTGGTGCTGGCTGCCACGTTCGCCGCACTGGGCGTCATCCCCATCATGTTCCTGGTGCAGCTCGCCTTCATTGTGGCGTTCGGCGTGCTCCTGGACACCGTGCTGGTGCGCTCGCTTTTGGTCCCCGCGCTCGCATACGACATCGGCCCGCGCATCTGGTGGCCCGGCAAGCTGGGCCGGCCGGAGCTGGATGTGGGGGTGCGGCGGGATGTTGGCCCGGTGGAGCCCGATCTTCATCCCGCGTCAGAGGGTGCCGGCCGCCGGTAAGCACAAGCCTCAGGCCTGCGCGCGCCACCAGGCCACCGTGGCCGCGGCTGCCTCGGCAAGGGGGGTCGGACGCAGGCCTGAGGCGGCCTGGCTCGCCGCGGAGTCCATCACGAACGGCTGATCGAACTGGTAGAGGGTTTCGGCGAGCTCCCGGAGATCCTTCGAGAAGGCACCCATGGCCCGGAGTGCCCAACCCGGGATGGCTCCCAACGTGGGCGACGCCGCACCGCCGGCTTCCGTGAACGCTGTGGCCAACTGCCGCTGTGGTACTGCCGGCCCGGTGGGCGCGTGCCACACCTTGTTCCACCGCGCCGGCGTCCCCGCGGCATGGATCATAGCCGCCGCCAGGTCCGGAACGAACGTGAACGAATGGGGCTGGTCCGCGCTCCCGATGACCCACACCTTCTTGCCGGCCAGCACGGCGGGGACCATGCGCTCGCCGGCATGTGAGGTTCGCACCCGTGGGCCAAAGAAATCGCCGGCAACCACGCTGACGGTATTGGTCGGAGAGGCGTCCCGCGCCTCCAGGAGTTTGGTCCGGACACCCCGCTTGCCGCCCTCGGCGGTCCGCGGACCCGCTTCTGTCATAGCTCGGTGCGGCTCGCTGTACGAGTAAAGGCTTTCGGGGAAGACAACGACGGCGCCCGCCTCGCCTGCAGCGGCCAGCACCGTTTGCTCGGCCGCTGGTACATGGGCGGCATCCTGGACGTCCGCTTTCACACGTTCAACCAGCGGATGCTCGGGGCCGCCGCCGGAGCGCGTGAGGATCCTGACGTTTCTTCCTTGGCCTGCGAGCTGTTCAGCGACCGTCCAACCCACGGGGCCGGCTCCGGTAACAACGTTGACATCGGTCATGACTTCTCCTCGTTGACATCGGTCATGACTTCTCCCCATGGACTTCTAATAGAGAGCACCGCTCTCCCAGTAGCGTGCGTGCACCTTCATTCAGAGGCTGTCAAGAGCGCTGCTCTCAATTGTTGACACTGCTCTGCTTTATGCGATGCTGGACAAATGAATGACCCTGCCGCGGACGCGGAAACCACCCTTCGGACACCGCGGGAGCGCGCACGGGCCCAGACGATTGCCGACATCGTCCGGCTGGGTCGGGAGCACTTGGCAATCCACGGCGCGGCATCCCTGTCGCTCCGCGCCGTGGCGAGGGACTTGGGCGTTGTCTCCTCCGCTGTCTACCGTTACGTGGCCAACCGTGACGAGCTCCTCACGCTGCTTCTGGTGGACGCCTACAGCGAGCTCTGCGACGCCGTGGATGCTGCCGTGAACGCGTTGCCGGAGCGCGACTTTGATGGCAGGTTCAAGGCACTCGGCCGGGCCGTCAGGACCTGGGCGCTGCGGGAGCCCGCGCGCTGCGGACTCCTGTTCGGCAGCCCGGTGCCCGGCTACCGGGCGCCCGCCGGCCAGACCACGACGCCCGGCACGCGCGTGATCTACAGCCTGGTCGGCATTCTCGACAGTGCGTACCGGGCGGGCAAGATAACGACGGCGGTACGCACCGCCGTCGTGCCTTCCGTCTTGGCTGCCGACCTGGAAGCGATCCGCGCGGGACTCGGGCTCGCCGTGCCGAACGAAGTTATGGCAAACGGAACGCTCGTGTGGACTTCACTCTTTGGAACGGTGAGCTTCGAGGTCTTTGGCCAGTACGGGGCGGACACCTTCCGTGCCCGCGACGAACTCTTTGAACACCACCTCACCGTCCTCGCGGGGATTGCCGGGCTCGGCGCCTGACGGAAACCCGCAGTACGCCCTGGCGTCTGCGGCCACCCCTGTTTCGCGCCGCCTGGGCTGAGTAGACTCCAAATGCGCCCGGATGGACGCGGAACTCAAAGGAGAGATCACGTCATGAGTGAGAACACCGCACCTGAAGAAGAACGCCGCAAGGGCAGCACCGAACCCGGTATGGAGGGCGAAGGTGACCAGTATGAGGAGGCCGACTTCGGCGAGGCTGGCGTCGGCGGCACGGGGAGCCAGCCCGAGGAGGGTGACTATTCGGAAGGCGATTACGGCGAGGCTGGCGTCGGCGGCACGGGGAGCCGGCCCGAGGAGGGTGACTATCCGGAAGGCGACTACGGCGAAGCCGGCACGGCGGGCGGCGCCGAGAATCAAAACGAGGAAGGCGACTATCCCGAAGGCGACTACGGCAATGCCGGCTCTGTTGACAGCGCCCGCGAGGTGGAAGTGGACGAAGACAAGAAGCCGTAGTGCCGTTCACGCACAGCGTACTACCGCCAGGGAAGCGGAATTTCGACATAAAAACCCTGGAAATCAGGGGATAGCCCGAAGATGCCGTGACCCAACAATCCAAGGTTGAGCGGAGTCCGCTCAACCTTGGATTGACATCGCTTGCGCCCTGAGTAAAGTTGAGTGCAGAACGCTCAACACTCGAGCGCCAGCAAGTTTCCAAGGAAAAGAAGGAAGCAACACATGTCACGTGCAGTAGGTATCGACCTCGGAACCACTAACTCCGTCGTCTCCGTTCTCGAAGGTGGCGAGCCCACCGTAATTGCCAACGCCGAGGGTGGCCGCACCACGCCGTCCGTCGTTGCATTCTCCAAGTCCGGCGAAGTCCTGGTCGGCGAGATCGCCAAGCGCCAGGCCGTCAACAACATCGATCGCACCATCGCCTCCGTCAAGCGCCACATGGGCACTGACTGGTCCGTTGGCATCGATGACAAGAAGTACACCGCGCAGGAAATCTCCGCCCGTGTGCTCATGAAGCTTAAGAACGACGCCGAGTCCTACCTCGGCGAGAAGGTCACCGACGCCGTGATCACCGTTCCCGCCTACTTCAACGACGCCGAGCGCCAGGCCACCAAGGAAGCCGGCGAAATCGCGGGCCTCAACGTCCTGCGCATTGTCAACGAGCCAACCGCGGCTGCGCTGGCCTATGGCCTGGACAAGGGCAAGGAAGACGAGCTCATCCTGGTCTTCGACCTCGGCGGCGGCACGTTCGACGTCTCCCTGCTCGAAGTGGGCAAGGATGAAGACAACTTCTCCACCATCCAGGTCCGCTCGACCGCAGGCGACAACCGCCTCGGCGGCGACGACTGGGACCAGCGCGTTGTGGATTACCTGCTGAACCAGCTCAAGGTCAAGGGCATGGACCTGTCCAAGGACAAGATCGCCCTGCAGCGCCTCCGCGAAGCCGCTGAGCAGGCCAAGAAGGAACTCTCTTCTTCCAGCAGCACCAACGTCTCGCTTCAGTACCTCTCCGTCACCCCCGACGGCCCGGTGCACCTCGACGAGCAGCTCACCCGCGCCAAGTTCCAGGAGCTCACCAAGGACCTGCTGGAGCGCACCAAGAAGCCGTTCCACGACGTCATCAAGGAAGCCGGCATCAAGCTTTCCGAGATCGACCACATCGTCCTCGTTGGCGGATCCACCCGTATGCCCGCTGTCTACGACCTGGTCAAGGAACTGGCCGGCGGCAAGGAGCCGAACAAGGGTGTCAACCCGGATGAAGTTGTGGCCGTTGGCGCAGCACTCCAGGCCGGCGTTCTGAAGGGCGAGCGCAAGGACGTCCTGCTGATCGACGTCACTCCACTGTCTCTCGGCATCGAAACCAAGGGCGGCGTCATGACGCACTTGATCGAGCGCAACACCGCCATCCCCACCAAGCGGTCCGAGACCTTCACCACGGCTGATGACAACCAGCCGTCCGTGGCCATCCAGGTCTTCCAGGGCGAGCGCGAGTTCACCCGGGACAACAAGCCGCTGGGCACGTTCGAGCTGACCGGCATCGCGCCGGCTCCGCGCGGTGTCCCGCAGGTCGAGGTCACGTTCGACATCGATGCCAACGGCATTGTCCACGTCTCCGCGAAGGATAAGGGCACCGGCAAGGAACAGTCCATGACCATCACTGGTGGCACGGCGCTCTCCAAGGAAGACATTGAGCGCATGGTCAAGGACGCCGAGGAGCACGCAGCCGAGGACAAGGCCCGCCGCGAGGCGACCGACACCCGCAACACCGCCGAGCAGCTCGCCTATTCCGTGGACAAGTTGATCGCCGACAACGCCGACAAGCTGCCTGAAGAGGTCAAGACCGAGGTCCAAGCCGACGTCGACGAGCTCAAGAAGGCCCTTGAAGGCACCGACGACGCAGCCGTGAAGACCGCGTTCGAGAAGCTCCAGGCTTCCCAGACGAAGCTCGGCGAAGCCATCTACGCCCAGGCCGGTTCGCCGGACGGTGCCACCGCTGCCGCAGGTGCCGAGGGTACTCCCGCCGGTGGGGATAAGGCCGCTGACGAGGACATTGTCGACGCCGAGATCATCGACGAAGACGAAGCGAAGAAGTAGCCATGCCGCACCACGGTAACGAGGAAGAGCACAACTCTTCACCAAACCAAGGCAGCGGCCACCAGGAGCCGGTCATCCGGGACAACCGCAAGGTTGATCCGGTGACGGGGCAGGCCCGGCACCCGGAGGGTGAGCAGCCCGCTGACGCGCCGGCAGGCGAGTCCCCGGTGGGCGAGCCTGTGGACAGTGACGGCGATGCACTCGCCCAGGCCGAGGAAATCCTCAACGGCATCGAGGTGCCGGCCGAGGAATCGGTGGCACAGGGTGCAGGACAGGCTGAAGCCGCCGAGATGAAGAACGATCTTCTCCGGCTCCAGGCTGAATACGTCAACTACCGCAAGCGCGTTGAGCGCGACCGGGCCGTGGCAGGAGAGATGGCCGTCATCGGCGTCCTGAACTCCCTGCTTCCGGTACTTGACGACGTCGATGCCGCCCGCCAGCACGGTGACCTGACCGGCGGCCCGTTCGCCGCGATCGCCACCAAATTGGAGAACGCGCTGAAGACGTACGGCCTGGTCCGCATTGACGAGACCGGAGTGGAGTTCGATCCCACGATCCACGAGGCCCTCATCCAGCAGCCCGGCGAAGACATCGAGGTTGACACCGTCAGCCAGGTGCTCCGCTCCGGCTACAAGTCAGGGGACCGCGTGCTCCGCGCAGCACAGGTGATTGTGGCCGTCCCGGCCTAGCATTACTCCGGTGGTTGAGCTTGTCGAAACCCAGGGTTTCGGCAAGCTCAACCACCGCCCCATAACCTTTTGAAAGGAAACGCCATTGGCTAGCCAGGATTGGGTGGACAAGGACTTTTACGCGATCCTTGGTATCGCCAAGGACGCTTCCGACGCCGACATCAAGAAGGCGTACCGGAAACTTGCCCGCCAGCACCACCCGGATACAAACTCAGGGGACGCTGCGTCGGAGAAGAAATTCAAGGACATCTCCGAGGCCTACTCGGTGTTATCTGATCCGGATGAGCGCCAGCAGTATGACGCCATCCGGGCCATGGGCGGCGGCGCCAGGTTCGCTCCCGGCGGGGCCGGCGGCGGCAACGGCGGCTTCGAGGACATGTTCGGCGGCTTGTTCACCGGCGGCCAAGGGCGTCAGCCCAGCGGGTTCAACCGGTCAGGCGGCATCCCGCCCGAGTTCGCGGACCTGTTTGGCGGCGGCGGGTTCGGCGGCCAGACCGGCTTCCAGCGTCCGCCTTCGAAGGGTGCCGACCGTACAGCGACCACCAGCATTTCCTTCTCCGGGTCCATCCGTGGCACCACCATCGGCCTGCGCGAACCCAGCGGTGACGTCATTGACGTCCGCGTTCCCGCCGGCATCAAGGACGGCCAGAAAGTGCGCGTCCGTGGCAAGGGCCAGCCAGGGCCTGCCGGCAACGGCGACCTGATGGTGGCTGTGTCCGTCAAGCCCCACGAGTTTTACACGCGCGACGGCGACAACCTCCGCATCCATGTCCCGGTCACCTTCCCGGAAGCTGCTTTGGGCGCCGACATCCAGGTCCCCACGATCGACGGCGAGACCGTGAAGGTCCGCGTTCCGGCCGGCACGCCCTCGGGCCGAACGCTCCGGGTCAAAGGCCACGGAGTGAAGACCTCCAAGGTAACCGGCGATCTCCTGGTGACCATCGACGTCGCGGTTCCGAAGAACCTGAACAAGGAAGCCGAAGCAGCCGTGAAGGCCTTTGCCGAAGCCACCGCAGACGCCGATGTCCGTGAGGGCCTGGCCGCCAAGGCCCGGCTCTAAGCAACGGAGCAAACCGTGGACATCAGCGCCGACCAGCCGATCTTCGTGATCTCCGTCGCGGCTGAACTGGCGGATATGCACCCGCAGACGCTCCGGCAGTATGACCGGCTGGGCATTGTCTCGCCCAGCCGGGCGCCGGGGAAGTCGCGCCGCTACTCGCAGCGGGACATCAACATGCTGCGCGAAGTCCAGCGTCTGTCCCACGAAGGCGTCTCACTCGAAGGCATCAAGCGCATTCTTGAGCTCGAAAACCAGGTGGCCGCGCTCCAGCGCAGGGTGAGCGAACTGACCGAGGAGCTGGGCCGCCGTCGTGATCCCCTTGATTCGCGGATCTTCGCGGCTGGTGCCGCCGGCGACGTGGTGAGCCTGGCCCGCGGCCAGCGACCCCGCGCCCGATCCCAGGCCGTGGTGGTCTGGCGGCCCAGGGCATTGGGAAACTAGAGTACCCACTACTCGTGACCGGACCGCCTCCGCTGGCTTGAATGGAACCTCAGCTGGGTCTCACAGCGCAGGTTCGAGCCTCTGGGGGTTTTCGCGTGTTTGGTTCATCAGTCGTTATGTTCGCAGGGTCCAGTGTTGGGCTGATACTGCTTGCCATCGGTCAGACCGTCGTGGTGGTGTGCGTGTGCTTTGACATGGTGCGGGCGCTGTCCGTGCCGAGGTCGCACCGGCGCTATGTGGCCAGCACGGTCTTCCGGACGCTGGCTGTTCCGTCCATCATCTCCGCTGGCATGAGCGTGCTGATCGACGCGCTGGCCTGGTCCTGGATGGATGTTGGCATGTCGATGTTCGTGATGGTGGCGATCATCTTCCGCCTGCACCACGACAAGGACGAGGATAACTGGTGGAAGGGCAAGGGCAAGAAACTCGCCCGCTGGGCCCGCCGACAGCTCAGTTCCGGAACGTCGGTAGCGCCGGCGATGGGGTAGCGGCTCCGCCGGTCCCGGCCCACCACCGCACGGGCAGGTTGTGGCGTGCATCACGGCCGCGTAGACTTCCACTTTGGGGCAGGATTCATATATAGAATATTGAGTTCTATTATCGAACTCAATGCCTGCCAGCCACACAACGAAGTGAGGAAAGCCTGTGCAGTTCCACCACCACGGTTACGTATCCGGTGACCCGCGGGTCCAGTCAGCATCCGGCGTCGGTCTGGACCGCACTGCCGAACTTCCCGACGAAGTGGACGTGCTCATCGTCGGCACGGGCCCCGCAGGCATGCTCAGTGCGGCCCAGCTTTCCCGGTTCCCCGGCATTACGACGCGCATCGTGGAGCGCCGCCCCGGGCGCCTTGTCATCGGCCAGGCGGACGGAATCCAGGCCCGCAGCGTCGAGACCTTCCAGGCGTTCGGTTTCGCGGAGCGCATCATCGCTGAGGCGTACCGCATCACCGAAATGGCGTTCTGGAAACCGGACCCCGCCGACCATTCCCGGATCGCCCGCGCGGCCCGCACGCCGGACGACCCCACAGGCATCAGCGAGTTCCCGCACCTGATCGTCAACCAGGCCCGTGTGCTGGACTACTTCGCCGAATACATGGCCAACGCGCCAGCACGGATGTCGCCCGACTACGGCTATGAATTCCGCAGCCTCGAAATTGGCGACGGCGACTACCCCGTCACAGTGAGGCTCGTCCACAGTTCAGGCCCTGAGGAGGGCCAGGTGCGGGTGGTCCGCGCCAGGTACGTCGTCGGCGCGGACGGCGCCCGCAGCAAGGTGCGCGAATCGATCGGCTGCACCATGGCCGGCGACCAGGCCCATCACGCGTGGGGAGTCATGGACGTCCTCGCCGTCACCGACTTCCCCGACATCCGCACAAAATGCGCCATCCAGTCCGGTACCGGCGGCAGCATCCTGCTGATCCCACGCGAAGGCGGGCACCTCTTCCGCATGTACGTTGACCTCGGCGAGGTCGTGCCGGAGGACCACGGGGCGGTGCGCCGCACCACTATTGAGCAGATCATCGGCCACGCTAACACCATCCTGCACCCGTACACCCTGGACGTCCGCAACGTCGCCTGGCACAGCGTGTATGAGGTCGCCCACCGCCTCACCGACAGGTTCGACGACGTCCTGCCGGACCAACGCGGGACGCGCACGCCCCGCGTGTTTATCACCGGCGATGCGTGCCACACGCACAGCGCCAAGGCCGGCCAAGGCATGAATGTCTCCCTGCAGGATGGCTTCAACCTCGGCTGGAAGCTCGGACACGTGCTTGAGGGCCGCAGCCCGGCAAGCCTGCTGGCCACCTACTCGGCGGAGCGCCAGGTGGTGGCGAAGAACCTGATCGACTTCGACAAAGAGTGGTCCACCATGATGGCGAAGAAGCCCGAGGAGTTTGCGAACCCGTCCGAGCTTGAGGACTTCTACGTCAGCACGGCCGAGTTCCCCGCGGGCTTCATGACCCAGTACACCCCGTCCATGGTCACCGCGGAACCGGTGCACCAGCACCTGGCCGCGGGCTTCCCCGTCGGCAAGCGGTTCAAGTCCGCGCCAGTGGTGCGGGTGTGCGACGGCAACCCGATGCATCTCGGGCACCACGCCACGGCGGACGGCCGGTGGCGCATCTACGTCTTCTCCGACGCGGCAGCACCCGATGCGGCGACATCGCCCACGGAACAGCCGACGGCGGGGAAGCAGGCGCCGCCCTCGTCCGCCACTGACTTTGCCGAGTGGATCGCGAACTCGCCCGAATCGCCGCTGGCCGCGACGCCGTCGGGCGCTGACCGGGACGCGTGGTTCGACGTGAAGGTCGTCTACCAGCAGGACCATACGAACGTTGATATCGGTGCTGTCCCCGCAGTGTTCAAGCCGTCAGTCGGGCCGTTCCAGCTGACGGACTACGAGAAGGTCTACGCCACCGATCCCGCAGCTGACATTTTCGAGCTCCGCGGACTGGACCGCGGCGGCGTAGTGGTGGTGGTGCGGCCGGACCAGTACGTGGCCAACGTCCTGCCGTTGGGCGCGACGGCGGAACTCGCTGCGTTTTTCGCCCCGCTGCTACCGCTCCGTGAGAAGGGAGAGCCGTCCCAGGAGGCATGACCGGCGGGGCATCGATCCCGAATCGCTGACTCGATTCGGACCGTAGACTAGCATGGGATTTCATGGCCGAACAAGGAGACGCGCGTCACACCCAGGACGGGTCACCGAAGAAGCTGATCCCGCGCACCCAACTCGGCGGCACGGACCGGCGGCACAACGGCCCCGACTTCCAAAACCGCCCTCCCGTCTCCAGTCAGGAACTGAGCGAGGCGCCCGCCGAACTCATTCAGGACCGCGGGCCCAGAGTCAACTGGCGCGTCTTCATCATCGCCTCAGCCATCATCATCGCCTTCTCTGTCTGGGCGGTGCTCACGCCGACGGGTGCGGCCGGCACCATGAAGACGGTGGTGGCCTGGGTCGCGGAGAGCCTCGGCTGGTTTTACGTCCTCACCGTCACCGTGGTGATCGGGTTTGTGCTGTGGGTGGCACTGTCCAAGGAAGGCTCGGTCCGGCTCGGTCCGGACCACTCCCGCCCGCAGTACAAGCTTTTCACGTGGGTGGCCATGCTGTTCGCGGCCGGTGTGGGCATCGACATGCTTTTCTTCTCGGTGACCGGGCCCATTAGCCAGTATATGAACCCGCCGGCGGGCCAGGGACAGACGCCGGCGGCGGCCGAGGACGCCGTGGTGTGGACCATGTTCCACTATGGCGTGGCCGGCTGGGCCATGTATGCGCTCCTCGGTATGGCCATGGGGTACTTCGCTTACCGCTGGGGCATGCCGCTGTCCATCAGGGCGGCCCTGTATCCGTTGCTGGGCAAGCGGGTCCGGGGCGGGATCGGCGACGCGATCGACATCGTCACCCTCGTCGGCACTGTCTTCGGCGTGGCCACGTCCATGGGGATCGGCGTGGTGTTGCTGAATGTCGGTTTCGCCTTATTGTTCGGCCTGGAGCAAGGCCTGGCCCTGCAGATCGCGTTGGTGATTGTTGCCGTCGTCCTGACGATCGCGGCGTGCACGTCGGGGGTTGACAAAGGGATCCGCTGGATTTCCGAGTTGAATATCTGGAGCTCCGCGGCCATGCTGCTTTACATCCTGGTGACCGGCCAGACCTCCTTCCTGCTCAACTCGTTGGTGGAGAACATCGGCCGGTTCATCTTCACCCTGCCCGACCGCACCCTGCAGACCTTTGCGTACGAGGAGGGCGGCTCGGAGTGGATGGCTGGCTGGACGTTGTTCTTCTGGGCGTTCTGGCTTGCCTGGGGGCCGTTTGTGGGCCTGTTCCTAGCCCGTATCTCACGCGGGCGGACGCTGCGGGAGTTCGTCATCGCAGCCATCACCGCCCCGGTGCTGTGTGACTTCCTGATCGTGAGCATCTTCGGCAACAGCGCCCTGCACGAGGTCCTCAGCGGGAATACCGAGTTCGCTCAGCTGGCCATCGACAGCCCGGAACAGGGCTGGTATGCGCTGTTGGGTATGTTCCCGGGCGCCGGTTTCCTGATCGGGTTGGGGACGTTGTCCGGAGTACTGTTCTATGTCACCAGCGCCAACTCCGGCGCCATGGTGATGTCCAATTTCTCCTCCACCATCCCGGATCCTTCCCAGGATGGGGCCAAATGGCTGCGCATCTTCTGGGCAGCGCTCACGGCGGTGCTGACCATCGCGATGCTGGTGGCTGGCGGCGTGACCACCATGGAGTACGCGACGCTGATCTTCGCCCTGCCGGTGACGATCATCGCCTGGCTGGTGATGGCTTCCTTCTCCAAGGCACTGCGGATGGAGCGGGCAGAGCGTGAGGGCCAGGTGCTGCGCAGGCAGGCAATGGCGGTGCACGGAGGCCACGTGAGGGACCGCACCTGGCGCCAGCGGCTGGCAGGGATACGGTCCTACCCGTCGAAGAAAGAGGTGGCTCTGTTTATGGAAGGCACCGCACAACCAGCCCTGGCGGAACTGGTTGGGGAATTCATTGCTCAGGGACACCCCGCCACCTTGGACATCGTCGCGAACGAACACCCCGGCATCTCCAGCTACGCGCTTTTGGTCACCATCCCGGACCACCGCGACTTCCTGTATCAGGTCCAGGCCGTGGAAGCCCCGGTGCCTATATTCGGCGGGCGCATGTCCCGTGAAACCGACGTCTACTATCGCGTGGAAGTCTTCGCCCAGACTGGCTCCGAGGGCTACGACCTGATGGGCGTAACGCACCAGCAAATGATCGACGACGTCCTGGACCGTTACGAGGCCCACCTGGGCTTCCTGACCTACTCGAACCAGCATGACTACGCTTCCGTGCTCACCCCTCCGGCAGCGCCGGCCACGGGCTCCATCAAGCGGGTTGAGCCTGCGGATGTGGACGCTGCGGAGGTTGAGCCCGCAGGAGACGGCGACAGCGCGGACGGCCGCGCCAGGAAGTGACGCGGCCCGGGATCAGGGAGTGACCGTTTGCGCGGTCCGGAATTCGGCAGCGGGATAGACGCCCAGGATTCGGACTTCGGCGGTGAAGAAGTCCAGCTCCTCAAGGGCCAGGCGCAACGGCACGTCCTCGGGGTGGCCTTCGACGTCCACCATGAACATCGTGGCGGCGAATTCGTCGCCCACCATGTAGCTCTCCAGCCGCGTCATGTTGACGCCGTTCGTGGCGAACCCGCCCAGGGCCTTGAACAGCGCCGACGGGACGTTCCGGACGCGGAACACAAAGCTGGTCACCGCCGGTCCGGGCAGCTCATCCCGGGTGGGCAGTTCCTTCTCCCGCGCCAAGACCACAAAGCGGGTGGTGTTGGACGGGTCATCCTCGACCCGTGATGCCAGCACCTCGAGGCCGTAGATCTCGGCTGCGAGCGGGGGAGCGAGGGACAGCTTGGTGGGGTCGTTCCATTCCCGGACCTCCCGGGCGGAGCCGGCAGTGTCCCCGGCGATGACCGGACGCAGCCCGGCCTCACGGATCAGGCGGCGGCACTGGCCCAGGGCGTGGATGTGGCTGTGGACCTCGGTGGCGGCCTCGATGGTGCTGCCCGGAATGCCCAGCAGGTCAAAGTGGATGGGCAGGAAGAACTCGCCCACGATCTGCAGGTGCGACTGGGGGAGCAGGATGTGGATGTCCGCCACCCGGCCGGCGATCGAGTTCTCAATCGGAATCATTGCCAGTTCCGCCTCGCCGCTGGAGACCAACTCGAAGGCGTCCTCGAAGCTGGCCGAGGGAACGCTTTCCAGCTGGGGGAACATCTGCATGCACGCGATATTGGAGTTGGCGCCGGGCTCACCCTGGTACGCAATCTTCTGGGCCATGCTCCGTATGGTTTCACGGCAGGTGCCTACCCGCCCAAACCCGCCCGCAGTAATGCCCCCATTCGGGCGCAGAAGTCGATTGCGACCGCGACTGAAAGCTCAGTAATGGCAATCATTGGTACCATGCTGAGTTGAATATTCAATGAATTTGAGGAGGCGGCGTGGACGCTCGGCTTGAGGCTATCCGGAATACGGTACTGGCGCGGAACCCCGGGGAAGCTGAATTCCACCAGGCGGTGACCGAGGTTTTTGAAAGCCTTGGCCCCGTCCACGACCGGCACCCCGAGTTCCTTGAAGCCGCCATCCTGGAGCGGCTTTGCGAGCCCGAACGCCAGATCATCTTCCGCGTTCCGTGGACCGACGACTCCGGCCGCGTGCAGATCAACCGCGGCTTCCGGGTCGAATTCAACTCCGCACTCGGCCCCTACAAGGGCGGCCTGCGCTTCCACCCCTCTGTCTACCTGGGCATTGTGAAGTTCCTGGGCTTCGAGCAGATCTTCAAGAACGCCCTCACCGGCATGCCCATCGGCGGCGGCAAGGGCGGCTCGGATTTCGATCCACGCGGCCGCAGCGATGCCGAAGTGATGCGGTTCTGCCAGTCGTTCATGACCGAGCTCTACCGGCACATCGGCGAGTACACCGATGTACCGGCCGGTGATATCGGCGTCGGCGGCCGTGAAATCGGGTACCTCTTTGGGCAGTACAAGCGGATCACCAACCGCTACGAATCCGGAGTCCTCACCGGCAAGGGCACGTCCTGGGGCGGTTCCCTGGTGCGGCCCGAGGCCACCGGCTATGGCACTGTCATCTTCACCCAGGAGATGCTGAAAACCCGTGGCTCGTCCTTCGACGGGCAGCGCGTGGTGGTGTCTGGTTCGGGCAACGTGGCCATTAACGCCATTGCCAAGGCGCAGACGCTCGGCGCCAGCGTGGTGGCTTGCTCCGACTCCTCCGGCTACATCGTGGATGAGGCGGGCATCGACGTCGCGCTTCTTCGTGAGGTGAAGGAAGTTGAACGCGGACGACTCAAGGATTACGCCGTGCGCCGCCCCGGCGTTTCCTATGTGGAAGCGGGCTCGGTGTGGGAAGTCGACGCCACGGTGGCGTTGCCGTGCGCCACGCAGAACGAGCTCGACGGCGATGCTGCCGCGCGCTTAGTCCGCAATGGCCTCGTGGCGGTCGGCGAAGGCGCCAATATGCCCTCCACCCGTGACGCAGTCTCGGTGTTCCAGGATGCCGGTGTGCTGTTCGGGCCGGGCAAGGCCGCGAACGCAGGCGGCGTGGCGACGTCGGCGCTTGAGATGCAACAGAATGCCAGCCGCGATTCCTGGTCCTTCGAGCACACGGAACAGCGGCTCACCGAGATCATGGTGGGCATCCACCACCGCTGTGCGTCAACCGCGGACGAGTATGGCGACCCCGGCAACTACGTGCTGGGCGCCAACATCGGCGGCTTCGTCAAGGTGGCTGACGCCATGCTGGCGCAGGGGCTTATCTAGCGGACACCCCACACTGACGCTCATAGCGGCCACCGACCCGGCAAGGGTCGGTGGCCGTTTGCGTTGTTGCCTCATCCGGGCACGGAGTTGTTTACATGCTGCGGTCCCGGAATTCCCTGTATCCAAAGTTCGTTTGAGTGGCCTGTGAAACTGGCGTGCCCGTGAGTGAAACGTCGATTTAACCAGCCAGAAACCCATCGCGGAACTGCAGCCATACAGTTGGAACCAGACGGCAATAGCTGCCTTCCGATGAACGTGGTACTGACTCCGCGTCCGTCCTCCGGAGCGGCTCTGACGGGCAATTTCCGTTCTCTCTTCGCATCACGAAAGGGGTTTCCCATGGATTCGGGAAATGTCGCTTGGATTCTGGCCAGCTCAGCGCTGGTCTGCATGATGATCCCTGCCCTTGCCCTGTTTTACGGGGGCATGGTGGGGTCTCGTCGCATTCTCAACATGATGATGATGTGCTTTGGCGGGGCGAGCCTGGTGGCGGTGCTCTGGGCGCTCTTCGGTTATTCCATGGCCTTCGGAAACTCCGTGGGCGGCCTCGGACTCATCGGGGACATCACGGAATTCCCGGGCATGGGACAGCTGCTCGCCGCAGACGAGGCAGCCTCCATTCCGGTGGTCCTGTTCGCCGCCTTCCAACTGTTCTTCGCCTGTGTCACTACGGCCCTGGTTGCGGGAGCGGCGGCCGGACGTATGAAGTTCGGCGCCTGGATGCTGTTTGCCGGAATCTGGGCAACCATCGTCTACTTCCCCATCGCACACTGGGTGTTCGCGTTCTCCTCTGCTGACGGCAGCGTCACGGGCGGCTGGATCGCAAGCGGCATCAAGGCAATCGACTTCGCCGGTGGAACCGCCGTGCACATGAACGCCGGCGCCGCGGCGCTTGCACTGGCACTCGTGCTCGGCAAGAGCTCCGGCTGGCCCAAGATGGAACACACCAAGCCGCACAGCCGGCCGCTTGTGCTCGTTGGTGCGGGACTGCTCTGGGTGGGCTGGTTCGGCTTCAACGCAGGCTCAGCACTCTCGGCCGGGCAGTCCGCCTCCGTCGTGTTCCTGAACACCGCGGTGGCAGCGTCGGCCGGGCTCCTCGCCTGGGCGCTCGTTGAGCGGATCCGCCACGGCGCGGCCACAAGCATGGGCGCGGCATCCGGCCTGATTTCGGCCCTGGTTGCCATTACGCCTGCCTGTGGTGCGGTCAGCCCGCTGGGTGCACTGGCCATCGGCGCGATCGCCGGTGCCGTATGCTCCCTCGCCATTGAACTGAAGTTCCGCCTGGGTTACGACGACTCGCTCGACGTTGTTGGCGTCCACCTCGTGGGCGGCATCATCGGCACCCTGCTGATCGGCCTGTTCGCCACGGATGCGGCTCCGAACGGAGTGAGTGGCCTCTTCTATGGCGGCGGTCTTGAACAACTGGGTATCCAGGCGGTGGCCACGGTTGCCGTTCTAGTTTACTCGTTCAGCGTGACCTGGATCCTGGCCAAGATTCTCGATCGCATCGTCGGCCTGCGAATCAAGCCCGAAGACGAACTCCGCGGCATCGACATAGCAGCCCACTCGGAACTTGCTTACCTCAGTGATGAAGACCCGGTAGAGCTGGGGTCACCGCAGCGGGCCTGATAACCAGTGGGGCCTGAACTCAAATAGATATGCCTTGGCGGCGCCCATTGGCGCCGCCCGGCGCGAGCCCGGCCAAGGGCCGAACATCGGGACCGGTGCCAGCAGCCGCTGGCTTATGGTTCCGCAGTTCGGCCTTTTGTCGTGCCGTCAGGCGTCAATACACACCAGGTCGCCGTTGTGAACTTCCAGGACGGCCGCCCGGACGTGGCTGAGGTGTGTCTTCGGGTCTGCTTCCATGGCGTCAATATCCTCGCCGTCCGCCGCTGCGTCCAGCGGCACAACGTCCGCATGCCTGCCCGCGCCATTCGTCCACGATCATCCAAGACCGGCCTCCAAGCCTGAACACCTTGGGTCCCTCGTGGGGCGCCCCGGAATCGCCAGTCCTTCAAGAATCCACGACGTCGGTTCGGCAGGCGTGCTGGTTACCGCACTGTACGTGTTTGAACCGCGGGCCTCGTCCTTGTACCAGAGCCCGTATTGGCCATCCCCGCTAAGGGCGAAGGCGGCATCGATGACGCGCGGCGAGTCCAGGTCGATGGCACCCAAGTATTCCCAGGTAACCAGGTTCCGGCTGGCGAGCTGGACAATGGATGCGGTGCCGGTCCAGTCCGTGCGGATGCCGCCGAGGACTGTCAGGTACATGATCCACTGGCCGCCGATCCGGACGACGTCGGGCGCCCACAAGGTGGCAGGCAGTTCGATTTCCGGCGGAACCAGTCCGTCCAAGGTTTCCGTGATACGCCCAAGTGAGTCCGCCGTCGGATGAGCGGGCCACTCCAATGGCCGTGCCGCGGACCCACTCGACGCCGGTCAGCTCCGTTTCCGTGGCCCGTCGCTGCGTGTAGAAAAGCACCCAGTCGCCGGTCAGGTGGTTGGGCACCAGGACGGAATCCGTGGGGCCGTCCCAGATGGGATCCCGGTAGGGAGTCCTGAGGGCATCCGCGCTGAGTGGCGGGACGCTGGATGCTGCAGGTTCACGGATTGAATCTGAAGCGGTGGCTTCGGTGCGCACGGGAATCTCCGAGTCGATGCGAAGTCAGAATTCCATGCAGCACATGAGGGAAAGTGCTTTCCCGCAGCTGCTTCCCGGCTGCACGACAGGGCTCAGCCAATGCTAACGCAAGGGACTGGAGGTGCCCCACCGGCACCAGGCTGTTGTGTCAGCCAGAGGAAGTCGGGTACGGACGGGAAAGGTGCCGGCTCTGGTTCTTGGAGGCGGCGCAGCCATTTCCGCTCCGGCTCTGGGTCTGCCGGCAGATGGCTTTCGGGCAGGGCAGGGCCAGGTTCCTTACGGGGGAGTTGGTTCAGTATCTGGTTTGGCCAGATGGGTGGTTCCCAGTCGGGGTGTTCGCTGGCGTAGTGGCGGCCTATGGGAGAAATCCAGCCGGGCGGTTCGGTGGAGCTCGCCGTGGTGGGTTTCCAGGGTGTGGTGTGTTTGAGCCGGTGGTGTTTGGGGCAAGGCTGACCGAGATTGCTGATCCCGGTGGTTCCGCCCTGGTGCCAGGCGAGGAGGTGGTCGGCTTCGTTGTCCAGGGACTGGTTGCTGCAGCCGGGGAAGGGGCATTTGCCGTCCCGAAGGCGGAGCCATTGGCGCATGGCTTTGGGGACCCGGTAGCTGTCCCGGCCGATTTCCAGCGGTGCTCCATCGCGGGGGTCGGTCAGGACCCGGTGGAACGAATCGGCGCCGTCGGCCACCAGGGCGCGGGCCATGGACGGCGGGATGGGCCCGTACCCATCGAGTATCGCGGGTTCATCAGTCAGGCCCATCAGTGCAAACACCGGCACGGTCACGAGGACCTGGGCCTTGGGTGACGGGATCAGATCGGCTTGCCCGCCCAGAAGCCAAGCCGAGGCGCTGTCGGCGCGGAGCTGGGTGAGGGTCCTGGACTCCGTGGGGCCCTGCAGCGCGCGGGCGGCGGTGGTGGCGCGGTCCCAGATCCCGGAGGCCTGATCGGCCGGGCGGTAGGCGGAGAGCCAGGCCATGGCGTCCCGGTCCGGGGAGTACTCAAGCCGCCGGTCCGCCGCGCTGCGGGTGTGGCGTTTTTCGATGCTGTCCGGGTGGTGGCGTTCGCGCCAGGTCCGGGCTTTGGCGCGGAACCGGGACGGGATCATCTCCCCCGCCGGGCCACCCCTCGCCGGGTTGGGCGCGTCCGGGTCCAGGAAATGCGCTTCCAACGCGGCCGCGCCGGCGGGATCCAGGTTGAGTGTTTCGTCAATCAATATCCGTGCGTGCTGCCACGAAATGGCCCCTGCTTCCAAGGCGGCGAGGGTCAGTGGCAGAGCGGTAGTCAGACGGTGTGCTTCGCCCAGCAGCGCGTCACCCGCGCGTTCGCTGACGGTCAGGGCGCAGGCGACCTCGGCCACGATGCCCATGTCCTGGGCGGTCTGCTCCTGAGGGGAATTGATGGGGCCCGCGATGGTCTGGGCGGCGTCGTCGTAACCGCTGGCGGCATGGACCTTTACGGCAGCGACCATGGCTTCCATCCCAACAGCTCCGGTCAGGACTGTCAGGCACACCTCAGCCTGCCAGCGAGCCTGGTCCCCACCCAAGGCGGATGAACCACTGACTGAAGGGGCATCAGCCGGACCAGTTGCAGCCGGGCTGGCGGCCGAGCCCGCGGCCAGGTCAGCGGCCGGATCCGCGGCCGTCCCTCGAAGCACCCCGACCATACGCAGAGCAGAGGCCGCGATGGTCTCCAGAATCTCTGCCGCTGCCGTGTTGTCCATACCTCCATCATGTCGAGGGGGTACGACATTTAGGGTGACAGACTCCACACCCCGGCATGACAGAGCAGAACGCCCCGCGCCAGTAGCGTATTCACCTCCACCGCACTCCAGAAGGACCTAACCATCAACCGCTCCGCCGCTGCCAAAGCACTGACTCTGTTCACCGCTCTGCTTCTCTCCACCGCCCTCGCCGGTTGTGACGCCGCAGCCCAGGCCGCAACGCAGGCGGCAAACAAGGTGGCCGAAGCTGTCAGGGAAGCACCGCCGGCGGGCAACTCCGGCGAATCATCTGTGAGCCCAGCCGACGTGGCAACGGCCCTCGCCCAACTGGAAACCATCGCGGTGAAGGGACGTGCCCCCAAGACCGGCTACAGCCGCGAGGAATTCGGCCCCGCCTGGGCCGACGTCGACCGGAACGGCTGCGACACCCGAAACGACATCCTCGCCAGGGACCTCGACGGTGAGACGTTCAAACCCGGCACACAGAACTGCGTCGTTGCCACCGGTACCCTGTCCGATAAGTACACTGGCACAACCATCAACTTTGTCCGCGGCAATACCACCAGCTCCGCCGTCCAGATCGACCACGTCATCGCCCTCAGCGACGCCTGGCAGAAGGGCGCCCAGCAGCTCAGCGCCGAACAGCGCAGGCAGCTGGCCAACGATCCCCTGAACCTCATGGCTGCCGACGGGCCTGCCAACAGCGCCAAGGGCGACAAGGATGCGGCCACCTGGCTCCCGCCAAACAAGGCGTTCCGGTGCGAATACGTCGCCCGCCAGACCGCTGTGAAGGCCAACTACAGCCTGTGGGTCACTCAGGCCGAGCACGACGCGATAGCAGGTATCCTGACAGCCTGCAGTTAGACGGCCCCGGGACGCGAACGAGAGATCAGTCCTTGAACAGGCCCGCGAGGTCCTCGGCCGTGATAGACCCGCTGGACAAGGCGTCGCCTTCCATGACGTCCGCGAACAGCTGTGACTTCCGGGCCTTCAATGCCATGACCTTTTCCTCGATCGTGTCCTTGGCGACGAGCCGGTAGACCATCACGTTCCGCGCCTGCCCGATCCGGTGCGTCCGGTCCACGGCCTGCGCCTCGGACGCGGGGTTCCACCAGGGATCCAGCAGGAACACGTAGTCGGCCTCGGTCAGGTTCAGGCCAAAACCGCCGGCCTTCAGCGAGATCAGGAACACCGGAGCGCTGCCGTTCTTGAATTCGTTGACCACGTCGGTGCGGTTGCGGGTGCCGCCGTCGAGGTAGCAGAACTCGATCTTCTCCTCCACAAGACGCTCGCGGACCTTGCCCAGGAAGCCGGTGAACTGGCTGAAGATCAGCGCCCGGTGGCCCTCCGCAACCAGATCCTCCAGCTGCTCAAACAGCACGTCGAGCTTCGAAGAGCGGACGCCGGACAGCGACGGGTCCACCAGCGACGCGTCCAGGCTGAGCTGGCGCAGCAGGGTCAGGGACTGGAAGATGGTGAAGCGGTTCTTGTTCACGTCCTCGATCAGGCCCAGGATCTTTTGCCGTTCGCGCTGCAGGTGCGTCTGGTAGACCTTCTGGTGGCGCGGGTTCAGCACCACCTCCAGGATCTGCTCCTGCTTGGGCGGCAGGTCCTGGATGACCTGGTCCTTGGTGCGGCGCATCATCAGCGGACGGACCCGTCGGCGGAGCTTGTCCAGCTGCCCCTTGTCGCCGTTTTTTTCCACAGGCTTCTGGTAGTACTCGGCGAACCGCTTGGGGCTGGAGAACAGGCCCGGCGCCACGATGGACGTCAGCGCCCAGAACTCCATGAGGTTGTTTTCCAGGGGCGTGCCGGTGATCGCCAGCTTGAACGCCGCGGGCAGCTTCCGGGCGCACTGGTAGGCCTTGGACTGGTGGTTCTTCACGAACTGGGCCTCGTCGAGCACCAGCCCGGCCCAGGTCTTGGAGGCGTAGGAATCGTAGTCGATCCGGAACAGCGCGTAGGACGTGATCACGATGTCCGCGCCGGCGAGTTCAACGGCCGCGTCCTGGCTGTTTTTGGCGAACGTTTCGCTCACGATACGAACCGTGAGGCCGGGAGCGAAGCGTGCGGCTTCCGCCGCCCAGTTACCCACGACGCTGGTGGGGGCCACCACCAAAAAGGGAGTCCCGCCGTCGGGCGCTGGAATTGGCGCCCCGACAGAATCAGCACCCTCAGACACAGACGCAGCCTGCTCCTTCGCGGCGCACATCAGGGCGAGTGCCTGCACGGTCTTGCCAAGACCCATGTCGTCCGCGAGGATCCCACCCAGGCTGTGCCGGTACAGGAAGCTGAGCCAGTTGAAGCCTTCCAGCTGGTACGGCCGCAGCTCCGCATTCAGCGAGGGAGGCAGCGGCAGCCCGTTGATCCCGCCTTCGAGCAGACCGCCCACGGCCTCACGCCAGGCAGCGGCCTGCTCATCCACGATGCCAAGCTGCGCGAGCTCGTCCCAGAGCCCGGCCTGGAAGCGGCTGATCTGCAGCGGGGCGTCCTTGTTGTCCTGCAGCGAGCGTGCTTCCTCAATGAGGGCGCGCAACTGGTGCAGTTCCGGGAGGTCCAGCGAGAAGTAGGCGCCGCTGGGCAGGAGCATTTTGGTCTGGCCCGCCGCCAGAGCGGAGAACACGGCCGCGAACGACACCGGCTGGCCCTCGAGTGAAATCTGGATGCCAAGGTCGAACCAGTCGCGCTGTTCCGTGGCCTTGGTGGAGATGGAAACCACCGGGGCTTCCTCGGCCTCGCGGTAGTCGGCGATGTCCCCGGCAGTATCCACTGAAACGTCCGGCGTGTTCCGGAGCTCGGGGAGGACGTCCTCGGTGAACGCCAGCGTGTCCAAGCCGCTGAGTTCGGCAGACGCGGACAGGCGCGGCGTGCCCCAGCCGCCGGACGCCGATTCGCCCAGGGCCGGAACAACGTTCCACGGCTGGCCGATGCCCTCCAGGATGCGGGCCTCGGCGGTGTCGTCACGGTAGCCGTGGTCGCCGGGGTGCCGCCACAGCGGTTGGGCCGTGACCAGGTTCCCGGACTTGTAGTGCCATTCCCAGTGCAACCTGACCCGGTGGTCCGCGCCATAGTTGGCCAGCAGGGAGAGGGTGGGGAGGGCCAGGGCGGGCAGCGCCACCGACTCGTCCGTCGCAGTGACCCGGGCGGCCTGCTTGAGCTTCGGGTAGAAGCCGGTGAGGAAACGCGTCTCGTCCTTCGCCGGAATGTGCAGGGTGCTGCCGGCCGTCACGAACGTCAGCAGTTCCTCGCTCAGCCCGTTTTCCAGCGGGGCCAGCGTGATCACGTTGTCCGCTGAAACACCTGGCAATGCCTCCCCGCCGGTGGTCAGGAAGACGCCGTGCGCGGGGCGGCCAATGGTCCCCACCGACGCCGGATCAACGCCTTCCCCCTCAACGGTGATGGTGGGCGCAAGCTCCAGCCCGCCGTCGTCGGCTGCTTCATTTTGGGACTGCCCCGCCGCAGGTTCGTGGCCGTACCGGCTCAAATTAAGCCCGACGGCGGCGGGGGACTCCGCGAGCCGCACCGGCTCAGTGCCGCGGCTGTGAACCAGCGCGAGGCCGATCTTTCTGGCGTCGGCGAGCAGGCTCCACATGTTCTTCCCGGCGAACGTGTTCAGGCCCAGCCACAGCGCGGAGGAGTTGTGAACCCGGTTGGCGGCGGCGGTGTGTGCGGCCAGGAATGCCTGCATCCACTCGATGTGGGCCTCGTTGCATTCGCGGCGGAAGTTCAGGTAGCTCAGGGTGTTCCAGGAGACGTCGCCGCGGATCCACTTGCCCTTGGCGCCCATGATCACGGGCCGGGCCTTAAGCTGGCGCACGCTCCGGAGCGGATCGCGGCGGCCTGTGTAGGAGAAGTGCGGCGCCGGTTCCTCGATCTCGAACTGGAGGGCCAGCGGGATGCCGCTGATGGACTGGGTGATGCCAGGCTGGGAGATGAGCGGGCTCAGGGCCTGCTCCCAGTCGGCCAGGTCCAGGCTGACGGACTGGCGGGAAAGCCGGGAAACTTCAGCGGGGGCCAGGAGCTGGACGCGGATGGCCGGGTTGTCCTCGGCGGCGAACAGCAGCGCGGCGACGTGCTTGCAGTCCTTGCGGACAGGGCAGCTGCACACGCCCACGGTGCAGCTCCAACCGCCCGATTTCCGGACCAGCTTGGCCGTGGTGGAGTACGGGACGTCGGCGCCTCCCCGGACCTTGCCCAGCATCAGCCCGGTGGCGGCGTCGAACGACATTCCGGAAACCCGGCTGCCCATGGCATACGCCAATCCGGCCGCGAGGGAGCGGTCGTTAATGGCGGGGGTCTGTATTGCCAGTGCCGCACTCTCGTCCGGTTGGGATGGCATGGTGCGCGCTACTTTCAGCTGGCCACGGGGGTGCCGTGTCCGATCGGAGGTTATCTGCTTCATCTTAGTTCGCCCGGCGGGAGCCTGAAACTTCGCCTGACGTTCACTTCCGCCTCAACACACCGGCGCCCCCGCCGACGTAGCGTGAAAGTGTCCTGAGCAGCACCGAAGCATTCAGCAGTGAGGAATCCCATGACCATGAGCCAGAACCCTGTCGTCCTGACCAAGGCCAGCATCGATGCAGGCAGCGAGGAGGTCGTAGACGCCAACGTGTACGTGGTGAACGCCATGTACGGGAAACTGCTAGACGCCGGCGAGATCGCGCCCGCGGCGCTCGGCAGCTACTACGGGGACTTCTACGTCACGCAGTCCCTGGAGGGCGGTTTCGCCCAGTACGTGTTCACCGCGGACCGCGACGAGGTGGACCCGCTCATCCGCGAGGGCCTCGCCGGCATGGGCGCCACCGCCCACCTGGAGCTGTTCAACCGGACCGTTGCGGCGTTTGATGCCCTATCCGAGGAAGACGAAGAGCGCTACCTCGACGGGGACCTGGACGCCGAGGAAGAGTCCACCGACGCCGTGCGCACCATCGAAGAGCTCGACGGCGAGTTCGAGGAACTGTTCGAAACTGAAAACATCACCGCCCTCAACGCCGCCTGGCTCCTGCGCCAGGAGGGCCTGCTGGTGCTCGACGACGAGGAGCTTGACGCGTACATCGAGCGTCAGGTTGCGCTCATCCCCAACCTCGAGGAGCGCCAGGCGGCGGCCGACGAGGAAGCGCTGGAGGACGCCCCGGATTTTGAGGTCATCATCCGCGAACTCTGCGACATCGCCGGCTACACGCTGCAGAAGATCACCATGGGCGACCCCAACTACATGCACGACGGCGAGAAGACGCTGGCCTGGCACTTCACCACGGACCACGGCGACTTCATCATGGTGGAGGATGACGAAGAGGCGTTCATGATCAACCCGGAGACCAAGGAAATCGTCGCCGCCGTTGAGTTCGAGGAAGCGGACGACGACGAGATGATCGACGCGTAGGAGCCCCACCACAGTCCCGGGCCGGGAAGAATTTTTGGAGGCGCCGTAACTTTCCCGGTCCGGCCAGCGATGTAGGGGGTGAAGGGTTCCTCACGGAGCCGGATCTGAATTGTTCTCTAGGTTTTGGAGTGTCATATGTCGTTGTTCACTGTTCTCGCCACCAGCAAAATCGCCGCCGGAGTTCTCGCCGCGGGCACCCTGGCCGTCGGTGGAACCGGCGTTGCGGCCGTTTCCGGTGCCCTTCCGTCCGACGCGCAGCAGACCGCCCACGAACTGCTCGGCGCCCCGGCCCCGAAGCTGGCCGCTGACGCCACCGAGTCCGCCTCCGCAAACGCCTCAGGCGATGCAGCAGTGACCGGCGAAGCAACAGTCTCCGGCGATGAGGTCGCAGCCGGGGCCAACGCCTCCGCCGCCGCCGACACCGCAGTGGACGCCGCTGGTGCCGCAGCCTTTGGCCTCTGCACCGCCTTCACACACGGTGGACTGAACGCATCCTCCGAAGGCTTCTCCTCGCTGGTCATCGCCGCCGAGGGCGAAGGCAACGTTGACGCCTTCTGCGCCGATGTTGTTGCGAAGGGTGCCGGTTCCGCTGACGCCGACGCTTCCGGCGAGGGTTCCGTCGCCGTAAAGGCTGAGCGCCCCGAACTGCCCGCAGTGCCTGCAGTCCCCGCCGTGCCGGCAGTTCCGGGTGTCGACGGCGTGACTGCCGTTCCCGCCGTTCCTGCTGTTCCGGCCGTGCCGGGCCACGTTGTAGGCGCTCCCGCCGTTTCGAACCGCTAGGACCTGCTCAGCTAGTGTGGACTGCGGGAACCCGCTCCGGACGGCCCGGATTCCCGCAGTCCACTTGGCAACAAGATCGCTGACCGACAGCAGCCGACCGATAGCAGCGGAGCACACCGCGCCGAATACCGGGATGAGCGAGTCCGCTGCCCGGGATGGAGGAGCCACTGGTGCTGGACACTTTGGCCGAAGTAGACATAGATACATTTGCAGACACTGCCGGTGCTGATCCGGCTGTGCTCTTCGGCGCTGTCTATCGAACCTTTGCCGGCGCGGTCCAGGGCTACCTCAAGGCCCGCGGCGTGGACGATCCCGAGGCTGTCACCCAGGACGTATTCCTGGCGTTTTTCCCGAAGATTGGTGAGCTGACCGGCGGGCTGCAGGGTGCCAAGGCGTTGGTTTTTTCCATCGCGCACGCCCGGATGGTGGATTACTACCGGCGGGTTGAACGACGGCCCGACTTCACCCCGTACGACCCCCTGCAGGACGGGCGCAGCACGGCATCCGCGGAAGACCACGCGTTAGGCCACAGCGGCGGCGCGACTGACCTGCTGGAAGGCCTCGCCGATGACCACCGCGAGGTCCTGGCACTGCGGGTGGTGGCGGACTTATCCATCGAACAGGTGGCCGGCATCATGGGCAAGTCACAGGGTGCCATCAAGCAGCTCCAACGCAGGGCGCTGCAAAACCTCAAGGACCAGACTCTTAGAAGAAACCAGGCAGATCATGAGTGATACCGCAGGCACACGCAACGGTTCCCGCGACGACGCCTCTGTTGGCCGGCTGCTGCTAGAGGCAGGGTTCGACGACGACGGCGCCCTCCGCCCCGCCCTGCTGGAACTCCGTGCGCTCGCAGGCGAGCAGCCGGTGCCCTCCGCTGCCGTTGCCGCGCTCATGATGCCCGCCGTGACCCGGACTGCTGCCGCGGACGCTCCGGGGGCAACGGGCGAACCCGCCGCGGCAACCGACGAGCTAGCCGCCCGCCGTCGGGCCAAGCGCAGGTTCACCCTCACCACACTGTCCGTTGCCGTCTCGCTGGCGGCCGGCGGCGCCGTTGCCGTTGCCTCCGACCAGGGGATCAGGGATTCCATTGGCCAGGTCAACCATGCAGTCACATCTTTTGTGTCCACCGTTGGCGGCGGGCCTGCCCCCGCGCCGGCGGAAACTCCGGGACCGGTCCAGCCCGGCGTCCCTGCCGTAGGGCCCACCGGGCCGGCTGTCACTGCGCCGGTTCCGGCTGCTCCGGGATCCGTGTCCGGCCAGGCCACGCAGCAGACTCCCGCCCCCTCGGGTTCAGCGCCGTCAGTGCCCCTGCCAGATCCATCCCTGCCGGAAACCGTCGTGCCCGGTGTGCCCGGTGTGCCGGGTGGACCGCTGAACGGCGAGGGGCAGCCCCCGGCCCTGCCTCTGCCGCCTTCGCCTCCAGTCCCGCTGCCCCGCGTCCATCCGTAGGCTGCCCATCCGCAAGCTGCCCATCCGTAAGCGCCGGGACGCTCAGTAGCCTGACGACGCTGTCTGGATCATTTCCCCGGCCGGCGTGGCCAGATTCCAGACGCCGTTGACGCCCTGTCCCAGGATGTCGCCGGGCTTCGCGTCTTTCTGGTAGTAGTACAGCGGCATCCCGTTCAGGGTCACCTGCTTGGCCCCGGCCGGCGTCGTGATGGTCCCAAGCGTGCCGGTGACGCCTTCAGCGGCGGGCTTGGCCGCGGTGGTGAGGAGCGGTGGCCACGCGGTGAGGCACGCTCCGGTGCAGGCGCTCGTGCCGGAGTCCTTCACATCCTTGGTGAAGAAGTACAGGCTCATGCCAGCGGAATCAACCACGATGTTGCCGGCGCTGGAGGACGCTGCCCTGAGGTCGACGGCGGCCGCTGCGGTGGGGGTGCCAGTCGGAGGGGCGGCGGATGTGGCTGCGGGACTCGTGGCCGACGGCGTGGGCGCCCCCGTTGTTGTACTGGTTCCCGGGCTGCCAGCGCAGCCAGAGAGTGCGGCCATGAGGGCCATTGCGGCAAAACCTGTGCGTCGATGCTTTTTCATGTGAACGCTCCTGGACGGGGGCCCGGTGGTGGATCACCGGGGACTAACCGGTACGACGCGCCAGGGTGAAGAATGGTTCAAGAACCAGCTCCCCTGTTTCCGGCGCCGGTTCCCGGGGACCACGGCCAGTGAACCTTTTGCGTACGGGGGACGTCGTATCAGCCGAAATGTACAGTGACGGGACGGGAACCAGGGACAGGAGGGGGCGGCATGCCGCTGGATGAGGACGTGGTGGCGGCGATCTACCGCGAACACGGCGCAGCGTTGCGCCGCTTTGTCCTCAGCGCATCGCGTGACCCACAGCTGGCGGAGGACGTGGTTCAGGAGACCGTGCTGCGCGTCTGGCAGCAGACCCCGGACATCACCGGAAGCTTGCGCAGCTACCTGTTCCGGACCGCCCGGAACATCATGATCGACAACTACCGCAAAGCCCAACGGCGCCCGGCCGAAGTGATGGAACGCGACCTCGCTGATCCCTCCCAAGCCGTTGAACGCGTGGATGAACTCCTCAACCGCGTGCTTATGGAGGAGGCGCTGGTCAGGCTCAGCGCCGAACACCGCGATGTCCTTGTTGCACTCCACTACCGCCGTTTCACCGTCAACGAGGCCGCCGTGCAGCTGAACATCCCTAGCGGAACCGTGAAGTCCCGCGCCTACTACGCGGTCAGGGCGCTGCGGATCATCCTGGATGAAATGGGAGTGGAACGGTGACCGATTCTCAGCTGCATCACTTGATGGGCGCCTATGTGCTCGGTGGGCTTGACCCCGCGGATTCGCACCGTTTCGAAGCCCACCTCGAGTCCTGTGCGGATTGCCGGACCGAACTCGCCGAGTTCGAAAGCCTGCCGGCCCTGTTGGACGCGCTGCCGGTCCCGGACGCGGTGGCGCTGACCGCGGGTGCCCGCCCCGGGGTGGCCCCTGAGCCAGCCAGTTCAGTGCCCCTCACGGTCCTCGATGAACTGGCCACCCGCCGTCGCAAATTACGACGGCGGTGGGCGGCGCTGGTGGGCGCCGTCGCCGCCGCGTGCCTCGCCTTGGGCCTGGCCGCGGCGCCGCTGCTCAGCCGGCCGCCGGCGCCGGACGCCAGCTATTCGGTCCAGTCCGGCAATGGCCTGCAGTTCAGCATCGACCTTGCCAAGAAAACATGGGGCACCGAGCTGGCCGTGAACGGCAGCAAACTGCCGCTGGACGGAACCCTCTCGCTCTGGATCCGGGACCGCAACGGCGGCGAGGACCGAGCCTGTGCTTGGACCGCAACGCCCAGCGGGAGGGTAAAGGTTACGGGCGCCACGCCCGTACAGCTGGCCAGCATCGCCAGCCTGGAACTGCGGGATGAAACCCAGCAGGCCGTTGCTACCATCACGGTGCCGTAATCCCCTGGCCAGGATTACTGTGCGTGGAGGGCTCTCACCATCACCAGGCCCAGGCGGGACACGGTCCGCGTCCGGACGCCCTTTCCGGCGGATGTTGCGCTGTTCAGGAAACCTTGGGCGGAGATGAACGGGTCCCATTTGAGCCGGAACGCACCGGTGGTCTGGGACAGGGCAAAGACTGTCTCCGGATCGAGGCGGATGTGGCGTTCGGCGCGTACCTGGGGCATGGCCCCCCCCTAGCCGGGGTGAACTGGTGCCCTACTGGTTCATCTTGGCAAGGCGCGCCCTGACCACCATGTAGATGCCGTAGCAGATCAGTCCGGCGCCCACCGCCGCAAGCAGGTAAACGCCGAAGGGCTGCTCCCGTAGCGCCTTGAGCCCGCCGTCAAGGCCCGTTGATTCCTCCGGGTGCGCGCGCAGGGTGGCGATCGTGATGAGGAGTCCGGTGAGGAACAAGACAGTCCCCTTGGCAACGTACCCTGTCACGCCCAGCACGCTGACGGCGGTGCGGGCCCGGGGATCCGTAGGCATCTTCAGGTGCTTCTCGAAGGACTTCTTGATGCCACGGATGCCATAGATCACCCCGGTGACGGCAATTCCCACCCCCACCAGGACCAGGAGTGCCACACCGCCGGGTGCCTTCATCACGGTCGCGGTGAAGTCGCTCACGGACTTCTGGTTGTCACCGCCGGAACCAGTTCCCATGGCAAAGGAGACAAGCGTCAGGGCCAAGCCGGCGTACACGACGGCCTGTGCTGCTGCCTGGGCCTTCTTGCCAGCCTTTTTCTTCGTCGGCAGTCCGTTGTAGTCGAAGATGGCATCGCTGGTCTGCCACAGTGCAAGGGCGGCGCAGGCGGCAAAGCTTGCCCAGAGTAGGAACGGCCCGGCGGGCTGGCTGGCGAGCTCTGACACGGCGCCGCTGAAGTCGGCGCTTCCGCCGCCGCCCATGGCGAGTCGGATGGCGATGAGGCCTACCAGGAAGTGCAGGACACCGCTGGCTGCGAACCCTGCCCGCGCGAACAGTTCCAACGTGCGTGAATTTGTGACATCCTCCGCCGCATCGGCGGCCTGCCTGAGTTCTCTTTTGATGGCGGTTCCTTCTGCCGGCGCCGCAGAGGCGCATATTTGTGTGCCCCCTGCACAAGCCCAATCGTGCCACGCTTGGCGACCCGCGAACAGTCCCGATCCGCGCGCCCAGTTCCGTCCCGGACCTGGTGAGGGGTGGGTGCTCCTGCTATGGGTAGTGATCCCCATCGCGGGAGACTTATTGCCGTGCAACGATATATCCAGCGATTGATCTAACTCTTATAACTCTCCGGGGGAGCCACTATGACTTTTTAGGCGCGGACGTCAGTCAGCTTCGGGAGCTGGCGAAGGCTGTTGACAAGGCGGTGGCGCTGCTCAGCAGCCGGGCCAGCTCCCTGCAGGGCCAGATCCAGTCCGCGCCGTGGAAGGGCGCCGATGATGAGCTGTTCCGGCAGGACTGGTCGGGCAACCACCGCCCCAGCCTGGAGCGGGCGGCAGCGGCTGAGGCCCACCGCCAGGAGCTGAAGCAAGGGCGTGGATGACATGCTCAAGGCCAGCCCGGAAGAGCAGGCCAGGTGGTGGGCCGGCCTCTCCGAGGAGGACCGGAAGTGCCTGATCGAAGGCGAAGACGAGAACGGCCCGTTCGCCGATGACCTCATGCGGATGGACGGCGGCATTCCCCAGTCCGCCCAGGACCAGGCCAGCGACCACCTCCGTGAACTCGCCAAGACAGAAACTCCCGTCTACACGGAGAGTGGCAAGGCCTCCCTTGACGCTGTCGAATACTCGCCGGAGAACGCGGCCGTGATCGACAGCTACATGCGCAACGTGGCGTTGGGAGACTCGGTTGCCGCCGGCCAGGACGCCGCCAAGCTCTACGAGGCAGGCTCCGCCACCGTCCAGGCGAACCACGTGGTGACAGCGTCCAACGAGTTCGGCATTGACCTCAAGGCCGGCGAGGTGGAGGTCAAAACCGAGAACAAGGCAACCACCAACGTGTCCACGTACTAAAAGGTCCCGAACGACACCAAGCTCGAGAAGCTCTGACGTCCCATGCCGGATCCGCACGTGCAAACCAGCCCAGCCAAGACTTACCGCTAAGGAGCAACCATGTCAGTGCATATCGAGTCCCCGCTGGGATTCACGGCAGACTTCCCCGAGCACACCCAGGTGCTGGAGGACTCGGCCGCCGGGCCGAACACCGAGCAATATGGCCTGCTGGGCGGCGTCCTGCTGACGGTCATCAAGGACGACACCTCCGTGACCGGGGCCGCGCAGGCCAACGGCTGGGCACACCTGATGTCAGGCTTCTACCTTGAAGACCGCGCCAGGACCGTCCTCACCGAAGGCGAACTGAACATTCCCGGCAAGTCCTCGTACGCCGTCGTGGTTGGGTCCACGGATCCGGCGGGCGAGGCTAGGGTCGCGGCCACCGTGGGCGTCTGCCCGGAGATCGAGCCGCGGCTGGGGATGCTCACGGAGATCGTCGCTTCCACCAGCGTGAGCTGACACCGGTTCCGGCGCTCAGCGCCGGCGGTAGCAGAGGTCGAAGATCAGCCGGCCGGCCTCGTGGGCCTTCGCCTCGAAACTGGTGCGGATCCGGCCTTCGAAGCGGGGGGCCCAGCCGCCCGCTTCGTCCACGCCCTCGTTGGGGCCGGTGTGTGCGGTGCTTACAGGCGCCCGGCCCTCGCGGACGGGCGCTCCGCCCACTATGGTTTCGACGCCGGATTGCCACACCTGGGTGAGCGGGCTTTCCGGTCCATGGCGCTCGCCGGTGTGGAGGTTTTCGAAGTCCGGCGAGTCCGCAAGGACGTCGCGGACGTGGACGGCGTAGTTGGACCAGTCCGTGGCGACCCGCCACAGGCCGTCCTTGGTGAGTGCCCGTGCTGCCAGTTCGGCAAACTCCGGCTGGATGAGTCGGCGCTTGTGGTGCCGTGACTTGTGCCAGGGGTCGGGGAAAAACACCCACAGTTCGCTTACGGAACCGGCCGGCAGCATGGTGGCGAGGACCTCGGGCGCGTTGGCTTCCACCACCCGGACGTTGTTCAGCCCGCGGCTGTTGATCTTGATGATGGTGTTGGCCAGGCCCGGCGTATAGACCTCCACGGCCAGGAAGTCCGTGCCCGGGTTCTCCTCGGCCGCGTGGCAGATGGCATCGCCCAGTCCGGACCCGATTTCCACGATGAGCGGTGCCTTGCGGCCGAACTCGGCCTCGGCGTCGAACGTGTAATCCGGGTGGACCGAGGTGTTGGCGACGTGCCGGGGCACGTCCAGCGCCCACCGGTCCGCGTGCTCTTCCCACGCCGTCTGGCGGCGTCCCTGGAGACGGGTACCGCGGCGCACGAAGCTCACGGGCCTGCCGCCGTAAGTGCCGAAAGACGCCTGCGTTCCGGGCGTCACCGGGCGCGGTACATGCGGAGGCTGGGGGGATTCTGGGGATTCACTCATCCCTTCCAGAATACCCGGGAGCGCGCCGGCGGCCTGGGCCCAGCCCGCGTGCCTAGCACCCTAGGCGTTGGAAGGTCAGAACGGTTGCCCGGCTACTTCAGAAAGCATCACGGAACCTACGGCAGGATCATGAAATCCCCGTTCCTGAGCACGAGCAGCAGACCCACCGCAACCTCGGCCGCCGATATCCACAAAGCAGCCACGCCCGCCCGCCAGCCGGTGGATCGGCGCGCGAATACGCGGAGTGAAACGACGCCGAGCGTCACTGCCAGCAGGGTAAATATCACCGGGTAACTCCACAGCACCCACGGAGCAGACACATCCAGTCTCCCCGCGCCGTCAGAAGGGCCGGAGTAGAGTACTGCCACACGGCTGAGCGGACCGGTCAAAAAAATGCTGGCGGGCGCAACCAAGCTGAAGACGAGGCTGGCTGTGCCTTCGCCGCTGCCGTGGGCTTTTGCCGCGGCCGGGCCGGGCGCAACGGACGGATCCTGCAATGGTGCGAGGCTCATGGTTTCTCCAGAATGTTGTGGCTGGACACTGCGTGTGTTCCCAAAGTAAGTTCGCCTCAGCCGGGCCGCCAGCCCTTTTCCGGCCTATGTGGATAACACTCCGTGTACTTAGCGTGGGCGGGTGAGCACAGGCCAAGACAACGTGGTGACAGAATGGTCCCCGTGACCCGTGCTGACAACGTTGACGTGCCTGGACTGCTGGTCGACGCCGAAATCGACGACATCCCCCCAGCAGCCCCTACGCGCCTTCCGGGCCAGTCGGGAGGCGGTCCGGAAAGCCCCCAGAGCAGCCGCCGTGCCCTGGCATACTTGGGCCTCTGCCTGGTGCTTATCGGGCTGAACCTCCGCACGGTTTTCTCCAGTTTCGCGGCGGTTCTTCCGGAGATCACCTCCGACGCCGGCCTGCCGGGCTGGGCCGTCGTGGTGCTCACCACCGTGCCCGTGACGCTCCTGGGCGTCTTCGCACCGCTGGCCCCTGTCCTGGCCCGTCGGTTCGGCGCCGAACGCGTCCTGCTTGGTGCCATGGCAGTACTCACGGCAGGGCTGCTGCTGCGGCCCGCGGACATCGGCGGCCTGGTGCCCGGTGCCGGCCATCTGCCTACCTTGCTGGCGGGAACTGCTGCCTGCGGTGCCGCCATCGCCTTGTGCAACGTCCTACTTCCGGGGCTGGTGAAGCGTGATTTCCCGCACCGGTTGGGCCTCATGGGCGGGCTGTACACCACGGCCATCTGCGCGTCGGCCGCCCTCGGAGCCGGCTTTACCTACCCGGTCTTCACGGCGACGGGGGAGTGGACCTCGGCGCTGTGGTTCTGGGCGGTTCCTGCCGCCGTCGTACTTTTGCTGTTCCTGCCGGTGGCGCTGCGCCAGCACCCTGTCCGGCACCAGGACGGCCACCTCGGCATCAATGTGTGGCGTTCGGCGGTGGCGTGGCAGGTGACTATCTTCATGGTGCTGCAGGCCATGATGTCCTTCAGCGTCTTTGCATGGCTGGCGCCGATCCTGCGCGAACGCGGCGTGGACGGCGGAACGGCCGGACTGATGGTTTCGCTTTCGATCGTGCTCCAGATGCTGGGCTCGCTGTTTGCCCCGGCGCTGGCGGCGGGATTCCGTGACCAGCGCGCCATCGCTGTGGTGGTGGCGCTGATGACCGGCGGCGGGTTTTCTCTGAGCATCTTCGGACCCCTGGAACTCATCTGGGCGTGGACCGGGCTGCTGGGACTGGGGCAGGGAAGCCTCACCGCGGTGGCCCTGACCATGATCATGCTGCGGACCCGCGACGGGCACACCGCCGCGCACCTGTCCGGGATGATGCAGGGCGTGGGCTACGGGCTGGGTTCCACCGGCACGCTGATGGTGGGCCAGCTGCACCAGGCCACGGGATCGTTCACCGCAGCCGGGGTGCTGTTCCTGGTGGTCGGTTCGCTGGCCGCGGTGTTCGGCTACCGAGCGGGCCGGAACCGCTACATCGGCGACTCCACCCAGCCGCGCCGATAACATGCGCGACTCCACCCTCCCAACGACAGACCCTACGGCAGGGATCCTGCAGCGACCGTACTTGTGGGTGACCATCGGCTCGTGTGCCCTCGTGTTCCTCGCGGCGTTCGAATCGCTCGCGGTGACCACCATCATGCCCGTCGTCAGCCGTGAACTCGACGGCGCCAGCCTGTATGCCCTTGCGTTCGCCGGTCCGCTGGCAACCGGCGTGATCGGCACGGTGGCGGCCGGAAACTGGTCGGACCGCCGCGGGCCAACCGTCCCGCTGTATGCCTCAGTTGCCCTGTTCGTGCTGGGCCTGATCATCGCGGGCACGGCCGTTTCCATGCCCATTCTGGTTGCCGGCCGCCTGGTGCAGGGGCTCGGTGGCGGTGCTCTGACTGTTGCGCTCTACGTGGTGGTGGCCCGCGTCTACCCGGCCGTCCTGCACCCCGGGATCTTCGCTGCCTTCTCCGCCGCCTGGGTGATCCCGTCCCTGGTTGGCCCGTTCGCGGCCGGCATCGTGGCGGAAGTCCTGAGCTGGCACTGGGTGTTCCTGGGCGTGGTAGGGCTGGTGGTTCCCGCTGTGGTGATGATCGTTCCGGTGCTCCGCGGCATTGACCGGCCCTCTGAGCAGGCCCCAGTCCCGCCCTGGGCGCTGGGTCGGCTCGCGTGGGCAGCGCTCGCCGCGCTCGCTGTACTGGGACTGAACCTCTCCGCCGGAGTCAGAATCGCGGGCTTCACCGCCGCGCCGGCACTCCTGGCTGCGGCCGCCGTCGCGATTGCCCTCGTAGCCGTACGTCCGCTGGTACCCCGCGGAACACTGCTCGCCCGCCGCGGCCTGCCCAGCGTGATCCTGACCCGCGGACTGGCGTCTGCCGCGTTTTTCGGCGCCGAAGTTTACTTGCCGTACCTGTTGATCGAGGAATACCAGTTCCCGCCGACGTTCGCCGGCCTGGCGCTCACGGGAGGCGCGTTGTCGTGGGCCGCCGCTGCCGCCATCCAGGGCCGCCTCGGCGCCCGGCTGCAGCACCGCGTGGCCGTGCGCATCGGCTCAGCGCTGGTGCTTGGGGCCATCCTCCTCACGTTGGCGACGTCGGCACTCCACTGGCCTGCCGCCGTCGCAATTTCCGGCTGGCTCTTCGCCGGCGGCGGCATGGGGTTGCTGTATCCGCGGCTCAGCGTGATGACGCTTGCCATGTCCAGTAAGGAAAACCAAGGCTTCAACAGCTCGGCAATGTCCATTTCGGACTCACTGGGCGGGGCGCTGGCGCTCGCCGCCACGGGCATCGTGTTCGCCGCGTTTACGACGACGGCGGAATCGTTCGCGGGGGTTTTCGCACTGACGGCAGTGGTGGCCGTCGCCGCGGTTGCGGTGGCGCCGCGGGTTTCGCGCTAACCCCGGAGTTTTTGTCCACATAATGCCGTCCAATGCCTGGCGAAGGCGCTTTATCTGGACAAAAACTCAAGCAAGCCGGGTGGCGCGGAGTACGGTGTCGCCGATGATGGCTTCCTCGCCGTCCGGACCTGACGCTGCCCGCTCTCGCGTGGTGTTGACCTCCAACTGCCAGTCCGGCGAGTCCAAGCTGAGCTCCGCCACGAGCTGCGCCGGGGTGTAGAACATCTCCGGCTTGGTGTGGTTTCCCCACGGCGGCAGGCGGTGCGGATGGTGGCCCACGATCAGCAGCGTGCCGCCCGGCTTGACCGCCGCAGCCGCCGTCCGCAGCGGACCCTGCCACGCCAGATGCGGGGAATGCAGGAACTGGGAGGACACCAGATCGAAGGTTGCCGCGGGCTGCCACTCCTCCAGATCACACTGTTTCCAGTGGATGCGGCTGGGAATTTCACCGGCTCCTTCGGCGTGCACACTTTCACGGTCCAGGGCTGCCTTTTCGTGGACCAGCGCCCTTTCCAGGGCGACGGCGGAAACGTCGACGGCGGTGACGGTCCAGCCCTGCTGGGCCAGCCAGATGGCGTCGGCCCCTTCGCCGCAGCCCAGGTCCAGGGCCTTGCCCGGCCTCAGTCCCGCGCCTTCGCGGACCAGTTGCGGGTTGGGTTTCCCGCTCCAGAATTTCGGCTTGCTCCGGTACCTTTCGTCCCACGCCTCGGCGGCACTGCGCTGCGGTTCATCCCCCAGCCGGGTGCCGCCGTCGTCCGTGGTGTGGTGGTGGTCCGCACCCTGTTCAGTCATGCCTCAAGCCTGCGCCTGCCGGGCTCTGAAGGCAACGACCGCAGCCTCTGAGCGACGTACTTGAAAGAGGCCCAGGCTCGGGGATGGTACGCTTATGGGACTTGATGTGCAGTGATGCCCGCTTGCTCCTTAAATCGGAGTCCCTTTATTTGGGAAGCGGGTTTTTTCATGTGAGAGGCACATCCTGCGTCGATGAACGCGTTCCATTTGGTCCCAGCCGCCGCCCTGAATTGGGCAGCAGCACGGTTGATCACCTGACTTTTCTTCGGCGAAACCCTTGAGCCAACCGGCATCGGGGGCCGATATCCGCATGGATACCGCCTGAAAGACCTTGAATATATGACTACTTTTGCTGCCCTCGGCACGCCCAAAGAACTTGCCGACACCCTCACAGCCCAGGGAATTGTTGAGCCGTTCCCCATCCAGGTCAAGACCCTCCCGGACACCCTGGCCGGACGCGACGTCCTGGGCCGCGGCCGCACCGGCTCCGGCAAGACCATCGCTTTCGCCATCCCGCTTGTAGCAAGACTCGCTGAGCGGGAAGCCAAGCACTTCCGCAAGCCCGGCCGCCCCATGGGCCTGGTCCTCGCACCGACCCGCGAGCTGGCCACCCAGATCAACGCCACCATCGAGCCGATGGCCAAGGCCATGGGCCTGACCACCACCGTGATCTACGGCGGCATCTCCCAGGCCCGCCAGGAAAAGGCACTGCGCGCCGGCGTCGACATCGTCATCGCCTGCCCGGGCCGCCTGGAGGACCTGATCCGCCAGCGCATCCTGACCCTCGAAGGCGTCGAGATCACCGTCCTGGACGAGGCCGACCACATGGCCGACCTCGGCTTCCTCCCGGTGGTCAAAAAGCTCATGGACATGACCCCCAGCCAGGGCCAGCGCCTGCTGTTCTCGGCGACCCTGGACAACGGCGTGGACAAGATCGTCCAGCGTTACCTGTCCAACCCGCTGACCCACGCGGTAGACGAGTCACAGGCCGCCGTGACCACCATGGAGCACCACGTCCTGGTGGTCAACGACCAGACCGTCAAGAAGCAGCTGATCTTCGAGCTCGCCTCCGGCGCCGGCCGCCGCGTCCTCTTCATGCGGACCAAGCACCACGCCCGCAAGCTGGCCAAAACCCTGACCGACGCCGGGATCCCCGCCGTCGATCTGCACGGCAACCTCTCGCAGAACGCCCGTGACCGCAACCTGGCCGAGTTTTCCTCCGGTGACGTCCGCGTCCTGGTAGCCACCGACGTCGCGGCCCGCGGCGTCCACGTGGACGACGTCGAACTGGTAATCCACGTGGATCCGCCCACAGAGCACAAGGCATACCTCCACCGCTCAGGCCGTACGGCCCGCGCAGGTTCGGATGGCACTGTTGTCACGCTGACCCTCCCGGAGCAGCAGTCCGACGTCAAGAAGCTGATGAAGGCTGCCGGCGTCGAGGTCAACTTCGAGCGCGTCACGGCCAACTCCCCGTTGGTTGCCGAACTCGTGGGCGAAATGGCAGACAAGATCGATCCGCGCACCCGTGCCGCTCTTCTCGCCAAGAAGTCTGCACAGCAGGGTGGCGGCACCTCCACGGGTGCCAACGCCGAGCGCAAGCGCGCCCGCCGCAGCCAGGAAGGGCCCACCGCCGGTGGCCGTGGCGGCCGTGGTGGACGTGGACGCGTCTCCGCTGAGCCGACGCGCTCCGATCTTCCCCGCGCCGAGCGCCGCGCTGTTGCCTATGAAGGCCGCACCGAGGCACGCGCAGCATTTGACCGTGTAGCTGAGCAGAACGAGGACCGCGCCATTGCGGCAGCTTCTGCTCGCCGCAACTCCCGCGGCCACGGGGCCACCGGCTCCACGCACCGCAACGACGTCCCCGCAGCAGGTGGCCGTGCAGCGGCTGGCCGCGGTTCTGGCGGCCGTGCAGATTCACGCGTTACCCGCAGCGATGCTCCCCGTGGCGGCACGGGCCGCCCGGCTGCCACCGGCGGACAGCGCGGCGGACGTCCGGCAACGGGCCAGCGCGCAGCCGGAGCCCGCACTGCGGGCGCCGGCGCAGGAGCCCGTACGGGTGGATCCGGTCAGCGCGCCGGAGCCTCCACGGGCAACGGCGGCAACGCGGGCAACGGCGGCAACAAGGCTGTCTGGTCCTCCAACACCGGCGGCACGTCCGGTGGCTCGTACGCCGGTAACGGTGGCGGCAGTGGCCGTCCGGCACGCAGCGGTCCTCGCCGCGCGTCGGCTCCGGCCTCGAACGAACGCCGCAGCCGCTAGTCAGCACTACCTCGGTTTCGCTCCCCGCTCAACCACCGGGCGGTTGGGGAGCGAAACCCTTACGTAGGCTCGATCGCCGTAAGCCCTACCAACCGCGGGCGCGCCACTCCCCGAGATGCGGGCGTTCCACGCCCAGGGTGGTGGGGCTGCCATGGCCCGGGTGCACCACTGTGTCGTCTGGGTAGGCCTCGAACAACCGCGCGTTGACGTCGTCCAGCAGGGACGTGAACCGCGCCGGATCTTTCTGGGTGTTGCCCACGCCGCCCGGAAACAACGAGTCGCCGCTGAAAATATGGGCAGGCCCGTCCGGGTCCTGGTACACAAAGGCGATGGATCCCGGGGTGTGGCCGCGCAGGTGCACGGCGGTGAGCTCGAAGCCGTCCACGGCGCAGGTATCCCCGTGCTCCAGGGACCGGTCCACGGGTACCGGCAGCGCCTCGGCGTCGTCCGTTCCAGCCGCTGTGGGTGCGCCCGTCGCTTCCACCAACGCCGGCAGTGCGCGGACATGGTCCCAGTGCTGGTGCGTGGTGGCGATGAGTGCCAGCTTGGGTTCAGCCGCAGTATCCGCGGCCGAGTCCGCCAGCATCGCCTGGATGGCCGGAAGATCGTCCGCCGCATCGATCAGCAGCTGTGCACCGCTGGCCTTCGCGGTCAGCAGATACACGTTGTTGTTCATCTCGCTTACGGAGATGCTGCGGATGGTGATGTGGCGTAGGTCGTGAATGAGCGTGTCCATGGGCTTCAGTCTATTCACGGCCGTGGTTATTCACGGCCCTGGGACACCCAGCTGGGGTCCGCCGAGCGGGAGCCGACGACGGCGTCCGCGGCCTGGTCCAGCGCCTCCAGTTGCGCCCGGGTCAGGTCCAGGGACAGGGCGCCCAGGTTCTCGTCAATCCGGTGCGTTTTGCGCGTGCCGGGGATGGGGACCACGGCCAGTCCCAGCCGTTTGCCCTGCTCCAACAGCCACGCCAGTGCAACCTGGGCGGGGGTAGCGGACAGCTCAGCTGCGACCGTCCGCACGGTGGCAACCACTCCCTGGTTGGCATCGGCGGCGTCCGCGGCGAAGCGCGGGATCCGGCGTCGGAAGTCGTTGGCTCCCAAAGTCGCAGCGTCAACTGTGCCGGTGAGGAATCCCCGGCCCAGTGGCGAATACGGCACAAAGCCCACGCCCAGGCCGGCCGCGGCCGGAACCACGTTGCGTTCCACGTCGCGGCTCCAGATCGACCATTCACTTTGGACCGCGGCGATGGGGTGCACGGAGTGGGCGTCGGCCAGCTCCTGCGCGGTCACCTCTGACAGGCCAAGGTGTTTGACCTTGCCTTGCTGCACCAGCCCCGCCATGGCCTCCACGGTTTCCACAATCGGAACGCGGAGGTCACGGCGGTGCATGTAGTAGAGGTCGATCACGTCCGTGCCAAGCCGCTTCAGGCTGGCGTCGACAGCCTGCCGGATGTAGGCGGCATCTCCCCGGATGTCCGTGTAGCCATCGGCAGGTGAGCCCACCAGTGAAAACTTGGTGGCGAGCTGCACTTCGCCCCGGCGCTCCTTGAGCAGCTGCGCGATGAGTTGCTCGTTGCTGCCTCCGCCGTAGATGTCCGCGGTGTCAATGAAGCTGACGCCGGCATCCACGGCATGATGCAGGGTTTTGAGGGCCTCGTGCGGGTCAACCTCGCCGTAGACCGGAGTCAGGGCCATGCCGCCGAAGCCGAGCGGGCTGACGTTGAGGCCGTCGCCGAGGTGTACCGATGGTGCAGTCATGAGCGCTCTCCATTCGTTGTGGACTCATGTGGTTTGCAGACACGTTTCCCAGCCAAGAACCCTGACCCTTGCCTCAGTATTCCTGGCCGGCGTCCTGGCCCCACGGGATGATCCGGTCGGCGCCCTGGCGCGTGGCCGCGATCATCACAGCGTTGGCCTCATCCGGGCCGGTCGCCCACGCTTCCGCCGCGGTTCGCTCCATTCCGAATACCACGTGCCGGTCCACCAGCCGGGCCAGCCGCAGCGGGGGCGGGGTGTCCATGAACCAGACTTCATCCAGCTGCGCCCGGACCTCCTTCCATTCGGGCGTTTCCGCCAGCAGGTAGTTTCCTTCGGTGATTACCAGCGGCACGGAAGCCTGGACAGCGATGGACGCAGCCACCGGTTCGTCCAATGCGCGACGGAACTCGGGCGCGTACACCACTGCCTCATCCCGGCGCGCGAGCCGCTGTAACAGCGCGAGGTAGCCGCCGACGTCGAATGTGTCGATTGCTCCTTTGCGCTGCCGTAGCGGAGTGCCGTCGATGATCGCGTTGCCCAGATGAAAGCCATCCATCGGCACCACCACGGCGAGCTCCGGGCCGAACTCCCGCTGTAGTCGGGCCGCGAACGTGGACTTGCCGGAGCCGGGCGCGCCCGTGATGCCCAAAAGAATCCGCCGGCCGCCGTCGAGTCTGTGCCTCAGGGCGGCGAGTGCCTGCCGTACTTCAGGGGAGTCCATGGCAAAAGCCTAAACCGGCCGCCGGCTCTCCCCCGGCTTCCCGCGCACCGACTGGACGGCAGCAGGTGAAGCCGGCAGCGACTTCAATCCCGCCGCGCAGCCCACAATCCCGGCGATGAACAGCACTTTCAGGATGCTGAAGGGTTCGACGCCGGTGGCCATCGCCCAGCCCACCGTCAGGGCCGCCCCGATCCCCACCCAAACGGCGTAGGCGGTGCCGAGCGGGATGCTGCGGATGGCCAGGCCGAGGCCGATCATGCTGAGGGTGGCCGTGACGGCGAAGACCAAGGTGGGCAGCAGGTGGGTGAATCCATCGGAATTGCCCAGGGCGGTGGCCCAGACGGCTTCCAGTACGGCGGAGGCGAGGAGCATCAGCCAGGCGGCGGAACGCTTTGTCATTACGCCACGACCTTGAGGCCAACCACGCACGCGGCGATGCCGGTGAGCAGCAGGAGGCGGGCCGTCGTCGGGGGTTCAGCCTTGGTGATGATCGCGTAGGCGGAGGTCAGCACCACGCCCACGCCTACCCATACCGCGTAGGCGGTGCCGGTGGGGATGGACTGCATGGCGAGGGCGAGGCCGGCCATGCTGGCGAGGACGGAGACCAGGAAGAGGAGGGCGGGTGCGAGCCGGCGCCGGCCGGAGGCCTGGAAGGTCCGGTGCAGGGCTGCGGCCCAGACGGCTTCCAGCGCTCCGGAAAGAATGAGAATTAACCACGACATGACAGATCCTTTGGCCAGTCTTGTCGCGTGCCGGGTACTGAACCGTCGTCCGGAGGCCCTGTGCGGAGCCTTGATTCCAGCTTAGCAAGGCCCTACGGCGGGTGCCGGGTTGGTGGCCAACCTCACCGCCGGGCGGGGCAGAACTTTAGAGAGCGCCGCCGGCAGCTTCCGGGGCGGAGGAGTCGCGGCCCGCGTTGCCAACGGTTTCGCGGGCGATGAAGTTCTCGATGTCGAAAAAGTTGTCCGCGCGCTCGGCGATGTTCAGAAGGGTGGTCATAGAGGCGACCTCTTCCACCTGCTCCTTGAGGAACCAGAGCATGAACTGCTCGCCCAGGGCGTCGTCCTCGGTGCGGGCAGCACGGAAGAGCGCCTCGATCGAGGCCGTCACTTCCTTCTCCTGCTCCAGCGCCAGGGCCAGCGGCTCGGTCACGGAGGAGAAGTCGTTGCGCACGGTGGGGACGCCCGGGATGGTGAACTCAATGTCGCGGTCAAGCATGTACTGCACCATCATCATGGCGTGGTTCCGCTCCTCCACCGACTGCCGGTAGAAGTAGCGGGCCAGCTGCGGGAGGTCCTGGTTGGCGAACCAGGTGGCCACGGCAATGTACTGCTGCGAGGCCGCGAACTCGTTGCCGATCTGGGTGGACAGAAGAGCATTGAAGGGTGTGGTGGTCATAGCCCCGAGTCTAGGAGCGCCGCGCGCCACTGACCAGTGTGGAAAGGCTCAGATAACGAAGGCGAGGCTAGCCTGCAGCGCTGGATCAGGCAGTCGCGCGGTCGATCGAAACCACTGCCAGGAAACCGCGACCCAGGATTTCGGGGGTCCCGGTATCGGAGCCGACGACGGCGTCATACCGGTTGAGTGCCTCGGGCTCCATGGGTGCCGGGGCGGCTTCGTCGCCGTCGGCTTCCGCGGCGACCGCAGCTTCTGCACTGACGCTGAGGTTGCCGGCGCTGGCGGTGGCCTGGCCCTGCAGCAGCACACCTAGCTGGCCCTCAAATACCGGGTGCGCGCGCTTCTTGGAGAGCTCGATGATGGATGTGAAGCCTTTGAACGAACCCGTCCGGGTGATGACGTTCAGGTCGCGGATGTCCCCGGTGGGCAGGGCTCCGTGCGCGGCAGCTTCGCCGGAGAACCTGAAGGGCCGGTACTTTTCCAGCGGGTGTTCGTCGCCGTCCACGGTGAGAAGGAGGAGTTCGCCGTCGATCACGGTCAGCACGCGTTCCATGCCCGGGAACGCCGAGAAATCCCCGGCCTTGCTGACGTCGGCGATGCTGACGCGCCAGTCCCAGGCGCCGTCCTGCGCCGAGTCGGCCTTCGGGTGGCTGGCAAGCTCCCGGGTCACCCCGCCGCCGTTGCGCCACGGTTCGGACCTGAGTTCTGCGAAGCGGATGATCTCCATCGGACCAGCCTAGTTTGTTGACGGCCCCCATCGGCGCACGCACCAATCCCTGCTAGTGTCCTCCGGGGGACTACGCGAAGACAGCCTGAAGGAGCCCGGAATGTTCGTCAAAGTGTGTGGCCTCAGTACGCCCGAATCCGTCCGTGAAGCCGTGCAGGCCGGTGCGGACGCCGTCGGGTTTGTCCTCACCGCGAGCCCGCGGGTGGTCTCGCCGTCGCAGGTTTCCGCGCTGCTGGCCGACGTGCCGGAAGGGGTACTTGCCGTCGGCGTTTTCCGGCATGAACCTGTCGCCGATGCCCTTGCCATCGCACGAGCCGCCGGACTCGAGTGGGTCCAACTCCATGCAGACCTCACTCCGGAAGACGTCGCCACAGTGCACGACGCCGGCATGAAGCTGATCAGGGCCGTCACCATGGCAGCCACAGCGGACGCGTTCGCCGACTGGGGCGAGGAACTCCTGTTGATTGACGCCGCCGTCCCCGGGTCCGGACAGGCCTGGGACTACGCCTCCATGGTGGACGTGACGGCGCTCCAGGACCGCAAGTGGCTTTTGGCCGGCGGACTGAACCCGGATACCGTGGCGCACGCCACCGCCGCCTCAGGCGCGTGGGGCGTGGACGTTTCCTCCGGCGTCGAGGTTTCCCGCGGAGTGAAGGACCTGGAGAAAATCCGAGCCTTTGTGAAGGCCGCCAAGGGCTGAGGCACAGGGCACAATGGACAGATGAAGACTCTGCTCAACATCATCTGGCTGGTATTCGGCGGACTTTGGCTTGCCCTGGGCTACTTCCTGGCGGGCATCATTTGCTGCCTGCTGATCGTCACCATTCCGTGGGGCATCGCGTCGTTCCGGATTGCGGCATACACGCTCTGGCCGTTCGGGCGCATGGTGGTGGACAAACCGGGCGGAACGGGTGTGTTCTCGCTCCTGGGGAATGTCATCTGGCTGGTGGTGGCCGGCATCTGGATCGCGATCGGCCACGTGGTTACGGCCTTTGCCATGGCGGTCACCATTATCGGCATCCCGCTGGCCATCGCCAACCTCAAGCTCATCCCTGTGTGCCTCATGCCGTTGGGAAAGCAGATCGTGCCCACCAACAGGCCGTTCGTGACCGGCTACCGCTGACCTCGACAAAATGTTGGCGGAGGAGGATGGTAATAACTGCGTCCCGCCTCCGCGATTTCGCCATTAATACGCGAAAGTGATGGCGCCGGGATCAATATTGAAACCCGCCGCGCACCATCTGGGGGTGCATTTCCGGCGCGAGGACTGGTTCCCTGCGCCGAGCAACAGTGACCAGTTTGGGAGTTCTCCCGGCTGGGGTGAACCGGTCACAGTGACCTATCGGCCAGCTATGGCCGAACACGGTTCAAAAAGAGAGCAATGCGATGAAACATATTCAGGGCATTCACACCAGATTCCGCAAACTACCGTTAATCCTTGCAGCCGCCGTTGCCCTTGCTGTGCCAGCGGCCGCCGTCGGGCCTGCCGGCGCATCCACCTGGACCCCCCGCTCCTGGACGGTGCAAGTCGGTTCCGAGTCCAGCGACCACGAAATCCAAGGCATGGCTTTCCTGCCCTCGGACATTGTTGTCAATGAGGGCGACACCATCAACTGGCAGGCGAACGCCGCCGAGATCCACACGGTGACGTTCCTGGCTCAGGACCAATCGCTTGAGTCCACGCAGCCATTCGATCCGTCCAATTCCGCTGAATTGTTTCCTCAGGGTCCGCGTCCGGATCCCCACAGCTACGACGGGACCTCCTATTACAACTCGGGTCTTTTGTCCAACGTTGCGGTCCCCGGTTTTCCTGTCGCGACAAGCTACACCCTGACGTTCCCTCAGGAAGGCGACTTCACGTACTGGTGCCTGGTTCACGGCATGGCGATGAAGGGGACTGTTCACGTCCAGGAAGAAGGATCGGCATACCCCCATACCCAGGCGGACTACGATAAATCGTCAAGGGCGCAGGAGCGTTCCATCCTCCGGGACGGACGCCAACTGGACGCCTCCTTGGCCAGGCAGGCCAGTAACCACCTGGTGCTGGCAGGCGGCGACGACGGTATTGCGATGGTCATGCGCTTCGTCCGGCCGAAGGTGACAGTGCACGTGGGAGATGAAGTGGTGTTCAGCAACACCGGAATGGGTGCACCGCACACGGTCACGTTCGGCACTGAACCGGCGAACATTTTTGTCCTTTCAGGCACTCCAGGTGATTTCAGCGGCGGCGATCTCAACTCGGGAATCATGCCCCCGGCACCTGCCCCGGGCTCGACTTTCACGGTCAAGTTCACCAAGGCTGGCACCTACAAATACATCTGCGCACTGCATGACTTCATGGGCATGGTGGGTCAGGTCAGAGTCGTAGATTGAGGCGGTGCCCATCAGGCCAGTTCGCCCTGCAGGTTCCGGAGGGCCGCATCAAGCCATAGTTCCCGTGCGCGCTCGCTGTGGAAGAGCGGGTCCAGGCCCAGCAGGTGACGTACGACGGCGGCGCGGCCGGCTGCGAAGTCGGCGTCGCCGATGTGCGCGTAGTCTTCCCGGACGGCGGCCACATACCGGGCGTAGGGCTCAGGTTCGCCGCCGAGGACTGACAGGTCCGCGTCGCAGAGGAGGGCGCCGTCGTCGTCCCCTGGTTCCGGGCGGTGGTCCGACGTCAGCCGCACTAGCCGCGCCACCTCGTCGATCTCGGACGGAGGGAGCCCCGCATCCGCGAGGCGCTCCTCGGCGAGCCGGGCCGATTCCTCCTCGTCCTGGCCGGCGACTCCGCGGTAGACGGCATCGTGGAACCAGGCTGCGAGCAGCACTGTCCGCGGCGGATCGGCAAGGTGGGCCAGCAGGTCCAAGGCCTCCAGAACTGCCAGCAGGTGCGTGCAGCCGTGATACCGGCGATGGTCCTCGCTCCAGCGGTCCAGCAGGTCCAAGAAGAGGGCATCGTGGCCGGGCATGATGGCTTCCCAGCGGTTCAGCAGCGGCACCTTGAGGGACTTGTTGCGCTGCCGGGCCGGGATGCGCAGCCCGCTGGCGATGAGTTTGCGGACAAGGATCCGGGCCTCAACCGGGACGGCGCCCGCGGCGACGAGGTCGTCGAACCGGCGCTCGGCGACGTCGTAGTGGTCGCCGTCGAACGCCCGGTCCGCTATGCCCGCTGCAGCGGCGAAGGCGTGCAGCTCAGCCAGTGAGGTGTCCGAGATCAGGTGCGAAAAATGCGTGCCGTGGGCCGGCCACAGCGGCGGATCCAGGTAAATCGCCATGGAGGAAGTCTAGTGCGGCGCTCCGCGGAACCGGTCAGGAGCCGGCCGGCAGGATGTTCTGGTTTCCCTGGAAGATGTTCTGGGGATCGACGTCCCGCTTGACCAGGGCCAGCCGCGCGTAGTTCCCGTTGCCGAACGCGGCACGGGTGCGCTCCTGGCCTTCGTTGCCGATGAAATTGAGCCACACCCCGCCCGTGGCATAGGGCGCAATCTTGCCGCGGAAGTCCTTCACCCAGGCCTTGGCCAGCTGGCCTTCCTCGGGTGTTGGCGAGATGCCGTAGGGATGGCTTACCCAGGCCGCGTTCCGGTTGATCAGGGGCGTGGCTGCCCCGCGTTCCCGCCGACGGCGCCGCCCCACCGGGCGATGAGCTGCTGGGACGTGGCGTCGGGGAGGTTGCGGGCCGACTCAACAAGAGGTCTAGAGCTGCATCGGGAAGTTCGTCGTGGTAGTCGGCGCTCCAGTAGTTGTAATGGTCCGGCGGATCATCCAGGGAGGACTGGAATTCGGCGTACGGGGTGTCGGCCACGAGGTCCACTGCAGGCCCGAGCTCGCGGAACGGCCGCGCGTGCTCGAAGCCCTCCTCGGGCTCACCCGCGTAGACGTAGCCAATGGCGACGGCCATTTTTTCCCACCAGATGCTCAGGCACAAACGGCTCCGGCGGAGCGGTCATGTACAACAGCCCCAATCCGACGCCATCGGGTGCTGCGAGGGCCAGGTCCCGGTACGCGAGGGAGACGTCCATGACCTCTTCGCCGGGCCACAGCCATATCCCTGCGTGGACCACCGGGCCGAGCCGGTGTGCCTGGAACGTGAAAGATGTGGGAACTCCGAAATTGCCGCCTCCGCCATGGAGGGCCCAGAAGAGTTCGGGGTTTTCCCGGGCGCTGGCGGTGACGCGCTCGCCGTCGGCCGTCACCAGGTCCACGGAGACAAGACTGTCGCACGCGAACCCGAAGGAGCGCTCCAGCCACCCGGATCCGCCGCCCAGGGTGAAGCCGGCGACGCCGGTGGTGGAGGCCCGCCCGCCGGTGACGGCCAGGGCGTGCTCCTGGGTGGCGCGGTCGAACTCGCCCCAAGTGGCGCCCGCCCCGGCTGTGACGATGCCGGATTCCGGGTCCACGTCGATTGACTTCATGGGCCGGACATCGATTACCAGACCGTCGTTGTTCATGGACATTCCGGCCACTGAGTGGCCGCCGGCACGGACGGCAATGGCGAGGGAGTGTTCCCGTCCGTAGCGTAGGACTTCGGCCCGGCACCTTCCATAGGCAGCCCTAGTGAACCCTCGAGCGGGAGCGAAACCGGCGTAGGCTTCATATTCTGATTCACGGCGAAAATTACTAAGGAAACCCGCAAATGCGGACTAAGATCATGAAATGCCCACTATTCGCGTATCCGAAGCAGCCCGGTTCCTCGGCGTCAGTGACGACACTGTCCGGCGCTGGACAGAGAACGGCAGCCTCACCCCGGTGAAGGACGACGCCGGCCGGCTGGCCGTCGACGGACTGGAACTGGCAAGGCATGCCCAGAAGCTTGCGCAGCTTCCCGAGGACCCGCACCGTTCAGGAAGTTCGGCCCGCAACAGGTTTGTTGGCCTGGTCACGGGGATCACTGCGGACAAAGTCATGGCACAGGTGGAACTCCAGTGCGGGCCGTTCCGGGTGGTTTCGCTGATGAGCAGCGAAGCCGTCCGCGACCTGGGCCTGGAACTGGGCTCCGTGGCTACCGCGGTGGTCAAGGCAACAACAGTCATCATCGAAACCCCGCATGGAAAGAGCATCATTTGAGCACCCGCACACACGCCAGAACCGTCGTCATCACGGCCGCCCTCATGCTGGGCCTGGCCGCGTGCGCACCCGCTTCCACGACGCCCACGGCCTCGCAGCCCGCCGCCCCGCAGTCCCTGGGCGCCACCGGCCAGGTGTCCGGGACGATCACCGTCTTCGCGGCCGCGTCGCTCAAGGCCACGTTCACCCAGCTGGCCAGCGACTTCGAGGCGAAGAACCCCGGCACCAAGATCGTGTTGAGCTTCGCCGGCTCCTCGGACCTGGTCACCCAGATCACCCAGGGCGCACCGGCCGATGTTTTTGCCTCCGCCGACACCAAGAACATGACCAAACTGGCCGATGCCAAGCTCCTGGACGGGGCCGCGAAGAACTTCGCCACCAACGTCCTGGAGATCGCCGTCCCGCCGTCCAATCCGGCGTTGATCGCGTCCTTCGCCGACCTCGCCAGGCCGGGCGTCAAGGTGGTTGTTTGTGCCAGCCAGGTTCCGTGCGGGGCCGCAGCGGATACCGTGGAAAAGGCCGCGGGCGTGACCCTCGCTCCGGTCAGCGAGGAGTCATCGGTGACAGACGTCCTGGGCAAGGTCACCTCGGGCGAGGCCGACGCCGGGCTGGTCTACGTCACCGACGTCAAAGGCGCCGGCGACAAGGTTATGGGAATCCCGTTCGACGAATCCGGCAAGGCTGTCAATACCTATCCCATCGCCACAGTAGGCTCGAGCCGGAACAAGGAACTGGCGGCAGCCTTCATCGCCATGGTGACCGGCGCCGACGGGCAGAAAACCCTCACCACGGCCGGCTTCGGGCCCCGTAAGTAAACCGCCCACAAGGAGACCATGAAACAGGCCAGGAACAGCGGGTACGGCGGTGTGCCGCGCTGGATTTACGTCCTCGCGGCCGCCGGCGGCCTGTTCGTGGTGCTGCCGCTGGCGGCCATGGTGGCCAAAGTCAACTGGGCCCAGTTCATCCCGCTGATCACGTCGGAAGCCTCGCTGCAGGCCCTTGGGCTGAGCCTGCGCACATCCGCGGCCAGCACCGTCCTGTGCATCGTCCTGGGCATTCCGCTCGCCCTGGTCCTGGCCCGCGGCAGCTTCCCCGGCCAGCGCTTCCTCCGCTCATTGGTCCTGCTCCCGCTGGTCCTTCCGCCGGTGGTGGGCGGCATTGCGCTGCTTTACACCTTCGGGCGGCAGGGGCTGCTGGGCCGGACGTTGGAAGTGGCAGGCCTGCAGATCGCTTTTTCGACGACGGCGGTCATCCTGGCCCAGACGTTTGTGGCACTGCCGTTCCTGGTGGTCAGCCTCGAAGGTGCCTTGCGGACCGCCGGGAACCGGTACGAGGCGGTGGCCGCGACGCTCGGCGCCGGCCCCACCACGGTGCTCCGCAGGGTCACCCTCCCGCTCGTGTTGCCGGGACTCGCGTCCGGCGCGGTGCTGTCCTTCGCCCGCAGCCTGGGCGAATTCGGTGCCACTCTCACGTTCGCCGGCAGCCTGCAGGGGGTGACCCGGACCCTGCCGTTGGAAATCTACCTGCAGCGGGAAACGGACGCCGATGCCGCCGTCGCGCTTTCCCTGGTCCTCGTAGCCGTGGCGGTGGCCGTGGTGGCACTCGCGTACCGCAGCCCCCGCGCCGCTCAATGGGCGTCCGCACCCAGCGGCGCACGTACGACGACGGCGGCCGCGGCGGGCGGTGCGGTCCGGTGACGTTCTCGGTTCAGGCCGCCGTGGCTGGCCGCGGGTTCGACGTCTCCCTCGAGCTGGGCGCGGCCGAAACGGTGGCCGTTATGGGGGCCAACGGCGCGGGCAAATCCACGCTGCTGAACGTCATCGCGGGCCTGCTCTACCCGGACTCGGGCTCTGCCGAACTGGACGGCAGGACCCTGTTTAACCTCAACGCCGGCCGCGGCCGGTGGACGGCTCCCCACCGGCGCGGCACGGCCCTCCTGGCCCAGGAACCGCTGCTGTTCCCGCACCTGAGCGTGCTGGAGAACGTGGCCTTTGGGCCCCGGAGTGCGGGGGCTTCAAAGCAGGCCGCCCGGGAGACCGCCCTGAGGTGGCTCGGGGAGGTCGAGGCGACGGACCTGCAGGCGCGGCGCCCGGCCGAGCTCTCCGGCGGCCAGGCGCAGCGCGTTGCCGTGGCCCGGGCGCTTGCCGCGGACCCCGGGCTCCTGCTCCTGGATGAACCGATGGCGGCCCTTGATATCCACGCCGCGCCGCTTCTGCGGCGCCTGCTTAAACGCGTGCTGGCTGGCCGCCGCGCCATCATTATCACGCATGACGTCCTCGATGCCCTGATGCTGGCCGACCGTGTGGTCATCCTCGAAGACGGGCGCATCAGCGAGGAAGGCCCAACCCGCGAAGTCCTCCAGCGCCCGCGCAGCCGGTTCGCGGCCGGGCTTGCCGGGCTCAACTTTGTGGCCGGCCACATCACCGAACACGGTCTCCAGGCTGGCGGCCTCAACCTCTATGGACACCACGACTCAGCCGCCCCGCTCCCCACCGGGCAGCCGGGCGTGGCTGTTTTCCCGCCGTCGGCCGTTTCCGTTTTCCCCAGCGAGGCGCATGGCAGTCCGCGGAACTCCTTTGCCGTGACCATCACCGACCTGGAGCCGCACGGGGACGGGATCCGGCTCCGCGCCGGGGAGGCCGGGCAGCTGAGCGCGGACATCACCCCGGCGGCGTCTGTCGATCTCGGGTTGGCACCGGGCATGCAGGTGTACTTCGTGATCAAGGCGGGCGCCGTCGCCATCTACCCGGGCTGAAGGGGCGGGAATCCACGCGGGTACTTGCGCTGCTGGCGGGCCTGGGCAACTGCGGGAGGGTGCCGGGAATCGATCTCCTGCCGGTGGCGGGCAGCTCTGGACAGGGAGTTCGCCGTCGGCAAACATGGGGCGTAGAGGGCACATCCTCAAAGTTGAGCGTAGTAGACTCAACTTAGCGCACATGCGTATACCCGGAAGGAGCTCTCTTTGGACGTCAAATTCACCACCAAGAGCCAGGAGGCTCTTTCGGCAGCAGCCATGAACGCCTCCACGGCAGGAAATCCCCAGGTGGAACCCGCCCACCTGCTCAAAGCCCTGATGGATCAGAGGGAGGGCGTCGCCGTCGCGCTTCTCCGGGCTACGGGCGCAGACCCGGATGCTGTCAGCGTGCAGGCGAGCGGCGCCATCAAGGCGCTGCCGGCAACTTCGGGCGGCTCCACGCAGCAGGCCCAGCTGTCCCGGCCCGCGCTGCAGGCCATCCAGAACGCCAAAAACGAGGCCGACAGGCTGGGCGATACCTATGTCTCCACCGAAGTGCTGCTGCTGGGGCTCTCTGCCGGGAGTGACGCCGTCGGGCGGTTAATGCGCGACGCCGGCGCCTCCCATGAAGCGCTGCTCGCCGCCCTGCCGGGTGTCCGCGGCGACCGTAAGGTCACCACCCCGGACCCGGAAAACACGTTCCAGTCGCTGGAACGGTTCGGCACGGACCTCACCGCGATGGCGCGTGCGGGCAAGCTGGACCCGGTGATCGGGCGCGACACCGAGATCCGGCGCATCATCCAGGTGCTGAGCCGCCGCACCAAAAACAACCCCGTCATCATCGGTGAGCCCGGCGTGGGCAAGACCGCCGTCGTCGAAGGGCTCGCCCAGCGGATCGTAGCGGGCGATGTCCCGGAAAGTCTGCGGGGCAAGACGCTGATTGCCCTGGACCTCGCCTCCATGGTGGCCGGGGCGAAGTACCGCGGCGAGTTCGAGGAGCGCCTCAAGGCCGTGCTGGAGGAGATCAAGAATTCGGACGGCCAGATTGTCACCTTCATCGACGAGATTCACACGGTGGTGGGTGCTGGTGCCACGGGGGAGTCCTCGATGGATGCGGGCAACATGCTCAAGCCCATGCTGGCCCGCGGGGAGCTGCGGCTGATCGGCGCCACCACGCTGGATGAGTACCGCGAGAACATCGAGAAGGACCCGGCCCTGGAGCGCCGGTTCCAGCAGGTGTACGTGGGCGAGCCCAGTGTGGAAGACACCATCGGTATTCTCCGCGGCCTCAAGGAGCGCTACGAGGCTCACCACAAGGTCACCATCGCAGACTCCGCGCTGGTGGCCGCCGCCACCCTGTCCAACCGCTACATTTCCGGCCGTCAGCTGCCGGACAAGGCCATTGACCTGGTGGACGAGGCCGCCTCGCGGCTGCGGATGGAGATCGACTCCGCGCCGGAGGAGATCGATCAACTGCGCCGTGCCGTGGACCGGCTCACCATGGAGGAACTGGCGCTCGCGAACGAGAAGGATGCGGCGTCCGTGGAGCGCCTGGCGGCTCTCCGCGCGGACAAAGCGGACAAGAGTGAAGAGCTGGACGCGCTGAATGCCCGCTGGGCAGCCGAAAGGGCCGGACTCAACCGTGTGGGCGACCTGAAGGCGAAGCTCGATGAGCTCCGCTCCACCTACGACAAGGCCGCGCGCGAAGGCGATCTGGAGACTGCGTCGCGGATCCTGTACGGCGAGATTCCGGAGGTGGAGCGGGAGCTGAACGCGGCCGCCGCGGCCGAAGAAGCCGTGACGGAAAAGCCTGCCCAGATGGTGGCTGACGGGGTCACCGCCGACGACATCGCTGAGGTCATTTCCGCGTGGACCGGCATTCCTGCCGGGCGCATGCTGCAGGGCGAGAGCCAGAAGCTGCTCCACATGGAGCAGGAGCTGGGTAAGCGCCTGATCGGCCAGTCCAAGGCTGTGGCCGCGGTCTCGGATGCCGTCCGCCGTGCGCGGGCCGGTATCAGCGATCCCAATCGTCCCACGGGTTCGTTCCTGTTCCTGGGGCCCACGGGCGTGGGCAAGACCGAGCTGGCCAAGGCACTCGCGGATTTCCTGTTCGACGACGAACGCGCCATGGTGCGGATCGACATGTCCGAGTACGGCGAGAAGCACTCGGTGGCGCGGCTGGTGGGCGCCCCTCCGGGGTACGTCGGCTATGAGGAGGGCGGCCAGCTGACCGAGGCCGTCCGCCGTCGTCCGTACTCCGTTGTCCTGCTGGATGAGGTGGAAAAGGCACATCCGGAGGTCTTTGACATCCTCTTGCAGGTGCTCGACGACGGCCGCCTCACTGATGGCCAGGGCCGTACCGTGGACTTCCGCAACGCCATCCTGGTGCTGACGTCCAACCTTGGCAGCCAGTTCCTGGTGGACCAGTCTCTGGATGCACAGGCCAAGCGCGCCGCGGTCATGACCACGGTCAACGCGTCCTTCAAGCCCGAGTTTCTGAACCGGCTGGACGAGATTGTGCTGTTTGAAGCCCTGACCGTAGAGGAGCTGGCAGAGATCGTGGAACTGCAGGTGGCAGAGCTCGGCAGGCGTCTGTACGAGCGCCGCCTGACCCTCGAGGTGACCGACGGCGCCCGGGCCTGGCTGGCCATGTCCGGCTTCGACTCCGCGTACGGTGCCCGGCCGCTGCGCCGGCTCGTCCAGCGCGAGATCGGCGACCGACTGGCCAGGGCCATCCTGTCCGGCGACATCACGGACGGTGACACCGTGCTCGTGGACACCGCGGCCGACGTCGACGAACTCACCGTCGAAGGGCTGGAGTCGCTCGCAGGGCCCGACGGCGGTGCTCCCGCCGGCTCAGGACTGGTGGTGCGGAGGAAGGAATAGGGCTCCGGCTCACTGTTTCAGCCTGGCGCTCGTCCTGGGTAAACCGACCAGGACGGCACCCCTGACGTTTGCCAGGACAGCCTCTGAGCCCTGCCGGGCCAATACCGGGAGGGGACGCGGGCCTGGTGGAGGAGTACCCTGTGATATATCCGTCCGGCACGGACGGATTGCTTCGGGTATAGGGGATGAAAAAACGTGGCTGCTGATCCAGCGTCGACTCCGTCAACCGGGCCGCGCCCCGCCTCGGGTCCGGTACCTGCGCCTTCCAAGCCAAAACGTTCTCCCCGGAAACCATCTCAGGACAGGGCCGGGGAAGCGGATGTGACACGGGCCGGGATGATCTGGGTTGCGGTCAGCGCAGGGCTGGTCCTTTTGGTGTTGCTGATCATCTTCATTCTGCAGAACCAGGATCGCGTGACCGTGCGTTATCTTGGGGTTGCCGGCGAGCTTTCTCTGGGTATGGCGCTGTTCATCGCGGCAGTGGCGGGCGGAATTCTCGTCGCAATCGCCGGAGCAACCCGGATCCTCCAGCTGAGAAGCCAACGGCGCCACGCGCCCGGCCGGCCGCCAGCTACGCCGGGACATGAGGCAGCAGGCCGGCCCGAATCTAAACCCGGTCTTTGACGCCGAAAACGACGACCATTCCCACAATTTTAGGGCAGCACGCTGGCGTTGATGACGTTTCCGCCGTCGGCGGTGACGTAGCAGTCCACGCGCCGGTCTCCCGATTCCCAGCTGGTGCTACTGGGGTAGGCCCGCTGGAAGTTCAACGTGTACTCGTTGGCTGCTGGCGCCAGCCTGGCTGCCTGGCAGGCTTCCAGGGCCTTGGCCGCGAGGGCCTCCCGGCCAGGATAGGAGCCGACGGCGGGGTAGCGGAAGACGGCGACGAGCTGGGCAGAGTGGCCGGTATCGCAGGCCACTACCGTTGACCGCAACGCCGCGGGCTCAAAATCCTTGAAACAGTCGCCCAGACGGTAGTCCGGCGGCCCCACACCCTCACGGGGGAGCCGGAGCGGGGTGGCAAGCGGAGTGGGCAGGATTTCCACGATCCCGGAGCCGCCGTCGCCAGACGTCTCGGGCGCCCCGGAATCCAGCCAGACTGCGAGCCACACCAGGCCCCCAGCCACGCCGAGCAGAACCGCCACAAAGAGAGCCTTCAGGAATGTTGACGCGCCCCGCCGGCGCTTCTGGGGTGAGGGCTCCGTTGCAGGTGCCGCGACCGCCTCCTGCGGCAACTCCGCGGTGGGCGGAGCGCCGGGTTTGGGCGGGACGGAACGTAATTCCTGGTTGTCCATCCGGATACCCCTCCTGTGTTTCGCCTCGGGATGCCGCACACACCGTGAACCGGATCGGCATCTGATGAAGAGACTCTATCCAACAAAAAAGCCGGGAACGCTGCGCATCGCGGCCGTAAGGGTACCCGACATGTCGTCCACGCGCATGGGGAAGGCAGCACCGGGCGCGGAAAGCATGTAATCTAGGTGTTACGACAAATTGACCAAACATTCCGGGGCCTCACCGATAGCCAAGGTGACCACCTCCGGTCCGAGTACAAAAGGGGGTCACGCCATGGGGCGCGGCCGTCAAAAGGCAAAAGCTACCAAGCAGGCTCGGGATATTAAGTACTATTCCCCGAACACTGACTATTCGGCCCTTCAGCGTGAGCTCAAAGGTCCTGATGGTCGTGCCACGAGCCATTTCGCGAATGACCCGGTTGAACCGGACTATTCGGCTTATGTGGATAAGTACGCGGATGATTTGGAAGAAGACGACGACGAGGTAGACACCCGTCGGATCGGCTAGCTGCCGCACGCCGGTCCCGCCGCAAGGCGCCCGGCCGCGACACTGCAGTACGTTCGGACGCCGCATTTGTTCGTGAGTACAGCACTTCTTTTCAGCACCCGGATCCAGGCGGACCCGCGGTGCTGGCCTCAGTTATCAGGCCCGTTGCCTGCGCCGAAACCCGGTGCCGGGGGCGGGCTTTTTGGTGTTGACTGGAGGCGTTGATGCGCTGTGCCGCCCGCGAAAGGACCTCCCATGTCAGGAAACCCCTCATCCCCCGGCTACCGCCACGGTGAACCGTGCTGGGCTGATGTCCAGACCCGGGACGTGGAAGCAGCCAAGGCCTTCTACGCGGCGGTGTTCGGATGGACCTTCAAGGACCTGCCCACGCCCGATGGCCGCAACTACGCCCAGGCGTTTGTGGGGGAGGACCTCGTGGCCGTGGTGGCGCCGCAGAACCCGCACCAGGAATCACTCGATACGCACGCTCAATGGAACATCTACTTCGCGGCCGAGGATGCAGGTGCGCTGGTTGAAGAAGTCCCGCACGCGGGGGGTGCAGTGCAGTTCGGCCCCGAGGCTGTGGCGGACACCGGCGTGATGGTGTTTGTGGATCCTCCCGGCGGCGGGACCACCGGCGTGTGGCAGCCCGGGACGCATACGGGCTCCGGCCGGTACAACGAGGCCGGTGCGCTGTCCTGGACGGAACTGCTGACGCCGGAACCGCGGGCCGCCGTCGGGTTCTTCCAGCAGCTGTTCGGCCACGAGGTGACCGAGTATCCCCAGGACGACGGCGGCACGTACAGCACGCTGATGGTGAACGGTGCGGAGGTGGCCGGTATCGTCGCGGCCGAGGCGCCTGCCAGGTGGCAGATTTACTTCAGCGTCACCGACGTGGCCGATGCCGTGCGGAAGGCCGTGGCGGCGGGGGCGGAAGTCCTGATCGCACCGGAGCCGGATGACGACGATACGCCCGGAGCTACGGCCACCCTCAAGGACCCGCAGGGCGGGGTGTTCAGCCTGCTCGAGGTTTAGGCGTACGCGTTGACCAACCGGACGGCGCCGCCGTCCACGCCCTTGGCGCCCTGGACGTAGTCCGGACCGGTCTTGAGGATGGAATCCGAGTCCGCGGTGACGGTGCCCATGATCCAGGACGGCACGCCGCGGTCGTTGAGGCGGGCCACGGCGGCGTCGGCAGCTTCGGCGGACACGATGGCCACCATGCCCACGCCGAGGTTCAGGGTGCGCTCCAGGTCGGCCAGCGGCACGTTGCCCAGCTCGGAGACCAGCTTGAAGATGGCTGGCAGCTCCCAGGTGGCGCGGTCCACGGTTGCCACGAGGCCCTGCGGCAGGACGCGGGCCAGGTTGGCGGCCAGGCCACCGCCGGTGACGTGGCTGAAGCCGTGCACGGCGTTGGCGCTGTTCACCGGGAAGGCGCGGGCCAGGTCCAGGCAGTCTGCAGCGTAGACGCGGGTGGGCTCCAACAGTTCCTCGCCCAGCGTGCGGCCAAGTTCGGAGACCTGGCGGTCCAGTGCCCAGCCGGCGTGGTTGATGACGCGGCGGACCAGGGAGTAGCCGTTGGAGTGCAGGCCGGAGGAGGCCATGCCGATCACAACATCGCCGGCGCGGACGCGGTCCGGGCCCAACAGGTCGGAAGCCTCAACAACGCCGGTGGCGGCACCGGCAACATCGTATTCGTGCTCGCCCAGCAGGCCGGGGTGCTCGGCTGTTTCGCCGCCCACCAGGGCGGTACCGGCGACGGAGCAGGCCGCGGCGATGCCACGGACAATGTCCGCGATGCGCTCCGGGACAACCTTGCCGCAGGCGATGTAGTCGGTCATAAAGAGCGGCTCGGCGCCCACCACAACGATGTCGTCAACCACCATGCCCACCAGGTCAAAACCGATGGTGTCGTGGATGTCCATGGCCTGGGCGATGGCAACCTTGGTGCCCACGCCGTCGGTGGACGTGGCCAGCAGCGGGCGCTTGTAAGTCAGCAGGCGCGAGACGTCGTACAGGCCGGCGAAGCCGCCCACACCGCCGATCACGGACGAATTGTGGGTGGCCTTCACGGCACCCTTCATCAGTTCCACGGCGCGGTCGCCGGCTTCAACGTCAACACCGGCGGAGGCGTAGGTGATGCCTGCAGGGATCAGCGGGCTGTTGCCGGCGGCGGGGGTTGCGGAAGTCATACGGACTCTTTCTTGTCAGCGCCGGGGGTGGTGGCTACGTGGTGGATCGCGGGCACGTGGTCTTCTTCGGTGAGCAGGTTCTCGAACTCGGCGTCCGGTCCCGGATCGCAGCCGGTGGCGCCGGCCTTCTCCGCCGGGGCCTCCTCGTCGTCAATCGAGGAGACCGTCAGTGCGGCCGTTGCGCCGGGGAGGGCAGAGGGCGACGGCGTGAGGCCGCCGAGGTCCGTGCGCTCCAGCAGGTTCTTGCCCAGTTTGTCCGCGCCCGGAAGCGTGATGGGGTACTGGCCGGTGAAGCAGGCGGTGCATAGGCGTTCCCGCGGCTGCATGGTCGCGTTGATCATGCCGTCTTCGGAGATGTACGCGAGGGAATCGGCGCCGATGGCCTGGGAGATTTCCTCGATGGTGGCGCCGTTGGCAATCAGCTCGGCCCGGGAGGCGAAGTCGATGCCGTAGAAGCACGGCCATTTGACCGGCGGGGAGGAAATCTTGATGTGGACGGACGCGGCGCCGGCCTCGCGGAGCATCCGGACGATGGCGCGCTGGGTGTTGCCGCGGACGATCGAGTCATCCACCACAACTACACGCTTGCCGCGGATCACGGACTCGAGGGCGTTCAGCTTTAGCCGGATGCCCAGCTGGCGCAGGGTCTGCGAGGGCTGGATGAACGTGCGGCCCACGTAGGAGTTCTTGACGAAGCCGTGCGCGAAGGGAATGCCTGATTCCTCGGCGTAACCCACGGCGGCTGGGGTACCGGACTCGGGAACCGGGATGACGATGTCTGCGTCCTGGGTGTTTTCGCGGGCCAGCTGGCGGCCCATCTCAACACGGGACTCGTACACGGAGCGTCCCGCGATGGCGGCGTCCGGACGGGCGAGGTAGACGTATTCGAAAACGCAGCCGGCCGGCGTCGCCTCCGCGAAGCGCTTGGAACGCACGCCGTCCTCGTCGATGGCGATGAATTCGCCCGGCTCGATTTCGCGGATGAAGCTGGCGCCCACGGTGGCCAGGGCGGACTGCTCGGATGCGACTACCCAGCCGCGCTCCAGCCGGCCCAGGACCAGCGGGCGGATGCCGTAGGTGTCGCGTGCCGCGTAGAGGGTGCCTTCGTCCATAAACACGAAGCAGAAGCCGCCCTTGATCTTCGGCAGCAGCTCCATGGCCGTCTGTTCGAGGGTCTTGCCCGGTTCGCCTTCGAGGAGTGCTGTGACCAGGGCAGTGTCCGAGGTGTTGCCCTGCTTCATTTCGCCGCTGAGCTGGCCGCCGTTGCGTTCCAGGATCATGGCGTTGAGTTCGGCCGTGTTGGTCAGGTTGCCGTTGTGCGCCAGGGCAACCGTGCCGGTGCTGGTGGCGCCGAGGGTGGGCTGGGCGTTGGCCCAATGGCTGGCTCCGGTGGTGGAGTAGCGGCAGTGTCCCACCGCCAGGTGCCCGGTCAGGGTGTTCAGCGTGGTCTCGTCGAAGACCTGGGAAACTAGCCCCATGTCCTTGTAGACGTTGATCCGCTTGCCGTCACTGGTAGCTATACCAGCCGACTCCTGACCGCGGTGCTGCAATGCATACAGCCCGTAATAGGTGAGTTTTGCTACTTCTTCACCTGGCGCCCAGACCCCGAAAACGCCACAAGCGTCCTGAGGTCCCTTTTCGCCAGGGAGAAGATCATGAGAAAGTTTTCCATCGCCGCGTGCCACTGGTCGATTATCTCATGAGATGAGGTAAGACTTTTCCGCCGCGGCCATTGTGACCGGACCGCGGGCCGGGCGGCAGAGCTGCTGGCTGTGTCATGCCCAGGGCTACGCGCCGTCGTCGGGCTCTGAATCCGGGACAGCTTCGACGATGGCGCGTTTCTGCCGCTTGACGCTCCGCCGGTCCAGCAGCAGGGCCGCCACGGCGCCCAACACCGCGCCGACGGCGCCGAACATGATCAGGAAGAAGCCGAACACTGAGCCTCGCTCAAAGGATTCGTCGCCGGGGAGCCCGTACGCGACGGCGGCAGCCACCGCTGCGCCCACCAGGGCGCCGAGGATGAGGAACGGCACATATTTCGGTGCCCGGCGGACGGTGACCTCGCGGCGTTCAGCGGGGGTTTCTTCAAAAGCCATGCCCTCAAGCCTACCCACCATTGCAGTTGCTCTCTCACTTGTCGCTGCTAAAACGGCGGCGGAACGGAGCTGGGAATGACGGAGCATCCGGGCGGACGGATATCATCAGCCGAGGGACCGGTAGCAGCGCTGATGAAAGTGCTGATCACAGTGGGGACAGGAGAGCATGAACGGCGCAGTCACGTACAGCCACGAAGCCGCGGAGTCGGCCAGGACAACCGGTTTGAGGGAATACGGGCTGGTGCCCGCAGAGGCTGGCGAAGCCCCCTCGCTCCCCGACGCAGAAGCCGCCAAGGCGCTGGATAACCTGGTCCAGCTGGCAGCCCGGCTTTGCGCTGTTCCCTACAGTGTGGTCAATGTCATTACCGAGGGCCAGCAAATCCAGATTGCGGCCTTCGGCGTGGACGCCAAGGTTTGCAGCCGCGAGGACTCAATGTGCGCCCAGGTCTTCCTCCGCAGGACCACCACGGTTGTCCGCGATGCTTCCCAGGACCCGAGGTTCGCCGGGAACCCCTTTGTCACGGGCGAGATCGCCAAGGTCCGCTTCTATGCTTCGGTTCCGCTGCAGACTGCCTCCGGCTTGGTCCTAGGCTCGCTTTGCGTTTTCTCCGATGATGCGGCCAGCCCGCAGGCCGCGCAGATTGCGATGCTCGAGGTTCTCGCCCAACAGGTTGTGGAGCTGCTGGAACTCCAGCACCGCACCCTGCAGCTGAACGACGCGCTGGCGGAACTGCGACGCAGCAACACCGCACTGGGCGACTTTGCGGGCCGGGTCAGCCACGACCTCCGCATTCCGCTGACCACCATCCTGGGGTACGTCGAGCTTGCCGAGGATGACCCCGATATTCCGCAAGGGAGCGCCGCCGCTGAATACTTTTCGCGGATCGCCGGCAGCGGGCGCCGCATGCAGGCCACCCTGAAGGACGTCCTGGACTACTCCACGGTGGGAGGGCAGCTCTTCCGGGAGCGGTTCTCGCTGCTTGCCCTCACCGCCGAGGCTGCCGGTGACCTGGGCCAGTCCCTGGGCGGCACCATCGGCATACACTGCGACGACGCCGAGCTCGTGGCCGACCGGGCGCAAATACGGACCCTGCTTCAGAACCTCATTGCCAACTCCCTGAACTACCGGAGCCCCGAACATGCCCTGCACATCAGCATCAGCGCGGTGACTGGCGAGACGGGAACGGCCGTGTCGGTGGTGGACAACGGCAAAGGGATCGAAGCGGCAGACAGGCAGCGCGCAATGGAACCGCTGGTCCGGCTGCAGCGGGCCGGGGACGGTCCCGGGTCAGGGCTTGGCCTGGCCACATGCCGGCGCATCGCCAAGGCCCACGGGGGTGAGCTGCGGATCAGCGAAACGCCGGGCGGCGGCACCACCGTTTCCGTCTGGATCGCCGCTTAGCTAACTCTGTGATGTCCTCGTGAGGACCCATGTGTTGGTGCCGTCCTGCCGTTCGAACGTCACGGTGGTGACCAGCGCCTCGATGAGCGCAAGGCCGCGGCCGGACTCCGCGTCGTCGTCGGCCGTTCCCGGTTCCAGGGGGCCGAACGGAGGCTTGGCGTGGTAGGCGCTGACCCTGGCTTGCAGCTGCGTGGAGCGCACGCTGATGTCCACCCCGAGCTCCACTGGTTTGGCCGCCGCCGGATGCGCGTGCTGGACGATGTTGGACGCAGATTCGACCACCGCCGTTGTGAAGGTCATCTGGTCCATGGCCTGGACGAACGGGGCGTCCTCCCAGAGCTTGTCCAGCTCGTTGTGGACGGAGTCGATGGCCTCGGCCGTGGACAATCCCCGGAAACTCCGCCGGGCCAGGACATCAGTCATTGCCGAACGCTTCGTCAGCCGAGGCGTAGGACGTCAGCACCCGGTCCATGCTGGTCAGCTCCAGGACCATCTTCACCTGCGGCTGAACGGCCGCGATGCGTAGGTCTCCGCCGGCCTGGCGGGCGGCCTTCAGGCAGCCGATCAGCGCGCCCAGTCCCGAGGAATCCATAAACGCCGTGTTCTCCAGGTTCACCACGATCCGCGACGAGCCCCCGGCGATCACGTCGGTGACGAATTCGCGCAGTTTGGGCGCCGACACCATATTCAGCCGTCCGTCCGCCTTGACCTCCGCGTACGAATCCTTGACCTCGTAACTAAACTCCATCGGATTTCCTCTCTCCTGCATCAACGTCCACAGCGGGTTCGTAGCCCTTGTACAAAACGGCCCGGACCAGGATGCTCATGACCACCAGGTCAAAAATAACCCAGGCCACGTTCACCAGTGTGCCAAGCGGCTCGGCCAGTCCCGTGGCCAACCGGATAATCCCGACCACGGAGGCCACCGCCAGCAGCACACTCACCACAATCTGGGGCCGGATGAGGCTCCAGCTGGGGCCGCCGGTCTGGCGGGCTTTGGGGGTGACGGCGAACCCGAGAGGGCGGCCGAACCACACGTTCCGGGCCGCCGTCGAACACGCCTTGATCCAGGTGGGGAACAGCGCGAGGCTGTACTGCTGCCCGCGCCAGGTGGGGATTCCGCGGCCGGCCACCGCGAACAGCAGTTGGTTGGCGACCATAAACGGGATGAACCGCAGGAAGAAGTCCCAGCTGAGGCTGGACACCGGCAGGACACCCAGCAGCAGGTAGATGATGGGGGCGGCGAAGTAGATGACCGCCGCGTACCCGCTGAGGTAGGTCCACATGGTGGCGAAGTACATCAGGCGCTGGCCGATCTTCAGGCCTTTCTGCACCAGCGGGTTCTCGCGGAGCAGCACCTGCATGGTTCCCTGTGCCCACCGGAGGCGCTGGGTCAGCATGGTCTTGAGGTCCTCGGGCGCCAGGCCGTAGGCCAGGATCTCGTGGTGGTAGACGCTTTCCCAGCCCATGGCATGGATGCGCATGGCCGTGGCCATGTCCTCGGTGACGGAGATGGTGGCCAGTGGCATGACCGGCTGCGCTTCATCGTTCCGCTCCACGTTCAGGGCGTCCAGGACTGCCTGAACGGATTCCAGCGCGCCCAGCGGCGACCAGTCGCGGGCAGACATACGCTGGACGGCGTCGTCGGCCACCACCGGGACGCCGGCGGCACCCACATGGGCGAGTTCCATGGCGGCGATCTCTTCAAGGTCGGCCTGCAGAGCGGACATGTCGGCCTGGACCAGCGTCTGCACGGCCGCATCCACGCGGCGGCGGACCCGGTAGGTGATCTCACTCATGGCTTCGCCGGCCGCCAGCTGGGCCTGGGCTTCCAGCGTGGCTGCCTCCACCTCGTCCAGCACCTCGGCCACGAGCGGGGTGTTGGTGTCCGCGGATTTGCGCGCCTGGCGGATGGCGGAGCGGGAGGCCGTGAGGGCGCGGCGGATGCTTTTTTCGGTCTCCTTGACGTAGCCCATCAGGCCCAGCTGCATCAGGGCTTCGCGCCGGAGGATGGCGTTGGAGCCGCAGAAGAACGCCGCGTTCCAGCCGTCCTTGCCCTGCTGGATGGGGCCGTAGAACAGCGGCGCCTGGCTGCCGAGTGGATCGTGGGCGGGCACGTTGCTGAAGTACTGCGGCGTCTGGACCAGGGCCACCCGGCGGTTGTTGAAATAGCCCAGGGTTTTTTCCAGGATGTCCGGCTCGGGGATCTGGTCCGCGTCCAGGATCAGCAGGAATTCACCGTGGGTGACCATCAGGGCGTTGTTCAAGTTGCCGGCCTTGGCGTGCCGCGGCACGTTGGCGGTCCAGGCGTCACTGCGGGTCACATAACCCAGCCCGTGCTCTTCGGCCAGGGCCTTCAGCTCGGGGCGGGCGCCGTCGTCAAGAATCCAGGTGCTGTGCGGGTGTCGGATCTTTTGGGCCGCCAGTGCCGTGGTCATGACCATGTCCAGGTCTTCGTTGTATGTGGTGATGAAGACATCGACGGTGGCATCGTGCGGCGGGGCGGGTGCTCCCTTTCGGATCTTGAGGTGCCACACGGTCATACCGAACAGCATTACGTCGATGAGGCTGTAGGTCTCGGCCACCACCAGGGGCACCGCAATCCACCAGGCATCCCAGTTCAGCGACGCCGCCCAGCGCCAGCACACGTAGTTCAGCCCGAGGACGACGGTCAGAACCACTACCAGGCGGGTCCAGAAGCGGGTCATGCGGTTGCTGGCTCGGACAGGCGGCGGACCACCACGACGGTGACATCGTCCTCGGCAGTTTCAGCAGGCGCCAGCGCCAGGATGGCGTCACAGGCGGATTGCGCGGAAACCTGGTCGTTAGCGGCGGCGAGTACTGACTCGGCGAACTGCTCCACCGAGTCGAAGACGTCCAGTACGCCGTCGCTGACCACCACCAAGGAGTCGCCCGGGGCCAGGTCAACGGCGGATTGCGGCCACACGGACCCCGCCCAGGCGCCCACGGGCGGGCCGCCGCTGGGAAGACGGCGCGCCGACCCCTCTGCGGTGACATGCAGCGCCAGTCCGTGGCCGGCGTCGACATAGCTGACGACGCCGGAGGCGGCGTCCAGGCGGGCGTGGAAGAGGGTGACAAACGAGTTGGAGGAATCCAGGTCCGCCGCGATTGTGGTGCTGGCGGAGGCGAAGGCGGCGTGCAGGTCCTGGCGCCGCCCGGTGGACCGCATCACGGCCCGGACGGTGGCCGCGATGAGGGCCGCGCCCATGCCCTTGCCCATGGCATCGGCGAACGTCAGGTGCAGGCCCTCGGGCGTGCTGTACCAGTCGTAGAAGTCACCTCCCACGCTGCGGGAGGGGCGGAATACGCCGGCGACGTCGTACCCATCCACCCGGACGTCCTCCTGGGGCAGCAGGCTTTGCTGGACCTCGGTAGCGCGTTCCAGTTCGCTCGCCGCGGCTGATTCAGCGGCCGTCTCCGCCGCGGACGGCTGCCGACGGCGGAACAGGGCGTTGATCCTGGACTGGAGTTCGCGCGGGCTGAACGGTTTGCTGATGTAGTCATCGGCGCCGTTGTCCAGGCCCGTGAGCATATCCAGTTCGTCGGCGCGGGCGGTGAGCATCACGATGAACGCATCGGAGAATTCACGCAGGAGCTTGCAGACTTCCAGCCCGTCCATGTCGGGCAGGTTCAGGTCCAGCGTGATCAGATCAGGCTTGGCGCGGCGGACTTCCTCCACTCCGGGCAACCCGGCCTCGGCCTGGGTGACCTCGAAACCCTGCTTGACGAGGATCCGCACAAGTAGGCCCCGGATGTCCGGATCGTCCTCGATCACGACGGCACGGCGCGGTTCGGGCATGGAAGGCATGACTCTACTTCTACAGTATTAGGGCCGGTGAAGCATGTCATAGATATGACAAGGGGGCTGGAAGTCGGTCAGGCCCCGGGCAATCCGGGGCTGGCGGCCATGGCGTGGCCCGGTCTTGCCGGAAAACTTGCCTGCCCTTGATGGGTCCTTGAGGCTCCGTGGACACACTCGAAGGACAAACGACGAAGGAAAACGCGGACTGCCGGAGGACGGTGCAGGAGTTATGGAAGCAACGGAATCCGTCAGGCTGCCGGGCAGGCTGGCGCGTTCGTGGCGGCTCTTGAAGCAGGGCCGCCGCTCGCGCAGCACCGTTCACTACCTGAGCCATTTCTGGCGGCTCCGCTCACTGTCCCGCTCGCTGGCCCAGGCCCTGGGTGAGTCTTGGGAGGCCTCGAGCTGGCCCGGGGACCGGCTGGCGGTTGGCATCGAGCTCTCGGACAAGGTCGAACTGCTGACCCGCCTCCTGAACCGCGAAACCGAACTTCACGGCCGTCTGGTTGCCCTCACGAAGCAGCCGTTCCCTGCTGACCCGTTCCGTGCCACACTGGAGGACAATCAAGTGGCTGGGGGATACCAGGTCAGGAGATTGCCGTGCATTGGTACACAGGGTGGGCCTACCTCTTAGCTGGGCTTATGACCATGGACGCGATGCTGCTGGCCTTATGGTTCATAGACAACGACTGGCCAAGTAACTGGCGGAAGAAACCCTGATGAAGCGCAGGCTGCGTCAGCAGGTCCCGCATGCGTACCGGCTGCTTTGACGAACCCGGCTTCTCAAAGAGCAGCAGACGTTGGCATTGGGCCGCTCAGGGCCAGCCAGCGTTTTGACATCCTCGAACAGCGTCCCCGGACGGTCTTCGATCGCCATGCCTGACTCCCGATTGCTGGGCTAGCTGTGCCCAGTCAGATTAGACCCCCAGGGACTCGCGCAGGGCAGCGACGTGGCCCTGCGCCTTAACCTGGTACTGCGCCAGCGCCACGTTGCCGTCGGGGTCCACCACCACGGTGGAGCGGACCAGGCCTTCGACGATCTCGCCGTTGACCAGCTTCTCGCCCCACGCGCCGTAGGCCAGGGCAACTGCGTGGTCCTCGTCGGAGAGCAGCGGGAAAGTCAGGTTGAAGTCGCCGGTGAAATCGGCCAGCTTCCCCGGGGCGTCGGGGGAGATGCCCAGGACTTCATAGCCGGAGCCCTGCAGGGATGAGAGGCTGTCGCGGAAATCGCAGGCCTCGGTGGTGCAGCCGAGGGTTGCCGCCTCCGGGTAGAAATACACGATGACGTTCTTGCCGCGGTACGTGGCCAGTGAGGTTTCGGTGCCCTCGGCGTCCTGCAGCGTGAAATCGGGGGCCTGGGTACCTGGCTGAAGTTTGATGGTCAGTTGGGGGCTCACGGCGTTCCTTCGGGAGAGTCTGATGGCAAGAGACAGGAAACCAGTGAATCGGCTTTCCAGTTTAAACAACAACTCCGGCGTCATTTGAAGTATTCCGGCTGGTCCAGGGCCGGGACCTGTGCAGGGGACCCCGTTCGGCTCCGCGAAGGTACGGGCGGTCCATTGACTTGAGGCGCCTTATGGATACGGTTAGAGATGCACCTTGTTGGTCTCCGCACTTCGTCGCCGCACTCCGTAGCCGCCTGCCGGCATCCACTCACAACCGCTTGGTCCCAGCCCTAAGCGCCCGCCGAAAATGATCCCTAGGCTGTGTCCCCATGACCGCAAATTTCATCAGAGCTCTGGCCGTTAAGTCCTTTGATATTCCGGACAAAAAGCGGTGTCCGGATAAGGCCGAGTTCGATCTCGTCACGGTCGATGACTACTCCGTGGCCCGCCTTATCCTCGCTCCCGGCTGGCGCTGGTCCGAGTCCGCCAAGCCTATGGAGCTGACGGACTTCTGCGAGCACAATCACCTCGGCTACTGTGTCTCCGGCAGTCTGGAGATTCAAACGTCCGACGGCGTGAGGTCCACCATCCATGCCCACGACACCTATGCGCTGCCTCCCGGGCATGATGAGTGGGTGGTTGGGTCCGAGCCGTTCGTCGCCATTGAGTTCCTGGGTACGGCGTCCTTCGGCCGGCCGCGGAGCAGGGGACTGCACGCGCTGATCTGAGCCGGTATTCGTCGGAGTCGGAGCGGGTCTGAGCTGTACTAGGCCTCGCTGGCCTGTGGCCTAAACAGCCACAGGAGTCTCTGCGCGCGACATCCGCTGGTGCACGATCCGCTTGAGCCCGGCCACAACCCCTTCCGGCGTGCTGTCTGCGGCGAGCTGGACGAAGCCCGGGTATTCCGGCATGGCACGGTAGGCATCGCGCAGATCCGCCAGGTCAGTCAGCTGCACCACGGCGTCAGGTTCCGGCAGCGACGACATCAGCCAGGGGACCAGGCGGCCGCGCGGCAGGCCTTTGGCTGTTCGCTGCGCGAGCTGGCAGTGGAGGTGCCGGTCCATCACTACCAGTCCGTCAGAACGGCTGGCCCAGGCATGGGATATGAGTACGTTGGCCACGCGAAGGTTGGTCTCCACAATGTCGGCAAGGCGCCGCGGCCAGCGGATGCCCAGCCGTTTGCCCAGCACGGACATGCTCCGCCTGCCGGCGTGGTTGCTGAGCGGCAGGGCGTTTTTGCCGTCAGCCTGCGCCGCATCGACCAAGGCGCGGGCGGCCGTCGATTTTCCTGATCCGTCGATTCCGGTTAAGACAATGAGCACATGGCCTCCTTTCGCCAATGGTTTAACGGAAAGGGCCGCGTGAACGTCCCATCATGAGGGCGAGGTCACATCAAACTGGCGACCGGGCGGCACGTGCAAGGGCCGGCAGCCACACCAGGGGGGGCTGGGGATCAGTGCCGTGGTTCGAGGGCGAGCCGCTGCCCGAAGCCGATCACGGATAAGCCGACGACGGCGGCCAACCGGCCGCCGTCGAACGTTAACTCAGGAGGCGTCTTAGCGGCAGTGCTTCGTGAAGGCGGCGCCAGCTTCCTGGTACTTCGACTCCAACTCGGCGAGCTTGGCCTCGTCCGGGGCTTCCTTGGCGGACTCGTCGGTGAACTCGATGATGGATCCGAGCGCAGGCTTGAGGTCATCCGATGCAACAACTTCGATAGGCCGGATCTGGTTGGCGAGACGCACCAGGCCGGTCTTGCCCACGTTGTTCGCGGGGTTCGCCAGGACAGCCTTGACGCGGTCGCAGGTTTCGGGGGTGGAAAGTTTGGTGGGCGTTGTGCATGCAGAAGCGGAAAGTACGAGGCCGGCTGCGATCAGGGCGGTGGCGAGTTTCTTCATGGGTCCCTCAGTAGTTGATTGAGGTTTCGATTGTAAGCAGAGACCGTGGCAGCTTGCCGGTCCCGGGGCTCCGGAGGGCGGAGTGTGACCGCGCAAGGAGGGGGCTTTTGACTCTGGCGGGCCGGTTCCCGGGGTGCATAAACTGGCATTACGATCGTGCGGCCCTGCCGCAGGTTGGCCCGTGCGGATCACCCTAATTCAAGGAAGAATCATGGCCCGCACAACCCAGAATTCAGCAAAATTACAACGCCGTACCGCCATTGGGTTCATTCTGCTCATGGAGGTGTTGGCACCTGTCCTCCCGGCGTCTGCGTCGCCGCCGGCAGACTCAGGCATTGTGCTCAAGGGCGCCACGTCCGCCGAGGGGATCGCCGCCGGCAGCGGAACCACCTTCTACGCCGGCGACCTGGCCCTTGGAGACATTTACCGCGGCGACATCCGCCAAGACAAAGCGCGGTTGTTCATCGACGTATCGGACTTTGATTCGCAGCCCATGGCCGCCGTCGGGATGAAGGCCGATACCCGCAACGATCTGCTGTTTCTAGCGGGCGGCGCCACCGGCAAGGCCTTCGTGTACAACACGGAATCGGGCGAGCCTGTTGAGGATTTCACGCTCGCTCCTGGTTTCATCAACGACGTCACGCTCACCCGGGATGGCGCCTGGTTCACGAATTCCGCTGCCGGTGAGCTCTACTTCCTCCCGGTGGGCAGGCGCGGCGAGCTGGGTACCGTTGAGACACTGGAACTGAGCGGACCGGCGGCCGGGTACTGATTGTGGCTCATTCGAACAACAAGTCCCTCTATACCGTGGACCCGTACACGGGTGGAAGCGCGAGGATCGACGGCGTGGATGTACCGAATGTTGACGGCATCCTGGTCCGTGGCCACACAGTCTGGGCGGTGCAGAACTTCCTGAACCAGATCGTCCGCATCAGGCTCTCCGGGGGATCTGTCCTCCGGCGAGATCGAAGACACCATCACCAGCCCCGCTTTCGATGTACCCACCACGGTGGCGCGGTTCGGGAACACGCTGGCTGCCGTGAATGCGCAGTTCATGCGGCCGACAAGTCCCCACGAAGTGGTGCTGGTGCCAGCCAGGGACTAGCCCGGATTTTTCATCGGACGGCGGTCGGGGCGCCGGGTCCGGTTTTTGTCGTCCCGGTGGGCTGAATCGGATTTCGGGCGTGGCTGAAGGGCCCCGGGGTCGCGGGGCGGGGCGCGGGCTTCCACTGATCCCGTTGGTGTTCTTCTTTCCTGCTCGTTGGTTGGCGGGGGCTGCGGTGTCAGGTCCGCAGCAGGTGTGCGGGGCGGTTCGCGGCTGCGGCGATCCGTCCGATGGCTTCGAGCAGGGCGGCGATGAGGGGTTTCTCCGGTGCGGCGTCGGGCAGCAGCAGGTGGGTCCGGCGGGCGCGGGTGATGATCTTGCCGGCGGTGGCGAAGAGCCGGTAGCGCCAGCGTTTGATGTCCCAGCCCCGTGCCTTGTGGCCGTCGGGCAGGGCGGTGAGCTGGAGCCAGGAGACCAGGTTCGCGGCCAGGACCGCGAGGTTCGCCCAGGCCTGGTTCGCGGCGAAATCGAAGAACGGGAGCTTGCTCAGGCCGGTGTTCTTCAGCGTCTTGATGCGGTTCTCGCAGCGGCCGCGGGCCCGGTGCCGGGCATCCAGGAACGGTCCGTGCCAGCGTGGGGCATTCGTCAGGAAAGCTGTTACACGGTGACCGTCGATGTCGAGCAGGGTCGGTGTCGCACCGGGGTGCAGCGGCTCGGCGCGCAGAAAGATCTTCGTCCCGGGCGGGTAGTCCTTCAGCGGGATGACCTGCGTGGCGTTGATGACCCAGGCGTCGTCGCGTTCGTTGCCGTCCTGGTCCAGGGCCGGCTGCCAGTATTTCTTGTCGTTGATCCAGTCGATCATGTGGGCCTTGCCGACCGGAACCGGGTACGAGACGGAGAACTGCACGCCGCGCGAATGCAGGTACCAGAGGAACTTCCGGGACGCGCCGGCGCTGTCGGTGCGGACCAGGATTTTCTGCCCGTCCAGTTCGTCGTCTTCACCGTAGAGTGCGTCGGGCAGGACCGCGATGGCGGCCTCGAAGATGCGGATGTGGTCCTCGGCGTTGTTCGCTGTTGCCCCGCCGTGGCGCATCAGCACCGCGAGTTCCTCCCCGGTGCCTCGGCCGGAACCGTAATCGATGCTGGCGGTGAACGGGGCGAATCCAAACCCGCCCTTGTAGTTGCCGGTGGCTTGTTCCTTCTCGGAGTGTGAGGTCACCAGTGTGGCGTCGAGGTCGATGAGCAGCGGGTCCGCGGACGTCGCGGTCACCGCCGGGCTGCGGTCACCCGCGGCTTCCCAGGCCCGGGTCCGCAGTTCCTTGGACAGGGTCGAAAAACCGTAATCGAAAACGTCCGGGTTCTTCACGGTGCGTTCGAAGAACCGCGAGACTGTCGCGTTCGAGGGCACGTTGCCGAACACGCCGGGCTGGGAGCGCAGGATGTCCAGGTCGGAGGCGTGCTCGCCGCCGGCTGCGAGCATCACCGCCAGCGACCCGAGTAGCCTCCCGGGCCGGTGCGAGGCCATCGCGGGGGCGAACTGGCCCAGCCGGTCCTCGCACAGATCCCGGAACCCGAGGGCGTCAATGAATGAGGTCAGGACCCTGGCACCGGCATGGGAGACCAGCGACTGGCCGGTGAAAGTGACCGGGACGGATGGGAAGACCTTGGTAGACTGGGGCATCGAAAAGGTGCTCCTTCAAGACACGGAAATAACGGCGTAGACACCCCTATTTTCCCTTGTCAGAGCACCTTTTCGTCTCTTAAACACACCCGTCAGCCCAAGACTGATGAAAACCCCGGGCTAGGCCGCTTCGGTAAGGACGGTGCTGCCCCGCATGAACGGTGTGTGGCAGCACCGCTCGTGCGGGGCAGAGCAGCTGGTGCGGGGCCGGGCAGCTGATGCCGCGCCTGCTGATACCGCGTACGACGGCGTGTGGTGGCCGGGGCGCGTGGGCCAGAGGGGGAGGGCGGCTAGTCTTCGTCGGTGTCGGCGCCCTCGGCGGGCTCCTGCGAGTGCATGCGGATGTCCGTGGGATCCGCAGTCTCGTCCCCTTCGGCCGGAGCCTCGCTGTGGATGCGCTGGGCCACTACTGGCTTTTCCTTCATGTCAACCGCTCCCGTGGGGTGTGGAATGTGCCTTAATCATCATTCAGCGCCTCTCGAAGCGGGGTGTCAATAACCATTCCAGAGCTCTGGCCGCAGCACCTGTTCTGTGCTGGACTGGGGACGAATTGTGCCGGCTTCATCCTTCAAGGCTCTACGGCGCGGTAGGGGCGTCAGTCCAAGGGCAGGGTTACTGTGACGGTGGTGCCCTGCCCTGGCTTCGAAGACACGTTGACGGTGCCGCCGGCCTCGTGCACGGCCACCGACATCAGCCGCAGCCCGTAGCCGTGGTTCTTGCCGCTTAACGCGAGTTCGCAGTCAAAGCCCGTGCCGTCGTCGGACACCACCAGACGGATGCCGTGGCCGACGGCCGCCAGCTGGACGGTGAGCTCGCCGGCGCCGGCGTACTTGAAGGCGTTACTCAACGCTTCGCGCGCCGATTGGTAGAGGAGGGACGCACAGTCCGCCGGGATCTCGATGCCCCAGTGCGGAGTATCCCAGCGGACTGTCGTTCCTTGCTGACGGAGAGGCCCGGTCAACCGGTCAATGCAACCGGCCAGCCCCAATGTGTGCAAGTCGAGTGGGTGGTGATCAGTAATCACTCCTCCCACCGCGTCGACCTCGCCCAGAGCTGATTCGTTCCCCATGAATCTTCCTGCTTCCCCGCTGTCCTCTTGTGTTGCTAGCTCCAGCGTGGACCGCCAAATGCATGGGTTGCGAAGGGTTGGCTCAAGATTGGATCAAAATTTTCCCGACAGATCGTCGTCGTTTTGCTCCAAGGCGGCGGATGGTCCTGGGTAGCACCTGCGAAAAGAGGAGCGGCACGTCCGACGGCTGGCGGCAGCTCAGTGCCACCTGCGCCTTCTCAGCACCGACAGCGCTAAGCCCGGCCGCGTTGAGATCTTCTTTACCAAAGCTTGTACTTTCGTTGCCGGTTCTCTGCAGCTGGATTGCGTTTCCCTTGGAAGAGTCAAAGCACAGCAGGATTCGATGACCCTTTTATGTGGAGATTAATAAGCTAATGCGTGCCATGTCACAATTTCATGAAATTATTCACCCGCCTTATCCGAAAATACCGGCCATTATTGCGACCAAGTCTTTGCCCGCATTTCCGTGATTACGGTCCTGATTCCGGCGCACAATGAGGCGGCGGGGATCGGTGCAACGCTGAATTCCTTAAAGTCGCAGAGCCGCCGCCCGGACAGAGTGATCGTGGTGGCAGATAACTGCACTGATGCCACGGAGGCGATAGCCCTCGCCGAGGGTGCCGAAGTCCTGCCCACCGAGGGCAATACAGACAAGAAGGCGGGTGCCCTGAACTTCGCCCTGGACGGGCTCCTGCCCGGCGCCGGTCCCGAAGACCTGATCCTCATCCAGGACGCCGATTCCCAACTGGCCCACGACTTTGTGGAACGGGCAGTGGCCCACTTGCGTCGCGATTCCCGGCTGGGCGCCGTTGGCGGCGTCTTCCGCGGCGGTCACGGCGGCGGGTTCGTCGGGCACCTGCAGCGCAACGAATATGCGCGGTATGCCCGCGACGTGAAGCGGCTCAAGGGCAAGTGCCTGGTGGTCACGGGCACCGCGGCACTGTTCCGGGCGCGTACGCTCCGCGATGTCATCGCGGCCAGGCTGGACGGGTCGCTGCCGCCGGGCAATGGCCGCGGCGGGGTGTACGACACCTCAGTCCTGACCGAAGACAACGAACTCTCGTTTGCCCTGCTGACCCTGCGGTACCGGATCAAATCCCCCGCTGACTGCAATCTGGTGACCGAGGTGATGCCGACCTGGCGCGAACTGTGGGCACAGCGGCTCCGGTGGAAGCGCGGCGCGGTGGAGAACTGCGTGCAGTACGGCTGGACCCGGGTAACGCGCCCGTACTGGGGCCGGCAGATCCTGGCCTTGGTGGGCGTTCTGGTAACACTGGCCTACTTCGGCACGGTGGCGTTTGCACTGGGCACGGGTGCCGGGCTGAACATTCAGCCGTTCTGGCTGGCCGTGACCGGTGTCTTCGTGATCGAACGTGTGGTCACGGTCCGGCTGCGCGGATGGAAATACATGCTCGCGGCCGCCACCATGTACGAGCTGGTGATCGACCTGTTCCTGCAGGTGGTCCATGCGAAGGCGTACCTGGACGCAGCCCTCAACAAAAAGAAAGCCTGGTAACAACTATGTATAACAACCCAGCAGTTCCGGCCGCAGCCGGAATGGGTTCCGGAACCCTCGCCATGACCGGTGCGGGTGATATTTTCTGGTTTGCACTGGCAGCTTTTGCCCTCATGGCATTGGGTCTGGCCATCAAACGGATTGTTCCCGTTCGCGGCGATAAGTCCTAGCGTTCTGTCGCAGGAGCCAAAAAACGAGCATAGGCCCAGGACATCCGGATTTCCTGGGCCTATGCTTGGTCCGGACGTAGTCAGGTGACGACGCTCAGGATGCTGGAGCATCCGGCGGTGTCGCACACCTTGTAGGTGGTGGTGTTGCCGCCTTTGAACTGGTTGGCAAAGCTGCTGGTGTTAGGCACGGATTTCCGGACGCCGTTGATCCAGAGCGTCACGTAATCGCCCGTGGCACCGGCCCACTTCAGTGTTGTGGTGTTAACGCCCTTCGTCTTGGAAGTTGTGGCTGAGAGCTTGATGGCCGACGAAGGCGCAATAGCCAAGGCTGCGGCCGCCGGGACGAAGGAGAAGTCCCGGACCTTGACCGATTCCGGTTTCACGTGGGCGGGGTCCCCACCTCCACCGCCGGTGACCCAGAGGTTAAAGTGGAGCTGCTCCTTGGCCGGCACCGGCACGGTGGAGCCCTGCAGGACCGTCCGCTTCAGGAGGGTGCCGCCAAAGCCCTCGCCAGCGTAGGTTTCGAAGGTCAGCTTGCCCGGCTCCCACACCATCCGATGCGTGGTTATGGGGCTGGCCGTCACGTCAAAGACCACGGTGTTGTTGCCTTCGCCGGGCGCTTTGGTAGCGTCGAACCAATATCCGTGGCCCTGTCCCACCGGCCATGACTGGCCGTAGGCGGCACCTCCGCCCCAGGCAGACGCCTCGCAAAGGTCGATTTCGTTATAGCCGGGCTCGGCGAGGGGATCGTAAGTGAACAGGCACCCCCACACCACCTCTTTCTGCAGCAGACTGAGGTTCTTCTCCACCGTGGTGCTGTAGGTGCCATAGCCGAAGCCTTTGCGGGTGGACTGGAATTCAGCCCCCACCGGCGCGTCTCCGGAAGGGTTGGTTAGCTTCAGCGTGACATGCCCGTTGGAGTCGGGATCGACCACATTCGCTGCGGCAAAAAGCCCGTTGTACTGAGGAGCCCCGCCCCAGAAGCGCTTTTCCCAGTTGAAGCCCTTCCAGGAGAAGCTTCCGGCGGGGCCGGGATCAGGGGAAATGGCATCCGCTGCTTGCGCGGCTGGCATGCTTGCCAACAATGCCAAGCCCGCGGCCGCTATCATAGCCAGCGGCCTGAGCGGCCTGAGCGGCCTGAGTGGTTGTGCGGAACGTGAAACGGGTAACCGAAAAGAAGCCATGCGTGCCCCTGACGTCTCGTTCTTAGTGACAATCCTGCGCCCCCTTTGAGCACACGATGATCATCAGTCACATCAGCAACAGAAAGCAATAGGTCCCGGCGGATGGCCTGGCGTAAATCAACTAATCAAGAAATGCTCAGTATTTGCTCAAGCTCAAGAATTTGGCAAGGTGTCCTCAGTCCTCAAAAGAAGGCAATAGCAGTGTGTAGGCTCAATATTCTGCGCGTTATGGTTAATAGTTATTGACAAGCCAATCCACATGGCTAGTGACGACGAATTGCACATGGAATACCTTGGAGGGTTTGCCGGGTTCCAGTTCCAAGGACGCAGCCACATGCTGGCTCTGTCCGGCACGTCGCGGGGCTCCGTTACGGGGCAAATCTTGCGTGGACGCAGCAGCGAAAATTTATGGGGAGCAGGGATGGTAGAACGGGGCATCGCAGTTGTGGTCGAAGACGACGACGACGTCAGGGAATCCCTCGAGCAGGTGCTCCAGCAGTCTGGCTTTTCCGTCTTCGCAACATCCTCGGGGACGGAAGGCGTGGAGACTGTGCGGGAGCACGACCCCGTCATTGTGACTATGGACGTCGGCCTCCCGGACTTCGACGGGATCGAAGCTGCGCGCCGGATCCGGACGTTCAGCGACGCGTACCTCATCATCGTCTCCGGCCGGGTAGAGGAGGCCGATGCACTGATGGGCTTCGAGGCCGGCGCAGATGACTATCTCACGAAACCGTTCCGTCCGCGGGAGCTGCGTGCCCGGATCGCGGCGATGCTCCGGCGCCCGCGTTCGCTGAATTCCACGGCGGGCGTCACGGCCCCGGTTCACGCTCCGCAGGCGGTGCAGCAACGTGCTCCTCAAGCCGTGCCCGCCGCCGTCTCCGACGCTCCACTTCTCCCCACCGGCACGGCCCTCCTGTGCGATTTTGAGCACAATGGCCTGACCCTGCACGAAGGCTCACGGTCCACGGCCATCCATGGGGTGCCGTTGGATTTGACGCGTACGCAGTTTGACCTTCTTCTTGTCCTGATGGAGAACGGACGAGTGGTGCAGACCAAGGCGGACCTGGTCCGCCGGCTCCGGAATGAGCCGTACAACACCGGCTCTTTCGTTACGGCCGGTGAGGAGCGCGCCGTCGAAGTCCACCTCGGCAACCTTCGTAAGCGGCTCGGTGACAGTTCCCGGTCTCCGCGTTGGATCGAGACCGTGCGTGGAGTGGGGTACCGGATGGCGTTCCCACGTTTGCCTTCCTTGCCGTCAGCTCCCGCGCACATCGGGGATCACCTGACAACCGGGCAGTTGGTGCCATAGCAGCGTTTTGACCCGCGACGCTACCCCGTCCGCGGGTCATAGACCACCGCGGCATCCGGGCCACCGGCCACGCCCCGGAGATAATCAGCCACGCGTCACTGGGAACCCCCAGCAGCACGGTAGTGGCCTTGATCAGCAGGGTGAAGAGCACCGCTGAGACGGCCAGGCTGGCGATGATGATGTACGGCGCCCGGCGGTTCGACTCGGCAGCGGAACCGGCGAGGACCACCGGCAGCAGCGGCAGGACACAGGGGGAGAGGACGGTGAGGATGCCGGCGAGGAACGCGAGCGGCAGGAGTTCCATGACGTACCGCCGGCGCTAGCGGATCTCCTTGACAAGGGCATTCAGATCCCGGCTCAGGCTCCACTTGGCGATCTGCGAGCCGTCCGGCTTCACCTGCACGAGGGTGTGCTGGAGGGTCACGCCGTATTTTTGTTTGAGCGCGGTCTCGGAGTCGTAGTCCACTTTAAGGATCTTGACGCCGGCGGGGATGCTGGCGGCATTTGCCTCGATGTCGGAGGCGAGCAGCTTGCAGGTGGAGCACCAGGTGGCGTGGAAGAACAGGATGACCTTCTCCGACTCCGACGCCGAAGATACAGCCTCGGGGGTGTATGTGGTGAAGCTGCGCTGCGGTGATTTCGCCGACGGCGGACGGGCCGGTAGTGGTGCTGCCTGGTGCGCCGCAGGACGAGGCGCCCAGGGCGCCCGCCAACGCAACGGACAGAAGCGGCTTTTTCACAGGTGCACCTTCGAGCGACGGCGGAAGGTTCCGCCGTCTTCTGCCCTAGCGTAGCAAGGCCCTGGCCAGGCTTCTGTGTCCCAGCACACACAACGGCGGGCGGTCAGGGGTCAGCAGCTGGCAACAGATCATCCAGGGCCACCCGCTGGACACGAACACCCAAATAGGCGCCCGGACAGCCGACTGCGTGGCGCAGCACCGCCACCCGCAATCTCGCACTGACCTACCGCGCCGGCGCCCATACAGGGCAATGCGCCGTAAAAACTTGGTCCGCCAACCGAAAAGCTGACACTTCATTTGGGTTCTCTTCCATATTTTGGGCGAGCGCGCCTCGATAGCATGAAGTTACCGGACAGAGCCGTCCGACCAGATCGACGCAGAAGGAAGCCCATGGCAGCGGTTACGGTGGACGATATTCTCTCGGATCTCCCGCTGGGTTTCGCCAGCCTCATCCTCCGGCCTGCCGCCGGTAGCTCTGCGATCGAACGGTTCCTGATAGTGGATGCGGATGATGAAACGTCCGACGGCGGCGCGGCCTTTGTCCTGCTGATCGGCGTCCGCGGCCGCTCGGCTTTGCCCGCGTTGCGGCGGCTCCTTAAGAACCCTCCGCCAGTGATCGCCGTCAAGGGAAGGCTTGAAGAGCTCACCGAAGCCCAGGAACTGCTCCGCGATGCCGGCACAGGCCTACTCCTGGTGGATCCGGGGGCTGACTGGGACCGGCTGCTGTCCATTGCCAAGGACCGCATCCAGCCGCGCAGCTACCAGCGCGAAGTGCTGACGCTGCTGGAAGAGGACTTGTTTGCCATCGCCCAGACCACCGCTCGGCTCACCTCCAGCCACGTGGTCATCGAAGACGCCGCCAACAAGGTCCTGGCATACTCCACCGTTTCGAACGACATCGACGAACTGCGCAAGGCCTCCATCCTGGCCCGGCGAGGTCCGCGTATATACGAGCTGCTGCTGAAGGACCTGGGCGCCTACCGTGAACTGCATAGGACCCGGCTGCCGGTGCGGGTACCGGCCCGGCCCCAGGACGGGCTGCGGGAACGGGTGGCCGTCACACTGTTCGCCGGGGACCGGATCATGGGCTACATCTGGCTGCAGGAAACCGGGGACGGCTTCGGCCCCGACGTTGACTATGTGCTGAAAGGATCTGTTGCTCGGGCCTCCGCAGAGCTCATCCGGCACCGCAACCAGCAGTCTGTGCACATGCGCGAGGACCGCATTGTGCGGATCCTGTCAGGCTCGGCGGAAGCCGCTGCCAGTGCTTACAGCGAGAAGATCTCAGCTGGGCGCCCGGCCGCACTGATCCTGATAGGAATGCCCGACTCCGAAGCCCAAGCCGACGACGCAGCACTCAAGCACGGCGAACTCGCCAATCTGGCGTCCATCCACGCGGCCGCCTACAAAGCGTCCGCCGTCGTGGGCCAGTTCAAGGGTGACACCGCCGTCATTGTTCCTGGCCTGCAGTCAACCGCCGCGGAGCCCGGGCTGCGGAGCCTGGCCGAGTCCATCGTCCGGGATGCCGGTAAGCACCTCGGCATCAGCCCGTTCGCAGCCGTCGGCCCGGTAGTCCCGGACCTGCTGTCCCTGCACTCGACCACCCGGATCACCGAGGCCCTGTTGAGTTGTGTTGGCACGTCTTCGGACAGGGGCGTTGCCACGGTGGACGACTTCGAGGGAGAGATCCTCTTCCGCGAGGCGGTTCAGAATTTCATGTCCTCCACGTTCCGCCACCGCAGTCTTTACGCACTACTGCGGCAGGACGCTGAACTCGCGGAAACCCTGCACGCGTACTTCGAAGCCTCGCTCGATGTTGCCGAATGCGCCAGCAGGATGGGGCTGCACAAGAACACCGTCTATTACCGGATCAGCAAGGCATCCCGGGCGACCGGCTTGAACTTCGGCAACCCGAGGGACTCGCTGGTGGCCCTGCTCCATGTCCAGGAATGGGCCGGCACACCTAAAGAACAACTGGGCAGGAAATGACCACAGCACTCAAAGCGCCGCCGTTGGACCGGATACTGGACGACATCGTCCGCAGCCACAGGCCACAGCAGGAAACCGGTTCTGTCCCGGCCAACATCCCCCTCCTGGCAGCGGTACCCTTCGACAGGTTCGGGATCGCCGTCGCCACCACTTCCGGTAAGGTGTTCCGTTCCGGCGATGCCGACGTCCCTTTTTTCATCCAGAGCATCTCCAAGGTGTTCACACTGGCAATGGCGCTTCGAGGCGACAGCTCAGGAACACTGTGGTCCCGCGTGCTGCGCGAACCATCCGGCACCTCGTTTAACTCCCTGGTCCAGCTGGAACTGGAGCACGGCATCCCGCGGAACCCTTTCATCAACGCCGGTGCCTTGGTGGTTACCGATCACCTGATGGAAGAAACGTCCGACGCCGCCACCCAGGTGTTGCGGTTCCTCACCGACCAGGCGGGCAGCACAGGGCCCTTCATCGATGAGGCGGCGGCAGCCAGCGAGCTTTCCAGCAGCAGCCGCAACCTGGCGTTGGCGCACTTCCTGAAGGGCTTCGGCAACCTGAGGCAGGCCGCGGAATCCGTGGTGGAAAACTACGTCCGCCAATGCTCCATCATGATGACCTGCGTGGAACTCGCCAAAGCCGGACTCTTCCTCGCCCGGGACGGCCGAGGAGCGCGCGGAACCGTCGTGTCCCCCAGTGATGCGAAACGCATCGGCTCCATCATGCTGACATGCGGCATGTACGACGCCGCGGGAGAATTCGCCTACCGCGTGGGCCTCCCCGGGAAAAGCGGTGTGGGCGGCGGGATCCTGGTCATCGTTCCAGGTGAATGCGCCATTTGCGTCTGGAGCCCGCGGCTGGACGCCAAGGGAAACTCCCTGGCCGGCACCGCGGCTCTCGCAGACCTTTCCGACCGCACCGGCTGGTCCGTTTTTTAGACCCCAGGTTGCACGCCCCTACAAACTTCTTCCCAACCCAGCAGGATCTTCTCCGTATCGAAAGGATCAACCATGCCCATCAACCCCAATGACGAGGTTGTACTGCAACAGGCCGACGGCGGTCACGCGCACGCCACCGAATCGGCGCTGCACGCGGAGGACAAGGGTTATCACAAGAACCTCAAACCGCGGCAGATCCAGATGATCGCCATCGGCGGTGCGATCGGCACCGGCCTGTTCCTCGGCGCCGGCGGCAGGCTCAACGCCGCCGGCCCGTCGCTGGTCATCGCCTACGCCGTCTGCGGCTTCTTCGCGTTCCTCATCCTGCGCGCCCTGGGCGAACTGGTCCTGCACCGCCCCTCCTCGGGCTCGTTTGTCTCCTACGCCCGGGAATTCTTCGGCGAGAAAGCCGCGTTCGTCTCCGGCTGGTTCTACTGGATCAACTGGGCCACCACCACCATCGTGGACATCACCGCCGCCGCGCTCTACATGAACTTCTTCGGCCACTACATCCCCTGGATGGCCGAGGTCCCGCAATGGGCCTGGGCCCTGATCGCCCTCGTGGTGGTCCTCGCCCTGAACCTCGTCTCCGTCAAGGTGTTCGGTGAGCTCGAGTTCTGGTTCGCCCTGATCAAGGTCGCCGCCCTGGTGGTCTTCCTCGTGGTAGGCACCTACTTCGTCATCTTCGGCACCCCCGTGGACGGCCAGCCGGTGGGCCTGAGCCTGCTCTCGGACAACGGCGGCGTCTTCCCCAACGGACTGCTCCCCATGATCATCCTGATGCAGGGCGTCCTGTTCGCCTACGCCTCCATCGAACTCGTGGGCACCGCCGCCGGCGAGACCAAGAACCCCGAAAAAATCATGCCCAAGGCCATCAACTCCGTGGTCTTCCGGATCGCCGTCTTCTACGTCGGCTCCGTCATCCTGCTCGCCCTCCTGCTGCCATACACCTCCTACGAAAAGGGCGTCAGCCCGTTCGTGACGTTCTTCGGCTCCATCGGCATCCAAGGCGTGGACGTCATCATGAACCTCGTGGTCCTCACCGCCGCGCTCTCCTCCCTCAACGCCGGCCTATATTCCACCGGCCGCATCCTACGCTCCATGTCCGTGAACGGCTCCGCCCCAAAGTTCGCAGGCCGGATGAACAAAGCCGGGGTCCCCTACGGCGGCATCGCCATCACCGCCGGCGTGTCCCTCCTAGGCGTCCCGCTGAACTACCTGGTGCCAGCGGAGGCCTTCGAGATCGTGCTGAACGTCGCATCCGTGGGCATCGTCATGACCTGGGCAACCATCGTGCTCTGCCAAATCCAGCTACAACGCTGGGCGAACAAAGGCTGGCTCCAGCGCCCGTCCTTCCGGATGTTCGGCGCCCCGTACACCGGCTACCTTTCACTGCTGTTCCTGGCGGGCGTGCTGGTCATGGTGTTCATCGAATCCCCGCTCACCATGCTCGTCACGGCCATCGCCTGCGTGCTGATGGTATTCGGCTGGTACGCCTGCCGGCAACGAATCCGCGAGATCGCCGAAACCCGCGACGGATTCACAGGCACAGCCCCCGTGATCGCCAACCCGCCCGCGGAGACCTTCAGGTAAAGCGCGCACCATCCACTACGAACGCCAAACCAGCCCAAACAGCCAAAGAAAGCCCATGACACCGGAAACCCAAGCAATCCTGACCGCATCCCACACCCAGCCCGCCGCCGTCGGGAATTCCGGGCAAGTCTCCCGGCTGGCACGCCCTTCGGAGGAGCTTCACGCCGGCAACGGCCCGGCACTGAAATCAGCCGGGCACGTGATAGTTGATTCGCTCGTGGCCCATGGTGTGGAGCGCACCTATGTGGTTCCCGGCGAGAGCTTCCTGGACGTCCTGGACGGACTGCACAACTCGGATATTGAAACAATCGTCTGCCGGCACGAGGGCGGCGCCGCCTACATGGCCGAGGCCGACGGCAAGATGCACCAGCGCCCAGGCATAGCGATGGTGACCCGGGGTCCCGGCGCGGCCAACGCGCATGTGGGGCTGCACACCGCATGGCAGGACTCCACCCCCATGCTGCTGTTCGTCGGCCTGATCCCCTTCGCGCATCGGGACCGTGAGGCGTTCCAGGAGTTCGATATCAAGGCCTGGTTTGATACGGGGGCGAAGCGCGTTATGGTCCTTGACCATGCGGAGCGGGCGTCCGAGATCGTGGCCGAGGCGATGTTTGCGGCCATGAGCGGGCGGCCGGGCCCGGTGGTGGTGGGCCTGCCGGAGGACATCATCCGGCAGCAGATTGACCCGGTGCTGCACCCCGCCATTCCGGTGGCAGCCGGTGGCTTGAGCAGCACCGATGCCGCCGCGCTGGAGGCTGCGCTGGCGGAATCCACCAAGCCGCTCTTTGTCACCGGCGGCAACGACTGGACGCAGGAGGCGGCTGACCAGCTGACCGGATGGCTGGAACGGCACCATATCCCGGCTGCCGCTGAATGGCGGACGCAGGGAACGGTCTCCTTCGATTCCCCGTCCTACGTGGGCCCGATTGGTTACGGCCGCCCCCGCCCCACCTACGACCTGCTGGAGGAAACCGACCTGCTGGTGTTTGTGGGGACGGTGCCGGGCGACGTGATTACGGACGGATTCGTCTGCCGGCAGGACTGGAACAAAAAGAACTTCCTTGTCACAGCCGACTCCTCACTCCGTGGCCGGTCGGGACCCGTTTCTCGGCAGATCCTGGCCAAGCCCGAGGCCTTTGTCCGCGACATTGTGGGGATTGACTTGCCGGCGAAGGACGAGTGGAAAGCGTGGACAAGCCGGATGCGGGGCGAGCAGGAGCGGTTCGCCGCGCTACCGCCAGCGGCGCCGGCAGCGGGGCAGGCGAGGATGGACACTTTGATGGCGAACCTGGTGCCAAGGCTGCCCGAGGATTCACTGGTGACGTTCGGTGCGGGGGAGCACACCAACTGGGCCCACCGCTACTTTCCTACCCGCCGTTACGCCTCCATGATCAGTGCCCGCAACGGCTCCATGGGCTATTCCGTACCCTCGGCCATCGCGGCATCGCTGGCCGAACCCCGGCGCCGCGTGGTCACCATCGCCGGAGACGGGGAGTTCCTCATGAACGGCCAGGAGCTGGCCACCGCGGCCCAGTACGGGGCCACGCCGCTGGTGATCGTTATGGACAACCAGGAATACGGCACCATCCGTACCCACCAGGAGCGCCACTATCCCTCGCGCGTCTCCGGGACCCAGCTGAAGAATCCGGACTTCGGCCTGATGGCCAGGGCCTTCGGCGGTTTTGGGATCACTGTCACCGAGGACTGTGAGGTTCCGGCGGCATTGGACGCCGCGCTGGCGGCAATCGACGGGGACGGCGTCTTCGCCCTCATCCATCTCATCGTCGAACAGCGGGTTAAGGCCTACTGAGCCGACCTGAGAGAGCAGCGGTCGACGGCGGGACATCCCGCCGTCGATCGCTGCTCTCCGATCCGGGTCACACCCGTCGGGTTAGTCATGCCTCCGTGACGGCACGACGTACGTGCGGTGAGTCGGAGCAGATGTTGTGCGGAACCGTGCCTACACTCCTGATTATGACGACCTACAACGGACAACAGGCCCACGCTGAGCACCGCTGGCCTGCCGTCGTTGGCCTGCTTGTTGCCCTGAGCCTGTACGCGACATTGCCCACAGCATTCCTGCCGGGCGTTCGCTACGCGGTTGTCATCGTCGGGCTGGGCCTCCTGATCCCGCTTATTGTCCTGAATCCCCGCCGCCTCACGCGCCAAACGCGCTGGTCGAGGCATCTTTCCGTAGGCCAGGCACTGCTGCTGGTCGCAGCGAATGAGGCTGCCCTGGTGCAGCTGGTCATCGCCCTCGCAGGCCCTGACAACACCGACGGTCCAAACCTTCTGCTCGCCACGCTTCAGGTTTGGGTAACGAACGTCATCGCCTTTGCGCTGGTCTATTGGGAACTGGACAGGGGCGGCCCTGTGTCCCGCCGGCACACCCCACGCCACGAGCTGCCCCAGGCAGACTTCCGGTTCCCCCAGGACGAAGACCACGACGCCGTCAAGGAAGTTGCCGCCAGGTCTTCGGTAAAGAGCGGCTGGACGGCGTCGTTCATTGACTACGTCTACTTCTCGCTCTCTAATTCCATGGCCTTCAGCCCCACGGACACGATGCCCCTCTCTGCCCGGGCAAAATCACTCATGGGCCTCGAAGCCTTCGGCGGCTTCGTGCTGCTGGCGCTCGTCATCGCCCACGCCGTGTCCCTGCTCGGCCAATAGCACCCACAGGATGGAGCAGGCTAAGGATGTCCGCGCGAGGGATCAACACGGTCAACGCGGGAGGGTGCCGCCCGTGGTCGCGCCGCACCCTTCCCTGGTTGAGGTGGATTATTCCTTGAAGGCGTCTTTGACCTTCTCGCCGGCCTGTTTCAGGTCTGCTTTTGCCTGGTCGCTTTTGCCTTCGGCTTTCAGGCCCGGATCGCCTTTGGCTTCGCCGGCGACTTCCTTACCCTTGCCGCCAAGCTTCTCGGCGGTGTTCTCGATCTTGTCGTCCAAACCCACAGTGTCACTTCCTCAGGTTGGTTGCCGCTGGCGGGCTGCCTGCGGCTCACTATTTAATCGTAAATCGAATCCTTGCCAGATGCTAAGCATGCTGATTAAAATCTTGCTATGGCGTCACGGCGACGCTGGTGGTCCTTTGGAAGGAAGTGCGTCATGGGAATTCTCGGATTTCTCTTGCTCGGCCTGATTGCAGGAGCCATCGCCAAGGCCATACTCCCCGGCCGGCAAGGCGGGGGCTGGCTGGTCACGATGGTTCTTGGCGTCGTCGGAGCGATCCTCGGAGGATGGATCGGCTCGCTGATCTTCGGCGGTGGCCTGGCGGAATTTTTCGACCTGAGGACTTGGCTGCTGGCCATTCTTGGGGCTTTGATCGTCCTGGGAATCTTCGGGGCGGTGACCCGCAGGAGCCACGCCTGACCCGTGCGGCCATGCCCCGGGAAGCACATAACGTCCCATTGCTGTTTTCCGGGGATCGCCGTCCCCTTCACCTGCCGTACAGGCACTCTCTGCGCACGCCGCTCCCGCGTCCCGGGGCGGAGCGTGGCAAAACACCAATATCTGCAGGTGTGTTGCCTGGATCACATTTGGTCTATGGTTGTCCGGGGCGCCACAGCGTTGTGGCACCCAACTTAGAGCGGAGAATTTTCGTGACAACAGACAAGCTTCGGGTGCTGGTCCGGGTGGACCTCGACTGTGCAACGGCCCAGGTAGCCGCGCAGGGCCATGTGACATCAAAAAGCGTGCACGGCCTGTATGCCGTCATGAAGCGCGCCAACTCCCTCACCACGGGCATGGCCTTGGAACTCGATATGACCCGGGCCTGCATCGAGCCCGACGCGTTGGAAGAACTGCGCGCCTGCTCGCGGTCCCACCATCTGCCTGCCCGCGTCGATCCGCTCCAGTCCGATTACAGGCTGACCATCCTTGCCCCTGACAACGCGGCGCCCCTGGCGGTTATGGCTACTCAGGCAGCGTGAGCCGCAACAGCAATCTCACCCTGATGGTCTGCTGTCGGATAGTGCGCCCTGAGGATGGATGCCCTACCCCTCGCACTCGATGCAGTATGAGTGGCCGTTGCTTTCGCGGGCGAGTTGAGACCGGTGCCGGACGAGGAAACAGGAATAGCAGGTGAACTCGTCCGCGGCCTGGGGAATGACCTGAACGATGAGCTCCTCGGAGACGATCTCTCCCCCGGGAGTCAGGCCCTCATCGAATGCATCCGCTTCGTCCAGTTCATTGACGACGCTGCGGGCGTCCGGGGCGTTCGCAGACTGTAATGCCTCCAGGGAACGGTCTTGGGTTTCCTTGACGTCGGAACGAACTTCGTCGTAATCGGTTGCCACTTTGGGTGCTTCTCATTTCTGATGCTTCTACGATGTGTCTGACGAGACTGCAACGTACACCACTGCGCCGTTGTTCCCGCGTCAAAGGCCCGGACGACGTAAGGGCCGTGCTGTAACGTCAGACCGCGCCGGTGCATTCCCCGCGACACCCCATGCCAGGGCAGCAATCCGCTTGGTGTCACCGCCCACGCTTCGTATTTCGTAGGCTCCTGTGTAGTCTCTGAATTAGTAGACAGACTTGTTCAGTCTGGTGGTCCTCAGAGACCTGATTCCGCTCAGCGACCGGGAGCCTTGCTTAGCCAGTCGTAGAAGGCCGACCCGTGGACCCGTTCATTGATTCAAACACCCCGCCTCTGTCCATCGCCCAGGTTGATTGGACACTTTACGGCGAACACGAGCTGGCGTCACCCGCTGCCAAAAAGGCGGCCGCTGACCTCTTAGCCCTCCACGACGCGTTGCTGGCCGCAGTGACCACCCGCGTCGGCGAGGTCGAGGCCGCTGAATGGGCCCTTGACCAGGCAAAAGCCGCGTGCGATGTGCAGATTGCTGCCGCCTTGGCCGCCGGAGTGCCAGCTGAAAAGGTCGTAGAGGTGGCAGGCGATCTGGCGTCGCAGCGGAGTCCGGGCTGAGGACATCGACGAGTAGTTCCCGGACAGCCTGACGGCGGCGCTCCAACCGGCAAGGCGAATACGCTTTGGGAGAACCGGCCGAATTTTTTCCAAGCTGCCGGGCTTTATCCCAGCCTCCGGACGTAAACTGACCTTCGCACCACCCGTAGCTAAACATTCCATCGGGACAGAACCTTTGGAGCCGCATTGCTCTGGAAACTGCTTGTTGAATACCTGCGGCCGCACCGGCAACTGCTGATCGCCGTCGTGATTTTTCAACTGGCGCAATCCATCGCGTCGTTGTACCTACCCACGCTGAACGCGGACATCATTGATGAGGGCGTGGCCAAGGGGGACACCGGCGTCATCCTCAGCCTGGGCGGCCTGATGCTGGCGATTACGCTGCTGCAGATCATCTGCGCTGTGATTGCCGTGTACTTCGGGGCGAAGGCGGCCATGGGGGTGGGCCGGGATCTGCGCGGGGCCATCTTCACCCGGGTGGGGGAGTTTTCTGAACAGGAAGTGACCAAGTTCGGCGCGCCCAGCCTGATCACCCGCTCCACGAACGACGTCCAACAGGTCCAGCAGCTGGTGCTGATGGCCGCCACCATGATGGTGGCCGCGCCCATGCTCGCCATCGGGGGCGTAATCATGGCCGTCCGGCAGGACGTGCAGCTGTCCTGGCTGATCGCCGTCGCCGTGCCCGTGCTGATGATCGGGGTGGGCCTGATCATCAGCCGGATGGTGCCGCTGTTCCGGAAGATGCAGGTCCGGATTGACACCGTAAACCGCGTGCTCCGGGAGCAGCTCACCGGCATCCGGGTGGTGCGCGCGTTCGTCCGGGAGGACATCGAGAGCGCCCGCTTCGCCCAGGCAAACGAGGACGTCACGGACACCGCGCTGCGTGCCGGCCGGCTGATGGCGCTCGCGTTTCCCGTGGTGATGCTGGTGCTGAACGTCTCGTCCGTAGCCGTGATCTGGTTCGGCTCGTTCCGGATCGAGGACGGCTCCATGCAGGTGGGCACGCTCATCGCGTTTCTGAGCTACCTGATGCAAATCCTGATGTCTGTCATGATGGCCACGTTCATGGCGGTGATGATCCCGCGCGCCGCCGTCTCGGCGGACCGGATCGGCGAGGTGCTGGGCACCGAGTCGAGCGTCCGGCCGCCGAAGAGTCCGCTCAGGAGTGCGGTGTCGTCCCACGGGCACCGCCGCGGGCAGCTGGAAATGCGCGACGTCGGATTCGCCTACCCGGGTGCCGATCAGCCTGTCCTGTCCGGGCTCAGCTTCACCGCGAAGGCAGGGCAGACGACGGCGATCATCGGCAGCACCGGTGCCGGCAAGACCACCCTGGTGAACCTCATGCCGCGGCTGTTCGACGCCACCACCGGCTCGGTCCGGGTGGACGGGGTGGATGTGCGCGAGCTGCACCCGGACCTGCTGTGGGGGCACATCGGGTTGGTGCCGCAGCGGCCTTACCTGTTCACCGGCACCGTCCGCAGCAATCTGCAGTACGGCAAACCGGATGCCACCGAGGACGAGTGCTGGTCCGCCCTTGAGATTGCGCAGGCGAGGGACTTCGTGGAGGAGATGGAGGGCGGCCTGGATGCACCCATTTCCCAGGGCGGCACCAACGTCTCCGGTGGGCAGCGGCAGCGGCTGGCCATCGCCCGTGCACTGGTGAAACGGCCCGAACTGTATATCTTTGACGACTCGTTCTCCTCACTGGACACCGGCACCGACGCCCGGCTGCGGCAGGCGCTCAAGCGCAACACGGGGGGCGCCACCCTGGTGATCATCGCTCAGCGGGTGTCCAGCATCGTGGATGCGGACCAGATCTTAGTGCTCGACGACGGCAGAATCGTTGCGCGCGGGACGCACGGAGAGCTGCTGGAGGACTCCGAGACGTACCGGGAGATTGTCTCCTCCCAGCTGGCAGCGGAGGAGACGGTATGAGCGCGCCGCAGCGGCCGACGTCGGGCGCTTCCCACACAGCAGCCCCCGGCGGAACCGCGGCGGCCTCCAAAACAGCCACTGCCGACGTCGTACGCATTCCGCGTCCGGCGGGCGGACCGGGACGCGGCGGACCGTTCGCGGGGATGAACGTCCCGGCAGAGAAGGCGATGAACTTCGGGCCGTCGGCCAGGCGGTTGGTGGGCACGCTGCGGCCGGAGCGGGCGTGGTTGCTGCTGGTTCTGGTGATGGGCGTGGCCAGCGTGACGCTCTCGGTGATCGGGCCGCGGCTGCTGGGGGAGGGCACCAACCTGATTTTCGCCGGGGTGGTGTCCCGGCAGCTGCCCGCCGGGGTGAGCAAGGAGCAACTGATCGCGCAGCTGCGGGCCGCGGGGGAGAACCAGCGGGCGGACATGCTCACGCCCATGGCGCTGACCCCGGGCGCCGGGATCGACTTCGCGGCGCTGTCCAGTGTGCTGCTGTGGGCGCTGGTGCTGTACGTGCTGGCGTCGGCGTTTATGTGGGTGCAGGCGTATGTGCTGAACGGGGTGGTGCAGCGGACGGTGTGCGGGCTGCGCGGGGAGATCGAGGCGAAGATCCACCGGCTGCCGTTGCGGTATTTCGATTCGATCCAGCGCGGTGAGCTGCTGAGCCGGGTGACCAACGACGTGGACAACGTCTCCCAGAGCCTGCAGCAGTCCATCAGCCAGGCGGTCACATCGGTGCTGACCGTGGTGGGTGTGCTGGTGATGATGGTGATCCTCTCGCCCACGCTGGCGCTGATCGCGCTGGTGACCGTGCCGCTGACGCTGGGGATCACGGCGCTGATCGCCAAGCGCTCCCAGAAGCTGTTTGTGGCGCAGTGGAAGCACACGGGGGAGCTGAACGGGCAGATCGAGGAGACGTACACCGGGCATGCGCTGGTGAAGGTTTTCGGCCGGCAGCGTGAGGTGGAGGAGCGGTTCCGGCAGAAGAATGTGGAGCTGTACGACGCGAGTTTCGGTGCGCAGTTCATTTCGGGTCTGATCATGCCGGCCATGACGTTCATTGGGAACCTGGTGTATGTGGGGATTGCGGTGGTGGGCGGCCTGCAGGTCGCGTCCGGGGCCATGCAGCTGGGCGATGTGCAGGCATTCATCCAGTACTCGAGGCAGTTCACTATGCCGCTGGCGCAGTTGGGGTCCATGGCGAACCTGCTGCAGTCCGGGGTGGCGTCGGCGGAGCGGGTGTTCTCGCTGTTGGATGAGGACGAGGAATCTGTGGAGCCTGCGCCTTCTGCTGAGCCTGTATTTGGGCGGGGGCGGCTGGTGTTTGAGGACGTTTCGTTCTCCTACTCGCCGGACAAGCCGCTGATCTCTTCGCTTTCGTTGGTGGCGGAGCCGGGGCAGACGGTCGCGATTGTGGGGCCGACCGGGGCGGGCAAGACCACCTTGGTGAACCTGATGATGCGGTTCTACGAGCTGGATGCGGGACGGATAACGCTCGACGGCGTGGACGTCACCTCGGTGCCGCGGCACGAGCTGCGCTCGCGGCTGGGCATGGTGCTGCAGGATACGTGGCTGTTCGGCGGGACCGTCCGGGACAACATCGCCTACGGCCGGCCCGGGGCTACCGAGGCCGAGATTCTGGAGGCGGCGCGGGCGACGTATGTGGACCGGTTCGTGCATTCGCTGCCCGAGGGGTACGACACTGTGCTGGAGGATGAAGGCTCGAATGTGTCCGCGGGGGAGAAGCAGTTGCTGACGATTGCGCGGGCCTTCCTGGCCCGGCCGTCGGTGCTGATCCTGGACGAGGCGACGTCTTCGGTGGATACCCGGACTGAGGTGCTGGTGCAGAAGGCGATGCGTGCGCTGCGGAGCGACCGTACTTCTTTTGTGATTGCGCACCGCCTGTCCACGATCCGCGACGCCGACCTCATCCTGGTGATGGAGGCCGGGCAGATCGTGGAGCAGGGGACGCACGCTTCACTGCTGGCTGCGGGTGGGGCGTATGCGCGGCTGTATGAAGCGCAGTTCGCGGCTCCGGTGGCGGAGGTTTAGGGCTGCTGCCCTTGCGATCAATGGCGGGTGATACGAATCTTACCGGGCAGGCACGTGAAAAAAGCAGGCTGCTGGACGGGTGCAAGTGGGACAACCAGCCATTGGCCGCCATAAAATTCCACATACGAATCCGAGGGGCACCGTGCGTAGGCTTCTTCTCGTGTCATGTCGCTCAGTCTTTCCCGTTAGGTAATGCGTTGGTGGGATGGGAACTGCTCTTCTTCTTTCGCCGGAGGTGGGCTTGCCATCCATCGTCCCGTCATCCGCAGGTAGGCGAAACGCTGATTCCGGACGGTTTGAACCACCCCTTTTGGTAGGTGGCTTTGTGGGCGGGCCAGTACGACAGCTGAACGCGTGAAGTCGGGCCTCACCCGGATGAAAAAATTGTGATTGAGTGGAGCATGGCTTCCCCCATCGAGGACTATGCGCTGTTATCGGACCTTCAGACTGGGCCTCTCATCTCCCGGGATGGCAGCGTGGACTGGCTCTGTTTCCCCCGTTTCGACTCGCCGTCCGTGTTTAGCCGAATCCTGGGCACCGATGAGCACGGCCACTGGCTGCTGGCGCCCAGCGAAGCCGGCGCTGCCGTTGTCGACCGGCGCTACATTGACTCCACCTTTGTGCTGCAAACCATCTGGAAGACCGGCAGCGGATCCGTAATTGTCACCGATTTCATGCCGCTGGGGGACAGCGGATCTTCCCTTGTTCGCCGCGTGACCGGTGTGGAAGGCAGCGTAAAAATGCGCCAGGAACTTCGGATCCGGCCAGGATATTCAACGGTTCTTCCCTGGATGAGCCGGGTTCGCGACCACGAGCCGACGGCGGCACCGGTCCTGTTGGCGATGGCCGGTCCGGATGCCCTCGCACTGAGGGGGCCTCATCTTCCGCATGCCCACGCGCACGGGCACGAGGGAGAATTCGTCGTGTCGAAGGGTGAGGAGCTTGATTTCGAACTGACGTGGTTCCCCTCGCACCGCCCCTTGCCCCCAGCCACTGACGTTGATGCGGCACTCGAAGAAGCCACCGACTATTGGAGCCGCTGGGGAAGCCACTGCCGGCAGGACGGCGTTTATGGCGGTGCGGTCAAGCGTTCGTTGCTGGTGCTGCGGGCACTGACGCATTTTGAAACGGGCGGCATCGTCGCGGCGCCCACAACTTCCCTCCCCGAGGATTTCGGCGGGCCGCGGAACTGGGATTACCGGTATTGCTGGCTGCGCGATGCGGCTCTGACACTGGAATCAATGCTGACCCATGGCTACGAAACGGAGGCGCTGCAGTGGCGCAACTGGCTTCTTCGGGCCCTCGCTGGCGATCCTGAGCAGATGCAGATCATGTACGGGGTGGGAGGAGAACGGGAACTCCCTGAACGCGAACTGGCCCACCTCCCCGGCTACGAAAACTCCAAGCCTGTGCGTATTGGAAACGCCGCAGTCTCGCAGTTCCAGGCTGATGTTGTTGGCGAAGTGATGGTGGCATTGGAACGGCTGCGGATGGCCGGAGGTAAGGAAGACCATTTCTCCTGGGCCCTTCAGAAGGCGCTCCTGGGATTTGTCGAAAAACATATCGATGACAAGGACTTCGGCCTGTGGGAGATGCGCGGCGCCGCGCAGTACTTCACGCACTCGCGCGTGATGATGTGGGCTGCCTTCAACAGCGGGATCCGGGCCATACAGGTCCACGGACTGCCTGGCGATGCCACAAAGTGGGAGAAACTCCGGGACCGGTTACGGGAAGAGATCATGCGGCAGGGCTTCAACCGGAGCATCAATTCCTTCACGCAGACCTATGGCGGAACGCAAACAGATGCGGCCCTGCTCGTTATGCCCCAGGTCGGGTTTCTTCCCTACAACGACGAGCACATGCTCAGCACAGTCAAACGGCTGGAACAGGAACTCCTGACTGACGACGGCCTTTTGCTGCGCTACCGGACAGAGAGCGGCGTTGACGGCTTGGAACCGGGTGAACATCCTTTCCTCGCCTGCTCCTTCTGGCTTGTGGAGCAGTACGCGCGCACCGGTCGCCAACCCGAGGCAAAGGTCTTGATGGACAGGCTTGTGGGGTTTGCCAACGAGCTTGGTCTGCTGAGCGAGGAGTACGCAACGGACGAGGATAGGATGGCGGGGAACTTTCCGCAAGCCTTCTCGCACCTGACCCTGGTCCGGGCGGCAGATGCCATGCACGGGGTTGACCGCCTCAGTCTTGCCGTCGACGCTCTCGTTTAGTGGCTCCTCGTGGGGGGGTGCCTCATTCTCCTGGGGAGCCGGGGGTAGGGGTGCCCACGAAGAGTCTCCAGGGCATGGCGTGGAGGTCGATCTGCTTCCCGGCGTATTGCGCGGGTGAGTAGATTCCCCCCATGAAGCGGCCGGTGTTGGTTGCGATGATCACATCGTTCTGGTCGACGAGGCACGTATTCGGGGATAAGGCCCGGAGGTGCGGTTCGAGCTGGCTCTGGATTCCCCGGACCAGTACATCCGCAGCGACGATCCCGACCATTTGTTCCCCCACGAAAACGGCCTTGCTGAAGGTGACGATGTTTTCGTTGCTCCCGTTGGCATCCAGGTACGCATGGCTGATGTGGACGGCTCCGTCGCCGTAGTCCTCGGGGCGCCAAGTTGCGGTACCGCCTTCATAGAGGTCCCAGTCGATCACGAGCCGCTGAAGTGACTGGGGTCCAGACGGGGCGTGGCACCAGGCCGCGCCCGCAGGGCCGAATGAGACGTCAGGCAGGAAGCCCGCTCCGTACAAGAGTGGAACGGCTCCCTCAAGAGTCTGTCGCGAAGCGTCGTAGATTGCGTCCAGGTCAGAGCTGTCTCCCTGCCGTTTAGAGCCGAGCTGAACGTGCACCGCGTGTTCGATCGAACGGATCGAAGCTGAGGCCGTATCTGCCAGAAGCTCGGTGAAGGATCCGATCAAGGCCAGTTCGCGTTCTTCCTTGCCGGGGTCAGGAAAGGATTCTTCGCGGGATGTATCGACGCTCATTCGCAAATCGAGTACCCGGTTCATATCCGAACGGACATGCTCCTCGGCCAGAGCCCGGGCAAGCATCCCGTCTCCGGACCGAATTGCCTCCACGATAGACGCATGTTCTGCTGCCGCATTGCCGTATCCGGCAGGGGCTGCCCAGACCAGCGGCCCGACCTCGGCTTGCATCGCCATTTCCTCGCGCGTGAGCCGCACGGAACCGGAGCTTGCGGCAAGCTCGATGTGAAACCTGCTGTCGTCTCGGATGGCCTGCGCAGAATCCTCAGCTTCTTCAATCTTCACGGCCATCGATGCCAGGCGCCCAAGGGAGAGCCTCCCGCTCCGCTCCGCTGCGGCTGCTGCTGCCGAGCCCGCCAGGAAGACCCAGTAGTCACGGATGTCGCGCAAATCGTCAAGAGAGTAGGCCATGAGTGACTCACGCTCCGCTTTGATGATGTCGCCGGTGCTGGCTTTGACGAAGCTTCCGCCGCCCTTGCCGCGACGCGTCTCGAGCAAGCCGCGCCCGCGCAGGTCGGCCAGCGCCGCGCGAAGAGTCAGTGTCGAGACGCCCATCCTGGCTGCCAGCTCGTTTTCGCTGGGCAGCTGGGTCCCGTCTTCAAGCACTCCCAGTTCGATGGCGTACCTGAGGCGCCTCCCCACCTCTTCCCCCCGGTCAAAGGTGGCCAAGGGGGCGAAGGCGAGCTGCTCTCTCCACGTGGTCATGGACGGTTGCTCCTTCGTCAGGCGTGCCCGGCGGACGCCATCTTCATTCTCTAACCTTTAACTTCAAATGTCTATTGACATGTAACCTTAAAGGTCTAAGACTTGTAGAAGAACGTGAGAGATGCAGACGTCTCCCCAACCGGGTTTTGAAAGGAATGATCGGCATGACACGTGAAGAAGCCTATGCAGGTTGCCCTTCAGACTCGTACGTGGAGTTCTACGGAGGCCAGTGGCTTGTGGTCCCGCTTGCGCCCGTTGAGCAGCCCTCCTTCTTCACCTGCCTGCCCCGCAGCAGGCGCGGCACCCACCACTAGATTGGGCGCGTGACCAACCTGGCAGCTCAGCCTGTCAGAGGCTGAAGCACCGCATGGCCCTTCCACCCGTCGTGCAGCAACCTTCGATGTGTCCGCAAGCGAGAAACAGCTGCTGACGCCTGGATGGCCGTTAACTCTCCTTACTTAGGCGTTTCGTTGTGAAGCTGGAGAGCCTACGGCAGCCTTCACTGCAGCAACGAGAGAGTGGACGTCGGTCTCGGTGGTGTCCCAAGAGCACATAAACCGGACTTCCCCGCGTGCCTGGTCCCAGTCATAGAAGCGGAAGGACTCCCGGACCTTCGCCGCTGCCCCGGTTGGAAGGACGGCAAAGACGCCATTGGACTGAGTTGGTTGCGTCAGCGAGACGCCGTCAATGGCCGAGATTCCTTTGCCGAGAATTTGAGCCATTTCGTTGGCCTGACAGGCGGACCGCAGCCACAACCCATCCGTTAGCAGGGCTACGAGTTGCGCAGAGACGAAACGCATCTTTGAGGCCAGCTGCATGTTCATCTTGCGCAGGTAGCTCATGCCTGGGTCGGACTGTGAGCTGAGCCAGATAACGGCTTCGCCGCACAACAGCCCGTTTTTGGTGCCGCCAAAAGACAGGATGTCGACACCGACGTCGGTGGTGAATGCCCGCAAAGGAAGCCCGAGATGTGCTGCAGCGTTGGCCAGCCTTGCTCCGTCCAGGTGCAGTTTCATTCCCTTCGCATGGACGTGTTCAGCGATCCGTTGGATTTCTTCCGGCGTGTAGCAGGTGCCCAGTTCGGTGGTCTGGGTGATCGATACGACCAGCGGCTGCGCCCGATGCTCGTCTCCCCACCCCCAGGCTTCGGCGTCGATCAATTCCGGGGTGAGTTTGCCATCCGGTGTGGGGACAGGGAGGAGCTTTATTCCGCCAATCCGTTCCGGGGCGCCGTTTTCGTCGGTATTGATATGCGCTGTTGCTGCGCAGATGACAGCGCCCCAACGCGGGAGCAGTGCTTGCAGGGCAAGGACGTTGGCCCCTGTCCCATTGAAGACCGGATATGCGGTAGCAGCTGCCCCGAAGTGGGACTTGATGACTACTTGAAGTGCTGCTGTGTAGACATCTTCGCCGTATGCGGTGACGTGGCCTTCGTTGGCTGCCTGAACTGCTTCGATGATTTCGGCGTGAGCCCCGGCGTAGTTATCCGAGGCGAAGCCCCGGTAGGCCGGGTCGTGCAGGCGCCTCGCCGGTACCTGTGGGACGCCTGCTTTTGTATCAACGCTGACGCTCATGCCGGTGCACCCGCGAGGTGGCCGGCCGTGAGGGGCAAGCGCTGCCCGTTGATCTGTTCTGCCTCCAGATCGAAGATCCGCTGTACAGCGTCGGCAAGGACACTGACATCGGTGTAGCCCGGAAATCTCCGTTCCGGCTGGGCTGCGCGCATCCGGTCATCGACCAGAGCCTTGACGACGAAGACCAAGGCGGCTGAGTGCTGAGCGGAGTGGGGGCTTTCATTTCCTCCCTGCAGGTGCCGGAATCCGTCGGCCACGGCCAGGGTCCATGCCTCGGCGGCGGACTTGACGGCGGCATAAGCGGCGCCGCCCGCTGTCGGCGTTGAGGCGGACTGTGCGGAAACGACGGCCAGGCGACCTGCAGGGGAGGCAGCCAAATCGTCGTAAAAGGCGCGGCTGGTGTTCCTCAGTGTGGTGAGGACGCTGGTGTGCAGGAAGTCCCAGTCTTCATCCGTCTGGCCTGTAATTCCGGTGCCGCCTCGCCACCCTCCTACAAGATGGATCAGGCCGTCCACTGGACCCAGATCGTTCCGGACAGACGTCGCCAAGTCCTCAACGGCTTGCAGGTCCGCGAGGTTGCAGACATAGCCCGTGACGTTGTTGTATGCCACCGCGAGCTCCTGCACCCGGTCCTCAAGGATGTCGACGGCGGCCACGCGTGCCCCTGCTTGCGAGAGGGCATGGACTACCGCGACGCCTGCGGCGCTTGTCGAACCGGCGACGACGACCGTACGCTCCGAGAGGTCCTGGCTCATGCGCCCGCCTCGCCCTCAGTCTTCACAGGGCTCTGCCCGGTGATCCCGGCAGTTGATTCAATGACCGAGGACATCTTCTTCTCCAGTGCCTCGTAGAACATCGACAGGGGGAATTCGTCATCAAGAATCTGGTCCGTCAGACCCCGGGGAGGGCCGTCCAGGGGAAGGGCCTCCGGTCCCTTGGCCCACACGGAGGCCGGGTGGGGGGTGAGGGTTTCTGAGACGAGCTCGTAGGCAGCGAGCCAGTGTGCGGTCTTGGGCCGGTCGATTGAACGCCAGTAGAGTTCCTCGATGCGGATTCCCAGTTCGACGACCACGCCGGCGACGTCCGTCCATTCGATGCTCAGCTTTCCATCGGTCCAGTGCAGGACGCGGTGCTGGTGCATCCAGGCGAACAGCAATTGGCCGCCCACGGCGTCATAGTTACGGACCCGGTTCCCTGTAATCGCGAAGCGGAAAATGCGGTCGAAGATCACGGCGTACTGGACCAGCTTGGCGTGCTTGCGGGCGTCCTCGGAAGCCGTTTCGTCCCGCTCGATGAGGACGGACTCGCGGAAGGCGGTCAGATCGCAGCGGAGCTCCTCCAGGGAGTACAGGAAATACGGCATCCGCTGCTTGATCATGAACGGGTCAAAGGGCAGGTCGCCGCGCATGTGGGTCCGGTCATGGATCAGATCCCACATCACGAAGGTCTTCTCCGTGAGGTGCTGGTCGTCGATGAATTCCGCGGCGTCAGCCGGCAGGTCCAGGGAAGTGATGTCGGCAGCAGCTTTGAGGACCCGGCGGAACCGGGCAGCTTCGCGGTCCGCGAAGATACCTCCCCATGTGAAGGAAGGGGTGCTCCGGACCGCTACGCTCTCGGGGAAGAGAACTGCGGAGTTCGTGTCATAGCCGGGCGTGAAATCGATGAAGCTGATGGGGACAAACAGCTTGTTGGAGTAGTTTGTTGCCTCCAAGTCAGCCACGAACGAAGGCCAAATGACCTGGACGAGGACGGCCTCGAAGTAGCGGTTCGTGCTGCCGTTTTGCGTGTACATCGGAAACAGAACCAGGTGCGGCAGCCCGTCGATGCGCCACTGCTCGGGGTGGAAGGCTACCAATGAGTCGAGGAAATCCGGTACGACGAAGCCCCCGGACGCCCACCGCTGGAAGTCCTGCACGAGCAGTTCAAGGTAGCCCGTGTCGTGGGGGAGGTGGTGGCGCAGATCGTTGATTGAGTCCGTAATGATGCCGACATTCCGGCGGGCCTGGTCATGGTCAGCGGGTTCCGGAACGGAACCGTCCTGCACTTGAACCTGCTGCAGCCCGACGACGGCCGCCTTCAGGGCCTGCCATGCGGGGAGCGCCTTGAGGTCTTCTGCCCGGAGGGTCGTCACTTCAGGGTTTGCGATTACAGACATGCTTGTTCCTTCCGTTGAGGGGATTCCTGAAGAAGCTAGCAGTGCGTAAGCATCCGTGAAGGATTAATCCAGCATGCATAAGAAATGCTTTTGCTCGGGCCGGCTCTTCAGCGCAATGCCTGCGTCTGACCTTTGGGTCGGTGTTTTTGAGACATCCCAGAAACGGCGCATCACGAGCAATAAGCAGCGGTATCGGGACGAGCCGAGGTCCAGCTGCTGCCCCTTGTGCCATCAGTGGCATTGTCTGCTCGCCGCCTGTCGACGCGCCATAGCAGATCACCAGAGCTGCTTAGTCACCGGACGGTATCAAATCAGCAACTCTTGCGCTCAGATTGGATTGCCACGGCCTATGCGTAAGGACTTGACCCGTCGGAGGTGCAACATTCGCCACGCCAAATGTCGCTTCCTTTGCCTGTGTTAGCTTGATCACCATCCTTCCCGGCCCGACGGCTTCGGAAGGCCCAAATTCACCGCAGCTACCTTTTCGGAGGCACCATGGGACTTCGCTCCCACACGCAAATAAGTGCTCGGGCTATTGCTACCGACACCCCTGAAACCGGTCTTTGCTCCGGTTCAGGACTGTTTCTTAGCTCGGGGTCCACCACCATGCAGGCAGCACAGGGTGGTGCTGCATGACACCACCGATCGGAACTCTCGCAGAAATAAAGCCCGATGGAGCAGAGGCGTCTTCCCTTGCTATAAGGACAAAGCTCGGTTCCGGCGAGCCCACCAACGAACTCAAGCGCGGGCTAAACCACCGCCACCTGCAGATGATCGCCATCGGCGGTGCGATCGGTACCGGGCTGTTTGTGGCCTCGGGCAGCACCATTTCCCAGGCGGGTCCCGGCGGGGCGTTGGCCGGCTATGCGCTGGTCGGGCTGATGGTATTCCTGTTGATGCAGTCACTGGGCGAGATGTCGGCCAAAATTCCGGTTGCCGGTTCGTTCCAGTCCTTTGCCACCCGTTTCGTCTCTCCGTCCTTTGGGTTCGCGATCGGCTGGAACTATTGGTTCAACTGGGCCATCACGGTGGCCGCAGAGCTGGTCGCGGCCGGAATCATCATGGACTTCTGGTTCCCGGGGGTCCCGGGATGGGTGTGGGCCGGGATCTTCCTGCTGGTGCTGACCGGGCTCAATGCCCTCTCGGCCAAGTCCTTTGGTGAGTCGGAGTTCTGGCTCTCACTGATCAAGGTCAGCGCAGTGGTACTCTTCCTGATCGCCGGCGTGCTGATGATTTTCGGCATCCTCGGGGATAACTCTCCGGGACTGAGCAACTGGCAAAACCGCGATGACGTGTTCCACGGGGGGTGGGTCTCGATCATCTCGGTCTTCATGGTTGCCGGGTTCTCCTTCCAGGGCACAGAGCTCGTAGGAGTCGCCGCCGGCGAAGCGAAGAACCCGCGCCGCGAGGTGCCGAAGGCAATCCGCACTGTCTTCTGGCGCATCATGCTTTTCTACATTGGCGCCATCTTTATCATCGGCTGCCTCATTCCGTTCACCGATCCGAGCCTGCTGGCCTCCGGTGAGTCCGAAATTGCATCATCGCCCTTTGCCCTGGTCTTCTCTCGCGCCGGAATCGCCTTCGCAGCGGCCTTAATGAACGCCGTGATCCTGACCGCAATCCTGTCCGCGGGCAACTCCGGACTATATGCCTCCACTCGGATGCTTTACGCCATGGCCCATGACGGCATGGCCCCGAAGATCTTCGGCCGAACCAATGCGCGTGGTGTGCCGATCGCGGCGTTGCTCGCGACGGCGGCCGTGGGACTCTTCGGGTTCCTCTCCGCGATCGTCGGGCAGGGTGCAGCCTACTCCTGGCTGCTGAACATGTCGGGCCTATGCGGCTTCATTGTCTGGGCGGGAATCGCGGTCTCCCACTACCGTTTCAGGCGCGGTTTCCTGGCCCAGGGAAACAGGGTCAGCGACCTGCCGTACAAAGCGTCCCTGTTCCCCATTGGCCCGCTGTTGGCCTTCGCCCTGCTCATACTGGTCATCGCGGGACAGAATTACGAGGCTGTGCTTGCCGGACGGTCCGTGGAGGTGCTTTCCTCCTACATCGGGTTGCCAGTCTTCGTCGTTCTATGGCTGGGTCACCGCCACATCACCAAGTCCAAAGTAGTGCCGCTGCTCGAGATGGATCTCACCGCACCTAAGGACGTCGAGGAAGAACTGAGGGCCGCCACCCAGTAACTAGGCCAGAACGAGGGAAGCCGGGTGAGAACAGCACCCGGCTTCGCTCCTCCCCCAGGTCAGTAGCTCCGAGATCAGCCCCGCAGTTACCGCCGTCGAGCCGCTCGACCTTGACGCCATCGTCCTGAACTGCGCCACCGGGCCGAACGAGATGCGCAGGAGGAGCCGGGCCGGGAAGGCGCCGAGCTTCGGGGCGCAGTTCACCATGCCGCTGGCGCAGTTGGGGTCCATGGCGAACCTGCTGCAGTCCGGGGTGGCGTCGGCGGAGCGGGTGTTCTCGTTGTTGGACGAGGACGAGGAGTTGCCGGATCCTGCTGGGGGTGTTTCTTCGTCCCATGGTTTCGGACGGGGGTGGCTGGTGTTCGAGGACATGTCCTTCTCGTATTCGCCGGACAAACCGCTGATCTCTTCGCTGTCTCTGGTGGCGGAGCCGGGGCAGACGGTGGCGATTGTTGGGCCCGCCGGGGCGGGGAAGACCACGCTGGTGAACCTGATCATGCGGTTCTACGAGCTGGACGCGGGGCGTATAACGCTCGACGGCGTGGACGTCACCTCGGTGCCGCGGCACGAGCTGCGCTCGCGGCTGGGGATGGTGCTGCAGGATACGTGGCTGTTCGGCCGGGACCGTCCGGGACAACATCGCCTACGGCCGGCCCGGGGCTACCGAGGCCGAGATATTGGAGGCGGCGCGGGCGACGTACGCGGACCGGTTCGTGCACTCGCTGCCCGAGGGGTACGACACGTGCTGGAGGATGAGGGTGCCAATGTCTCCGCGGGCGAGAAACAGCTCCTGGCCCTTGCCCGGGCGTTTCTGGCACGGCATTCGGTGCTGATTCTCGATGAGGTGACATCTTCGGTGGATACCCGGACCGAGGTGCTGGTGCAGAAAGCCATGCGTGCGCTGCGGTCCGACCGGACGAGCTTCGTGATCGCGCACCGCCTATCCACCATCCGCGACGCCGACCTCGTGATGGAGGCCGGGCAGATCGTGGACCAGGGGACGCACGCTTCATTGCTGGCTGCGGGTGGGGCGTATGCGCGGCTGTAGGAGGAGTTCGCGGCCCCGGTGGCGGAGGTATAGCAGCGCGCAGATGATCACACCGACCGCTTCCGCGTCGGCCTGCTTCTCGTTCACATGCGATTAACTCGCGTTACGTCATCATCAAACTTAAGACTGGCAAGTTCCAGCCAGATAGTCAGGCGTTCCGTGGCCTGTGTCAGATTGAGATTCAAGAGTGTCCGCTGGGGGCGTACGGGAACCAGCTTTTGGACCCTATCCCGACGGTGTTTGAAATGACCGCCTGACGTCAGGCTGGGGTGTAGCTCAGCAAGGCTAACCATCGAGCTTATTCCGATGTGCGAATCCGCGACTTTATGCGATTGCGTGGGACCGGGGCGTGGGTGCTTCGACTGCAGATTTCAATTCGTCCAGAGTCGGCGGGTTTGCTCCGGCTCGTTGTACAGTAATGGCCGCTGCTGCGGCTGCGGTGCGTCCCAGTTGCTCCAGGACTGCGGGGGCGAAGCCTTCTGTGCCGCGGGTGAGGAGGCCCAGGATCAGTGCGGCCATGTAGGAGTCTCCGGCGCCTATGGTGTCCGCGACCGTGGCTTTGACTGCAGGGATGGTGATGCTTGCGGCGGAGGACGTGAATTGGGAGCCTTCGGCCCCCTTGGTTATCACAGTCAGCCCGGTGCCCAGTCGGAGGATATGGTCCGCGGTTTCCTCCAGTGTGTTCCCGGGGTAGAGCCAGTGGGCGTCCTCGTCGCTGAGTTTGACGACGTCGGTCAGGGAGACGAGTTTTTCGAAGGTTGATTTCGCTTCGGCCTGGCTGCCAAGCAGGGATGGCCTGATGTTCGGGTCGTAGGTGATGAGGCAATGCTCATGGGCTTGTTCGAGCAGGGCTTTGACAGCACTGGCACCGGGGTTCAGGAAGGTGGCTATGGAACCTGTGTGGAGAATTTTGGGAAAGAGGTCGGCGTTGCCGGTGGCAGGTCCCAGTAGATGTCGAAGTCGTATGCGGCGGACCCGTCGGGTCCAAGGGTTGCTGTGGCTGTTGCCGTGCGGGCGAGGGATTTTGATCCAGGCAGGAGAGTTACTCCTGCCCGGCGGAGGTGGTCTTCTATCGATGTTCCGCGTGCATCGGGTGCGATGGCCGTGAGTAGGCCCGTGGTGACGCCCAGGAGCCCGAGGCCGTAGGCGACGTTGGCGGGCGATCCGCCGGGATGCTCCACCTGGCTGTTCGGGGTGGTGACCACATCGATCAGCGATTCTCCGACAACGACGACATCTAGGGGCTGTTGGGCGTCATGCCGTGCTGCTTTGAGGTTTTCCATGTTTGTCTCTCGGGCAGGTGATGGTAGGGGGAGCGGGCAGGTCATTCTGCTGGCCGGTGGCCGCGGCAAAATGACCTGCCGGGAACGTTTCGGGTTGGGCTAAGGCGCCGCTTTGATTTCGTTGATCGTGAGGTTGCGGAAAGTGGCAGTTCCTTCATGTGCGTAGAGACGGATGCCGTTGTCCCCTTCAAGGGGGAACACCCGGTGTGAGTGCACGACTCGTCCGTCTCCTACGAACATTTCGACGCTTGTGCGGTCCACCAGGACACGGAGTGTGAGGCGCCCTGCCGCGGGATCGATCGGCGTCTGGCTTTCGCCGCCGGTTGGGTTGATGGTGGGTCTCCGGTTGAGGTACGCGAAAGGGCCGCGGAGGAACGCACCGGCGGCGACGTGCCGGCCCCCGCCGGCTGCACGGCATATCTCGAGACCGATGTTGGCGGGCGGTGTGGCCGGGTCCCAGGCCAGCTCACAGTTCAGGTCATAGGCCAGTGACCGGATATCGAGGTCATGGGTGCCCGTTACAGCGACGTCACCAAGGCGGTGGCTGCGCTTGACGTGGTTGTCCAGGCCGGCTGTGGGGGCTGAGACGAGGTGGTAGCTTCCGCTTCCCTTCTTGAGGCGGATGTCGCGCACGATCATGTCATCGCCGTTGTACGCGTCGGTCGCGAGGGTCGGTGTGTTGTGGGGGTAGTCCCAGAAGTTCGCCCATCCGAGCGCCCTGCGTAGGGTGGCATCCTCTGCACCGGAGGCGTCGTGATGGGGATAGGTCACTGCTCCGTAGAAGTCATAGCCGTAGTCGAGCCATTCCGGTTCGGCATGGTCGGGAGTAAAGGTGGTGCCGTTGAAGGCCCCTGTCCAATACGCGTAGGTTGCCGGCAGGCCCCGGCTTTTGCCGTTGGCGCTGGTGCCAAGGATCCAGTGGGAAGTACCGTCGTCTGCGGTCATGCGGAATAGGTCGGGGCACTCAAGCAGCCCTAGATCCGTGCGGACGAATTCGCCGACGCGCTGCCATGAACTCAGGTTGGGAGATGTGTAGAAGCCAAGCTTCTGCCCTTCGGCGTTGACCATGAACCACTGCCCCCGGTCGGCGTCCCAGATTACCTTTGGGTCGCGGAAGTCCTGCACACCTGGGTTCGGCAGTACCGGGGCTGTGCCATCGGGTTGGAATGAGCGCCCACGGTCAGTCGAATACCAGAGGTATTGGGCTTGGCGGCCTTGGGGTGCCTGCGTTACGAGGGCTATCACAGCATTCTCGCCGTATCCGGCGGTGTTCCGTTCGTCGATGACAAGGCATCTAGCGCCATCCTGACATAGCAATGTCAGGCCCCGAAGGACCGGGCACGCCGGGGATTTTTACTTAGTAGCCGAGGGCGCTCCGCATGGACGGTGCGGTGGCCGCGTTCCCCAGGTGGTTGGTGATGCCCAGGACGTCCTCCGTGTCACGGAGCATCGAGTAGTGGTTGAACGCTGTACCTGACGTTGTCCCAGCCGGGATGGTCGGGGCGATCACGGCTGTAGCGACGACCTGGGGGGAAGGGATAGTAGTGAAGTCCTCCGGCTCATCCCAGGTCACGTACACCAGTACGGTACCTGCCTTGTAGGCCGCGCTGCTGGTGATCTTTGGTATCCAGCGCTGCAGGAACAGGTCGCCGGGCCCGGGGTCAACTTCGCCGCCGCAGGAGGAACATCCGCCGTCATCGGTTGGACCGAGAGTGGCAAAGGCTGGCAGGGTGTCGGTATCCAAGGCTGTGGCCAGGGGTGAATTGGTCACGTCCTTGGTGTCGGTGACCAAGTTCTGGCTTCCGACCGGAACATCCCAGTTGGCGCAGTCCTCGGCGATATTCGAGTAGTAGTTTGGTGCCTGATGGTGCGCCGTGTAGATTTTGTTGGCGCTGTCGTTGTGGGCACAGTTGAAGGGCATCCCGAAGGCGTAGTTCCGCCACTGCCGCCCGGACTGCTTGACCTGGTTGTAGATGTTGTCCGCACTCAACATGCCCGATGAGTCCCCGGTGATGCCTTGGGTCGAGCCGGAGGTCATGGCGATGTAATTTGGCAGGGACGGGTGCAGCTCGGTCGTGAAGTTGGTGGCGAGTCCACAGTTCTTCACTACGGTGCCATTGAAGTACGGCATCCTCTGCTGGGCGTGCTGCAGTGTCAGATTCTCAAAGGTGATCCAGATGACGTGCTGGTACTGTGCCGGTGCCGGTCCGGTTGCTCCGCACATACCATTGGCGGGCTGCGGTGTCAGCGTGGGTCTGTGTGTAGGGGTCGCCGTCGCTGGGCTGCTCTGCGGCTGGGCAGTTGGGGCCGGAGCTGTGGGCTGCACCGGTCCCGCTTGGGGCTGGCAGGCTGAAACCGTGACCAGAGCCAGGAGCAGCAGCCCAACGCCATGGGCGAGCCGACGAGAGACTCCTGTGCTGGCCCTGGGCCTGGCTTGAAAGGAAAACATCACCTGCTGTGCTCCATTCACCCCAGAGGACTACTCTCCGACCAGGATTTCGGCGGCTGGAAAATGTGGACCTGAAGCCCGCCCGTGTGCTGGCCGTTCTGACACTATGGCATACCGGGCGCCACGCTGGAACCTTAACGGCTGCGATTTCGTCGTAGGCTTCTGGACCCGCAAGCACCAGCAGGGCAGGTGTAAATGCACTACTGGCCGTTGTTGATGTCTGCGATTTTATCCGCATAACTGTGGGGGCACCGACGTTACTGTCCGCCGCGTTGTGGAAGGGCTGGGCGCAACCTCCGTGGGCGGGGTCGGGGAGGCAGACCGTGGGAACCCCGTTCTGCATCGGGATCTTGATCTTCGAAATACCGTACCTCTGGTCCTGGGAAGCGATCACGGGCCGGATCTGACCGCTCATGACTGTACGCAGCAACGGGATGACCACGGCCAGGGCGGATGCCAGGACCCGGCGCCCCCGCATCACCGACCGTTGTCGTGCGGGCGCCCTGGCCGCGCCCTGCTGAGCTGGCGTCCCGGGGTGTGGCTCTATGGCCATGGGCTATTTTCCGCTCTGGTAAACATCCGCACTGAAAGTGTTAACGCCTGGCTCGGCAGCACCGGCGAGGCGGGGGAGTGAGAAGAAATCTTCGATGCTCGCGAGCAGGCTGTAGTGGTTGTAGGGCCGGTCCGAGGTCGCACCCGCCGGAGCGAACGGGGAGATGACCAGTGCACCGACCTTCCCCCCGCCCGTCCCCCCGGTGACCCCGACCGGAGGGCCGGTGGTGCCGCCGTCGGTCTCGTCAAAGGTGATCACGAGCATCCCGTCTTTTTGGAATGCGGGAGAGGCCAAAACCGTGGGGACCTGGTCACGGAGCCAGTAATCGGCGACGCCCAGGCCGCCGGAGGTCCCGTCCGCGCAGGGGTTGTCGTGTCCGTCGTGGCACAGGTTCGGGGTGATGTATGAAAGGTTCGGGGTGGTGTCTACTGTCTTCAGGTCCTGCTGCAGGGCGGACAAATTCACCACGTGGGTGGTGCAGTCCGGAGATGCGGTGATGGAACGGAAATAGACGAAGGGGTTGTGGCGGGTCGCGTACTGGTCGCCTGCAGTGGCGTTCTGGTGCGTGTCGGCAGCACCAAGCATCGGGTGCTGGCAGGGCGAGGACATGTCTTCCATGTAACCCCGCCACGATCGTCCGGCGGACGTGAGCTGTCCGGCCAAGGTGGGGACATTTTCCGGAAAGACGCACCCGCTGCCCAGCAGTCGTCCCCGGGAGTCGGTGCCCGAAGGGCTAAAGGCAGAATAGGTCTGACAATCCTGCATGGTACTTCTGTTGGGCGGCTGCCCTGAAACCTGCGCCAAATAGTTCGGCAGCGAGTGGTGCGCGATCCCGTAATAGCTGCTCAGCAGCACACCCTGCTGCCGCAGCGTCCTGGCCAGGTAGGGGGCTGGCGATCCCGTGCCCCACACCTGGTCGTAGCCCTTGTTCTCGAGGTTGATGACAAAAACATGCCCGGGCGTGCCTGCAAGCCGGGCCGGGGTGATTGTGATGGGTTGTGAGGGCTGGCAAGCAACCAAGGCTGCCACAAGCATGGCCAGAGAGAGGAAGGTCCCACGCGCGTGACACCGGGACCGCATTTTTTTCCCCGCGGCGCTGCCCGACGGGGCGTGGACGTTGATGGGGCCCTCCTAGTGGACGGGATGCAGGACTAGCCGATAGTAAACAGTCTCATAAGGAAGCAGGCCACTGGCAGGGTAAGTGCTGGGAGTTCACCGTGAATCCGGTTCTTCGTCGGGGACTTCACCGGTACCCCGTCACGACCGGGTACCTGCCCTGCGATCGGAAGCAGCTTTGAAGGGGTGCAAGGGATCCGAAGCAGCCCTTTCGTGCCGGGTCATATCGGGAGCGAAGCAGGGTACGTTGCGCACGAGTTGGGGCCAGCTAAACTCAGTCCCAAAAGCAACTGTTGCTTCGACCGGTTGAATACGGCCAGTTCCGCTCTCGTCGCTTCGTCGAATCACTCCGCCACCACGGCCCCAACAGAATCGATGGGCAGGGTCGGTGCGTAGACAACGCCGCGATGGAATCGTTCTTCTCGCTGCTGCAAAAGAAACATGGCATTTCCCCACGTCAACGTGGCCAACTAAATTGAGACAGGACAAGCGGTTCACTCCAGCTTGGCGTGGCGCAGGTAATGATAAACCGTCTCGCGGCTGATCCAATAATCACGGGCAAGAACTGCTTTCGGAACGCCGCTGCCGGCGCGCTGAACCAGCTCGTCCGCTCGTTCCGGCGTGAGGGTCTTTTCCGCCCTTTATAGCCGCCGCGCTGCTTGGCCAATGCGGTACCTTCCCGCTGCCGCTCCCTGATGAGGGAGCGTTCAAATTCAGCGAAGGCACCCATGACGGACCGCATGAGGTTGGCCATGGGGGAGTCCTCCCCGGTGAAGACCAGGCTCTCTTTGACGAATTCCACCCGCACCCCTTTGCGTGTGAGGCCTTGGACGAGCGCACGCAGGTCATCGAGGTTGCGTGCGAGGCGGTCCATGCTGCGCAGCACGACGGTGTTCCCGTCGCGGGCGAACCGCAGTAATTCCGTAAGTTCCGGTCTGGTGGTGTCCCTACCCGAGGCCTTGTCCGTGAAGACCCGGTCAAGGACCTGGCCATCGAGCTGGCGCTTCTCGTTCTGGTCCAGCGTGCTCACGCGCACATACCCGATCCGCTGTCCGGCCACTGTCGTTCCAACCCTTCGCTGTGAAGTTGAGTTCTAGACCCGTCCTTACAAGGAAGTCAATAACCCGGCCGCCCGTCGTCAGATTGGGGTGTGCCCTAACTGGACGTGACCCGCAGGACGTGCTGTTGGTCCTACTCGCGAAGGTCCGGGACCACTTATGCGCAACTGTGCGGTTTAGTCCGTTTCCGGTCCGTGGCAATAATGGCAGTCTGGTGGACACTGTGGAAGGCCCGTTGGTGCCGGCATCGAAAGTGCTTCCAGCGCCTCAGCTCTGTTCATTATTCGTTGCGTGGGCCGCTCTGCAAGGAGCGTTGCCTCAGATGGATGCATGGGCGTCGCTTGAATCATTTTTTGTACCTTCGTTGTAGACGGTCGGATTGTTCGCCCGTCCGTACGAGAGGGGTTGGCAGTTCAGGCGGACTTTTGAGAGGCATCTCGGGATCCTTCGGTCGTTTCCCGAGTTAGCAGCCCTGACGGCGGGTGGTGAAGCCGGCGGGATCGTGGGTGGATGGCTTCTTAGTCTGCAGTTCTGTTTCCATGGATGTGGCGGGAGAGTTTATTCGCGGCATCCTTGACCATCTGCGCCAATTGTGGCCGTAAATCTTGCGCAAAATCCTTTTCGATGAACGTCACTGAGACCGCGGCTGTAGGCCAGCCGTGGTCGTCCTTCACGGCAGCCGCTATGGACCCGAATCCAGGTGTGACCTGGCCGGATTCTGTGGCATAGCCTCGCTGGCGCACATGATCGAGGTGGGAGGACAGTGTCACGTATTTCGTGACTCTTCTGCCACGTGGCGGCAGCTGAAGGCCGCGGCATTGGGATAAAGTGCCCGGACATGCGCTCTTGGTGCGGCAGCAAGAATGGCACGGCCGCTGGCTGTCAGATGGCTGGGCAGCTGCACTCCGACATCGGTGACGAGTACGGCCAGATGTGCGCTTTCGCCCGTCGCTTTGCCCAAGGATGCGAGCAAAGGCCTGCCGGCGCTGGTCAGTGCTTGGTGGTGGGAATAGGCGGAGCCGATTTCGAGTGCGGTAGGCCCCAGTCCGAAGCGACCTTCTTCGCGGAGGTGTTGGACGAATCCGTTTTCCTCCATGACGCGGAGTAGGTCGTAGATGCTGGAGCGGGGTATGTCCAACTCTTTGCCGATCCTAGAGGCGAGCATTGGTGACCTCTTAGAGGCGAGATGCCTGAGTATGCGGAGTGTGTTCTCTGAACCGGGGACTTTGGATACTGTTTTGCCTTCGCGGCCCTTGATCCTGTCGGCTGCGTTTAGTGTCATGGGTCTTCTCTTGTGTTGTTGGCTGCGACGACAGTGTTTCCCGTATTGGGTAGGTTCCGGTGCGTCGCTTATAGGTCCAAAATGAGGCGAGGGCTGTTGCAGCGGGAGACGCAAATCATCATGGTGGCGCTTTTTTCATGCTCCTGTGGCGACAGCAACGTGTCTCGATGGTCGATGCTTCCCTGGATCACAGGGGTTTCGCATGTGCCGCAGATGCCCTCGCGGCAGGAGTTCGGCGGGTTGATGCCGGCCGCTTCAAGGGCCTCCAGGACGGATGACTCGTTTGGAACTGGTACCTCCGTTCCGTCGGCCAACTCAACGATGAAGGAGGAGTCAGTATCTGGCCGTGTGCGTGGGGCAGTGGGATCGAGGGAGAACCGTTCGCAGTGGAAAGTGGAGGGGTCTGCCCATGTCTGTGATGCCGTTTCGAGCGCATCGAGAAGTTTCTGTGGGCCACATGCGTAGACCCCGGTTCCGTCCTCAAGGTGATTGACCAGGTAATTGAGGGGAAACGCCCCGAGTTCCTCGCTGGTATGGATCGTGGCACGGTCTCCGAGCGCCGCGACCTCTTGGAGAAACGCCATGGAGCTGCGGTTGCGACCTAGGTAGAGCAGTTCCCAGGGAACGTCTTTTTTCAGGGCGGACCAGACCATTGGAAGGATCGGTGTGATGCCGATGCCCCCCGCGACGAACAGGTACCGTTCGGCGGGGCGCAGCGGGAAGTTGTTTCTTGTTTCCCGGACCTGGAGCTTTGTGCCTGGTTTCAGTTCGTCGTGCACGAATGCCGAACCGCCGCGCCCGTGCGTTTCCCGGAGCACAGCAATACGCCATTCGTGTGTTTCTTCTGGTGTGGAGCAGAGGGAGTACTGGCGAAGTATTCCATTGGGAAGGAGGACATCGATATGGGCGCCCGGTTCCCATGCGGGCAGTTCTCCCTTCAACGGGTGCGTCAGGGTTAGTGAAACTACCTTGTCGGACAGCTGATCCACCGAATGGACCAGCACATCGAAGAAGCGGTCGTTCTCCATCTCAGTTCTCAACCTTTTCCGCAGTGACGGATGCAAGAAATGCTTTGGTCCGTTCATTGGTGGGGGTGGTGATCACCTCGCGGGCCGGGCCCTGTTCCACGACCCGGCCGTCGGCCATAAATACGACACGGTCTGCGACGTCACGGGCGAAGTTCATTTCATGGGTCACGACGATCATGGTCATGCCTGACAGCGCGAGGTCTTTCATGACTTTCAGGACTTCGCCGACCAGTTCCGGATCGAGGGCAGAGGTTGGTTCATCAAACAGCATGAGCTTTGGCTCCATGCAGAGTGCGCGGGCGATAGCGACGCGCTGCTGCTGTCCGCCGGAAAGCTGTCGCGGATACGCGTTTGCTTTGTCGCTGAGGCCTACCTTTTCGAGCAGCGCGAGAGCCCGCGCGGTGGCTGTGCTCTTCTTCTCTCTTCTGACGACGCGGGGTGCCTCGATCAGGTTTTCGAGCACGGTCATGTGAGGGAAGAGGTTGAACTGCTGGAAGACCATGCCGATGTCCATGCGTTGGCGGCATATATCGCGGTGGTTCTGTTCGTGGAGTTTCGTGCCTTTGAGGTCGTAGCCGACGATGGTTCCATCGACCCACATGCGGCCGCCGTCAACGGTTTCGAGGTGGTTGATGCAGCGCAGGAAGGTGCTCTTCCCGGAGCCTGAGGGACCGATGAGGCAGACGACCTCGCCTTGCGCGACTTCCATGTCGATCCCTTTGAGCACGTCATTGCTGCCGTAGCTTTTGGAGATTGAATTTGCCTTGACCATCGGCGTGGGCGTTGCCTGGACCGTCATCGCGGGCCGCCTTTCAAGGTTGGGCCCTTCAAGGACAGGGCGTCGTGGGTGCGGAAGAATCTGCGGAGCTGTTGAAGTGGTGTGGGAGGAAGATTGCGTTGGTTGCCGCGGGCGAACCTGCGTTCGAGGTAGTACTGGCCAATGGTCAGGACCGAGGTGATGAGGAGGTACCAGAGGCTCGCGACGATCAGCATCGGTATGGTTTCAAAGGTTCGGGCGTAGATGACTTGAGACGAGTAGAGAAGTTCCGGCACTGAAATGACGCTGACCAGTGAGGTGGACTTGAGCATCCCGATGGTCTCATTGCCGGTAGGGGGGATGATGACCCGCATGGCTTGCGGCAAGACGATCCTGCGGATGGTCTGCATACGGGTGATGCCCAGGGCTTCGGCGGCTTCTATCTGGCCGTTGTCGACAGAGAGTATGCCTGCCCGGACGATTTCGGACATGTAAGCGCCTTGGTTGAGGCCAAGGCCAAGGATAGCCGCGGTGAGGGGGGTGATGAGCTGGTTTGCGTCCAGGTGCAGCCCCGGGATGCCCAGGGAAATGACCGGGTACAGCGCGGCGAGGTTGAACCAGAAAAGCAGCTGCACGAGGACAGGTGTTCCGCGGAAGAAGCTGACGTAGGCGAACGCTGCAGCCTGGACCACCGGGTTGGGGGAGAGTCGCATGACCGCGAAAACGACGCCCAGGATCGTCCCGATGACCATACTGATGACGGTCAGTTCAAGGGTGACCAGGATGCCGCGAAGGATGGACGCTTCAGAGAGATACGCTGCGACGACGTCCCATCCGAAATTGGGGTTCGTCAGCACCGATTGCAGGAGCAGCCAGGCGATGAGTGCGATGATGAGCGCCGAGACCCAGCGACCGGGGTGTTTTGCCTTGACGACCGTAAATTGGTCGCCGGTTCTACCTGCTGCCAAGCGGGGCGTGGTGGTTGTCATGTCGGGATTCCTGTTTACTTCGCAGCCAAGACGTCAGCGCGCACTAGGACGCTGTCCGGGACGCCCCATTTTTCGCTGATGGCCTGGTAGTGATCGCTGCTGAGCACGTCCCGTACAGCCTCCGTGACCGCTGCCTTGAGTCCGGAGTTCTTGTTCAGGGCCAGCCCGATGGGCTCGGGCTGGTAATCCTCACCCTTGGCGAGTTCGAACTTCCCGTTGGCTTCTTTGGCTTGGTAGGCGAGGGTGACGCTGTCAGCCGCGACGCCGTCGACTCTCCCTGAGACCAGGGCCAGGTTGGCGTCGGACTGGGAGGGGAAGTTCTGGATGTTGACAGGTTCGTGGCCCGCATCGGTGCATTTGGTGGAGAATGCCGGGAGGATTGCCATGGACTGGATGGAGCCCTTCTGGCCGGCGATGGTTCTGCCGCACATCGTCACGGGGTCCATGGTGATCTTGTGAGGGTTCCCGATAAGGACAGCGACGCCGGATCCACTGTTGATGTACTGGACAAAGTCAACGATCTTTTCCCGTTCGGGGGTTACGGAGAAGAAGGATGCCGCCATGTCGTACTTGCCGGAGGCCAGTCCGGGAAGAATGGTGTCGAAAGTTGCGGGCACGTGTTCGATTTTCAGTCCCAGCATCGCCCCTACAGCATCGGTGAAATCGATGTCCCAGCCGATCATGGTTTTGTTGTCCGTGTCGAAGTACTCAAATGGGGCATAGGTGGGGTCTGATGCAACGCGCAGCACCCCGGCGGCGCGGATATTCTCGGGAAGAAGTTCACGTGCTTTCTCATCGACGGGGAGTGCCGGTGAAGTGGCGACGGCTGAGGGGTTCCCGGTGCTTTGCGGGGAGGCGTCCGATACCGCTGCGCAGGAGGTGGCGGACAGGGCCACGAGGAGAACTCCGGTCAGGAGAAACGGACTAAGGGAATTGCTCAAGGTAATACCTTTCGACGCTGAAACGTACTGAGATCAAAACGAGTCTTACGGTGGGTCAGGGAACCCAACGGAGAACTTTGGCGCGAGTGGGGGAGAGAGTGATGACCTGCACGGCTGATTCGCCGGCGGTCAGGGAAAGACGTATTGCTTCCGGGTCTTCACCTTCGACGATGAAGGTGTCGCCCGTCCGGAGCCACCGTTTCCAGGGTCCGTCCTCCGCGGCGACGAGGGCTTCCCCCGAAAGTGCGGCCAGAACGATCTGTTCACCGGCATCCCGGCGGAGGACGCCGGTGAAATTGCCGTCATAGCGGGTGCTGCGGTATGAGACATGGTCATCGTTCACGGTCACAGCTGGATCCGCTTGTGGAGTTGACTCATCCAGTTCCACGGCCCAGCGCCAAGGGTCTCCGCGCTCGGCCGAGTCAGGGTTGGCCGCCAGGATGCGGGCCCCGGAGGGCGCTCTCGCGGCGCCGAAATCATTGGCCCTGATCAGCATCCACATGCCTAGTCCGTTCCCACAGCGGCAGGCACGCGGGTGGGGTTGGCCGGAAGTGCCTGTTGCTCCTTTCGGAGCAAGGCTGCAAGGATCCTCCGGGCCTTCGCCACGCCTCCGTCCTGGGCGATGAGCACGTCATGCTCACCGGCCGGCCTGGTGCTCATGCCTATTTCCTGGGCCTCGAGTGCTGCCGCGTCCTCGTCCAGGACGGTAGCCAGCCCGATGCGGAGATCCTCCGTAGCCTGTGCATTATCGACGGCGAAGTTGCGGCTGAAGGCGTAGTAGTACCAGGTGTTGTGCTCGTCAATAGGCGTGATGCCATTGAGCACCTTGATCAGGTATCCCTCTTCCCGGGGCCTGCCCTCGCCAGTAATGCCTGAATGCAAAACGTGCAGATTAGGAACGAAGAATTCGGTGCAATGGAAGCGGTCGAACAGGCCGCGTGCGTCCATTGTCTCCGCGTAGAGCGGAGGGGCTTCCACGGAGGGCATCAGGCGGTCCACGCTTACAACGGCCCCCTCAACTTCAACAGTGATCCCGTGCTCGTAGATGTAGTCGTCACCGACGGTCGTCTGGTGCAGAAAGGACTCGTGGGTCAGGTCCAGCAAGTTGTCGTGGATCAGATCTGCCCGGCACTTGAAGTGGTAGGAGTGCGTGACAGTGGCCCACTCAGGGTCTGCCATCCAATGTGTGTCCGGAACCAGCGCAGGATCTGCAAGTTCGGCCTCTCCAGTCCAGACCCAGACCCAGCCGTCCTTTTCCACGACAGGGTATTTGCGGACGTGGGCCCGCTCCGGAATGGAGGTCTGCGCAGGGACACGGGTGCAGGCACCGTCGGGCCCGTACGCGAAGCCGTGATAGCCGCATTCCACCGAGTCGCCGACGGTTCGTCCTTCTGAAAGCGGAAAGGCCCGGTGTGCGCAACGGTCGGCCAGTGCCACCGCTTCGTTGTCCTGGGTCCGGAAAAGCACGATGGGCTGTGTGCAGATCACCCGGCGAATCGGTTTGCGCGACACATCGGCGGACCACCCAGCTACGTACCAGGTATTCAATACGAACATCTTTGTTCCTCCTAGAAATTGATCTGTATACACTGTATTCAGAGGTGTGATGCAGGTCAAGTAGTTCCCTAAAGCCCTGCAAGATTGCGTCCGCCGTTAGTCGAGGTTGGCTCGCGCACACGAGTGGACGGCTTGGCCGGCGCGGAGTTCGTGCCAAAATTGCAGAAACTGAAAGGAGGGGTGGCCATGACCGTACAACCGAAAGATCTCAGGCCTTTGGCCGAGAAGGTCTATGAGCTCATTACGGCTGATATCGCCACCGGCCGGATTCCGTCCGGCACGGCCTTGGTGCAGGAGCAGGTTGCCGCCCAGTATGGGGTGTCGCGGACCCCGGTGCGTGACGTCCTGACCCGCCTGACCCTGGAAGGGCTTACGACCCTTGTCCCAGGCCGCGGGTACATCATCAACCAGCTTGACGAGACCGAGATTTCAGATGTCTTCGACGTCCGCTACGCCCTCGAAGCATTGGCGGTGCAGCGCGCCTGCGGCCGCTACACTCCGCAGCAGCTGCTGCGCATGAGCAGCCTCACCGAAGAGACCGCGCTCATTGACCCGTCCGATAACCTCGAGCTTTTCCGGCTTGGTCAGGCCTTTCACATCGCCCTTGTGGAGCAGGCGGGAAACAGCTTCCTGCTTAGCGTGCTCACCTCAGTCTGGAATCACCCGATACAGAAGCGCATTACCATGACCTACCGCCAGGGCGCGGACTACCAAAACAAGGTCGTGGACGACCATCGTCAAATTCTCGACGCCCTCAGGGCTAAGGACGCCAACCGGGCAATTGAGCTCCTGCGCCATTGCCACGACGTAACCGATCCTAATCGTGAACAAAGTCCTGTTGAGCTTTGAGGGCAAAAGGACGCCTCGATAGTGGATTGGTGCCCACTGAACCAGCGCAGCACGGGCCAGTGGGGGGTGTCCATCACCTCCGTTGGCGCCTCAGTAACGGACTCCCAGACTTCGTTAGTGACAGACTCCAGCGAGAAGAAACGAAGCCCTCCCGATTGAGGTCCCCGGCGTTGGGGGAGTTGGCGGTTCCGGTCTTGCGGGCTCGGACATCGGCGGCGGTGACGGTGATGAAGTCTTCGGATCCGCAGGAGAAGAAGTCGCAGATCGCTGCGATGACCTGCAGGGGCCCCGTTCGGGCTGATTGACGATGCGGTAGACCTGGGGCCGGGACAGGATGCTCCCGCGCTCGGCGAGCAGGGGGATGAGGTCGGTGTTGTTGTGGAGGCCCCGGGAGGCCATCAGCTCGGACAGCCGCCACGTGTATCCGACCTGGCGTTTCATCGCTGACCTCCCGCTTGTTTGCCGAGTGCAGATTCATCGTGCGCTCCAGGGGCGCCCTTTCGACGAAGGCTTAGCCCGGGGTTTTCATCAGTCTTGGGCTGACGGGTGTGTTTAAGAGACGAAAAGGTGCTCTGACAAGGGAAAATAGGGGTGTCTACGCCGTTATTTCCGTGTCTTGAAGGAGCACCTTTTCGATGCATCAGCCTACCAAGGTCTTCCCATCCGTCCCGGTCACTTTCACCGGCCAGTCGCTGGTTTCCCATGCCGGCGCCAGGATCCTGACGTCATTCATTGACGCCCTCGGGTTCCGGGATCTGTGCGAGGACCGGCTCGGGCAGTTCGCCCCCGCGATGGCCTCGCACCGGCCCGGGAGGCTACTCGGGTCGCTGGCGGTGATGCTCGCCGCCGGCGGCGAGCACGCCTCCGACCTGGACATCCTGCGCTCCCAGCCCGGCGTGTTCGGCAACGTGCCCTCGAACGCGACAGTCTCGCGGTTCTTCGAACGCACCGTGAAGAACCCGGACGTTTTCGATTACGGCTTTTCGACCCTGGCCCAAGAACTGCGGACCCGGGCCTGGGAAGCCGCGGGTGACCGCAGCCCGGCGGTGAAGGCCACGGCCGCGGACCCGCTCCTCATCGACCTCGACGCCACACTGGTGACCTCGCACTCCGAGAAGGAACGAGCCACCGGAAACTACAAGGGCGGGTTCGGATTCGCCCCGTTCACCGCCAGCATCGATTACGGTTCCGGCCGAGGCACCGGGGAGGAACTCGCGGTGCTGATGCGCCACGGCGGGGCCACAGCGAACAACGCCGAGGACCACATCCGCATCTTCGAGGCCGCCATCGCCGTCCTGCCCGACTCCCTCTACGGTGAAGACGAGGAACTGGACGGGGAGAAGATCCTGGTCCGCACCGACAGCGCCGGCGCGTCCCGGAAGTTCCTCTGGTACCTGCATTCGCGAGGCGTGCAGTTCTCGGTCTCGTACCCGGTGCCGGTCGGCAAGGCCCACATGATCGCCTGGATCAACGACAAGAAATACTGGCAGCCGGCCCTGGACCAGGACGGCAACGAACGCGACGATGCCTGGGTAATCAACGCCACCCAGGTGATCCCGCTCGAGGACTACCCGCCCGGGACGAAGATCTTCCTGCGCGCCGAACCGCTGCACCCCGGTGCGACCCCGACCCTGCTCGACATCGACGGTCACCGTGTGACAGCGTTCCTGACCAATGCCCCGCGCTGGCACGGACCGTTCCTGGACGCCCGGCACCGGGCCCGCGGCCGGGCCGAGAACCGCATCAAGACGCTGAAGAATACAGGTTTGGGCAAGCTCCCGTTCTTCGATTTCGCCGCGAACCAGGCCTGGGCGAACCTCGCGGTCCTGGCCGCGAACCTGGTCTCCTGGCTCCAGCTCACCGCCCTGCCCGACGGCCACAAAGCACGGGGCTGGGACATCAAACGCTGGCGCTACCGGCTCTTCGCCACCGCCGGCAAGATCATCACCCGCGCCCGCCGGACCCACCTGCTGCTGCCCGACGCCGCACCGGAGAAACCCCTCATCGCCGCACTGCTCGAAGCGATCAGCCGGATCGCCGCAGCCGCTAACCGCCCCGCACACCTGCTGCGGACCTGACACCGCTGCCCCCGTCAACGAACGAGCCGGAAAGAAGAAAACCAACGGGATCAGTGGAAGCCCGCGCCCCGCCCCGCGACCCCGGGGCCCTTCAGCCACGCCCTAAATCCGATCCAGCCCGCCGGGACGACAAAAACCCGGACCCGGCGCCCCGACCGCCGTCCGATGAAAAATCCGGGTTAGTTTCTGAGGTGCGCTTCGCTCCGCCGTGGGGACGGAAAATTTGGCCGTGTCAGGTCTGTTCCCAGGGATATCTGGTGCTGGCAGACGCTCAGGGGACAGACTTGATGTGTGTGTTTCGGTCGACCCCGATTCGTCTATGGTGCCGGTGAGCCTGTGGGTTAGTTTGGTGGTGGAGGGCACAGCTTTGTTGTCCGCGGGACCGTGGACTGTTGCCTTGGAGCAGTGCGCCACGAGGCGCTGTTTGTTACGTATGGAGGTGGGAGACCTTCGTCGCTTCGCCGTCGTAGCGGTGGAGTGAAGCTGGAGGCAGCCGTTCTCGGGGATCACCGAGAACCGGTGGGAGCAGCCTCGACAAAGTCGGGCCGGTTCAGTACTGCCGGATGGGCCGGGCCCGGTGAGCGAGACGGGAAGGTATACGAGAGGAACCGGTGTCGTTACGCCTCTTCAGGCAACGCCAGCTCCAATCCGGTGGATGTGGGCTGGTATGCGGTGCACGCCCGCCCCTCATTTCGGGCGGGGGACTCCTGGTCCGGCTTGCTCTTCGCGGCTGGGAGGCCACGGTGAATGTCTACGGCGTAGCCGTGGCGATGCCGCAGGGGTAGAGCCGGGTGCCTAACCCGTTAATCGGACGACAGTGAACGTGGGAACCATCTGTAACCGTTCCATTACCCACTCCCGGCCAGGGAGATGGAGGGATGGATAGGCCTGATGCCGGCCGAAGGTTAGGGGTGGGGCGGAGCCGCCGTAGTACTCCGAGCCGGGGAAAGCCCGCGCACATGGGGAAGGGCGGCAGCGTGTCAGTTAACGAGAGGTTGCAATGTTCGAAGAAGCGCCGGTGAATACCGGCGCCGTGCAGTGGCCGGATGCTGATTCGGCTTTCTGGGCGGTACGAAGCATGCAGATTAAGTTGCATCGTTGGGCGAAAGAGGATTTCTATCGCCAGTTTGGTGACCTGTTTAACCTTGTCTATGATCCGGCGTTTCTGGTGCACGCGTGGGAACGGGTGTCCTCCAACGCCGGGGCACGGACTCCGGGGGTGGACCAGGCCACGGTGGCTTGGGTCGAGTCCCGGATTGGGGTGGAGGCCTTCCTGGGCCACGTTCGTGCCTTGCTGAAGTCAGGCGAGTTCGAGCCGGTCGAAGTGCGGCAGGTGCTGATACCGAAGGCGAGCGGGAAACTGCGCAAGCTGGGTATCCCCACCGTCGTGGATCGGGTGGTCCAGGCGAGCCTGAAGGCGGTGTTGGAACCCATTTTCGAGGCGGATTTCAAACCGTGCTCGTATGGGTTTCGACCTAACCGCAGGGCCCAGGACGCAATTGCCGAGATCCATTTTCTGGCCAGTCACTCGCATGAGTGGGTGCTGGAAGCCGATATCCAGGCGTGTTTCGATGAAATCGGGCACACGCCGTTGATGGAACGGATACGGCATCGGATCAAGGACAAGCGGGTCCTGGCGCTGGTCAAAGCGTTCTTGAAGGCCGGGGTCATGACGACCTCCGGGCAGCGGGAGGAAACGCTGAGCGGCACCCCACAAGGCGGGATACTCTCCCCGCTGCTGGCTAACATCGCGTTATCGACGTTGGACGAGCACTTTGATGAGCAACGGCGAGAACAGATGGGAACCGACCAGCAGCGGGCCAAACGCAAGCGGAATGGCCTCGGCAACTGGAAGATCGTCCGCTATGCGGACGACTTCGTGGTGATGGTGTCTGGAGAACGCAGGCACGCTGAGGAGTTGCGGGAGGATGTGGCCGAGGTGCTAGCCCCGATGGGGTTGCGGCTGTCTCCGGAGAAGACCCGTGTGGTCCACATTGACGAGGGTTTCGACTTCCTCGGTTTCCATATCCATCGCCGACGGAAACGAGGAACACAGAGACGCTGCGTCTACACCACACCTTCGAAGAAGGCCGTCCAGTCGGCCAAGGACAAGGTGCGTTACAAGACGCGTAGGTCAACCCTGCACATGAGTCTGGGAGAGTTGATTATCAGTCTCAACCGGATGTTGCGGGGATGGGCGAACTACTTCCGGCACGGTGTGTCCTCGCGGGTATTCCAGCAACTCGATAGCCACGCTTGGTGGCGGATCGTTAGCTGGATACGCACGAAATATAAGGGCAAGAGCCGGGTCAGCATGAAGGAGGTGCGCCGCCGTTTCTGTGACCAGGGATGGCGGATCGCCCATGAGGGGGTCGTGTTCACCGGCGCATCCAGCGTCGCAGTGACCCGCTACCGCTACCGCGGCAGCACCATCGCGACCCCCTGGACAACCAAACCGGCAGCCGCCAGCAGCGGCTGACCAACGGTCACGACACGTGGAGAGCCCGGTGCGTTGAGAGGCGCACGCCGGGTTCGGCGGGCGGGCCGCAGAAACCCACCGGGAGCAATCCCGGCAGGGCGCTGCGGTCCGACCCAACCGAATGTCAGATTTGTTGTTTTATCCGCCTTCCCCGGAACGCATGCACTTTGATTCCTGCCGGAATGATTGGGAAGGGTGATCCGAGATGGAAGTGATGCACCCGCGGTGTGCGGGTATTGATATTTCGAAGAAGGATGCGAAGGTCTGTATCCGTGTCCAGGGGCGGGGGGCCAGGGCAACCGCGTCGACGGTCACCACGTGGGGTGCGATGACCGGACAGATCCTGGACCTGAAGGAACACCTGCTGAAGGAGCGGGTGAGCCTGGTGGTGATGGAAGCGACCAGTGATTACTGGCGTCCCTTCTACTACCTGCTCGAGGACGAGGGCCTGAACGTCATCCTGGTCAACGCCCGTGATGCCAGAAACGTCCCGGGCCGCAAAACCGATGTCTCCGACGCTGCCTGGCTCGCGGATCTGGGCGCCCACGGGCTGGTCCGTGCCTCGTTCGTGCCCCCGCCGCCGATCCGTGAACTGCGCGACCTGACCCGGGCCAGGACCGTCATCACCCGGGAACGGACCCGGGAGATCCAGCGGCTGGAGAAGCTCCTCAAGGACGCCTGCATCAAGCTCTCCTCGGTAGCTTCGGACATCACCGGGGTCTCGGGACGGCTGATGCTGCAGGCACTGATCGAGGGGCAAGAGGACCCGGCGGTCCTGGCAGACCTTGCCCAGCGCAGGATGCGGTCAAAGATCCCGGAGCTCACCGACGCGCTCACCGGCAGGTTTGGCAGCCACCACCGCTACATGGCGAAACTTTATCTGCACCGGATCGACGCCCACACCGCCGATATCGAGGACCTGGGCGCAAGGATCGAGGAGGCGATCGCGCCCTTTCGTTTCGCCCGGGAACTCCTGATCAGCATCCCGGGATTCAGCACCACCGTCGCGGAGATCTTCATCGCCGAAACCGGCGCCGACATGACCGTGTTCCCCACCGCGGGACACCTGGCCTCCTGGGCCGGCACCTCTCCGGGATCCAACGAATCCGCCGGACGGGTCAAGTCCACCAAGACACGCCCCGGCAACCGCTACCTCAAAGGAGCCCTCGGTATCGCCGCGCTCTCGGCAGCACGCTCGAAGAACACCTACTTCTCCGCGAAATACTCCCGCCTCGCCGCCCGGCGCGGGCCATCCAAAGCACTCGTCGCGGTCGAACACGCCATGCTCACCGCCGCCTGGCACATGCTCACCACCGGGGAACTCTACAAAGACCCCGGAGCCGACTACTTCAGGCTGCAAGCACCTGCCAAGACCAAGGCCCGCGCGATCGGACAGCTCGAATCCCTGGGCTACCAAGTGACCCTCGCGCCCCTGCAACCCACCGGATAATCCTGCCTCAAAACGCCGACCGCCAGATCATTCAGTCAACGGGACAACGTCACCGCAATTTTCATGTCAGCGCTCCTAGCAGCGACGCGTCGAAGTTCCCGGTCTCAAAACGACCCAACGCGAGCGCGGAATCCGTGGCATTCGGCGGCAACGACCTCAAGGCCCCATGTTGCCACCTTGAGTGAGACAAAGTAGCGGAACCGTAGATTGCCAAGTGTGTGGAGATTTTGCCAACAAGACTGCGACAGAACAGAACGCAATTTCTTGAAAGTTTACGCTTCAACTAATTTAATTGAAATAATCGCGGTTATCGGCTAAAAGTCAGGCTAGTGATTAGCCGAACTTCAGGCTACATTTGAACCATGAGAACGGTACCGCTCAGCGAAGCCAAGGACAAGCTTTCCGCGCTTGTAGAGGAAGCAGACAAGACGCATGAGATCATCCAGATCACCCGCCACGGCCACCCCTCAGCCGTGTTGATGTCCGCCGACGACCTGGAGTCCCTGCAGGAAACTATCCACTGGCTCTCGCAGCCGGGCATTCGGGAAGACCTGGCCCAGGCGCGACGCGACATCGCCGAAGGCAACACGGTCAGCGCCGATGACCTGCGCCGTGAGTTTGGACTGCCGCCGAAGTGACCGAGGAACCATCCAACGCGCAAGGGCCATGGAAAATCGAAGTCACCAGCCCTGCGCTGAAGGGATTTCGTCGGCTGCCGGAGAAGGCTGCCGCCGCAATCGTCGAATTCGTCACCGGTGTCCTGGCCGACGACCCCCTCCGGCTCAGTAAGCCCCTCACCAACGAACTCCTCGGCCTGCGCACCACACGCCGTGGTGACTACCGCGTGTTGTTCACCCTCGCTATCGAAGCGCACACCCTATTCGTCCATCGCATCGAACACCGATCCGACGTATACAAACCGCGTTAGCCGAACTTCAAGGAAATGTGCCAGCTGGGAGCCTCTCCCCCAGCTCAGGCCGACGAAACGACCGTTATCGGCGTTATGCGTTAACTCACGGGCGCTGCCGAAGGTCCTAGCGAGGCGACCACCCGCCGTCGTAGTACACGGAAACACGGCGCAATGTTCGGACCACACCCGTAATCTGTTTAGATGCCTCGTTTTGCGCTTGATATTGAGTCCGTCCCCCGCCCCGTCCGTGCCCAGGCGCTTCTGGACGCAGTAAACCAAAGGGTAGTCATTGCCGATGGCGCGATGGGCACCATGCTGCAGGGCCGGGACCTCTCGCTCGAAACAGACTTCCTGGGGCTCGAAGGCTGCAACGAAATCCTCAACGCCACGCGGCCCGATGTCCTCGCGGACATCCACGACGCGTACTTCGCCACCGGCATCGACGCCGTGGAAACCAACACCTTCGGCGCCAACTGGTCCAACCTCTCCGATTACGGCATCGACGACCGCATCGAAGAGCTCGCCCGCAAAGGCGCAGAAATTGCCCGCGAGCGCGCAGAAGCGGCACAAGCAACAGACGGCCGCATGCGCTGGGTCCTCGGCTCGATGGGGCCGGGCACCAAGCTCCCCAGCCTGGGCCACACCAGCTACGACTACCTCAAGCAGACCTTCGCGCTGCAGGCCGAGGGCCTCATCGACGGCGGCGCGGACGCTTTCCTCATCGAGACCAGCCAGGACCTCCTGCAGACCAAAGCCGCGGTCAATGGCTGCAAGCAGGCCATCGTCACCCGCGGTATCCGACTCCCCATCTTCGTCGAGGTGACCGTCGAAACCACCGGAACCATGCTGATGGGCTCCGAAATCGGCGCCGCGCTCACCGCACTCGAGCCGCTCGGCGTCGACGCCATCGGCCTGAACTGCGCCACCGGGCCGGACGAGATGAGCGAGCACCTCCGCCACCTCTCCAAGCAGTCCTCCGTCGCGATCGCCTGCATGCCCAACGCCGGCCTGCCCGTCCTCGGACCCAACGGCGCGCACTACCCGCTCTCACCCAGCGAACTCGCCACCGCGCACGAGCAGTTCGTGCGCGAATTCGGTCTGGGCCTGGTGGGCGGCTGCTGCGGTACGACGCCGGAGCACATGGCCGCCGTCGTCGAACGTCTTGCGCCCTTCCGCGCCAGCGGCGCCGTCACCAGTGGCGGCAGGGGCGCCGACGGCCGCCGCGTTCCCACCGAGCGGGAAGCCGGCATCGCTTCCCTCTACCACCACGTGAATTTCGACCAGGAATCCGCGTACCTCGCCATCGGCGAACGCACCAACGCGAACGGTTCGAAGGCGTTCCGCCAGGCGATGCTCGAAGAGCGCTGGGACGACTGCGTTGATATTGCCCGCGGACAGGTCCGTGTTGGCGCGCACCTGCTCGACGTCTGCATTGACTACGTGGGGCGCGACGGCGTGGCCGACATCAAGGAGATCGTTTCACGGTTCGCGTCGGCCTCCACGCTCCCGCTCGTCATCGACTCCACCGAACCGCCCGTGCTGCAGGCCGGGCTCGAACACATCGGCGGACGCCCGGTGGTCAACTCCGTCAACTACGAGGACGGCGACGGCCCCAACAGCCGCTTCGCGCGCATCATGCCGCTGGTGAAGGAACACGGCGCCGCCGTGATCGCGCTGACCATCGATGAACAGGGCCAGGCACGCACCACCGAAGGCAAGGTGGCCATTGCCTCGCGCCTCGTCGACGCCCTGGTAGGCGAATGGGGGATGCGCGTCGAGGACATCATCGTGGACGCCCTGACCTTCCCCATCGCCACCGGCCAGGAAGAGACCCGCCGGGACGGCATCGAAACCCTCGAGGCCATCCGCCAGATCACCACGAAATATCCCGGCATCCAGACCACCCTCGGCGTCTCCAACGTGTCCTTCGGCCTGAACCCGGCAGCGCGCATGGCCCTGAACTCGGTGTTCCTGCACGAGGCCGTGCAGGCCGGCCTGACCAGCGGCATCATCGACGCCGCCAAGATCGTGCCGCTCGCCTCCCTGCCGGAAGAACAGCGCAAAGTTGCCCTGGACCTCATCTGGGACCGTCGCGAATACGACGCCGACGGCAACATCACGTACGACCCCCTGAACAGCATGCTGGACCTGTTCGCCGGCGTCGACACCGCGGCGCTGAAAGACCAGCGCGCGGCAGAACTTGCGGCGCTGCCCACCGGCGAACGCCTGGGGCGGCGCATCATCGACGGCGAAGGCAAGGGCCTCGAAGGAGACCTGGACCTGGCTCGCAGCGAGGGCATGACCCCGCTCGGCATCATCAACGACTACCTGCTCGAGGGCATGAAGGTGGTGGGCGAGCGCTTCGGAGCCGGCGAGATGCAGCTGCCGTTCGTGCTGCAGTCCGCCGAGGTGATGAAGAACGCGGTGGCCCTGCTCGAGCCGCACATGGAGAAATCGGATTCCTCGGGCAAGGGCACCATGGTGATCGCCACCGTGCGCGGCGATGTGCACGACATCGGCAAGAACCTGGTGGACATCATCCTCACCAACAACGGCTACAAAGTCATCAACATCGGCATCAAGCAGGGGATCGCCGAGATCATGGCCGCAGCGCAGGAGCACAATGCCGACGTGATCGGCATGTCCGGCCTGCTGGTGAAGTCCACCGTGGTGATGAAAGAAAACCTGGCCGAACTCCAGTCCCGCGGCCTCGCGAAAAAGTGGCCCATCATCCTCGGCGGCGCAGCCCTGACCCGCGCCTACGTGGAGCAGGATCTGGCGGAGCAGTTCGAAGGAACCGTCCGGTACGCCAAGGACGCCTTTGAGGGCCTGGCCCTCATGGAACCGCTGGTGCAGGTGGCCCGCGGCGCTGACCCGGACGCCGTCGGCCTTCCGCCGCTGAAGAAGCGGATCCATAAAGGCGGCCCGAAGTTCACGGTGACCGAACCGGAGGCAATGCCCGGCCGGTCCGACGTGGCCGCCAACAACCTCGTGCCCGCGCCGCCGTTCTGGGGCACGCGCATTGTGCGCGGCGTGGCACTCCACGACTACGCCGCCATGCTCGATGAGCGCGCCACCTTCATGGGGCAGTGGGGGCTCAAGCCCGGCCGCGGCGATGACGGCGCCTCCTATGAGGAACTGGTGGAGCGCGAGGGCCGGCCCCGCCTGCGGTACTGGCTGGACCGAATCCTCGGCGAGGGCATGCTTGATGCGTCCGTCGCCTACGGCTATTTCCCGGTGGTCTCCGAGGGGGAACAGGTGGTGGTGCTGCACCACGGGGAGGATCACGACGGCGTCCTCGGCACCGCGGGGCTGCTCGCCCCCGACGGTGGTTCCGGCGGTCCGATCGGCACCGAGCGGCTGCGGTTCGACTTCCCGCGCCAGCGCCGCGACCGGCACCTGTGCCTGGCCGACTTTGTGCGCTCGCGCGAGACGGGGCAGGTGGACGTCCTGCCGGTGCAGCTGGTCACCGCCGGTTCAAAGATCGAGGAGGTGACGTCCGAGCTGTTCGCCGGGAACCACTACCGCGACTACTACGAGCTCAACGGCCTGGTCATGCAGCTCACCGAGGCGCTCGCGGAGTTCTGGCATGCACGCATCCGCTCGGAGCTGGGATTCGCGGCCGAGGAGCCGAAGGACAAGGCCGGCCTGTTCAAGCTCGACTACCGTGGTGCGCGGTTCTCACTCGGATACCCTGCGTGCCCGGACATGGAGGACCGCCGGAAGGTGACGGAGCTGCTGAAGCCCGAAAGGATGGGCGTGGTCCTGAGCGATGAGCTGATGCTGCACCCCGAACAGTCCACCGACGCGTTTGTGTTCCACCACCCGGAGGCGAAGTACTTCAAGGTGTAGGTTGAAGCCGGTCTTTGGCCTGGTCGGATTGAGCCTGCCCGGCTTGCCCGCCGGGTCCAGAAACCGCGCTGGAGACCGGCTTCACCCGCCGCAGGGCGGCAAGAATGGCCCGCCCCACCACGGCGATTCCGACGATGGTGGTGATGGCACGCAGGGTGTCCCAGCCCGCCGTCGAGGTCACCAGCGAGTAGAGCAGGAAGCTGCTCATATTGGTCCCCAGCGACGCGCCGGGCACGTAGGAGATGCCCGTGCCGGCACCGACCGCGAAGGGCCAGAACCACAGGTTGGTGAGCAGGCCGAACAGGTAAGACGCCACGGCGCCGTAGCCGGCCAGCATCCACAGTTCTGCTTTCCCGCGCACCCGGCGCGGGAGCAGGCCGGCCCCGGCGCCCACCCACGCACAGGCGAAGATCTGGAACGGTGTCCAGGGCCCGATGCCACCCCACAGTGCGCTTGAGAGGGCGATGGTGGCGGCGCCGAGGAGCATGCCGAAACGGGCACCGAACGCCCGGCCGGCCAGGACCAGCAGGATGAAGACTGCCTCCACGCCCCCGACGCCGGTGCTCGCCACCCGAACTGCGGAACCTACGGCGGCCAGGACGCCGAGCAGCGCCACCGTGTGTGCGGAGCGGACCGAGCCATCCATGGACACAACGACGGCGACGGCAGCGAGCGGCGCGATGGCCAGCGCCGCGTAGGGGAGGGCCGCGGCTGCATCCTCCGGGAAGGCCGCCGCGAGCAGCGGCCAGCAGAACGCGGCGAGGGCAAGAAGGTTGGCCGCGGCGAGGACAGGGAGCTCAACGCCGCGCGGCATCCGGATGCGGTGCTGTCTGGCCGCGCTCTGGATGTCTGGTTCGATGACCCGTGGTTTTGGTCTTGCACCTGCTTGCCGGGGAAGCGGTAGGTGCGGTTCCGGGACTTCGGCCACCACGGAGGGCACGACGCCGTCACGCATCGGGAGGATCCGGGCGCCGAGGCCGTGGGCAAAGTCGTGGTCGTGCGTGGCGATCAGGACCGCCGCACCGGAGTCCGCTGCGGCCCGCAGCGCCGCCGAGACTGCGGTGCGCGCGGCAGGATCGAGTCCGCGGGTGGGTTCATCGATCAGGAGCACTTGAGGATTGTCCATGGTCTGCAGCGCGATGGCCAGGATCCTGCGCTCCCCGGCAGAGAGGTCCCGGGGATGCTCGTGCCCAATGGGCATCCGGACGTCTCCCCGCAAGCGGGCCAGGTGTGACGCCGCGGAGCCAGGCGCAGGGTGCCCGACGTGCTTTCGGCGAGTCTGGCGCCGTTCGGCGGCGTGGAGCTCTGCTGCCACCGTATCCCTCGTGAAAAGGTCGTCCGAGGCGTCCGGCACGAGGGCGACGCGGCCGCCGTCGACCGTCCCTTGACGAACCGTCCCTTCACCGAGGGCGAGCGCCACCAGGAGGGACGACTTCCCGGCCCCGTTCGGCCCCACCAAGGCCACCACTTCGCCGCGGTGCAGGGTCAGGGACGCATCCAGCACGAGCGGCTTGCCCTTGCGGTGCACCGCAAGGTTTGCCGCCGTCAGCACAGGCGTGTGCTCCGCCGGCGGCGCCGGCGTAGGGTGCCCAACCGTCGGGGAAGCGGACGGCGCGGCACCGGGTACCAGGGCGCCGTCGTCAATGGTCCACCAGGAGCCGGCAACCGGGACGAGCGGCGCGGCCCGGTGCTCCGCCACGATGACGCAGACACCGGCGTCCCGGGCGAGGGCGTGGAGCACGGCGATAACGTGTGTGCGTGCTGCGGTGTCAAGGTCGGCCAGGGGCTCGTCCACCAAAAGCAGGGCCGGATGCTCCACCACTGCGGCGGCGATGGCTACGAGCGTTGCCTCACCCGCGGAGAGGGTGCTGATGGTGCGGTCCAGCAGCGCCGTCACACCGATCCGCTCGGCGACCTCCAGGACCCTGGCCTTGGCGGTACCGGAAGCCACACAGCGCAGCTCAAGGGCCAGGGAGATTTCGTCCCGGACCCGGGTGGAGGCGAAGGCGGCGCGGGGATTCTGCAGGACGACGCCGATGAGGCGGGCGGTATCGCGCGGCGGCGTGGTGGCACGGTCCGTTCCGGCGACGAGCACCGTGCCGGCAATTTCTCCACCGTCAACGTGTGAGAGGAGGCCGGCGATGCCCCGCAGGATGGTGGACTTGCCGGAGCCCGTCGGCCCGGTAATGACCGTTATGGACCCGCTGGACGGCGTGAAACCAGCAACGCGCACCTGCGCATCACCGATGCGGAATTCTGCGTCCCGGACGGTAACCGGCGCTTCGGTACCTTGCGCGGATTGGTGTGCTGCCCGGCTCCCGAACCCGCGCAGCTCCAGGGCCGCGGCAACCCGGCTGGCGTGCTCCAGGGTGCGCTCGAGCACGGGCACTAGGGCGCGCGGTCCGAAGCGTTCGCCCCGCAACCGGAACGCCAGGCGGACGGAGGTCACGGCGTCGGAGAGTGCCGGGAGCGCCGCCCACGCCACCACAAGCGTCCGGGCCAGGCCCTGCATGGGACCGCGGCGGGCCAGGTGGACAAAGCCGCGGGCCACATCTACCCAGGCGTTGAGCAGACCGAAAGCGAGGAACATCCCGGCAATCGGCAGGGCGGACAGGACCGCCTGCCACAGGCCAGATCCGGTGACCGGACCGAGGAAGACCACATGCGCGTAGGGGGCAGGCAGCCGAACCGCCGGCAGGTCGAGCAGGACCGGTTCGCCAATGCCCGCCCCGTTGAAAAGGATGCGGTAGATGACCCGCGCCGCGATGAAGACGACGGCCAGAGCCGCCGCTGCGCGTAACGGCGCGGGTCGAAAGGTCATGCTGCCGGTGCGGCCGGTTCGCCGTCGAGCGTGTACAGCAGTTCCAGGCTCTCACCCGGGCTTACCTGGAGGGTGGCGAGGCCTTCCTGCGCGTAGGCCCAGTCGCCGGTGGCCGGCTTAACCCAGAGAGACCAGTAGGCGAAGGCGGCGGGCATCTTGCCGCACTCTTCCCGGTACGTGCCGCCCTTGTGGGTGATGTCGAAGTCTGCGGCGGGCACACCATTCACACGGCACACCAGTTCATTGGGGTAGTCGGTAGTGCCCACGGTTTTCACCTTAGCCTCGTCGAGCACCTTGGAAACGGGAGTCGCCGCGTCCACAGCCACGCACACGGAGGTATCGGCAGCAGCCTGCTTCAGGGCGCCCGAATCGACGATGACCTTCACGCCCGCGCAGGGTCCAGAGGCGCTGGGTGAGGCCGTTGCCGTCGTCGTGGGGGCAGCGGTGGTTGGCTGGGTCGCGGCCGGTGCGGAACAGGCGGCGAGGGTAAACAGGAGACCGGCGGCGGCGAGGGAGCTCGCGGCGGCGGTGCGGATCGTAGTCAAAGTCACGCTTCAAGGGTAGGGCGTTGCTTGTCCGGATCCGGAGGCCGTCACGTTGTGTGACGTTAGGTCACTCATATGCGCGGGGGCCACCGGCACAAAAGGCCGACGACGGCACTCACGTGAGTGCCGTCGTCGGCCTTGCTGCTGGGCGTTACTGCGCTTCCGACGCGGCTACCTTGACTTTTAGGGCATCCTCCGGGGCTTCGTGCGGCACGGCGCCCGCCGACGACGGATGCGCTGCGACTGCCGCGGCGTGCTCGGCCAGCACCCCGGTCTGGTGGCGGATCTTCAGGCGGTAGAGCAGGGTCCCGCCAATGATCACGGCGGCCACGAATATCACCCCGCCCCACTGCAGGTACCACTCGAAGGGCGGCACCGAGTTGTAGATCTCCGGGCGGGGCCACACCAGATTCACCGTCATGGCCCCGCCCCAGAGGACCGCCACGATGTTCACCGGCAGTCCCCATTTGCCTGTTGTGAACCCGGATTCGGACTGTTCATCCCGCAGCGGCCACTGCTTCAGGAGCCGCTTCCGCAGCAGGGGAACCGTGACCAGGAGGTAGGACAGGTAGATCAGGACGATGCTGATGCTGGACAGAATGGTAAAGATGGCAGGCTGCGTGACGTTGACCAGCAGCGGGATGACGGCGATGACACCGATCACGATCGCCGCGACCTTGGGGGTCCTGCGGACCGGGTCCACCTTTCTGAGCTGCCGGCTGAACGGCAGGTTGTTGTCCCGGGCCATGGCGAACATCATGCGGATGGCGGCAGCGTGGACAGCCAGGGTGCAGACCACAACGGCCACCACGATGCATGCCAGGAAGGCCTTGCCGAAAGGCCCGCCGAGGACGGAGAGCACGATGTACTGGAGGCCGCCGTCGGCGGATCCCACCAGGGGGTCGTTCAGGTCCGGTGCGGCCAAGATGCCGAAGAACAGAATCAGCCCGCCCAGCACGAACGAGGCCGTGACGGCGCGCAGGATGGCCTTGGGTGCCGTGCGCTTGGGGTCCTTCGTTTCCTCGCCGAGGGAGCTGGCGGTGTCGAAGCCGTACATGACGTAGCCGGACGCCATGGCGCCGATCAGGAAGACGCCGAAGAAGCCCAGGTCGTGGCCCTCGCCGAAGCCGGCGGTGTCGAAGAAGACCTCGGGGCCCCGCACCACGTGCCAGCCCAGCGCCAGGATCAGCAGCACGGCCGCGGTCAGCTCTACGAAGACGCCGATGCTGTTGATCCTGGTCATCAGCTTCACGCCGAACGCGTTGATGAGCGTGGAGATGGTGATCATGATGGTGGCCAGCACCACGCCGTTCATGGCGAAGTCGTAGGGACCGGTGCCGTCACCGACGAACTGGAAGCCGGACCAGAGCTGCGGCAGGGTGAGCTGCAGGGCCAGCGCCACTGACCCGAGCGCCATGATGGAGGACAGCATCAGCAGCCAGCCGGCCAGCCAGGACGAGGTCCCGGACGAGAGCCGCTTGGCCCAGTTGTACACCGACCCGGCGACGGGGTACCGGCCCGCCAGTTCGGCAAAACACAGCGCCACCATCAGCTGGCCGACGAAGACGATGGGCCAGGACCAGGCGTACGCCGGTCCGGCCATGGAAAAACCAAAGTAGAACAGTTGGAAGACGCCGGTGAGGATGGAGATGTAGCTGACACCTGCGGCGAAGCTGGCAAACTTGCCGATGCTCCGGTCCAGGGTCTGGGTGTAGCCAAATTCGTCCATGCCGCTTGAATCAATACTCTTGCTGGGTTCCAAAATGTGAACTCCTATGTCAGAAAAGTACGACGATGCACCCCGCGGCCACCATTGGACGCGGGATCAAAAAGCCTCCAGAGTTCGCCTCTCAGGCGAAGGACGGGCTGAGCTCCACCCCTTCCCTTACAGCGCCATCGGTGTGGCCGGCGCGGATGAGGTCGGCCCGAATCAAATCAGCACAACGCTCGCCGATCATCATGACGGTGATGTTGGGATTGACGGTGACGTGTTCAGGCATCACGGAGGCATCCGCCACGCGCAGGCCGGTGACGCCCTTGACCCGCAGCTCGGGATCCAGCGGTGACATCCCGTCGTCGGGCGGCCCCATCCGGACCGTACCCACCGGGTGGTACACGGTGTTGTGGGTCTTGCGGATGTACTCCCGCAGCTCCTCGTCCGTCTGCGCCTCGACGCCGGGCGATAGCTCGCGGCCGGTCCATTCGGCCATGGCGGGCTGGGCGGCGATTTCGCGCGCCTTGCGGATGCCGGCCACCATGACCCGCATATCGTGGCCGTCGGGATCCGTGAAATAGCGCGGATCCACCATGGGCTTGTCGCGGAAATCGCGGCTGCGCAGCCTGACGGTGCCGCGGGAGCGGGCGTGCGTGACGTTCGGGGTGAGGGAAAAGCCGTTCTCGGTGGTCGGGTAGCCGTACCGCAGGGTGTTCATGTCGAACGGAACCGAACCGTAGTGCATCATCAGGTCCGGGCGGTCCAGGCCCTCCTCGGTGGGGGTGAAGATGCCGATCTCCCACCACTGGGTGGAGGTCTGCACCATGGGCTGTCTAGCCTCGAACTGGACCACGCCTTCGGGGTGGTCCTGCAGGTTTTCGCCCACGCCGGGGGAGTCCACCAGCACCTCGATGCCGTGCTGAGCCAGGTGGGCTGCCGGGCCGATCCCGGAGAGCATCAGCAGCTTGGGGGAGTCGATGGCGCCGGTGGACAGAATGACCTCGCGGTGGGCGGAGAGCCGGTGGGTCCGGCCGAAGGCGGAGTCCACCACGTCCACGCCGGTGCAGCGCTTGTCCGCGTCGAACACCAGCTGGCGGGCGCGGAGGCCCGTGAGCAGGGTGAAGTTTTCGCGGTCGATGATGGGATGGATGTAGGAGACCGAGCTGGAGGCCCGGGTGCCGTCCGCGCGACGGTTGATCTGGAAGAAGTTGGCCCCGTTGGTCACGGTGGTTCCGGTGTTGAACTTCGCACGGGGAATGCCCGTCTGTTCGCAGGCGTCCAGAAGCGCGACGCCGGCAGGGTCCACCGGGGGCACGTTCATCAGGTGCACGGGTCCGGAGTCCCCGTGGTGGGGTGCGTCCGGGCCGGCGTCCTCGTTGGTTTCCAGCCGCTTGTAGAGGCGCCAGGCGGCATCGGCGTTCCAGCCGGTGGCGCCGTGCTTTGACTCCCACTCGTCCAGGTCCTCGCGCGGTGCCCAGAAGGCGATGCAGGAGTTGTGGCTCGAGCAGCCGCCCATCACCTTGGCACGGGCGTGGCGCATGAAGGAGTTGCCGTTTTCCTGCGGTTCCACCGGGTAGTCCCAGTCGTAGCCGGATTCGAGCAGTTCCATCCAGCGGTCCAGTTGCAGGATTTCGGGCAGGTTGCGGTCATCCGGGCCGGCCTCCACGAGGGCCACGGTGACGTCCGGATCCTCGCTCAGCCGGGCGGCGACGGCGGCACCTGCGGATCCGCCGCCGATGACGATGTAGTCGAACCCACGCTCGGTGGCGTCGTCGATGGTGTCGTAGTGCATCTAGTTCTCCTTGCCGTGGTCGGCGAACCAGCCGGTCACCTGCGGGCTGGTGTTCTGGTAGATGTGCTTGGCTTCCTGGTATTCGGCCAGCCCTGTGGGGCCAAGCTCGCGGCCGACGCCGGACTGCCCGAAGCCGCCCCACTCGGCCTGGGGGAGGTAGGGGTGGTAGTCGTTGATCCAGACCGTGCCGTGCCGCAGCCGGGATGCCACGCGCTGCGCCTTGCCGGCGTCCTGGGTCCAGACTGCGCCGGCCAGGCCATAGATGGTGTCGTTGGCGGTAGCTACCGCTTCGTCCTCGGTGCGGAACGTTTCCACCGTCACCACCGGGCCGAACGCCTCGTCGATGACCACGGACATGCCTCTTTCCACCCGGTCCAGGATGGTGGGCTGGTAGTAGAACCCGCCGTCGTATTTTTCTCCTTGCGGCGCCGCGCCGCCGGTCCGCAGCCGAGCACCCTCCTGGATGCCGCGCTGAACGTAGGCGTGGACTTTGTCGCGGTGGGCCCCCGAAATCAGCGGGCCGGTTTCTGCCGCGTCATCGAATGGCCCGCCGAGCCGGACGTCCCGGGCACGCCGGACCAGCTCGTCCACGAAGCGTTCGGCAATCGATTCCTCCACCACCAGCCGCGCCCCGGCGGAGCAGACCTGCCCGGAGTGGACGAACGCGCCATTCAGGGCATTGTCGACGGCGGCATCGAAGTCCGCGTCCGCGAACACCACGTTGGGGTTCTTGCCGCCAAGCTCCAGGGCCACCTTCTTGACGGTGCCGGCGGCGGCCGCCGCGATGCGCTTGCCGGTTTCCAGCCCGCCGGTGAAGGACACGAGGTCGACGGCGGGGTGTTCCGAGAGCGGTGCGCCCGCCTCCGCGCCGGCGCCGGTCACGAGGTTGGCGACGCCGTCCGGCAGGCCGAGGTCCTGAAGCAGTTGCATGGCCAGGATGGCTGTGGACGGGGTCAGCTCGGAGGGCTTGAGGACGAACGTGCAGCCGGCGGCCAGTGCGGGCGCGATCTTCCACGCCGCCTGGAGCAGGGGGTAGTTCCACGGCGTGATCAGGCCGCAGACGCCAACGGGTTCGTAGACGATTTTGCTGACGACGGCGGGGTTCCCGGCGTCGACCATGCGGCCCGCCTGCTGCCCGGCGAGCCTGCCGAAGTACTCGAAGCAGGCGGCAATATCGTCCATGTCGATGCGGCTTTCGACCATGCGCTTGCCGGTGTCCAGCGACTCGGCGCGGGCGAACTTTTCCCGGCGTTCGCGCAGTCCGGCGGCGACTTTCAGGAGGAAGGTGCCGCGCTCGGGGGCCGGGATGTTCGACCAGGTTCCGGAGTCGAAGGCTGCACGGGCTGCGGCAATGGCGCGTTCCGCATCCTCCCGGCCGGCCTCCGAGACCGTGGCCACCAGTTCGCCGTCGGCGGGGTTTCGGATTTCGCGGACAGCGCCCGAGGCGGCTGCCTCCCAAGCACCGTTGATGAACAGGGTGGAGGCTGTTTCAGTTTTTTTGGTGTGGGGGACGTCCCGAAGGGGTGTGGCGTAAGTCATAGGAAGGACAGTAGCTGACATTGAACGAGTGTTCAATACTTTTTTGAACACTCGTTCAATGCTACGTGGCGGGCCTACTCCTTAAGCGGCGCGAAGGCGATCTGTTCCGTGCGGGCGATACTTCTCTGGATGGAGGCCTCATCAACGCCGAGAAGCGCCGTCAGCCACATGCCGTTTTGGATGACCACAATGTCGGCCGCCCGCTCCCGGCAGGCCTCCCAGGAGAGGCCGGGTAGGGCGTTGGAAACCAGTGCAGCGAGGCCGTCGAGATAGCGGTCGAAGGCCTCGGCGTTGATCTGGGCATAGCCCTCGTCCGCCTGGGCCAGGGCCCAAAGGTGGAGGCGCAGGGACAGATAACGGGTGGTCAGCAGGTCAGCGGCTGCCACTCGCCGCAGGGCCTGGCGCAACTGTTCCTCCGGGCCTGACGACGGGTCCGGCGCCACCAGCAGAAGGTCGTGCTCGTCGACCCGGCGCAGGGCAGCCCGTATCAGGCTCGTCTTGTCGTCGTAGTAGTAGTTCACCAGGCCAAGCGCGACGCCGGCTTCGCGGGCCACAGCCCGCATGCTCACACCCGAGATGCCGTGGCGGGACAGCAGATCCAGCGCCGCCTCGAGAATACGCGACTGTCTGTCCATCTGTTCGCCGGTGTTCACGGCCTTGGTCCCCATCTGGCCAGACTATTGCCTAAGCCCTACCAAGTGCACTTTCAGGGGCCGCATGACCGGGGTCTCCCCGTGGCGCACCAAAAGAAGCGGGGGTGCCAGCCGGACCCGAAGGAGGTGCCGGCGATTCCGGCGGCATGGCTGCAGTCATCAGGATCAAGCGTAAGACGCACAGCGGCCTGAGAGCAGGGAATCTGGACAAATCTCTCGATCCCCGCCCTGTAGAGGTCTACCGTAGAGGAGTGAGTGATCGCCCCGATATCTTCACCGTTGGTGAACTGCGTGCCTCCGGCCACGTGCACAAGGACCTGCGCCGCGAAATCCGCGACAACCTGCTCGCCGCGCTCGCCGCCGGCACCGATCCCTGGCCCGGGATGTTCGGTTTCAGCCGGACCGTCCTGCCCCAGCTCGAGCGGGCCCTGCTCGCCGGCCACGACATCGTCCTGCTCGGCGAACGGGGGCAGGGCAAGACCCGGCTGCTGCGCACCCTGGCCGGGCTGCTGGACGAGTGGTCGCCGGTGATCGAGGAATCGGAACTCAACGAACACCCGTACGAACCCATCACCGAGCAATCCCGTGCCCGCGTCCTCACCGAAGGGGACCGGCTGCGGGTGGCCTGGCGCCACCGCTCCGAACGGTACGTCGAAAAGCTCGCGACGCCGGACACCTCCGTCGCCGACCTGATCGGGGACATCGACCCGATGCGCGTGGCCGAGGGCCGACGCCTCGGGGACCCGGAAACCATCCACTACGGCCTGGTCCCGCGTTCAAACCGCGGAATCATAGCCATCAACGAGCTGCCCGACCTCGCCGAGCGCATCCAGGTTTCGATGCTGAACGTGATGGAGGAACGCGACATCCAGATCCGCGGCTACGTGCTGCGCCTGCCGTTGGACGTCCTCGTGGTCGCGTCCGCCAACCCCGAGGATTACACGAACCGCGGCCGGATCATCACGCCGCTGCGGGACCGCTTCGGCGCCGAGATCCGCACCCACTACCCCCTGGAGCTTGACGACGAGGTGGCCGTCATCAAGCAGGAGGGGCAGCTGGTGGCCGGCGTCCCGCCCGTCATCCTCGAGATCCTGGCCCGTTACACCCGGGCGCTGCGGCAGTCCCCGGCGATCAACCAGACCTCCGGGGTGTCCGCACGCTTCGCCATCGCGGGCGCCGAAACCGTCGCCGCGGCAGCCCTTCGCCGGGCCAGTGTGCGCGGCGAGGATGAGGCCGTGGCCCGGATCATCGACCTGGACGCGGCGGTGGAAGTCCTAGGCGGCAAGATTGAGTTCGAGTCCGGTGAGGAAGGGCGTGAACAGGAGATCCTGGACCATCTCCTGCGCATGGCCACCGCGGAAGCTGTGCGGGCGCACTTCCATGGCATCGACATGGGGCAGCTTGTGGCCGCGCTCGACGGCCACACCACGGTGACCACCGGGGAACTGGTCACCGCGCGGGAGTTCCTGGACAACCTCCCGTCGCTCAACGGCTCCCGCCTCTACGACGACATCAGTGAGCGCCTGGGGGCGACGAACGACGGGCAGCGAGCCGCCGCCGTCGAACTGGCCTTGGAAGGCCTCTACCTCGCACGGCGGATCGCCAAGGAGTCCGACGACGAGGCGACGGTTTACGGCTAAAAGCTACCTCGCGTAGTTCGAAAGCTTGAGGACAGGAGGGCCATGAGCGTTCACAACCGGTCCAGGTACAGCCGGTACAGGGGCGGGCCGGATCCGCTCGCGCCGCCGGTGGACCTGGCGGAAGCGCTGGACGCCGTGGCCGAGGACGTCATGGCCGGCTACTCACCCCGGCACGCCCTCCAGGAGTACCTGCGCCGCGGCGGCCGCAGCCGCGAAGGCCTGGACGACCTCGCCGGCCGCGTCCAGCAGCGCCGCAAGGACCTCCTGGGCCGGCACAAGCTGGACGGCACCCTGAACGAAGTCCAGAAACTGCTGGACACCGCGGTGCTGGAGGAACGCAAACAGCTGGCCCGCGACGCGATGATGGACAACACAGACCGCTCCTTCCGGGAGATGCAGCTGCAGAACCTGCCCCGGTCCACGGCTGCAGCGGTCAACGAACTGGCCTCCTACGACTGGCAGTCGAGCACGGCCCGGGAAGCCTACGAGCGGATCAAGGACCTGCTGGGCCGCGAGGTCCTTGACCAGCGGTTCGCCGGCATGAAGCAGGCGCTGGAGAACGCCACCGATGAGGACCGTGCGGCCGTCAACGAGATGCTGCAGGACCTCAACGGGCTCCTCGACAAACACCGGCGCGGCGAGGACACCGACATGGACTTCCAGAACTTCATGGCCAAACACGGCCACCACTTTCCCGAGAATCCACAGTCCGTCGAGGAACTGATCGACGCCCTCGCCCAGCGCGCGGCCGCAGCCCAGCGGATGCTGCAATCCATGTCCAAGGAGCAGCGGGAGGAGCTGATGAACCTCTCCGCCCAGGCGTTCGGCTCGCCCCAACTCATGGCCCAGCTCGGCCAACTCGACGACAACCTGCGCGCTCTGCGCCCCGGCGAAGACTGGACCGGCTCCGAACGCTTCGAGGGCGAGGAGGGGCTCGGCCTGGGCGACGGCACGGGTATGCTGCAGGACCTCGCCGAGCTGGACGAGCTGTCCGAGCAGCTCTCCCAGTCCTACAACGGATCCAGCCTGGACGACCTGGACCTCGACGCGCTCGCCCGCCAGCTCGGGCAGGATGCCGCCGTGACGGCACGCACCCTTGCGGAGATTGAGCGCGCAATGCACGACGGCGGGTACCTCCAACGCGGGGCGGACGGCGATCTCCGGTTGTCACCGCAGTCCATGCGGCGGCTCGGGCGGGCGCTGCTGCGGGATACGGCGAAGCGACTCTCCAGCCGGCAGGGGCGCCGGGACACGCGCGTTGCCGGGGCAGCGGGGGAGCAGACCGGCTCCAGCCGCCCGTGGGAGTTCGGTGACGCCGAGCCGTGGGACGTTACGCGGACCATCACCAACGCGATCCGCCGGACGATTGCCGACGGCGGAGACCCGGGCAGCGGGCTGCGCCTCGCCGCGGACGACATTGAGGTGGCGGAAACTGAGGCGCGCACCCAGGCCGCCGTGGTCCTGCTCGTGGACGTGTCCTTCTCGATGGCCGCCCAAGGACGCTGGGTGCCCATGAAACGAACCGCGCTCGCCCTGCACCACCTCATTACAACGCGCTTCCGCGGCGACCGGCTGCAGCTGATCACGTTCGGCCGTTACGCGCAGCCCATGGACATTGGCGAGCTCACCGCCTTGCCGCCCTTCCAGAGCAAGGGAACCAATCTGCACCACGGTTTACTGCTGGCCGGCCGGTTCTTCCGCAAGCACCCGTCCATGCAGCCGGTCCTCTTGGTGGTGACCGACGGCGAACCAACCGCGCACCTGCTTCCCGGCGGCGAGACCTGGTTCGACTACCCGCCGGACCCGGAGACCATCCGGATCACCGTGGCCGAACTGGACCGCCTGGGGCGTGCCGGCACCCAGGCCACCTTCTTCCGGCTCGGCGACGATCCAGGCCTGGAACGGTTCGTCCAGCGGATGGCGCGCCGGGTTGGCGGCCGGGTGGTGGCGCCCGAGACCGATGATCTGGGGGCCGCCGTGGTGGGGGAGTACCTCCGCGCCCACTTCCGGGGCCGTCCCTACGATGACGCCGACTGGGCACAATAGGTGGCCGTTCGGCAGGTGCGGAAATGCCACCAGCCACGGTGGACGTGAGCGAGACGGTCGTCCAGTGCCTTGTCCGGCAGCAGCGTCCCGACCTCCGCGATCTTCCTCTGGCACGGGTTGCGAATGGCTGGGACCCGTCCATGCCGGCCGGCCGACGTCGGGCTTTCCGTGGCCGTGGAGCATCGTGCGGTGGATCCCTGGCGCCGCCGCGGCTGACGTCGACCCCGCTGAGCGCGGACCGGCCGCTGAAGGTCTGGCCGCATTCCTCCTGTCGCTCCACATGCCCGCCGAAGCCGGCGTCCCGGTGAATCCTTTCCGCGGTGTGCCGCTGACAGATCGTGACTCGGGGGTGGTGGAACGGCTCGGGGACCGCGAGCGCTACCCGCAGACGGCAGCACTCGGCGCCGTATGGGCGCAGGCCTGCACCGCAAATGCCTGGGATGGTCCGGCGATGATGCTCCATGGGGACCTTCACCCGGGCAACATTCTGCTGGCGGACGACGGCACGCTGGCTGGTGTTATCGATTTCGGCGACGTCGGGGCCGGGGACCCGGCTGTCGATCTTGCCGTGGCGTGGCTGATGTTCGACGCCGGCGCCCGCCAGCGCTTCATCGACTCCTTTGGCCCTGCGGTGCAAGGGGACACCTGGATGAGGGCCAGGGCTGGGCTCTCGTCCTGTCCACCGCCATACTGAGCAACTCCGACGACAACCCGCGGATGTTCGCCGTGGGCGAGTTCGGGATCAGGCAGGTCATGGAGGGCTGACTTAGGGAACCACCACAGGCAGGAAGCGGCGGATAACGACCTGGATTAGTGAGCTGGCCGTGTTGGGTGCACGTTTCCCCGGAGCAATACCGGTGATCCAGGTGGCTCGCACTTCCGCTACCCCGCGTTCCGGCGCAGGTCGTTCTGACTTGTTCCGTCTCCGGCCGGACGCCGTACGCGGAACTATTTAACTCAGCTGTTCCGGGACCGCACGTGGCACGGGATTGAGGTATACGTATGCATAGCTGATAATTGCTGGATGAATGCAAAAATCAGCGGTCCACGTGCGGAGTCCACTCCGGCCCATCAGATCATCGACGCCGAAGGCGATGCGGCGTTGGAGGAGGTTCGCCGCGCGTTGCGCATGCCTTCATTCAGCGACACCGGTGAGGGGATCGGAGCTGCTGCGGAGTATTTTTCCGCACTGTTGGGCCGTGTGTGCCCTGACGCCGCGATCGTTCCCACGGCAGGCTATCCGGTCGTTTTGGGGACGGCCCGGTCATCTATGCCGTCGGCTCCCACCTTGATTGTGTATGGACTATACGATGTGACGCCGACAATGGCGCATGAGTGGACGGTGGACCCGCTGGCAGCTGAGGTTATTGATGCCCGCGATCTCGGACTGTTGCCCCACCTTGGCCCGGTGGTGGCCGGCAGGGGTGCCAATAATCACAAGGGACCTGTGATCGCCGCGATTCTCGCGGTCGAGGCCATGCAGCAGGCCGGTGTGGAGTTGCCGGTCAACCTGATCTTCGTGATAGAAGGAGAAGAGGAGATCGGCAGCCCGAGCTTGCCGGGATTTGTGGAGGAACACCGGGAGCTGCTGCTGAGTGCCGACGGCATCTGGCTGCCCTGCATGCAGCAGAATTCCTCGGGCGTCATGACGGTCCGCCGTGGGTTTAAGGGGTGTGTGTTTGCACAGATTACTTGCCGTGGCGGTGCATGGGGCGGTCCTGCCGATGGGCGGCATATCTGGGCTGGGAATTCGGCGTGGATCGACGCTCCCATGATGCAGCTGGTGCGGGCCCTGGGCACGATGTATGACGATGAGCAACGGGTCACCATCGATGGGGTAGGAGCTGTCGCGGAGGCGGCCTCGCTGCAGTTCGCCGACGACATCGCCAAGGTATCGGCCGGTTTCCGTGAGAATCCAGCATGGTCGGCAAATATGCTGGGCAACCTGCACGTTGAACGGGCGCTGGCCGGTAAAGACATTGCGGACCATGTGGAAAATTACATGACCGGTGTCAATATGAACATCCAGGGTATTACCGGGGGCTACCAGGGCCCGACGTTCTATACCTCGCTCCCCGGGGAAGCCAGCGCTAGAGTTGATTTCCGGTTTCCGCCCGGGTTGACTCCAGAGGAGTTTGTCAAGGCCCTGCGCGGGCATCTGGACCGGCGAGGCTTCGGCCACGTGGACATTGACATTCCGCGCGGTTATGCCGGTGCGCCGTCGATGCCCGATGACCATGATGTCCTGCTGGATGCGGGGATTGTCACGGCCGCCCGATACGGGGTGGAGACAGCGGTGTGGCCGATCGCGAACAACTGCTGCCCGGCCTCGCTCTTCACCGCTTTGGGCAAGCAGATCCCGTTCAGTGTGGCAGGGCTCGGCCATGGCGATCGGGCCCATGCCGCTGACGAGTATTTCACGGTGGGTTCTGTGGAGAAGCTGATGCACTTCACCGTCGACTATCTTGGCGACTTTGCCGACGCAGCGGCCCGTACGTCGGTGGCGGACTGACGCCGTCACAACATGACGAAAGGAGGGGCTCCGGTTGTGCCGACCGGAGCCCCTCCTTTTGATGTCTTCAGGACGTGGCCGCCCAGTCAGCCAGGCAGTCGTCGATGGCTGATTGCGCGTTCAGGACCACCATCGCGGCTCCTTGTTCCCAGGCCTTGCGGGCCTGGGACGCGGTGGAGGCGATTGCCATGACAGGGCGCCCTGCCGCAGCAGCCCAGACCTGCAGCCGGGCGTCGTCCGCCCGGGCTGCGTCATATCCCAAAGCCGCGGCCAGGTCCGAAGGGCCCACGAAGATGACATCTACACCGGGGGTCTGTGCGATGGCGCCGGCGTTGGATACGCCATCGGCGTCCTCAATCATTGCAATGACTAGGGTCCGGGCTGCGGTCTGCGCGGCGTGGTCTGCCGGGGAGGTTTTGCCCCATTGGCCCGCAGCCGTGTAGGTGGCGAAGCCACGGTCCCCGAGAGGCGGGTAATGGGACATACGGACCGCGGCCGAAGCTTCTTCGGCTGTGCGGACGTGCGGCACGATGACGCCCTCCGCGCCGGCATCGAGAACCCGTAGCGCCAGGGCGGCCTCCCCTTCTCCGATGCGCACCAGCGTCGGAAGCCCCGCGGCCCGGGCGGCGGTGATGTGCTCGGCGATGTCCTTCTGATCGGCGATCCCGTGTTCGGTGTCGAGGAAAATGAAGTCGTAACCGTTGGTCCCGGCCATGTCTATCAGCATCGGTGCCGGCACGCGGACGAGCAGGCCGCGCAGTCGGTCGCCGGCGGCGAGGCGTGTTTTGAGCGGCTCCAGTGACCGTCCTGACATCATCGGGCCACCATGCCGGCCGACAGATCGATGTCTGCTGCGGTGAGTCCTCGCATCTGCAGTATCGCGACCAGGGCCTGGCCGACTTCCTCTTCCTCTACCATGCGGCCCAGGGCTGCCCGGGAGACGAAGTCTGCCTCGGCCTGATCGTAGGAGGTTCCTGAGCGTTCAGCTTCCAGCCGGAAGTTGCGTTCCATCCGTGGTCCACGGACCGGGCCGGGCGAGAGGCTGTTGACGCGGATGTCATACGGGCCGGCCTCGGCAGCCAGGGTAGTGGTCAGCCCGATCACGGCCATCTTCGATGCACAGTAGGGAGTCCGCCCAACCAGCGGCCGTTTCCCGCTCACTGATGCGATATTAATGATGTCGCCGCTGCGGGATTTCATCATGGCAGGAAGAAAGGCCCGGCAGATCAGGTAGACGCCACGCACGTTGGTGGCGAAGACGTTGTCCCAGTCGTCCGGATCGATGTCGACCAAGTCGGACACCGGCCCGGGAATCCCAGCGTTGTTTACCAGAATGGATACGGATTCGTCCCGGAGCCTCAGTGCCAGTTGATCGACCGAGGCTGGATCGGCGACGTCGCAGCTTTCCAATCTGGACTGGTCCCCGGTCAGTCCGAGTTCATCGCGGGTCTGGACGAGTTTGTCTAGGTTCCGGCCGACCATGATGACCCGGGCGCCTGCCTCCACCAGGTGCTTGGTCATCGCCTGGCCAAGGCCGTTGCCGGCGCCGGTGACCAGTGCGGTGCGTCCTGCCAATGGCCCTGTCACGGCTGGTCCACGGTCACTGGCAGGGTGGCCCAGGGCAGGTCGGCGCCGGCATACTTAGTGGCCCGGACGTCACCGGAACGGGCGTGGCCTTCGAAGGATTCGACCCTGCTGGCGCGGCCGCAGATCTCGCCTAGGAGCGCCGAGGATGCGGTGTCGGTAACTTCCTGGTGGGTGACGGTCTTCAGGTATTTGCCCACCCAAAGGCCGCCGGTGTAGCGGGCTGAGCCCTTGGTGGGAAGGACATGGTTGGTGCCGATAACTTTGTCGCCGTAGGAGACGCAGGTGCCCTCGCCGAGGAACAGCGCGCCGTACTCATGCATCTTATCCAAGGCCTCGCGGGGCTCCTGGGTCAGGACCTCGACATGCTCGGAGGCGAAAGTGTCCGCCAAGGCATAGGCCTCGTCAAGGGTGTCGACGACATGGATCTGGCCGTGGTCCCGCCAGGCCGGCCCGGCGTAGTCCTTGGTGGGCATGCCCGGCAGGATCTGCTCAATATGTTCCAGCACCCGGGCGCCCAGTGCGGCGCTGGTGGTGATGAGCACGGCCGGGGAGTCGGGGCCGTGTTCGGCCTGGCTGAGCAGGTCCACGGCGACAATGAACGGGTCCGCGTACTCGTCGGCGATGACCAGGATCTCGGTCGGACCGGCGAAAAGGTCGATGCCGACCTCGCCGAACAACTGGCGTTTGGCTTCGGCTACGAAGGCATTGCCCGGGCCGGCAATGAGATTCACTTTGGGAATTTCCTCGGTACCCACGGCGAGGGCCGTCACGGCCTGCACACCGCCGAGCAGATAGATCTCATCCGCGCCCGCCATGTGTGCGGCCGCGATGGTCGCTGCGGGGATCTTACCGCGGATGGGCGGGGTGCACGCGGCCACACGGGGCACGCCGGCGACTTTGGCCGTGATGATGGTCATGTGCGCTGAAGCGGTCAGGGGGTAGCGGCCGCCGGGGATGTAGGCCCCGGCGGAGGCGACAGGGAGGTGCCGGTGCCCCAACCGGACCCCGGGAAGCGTCTCGATTTCAATGTCCGTCATGGAATCACGCTGGGCCTGGGCGAAGCGGCGGACCTGGTCCTGGACGAACGTGATGTCATCGATCACCTGCCGGGGCAGGGTGGCAATGATCTCCTCGATCTGCTCGAGAGTGAGCCGGAAGGATTCGGGGCTCCAACCATCGAATTTCTCCGAGTATTCGCGGACGGCAACGTCCCCGCGGGTACGAATATCGTCAATGATTGCCTCGACGGTGGCCCGGACTTCCGGCTTGCTGCTGCCGGTATGGCCGGTCGGGAGGGCTGACTTAAGGATCTGCGACATAGTTTTCTCCGGGAAGGTTGGTGATCAGGCGGCGGTGGCTGGCTGGGGCAAAGCAATGCCCTGGTGGGCGAGGGCGAGTTCGTCGTAGGCCAGCCACTGCGCCGTGACGCGGCCTTCAACGAGATGGTGGTGGCTGATGAGGCTGAACTCGACAGGGCCCCTGGCTCCGGTGCCCGCGATCCGCCACTGGGTGGCAACGCGCAGCGGCAGTGTGTCCGAGGCCGGCAGCGAGTACTGGTCATCGACCTCCACGACAAGGGGTCCGAGGGCGGCGCGCAGACCGTCGGCCCACTCCACCACGGCGGCGGCGCCGATCTGCTGGAGGTCCGGGGCAAAGTCGGTGAGGCAATCGGCGGCATAGAGCCCGGATTCGAGCCGGCCTTCCAAGGCGCTGGTAAATGCCTGCTGGACCAGGTCTCCCTCTGTACTGCGGGTGAACTCAAAGGACGGGCGCGCCACCCGGGGCGATGCGGGATATCGAGTAGCCTGCACGGCTTCCTCGAGGGAGTAGCCCAGCTGACGTGCCTGGGCGAACGGGTTAGCACCCAGCCATTCCTCGACGATGACTTCGCCGTGCACAATGCAGTTGGCTATCGCGGTGAATGTCACCGGTCGCCCGGTGGCGGGGCCGTAGACGGTCCCGCCGGTGTCGGTCCCGGTCCAGGTCCAGCGCATGGAGGTCCGGTAACCTTCCTCTTCGGAACCGGTCCAGATCGTGTCATCGATGACGCCGTGGAAGTCCGGGTAGGTACCCAGCCGCGCATGGGTGTTGGCGATGACGATCTCGTCGCCCACCAGGTCGCCGGCGTCGAGGTGGATTGCCGTGCTGGGCGCGTAGTACTTGCGGATGAGCTCGAGATCGCGGTGGGGCAGGTTCCAGATGTCGTAGGTGATGCGTTCGATGTAGTCGACGGGGCCGTCGAACCCGTAGGCCCGCAGCCCCGGGGGGGTGGTTGTCATGAAGTTTTCCTTCGATTCCAGTGGTTGATGGTGTTGGCCGTTGATGCCGGGTCCTCGAGGGTCATGAGATGGCCGGCGCCGGACATGATGTGAAGTTCGGCGTGTGGCATGGCGGCGGCGATGTCTTGGTGCATGTCCTGCGTGCATAGCTGGTCTTCGGATCCGGCGAGGACCAGCGTCCGTGCGCCGACCCGTGGCAGCTCGGTACGAAGGTCCCGGCGGCTCCGTTGTATGCCCAGCTGGTCGGCGAAGACTCGCGGTCCGTGGTGTTCGGCCATGGCTGTTCCGGTCCTGAGTAGGGCGGCGGTGATCCGTGCCGGCGCGAACAGGGCAGGCGCGAGGTCACCGGCGATTTCGGGGAAGGCGCCAGCCGTGTTGCGTCGGACCAATTCTTCCCAGGCCTGCATCTGTTCGGGCCTGGGTCCCCGGGGGTTGGTCGAGATCAGGACTGCGGCGTGGAAAATTGACGGGTCTTTCACTGCCGCGGCCATCGCGACAATTGCACCCAGTGAGAGTCCGATGATCCCCACCGGCCCCTCCTGCCTCCGGGCAAGCTCGAGGAGATGCTCCGCCGCTTCGTCCAAGGTGGTGCCCTCGATCCGTGTGTCCACTGTCGCGCCGCCTAGGCAGAGGTAGGGATCCATAGCGGTAAAGATTTCGGCGGTGCACAGCATGCCCGGCACCCGGATCCAGGTACGGATCCGTTGTGTCGCTGGGCGAGGCCCCATGATCTGCCCGCTCAGTCGTCGATTGTGGAGTATCGGACGACGTTCCACGCGGCGACGTAGCCAGCGGCGTCGGCGGCGTGGCCTTTGTCTTCGGCGTGCCGGATGGTTTCGGACGGCCATTCGAGACGGACGCGCCCGTCGCCGCTGTTCACGACCAGCATCTGGGCCTCGTCATCCATTGCGGTGAAGGTCCGCCAGGCTCCCGCCGGCACGGAAATCGTGTCGTAGGGACGGAGGACGGTCGCCACCTTGTGGTCGCCGTCGTTCAGGGTCACCAGCCATGTGCCGCGGTAGCCCATCAACACCTGGCTGTGGTCGTGGCGATGCTGGAGCATGCCCTCGTCCTTGACCGCACGCAGCCACGCGAGGTTGAAGTTGTGCGGGTAGTGTATCGGCGGTACCTGGTCCCGGTCCTCTGTCATTCCGTAACCGATGACCGTGGCGAGCTCGGCCCCGCCGCCGGGCAGTTCATTACACAGGAACGGTTGGCTGCTCCACTTCAGATCGCGCTGGCGGACCACACGTTGCTGCATCTGCTCGGCGGTCCAGGTGCGCAGCCTGTCGATCTCGGCCTGGGGCAGGGGCGGAACGACCTCCACGTTTTCCGGGATCGTGTCGCCGGCCACCGTATCGATCAGCTCGTTGTCCAGGGTCAGGAAGAGGCCATGCTTTTCGGCCTCCTTCAGCACCGAGGGTCCCCAGATGATGCCTCCGGTGTTGTCGAAGCCCAGGGCAGTGAACAGCCAACCGTGCGAACCTCCCACATTGGTGAATCCACGGAAGATCCAGGTGGGAACGCTGACGATATCGCCCTCTTCGCAGATGAATTCGCCGTCGCTGCCGTCCGCGCCCCAGCGCATCTGCCAGGTTCCGCTCCAGTTCAGGAACACTTCGGCAGTGAAGTGGAGATGGAGGTTGTTCACCACGCCATCCGGCATGGCGGCGGCCCCGATATTGAAGCCGTGCGGTTCCCGAAGGTTCACGACCTGTTGTGCGCTCTGGGTCACCCCCGGCCCAATGATCGAGTAGTTCTCCTTGGTGTCGCTCCCGGGGGTGCGACAGTCGATGAAGGCCTGGTTGCAGCTGACATAGTCACTGCGGCGGATGGTCCGGCGCCTCAGCTCATTTTCATCGACGACCTGGGTTGCTGTTTTCTGCTTCACGTTAACGTCCATGGGTCATGTATACGTATGTATCGGATGCATGTCAAGGTTTCGCTCGCGGATTGGGACGTGCGTCGACTAGGAGGCGGTGTGCGTGCCGCGGGGCACGGCGCGCACCGGGTGGATCCGGCGCACCGGGTCCCCGGCCACAACCCCCGTCAGCCTGTCCACCAGAAGATTCGCGGCATCCCTGGCCATGTCGGCCAAGGGGATGGCGACGGTGCTGAGGTTGCAGATCGGCCAGCCGGAGGTGGGGATATCGTCAACCCCGACCAGAGCTACGTCCTCGGGCACCCGGAGGCCAAGCTCCCGGGCCGCATTCAACGCGCCGATGGCGACCGAGTCGCTGATGCAGATGACGGCGCGGGGTGGGCGCTCCAGTGCCATGAGCTTGCGCATCCCCGAAACCCCGGAATCATGCCCAAACCACCCGCGCGCAACTTGCGAGGAACGCAAGGGGATATCGGAGTCAGCCAGTGCCTCCCGGATTCCGGCCTCGCGGTCGGTGCTGGTGGAGGCCGCGGCCGGCCCTGCTATCAGCCCGATCTCTTTGTGGCCGGCAGAGACAAGCATCTGGGCTGCTACCCGGCCCGCTTGCAGGTTGTCAGCGACCACGCTGTCTGCTGCCACGATTCCGCCGATGCGGTTCAGCATGACCATGGGGATGCCTCGCTGCTGGAGCTCAAATGGCATTGTTGACTCCCGCCGCGTGGTCGTGAGCAGCACCCCGTCGACGGAGCGGTCCAGAAGTGGCGAGTAGGCAGCATCGTCATCCTCGCGTTCGGCCATCAGAACCATCCGGTAGCCGCGGCCGGCCAGGGCGTCGTGGATCGCCGGAAGTATCAGCGGGTAGAGGGGGTTGGCCAGGTCGGCGACCATGGCTACCCGCTGAGTGGCCTGCGTTGAGAGTGAACGGCCCATCTGGCTGGGGACATAGCTCAGGGCCGCCGCCGCATCCGCGATGCGGCGGCGCGTCTCCACGGTGACCCGGGGATCCCCGCGCAGGGCGCGCGAAACCGTCGGCTGGGACACGCCCGCCAAGCGGGCAACGTCACGACTGGTGGCAACCATTGTTGCCTCACTTTCCGGGGTCGGGTGGATGCTTCGCAGTAAACATCTCACGGCAAGCCTATTGACAATCATGTTAGCTGTGCCACAGTCTAGGACATACGTATTCATGCCCGCTAGGGGCACCAAATCATTAAGGTGACGTTTTGAACTTTCCCAAAAGAATCGGTCGCTCGCCCCTGCTGCTTGCTGTAGCCGCCCTTACGGCGGCGTCCCTGGCTGCCTGTGGCGCTGGCAGCCAGATTCCCGGTGCCACCGGCGCCAAGGGGACCTGTCTTGCCCCTGAGTCGGCCAGCCCGGTCACTGTCAATGTCCTGGCCTACGGTGCCCCCGGTATGGACCCGTTTACCAAGGCTATGACGAGCGCCTGCAACGGGGTCAAGAATCTCAAGGTCAACCATTCACCGGTGGACTTCTCGGCCCAACTCGAAAAGGCACCGCTTTCGCTTTCCCAGCCAGCCGACGGCGCGTCCTATGACATTGTGGAGGTTTACAACACCACCCTGGTCGAGTACGCCTCCAAGGGATGGCTGGCGCCCCTGGACGAGTGGGTGGCCAAGAACGGTGAAGCCTCCGGTGTCAACGATATTGATCCGGCGCTGCTGGAGAAGATGAAGTACGACGGGCACCTCTATGCCCTGCCCAACCAGCAGAATGTCCACATTCTGATGTACCGCAAGGACATCCTGGACAGCCTGGGCATCCAGGCGCCCACGACCTATGACGAACTGTATGCAGCGGCCGACAAGATCAAGGCCGCGGGGAAGTCCGAAACACCTTTCGTCGCTTCCTTCAACGCGGACAGTGATATCTCCACCGCGTTCAACAACGCGCTGACCAGCCAGGGCGGCTCCTGGGTCAACGGCGGGGGACAGCCCACATTGGCCTCCCCCGAAGGCGCAGCCGCGATCAACGACCTGCGCAAACTCAAGTCCTACATGTCCAGCGATGCCCTGACCCTGAACAACGCCAAGGCCGTCGCCGCCCTGCAGAACGGGCAGGCCGCGATGGGCATCATTTACGCCGGCCGGGGTGCCACCCTCATCGACCCGGCCCTGTCGAAGTTCTCTAACGATTTCGCCTTCGCTCCGGCACCGGCGGCAAAGGCCGGCGGCAAGCCGGCCGCCCAGTGGACCCAGGACGGGTTCGCCATCGCCAAGAACTCCAAGGTCGGCTTCGAGACCCTCGCCGGAGTCTTGGCCACCTCGGTCGGAGACGCGGCAATGACTAACGGAGCCCCGTTCGCCGTCATTTCCCGGGCCAGCAAGCTCAACGACCCTGCACTGCAGGCCAAAGCACCCTACTGGCAGGCAGCACTGGATACCCTGAAGGCAGGCGCGGGCACGCTGCCGCTAAAGCCGTTTATGCCCACCATCCAGCAAAGCACCCGTCCCTTCATCGTCGAAGCGGTCAACGGCACCGGGGACCCGATGGATGCGCTCGTCAAGGCCGATGCCGCAGCCAACGCCGCGCTGACTACCGCCGGGTACCTGAAGTAACAATTCCGCGGCGAATCCGCCACAACAGATTTTAGGAGGTGGGTCCACTGAGACGACGCGAATTCTTCATCTTCGTCGGCCCCAGTATTTTGGTCATGACCTTGCTCATGGCCGGGCCCTTATTCATCACGGCCTTCGACAGCTTCAGGAAGGTCAGCTACGGCGACCCCGGTCTGTTCGTCGGATTCGCCAACTACACGGCCACGTTGGGTGACCCGCGGTTTTGGGCCGCAGCCGGGTTCACGACCGTCTACACCGCCGCGATGACGGCAGGAAAGATCGTGGGCGGGTACGTTGTTGGCCTCATGCTCAACGCCGTCCGCGCCAAGGCCCGGGCCTTCTTCCTTGGGCTGCTCCTGGTGCCCTATGTCGTCCCGACAGTAATCGGCGCACTCGTTTTCTCCTGGTTGTTCAACAGCACCTTCGGCGGCTTCGTCAATGTCCTGCTGGCACCCCTGGGTATCGCACCGGACTGGTTCACCGATCCGGCGGCGGCAAAGTTCCTACTCATTTTCCACAGCATCTGGCACGAGTCGGCGTTCGGCATCCTCGTCCTGGTGGCGGCCCTGCAGTCCGTCCCCCGCGAACGGATCGAGGCGGCCGCACTCGACGGGGCCGGCTGGTGGCAGACCCAATGGCGCATCGTGATGCCCTCCATCAGGGGATTCATCGGCTTCATCGCCCTCATCTCAATCATGGACGGCTTCCGGGTCTTCGACAGCATCCGGATGATCACCCCGGCCGCCTCAACGGTCGGCACTGAGTCCCTCATGACCTACGTCTACAACGTCGCGCTCGGCGAAACCCAACAACTCGGACTCGCCAGCGCCATCAACGTCATCACGATCATCATCATCCTGATCTTCCTCGTCCCCTTCATTCGCCAAACCTGGCGGGAGATGAAATCCGCGTGAGTGCACCGAACAACGTCAGCATCCTTCCCCCGGCCCCGCTGCCGACACCCATCCCGGACCGCGCCGTCGATGGCCGTCCTCCACGTCGGCCCCGAGGGGCCCTGAGCAACACCACCATAGGACGCCGCCCCCGGTGGCGGACCGCCATGGCATACATAGGGCTGTCGGTGGCGGCGTTTGTGGCAGTCTTCCCGTTTGTTTGGGCTTTCCTGACCTCCATCAAGCCCTACACAGACGCGTTCATCTCTCCCCCCGTCTGGAGCTTCACCCCCCAGATCACGGCCTACGAACAGCTCTGGTACGCCACCGAATTCGCCTCATTCGGTGTGAACACCATCGTGGTCGGCGTGGTCACAGTCATCATTTCCCTGATCGTGGGGGCGCCTGCGGCTTATGCACTGTCCCGGTTTGATTCCCGGATCTCGTTGTGGCTGCTCGTGCTGGCACTTGTTTTCCGGTCACTGCCGCGCTTCGTCGTTGTCCTGCCCTTCTACTCCATCGCACAGGCCCTCAATATTTACGACACCCAGCTGATGCTGATCATCGCGCTCGTGGCGGTGAACCAGCCGTTCACGATCTGGCTGTTGCGGAACTTCTTCGCCGAGCTGCCCAGGGAACTGGAAGAAGCGGCCCAGATCGATGGCTGTAGCCGCTTCGGGGCATTCCGTCGGGTCATCATGCCCCTTGCCGGTCCCGGGCTGATTACCGCAGGGATCTTCACGTTCCTGCTGGCCATCCAGGAATACCTGATCCCGGTTGTACTGACGCAGCAGCATGCGACCACCCTGTCGGTATTCATCGCATCGTTCGGTATTGCTGAAGACACCGCCCTCTACCAACTCATCGCCGCCGCCAGTATTCTGCTGGCTCTCCCGATCATCGCTCTTGCCTTCCTAGCCCAAAAGTTCCTGGTCACCGGGCTGACGGGCGGGGCGATCAAGGGCTAAACCTATGACACACGGGTCCGTGCCGTGACCATTGGTGACCAAGCGTTTGGGTCGTGTGGCGCTTCTTTCCACCACATGACCCAATCGCTGTTCACGCCACCATGATCCGGTGCACTTGGACTCAATCTTCCGGCCGGGCGCCTCGCCCGGGACCGGCTTTATCGAGTCCGTGATCGCCACAGCTGACGCAGTGCGTGCCAAGGGCAAACACAAAAGGCACATCAACCTGTCCCTCGACAAGTGGAACGTCTGGTCGCAGCGCGACGTGGACACCGAGGACCAGCAGCACAATGTCGCCAACGCGGGCTGGCGCGAGCACCCCCGTGACAAATGTCAATCTGATGTGAGCCCACTTAGCTGACATTAGGCGGAGCGAGGACATCAATCGCAGAGGAGGCTGTGCGCAATCCGTCTCTGATCGAGAGCAGCCTCCTCTGGGCCGGACGGGTTCGACGCTGAGAGCCAGTTTCCGGGCCACCTAAGCGCGAAGGCGAGCGGCTCCGAACTTCGGCTCGCGCTGCCGGCGCCGTGATCGGATCTGGAGGTCGTCAAGAACTAACTCAATTGCCGCACAACTCTGAGCTGACGACGGCGGGACGTCCCGCCGTCGTCCGCTCCTGCTTCCGCTAATTCGCGCGTCATTGTGGTGGGCGCCCAACTGGGCCACCATGTTCGTATGGACGTTGAAACCCCGAAGGCGACGGAGCTGAACCTTCCCCAGGCCTTCCTCCTTCTGGCAACGAACGACGTGAACGGAAAGCCCGAAGTGCCGGTGTTCGCACTCAGGACCACTGTGGCAGGGGCAATATTGGCCGAGCTGGACCTGATCGGTGCGATCGAACTGCAGGGGAAGCGCGTCGGGGCCACCGGCGAGGTGCCGGAAACAGAATTCCGGCGCGAGCTCGAAGTCATCCGTGGCAAATCCCGGCCCCACACCCCCAAGGGGTGGGTGGGCATGTTGGAGGGCCGCGCCGTAGTGCAGCGTGTCTACGAAGCGATGGCGTCACTGGGCATCGTGGAACATGTCGGCGAAAAGCACCTGGGCAGGTTCCGGGCCGTGCGGTACCCGGAGAAGGACCACGCTCCGGAGGCGGCGCTCCTGGAAAAGATCCAGGCCGCACTCAGCGGTGCGCCGTCCGATCTTGAGGCGCCCGATACCACGGCGACCGATGCCGGGACGGCTGACGCCGTGGCGACCGATTCCCCGAAGCCCGCTGCCAAGCCTGATACCAAGGCACCCGACGCCAGGACCATCGTGCTGATCGCCCTGCTCCAGGCGTCCGGACTGCTCGGCAAGCTCTTCCCGGCAGCGGATCTGACCCGGGCAAATGAGCTGTCGAAGGACTATTGGCCGTCCCGTGCGGTGGAGGACGAACTTCGGATGATCAGGCTGGCGGAGCAAGAGGCGGCAAACCTGTGAAGCTGCCCGCAAACCGCTAGCTAGGCACGGGAGCCGTAGGGCGTCCTTATGCGGCCGGGTTCGGAAGAACCGCCAGGCTGTCGGCGACGAGCCGCCCATCGTGGATGACGGTGCGGTCGGCGCCGCGGTCCATGACGGTGCTCGTGATGGTCTCGCCATCAACCAGGACGATGTCCGCCCGATCTCCGGGAGCCAGGCCCGGCCGGTCGTCGGGACTGCTGAGGCGCTGGACGGTTCGGTCCATGATGGATGCGCCTCCGACGGTGGCGATCGCCGCGCAGTGCTCGATCAGCCGGTCCTTGCGCAGCCGGTGCGTGAAGGCCAACTGCCACGTGCGGTCGAGCATGTCGCAATTGCCGTAGGGGCTCCAGTAGTCCCTCTGCCCGTCCTCGCCCAAACCGACACGGATCCCCGCCTCGGTCATCCGGGCGAGGTCGAATTGCGACCCGCCGCTTGCCGGGGCGACCGTCGCCCAGGCAACGTCGAGATCGGCCATCTGCTCCACAAGCCGAGCGGTCACATCGGGGTGGACATTGGCGAGATCGTAAGCGTGGGACAGCGACACGTGTCCCTCCATCCCCAACGCACGGGTGCGTTCGAAGATCAGTTCCGCGCTGAAGACCCCCAGGTGGCCAGGCTCGTGCAAATGAATGTCGACGTCGACGCCGTACTTCTCCGCCAGACCGAAGACGATGTCCAGATGGCGGACCGGGTCCCGGTCCAGCTGGCAGGGATCAATGCCGCCGATGGTTGTCGCACCTGCGCGGAGGGCCTCCTCAAGGAGCGGGACAGTGCCGTCCTCCAGCAGCAGGCCTGCCTGCGGGAAGGCCATGACTTCTACATCGGCGGCGTAGGCGAAGTGCTGTTTCGCGGCCATGACTGCCTCGAAGCGCTCAAGCTTGCAGTCCACGTCGATCTGGGCGTAGGAACGGACGCGAGTGGTGCCCCGCGCAATCATTCGTTCCAGCGTTCCCCGCACTACATCGACGTAGGGGACGGGGGTGTCGCGCCAGTTTTCCCGGTCGTTGCACATCATGTTCCACACGCCGGGCGAGGCTGTGTGCTCCCGGAACGGCAGCCCGATCCTGGTCGAGTCGAGATGGACGTGCACGTCGGTGAACGCGGGCACGGCGATCCGGCCCCGTCCGTCGACCGCCCCGCCGTCGACCGCCCCGCCGTCGGCGTCTGCTGCTACGACGGCGGTCCCCGCGGGGTGAACGGCCGCGATCCGCCCTTGGCGAACTTCAAGGTCTACGGCGTCCCCGCCCCAGGGGCGGACGTTGGTAATGAGCATTGTTCATTCCTTTCGGCTGGGTAATGAATGACGGCTGGGGAGGCACCGATCCCGCGGGACCGGTGCCTCCCTACCTCAGCATGTACTGGAAGCAGCGTGTACTAGAAGTGGAAGGCAGCCTGCGCGATGGCTGCTGCGGCGACGAAGCTCGCCGTGAACGTGATCAGGGCGACGATGACGATCTTCCAGCTCAGTGAGCGCAGGGCCTTGACGTCACGGCCAAGCGACATGCCGATCAGGGCAATCAGGGGCAGGCCGGCGAAGAGGACGCTGATGTGCTGCGTAGCGGAGGCGACGAAGGGGCCGATGGGCAGGAACGTCGCGGAGGCAATGGTGGCCAGAGCCAGGACCCAGATGCTGGACGGAACCACCGGGACGAGCTTGGCGAGCACAAGCGCGATGGCTGTGAGGGCCAGCAGGATGAGGACGCCGACGGCATCCAGTGGCAGCAGTGAACCTGTGCCGAGGGCGTTGAGCAGGAAGCCGGCCACCCCGGTCGCGGCGAACGCGATGAGCCACGTCCTGGGTGTCCGGACAACAACGGGGTCTTCTTCGATGCTGTTGACGTCCACTGTGTCGATGCCCGAGGCCTCACCGGACTCGAGCGCTGCGCCGCCCGGGTGAGCCGGGCCTGACCTGCCCGCTTGGGTTCCAGTCACAGCGCCCATGAGGGCGCCGCGGCGGACACGGCGGCCGAGATCGTCCCGCCCGAAAATGCGGGACCACATCTTGTAAAGCTTCTGGCACATGGGCAGCGCGATGAAGACACCTGCGTAGAAGCCGACGATGTTGGTGACGAGGTTGGACAGTGCGGCGAGGGCCATGATCTCCCCAGCCATCTCCGGATACAGGATGGACAGGGCGCCCACGCCCCCGAGCATCATGGAGGCGGACCCCAGGCCCAGGCCCAACGCGAGGGCCCTGGGATCAAAGAAGTCCATTCCGCCGAGCAGACCGGCCAGGAGGGAGATGAACACGGCGCCAAAAACGCTGCCCAGCACCCACACAGCGAACACGCCGCGGTATTCGGGGGAGCGGACGCCGAAGCGCTGGATGGCGAAGGCAAGGTAGGACTCACGGTCGATCGACCAGGTGGCGCCGATCGCAGTGCGGCCCAGGCCAAGGGCCACCGCGACCGGCAGGGCCAGGACCACCGTGCCCACCACGTGTCCCACTTCCTGCAGGAGTATCGCGGGGCCGAGGCCGGTGAACTTCGTCAACGACGGGCCTATCTGAGTGCCCAGACCTGCCAGGAAGGAGACTATGGATACGTCCATCAGGTGGGTGGACACCGCACGCGCACGCCCGCCGATCGGTTTCCATTTCTGGACACCGAGGAATCCGCCGATGAGCACGGTCCACAGGATGGGCATCAGGACGATTGCGGCCGGGCCAAGCTGGAACTTGTGAGTGCCGATCGTGATGGCTGCGGCACAGATGGCGGTGGAGAGTGCGATCATCACCAGCCACAGGGCGGGGCGGGCGCGGAAAGAACGGGACGGCGGCGCGTCCACAAGGGCGGTCACGGAGCCGCCTGTGGTCTTCGCTTCATTGCGCATGACGCAGGCCTTTCGAGGGGGGGCAGGATTCAGAACAAAAACATCCCGCTTTGCGGAATCTTGTTCTTGGTATACCAAGTGACTGTATACTCGTACCCATTGAGAGGCAAGTCACATTTATCCGCTGTTCGCCAAGGAGGCGCGTTGTACAAGAAAATCTCGGCCCGGTACGTTCTGGGGTTCGACGGAACACGGCACACGCTCATCGAGGACGGCGAAGTTGTCTTCGACGAAGATTCCATCGTCTTCGTGGGGCGCAACTACGGGGGCCTGGTCGATGAGGAGCGCGACTATGGCCAGAGTTTGGTCATGCCCGGCCTGATAGACCTCGACGCCCTCGCCGACATCGATCACCTCATCCTGGACTCGTGGCCCTCGCCCGATGTCGCCCCCGGCCATCTGTGGTCAGAGGACTACTTCGCCAACCGTCGCCGGGACGTGTTCACGCCCTCGGAGCGCGCCACGGTCCGCGAGTTCGCCTTGGCGCAGCTCGCCCTGCACGGCATCACGACCTACATGCCGATCGCCTCGGAAATCCACAGTTCCTGGGCCGAAGGCCTCGATGAGATCGTGGACATGGCAGAGACAAGCCGCCGGATCGGACTGCGCGGCTACCTGGGGCCGGCCTACCGTTCCGGGGTCCATGTCATCACCGCCGCAGGCGACCGCGAGGTCCACTTCGACGAGGCCCGGGGGCTTGCGGGCCTGCGCGACGCAGAGCGCTTCATGGACTACGCCGCGGGTCTCGCGGACCCGCTCGTCACCGGGGCCCTGCTGCCGTGCCGCATTGAGACGCTGTCCGAAGACCTCATGCGGCAGACGGCGCAGATAGCTAGGGAGCGGGACGCGCTGGTCCGGCTGCACTGCCTCCAGTCCCCGCTCGAGGAGGAGTTCCTGCAGCAATCCGCTGGCCGAGGCGTCCTGGAACTGCTCGAATCCACAGGCCTGTTCGGCGCGCGGCTTCTCATCCCGCATGGTGTGGTGATCGACGGCAAGGACCCCGCCGCGTCAGCGCCGGGCGGCCCGCTTGACACGCTGGCCCGCCACGGCGTCAGCATTGTCCATTGCCCGCTGACATCGTTCCGCTACCAGAAGCAACTTGTTTCATTCGACCGTTTCCGCGAGGCAGGCATCAACATTTGCCTGGGTACTGACTCCTTCCCGCCGGATCTTGTGCGCGGCATGGACGCTGGCATGCACCTGACCCGGCTGGTTGAGGGGAGGCCTGACGCCGGGACCCTGGCGGACTATTTCGATGCCGCGACCCTCGGCGGCGCACGGGCCCTCGGACGGGCTGACTTGGGGAGGCTTGCCCCCGGCATGCAGGCCGACATTACGGTGGTGTCCCTGACCAACTTCGGCGACGGCGTCGTCGAAGACCCGCTGCGGACGCTTGTGCTCAACGGGACCGCACGCCAGGTGACCGACACCTTCGTGGCAGGGCGCCCGGTCGTGGTTGGCGGCGCCCTGCCCGGCATAGACCTCGACGCGCTGCGGGTTGATGGGCAGCGGCTGTTCGACGCGATGCGGGCGGCCTACTCGGTACGGGACGCCCGGCTCCGGGAGCCTGACGAGCTGTTTCCGCCCACCTATCCACGCGCGGAAGTCGATCAGCCGATGGCTGCCCGGTAACGACCGCAACCTTCGGCTCATCATTCGGTCACTCTTGGTTTGGTATACCAAAAGCGATAGAATGAAGTTACTCGAGGGCTTCCGGCACGCTGTGGTGGAAGCCTATCCGCCCTCGGTGGAACCATGATTTTGACCTATTGACAGCGGACCCGCGCTCCTGCGCAAGGGCCTTTCTCATTGGAGAGAACAATGTGCCTGCACGATCACACCTCCGCTGTCCTGCCACCAACTGTTCCCCGCCGCGGCATCCTGGCCGGGGCGGCCGCCCTGGCGGGAATCTCGGTGGCGAGTCTGGCTGCCCAGCTCGGAAGTGCCCCGGCCGCGAGGGCAGCGGACAACGCGTCAGGCCCCGGCTACCCTGCCCGCCCCGCGTCGCCCCCGCCGATGATCATCGAGGGCGGCACCATAGTGGACCCCAAGACGGGCAACGCAGTGCAGGACGGGGTCCTTGTGCTGGAAGGAGGCAAGGTCACCGCGGCCGGCACCCGGGAGGAAACACGGCGTGCGGTAGCCGCCCTTGCCGGCCGTGCCCGCATCGTGGATGCCTCCGGCCGGTGGGTCCTTCCCGGCCTCATCGACGTGCATGTTCATGCGAACGCGCTCTCGGATGCACGGGCCATCCTGCAGGGCGGAGCGACCAGCGTCAGAAGTGGTTCAAGCAGCTTCTATCAGGACGTGGCCCTCGCAGCCCTGCCTGCCTGGGCTGCCGGCGCCTCGCCGCGGATGAGTCCCGCCGGGCTGTTCATCTCACCCGATCTGGGGGACTCGCTCCTCGCTGACCCGGAGCTTGCGCCGCTCGCGGCCTTGTCCGGGGGAGTCTCAGAACCGACGGACCTTGCTTACCTCACCCGCGTCAACCTGAAACGCGGTGCCCAAGTGATCAAGACCCGGGCCAACCCGCGGGCCGGCCTGGCGGAACAAGACCCCCGCGAACTGGTCTACAACCACGACCAGCTCTCCGCGGTGGTTAAGGCCGCAGGCAAAGCAGGTGTGCTTTGCCACGCCTACAGCGCAGAGGGGATAGACGGTGCCGTCCGGGCCGGTGTGCGCAGCATCGAGCACGGCGTCTTCGTCAGCGAGGAGACCATCTCCCGGATGGCCCGCAGTGGCACTTACTTCACACCCACATTGGACGCCATCACGAGCATGGCAGGTTCTTCCAACCCGATCCTTGCCGCCCGCGGCGCGGAGTACACGCCCATCATCAAAGCAGCTGTAAGGGCTGCCCATGAAGCCGGTGTGACGGTGGTAGCAGGGACGGACTCCTTCGGTTCCGATGTGACCCCCATAGGCACAGAAGCGCGTCTGCTTGCTGAGGCCGGGCTTTCACCGCTGGACGCGTTACGGGCCGCGACAGTCAACGCCGCCGCCCTGCTCGGCTGGAGTGAGAGTGCAGGACGCCTGGTCCGCGGTTTCTTTGCAGACGCGATCATCGTGGATTCTGATCCCTTGAACAGTGCCTCGGCCCTGGAAGAAATCAGGGTAGTGGTGGCGCAGGGAGTCGTTATACGGAATGACCTCTGATCGGTCGTTACGGACAAGCGCGACGCTGTCCCCTCCCACCTTCCTCCTGCCCGAGCCACCCGGGCAAACGCGCCCTTCCAACCCAGAAAGCCACCCATGACCTTGATTCTTAAAGCCTCCGAGCTCCAGACCCTCGCCGATATGCCTGGGACCATTGCCGCCGTCGAACGCGTCTTTGCCGGCCTCAGCCGGGGCACTGCCATTCAGCCGGCGCCGGACTCGCTCCTCCTGCCGTCCTCGGACGCGAGGTTCCTGCCGATGGCAGCACTGTCCAGCGCCGAGGAGCTCGCGTCCGTCAAACTACTGGCGGACATCCCGGCAAACCGGGAGTCCGGCCTGCCCACGCAGCGGTCCACCATCATGCTTGTCTCCCAGCTAACCGGCGAAACCCTGGCCATCCTGGACGGCAAAGTCCCCACCCGGGTCCGCACTGCCGCCGCCAGTGCCGTGGCGACGAAGCTCCTCGCGAGGCCCGGCAGCACCACCCTGGGACTGGTCGGTGCAGGTGCCCTGGCCGTGGCACACGTGGAAGCCATGCTGGCCGTCCTGCCCATTGAAAACGTCGTGGTGTGGTCACGTTCCGCGGACACGGTCGCCGCCTTCTGTGACCAGATTTCCCATTACGGCCTGAACGTCACGAGGGCGGACAGCGTCCGGGAAGTGGTGGAGGCTGCCGATGTGCTGTGCACCCTCACGCCGGCGGTAGAGCCGGTGGTTAGGGGCGAGTGGTTCCAGCCCGGACTGCACGTGAACGCCGTCGGATCCCGTCCGCGGGCGGACCACCGGGAGATTGATTCGGCGGGCATGGTGAGGGCCAGGGTATTCGTGGACAGCATGGCCACGGCCAGGGCTAAATCCGGGGGGCTGATCATCCCGGTGGCCGAAGGTGTGATGAGCTTTGAGGATGTGGAAGCCGAGCTCGGTGACGTGGCGGCGGGGACAAAAGCAGGACGCCTGGGGGATGAGGACGTAACCTTGTTCAACTCGGTGGGTATCGGTCTGCAGGATCTTGCCATCGGGCGGCTCCTGTATGACGCTGCGCTCAATCAAGGGGTGGGCACCCGCGTGGAGCTGAATAACTGACTAAGCGCGCACGTATGATGTCGCAGCAATAACGGGAGGAATGGATGGCAGTCCAAGCGGAAGCCCCGGCGTCCTCGGCTGATACTGCCCGGGAACGGATCCGGGAGTTGATCATCTCAGGTGACTTCGCGCCAGGGTCCCGGCTCAGGGAGCGTGAGCTGTCCCAGACTCTGGCTGTTTCCCGGGTGCCCGTCCGGGAAGCCCTCCAGCAGCTCGAAGCCGAAGGCTTCATTGACGCCTCCCCCCGGCGTGGTGCCACCGTCAAGCAGATCACCCTGCGCGACGTCAACGAGCTCTTTGAGGTGCGGCTCAGCCTGGAAGTCCTCGCCGCACGCCTCGCGGCCCAGGCCTCGGCAAGAGGCCAGCCGTGGTCGCGGCTGCAGCAAATGATGGGCCAGGCAGAAGAAGCAACCCTGCGCCACGACCATGCGCAGATCCCTCTCAGCAATACGGCCCTGCACGCAGAGATCGTGGCGATGGGGGGCAACTCGCTGCTGGAGTACTCCATGAAGCCCCTGCTGGGCAGGATGCAGTGGCTCTTCACTTTGACCGGGCACCGTGACCCCCAGGTTCAGTGTGCGGAGCACCTGAGCCTGTGCCAGGCCATTTATGACGGCAAGCCGGATCTGGCGGCGGCGCTGGCCTTCGCGCATGTGGAGCTGGGCCGTGAACCGTCGCTCCAAGGACTGGCCGGGCGCCTGCCCGAAAGCTGACGACGGCGGGAGGTCCCGCCGTCGTCAGCTCACCTTGGCCGCGAAAGCAGCGGGGAGGGGTGGCCCAACGCGGGGTCACTTTTGGCCCAATAGGTGCCCATTATTGGGCCGTAAGTGACCCCGCGTTGCATGTTAGTGCCAGAGCCCGAGGGCGAACTCCGCGATGACGGTGGAGAGGAGGAAGGACGAGGTGATGGCCACCAGGCCCACGGGAATGATCTTCCAGCCGATGTTCTTCAACAAGGGGATGTCCTTACCAAGCGACAGGCCCGCGAGCGTCAGCATCACCGTGGCGATGGACAGGAAGTCGACCGTCTTGATGACCGTTGTGAGCGCCTCCGCCCCGAAGAACCACGGGCTGGAGATGTAGGCACCGATCGTGGTGATGTAGACGATCGCCGAGATCTTCTTGGTGACCTTCGCCAGCGCGATGCTGACCAGGACCAGTGCGAGCATAATGCCGTACCCGCCGACGATCGTGAGGCTGAAGCCCTTGGCCGCCACCGACGCCGTGCCGATGCCGAGGACCGTCAGGACCGACAGGGACAGCCACAGCGGGAGCTTGATGGCTGCGGAGGATTCAGCCACGCGCTCGCGGAAGCGCCGGTTTTCTTCGGCCTGGGCCTCTTCCCGCTCAATGTCGGCCAGGCCGCGCTCGGCGGGGGCCCCGGGTGCGCCTGGAGCCCCGGCTGCAACCGCGGCGGCTTCGCGGGTCTGCCGGCGGGTGAGGAGCTTGTAGAAACGGTCCGCAAGCGGCAGCGCAATGTAGATGCCTACGTAGACGCCAAGGATGGTGGTGATCAGGTTGGACACCGCCGCCATGCCCAGGATGGCTTCCTGGTCCGCCGGATAGGCCGCGATGATACTGGCCGAGGACGCCGCCATCATGGAGCCGGATCCTACGCCGGCGCCCATCGCCAGGGCCAGCGGATCGAAGATCTTCCAGTTGGCCACCAGTGAGGTGAGCAGCGTGATGTACACGGCGCCGAACAGCGTTCCGAAGACGTACATGGCCAGCACTCCGCGGTACTGGTCCGAGTCGGGGCCGTACTTTTCGGAGACCATGGCGAAGGAAGGCTCCCGGTCAAGGGAGAACGTAGCGCCCACCGTTGCCTTGCCCATCCGGAGCAGGACGGCCAGGGGGAGCGCCAGCATGACGGTGCCCAGCAGGTGCCCCACTTCCTGCAGCAGCAGGGCCGGCCCTGCTTTGATCAGGCTGGGGAGGCTGGGCCCGATGTTGAACGCCAGCCTGGCCACCAGCAGCAGCACGGCCACGCCCACCAGCGCAGCGGCGATCCGCTGCAGGTCCAGGCCCAGGGGCTTGAACTTCTGGATGGAGACCAGGAGCCCCAGGATGAGGCCCCAGACCATGGGGAAGATGACGATGGCGCCGATTCCGATATCGATCTTGGCCTGGCCGATGAACTGGACGGCCAGCGCAATGACAAAGGCCAGCGCGGCGACCGGAAGCGTCAGCCGGGCACCAGCTTTATCGATCCGCGTGGTTGTGGTGCTGGTACTCATGATGTGCCTTCCTGGGTGAGAGTACGACGGCGGTATGCCGCTTTGGTGAAGCGTTCCCGTTCGGTGGGGGTCGAGGCCGCGGCGGCGACGGTCCAGGCCAGCGCGGTGGCTGCCTCGAACATCACGCCGTACGCCTCGGAGGTGTCGGCCAGCGCGGCGAACGCGTGCGAGTGGATGGGTACGTTGGCCCCGGGAATGCTGAGCCAGGGATGCAGGGACGGGATGACCTGGGAGATGTTGCCCATGTCGGTTGACCCGCCGCTGAGGCCGGCCGACGGGGATGTGTCCTTGCCGAACGCGTCCATCGCCGCCGTCCAGTGCGCAGCCAGGGCGTCGTCCTGGAGCAGCGGCTCGTAGAGGGGCTCCGTTGCCTCGATGGCCAGCGTGGTTCCGGTGGCCAGCGCGGCTCCCTCGAAGCAGCGGCGGACCCGCTCCAGCAGCGCCTCGTATTCCGGCAGGGTGAAGGCCCGGCACTCAAACTGGACCACCGCCCGGTCCGGAATGATGTTCGTGACGTGGCCGGCCTCGGCAACGTACAGCGCGATGCGGTGGTCGCCGGGGATCTGCTGCCGGAGCAGGCCGACGGCCACCTGGCTCAGCACGGCGGCGTCTGCCGCGTTCACGGCCTGGTGCGGGGCTGCCGCAGCGTGCGCGGCCTTCCCGGTGAACGTCGCCTTGTACCGGCCCACGGCCTGGGCGCTGGTCCCCGCGGGGTTGTACGTCAGGCCGTCCTGGACGGGATGGACCATCAAAGCCAGCCCGACGCCGTCGAACGCCCCCTGTTCCAGCATGAGCACCTTGCCGCCGCCGTGTTCCTCGGCGGGCGTTCCGATGGCCTTCAGCGTGATGCCCAGTTCGTCGACGTAGGGCTGCAGCGCAAGGGCCGCTGCGACGGAGGCGCCCGCGATCAGGTTGTGCCCGCAGGCGTGGCCGATGCCCGGGAGTGCGTCGTATTCCACGCACAGCGCGACGGTCAGTTCACCGCGGCCGGCGCTCGCTGTGAACGCGGTGGGCAGGCCCCCCGTGCCGCGCTCCACCGCAAAGCCGCCCTCTGCCAACAGGGCCGCGATGGCCTCGGCCGAGCGGACTTCCTCGAACGAGACCTCCCTGTGGGCGTGGATTTCCCGCGCCAGGTCCTGCACCCGGGGCTTCCAGCGTTCGACGCCGTCCGCGAGGGCCCCGCGGAGAGCCGCCATCGCGGGGGTTGTGTCTGTCAGTTCCATAAATACCTGCCTGCTTCAGTTGGACGCATGAGGAGGACGATTTAGTAGGACGCTTTAGTAGGACAGCGACGGGAAGGGGGAGTCTGCCGCCCGCGTGGGCACCCAGATGGCCTTCGTCTGGGTGTACTCGTCCAGGACCCCGGGGCCGGAGGAACGGCCGTGGCCGGAATCGCCGAAGCCGCCGAACGGGACCGCCACGTGGATGGTTTTATAGGAGTTGATCCAGAACGTACCGGCCTTCACCTCGCGGGCAATGTGGTGCGCCCGGGAAACATCCGAGGTCCACACGGCACCAGCCAAGCCGAAGTTGGTGTTGTTGGCCCGCGCGATGGCCTCGGCCTCGGTGTCGAACGCGTCCGCGCCCACCACGGGGCCGAAGACCTCCGTGGTTTCGAGGCGGTTCGACGGTGTGACGCCATCGAGCAGCGTGGGCATGACCCAGTGCCCGCCGGCCAGCGCGGACCCGGCCAGCGCCTCCGGAAGCGCGGCCCCCGTGACCCGGCGGCCGCCGTCGTGCATTCCGGCCTCAATCAGGGTGTTGACGGTGGCGAACTGCTGGGCGGTGATGATGGGGCCCACCTCGGTGTCCGCGCTCAGCGGGTCGCCGAGCCGTAGCCGCGCAGCCCGGTGGGCGACCATTTCAACGAACTGGGCGTGGACGCTGCGCTCCACCAGGAGCCGTGATCCGGCCACGCAAGACTGGCCGGCGCCGGAGAAGATCGCCGAGACGGCGCCGTCGGCGGCCCGGTCCAGGTCGGCGTCGGCGAACACGATGTTGGCGCTCTTGCCGCCGAGTTCCAGCAGGGCGGGAATCCCGGCCTGCGCTGCCGCTACGGCCACCCGGCGGCCGGTGGGGACGGAGCCGATGAAGCTGATCTTGCCGACGCGCCGGTCGGTGGTGAGGGCGGCGCCCACGGTCTGGCCCAGTCCTGCCGCTACGTTGAAGACGCCTGCCGGCAGCCCTGCTTCGTGGGCCAGCTGGGCGAGCCGGACCGAGGAGGCCGGGGTGAATTCGCTGGGCTTGATCATCACGGCATTGCCGGCGGCCAGCGGTGCGGCGGAGTTCCAGCCCGCCGTGAACAGCGGAGCATTCCAGGGGGTGATGGCGACCACGACGCCCCACGGGACTCGCTCCGTGTAGGTGTGCCACGGCCCGGGAACGGGAATGGTCTGCCCGGTCAGCTTGTCCGCCCAGCCGGCGTAGTAGCCGAACATCTCGGCCACCTTGGCGGCTTCGACGCGGGCGTCACGGATGGGTTTTCCGGTGGTGGCGGACTCGAGGATGGCCAGTTCCTCCGCGTGTGCCTCCACAAAGCGGCTGACGTTGCGGAGGATGGCTGCCCGTTCGAACCCGTTCAGCCCGCCCCAGACCGCTGCGCCCGCCGTCGAGCTTTCCAGGATGGCGTTGGCACCCTCGGCGCCGGGGTCCGCGTAGGTGGCAAAGGGTTCGCCGGTGGCGGCCGCGGTGAGCGTGATGCTCTTGCCGCTGCCGGAGACTACTTTGCCGTCAACGAAGGCGCCGAGGCCGGCCGGGAAGGCTGCGTCCAGGACGGCCCGGGCGGTGGCTGCCGAGGAGGAGGTGGGTGCTGTGGTGATGCTCAATGTGGTGATCCTTTGAGGCTGGGGGAGTGGCTGCTTAAGCGACGGGAGCGGTGCTTAGTTGTCCGGGCTGGTGCTGGGGGCGCCGGCGGGCGTGATGGCAGGGGCGACGGTCCTGGCGATTTCGGTGAAGTCGGCCCGCGGCCCGAGGACGGCCAAGGCCTCCTGCCACTGGCCTGCGACGGCGGCGAGCAGCGCCGGCTTTTCGCCGATCTGCGCGGCCACCTCCACGGCGAGGGCGGCATCGCGTGCCATCAGGCCCAGCGAGAAGCCCGAATTGTGGGTGCCGCTGAGGACCCAGTTCGGATACATGTTCGCGGAGACTTTGCTGCCGCCGGAGGCTTCGCTGATGCTGGCCGCGGCCGTGGCGGGATCGATGCCGTAGGCCTTGGCGACGCCGAGGGCCTCACCCACGGAGACCAGGTTGGCCGCGGCCAGGACGTTGTTGAGGAGTTTGATCACGTTGCCGCTGCCGGGGCCGCCGATGTGGCTGTACTTGCCGCCGGTGAGGGCGAGCAGGACTGGCTCGGCCGCTGCGAGGGCGGCGTCCGTCGCTCCGACGAAGGCGCTCAGGGATCCGGTTGCGGCGCCGTCGCGGCCACCGGAGACCGGCGCGTCCACAAAGGCTGCCCCCCGTGCTTCCGCCAGCTCTGCCATGTGCTTGCTGGTGCCCGGTTCGGAGGTGGTGGTATCGATGATTGCGACGGTTCCCGGTGCTGCCAGGAGCTGGGGCACAGTGGTTTCCACGATGCTGGCCGCGGGGAGGGAGAGGACTGCGTAGGCGGTTCCGGCGACGTCCGCGAGGTTGGCGGTGGTGGCGATTCCTGCTTCGGAAGCGGCAGCCCGGGCGCTGTCTGAAGGGTCGAAACCGGTGACGTCCCAGCCTGCGCGGTGGAGGGCGGCGGCCATCGCCCCGCCCATGGCGCCGAGGCCTATGACGGCGACGCGGCGGTGGGTGCTGGTGTTCATAAAAACTCCCGGGAAAGGTATGCGGTGTGGGGCCTGTCATTGGTGCCGGGGTCAGTCGAGATAGATGTCCAGGTCTTTCCAGAGCTGCTGGGTGCGGCGGATGGCGGTGCGGCTGCGTTCGGGGTGCGCCGCCTCCATGCCCGCGAGCAGGCCGTAGACCAGGGAGTTTGCTCCGGTGACGGACTGGAAGAAGGAGATCCCTTCCGATGCCACCACCAGGAGGTGGTCGGCCGCTGCTGCGAGGCGGCCGCGGCGCATGTCGCTGATGGCAATGACCGTGGCGCCCGCCTGCTTCGCTGCCTCGGCGGTGACAATGATCTGCCGGATGGAGCGCCACATGTTGATGACCACCAGTACATCCCCGGGGCCAAGGGTGTTGGTGCTGGAGGCGAGGTGGACGCCGCCGCGGTTCTCCAGGGTGATGGGGTAGCCCATAGTGGAACCCAGGTGTGCCATGACGCTGGCGGGCCCGGCAAACGAGCCAAGCCCGATGACGGTGATGGACTTCGCGGCTGCCATGGCAGCAATGGCGGCCTCGGCGTCGTCGGCTGTGTTGGAGTCCAGCGTCAGGCGCAGGTTCTCGATGTCGTGGTTGATCGCGTCGTGCAGGGGGCTGCGGTGTTCGCCGTGCTCGGTTAGGGTGTCCTCGGTGGAGATCATCACGAGGTACCGGGCGCGCAGTTCCCGCTGGAGGTCGGGCCAGCCGCGGTAGCCCAGGTGCTGGGCGGCGCGGACTACCGTGGAGTTGTTGACATCGGCGCGCTGGGCAATTTCGGCGATGTCGGCGTAGGAGGAAAGCTGCGGATTGCGGCCGATGACATCCACCACCCGGCTCTGGGCCTTGGACAGCGGAACATCGGGGAACACGTCGCCGAGCCAGGCGTGCGTAAGGTTTCCGGAGCTGCTGTCGCCTGCTGTACCGGCTTCAAGATCGACCGCGTGGGTGTTCAAACCGGACCTCTTCTGTAACGTGCATCACTCTGCAAGGCTGATTGCATTAAATGTACTCTGCAATTTCGATTGCGGATAGTGGTTTTGGTTTCCGGCTTGTAAATCATCGTTGTGGTGGGTGGCCCGGCGGGTCCACCATGATCGTATGAACGCTGAAATGCCCAAGGCGGAAGCGCTGAACCTTCCCCAGGCCCTGCTCCTCCTGGCCACCAATGACAAGGACGGCCAGTCCGCCGTTCCGCAGCCCGTCCTGAGGGCCGCATTGGCCGGTGCGATCCTGGCCGAGCTGGACCTGATCGGTGCGATCGAGCTGCAGGGGAAGCATGTCAGGGCTACCGGCGTCACCCCGCATACGGACTTCCAGCACCAGCTGGAGATCATCCGGGACAAGTCGCGCCCGCACACTCCCAAACGGTGGGTCTCGATGCTGGAGAGCCGCGCCGAGCTGCACCGCATCTATGAGGGCATGGCGTCGCTGGGCATCGTGGAGCATGTGGGCGAAAGGCACTTTGGCCTCTTCAGGACCACGCGGTACCCGGAGAAAGACCACGCTCCGGAGGCGGCGCTGCTGAATGGGGTCGAGGCCGCGCTCAGGGGTGCAGCCTCCGATTCGCGTACTACCGCCCTCACGGCGCTGCTCTACTCGGCGGAGCTGCTCGGGAAAATTTTCCCGGCAGCAGATCAGGGCCATGCGAGGGAACTGGCGAACTCCTACTGGCCGTCCCGCGCGGTGGCCGGCGAGCTGCGCATGATCAGGCTGGCGGAGGCAGAAGCCGCAACGTAGGAATGCGGACCGCGGCGGGAGGTTCCGCCGTCGTCGGCTTGGCCACGCTGCCCGGTCACAGTGACCACAGGTCCTCGAGCAATCGCCTCACCTGCTGCGGCTGCTCGACGTTGGCGAAATGGCCGCAATGGGGGATCGTCACGGTCCGGACGTTCGGAACTGTGGCGGCAAGGCGGTCCAGGTCGGAAAGGGACGTGAACACGTCAGTGTCCCCGCGGGTGGCCAGGACGGGGCAGCGGATGCCGCGCCACTGGTCAAAGTCGTAGTGCGCCACAGCCCGGGCCGCCGCGGAGAAGCTGGCCGGGCGGGCGTCATGGCCGAGCCCACGGATCACGGACGCGGGGATGCGTGCGGGATCTGCGAAGAACGGTGACATCAACGGTCCCATCACGGGTGTGGCACCGACTGCACGGACCACTACCAGGCCCGCCGGACCGAGGGCCGCCATTGAGCGCATCAGCAGCCTCATGCCGACAAACGCCGGGAACCGGGACAGGTTGCGCAGTGGCTGGCGGGTGGCCTCGGACACGCCGAATGTGGTGGCCGAAATGGCGGCCGCGCTGGCGGTCCGCTCCGGCCAAACCGCGGCAATATGCAACGCCAGGAAGCCTCCCATGGAGTGGCCCACGAGGTTCCATCGCGCGTAGCCGAGCCCGTTCAACACCTCGGTGACTGCGCACGCCATCGCCTCGATGCCGAAGTGCTCCAGCCGGGCACCCGCGGTGGATTCGCCCCAGCCCGGCAGATCGATCAGGACGCGATCGCGGGGCGACGCTGCGGACAGCAGCGGCTCAAAAGTGGTCCAGGATCCCGCGGCGCCGTGAAGGTAAACCTCCGGGATGCCGGACGCTGGAAACCCGGTGCCGTGTTGGACACGCACCGTGCACGGGCCCAGTCCGGTGGGAATGATGTGCCGCCGCAGCGTGCCCGCCCTCGCCGCGGATTCCTGCCGAACGCTCATGCCCGCCTTCCTCTGGTGGTCTCTGCCAACACTGTTGATGTCTACAAAGGATTCGGAGCCGTGGCGTATCTGGACCGGAGATGCCGAGCACAGCTGCCTGGGTTGGCACCAAGCGGAAACGGACGACGGCGGGAGGTCCCGCCGTCGTCCGCGTTCTGTACGTCCCTACTCATCCAGAGCGGGCGATGCCGCCTTCTCCGCCGCTTCGGCAGCGGCCTGTGCATACGCGGTGGCGATCAATTTGCGCGTCTCCAGGTACACCCAGAACGTGAGGGCGAACCACAGGTAGCTGGTGGTGATGTTGGCGGTGTTCACCAGGATCCCGGCGAACGTGCGGGGCCGCTGCGCCGAAGTGCGTAGGGACGTGTCGATGGCGTCACGCTTCCCTCGACCTCCACAGTGCGGGCTACGCTGCCCGCACCAGAAGCCTCCGGCATCACTCGGGTGCCCGCTGGACTCCACTGCGAGATTCTTAGGGGGCGAGTTCCGGTCCCGCAGGCACCCGTGACCAGTGCCTGTCCGTCACGAGGTGCACTACTTGGGCACGCGGGCACGCGGGCTCGCCTTCGCCGACGCCTGACAAGCGCCTTGGACCACACAGGCATCCACCGCACTCTGGCGTTTGGCTCGAAACGGCACTGAAGCTCTGCCGGCGTCACCTACCATGGCCAAGCCCAGCGGGCTTAGACTGGCCTCCCACGGGACACTTGACAGCCCGCACAGATGAGCCGGTCCGAGTACGTACTCCGTGTACAAACGGAAGGACGGCCGTGGAATCTGAGGACAACAAAACGCTCGTGCGGCGCTCCTACGCCGAGATCGACGCCGGGAATATCGATGCGATGGATGATCTGGTCGCTGAAGACTACCTTGACCATAATCCGCCATTCCCGGGGCTGCCGGCAGGACGCGAAGGCCTGAAACAGGCCTTCCGCATATTCTGGACGGCGACGCCGGGCACCCACGAGATTCAGGACCAGGTCGCCGAAGGGGACAAAGTGGTCACCAGGCTGACGGCGACCGGTCGACATGAGGGCGACCTCCCCGGACCGCTGCCTCCCACAGGCGCCGAACTACGTGAGACCGCGGTGGCGATCCATCGGGTCCAAAACGGAAAGATCGTCGAGCACTGGTCGGACCGCGATGACCTCGGGCTGATGCAGCAGCTCGGTGTAATCCAGATGCCCGAAGGTTAGCTCCCCGCCACGGACCTCCTTCGTCACCCCAGCAGGTCGTCCTGGTAGCACCAGCGCCAGTCTTCTCCCGGCTCGATGCTCCGCATGACCGGGTGCCGGGTCCCGTCGAAGTGCTTGGAAGCGTGGGTTCCGGGCGACGAATCACAGCACCCCACGTTGCCGCAGGCCAGGCACATCCGCAAGTGAACCGTCGTCGTGCCTTCCCTCAGACAGTCCGCGCAGTAGGCGCCGCGGGGCACCTCCAGGGACCGGGCCGACTCCAGGTGGCCGCACACCCCGCCCGGCCTCGCGATCCCTTCGCCGCCGCCCTCGCCGGAAGTGTCCACCTCGTCCAGCGCCACGTCCAGCATGGATTCCTCAACGTCCAGCCGCTCGAGGACGTCACTGAGGACCTCCTGGGCGTAGGCGCCGCCGCGCCGCAGCTCCAGCACCGTGGCCCTTTCTGCTTCCAGCATGGCAAGCCGTAGCCGGGCGTAGCGCTCGCTGGGGGTCGCGGCTTCCGCCGACGGCCGGCCGAGCCGTTCCCAGGCAGCCAACCCGCGCTCCTGGGTGCGCCGTTTCAGCATGGCCACGACCTCCGGCGGATCGTCATCCGTACGCAGTTCCTGCAGGCGGGCCACGCCGGCAGCGGTGGCCCGCTGCATCAGCGATGCCTGGTTCAGTGCGTCCTCGCGCTGGTCCGGGCCCTGGACCCGCAGGACGCGGACCAGTGCCGGAAGAGTGAAACCCTGCAGCGTCAGCGTGCCGCCCACCACCACCAGGGCAGCCAGGATCAGCACCGGACGGTGCACCAAATCCGCGGGCAGCACCAGCACCGCGGCCAGGGTGACCACCCCTCGCATCCCGGCCCAGGAGACAATCGCCGCGAACCACCACGGCGGCGCCGGGTCGTCCCGCCGCACGGCCGGAATCAGCCTGGGCAGGTACGTCGCCGGAAACACCCACACCGGCCGGAGCAGCAGCACCGCCAGCAGGATCACAGCACAGCCGGCCCAGATCCGGCCTGCGCCAAGGGAGTCGTCCTGGACGCCCTCGATGATGGTCCGTACCTGTAGGCCGATCAGCAGAAACACCGCATTTTCCAGAAGGAACTGCACCGTGTTCCAGTTGCTGCGCTGGCTCAGCCGGGCGGCACCGTTGGGCATGGATGGCGCCTTGGTGCCCATTATCAGGCCGGTAACGACGACGGCGAGGACACCGGAGGCGTGTATCGCCTCCGCCGGAAGGTACGCGACCAAGGGGGCCACAAGCGACGTTGAAGTGTTGATGGGGACGTTCCGGATCCGCTTCCGAAGCTCGGTGAGCACGTAGGCGGCGGCCATGCCGGTTACCACCCCGCCCCCGGCCGCGAGCAGGAATCCACCGGCGATCTCCGCTGCGGACACTGACCCCGAGATGGCGGCAATGGCAGCGCGGAGGCAGATCAGTGCCGTTGCGTCGTTGACGAGGGATTCACCCTCAAGGATGGTGACGATCCTGCGCGGCATCCCTACCTTCCGGGCGATCGCTGTCGCGGCCACAGCATCCGGCGGCGCCAGGACGGCGCCGAGGGCGATTGCTGCGGCCAACGGGATTTCAGGGAACAGCCACCAGACCACAAAGCCCACGGTGATGGTGCCGAAAATGACGTAGCCCACGGAGAGCAGCCCGATGGCGCGGCGGTTGGAGCGGAAATCGAAGAGGGAAGTCCGCAGCGCCGCGGCGTAAAGCAGCGGCGGTAACAAGCCCACGAGGACCAGTTCCGGGTTCAGCTCAATGCGCGCAACGAAGGGCAGGAAGGAACCGGCGACGCCCGCCAGGACCAGCAGCAGCGGAACGGAAATGTTGAGCTTACGGCCAAGTGCACTCCCGGCACAGACCACTGCGACAAGTACCAGAAGTCCCAGTGCGATCTCCATTGGGCCATTCTCTCAGGCTGCACGAAAAGCTGTCCGGGGCCAACCAAGAAACTTCGCCCGCCTTACCTGCTGTTAAGCGTCCAGTAGTCCGCCGCTGGCCCAGCGCCGGACGGCAAGCTTCTCGGCGGCGTCGAACTCCAGGAGCGCCACCCGGCAGAGTTCCTCCACGTTCGCGGTCCAGGCTGCGGCCAGGCCTTCCGCCGTCGCTTCGTCGGTGAGCGGGAAATTGACGTAGGCCAGGCCTTGAAGGACAAAGCTCACGGCGTTGCGGGAGACCGGCTGGTCCGCGGTGACGCAGTCGTCGCGCACCATGCGGGACAGTTCGGTGCGGTTGAGCGGATGCTCGTGAAGCCTGGCTGCCATGGCCTGGAACATCTGCCGGAACTGGGCTGCTGAAAGTGCGGGCACATCGGTGACCCTGGTGACCTGTTCCTCGATGCCGGGTTGGAGGTCCGCAGGTGCGGGCAGATCCTCGCTCGCGAACCGCTTCGCGTCCCAGACCCAGCCACCTTGGGCCGGGGAGTATTCCACACCCTGACCGATCTGGGACACCCAGGTCCCGAACTTTCCCCAGCCGCCCCAGTCGGTCTTCAGGGATGGCTCCGCCGTGAGGGCCCGGTGGGCCACCATCGCGCCGTTTACCGGTCCCGGAGCGGCGCGGACGAACTCAAGGACCTCACGGATGGCGGGCGAGGCGGATTTGGTCTTTGCCTTCGCGGCGGCCGGGACACTCTGTTGCTCGCCGGACGCCACCGCACGAACCGGTTCCACGGTTGAGCCGTTGAGGATGGCGACGAAGTCGTGGGATTCCACCACATGGTCCGCCATCTCCCGGTACGCGAACGCTACGGCGCCGGCTGCGATGACTGTGGTCATCCGGTCTGCGGCCCGGAACCGTTGGATCAGGGACGTGAAATCGGCGTCAGCGGAAGCGATGAAGAACTCTTCGATGCCAACCTTGCCGGACAGTGCGTCCATGGCGTCAAGGACCAGGTTGATGTCCGTGCTGCTCTTGCCCCGCTGCGTCAGCGACGGACAGTCGATCACGCGGAAGCCGGCGCGGGTCCAGTATGTTCTGTATTTCGAGTACACGACCGGATTCAGGTAGCAGTTGCGGATCAGGAACCTGCGGGCGTCCTCCCCGGACCCTCCTGCTGACAACGCGTCGGCCCAGTGCTTCGGGTCTTCGGCAAAGCGCTTCGCCGCCAGGGGATCCAGCGCCTGCAGGCCGGTGAAGACATTGTCGAAATCGACAAACATCGCAGCCCGGATGCCGGGCCTGCGGGACGGTGGGAGCGCCTCATTCATTGGCCCAGTTTGGCAGTATCGGCGCCAACTGGCGACGGGTCCGGGCTGCGACACGCTGGACGGCGACGTAGCCTTCTTACCCTCGGCGCGGGGGCCGGCCGACGGCGGGAGGAAGCGTCGTTGTATGCAGGGTGAGCAGGGCTAATGCAAAGTCCTGGGTAGCGGCCTGATTCTTGCGAGGTTCACCGGCAAGGGTGCCGCTTCCATCCTGATGCGTTTCAGCTGGTCCGGAGCCAGGCCGCCAAAACGAAGATACGCCTGGTACTCTCCCCCCCCGGCGGCGGCGTCCTCAGCGAGGGATGCAAGCAGCAGAATCGGCTTCACACGCTAAGTGTGCACCGGCCCCACCTGAGGCGCCGGAACGCCGCAGTTACGCTTGCTTCGCCACGTACCGCCGGGCCTGGGCAACCAGCTGAGTGACCAAGGGCGAGGAGTCGTTCCGGAGCCAGACCAGCACAGTGGGCACGGGATAGGACACCCCGGCAAACGGGCGCCACACGACGCCGGGCGGATCGCCGGGCACCACCTGGTGCGGCACTTTGAAGGACACGCCAAGACCGGCAGACACCAGGCTCATGGTGGTTGCGATGCTTGGCGACCAGCGGTGCGGGCCGGGGAGCATCCCGCCGTCCATCATCAGGCCGAGTACCCGCTCGCGAACGTCGGGGTCGCCGTCGCGCTGTAACCAGATCAGCGCCTGCCCGTTCAGATCCTCGGGGCCCACGGCCGCCAGGCCGGCCAGCCGGCTGCCGGACGGAACGGCAACACCCATTGGCTCCGATTCCAGGGTCAGCACGCCCAGCCGTTCATCGCGGGGTGGCACTGCATGGATGAAAATCGCATCAAAGTCCCCGGCGAGAAGCTTCAGGACGCCCTCCCTCGCCGCCGCCGGTTTGACGTCTACCTCCGGCGCGACCTCAGCCGAACCGAGTCCGCTGAGCAGTTCCGCCAGCAGCGGGTACGCTACGCCCACTGCCACCCCCAGTTTGAGTGTGCCGCGTGTGGGACTGCGGAGTTCGTCCATGGCCGTTACCGCGGCGTCGTGGGACTGGATAATACGTTCTGCTTCGTCCTTCAGGCGGCGGCCGGCATCTGTGAGCGCAACGTGGTTGTGTGTCCGGTCCAGGAGCCGGAGTCCGAGTGCTCTTTCCAAGGACTTGAGCTCCTGGCTCAGCGCCGGCTGGGCGATGTGGAGCCGGGCGGCGGCTTTGCCGAAGTGCAGTTCCTCAGCCAGCACAAGGAATCGCCGGAGTTGGCGGATCTCCATGCCCCATCATAAAAATTTGTGATCGTCCGAGTCCATAGCGGTCTTGGACGCCGGAGCGCGCCCGGGCGTCCAATGGAAGTGAAGGACAAACCGCATTCGGAAAGGTGAAGACGATGAGCACAGTTGAAGGAGTTGCCTTGGTGGAAGCCAACGGCACCACGATCCACGTTGACGTGGCAGGCCACGGGGCGCCAGTGCTGCTGGTCCCCGGCGCCGGAGGTGACGCCCGGCAGTACGTTGAGATGGCCCGGCTCTTGGCCGAAAACCATACGGTCATCGCCTATGACCGCAGGAACAACGGGCGCAGCCCCCTGCAGCAGGACTGGGCGGAGACCTCCGTTGAGCAGCACGCCGGCGACATCATTGCCCTGTTGGAGACGCTCGGGACGGAACGCTGCGTCGTGTATGGAAACAGCACCGGAGCGCTGATAGCGCTGGCCGCCGTCCTGAAGGCTCCCAGCCTGTTTTCCGGTGCGGTGCTGCATGAGCCGGCACTCCTGAGCGTTCTGGCCAATCCCGACGACGCCATGGCATCGGTGCAGCCGATTATCGCGGCAGGCATGGAGACAGACGGCCTTGCCGGCGGAGCCGAAGCCTTCGTCCGGTTCGCAGCAGGGGACGCCGCTGCGCTCCTGTCGCCGGACTTCATCGAAGCACTCCGGGCCAACGCCAGGGTCCTGCTTGAAGCGGAGTTCGGCGCCTTTGCTTCCTGGCTGCCCGGACCGGAGGCCATGGCAGGCTCGAGCGTGCCGCTGGCAGTGCTCAGTGCGGAGCAGACAGCGCCGTTCTTCGTGGAGGCAGCAGAGTGGATCGCTTCCCGTGCCGGCGTTGCCCGCCGGACGGTAGCCGGCGGGCACATGGGCTTCCTTGACCAGCCCGTGGAACTGGCCGCAGCAATCGACGGGATGTTTTCGGCAGTCCCTCAGTACGACTGAGAACCATATTTTGCGCCGGATGGGTGCTTTTAAAGGAGCACTTTTAGAGGAGCAGAACAGCTGTTAAACAGGACTACCGCCGTGATCTCCCGTTAGGGCAAGTCCTCGATGCGGGGGGCCTGGCCGACGTCCGCGCCCGTTGAGATCCCGCTCAGCGTGCCAATGTAATCCAGCGTTTTGGGACTGACGTGCCGCACCTCCGCTAAGGCTTCCCTAAGGACGGCACCCTTGGTCTGATCACTGAGCGCGCCGCGGAGTTCCGCTACCGTTTCGATGCCGAGACGCTCGAACACGCGCGTGATGTCCTCTACTTGGGCCAGGCGGCCAGGCGACGGCCAGTCGATGACTTCGGAGAGCTTCCCCGTATTCAGGTGCTGCCGGAACCCGCTCGTCGTGGCGGCATCCGGCCATTCCTCGACCAGGGCTTCGACGCGAGGCTTGACGGTTTCGTTGTAGTTCTGCCGTCGTTGGAGCGTGGAATCGACAATGATGGCGCCGACGTGGTCCCAACCGCGGCTGGCTTCGGTCGGGGCGTCGGTACCGTGTGAGTCCATTGGCGCCGGAGTGTTGGCAGCATCATTATCGATAGTCATACCTGAATACTTCCACGTGCCGTACGACGGCGGGGCCTCGCGCCGTCGTTCGTGGCGCCGTCCCGCCACGGCGCGTTTCTCAGTCCGAGGAGACCTGGGCCGGCGGGGACCCTGGCTTCACAACAGAGAAATGGTCCGGGCGGTTGCATCGATTGCCAAGGACCGGCTCCCGTTTGGGCCCCACGCCCCAATCCATCCTCGCTTAAATGTCAGACCCTCACTAGATGATGAAGACATGGGAAACGCGGCGGTGGCGAAGGCATATGCGGACATCATTGCTGCCATCGCTGTGCTGAATTCCGTCCTGAACGGGGCTGGCGGGTCCGGTTCTGAAGCGTCATCGGAGGCTGATCTTTTGGGTGGACTGGGCGATAGGTGCCTGGACATCCTCTCCGGCGCGGCGGGAGTGGAGGCGCGGATGGCTGCTCTGAAGGCCCGGGCCGCCGTGGAATATGCGGACACCGTCCAAGCTGTCGCTTCGCCGGGTGCGCCGGTGCAGCTGCAGGAGATGGCGGTGACCGCGGAGGTTGCGTGCGCGCTGACCATCGGTGACCGGGCTGCGGGTGCGTTGCTGAACCAGTCACAAATGCTCATGACTGCATTGCCGCTGACCCTGTCCGCGCTGCAGGCGGGCAATATTTCGTGGCAGCACGCGCGGGCCATGGTGGATGAAGCCGCAACCCTTGACCGGGCCGGTGCCGCGGCCTTGGAAGCCCACTTTCTGGACCCGAATGAGCCGAACGCGGCCGGTGGTTGTCCCGCAGGGGAAATGCCAGCGTCCCGGTTCCGTCACAGGTCCCGTATCTGGCGGGAACGTCACCATACGGAGAGTATTGAGAAGCGGCACGCAAAGGGTGTCCTGGACCGTCGGGTCGAGTACGCCCCTGATCAGGACGGGATGGCCTGGCTCTCGGCCTACCTCCCCGCGGACCAGGCGGCCGGGATCTGGAACCGGACCACCGCGATCGCCCGCGGTCTGCAGGGCCCGGACGAGCCCCTGACCCTCACACAGCTCCGGGCCGACATCTTCGCCGCCGCCCTCCTCGGCAACCGGAACCCGGCAGGACATGCTCCCGGGCAGGTTCCGCCACCGCGGGCTCACGTCCTCGTGACGGTGCCGGTGTTTTCCCTGCTCGGCGCTACCGAGGAACCGGCGATGCTTGACGGCTACGGTCCGATCCCGGCATCGATGGCCAGGGACCTCGTGGCGAACGGGTCCGATTCGTTCTACCGGGTCCTGGTTGACCCGCGGGACGGGGCGCCCCTGGAGATCGGCCGCGCCAACTACCGTCTCACCAAGGCCATGCGGCACTGGCTCCGGCTACGCGACGGCAAGTGCCCCTTCCCTGGATGTTCCAACCATTCACTGGACAACGAAGCAGATCACCTCCTTGCCTGGGCCAAGGGCGGAACTACCGGCGTATCGAATTTGGGTCAACCCTGCCCCAAACATCACCGCTTGAGACACACGAGCGCATGGAAACCCACGCCAGGCACCAAGAACGAACCACCTGGCTGGATATCACCCACTGGCCGGCACTACAAGAGTGAACACCAGGACTGGGAACCACCACCTTGGCCTACGGAACCAAACCCGCAAGCGAGCGGGAACGGGTGCCGGCTCCCAGCGCTGCGTGAAGGTCGCGGCGATCCGGATTTTGTTCACACCGGGCTGTCTCTGGGAGAGGACGGGGTGGAACGGTTCCTCCACTCCACCGCCTGACGGGTGCCCAGGAGCAGCGTGCGACTGCACCCTGCGCAGTGCTTGCCCCAGCCTGCCTCCGGGTTTCCGCCGCCGGTGATCGCAACCCCGGAGCCCGGCAATCCGCTGCGGGCGCCAGAGACACGCGGACGACGGCGGGCCCTCCCGCCGTCGTCCGGGTTGGACATGTCGTTCGGTTGCACATGAAGCGGCGCCTTCCCGACACTGACGCGCGGTGGGACGATTTCAGTATGACTGAGAAAATCGCTGACGGCCCGCAGGATCACGGCCCGCACCAGCACGCCCACGCCGCTCCGACAACGCAACAAATGCGGACCGTAGGTCAACGCCGCCGGGAGTCGGAAGAAAAACTGGAGCAGCACCTCGAGGAAGCCCGCCACAAGGACGATCCGCACCAGGATGCAGTGTCTGAGCCCGAAGAGGCGGGTCCCCTGGACATCGAGGGCGAAGGATCCCCAGAGGAGAAATAATCCGGAGGCACGCTACCTAACGCGCAGGACCACAGTGCCCTGCTTGCGTCCGGTGTCCACGAAGCGGTGGACCTCGACGACGTCGGCGAGCTTGTAAGTCCTGTCGATGGCAGAGGTCGAGTCCGCCCTGAACCTCCTCCTCGACGGCTTCGAGTCGCTGCACGAGTGGGACTGGACGTCCAAGGCCGCGCGGCTCGAGCGGGGATAGTCAGAGGGCGGACGACGGCGGGACCTCCCGCCGTCGTGCGCATGGGTGTGTGGGTATCATCGGAACATCCGTCCCCCCTGAGAGTGGACTTACCCATGCAGCTCGGGGCCTTTTCGATCAGCCTCACCGTCAAAGGACATCGCGGCGTCAGCTGCGTTTTACGAGAAACTGGGCTTCACCAGTTTCGGTGGCGACATCACCCAGAACTGGCTGATCCTCAAGAACGGCGAGACCGTAATTGGCCTCTTCCAGGGGATGTTTGAGCAGAACATGCTGACGTTCAACCCGGGCTGGAGCCAGAACGCTGAAGTGCTGGATTCCTTCACTGATGTGCGCGACCTCCAGCGGGAACTCAAGGCCCAGAGCGCGGAGTTCGTGTCCGAAGCCGTTGAAGCTACAACCGGGCCGGGGAGCTTTATCGTTGTGGACCCGGACGGCAACCCGGTGCTGGTGGAGCAGCACGTCTCAACTGCCAGCGGCCGACTCTCGCACCAGGGTGCCGTTAAGCTAGGGCAGCCGCGACGCCCGCAAAACCGTGGCCTCGCCGGCGCGCTCGGGCTCGAGCGGCACAGGGCTGACCAGCACCGCCGGTCCGCGGTGCAGGACGCCGTCGGAAATTACCCGGCACCGCACGCCGCCGCGCCCGCGCATTGCATTGTGCGCGCCCGGGGCAAGCATCGCATCCATCCAGACGCACGGGTGTGCGGGCCGCCCGGCCGTTAGGCGAACCAGGTCACCCCGGGATTCCAGGGTGAAGTCGTGTCCCAGCAACGGGGCCAGATGGGCCCCTCGGAGCACAACGTTGCGCCGCGTCAGGAGCGGGTCAAACGGCTCCGTTCCCAGCTCTGCGGCGATGGCCTCAAGGGACTCGATGGCAAACAGCGTGACTGCCGCGTCCATGTGTGCGGCCTTGCCGAAGAACCGGTCACCGATGATGCCCTTGCCCGCCACGAGTTCGGCTCGCGCGGCATCCGTGGTGGGGACATCCGCGGCACCCTCGCGGGCCCGGCCGAAGTACGCGTGCGCCGACGAGACCAGCAGATGCAGGACCTCGACGTCATACCGGTAGCTTTCCGTCATGCCACCAAACTACCGCGCCCCGAGGCCAGCTGGTCGGCGCGATGGGGGAACGACCCCAAACGCAAGCGGACGACGGCGGGAGGTTCCGCCGTCGCCCGCTTCCTTGCCTGATCCGAAAATGGAGGTGCGCTGAAGGCGGCTGGCGCGTAGGGATGTGCCCGTCACTGTGTGGCGGTTGGTCGGCGCTATCGATATGGGTGGGTGTCAGGCTGCGGGGTCAAGGTGACGGTGTAGCCGAGGGCTTCGAGTTGGCGGACGTGATTGCGTTTGCTGGTGTCCGGGTTCGTGCGGCGGCTGAAGTGATCGACACCGAGGTCATGGAACCGTGCATCCGGGTCCTTCAGGAGGTGCCAACTGATGACCAGGATGGAACGGCCGATGGCGACGATGGCGCGTTTCTTGCCCCGCCGCCTAGCCAGCCTCCGGTGGCGTTCGCCGAGGAAGGTATCCGTTCTGCCGGCACCGACGGCGGCCTCGCCCAGGATCCGGGCGAGATAGCGGTTGCCGTGCCCGGTCGACCCGCTGCCCTTGGTCTTCCCGGCAGAGGAGTTGATGCCCGGGGAGAACTTCGCCCAGGAACACAGGTGTCCCGCGGTCGGGAACCGGGACATGTCGACCCCGATTTCGGCCAGAATGATCGCGGCGGCAACGGGGCCGATGCCCGGGATCTCATCCAGACGCTCCGCCGCTACCGCGAAAGGGGCAAGCTGCGCCTCGATCTGTTCATCGACCGCGGCGATATCAGCATCAATGCCGTCGATCCTGGACAGCATCCGGGCCAGCAGGAAGGCGTGGTGGTCATCGAAGAGGCCAGTGAACGCCTCCTCGAGTTCGCTGATCTTCCTGCGCATGCTTGCCCGTGCCAGCTGCGCGAGGACCTTCGGGTTCCGTTCGCCGTCTATGAGCGCTGCCATCATCTCCCGGCCGGAAACCCCGAAAATGTCCGAGGCCACGACAGAGAGCTTGATGCACGCGTACTCAAGAAGCTTCTCGACCCGGTTCTTCTCCGCCGTGCGGGTCCCGACCAGATCGATCCGGTACCGGGTCAGGTCCCGCAGCCGGCGGATCGGGGCAGGCGGGACGAAACTGGGACGGAGCATCTGCCGCTCGGCGACTTTGCATAGCCAGACCGAGTCGAGCACGTCAGTTTTCGGACGTCCCGGCAAATGCCTGACGTCGCGCGCGTTGACCAGCCATGGCTCGAGCCCATGCGCCTCCAGGAGATAGAACACCGGCTTCCAATAATCGGAGGTTGCCTCCATCACCACCCGCTCGACCCGGAGCTCCACCAGATGGTTGGCCAGCTCCGCCACCGACCGGCTCATCGTCGAATGCGTGGACACCTCCTGCAACCGCTTCTTCGAGTTCCCCTCCGCGGGGAAGGCACGGCGTTGACAGGCGGCCACGGCACCATTTTCAGCCCGGAACGGGCGTCCCGCAGGGGACACAAAGGCTAGAAGGCTAAGTCGGCGAACCCGTGATGTTTGGGTCGTGTTTTTGGTGGCTGGGTCAGGTTCGGTCTCATGCGGTCAGTCCCGTGATGTGGGTGAGGTTGCCGATCGTTGTTTGGTAGGAGCGCGTGGCGGCCCGCAGCCTCGTTGGTACCGGGGTTTCCAGGTCGGCCAGGCCGGTGGGGAGCCGCCGGTCGTGAACGGCGCTGATGAACATTGCGGTGGAAAGGCCGGTGTCGGTGACCCGGTAGCGATGGGAGTGTGTGTTGCGTTCGATGAGTCCGTGGTGGCGAGGCCGGCGCAGGTCATAGGTCATCTGCCCGACTGTAACGGTGCCGGGGTCGGTTCCACGTAGCTGTGCGGTGAGTGCGCGCAGGTCCCGGTTGACGAACCCGTCCGAGGCTCTCTGCGGATCCCGGAATTAGAGTCCCTGCCACGCCGGTTTACGGCCAAACGTGTCTGTGTAGTACTCGCGGTGCGCCAGCCGGGAGGCCGCTGCTTCGTCCACTAGGACGGAGACGTGCGGGTGCAACTGGAGCGCGGAGGCCGGGCAATTAGCGGCAACTGGACCCTCCACCGCAGCGGCGATGGCTTCTGCTTTGGCCTCACCCATGGCGAGCAGCAGCAGGTGCCGTGCCTCCCGGATGGTGCCCAGGCCCTGGGTCAGGACGTGGTTTGGAACATCGTCCGAGCTGTCAAAGAAGCGGGCGTTGTCTTCGCGGGTCTGCCGGGTGAGGGTCTTGATCCGGGTGCGGGAACCGAGCGATGACATAGGCTCATTGAAACCTACGTGTCCGTCGGTTCCGATACCAAGGAGCTGAACGTCCACCCCACCAGCTGAAGTGATCCGAGCCTCGTACTGGGCAGCTTCTGCCTCCAGGTCCTCAGCCATGCCGTTGAGCCCGTGCACGCTGCCGGCGCGGAAGTCGACGCTGTCGGTGAATTCGTCCCGAATGACCGAGTGGTAGGACTGCGGGTGCGCGGTGGGCAGGCCCACATATTCGTCCAGGAGATATGCCTGCGCCTGAGCAAAGCTCAGGCCGCGGCTCCGGTGCCGCTCGGTGAGCTCCCGGTAGGTTCCAAGCGGGGTGGAGCCGGTGGCCAGCCCAAGAACGGACGGGCCACGCCGAACCAGCTGTTCGATAACGTCGGCAGCCGTGCGGGCTACGTCGGCAGGGGTGGGAAGGATGATGATTTCCATACGGTGTGGGTGCCTTTCGGTTGCCGTCGCTCCTGTTAAGGGCGGGCTTCCAAAGTTGCGGCCCTCTGTCATACGCCGGGGACGTAACCTGCGTCGGTGCTTATGCAGCTATGCGACGTCCAGCTCACTGCCGATGAGAGCCGTGATCGCTTCAACGGCGGCGGGATCGTCGGAAGCTACCGTAATGGTGTCACCGTGGGTTGCTCCCAGCATCATGATCATGAGGGAGGAGTCGGCGTCGGTGGGCGGTTTGCCGGGGAGTGTAAGGGTGATTTCCTCGTCGTAGGCTGCGGCTGCTTGCGCCATCTGTGCGGCAGGACGGGCGTGAAGGCCGACGGACGACCCGACGGTTACAGTCTTGCTGGTCATTGTTGCTCTTTCATTTCGGCGTAGAGGCGTGTTGTGTGAAGGGCGAGGTATGAAATTTCGTCGTCGCTGATGACCCGGTTAATTGCTTTGCCGATCAGCTCGGCTATGTCCAGGGCGGCCTCGGCGGCCTCCGGATAGGCCTGACGTACGGCTGTGAGCACGTCCAGGCGGGAGGTGTTGAGTTGTTTGCCGCTGGCGGCCCGGGCGAATACATAGCGCAGGTGTGTCACGAAACGCGCCGCGCTGCTTGCGTTCTCATCGATCGGTGTGCCCCAGCGTTCGGCCAGCCGGAGAAAGACCCGGCTGATGGTTTCGGTCATGGCGACGGTTTTGGAGAAGTCTCCTTTGGTCCACTGCTGGTTGACGAAGTGCAGTGCGAACGCGACCCATTCATCTTCCTGCAGCTGGACCTTTAGGCGTTCGTTCACCAGGGTCACAACGTGGCGGCCTAACGCTGCTTCTGCCGGGTAGAGCTGGGCTACCTCCCACCGGAGTGGGAAGTCGATGTGGGTGCCTTCTTGAGCCCGGCGTACTGCGAACGTGAGGTGGTCAAGGACGGGGATCATGAGCGATTGTCGCGGTTCCAGGCCAAGAGTTGCATGTCCCAGTTCGGTGATGGTTTGGGCCAGTGTGATCTGGTCAGCGGGTGCGTCGCTGAGCAAGCCTGCCAGCTGAGGGGCCCGGTAGGGCCCCTCAGCGACGAAACGTTGATCGGCCAGGGAAGTATCGACGGTCTCGCCGGGGCGACGCTGAAAACCGATGCCTTTGCCCAGCAGCACCACCTCGGTGGCGTCCGTTTCGATCGCGAGTACGACGTTGTTGTTGTAGACGCGCTTGATGCTGGCCTGCGTCGATGCCGTCACGTCGCTGGCCATTGGTCCTGGACACGGTGGCCCGGTCTGTGGCAGTGAGTTTCCTCGAAGTCCCCGCAGCGTGTCGTTACTTCCATGGTTGGCTCCCTTATTTCCGCCGGACCGTGATCACGGACGCACCGTTGGCCTGGAACTCCGGTGAGCTCATAGAGAATTTGGTGCCGTTGGTCAGCAGGACGGGGGTCACCATGGAGGGCACCTTTGTCCTGAGGTCGTCGAGGTCGCAGCTGATGATGAGGTCACCGCGGAAGACCATGTCCCCGGCCTGCCGGTGACCGGTGAATCCCTCGCCTTTGAGGGTGACGGTGTCGATTCCGATGTGGACCAGGATCTCCGCTCCTTCGTGGGTACGGACGGCGAACGCGTGCAGTGTCTTGGCCACCAGGACCAGTTCGCCGTCCGCGGGGCTACGGAAGGATCCGTCGGTCGGCTCGATGGCGAATCCGTCGCCGACAGAGCGCTTTGCGAAGACGGGGTCCGGGACCTCGTCGAGGGAGACGATTCGCCCTGAGACGGGGCTGTAGATGGACTCGCTCTTTTTCTTGAATGGGTTCAGCATGGCGTGCTCCTTCAGTCGTCGAGGCCGAGACTCTCATTGATTGCGTTTTTGTACAAGATGGCTTTGCCGCCGAAGACCGCCTGCACGCCGCCCCGGACTTCAAACACGTCCGCAGCTCCAAGCTTTCGCAGCGCGGGCTTATCAACCTGGGCGGGGTCCTTCACAGATACGCGGAGGCGTGTTATGCATGCGTCTACCTCTTCAAGGTTGGCGGCACCGCCGAGGGCTGCCAAGACCTTGGCGGCTTCTGCATTGATTGTGCTTTCGCCACGGCGGCCGACCGTTGCCGGCACGAGGGCAGGCTCTTCCTGGCCCTGGGCTTCCGGTTCTGCATCACTGGAGATGGTGTCCTCCAGGTGCCCGGGGGTGCCAATCTTGAACCGCTTGATCGCGAATCGGAAGGAGAAATAGTACAGGGCGAACCAGACCGCGCCGATGGGCAGCACGAGCAGCCAGTTGGTCCGGTCGTTGCCTTGAAATATACCGAAGAGCGTGAAGTCGATCGCGCCGCCGGAGAAGGTGTTGCCGAGGCGGATGTTCAGGATATCGGCGAGGAAGAAGGAGACACCGTCGAGGAAGGCGTGGAACACGTACAGCAGCGGCGCGACGAACAGGAACATGAACTCGATGGGCTCGGTAATGCCGGTGATGAAGGAGGTGAGCGCAACAGAGAGGAATAGGCCGGTGTACTTGGCGCGTCGGCCCTTGGGGACGCAGTGCCACATTGCCAGGCACGCGGCCGGGAGGCCGAACATCATCGTGGCGAAGCGGCCGGCGAAGTAACGGGTGCCTTCGGTGAACATTCCAACGTGGTTAGGATCAGCCAGCTGTGCGAAGAAGATCTTCTGGGCGCCCGACACGGACACTCCATTAACCAGCTCGGTTCCGCCCAATGGGGTGAACCAGAACAAGGGGTAGATCATGTGGTGAAGGCCTACCGCGCCGCTGAGGCGCATAAAGAAGCCGTAGAAGAACGTCCCTACTGGGCCAAGGCCAGCCACCCAGGTGCCGGCTGAAACCATTCCCTGCTGGATGGGCGGCCAGGCGAGGAAGAAAAAGATACCTACGAAGATGGCGGCGAAGGCTGTCACGATCGGCACAAAGCGGGACCCGCCGAAGAATCCAAGGAAGGCCGGCAATTCGATGTTGCGGTAACGGTTGTGCAAGAAAACGGCGACGGCGCCAATGACCAATGCGCCGACTACGCCGGTGTCTACAGGTTCGGCCCCTGGCCTGAAGATGTCCAGCATCGCTTTGATGGTGGCGGTCATGACCAGATAGCCCACGACGCCGGCCAACGCAGCGGTGCCCTTATCGCGCTTCGCCAGTCCGATGCAGAGACCAATCGACAGCAACAGGGCAAGGTTAGTAAAGACCGTCGCCCCCGCGGCGGACATGACTCCGAATATGCCCTGCAGAGTCGGGTTGTTCAACGCCGGGAAGGCCTGGACCGTGTTGGGATTGGACAACGCGCCGCCGATGCCGAGCAGGAGCCCGGCGGCCGGAAGGATAGCGATCGGCAACATGAATGCCTTGCCGACCTTTTGAAGTTGCTTGAACATGGTGACTACTTTCATTTCCGGCGCGACGACGACGTCGCGCATGAAGGGAAGGGGGTGAGGTTTAGGCGAAGGCCTTGACGAAGTCCGCAGTGATTTCCAGGGGCCTGGTAATCGCACCGCCGACCACTACGCAGAAGGCGCCAAGGTCAAGCATCTGGCGGGCTTGCTGCGGGGTACGGATTCGGCCCTCAGCGATGACAGGCACCGCGGTTCCAACTACCAGCTGTTCGACCAGTCCAAAATTTGGGGCTGGTGCCCCTTGGGACTGCGGCGTATAGCCGCTGAGCGTAGTCCCGACAAAGTCGACGCCGGCTTCTGCCGCTGCCAGACCTTCATCGAGCGTGGCGATGTCTGCCATGAGGGCCAGGCCCGGGTGTTCAGTCCGGATCTGCGCGATAAACCCGGCGGGGCTGAGCCTATCAACACGTTCACGGTGAGTGCAGTCCAAAGCCACGATGTCTGCACCCGCGGCCACGAGAGCTTCCACCTCGGCCATGGTTGCAGTGATGTAGGGCTCGTACGGCGGGTATTGCTTCTTGATGAGCCCGATCACAGGGAGCCCGACAGATGCCTTGACTTCGCGGACGTCACGCGCAGAGTTGCAGCGGATCCCAACCGCCCCTCCCTGCTCGGCAGCTGCCGCCAGGAGCGGCATGACTCCGCCTTCGGCAATGAACAATGGCTCGCCCGGCAATGCCTGGCAGGACACAACAAGACCGCCGCGCAGGCCGTCTACAAGAAAAGGGATTGTCATCGGAACTCCTCGGACGCTGAAAGACGTAGTTGTCCATGCACAAGACCGCACATGAACTTCCGTCTCAGGTTTTGCCGAAAGTTACAATCCCGATGACTTACGCGAAAGACCGCGTTGGTAAAACATACACCCGCTTACCCGGTTTCGTCACCCCTTCGCGTGGGATTCCTCATTAACGGTGGTGCGCCACGAGGCGCTTGTATTTCGAATGGAGGTGGAAGGCCTTCGTCGGCTGGTAGTCGTAGTTGCTGGCTGAAGCTGACGGCAGCCTGATCGACGGATTGGTGGTGAAGGTGGGAGCAGCCGTGACAAAGTCGGGACGGTTCAGGATTCCTTGATGGGCCGGGTCCGGTGGGCGAGACGAGAAGGTATACGCGAGGAACCGGTGTCGTTACGCCTCTTGAAATGTAGGCCTGCTCAAACCAAGGAAATGCGTTCCGCTCCATTAACTCCGAGCGAGTTGGCGGATAGATGCGATGCCTGTCGAAGGGCGCATCCGGGGCAGCGCCGTCGTAGTAGTCCGAGGCTGGGAAAGCCGGCCACATGGCGAAGGGCGGCAGTGTGTCAGGTAGCGGAGTTGTTGTAATCGTTGGAGGTTCACCGGTGAATACCAGTGAGGACATGTGGGCGCGAATCGATGGTGCCCAGATGAAAGTACAGCGGATGCAGACGAAACTACATCGGTGGGCCAGAGGCGATTCTGGCCTGAGGTTTGATGACCTGTTCAACCTGGTGCACGACCCTGATTTCTTGCGTGTGGCGTGGCAACGCGGTGCGGGCAACAAAGGCGCGCACACTCCCGGAATCGATGAAGTCACGAAAGCGACAATTCAGTTCTGGGTAGGAATGGATGAATTCCTTGGCGGTATCCGGTTGTTGGTGAAGTACGGGGAGTTTCGGCCGGGCCGCATCAGCCTCGGAAGTCTCGTTCTTTTTCGTAGCGGTCTCCGTGTTTTTTACGGCACCCAGTGGCGCCGTCATATCGGCTCCTTCCCGCCAGACTCACAGCCTGGCGTGTCGGGCCGGATGCACCGCTATTTCCACAGTCCCCGTACTAGCGTTCGGGTGATCGTCTTCGATGAGATCGGGCGCTGGCCGCGTGTCGGGGCGAGGGTAACCGGGCATCCTGTCCGGATCGGAAGGGACGCGTCGCTTACCCGGCTGTACCGGAGCTCCGTGGACTCTGGTGGGAGTCGGCGGAATTACCCGCCTGGGGACGCGCGCCGCGCGATGTGGATGCCGCTGGCCGTTGCCGAGAATTCGAGTTCAATCAGACTGGTAATGATGAGATCGGCACATAGATCCACCGCGGGGTGTGTGCCCGCCACCGCCAGGGTCGTGCAGCCGGCATTATGCGCGGAGCGCAGGCCAGCCGATGCGTCTTCAACGACGAGGCAGCGGCCGGGCTCGAAGCCCAACCGTCGGGCGCCGAGCGCGAAGGGTTCGGGGTCCGGTTTGCCGCGTTTGACATCGTCGGCGGTGACTACCACGCGGGGCGGCACCAGCCCGGAAGCAGTGATTCGTACCGCGGCCAGGGCCCGCGTACACGAGGTAACAATCGCTTTGCGATATTCCCCGATCGCCGAGAGCGCTTCGGCGGCCCCCGGAAGGACAGTGATACCGCCGACCTCGGTGATTTCAAGTCGTTGAATGCGCTCAAAGGCTGCGTCGAACTCTTCGGGCGGGACCAGAGAAGCCACAATATCCCGTGCTGGCTGGCCGTGGGCGCCGTCGAGGAAGGATGGGTCGAGTCCATATGCGGAACACCACGCGAGCCAGGACCGAAGCACCGCGGGGGTCGAATCAATGAGGGTGCCATCCATATCGAACAAGACAGCGTCAAACGTCTGTCCGATTACGGGCCGCAAAGGCCGGCTCACCTCAGCGGCCTTGGCTTCGGAGACAAGGATGGTGCGGTCATTCAAGGGGGTCATGGATGCGGTGTCTTTCATTCTCGGCACTCGGACATAGATTTTAGGGTTGTCGCCTGTGGATTCGCCCATCCGAAGACAAATGTAGCCCTTATGTGGCTTGTATCTCTAAAGTACCCTCTGGGGACGTGGCATCGTCCTCGTTTACTGGGCGAAGGGATCGCCCTAGCCAAGAAAGCCGGCGTATACAAAGGCAGGGGCAAAGCGCTGAAAGCCCGGCAGGCGGCCGACCTGGTGCGACGTGCCGTTGCCGGCGAGGCGAAAGCCGCACTCGCCCGGGAATTCGGGGTCAGCCGCCAAACCGTCTACCAATACCTTCAACCAGGCCCCCAGTTGCAACGCAGTCGAATCGTGCATGCGTGTACTGAGCAAATGGACGCATTGTGCAGACAAGTACGGAAAACCCACCGCTCAGCAGTCACATGCACCACCCCGGAAAATCAACTCACCCGTGCAAAAGACTTTTGAAAATGACACCCGCCCTCTAAAAGCAAACTTGGCGGTTCACGACACCTTCAGGAGGACCGGGCCTTAATGGGGGTCGCCGTAGTACTCGCCGAAAATTGGGCGGATATGGCTGACCACGGCGTTCCGTCGCGTCAGGTGCTCGGCTGGAGCGTGGCGAAGTCGGCGTGGGCCTGGACAACAGCTTCGGGGTAGGCCTGACGTTTCTCGTGCTCGGTGAGCGCCCCTGGATGCTAGCCAGGCTGGGGTTGCGGCCTTTGCGTTTGCCGGTGGGAATGATCAAGTCGAGGCGGATGTCGCAGAGGGACTCGCCTTTTTCACATCCTTGACACACCTCACATCTCCCGCATTGCAGACCTAAATGTAAAGAAGTGCCCGCATGAAGATTTATCTTTAAAAGGTCTCGACTAAATGAATTTTGAGGCGTAGCTTTGGCTCTGGAACGAGCTTCCGTGACCGACATCACATCAGGAGGGCTCGGGTAGGGCCGGGCTGGCCTTGTAGCCAGCGGTCCTTCGCACTCTAAATTATTGGGCAGACCGAAAGTAGAACAGCATGATTCTTAAGGAAATTTCGTTCGAACGGTTCGTTTTCACTTGCACTGGTTGTGACCACGCTTGGGTGGCCGACTATGACGTTCAGCATGTTGAGGACAGTCACGGGCACGCACGGGACTATTTCTATCGAGGCGGACTGCACTGCTCTGATCCCACTGGTCTCGGCGAAACGACGTGTCCGCACTGCGGCCGGACCTCCGTCATTGCCGACCACAGCGCCGGCCAGACCAGTACCGCTGCTCGGGCCACAGCGTCGCAGCTTTCAGGCTCGATGTAGGCCCTCGCTCAGCGTTGATCCACCGAACCGCTGCCGGTCCTGCTTGATTTTGGGGCTGGTGGCGGTTTCTGGTTTTGGGCATCACAGGATCCCGGGCCTCTCTGCCGGTGGTGTTACACCGCGCGCTCAACAACCTTCGAAACGTGATTGACGCGGCTGGAGGAACGACGCCCGATCTGGCTTCCGTGCGCGTCTATATCAGCACCGAGGGTGCTTGGGCGGAACTTACGCCGTCTATGGTGAGTTCTTTGCAGCGACTTTCCCCGCGGACCACGATTCCGGCCGAATTGGGTATGGGTGTCAAAGTCGAAATCGACGGATCGCAATCAGCGTGATGTAACCCTCCGCGGGAAGGAAATTCGTGGATAATACGACGAGGGACGTCGAAGATTGCCCTGCTTTGAGGACATCAACCGGCGAAGGGATGGATCCAGGTGAGCATGGCACGCCGGGACGGCAGCGCTCATCGAACCGCTCTCCGTTGGCCTCTGGGCCTGCGAACGCGCCCAGATCAAGCCCGGCAGCCGGGTCCTGATCGCCGGCGCCCGCCCCATCGGCATCAATCGCCGCCCAGGCAGCCCGCGCCTTCGGCGCCAGCGAAATCTACATCACGGACATCGCCGAAGGCCGGCTGGCGTTCGCCCTCGAACACGGCGCCACGCATGCCCTGAACGCCAGGTCGGACAGTAGCGAAGGGCTCGACGTCGATGCGTTCATCGACGCTTCCGGCGCCCCGCAGGCCGTCCGCTCAGGGACCAAAGCCGTCGGGCCCGCAGGCAGGGTCATCCTCGTGGGACTCGGGGCCGACGACGTCGAACTCCCCGTCTCCTACCTCCAGAACCGCGAGATCTCGCTCTCCGGCGTCTTCCGCTACACCAACACCTGCCCGCTGGCGATCCAGCTCAAAGCCGTGGTCTAACCGGGCCGGTGACCATGACCACCGTCATCGGCGAGTCGCTCGAGGACACCATCAGCGACCCCCGCAGGCCGGGCGAAGTCCAGGCGCACGCGGGAGGCAGTCCCCTCAACCTGGCTGTGGGCGTGGCGCGGCTGGTCTGGCGACCAACCTTGTACCGCACTAAGCCGATGATCCACATGGGCACATGATCGAGGGGCATCTGAAGGCTAATGGCGTCACAGTGGTCCGGGACGGCAGTTCGCCTACGTCAACGGCGATCGCCACGCTGGGTCCCGACGACGGCGCCACCTACGCGTTCGACATCAGCTGGGACATCAACGGGACGTCGCTTGCGGCTTTGGCAGCGGTCGAAAGTTCCACCCACGTCCATACAGGATCGATCGCGGCCGTGCTGGGGCCGGGTGACCAAGCCACGCATGGACTGCTGAGGGCCGCCCGTGAGGGGGTGACGATCTCTTTCGACCCCAATTGTCGGCCGGCGATAGGCCCCGATGTGGCCACGGCCCGCACAAAAGGCGGAACGCTTCGTGGCCGCCAGCCACATCGTCGAAGCCAGCGATGAAGACCTCGTGTGGCTCCATCCGCACCGGCACCCGAGGAGAGCCTGGCAGCCTGGCTGGAACTCGGACCGGCGTTCGTAGCCCTGACGCGCGGCGCCCCAGGCCCGGTCATTCTGGCCCGCCAGGGTCGCATGGCGATGGCTCCCGAACCCGTTACCGTGGCAGACTCCGTGGGCGCCGGCGACTCCTTCATGGCGAAAGCGCACGACGGCGGGAGGTCCCGCCGTCGTGCGTCTGCTCGACTATGGTGCGTCCAGTCGGTTAGGGCCCCAGGTGTACGTTCGCGCCGGGCTCACAGCGTTGGAGCAAGGACGAATCTCCGCTCAGAGGGTCCGCAGCGACGGTCGGTGTTGTATACATAGAGTATGCGATGACTCTTTCCACGTAGAGTGGAATGATGACCATCCCAGCGGAAATCGACACACCGGAGATCATCATCGACCGGGACGTGCTCCAGCGAAATATCGACCGCATGGCAACTGCCGTCCGGGCCAAGGGCCTGCACCTTCGGCCGCATGTCAAGACGCACAAAGTGCCCGAAATCGCTGAAATGCAGCTGGCAGCCGGAGCCGTCGGGCTGACCGTGGCCACCCTGGGAGAGGCCGAAGTCTTTGCAGAGCACGGGGCCAAAGATATCTTCATCGCGTATCCGCTCTGGGTCGGTCCCCGGCAGGCTGACCGGCTCCGGAAACTTGCAGTAAAAGCCAGGATCGCAGTTGGACTGGACTCACGGGAAGCAGCCGAAACCATGGCCGCGTCACTGGGCCGTGCCGTCGGCCAGGTTGAAGTGGTGCTGGAGATCGACTGCGGCCATCACCGCAGCGGGATAGCGCCTGACGCCGTCGTCGGCGTCGCCCAGGCCGCATCCCGGGGTGGGCTGCGCGTCACGGGGATTTTCACGTTTCCAGGGCACAGCTATGCTCCGGGCATGCCGTTGAAGGCTATGGACGAGGAACGGCTGGCCCTCGGCGAAGCCGCAGGCCTGCTCAACGCGGCAGGTTTCCACGTCGCCCACCGCAGCGGCGGATCCACCCCCACCGCAGCCCTCACCGCTGGCGACTCCGGAGCCACGGAAGTCCGGCCCGGCGTATACGTTTTCGGAGACGCCCAACAACTGGAACTGGAACGCTGTGCGGCCGAAGACATCGCACTGACCATCGCGGCAACAATCGTCAGCCGTCATGAAGGCACCGACCTCATGCCGCGGAGGGTCATCCTGGACTCCGGCAGCAAGATCCTCGGCGGGGACCGGCCCGGCTGGACCACCGGATTCGGGCGGCTCCTGGACCATCCGGACGCCCGGATCACCGCACTGTCAGAACACCACGCCACCGTTGTGTGGCCGGAAGAGACAACGCTGCCGGCTCTCGGAGACCGGCTGCGTGTGGTCCCCAATCACGTCTGCATCGCCATGAACCTCGTCGACGACGTCACCGTGGTCAGCGGCGGCAAAATCGTGGACCGCTGGCACGTGGCCGCACGCGGACGAAACAAATAGTCCCCAAAAAGCGGCTACGACGCCGGGAAGTCCCGGCGTCGTAGCCGCTCGGCTAGGGCCATGCAAGTGTCAGGCCGGCGAAGCTTAGAGGCCGAGCTCTGCCTTGAGTGCTGCGACGTGGCCCTGCGCCTGGATCTGGTACTGGGTGAGCATGACCTTGCCTTCGGCGTCAAGCACCACGGTGGAACGGACCAGGCCGTCAACCACTTCGCCGTTCACGAGCTTCTCACCCCAGGCGCCGTAGGCCAGCGCCACGGCGTGGTCCTGGTCGGAGAGCAGCGGGAACGTCAGGGCGAAGTCTCCGGTGAAGGCCGCCAGCTTCTCAGGCGCGTCCGGGGAGATGCCCAGGACCTCGTAGCCAGAGGACTGCAGGCTGGCGAGGTTGTCGCGGAAGTCGCAGGCCTCGGTGGTACAGCCGGGGGTGGCGGCTGCCGGGTAGAAGTACACAACGACGTTGCGTCCGCGGTAATCGGAGAGGGAGACCTTATGGCCGTCTGCGTTGAGCAGTGCGAAATCGGGGGCCTGTGTTCCGGGGAGGAGTTTCTGGGTCATGTGAGGATCCTTGACTGGGGGGTGTGGGGCAACCGCCGTGGCCGGCGATCAATCTATGACTGCAACGGACTAGCTAGATGCAGTATTCCGCGGGTCCGCGGACAGTGCTGCCCGGTCCGGGCACAAACTGGTAGCCGCCCCCGCGCACCGTGGCGATGGCGTGGCGGGCGGAGCCCAGCTTGCGCCGGACGCGGCCAACGTACACGTCAATGGAGCGGAATGCGGCGCCGGGGCAGTCCAGCGACTCGAGAATGCGTTGCAGTTCTTCACGTTTAATAGGACGCGACTGGTTCTCCACGAGGTACCGCAGGAGGCTGAATTCCATGAAGGTCAGGCTGACCGGGACACCGTCCAGGAGGACGGTATCCGCAGCCAGATCGACAGCCACGACGCTGCGCCTTCCGGCCAGGGAGACAGGCAGGGAGACCGGTGGGGCGACGGCGGCGGTACCGTTTCCGGCGTCGGACGCCGTTCCCGAAACGCCAGCGCCGTCGAAAACGGCTGAACCGTCGGCAGCGTCCGAACCTTCGACGTCGGGCGTTCCGGTTCCGGCCGCGGTCCACAGGTGGATTCCGGCTTCCGGAGCGAGCTGCCGGGCACGAGCCAGGACCGCCTGGGCAGCCTGGGCCCAGACCGCCGGGTCGATCTCCTGGCCTTCACACGGCTGGAGCCACACCGCCAGGCCGCGCGGCTGAAGCCCCGGCTGAGGGCCGCGCGGCTGAAGCCCCGGCTGAGGGCCGGGACGAGCTCCCGGGCTGAAGCCGACGCGGGCGCCGGCGCGAGGCCGCGGGTAGGGGGCGTGGACGTTTACGGCCATCGCGCTGCGCCTCAGACGCCGCCGCGGCGGATCAGCTTGCCGCTGGGCGTGCGGCCGTCGATCTCGCTGCCGCGAAGGAACGTTTTGCGGACGACGCCGGAGAGCGCTTTGCCGTCGTAGGGCGTGATGGGGTTCTTGTGCTTGAGCTTGGTGACGTCGACGACGAAAGCGTCGTCCGGCGCGAAGATGGAGAAGTCCGCGTCGTAACCGAGGGCAAGCTGGCCCTTGTTGTGCAGGCGGGCCAGTGCGGCCGGCTTCTCAGCCATCCAGGACACCACCTGTTCCAGGTGATGCCGCGGTGCCGGGCCTCGGTCCAGATCAGGGACAGCCCCAGCTGCAGCGATGAGACGCCGCCCCAGGCCACGGCGAAGTCGCCGTTTTCCAGGTCTTTCAGGTCCAGGGTGGAGGGGGAGTGGTCCGAGACGATGCAGTCGATGGTGCCCTCCTGCAGGCCCTTCCAGAGCAGCTCGCGGTTGGAGGCCTCACGGATCGGCGGGCAGCACTTGTAGGCGGTGGCGCCGTCGGGGATTTCCTCGGCCATCAGGGTCAGGTAGTGCGGGCACGTCTCCACGGTGAGGTGAACGCCGTCGCGCTTCGCACTGGCGATCATGGGCAGCGCGTCGGAGGACGAGAGGTGCAGGATGTGGGCGCGGGCGCCGGTCCAGCGGGCGCGCTCGATGACCTCGGCGATGGCCTTGTTCTCGGCACCGCGCGGGCGGGAGGCCAGGAACGTTTCGTAGTGGTCACCGCCCGGGTGCGGGGCGCGGTCGATCGCGTGGGAGTCCTCGGCGTGGACGATCATCAGGGAGTCGAAGGACTTGAGCTCGGCCATGTCCTCCTCCATCTCGTCTGCTTCGAGGTGCGGGAATTCGTCCACGCCGGAGTGCAGCAGGAAGCACTTGAAGCCGAAGACGCCCTCGTCATGGAGGCCGCGGAGGTCCTTCTTGTTGCCCGGTACGGCACCGCCCCAGAAGCCGACGTCCACAAACGCCTGGTCCTCGGCCACTTCGCGCTTGAGCTTGAGGTTCTCCACGGTGGTGGTGGGCGGGATGGAGTTCAGCGGCATGTCGATGATGGTGGTGACACCGCCGGCGGCGGCTGCGCGGGTGGCGGAGGCGAAGCCCTCCCACTCGGTGCGGCCGGGCTCGTTGACGTGGACATGGGTGTCCACGAGGCCGGGGATCAGGGTTTCGTCGTCGGCCAGGTCAATGACCTGGCCGCCGGTGAGGCCGTTGCCGAACGGTTCGATGGCGACGATCACGCCGTCGCGGATGCCCACTTCACGGGCGGTGATGCCCGCGGTGGTGAGGATGCGCTGGCCACGGATGACCAGGTCAAACGCGCCGGCCGCCAGGGTGGTTTCTTCAGACATGGACGTTCTCCTTGGTGTCGGTACGCGCTGCACTTGCAGGCAGGTGCATGCCGATGTGCTTACCTAATTCTTCAAGCAGCGGGCCTGCTTCGGCCATACATTTCTCTACATTGTTTTCAAAATCGGTCAGGGCGTGAACTGCCCTGAACCCGGCTTCCGTGAGCTGTTCCTGGCTCAGCGTACTGCGGCCGCAGACGGCAATCACGGGAATTCCGGCGCGCGCGGCGGCGCGGGCCACGCCCATGGGGGTCTTGCCGAGCAGGCTCTGCTCGTCCAGGCTGCCTTCGCCGGTGATCACCAGGTCCGCGCCGGCCAGCCGCTGCTCCAGTTCAGTGAATTCGAGTACGACGTCGATGCCCGGCCTGCGTGCCGCGGCCAGCGCCGCGATGGCAATGTAGCCGACGCCGCCGGCTGCACCTGCGCCGGGTGCGACGGCGGCATGCTCGGCGCGGACGCCGATCTCGCCGGCAAGGACCGAGACAAAGTTCGTCAGCGCCGCGTCCAGCGCGACGACGTCACTCGGCGTCGCGCCCTTCTGCGGTGCGAAGATCGAGGCGGCGCCGCTGGGCCCCAGAAGGGGATTGTCGACGTCGGATGCCAGGGTGAAGCGGGAATCCTCCAGCCGGACGTCCAGGCCGGAGAAATCGATCCGGTCCAGGCGGGCCAGGGCGGCCCCGCCGCCGGGGAGCTCGTTGCCCTCGGCGTCCAGGAGCACTGCCCCGAGGCCCTGCAGAACTCCGGCGCCGCCGTCGGTGTTGGCGCTGCCGCCCACACCCAGGATGAACTTGCGGCAGCCCAGGTCCAGGGCGGCCCGGATCAGTTCGCCGGTGCCCAGGCTCGTGGCGGTGGTGGCCGTTCCGGAGTCAGGGCTGCCGCCTGCGATGACGGAGGGCAGCAGCGCGAGCCCGGAAGCTGCGGCCATTTCGATCACGGCCTCCCGGCCGCGGACCGCGAAGTCGGCCCGAACCGGCTGGCCGGTGGGGCCGGTGACGGTGGCGCTCCGGCGGGTGAAGCCGGAGCCGACGGCGGCGTCGAGGGTGCCCTCGCCGCCGTCGGCCACCGGAATGAGTGTGGTCTCGAGGTCCGCCACAACTGACTGCAGTCCCGCGCTCAGGCGGCTGGCGACGTCGGGGGCGGACAGCGAGCCCTTGAACTTGTCCGGGGCGATGACCACACGCATTCCGGTACCTCCTATCGGTTTCTGACTAGTCCAGCAGGGCGATGATCGCGGTGGGGGCGTCCTCGCCGCGGGCGGCCAACTCCTCGAACTCGTTCACGGCGTTGATCTCAACGCCCATGGAGATGTTGGTGATCTTTTCCAGGATCACTTCAACCACCACGGGAACCTTGAACTCGTTCATCAGGGCCTTGGCCTTGTCGAACGCGGCCGGCAGGTCCGCCGGGTTTTCCACGCGGATGGCCTTGCAGCCCAGGCCTTCGGCCACCTTGATGTGGTCCACGCCGTACCCGTTTGTTTCCGGTGAGTTGATGTTCTCGAACGCCAGGGACACGTTCTGTTCCATCTCGAAGCCGCGCTGCGACTGGCGGATCAGGCCCAGGTACGAGTTGTTCACCACCACGTGGATGTACGGCAGGTTGAACTGCGCGCCCACGGCCAGCTCTTCGATCATGAACTGGAAGTCGTAGTCACCGGACAGGGCAACAACGGTCTCGTCCGGCTTGCCGCGGACTACGCCGAGGGCGGCCGGGGCGGTCCAGCCCAGGGGGCCTGCCTGGCCGGCGTTGATCCACTTGCGCGGGCCGAAGACGTGCAGCATCTGTGCGCCGGCGATCTGCGAGAGGCCGATGGTGGAAACGTAGGTGGTGTCCTTGCCGAACGCCTTGTTCATCTCCTCGTACACGCGCTGCGGCTTGATCGGCACGTTCTCGAAGTGCGTCTTGCGCTGCAGGGAACCCTTGCGTGCGGTGCACTCGGCAACCCAGCCGGAGTAGTCCGGCAGGGACTTCGCTGCCTGGCGCTCGCGTGCCAGCTCAATCAGCCCGTCCAGCGCCGCACCGGCGTCGGACGCGATGCCCAGGTCCGGCGAGAACACGCGGCCGATCTGGGTGGGCTCGATGTCGATGTGCACGAACTTGCGGCCGGCCGTGTAGGTGTCCAGGCCGCCGGTGTGGCGGTTGGCCCAGCGATTGCCGATGCCGATCACGAAGTCGGAGGCCAGCATGGTCTCGTTGCCGTAGCGGTGGCTGGTCTGCAGGCCCACCATGCCGGCCATCAGGACGTGGTCGTCCGGGATGGTGCCCCAGCCCATCAGGGTGGGGATGACCGGAACATTCAGCAGTTCGGCCAGTTCCACCAGCTGCGTGGAGGCGCCGGCGTTGATGATGCCGCCACCGGCCACGATCAGCGGGCGCTCGGCTGCGGTCAGCATGTCCAGGGCCTTCTCCAGCTGCTTGCGGGAGGCCGTGGGCTTCTGGACCACGATGGGCTCGTAGGCGTCGATGTCGAATTCGATCTCGGCCATCTGCACGTCGAACGGCAGGTCCAGCAGAACCGGGCCCGGACGGCCGGAGCGCATCAGCTGGAAGGCCTTCTGGAAGGCGCCCGGAACCTGGCCCGGCTCCATGATGGTCATGGACAACTTGGTGACCGGGGCGGCGATGGTCTGGATGTCCACGGCCTGGAAGTCTTCCTTGTGCAGCTTGGCCACGGGGGCCTGGCCGGTGATGCAGAGCATGGGGATGGAATCCGCCCAGGCCGCGTACAGGCCGGTGATCATGTCCGTGCCGGCAGGGCCCGAGGTGCCGATACAGATGCCGATGTTGCCGTCCTGGGCCCGGGAGTACCCGTCGGCCATGTGGCTGGCGCCCTCAACGTGGCGGGCCAGCGTGTGGCGGACACCGCCGTTCTTCCGCATGGCCGAGTAGAACGGGTTGATTGCCGCGCCTGGCAGGCCGAAGGCCTCGATGGCGCCTTCCTTTACCAGAATCGCGACGGCAGCGTCAACAGTGCGCATCTTCGTCATTGTGTACTCCTTGAAAGTCTGTGTTTTTCGGTGGCTGAGCTTGGTGAAGCCCGATTTTTGGTGTGCTGAAGATAGTTTTTGTCCAGATAACGCCGTGTAGAGGGGGAATTGAGGGCGTTATCTGGACAAAAACTATCGGTTGGTCGCTAGGCCTACTTGCGGCCGCTGAGCTGCAGGACCTGCTTGAAGAGGCCGGAGTGGTCGAGGCCGCCGTCGCCCTGGTTGACGGTTGCGGCGACGAGCTGTGCGACGACGGCGCCAAGCGGGACGGCGACATTGGCTTCGCGGGCTGCCGAGGTGACGATGCCGAGGTCCTTGTGGTGGAGGGCGAGGCGGAAGCCGGGGTCGAAGTTGCGGTCCAGCATCTTCTGGCCCTTCTGCTCCAGGACCTTGGAGCCGGCCAGGCCGCCGCCGAGGACCTTGAGGGCCGCGTCCGTATCGACACCGTAGGCCTCGAGGAAGGCGATCGCTTCGCCCAGGACCTGGATGTTGACGGCGACGATCAGCTGGTTGGCTGCCTTGACGGTCTGGCCGGATCCTGCCGGGCCGACGTGGACGATGGTCTTGCCGACCGCATTGAGGACGTCCTGCGCTGCCTCGAAGTCGGCTGCCTCGCCGCCCACCATGATGGAGAGTGCGGCGTTGATGGCGCCCTGTTCGCCGCCGGATACCGGGGCGTCGAGGGGGCGGATGCCGGCCTCCTGGGCGTCGTCGGAGAGGCGCTTGGCAACGTCCGGGCGGATGCTGGACGCGTCGATCCAGAGGGTGCCCTTCTTCGCGTTGGCGAAGACGCCGTCCTTGCCGCTGACTACACCCTCAACGTCGGGGGAGTCCGGCACCATGGTGATGACGACGTCGGCGTCCTTCACGGCGTCCGCGATGCTCGTGGCACCCTGGCCGCCTTCGGAGACGAGCTTGTCGATCTTGTCCTGGCTGCGGTTGAAGCCGGTGACGGTGTGGCCGGCTTTGACCAGGTTGATGGCCATGGGCAGGCCCATGATTCCGAGTCCGATGACTGCAACGTTGCTCATTGTGGTTCCTTTGCTGAAAGTCTGATGGTGGATTAGCGGGCGACGCGCTGGCGGATGGCCCAGGCGAACGCGGTTTCCGCCGGTTCCTTGTATTCGAGGCCGATGTAGCCGTCGTAGCCGAGTTCGCGGCTGCGGGCGATCCATTCGCCGAGAGGAAGCTCACCGGTTCCGGGAGCCCCGCGGCCGGGGTTGTCGGCTATCTGGATGTGGCCGAAGTCCTTTGCGTGCTTTTCGATGACGGTTGCGACATCGTCGCCATTGACTGCCAGGTGGTAGAAATCCGCGAGGAGCTTGATGTTCTCGACGCCGGATTCCGCCTTGACGCGGGCGATGACCTTGAGTGCGTCTTCGGCCGTGAGGAGCGGGTACTTGGGGGCGCCGCTGACGGGTTCGAGGAGGACGGTGCCGCCGATGCCCGCGACGCCGGCAGCTGCCGCGGCGAGGTTTTCGGCGCCGACGGCGTCCTGCTTCTCGGCCGATTCGCCGTCGATGCGGTTGCCGTAGAGGGCGTTGAAGGCCTTGCAGCCCAGACGCTCGCCGATGCCGGCAACGACGTCGATGTTGTCCAGGAATTCGGTGGAGCGGGCGGGCCAGGAAACCAGGCCGCGGTCGCCGCCGGGCATGTTGCCGGCGTTGAAGTTCAGGCCCGTGAGCTGGACGCCTGCGTCCTTGATGGCGTTCTCAAACCCGGTGACCTGGGCGTCCGTGGGGACGGAGGTCTCGAAGGGCCACCAGAACTCGACGGCGTCAAAGCCAGCAGCCTTTGCGGCTGCGGGGCGCTCGAGCAGGGGAAGCTCCGTCAAGAGGATGGAGCAGTTCACTGTGTACGTCATCGTAGGTCCTTCCGGGGAGGGGCTTTGATCTATCTTCCGCTGTCTTGACCCTATGCGGGTTTCCGCTTTGTGGAATTTAGATTCTGCTTTATGAAAAGTTTAGGGAAGGTGGACGCTGGAGTCAAGGGGAGTGTCGGGACGGGCGGGGGCTGGAAGAGGCCGGTGGGACTTGCCGCAGCTCAGAACGCCGCACGGCCGCCGGGACGCGTCGAATCCCGTTTGGGCTCCTTGCGGTCCCGCCGCGCGTAGGTGCGGGCCCTTTCGCTTGAGAGGGCGGGGATCAGCGGGATGTCCAGGGTGAGGCCGGGCAAGTTTGTCTTCAGTGTTCACGTAAATCCAGCGGGTCGACAGTAGGCCGTGTCGGCTTGTTTCCGCCTGGCCGGGCCAGCCATTGCCGCGGAACCCCGATCAGACCTGAGGAGAGGATCGGAACCGGGGCAACACCGGCGCTCGTGGGATATTTCGCGCGATAGCCTGAACATTGAACCCAGCCCCACCCGGAACGAGGATTTCCCCATGGTCACACGTGCCGACATCGACGAAGCCGCTGCCCGGATTGCCGGGCGGATCCGCATCACGCCCGTGCTGGCGGCAGACCGCGGCCCATTCCCGGACGACGTGTGGTTCAAGTGCGAGTTCATGCAGCACGCCGGCACCTTCAAGGCCCGGGGCGCGTTCAACCGGGTCCTGGCCTGCCGGGAGCGCGGCGAACTGAAGGACGACGTGGGCATCGTGGTGGCCTCCGGCGGCAACGCCGGCCTCGCCAACGCCTACGCCGCCGCGGAAGTCGGCGTCCCGGCCACCGTATTCGTTCCCGAGACCGCCCCGGCCGTGAAGGTCAAGAAGCTCTGGGCCATCGGCGCCAACGTCATCCAGCACGGTGCCGAATACTCCGAGGCGTACAACGCCGCGATGGCCTACGCCGCCGAGACCGGCGCGGTCTACTGCCATGCCTACGACCAACCCGAGATCGCTGCCGGCGCCGGCACCATCGGAACCGAGCTGCTGACGCAGCTGGGTCACGTGGACACCGTAGTGGTGGCCGTGGGCGGTGGCGGGCTCATGGCGGGGGTCGCGGCCGCCGTGGAGGGCCGGGCCAAAGTGGTGGGCGTCGAGTCTGAATCCACGCCCACCCTCCATGCCGCGCTCGCGGCCGGGGCACCCGTGGACGTGGCCGTCTCCGGGATCGCCGCGGACTCCCTGGGGGCCCGGCAGATCGGCCGGATCGGCTTCGAAGTGGCCGTCCGTACCGGCGTCCGCGCCGTGCTGGTCACCGACGAGGACATCGTTGCCGCCCGCTCACTGCTGTGGGAGCAGTACCGCATCATCGTGGAGCACGGCGCGGCCACGGCCTTCGCCGCCCTGCACTCCGGCGCCTATATTCCGGCGGACGGGGAACGCGTTGCCGTGATCCTCTGCGGGGCCAACACGGATCCCGCCACGGTCTGAGGCCGGCGCGTGCCCTGAGGCCCTACTGATCGACCACAGCCACGTCCCTGCCGTTGAGCGGCTGGACCGGCCGGTTGTTGCCCGCGTGCGCCGCGCGCAGTGCGGCGAGTTGCCCGACTCCCAGCTCGACGGTGGTCTCGAGGAGCAGCCAGCGCACGCCTTCCGAGCAGGGCGGTGTGGTCAGGCTGCCGTCATACGCGACATGGTCCAGTGACGCCGGGAACAGTGCCGGGAAGTCCACGACGCCGGCCGCCACCTTCTGCCCATCGGCTGCGGCAGGCACACCGTCCGTGAACGGCGCCCACGCCGCATTGGTAGCCCCAACAGTGGCGAGGATCCCGATCACGGCAAGCCCGCCGTCGTCGGCCTGGTGGACGAAATGGAACTCGGCCTCGTAGCGGACGCCCTCCAGCGTGTGCTCGGACGGTGCGTGGAAGTGCATCTGCTTGAAGTCATACTGCTTGCCCTCCACTGTTATGCCCTGGGCCGTGAGGGCGCGCAGCTCGGTGGTGTGGCCGTTGTCGGTCATCTCGCCCTCCGAAGCCGAATAGGCCAGCGTGATCGGCGCCGGCCTAATGCCGGAAGCACCTCCGACGTCGATGGGGGACTGGGCGGTGCCGGAAGAGCAGGAACCGAAATCGGAGCTCAACGCGCCCCAGTGATCGGGGCCTTCGGCGCCGTCGTAGGACCAGGCGTGGGGCGCTGCGGGGGTGGCCGGCGAGGGTGCCGGGACCCCGGCGGCGGGCTTGCCGCAGCCGGTGATCAGTGCCACCAGCCCCAGGCCGGATCCAACTAGCAAAGACTTCCTGGTCATTATTGTGGCGCTGCGCATTTCCATCCTTCGGGTCGTGTAAGTCCGTACCGGAGAGCCCGGCCGGACCTACGACGACTATCACGGGGCCCGGTGGCAGGTCTTGTCACAGAGCCTCGCTGCAGGATGTGACCCACGGTGTTGCCGGGGTGCAGGTTCCCGAAGGGGTCCCGGGCTACAGAACCTTCTCCAGGAACGACCGGATGCGCGGGTTGGTGTTGCTTTCGGCGAAGAACTCTTCCGGCGGGAGGTCGGCGGCGATCTTTCCGCCGTCGATGAACACCACACGGTCCGCCACTTTGCGGGCAAAGCCCATTTCGTGGGTGACCACCACCATGGTCATGCCGTCGGCGGCGAGGCCGGCCATGACATCCAGGACGTCATGGACCACTTCGGGGTCCAGGGCGCTGGTGGGTTCGTCGAAGAGCATCACTTTGGGGTTCATGGCCACGGCGCGGGCGATCGCGATGCGCTGCTTCTGGCCGCCGGAGAGTCGGTTCGGGTAGACGTGCGCCCGGTGGGTCATGTTGACTTTTTCGAGCAGTTCCATGGCGCGTGCTTCCGCGTCCTTTTTGCTGACCTTCAGAACATCCATCTGCGGAAGCATGACGTTTTTCAGGGCCGTCATGTTGGGGAACAGGTTGAACTGCTGGAACACCATACCCATGCGGGAGCGCAGGCGGTCCAGGTCCACTTTCGGCGCCAGGAGGTCCTCGCCGTCGAATACAACGTGTCCGGAGGTGGGCGTCTCGAGTAGGTTCAGGCAGCGCAGGAAGGTGGACTTGCCGCCGCCGCTGGGGCCGATGACGGCGACAACTTCGCCGGGCTCGATGGTGAAGTCGATGCCTTTGAGGACGTGGTGGTCACCGTAGGACTTGGTGATGTCTTTCGTTTCCAGGAGTGCCATTAGATGTAAACCGCCATCTTCTTCTCGATTGCGTTTGCGGCCAGGCCGATGATGTTTGTGAGGACGTAGTACACCAGGCCGATGAAGACGTACACCGTCAGTGCATCGAAGGTGCGGGAAATGATGGTCTGACCCACCAGGAACAGTTCGCTGATGGTCACGAAGGACACCAGCGCGGAGTTCTTGGTCAGGGAGACGAACTCGTTCCCGAGCGGCGGGAGCATGCGCAGGAAGGCCTGCGGGATGATCACGTGGCGCAGCGCGGAAGCGGAACTCATGCCGCAGGACCGGGCGGCTTCCATCTGGCCCTTGTCCACGGACTGGATAGCGCCGCGGACGATTTCCGTGACATAGGAGCCGCTGTAGAGGCCCAGGGCCAGGATGCCGGCCACCATCGGCGAGAGCTGGATGCCCAGCTGCGGCAGGCCGAAGTAGATGAAGAACAGCTGGACGATGAACGGGGTGCCGCGGACCACGGAGACGTACACCTTGCCGATCCAGCGGATAGGCCGGATATGCGAGAGCTTGGCGAAGCCGCCCAGCATGCCGAACAGCAGGCTCAGGGCCAGTGACAGCGCGATGATCTGCAACGTGGTTCCCAGGCCCTGCATGAGCGGGCCCCAGGAGTTGGTGATCGAGGAGACGTTGAAGAGGCTGTGCTCCTTGGTGGGCCCGGTGGCGGTGCTGGATTCGTCGCCGAACCACTTGGCGGTGGCCTTGGTAAAGTCGCCGGATGACTGCATGTCCTTCAGTGCCGTGTTGAACGCCTCGCGGATGTCCGAATCACTTTTCTGGAACGCGAAGCCGTAGTTCTCATTCGTCAGGCGCTCGCCGACCTGCTTCAGGCCGCCCTGCTCGTGGATGAAGTACCGGCCGCCGGGCTGCCCGGTGACCACGGCGTCGGCCTGGCCGAGTTTGACCGAGGAAAACATCTGGTCGTTGGTCTGGACCTGGACCAGTTCGGCCTGCGGCTGGTTCTGGCGCAGCCACTCCACGGACTTGGTGCCTACCTGCACGGCAACCTTCTTGCCGGCGAGGTCCGCGAGCGTCTTGACGGTGTCGTTGGACGTGGAAACGAACATGCCCAGGCCGCCGGGGTAGTAGATCTCGGAGAAGTCCACCACCTTGGCGCGTTCGGGGCTGATATAGATGGCGGAAGCGCCGACATCGATCTGGTTTGCCTGCAGCGCCGGGACGATGTTGCCGAACGGCATCTGCACAAACTCGACGTTTTTGATGCCGGACTTGGACGCGAGCTCTCGCACAACGTCGATGTCGAAGCCGATCTTGGTGCCGTTGGCATCGGTGAATTCAAACGGCGGGAAGGAGGCGTCGGTGCCGACCTTAAGGGTGCTCTTGCCGGAGCGCAGATCTGCCAACTTGCCGGCGGACGGGGTTGCCGGGGTGGTCTCGGCCTGGGCTGCCGGCGCGGCCAGCCCCAGCAACACGGCCAGAAGGGCAGCCGTCGTGGCAGCCCATCCGAATCGCGGGAATCGGTTCTTCATCTGTGCTCGTTTCTGGGGAGGGGAGTCGGACGTCCGGCTACGCATGCCGGTGCCCGGATCGCTCGGTGGCGATGGTGTGGATGAGGCGTGCGGCCGTGCGGGCGGTGCGGGAGTCGACGTCGAATGTGGGGTTCAGTTCAACGACGTCGACGACGGTGAGCTTGGGGGAGCGGGCCAGGTGACGGCATACGTCCAAGACAACGGAAAGGGGAACCCCGTACGACGCCGGTGCGCTGACGCCGGGGGCGACGTACGCGGGAAGGACATCGAGGTCGATCGTCAGGTAGAGGACGTCCACGGAGTCGATGAAGTCCTGCGTGAACTGGCGGACCTGCTCAACCCTGGACTCGGTGCATTCCTCGTCCAGGAGGTACTTGACGCCGAGGTCCCGGGCTGTCTGGAACAGTGCCTCGGTGTTGCCGGGCTGGCTGATGCCCAGCACCGTGTAGTTGAACCCGTGCCCCAGGGCTTGCTCGGCCGCGGCCACTTGCCGGAAAGGGGTGCCCGACGACGGGACCTCTTCGGCGCGCAGGTCGAAGTGCGCGTCCAGGTTGATGATGCCGACGCGGCGTCCATCGGTGACCTGGCTTGCGCGCAGGCCCGTGTAGGTCCCGAAGGCGGTTTCGTGGCCGCCTCCCAGGATGACAGGCAGGTGGCCTGCGTCCAGGGCCAGGCAGACGGCCGCGCCGAGGCGCTTTTGGCCGTCCTCGAGGTTTCCGTCCACAACGCTGGTGTCGCCAAGGTCTTGAACCACGAGGTTCGCCGGGGCCGCCATGGGGGCGAGGGCGGAGCGGATGCTTGCAGGACCGTCGACGGCGCCGACCCGGCCCTTGTTCCGCCGGACGCCTTCATCGCTGCGGAATCCCAGGATGGCGATCCCGGCAGCGCCCGTCTGGACAGCGCCGTTCTGGACCGTGCCGGCCTGGGCCATGTTCACTGCGTGGTGCCAGCGCCGGTGTTCCGGGCCGGGACCGTCGTCGCGGCCCGTCCACGTGTGTTGGATGGTGGGGTTGGTCATCGGGATCCTTCTCCATGTCCGAGCGCCAATGCGGCGTCACGGGTGCTTGCTATGAGTTGCTTTTCGCGCCGGATCGCCCGGTCCGCGGGAGCCATGGTGCTGACGGCACCCAAAAGCCGGCCGCCGTCGTCGAGCACGGGGAAACTGACGCCCCAGACGCCGGCATCCACCGCCCCGTAGCTGAGGCCGAAGCCGCGGTCCTGAACGATCTGGAGCTCGTGGTTCAGGTCCTCTGCGTCCTCCTGGCTCAGTCCAAGGCCTGCCACGATCCTGCCCTGTTCCTGGGGGTCCAGATGCGCGAGCAGGGCCAGCGCGCTGGCGCCCCTGAGCAGGGGGAGTGAGCGGCCCGGCGAGTAGCTGCAGCGCAGCATCTGCGGGCCCTCGATGGCATCCACGCAGAGTGCCTCAGCACCGCGGACCACCAGGTAGGCGGCCAGTTCCTGGGTCTCATCGGACAGCAGCTGTAATTGCTCCGAGATGCGGCCCTTGACCATGGCTTCCTGGTGGAAGTTGGCGGCGAGGCGCAGCGTTTCCGGGCCAGCGCTGTACTGGCCGCGGCGCCGGGTCTGCGCCACCAGCCCGGACTGCATCAGGAGTGCAAGGTGCCGGTACACGGCGCTGGTGGGGATGCCCGTCGTTTTAGTGATCTGGGCTGCAGTCAGGGTCCGGTGCCTCGCGAATTCGAGCAGGATGTCAACGAACCGCGAGGCGTTGCCTTCCGATATCACGGAATGGCTCGGATCTGTGTGCATAAAAGCGACGTTAGTGGCTGGAATCACAGACAGCCTTAAGATGTTCCCATAGGGTGGGAATTTATTTTCCGCCGGGTGGGAACTGGCCGTTAACGCAAAATCGCCGGAACCGTGTCCGGGTCGCCGCAAATTTGCAGCGACCCGGCATGGTTCCGGCGATTTAGGCGGCCGGCCACTAAAGAGGCGGGCCGGTAAGCGGCGGCCTAGGTGAGGCGGATCTGGCGGTTCATGTCCTTGTAGAGCAGGTAGCGGAACTCGCCCGGGCCGCCCGCGTAGCAAGCCTGCGGGCAGAAGGCGCGCAGCCACATGAAGTCGCCGGCCTCCACCTCAACCCAGTCGTTGTTGAGCAGGTACATGGCCTTGCCCTCCAGCACGTACAGGCCGTGCTCCATGACGTGGGTCTCCGGGAACGGGATGACCCCGCCCGGCTGGAACGTCACGATGTTCACCTGCATGTCATGGGCCAGGTCGCTGGAATCCGTGAAGCGGGTGGTTTTCCAGGCGCCGTCGGTGTCCGGCATCGCGGTGGGTTCCACCTCGGAATCACTGGTGACGAAGGACTTGGCCTCGTAACCCTCGAGCCGCTCATAGGCCTTGCGGATCCATTGGAAGGAAACGACGTCGTCTGAGACGTTTTCCAGGCCCCAGGTGGCACCGGCGGCCAGGTAGGCGTAGCCGCCTTCCTCGAGCTGGTGCAGTTCGCCGTCGAGCGTCAGGTTGACTTTGCCCTTGGTGACGAAGATGACCCCTTCGACGCCTGCCTCAAACTCGGCCTTGGGGGCGCCGCCGCCGGGGCCGATCTCCACGATCAGCTGGGAGAACGTGGTGGCGAACCCGGAGATCGGCCGGGCCAGGATCCAGGACCGGGTGTTGCTGAAACCGGGCAGGGTGCTGGTCACGATGTCCGTCATGACGCCCTTGGGGATGACCGTGTAGGCCTCCGTGACGATTGCCCGTTCCGTGGTCAGATGCGTCTGCGGCGGCAGGCCGCCCTGTGGGGTGTAGTACTTGCCCATCGTGGGATCCTTACTTCGAAGTGGTGTGTGCCAGCCGCGGGTGCGCCAGCGCGGTCAGCTGGGAAAGTTCGACGCCGGCGAGCGCCTGGACCTCTTCGGTCCCCACTGCGCCGCATTGGACGCCGCGCAGGACAAAGGCGGCCAGGGCCCGGGCGGTGGCGGGTTCGTCCATGACCCCGCCTTCGGTGTGGTCGACATAGTTGCGGAGGCGTGCCGCGGCGGCCGGGAGGCCCTCGCGGTAGAACGCATACGTGGCTGCGAACCGGCTGGGCAGCTGGGCAGCATGCAGGTCCCAGCCCTGGTAGTAGCCCCGCTCCAGCGAACGCCGGACGAGCCGTCCGTGCAGCTTCCAGGCATCTTCGACCGCGTCACCCACCGGGATGATGTTGGTGGAACCGTCCGAGAGGCGGATACCCGTGCCCGCAACGGCCAGCTGCATGACTTCCTTGGCGAAGTCCGCCACCGGGTGCTCCATGGACTGGTACTCGGCCGAGATCTGCAGCGACGCGGAGTAGTCGTAGGTGCCGTAGTGCAGGGCGCTGATGCGCCCCGGAACCACGTGCGGCAACTGCGCCACGGGGGAGGTGCCGTCCGGCCCGAGGATCAGCTGCGGCGTTTCCACCTGCACCTCGAAGCGGAGCCGGCCGGCGGGAAGACCGTGGACTTCCTCCAGCCGGGACACAGCAAAGTCCATTGCCTGGACCTGGGCCACGGTTGTGACCTTGGGCAGGGTCAGGATGAGCCCGGCAGGCAGTTCGCCGGCCTGCGCGAGCGTGGAGACGAACAGGTCAAGGGTTTTCAGGCCGCGGGCCCTGGTGGGCGCCTCGAAGCACTTGAACCGGATGCCGATGAACGGCGGTGCGGTGCCGGCGGCAACTGCTTCGCTGACAGCCCGGGCCGCGGCAACCGTGGCAGCGTCCTCTGCTTCGTCGCCGCGGTCGCCGTAGCCATCCTCGAAGTCGAGGCGCAGGTCCTCGATCGGTTCGGTGCGCAGCTTGGCCGCGACCCGCGAGGCTACTGCCCCGGCGAGTTCGGCGTCCTGGCCCAGCAGCGCGCCGAGCTTCTCGAACCCGCCGTGTGCCTCCGCAGTCGTGAGCGCCTGGGCGCCCCAGTCGGCAGCGAACGACGGCGTGAAACGGTCCGCCGGCACGTACACGGTGTGCACTGGCTGGCGGGTGCCGTCGTCGCCCGGGTAGTTCCGTTCCAGCAGCTGGTCGGTAGCGGCCAGCTGTGCGTCGATGGCGGCGAGGTCCGCCGCTGAGAGCGACGGCGTGGGGGAGACCGCCATGCCTCAGCCCACCAGTTCGTAGGCCGGGGTGGTGAGGAAGTCCGTGTAGTCCTCGGACAGGCAGATCTCGGCGATCAGCTTGCTGGCGGGCTGGTAGTACCGGCGGAACGCCTCGTCCCCGAATTCGGTCCGGAGCCGCTCCGTTTCCTCGCCCAGGATCTTTTCCACCAGTTCCCGGGTGACGGTGTTTCCGGTATCCGCCAGAACGGACTTGTTGCGGATCTGCTGCCACACCTGCGAGCGGGAGATCTCGGCGGTGGCGGCGTCCTCCATCAGGTTGTGGATGGCCACGGCGCCGTTTCCGGAGAGCCAGACCGCGGTGTAGGCGACGGCGACATACAGGTTCAGCCGCAGCCCGCTTTCGGTGACCTGGCCGTCGGCCGAGGCGATGTCCAGCAGCTGGTCCGCCGTGACCGAAACGTCGGGGCGCTGCTTGTCCAGCTGGTTGGCGCGCTCGCCGAGCACGGCGTCGAACACCTCGCGGCAGGTGGGGACCAGGTCCGGGTGGGCCACCCAGGAGCCGTCGAACCCGTCGTTGGCCTCACGGGTCTTGTCCGCGCGGACCTTGGCGAAGGCGGCCTCGGTGACCTCCGGGTGGCGGCGGTTGGGGATGACGGCGGCCATGCCGCCCATGGCGAAGGCGCCGCGCTTGTGGCAGGTCTTCACCAGCAGCTCGGTGTAGGCGCGCATAAACGGTGCGGTCATGACCACCGAGGCGCGGTCCGGGAGTACAAATTCCTCGCCGGCGTCCCGGAAGTACTTGATGATGCTGAACAGGTAGTCCCAGCGTCCGGCGTTCAGGCCTGAGGCGTGGTCCCGGAGTTCGTAGAGGAGCTCGTCCATTTCGAAAGCGGCCGGGATGGTTTCGATCAGCATGGTGGCGCGGATGCTGCCCTGCGGGATGCCGAGGAAGTCCTGGGCGAAGACGAACACCTCGTTCCAGAGGCGGGCCTCGAGGTGCGATTCCATCTTGGGCAGGTAGTAGTACGGGCCGTGGCCGTTGAGGAGCAACTGCTTGGCCGTGTGGAAGAAGTGCAGGCCGAAGTCCACCAGCGCACCCACCGCGGGTTCGCCGTCGATCAGCAGGTGCTTTTCCGGCATGTGCCAGCCGCGCGGACGGGCCACCACAACGGCGAGCGGAGCGTCAGTGCGGAGCTTGTACTCCTTGCCTTCCGGCGACGTGAAAGCCAAGGTGCCCGTTGCGGCGTCACGCAGGTTCAGGATGGCGTCGATGACGTTGGCCCACGTGGGCGTGCTGGCGTCCTCAAGGTCCGCCAGCCAGACCTTGGCGCCGGAGTTCAGGGCGTTGATGGCCATTTTGGCCGGGGTGGCCGGGCCGGTCATCTCGACGCGGCGGTCACGCAGCGCGGCGGGTGCCTCGGCGACCTTCCAGTCGCCGTCGCGGATTTCCTGCGTCTCCGGGAGGAAGTCCAGGCGGCTGGTGCGGGCCACGCCGTCGCGCTTGGCCTGGCGGGCCTCGAGCAGCCCGTTGCGCGTGCCGGCGAAGCGCCGGTGCAGCTCCTCCAGGAAGGCCAGGGCCTTCGGGGTGAGGATCTGTTCCGCGCGGTCGACCGGCTGGCGGTCGGTGACAGTGATAGCCATATTCGTAAGTCCTTATCTAGAGAGCGCGGGCTGCGTTTGCGTGCGCAGCTGCAGCTACCGCAGCAGCCACATCGGCGGCGACATGAGGATCGAAGACGCTGGGGATAATGTAGCTGGCATTGAGCTCGTCGTCAGCTACCCGGTTTGCAATCGCGTCTGCGGCGGCCACCAGCATCTCCGGCGTGATATCGCTGGCACCGGCGTCGAGCAGTCCCCGGAAGAAGCCCGGGAAGGCCAGCACGTTGTTGATCTGGTTGGGGAAATCGCTGCGGCCCGTGGCCACCACGGCGGCGTGCCTGGACGCGATGACGGGGTCAATCTCCGGCGTCGGGTTGGCCATGGCGAAGACAATCGCGTTCTCGGCCATGGCGGCAACCTGCTCTTCGCCGATCACATGCGGGGCACTGACGCCGATGAAGACGTCGGCGCCGGTCATGGCCTCGTGCAGGGTTCCGGAGAAGCCGTCCTCGTTGGTGTTCGCGGCAATCCAGGCGCGGTGCTCGTCGTCGTACTCCTTGCCCGAGTGGATGGCTCCGGAGCGGCCGGCGGCAACGATGTGCTGCGCGCCCTGGGCCTTGAGGAGCTGGATGATGGCCGAGCCTGCAGCGCCGACGCCGGAGACAACAATGCGGACCTCGGAGAGCTTCTTGTCCACCACACGCAGGGCGTTGTGGAGGGCTGCCAAGGTGACGATCGCGGTGCCGTGCTGGTCGTCGTGGAAGACGGGGATGTCGAGTTCGTCGCGCAGGCGCTTTTCAATTTCAAAGCAGCGCGGCGCCGCGATGTCCTCAAGGTTGATGCCGCCGTAGACGGGGGCCATGGCCTTGGCGATCATGATGATTTCCTCGGTATCCTGGGTGTCCAGGCAGACCGGCCAGGCGTCGACATTGGCGAACTGCTTGAACAGTGCGGCCTTGCCTTCCATGACGGGCAGGGCCGCGGCGGGGCCGATGTTGCCCAGGCCCAGGACAGCCGAACCGTCGGTGAGGACGGCGATGGTGTTGCGCTTGACGGTCAGGTTGCGGGCCGCCGACGGGTCCTCCGCGATGGCGAGGCAGACGCGGGCGACGCCGGGTGTGTAGGCACGGGACAGGTCGTCACGGTTGCGCAGGGCCACCTTGGGGACCACCTCGAGCTTGCCGCCGAGGTGCATCAGGAAGGTGCGGTCCGAGACGTGCTGGACCGTGACGCCGTCGAGCGCGTTCAGGGCATCCTTGACGAGGGCGGCGTGGTCGTCGTCGGTGGTGTTGCAGGTGACGTCCACAACCAGGGTGTCGTGGTGGGATTCCGTGACGTCAAGCGCCGTGATGGCGGCGCCGGCTGCGCCAACGGCGGCAGCGAGCTCACTTGTGGCGGTGAAGCTCGACGGCGCCGCGACGCGCAGGGTGATCGAATTTCCGGGGCTCGGGTTCGCCATTGAATTTCCTCCTCGTTGGGTCCGTTGCCGGACCACTGGTGCAACCGAATGTTTTCGTATTATGGATATTATTATCTACAAAGTGGAAATGCAACCCCTTGATGGTCATGTTTGGGGACATCGCGTGGGGCTTGTGGGTGCTGTATGTTGAGTGTTCTAAGCAACTCTTTTCACGATGTGGATAAGAGATGTCAGAATCCGAGCCATAGGAGACAACGGAATGGCTGAAAAAGCCTCCGGAGGCGTGCAGTCCGTAGAGCGCGTCTTCGAACTGCTGGAACTCATCACAGACGCGGGCGGTGACGTGACGCTCAGCGAGCTCTCCTCCTCCACGGATCTGCCCCTGCCCACCATCCACCGTCTGCTGCGCACGTTGGTCTCGCTTGGCTACATCCGCCAGCTGCCCAACCGCCGTTACGCACTGGGCCCCCGGCTGATTCGGCTTGGCGAAGGCGCCAGCAAGCAGCTTGGTGCCGTGGCACGCCCGCAGCTGAAGAACCTCGTGGACCGCCTCGGCGAAACCTCCAACATGGCCGTGCTGGACTCGGACATGGTCATTTATGTGGCCCAGGTGCCGTCCATGCACTCCATGCGCATGTTCACCGAGGTGGGCCGCCGTGCCCACACGCACGACACCGGCGTGGGCAAGGCGATCCTGGCCCAGCTGGACGACGAGGTGGTGCGCGGCATCGTGGCCCGCACCGGCATGCCCACCCCCACGGCCAAGAGCATCGGCGACGTTGATGCCCTCCTCGCCGATCTCAAGCTGATCCGTGAACGCGGCTACTCTATCGACGAGGAAGAGCAGGAGCTCGGCGTGCGCTGCTTTGCGATGGCCGTGCCCAACGCGCCCACCCCTGCCGCCATCTCGGTCTCCGGGCCGATCAGCCGCGTGGACCAGAGTTTCGCCGACCGCGCCGTGCCGCTGCTGCGCCAGGCCGCGATGGCCATCTCTGCGGAGCTCAACCAGAACTGACCCGCCCAACCACAACAGCGTCCAATCACAACAGCGCGAACTGGCAGCAAATGCCCTCAGGTTCCACATTTGAGGGCATTTGCTGCCAGTTCGCGCTTTGCGTGGTGGCTGTGACGCTAGTGCTCAGACTTTGAGGACTCCACCGGGACTTCCTGGCCTTCCGCGTCGATCAGCTTGCCGCCTTCGTAGCGGTCGCCGTCGGTAAGGCATTTGAGGTCTTCTTCCCGGACTACCCGGCCGGTGCCCGCCACGAATACGGACTGGTTTTCGGAGTTGCCGGCTTTGAGGTGGTTGAAGAGCAGGTTCAGCAGGATGGCCATCACGGCGGCGGAGCTGATGCCGGAGTGGAAGATCGTGGCGAACCAGTTGGGGAATTTGTCGTAGAAGGCCGGGGCGGCGATCGGGATCATGCCGAAGCCGATGGAGGTGGCCACGATGATGAGGTTCATATTGTTGCGGTATTCGACCTTAGCCAGGGTGCGGATGCCGCTGGCAGCGACGGTGCCGAACAGGACGATGCCTGCCCCGCCCAGAACCGCTGTGGGAACGGCGGCCACTACGCGGCCGAGGACGGGCAACAGTCCCAGCAGGACCAGGATCACGCCGCCGGCTGCCACCACGTAACGGCTCTTGATCTTGGTGACGGCTACCAGGCCGACGTTCTGGGCGAAGGCACTCTGGGTGAATGATCCGAACACCGGGGCGAGGAGGCTGGAGCCCATGTCAGCGCGCAGTCCGGCAGCAATTCGCTTCGAATCGATTTTGGTTCCGACGATCTCGCCAACGGCCAGAATGTCGGCCATGGTCTCCGTCAGGATAACCAGGACGACGATCACCATGGAAATGATCGCAGCTACTTCAAAGGTCGGGGCGCCGAGGTGGAAAGGCGTGGGGAACGCAACGATTGGGCCTTCCCCGACTTTGGAGAAGTTGGCCATTCCGGTCACCACAGCCACCAGGGTTCCAATGACCATGGCCAGCAGGATCGATAGCCGGGAAATGGTGGCATTGCCGAGCTTGCTGAGCAGAAGAACGAGGGCAAGGGTGATGGCGGCAAGCCCGATGTTCTCCATGCTCCCGTAGTTCTCGGCTTTTCTGTTCCCACCCATCGACCAGTTGGCAGCCACCGGCATGAGTGTCAGACCGATGGTGGTGATGACGGTCCCGGTTACGACCGGTGGGAAGAACCGCACGATTTTGGAAAAGACCGGAGCGATCAGTAACCCGATGGCCGCCGAGACGATCACGGCGCCGAAGACGGACTGGATTCCCCCCGGGCCCGTAACGATGGCCACCATCGTGGCCACGCTGGCGAAGGAGACGCCCTGGACCAGCGGCAACTGGGAACCGAAGTACGGGATACCCACGGTCTGGAGAATGGTGGCAAGCCCGCCCATGAAGAGTGCCGCGGCGATCAAGACTCCGATATCGGCAGGGGCGAGACCCGCAGCCTGGCCGACAATCAGCGGTACCGCGATGATGCCGCCGTACATGGTCAGGACGTGCTGGAAGCCGTAGGCGAAGCTGCTCCCGAGGGACAGTCGCTGGTCTTCGGGGCGGTCAGTACGCTGGCGGCGGGTCTTGACGGTGCCGACGGACTTTTTCTTGAGGTTCATGGCAGACTTTCTGGTTCATGGCAGACGTCTTCGTCTGGCTAACGTGGTCTGGCTAAAAATGTGGGCACTTGCCCGGTGGATTTCTCCCGGTGGTCGAGCCTGTCGAAACCCGGTGGATCCTCGACAGGCCCGATCACAGCGGTTGGGTCAGCAGAACCCGGCGATGCCGGACCAGGCGAGGTCCGGCGGTGTGGCGTCGTCGCGCAGGACCGTGGCCTCGATCAGGCCGTATGGCCGGTCGGCTGCGAAGAAGACCTCGTTGGGGTTGTCGAGCCCGAACGGCGAGAGGTCCACCAGGAAGTGGTGCTTGTTGGGCATGGAGAACTTGATCTCGTCGATTTCGCTGTGGGCTTCCAGGACCTTGGTGCCCATGTCGAACAGCGTCTGCTGCAGGGCGTGGGAGTACCTCTCCGTGAACCCCTCGAGCAGGAGGCCCTTGACGTCCTCGTAGCTCTTGTTGAAGTCCAAGGTGCTCAGGTCCGTACCGGTCTTGAACCGCCAGCGGGCGGAAACGTCGGTGGCCAGGATGCGGTCCGTGGTTTCCGGGAGGGTGGTGTATTTGTCCTTGGGGTAGCCCACAAAGCCGGACTGTGTGGTCTTCAGGACGGTCAGGTCCGTGAGCCCGGAGATCAGGTGCGTTGCAGCGCCGTCGCGGACCAGGACGGCGGTGCGGACTTCCTGGCCGTTGCGCACGAAGGAGTGGTCGTGTTCGCTGCCGTGCGCCTGGATCCGGTCCCAGCTGTAGGACTCGGCTTCCCAGCGGCCGCCGGTGACCCAGTCGAAGCTGGACGTGAAGTGCTCGCCGAGGCGCAGGAGGAACGCTTCGGGGGAGCCGACGCCTTCGCGGGCAAAGGCGTAGATCGTGTTCTTCTGGGTGTCCGTTGCCACCACGTGGGCGTTGTCGCCCTCGAGGTGGGCGGCCTCGAAGTCTCCGCGCAGTTGCGAGGTGACGTTCAAGTCCTCTATCTCGTGGCGGTCTGTATCGCGGGTGATTTTGACAACCCGGACTTCAGCCTTTCCGTACTGGTTGTGGCCGAGGATGATGTTGCTGCTCATGGTCAGATTCCCAACTTCAGGTATGTGGGACCAAGGTTCCACATAGAAATTAAGCGCGCATTTACCGCGCGTTTCCAGTGCCGTCGGCCCAACAAAAAATGAGCCGACATCAATCGATGTCAGCTCATTACGACCCTGCCTGCTGCTCCCAGGTTACGTGACTTGCGCCACGAGTTGAATATCACAATAGCCCAGCTTTGCGGTGGTGTACATCACAATCTGAAAAATCACTTTGTGACCGAGGGCCTTCGGGACCGTTGACGTACTGAGACCCGGCGGTCTAGGCTATTTCATATAGCAAAAGTTATTTTCCACTTAGTGGAATCATTGCAGGAATAGCAACCACCTCAGAGGAGGATCAGATGTACCAGAAGGACACAACGCCGGTCGCACCGGAGCACACGGCGGCCCCCGCCGTCCAGGAGTTCTACCTTCCCCTCGGAGGCGGGACGGATCCGGACTTCCATCTGCCCGCAGACCGGGAGCATATTCCGGGCCGCTTCTCCCGCTGGGTCCAGGGCCTGCCGGGCTTCGGCAGCCGGCGCCGCTAGCTCCAGCGCCGCTAGCTCTATTGCCCCGGGCGCCCTGGCCACTGCTTGCCGGCCCAGGGGTCGTAGTCGGAGATGAGCTCCTCCTGCGGCGGGCGCTCCGCTTCGGGGACGTGCTGCAAGTTCACCCGCACCCGGTACCAAAGTGAGCTGGACCCGCGCATTCCGTCGACGAGCACATCGGCCGGATGCAGGGCCGGAACGATGTCTGCATGCCGGGTCTTCCACTCGTCGAGCGCCGCGACCGCATTGGCTTTGGACTTGGTCCGGGCCACCTCGATGAGGGGCATTACCGACAGCCGGCGGCCGGAGCCGTCTCCGCTGCGGGGCGCTTTCTCCGCGGGGCCAAGCTTGGCCGCCATCGCCAGGAGCCCGTCGAGTGCACCCACCGCACCGTCGATCCCGGCGTGCGGGTCACCCGCATCGGCGAAACGCCCGGGCACCGTGCGCACCGTGAATTGTTCCGGACGGATCGAGCGCACCTCGTCCCAGGTGAGCGGCGTCGACACCCGGGCGTCGGGCAGGGGCCGGATCGAGTACGCGGATGCCACGGTGCGGTCCTTGGCATTCTGGTTGAAATCGACAAAGACGCTCTCGCCGCGCTCCTCCTTCCACCACCGCGCGGTGGCGAGGCCGGGAGCGCGGTTCTCGATCTCGCGGGCGAGGGTCTCGGCGGCGAGCCGCACGTCGCGGTAGGACCACTGCGGCGCGATCCGCACCAGAATGTGGAGTCCGCGCGACCCGCTCGTCTTCGGCCACCCCACCAGTCCGACGTCGTCGAGCACCTCGCGCGCGACATACGCAACGTCGACGATCTGGGACCAGCTGACTCCCGGCATCGGATCGAGGTCGACCCGGAGTTCGTCGGGGTGCTCAAGGTCCTCGGCGCGCACGGGATGCGGGTTGAGGTCCAGGCAGCCAAGATTCACCACCCACGCCAGGCCCGCAGCATCCCGGATGACGGCCTCCTCGGCCGACGTCCCCGATGCGTAGTGCAGCGTGGTTGTATCGATGAAGTCGGGGTGGTTTTCGGGCACGCGCTTCTGGAAAAACGGCTCAGCGTCGATGCCTTTCGGGAAGCGTTTGAGCACCATGGGCCGGCCGCCGGCGCCGCGCAGCGCACCATCTGCCACGGCAAGGTAGTAGCGCACCAGATCGAACTTTGTCAGTCCGGGTTCGGGGAACACCACCTTGTCCGGACTCGAGATGCGCACCTCGGTGCCGCCAATGGTGAGGATCTCGGCCGGGGTCTTCGACGGGCTCATGCCGCCACGCTAGCAACGATCGGATGTTGCGGCCAGAGTTGGTGCGGCGGTCAGCAATGGGTTACCCCGCCACAAGCTTCCTCGCCGCGGCCGAGTGCATCGCGACGAGCCCGGCGACGTCCAGCCCCGGGATCTGCCCGTCCACCACGCGCCATTTCCCGCCCACCATGACGCGGTCCGCGCGGTCCGCTCCGCACAGCAGCAGCGCCGCCACCGGATCGTGGCTGCCGGAGAACCGCAGGTCGTCGAGGCGGAAGAGGGCCAGGTCCGCCTGCATCCCCGGGGCCAGCTGACCAATATCGGAGCGCCCCAGGACCGCGGCGGATCCGCGCGTCGCCCAGCCAAGGGCCCGCTCCACGGGAACGGATGCCCCGTACCGCAGTCGCTGCAAATACAGCGCCTGCCGGGCCTCGAGCATCATGTTGGAGGCATCGTTCGACGCCGATCCGTCCACACCCAGCCCCACCGGCACCCCTGCGGCCTCAAGTTCCAGCACGCGGGCGGTGCCTGACGCGAGCCGCATGTTCGACGTCGGGCAGTGCGCGACGGCGGTGCCCGCGGCTCCCAGCCGTGCGATCTCGTCGTCGTTGAAGTGGATGCCATGCCCCAGCCACGTGCGGTTGCCCAGCCAGCCGACGCTTTCCAGATAGTCCACGGAGCGCAGCCCGAACATCGCGTGGCAGAAGTCCTCCTCGTCAATGGTTTCGGCGAGGTGGGTGTGCAGCCGCACGTCCATCCGCTCGGCCAGCAGGGCGCTCTCGGTCATGATTTCCTTGGTCACCGAGAACGGCGAACACGGGGCCAGCGCTATCTGGATGACAGCGCCGTCGCCGCGTTCGTGGTACTGCGAGATGAGGCGTTCACTGTCTGACAGGATGACCTCCGGCCGCTGCACCGTGGACTGCGGCGGCAGGCCGCCGTCGTCCGTTCCCAATGTCATGGAGCCGCGTGTGAGGGTGGCCCGCATGCCCAGTTCGCGTACGACGCCGACCTCCACGTCGATCGCGTCCTCCAGTCCCGCGGGGAACAGGTAGTGGTGGTCGGCTGCCGTGGTGCAGCCGGAGAGCAGCAGCTCGGCAAGGGCCACTTTCACCGCGAGTTCCAGGCTCCCGGGAGTCAGCCGCGCCCAGACCGGATAGAGGTTCTGCAGCCAGGGGAACAGCGGGGCGTTGGCCACCGGTCCCCAGGCGCGGGTGAGAGTCTGGTAGAAGTGGTGGTGCGTGTTGATCAGGCCGGGCAGCATCACGTGGCTGCCGGCATCGAAGGTCTTATCGCAGGGTGCGGACGGCTGAGCGCCTGCCGGAACGAGCTCAGCGATGATGCCGCCGCTGACCACTATGCCGCCGCCGGCGTCGAGCCCGTTGGCGGTGAAAACGGCGAGCGGGTTCCTGATCCAGAGCCTGGGCGGGGACGGGGAGTGCGGGTGGGCCATGGATGGCTCCTTGTCTGGTCAGCGTGAGGGCGTTCCAGCTCAGTTAGGCCCTGTCTGCTGATCCAGGTGGCGTCAGCCTAGGATGCTGCCACGACGGAAGTCAATGCAACGCGGGGTCACATACGGCCCATTCCGCGCCTCCGGATGGGCCATATGTGACCCCGCGTTGCTACGCAATTTCACATCACGAAATTAAGTTTTCAGAAACTATGGCGCCACTCACACATCCGGTGCTAATCTCGACCTTGCCAAAGGCGGGCACCCGGACTCCGGGAAGCTATCTACCAGGCGAACCTTCAAAAGCACATGCTGAAGCCTGGTAGCCATCTCACTGGCGCGTCCCCCGTCTCAGGGTTACTGGGCTTCCTTGCCACTAAGGAAGTCGCAAAATGAGTACCACCGTCACGGCCGAACATTTCCTGGCCACCTCCATAAAACTGGCAACAGCCAACGTCCTGAACAGCGGCGGCCCGTTCGGCGCCGTCATAGTCACCGCGGATGGCCGCGCCTTCGAAGGCGTCAACAGGGTCACCGCCACGAACGACCCCACAGCCCACGCCGAGGTCACCGCCATCCGCAACGCCTGCCGCGAACTCGGCACGTTCGATCTCAGCGGAGCCACTCTCTACACCAGCTGCGAACCCTGCCCCATGTGCCTGGCCTCAGCCCTGTGGGCCCGGATCGGCAATGTGGTCTTCGCCGCAGACCGGCACGACGCCGCCTCCGTGGGCTTTGACGACGCCGTCTTCTACGAGTACTTCGAGAACGAAGACCGGGATGCACTGATGCCGGTCGCCAAGCTGGAACTGGGTCACCCCCAGGCCCCGGCCATCCTGGAACCGTTCAACACCTGGAACACGCTCGACTCCAGGATTGACTACTAGGGTCCGGTGGCTGACATGACAATCCTGGACCCCGCAGAAATGCGATCGGCAACTGAAAAGCAGGCTGCGCCCGCAGGCGCAGGGCACACAGCGGCACCCCGCCCCCCGGCGGCAAAATCCTTCCTGGACAGCTTCTTCCAGATCACCAAGCGTGGCTCCACGCTGGCCCGCGAATTCCGCGGCGGCATCGTCACGTTCTTCACGATGGCCTACATCGTGATCCTCAACCCGCTGATTCTGGGCGGCTTCTCGGCCGAGAACGCCCCCACCGACGTCGCCGGAGGCTGGCTTCCGGCAGCGCAGGTGGGAGCCGTTACCGGCCTCACCGCCGGCGTTATGACCATCGTGTTCGGCCTCGTCGCAAACCTGCCCTTCGGGCTCGCGGCCGGCCTGGGCATCAACTCCTTCCTCGCCGTCGCGGTCATTCAGGAGGTCACCTGGCCAGAAGCTATGGGCCTGGTGGTCATCAACGGCGTCCTGATTGTCCTCTTCGGCGCCACGGGGGCCCGGACGGCGATCTTCAGGGCAGTCCCCAAGGAACTCAAGGCCGCCATCACCGTGGGCATCGGCCTGTTCATCGCCTTCATCGGCTTTGTGGATTCCGGGTTCGTCCGCCCCACCAAGGGCGGCCCGCCGGTCCAGCTCGGCAACGACGGCTCCATCACCTCCATCCCCACCCTCGTGTTCATCGTCGGGCTGCTGGTCATGGGCATCCTCGTTGCCCGCAAGATCCAAGGCGGCCTCCTGATCGGAATCGTCGCCACAACTGCCCTCGCCGCCGTCGTTGAGGCCACCATGCATATCGGTCCAGGCAGCGCCGACAACCCCGGTGGCTGGCACCTCAACACCCCGGTGCTGTCCGGCCAGCTGGTGTCCCTCCCGGACTTCAGCCTGGTGGGCCAGTTCGATCTCTTCGGCTCGTTCTCAAGGATCGGCGGCCTGGCCGCCATCATGCTGGTCTTCACCCTGGTGTTCACCAACTTCTTCGACGCGATGGGCACCATGACCGGGCTTGCCAAGAGTGCCGGCGTGGCGCACAAGGACGGCACGTTCCCCAAGCTGAAGTCGGCCTTCATCGTCGAAGGTCTGGGCGCAGTGGTGGGCGGCGGGACGTCCGGCTCGTCGAACACGGTGTACATCGACTCCGCGGCCGGCATCGGCGAAGGCGCCCGCACCGGCCTGGCCTCCGTGGTCACCGGACTGTTGTTCCTGGGCTCGATGTTCTTTACGCCGCTGACCTCGGTGGTGCCGCTCGAAGTGGCAGCTGCCGCCCTGGTAGTGGTGGGCGCAATGATGATGGCACAGATCCGTGAGATCAAGTTCAGCAAGTTCTCGATCGCACTGCCGGCCTTCCTGACCATCGTCACCATGCCGCTGACCTACTCGATCGCCAACGGGATCGGCGTCGGATTCATCTCCTTCGCGGTCATCAGCGCGGCGTCCGGGAGGGGCAGGAAGGTCCATCCGCTGATGTGGGTGGTCACCGTGGGCTTCCTGATCTACTTCGCCCGCGGGCCGATCAACGTCCTGCTGGGCGCGTAACCCGCCCATCCGGGCGCCTCAATCCAACCACCGTGACCCTCCCTCTACACCTGCAAGGAATGAGACTATGAGGCAAGACCGCGCTCTGTTCCGGACAGGCTTTCCGTCCGGAACCCCAGTGGTAAAGGACGTGTTGCCATGCTGGATCTGATCCCCTCACTGGGAAGGTGGCAGCCCGCGGTCTCCGGCCAGCGTTGCGCCGTCGCCACCATCGTGGCCGCCTGCGGTTCCGTGCCCCGGCCGCTCGGTACTTCAATGGTGGTCTCCGAACACGGGGACGTCCTGGGCAGCCTGTCCGGCGGATGCGTAGAGGGCGCCGTGGTGGAGGCCGCGCTTGCGGCAATGCGCGACGGCGGCAGCCGCCTTGAGGCGTTCGGCTACAGCGCCGAGGACGCATTCGCCGTCGGACTGACCTGCGGTGGGCAGCTGGAAGTCCACATCCAGCCGACCGGAACCGCCGGCCTGCACCTGGCCGCCCTGCGCGGCTTTGCCCACGCAGACGCGCCATCCTCCCTCGCCATCATCCGCCGGCTGGACGCCGGCGGCGTGTCCGGGGGAGGACCCGTGCTGGTGGCCGATCCCGCTCGCTTCACGGTAGCGGGATCGGCCGCACTGGCAGCCCTGCTGGGCGGCGATGCCTCCGTGATCCGGGCGGCAGCCGTGCAGCTCGAACCCCTGCTGCGCGGTGGCCGGGCCGGCCTGGTCCGGCTGCCCCCGGCCGAAGGCTGGGGGACCACGGTGCCTGAGCCGGAGCCCATCACCCTGTTTGTGGAAAGCCGGCTGCCGCCAGCCCGGATGCTGATCTTCGGCGCCAACGACTTCGGCGCCGCACTGGTGCCGGCCGGGAAACTGCTGGGCTATGACGTCACATTGTGCGACGCCCGGCCGGCCTTCTCCAGCCAGGGCCGCTTCCTCGCCGCCGACCGTGTGGTCACGGACTGGCCGCACCGCTACCTTGCCGCCGAAGCTGCCGCAGGGCGCGTGGACGGCCGGAGCGTGGTGTGCGTGCTGACCCACGACCCCAAGTTCGACATCCCGCTGCTGGAAACCGCGCTCGGCCTGGGCCTCGCCTATGTGGGCGCCATGGGGTCGCGGCGCAGCCACCGCCAGCGCATCGACGCGCTGCTGGCGGACGGGACGCCGGCTGAAGCGCTGGAGCGGCTCCATTCACCCATCGGCCTGGACCTGGGCGCAGTCACCCCGGCCGAAGTCGCGGTTTCCATCACCGCCGAGATCCTCGTGTCCCGTGTGGCCGCATCGAAGGAAGCGCCCACGGCCGCTTCGCTCAAGGACGGCAGCGGCCCCATCCACCACCCAGAACGCCACTCTTACGAACCCCGCACGCACGAACCCCGCCAGGAGGGCCCATGGACATGAACACCATCCAGGAAGTCGTCCCAACGACGGACCCCACCGACTGGCGCGACGGCGATGCCTGGCTCGCCGGCGGCACGGTGCTCTTCTCCTACGGCAGTACTGTCCTGAAACGGCTCCTGGATCTGGGTGAAGCGGGCTGGCCGGCGGTGACCGTGAGCGACGCCGGGATTGAACTGGCCGCGACGTGCACCGTCGCGGAGCTCTACGCCCTGCCGGCTTCGGAGTCCGTTGCCGGCAGGAATTGGCCTGGCCTGGACTTGTTCCGGCCGTGCTGCGACTCCTTCGTGGCATCCTTCAAGATCTGGAACATGTCCACCGTGGGCGGCAACCTGTGCACCTCGCTGCCGGCGGGACCCATGATCTCGCTCTGCGCCGGGCTGGACGCCACCGCCACCATCCTCGGCCCCGGCGGCACCAGCCGCACGGTCCCGGTGGCCACGTTCATCACCGGGGACGGGCAAAACAGCCTGGCACCAGGGGAACTCCTGCGAAGCATCCACATCCCGGCGTCGGCCCTGTCCGCGAAAGTGGCTTTCCGGCGGCTCTCGCTCAGCAACCTCGGCCGTTCCGGGGTGCTGCTGATCGGACGGCGCGACGGTGACGGCGGCCTCGCCGTCACCGTCACGGCCGCCACGAAGCGCCCCGTGCAGCTGCGGTTCACCGCTGCCAAGATGGCTGGCCCCGCGGCACTGGCGGCCGCCGTCGGGAAGGCCATTCCCGCGGAGCTGTACCACGACGACTTCCACGGGCTGCCCGAATGGCGCCGGGACATGACCCTCCGGCTTGCCGAGGAGATCCGTGCGGAATTGCTGGAAGAACGGGTCACCGTCTCGGGCGATTTCTGGACCGGACCGGCCGGCCGGCCGCACGCCTTGTCGCCGCAGCCGAGCGCGCAACCGAGTGCGCAACCCGCACCCGCATCAACCCCCAAACAGCAGAAGGAGGCCTGAGTATGGCTATCGAAATCAACGGAACCGCCGCCCCGGCCACACCCCGCCCCGGCCAGTGCCTGCGCAGCTTTCTGCGCGAACAGGGCAACTTCGGCGTCAAGAAGGGTTGCGACGGCGGCGACTGCGGGGCCTGCACCGTCCACGTGGACGGCACCCCCGTACACAGTTGTATTTACCCGGCCGTCCGCGCCGAGGGCAAGGCCGTCACCACCATCGAAGGCCTCGCCCAGGGCGGTGCGCTGCACCCCGTGCAGGAACAGTTCCTGGCCGAACAGGGCTTCCAATGCGGCTTCTGCACCGCCGGCATGATGATGACCGCCGCCACCTTCGATGACGCGCAGAAGGCCAACCTGCCCCGCAGCCTCAAGGGCAACCTCTGCCGCTGCACGGGCTACCGCTCCATCGCGGACGCCGTCTGCGGGACCCACAACAGGCACAATCACGACGGCGGCGTGGCAGATCCTGCGGCCCGTCCGGCTTCCACGGATGGCACCGCCGCGGCCGCAGCCACAACATCCCGGGCCGGGCAGCTCGGCGACAACGTGCCCGCCCCGGCAGGCGCCGCCGTCGTCACCGGCACGGCCCGCTACACCCTCGACGTCCCGGCGGAAGAGCTCGAAGGCCTGCTGCACCTGAAGCTGCTGCGCTCACCCCACGCGCACGCGCGGATCGTCTCCATCGACAGGACGGCCGCACTCCAGGTGCCAGGGGTCGTCGCGGTCTTCACCCACGAGGACGCCCCGGCTCAACACTTCTCCACGGCCCAGCACGAGCTCTACACCGATGACCCCGACGACACCCGCGTCCTCGATGACGTGGTGCGGTTCATCGGCCAGCGGGTGGCCGCCGTTGTGGCCGAATCCGTGGGTGCCGCCGAGGCCGGGGCCCGCGCCCTGCACGTGGAATACGAGCTGCTGGACACCGTCTTCAGCCCGCAGGACGCCATGCTCCCCGGCGCTCCAGCCCTGCACGGGGATAAGGACGCCGGGAAGGCCAGAATCTCGCGCCCGCGGCAGAACGTGGTGGCCGAGCTGCATTCGGAGCTGGGCAGCGTTGCGGACGGGTTCGCCGTGGCCGACTTCATCCACGAGCACACATACCGGACCCAGCGCGTGCAGCACGTCGCCCTGGAAACGCATTCCTCCATCGCCTGGCTCGATGCCGAAGACCGCCTCGTGGTCCGGACCTCCAGCCAGGTCCCGTTCCTGGTCCGGCGCACGCTGGGCCGGGTGTTCGACCTGCCGGAGGACCGCATCCGCGTTCTGGCCGGTCGCGTTGGCGGCGGCTTCGGCGGCAAGCAGGAGGTGCTCACCGAGGACCTCGTTGCCCTCGCCGCACTCACGCTTCGACGGCCGGTGCAGGTGGAGTTCACGCGCTCGGAGCAGTTCACCGCCACCACCACGCGGCACCCCTTTACCATCAAGCTCAAGGCAGGCGCCGGAAAGGACGGGCTCCTCACCGCGCTGCAGCTGGACGTGGTCACCAACACCGGCGCGTACGGCAACCACGCGCCCGGCGTGATGTTCCACGGCTGCGGCGAATCGCTGGCCGTGTACAAGTGCGCCAACAAGAAAGTGGACGCGCATGCCGTCTACACCAACACCGTGCCGGCCGGGGCGTTCCGGGGCTACGGGTTGAGCCAGATGATCTTCGCGATCGAGTCGGCCATCGATGAGCTGGCTGTTGGCATCGGGATGGATCCGCTGGAATTCCGGCGCCGGAACATGGTGCGCGAGGGCGATGACATGCTCTCCACCACGCCCGAGCCGGAGGAGGACGTCCACTACGGCAGCTACGGCCTGGACCAGTGCATCTCCCTGGTGCGTGATGCCCTGGACCGCGGCAAGCAGCGCTACCGCGACGCCGGGCTCGACGACCTCGGCCCGGACTGGGTCACCGGCGAAGGTTCCGCGCTTTCCATGATCGACACGGTCCCGCCCCGCGGCCACTTCGCCCACACCCGCGTGAGCCTGCTCCCGGATGGCACCTTCGCGGCCGACGTCGGGACCGCCGAATTCGGCAACGGCACCACCACGGTGCACGCGCAGCTGGCCGCGACGGCACTCGCCACCACGGCGGGCAAGGTGGCCGTGCGGCAGTCCGATACCGACCTGGTGGAGCACGACACCGGTGCGTTCGGTTCGGCCGGGACGGTAGTGGCCGGCAAGGCCACCCTGATGGCGGCTACCGAGCTCGCCTCCCGGATCGTCACCGTCGCCGCGGCGCTGGCCGGCGTTCCGGAGTCCGAGTGCGTGCTCGACGGCGGCGGCGTGGACTGTGCCGGGCGGCGGGTTCCGCTCGAGGAAATCCATGGCGCCGCGCAGCACCAGGGCGTGCAGCTTGCCGTCGAGGGCAACTGGGACGGGACCCCGCGATCAGTGGCGTTCAACGTCCACGGCTTCCGGGTAGCGGTCAACACGGGTACAGGCGAGCTGCGGATCCTGCAGAGCGTGCAGGCCGCCGACGCCGGTGTGGTGGTCAATCCGCGGCAGTGCCGCGGCCAGATCGAAGGCGGCATCGCGCAGGCGCTGGGTGCTGCACTGTATGAGGAGGTCCGGGTGGACGACGACGGCCGGGTCACCACGGATATCCTGCGGCAGTACCACATCCCGTCTTTCGCGGACGTGCCGCGCAGCGAGGTCTACTTCGCTTCCACCAACGACCAAATGGGCCCGCTCGGCGCAAAGTCCATGAGTGAGAGCCCGTTCAATCCCGTGGCGCCGGCGCTGGCCAACGCCATCCGGAACGCCACGGGGGTCCGGTTCGCGGAGCTGCCGATCGGACGGGACAAGATCTACCTGGGCCTGAAGGAAGGAACGTTAATCCACACCCGCTAAAACCAACGCGGGGTCAGATACGGCCCATGGAGGAGGGTTTATTGGGCCAGATCTGACCCCGCGTTGCTGTCGAAGCAACCGTTTGTGACCGGGCCTGTTCCGGCAACCCTTGACTGATGCGTGATCCGGGTCATACCGTTATTTCACTACTCGATACCCATTTTCCGTATTGTGGAAATTGCAACGACGCTCCTTCCGGTCGTTTCCGGCATTAATCACACTGCGGAACACCTGGAAGACATCTTCAAGAAGTGAGACCACGATGCAGACAACCCCGTTGACCGGCGTCGATCCGACACCCGGGCCAGCCGTTGACATTGACGAGGGCAAAGCTGCCCACCCCTCCATGGGTGTCGATGCGCTTTGCGATGCCGCCAGCGCCGCCTCCGGCCGGACCATTAGCCCCACCCTGTACAACATCGACTTGGCCCCGACCAAGCGCGAAGGTCGCCGCTGGACCAGCTACAGTATTTTCACGCTCTGGGCCAACGACGTCCATAGCCTTGGAAACTACGCGTTCGCCATCGGACTCTTCGCCCTCGGGCTGGGCGGCTGGCAGATCCTCCTCGCCCTGGGAGTCGGAGCTGTCCTCCTGTTTGCGCTGCTTAGCCTCTCCGGCTTTATGGGCGTCAAGACCGGCGTCCCATTCCCTGTCATGAGCCGGATCAGCTTCGGCATCAGGGGCGCCCAGATCGCCAGCCTCCTGCGCGGGGCGGTGGCCGTGGCCTGGTTCGGCATCCAGACCTACCTCGCCTCCGTGGTGCTCCGCGTCATGCTGGTGGCAATGGTTCCTTCCCTGCGGGAGCTGGACACCAACTCCATCCTCGGCCTGTCCACCCTGGGCTGGGCATCGTTCGTGTTCCTCTGGATTATCCAGTTGGTCATCGTCAGCTTCGGCATGGAGATGATCCGCAAGTATGAGGCGTTCGCCGGGCCGATCATCCTGGTCACCATGGCGGCCATCGCCGTCTGGATCTTCGTGGAAGCCGGCGGCTCCATCGCCTGGGCCGGCGACAACGCGCTTGAAGGCGCCGAAATGTGGCGCACCATCTTTGCCGGCGGTGCCCTGTGGGTGGCAATTTACGGGACGTTCGTCCTGAACTTCTGCGACTTCACCCGGTCGGCGGTCTCCAAGCAGGCAGTGGTCCGCGGTAACTTCTGGGGCATCCCCATCAACATGCTGCTCTTTGGCGCGATCGTGGTGGTGATGGCCGGTGGACAGTTCAAGATCAACGGCACGGTCATCCAGAGCCCGTCGGACATTGTCCAGACCATCCCGAACACACTGTTCCTTGTCCTGGCCTGCCTCGCGCTGCTGATCCTGACCATCGCCGTGAACCTGATGGCCAATTTTGTAGCCCCCGTCTACGCCCTGACCAACCTCTTCCCGAAGCACCTGAACTTCCGCAAAGCGGCCTGGGTCAGTGGCACCATCGGCCTCATCATCCTGCCGTGGAACCTGTACAACAACCCGCTGGTGATTGTGTACTTCCTGGGCGGACTTGGTGCGCTGCTTGGCCCGCTGTTCGGCGTGGTGATGGCCGATTACTGGCTGATTCGCCGCGGCAAGGTCAACGTGCTTGAGCTCTACTCCGAGGACCCGGCGGGTGCCTACTTCTACAAGAACGGCTTCAATCCCCGGGCCATCATCGCCATGGTGCCGGCTGCCGCCATCGCGCTCCTGATCGCCTTTGTTCCGGCGCTGGAAGCCGCCGCCCCGTTCGCGTGGTTCGTCGCGGCCGGCATCGCCGCGGTGGTCTACTACGTCATCTCGGACCGCAGGCAGCGGCTCGACGACGTTGACGGCGAGTCAATCGCCGTCGCCAGCGCCCACTGACGTACCTGTCCCGAATTACCTTTCCCGAAAGAGAAAAGCACCATGCGCATCCTTGTGGCCAACGTCAACACCACTCAGTCCATGACCGATTCGATCGCCGCTCAGGCACGGATGGCTGCGCTTCCGGAGACGGAGATCGTGGGAATCACTCCCCGCTTCGGCGCCGACTCCTGCGAGGGGAACTTTGAGAGTTACCTCGCGGCCATCGCCGTCATGGACGCCGTGGTCAGCTACCCGGAACCCTTCGACGCCGTCATCCAGGCCGGCTACGGCGAACACGGCCGCGAAGGGCTCCAGGAGCTACTTGACGTTCCGGTCGTGGACATCACCGAGGCGGCCGCGAGCACCGCGATGTTCCTTGGCCACAAGTACTCCGTGATCACCACCCTGGACCGTGCCGTTCCGCTGATCGAGGACCGGCTGAAGCTGGCCGGTCTCGACGCCCGGTGCGCCTCGGTCCGGGCCAGTGGCATGGCCGTCCTGGAACTGGAGGAGGAGCCGGAGCGCGCTGTGGAAGCCATCATCGAACAGGCGCTGCTCGCCGTCCGCGAGGACAAAGCGGAAGTCATTGTGCTTGGATGCGGCGGCATGGCCGGCCTGGATGAGGAGATCCGCAAGCGGGCGGGCGTCCCCGTGGTGGACGGCGTGGCGGCTGCTGTCACGATTGCGGAATCGCTGGTCCGGCTGCGGCTGAGCACCTCAAAGGTCCGGACGTATGCCACTCCGCGGCCCAAGACAGTCATAGGCTGGCCCCTAACGGCGGCGGAAGTACCCGCCGCACCTTAGGCCGCGGTCAACAGCCCGGCCTCAACACAAGGAGCGACCCCATGACTGCAACCCACCGGCCCGTACAACCCCACCGGCCGGCACCGGTCGCCGTCGTGACCGGTGCCGGTTCCGGAATTGGCAGGGCCGTGGCGCGGCTCCTGCTGGCCGACGGCTACCGCGTGGTGTTGGCCGGCCGCCGTGAGGCTCCGCTGCTGGAGTCCGCGGCCGGCCACCGCCAGGCGCTCACTGTGCCCTGCGACGTCACAGTGCCCGACGACGTCGAGCGCCTTTTCGCTGCTGCCGCCGGGACGTGGGGGAGGGTTGACCTGCTGTTTAACAACGCCGGCGTGTTCGGCCCGGCGGCGTCGGTGGATGAAATCAGCATTCCCGACTGGGACGCTGTGGTGGCGGTGAACCTGACCGGCTCGATGCTGTGCGCCGCCGCGGCCGTCCGGGCCATGAAATCCCAGAACCCGCAGGGCGGCCGGATCATCAACAACGGGTCCATTTCAGCGCATTCGCCGCGGCCGCGGACAGTGGCCTATACCGTCACCAAGCACGCCATGACGGGCCTGACCAAGAGCATTGAGCTGGACGGCAGGGGCTTCGGCATCACCTGCGGCCAGATCGACATCGGAAACACAGCCACGGACATCATGGCCACCATCGGCGTGGACTCCGGAGCCCTGCAGGCTGACGGCAGCCGCAGGGTGGAGCCCACCTTCCCGGTGCAGGACGCCGCGCGTGCCGTGCTCCTGATGGCTGGCATGCCGCCGTCGGCCAGTGTGGGCTCGGTGGTGATCACCGCCGCCGGAATGCCGTTCATCGGCCGGGGCTAAGCGCGATGAAACCAACGCGGGGTCAGATGCGGCCCATGTTGCAAGGATTTATGGGCCGTATCTGACCCCGCGTTGTTGTTTCGAGCAGGTGGAGCTGCCCGGGGGTATCGAGGTCTTCGCCGCCGGAGAGGTCGCTGCAGTCCACGAGGTCGATCAGTTCCGGGTGGGCCTGGAGGAAATGGCGTGCCCCGGCGTCGCCGGTTGCAGTGTCGGCGGCCTCAGCCCGGAGGCTGGAATCCAGGAGCAGCGGATGCCCCCGCCGGAGATTTCCGTCCGGGCCACGGTAGGCGGCCGCCGCCACCCGGCCAGGCTGATGGGATGCCAGCATTCTGGCGACGGTTTCTGCCGTCAGGCCGGGCTGGTCCACCAGCGCGATAAGCACATGGTCCTCCGGGGCTGCTGCGGCGACCCCGGCCCGGAACGAACTTCCCATTCCGCCGGCCCAGTCCGGGTTGTCGATGACCCGGTGCCGGCTCAGGTCGGTGGCGGCACGCACCGTTACCGCGTCCGCGCCGAGCACCGCCACTACTTCCCGGCAGCCGCCCGCGAGCAGCACGTCTGCCAGGACTTCAACGAGAGTGCTGCCGCGGAACCGGAGCAACGCCTTGGGCCCGAGCCCCAGCCGCGTCCCGGCGCCGGCGGCTAGCAGCACCGCCGTCGTGCGTGGTTTGTCCAGGTCAGCCATCGCCCCAGCCTAATCCAGCCACATGACAAATGACGGCAGTGTTCCCGGGGAACACTGCCGTCAACGTGTGTCTCGACGAGTGAGTCAGGCGTCGCCGCCGGTGCCGCCGGTGGTCCCGGCGTTGACGTCCAGGAGCTTGTAGCGGTCCATCGCATAGGCGGGCACGCCGCCGTCTACCTCGCCGCGCGAAGCCAGCAACTGCAGAGTCTTCACCACAATCGAGTGGGTGTCGTTCTTGAAGAAGCGGCGGGCAGCTGCACGGGTGTCGGAGAAGCCGAAGCCGTCAGCTCCGAGCGACGCGAACTGGTGCGGGAGGAACTGGCGGATCTGGTCCGGGACGGCTTTCATGTAGTCGGTCACCGCCACCACTGGCCCCTGGGCATCGGCGAGCTGCTGCGTGACGAACGGGACGCGGGCGGGCTTGCCCGGGTTCAGGAACGCCTCTTCCTCGGCGGCTAGCCCGTCGCGGCGCAGTTCGTTCCAGGACGTCACGGACCAGACGTCGGCGGAGACACCCCAGTCCTCGGCGAGGATCCGCTGGGCGTCAAGAGCCCAGGGGACGGAGACGCCGGAGGCCAGGATCTGGCTCTTGGGCCCTTCAAGACCCGACGCCGACACCCGGTAGATGCCTTTCAGCACTCCGTTGACGTCGAGGTTCTCAGGTTCGGCCGGCTGGGAGATGGGCTCGTTGTAGACCGTGATGTAGTACATGAGGTTCTTATCGGCTACAGGTCCGGTTCCATCGCCGCTTGCGGCCGGTCCGTACATGCGCTCGATGCCGTCGCGGATGATGTGGCCCATCTCGTACCCGTAGGCCGGGTCGTACGTGAGTACGGCCGGATTGGTGGAGGCGAGGATCGGGGAGTGGCCGTCGGCGTGCTGGAGGCCTTCACCGGTCAGGGTGGTCCGGCCGGCGGTGGCGCCGATGATGAAGCCGCGGGTCATCTGGTCCGCGGCGGCCCAGAAGGCGTCACCGGTGCGCTGGAAGCCGAACATGGAGTAGAACACGTAGACCGGGATCAGCGGGACGCCGTGGGTGGCGTAGGCGGTGCCGGCGGCCGTGAACGCTGCGACCGCGCCGGCTTCGTTGATGCCGGGGTGGATCAGCTGGCCCTGGGCGGATTCCTTGTAGGCCAGGACCAGGTCCCGGTCCACGGACAGATACGCCTGGCCGTCCGGATTGTAGATCTTGGCCGTGGGGAAGAACGCGTCCATGCCGAAGGTCCGGGACTCATCCGGAACGATCGGGACAATACGGTGCCCGAACTTCTTATCCCTGAGCAGGTCCTTAAGCAGGCGTACGAAGGTCATGGTGGTGGCGGCCTGCTGTTTGCCGGAACCGCGCTTGGCAACCTCATAGGTTTTGGCGTCCGGCAGCTCCACCGGAGCGTGGTCCGGCCGGCGCTCGGGGACGAAACCGCCCAGGGTGCGGCGGCGTTCCATGAGGTACTGGATCTCGGGGGAGTCCATCCCGGGGTGATAGTACGGGGGCCGGTAGAGGTCCGCGTCGAGCTGTTCGTCCGTGATGGGGATGCGGAGGTAGTCGCGGAACTTCTTCAGGTCATCGAGGGTGAGCTTTTTCATCTGGTGGGTCGCGTTGCGGCCCTCGAAGTGGGGTCCGAGTCCGTAGCCCTTGACCGTTTTGGCCAGGATGACGGTGGGCTTGCCCTTGAATTCGGTGGCTGCCTTATACGCGGCGAAGACCTTGTGGTAGTCGTGGCCGCCGCGCTTGAGGTTCCAGATTTCATCATCGGAGAGGTCCGCGACCATGTCCTTGGTCTGCGGGGACTTGCCGAAGAAGTGCTCGCGGACGAATCCGCCGGATTCTGCCTTGTAGGTCTGGTAGTCCCCGTCCGGGGTTTCGTTCATGATCTTCACCAGGGAGCCGTCGGAGTCCTGGGTGAGCAGGTCATCCCACTCCCGGCCCCAGACGACCTTGATGACGTTCCAGCCCGCGCCGCGGAAGAACGCTTCGAGTTCCTGCATGATCTTGCCGTTGCCGCGGACGGGTCCGTCGAGGCGCTGGAGGTTGCAGTTGATCACAAAGTTCAGGTTGTCGAGCTTGTCGTTCGCGGCGAGCTGGAGCAGGCCGCGGGACTCGGGCTCGTCCATTTCGCCGTCGCCCAGGAACGCCCAGACCTGCTGGTCGGAGGTGTCTTTGAGGCCGCGGTTGTGCAGGTACCGGTTGGACTGGGCCTGGTAGATCGCGTTCATCGGGCCGATGCCCATGGACACGGTGGGGAATTCCCAGAACTTCGGCATGAGGCGCGGGTGCGGGTAGGAGGAGAGCGCGTGGCCTTCTTTGGACTTTTCCTGCCGGAATCCGTCCATGTCCTCTTCGGAGAGCCGGCCTTCCATAAACGCGCGGGCGTACATGCCGGGGGAGGCGTGGCCCTGGAAGAAGACCTGGTCGCCGCCGCCGGGGTGGTCCTTGCCACGGAAGAAGTGGTTGAACCCGACTTCGTACAGAGTGGCGGCGCCGGCGTACGTGGAGATGTGTCCGCCCACGCCGATATCGGCCCGTTGCGCCCGGTGCACCATGATGGCGGCGTTCCAGCGCAGCCAGGACCGGTACTTCCGCTCGATCTCTTCGTCCCCCGGGAACGCCGTTTCCTGGTCCGCCGGGATGGTGTTCACGTAGTCCGTGGTGGTCACCATCGGAACTCCGACGCTCTGGGCGCCGGCGCGCTGCAGCAGGCTGCGCATGATGTATTGGGCACGTTCGGTGCCCTGTTCCTGTATCAGCGCATCCAGGGACTCAACCCATTCGGCGGTCTCTTCCGGATCACGATCGGGCAGCTGGTTTGTCAACCCGCTGAGGATATGGGAGGTCTCTTCTCCTGCAGCCACGTCCAGCCTCTTTTCATCGTTGAATAGTTGGCTCAAGTTTTCGTTCTGTGAGAAAACTTTATTGCATGTCGAGATTATCTAGGCGACGATCCGCGCGTCAAGGCGAGCAGACAGTCACAATCGGCGGCGAGGGGCTCCAGCGCGCGGCCGCCAAGGGGGTACTGCCTGACTACTCAGCTGCCCCGGTAGGTGGAATACGCGAACGGGCTCAGCAGGAGCGGCACGTGGTAGTGCGGCTCCGACTCCACCACGCCAAACGTGAGGGTCACCTCCGGGAAGAACGTCTCGGTGCCGCTGGCGGCGAAGTACTTGCCTGTGTCGAACGCCAGGCGGTACGTCCCCGAGGGCAGCCGCTCTGGTCCCAGCTCTTTGATGCGTCCGTCCGCGTCGGTGGCGCCGTCGGCGATCCGGACCCAACGCTCGCCGTCGAGCATGTGGAGGGTTACCGGGACCGCGGCCGCCGGTTTTCCGGAACCGGTATCGAGTACATGGGTGGTGACGTGGGAAATGCTCATTTGCCCATCAGTCCTTCGAGTCGGAGCACTGCGATTTCCCGCAACTGCTGGCCAATGATTGATTGCTCTGCTTCGGGGGTGTGAGCGAGCCTGGTGTTGAGGGCGGCCAGGATCTCCTCCCGGCTGCGGCCGGCGGCGCGGATCAGGAACACCTGCCCGAACTTCTCCTCGTAGGCCCGGTTGCCTTCAGCCAGGGCCTCGGCGATGGCCGCGTCGGCCACGCCCAGCCCGGCCTGTTCTGACTGGGACAGCTTGGCTTCCGCGCTGTCGCCCTGCGCCCGCTCGCCGATCCGCGGATGGTGGGCGAGGGCTGCTTCGATCTCTGCCGGGGTGAAGGGATTGGCTGCGTCGCGGCCTGCCGCCAAGAGTGCGTCGGGACTGGAATAGGGCCGAGCGTCGGCGAGCTCGTCGATCCAGCGTTGGATGTCCAGGCAGGGGCGCAGGAAATCGGCGGCCTCGGCGCGGCCGGCCGCGTTGAACTGTTCAAGATGCATGAGGCAAGTCCTCGTGTTTCGATGCTGGCATCCACGGTGTAAGGCTATGCGGATATTTTATTCCGCATCATGGAACTGTTATTTCAGCATATGCAAAAGTCAACCGCACGCACCTGCGGGTGTCAACTTCCGGGACGATGCCGGGAAGTGCCACAACGGAAAGCGGACGACGGCGGGAGGTCCCCGCCGTCGTCCGCTGACGGGCAAACGGTCAGCCGCCCCGCCGTGGTTACCGTGCGGTTACAGCCGCGGCACACATTCCCCGGTTCCCAGCAACGCCAACCCCGCACGGTCGCCATCGCCAAACTCGAACTGCCCGCTGTTTTCCGCATACATGAGCTGCGTGGGATCATCCACGTGGTCCAGTCCCAGGACGTGCCCCAGCTCGTGCATGAGGATCGCACGGATGTGGGCAGGCCCCTCCGGCCAGGCCAGTGTTTCCGAAAGGCCCGGTGCATCGAGGGTCACCTGGCCGGCGACGAACACATAGGGCTCGCCGGCAATGGGCGTATCGTGGGTCCATGGTGCGGACCCTGGCCGATATCGGTGCTGAAGGCGTATTGCTCGCCGGCGCGGGCCGCGCCATTTTGCTGCAGATCGCCAACCCCGCGGTTGGCCATGGCGTCGCCGAGCACAGTGACTTTACTGCCCGGCCGCTGGACCGTTTCCGGGCCACTGTCACCTACGTCTACGCCGTGGTTTACGGCACCGAGGACCAAGTCGCGGCCGTGCGGCGCAAAGTCAATCGGGCCCACTCTGCGGTCCGTCGAAAACCCGACGCCGGCTCCCGCGGGTACAGCGCGTTCGATGCCCAGGCGCAATTATGGGTGGTGGCCACCTTGTACGACACTGCCATCACCGTCTACGAGAAAATCTACGGCCCGCTGGACGACGACGCAGCCGACCTCATGTACAGCGACTACGCAAGAATCGGTACGGTCCTGCAACTGCCGGCGGACCTGTGGCCCGCTGACCGCGCAGCCTTCAGGACATACTGGGACGAGTCCCTTCGGACTCTGGAACTGGACGCCGTGACCGCCGGAGTCGGACGCGACCTCCTGTACCCACTGGCGGGTCCGCTCTGGCTGCGGATGAGCATGCCGCTGATCCGGTTCATCACCGCCGGCCTGCTGCCGGACCACTTGCGAGCCGGTTTCGGGTTGCCGTGGAGCGACCGCCACAGCCGCCTGTTCCACCGCACCACCCGGTGGTCAGCCCTGGTGTATCCGCGGCTGCCGCGGCCGGTCCGGCACTGCGTAAAAAACTACTGCCTTGGCCGGCTCCGCACCTCGTAGGGAACCACTGCGCGGGGAAAACGGACGACGGCGGGAGGTTCCCGCCGTCGTTCGCTTGCCTTCGGGGTTGCTCGCTGTCCATTGCCCCGAAACCGAGCGGTTCCCGGCTTCCGTGAAATCGTACGGACCATCCTCGAGGAATCGAACCGCTTCAACTACGTCAGGTTCACCGTGGCAGGAAACAGCGCGAAGGGGGCTGACATCCTCGCCTGGGAAAAGGTCGCCTTCGGCGGCCAGCACCAAAGACGGCCAGCACCAAAGACGGGAGGACGACGGCGGGAGGACCCGCCGTCGTCCGTCCCTGCCCGCGGCGCCTGGCCCAGCCATGGTGGCCGTGGCAGACCATCTTTCGGCGTTGCCGCAACGAATCCCTGTCATGAACTATTACAGCCAAGCAGCGCAGGAACGGGTTCGGGACGCCGCATACGACGCAGTCGAGAAAGTCCTCAACAGCATGTTCGAACCGTTGAACCGGCAGGCCCTCACGGCTCGCTGGAACCAGGCCTGCGAGGCCATGGCGAAGCACCTGGAAGCGCGGGACAACGGCGAAGAGTAGACGCCCTACTCTCGGTCGCAAATAGGATTGACAGATGATCGAGATCGAAAATTTGAGCTGTCTATGAAGGTCACCACCACAACGCTCCAGATGCTCCAGCCGCCCGCCTGGACGGCGCGCCCGTTGCCCGAGGAGGCACGGCTGGACCGGGCTGATGGAGTCACTCCGGAGTTCGGCCGCTTCCTCTATGGCCTGGTCGGCGGACCGTGGCACTGGACGGACCGGCTCGAGTGGACGCGGCAGCAGTGGGCCGAGGAACTCGCGGTGACCGGGACGGAATTCTGGGTCCTCTATGGTGAGGGCGTGCCGTGGGGGTATGTCCACCTTCAACCCGTCGTGGCCGAAGATGGCACGCACGTGGAGGTCAGGTATTTCGGCCTTTCCGAGGAGGCGATCGGCCGGGGCCTCGGCGGCCTGCTGCTGGAGCACGGCATTACGGCGGCCTGGTCGCTGACGCAACGCGTCGACCTCCCGCAGGTGTCCCGTGTCTGGGTCCACACCTGCAGCCTCGATGGTCCCGCGGCCTTGGCGAACTACCAGGCGCGCGGCTTTGTGCCGTGCGGGACCGAGAAAGAGGACACAGAAGTGGCGGCCGAGCCGCTCGGTTCCTGGGTGGCCACCGGCGGCCGGTAATGGCCGCATAACTGACGCGGGCCACTGACGGTCGCATCTGCTGCAAACGCGCTGTCAGCCGTAGGCTGGAACCGACAGGACGGTGACCGGAAGGGTGACAATGTCGGAGACGATGACGGCGGGGCTGCTGGATGAAGTGATGGCCGAGCTGGCCGTGTTTGAGGACCCGAAGGTGCGCGAGGCGAACGAGAAGCGCGGCGATGACCATGGCGTGAACCTGTCCAAGCTGCGCGCTGTCGCCAAGCGGTTGAAGACGCAGCAGGAACTCGCGCGCGCACTCTGGGCCACGAACGACACTCCGGCGAGGCTTGTGGCGCTGCTGATCTGCCGGCCGAAGGCCTTCGAACGCGACGAGCTGGAGACCATGCTGCGCGAGGCGCGTGCCCCCAAGGTGCACGACTGGCTGGTGAACTATGTGGTGAAGAAAAGCCCGCACGCGGAGGACCTGCGCGTGGCTTGGTCAGCGGATCCGGATCCGGTCGTGGCAAGCGCCGGTTGGGCCCTGACCAGCGAACGCGTGGCGAAGAAGCCCACGGGGCTCGACCTCCCGGGGCTTCTGGACACCATCGAGGCGGAGATGAAGGACGCCCCGGACCGGCTGCAGTGGGCGATGAACCACACGCTGGCCTTCATCGGCATCGAGCGCGAGGAGCTCCGGGCCCGCGCGCTCGATATCGGCGAACGGCTCGAGGTCCTCAAGGACTATCCGACACCGCCGAACTGCACCTCGCCGTTCGCGCCGAGCTGGATCAACGAGATGGTGAGCCGCCAGGCGCGGGCGTAAGGCTATTGGCCCGGACGCAAAACGGAAGCGGACGACGCCGGGAACCTCCCGCCGTCGTCCGCTTCAGTTTTTGGCTGTGAACCGATCAGGCGGTGGCGAGCTGGCGTTCCTGGTTACGGACGCTGACCGTGAAAGTGTTGGGGCCGCTGCACTGGACCGCGATGCGGCATTTGGTGGTGTTCGCCTTGACCGAGAGGTCGTGCACAATGCTCTCAAGGGTGTGCTCAATCGCAGACCGGTCCCAGATTTTCAGCGTGATGGAGTCAGTGTTTTCAAACGTCATTGTCAGTACTTTCGCTCATGCAGTTAACGGCTCCGCGTCGTCCTTGAGGGGGCCGCATCCTCGTCGGTGAGGATTGCTGATCTTGGTAGTGCGGGAACGGGGTCCCGATCTCATGGTTCATGCTTGCCGCCGGGATATGCAACAGAAACGGCGAAAGTGTGAGCGATTACACGCCCACGCCGGCCTTAGTTACTGACGGCTGCGTAAAGGTTCAGGGACGCCGAAAACACCAGCCACGATACGTTCGGCAGCATCAGGACGCCGGCAGTCTGGCTGATGGGTCCGAAGCGCAGGACTGTCAGGACCGCCGTGAGCGTGAGGGCGGCGAGGAGGGACAGGGCCAGCCAGAGCGCCGCTGTCCCCAGCGCGGAGTGCAGGCCGAAGAACGTCATGGGCCAGAGCAGGTTCAGGGCCAGCTGGAGCCCGTACAGCGTGAGTGCGCGGCGGCGGGGGAGGCGCCGCTGCCGCCACACCAGCCAGGCCGCCACGGCCATGGCCGCGTACAGGACCAGCCAGACGGACGTGAACATCAGCCCGGGAGGCGTCCAGGGGGCTTTGTCGGCCAGGGCATACCAGCCGCCCGTAGCCGCGCGGACCGGGAGGGCTCCCACGAACGACACGGACCAGGAGAGCGCGAGGAAGCCGATCAGGGCAGCGATCTGCCGCCGTCGGGACGGCATGTCCGGGGCCGCCGGACCTTGCACTTCGGTGGGGATAGTGGCAGGCACTGACCCACTGTGGGCAATGGTGGGCACCCGCGTCAAACCGGGAGGCTGCCGCGGTGTCTTGACACCCTGCCGCCCCGGGCATATGAAACAACCAAATGGTTGTAGATCAGCTTAGAGATTCGGACGTTTCGCCGCCGTCCAGAGGCATGTAGCGGTGCTGGAACGGGCCTCCCTGGTAACGAAGGAGAAGAGCAGATGGTCCGGATGGGCATGGAAGAGGGCATGCGGGAAGCGGCAGGGCAGAGCGACGCCCTGCTCGCCCAACACGCCCGCGCCTGAACGGGCTGGCGCCTTTCACGCAAAGGCGAGCGCGAAAGGGCACTTGCGGCCCCAGGATCCGAGTCCTCAAGTGTCCTTTCGCGCGTGGTGGTGGTCGCTCCTACGGAGGCGGCGCTGCCGGTTAGTGCGTCAGGTCCTTGCCCTTCGTTTCAGGGATGGTGAACACAAACGCGATGCTGATGGCCAGCAGGACCACGGCGTAGACGTTGAATAGGTTGCCCTGTCCGATGGTGCCGAGCCAGGCCTGCAGGTACGGTGCGGTACCACCGAAGGCTGCAACGCAGATCGAATAGGGGACGCCCACGCCCACCGTGCGGATCCTGGTGGGGAACAGTTCGGCGTAAACGGCCGGGACGATTGCTGCGCTGCCGGCGATGAAGAACAGCATGACGGACATGGTGACCGCAAGCTGCCACGGGGAGTCCTTCAGCAGCCAGGTCATCGGGAAGTGGAACAGCGCGGAGCCGGCGGCGCTCAAGATCATGACCGGCTTGCGGCCGATCCGGTCCGAAAGCTTGCCCCAGAAGGGCAGGGCGGCGATGAACAGTACGTTGGCGATCACGCTGGCCCAGAGGGCCTCTCCGCGGTCCATCTTCAGTACCGTCGAGGCGTAGCTTGGAGTCACCACGCCCCAGATGTAGTAGGACACAGTCAGGCCGACGGTCAGGCCAATCACCTGGAGGGCCTGCTTGCGGTGCTTGTAAATCTGCGGCCACATCGGCTCGCGCTTTTCCTTGGGCGACTCTGCCTCGAACGCCGCAGTTTCCTTCATGCGGGCCCGCATGAACAGGGCGTAGAGGCCCAGGGCGCCGCCGATCAGGAATGGCACCCGCCAGCCCCAGGCGTTCATGTCGGCCGTGCTCAACACGTTGGACAGGATGGCGCCGAGCGTGGTTCCGGCAAGGATGCCCACCGTACCGGAAGTGTAAATGAGCGTTGCCCAGAAGCCGCGCTTTTCCTTGGGCGCCATCTCCGAGAGGTACGTTTGCGACGACGGCAGCTCGCCGCCGTGGGCAAGGCCCTGGATGAGCCGGGCCACCAGCAGCAGGACCGATGCGAAGGCCCCCACGGCTTCGAAGGTGGGGGCGACGCCAATGATCAGGCTGCCCAGGGCGGCGAGGCCCACGGCGAACGTCATGGACGTCTTGCGGCCGATCCGGTCACCGATCCAGCCAAACACTAAGCCGCCGAACGGACGGGCGACAAAGCCGACGGCGAAGATCGCCAAGGTGGCGAGGAAGGCCGACGTCGGATCCGCCTTGCTGAACAGTGCGCTCGCGATGAATGGCGAGAAGGTGGCGTAGATTGCCCAGTCGTACCATTCGACGGCGTTGCCGATGCCTGTGCCGACGAGCGTGCGCAGGTGGGACTTGTGAACCTGGACGTCAGCTGGGGCGCCTGCAGTTGTAGTCATTTCATGCTCCAAGGGGTGAGGGGAGTTCAGTTGGCCGAGGCCAGGGCTGCGATGCGGGAGACGGCCAGCTCTGCGTAGAGCGCGGTTCCGTCGGAGAGCACGCCGTCGTCGAAGGCGGCGTAGGGGGAGTGGTTGAACGCGGTTTCGTTGTGGTCGGCGCCGGGGGCGACGGCGCTGAGCCCGATAAACGTCCCGGGTACCTCCGCGAGCACCCTGGAAAAATCCTCGGATCCGCTGAGTGGAGTGGCCCAGCGGGTGAGGCGCGAGTGTCCAAAGAGGTCTTCAATGGTCTTTTCTGCGGTGCGTGTTTCGTCGTCGTCGTTGACGGTGAGCGGGTACTCGTGGCGGTAGTCGACGTCCACCTCGAGGCCGTGGGCTGCGGCGATGCCCTTCAGCAGGGTGGGAACGGCGGACATCATCCGCTCCCGGGAGGCCTCCGAGAAGGTTCGGATGGTGGCTTCGATGCGCGCCGATTCCGGAATGATGTTTCGCTTAGTGCCTGCGTGGAGGACACCCACCGTCAGGACCACGGGATCGAACATGTCGAACTGGCGGGTGATCATCACCTGCAGGGCGGTCACCATTTCGGCGGCCGCCGTAACGGGGTCCTTGGCTGTGTGAGGGGCCGAACCGTGGCCGCCGGCGCCCAGAACCGTGGCGGTGAGGGCGTCCGAGGCGCTCAGCATCACGCCGGGTTTGGTGCAGAACCGGCCATGCGGTTCCAAGGCGGAAAACACGTGCATCCCATAGGCGGCGTCAACCCGGCGTCCGGCCGCGTCCAGCACGCCTTCGCGGATCATGTGGCCCGCCCCGTCAAAGCCTTCCTCGCCCGGCTGGAACATCAGCACGACGTCGCCGGCCAGATGATCCCGGCGCTCGGACAGGAGCGTGGCTGCGCCGGCGAGCATGGCGGTGTGGAGGTCGTGGCCGCACGCGTGCATGGCGCCGTCGATCTTGGACGCGAACTGGACGCCGGTCCGTTCCTGGACGGGGAGACCGTCCATGTCAGCACGCAGGAGGACTGTTGGTTTTGTTGCCGATGCGTGCGGTGCGGTGCCGCGAAGAACTGCGGTGACCGACGTCGTGCTCTTGCCCAGGGTGATCTCGAACGGCAGGCCGTCTAGGGCTTTCAGGACCTTTTCCTGGGTCCGGGGAAGGTGCAGTCCGATCTCCGGTTCCTGATGCAGCTCGTGGCGGAACCGGGCGATCTCGTCCTGGAGTTCCCTGGCGTCGGTGGTGATCGACATATGCTCTCCTAATTTCTGAACGTTTGGTCAGTAACCCGCTTCCATTGTGAAGTGATGCGGTTCACAAGCGCCGAAATTGCTGGAAAAAACCAAAAGTATGATTGAAATGGCAGGATTCATTCACTGAAGCGTGGAGGTTGACGAAGTGGTGCTAAGCGAGGAAGACCTGGCACTGATCAACGCGCTGCAGATTGCACCGCGGATCAGCTGGTCGGATGCGGCCACGGTGCTGGGAGTGAATGCCACCACGCTGGCCGCACGCTGGGACAGGCTGAAGTTGTCCGGGGCGGCCTGGACGACGGCCCACCTGATTGGAGATCCCAAACAGATGTGCCTGGCGTTGGTGGACGTGGACTGCGAAATGCGGCAGCGGGACGAGGTGACCGCGGCGCTTGCAGCAATCCCCGAAGTGGTCACGGTGGAGGAAGCTGGAAGCAACCGGGATCTTATGCTGACAGTCATAGCGCCCACCTTGGCCCGGTTCACGGAGGAGGTACTTCCGCGGTTAAAGGAGATCCCCGGACTACTGAAGTACCGGACCTCGTTGTGCACCCGACTGCATTCCAGTGGCTATGCGTGGCGGCTCAACATTTTGGACAAGGCGAAGCAAAATGCGCTCAAGGCCTTGGCCGGTCCGGTGGCCACCGGTCCGGCGGCCCCGATGACCGGAGCTCCGCTGCCGCCCAGCCACCTGGATCTGATCCCGTTCCTTGCTCGGGACGGGCGCGCGGGCGCCGCGGAGATTGCCCGGAGCCTGGGCAGGAGCCCGGCGACAGTCCAACGGCAGCTCAACAGGGTGCTGGCAAGCGGGCTGCTGTCCTTCCGTTGTGAAATTGCCCAGAAGCTCTCCGGCTATCCAGTGAGCTGCCAATGGTTCGTCAACGTGCCGGCGGGCCAGCACGAGGCCGCTGCTGCCGAACTCCGCAGCCTCCGCACTGTCCGGCTCAGCGCGTCCACCACAGGGAGCACAAATTTTGTCATCGTCATGTGGCTGCATTCGCTGGCCGATGTGATGAACGCCGAATTGGCCCTCCAGCAACGCATCCCGCAGATCGAGCTCGTGGAGAGCGTCGTGATCCTGAACACCGCCAAGCGGGTGGGCTGGATGCTGAACCCGGATTCGACGGCGAGCGGCGCCGTTGTGGTCTCGGGCACGGAGCTGCCGGTCCTGGGGCTCCCCTGAGCTTTCGGTGCCAGCCGTGGGTGGCCCTCGTTGAAACCTGTACCGGCCTTCTGAATACTGGAAGTCTGAGAGGATCGGGACGAGCGCGGAGGCGGTGACTGAACATGGGCGGCGAGAGCGCCTTCAGGCGCCGGCTGGAACGGGCTGCCGAGCTCCGGTCCTACCGCGGAGCCGGCATCAGTGCCGAGGAAGAGGCCGAACTCGAGGCCGCCGAGGCCAAGGACCGGGATATTAGCAAGAAGGTGGACGATGCGCGGCGGGCGGAGTACCTGATCCGGGACGCCATGGCACAGGGCAAATTCGACAACCTCAAATACGCCGGCAAGCCGATCCCCGGGCTGGGGGAGGCCTACGATCCTGACTGGTGGGTGAAGGGCCTGATTCAGCGCGAGAACATCAGCGGGCTGGGCCCCAAGGCCATCCTGCTCCGCACCGAAGACGCCGAACTGGACGGGCGGTTGGATGCCCAGTTCACCGAAAAGCAGGTCCGGGACCTCCTCGCAGACTTCAACGCCCGGGTGGTTGACGCCCGGCGCCAGCTCCAGGGCGGTCCGCCCGTCATCACCAAAACACGCGACGTCGAAACGGATGTGGCGCGCTGGCGCGAACGCCGTGCCGCCCTCGCACAAGACGCACCTCCCGAACGGGAACCGAAGCGTCCGTGGTGGCAGCGGCTCTGGCGCGGCACCACTTAGGAGAACGCACGACGGCGGCGCCACCCGCCGTCGTCGGCTGTCAGGGTCGTCGGCTCCTAGGGTCTTCCGCCCGGGAAGCCGTTCTGAGGCGGAAAGCCCGGAATCTCGGACGCGGGCGGCGGGACGGGCGGCGGGACGGGCGCGGGAGCAGGAGCAGGAGCAGGAGGTGGCTCTGGCACGGGAGCCGGCGGGGGAGCGGGAGCGGGTGCGGGCGCCGGGGCGGGTGCAGGCCTCGGCGCGGCCGGTGCCGGAGTCGGTTTCGGCGGAGCCACCATGGACGCCGGCGGGGCCGGGAACGGGTTCGCCGGGTAGAGCGGGGCGGCCTGGAGCATGTAGTTGACCCACTGCGGCCCGGCGATCATGTAGCCGTCAAGGCGGGGGTAGAACTGGCCGTTGACGGTGACGTTCTGGCCGGGACGGTTTTGGCCTTCCAGCGCATCGCCGAAGAAGGACGCTGTGGCCAGCCCCGAGGTGTAGCCCACCACCCAGGTGGAGCCGTTGTTGTTCGAGGTACCGGTCTTGGCGGCAACGGGCATCAGCGTGTGGATTTTGGGGTTGATCCACACCCCGGAGCCGACCTTCAGCACGTCCTGGAGCACCGCGTTTACGCCTCGGGCAACCTCCGGTTTGACGGCGTCGCGGCAGTCACTGGTCTGGCCGGCGAGTTTCCCGCCCGACACCTCCGTCACCTCAAGTACGGCGACAGGGGAGCAGTACCGGCCATCGTTGGCGAAGGTGGCGAATGCATTGGCCAGGTGGACCGGTGCGACGCCGATGGCCCCGAGCAGATTGCCCAGCTGATGCATGTTGATCTGGGCGCCATCCAGTCCACTGTGCAGCCCCACGCTGTCCACCATCTTCTGGATGCCGCAGAAGTCGAGCTGGGTAGCCTCAGCGAACGTGGCCGTGTTGATGGAGTTGTACAGCCCGTAGTTCACGGGCATGGGACGGTAATAGCCCTCGTCAGCATTCTGCAGGTCATCGGCGGCGCCCAGCTCGGGGTTGTTCTGCGCCGTGCTGTAAGCGCCCAAGACCTTTCCGCAGCTGGAGCGCCACGGGAAACCCAGCGGATACACCCGGCGTGAGGCGTCCACCACGCCGGTCAGCGATTTGCCCTCGTTCAGCCACTCCGCGAACGTGAAGGGCTTCATGGTGGAGCCGGGCTGGAAACCGCCTGCCCCGTTGAGGTCATTGCCTTGAAGATCATGGGAATCCACATTGAAGTTCAGTTGGGTATCAAACTTACCTTCGGCCGGCAGGAATACCGTGTTCTGCGCCATTGCCAGGATCTTCCCCGTGCCCGGCTGGATCGAGACCAGGGACGCGCCCCAGCGATCTGGATTCGCTCCGGCGGTGCTGTCAACCTGTGCCTGGGCCGCCGCCTGGAGCCGGCTGTCCAGGGTGGTGACGATGGTGAGCCCGCCGCGGTACAGCTTGCGCTGGCGCTCGATCAGGGTTGTGCCGAAGGCCGGGTTGTTCAGGATCAGATGCGAAATGTAGTCGCAGAAGTAAGGTGCCATCTGGGCGTTGGCGCAGCCCTGCTTCCCCGGACTGAGCTTGAGCTCGATGGGGGTGGCCGTGGCGGCGTCGTGGTCCGCCTGGGTGATCTTGCCCTTGGCCAGCATCTCGGAAAGAACCTGGTTCCGGCGGCTCGTGGCATGCTCCGGATTGACGGCGGGGTTGTAGTAGCTGGGGCTGTTGACCAGACCGGCCAGAAGGGCGGCCTGCGGCAGCGTGAGATCGGCCGCCGTGGTGCTGAAGAAATACCGCGCCGCCGCCTCGACTCCGTAGGCCTCGCGGTTAAAGAACACGATGTTCAGGTAGCCCTCGAGGATCTGGTCCTTGCTGAATTTCTTCTCCAGCGCAATGGCCAGCTTCATCTCGCGGAGCTTGTCCCCGATGCTCTTCTGGCCGCTGAGGACCACTTCGTCGGTCTTGTCCTGGGACACGAAGGACTCATTGATCACGTTGGTGACGTACTGCTGCGTGATGGTGGAGGCGCCCTGCCTGCCCTCACTCGTCAGGTTGAAGATCGCGGCACGGAGAATCCCTTGCGGGTCGATGCCCGGGTGCTCATAAAAGCGGCTGTCCTCGATGGCCACGATGGCATCCCGGACATAGGGGGATATCCGGTCCAAGGGGATCTTGATCCGGTTCTCGGTATAGAACGTGGCTATTGGCTGGCCGTCTGAGGTGAGGACTTTGGTGGATTGCGACGGCGGCCCAACGATCAGTTCCGAGGGGAGTTCATCGAAGAAACTGATGGAGCTGCTGACGCCGAAGCCCACCGTCGCAACCGCAGGGACCACCAGGCTTGCGGCCAGGACTCCGCACATGGCGCTCGCCGCAAAGAACCCGATGACCCTTCCCAAGGTGGCGGCCAACCGGTGCCTGCGTTTCTTTTGCTGCGCCATTGTTCAGCCCTCGAGCTCGCGACGTGAGAACAGGATACGCCGCCGGGACCTGCGGCAACCAGATATTGGATTAACTGATGCCAAGCCGGTACTTACCGCCCTGTACTTTCGTTCCAGTCCTTGTTTCGCGATACATGCCGATGTATCGTTAAGTATCGGTGAGTAGTTGACCGATAACCATTCATTAAGATAAGGGAAAGGGAGGATGCCACCATGAAAGGCATTCACGACGACAAGTTTTTGGAACCTCCTTTCGGGCGGGGACGGTTTGAACGCGGCAGGGGCAGGCGCGGACCACACGGGCACCGCGGCGGAGGATTCGGCCCGGGCTTCGGTCCGGGGGGCGGGTTTGGTCCAGGCTTCGGTCCGGGTCCCCGGCGGGCAAGCAGGGGTGATGTCCGGTGGGCCATCCTGTCCCTCCTGGCCAAGGCCCCCTCCAACGGTTATGGCCTGATCAAGACCATCGCGGAGAAAACGTCGGGGGCATGGCGGCCCAGCCCAGGGTCGATCTACCCGACGCTGCAGCAGCTGGTGGACGAGGACCTGATTGAGCCCCTCAGCGAGGGCCGGCGGACCGACTTCACCCTCACTGACGCCGGTAAAGCCTACGTGGCCGAGCATGCGGAGGAGCTGGAGAATGCGTGGAACAGCGACGCGGAAGGGTCCGGGCCCGCCTTCCACCAGAGCGTGGGCAAGCTGATGGGAGTCATTCATCAGTTCCGCACGGCAGCCACGGAAGAACAGCGTAATGCTGCGGTGGAAAAGCTCGACGAAACCCGCCGCGCGCTCTACCAGATCCTGGCCGACTGAGCCCGTTCACGTCAGGCTGAACGGGCTCAACCGGAGGCATCAGAAGGCGATCAGTAGCCTCTGTCGTTAGGCGAAGGTGTCTTCCTTGGCGGGAGCGGGAGCCGCAGCAGGTTCCGGCGTCCGGCGGACCAGCGGGTTGAAGTGGCTACCCAGCCCACCGAAGGCGTAGGCGGTCTCGGCATGCTCGGAAAGATCCACGCCTACCATCTCGGCTTCGTAGCTCACCCGGAACCCGATGGTCTTGTTGATGGCCCGGCCGATCACCAGGGTCACGCCACCGGAGAGGGCCACGGTGACCACTACCGCTACGGCCTGAGCCGTCAGCTGCTGGAGACCGCCGCCGTAGAAGAGGCCGCCGCCCTGGCCGTCCACGGGGAGGGCGATGAAGCCCAGGGCGAGTGTGCCGATGAGCCCGGCGCCGAGGTGTACTCCCACCACGTCCAGGGAGTCGTCAAGCCCGAAACGGTACTTCAGGTCAACAAACACGCAGCTGGCTGCACCGGCCACCAGGCCCAGGCCGATGGCGGCCACTGGGCTGATGTTGGCGCAGGACGGTGTAATAGCCACCAGGCCGGCCACAACACCGGAGGCTGCGCCCAGGGACGTGGGGTGGCCGTGGCGGATCTTCTCCGTCAGCAGCCAGCTGAGCATGGCCGCGGCCGGGGTGACCAGGGTGTTGATCCAGATCAGGCCGGCCTGCTCCGCGGTGGTGGCGGCGCCGCCATTGAACCCGAACCAGCCGAACCACAGGATGGCCGCGCCGAGCATGATGAAGGGGACATTGTGCGGGCGGTGGCTGGGATCCTTGGCGAAGCCGTGGCGCTGGCCAACCACCAGGGCCAGGACCAGGGCCGCCGTGCCCGAGCTGATCTCCACCACTGCACCGCCGGCGAAGTCGATGACCTGGCCGAAGACCTGGGTGATGGCTCCGCCGGCGCTCATGAGCCCGCCGCCCCAGATCATGTAGGCCAGGGGGCAATAGACCAGCGTGACCCACAGCGGCACAAACACTGCCCACGCGCTGAACTTGGCACGGTCCGCGATTGCGCCGCTGATGAGGGCCACGGTGATGATGGCGAAGGTGGCGCTGAAACCGGCTTTGATGAGGTCAGGGGAGCCCATGAGGTTCTGCAGCCCGAAGTTGGCGAAAGGGTTGCCAAAAATGCCCAGGATTCCGTCGCCGGTGGTCATGGAATAACCCCACAGGACCCACACAACTCCCACGATGCCGGCAGAGATGAAGCTCATCATGATCATGTTCAGTGCGGCCTTGGCACGCGTCATGCCGCCATAGAAAAGACCGAGTCCGGGTGTCATAAGCAGCACCATTGCCGCCGCGATCATCATCCAGACGTGTTGCGCAGTGATCTCCACCGGTGGGTCCCTTTCATTGATCCTGAATACGGGGACTTTTCTTAGGTGTCCCGTGTATCCCCCGATCAATATTTGCCGCCGCGTGTTTCCGATTGCTCTTCACTAAGTTGCGGACACGTTACGGACCGGCGTCATTCGTGAAGATCGCATGACCGTGATGTTTCGGGCGTGTAAACAGAACCTGTTGAATGACGCTCCGGCAGGAAGCCTTGCGCCCCTGGTGCCAGCGACGGCGGGCGACGGTGCGCGCACGTGGTGAGAAGCCGCCGTCGGGCGCTGGAAATGGCAACGTTTCCTGAAAATGAACGGCGACTCACCGCCGTTGCGGCCGGCACCGCGGGGAGAATTCGCAGGGCCGGGCCGGGGGTCAGAAGGTCCGGGCGTTAGCCAGGACAGGCAGATTGCCGCGGACCTCTGCAACGACGGACTGGTCAATGTCGACGACGGCGAGTTCCGGTTTGCCGCCGAGGGCCATTAGGGCAGCACCCAGGGGAGAGATGACGGCGCTGTGGCCAACGCCGGTGGGAGCCTTGCCGGCGGAGGCGATGCCGACACTTGCCGGATCTCCCTGACCGCTGGCCACTACGAAGGTGGTGCTGTCCAGGGCGCGGGCGCGGACCAGGAGGTCCCACTGTTCAGCTTTGCCCTCGCCGGCTCCCCACGAGGCGCAGACAATGTTGACCTGGGCGCCGGCTTTGGCGTTGGCCGTGAACAGTGCCGGGAAACGCACGTCGTAGCAGGTGGCCAAGCCGAAAGTGGTGCCGCCCACCTCGAAGGTCACGGGGGCTGTTCCTGCGTCGACGGTATCGGATTCGGCGAAACCAAATGCATCAAAGAGGTGGATCTTGTCATAGGAGGTCTCGACGCCCGGGCCGGTGACCAGCAAGGTATTCCGCACCCGGCCGCCCCCGCCCGGGGTGAACATGCCCGCTACCACGGTGATGTCCAGCTCGTGGGCAATGCTGCGGACGGCGGCGGCCCACGGTCCCTCCAGCGGCTCGGCAATGTCCGTTAGGCTGTTGCCGAAGGCGCGCATGGCGGCTTCCGGGAACACCACGAGCTCGGCTCCGGCGGCTTTGGCCCGCGTGGCGTAGTCTCGGATTAGCTCCAGGTTGGCGGCCAGATCGGCGCCGGAGATGATTTGGGCAACTGCTAAACGCATGAAATTACTCCAGTCTGTTGTATACATAATGTATGCGAATAAGTTCGGCTACGTCGGCGTCCGGCCGCGAGAAGGCGTACGCGTACCTGCGGGAAAACATCCTGATTGACCCGGAGGTGCAGGGGAAGTTCCTGAACGAGCAGGAACTGGCCGCGGAGATCGGCGTATCGCGAACTCCGGTCCGGGAGGCGCTTCTGCTGCTCGTCTCCGACGGCCTGGTGGAACTGATTCCGCAGCGCGGTGCCTATGTTCCGCCGGTAACGGGCCGCGAAATGTCGGAACTGATGGAGCTCCGGGGTGTGCTCGAAAGCCATGCCGCCCGCCTGGTTATCGAACAGCGCCGCGTTCCTGCGGAAACGATGCAGGACACCCTGGACCAGCAGGCCCAGCTTCCCGAGGACCTGAACTCGGCGGCTGCGCAGGAGTTCATCCGGCTGGACACCCTCTTCCATCAGCTGCTGATCGACGCCGCGGGCAATGAGCTCATCTCCCGAACGTACAGCAAACTTCATGTCCGGCAGATCCTGATGGGCGTCGCTGCCCTGTTCCGCACCGGTGACCGGCGCGGACAGGTGTGCGCCGAACACCAGGACATCCTCGATTCCCTGGTGTCCGGCGATGCCGCTAAGGCGCAGGAGGCCATTGACCATCACCTGGCCGTCACCCGGGATATCCTGCTCCGCGCCTGATGGAGAGTTTTTGTCCACATAACGCGGGGTAAAAGGCGTTTTGGGTGCATTATGTGGACAAAAACTCCGGCCGGCATAGCTGGCTTCGTCGGTTGAGGTTGCCAGGTGGGCGGGCCCACCTGGGCGTTCCGGACCCCACCGCCCCGCCGGCGCTCTACCCGGTCTCGCCATACCTGGCGCAGCAGGTTTCCGAAGTCCGCGTGCAGCATGCCCGGACCTCCGGGGAAGCTGAATGGGCGCTGGTCAACCTGGACCAGATCACGCTGAAGGGCTGGGTGAGGGAGGGCGAAACTCCGGACGCGATGATCCAGGACAGCCCGCTGGAAGCCCTGCTGACCCCGGGCTACTGGCTGGACGTGCCGACCGAGCGCGGCCTGAATGAGCCGGGGTCGGTCCTCATTTCCGGCACGGTGGCCATGACCAGCGGCGTCAACCGGTTCGCCCGCAGCTGGAAAGTGGAGATGACAGACCCCGTGACCGGATCCACCGTGGACGCCCAGTACGTGGTGGAGCAGATGGCCGAGCCTGTCGGCTGATTCCGCCGGGCAGGCTCACGCTGGGGGTCGGAACTCCCGGTAGCATCATTGCTATGCCCACTGCGCTTGAAATGGCAGGTCCCATTCTGGAAATGATGACCTGGCTGTGCCTTCCGCCGGGGCTTGCCCTGTTGTTCTACTCGGGCATCCTCCGGCGGTTTGTGCACCCTTGGAACATTGCGGAAGCAGTGGTCTATGCGGACGCTACCGGAACGGGCTTCCGCTGGTTTGACCGCAAGTACCAGGTTCACCACGCCCCGATGTCACCCCACGACATCAAGGACCTGGCCGTTGGCGACACCCTGCCGATCTACTACCACCCCAAGCGCCCCACCCAGTGGCAGACCGCAGCGCCCGAATCGGTGGGGTGGACCGCCGTCGTGCTTGGCCGGGTGCTCGCCGGGATCGGCGCCGTGGCGCTTATCGCCGGCTTCCTGCTGCCGATGTTCTGACGTTCAGGGGCTGGACACCGGCAGGCTCACGGCCAACCGGGAATGCGGCCCGCCGCAGGGAGGTTGGGCCATACATGCGACGCATTGGATTCCTTTCGTTCGGCCATTGGGGCCCCGGCCAGGGCTCCCGCACCAGAACCGCCGGCGAGGCCCTGCGTCAGGGCATTGAGCTGGCGGTGGCCGCCGAGGAAGTCGGAATCGACGGCGCGTTCTTCCGCGTGCACCACTTCGCCCGTCAGCAGGCGTCCCCGTTCCCGCTGCTGGCAGCCATCAGAAAATGAAACCGACGCAGACATGGCCCACCGCCACACTGCCCGGTTCCGGAACGCCATCACTGGCGCAGGCGTGGCCGAGGCGGACCCGCGCTACGCCGGCGGTGCCACCGGCCTGTTGCCGGTCCAGCCGCAGTCGCCGGGCCTCGCGGAGCGGATCTGGTGGGGCGCGGGAAGCCGCAGCACCGCCGTGTGGGCGGCCGGCCTGGGCATGAACCTGATGAGCTCCACACTGCTCACCGAGGAGACCGGTGTCCCCTTCGACCAGTTGCAGGCGGAGCAAATCCAACTCTTCTGGGACGCCTGGGCCGCGGCAGGACACAGCCACCAACCGCGTGTCTCCGTCAGCCGGAGCATCCTGCCGATCGTTGACGATGAGGACAACAGGTATTTTGCGGGCAGCGCGCTGCGGGACAGTCGGGACCAGGTGGGCGTCATCGACGGCCTCACGGCATGCTTTGGCAAGACCTATGCCGGTGCCCCTAATCTCCTGGCCGAACAGCTGGCGGCCGACGCCGCGGTCCAGGCCGCGGACACACTGCTGGTGACGGTGCCCAACCAGTTGGGCGTTGACTTCAATGCCAAATTGCTGGGCAACATCGCCCGGCACATTGCGCCCGCCGTCGGCTGGACCCCGGCCCGTTCCTGATCCGGGGCTGATTCCGCTGGGCGATCCGCCCGGAACGTAATATCCTGAGAAGGTGCGGGCCATTGAGGCCCGGTTATCCCTCACGGCCTAGAGAGGCTCACCATGTCCGAAAAACTACACCTGACGCCGGAAGACGAGTTCCCGGAAGATCTTTCCACCGTTCCGGACCGGGAGCTACAGGTTCTGGACAGCCAGGTGCAGCGTCAATTGGACTATGAGTACGTGGCTGAGGGCGAACCAAATCCGGAGACGGAGTTCAGGCACCATGACCTCGATGAGGAATTCGAGGACCGGGACAGCCGCTGACAACCGTCCACCGCCGTCGGTCCGGCCATTCGCGTGACCTGCAGAGGAAACTAGTCAGTGTCCTTAGTAATATTGCTCAAGGAACCATCCATAAGCCACAGCCGTTAGGCTTGTAGGGGGCATAGGGGGCTAAGCGCCTCATTTTACTGCGTGACTGCGGAACGGTCAGGAGAGAGAGATATGGCTCGCGCCGCTTTAGGTTTTACGGCATGATCCGGCTACGTCAGCTGGCACAGGCGGCTTCCGTGCTGACCACGCCATTGGCACCGGAAGATATTCTGGCGCTCTTCAACCCTGTCTTCTCAGCGCGCCAGCTGCGTGGCGTGGTGACCCGTGTGGTCCAGGAAACGGCGCAGTCGGCCACCATTTTCTTTCGTCCCGGCCGCGGCTGGCATTCGCACCTGGCCGGCCAGTGGGCGCGAATCGGCGTTGAGCTCGACGGTGTCCGCCACTGGCGCTCCTATTCGCTGAGCGCCCCCGCAGGCAAGGACCCCGCTATCACCGTCACCGACGTCGGAGCAGTTTCCGGAACCCTGGTCCGGACCACCAAACCTGGTGACGTCCTTTTCCTGGCACCCCCGCAGGGCGACTTCGTCCTGCCCGAGCACCCCAGGCCGCTCCTGATGGTCACCGCCGGCAGCGGTATCACCCCGGTGATGTCCATGATCCGCACCCTTGTTCCGCGCCGCCCGGATGCCGACGTCGTGCTGGTGCACTCGGCCCGCACGCCCGGCGACAGCCTCTTCCGCGAGGAACTCGCCGAACTGGCTGACCAGTTCCCCAACTTCCGGCTGGCCCACTGGTACACCGGCGAACAGGGCCGGATGGACCTGACCAACACGGCCGAGCTCGATGAGATCTGCCCGGACTGGAAGGAACGGGCCGCGTACGCGTGCGGTCCGGACAGTTTCCTGGACGACGCCGAGGCCCTGTGGAAGCAGGCATCCCTCACCGCCGGCGCCCCCGGTTCCGATGTTGCCATCGCCGGCGATCCCGGCAACCTGATGATTGAACGGTTCAACACCACCTTCGCCGGGGGTGTGGGGCACGACGGCGGCCTGGTCACCTTTGAGGCGTCGGACCGGGAAGTTGACGCCGACGGCGATACTCCGCTGCTCGACGTCGGCGAGGACGCCGGGGTGCTCATGCCCAGCGGCTGCCGAATGGGAATCTGCCACAGTTGCCTGACCCCGCTCCTGGCCGGACAGGTCCGTGACCTTCGCACCAACGAGGTCCACGGCGAACCCGGCCAACTGATCCAAACGTGTGTCTCGGCAGCCGCCGGACCCGTCAACCTCGAACTCTGAGGAGCAATACCGCATGTCAGTAGTTTCAGAAAGTAAGAAAGTTTCCGAAGGCAAGACCGCCCCCACCGGAGCGGCAAAGACGCGCCCCGGCGCGCTGGCCGAGTCCGGCAGCCCGCTGGTCCGTCCTCCTGCCGCAGCGCACCTGTCGGATGAACAGGTAGCTGAGCTGGGCCGCGAACTCGACGCGATCCGCGACGAAATCCTGGCCAAGCGCGGCGCCTCCGACGCCGCCTACATCCGGCGCATGATCAAGATCCAGCGCGGGCTGGAGATCTCCGGCCGCGCGGCTTTGCTGGTCAGCAAGAACAAGGCAGCCTGGGTCACCGGCACCACGCTGCTGAGTTTCGCCAAGATCCTGGAAAACATGGAACTCGGCCACAATATCCTGCACGGGCAGTGGGACTGGATGCGGGACCCGGACATCCACTCCACCACATGGGAGTGGGACTTCGTCACACCCTCACGGGCCTGGCAGCACACGCACAATGACCTCCACCACCGCTGGACCAACGTGGTTGGCAAGGACAACGACGTCGGGTACAACCTTCTGCGCATGGACGAGGACCAGCCGTGGCAGCCCCACAACCTGGGCAACCCGCTGTACAACGCCATCCTTTCCCCGCTGTTCGAATGGGGCATCGCCATCTACGACCTCGAGCTTGCTGAGTACCAGGCAGGAAAGAAGTCCAAGGAAGCGCTCGTCAAGGACCTCAAGGCCCTGGGCCGCAAGGTGGTCACCCAGTTCACCAAGGACTACGCCGCCACTCCTGCCGTTGCCATGCTCACCGGTTCCGGCAAGCAGGCGCTCTACGGCACCCTGACCGCCAACGCCGTCCGCAACGTCTGGGCGCACGCCGTGATCTTCTGCGGTCACTTCCCGGAAGGCACTGACACCTTTACAGAGGAAATGGTGGAAGGCGAAACCCGCGGTGACTGGTACGTCCGGCAGATGATCGGCTCCGCCAACATCTCCGGTTCCAAGTTCATGCACCTGATGACAGGCAACCTGTCGCACCAGATCGAGCACCACCTTTTCCCGGACCTGCCGTCCAACCGGTACGCCGAGGTCGCTCCGCGGGTACGCGAGATCTGCCAGCGCTACGGCCTGAAATACACCACGGGTCCGCTGCTGAAGCAGGTGGGATCGTCCTGGGCGAAGGTCTTCAAGCTGGCGCTGCCGGGCAAGGCTGCCAAGGCTTGAGCTGACTAAGCCTTTAAAAGAGTGGAGGGGCCAGGCGAATCGCCTGGCCCCTCCACTCTTTTGTTATTCGGCCTGCTTTTTCAGGAAGGCGAGCAGGGCTTCGTTGACTTCCGCGGCGTGCGTCCACAGCAGGCCGTGCGGGGCGCCGTCGATCTCCACATACTGGGCGCTGGGAAGGGCCTTGGCAAACCGGCGGCCGGTGGCATCGATGGGCAGGATGTTGTCCGCCGTGCCGTGGACAATCAGCGCGGGGACATCAATCCGGGGGATGTCCCCGCGGAAGTCGGTCAGCCACGGGGGCTGCGCGGCCACTGATGCGGTGGCGCCTGCATCGGCGGCGATTCTCCAGCTGGCGTCCAGGACTTCCTGGCTGAGCCGCGGGGTGCCCAGGAACGTATCGGTGTTGTAGAAGTTTTTGAAGAATTCCGTGAAGAACGCATACCGGTCCGATGTCACCGCTTCGGTGAGTCCGTCGAAGACTTCCTGGGGAACGCCGTCCGGGTTGTCGTCTGTTTTGAGGAGGAACGGCTCCAGCGATCCAAGGAATGCTGCGCGGGCCACCCGGGCCGAACCGTACGTGCTCAGGTAGCGGGCAACTTCACCTGTGCCCATGGAGAATCCCACCAGCACGGCGTTGTTGAGTTCCAGCCGGTTCAGGAGCGTATTGAGGTCGGCGGCGAACGTGTCATAGTCGTAGCCGCTGGTGGCTTTGGTGGACTTGCCGAAGCCGCGGCGGTCGTACGTGATCACGCGGTATCCCGCCGCCAAAAGGGCGGTGGTCTGCTTTTCCCAGGAGGATCCGTCCAGCGGGTAGCCATGGATCAGGACAACGGGCTGGCCGCTTCCGTGGTCTTCGTAGTAGAGCTCGGTATCGGTGCTGTTCTCGGTTCCAACGGTGACGAATGCCATCTCGGCGGTCCTTTCGAAGCTTCGGGATCAATTTCGGGCGCAAGCAAAAGCAGACGCCCGGCATTCCCTACTCTAGGGACCGCCGGCCGCGGCACCAAGAATGTGGCTACTGGGATGGTTGGGGCAGTTCGCACGCGATTTGCGGGTTGACGCCCATATAGTTCAACGGCCCGGCGACGATGGTCACGGCCACCGATCCCGCTTGGGCGCAGGACCCCGGAACCCCGCCGAAGTAGCCGCGCTGCCAGGCGGCGATTCCTCCGATGATCAGCCAGATGACAATCAGTGCTCCGAGAAACTTCATGGTGTCCTCCCATGGCCGTGGCCGCTTGTGCGTTCAAGTATGCGCCGATATCCGGAATGCTCACAGGACCCAAGACGACTGTTACCTTTTTGTTGGTAAAGGGCCTTTTGGCAGGGGCCCGGGGGCGGGCGCCGAAGCCGCCTCCGCCGCCTGGGCCCTGGGCTGCGGTGGACTCGCCGGCCGTCACGGTGCCCATCTGTGCCGAGGCCCGCGATCACGCCCAGCACGCCCACGTTCATGCCCAGGTACGAGACCACCAGGTCGCGGCGGCGGTGGCGGCGGAGGTAGAGGACGACGGTGAGGATGCTGATGGCCGCGAGGTCTGCGGCAATGAAAATGAGGGAAGTCATCGGGATTCTCCGGAATCTGTTGGTGGGCTGTTCTCTACAATCCGCGGCCAAACTGCGCAGGTGCTGTGACGGAACCTGACCGGAACATGAGTGCCGGCTGGGCGCCCGGCTGCTGTTTGCCGGGCGCTGTTTCCCGGGTGTCATGCAGCCGCCGTTCCTGCTGGCGGGTTTCGATCGATAGGATCAAACCCGTGCTCCGACTTAAACGCCTTGCGGTTTTCTGCGTGTTCGCGATCTGCGTCATCACCGCGGTGGCATTCTGGGCGCTCGGGCAGTCCGGTGCGGACTCCCGCGGGGCTCTTGCTCCTCCGCCACGGTCGGAGGCGAAATTCGAAACGTCCTCCACCGGCCTTACCACTGCCGTCAATGTCACCCGGAACGCGGACGCCGAGTGGATCATCCAGGCTGCAGCGCAAACCGGCATACCTGCCCGTGCGCTTCGGGCTTACGTGGGTGCGGCCAGCGCGGCCAATCTTTCCGCTCCGGGGTGCGGGATCGGATGGAATACGGTGGCGGCAGTCGGATTCGTCGAATCCCACCACGGAGCGTACGGCGGCGGAAACCTGGATGCCGCAGGGCAGGCAAGCGGGCCAATTGTCGGCCCGAGCCTGGACGGCAACGGATTTGCCGTCATTGCTGATACCGACGCCGGCGTCCTGGATGGCGACGCTCGCTGGGACCGCGCCGTCGGACCCATGCAGTTCATCCCCTCCACCTGGGAGCTAGCGGGACGGGACGGGAACGGTGACGGCGAAGCGGATCCTTTCAACATCGACGATGCCGCCCTCAGCGCGGCCGGTTACTTATGCGCCCACGGCCGCGACCTCACCGCCACGAACGGATGGAGTGAGGCCATCTACTCCTACAACCAGTCCGACTCCTACGTGGACCAGGTGCGCGACCAAGCCACCTTCTACGCCGATAAGACGGGCACCACAGGATAAGACCTCGACTGCCCGCGTAACGTCCCGGGGTGGTGGCCGCGCCCCAGATCCAGAGACTTATTCTCAGCCTCCCGTGCTGCGCCCCAGGCCGATGGAGTGGTTGCCGAAGTTGGTGTCCACTTCGACGTCCTCAATGCCCTCGGCAACCCCGCCGTCGTCCAGCAGGGACGGGCCGAAGGAAAGGGTGTTCCAGACGCCGTCGGCGAGGAGCTGTTCGGCGGTTGTGGCGGTTTCGTCGTAGACCTTGACCGTGCTGTCGCGTTAGAAGGCAAGGCCTTGGCGGGCGCCGTCATCGCGGAACACCACTCCGTTGCGGATCACAATGCCGGTGTCACGTAAGCCGTAGTAAGTCGCCGTTGTTGGCGAAGGCCGACTGGAGCGTGGTGGCATCGTTAAGCACGACGTCGGCAACGTAGTAGGTGATAGTGCTGTCGCCGCTGCCGGTGCTCACCGTGGAGATGTGGATGTTCGAGCTCTCCGAAACGTAGGACGTGTCTGTGGTGACGGCGGTGGAATCAGTGGTGGTGTCCGCCGTCGTGCTTTCGTTGGTGCCTGTTTGACTGGCCTGGTATGCGGAGACGTCCGAGATTTTCACGTGACCCGGTTGCCGTTGCGTGGTTTGTTCTTGAGAGGAGTCATGCCTCATTTGTAGGCAACGAAGCTATCGCTTCGATTTGCCGGATATGTGCTGCGCCTGTGAACGGGTGGGCTGGCGAGAAAGTGCCGCCTAAAGCTGCCGTTGTGGCGTGGTTTCCGGGCGGGCGGGGGCTTTTGCCGGGCAGAGCCGCAGCGCGAGCTCCTTCAGTTCTGTGGGGTGGAACGGCTTGGTTAGGTAGGCGGCAGCGCCGGAGGCCATTCCGGCCAGTATGTCGTCTTCCTCGGACCGCGCGGTGAGGAACAGCATGGGAGCGGTGCTTAAGGCCCGGATTGCCCGGGCTACGACGTGCCCGTCCATGTCCGGCAGGCCAAGGTCAAGGGTGATCAGAGCGACCGATGGTTCAGCGGCTGCGGCAATTCCTTCGGCGCCGTTGGCGACCGAACGTACGGAAAAGCCTGCGCGGGTCATGACCACCGTGATCAGACCGCGGATGTCATCGTTGTCCTCGATGACAAGACAGATGCGTTTTGTTTCCATGAAAGCCCCTCAGCCGCATTTCCACCAGTGTACGTGCTGGTGACCTGGTAAACCGTCAAAGTGACGTATTCCGCAACCGTCCTCAGGTCGTCTCAGCGGTAACGCCTCGGGCCGCCGGTTGCGGGGCGGAACTCAGCCGTCGTAGTGCGTCTGGGCCGGCCCTTGGCCAAGTGCATTCACCACGGCCGCCGCGACGATATGCAGCTTGGAATTGCGCGTGCTGGACGCCGCTTTGAGCAGGTCAAATGCCTCCTGCTGGCTGCACCGGTTCTGGGCCATGATGATGCCCACCGCCATGTCGATCACGGTGCGCGATTCGAGGGTGGCACGCAGATGCGCCGCCGTCTCGCTGTAATGCGCGAAGCGCACCGCAAGCCGCAGGGCCAGAGACGTCTGGCGGACGAAGTCCTCCGCAGCCTTCAGGACGCGGCCTTCAAAGCGGGAGGTCCGGTGGGAGTAGAGGAGGAGCGTGGCTTTGGTTTCCCCCTCCAGCCGGAACGGGATTGCCAGGACCGAACGGATGCCTTGATCCAGGACGGCTTCGCAGTATTCGGGCCAGCGCGCCTCGTTCTTCACGTCAGGAACATGGACTGTCACCTGCTCCAGCGAGGAGGCCATGCCCGGACTTTGCTCGGACTGGTATTCGATCTGGCTGACAGCGCGGGCAGCGGCGCCGCTGCTGGCAATGGTGGCCGCCTTGCGCTGGCGCAGAAGGGTGATGCCGCACAGCACTTCATCGCCGGGTTCGGAAAGGTTTCGGGCCGATACCCGGGCGAGCTCATCCAGGAACTCCTCTACGTCGGAGCTGTTGAGGAGTTCTTCGTGCAGGTGCTCGGTAATTGATGTAGCTGTGTTTGCTGTTGACTCGCTGGCCACGGTTCTTAGTGCCATTCGCTCAGGTCAAGACGATCCGGCAACTCCCCGCACAACCCCTGCCGTGGAAGCAAAAAGGGTGGCGACGGTCGCTGGATCGACGAACTGTCCAACGGCCTGCTGCTAAACCGATAACCAGAAGTATATACAGGTCAGAGCCTTGGGGAGCGCCACATGGCGGGCCAGGCCGCGGAGGACTTAGGTACTACCGGTTGCCGTGCGGGCGGTACCGCACGCGGATCCGGCTGCGGGGCGTCCGGGCTTGAGACGTCCCGCCTCGTCGGCGAAAACTGAGTACCCGGCCCTGGATCCAAGAGGTCGTTTCGGGGGAGGTCCGCAAAAGTCCAGTACTCCTACGTGTTGTTGGGACCACCGAGGCCGGGAAGTATGGGCGTCATCGATCAGCCGGAACCAAGGTGCCTTAGTGGCTCCCAATGGCTGCGCGTCTCAGCATCTGTTTTTACCCCCAGCCAACAAGGAGTCTCACTCATGCGCAAAATGACGAAGAAGAATCGGGTCCTCGCAGCAGCCGGTGCATTGGCACTGGTGGCAGGCAGCGGCGGCGCTGCCTACGCCTACTGGACCACCACGGGCTCAGGTGCGGGTACCGCGACCAACTCGACAGGCGGCGGCACCGTGACCCTGCACGCGACATTCGCAGGCGGACTTGCGCCGGGAAATAGCGTCCCGGTGGCATACACGGCTGACAATGGAACAACCAGCAGCACCAAGGTGGGTGCCTTGACGGCCACGGTGTCCACGAGCGATCCGGCAAACTGCCTGGCATCGTGGTTCGGAGTCACTGCCGTGACCAGCAGCACCACGGTCGCCGCCGGCGCAAGCGGAATCTCTGTGGGCGCCGGAACCCTGACGTTCAATGACAGTGCAACGGTCGACCAGGAGGCCTGCAAGGGCGCCGTTGTCACCATCACCGTCGGCAGCGTCTAACAGTCTTCGCCGGCGGGGAGGAGCAGGACCTCCCCGCTGGCGAATTCCACCTCCTCCCACTCAATGCAGAACAGGCCAGAAGGGCTGAACGTGCAGAATGATTCTGGGTACTTCCGCACAGTCATGCGAAGAACCACCACCGCAGCGAAGGTGCTGCTGGTGGGTCTTGTGGTGATGCTCGTTTCGGCGGGCACCATCTTCGCGGCCAGCCAGGGCGGGAGCCAAAGCAACAAAACCAAAAGCGTCACCATTCAGGTGAATCCCGCCAGCCGGACGGTTGACCGGGGCGACGCGGTCACCTATTCGGTGTCCCTGACCTCCACCAACGGGTTCAGCGGCAGCGTCACCCCCACCGTTGCGGGCCTGCCGGCCAGTACGACGGCGGCCTTCGCGCCGGCGTCGGTGACGCTCGCTTCGGGCAAAACGGCCACCGTCATGCTGACGGTGGCGACGTCGGCCACCACTCCGGATGGCAAAGCGGACCTGACCATCGGCACGGCCGCCGGCGCAAGCCAGGCTGACGCCGTCGTGGTCCAACTCATTGTTCAATCATCCAACAAGACGTTCAGTATTTCGGGGAATCTCGGCACCCAACTCACGCCCGGACTAACGCTTCCGCTGAACCTTTCGATTGCCAATCCCAACAACAAGACGCTGGCACTGAGCAGCCTTTCGGTCGCTATTACAGCCATCAACCGGACGCCCGCTGCAGTGGCTGCGGGGCTTCCCTGCACCGCCGCGGACTACGTGGTAATCAACTACTCGGGCCCGTATCCGCTTAGCGTTCCGCCCGGCGCACGGACCCTTGAGTTGCTCGGCGTTGATTGGCAGAAGTGGCCCCGAATCTCCATGCTGGATACCACGCTGAACCAGGACGGCTGTAAGGGCGCCACGCTCCAGTTCGCCTACTCCGGCTCAGGGCAGGGAAGCTGACATGACACCGAAGCACAAGAAGACTTCCCGACGGCTGGCTGCCAAGACTGCGGCAGCAACCGTCACACTCTGCCTAGTCACCGGTGTGGGCGGAGCCTATGCCTACTGGGTCACAGTGGGTGCCGGATCGGGAGCCGCCACCAACGGCACCATGGCAACCGTGACCGTAGAAGCCCTTGTTGCGGGAGACACCCCGCAGACCACCCTCGTCCCGGGCGGCACCGCCGATGTTGCAGTCCGGGCGCTCAACCCCAACGGCCACGCGGTGCGTGTCTATGCCATCCGCGGCAATGGGGCCGCGACGGCGGACACCAGCCACCCCGGCTGCACCACACCCGGCACCGGAGTGACGTTCGTTGAACCTGCCGCTCCGTTGGCCCCAATAATCACTATTCCCGCGAACTCGTCGGTGCTGATCACACTGCCGGGCGCCGCCACCATGTCCACTGCATCGCTGTCAGGCTGCCAGGGCGCCACGTTCAGTTTGCCCGTCACTTTGGAGGCACGGAAATGAGCCGCCCCATTCAGACCCCGCCGCCGCGCCGGCAGGTCCGCGTGGCCGGGATCGTCGCGGCTGCCCTCGTCATCTCGTGGGGCGGCCCGGCTGCCAGCGCCTACTGGCAGACCCTCAGCAGCAATGACGGCAGGGCCAAAGCTGATTCCATCCTCGCCGTGGTGGCTCCGACGGCGTCCGCTTCGGCAGGTGCCGCCACCGTCAGTTGGGCGCAAGGCGCGACGGCGGCGGGCAAACAGGTCTCCAGCTACATCGTTGCCCGGTATTCGTCAGCGACAGGGGGCACCAAAGTTGCAGCCGGGGGAGGCTGCTCGGGAACCATCACAACGCGGACCTGCAGTGAAGCGGCATTGCCGAGCGGTACCTGGTATTACACCGTCACCCCGGTCCTCGGATCCTGGGCGGGCCAGGAAAGTGCACGCAGCACAGGAGTAACCATCGCGGCCGCCACTCCGCCAGCGGCACCAACGCTAAGTGTTGCCCCCATTGTCAACATCGCGAAGGCTGCAGGTGTCACAGTCAGCGTTACCGCCGAGTCTGGATCTTCGGTAACAATTACAGTTACCGACGCCCCGCCTGCCGGGACGCAGCAACAGACGGCCACCCAAACGCTGACTGCAAACGGCTCCGTCCAAAGCACGGACTTTAATCTCTCAGCGTTCAAGGACGGCACTATCACCTATACGGCGGTGGCCACCAATGCAGCCGGCGGCGCCAGCGCGCCCGGTACGGCGACATCGACGAAGGACACGGTTGCGCCTACGGCCAGCATCAAGCTTCAAACAGGCCCGCTGGCTCAGAAGAACGTTACCGGTCGGGCAGATCAGGACGACCAGATCATCATCACTTTCTCCAAACCCATGAATCCGTCCTCGATCTGCAGCGAGTGGACCAGTACAAGCCAGGCGCTTCTGAAAAACTCCGGAATTCAGGTCAGGATCGACTCGAACAAGAACCTCAAGGTCATCGTCCCTTCGACGGTTTGCCCGACTTTTACACTGGGGACCGCGGTATTAGGCGGGGTGTTCTCCACCGGAAGCACTGATCTCGTATTTGCCGGAGGAGGAAGCAACGCAACCGCGATAGCGTGGAGCAGCACCGCCACATCGAGTACCTTGACGATCACGCTCGGGCCGGATAACGGTGCTTCCAGGGCGGTGGTGTCTGGGAATGTGCAGTCTATGTTCACAGCCGTAGACGGGCCCAAAGACACCAACGGAAATCCGATCTCGCTCTCGCCACTACTGGGCGCGGCATCCAACTTCTGACATGAAAATTGCGGTGACGTTGTCCCGTTGACTGAATGATCTGGCGGTCGGCGTTTTGAGGCAGGATTATCCGGTGGGTTGCAGGGGCGCGAGGGTCACTTGGTAGCCCAGGGATTCGAGCTGTCCGATCGCGCGGGCCTTGGTCTTGGCAGGTGCTTGCAGCCTGAAGTAGTCGGCTCCGGGGTCTTTGTAGAGTTCCCCGGTGGTGAGCATGTGCCAGGCGGCGGTGAGCATGGCGTGTTCGACCGCGACGAGTGCTTTGGATGGCCCGCGCCGGGCGGCGAGGCGGGAGTATTTCGCGGAGAAGTAGGTGTTCTTCGAGCGTGCTGCCGAGAGCGCGGCGATACCGAGGGCTCCTTTGAGGTAGCGGTTGCCGGGGCGTGTCTTGGTGGACTTGACCCGTCCGGCGGATTCGTTGGATCCCGGAGAGGTGCCGGCCCAGGAGGCCAGGTGTCCCGCGGTGGGGAACACGGTCATGTCGGCGCCGGTTTCGGCGATGAAGATCTCCGCGACGGTGGTGCTGAATCCCGGGATGCTGATCAGGAGTTCCCGGGCGAAACGAAAGGGCGCGATCGCCTCCTCGATCCTTGCGCCCAGGTCCTCGATATCGGCGGTGTGGGCGTCGATCCGGTGCAGATAAAGTTTCGCCATGTAGCGGTGGTGGCTGCCAAACCTGCCGGTGAGCGCGTCGGTGAGCTCCGGGATCTTTGACCGCATCCTGCGCTGGGCAAGGTCTGCCAGGACCGCCGGGTCCTCTTGCCCCTCGATCAGTGCCTGCAGCATCAGCCGTCCCGAGACCCCGGTGATGTCCGAAGCTACCGAGGAGAGCTTGATGCAGGCGTCCTCGAGGAGCTTCTCCAGCCGCTGGATCTCCCGGGTCCGTTCCCGGGTGATGACGGTCCTGGCCCGGGTCAGGTCGCGCAGTTCACGGATCGGCGGCGGGGGCACGAACGAGGCACGGACCAGCCCGTGGGCGCCCAGATCCGCGAGCCAGGCAGCGTCGGAGACATCGGTTTTGCGGCCCGGGACGTTTCTGGCATCACGGGCGTTGACCAGGATGACGTTCAGGCCCTCGTCCTCAAGCAGGTAGTAGAAGGGACGCCAGTAATCACTGGTCGCTTCCATCACCACCAGGCTCACCCGCTCCTTCAGCAGGTGTTCCTTCAGGTCCAGGATCTGTCCGGTCATCGCACCCCACGTGGTGACCGTCGACGCGGTTGCCCTGGCCCCCCGCCCCTGGACACGGATACAGACCTTCGCATCCTTCTTCGAAATATCAATACCCGCACACCGCGGGTGCATCACTTCCATCTCGGATCACCCTTCCCAATCATTCCGGCAGGAATCAAAGTGCATGCGTTCCGGGGAAGGCGGATAAAACAACAAATCTGACATTCGGTTGGGTCGGACCGCAGCGCCCTGCCGGGATTGCTCCCGGTGGGTTTCTGCGGCCCGCCCGCCGAACCCGGCGTGCGCCTCTCAACGCACCGGGCTCTCCACGTGTCGTGACCGTTGGTCAGCCGCTGCTGGCGGCTGCCGGTTTGGTTGTCCAGGGGGTCGCGATGGTGCTGCCGCGGTAGCGGTAGCGGGTCACTGCGACGCTGGATGCGCCGGTGAACACGACCCCCTCATGGGCGATCCGCCATCCCTGGTCACAGAAACGGCGGCGCACCTCCTTCATGCTGACCCGGCTCTTGCCCTTATATTTCGTGCGTATCCAGCTAACGATCCGCCACCAAGCGTGGCTATCGAGTTGCTGGAATACCCGCGAGGACACACCGTGCCGGAAGTAGTTCGCCCATCCCCGCAACATCCGGTTGAGACTGATAATCAACTCTCCCAGACTCATGTGCAGGGTTGACCTACGCGTCTTGTAACGCACCTTGTCCTTGGCCGACTGGACGGCCTTCTTCGAAGGTGTGGTGTAGACGCAGCGTCTCTGTGTTCCTCGTTTCCGTCGGCGATGGATATGGAAACCGAGGAAGTCGAAACCCTCGTCAATGTGGACCACACGGGTCTTCTCCGGAGACAGCCGCAACCCCATCGGGGCTAGCACCTCGGCCACATCCTCCCGCAACTCCTCAGCGTGCCTGCGTTCTCCAGACACCATCACCACGAAGTCGTCCGCATAGCGGACGATCTTCCAGTTGCCGAGGCCATTCCGCTTGCGTTTGGCCCGCTGCTGGTCGGTTCCCATCTGTTCTCGCCGTTGCTCATCAAAGTGCTCGTCCAACGTCGATAACGCGATGTTAGCCAGCAGCGGGGAGAGTATCCCGCCTTGTGGGGTGCCGCTCAGCGTTTCCTCCCGCTGCCCGGAGGTCGTCATGACCCCGGCCTTCAAGAACGCTTTGACCAGCGCCAGGACCCGCTTGTCCTTGATCCGATGCCATCCCGTTCCATCAACGGCGTGTGCCCGATTTCATCGAAACACGCCTGGATATCGGCTTCCAGCACCCACTCATGCGAGTGACTGGCCAGAAAATGGATCTCGGCAATTGCGTCCTGGGCCCTGCGGTTAGGTCGAAACCCATACGAGCACGGTTTGAAATCCGCCTCGAAAATGGGTTCCAACACCGCCTTCAGGCTCGCCTGGACCACCCGATCCACGACGGTGGGGATACCCAGCTTGCGCAGTTTCCCGCTCGCCTTCGGTATCAGCACCTGCCGCACTTCGACCGGCTCGAACTCGCCTGACTTCAGCAAGGCACGAACGTGGCCCAGGAAGGCCTCCACCCCAATCCGGGACTCGACCCAAGCCACCGTGGCCTGGTCCACCCCGGAGTCCGTGCCCCGGCGTTGGAGGACACCCGTTCCCACGCGTGCACCAGAAACGCCGGATCATAGACAAGGTTAAACAGGTCACCAAACTGGCGATAGAAATCCTCTTTCGCCCAACGATGCAACTTAATCTGCATGCTTCGTACCGCCCAGAAAGCCGAATCAGCATCCGGCCACTGCACGGCGCCGGTATTCACCGGCGCTTCTTCGAACATTGCAACCTCTCGTTAACTGACACGCTGCCGCCCTTCCCCATGTGCGCGGGCTTTCCCCGGCTCGGAGTACTACGGCGGCTCCGCCCCACCCCTAACCTTCGGCCGGCATCAGGCCTATCCATCCCTCCATCTCCCTGGCCGGGAGTGGGTAATGGAACGGTTACAGATGGTTCCCACGTTCACTGTCGTCCGATTAACGGGTTAGGCACCCGGCTCTACCCCTGCGGCATCGCCACGGCTACGCCGTAGACATTCACCGTGGCCTCCCAGCCGCGAAGAGCAAGCCGGACCAGGAGTCCCCCGCCCGAAATGAGGGGCGGGCGTGCACCGCATACCAGCCCACATCCACCGGATTGGAGCTGGCGTTGCCTGAAGAGGCGTAACGACACCGGTTCCTCTCGTATACCTTCCCGTCTCGCTCACCGGGCCCGGCCCATCCGGCAGTACTGAACCGGCCCGACTTTGTCGAGGCTGCTCCCACCGGTTCTCGGTGATCCCCGAGAACGGCTGCCTCCAGCTTCACTCCACCGCTACGACGGCGAAGCGACGAAGGTCTCCCACCTCCATACGTAACAAACAGCGCCTCGTGGCGCACTGCTCCAAGGCAACAGTCCACGGTCCCGCGGACAACAAAGCTGTGCCCTCCACCACCAAACTAACCCACAGGCTCACCGGCACCATAGACGAATCGGGGTCGACCGAAACACACACATCAAGTCTGTCCCCTGAGCGTCTGCCAGCACCAGATATCCCTGGGAACAGACCTGACACGGCCAAATTTTCCGTCCCCACGGCGGAGCGAAGCGCACCTCAGAAACTAACCCCCGCAAACCAACGCCAGCCTCCGGATCCCTTCCCGGAGGCTGGCGTTGTGCTGCGACTTGTGGGCAGAATGAAGCTCACGTTGGCGCTGCCGACGATGGACCCAGGACCAGCCGGCAAGGACGCCGCGGAGGGACAAGAACATGACCAGAATGCTCATCATCGGGCCGCCCGGCTCGGGCAAAGGCACGCAGGCGGAGCACATCGCCAGGCACTTCAGCATCCCGACGGTATCCACGGGCGAGATTTTCCGAACCAATGTCAGCCAGGAGACGCAGCTGGGTGTGGAGGCCGCCAAATATCTCGACGACGGTGCTTTTGTCCCGGACCAGCTCACCAACGCCCTGGTCAAGGACCGGCTTCTCGACGCCGATCTGCAACCCGGTTTCCTGCTGGACGGATACCCCCGGACAGCTCCCCAGGTCATGGAGCTGGACAACATACTGGCTTCCCAGGGCCACCGCCTCGACGCCGTGGTGGAACTCCGCGCACCGGATTCCGAACTCGAGCAACGGATGCTGCAGCGGGCCAAGGAGCAGGGCCGGAAGGACGACACCATCGAGGTGTTCCGGCACCGGCTGGACCTCTACAATCGCGAAACCCACGAGGTCGTGGCGGTCTACGCCGGCCGGGGAATGGTGGTTTCGGTGGACGGCAGTGGTGACCCCGGCGACATCACCACTCGTGCCATTGCCGCCGTCGAAAAATTCCTGGCCGCCCGGGTGTCCCCATGAGAATTGCAGTGACCGGCGGAAGCGGAAAATTGGGGCGGCATGTGGTCCGCAGGCTGACCGACGACGGCCACCATGTGCTGAACCTGGACCGTGCCGGGGAGCGGCACCACGGGTTGGCACTCGTGGACCTGCGCAACTACGGCCAGGTCCTTGACGTGGTCCTGGGTCTCGACGACCGGCACTCCGGGTTTGACGCGGTCGTCCATCTCGGTGCCGTTCCGGCGCCCGGCATTATTCCGGATGCAGCCACATTCGAGAACAACATGCTCTCCACCTACAACGTCTTCCAGGCAGCCCGGCGGGCCGGGATCAAGAAGGTGGTTTACGCCTCCAGCGAAACGGTGCTGGGACTGCCGTTCGACGTCGATCCGCCCTACATCCCGGTGGATGAGGAGTACCCGGCCCGGCCCGAAAGCACGTACTCACTCGTGAAGCACCTCGAGGAGCAGATGGCGATCCAGTTGACGCGCTGGGATCCGGAGCTGAGTATCACGGGCCTGCGGTTCTCGAATGTGATGGATCCTGAGGACTATGAACGGTTTCCGTCATTCGATGCCGACGCCGCGCTGCGCAAGTGGAACCTCTGGGGCTACATTGACGGGCGCGACGGCGCGCAAGCTGTGGCGCGTGCGCTGGAAAACGGCCAGCCCGGATTCGAGGCTTTCATCGTCGCGAACGCGGACACCGTGATGACGCGTTCCAGCGCCAGCCTTGCCGCGGAGGTGTTTCCCAACGTGACGGTGACCAAGGAGTTGGGCGAACACGAGACCATGCTGTCGATCGACAAGGCCCGGCGGCTGCTGGGCTTCGAGCCTGAACATACGTGGCGGACCTACCATTCCAACAGGACCACGCCCACGGAGGACTGAAGCGGCGAAGACTATGAATTACGCCGCTGAGGAAGACGGTTCCTCAAGAAATCCGCAGGCGCCGAAGGGTTGGCGCAGGATCGGCCCAGTTCGCCGCATCGGTGTGTGCCGGGCTCCTAATCTGGTGATAAGCGGCGATTTGTTGCCGCCAGCATCAATCCAGACCGCCACGCTAGGACCCCACCATGCTCACCCGCCGTTTTGTGCTGCCCGCTGCCGCCCTGCTGATTTCTGCCGTAGCACTGTCTGCCTCGGGCCTTCCCGCAGGGGCCGTTGAGCCGGCCCCTGCCCCCGCCGGCACCGCCGCAAGCGTCCGCTACCTGGTCCGCTACGCCGCGGAAACGGACGTCCCCGCGGAGGTGGCACGCCTGAAAACGGAGGGCATCGGCGTCGGGCGCTCCTTTTCGCACGCCCTGCGAGGCGCCGTGGTTACCGCGACGCCGGCGCAAGCCGCGGCGTTAGCCCGCTCGGCGCGCGTCGCTTCAGTGGAAGTTGATGCGCCCATCACCGTTTCTGCGACGCAGCAGCCCGCGCCATGGGGGTTGGACCGGGTGGACCAGCGGGCATTGCCGCTCTCGGGTTCCTACTCCTGGACCTCAGCCGGCGCCGGAGTCAGCGCATATGTGGTGGACACGGGCGTGCTCGCCGCCCACACGGAGTTTGCCGGCCGGGTGGCAACAGGCTGGACGGCCGTGGCCGATGGCCGCGGCACCGGCGACTGCAACGGCCACGGCACCCATGTGGCCGGGACGGTGGCCGGAACCACCTACGGCGTGGCCAAGGCGGCGACGATCGTCCCCGTCAGGGTCCTTGACTGCACAGGATCCGGCTTCAACTCCGACGTCGTGGCTGGCCTGGACTGGATCGCGGCCAACCACTCGGCAGGAACGCCCGCCGTGGTGAACATGAGCCTGGGCGGGGCGGCCAGTGCGGCCGTGGATTCCGCACTCCAGGGGGTCATTACCGACGGCGTCACTGCAGTTGTTGCCGCCGGAAACTCCGCCGTGGACGCCTGCGCGGGCTCGCCGGCGCGGCTCCCGGCTGCGGTCACGGTGGCAGCCAGCGATTCCGCTGACCGCCAGGCTTCCTTCTCCAACTTCGGTTCCTGCGTGGACCTGTATGCACCCGGTGTCGGCATTGTCTCAGCGTCGTACACTTCCACTACGGCAACCGCCTCAATGTCCGGCACGTCCATGGCGGCACCCCATGCGGCCGGCGCGGCGGCCGTGTTGCTGTCCCAGGACCCGGCGCTCACGCCCGCCCAGGTCGCTTCGGCATTGACCTCGAACGCCACTGCCGGCACTATCACGGGCGCCGGAGCCGGCACGCCTAACCGCCTGCTGTATGTTGGGGCCGCTGTGGCACCCGCACCTGCGCCCGCCCCGGTGCTTCCCGCCCCTACTGTCACGGCAAAATCACCCGCAGCACAGTCGACGGCGGTGCCCGTGGCCAGCAACGTGACGGCCACCTTCAACAAGACGGTCCAAGGGGTCGGTGCAGGAACCTTTGTGCTCCGGAACGCCGCCGGCACGGCCATCCCCGCAACGGTGAGCTATAACGCCACAACCACAACGGCCACCCTTGATCCGTCCTCGAACCTGGCCGCGGATGTCACCTACACGGCCACGCTGGTGGGCGGCACCACCGCCATCCGGGACACCGCTGGCACGCCGTTGGCCACCACGAGCTGGACGTTCACCACCGGCCCGGCGCCCACGGTCACGGGTTTCACGCCGGGCAGCAACTCCATCCTGGTCAGGCGGAACAACTACCTTTCGGTGACCTTCAGCGAGCCGGTCCAAGGTGTCAGCACAGCCACATTCACGGTGAAGAATGCCGCCACAGGGGCCATGGTCCCGGCCGCCGTCTACCGCAACGGAACCAGCAACCAATGGATTCTGGACCCGCAGAACGCCCTGACGGCCAAAACGAAATACACGGTGACAGTCACCGGTGGCGGGGCGTCCATCCGCGACCTCGCAGGCAATCAGCTGGCCACCCGGACATGGCAGTTCACCACGGGTTCGATCTAGCTGTCCGCGAGGGAAGGGGAGGCCGACGGCGGCAATTGGGGGGCGCCGTCGGCCTCTGTTGTGTGGTTGAGGGTTGTGCGCTTCGGGGTTGCGTGCTGCGGGGGCGGGCCCTGCGCCTCGCCCTGGTGGTGCTCGGACCAGATATGGCCCACTTCTTCGGCGAACTGTTCCACGATCCTGCTCATGGCTGCATGCGCGGCGGCGGCCTCACCCCGCTGGATGGCGCTGGCCACGTCAACGTGCAGCTGCAGCGCTTCGTGATGCGGCAGGTGCGGCATCAGCCCGTGCTCCGTCCGGCCGGTGAGGATCTCTGCCACAAGCGTCTGGAACTGGGCAAACATGGTGTTGCCTGATGCCTTGAGGATGGCTGCATGGAATTCCACGTCCAGCCGGAGGAAATCGTTGCTGTCGCCGCGCTGGCCGGCCGCCCACAGCCGCGCTGCCAAGGAGACCAGATCGCTGCCGGCATCCCAGGACGCCCGTTCGGCTGCGAGCCGGGCGGCCTGCGGTTCGATCGCGCCGCGGAGTTCGTTGAGGGCCTGCAGCTGCTCCAGCCGCCGGGACGAGGCAAGGCGCCAGCGGATCACTTGGGGATCGTAAAGGTTCCAGGCTTCCTCGGGCTGCACCACGGTGCCGAACCGCCTGCGGGATGCCAGCATGCCCTTGGATGACAGAACCCGGGCGGCCTCCCGGACCACGGAGCGGGACGCCTTGTGCTGCGCCTCCAGCTCGTCCAGCCGCACTACTGAATTCGGCGCGAGGGACCCCTCGGCAATGGCGAGTCCCAGACTCTGGACCAACGCAGTATGCCGGTCAGTAGGGGACTCCGCCTTTGGGGTTTTCATAGATAAATCATACTGGTCTCCGAAAAGGGTTGTTTAAGTCTGCCTTATTTACCTATGCTCTCTTCCAGAGCAGATGTAAAGATGCATTTGTAGATGGCTGGACAGTGACGTCAGCCTCGAAGCAAGGGAGTCGTCATGAAGCGACGTTCAGTAATGAAGTACGCGGCAGTTGCCGCGGCACTTTCAATGGGGCTCACTGCCTGCGGCGGCAGCGGCAGCAGCGACGCCAAGGAATCGGGCGTAGTCCGGGTAACTCTCGCAAACCACGTGTGGACCGAAGGCATCAAGGCCGCCATCCCGGAATTTGAGAAGTCCTCCGGGCTCAAGGTGGAACTGACCCAGCTCGGCGAAGACCAGCTCTCGGACCAGTACAACGTCAAGCTCAACGCAGGCAGCGATGAGATCGACGTGATGATGTACCGCCCGCTCCAGGAGGGCAAGGCATTCGCGAAGAACGGCTACCTCGCGGACCTGACCAGCAAGGTCTCCTCGGATTCCAGCTCGGACTGGAAGGACTACCAGGAGGGCCCGGTCAAGGCCACCACGGCTGACGGCAAAGTCGTTGGCGTCCCCATCATCACCGAGCGCGAAGTCCTTTACTACCGCAAGGACCTGCTCAAGGCTGCCGGCCTTGAGGTTCCCAAGACCATGGAGGAGCTTGAAGCGGCCGCCAAGGCCATCAAGGAAGCCAACCCGGACACCGCCGGCTTTGTGGCCCGCACCGGAAAGTCCGCCGCCGTAACTCAGTTCTCCAGCTTCCTCTACAGCTTCGGTGGCGACTTCACCGATTCCAGCGGTAAGTCCACCGTCAACTCGGCTGCTGCCAAAAAGGCCTACGCCTACTATGGCGGCCTGATCAAGAACTACGGCCCCGCCAACGTCAGCACGGACATGAGCTGGCCCGAGGCGATGGCCATCTTCACACAGGGCAAGGCCGCGTTCTACACCGAGGCCGACTCCCTCTACAAGAACGCCACCGATCCTGCCAAGTCCAAGGTGGCCGATACGGTCGGGTTCGCCGCACTGCCCGCCGGTCCCGCCGGCTCCAGGCCGTACAACATCCCGTCATGGGGCCTGGCCGTGAACCAGGCTTCTGGCAACCAGAACAACGCCTGGAAGTTCATCCAGTGGGCCACGAGCAAGGAACGCACCCTGGCCGCACAGAAGGCCGGCGTCCCCGGACCCCGCGCCTCCGTCTGGGCTGACTCCGCGGGAACCTCCACGTACCCGAAGGACCTGGCCGAAGCCATTGCCACCAGCGCTAAAAACGGTGTGGGCCACGACCGGCCCGAGGTAGTCACCGTAGGCAAGGCCCGCGAAATCGTGGGCCAGCCGATCGTTGCCAGCATCACCGGCGCCGACGCCTCTGCCGCAGCGGACTCGGCCCATGAGGCCTTCCAGAAATTCCTGGACGGCGAAAAGAAGTAACGCACGCGGTGCACCGGGGCTCAGCCAATGAAGCCCGGCGCACCCAACAGCCCTGGCGGGACGGCAGCGACGCTGCCGTCCTGCCCGGGCCACTCTTCACCCTCCAACTCCTTAGGTGAACCATGTCTGTAATGACTTCTCCCCGCAGCCCAGCCCGGAACGCAGGGCGTGCCCCCAGTGGCCGCGACAAATTCTCTGACTGGGCCAACCGGCACCGCAAATGGCTCTTTGCAGCCCCGGCGATGGCCTTCGTCGGCGTCCTGATCATCTTCCCGCTGGCTTGGACCTTGTACCTGAGCCTCACCGACTCGCAGGGCTCCGTCCGGGCAGCCACCGAGTTCATCGGCCTGGAAAACTACATGACGGTCCTGTCCGACGTCGAACGTTTCTGGCCTGCGGTAGGCCGCACACTCACCTTCACCGGCGTTGCCCTGGTCTGTGAAGTTGCGCTCGGCATGGGCATCGCCCTGCTGCTCTGGCGTCCCTTCCGCGGCGAAAAGTGGGTCCGGGTGGCGATCCTGCTGCCGCTCGTGGCCACCCCGGTAGCCGTCGGCATGATGTGGAGGCTGATCTTCGACCCCAACATCGGGTTTGCGAACCAACTGCTGGCCGCTGTGGGCATCCCAGCCCAGCCCTGGCTCTCCGGCCAGGACACCGCGCTCGGCACCACCATCTTCATGGACGTGTGGCAGTGGACCCCCATGGTGGTGCTGATCCTGCTCGCCGGCCTGACCTCCCTCTCCGAGGAGCCCGACGAAGCAGCCCGCATGGACGGCGCCAACGCGTTCCAGCGATTCTTGTTCATCACCCTGCCGCTCATGATGCCCACCGTGATCGTGGCCATCCTGCTCCGGGGCATCGACGCACTGAAGACCTTCGACATCCTGTACGCCACCAAGGGCAAGGGTGGCGGGTCCTTCCACGAGGTGGAGACCCTCAACGTCTACGCCTACGGGCTGAGCTTCGACTACAACCAGTACGGGCTGTCCTCCGCGGTGCTGATCCTCTTCTTCATGATCATCATCGGCTCCATGTGGCTGCTGACCATGCGCAAGAAAGCGGCAAGCAAATGACCGTAGTGAACAAGAACAACAAAAACACATCAAACACCGAAAACACCGAAACCAGGACCCGCTCCGCGTCCGGGCAGCCCCTGCCGGTCCGGCGCACAAAGAAGCCCCTCGGAACCCGTGCCTACAAGGTTTTCCGTGTTGCCGCCCTCATCGCCGTGGTGCTGTTCCTGGTCGCGCCGCTGTTCTGGATGCTGCTGGCCTCGCTGAAGACCAACGTGGACATCTACGACACCGCCAAATCGTTCATCTTCAGCCCCACGTTCGAGAATTACGCAAACGTGCTGCAGCGCAACAACTACTTCGTCTTCATCTTCAACAGCTTCTGGGTGGCCTTTGTTTCCACGGTCCTGTCCCTGGTGCTGGGCGTCCCGGCCGCGTACACCATGAGCCGGTTCACCATGCATCGCTCGGCGCTGGTGGTGCTCATGGCCCGCGTCATCCCGGGTGTTTCGCTGTTGGTGCCCTGGTACTACGTGTTCTCCAACCTGAAAATGGTTGGCGGGTTCGAGGTGCTGATCCTCAGCCACATGTTCGTTGCCCTGCCGCTGATCGTCTACATCATGATGAGCTACTTCGATTCGCTTCCACTGGAACTGGAGGAATCAGCCCAGGTGGACGGGCTGACCCCCATCGGCGCGTTCCAGCGCATCACGCTGCCGCTGTCCGTGGCAGGCATGGCCACTGCCGGCATCCTGTCCTTCATCTTCTCGTGGAACAACTTCATGTTCGCCCTGGTGCTCTCCGGGTCCAAGACCAAGACGCTGCCTGTGGCCATCTTCGACTTCGTCTCCTACGCCAGCATCGACTGGGGCGGGCTGATGGCGGCCGCCACAGTGGTGACCATCCCCATCATGATCATTGCGCTCTTCACGCAGAAGTACATCGTCTCCGGCATGACCGCCGGAGCGACCAAGGGCTAGGTCCGGCATGACACTCATCAGCAGAATTGAAACTTTCCTCGTCGCGCCGCGTTGGCTCTTTGTCCGCATCGAGACCGGGAGCGGGATTGTCGGCTGGGGCGAGGCAACCTGCGAGGGTCGCAGCGAAACGGTCCGCACCGCCGTCGAGCAGCTCTCGGAGCTGCTGATCGGCAACGACGCCCTCCGGATCGAGGACCACTGGCAGGTTATGACCAGGGGCTCCTTCTACCGAGGCGGACCCATCCTGGCCAGTGCCGTCTCCGGGCTGGATCAGGCACTGTGGGATATCGCGGGCAAGCACTTCAACACCCCCGTGCACCAGCTCCTGGGCGGCCACGTCCGCGACAGGATCCGGATGTACGGCTGGGTGGGCGGGGACGAGCCCAACGAGGTGGCGGACCAGATCAGCGCCCAGCTGGAAGTGGGCCTGACCGCCGTCAAGATGAATGCCAGCGGCCGGATGAGCCCCGTCGCCTCGGTGGCCGAGATCGACGGCGTCGTCCGCCGTGTTGCCGCGGCCCGCGAGGTGCTGGGGGACCACCGCGATGTTGCGGTGGACTTCCATGGCCGCTTCAGCCTGGCCAACGCCCGCCGGGTGGCGCCGCTGCTGGAACCGTACCGGCCGTTCTTCCTCGAGGAACCCGTGGTCCCGGAAAACACGCACCTGCTACGCGAATTCACCTCGTCGACCACGACGCCGGTTTCCACCGGTGAGCGGCTCTACAGCCGGCAGGAGTTCCTGCCGGCCCTGCAGGCCGGGATCGCCGTGGCCCAGCCGGACCTGTCGCACGCCGGCGGCATCACCGAGGTCCGCAAGATTGCCTCGCTCGCCGAAATCTACGACGTGCAGCTGGCCCCGCACTGCCCGCTGGGGCCGCTGGCCCTGGCAGCGTGCCTGCAGGTGGGCTTCGCGACGCCCAACTTCCTGATCCAGGAACAAAGCATCGGAATCCACTACAACAAGGGGGCCGAAGTCCTGGACTACGTGGTGGACAAGTCCCCGCTGAAGTTCGTGGACGGCCATATCGAACGCCTGACCGGTCCCGGCCTCGGCATTGAAATCGACGAGGCCGTGGTCCGCGCCGCGGACAAGCGCGGCCACGCCTGGCGCGGGCCGGTCTGGCGCCACTCGGACGGAGCATTCGCAGAATGGTAAACAACATGACAGACAGCACTGACGTTTCTGACAGCCTTGGCATCACTGCAACAGGCCTGCTGGCCGGAATCCGGGAGTCAAGGCTCGTGGGAATCGTGCGCGGCACGGACGGGCCGGCCGCGGCCCAGGCCGCCCTCGCCGCCATGGCGGAAGGGTTCCGCTTCGTCGAAATCGCACTGACCACACCGGGCGCGCTGGAGGCCATCCGCGAAGTCCGCGCTGCCGCACCGGCCGGCTGCTACGTCGGCGGCGGAACCGTCCTGACCGTGCAGGACGTGGACAACGTCTCCGCGGCGGGCGGCCAGTTTATGGTCACACCGTCGCTGGCCGACTCGATCGCAGAATCGGCGCGGCAGGGGATCCCTGTCCTGGCCGGGGCCTTGACGCCCAGTGAGGCCTACGAAGCGATGAACCGTGGGGCCACGGCCATCAAGCTGTTTCCCGCCTCCATCGGTGGCCCGGGTTACCTCAAGGCGCTGCGCGATCCCTTCCCCGGTATCCCGTTCATCGCGGTGGGCGGAGTAGGCCTGGAGGAGGCCGCGGGGTACTGGAAAGCCGGCGCGATCGCCGTCGGGCTCGGCGGGCCGCTGTTTGGCGACGCCGGCTCCGGCGGCGACCTCGCCCTGATGCGCGGGCGTGCCCGGGCGTTTGTGGACCTGGCGGACTCCTTTGCCCGCCGGGCTGCCGCAGCGACCGCCGCACCGAACGCCGCAGCGGGCGTGCGGTGAGTGCCGCCGTCGACCTTCTGACGTTCGGCGAATCCATGGTGTCGCTGCGGTCCGCGGGGCCGTTGTCCGCCGGCGGCAGCCTGGCCATGCACGTGGCCGGCGCCGAATCGAACGTTGCTGTAGGGGTAGCCCGGCTGGGCCACAGTGTCACCTGGGCCGGCGCAGTTGGCGCCGATCCGCACGGCGAATACATCCTGCGGCAACTGCGCTCCGAGGGCATCGGGACCAAGTGCCGGGTGGATCCGTCCCGCAGCACGGGCGTGATGTTCCTCGAACAGCGGACCGCGGACGTCACCCGGGCCTTCTACTACCGCGCCGGTTCGGCCGGTTCCACCATCAGCCGGAACGACGTGGACAGTGCCCTCGCGGCAGGCCCGCGCGTCCTGCACCTGACAGGCATCACCGCCGCACTCAGTCCGGAAGCCCGCAAGGCGTTTGAATACGCCGCCGAGCGCGCCGTAGCCGACGGCGTGGTGGTCTCTCTCGACGTCAACTACCGCGGCCGGCTCTGGACCCGGAACGAAGCCCGCGCCGTGCTGGGACCCATCGCACGGCACGCCAGCATCCTGATAGCGTCCGACGACGAACTGGACCTGGTTGCCTCCGCCGCCTTGAGCGGCTCCGATTCTTCGGCGAACGACGATGCCGAAACAGTCCGCGCTGCCTCGTTGCTGGAGCAGGGGGTCGGGGAAGTGGTGGTCAAGCGGGGTGCCGCCGGCGCCGGCGTCCACACCGCCTCCGGACGGTTCGAGGCTCCCGCCATACCAGTGACCAGCATCGATACCGTGGGCGCGGGGGATGCGTTCACCGCCGGCTACCTCTCTGCCCTGCTCGACGGCGAGGACGTTGCCGGCCGCCTGCAACGCGGCTCCGTTCTGGGAGCCTTCGCCGTCAGCACTGCCGGCGACTGGGAGGGCCTCCCCAGCCGGGCCGAGCTCGCCATGCTGGGCGCCACTGCCAGCGGAACCACCCAGCGGTAGCAGCCGGGTCTTGGCCGGGGCGCGGAGCAGGCAGGGACTGGCAGTGCCTGCCGCCCGCGACCGCAGGCGCTTACCGTAGGGGTATGGGAGATGTGCGCGCGGACATAAAGGAGTTTCTAAGTTCCCGGCGGGCGCGGATTTCGCCGGAGCAGGCTGGGTTGCCTGCGTACGGCGGGAATCGGCGGGTCGCTGGCCTGCCGCGTGAGGAAGTGGCGATGCTGGCCGGTGTTTCCGTGGACTACTACGTGCGGCTGGAGCGCGGCAACCTCGCCGGGGCATCGGAAAGCGTTCTGGATGCTCTCGCGCGCATGCTGAAGCTGGACGAAGCCGAGCGGGAGCATCTTTTTGACCTCGCCCGCGCCGCCGGTCCAGTCCGCAGGAGCCGCAGTAAACCTTCCAGTACGGTCCGGCCCGAGGTCCAGCAGGTGCTCGACGCGATGGCTGACGCGCCTGCGTGGGTTCGCAGCGGCCGCCACGGCATCCTGGCTGCCAACCGGATGGGGCGTGCCCTTTACTCGCCCGTTTTCCAAAGCGCGCACCGGCCTGTGAACACCACACGCTTTACTTACCTTGACTCACCCGGTAGTGGGTGACCTCGACCTGAACTACCAGTCCATGGAGCTGCCCAGTGAGCCGGGTCTGGTGCTGAATGTTTACACGGCACCTACGGACGGACCAGGACCTTCAGGGCCTCGCGGGAATCCATTGCGCGGTAGCCGTCGGGGACTTCGTTCAGGCTGATGGTTCGGTCGAACACCTTGCCCGGGTTGACGGTGCCGTCAAGGACGCCGGGCAGGAGTGTCTCGATGTAGGCGCGGACCGGGGCAGGGCCGCCGGTGAGCGTGATGTTCGGGCCGAACATGGAGCCGAAACCGATCGGGGCGTCCTCGTACTGGGGCACGCCCACGCGGCTGATGACGCCGCCCGGGCGGATCACGCCGAGGGCCTGGTCGTACGCCGGGCGGTGCCCCACACACTCAAGAACGGTGTGGGTTCCGTCGCCGCCGCTGAGCTCGCGCACCCTCTCGATGCCGGCATCACCACGTTCGGCGACCACGTCAGTGGCGCCGTATTCGAGGCCCAGGTCAGTGCGGGCCTTATGCCGGCCCATCAGAATGATCTGTTCGGCGCCGAGCTGCTTGGCGGACAGCACCGCCATCAGCCCGACGGCGCCGTCACCGATGACCGTGACAGTGGTCCGGGCGTTGACGCCTGCCTTGATGGCGGCGTGGTAGCCGGTGCCGTAGACGTCGGAAAGGGTCAGCAGGGACGGCAGCAGCTCACTGTTCTCGCCCACCGGGGCCTTGACCAGGGTGCCATCGGCGAAAGGCACGCGGACGGCCTCGGCCTGGGCGCCGCCGATCCCGCCGGAGGCCCAGAACCCGCCGTGGCGGCAGGAGGTCTGTAGGCCTTCACAGCAGAAAACGCAGGTCCCGTCGGACCAGGCGAACGGGGCGATGACGAAGTCCCCCTTCTTCAGGGTGGAGACGTCCTTGCCCGTTTCTTCGACGACGCCGATGTGCGGGTCTCACCGGCGGCGAGGGTGAGCACCGCAAGCCAGTTCACCCGGCATGGCCACCGAGTTCCGGTCCAGCCGGGGACCCGAGACAGCCACCGACGCCGGCGCGAACCCCTGCAGCGCGAGCGCACCGGGGTGGGCCTTCTTGATCAAGGTCCGCGGGCCATGCCTGACCACCCATGCGGTGTTGGTGTCCGGCGCGGATAGCAAGCGAGCCGCCGTCGCCACTACCAGGGCTGGCGCGTGCCGCGCCACATCGTTGAGGTGGTTCGCCACCGAGCGCCGCACGTACTCCGAGGGTCCCGGCACCGGGCGTCCAGAATCGGGAGGGACGCCTCCGGCTGAAGGACGACGGCGGGTACCCGCACCGCCCAGGGGAGGTACGGCCGTGTCCCCTCGCTGGCCAGCCGCCGGACATGCTCGCGCTCCACCCCGAGAAACCGGCGCCGGAAAGGGCACTGCGGAAGGTGCGCGCCGCGGCGGCGGCAACGTGCGGCCAATCCGTTCCCGGAGCGGCCACGGCCAGGATTCCGGTGAGTGTATCCACGCCCTGCCTGTTGATCAACTCATACATCACACCCACTGAGTCAGGCTACCCCGGCAGGCTGACGTGCCCGGCGCCACGGCGAACGGCAGGGCTGAGTGGGCCCAACACCGGGCAGAAGGGATAATCTTCACCGTAGGACTCCTCAACGGCTCAACGGCGAACGGACGGAAACGCAATGGCAGAGCAGACACGTAAGAACAGTCTTTGGCGAACCTTCCATGACAAGTTCGTGGTGGAGGAACGCTTTATGGAACCGGCCGCACGCACGGCTCTGTACCGCTCCGCGGTGGTCCTTATGGCCGTGGGGGCCCTGCTGTTCGTCATTACGCTCGTGGGCGTCCTGCAGAGCAACACCGGCCCGTGGGGTCCCGACGAATCCATCCGCAACTGGCTGGTCTCGCTCCGGTCCGAGACCCTCACGGCCGTGATGATCTTCCTCGCCGTTGTCTTCGGCCCCGTTGCCCTGCCCGTCATCGTGCTGGTGGTGACGGTGGTCTGGGGGTTCGCGGCCAAGCACGCCTGGCGGCCCATTATGCTCGCCGCCGCCATGCTCGCCGGCGTCGTGATATCGCAGATCATCCTGGCGATCGTCCAGCGCTCGCGGCCGCCCGTGGACCTGATGCTGTTCGGCGCCGACCACACCTTCTCGTTCCCGTCCGGCCACGTCCTGGGTGCCTGCGACTTCCTGCTGGTGACCACGTTCCTCGTCTTCTCGCGGCGGGAAAACCCGACGTCGGCAGTCTTCGGCTTCGTTGGTGCGGGCATCGGCATAGTTCTCGCCGCTGTGAGCCGCCTGTACCTCGGCTACCACTGGTTCAGCGACGCGCTTGCCTCGATTACGCTCTCGTTCCTGATCCTCGGTGCCGTCATCGCCCTGGATACGTGGCGGACCGCCCGAATCCCCGGCGAACGGATCACGGGCGAGCTCTCCAAAGCGGACACACCGGGAGATTAGCCGCGATGGCAACCGAGGATGATGTGCGGAGCATGTGCCTGGCACTGCCAAGTGTCACCGAGCGCAGCAGCTGTTGCTGGTCCGGCTGGCCCGTATCGGCACCGAGGAACTCGGCGAACTGCTGGCGGAGTCCTACCGGCTGGTGGGAGCAGAGCCTGAGCGACGCTGGGACCGTAGCCGCTACGCCTCCTGTCGTGGCCTGACCCGGCTGAGGGCGAGGCGTAGTTCGGCGTTCGCTACCTCGAGCGCCAATACTTTGGCGATGCCGGCAAGATTGAGCCCCTGATCCAGGAGTTCTCCGATGTGCAGGAGCAGTGCTACATCCGCATCACTGTACTGACGCGTGCCCCCGGCCGTTCGCTCCGGCAGGATCAGGCCTTTGGTCTCGTAGAGTCTGATGTTCTGCTGCCCGGTCCCTGCCAGCTTTGCCGCCACAGAGATGGCATACAGTGCCTGCCCGGCCCGAGGACCCGGTTTCCGTCCTGGTGTTCCACCGACCGCGTCCAATCCAAAATTCCCTCCCATGATGTTGCATCAGTCTCGCACGAGTGCTATAAAAAATCTATATCCACCAACACAGATAACCGATGGTGGGTAGATGAACTGAATTCAACATCTCAAACTGAAGGAGTGAGAAATGATGTTGATGCGTACGGACCCGTTCCGTGAGCTGGACCGGCTCGCCCAGCAGGTCTTCGGAACCGCCGCCCGGCCGGCGGCCATGCCTATGGACGCCTGGCAGGAAGACGGCGTGTTCGTGGTGGCGTTCGACCTCCCGGGCGTCAAGACCGATTCGGTGGACCTCAACGTTGAACGCAACGTACTGACTGTCCGGGCGGAGCGCCAGGATCCCACGCAGCCCAATGTGGAACTGGTGGCTTCAGAGCGGCCGCGCGGGGTGTTCAGTCGCCAGCTGATCCTAGGTGACACCCTTGATGCGGACAACATCACGGCCAGCTACGACCAAGGCGTCCTAACGCTGCGCATCCCGGTGTCGGAGCAGGCCAAGCCGCGCAGGATCGAGATCGAAAACAAGCAGGGGTCCCTGCACGAGATCGGCAAGTAGGCCCGGACTGCCGGGGCGCCGGTTGCGGCCGGTGCCCCGGCGCCGTCGCCGTAAGATTCCCCGGAAAGTACCGCAATGACCAGCCAGCCGGACTACTACGCCGCCCTGAGGGTGAAACCCGATGCCAGCCAGCAGGAGATTTCCCGTGCCTACCGTGCGCTGATGCGCAGCCACCACCCCGACATCGACGGCAGGCCAGCGGGTGAGTGCGACGTCGATGATGGAGAGCTGCTGCGGATCATGCAGGCGTACGCTGTGCTTGGAGACCCGGCGCGGCGCGCGGCCTACGGCCGGAGCCGCAACAGAAAAAGCGCGCCGGATGGCACCACTAACGTCATCCCGATCCGGGACGTCAGCAACCGGTACGTCCCGGCCGGCAACATCATCAGGATCACGCCGGTGCGTTGGGAAAGCGGGCCGTGGGCATAAAACCTAAGCTAAGACGACAGCCATCACCGCGAGGAGGCGGACAAAAACAATGAGCGACTGGCGCCGCTACGACTCCCACCTGATTCCTGCCTTCCACGAACGCTTCGAACGGCGCTGGGGCAAGGGCTCTGCGCCGTTCCTGGACCCCGAAGCCCACGAAGAACCGGTGCCCCGGGCCCAATGGATCAACCCTGCCACCGGCGCGGCCCTGGCAGTGGTTCCCGTATGGACCAAAGAGGACGAGCAGCAGCGGTCGTATGGGGTGTTCTATCTTCCACCCGCCGGCGACGTCTGGGTGCTGCGGCCCGGATACACCGGCTATCTGGAGCCGGCAGACGGCGACGCGGAGCAGCTCGTCACGCTCCGGAATGATGCCTTCCGGAAGGCCGTGGCGCACGCCAAGGAGTTCCTGTTCGGCTCACAATGAGCCGGCCGCGTCCGTGCCGCTGCCCAGCAGGCTGCGGGTGAGGGTTTCGGCGTCGGCCATCAGGTCCTCCACGGCTGCAGCAAGGTGTGAATCGGACACCGGCGCGTCGTCCAGCGCCGCGGCCACCACGGCCCGACGGATCAGTTCCAGGGCGAAGGAGGCGGTGGTTCCCGCCGTCCGTTCCGCCGCGGCATCCAGCGCCGCGGGGCTGAATGCCACCAGGCGGCCGTAGAGTTCCAGCAGACGGATCCGCTCGGCATGGGCCGGCAGCGGGATCTCCACCGCGAGGTCCACCCGGCCCGGGCCATGCTGGCTGCCTCGGAGATCCTGGCGAGCGAACCGCCCGAGAGGAGGATCGCCGTCGAGCCTTGACTCTGGCTCAGCAGGTGCCGCACGGTGTGCGTTTTGCCGGTCCCGGGCCGGCCGTACAGCAGGATGCCGCGTTTGAGGTGCTGGCCGTGCTGCTTGAGGGATGACCGGTGCGTGGCGATGCCCACGGTGTGGTCCGCGACGTTCTGCAGCAGGCCGTCGGGCATGATGACGTCCGACGCCGGGAGGCTGGGGCGGTGGTGGAACGTCACCCCGGCCGTGCTCGGCCCATAATCGGATATCACCATTGAGATGACTTGGCCCTTGAGGACGCTGTTGTTGTCCATCAGGAGACGGAACTCGGCCAGGAACCTGTTTGCTGTTCCCGGCCCGGTGGCCAGCACTTCCAAGGTGGCCGTTTGACGCCCGGTCCGCGGGTCAGCGTCGCGCTGGAAGACCGCCAGCTTGTGTCCTTCGAAGCTGAAGAGCCAGAGCCCCATGGCCACCGCCTGGCGCTGCGTATCAGGTCCTACGGCAAGGTTGGTGTAGTCGGGCTGGGCGAGCGGAAACTGGGGAAACAGCTGCGACTGCTGCAGCATATCGCTGAGTGTCTGGTGTTGCCGCTGGGCGCCGCCGATTCCCACCAGCCTGCTGTCCGGATCCTGATCGGCGAACTCCGCCATCAGGATGTCCGCGTCCACAAACCGGTGCGGCGGGATGTTTTCCACCATGCACAGACCCTAGCAGGGACGCTCGTCAGCAGCCCGGCCGTATGTCATTCTGGGACGTACCCGTTCCACGCTTTCTCTTTCATAAGGGCTGACTCCATGCACATTTCCGCCAAGGACCTGGCCGCCATCATCCCGGCGGACTTCACGCTGGGAGTGGCAACCGCAGCCTTCCAGATCGAGGGCGCGCTCACCGAGGATGGGAGGGGCCCGGCGGGCTGGGACGTGTTTTCGGCCAAGGAAGGCACCATCGTGGATGACCACAGCCCGGCTGTGGCCTGCGACCACTATCACCGCATGCCCGGCGATGTTGCCCTCATGAAGCAGCTGGGCGTCGACTCGTACCGGTTCTCGCTGTCCTGGCCGCGGATCCAGCCCAACGGCAGCGGCCCGGTGAATCCTGCCGGGCTGGACTTCTACGACCGGCTCCTGGACGAGCTCCTGGCCAACGGTATTTCGCCCATGGTCACCCTCTATCACTGGGACACTCCGCTGGCATTGGACGACGCCGGCGGCTGGATGAATCGCGATACCGCCCATCGACTCGGGGAGTTCGCCTCGATTGCCGCTGCTGCGTACGGTGACCGTGTTGCCCGTTGGGTCACCATCAACGAGCCCGCCACAGTCAGCACCAACGGCTACACCATGGGCCTGCACTCGCCGGGCGAAGCCCTTATGCTCAAGGCGTTGCCCACCGTGCACCACCAGCTTCTGGGCCATGGGCTCGCGCTGCAGGCATTGCGGGCGGCGGGGGTCCCGGGCGAGATCGGGATGACCAACGTGTACTCGCCCATGGTCCCGAACTCCATCAACCCCCTGGACCGGATCAGCGCTGGCCTGATGGACATTGCACAGAACCGGTTGTACGCGGACCCAGTTCTCACGGGCCAATATCCGGATATCATCCGCGCCGCGAAGTTCTTCGGCTCCTTCGACCATCCGGACGAGGACATGGAGATTATCTCGCAGCCGCTGGATTTCTATGGACTCAACTACTACATGCCCACCAAGGTAGCCGTCGGTCCCGGCGACGGGGCGGTGCCGGCCACCATGGCGGAGGCCATGGGCAGCGACCTGAGTTCAGCCGGCAACGGCTCCACGCCGTTCCACGTGGAGGCCTGGCCCGAAGCAGACATCACCGCTTACGGCTGGCCGGTGAAGCCCGAGTACATGGGGGTGGCACTGAAGGAAATGGCGGAACGGTACCCGCATCTTCCGCCGGTGATCATCACCGAGGGCGGGGCCAGTTTCGAGGACATCATCGTCCGCGACAAGTCCACCAACACCACCTTCATTCCGGACGAGCGGCGGCTGAAATACCTGTCGGACCACATCGAGTCAGCGCTGAAGGCCACGGCTCCCGGCGGCGAAGCGGAGGGCATAGACCTCCGCGGCTACTACGTGTGGTCACTCATGGACAATTTTGAATGGTCGGCAGGCTACAAACAGCCGTTCGGCCTGCTGCATGTTGATTTCGAGACCCTGGAGCGCACGCCGAAGGCGTCCTACTTCTGGCTTCAGGAGCTCATCGAGGAGCGTAACCTTGCCGCGGCGGCGGGTGCCGCCGTCGCGCAGGCCATGGAACCTGACGCAACGGAAGCGCCCGACGACGGCGTGGCCACCTCGGGTGCCACCCCTAGAACCTAGCCGCCGTGGTGCGCGTCTTCCGGGTCTTCGGGGGAGTCATCGCGCCGTTTCTTCTGTAGCTTACTGGCGCTCACCAGCCGTAGCGCGGTCACCAGCAGGATCCCGCCAAGCACGTTAAAGACCACTACATTGGAACCAGCCGAGCCATTGTAGGTAGTCGATGTCGGCACCCGCGTGGATGGCACCGAAGATCGTGATGGTGCTCCCCGCCAACACGGCAAGACACACGGTTTTCCAGCTAAAGCCGGCGCCGAGAAAGTAGGTGGCTTCCTTCGTGATGGTCCCGCTCCACTGCGGGAACGCTGTCATGATCAATGCCATGAAAAGCCAACCGCCCACCAGGTTGGCAATGAGTGTGCCGCCCCAGAGCTTCCCGAGCTGCGCGTAGCTTGCCTCGCGTGCGACGACTGCGGCAATGGGCACCAGGAAGCCTTCCGTGAACAGTTCAGCCGCTGCGCGCCTTCCTCAACCGTGCGGTCGAAGAATTCCTCAACCTCCTCTTCAACCGGGCTCGAATTATCCCCAAGTTCCCGTCGCCGTGCATCGCCGTCGGTGTCGCTCATTCGTGTCGCCTATCCGCCTGAAAGTGTTGCGGATCCCCGGAATCTAGAGGAGGTCCAGGAGCTTGAGCTGTTTGGCCATACCGGCGCCGTCGGGCGAATAGATCCAAGGCACCACCGAGGTGGTGTGGTCGCCGTCCTCGGAGTGCCCGCCGGCGAAGACGGACTCGCTGACGGAGAGCTGCCGGATGGCGATGGCGGCCACCTTGTCGGCGTTTTCCTGCGCGAAGCCTGAATAGATCTGCTCGTCGTGCTGGCCGTTGTCGCCGATCAGGAGCCACCGCATGTCTGGGAATTCCTTGGCGAGGCGCTCCAGGTTGCGGTGCTTGTGCTCCCGCCCGCTGCGGAACCAGCGGTCCTGGGTCAGGCCCCAGTCGGTGAGGAGGAGGGCCCCCGAGGGATACATGTTCCGACTCAGGAACCTCGCCAGTGTGGGGGCGGCGTTCCACGGACCCGTGGACAGATAGATGACCGGCGCGTCCGGGTGTTCAATGGTGAGCCGTTCCAGCAGGACCGCCATTCCCGGAGTCGCCATTCGGGCCCGTTCGCTGAGGACAAACGTGTTCCACAGGGCTAGGAACGGCCTCGGCAGGGCGGTGACCATCACGGTGTCGTCAATGTCGGACACGATGCCGAACTTCGCATCCGCTTCGATCACCTGGATCAGCGTCTCCACGGGCTCGGTCCCGTCAGCCCGCAGGACGGCGGTGTGCCAGCCTGGCGGGAGCTGCACGTCCACTACGGTGTCGATGAGCCCGCCCCGGTCTGCCCGGACCCGGGTGGTGACGCCGTCGATGGTGATTTCGACCTCGACGAACTGCATCGGAACGCTGGTGAAGGCCCGCCAGCCGCGGACGTTTTGATTGCCGTTGCGGGCTGCGTGCTCGGCCCAGCTGCCGGGGGGAGGATTCTTGGTCAACAGGACGCGGCCAAGCACGCGTACCCAGCCGGTTGAACCGTAGCCCTGGTACGCAATGGTCTGTGACGTGAAATTCCAGCGCTTGGCCAGCTGGATGCGGACGCCGCTGACGACGTCGGAAATCCGGTGTGCCAGGCGGAGAATCCGGGTACCGGACAGTGGTGCGGGATGCGGAGTGTTCTGCGGTGAATTCTGAGGAGCCCTGTCCATGCCTCCACTCTGCCACAGCGCAGCCGCGCGCCGGCACGTCCGGAGGTCCCGCCGTCGTGCGTGACGTCATCCCTTAATCAGGAACGCGGAGTGCCCACCCAGCCCTGTCAGCAGTCCGTGTGGCAGTGTATGGGAATGGCGCGCATCGAAGACTACGCAGTTGTTGGCGATCTCCACACCGGCGCCCTCGTCAGCACTGAGGGCTCCATCGACTGGCTGTGCCTGCCGCGCTTCGACTCCCCGGCATGTTTCAACGCCCTTCTGGACACCCCGGAGGCAGGTCGCTGGCTGCTCGCACCCGCTGGTGGCGGCACGTGCACCAGGCGAAGTTACCGGGAGGGGACCCTGGTCCTGGAAACGGAATGGGACACCCCGGAGGGGACTGTCCGCGTCATCGACTTCATGCCGCCGCGTGACTCGGTGGCGGACATCGTGCGGATCGTGGAGGGCGTAAGCGGAAGCGTGAGAATGCATGGCGAACTGGCGCTGAGGTTCGATTACGGGCACATCATCCCCTGGGTGCGCCGCGACAAGCATGGCCTGCATGCTGTCGCCGGGCCCGACTCCGTCTACTTTGTCACCGAGGCCCCCCTTGTCGGCGAGAATATGCACTCCGTCAGCGACTTCACGGTCGAGGCGGGGGAGCGCGTTCCATTTGTCCTGACGTGGGCGCCCAGCCACCTTTCCCGCCCGCACACGGTGGATGCCGAGGTGGTGCTGGGCACCACGCTCGCCTTCTGGCGCGGCTGGGCGTCCCAATGCACAGTGCAGGGCAAGTACCGGGATGCCGTGGTCCGGTCGCTGGTGACACTGAAAGCGCTGACTTACGCCCCCACCGGAGGCATCGTGGCCGCCGTCACCACGTCCCTGCCGGAACAGCTCGGCGGCCCCCGCAACTGGGACTACCGCTACTGCTGGCTGCGGGACGCCGCCATGACACTGCAGGCCCTGCTGGCCGCCGGCTACACCGCCGAGGCCGCCGCCTGGCGCGACTGGCTGCTCCGCGCTGTGGCAGGCGATCCGGCCGACCTGCAGATCATGTATGGGATCCACGGAGAACGCAGGCTTCCGGAGATGGAACTGCCATGGCTTGCCGGGTACGAGAATTCGAAACCGGTTCGGACCGGGAACGGCGCCGCGGAGCAGCTTCAGCTGGACGTCTGGGGGGAGGTGCTCGATTGCCTTGCGCTGACCAGGACCTCGCTGCTGAAATATGCGGATGAATCGTGGGACGTTCAGGTCGCCCTGATGCAGCATCTGGAGACCATCTGGGACCAGCCGGACAACGGACTCTGGGAGATGCGCGGGCCGCGGCGTCATTTCACGCATTCGAAGGTGATGGCCTGGGTGGCCGCGGACCGGATGGTCAAGGGCGTCCGTGATTTCGGTCTGCCCGGCCCCGTGGAACGCTGGGAGGCCCTTCGCGACACCATTCACGGGGACGTCATGGCCAACGGTTTCGATCCTGCCCGCAACACCTTCGTGCAGTCATACGGGAGGCCCGAACTTGACGCCAGCCTCCTACTGATCCCCCGGGTGGGCTTCCTGCCACCGGATGATGCCCGCGTTCTGGGGACCATTGACGCCATCCAGCGGGAGCTGACCGAGGACGGTTTCGTGATGCGCTACCGGTCCGCCGACAGCGACGACGGCCTCCCAGGAGGCGAGGGAGTGTTCCTGGCGTGCTCGTTCTGGTTGGTGGAAGCTCTGCTGGGTGCGGGACGCACCGAGGAGTCCACCGCACTCTTCGAACGCCTCCTGGAACTGCGCAACGATGTGGGTCTTCTCAGTGAGGAATGGGGTGTCCGGGCAGGCCGGCAGTTGGGCAATACGCCCCAGGCCTTCAGCCACTTCGCGCTTGTGACAAGCGCCCTTGAGCTGCATCAGGGTACAGTTCGCCGCAGTGACGCACCTATTCCACCGGAGGCCGAAAAACCGGGGCAATGACGGGTTGACGCCCGGCCAGGTCTTCACCTCCGGAAGGAAGGTAAGTATACTTACTAGAATCGCGGAACGCTCCCAAAAGGCACAGCGCCGTGACTGAACGAGGGGTGGTTGTAATGGCCGGACATTTTGAGCTGGTGGATGCGCCCGACGGCGGCTACAGGGTACGGATGTTGGACGGTTCCGGGAACCTGATGGCAATCTCCGTGACCTTTCCCACCAAGAATGCCGCGGTGGCCGGCATTGGGATGGCCCGCGAGATTGCCGGCACCGGCCTGATCAGGGACCGCAGCGGCAACGGTGCCGGAGCAGTCATCCGGGTCCGGATTGGCGCCGCGTCGGCGTCGAAGGATAGCGCTGCCCGCGGCAGGAAGCTGTCCGGGGCCGCTCGCGCTGTGGCTGGGTGATGATCACCCAGAGCCATGCCCTGGTCCGCGGCAGAGAGCGGGGTGTCCTTTTTGACGTGGACGGGACCTTGGTGGACTCTGCGTATATCCACACGCTTGCGTGGTGGCAGGCCTTCCGCCAGCACCAGCATGATGTCCCCATGGCCGCCATTCACCGCTGTGTAGGGATGGGCGGAGCGCGACTGGTGGACACCCTCCTTCCTGCTGGCCGGGACCGGGAGGCAGATGACGACATCCTGGCCAGCCATGCGGCGGTGTTCGCACAGAGCTGGCCGTCGCTGCGTCCATTGGACGGCGCCAAGGAGTTGCTGGCCCAGTGCCACGCCGGGGGACTCGCCGTCGCCCTGGCATCATCGGCCCGAACTCAGGATCTGGCGGCCAACCGCAGGACCCTCGGTGCGGACTCGTTCATCCATGCCGCCACCAGCGCCGACGATGCGAAGGCAAGCAAGCCGGCGCCGGACATCCTGGTGGCAGCGCTGCAAGCTGTTGGTGTGGCCGCGGCCGACGCTGTCTACGTGGGTGACGCGGTCTGGGACATGCAAGCCGCCGCAGCGTTGGGTATCCCCGCCATCGGCGTCACCTGCGGGGGGACCAGCGCCGCCGAGTTGCGGGCGGCCGGTGCGGCCGAGGTCTATGCCGGGCCCCGGGACATCCTGGACAACCTGCAGGCAAGCGCCCTTGGCAGGCTGCTGACGATGTCGGACTGACTGACTGACCTTCCCCCCCGAGTTTTTGGGCAGATAACCCGCTCAAAATCGGCTGGATCGGCCAATAACAAAAACTCGAGGGTTAAAGGGGTAGCAGCGCTGAGAGGTCCGCGCGCAGACCGGAGGCGGACACCCTGCTGGCCGCGACAGCGTCCGCCCAGCTCAACCGGCCGGTCACCATGCCCAGCCAGGTGGCGGCGTCGCACTCGATCACGTTGGGCGGGGTTCCGCGGGTGTGCCTCGGCCCCTCGACGCACTGGGTGACTCCGAACGGCGGCACCCTCACCTCCACCGAATTCCCCGGCGCCCTCGCGGTCACCTCCTCCAGCGTGTATCGCACAGCCGTGGCAGTGACGTTGCGGGGGAGTGGAACGTCCGACGGCGATGCGGCGGCTTCCTGCCACGCGGCCAGTGCCGCAGTACCTTCTTCAATGCCGATCCGACGACGTGCTACGGCCATGTCAGTCCAGAAGAGCTGACACGGCCGGACCCAGCCGGATCTTGCCCACCTCGTGGCTGCCGCCCATCACCGGGGCAACCACTTTTTCGAGAACGCTGGAGACTCCGGGGACGTCCACGGCGCCAACCGCGGCAAGAAGTGTCAGGCCCACCAGCGACGTGGCGCGCAGATTCCCGTCCAGCATCTTGATAGCCACGGACACGCCCTGGGGTGTGGCCATGGCCAGGACGCCCTCTGCGCCGATCTTGGCAATGATGCCGAGTTCGTCCATCACGATGGTGTTGGCCTGGCCGCGGCCCTGGACGGCCCAAGGGTAGTCGAGCATGGACGTGGCGATGGTGGCGGCCCGGGCGTTGGAGTTCTTGTCGCCAGGCGCCTTGGCCAGCATCGAGAATGCGCGGGCCAGCCCGGTCAGCGAAATAGCGGCAACAGGGGCGCCGCACCCGTCAATGCCCAGATGGGCGATGCGCTCGCCGCTGTATTCCTCGATCACGCTGCGGACCCGTTGCTGCAGGGGATGGTTCGGCTCGAGGTAGCTGTGGGTGTCCCAGCCGTTTTCCGTGCAGGCCCACAGGAAGGCGGCGTGCTTTCCGGAGCAGTTAAAGGCTAGCTTGGACTTGCCCCGCTCGGAAAGAGCCATCCAGTTGCGGGCCGTCTCGTCCTGGGGCCAGGCGGCGGGGCACTGGAGTTGGTCCTCCCGGACGCCGGCGGCCTTGAGCATGCCCTCCACTACATCCATATGGTCCAGGGAGCCCGTGTGGCTGCCGCAGGCCAGCGCCACCTGCGCGCCGCGCAGGGGGACGCCGGACTGCATGGACGCCAGGGCCTGCAGCGGTTTGAGCGCGGACCGTGCGTACAGGGGAGTCAGGATGTCGCCGAGTTCGGTGACGACGGACCCGTCGGCGGACAGTACGACGGCGGAGCCGATGTGCCGGGACTCCACAAAACCGCTTCGTTCAACAACAGCGAGTTCTACGGCGGAGTCCACGGTGAACGTGGCATGCGGGTTGTGCGGCATATTGTCAGTCTAGGGGCGGATTCGTTGAATGCCGGGCTATTCCACGGTCACCATGACGGACTGCCAGCCGGAGGCGCCGTCGGGTACTGGATCGGCGCGCTGATCGGTCTGGACCTCGCCCGTTCCGTCGGTGGCACGGACCTTGATGTAGTGCGGTCCGGGTGTGGCTTCCCAGTCGAAGGACCACTGGCGCCACGTGATGAGGGATGCTTCGGTGGACAGGACGGCCTCGGCCCAAGGGTCATTGTCGATCTGGACTTCCACCTTGGTGATGCCGCGGGTCTGCGCCCAGGCCGTGCCGCCAATCGCCACGCGGCCGGCTGGCACCTTGGCGAAGGACTTCGGGACTTCCACCCGGGCCATGGTCTTGATGGGGCCGCGCTCGGACCAGCCGCGCTGGGTCCAGTAGGCCTTGCTGTCCGCGAACCGTGTCACTTCCAGGTCCACCACCCACTTCGTGGCGGAGACAAATCCGTAGAGTCCGGGCACCACCATGCGCACCGGATAGCCGTGCTCCAGCGGCAGCGGCTCACCGTTCATGCCGATTGCCAACATGGCGTCGCGGTCATCCTGCAGAACCTCCAGCGGCGTGGAGGCGCTGAAGCCATCGATTGACGTGGACAGCACCATGTCCGCGCCGTCCTTGGGCCGGGCCCGTTTGAGGACCTCGCGGATGGGAAGGCCGAGCCAGCGTGCGTTCCCGGCGAGGTTTCCACCCACCGGGTTGGAAACGCAGGTGAGTGTCACGTGTGATTCGATAAGGTCGGCGTCGAGCAGGTCCTGGAACGTGAGGCGGACCTCTTGCTCCACTAGCCCATGCACGCGCAGCTCCCAGTCATCGGCGTTGATTTCGGGGACACTGAGTGCGGTGTCGATCCGGTAGAAGTCCCCGTTGGGTGTGACCCAGGGTGTCACGCCGGCAGCGGGGGACTGGACTCCCGCGGGCACAGCCGCGGCGGCCTTTGCCGGGGTGGGCAGCTGCAGGGCCTCGCGGGCTTTGGAGATGTTGCTGCGGGCGGCACTGAGCAGGCGTCCGCCTGTGGCCGCGATGCTGGCGCCGACCACGGTGATTCCTGCTGCGGCGAAGAAACGGCGGCGGCTGGTGGCAGGACGGTCAGGCTCCTCGGCGCCCGTGTCGGCAGGTGCCTCAGGCCAGGACTTCAGGCGCCAGAGGGGGGCGATCAGCAACCGCAGCACTATCAGTCCGGCTACCGTGCCCAGCACGGTGGGGATGGCGTCCAGCGGCTTCACGCTGGCCCGCGTCACCACGCTGGCCACGATCACGGCGCCCAACAGCAGTACACCGGCAACACCCAGCGCCCATTTGCGGTAGGCAACAACACCCAGCACGCATGCCAACAGGAATATGGTCAGGCCCATCCCCGCGAAAAGCGCTGCCTTGTCGTTCGTGCCGAACGTGGCAATGGCAAAATCCTTCATCCATGGTGGTGTGAAGTCGATGAAAGTGGACCCCAGCGCGATCACCGGGGTTGCCCGGGCCGTAAAGAACGCTCCGATCAGTTCCGCAACGGAAAGTACGACGGCGGCAGCCGCAACGCCTGCCAGCGCGGCCATGGCGGCGGGACCCTTGAGCCACTTCACAAGTTTCTTCATGCCTTTCATTCGTTGCGCCGGGCCCCGCGGATTGCCGGGCGGGGCCACAGCTTAGGAACACCCCCTTAGGAAAGGGCAGGGTGCACAAAGTACCCTTGGAGACTGTGAAGGTACTCGTCATTGGCCCTGGAGGCCGCGAACACGCCATTGTCCGCTCCCTGCTCGCTGACCCCAACGTATCCGAGGTCCATGCAGCTCCCGGCAACGCCGGCATCAGCAAGCTGGTCCCCACCCACAACGTTGACGGGAATGATCCCGACGCCGTTGCGGCGCTTGCCACCAAGCTCGGCGTGGACCTGGTGGTGGTGGGCCCCGAGGCACCCCTGGCGGCTGGGGTATCCGACGCCGTCCGCGACGCCGGCATTCCGGTCTTTGGCCCCAGCAAGGCCGCGGCCCAGCTGGAAGCCTCCAAAGCATTCGCCAAGGAGGTCATGGCCGAAGCCGGAGTGCCCACAGCCATGGCGTTGGTGGCTACCGACGCCGGGGAAGCGGCCTCGGCCCTGGATACCTTCGGCGCACCCTACGTGGTCAAGGACGACGGTCTCGCAGCCGGCAAGGGCGTCGTGGTGACCAACAACCGCGACGAAGCCCTGGCCCATGCGCAGACCTGTTTCGACGCCGCCGGCACCGTGGTGATCGAGGAATTTCTTGACGGCCCCGAGGTCTCTGTCTTTGTCCTGTGCGACGGCCGCAACACAGTCGCCCTGTCCCCGGCCCAGGACTTTAAGCGCATCTTCGACAACGATGAAGGCCCCAATACCGGCGGCATGGGCGCTTACACCCCGCTGGAATGGGCCCCCGCCGGACTGGTCCAGGAGGTGATCGACCGGGTGGCCCAGCCCACGGTCAATGAGATGGCGAACCGCGGCACGCCGTTCGTGGGTGTGCTGTTTGTTGGCCTGGCGCTGACCACGCGCGGCACCCGTGTCATTGAATTCAACGTTCGCTTCGGCGACCCCGAGACGCAGGCCGTGCTGGCCCGGCTCAAAACCCCCCTCGGTGCGCTGCTGATGGCAGCCGCCAAGGGCGAACTGGACAAGGCGGAAGAGTTGCGCTGGTCCAAGGAAACGGCCGTCGCCGTCGTCGTCGCGTCCGAAAACTACCCGGACTCCCCGCGCACCGGTGACCGTATCCGCGGACTCAAGAAGGTCGATGAGCTCGACGGTGTGCACGTGATCCACGCGGGCACCGCGCTCGACGACGACGGCAAGGTGATCTCGGCCGGCGGCCGGGTGCTCGCCGTCGTTGCCCTCGGCAGCGACCTGGTGGAGGCCCGGGAACGGGCGTACGACGGCGTGGAGCTGGTTCAGCTGGAGGGCTCCCAGTTCCGGACGGACATCGGCCGCAAGGCTGCACGCGGCGAGATAAAGGTTGCGCCCAACGCCACCGGAGCGCTCCCCGTTACGAAGGCGAAGGTATAAGCATGACTGAGAACTCCGCCCAGGAACCACAGAAGCCGCGCGGCTTCAGCACCGAAACCCTGGACCTTCCGGGCTGGACGCACGTATACTCCGGCAAGGTCCGCGACCTCTACGAACCGGCGGACGAAGCCATCCGCCAGCAGGTGGGCCAGGACTGCGTCCTGGTGGTGGCAAGCGACCGCATCAGCGCCTACGACCACGTGCTGGCCAGCGAAATCCCGGACAAGGGCCGCATCCTCACGCAGTTGAGCCTGTGGTGGTTCGACCAGCTTGACGTGGTCCACCACGTGCTGGCATCCACGGCGGAAGACGGCGTCCCGGCGGCCGTGGAAGGCCGCGCGATGATCTGCCGGAAGCTGGACATGTTCCCGGTGGAATGTATCGCCCGCGGCTACCTCACCGGCACCGGACTGCTGGAGTACAAGGCCAAAGGGACGGTCTGCGAGATTCCGCTGCCGCCGGGCCTGGTGGACGGATCCCGGCTGGAACAGGCCATCTTCACACCGTCCGCGAAGGCCGAGGTGGGCGCGCACGACGAAAACATCTCCTACAACGATGTTGTGGCCATGGTGGGGGACGACATCGCCGCACGCCTCAGCGAGCTGACCCTGAAAATTTACACCGGCGCCGAGAAGATCGCCCGCCAACGCGGCATCATCCTGGCCGACACCAAGGTGGAGTTCGGCTACGACGCCGTGTCGGGGACCATCACCCTGGGCGACGAGGTCCTGACACCGGATTCCTCGCGTTTCTGGGATGCGGCCACGTACGAGCCGGGGAAGGCGCAGCCCTCTTACGACAAGCAGTATGTGCGCGACTGGCTGACGTCGGCCGAATCAGGCTGGGACAAGAACTCCGACGTGGCACCGCCCGCCCTGCCGGCAGACGTTGTGGCCCGCACTCGCAGCCGCTACATCGAGGCCTACGAAAAGATCACGGGCAGGACGTTCTCCTAGAACACTCTTACCCGGCCCGGCTTCGCGCCGGGCCCCGTCCTAGCTTGCTTTGACGGCTTTCGCTGCTGCTACGGCTCTCTGCTGGGCGAGCCTGATTTCGAGGACCGCATCCAGTGACTGTTGGACGCGGTCCGAGGCTCCCGCGGCACTGAAGGCCTTCTGCGCTTCTTCGAGGTAGACCAGGGCTTCGTCGGACTCGCCGGCAGCTTTCAGCGACTTGCCCAGCAGGAGTGAAACTTCCCCTGCCGTGTGCTTGGCCAGCTCGCCGGATTCCGCGTGGATCTCCCGGAGCTTGTTGATGGCAGCCACGATGTCGCCGGTGAGATACAGCCAGCGGGCGCGGATAAACGCAACTTCCAGCTGGTCGCTCTTGTTGCCGCCCACAATGGACAGGGCCAGCTCGGCGCGCTCGATGCTGGAAAGTGTTTCCGGTTCAACGATTCCGGAGGACAGCCGGACGGCGGCAGAAGCCTTGTTGAAACGGGCCCAGAGATCGATGTCATTGGCGGGCGAGAGCATCCGGGCCGCGCGCTCGTGGTACTTGATGCCCTCCGGATAATCGTGCCGCATAAACGCCACGTTGCCGATCACCCAGGCAACCTCACCGGCGAGCTGGGACATTGAGTGCTCGTCCATCTCGTCATTCATGGCCTGGCAGTACTTCCAGGCCTCGTCCAGGCGGCCGCTCTCCGCCAGTGCACCGATCAGCGCACGGTATGCGCCGATGATCAGGGTGGAACCGGTGGGCAGTTGGCCACAAAGTTGGACGGCCGCCAGTGCATGCTCCACGGCGGTGCTCAGCTGGCCCTGTCCCTGGCAGATAGCGGCGAGCATCTGGCGGGCACGAACGGCCAGACCGGCAGATTCGGTGGCCATCGGGTGCTCCAAGAGGTGCTGCATGATCTTTTGGCATTCCTGCCAATTGCCCTGTTTAATCAGGCACTCGGCCTGCATATAGGTCATATTCCACCACGCGCTGGTATTCCTGCCCTCCAGGGCTATCTGGGCTGCGTTGGCTGCGTGGTTGGCCGCTAGCGGGTAGTCCCTGAGGTCCCAGGCCTGGCGCGCGTAGAGGCCGGCCAGGACGTACTCGGCGTCGCTGACGGTGATGGGCTGGCTCCAGGCTTCCAGCGCCTTGGGCGCAAGCTCCAGCCTGCGGGCGAGTTCTTCGATCACTTCGGCCGTCGGCTCACGGCGGCCGGTTTCGAGGAGGGAGATATAACTGGGGGAATACAGGTCCTTGCCCAGTTCAGCCTGTGTCAGCCCACGTTCGAGACGCTCCGCTCGGAGCTTCTCCCCGAATCCGTTGCCCACGGGTATCCTCCTAATTCTGGACAGACTTTGTACGCAATGCTTGACAGTCCCTGTGGAAAACATTTTACAATGTATGTCAACAAGGACAGTGCTGACTTTGTAACGAATCCGACTCGTATTGAGGAACTTATATGTTGAAGAAGATTGCGGCCGCTGGCGTACTCGCTGCGGCCTTGGCATTTTCTGCGGCGGCCCCGGCTGTCCTGTCGGCAGGTTCCATCGCCGACACCACCGGCGTATCCGTAGCCGTTGGCAACTGGCCCGATCCCATGTCCAAGCCCGTTAAGGACAAGACCGGCACGACCTACACTACGTACGTGGGCAACTGGCCCGACCCGATGTAAGAAATCCTCTCAGGAGGCGCGGCCCCGGGGCATGGTCATCATGCCCCGGGGCTATTTCTTTGTCATGGCACTTGACCGCTCGCTGTCCGGTACGTGACAGCCGGGAGATGCAAAAGAGGGCCTCCCTTTGGGGAGACCCTCTTTCTATTGGTCGGGATGACAGGATTTGAACCTGCGACCTCGTCGTCCCGAACGACGCGCGCTACCAAGCTGCGCCACATCCCGATCCGCTGCAAAAGCAACTTTACAAGGATAGCCGACGCCAGGCCCGGATGCGAAATCGGCGGCCGCTGGGACATCCCGACGCTGGAAAAGCCCGACCGCGCGGGTCAGACCAGGGAGTCCTTCCAAGCGCCGTGGAGGTCTGCGAAGCGTCCGCCGGCACCGATGAGGTCTGCAGGCGTCCCATCCTCGACCACGCGGCCGTCGTGGACCACCAGGACACGGTCGGCTGTTTCAACGGTGGAGAGGCGGTGCGCGATGATCAGTGCTGTCCGGCCACCGCCGGCAGCAGCGGATCCAGCAACCGCAGAGCCCGCAGCTGCGGGGACCGCACTAGACGAACCCGGCGCACCCAACGTAGTGCCGGCGTCGGACGTTGCCCGCAGAAGGCGAGCCAAGCCGCTCTGGACGAGCCGCTCGGAGGGGATGTCCAGGGACGAGGTGGCCTCGTCCAGGATCAGCACCGCCGGCCGGGCAAGGAACGCCCGGGCGAAGCTGATCAACTGCCGTTGACCGGAGGACACCCGGCCGCCGCGCTTATTGACATCCGTGTCATAGCCTTCGGGGAGATCGGTAATGAAGTCATGGGCGCCCACGGCCCGGGCAGCGTCCTCGATTTCCGCCCGGGTTGCCTCCGGCCGGCCCAGGGCAATGTTGTCCGCCACGGACCCGCTGAACAGGAACGCCTCCTGGGTGACCATCACGATGTTCCGGCGCAGGTCCGTGGTGGTCAGGCTGCGCAGGTCCACGCCGTCCAGGGTCAGGGAACCGCAGGAGACGTCGTAGAAGCGGGCGATCAGCTTGGCCAACGTTGATTTTCCAGCACCGGTCTGCCCCACCAGGGCCACGGTCTGGCCGGCGGGGATGTGCAGGTCCATGGTGGGAATGATGACCGGGCCGTCGCCGTAGCCGAACTCCACACCCTTGAAGTCGATGGTGCCCCGGGCATCGCGGAGCGCCACGGGGTTCTTGGGCGGCCGGACCGTGGGAACCTCTTCCAGCAGGCCGGAGACCTTCTCCAGGGCCGCCTGGGCACTCTGGAACGAGTTGTAGAACATGGCCATCTGGTCCACTGGCTGGAAAAAGCGCTTGGTGGAAAGCATCAACGCCAGCAGCACGCCCACGGCGAGGTCCCCGCCAAGGACGCGGAACCCGCCGAACAGGAGCACCACGGCCACGCAGACGTTGCCGATCAGCACCAGGCCGGGCTGGAAGATGCCGTTGAGGTTGATGGAGCGCACGGTAACCAGCCGGTAGTCCTCGGACAACTGGCCGTACTTCCGGGCGTTCTCGGTCTCCTTGCGGAAGGCCTTCACCGCCCGAATCCCGGTCATGGTTTCCACAAAGTGCACAATGAGCCGGGCGGAAACTACCCGGGACTCACGGAACACGATCTGGGAGTGCTTCTGGTACCAGCGAGACAGGAAGTACATGGGGACGCCCGCGGCCAGCACGATCAGCCCACTGCGCCAGTCCAGCGCAAATACCGTGACCGCCGTGAAGACCATAAACAGCAGGCCCGAGGCGAGGGAGCTGACACCGGAATCGAGGAGTTCCCGCAGCGCCTCCAGGTCCGAGGTCTGCCGGGCGATGATCCGGCCGGACGTGTACTTTTCGTGGAATTCCAGGCTCAGGCGCTGGGTGTGCCGGAAGACCCGGACGCGCAGGTCCAGCAGCATGGCCTGGCTGAGCCGCGCGGTGGAGGTGACGTAGAGGGCGGTGAGTCCCGCCGTCGCGATAGCCGCGAGCAGGTAGGCGACGCCGGTGAACACCAGCGGGAGGTTGTCGCCTGCCTGCAGTGACGGGAGCGCGTGGTCGATGCCGAAAGCGATCAGGGCCGGCCCGGCCACGCGCGCGGCCTGGGACAGGACCACCGTGGCGATGGTCAGCCAGAACCTGAGCCGCACCGGCCGGATCAGTGCGGCCAAAAGGGCGAGCGACCGCCGTCGTACTGTTTTGCTGTCCGCCTTGCTGAGGTGCGTGTTGTCCTCGTTGGCGGTGCCGAAGGTTGCGTTGCTCATCGGATGCTGTCCTTTGACTCGTCCTCAAGCTCGGACAGCTCCGAGTCCAGGTCCCGGGGTTCCTGGCCCAGGCTGGCGATGACATAGCGGTAGTGGGGGTTGTGCGCCAGCAGTTCGGTGTGGGTTCCGACGGCCGCGATCCGGCCGTCCTTGAGCAGCGCCACCCGGTCGGCCAGCGCCACGGTGGACGGGCGGTGCGCGACGATCAGCGTTGTGGTGTCCTTCAGGACCGCGCGGAGCCGGATTTCCACAAGCTCCTCGGTGTGCACGTCCAGGGCGGACAGCGGGTCGTCCAGCACCAGGACCCGGGGCCGCGCCGCGATGGCCCGTGCCAGGGCAATCCGCTGCCGCTGCCCGCCGGAGAGGCTCAGACCCTCCTCGCCGATGAGGGTGTCCACGCCCTCCGGCAGCGAGTATGCGAAGTGGGCCTGCGCCACATCCAGGGCTTCGTCCAGGGCTTCCTCGCTGCGGTCCGGTGCCCCGAGGAGCACGTTGTCGCGGACGGAACTGGAGAACAACGTGGTGTCCTCGAACGCGACGCCGACCACGCGCCGGAGCCCGTCGACGTCGAACTCGCGCAGGTCCACACGGTCAATGGTGATGGAGCCATCGGTGACGTCGTAGAGGCGCGGGACCAGCTGGATCAGAGCGCTCTTGCCGCTGCCCGTGATGCCCACCAGTGCCATGGTTTCGCCCGGCCGGACGTCCAGGTTGATGTTCGTGAGGATGGGTTTGTCCGGTGCGTCCTCGAACGCGAATGTGGCGTTGTTGAAGCTGAGTGCGCCCAACAGCAGCGAGGGGGTGCGCGGCTCCGGGGGACTGGTGATGGTGTTGACCGAATCCATGACCTCGAAGTGGCGGTCGACGGCGGATTTGGCGGTGAGTGCCATGGCCAGCAGCATGCCGGAGAATTCCACGGGCGTCGCGATGACGGCGGCGGTGGCGAAGAACGCCACCAGCGCGCCGATGCTTAGCTGGCCACTGGCGCAGAGCATCACGCCCACCACCAGCCCGGCGCCGAGCGCGAGTTCCGGCAGCAGGGTGACTACCATGGTGAACGTCGCCTGGTGCTTCGCCTTCACGATCTCGGTCTGGCGGAGTTCCTCGGCCTGCTCGTTGAAGTTCTCCAGGGCTTCGCGGCTGCGGCCGAAGGCCTTCAGGACGCGGATGCCGTGGACGGATTCCTCCACCGTGGTGGCGAGGTCGCCGGCCTGGTCCTGGCTCCGGCGTGCCACCTTGCTGAAGCGGGTCCGGAACCGGAAACCGTAGGCCATGATGGGCGCCGCCGCGGCCAGGAAGATCAGGGCCAGCTGCCAGCTCATGGAGAACATGACCACAATGCCGATGACCACCGTGAGCGTGGTGACCACCAGCATGATGGCACCGAACGCCATCCAGCGACGCAGGAAGTTCAGGTCCGTCATGGCGCGTGACAGCAGTTGGCCGGAGCCCCAGCGGTCGTGGAAGGACACGGTCAGGTCCTGCAGGTGCCCGTAGAGCGAGACCCGCATCCGGGTTTCAACAGTGGTGGCGGGGTTAATCACAAACTGCCGGCGGAGGGCCACGAGTCCCGCTTCCGCGATACCCAGGACAAGGATGACGACGGCGGCAGTCCAGACGGCGTCCGACGCGCCACCGGGTGTGAGGGACTCATTGACGAGGACCCGCAGCACCTGCGGGATGGTGAGCGCCACGACGCTGGCCAGGAGTGCGCAGAGGAGGCCCATCACCAGCCGGGGGATGATCGGCCTCACGTGAGGATAAAGGCGGCTGATGGATCTGAAAAATGAGGTCTGCTTGGCCATGCCCGCTTCTCAAGCTCTAAATCGAATGTAGTTTCCCTTAGCAACTACCCTATGCCATGGCGTGAGACCATTCACACGCCCGCCCCCGGTTGCTCTATCACTTCCGGTTGCCATTCGAGCCCGTTAGCGACTCGAAGTGATAGAGCAACGGGGTTATTCGGCGGAGGTCAGCGTCAGCAGGACAGCCTCGGGTTTGCAGGCGATGCGGATGGGAGCGAACCGGGAGGTGCCGATGCCGCCGGAGACGTTGACCGGCGTCGTGCGTCCGTTGCTTTCCCAGTTGTTGAGTCCCTTCGCCCGCCACGTGGGGAGGTCGCAGTTGGCTGTCAGGGCGCCGTAGCCGGGAACGCAGAGCTGCCCGCCATGGGTGTGGCCCGCCAGCAGCAGGTCAGCGCCGTCCCGCGTGAAATGGTCCAGGACCCGCTGGTAGGGGGCATGGATGACCGCAACCCGAAGGTGAGCGTTCTGGTCTTGGTCCCGGGTGCCGCGGGGCCAGCCCGCGTAGCGTTCCCGGCCCAGGTGCGGATCGTCCACGCCGGAAAAGTCGAACCGGATCCTTTTCAACACCACGGATTGGTGCCTGTTGGTGAGATCCACCCAGCCGCCCATGCCGAAGCCGGACCGCAGCCGCGGCCAGTCCAGCTCGATGGCTTTGGGCTTGGCTTTGGATGGGCCCAGCAGGTAGGAGGCGGGGTTTTTGAAGCTCGGGCCGTAGTAGTCATTGGAGCCGGGGACGAAAACGCCGGGAAATTCCAGGAGCGGCCGCAGCGCCTTGAGCAGCGGTTCCACGGCTTTGACGTGGCTGAGGTTGTCCCCGGTGTTGACCACCAGGTCCGGCTCCAGCGACGCCAGCGACTCCAGCCAGCGTGCCTTGGTGTCCTGGCCCGGGACGAAGTGGATGTCGCTCAGATGCAGGACGCGGAAGGGCTCGTGGCCTGCGGGCAGGATGGGCAGCGTCTCCTCGCGCAGGACAAACTGGTTTTTCTCCCACAGCCCGTATCCGAAGGCTGCGAGGCCCGCTGCAGTTCCCGCGCCGGCGGTGACGGCAAAGCCGCGCCCGATGTTCCGGACGCGGCTGGCCAACGTTGGGCTGACTGCCATGAGTGGCTAGCCCTTGCTCTTGTCGCTGTTGCCCGGTGCGGGGTTCGGTGTCGGCGGGGCAGACGGCTCCGGGGCCGGGGCGGGCGCGGTGGCCTGAGGTGACGGAGTGGTCCGAACAGGCGTTCCGTTCACCATGTTGGTGGGCGGCGCCGTGAACGCATTGGTGCCGTACGCTGGAGCGACCTGGGCCATGTACTTGGAGAACATGGGCCCGGCGATCATGTAACCGTCGATCGCCTTGTAGAACTGTCCGTTGACCGTCAGGTTCCGGCCGGGCCGGAGCTGGTCACCCAGCGGGTCACCGAACCACGCTGCGGTGGCCACACCGGTGGTGTAACCGACCACCCAGGTGGAGCCGTTGGTGTCGTTGGTGCCGGTCTTGGCCGCCACCGGGAAGTTGGTTTTGGTGGAGAGCCGCGGCTTGATGAGCGATCCTGAACCCTCATCAAGTACCTTCTGCATGGCATATGCCACGCCCCGGGCGACCTCCGGTTTGACGGCATCGCGGCAGCTCGTGGCCTGGGCCGGGAGCTGCGCGCCGGTCTGGTCCGAGACAGAGGTGATGGCGATGGGCTCGCAGTACTTGCCGTCGTTGGCGAATGTGGCAAACGCGGAGGCCATCGTGAGCGGGGCCGTCTGCGTTGAGCCGATCAGGTTGGCCAAAGTGGTCATCTTGACCGGCGGATGGAAGTTGTCACCCACCGGCAGGCCACCGTGGATTCCGACCGCATCCACGATCTTCTGGATGCCGCAGAGGTCAACCTGCGCCGCGGAGGCGAAGGTGGCCGTGTTGATCGAGTTCTGCAGGCCGTACAGGACGGTCATGTTCCGGTAGTAGCCGTCGTCGGAGTTCTGCAGGTCGAAGCTGCCGGGAATCCTGGCGTCGTACCAGCCCACTGTGGGTTCCGGGCAGGTGTTCTTCCAGGGGAAGTTCTGCGGGTACGTGCGGGTGGCGGCGTTGACGTTGGTGTTCATGGACTTGCCCTCGTTCAGCCATTCGGCGAACGTGAAGGGCTTCATGGTGGAGCCGGGCTGGAATCCGCCCAGGCCGTTGAGGTCGTTGCCGTCCTTGTCCCGTTTGTCCACGTTGAAGTTCTGCGTCTGGTTGAACTTCCCCTCCGTTGGCAGGAATGAGGTGTTCTGCGCCATGTTCAGGATCTTGCCGGTGTTGGGCTGTACAGAGACTATGGACGCGCCCCAGTTGTCCGGGTTGGCGCCGGCAGCCGCGTCTGACTCAGCTTGGGCAACCTTCTGCGCGTTGACGTCCAGCGTGGTGGTGATGGTCAGGCCGCCACGGAAGATGCTATTGACGCGCTCCTCGGGGGTCGCACCGTAGGCCGGGTTGTTCAGCAGCAGGTGAAGCACATAGTCGCAGAAATAGGGTGCCGTGGAGGCGTAGGCGCAGCCTTGGCGCGCCGGCGTGACCTTCGGCTCAACCGGGGTGGCCACGGCGGCGTCGTGATCGGCCTGGGTGATCTTTTCCTGGTTCAGCATCAGGCCAAGCACCAGGTCGCGACGCTCCTTGGCGTTCTCCGGGTTGGTGATCGGGTCGAAGGCCGACGGGCTGTTCACGAGGCCTGCAAGGAGTGCTGCCTGCGGGAGGGTCAGATCCTTAGCCGTGGTGCTGAAGAAGAATTTGGACGCGGCCTCGATGCCGTAGGCGTCGCGGTTGAAGAAGACGATGTTGAGGTAACCCTCGAGGATCTGCTCCTTGGAGAATTCCTTCTCCAGGGCGATCGCGAGCTTCATTTCGCGAAGCTTATCTCCGACGCCCTTGTTAACACCGTTGAGCTTGATGTCCGCGGTGTTTCCCTCGGCGGCGAGGTTGGCGTTGAGCACGTTGTTCACGTACTGCTGGGTGATGGTGGAGGCACCCTGTTTGTTGCCACGGGCTGTGCTGACCATGGCGCGGAGGATGCCGGTGGTGTCCACACCGCCATGCTCGTAGAACCGGCTGTCCTCGACAGCGATGATGGCTTTTTTCATGAACGGCGAGATCTGGTCGAGGGCAACCTTGGTCCGGTTTTCCTCATACAGGTTCGCGATCAGGCTGCCGTCCGAGGCGAGGATCCGGGTGGACTGGCTGGGCGGGTCCACCTGCAGCTCTGCCGGGAGGGTATCGAAGAACTCGATGGAGCCGCTTGCCGCGCTGCCAGAAACAGCGGCGGCCGGGACAAGCAGGCCCGCCACCAGGACACCACAAATTGCGCTCACACCAAGGAAGCCAAAGATCTTTCCGAGGGTAGTGGCCGTGTCGAAAATGGGGTTCTTACGAGTCACCATGTTTTCCACTTTACCGGCAACGACTAGTCTTTCTTTCATGACCAAATGGGAGTACGCCACGATTCCGCTCATTATTCACGCCACCAAGCAGATCCTGGATCAGTGGGGAGAGGACGGCTGGGAGCTCGTCCAGGTAATCACCGGACCGGACGGCAACGGCCTGGTTGCCTACCTGAAGAGGGAGAAGCAGTAGCCATGAGCACCCCCGCAGAGACCACGTCCGGCCCTTTACCCACGCCGGAAAACGCGTCTGAATCAGCGCCGGTTTCCGCCGTCGAGCAGCGCCTCGCCGAGTTGGGACTGACCCTCCCCGAGGTGGCCGCGCCCGTAGCAGCCTACGTCCCGGCCGTCATCACCGGCAGCCATGTTTACACCTCCGGCCAGCTGCCGTTTATTAATGGCAAACTCGAGGCAACCGGCAAAGTCTCCACCGGCACGGAAGGCCACTCTGATGAGCCCACCGTGTCCCCTGAGGACGCCAAGGCCTACGCCGCCGTCTGCGCCATCAACGCGCTGGCGGCCATTAAGAGCGTCATCGGCGATCTGGACCGCATCACCCGCATCGTCAAGGTGGTGGGCTTCGTGTCCTCTGATCCGGCCTTCACCGGACAGCCCGGCGTCATCAACGGTGCGTCCGAGCTCCTCGGCCAGGTCTTCGGTGACGCAGGCAGGCACGCCCGCTCCGCCGTCGGCGTGTCGGTCCTTCCGCTCGACTCTCCCGTAGAGGTCGAACTGATCGCTGAATTCAGCTAAGGACCCGGTTCACTCAATTGCCGCACCTCGCCCGACGCTTGTTTGCCCTTCCTCCGGATCTTGAAGGGGCCGCCCAAAGCTGGCTCGAACACGGCGAGCGGACCCCGCGCGCCGCCCGCTACGCATCCTCTGTGGTGCTGCTGCGTGACTCGCCCACCGGCCTGGAGACGTGGCTGGGTTACCGGCCCGGCTCCTCGCCGTTAGGCGTCCTAGCCTTCCCCGGAGGTTCCCTGGAGGCGTCCGACGACGACGCCGTCGGCTGGCTGGGCCCCTCACCCCAGCATTGGGCCGAGCAGATGGGGACGAACGACGTCGGGCTGGCGCGCCGCCACGTGGTGGGCGCCATCCGAGAACTGTTTGAGGAAACCGGCGTGCTGCTCGCCGGGCCGGACATGTCCACCACGGTTGAAGGCACCTCAACCCACGACTGGATGCGTGCACGCGTGGCGGTCGCCGACCAGGAGAAGACCTTCACGGAGGTGCTCGCCAAGCGGGGACTCTCGCTGCGGACCGACCTCCTGAAGCCGCTTGTCAACTGGCGCAGCCCCGACTTCGCGCACCGCCGCTTCGACACCCGCTATTTCGCCGCCACAGTCCCCATGAACCAGCAGCCCAGCCTGCTGCAGAGCAAAGGCGTCTGGGGCCGCTGGGTGTGCGCCACACAGGCCATCGCCGCGCGCAGCACCAACGCACTGGGCGATGAAGCAGGCCAGGAGAACACCGTGGGCCTCACGCTTGGCCAGCTCCTGGTGCCGGGCTCGGAGATCATGCTCGAGAAGATGGCCGCTGCGAACGGCTGCATCGCCTACCTCAGCTACAAGCGCAAACCCCACGTGTATCAGGCGCGGCTCGTCGACGAAGAGGGCACGCTGATGCTCGAAGTCGAGGCCGCCCAAACCGTAGCCGGGGACCCGCAGCGCGAGCGCTAGCTCCGCGGACCGAAAACGGAAATCCTCTGCGTGCTGCTCCTTCGTCGCTCTGGCGCACGCTGCCGGATCCCCATTTCCGATCCGCTTTCGGCACCAACGCAGAAGGCCGGCTCCGATTCTTCGGGCCGGCCTTCTTCATGCGGAACTTTTGAACGTTTAGCGGGAGCGCTGGCGCAGGCGCTGCATGTCCAGGATCACTACGGCGCGGGCTTCGAGGCGGAGCCAGCCGCGCTGGACGAACTCTGCCAGAGCCTTGTTGACAGTCTCGCGGGAGGCGCCTACCAGCTGGGCCAGTTCTTCCTGCGTGAGCTCGTGGGCTACCAGGACGCCGTCCGTTGCGGGGCGGCCGAAGCGATCGGCCAGATCCAGCAGGGCCTTGGCCACGCGGCCGGGGACGTCGGAGAACACCAGGTCCGAGAGCGAATCGTTGGTGCGGCGCAGGCGGCGGGCCAGAGCCTGCAGCAGCTGCGCCGAAACCTCGGGGCGCGTCCGCAGCAGGGCGTTGAGGCTTTCGTTCTTCAGGCCCGCGAGGCGGGTTTCGGAGACTGCCGTCGCCGTGGCCGTGCGCGGGCTGGGGTCAAAGAGTGCCATTTCGCCGAACAATTCACCCGGGCCCAGGATGGCGAGCAGGGACTCCCTGCCATCGGGGGACGTGCGGCCCAGCTTCACCTTGCCGGAGACGATGAAGTAGAGCTGGTCGCCCTGGTCGCCCTCGCGGAATACCGAGGCACCGCGGGAGAGGTCCACCTCGGTCAGCTCGTCCGTCAGCAGGCGGAATGCTTCGTCGTCGAGCGTGGCAAATAAGGGTGCTCGGCGCAGTACCTCGATGTCCATGAAATCTCCTGAATAAAAAGTGTCGGCTGTGGCGCTTTTGCCATTGTTTCAGAATTTTCAAGCTTCTGTGACGTACTTGGCAGCGGAAACGCCGCTGACAGTGACTAATGCGGGCACGATCCGGTGTCCGGCCCCGCCGGGGGTGTGATTTTTACGACCGAACGTGGGGCGAACCCGGCCCGCAGGGGCGGGCGACTGGCGCCCGCAGAACAATGTCAGCTTGCCCCACTAGAATTGGGGCTCAACCGTATTAGAGGAGCGTCAGTGTTTGGTTTGACCGTTCTGGACCTGGCGCTGATCCTTGCCCTGCTGTCTTACCTGATCTATGGCCTGCGCAACGGCTTCCTGGTCACGCTCGGCGGTATCGCAGGCTTCGCCGCGGGCGCTGTGGCCGCATTCTTTGCCGTTCCACTGGTCAGCGGCTTCGTGGATGACTCCGGCTGGAGGCTGACCGCGATCGTGGCCGCCGCCGTCGTACTCATGGCCCTGGGCCACGGCCTCGGGACCATGATCGGGCGCACAATCCGCGGCGCCGTGCGGATCAAGCCGCTGCGCGCGGTGGACCGGCTGGTGGGCGGGGCCGTCAACGTCGTGGTTTCGGCCCTGGTGATGTCCATGCTCGCCTTCAGCATCAGCGCCCTGGGCGTTCCGTTAGTGTCGCAGCAACTGGCCGAGTCCAAAGTCATCCGGTACATCGACGGGCTGACGCCTGTTCCGTTGAAGACCACCATGGCGCAGCTGCGGTCCACTGTGATCGGCAACGGAATTCCCACGCTGCTGGAAGGTCTGGACCAGGGGCAGCCAGTGGCGGTGCCCAATGCCAGTACCGATACGCCGGCGCTGAACCTGGCCGCGCGGTCAGTCCTGAAAATTGCCGGAACCGCCTACCAATGCGGGCAGAACCAGACCGGCACCGGTTTTGTGGTTTCCCCGGGCCGGGTTGTGACCAACGCCCATGTTGTGGCGGGCGTGTCGCAGCCGGTGGTTGAAATTCCCGACGGCGGCGCGATGCCCGGCCGGGTGGTGTACTTCGACACCCGGCACGACCTCGCCGTCCTGGCCGTGGACGGGTTGCCTTCGGAGCCGCTCACATTGACGTCCGACCTTCCGAACGGCAGCCCGGCCGCCTTCGCGGGGTATCCGCACGGCGGTCCGTTCCAGTCCAAACCCGCCACGGTTCAGGACATTACGTCAGTTCTGGTCCCTGATATCTACGGCGAAAACCCTGCCCCCTCGGCGATCTATCGCCTGGCCGGCGATGTCCAGCCTGGTAACTCGGGCGGGCCGCTGCTGACCATGGAGGGACTGGTGGCCGGCGTCATTTTCGCCAAGGCAACCTCAGGCACCGAAATGGGATTCGCCATCACCATAGATGACCTGTTCCCGGTCGCGTCCCAGGCCGCAAGCCTCAGCGCACCCGTCTCCTCCGGGCAGTGCATCCAGAAATAGCCATGGCGGACTGAGCCAGCCGGCGCCCAGCTACAGCGTTTCGGCGAGGTAGTCGATGGCCAGCTTGTAGCCGAAGACCCCGGCGCCCACGATCACCGCGGCGCAGACCGGGGACAGGAACGAGTGGTGCCTGAAGTCCTCACGCTGGTGCACGTTGGTGATGTGGACCTCGACTGCGGGCAGCTGCACTGCCGCCAGGGCGTCGCGCAGGGCCACGGACGTGTGGGTGAAGGCGCCGGCGTTAAGCACAATCCCGACGGCGGTGCCACGGGCTGCGTGGATGACGTCCAGAAGCACACCCTCATGGTTGGACTGGACGCATTCCACGTTGAAACCGTGGGCCTGCGCCGTGCTGGCTGCCAGTTGCTCCACGTCCGCGAGGGTGGAGGTACCGTACTTCTCCGGCTCACGGGTGCCCAACAGATTGAGGTTGGGGCCGTTGATCACAAGGATGGTGCCGCGTCCGGCAGCGGTGGTGGCTTCAGTCATGGATGCAAATCTAGCGCCTGGGATGGCCTGCCGCGCATTCTTACGATCAGTGCTTGCGCAGGAGGCCATCTGGCGGTTACAGGGCCGTGAACCTCAGGACGAGGGCGTGTTCCGGGTTGAGTGCGGGCATGGGCAGGCCCACTTGGGCGAGGAACCGGCCGCTGGCCACTGCGCCGTCTGCTAGCCAGGCGGGGGGCTGGACCTGGGTGAAGGTGTGGGCGTAGTCGGCATCGGCCGGGGCCGGGAAGATGGCTTCTGCCTGGTAGTCCCGGTCCGGGTACAGCCCGGGGATGGTGATCCGTCCGGGTTGTTCCGCGAAGGCGGTGCGTGTGCTGACCAGGGCGAACAGTGCCGCCGTCGAACCTTTACCCATGTCTGCACCGCTGTCGGCAACTACGCCGTGGAGCATGAGCGAGTCATCAGCGAGGTCAGCGCGGACCATGTGCCCGCTATGGATCAGGGCGCGGTGTTCCTTGTAGAGGCTGATGAAGCGTTTGAGTTCCTCGCGCTCGGCGCCCTGGACGCTGCGGACATCCCACTCCATGCCGAAGTGGCCGAACAGTGCCGTGATGGCGCGGAAGGACAGATCGTGCGTGCGGGCTGTGGTGTGCGAGGTGGTGGGTCCGACGTGGCCGCCCACGAGCTCCGGCGGGATCACCAGTCCGGTCCAGCGCTGGATGGTCTGCCGTTCGAGCGCGTCGTTGCAGTCCGAGGCCCAGATCCGGTCGGTGCGTTCCAGGATGCCCAGGTCCACGCGGGCGCCGCCGGAGGAGCAGCTTTCAATTTCGACGCCGGGGTGGGCCTTTTTGAGTTCGTCGAAGAGGCGGTAGGCGGCGAGGGTCTGTTCGTGGACCGAAGAGCGGCCGGCGTGGCCGTGTTCGAGCTGGTCCCGGTTCTGGTCCCATTTGAGGTAGCTGATGTTGTTCTCGCGCAGCAGGGTGTCGACGCGGTCGAAAATGTACTGCCACCCTTCCGGGTTCACGAGGTCGATCACATGCTGGTTCCGCCATTCAAGGGGCAGGCGGCCGCCGTCCTTGTAGCTCTGGACGGACGGACCAACGATCCATTCTGGGTGCGCGCGGACAATGTCGGAGTTCAGGTTGACCATTTCCGGTTCCACCCAGAGCCCGAATTCCATCCCGCGTGAGGTCACGGCGTCGATCAGGGGCGTGAGGCCGTCGGGCCAGAGCGATTCGTCGACGTACCAGTCGCCCAGGCCGGCGTGGTCGTCGCGGCGGCCGCGGAACCAGCCGTCGTCGAGCACAAACCGTTCCACGCCCAGTTCGGCGGCGGAGTCGGCCAGCTCGATCAGGGTGGAGAGGTTGTGGTCGAAGTAGACCGCTTCCCAGGTGTTGAGCACCACCGGGCGGGGCTTGCCGGGAGTCGAAGTGCCGGCGGCGGCTGCTGGGAGCACGTGGTGGGGGCGGGACCGAAACCAGCTGTAGAACGCCTCGCTGATGCCGTCCAGGCCGCGGTCCGAGTATGCGGCGAAGAGCGCCGGTGTGGTGTAGCTGGCGCCGGGTGCGAGGATGACCTCGGCCGGGCCCAGGAGTTCGGAGCCGCCGATCATGGTGCGGCCATCGCCAATGCTGTCCGCGAACTGTTCGTGGTTGCCGCTCCAGGCCAGGTGCGTGGCCCAAACCTTACCGTGGCGGTTGCCGAACCCGGCGGTGCCGGCGGCGAAGAGCAGCGAGAAGTCGTGTCCGGTGCGGCCGTGCCGGCCGGTGCGGACCCAGGTGCCCTGCTGGATGGGGCGGCGCTGCGGGTGGCGTTCCCGGCACCAGCGCCCGGTCAGGTCCAAGAGTTCGACGGCGTCGGGCGCCGCCGGGAGGACGGTGGCCAGCTCGTCGAGCTGGTAGGGCGTGGCGCCGTCGTTGGTGAGGGTGTGCCGCAGCTCCAGCAGGCCGCCGTCGTGCAGTGTCAATGCGGACGAGACAGTGAGGCCGGCGTCGGAATCGGCCTGGACGATGACGGCGGAATTGCCCTCGGCGCTCGTTGTCACGACGCGGAGGCGGGCCGAGAAGTCGAGGCCGGAGACGCCGTCGGCGGTGCGGTGGCCGCGGAGGGCGGGACGGCCGCGCCAGCTGGAGGATGCCTGCGGCAGGAGGCCGGCGGGCACGTTGGCGTCGATGGCGGAGTGGGGGATCGGTTCGCCGAGGATGGCGAGGTCCGGCAGGGTGCTGCCAAGATCCGCGCCCCAGTGGATGACCTCGGCCTCCCCGCTGTCGAAACTGACCACCAGGCTGGTGCCGGCGGAACGGAGGTGGAGGGGGTCCATTGAATGCTGTCCTTCTAAAGGGTGGGAGTGATAAAAAAAGCCAGGCTGTGCGCCGCGGAACGCAATGCCCGCGGCGCACAGCCGGTCAAGCTTCTGGCCTACTTGAAGAGGGCGTTGACCTGTTCGTTGGCGTCGCTGAGGGAGCTGACCGGCTTCTTGCCGGAGAGGACTGCGTCCATGGCCGGCTTCATGATGCCCTCGACCTTGGCCGCTTTGTCCGCGATCGGGAGGAGGAACGTGGTGTCGTCCGTGACATGGGTGGTGAAGGCGGTGACGTCAATACCCTTGGCCTCGAACGCCTTGGCGGCGAGCTCGGAGGAGGAAGTGATGGCGGGAAAAACGACTGCTTTAGCCGCCACGACGTCCTGGCATTTTGCCGAGGCGAGGTATTCGACCCATTTGATGGAGGCTGCCGGGCTCTTGGTTCCGGCCCAGATGGAGTCGGCCAGGCCGTTGAACATGGACGCGCGCTTGCCGTCCGGTCCCTTGGGTGTGGGGGCGATGCCTGTTTCCACTCCCTTGTAGCTGGTGTACTGCCCGATCATCCAGGAGCCGTTGGTGTTGATGGCGGCCTTGCCGGCCCCGAAGTTATCAGTCACGCTGGCACCCACGGTGGTTTCGAGCTTGGGCATGTAGCCCTTGTCAACGAGTCCGGCCCACCAGGCGATGGTTTCCTGGAACTTGGGGTCGTTGTAGTTGAAGTCCTTGCCCCACGGGTTCTTGTCATTGTGGGTCCAGCCCATGGTGGCGCTGAGGAAGCTCCACTGGGTCTGGCCGGTGCCGGCGCCGGAGTTTTCCAGGCCCAAACCATAGACCGCGACGTTGTTCTTGTCGAAGCCGGACTCGTCGCCGCGGACACCGTTCTTGTCCACGCTCAAGTGCGCGATGGCCTTCTCGTAACTGCCGCCGTCCTTCGGGTTCCAGTCGAGGCCCTTGAGCTGCTCTTCCGTGTAGCCCGCATCAGTGACGAGCTTCTTGTTGTAGAACATCGCGACGGTGTCCCAGTCCTTGGGCAGACCGTAGCGTTTGCCGTCTTCGGTAACCCACAAATCGGTCAGGCCCTTGTTGTAGATGTCCAGGTCGAGCTTGTCGTTCTTGACGGCGTCGTCCAGGGCGAGGAGCTGCTTCTTGGCGGCGAACTCGGGGTATTTGGCCAGGTGGTCGGTGAAGACGTCCGGCGCCGTTCCGGCGACGAAGCCGTTGGTCAGGGTGGTCCAGTAATCGTCCCAGCCGCGCTGGGTGACCTTGACCTTGATGTCCGGATTGGCCTTGGTGAAGTCATCGGCGCACTGCTGGTAGGCAGGGAGCTGGTTGGCGTCCCAGAGCCAGTAGTTGATTTCGCCTTTGGCCTCGGTGGAGGTCGGAGCGGGTGCGCCGCAGGCGGAGAGGGACAGGGCGATGGCAGCAGCAGCAGCGGCGATGCCAAGGGTTTTCTTCATGGTGGACCTTTCGAGGGTGTTACGGGGGAGGAGTGAAGCGAGGGGTTATTTGATGCCGGAGAAGCCGATGGAGTTCACTACCCTCTTGCCGAAGGCGATGAAGAGGATCAGGACGGGCAGGGCGGCGATGAGGGTGGCGGCCATCAGGCCGGACCAGTCGGGGGCGCCCTGCGGGGACTGGGATTTGAAGACGCCCAGTCCGACGGTGAGGACCCGGACGGATTCGTCCTGGCCTACGAGCAGTGGCCAGAAGTATTCGTTCCAGGTGCCGATGAAGGTCAGCAGCGCCAGGGTGGCCATGGGGGCGCCGGCGTTGGGCAACACGATCTTGAAGAAGATGCGGAACTTGCTGGCGCCGTCGAGCATGGCGGCTTCCTCCACTTCCCGCGACATGCTCATGAAGAACTGGCGCAGGAAGAAGATCGCGAACGGGGTCATGAACAGGAACGGCAGGATGATGCCGGCGTAGGTGTTCAGGAGTCCGAGGTTCTTGATCATCAGGAAATTGGGCAGCGCGGTGAAGATCGGCGGGACCATCATGGTGGCCAGGAACAGTGCGAAGACTTTTTCCCGGCCGGGCCAGCGCAGCCGTGAGAAGGCGTAGGCGGCCATGGAGCTGAAGAACACCTGTCCGGCGGTGACAAGGGTGGAGACGATGATGGAGCTGCGCAGATACCACCAGAAGTTGATGGCAGCTCCGGAGCCGCCTTCGGCGATTGCTTCCTCGGGGGTTTGCAAGCCCAGGACGCGTTTGAAGGCGCCCCAGCTGAAGTCGGCCGGCAGGAGGTTGCCGGCGTTCGCGGCGAGGGAATGGTTGCTGGAGAGGGCGGTGCGGAGCATCCACAGGAACGGGGCGATGGTGACGACCAGCGCGATGGCTACCAGGGTCCAGGCCCCGGCGCGTCGCCAGTTGAACGGCTTGCGGGGCTTGATGATGAGGGCGGTGCGGGTGCGGGTGCGGGTGCGGGTGCGGGCGGCCGGGTCGTGGCGGGACGGAGTCGAAGTGGTCATGGCGGGGGTCCTTAGTCCAGGTCCGATTCGTTGCCCTTGAGGAACTTCATTTGAACGAAGGCGACCAGGGCGAGGATGACGAAGAGAATGACAGAGAGTGCGGAGGCGTACCCGAAGTCGGACTCGGTGAATGCTTTTTGGTAGATGTACATCTGGATGACGCGGGAGGCGTTGATGGGGCCGCCAGCGGTGGTGACGGCCACGGTGTCGAAGACCTGGAAGGAACCGATGACGGTGACCACAAGGACGAGTACCAGCACCGGGCGCAGCAGCGGCATGGTGATGGACCAGAACGTCCGGGTCGGCGACGCCCCGTCGAGGGAGGCGACCTCGTAGACGTGGCTGGGGATTGACTGCAGTCCGGCGAAGATCAGCAGGGCGGTGTAGCCCATGTGGCGCCAGACGTTGACGAACGCGATGGTGGGAATGGCCCACTGTTCGCTGCCGAAGAACGCGATCCGGGGCCCGCCCAGCCAGCTGATGATTTCGTTGACGATGCCCAGCTGGTAGTCGAGCATCCAGAACCAGAGGAGGGCGACAATCACGTTGGCCACCAGGAACGGCAGCAGCAGCGCCCCCCGGATGAACGTGGACTTCGCGACGCGGTGCATCAGCAGCGCCAGGCCCAGGGCAATGACTGTCTGGAAGCCGATGTTCAGCGCCACGTACTGCAGGGTCACGCTCATAGCGTTCCAGAACAGTTCGTCGGCGAAAATCGCGGTGTAGTTCTTGATCCCGATCCAGGTGGGATCACCCAGGATGCTGTACTCGGTAAAGCTGAGGTAAACACCCCGGATCGTGGGGATCAGGAAAAATGCCAAGAACCCGATCATCGCCGGGAAGATAAACACCATCGCGATCCTCAGATCGCCCATCCGGTGCGTGCGGCTCTTCTTCCGGGTACTCCCGGTATTTCCTGTCTTGGACCGTGCCGCCCGGCCTGCCGGGTCTCGCTGCTGCTTGGTAAGGGTGGTCATCTTCGACCCCTTCCTGACTGTGATGTGGGTAACAACTGATAAAAAATCTACACGAGTAGATTAAAGCTGGCAAGTATTGGATTTTCTTCTTTATTTGAAGTAATTTAGCCAGTCGCGAGGCTATTGACTCGAGTAGATTCAACTGAAACACTGGGGATCCTGACGGACAGCGCTTGCCCGGTCTTCCGTCACAGCATCCAGGGAAGGCAAACAATGACGTTTTCAATCGGCGTAGTAGGAGTTGGCCAGTTCGGCGGCCAGTTCGCGCACCTCTTCAATCTCCACCCCGGCGTCAGTGCCGTCTTTGCGGTGGATGATCTTCCCGAACGTGCGGCCGAGGCAGTGGACCGCTACCACTTGGCGGGGTCGGAGGAGAGCTTTGAAGACCTCCTTGCCTCCGACGTCGACGCCGTGGCCATCTTCACCCAGCGCTGGACACACGGACCGTTGGTGGAGCAGGCACTCCGCGCCGGAAAGCACGTCTACTCAGCCGTCCCCATGGCCATTTCCGAGGAAGAGATCGCCCGCATCATCGATGCCGTGCGCGAGACCGGAAAGGTCTACATGATGGGAGAGACCAGCTATTACAACCCGGCCACCGTCTATGCGCGCCAACAGCACGCCGCCGGCCGATTCGGGCGGATCTTCTACAGCGAAGGCGACTACGTCCACGACATGGACCTGGGCTTCTACGATGCCTACCAGTACAGCGGCGGTGACCGCTGGAAGGAGACCGCCAGCTACCCGCCGATGCTGTACCCGACGCACGCGGTGGGCGGCGTGCTCGGCGCCGTCCCGGCCCACGCGGTCAGCGTCAGCTGCGTCGGAGTCAAGGATGACCGCAACGATGGTGTCTTCGACAAGGAAGTCAGCATGTTCGGCAACGACTTCTCCAACGCCACCGCCCTCTTTGAACTCAATGACGGCGGCGTTATGCGCACCAACGAGATGCGCCGCGTGGGATATCCCTCACATATCAGGGAATCCCGGTTCCGGTTCTTCGGGACGGAGGCCAGCTTCGAACAGCTCGCAAAAGTCTCCGTCTGGCAGGACAAGGAAAACGTCCAGGACATTTCCGAGCAATTTGAAACCCGGCCTAGCATGTCCCTCGACGACCCGTCGCTGGCCAACGTTGCGCCGGAACTGAGGGACGCCTTCGTCTCCGGACTCTCGCCTGTCCACGACGCTGATCGGCTGCCGGCGGAGTTCCGCGGTGCACCGAACGGGCACGATGGAAGCCACCACTTCCTGGTGGATGACTTCGTGACAGCGGTCAACACCGGCACGCAGCCGCCGGTCAACGCCTGGGTTGCCTCCCGGTTCACGCTGCCCGGCATCGTGGCGCACGAGTCGGCCCTCCGCGGCGGGGAACGGCTGCCCATCCGCGACTTCGGCGACGCCCCGGGGATCTGATAGCTAGCATGTACACCATGACGACTCCCACAGTGCAGGCCCCGCGTGGCCCGGTGACCCGCAAGGACGTTGCCCGGTACGCGGGCGTCAGCACCGCCGTCGTCAGTTATGTAGTGAATGGCGGGCCCAAGAAGGTGGCTCCGGCCACGGAGGCGAAGGTCCAGGACGCCATCCGCGTCCTGGATTACCGCCCCAACGCGGCGGCCAGAGCCCTCAAGTTGGGATCCAGCGAGACACTTGGGCTGATCGTGCCCGACAACTCGAACCCTTTCTTCTCGCTCCTCGCGCATGCTGTGGAGGACGCGGCGGCCGAGCGGGGCTACGCGCTGCTGCTGACCAACTCCGACGGCAACATTTCCAAGGAACGCCGGAACGTCAGGAACCTGGCAGCGCGGCAGGTGGACGGCGTATTACTCGCCAGCGTCCTGTTTCAACCGGACCTGGAAGACCTCGAGAAGGCCGATATTCCGTGGGTCCTGCTCAACCAGGACCGTGAGGTGGCGGGCGTCAACAGCATCGGTGTGGACCTCCTGGCCGGGGCACAGATCGCCGTGGAGCACCTCCTGGGGCACGGTCATACCAACGTCGGCCTGGCCATGGGCACCAACGTGGGGAATGACGTTGACGGGCGCGAACTCGGTTGGCTGAAGGCGCTTGCGGAGGCTGGCCTCCCTGAGGGGCCGATCGCACGCAGCCCCTTCACCCGGTCCGGTGGCTACGAAGCGGGCAAACGGCTCCTGGCCGCTTCGAATCGGCCCACGGCGATTTTCGCGAGCTCGGACATGCAGGCGGTCGGTATCCTCCGCGCGCTCCATGAGGCAGGTGTCGCAGTCCCCGGAGAGATCGCGGTGACCTCCTTCGACGGCTCCGCCGAGGCGGAGTACACGTGGCCGGCGCTGACCACCGTGGATCAGCCGGTCCGGGAGATGGCCGCGGCCGCCGTCGAAGGCATCCTGGCTGCGCGTCGCAAGGCCGCACCGCAGCAGCAGATGTTCCCCACGAAGCTCCACGTCCGCCAGTCCTGCGGCTGCCCCTGAATTAAGGGCTTTTGGTTCGCTGCCCCGCGATCCGGACTTTGCCCACGCGCTGGCCGAGGATGCGGTGGGCTTCTGGGCCCAGTCCGGCGTCGCTGATGACCTCATCGGCCGCGTCCAAGGGGGCGATGGTGCTGATGCCCAGCAGCCCCCACTTGGTGTGATCGGCCAGGACTACGGTTTTCCGGGTGGCGGCGACGAACGCCCGGTCAGTCTCCGCCTCCAACAGGTTGGGCGTGGTGAAGCCGGCGTCGGCGTCCATACCGTGCACACCCATGAACAGCACGTCCAGGTGCAGCTGCTTCAACGCGGCCGTCGCGATGGGACCCACCAAAGCGTCCGACGGCGTCCGCTCGCCGCCGATCAGGATCACGGTTGATGGGAAGCGGGCAGCGCCGCCGGAGGCAGCGTGGTGGAAGAGGTCAGCGATGCGCACGGAATTGGTGACCACCGTGATCCGCGGACCGTTCACCAGCTCCTTGGCGAGGGCCCAGGTGGTTGTGCCGGCGCTCAGACCAACGGCCATGCCCTCATACACCAGGCCGGCAGCCTCCAGTGCGATGGCCCGCTTCTCGGCGGTCAGCTGGGTGGACTTAAGTTCGAAGCCTGGCTCATGCGTGCTGACATCGCCGGGGAGCTTGGCGCCGCCGTGGATACGCTCCAGCTTGCCGCCTGCCTCCAGAAGCTCGATATCCCGGCGGACGGTCATCAGAGAAACGCCCAACTGCTGGGCGAGGTCCGAAACCCGCACCACACGCTCGCGCTGGACGGCATCCACAATGGCCTGGTGTCGTGCAGCAGGGAGCATGTGAAAGCAATCCTTAATTCCGGCGACAGGGCTGCTCCCAGCATACGGCGACGGCGCCGCCCTCCCCACCGTCCCCCTAACCTCGCAAGCTCGGTCAGGGAACCCGGACGGTGTGGGCCCAGGTGAGAAGCGCCGTCGTCGGGCTTTCTTGGCTGCGAAGCGTTATTTCCGGAGCGACTGCGCGATCTGCTGCATCACTGTGGTGTCCGCCAATGTGGTTGCGTCACCGGATTCGCGGCCCTCAGCGATGTCCTTGAGGAGGCGGCGGACGATCTTGCCGGAGCGGGTTTTGGGCAGTTCCGGTACCACGAGGATGGTTTTGGGTTTGGCGATGGGCCCGATTTCCTTGCCCACGTGGTTGCGGAGTTCCTGAACGATGGCGTCGCCGGTGTCCACGGCGTCGCCGCGCAGGATGACAAACGCGACGACGGCCTGGCCGGTGGTTTCGTCCGCGGCGCCCACAACGGCGGCCTCGGCCACGGAGGGGTGGGACACCAGGGCGGATTCGATCTCGGTGGTGGAGAGCCGGTGCCCGGAGATGTTCATAACGTCATCCACGCGGCCCAGGAGCCAGATGTCGCCGTCCTCGTCCTTCTTGGCGCCGTCGCCGGCGAAGTACATGCCTTCGAAGCGGGACCAGTAGGTTTCCTTAAACCGTTCGGGGTCGCCCCAGATGCCGCGGAGCATGGCCGGCCAGGGTTCGCGGATCACCAGGAAGCCGCCGTGGCCGTCCGGCACGGATTCGCCCTGCTCATCGACGACGTCCACGGCGATGCCGGGCAGCGGGACCTGGGCTGAGCCGGGCTTGGTGGCGGTGACGCCGGGCAGCGGGGCGATCATCTGGGCGCCGGTTTCGGTCTGCCACCAGGTGTCAACGATCGGTGCTTTGTTGCCGCCGATGACGTCCCGGTACCACATCCAGGCTTCGGGGTTGATGGATTCGCCCACGGACCCGAGGACCCGGATCGAGGACAGGTCGTACTTGTCCGGGATCTCCCGGCCCCACTTCATAAACGTACGGATGGCCGTGGGGGCGGTGTACAGGATGGAGACCTTGTACTTCTCGATGATCTCCCACCAGCGTCCCTGGTGCGGGGAATCAGGGGTGCCTTCGTACATCACCTGGGTGGCGCCGTTGATGAGCGGCGCGTAGGCGACGTACGAGTGGCCGGTGACCCAGCCGACGTCGGCCGTGCACCAGTACACATCCGTTTCTGGGTGCAGGTCGAAGACAGCCTTATGGGTGTAGGCGCCCTGGGTGAGGTAGCCGCCGGTGGTGTGCAGGATGCCCTTGGGCTTGCCCGTGGTGCCGGAGGTGTACAGGATGAACAGCGGGTGCTCGGAGTCGTGGCCTACGGCCTTGTGCTCCGGGGAGGCCAGTTCCACGGTGTCCGCCCACCAGTGGTCCCGGCTTTCGTGCCAGTCCACGTTCTGGCCGTTGCGCTTGACCACCACAACGTTCTGGACCGTGTGCCCGTCGACAGCGAGGGCCTCGTCCACGGCGGTCTTGAGCGCGCTGGGCTTGCCGCGGCGGTAGGTACCGTCCGCGGTGACAACCAGCTTGGCCTCGGCGTCCTCGATCCGGGAGCGCAGGGCGTCTGCGGAGAACCCGCCGAACACCACGGAGTGCACGGCGCCGATGCGGGCGCAGGCCAGCAGCGTGATGACGGCCTCCGGGATCATGGGCAGGTAGACAGCAACCCGGTCACCCTTGCCAACGCCGAGGGACTCGAAGGCGTTCGCGGCCTTCTTGACCTCTTCGGTGAGCTGGGCGTACGTGTAGGTGCGGGTATCCCCGGGTTCGCCCTCGAAATAGATGGCCACCCGGTCGCCGAGGCCGTTCTCCACATGGCGGTCAAGCGCGTTGTACGCGGCGTTGACCTCGCCGCCCACGAACCATTTGGCGAACGGCGGGTTGGACCAGTCCAATGCCTCGTCGAAGTCTTTGCTCCAGGTGAGCAGCTCGCGGGCCTGCTTCGCCCAGAAAGCCGGGCGGCCGGCGTCGGCCTCTGCGTAATCAGCGGCGGTGACAACGGCGTCGGCAGCGAACTCGGGGCTGGGGGCGAAAGTGCGGTTTTCGTGCAGCAGGTTTTCAAAGGCGTCGCCCTGCTGGTCTGCCCTCACGGAAGCCGCGGGGGCGGTGGCCGTGGAGCCGGGAGTGTCCTGAGACATGGTGAACCTCATCATTCATCGGTCTTTAAGCGGCTGCCGTCGCCCGGCCGTGCTCCGTCGCTTGCGCGGCATCGGGCAGCGGCCGATCACGGACATTCCGCAAAGAGCTGTTCCGGAATCAAGCGTAATACGCGCCGGGGCAACCATGTGTTCGCTGTCACAGAGGCGCCCGCGAACGGCGTTTATTTAGCGTTGAATGGTTAGCGGACCCTGCGAACCGGCGGCCCACCGCTGCGGATCGGCTAGTGATCGGCCATGCGGTTGACTAGGCTGAGATTGAATTGTGAGTTTCCACGGAGTTGTCGGATCCGGTGCTGCACTGCCGGGCCTGGCCGTTGCCGCCGTTTCGGATGGCACAGTTTTGGGACATAACCGTCCCGGTGCCGCCACGCTAAGGAGTACAGAATGAACCAGCAACGCTTCGGCCAGAAATTTGGCCGCGCAACCGGGGCACAGGCTGGGACCACCCCGGAGGAGGGCTCAGCGAAGGGCGCACAGAAGCCGGCCAGCGCCAAGCCGGGCACCACCAACCAGGCCGTGCTGGGTCCATTCACGCTCCGGGACCTGGCCGTTTTCGCCGCGACCGTCATTCTGCTGGTGGCCTCGCTGCTGCCTATTTTCTTCGGCCGGTTTAATCTCTGGAATGCAGGCAGCCTGTTCTTCCTGGGCCTCGGCATTGTGTTGCCGCTGATTGTCTCGGCACTCTTTGTTGGACGCCGGCTCGCTCCCGCGACAAGAGTCCGCATCGGCTCGCTGTCCGTTGACCAGTTCGCGTCTGTGGTGGCTGCCTTTGCGCTGGCGTTCTTCTTCGTGTCTGCGGCCGCGGCCTATGTTCCCAGCCTGTTGGTGGGCTTGGTCGGTTCGGTGGTGCTGTTCGCGGGGACCGTGCTGAGTCGGTATATCCCTCACTTCGCCGGCGACTTTCTGGGGCGCGACGAATCACCGGCCCATGTGATGGCCCGCGAGTCGGCTGTGCCGTTGCCCAGGCCGCACACGCCCAAGGAACCCAAGCCTGAGGGCTCGCCCGTCCCGGCAGCTTCCGCGGCTTCCGCCACCCCTGCCGCTTCGGCTGGGGCCTTCTCCTCCCCGGCTGCGTCAGCAGCAGTCTCCTCCGCTCCGGAGGTTCAGAAGTGGACCGCCGCCGGCCACCCCGGCCCCGCAACCCAGGCCGCCGACGTCGTGCCTTCCCCAACAGCGACGAACGCTTCAGTGACGCCCGCCGTTGAGGAGACCACTGCGGGTGACACCCCGACGGCGGCTGCGGCTCCAGTTGAATCTGCGCCGACTGCTGCTGCGGCCGCGTCCGCCGCTGCTGCCCCTGAAACGGCGTTTCACGACGCCGGCGCGGGTGACCCTGCCCCGGCTCGCCAAGCTGCCGCGGAACCTGCGGCGACGGCCGTGCATCAGCAGGTGCGCAGCGTGGAGCCCATCGGCGCCACCGTGGATCCGGCTTCCAGGCCGGAAGAATCGTACGAAGAGCCTGCGCAGGAGGCATTCTGGTTTGCCGTGGCGCAGCACCGTACAGCGGTGGACGCCCAGACCGGCGCCCCCGCCTTTGTGATCGAACCGGGTGGCTGGGTACTGGCCCTGGAAGACCGCGGCCACGAATTCCTGGTCCAGCACACCGACGGCCGCGTGGGCGTGCTGCGCGACCTCAGCAACATCGAGCGCGGCTAACCAGGCCTGTGGCCCCCTCCCGTAGACCCGGATCCGGCCCGGCTGCAGCAGCCCCGGAGTCTTTGCTGGCGTTGAAGCGCCGGGCGCGACGGATCAACAAGGCATTGGCGGAGAAGTACCCGTATGCCCATGCTGAGCTGGATTTCCGGAACCCATTCGAACTGGTGGTGGCCACGGTCCTGTCGGCCCAGACCACCGATGTGCTGGTCAACCAGGTCACCAGGATCCTGTTTGCGCGCTACCCGGACGCCCGGGCTTTGTCCGAGGCCGATCCCAACGAGCTCGAAGCGATCCTGCAGCCCACCGGCTTCTTCCGGGCCAAAACGAAGAACGTGATGGCGCTGAGCACGCGCCTGGTGGACGAGTACGACGGCGTGGTCCCCGGCCGGCTGGAGGACCTCGTGACGCTGCCGGGAGTGGGGCGCAAAACCGCCAACGTGGTGCTGGGCAATGCTTTCGGTATCCCCGGGATCACAGTGGACACGCACTTCGGCCGGCTCGCACGGCGCTTCGGCTGGACCACCTCCGAAGACCCGGTGCAAATCGAATTCGACGTTGCTGGACTGTTTGAGCCCAAGGACTGGACCATGCTCTCGCACCGTGTGGTGTTCCACGGGCGGCGGGTGTGCCACTCACGGAAGCCTGCCTGCGGCGCATGTCCGGTAGCGAACTGGTGCCCCAGCTACGGGTTGGGCGAGACTGACCCTGCCAAGGCTGCCAAGCTCCTTAAATACGAACTGGCGCCCGGGAACGAACTTCTCCTGAACCGGTTGCTGGCCGAAACACACCGCGCCGCTGAAATCCGGATGGAATCACAGAGGCGGCTCCCATGAGCGCACGCCAGGACCTGATCGACCTGGTGCTCAGATCGGACAGCGGCGACGTCACCGCTCCGAACACTGCCTGGGCGGCCCTGACCGTGGATGAAGCCCTAGCCCGCAAGGCGGCAGTCCTGATGCTTTTCGGTGTACTGGACGACGTTCCGGCCGCCTCTGGCAGACCCCTGGCCGCGGCGGATCTTGATGTCCTGCTGCTGGAACGCGCGCACACCCTGGATTCCCATCCCGGCCAGGTTGCCTTTCCCGGTGGCACCATTGACGCCGACGAAACCCCCGTAGCCGCTGCCCTGCGCGAAGCCGAAGAGGAGACCGGGCTGGACACCGCAGGGGTGGAGGTTCTGGGAACGTTGCAGGAGCTTGGGCTGGCCCGCAGTAACTTCCTGGTGACGCCGGTGCTCGGCTGGTGGGCGGCGCCGTCGCCGGTGCAGGTGGTTGACTACGCCGAATCCGCCCAGGTTTTCCGGATCCCCGTCCGGGACCTGCTGGACCCGGCCAACCGGGTGACAGCCACGGCCAGCCGCGATGGCAGGACGTTCAGCAGCCCCGCGTTCGCGGTCAGCGGTGTGCTGGTCTGGGGCTTCACCGGGATCATTCTGGATGGCCTTTTTGAGCAGCTGGGCTGGGCGGTGCCGTGGGACCGGACCATGCTGCACGAGGTGGTTTTCTAGCACCGGGCTTAGCTGGTGGTGACTGGTTGCTGCCGAAGATCAACAACAATGCCCGTGGCCGCGTTTTCACGCAAGGCCTTGATGCCGTCCTTCAGGGCCCCGAGATGCTTGAAGTCGGGCGAAACTGCCACGATGTTGCCGTTTGAGTCGGTGAGCCTGAGCCGATAGCACTCGTCACTTACCCGATGTATTTCAAACCTGCCCGCCATAGGCCGGACCTCCCCTGATATGCGTCTTTGCATGAATAGCTGGAGCGTCTGTTTCAGTCGCTCTTCTGATGTAATCATGGTCACAGAGGTTCCGACCAGCTACTCGCGGGTAGGTTTTTTGGGCCACTTAGTGGGGCCAATTGCTACTTTGCGTTGTCGTATGAGTCCACCACGGCCATGCTGACGGGGAATTCCACCGGGATGGGGCCGAACAGCAGTTCCTTCGCGGCGGCGGCAGCTTCCTCGATGGCCCGGATGCAGGCCTGGACGCCGGCCTCGGGGGCGTGGACCATCACCTCGTCATGCAGGAAAAACACCAGTTCCGCCTGAACGGAACCGTCGGCACGCAGGGCCCGCAGCCGCCGTCGTAATTCCGCCAGCCAGCACGCCGCCCAGTCAGCGGCGGATCCCTGCACCACAAAGTTGCGCGTGAAGCGGCCGCGGGAACGGGCAATCGATTCCGCGCGGCGCTGCTCCTCGGCCGTGGCCGACTGCTGGCTCCGGAACCACCCTTCCGACGGCGGCGGGCTGCTCCGGCCAAGCCTGGTGGTCACGGTGCCGCCGGCCGCGCCGTCCCGCGCCGCCTGCTCCACAAAGCCAACGGCGCGCGGGTAGGTCCGTGCCAGCTGTGGCATCAAGCGCCCGGATTCGCCGGTGGTGGCGCCATAGATGGCGCCCAGGAGGGCGATTTTCGCATTGGCGCGGTCGCCGCCGAAACCCTGGGCGGCGATGCCTGCGTACAGGTCCTTGTCGCGCGCCGCTCCAGCCATTTTGGAGTCCTGCGCCAGCGCCACCAGCACCCGGGGTTCCAGTTGGGAGGCGTCCGCGACGATGAGTTTGTGGCCGGGATTCGCATGGACCGCGCCACGGATCTGGCGCGGGATCTGCAAGGCCCCGCCGCCCCGTGACGCCCAACGCCCGGACACGACGCCGCCCACCACATACTCGGGCTGGAAACGGCCGTTGGCCACCCACGCGTCCAGCCAGGCCCAGCCGTTGGCAGTGTGCAGGCGGGACAGTTTCTTGTAGGCGAGAAGCGGTTCAATGGCAGGGTGGCTGGACTCCATCAGCTCCCACTGCCGGGTGCTTTTCACCTCGATGCCGTTGCGGTGCAGGGCGCGCATCAGCTCCTGCGGCGAGTCCGGGTTCAGTCCGGGCGAGTTGAGCAGTCCCCGAAGCTCGGTACTCAGGGCCTCCAGCTTCGCGGGGCGGTGACCGGACGGAGGGCGCGGCCCGAGGTAATCGGCGAGGATCTGCTCGTGCAGGTCCTCCCGCCAGGGAACACCGGTGTGCTGCATCTCGGCGGCGATCATGGCGCCAGCGGATTCGGCAGCCAGCAGCAGCTGGAGCCGCTTCCGCTTGTTTTCGTCCGGAGCCGCATCGGCCAGGGCTGCTTGTTGCGCGGCGTATTCCGCGCGGAGCTCCGCCAGTCCTTGCCGTGGGGCACGGTGGCGGACGTCGTCAAAGAGGGCCCCTTGGTCCGCTGGCGGGGGCGGCGGCTGCAGGGCGCGGGGCAGCGCCTGGGGATCGTCGAGGGGTTCCTTGTCGGCGTTCCGGGCGTACTCCGTGTGGGCCGTGAACTGTGAGTACGCCAGGATATTGCCGCACAAACCTAGGTCATAGCAGCGCTCCAGCTCCACGCCTGCCGCCAGCAGCGCGGGGTACCAGTCCTGGGTCCGCTTCCAGATCCAGCGGGGCGGGGTCTCGCGGGGACGGTTCTCCAGTTGGCGTACAACGCCGGCCAGCTCGCTTGCGCTGATCAGGCGCGGCTCGGGGCGGTCTGGGTGCGGATCGCCCGCCTGGGTGACTTGTTGGAGGGCTGCGCCGTGGGCGTGGGCGGCGAGCAGCAGATACATAGGCCTAATTCTGCCCTGTGGCGGGGGCTCTGTACGCCGTGGCGGAGCGCCAGAAGGAAGTTGGCCGCACCGAAGCGGCACTGGTCCGCAAGGCGAGGCAGGCCGGTCTGCCAGGTCCGGTCCGGGTGTTCGGGGGAGTTGTCCACATACGGCGGCATGCCCCTGTTACCTTCACCTGAGTGCGGTGGAGAGTGGCTGCATGAGCAGGCACCAGCAATCTCCACCCCCTTCCGAGCGGTCTTCCACCCAGCTGTCCCGCGCCCGGCCCTCACCTTCCCCCGGATCTGACTCCGTTGGTTCCCAGTCCCGTGATTCCAGGTCAGGTGCTTCCACGTCCCGTGCGCCTACCTCGGGACGGGCCGCGGGAGCCTGGCTACCGGACCCCGCTGGTGCCGAGGTGCTCCTCGTCACCAGCTACGACTTCCTGCAGGGCGAAGTGGAACGGATCGTGGCTGCCGCCGGCGGCCAGTTGCGGGTGGTGACGGAAGTGGCTGACGCCGCCAAATACTGGGACGCCGCGGCCGCCGTGTTGGTCGGGAGCGATGTCCGTGAGCTGCCGCCGCGGCGACGTGCCCCTGCCGTGTTGGTGGGCCTGAACGGGGAGGGGGACAGCCTCTGGCACCTGGCTACAGCCCTCGGAGCGGAGCGGGTGGCGGTACTGCCGGATGCCTCGGCCTGGCTGGCCGAGTACCTGAGCCGGTCTCGGTCGCCCGAAGCGGGAGGACTCGTCCTCGGGATAACAGGGGGCTGCGGCGGTGCCGGGGCCACCACCGCGGCAATCTGGGTCGCCCAGGCGGCGGCCGGGCTGGGTGTGCGTGTATTGCTCGTTGACGGAGACCCGTGGGGCGGCGGCCTGGAACTGGCGCTGGCGGCTGAGGCGACGCCGGGGCTGCGCTGGCCTGATCTGTCCGACGCGAGCGGAAGCATAGATCCCGAGCAGCTGGCCGATTCACTGCCGGTCGCCGGCGGGTTTTCTTTCCTGTCCTGGCCAGGCAGCCGCGACCGCCAGACGCCGGTGGATGCCGCCACCACAGGCGGCGTCCTGGATGCGGCCCGGCGGGGCTATGAGCTGGTGGTGGTGGACATCGGACGGAGCGCCGAAACCGTGCGGATGTTCGCCTGGGACTGTGACCGCATACTGGTGGTTGTGCCGGCGCAGCTGAAGGCCGCGGTGGCCACGGCCCGGCTGCTGCACGAACTTCCTCCGGTCGAGGCGGCCCTCCTGGTTCGGGGAAAGGCCGGCGCCGCACTGGACGGCGGACTGATTGCGGACGCCGTCGGACTGCCGGTCCACGGCCGGGTTCCGGAGCTGCGTGGCGTTACGGCGGCCGGGGAAAACGGACGGCTCCTGGACGTGGGCAAACGGCGGCCCGTCAGGCATTTCGCCGCCTCAGTGCTCGATCTGTTGGACGGCGACATCCCCAGCGGAGACCTGCCGTGAGCGAGCGGCAGCCAGTCCCGCCGCCGTCGCCCCAGGAGCACCGGACGGGGGCACGCCGTCGGCAGGCCCGGGTCCTCGATCCGCGATTTTTGGATTCGTCACTGTTGGAAACCGTCCGTGAATCAGTCATGGCCGATGCCGGACCTGTAACGCCGTCCCGGGTCGCCGCCGCCGTCCAGGCCACCGGGCGGCTGCTGGGGACTGGCGGCTCCCTCGCGGCTGTGGAACGGATCAGCGCCGAGCTGAACGGGCTTGGCCCACTCCAGGAACTGACGCGGGACGTCCACGTCACCGACATCTTCGTCAACGCCCCGGACTCGGTCTGGATCGACCGGGGTCAGGGCCTCGAACCGGCCAGGGTTTCCTTTTCCGGTGAGGCGCAGGTGCGGGCCTTGGCATCACGGCTGGTGGCCGCCGGCGGACGGCGGCTGGATGACGGGTCCCCGTGTGTCGATGTCAGGCTCGACGGTGGCTACCGCGTCCACGCCGTCCTGCCGCCGATTTCGACAGCCGGCACTCTGCTGAGTGTCCGCATCCGGCGGGAGCAGGTCTTCTCCATGGACGAACTCCGTGCCGGCGGCATGTTCGGCGGCGTGGTCCGGGACGTCCTTGAAGGCGTGGTTGAACAGCGGCTGAGTTTCCTGATCAGCGGGGCCACGGGTTCCGGGAAGACCACTCTGCTTTCCACCCTGCTGGGGCTGTGCTCCCCGGCAGAACGGCTGGTTCTGATCGAGGACGCGTCCGAACTGAACCCCGTCCATCCGCACATTGTTTCGCTCGAGTCCAGGCACGGAAACCTCGAAGGCGGCGGCGAAGTGGACCTGGGCGAACTCGTCCGGCAGGCACTGCGGATGCGGCCGGACCGGCTAGTGGTGGGCGAATGCCGCGGTGCCGAGGTCCGGGAGCTCCTGACCGCCATGAACACCGGCCACACCGGCGGGGGAGGAACCATCCACGCCAACACTGCCACCGCCGTCCCGGCCCGCCTGACAGCTTTGGGCGCACTGGCCGGCATGGGCCAGGACGCCGTCCGGCTGCAGGCAGCCAGTGCCTTGGACGTCGTGGTCCACGTGGAGCGGTCCAGCCGCGGGCGGCATGTTGCCTGCGTGGGTGTGGTGCAGGACTGTCCTGGCGGGCTTACCGTGGTTCCGGCGTTGGAGACCACGCGTGGTCAGCTCGGCACCGGTCCTGCCTGGAAGACGCTGAGCTCGAGGTTGGGACTGTCTCCCGCGGCGGGTGTCGCGGCATGACACTTCTGTTGGCCGTGGTCCTGGGGCTGGCGGTCGTGCTCCTCTTCAGCCCGCCCGGAGGTGCCACCGGCCGTTTCCGGCGGGCCTTGACGAGTGCAGGACCAGGCCTCGCCTCGCGGGTTCACTCCGGGGCCGGTGGCAGCAAAACGGGCGGCACGTGGCGCAACGTCCTCCGCGCACGACCGAAAAGCAATGACCTGTCCTTGACCCTTGTGGTGCAGCAGCTTGCTGCGCTGCTCAAGGGCGGCCGCACTCCGGCACGGCTCTGGGATGAACTGTGGCTGGTCCACGGTGGCCGTCCGGAGCCAGGTTCAGCAACGACGAACGCAGGTTTACGCGCATCGCAGGACCCGGCAGGAAGGGCGGAACCATCACGCGGGCCAGCGTCCAGTCGCAGCGGTCCGAGCCTCAGCCCAGGTTCCCTGGTGATGCTTGGCGCCGTCCGGGCAGCAGCGTTCCGGGGCGCACCCGTGTCTGAAGCGATCAGGAAAACCGCTCAGGCGGAGTATTCGCGCGCCGACGGCAGGGAGTTACGGATCTGGTGCGAGCTGGCCGCCTGCTTTGATATCGCCGAAGCCAGTGGCTGTCCGCTGGCTGATGTGCTGGCGCGGTTTGCCGCGCAACTCGAAGTGGAAGACGATGCCGAGGCCGCACGGCAGACGGCCCTCGCCGGACCGAAAGCCACGGTGGGTCTCCTGACGTGGCTCCCGCTGATGGGGCTGGGCCTGGGAATAGCGTTGGGCGTGGACCCGTTGGCCATCCTGATCGGGACCCCGCTGGGACTGGCGGCGCTGGCAGCGGGAGTGGGCCTCACCATCGCCGGAAGAATCTGGTCTGCCCGCCTGGTCGGTGCTGCTGCCGGGGCCGGTGTGCCATGACGGAGGTTCTTGTGCCGGGGCTCGCTGTGGCAGTTGTTCTGGCTGCGGCCGCTTGCCTGGCCCTTTCGCAGCCAAGCCGGGTCCGGAAGCGGCTGGTCGGGCTCCGAGGTGAAGTGGGTGCAGGGTCGCCGGGGGCCGATGAAGCCTTCACACAACGTGGACGTCTGCACGGATTGCGTGACTCGGCCATGATGCTTGAGCTCGTGGCGGCGATGCTGGACGCGGGGTCAGGCATCGGGCGGTCCCTGGAACTCGTCGCTGCCTCGGCCTCGACGGACTACGGCAAGGCGCTGCGTCCCGTGGTGTCAGCGCTCGCCATCGGGGCCGACTGGGAGACAGCCTGGCGCAGTTCCGAAGTCCGGCTTCCCGAAATCCTGGAACTGCGTGACGCATTGGGATTCGCCGCCCTGACCGGAGCGCCGTCGTCGGCGATCCTTTACGCGCAGGCCGCGCGGCTGCGCCGGGAAAGATTCCGTGCCGCGGAGAAACGGGCGGCCTCCCTCGGCGTGAAGCTGGTCATTCCGCTGGGCCTGTGCTCGCTCCCGGCGTTCATCTGCCTGGGCGTTGTTCCGGTCCTGCTGGCACTGGTGCCGTCCGGGTCCTGAGCGCGGGATTTGAGCTACGGTCCATTCCTCCACACCCCGTCCTGTCCTCCACAATCCGCTCAAAGCCGCGCTTATCCACTTACGGGTTGTTGGCCCTTACCGAGACTTCCGCAGCCGGGAAGAGTCGAAGCAGCCGGCAACTCGGCCGGAGCACAGAAGGGAAATGTCACTATGACCATCATCGAAAACAGCCTTTCCGCAGCACCTGCACCGGAGTCCAGCGCCGCACCTGCGGGCACCGCACCACGGGACCCGGGAACCCGCTCCGATGCGGGATTGGGAGCGTGCACCTGCCAACGACAGGAATCCACGGAGCCCGCTGGCAACGTTGTGGAGCTTTACCCTGGTGCCAGCGAGCGGTCGGAGCGCCGCGGCAGGCTTTCAGCTTCAGAAGCCGGAATGGCAACGGCCGAATACGCCATCGCCACCCTGGCCGCTGTGGGCTTCGCCGGACTCCTCGTCTTCATTCTCCGTAGCGACGAAGTACGCGGATTCCTGTTGAACCTCATCCGCACGGCGCTGGCCTTGCCGTGATTCTGTCGCCGGCAGCGCTGCAACGTCCTAATGACCGGAGCAGCCGCCGTGGGCCGGGGAATGCCCGCGGCGCCGTAACGGCGGAGTTCGCGGTAGCGCTGCCGGCGGTACTGTTGCTCCTCGCCCTGCTTTTGGCCGGAGCCTCCGCAGGCGTCACCCAGCTCAGGCTCGAGGAAGCGGCGCGGGCCGGCGCCCGGGCGCTGGCCCGCGGTGAGGACCCTTCCGCGGTGCAGGGGATCGTCAGGACGTTGGCGGGGACGTCGGCAACGGCGTCCGTTGCGGCTGACGGCGAATGGCTCAGCGTCACGGTGGCTGACGGTGTGGGCGGACCCCTGGGGGCAACAGTGCCCTGGACGCTCACAGCCACGGCCACCACGCGGGGCGAAACGCCCGCCGCCAGCGGCGATCTTCAGCCGCTGGTACTGCCAATGCCGGCCACGATGAACGGATACCTTTTCAGGCTGGCACAGTCTGCGGACGAACGGACCGAACACATCCGGGCCCCCGAAGTGGAGCCGTCGTGAAGAGGCAGCCCGGGGACAACCCGGACCGCGGTTCGGGAACAGTCCTGGCCGCGGGACTGGCTTTGGTTGTCATCATGGCGATGGCCCTGCTGCTGTTGTTCGCGCAGTCCGCGGTGATGGCCAGCAGGGCAGCGGCGGCGGCGGACCTCGCCGCCCTTGCCGCGGCCGATGCCCTGCGCGGGATCACGTCCGGCGACCCCTGCACGGTGGCCGCAGAGGTGGCGGCCCGCAATGCTGCAGCACTCGTCAGCTGCACGGAAGGGGCCGGTCAGACCGTCGTGGTGCAAACGGAGCTGAATGCAGGGACTCTGGTTGGCGCCGCCACCGGTCAGGCGCGGGCCGGGCCGCCGCCCTGAGCGGATGTGGTGCTGAACGGCTCCGTGCTGGCAGGGACTTCGGCACCGCGGGGAGGCATTTCACGGGCGTCCTTGAGGAGGACATCGATGAGCGTGACGGCGGCAGCCTTGTCCAGCGGATTGTTCTTGTTCCCGCATTTGGGGGACTGGACGCAGGAGGGGCAGCCCGAATCGCACTCACACGCCTTAATGGCGTCGCGGGTCGCCGAAAGCCACACCTTTGCCTTATCGAAGCCGCGTTCGGCAAAGCCGGCACCGCCGGGGTGTCCGTCATACACAAAGATGGTGGGCACGCCTGTGTCAGCGTGGATGGCGGTGGACACCCCGCCGATGTCCCAGCGGTCGCTGGAAGCCACCAGAGGCAGGAGGCCGATCGCTGCGTGCTCGGCGGCGTGCAGGGCCCCCGGGAACTGCGCCTCGATGAGCCCGGCGCCCGTCAGCGTACGGTTCTCCACCACAAACCAGACCGCCTTCGTGAACAGGTCCCGGGCGCCCAGCTCCAGCGGCTCCTCACCCAGGATTTCATTTGAAATCAGGGCCTTGCGCTGAAAGGAAACCACCTGCGTTGTCACCTTCACATCGCCGAAGTGCACGGCAACATCGCCCCAGTGCTCAGTCCGGAGTGTGTCGAGCACTTCGATCTGGGTCACGTCCCGGGCCGTTGTGTAGTAGTCGGGGTTGGTGCGCCGGACCACCACGCAATGGTCGTCTTCGTTCAGTTCCTCCACCACATAGCTTTCGCCCTGGTGTACGTAGATGGCCCCCGTGTGCGCCTGGTAGTGCGTCTGGGGCGAGTCCATCGTCCCGAGCAGGGAGCCGGTGTCGGCGTCGACGATACTCACCGGCCCGCCGCCGTCGGCACGGAGGTTCACCATGGCCGCAGCGCTCTGGGAGTGCGTCCAGAACCAGCCCGCCGGCCGGCGCCGCAGATACCCCTGCGCCACAAGCTGGCCCAGCAGCTTCTCTGCTGTGCTGCCGAACAGGCCCAGTTCAGCCATGCCCAGCGGAAGCTCCGCGGCAGCGGCGCAGAGATGAGGCCCCAGCACGTACGGATTGGACGGGTCAAAGACGGTGGCCTCTACCGACACGTCGAAAATCGCCTCCGGATGGTTCACCAGGTAGGTGTCGAGCGGATCATCGCTGGCCACAAACGCGGCGATGGCATCCTGGCCCGCGCGCCCTGCGCGGCCGATCTGTTGGAACAGCGACGCCCGGGTGCCTGGCCAGCCCGCCACCAGGACGGCATCCAGCCCGGAAATGTCGATTCCCAGTTCGAGGGCGGACGTGCTTGAGACACCCAGCAGTTCACCGGAGCGGAGGGCCTTTTCCAGGGCCCGGCGTTCTTCTGGAAGGTACCCGGAGCGGTAGGCGGCCACGCGTTGCGGCAAGCTGGGATCCACTTCGTCCAGAAGGCGCTTGGTGATCGAAGCGATCGTTTCCGCACCGCGGCGGGACTTAATGAAGGCAATGGTCCGGATCCGGGACGAGACCAGGTTCGCCAGCAAGTCCGCCGTTTCGGCAACGGCGGTGCGTCGTTCGTTGGCGCCGTTCTCGCCCTTGAGCTCGGTCAATGCGGGTTCCCAGAAAGCTACCGTGGTGGAGCCGTGCGGTGAGCAGTCCTCGGCAACGGCCTGGACCGGCGCCCCGATTAGGCGTCCGAACGATGTGCCCGGCTCCGATGCCGTGGCAGAGGCGGCGATGAACACCGGACCGGGATGGGCAGCCCCTGCGCCGTAGTACGCGCAGATGCGGCGCAGCCGGCGCATCAGGTTGGCCACATGCGAGCCGAACACGCCGCGGTAGCTGTGGGCCTCATCCACAATCACGTATCGCAGCCGCCGGAAGAAGCTGGCCCACCAGGCGTGATTGGGCAGGATGCCGAAGTGGAGCATGTCAGGATTGGCGAGGATGAAATTAGCGTGGTCCCGTATCCATCGGCGGGCCGTGGGGTCGGTGTCTCCGTCGTAGGTCTCGGCCCGCACGGTGGGCAGTTTCAACGAACGGATGGCTGCCAACTGGTCAGCGGCCAGCGCCTTCGTGGGCGAGAGATAAAGGGTCACGGCGCCGTCGTCGTGGATCTTTCCCGGTTCGGAGAGCACGCCCAGTTCGGAGCGGTGGATGGCGTCAATCGCCGGCAGTTGGTAGGCCAGCGACTTGCCGGAGGCGGTGCCGGTGGCAATGACCACATGCTCGCCGCCGTGGGCCAGGTTGGCGGCCTGGATCTGGTGCCGGTACGGCTCGTGGATGCCGAGGGAACCATAGGCGGCCACGAGATCCGGGTGCGCCCACTCCGGCCATGGTTCGTGGACAGCCTGCCGGGCAGGGATGATGCGGACATGACGCAGCTGCTCCGGGTCCGGGCCTCGGCCCAGCATTGGAATCAGGGAGTCATGGGGGTTCACCCCAACATTCTTTCACCCGGGAAAAAATCACCCCACGGAAAGGTCTGCGCCTTCGTCGGACGTGGAGAGCATCAGCACGTGGCAAACAGTGGACCAGCCCAGGTGGGAGTACAGCTTCTGTCCGTCGAGGGAGGCCAGGAGCAGGCCGCTTTCCACATCCGGTCCGATGGCCTGTGCGGCCAGGGCCTTCATGATGAAGCTGCCCAGGCCGCGGCGCTGGAACGTCGGTTGGACTATAATCTTGTCGAATACAGCGGTCTCGTCCACCACAAAAACCCTGCCGCTCGCCGCCACCGTGTCACCTGAACGGACCACCGCGTGGTGGACGCCGTCGAGTTCGGAGGTGACCAGGTTCAGGTCATCGTCGGAGAGCCACGGATCTTCCGTATCCTGGGTGGACATGTCCACAATCATCATGGCCTGCGAGGCGGACGTGACGTTCAGACCGTTCTGCTGGGCCAGCGCCGTGAAGCGGGCAACGTCATTGGTGAGGATGTTCAGGACCCTGGCCGGCGCCTCGACGGTCTTCGCAGCCAGGGCAGTGAACTCGTCAGCGGAGGGGTCATGGGCGAAGTACTCCCACTCCCCGGTGGTGTCGGCCCGCAGTGCAGCGGGGAAGCGGCCCTCAACTGATGTCTGGTAACCGCGGCAGCCGGCCCAGCCAGCTACCCAGACTTCAAGAAGGCGTGTGATGTCTTCAACCAAGGCGTCCGGACTCATGTCATGAGAGTATTCCAGCCCCGACACAAGCAACAGGGGTAGGGTGCCCCGATGCGACTTGCTTATGCAATCGTGACCGGACAAGTCTGACGCATGCACGCCACGATGGATCCGTCCAGGAACACCTTGCCGCTGCCACTTCTGGTCTGTGGTGCAGCACTGCTGGCGGCGGTGGGCGGCGCCCTGAACAGGCGCGGCGCCGCCATCGCAGCGGGCCAACCATGGCCCCGGCCGCACGCGGGCCCGGTGCCCGGCAACCCAGTACCCTTAAATACGTGGCTTTGAATCGAATTGTGCTCTTTTACGGCTTTACCCCCATCGCAGATCCGGACGCGGTGCGGCTCTGGCAGCGTGCCCTGTGCGAAAAACTCGGGCTGACCGGACGCATCCTCATTTCCAGGGACGGCATCAACGCCACGGTGGGCGGCGAGATAAGCGCGGTCAAGCAATACGTCAAGACCACCCGCGAATACAAGGGCTTCCACGGCATCGACGTGAAATGGTCCGACGGCGGCGCGGCAGACTTCCCGCGGCTGAGCGTTAAGGTCCGGGACGAGATCGTCTCCTTCGGCGCGCCCGGTGAACTCAAGGTGGATGAGCACGGCGTGGTGGGCGGCGGCACCCACCTCAAGCCCGAAGAACTGCACGAACTGGTAGAGGCCACGAAACAGGCCGGCGAGGACGTGGTGTTCTTCGACGGCCGCAACGCCTTCGAAGCCCAGATCGGCAAGTTCAAGGACGCGGTCGTCCCCGACGTGGCCACTACCCACGACTTCATCAAGGAGCTCGACTCCGGCAAGTACGACGCCCTCAAGGACAAACCCGTGGTCACCTACTGCACCGGCGGCATCCGCTGCGAGGTGCTCTCCAGCCTGATGGTGAACCGAGGTTTCAAGCAGGTGTACCAGCTCGACGGCGGCATCGTCCGCTACGGCGAAACGTTCAAGGACCAGGGCCTTTGGGAAGGCTCGCTTTACGTGTTCGACAAGCGCATGCACCTGGAATTCAGCGAGGATGCTAAAACGATCGGTGCGTGTGTCCGCTGCGCCTCTCCCACCAGCAAGTTCGAGAACTGCTCCAACCCGAGCTGCCGCACTCTGACGCTGTACTGCGCCGAGTGTGCCGCCAGCCCGGAGACGCTTCGCTGCCCCGAAGGCTGCGCGGCCTGAAACGCGCGTGGCCGAAGGGGCCGGGCCGGCCTGGATCCGGCAGGCAGCAAAGTTCACAGCCGGGACAGCCGGTAGGCGCTGTGGCGCCGGTCCGGATTTCTTTGGCCCGCAACAGGCCGAATTCCCTGTGCGCCACCTGCAGCCCGGTCCCCACTTGGGACTCAACCAGCCAGGCCTCCATTTCGGCCTCTCTGACGGGATCGTTCCGCCACAGGTCTGCGGGTGGCCCCGGCTCGGTCACCTCCGGCGCCGCCGGGGCCTCGGCGGGACGCCACCCTTCGTCGTACGTGTATTCACATCCGGCGAGCGCAGTTCCGGCCACAAGGGCGCCCGCCGTCCAGAGTACGACGGCGGCCCTCACCCGGGTGCGCACGGAGACTGACCGGGACGGGCAAGCGCCCGGACGACGTACCGCACTGCGGGGCGGCGGCGCCCCCTGCGTTGCGGGCATACTCCGACTCTATGCCCGGCCCGGACGCCAATCCAGAGCCTCGAGTAGGTGACGGGAAAGCCGGTCAGGCACGGGGGTTAAGGACTGCTGCTTGGGGCAGGGGCTGGACTGACTGGCGACTACCCCGCGGTTACCAGTTGGTAAGCGTAGATCACCGGCGCGTCAACGCTGGAGGCACTGAGCTCCAACGGCCCGGATTCCGGCAGAGTTATTTTGCGGGACTCCGGCGTGCCGTAGCAGGCCGCTCCGAGGTCGGCAAGCGCTTTGCCGCCGGACCGCACTGCGAGGAAGGCCTTGCCGCCGCCTTCGCAGACAAGTGTCAATGTGTACTTGCCTGCCGGCACAGTCTCCCCATGATCAATGGGCTGGGCGTTGAGAATCCTGCCAGAGTCCTCGGCAACAATGCCGCTGGCCGATGGCATCGCGGTGGCCTTCCAGGCCGGCACGTCGGCGTTCTCGACCGAAAGCTGCTGCGCGCAGCCGGAGGCGCCCAGGAGGACAGCTGCTGCCGCCACGGCGGAGAGGGCGCGCGGCAGGGAGGAAGGAAACAGAACCATGCTGCCAATTTACCCGGCCCCACCCGTGCTCCGTGATTCAGACCCTTGACCTAGACGCTACGTCAATATTTATCGTTGAACCATCAGCCGGATCACAACCCCGGACTTATTCCGCCAACAGACCGGGAAGAAGGAACACATGGACTGGTCCATCCAGGACATTGCCCGGCTCGCAGGGACCACCAGCAGGACGCGTCGCGGCCTGGGGCTGGGCCTGCCGGTAATCAGGCAGGTGCTTGACGACGAAACGGACGCGGCCAACGCCCTCACCGGGCATCTGGCATGGCTCAAGCAGGAACAGGACAGGCTGGCGCGGCAGATCGCGTCGGTCACACAAACCCTCGAAGCAGTGAAAGGAGGTGGCGAAATCATGGCAGACGACATGTTCAACAGTTTCGACCACACGCAGTACAAGGACGAGGTGGAGGAACGCTGGGGCAAGGACGCCTACGCGAAGGGGGATGCGTGGTGGTGCGGCATGAGCGCCGACGAGAAGGCGGAGTGGAAGCAGCGCTCGCAGCGGAGAACCTGTAGCCCGTCAGGGGGAAGCCTGCCCGCCAATAGACTTGGGCGGTGACTGATTACACGCTTTTCCTGGCCGGCAACACCCCCGATGCCCCGCGCAGCGACCGCCCCGAACTGCTGACGGCGCTCGCCGCGGACCTGCGCCGGGTGGACTACACGCTCGACGGCGTGGCCGGGCTCCTGGGCGAGTCCGCCTACCGCGCGCTGAACCGGGACCAGATCATCCCGGCTTTGCTCGCCACCGAAAGCGCCCTCTACAATGATGCGGCGAAAGGTGGGCCTGCGAACGGTGAGAACACGGCGTCGGCGCTCGCCGCCGTCGTACGTCTCTGGCTCCTGGCGGAACCGCAAACGCGGGAAACGCTCGACGCCGCCCTGCCGGGAATCCGGTCCGACGGCCTGGTCGAGCTGGGGCTGCTTGTGCCCGTGCCCGCCTCTGATCTGCCCGGCGCCGGTCAGCCGGCGCTGGATCTGCTGCAGGCAAGAGCGGATCTGCGGCCGTACGGCTGGGATTCCAATGAGGACGGCAGCGGCGGCGCCGAGTTGTGGGTGGCAAGTGACCTCGCCGCGCACCAGCAGGACGGCGTGCTGCGGCACGATCACGTACTCGGGATCGGTCAGGCATCCACCACGCTGGTGCAGACCACCGTCCGGCGCCACGTCGCCAAGGCCCTGGATTTGGGCACGGGCTGCGGTATCCAGTCCTTCCACCTCCTGCACCATGCCGAGCACGTCACCGCGACGGACATCTCGGAGCGGGCTCTGGCCTTCACCCGGTTCAACCTGCTCCTGAATGCCGAGGCCCTGCACGTGGACCCGAAACACCTGGCGGACCGGGTCAGCCTTCGGCTGGGGTCGCTCCTGGAGCCCGTGGCCGGTGAGGAATTCGAGCTTGTGGTGTCCAACCCGCCGTTCGTCATCACGCCGCGGACGGTAGGCGAACCTGCGTCCGGGCAGTTCACCTACCGCGACGGCGGGCTGCCGGGCGACGACATCGTGGCCTCGCTCGTGGCGGCATTGCCCGGCGCCCTGGCTCCCGGCGGCACCGCGCAGCTGCTGGGCAACTGGGAAATTCCCGCCGGGGCCGAGTGGCACGAGCGGCCCAAAGGCTGGATCGGTCCGGATGCGGATGCCTGGTTCATCCAGCGCGAGCAGGTGGGCCCGGAACAGTACGCCGAAACATGGCTGCAGGACGCATCAGAATCCCGCGACCGCATGCATTACCGGGACGCCTATGCCGCGTACCTGGCGGACTTCGCGTCCCGGAACGTGGCGGGGATCGGCTTCGGCATGATCTGGCTGCGCCGGCCGCCGGCGGAATCCAGTGCCGCCGCCATCAGCCGGTTCGAGGAAATTACGTACCCCATTGAGCAGCCCATCGGGCCCCACTTGGGCGCCGCCGTCGAGCGTTCCGACTGGCTGGCCGCCAACAGCCTGGCGGACGCGCATCTGCTCGTGGCGGACGACGTCACGGAGGAACGCCATCAGCGTCCCGGCGCCGAGCACCCGGGCGTGATTCTGCTCCGCCAGGGTGCCGCTCTGCGCCGGACCAATCTGCTCAGCACCGAACTCGCCGGATTTGTCTCCGCCTGCGACGGTGACCTCTCCGTCGGCCAGATCATCGGCGCCCTCGCGGCGCTGCTCGGCGGGAGCCTCGTGGGGGAGGACGGGTTCGACGGCGATGCGTTCCGGACCAGGCTGCTCGAGGACGTCGCGAACCTGGTCAGCGACGGTTTCCTGGTTCCCTCCGAGCCTGCCGCATAGCGGTTTGGCGCGCTTTGGAACACCCCAAAACGGGGTCCTTGACGTGCCGGATGAGTCGGCGGGTTTTCCACATGAATGCGCACGATTGTCCAAAATATGGTGAACTAGGCGAGTATGGGCTCATCTGCCCGAGCAACCTTTTTCTGTAGGAGCACCGTGCCAAGCAAGGCCAAAACCGGCAAGAAACTCGTGATTGTGGAGTCTCCGGCCAAGAGCAAGACCATCGCCAAGTACCTCGGCGAGGGCTTCATCGTAGAGGCCTCCGTTGGTCACATCCGAGACCTGCCGCAGCCGTCCGAGCTTCCCGCAGAACTGAAGAAAACCTCGGTGGGCAAGTTCGCCGTCGACATCGAAAACGACTTCAAACCCTATTACGTGGTGTCTGCGGACAAACGGAAAAAGGTCACCGAACTGAAGGCCGCCCTCAAGGATGCCGACGCCCTTTATCTCGCAACCGATGGGGACCGCGAGGGCGAGGCCATCGCGTGGCACCTGCTGGAAGTGCTCAAGCCCAAGGTGCCCGTCTACCGGATGACGTTCGGTGAAATCACCAAGGAAGCCATCCAGCGCGCCATGGGCAACCTGCGCGATGTTGATACGGCACTGGTGGATGCGCAGGAGACTCGCCGTGTCCTGGACCGCCTCTATGGTTACGAGATTTCTCCCGTGCTGTGGCGCAAGGTGGCCCGCGGCCTGTCCGCTGGCCGCGTGCAGTCTGTGGTCACGCGCATGGTGGTGGACCGTGAACGCGAACGCATGGCGTTCACCTCGGCTTCCTACTGGGACCTCACGGGCCAGTTTGGTGCCGGTTCCGCTTCGTTCAAGGCAAAGCTCGCCTCCGTTGACGGCGCCAAGGTGGCTTCGGGCCGGGACTTTAATGACGACGGCGTCCTTACCGCGCGCAACGCGGCGCACCTGAACGAGGAACTGGCTACCTCGCTGGCCGCAGGACTCCAGGATGCGGACTTCCGGGTCCGGTCCGTGGACACCAAGCCGTACACCCGCCGTCCTGCAGCGCCGTTCACCACCTCCACGCTGCAGCAGGAGGCCGGCCGCAAGCTGCGCTTCACCTCCAAGAGCACCATGCAGGTGGCCCAGCGGCTGTACGAAAACGGCTACATCACCTATATGCGAACCGACTCTTCGGCGTTGAGCGACGAAGCCGTCACGGCCGCCCGCCGCCAGGCCTCCGAGCTGTACGGCCCGGAGTACATCCCGGCGTCGCCCCGCGTCTACACCAGCAAGGCTGCGAACGCGCAGGAAGCCCACGAGGCCATCCGCCCCGCCGGTGACTCCTTCCGCACGCCGGCGCAGGTTGCCAAGCAGCTCTCCGGCGACGAGTTCCGCCTGTACGAGCTGATCTGGAAGCGCACCGTCGCCTCCCAGATGGGTGACGCCAAGGGCTCGACGGCGACCATCCGCCTTGGTGCCGTTGCTACTGACGGCCGGGACGCTGAGTTCTCCGCCTCCGGTACGGTCATCACCTTCCCCGGCTTCCTGGCCGCCTACGAAGAAGGCAAGGACGAAAGCCGCGGGGACGACGACTCCGACGAAGCCCGACGGTTGCCGAACGTGGCCAAGGACGATGCCCTCACGGCGTCGGACATTCTGGCTGTGGGCCACGAGACCTCGCCGCCGCCGCGCTTCACCGAAGCGTCGCTGACCGCCGAGTTGGAAAAGAAGGGCATCGGCCGCCCGTCGACCTACGCCTCCACCATCTCCACCATTCAGGACCGGGGCTACGTCCGGAAACAGGGCTCTGCCCTGGTGCCCAGCTGGATCGCATTCTCGGTGATCCGCCTGCTGGAGCAGCACTTCACCGACTACGTGGACTACGAATTCACGGCGGACATGGAAGGCGACCTGGACAAGATCGCCAACGGCCAGGCTGTGGGGTCCGCCTGGCTCAAGCACTTCTACTTTGGTGAAGACGCCGATCCGGGCCTGCTGAGCATCGTGAACAACCTGGGCGACATTGACGCCCGGGAAATCAACTCCATTCCCATCACGGACGAGATCACGTTGCGGGTGGGCAAATTCGGTCCGTACCTGGAAAGCTCCGCCGCCACCGTTGATCCGAAGACCGGCGAAATCGTGGAAAACTCCCGAGCCAACGTCCCGGAGGACCTGGCACCGGACGAGCTCACCGCGGCCAAGGCCATCGAGCTGATGGAGACGGCCGCGCCGGAAGAACGCGTCCTCGGCGCTGACCCGCATACCGGGCACACCGTGGTGGCGAAGAACGGCCGCTACGGCGCCTACGTCACCGAAGTCATCCCCGAGATGACCGAGGAACAGCTGGCCAACCAGCCCGTGGAGTACTACAAAAACGGCAAGCCGAAGCCGCCGAAAAAGCCTGTCAAGGCTAAGCCGCGCACCGGTTCGCTGTTTGCGTCCATGACGGTGGACTCCGTCACGCTGGATGAAGCGATGCAGCTGATGAGCTTGCCCCGCGCCCTGGGCGAGGACGCCGAAGGCAACCTCATCACGGTGCAGAACGGCCGCTTCGGCCCGTACCTGAAGAAGGGCACGGACTCCCGCTCCATCGGCACCGAAGAGGAAATCTTCACCATCACGCTGGAGCAGGCGCTCGAGATCTACTCCCAGCCCAAGCAGCGCGGCGCCCGTGCCGCGGTAGCCCCGCTGGCTGAGTTCGGACCGGACCCCGTTTCCGAGAAGAACATCGTGGTGAAGGAAGGCCGCTTCGGGCCGTACATCACGGACGGCATCACCAACATCACCGTCCCGCGGTCCACGTCCCTGGAGGAGCTGACCCGGGAACAAGCGGTTGAACTCCTCGCTGAGAAGAGGGCCAAGGGGCCGGTCAAACGCACCACCACGGCCCGCAAGGCTCCGGTAAAGAAGAAGGCTCCAGCCAAGAAGTAAATAGGGGCGGAATTGCGCCGGGCTCTCCAACGTGGTCGAGTAGATACATGACTGAACAGCCCGGCACAGCCGATCTCACGCCGCTCAACGACCTCGAAGAGAAGCTCGCCCAGGGCGGCCAGCCCGAGGGCAGCCCGGTGGATGTCATCCTGTCCTTCCTCAACAGCGAGGTCTACGTCATCAGCACCGACGGGATCGAGGGGGAGGATTCCCAGGTGGAGCCGCTGGTATTGGCGAACGCCGACGGCGAGCCCGTCCTTGCGGTGTTCTCGCACCCCAGCAGGGTTGATGAGCAGTACCTTGAGGCTGCCCCGAACGTCCTGGGGACCCAGGGTGCGGCCATTATCGCCAACATTGGCGAGGAATTGGGCATGGTGATCAACCCCGGCGCTGCATACGGGTTTGAGATCAACCCGGAGGGCGTCGCCAACATCAAGCGCGACTTCAAGCGAGCCGATGAACTCCCGGACGGTGCACCAGAGGACGCCTCCGCAAACTGACATTTTCTGCGCAGGTTGTGAGTGAGGGCCCGGGCGGGGGAATAATGGCAGGATGCGGCTAGGCGTCCTCGATATCGGGTCAAACACTGTCCACCTTCTCCTGGTGGATGCCCACCCTGGCGCGCGTCCGGTGCCTTTTGCGTCGCACAAACGGCCCATATCCCTGGTCCAGTACCTCGATGCCGACGGTAACATCACGGACGCCGGTCAGCACGAGCTGACCGAATTTGTCCTTGAAGCCTGGGAGTTTGCGGCCAGGCACAAAGCGGACGACCTGCTGGCCTTCTGTACGTCCGCCATCCGCGAAGCCACCAACGGCGCTGCGGTGCTGGCCCGGGTCAAGCACGAAACCACTGTCACCCTGCAGGAACTGACGGGCAGCGAAGAAGCCTCTATGACGTTCTTCGCCGTCCGCCGCTGGTACGGCTGGGGTGCCGGGCCCATCCTGAACCTGGACATTGGCGGCGGCTCCTTCGAAATGGCCTTCGGCCAGGACGAGTTGCCCGAAGTGGCCACCTCCGTCCCGCTGGGCGCCAGCCGCCTGACTCGCGACTGGCTGGCCGAAGACCCGCCTTCCGCCAAGAGTGTCAAGGAGCTGCGCCGTTATATCCGGGCCACGCTGGCCCCCGCGGTGAAGCAGTTCGACGGCCTGGGGCGCGCCAATGTTGTGGCCGGCACCTCCAAGACGTTCAGGTCGCTCGCCAGGGTCGCAGGGGCCGCCCCCAGCGCTGCAGGCCCCTACGTGAAGCGCACACTCAACGCGACGGACCTGGGCGTCTGGGCGCAGCGCATTTCAGCCATGAAGGCCGAGGACCGGCTCTTTCTGCCGGGGGTGTCCGAGGCCCGCGCGCATCAGCTCCTCGCCGGGGCCCTGGTTGCCGAGGCCGCCCTGGAAATGTTCAAGTTCAAAAAGATCAGAATCTGCCCTTGGGCGCTGCGTGAAGGTCTGATCCTGCGCCGGCTCGACCAGCTGGTCTTTGCCGGTCCGCTGGATCCGGCCCCGCATATCGTGGGGCCCGCCCCGGCGCGTCAGGCGATCGAGTCCACACCCGCCTGAAACAGCGTTAACGCGAAAGCGCCGGCGTCCGCAGCAGGAAAATGGGGGAAAACCTGCTGCAAACCACCGGCGCCTCGGGCAAACATCCCCATGCTTGCCGCATCACTCGCACCCTCAATGAGGTAATAACTACATTAAGCGGCGAAGTTGTGTGCAAGCTGCAGCGAACATGGGAGTCCGCTGTGAATCAGTTTCGGCGGGTTCCCGCGTTGTCCCATTCGTTCCATTTCTGCAGCCGCCCAGCCGAACTGCAATGATGGAACCATGAGTAACCGAATCGCCTTTCTGGGCTGTGGATCCATGAACGAAGCCATCCTCTCTGGCCTTCTGGCCGCCGGAACCAACCCCGCCGACGTCATAGCTACAGTCAGGCGTGCCGAACGCGCCGAGGAGCTGGCGTTGCGCCACCACGGCATTACCGCTGTCGCTGGCGAAGAGGAACCGGACAATAACAAGGACGCCGCCAAGGGATCCGCCGTCGTAATTCTTGGTGTGAAGCCGGTGGGCATCATCGACCTGGCCCGCGAAATCAGCGGCTCCCTGTCCCCGAAGGCCGTAGTTGTCAGCGTCGCCGCAGCCGTATCGCTGGCGCAACTCGAAGCGGCACTGCCTCCCGGACAACCGGTGATACGGACCATGCCGAACACCCCTGCGAAGCTGGGCCGCGGCGTCGTCTCCGTTTCACCCGGTACCAACTGCACGCCGGAACAGCTCCAGACCGTCAAGGACATCCTGCGGGCCGCAGGCACCGTGGTGGAGGTGCCGGAGGAGCAGGTGGATGCGGTGTCGGCCATCAGCGGCTCGGGTCCCGCCTACGCGTTCTACCTTGCCGAGGCCATGGCCGCTGCCGGCGTCGAACTGGGTCTGGATCCCGAGCTGTCGTTGCTCCTGGCGCGGGAGACAGTCGCAGGCGCGGGGTTTATGCTGGCTGAGCCGGGCGCCGATCCTTCGGCCCTGCGCAAGGGAGTGACGAGCCCCAACGGCACCACCGAACGGGCCATCGCCACGTTCGAGGACCGCGGCATTCCGTCCATCATCGCCGCCGGCGCCCGCGCCGCAGCGGACCGCTCCGCAGAGATCACCCGGCAGCTCGGCTAATCCCACCGGATGGATGGGGCCACGACCGCAGGGTTCCCTGGCCGAGCTTGCGAGGTTAGGGCGCGGGTGGGGACTACGGCCGCGCGGCGAACCGTTCCAGCAGGTCCACATGCCCGGACACGATCAGCATGTCGCGGGCGGACACCTTGGTTTCAGGGCGGGCGTAGGTGAAGTCCTCACCGGGCGACTTCACGCCCACGATCGTCACACCGTACTTGGAGCGCACCTTTGACTCATCCAGCGTGAAACCGACTGTTTCACGGGGCGGATACATTTTCACGATGGCGAAGTCGTCGTCGAATTCGATGAAGTCCAGCATGCGGCCGGAGACCAGGTGCGCGGCGCGGACGCCGGCGTCGGCCTCGGGGTAGATCACGTGGTTCGCGCCGATCCTGGTGAGGATCTTGCCGTGCGAGGGTGTGATGGCCTTGACCCAGAGATGCTCGATGCCGAGATCCACCAGGTTCACGGTGATCAGCACCGAGGACTCGATGGACGTTCCCACGCCACAAACGGCGGAGCTGAACTCCTGGGCGCCGAGCTGGCGCAGCGCATCAATGTTGGTCGCGTCGGCCTCCACCACGTGGGTGAGGAGCGGTGCCCATTTCTGGACCAGGCTCGGGTCGCGTTCGATCGCCAGCACCTCGCGGCCCTGTTTCACCAGCTGCTCGGCGGTGGATGAACCGAAGCGGCCCAGCCCGATCACCAGGACCGGCGCGTTGTGGGCGGGGCGGTTGGGGGCGCCTGAGGAATTAGCCAATGATGGGCCTCTCTTCCGGGTAGTGGTACAGCTGGCTGCGCTGACGCAGGGCCAGCCCAGCTGCAAGGGTAACGGTGCCCACACGGCCCGCGAACATCAGGGCAGTGAGGACATAAACGCCCGACGGCGGCAGCTCGGCGCTGAGGCTGGTGCTCAGCCCCACGGTGGCGAAGGCGGAGATGGTTTCGAACAGCACCCGGTCCAGGGATGCGCCGCTGATCTGCAGCAGCAGGAACGCGGAGACGGAGACCAGTGTGGCGCCGGCCACGATGACGGAGATGGCCACCCGCATGGTTCCCTGGGGGATGGTCCTGCCGTACACCTTGACGTCGGAGTCGCCGCGGGCCTCCGCGACGATGGCGAGGAACATCACGGCGATTGTGGTCACCTTAATGCCGCCCGCCGTCGATGCCGAACCGCCGCCGGCGAACATCAGGGCGTCGGTGAGCAGCATGGTGGTGGATTCCATGTGGTTCTGCTCCACCAGGTTAAAACCGCCGGAGCGGGTCATGACGGACGCAAACAACGAATGGGTGATCTTGTCGCCGAGGTCCATGTGGGCGATGGTCCGCACGTTGTCCCACTCCATCAGCGCCCACAGCACGGTGCCCGCGGCGAGGAGGATGAAGGATACCTGGATGGTCAGCTTGGTGTGCAGGTTCCACTTCTTCCAGTTGAGCCCGTTCTGCTGCAGGACCATAACAACGGGAAAACCCAGGCTGCCGAGGAACACGCCGAGCATCAGCGGGATGAGGATCCAGGGATCGCTCTCATACGGCACGATGCCGTCTGAATGCGGGGTGAATCCGGCGTTGTTGAACGAAGAAATGGCGTAAAAGACACCGTGCCACACGGCCTGCCAGAACGGCTCGCCGAGGGTCAGGAACCGGGGGACTAGGGCAAGCGCCAGGACACCTTCGATCACCACGGACGTGGTGATGACGATGCGCAGCAGCGTACCCACTTCGCCGAGCCGGCCGGCGTTGTTCATGGCCTCCTGGGCAATGAGTTTGCCGCGGACGCCAAGCTTCTTGCTCACCATGAGGGCCAGCAGGGAGGCGAGCGTCAGCGTTCCCAATCCGCCCACAAAGATGCCGATCAGGATGACCAGCTGGCCGAAAAATGACCAGTGCACCGCCGTTGAAACAACGGTCAGGCCGGTCACGCAGACGGCGGACACCGCCGTGAACAGTGCCTGGTGGATCGGAGTGGCCATGCCGGTGGCGGAGGAGATGGGCAGCGACAGGAGGAAAGTGAAGATCAGGCAGACCGTCCCGAAGGCGCTCAAGGCAAGCCGTGCGGGCGACGTGTTGGCAATTTCGTCAACGAAGTCGCGTATGCGGGTGAAGATCCAGAGGCCTTCGCGCCCCGGTGCGGCCGGGTGCCAGCTGGCCGGGTTCCGGGGCCTCGACTGGCGTTGCGTCATGGGGGGCTTTTCCTCGGTTGAAACTGTTTCCTCCAGTAGTAAACCACTAATGCCCGCGTTATGGCCGGGCCGGGGCCGGGTGCGCCCTCCGGTAGCCTGTCATTGATGACATTCCTGCCCGGTCTCAGCCAGCCCGCGCCGCCAACGATGGTGGTGTGGAATTCCGCCATGACGGCCTACAATTTCGGCCCGGGCCACCCGATGGCTCCCGCGCGGCTGGACCTGACGGCGAGGCTTGCAAGCAGCCTCGGCCTGCTGGACTTTGCGCATGTGTCTGTGGAGGCCCCGGAGGTTGCGTCCGATACCGAACTGGAAACCGTACACTCGCCTGAGTTTGTGGCTGCAGTCCGCCGGGTCAGTGACGACCCGACCTCGCCGGATGAAGCCCGCGGGCTGGGCACCGACGACGATCCAGCCTTCGCCGGTATGCACGACGCCGCCGCAAGGCTTGCCGGTGGATCGCTGGCCGCTGCGTCCGCCATCCTGGACGGGTCCGCGCTCCACGCCGTGAACTTCGGCGGAGGTATGCACCACGCTGCCCGCGACCGCGCCAGCGGTTTCTGCATCTATAACGACTCCGCCTTGGCCGTCCGGAGACTGCTCGACGGCGGCACCCGCCGTGTGGCGTATATCGACGTTGATGCGCACCACGGCGACGGGACGGAAAGCATCTTCTGGGACGATCCCCGGGTCCTGACCATCTCCCTGCATGAAAGCGGACTCACACTTTTCCCCGGGACCGGCTACGCGGACGAGATCGGCGGTCCGCAGGCTGAGGGCAGCGCCGTCAACGTTGCCCTGCCGTCGGGCACCGGGGATGCCGGCTGGCTGCGGGCTTTCCATGCGGTGGTGCCGCAGCTCGTGGGTGCGTTCCAGCCGGACGTCATCGTCAGCCAGCACGGCTGCGACTCGCACCGCCTTGACCCGCTGGCCCACCTGAACATCAGTGTGGACGGCCAGCGTGAGGCGGCCACCGCCGTCGGGAATCTCGCTGCCCGGCACTGCGAGGGCCGCTGGATCGCCACTGGCGGCGGCGGATACAGCGTTACCGACGTTGTGCCGCGGTCCTGGAGCCACCTGATCGGCATCGCCGCCGGGCGTCCCGTTGCGCTCCGGACCCCGGTGCCGGAGGATTGGCGCGCCTATGTTTCGGACAAGTTCGGCAGGGACGCCCCGGGCCTGATGGGGGACGACGTGGAGCTTTGGTGGCGGTCCTGGGAAGTGGGCTTTGACCCCAACGATGCCGTGGACCGCACCGTCATGGCCACCCGCAAGGCCGTTTTCCCGCTGCACGGCCTCGATCCCTGGTTCGACTGATCTAATCACCCCGCGATGGCCGGTCACAGGCGAAATAGTTGATGCCTGACGGCGTATATGTCGCTAGGGTGGGAGTCATGGTGACAGACGACGTATTTGCCGTCATTGCGGAAGCAACCCGGCGTGACATTTTGGTTTCCCTGCGCGCCGGGGACAAGGCAGTGGGCGAGCTGGTGGAAGAACTGTCCGCGAGCCAGCCCACCATTTCCAAGCACCTGAAAGTCCTCCGCGAGGCCCAGCTGGTCAGCATGCGGGCGCAGGGCCAGAAGCGCTATTACGCGCTGAACCCCAAGCCGCTTGAGGGGATTGTCAGCTGGCTGGAGACGTTCGACGTCGGCCCGGCAGCCGCCGTCGCCAAGTCACCCCGTGCTGTGGCGGAAGCCGGCACCGAGCAAACCGTGGCTACCGCACTGCCGGACAGTGCCGCCATCGCTGCCGTCCTGGAGCGTCCGGGCGCCGAGCTGAGTCCCGCCGTCGTGATTCCGGGCGGCACCGTTGCACCGCTCAGCGACGACACCGTGCCGCAGCAGATCGGCCGCACGGTGGGCCGCGCCGCCACAAAGGCCGCGGACCTGCTGGCCAACCTCCCGAACCTCCCCAAGTTCGGCCGCAAAAAGTAGCCCCACTACTCTGAGTTTTTGTCCAGACAATGGCCGGAATATCGACTTTTGGTGCCATTATCTGGCCAAAAACTCAGGGCGGACGGGCGGGGCTACTATCTGAGCAGGCGTACGTGGTCCGGGGTCAGCTCGGAGATTTTGCTGACACCGAGCAGCGCCATGGTGCGGGCCATGTCCTTCTCGAGGATCTGCAGGGTGCGGTCCACGCCCGCCCGGCCGCCGGCCATGAGGCCATACAGGTAGGCGCGGCCGATCAGCGTGAAGTCGGCGCCCAGGGCCAGGGCCGCAATGATGTCCGCGCCGCTCATGATGCCCGTGTCCAGCATGATGGCCGCGTCCGAGTTGTCCTTGGTGAAGGCTTCCTTGACGCCCGGCAGCAGGTGGAACGGGATGGGGGCGCGGTCCAGTTGGCGGCCGCCATGGTTGGAGAGCACCACCCCGTCGGCGCCGTGGGCCACCACCTTGCGGGCGTCCTCCACGGTCTGGATGCCCTTGACCACGAGCTTGCCCTTCCAGGTTTCACGCAGCCAGTCCAGGTCCTCGAACGTCAGCGTGGGGTCGAACATGGAGTTGATGAGATCCGCCACGGTTCCGGTGTATCGGGACAGCGAGGCGAAGGTCAGCGGCTCGTGCGTGAGGAAGTTGAACCACCAGGCCGGGCGGTAGGACGCATCCAGGACGGTCTTGACGGTCAGTGCCGGCGGAATGGTCATGCCGTTGCGGACGTCGCGGAGGCGGGCGCCGGCGACGGCGGTGTCCACTGTGACCATAAGGGTGTCGTTGCCGGCCTTGGCAGCGCGCTCGATCAGCTCCAGCGACCGGTCGCGGTCCGTCCACAGGTACAACTGGAACCAGTTGCGGCCGTTCGGGGCGGCGGCTGCAACGTCCTCGATGGAGGCGGTGCCCATGGTGGAAAGGGTGTATGGAATGCCGGCGGCTTCTGCAGCCTGCGATCCGGCGTACTCACCCTCGGACTGCATCATGCGGGTGAAGCCGGTGGGGGCGATGCCCACGGGCAGCCGGGAAGGCTTGCCCAGGATGTCGGTGCTGAGGTCGATGCTGGAGACGTTGCGCAGGATGCCGGGCCGGAACTCGATGTCCAGGAAGGCCTCGCGGGCGCGGCGAAGGGTGATCTCGCCCTCGGCGGCGCCGTCGGTGTAGTCGAACGGGGCCTGCGGCGTGCGGCGCTTGGCCATGTCGCGAAGATCCCAGATGGTGCTGGCGCGCTTCAGCCGGGCTTCCTTACTGAATTCGGGCTTCTTAAACTGCATCAGCGGGGCCAGGTCCGAATACTTAGGGATCCGGCGCTTAAGCGCGGCCGGCTTCGGCGCGCTGCCGGTGAACACCGGGACGTCCGTGGCATCCGGGGCTGGCGTGACCTCGGGATTGTCCGGCTGGATGGTGTGGGTCATGGCTGCCTCCGTTGGTGGGCCTGGCGCAGGGTTCGAGCTGTGGTCTAACCACACTGTAAACCATGTGGTCCAACCACATCAACTAGCATGGTCTTATGCGTACGCACCAACTTGTCCTTGCATGGATCGAACGGCAGCTCTCCGACGGAGCCCTGAGCGTGGGCGGACGCCTGCCTGCGGAGCGGGCACTCGCCGAGCAGCTGGCCGTGTCAAGAACCTCGGTACGAGAGGCCATCCGGATACTGGAAGCCTTGGGGGTGGTCCGCGCCGGGGTTGGCTCCGGCCCGGAAGCGGGGACTGTGGTGATTTCGGATCCGACGGCAGCGCTCGGCTCGGCGCTTCGGCTTCACGTCGCCACCCAGCATCTGCCCGTGTCCGACATCGTGGAAACGCGCATCCTGCTGGAGACCTGGGCGGCCGCCCGGGCAAAGCCCGATGCTCCGGAGCTCGAACTGGCCGCCACGCTCCTGGGCGAGATGGACGCCGTCGAGCGCGTTGCCCGGACGGCGGATGACTTCCTGGCGCTGGATATCCGGTTCCACCTGGCCCTCGCGGACGCCGCCGGCAACGCCGTGGTCAGCGCCATGATGGGCTCGCTGCGCGAATCCATCCAGGGCTACACCGCCCGGTTTACGGCCAATCTCCCGGACTGGGATGCCACGGCGTCGCGCTTGCAGGCAGAGCACCGCGACATTCTGGCCGCCATCAGGAACGACGACGGCGCGCACGCGGCCACGCTGGTGGCTGCCCACATCGAGGGCTACTTCCGCGAGGGCGGCGGGGTTGGGCCCGCGGCGGAGGAATAGTGCGCGTCAGCCGTGGGCTGCAGTACGGCGCGCCTTGGCCGGCCACTGCTGGCCCGGATTTCCAGGCGCGGCTGGTACCGGCCGCCCGGGGCGTCGTGGTCTTCCTTGCGGATGAGTGCCCGCAGTTCACGCCAGGCCTGGCCGCCGAGCTCGGCAATGGGGACTGCCGCGGTGGTCAGGGTGGGCGTGGTGTAGCGGGCGAACGGGATGTCGTCGAAGCCGGTGACGGAGATGTCGCCCGGAACGTCCACGCCGCGTTCGTGCAGGCCGCTCATCAGGCCCATGGCCACGAGGTCGTTGAAGGCCAGGATGCCCGTGGCGCCGCTGGCAAGGACCGAGTCCACTGCCCCGTGGCCGGTATCGAAGTCCGAGCCACCGTCGAGCATGGTGACATCCACCTGCGGGTGCCTGGCCTTGAATGCCTCGAGGCCCTCGAGCCGGAGGCCATTGGAGGCGCTGCCTGCCGGGCCGGCCAGGAAGGCCAGGCGCGTATGGCCGAGGCCCACCAGATACTCGGCCAGGTCCTGGACTCCCTGCCCGTAGTCCACCACAAGGCTCGGAATCCCGGCAGCCGCAGTGGTCCGGTTGATCAGGACCAGCGGGTGCAGCGATGGTGCGATTTCCTCGAGCTCAGCGTCGCTCATGCGCGGGGCACAGAGCACCAAGCCATCGCAGCGCCGGCGGGCTTCGCCGGCCAGGATGGCTTCCTCGCTGTAGGCCTCGAAGGAATCGGCAATCAGGACGCGGTAGCCATCCTCCGCCGCAGCCCGGCTCAATCCGCGCAGGATCGCCTGGAAGGTGGGGTTGGCGAGGTCCGGCACCACAATGCCGATGGTGTCCGTCTTTCCCAGCGCGAGGCTGCGTCCCACGGGATTGGGCTGGTATTTGAGCTCGACGGCGGCCGCCCGCACCCGGGCCGCGATGTCCGGGTCCACGGTGAAGTTGCCGTTCATGACGCGGGAAACAGTGGCGTGTGATACCCCTGCCTTCACAGCAACATCGGCAATGCCGATCCTGCCGGTTGCCGATTTCCTGGCCATGGCCCTGCCTTTCGTAAATCCCGGTCCCGTGAGTATCGGCGCCCGTGGGACAGCATACAACGCCCTGGGAAACCGATTTCCATTCGTTCGACGCGCCGAAGATCGCCGATTCGGAGACCAGCCTCGGCACGGTCCGGCTGACCGGCGAGGCAGCCCGGACATCCGGGCAGCTGCGGCTGTTCGCCCGTGGGATCACCGAAGGCTCCTACCTTGAAGCCGTGATTCACCACGCCGACCCGTCCGCCACGCCGCCCAAGCCGGACCGCCGCCGTATCCTGCGTCCCATCGGGCCGGTTTCCGTTTTCTCAGCCTCCAATTTCCCGTTCGCCTTTTCCGTGGCCGGCGGCGACACCGCGTCAGCCCTGGCGGTTGGCTCCGCGGTGATCGTCAAGGCCCACTCGGGCCACCTGAAGCTGTCCGAGCGGACGGCCGAAGTGGTCACCGAAACCCTGCGTTCCGCCGGAGCGCCGGACGGACTGTTCGCGCTTGTGGCAGGCCGTGAGGTAGGCACAGCGCTGGTGCAGGATCCCGCCATCAAAGCCGTGGGCTTCACCGGCTCCATCCCCTCGGCCGGACGCTGTTTGACCTCGCGGTTTAACGGCCCGATCCCATTCCGTTCTACGGCGAGCTGGGCAGCCTGAACCCGGTGGTCATCACCGCGGCCGCGCTGGCCGAGCGTTCCGCCCAGCTCGCGGCGGGACTTGCAGCCTCGTTCACCATGGGTGCCGGCTAGTTCTGCACCAAGCCCGGCCTGGTCTTCATCCCTGATGGCACCGGCTTCGCCGCGGAACTGGTCGGGGACATCGTAGACCTCGTGGAGCAACTGTCCGGCCTTGCCGGGCGGGTCCTGTTCGACGGCTGGCCAACCGGCGTCGCAGTGAACTGGGCGCAGCAGCATGGCGACCCGTACCCGGACACCACGTCCCTGTTCACCTCGGTGGGCGCGACGGCGGTCCGCCGCTTCCATCGACCGGTCGCCTACCAGGACGCTCCGGAAACGGTCCTGCACCCGGCACTGCGTGAGAGCAACCCGCTGGGCATCCCGCGCCGCGTGGACGGTGCGCTGGTTCTTCCGTAACAGATCGAACTTCACCCGTGTGCCGACGTCGCAGCCCTGGCTAAGAGACATTTTTTCGGTGTATAGCCGATATGATTCCTAATACTCTTCGCGAGCGACATATCCCTAGCTGAGCGCACCGGCTTCGAAGCCCGGGAGCATGGTGACCCAAAATGCTTTCGCGACTCGCGCATGCATCCAGTTTCGAAGGAACGCATACCTGTTCAGGGATTGGGATTCTCCTCCATTTCACGAAGTAGCTTCCAAAGCAGTAGTGTCCCACTTCCTTGGAGCGAGACGGTCCTCCTGCTGCCGTTCCCGAGGGAAGGGTTGTTCCGTTCACGAAACGCTGAGCGGGCGTTCTGAAGCAGACGTTGTTCCTACGAAGTGGCAACGAGCTCTAGTTCGAAGCCATCGGCGTTCACGAAGTAGCGGCGTAGTGTTCGGGCCCGCCAGCGTTCGGGTACTTGTCCACGAAATGGGGCTGGATCTTGTACCGCTTGGGATATGAGAATTATCAGAATTGGTAACGCCCGCAGGGGAGTCTGGAAAAGGAGCCGCAGCATTCCAGGACGGCCGGTGAGGTTTCGTGTGCTGGCGGGTATTTCCGTACGGTCTGAGGTGAGCAGCCCTTACTTGGGCAAGAAGAACTCCAGTGCGATGCCGTCTGGGTCTTTGAAGTTCACTGCCGTGCCATACGGGGCGTCGATGGGCCCGCTGTGTACCACGCCGATAGTATCCAGATGAGCGGCCCATTCGAGGAGTTCCGCTGCGCTGGCTACGGAAAAACCCACATGGTCCAGGCCCGGATTGCGTTCACTGAAGCGGCCCTCGCCGGAAGCTGCGCGATGCTCTGTGAGTCCCAGTGACACCCCTCCACCGAGATCGAATTTACGTCGGATAAACGGCCCATCGAGCATTGTCCCGGTGGGCTCTGTATCCCACAGCCGGGAGTAGAAAGCGACGCTGACCTCAACGTCGGTCACGGTAAGAGCGAGGTGGTCAATAGCAGGCAACGCGGGCATCAGGACTCCTGGTGGGGAAGGCGGGGAAGAGTCCGCCGAGGTATGAGTCCAAATCGTCTCACAAGCCCGCGGATGCCGATTTTATCCCGCGGTCACAAATGCCAATGACGTATGCTTAGCTGCGTCTTATCCCCGTCGGAACGGCTTCAGATGGGGATCTGTGAGCCGTCGGCGTTTTGAGACGCTGCCGGGGCCGGGGAACCGCTCTCCTGTTCCTGCGGCAACTGAACCTTTACTGGGGTTCTCCCGACATGAGGGGCAGAACCCCAGCGATGATGATTCGTGCAACCCAGCGCCCGCGTAGGTTAGTCCGTCTGCCGCGCGCACAAACACGTAGTCGCGAGCCCTGGCGCCGAGCAAGAAGAAGAACGGAAGAGGAACCAGACCAGGCCAGCGGCGGCCGAAGCGGAGACGACGAGTAGGCCCAGGACCCTTCGGGCCCACGTCGTCTTCACCAGCCGCACGAGCGGGGTAACCAGCAGGGTCAGGGCGGTGATGGCCGCCGGCCGGGCCAACAGAACAGGGTGAACGCGATCCACGGTTCGGCCATGCCGAAGACCAGGAAAAGACGTGTCCCGTCCGCGTCCTGAAAGCGATAGGTGGCCACAAAGGACGCTGCCCAGATGCATCCGGCACTGAGCGCTGTGATGGCCAGGCCCCAGGCCATCCGTCTGACGGAGTGGACGGGCCTCTCCATTGTCACGCTCATCGGGCAGCGACGGGCTCGATGAGCTACGGTCCATTGTTGCCCACCGAGTTCACCGGGACCGGCTCTTTGTCCGGCACCAACGTCGGTTCGGGCAGGGCATCCTGCATCTGCCGCTCAAATAGCGCGGTTCATGCCCCGCCTGCCGGGATCTGGCGGCCTGCGGGTCCGTAGTCCGGCACGTCGTACACCTTGGCGTGGCCGGGGTCGAAGTAGCCGCGCTCCAGCAGTTCGAAGCTATTGTTGCCAAGCAGCAGGCCGATACTGGTCCTCTCCCCGGTTTCCCAGTCCGCTTCCGTCGGCATCAGGTCGCGCCGCGCGTCGGTCGGGAGCTGCCCGGCCTGCCGCATGACATCGGCGGCCTCCGAAAAGACCGGGCCGGCGATCCCATCGAGGTCGCCCTGGCCGTGGTACTCCGATCCCGGGTGCTGGTAAATGGCCATGACCTCACCCTCATGGGGTGTGGCGCAGTCCACGGTGAAGAGCGCGGTGGTCTTGGTCCGGTAGTCCTTGTCGAAATACAGGCAGTCCGCGATGGACACATCACCCAGACGCTTAGGCTCCATGGTGTCCCACGCCGTGGCCAGGAATCGATCCATGGCCAGCCGGGCGTCGTCCATTTCCTCCATGCTGAGGGCTGATCCAGCGGGGACGGAGGGCTTCGACGGAATTGGTGATGCTCCGGGTGCGGGCGTCACCGCGATCACGGTCGCGGTAGGGCCGGAAGGTGTGGCCGGTGCCGGCGAGGCCTGCGCTGCTGCCGGCGTGCCACTCTCTGCCTGCCCGATGCTGACGCCGGTGCATCCAGTGAGCAGCGAGACCGCGGCAACAGCTACGACTGCACGGGCCCACGCGCGGCCACGCTTCGTTCCAACATCGTTCACTCTTCCCCCGAACCGAGACTCAGCCTTCATTTTGCCAGCTCCGACCGCACAGGAAGGAATCCTCAGAAGCTGAGTGCTGTGATTACAGAATTACCTGCATGGGCCGCGGCTAATCCGCCAGCGATTATGGCAGTTCGATTGGAAACCACTTCTGCAGTTTGGTTGGAGCCCACTTTTGCGGCTCGCCGGTTGATGAATCGCAGTTTCAGTTGAGCCCACCCCACGGTTGATTCCATCAGAGGTTTTTCCGACGGTGGAAGGCAGTGATGGAGTCGAGAGTGGAGTTATTCGCGAGGATCCGCCGGGAGGCCAGAGTCAAGGACTTCGCCGTCCTCACCCGGCAGTGGGCTCTGGATTTGAGCACTTCCGGAGGGACGACGAACCTGCGATCATTCAAGCAGGCCTCCTGAATGTGGGACCAAAACAGCCGGGCGGGCTACGTTCCGTCCCTAACGGAGGTATCTCTGGAGGACCTAAATGCATCCTCTGACCCTGATCTGCATCGTGCTCGCTGCGGCGGTTATGTGGATCGCGTTTACTTGGAGCCTGCTTGCCCATCTCGCCCGCTCAGAACGCCGTGAAGGGGTGAGAGCGCCCCGTAAGAGCGCCGACGGCAACGGGCGGTGGCATGGGACCAGAACAACGAGGACACGGATGGTACGGCACGTACGGCCGCCTCGGCGGGTAGTTGTACACGGTCGAATCAGGTAGTCAGTACTCTTCTACCTGCCCCGGGCGTCCCCATATCCTGTTTACCGGGGGCCGGCGATGAGTGGTGCGGCCTGAGACCGTTAGCACCACCCCCAGCCATCGCCGGCCCCTTCTTACTCGGTCGCTTCCAGGTGGAATTCGGCCCGATACTCCATGATCTTGACGTGCCATGGACTCACCCATTTCCTTGCCGCGGCCCCGGTGGGTTCAGTACACGATGAAGCTACACGCTAAGCGCCGTACACCGGACCCGGAATGGGTGCAGGTGTACCGGCAGGGAATTTCGTCGCCGAAAATTGCCACCAGGGCAGGCGTTTGTCGTACTAGAAGTCGCCTGCACCGTCAGCGCCCGTCATGACATCGGATGACCCGCAGTTTCTGGAGCGGGGCCTGCTGGGCATGTCGGATAAGGGGTGGGAGCGCCTACTCCAGCAGGACGAGGTCATTGCGCCTTTGACGGCCATGGCCACGGTCACCCACGGGGCGGCGGACAGCGCGGCCGAAGAGCTGGGATTGTCGCGACGGCAGGTCTACACCTTGATCGGCCGGCGCTGAAAAGGCGCCGGTCTGCTGACGGAGCTGGTCCCGGGCCGCTCCGACGGCGGTCGGGGAGGCAGAAGCCTGACGGAGCTTGTGGAAGCCGTGATCCGGGAAGTCATCCGGAAGACTTGCCTGAGGAAGTAAAAGCCGTCTCTCGCGGTCGTGCACCGCCAAACTGTCCGCAGGTAGCCGTGCACCGGTCAAACCAACACCGAGCCCGTCCCCGCCTGCGTGCTCGAAGCCAGAACAGCATTCTGGACCCCACTGTGACCATCAGCCCCGGGAGATCAAATAGCGCCGCTAAATATGCGCCAAATACCGCGGAGAATTACAAAATCGGGGTGTGCCGCTATTTTTCGAAGGGGCGTGCTTCGGCGTTCCACATCCTGGGAAATGAACCGCCCTTTGAACGCTGCAGGAATTCAACAGCGGCCCGATCCAACAGGCCGTGACTGTCACTTCAGACTGGCGGTTCTTCACTAGTCAATCGGCGGGTCTATCTGATGCCGATGGTAATGTTGAGCAGGCACTCCGCGGATTCCCGAATGGGCATGGTGAGGAGTCGAGGCCATTTGTGGGTGCGACCAATGCGCAGGCGCGGGGCCCCTCCGTAAAGTCCCCGAGGAGATCGGCATCGGAAGTTCCCCGCCAGTGTGGCCGGCCCTCTAGAGCCTCCTACCTGCAAGTGTCCGGAAGAATCAAGCCGGGACTTGGTGGACGATGTCGGGAGCAGACAGCCCCTCCAGCCAGGCCACCGCCGCCGGACGCGATGTGAAAAACTCCTGGAGATTGTGCTGACCGCGCCGCATCCAAGCGGCAACGACCCGGTCAAGATTCGTTGTCCCGACTATGGCGACGGAGGAAACGAAGCGGGTGTCCCGGTAGTCGTTGCAGGCTTCGACGGTCAGGTTGACGCCGATGATTTCGATCAGCAATGGCAGCTTTCGGCCAGCACTAAGAAGCTCCACGGCAAGCACAGATTCCGTAGCGTCCTCGGCCTGAAGAATGGAACCGGGCACCCAGATCAGATGAAGGGCCCCGCCGACATATAGGCTCAGCGTCCCTTTTCCACCTGCAAGCACGATCTCCGCCACGAATTCTCCTCTGCGACAGAATAGCCAAAGAATGCGCACCCCGGTAGGTGTCGGGCATGGCGGAGGCCAAAAGCGGTGCAAGGCCGTGGGATCAACAGGCGATGAACAGCGGTATTCGCTGATGCCGGCCCCTCTTTCCTCTCTTACGGCAACTGCTAGTGCGTGATCTTCCGCGACGAGACGAGGTGAAGATTCGAGGATGACCGAAGCGGGCCTTCTGGAAGCCCAATGGGAGAACCCGGACATTGCCGAAAGCCAAGGCCGGCCTCGCCTCCGGCTGTACAGCATTACCAACAACGGCAGAAGCGCGTTGGCGATGGCTTCCCGGACTGCCTCAGTGGAAATCGTGGCTCTTCATGCTTTCAAGCCGGTCCGCGTATGACAGGGCAGGGAGACCACTCATCCTGTTGGAGCGCCAGGGCTGTCCTACGGTGGGTACCACCTATACCAACTCAGTCCGGACTGAAGCCACAGTCCGCGTTGTACGACGAGGATAAGCCCTGAAGATGCGTATGCGATAATATTCGCATGGATGCAGATAAAGCCTGTGGGCGGAATGGTGACAGCGGATACGTCGAGCTGGCGGTGGAGATTTTTGCAATGCTCGCGGACGCGACGCGGGTGCGATTGATTCTGGCGCTGCGCGAGGGCGAAATGTCGGTCAATGACCTCGCAGAGGCGGTGGGAAAACCGCAGTCTGCGGTGTCGCAGCATCTAGCGAAGATGCGGTTGGCCCGAATGGTTTCTACGCGGCAGGAGGGCACCAGGGTGTTTTACCGGCTCGAGAACGAACATGCCCGTCAGTTGGTCACCGATGCAATCTTCCAGGCGGAGCATTCCCTGGGCGGCACGCCGCGCCACCACCACTCGACTGCGGAGACCAGAAACCCATGAAACAGGCCGGCAGCCACACCCCTGACCACGACACCGCCGGGCCTGACCACAGCGCCGACGAGCATAATCACCGGGCCGGGCACGGGCATGATCATGAGCACCCCAGAGGGCTGAAGGGCTTCCTCTACGGGCTATTCGTTCCTCACAGCCATGATGCCGCTGACTCGGTGGATGAGGCGATGGAGTCCTCGGTCAAGGGAATCCGGGCGCTAAAGATTTCCCTGGTCGTCCTGGCGGTCACCTCTTTGCTGCAGCTGGTCGTTTTCCTGTTCAGCGGCTCGGTGGCCCTGCTGGCGGACACTATCCATAACTTCTCCGATGCCCTGACTGCCGTTCCGTTGTGGGTGGCGTTCGTCCTGAGCCGCCGGGCGGCAACACGGACCTACACGTATGGTTTCGGCCGGGTCGAGGATCTGGCCGGACTGTTCATTGTCGCCATGGTGGCGCTTTCCGCGGTGGTGGCTGGTGTGGAATCGGTCATCCGCCTGTTCCAGCCGCAGCCGCTGAGTAACCTCGGTTGGGTTCTAGCGGCCGGCCTCATCGGTTTCGCCGGCAACGAGATCGTGGCGATCTACCGGATCCGGGTGGGTAAAGAGATCGGGTCCGCAGCACTGGTGGCGGACGGCGTTCACGCCAGGACCGACGGTTTCACGTCCCTGGCCGTCGTCGCCGGCGTCATCGGCGTCTGGCTTGGTTTCCCGCTGGCGGACCCTATTATCGGCATCCTGATCTCGGTCACTATTTTCGTCCTTCTGTGGGGGACTGCCCGGGACATCGGCCGCCGGCTCCTTGACGGCGTGGACCCGGACCTACTGGAACGCACAGAAGCCGCCATCGCACCGGTAGCCCCTGCCGCCTCCACCGTCCGGTTGCGGTGGAGCGGCCACCGCCTCAACATTGAAGTCACCGCACCCATGGATCCTGCCCGGACCGTTGCCGAGCTCGCAGCCATTAACAGGGCCGTCGAGGACACCGTCCGCGCAAACATCCGCAACGTCGGAACGGTCCTTACCATTGCCCGCTAACCCTCGACAACCCAAGCCCGTGGATTACGCAGCCCTTGCAGAAGCTGGGACTTCGGGCCCACAACCTGGCTTGACCATGGCCGACATACCCGGACACGGCCATTTTTTTCTCACGGCCCCGGCCATGGAAATGGCGGCAGTGTTCGGAGGGACGTTGCATTGCTATCAGGGCGACGGCGGATGCCGGAAGCAGGGCCTGTATTTCTCGCGGACCCCGCCGCGCAAACCGCTCTGGTGTGAACTCAGCCACCGATCCACGAAACCCTCGGGAAACGACAGCCGGGGAGCAGGAACATCACTGGCGATAAGTGTCAGCCATGATCTCGCACCGAAACTGGACCGCGCAGTTCTGCATTTTGGGACATACAGCAAGATGCAGCGCTTCGTGTGGCTGTCTCTGCCCGTGGCTAAAGGACCTCAATGCAGCTGCCTCCGCTCAACAGGAACCCCTGCCGGCAAACGCTCACCCTGCCTCGACGACGAAGGCGTTGGCCTGACGGATCTCTAACACCGGCCGGGTCCCTGGCAGCGCAAGGTCCCACACGGAGCCCAAAAACCAGAAGTGGTGCAGACGACTTCTTACATTTCGTGCAGGTGACTTCTGAAACTGACAGCGGAGGGGATAGGCCGAGTTTAGGGCGCAAAGCGCAAGAGACTCGCGAAACTCCACCGGGGCACTCCAATCGTAAGGATCGCCGAGATCCTCAGCGGTGGCCTTCACGAGGAGATCTAATTCAGTCATGCCCGGATCATGTCTGGCACTCAATATCGCCGGCGGGACCTTCGTGCAAAAAGACCGTTTCTGATCCGACCCCGGCACGCCACCTTAAAACTGTGGATTTGAACGCTGTGTGGCGGGTTTTGTGATCGCTCGGTGTCGCACCGGCGCCCGTTGAGGGTTCCCCTATCGGGACACCAAAACCTGCGATCCACAGGCCAGGACGGTGCGTGATCAAGTCCACGGAGGCGCCAGCGACTAAAGCGACGTCAACGTTGGGCCTCTCGCAGCGTTCCCCGCGCCCGCAGACCGCTCTCCGGAAAAACCGGTCGAGACGACATTACGAGCCGGGATCGGTAGTTGGGGGAACGAATGGATCCGATCTTCGCGGAGGCCTGCCCCGGGTTGTCGGAGTCGAGAGCGTCAAACTGCGCCGGCCCATCGAGGTTCGCCGGTGGCCCGATGCATTTCCCTGGAACGCGAGTGAAGGTCAGCAGCCGGAATGCGCCGGACTTCACGAGCCTGAACAGTAACATCACGTGCCTCCGGCCGCGTGGCCCGCCTTTCCATCGGGGAAACATCGGCAATCAGCCCCATGCCGGCGTACTCACGCACGGCGGCGATACCGGCAACAGCTGCGGTCTTGTTGTCAAAAGCCTTGGACACTGCCATCACGGTGCCATCCGGCGCAGTCAGACGGAACCTGAAATACGACTCCGCGTCAACGAACAGTTCGAACATTCCGGCCATAGCAATCCTCCCGGTCTGCGGGATCCGCCCCTGCGGCGTCGTTGCCACGGAGCAGACGCGGACGCGCCCTTGCGTCCACTTCCCGCTGGTTTTGTCCTGCAATCCAAACGATCAGTTCATCATGTGCTCAATGAGTCTCGCTCACGACAGCCAGTATCCACAAGACCCCCAGCCCGATCACCTGGCATGGAGAAATTCCGGAACGTCCGTCTCGGTTTCTCCGTGCTCTCTAACAGCTGGACCCTACAGCTGCAGCGTCACCGGCCGCTGGAAGCCATTGACGGTGGCAGCGGGCCAGCGGTCATCAGCGGTCATCAACGGTCATCAACGGTCAGGAACTTTATCCAGGACTCGGTGAGCTGGACCGTGTCCTCGATCTTCACGCCGGGTCCCGCCGGGTTCCAGGTGAACGGCTGGTTGAGCACCACGGCGTCCGTGGTTGCCGCGGTGACGCGCGGGTCCCGTCCGGCATAGCCCGCCGGTCCGCCTTGATGGTGCTGCTCCCACTGCTCCGCGCCGAAACCGTGGCGGACGTAGGCCGCTTTGATCTCGCCGAAGATGAGGTCCAGCCGGGCGCACACCACGGCCATCGCGCGGCGGCCCAGGGGACGCGGCTGCGGTTAGCTGAGACGGCGGCGTAGCAGCGGTTGATGTCTGGCTCATGAGTTGTCCCCTTGTGTCTTGATCAATGTCTCGATGCCTTCGGTACCCAAAATCCCATCGGCGATGAATACGGTCACGCTGCGGCGAACGGGGACGCCGGGTTCGGCAATAACAGGCGCATCCCAGGCCAGCGACTGGCCAACACCGGCGTATCCGTCCACGCGGACGAACCACGGGTCCGTTGAATCCGCCGCGGCCACGAACACGAGCGTGGCCGCGCCGCTTGGGCGAGTCCCGCCGTCGAACGTTCCCGCCGTGAACCCGCCAGACCACGCGAGCCAGGGTGCAATGCTCCCGTGCACGGCGGACTCACCCGCCGCCGAATGGGTCCAGACGTTCGCCCGCGGAAGGCCCGACGGCGGCTAACGTCCAGGCCGGTTCACCGGTCCGGACGATACTGCCGTGGTCCGGCCGCCAGACGTACTCGCCGGCCGCCCGGGTGTAGGTGCGGCCACCCCGGAAATTGGTGCCGTGCACAGCATAGCCGCGTGCTAGTCCAGTGTGTTTTGCGCGGCCGGGCGGCCCCGGAAAACCGGCCCGGGCGAGGCGACCTATCCCACGCACAGCCTCGCTGCCCCGTTGCCGTCCCGGCCCCGCCGTCCGAAGATTGGATGTGCCAATCGTGGCGCAGGTCCAAGTTGCACAGCAGGGCTTCGAGCGTGACGTTCTCCGATCCAATAGCAAGGGCATCAGTCGGGCCTGATGTTCTGGTTGAGGCTGAAGAAGTTGGTTGGGTCGTACTTCCGCTTGAGTGCTTTGAGTCGGTCGTACTTGGCGGCACCGTAGGCCTGCCTGACCCGTTCCTCGCCCTCTTCCATCAGGAAGTTGACGTAGACGCTGGTGTGGTGGGGTGCGAGGGCAGACCAGTAGTCACGTGCCCATTGCCGCTCGGCGTCAAAGCCATCGGCGGTCTTGCTGTTGCCGTTGATGTTGAACGTGAACCCGGCCTGGCGGCCGTTGAAGGCCGTGGCTTCATCATCGATCCGCCCCACTGCGCCGCCCATCTGCCACAGGGCGACGCTGGTGACCGGCGAGGTGATGTGGGTGCCTTGCTCGGCCACGATGTCGATGACGTCGTCGCTGAGGGCCGCGACGTCACAGGACCTGACGTAGTAATGCCAGCCGTGCGGGAAGGACGGATCAAACGTCCTCTGATGCTCCAGAAACGGCTTTGGCCGGCAAAAGTCGAGCACGGGCGAACCGAATTCCTTGAGCGGCCGCAGGACCTGTTCGCCTTCCTCAACCGGGCCCGCGTAGCAGGCGGTAACCCCAAGGACGAGCTTGCCCACCAGCTCGGGCGGCACGATCGGCAGCGCCGGTGCCCTGCGCTGCACGGCGATCGTCATTAGCTCGTCTGGGCAGTCTGCGATCCAGTCGCGGTAAAACCGCAGCACCTCCGGTGCGCCCTCCATCGGCCAAAAGACCGGCCCGGCCATAACGTACGGCCCAACAGGGACAAGCCGGAATTCGAAGTCGGTGACAATGCCGAAGTTCCCGCCGCCACCCCGTACGCCCCAGAAGAGGTCGGCGTTCTCGTTCTCGCTTGCCTTGACCAGTTCGCCGTCTGCGGTGACCACGTCTACAGACAGCAGTTGGTCGATCGTGAGTCCATACTTGCGCATGACCCAGCCGATGCCACCGCCGAGAGTCAGGCCCGCCACCCCGGTGTGGGTGACGATCCCAGACGGAACTGCGAGGCCGAACTCCTGCGTCTCGCGATCGAGCTCGCCGAGCAGTACCCCGGCCTGGACACGTGCCGTTCCCGCCTCGGGGTCCACGCGGATGCCCTTCATGGGCCCGAGATCGATGAGCATTCCGTCGTCGCAGACTGACAGCCCGGGGAAGCTGTGACCGCCTCCCCGCACAGAGACCCGCAGGTTCTGCGTGTGGGCGAACCGGATGGCAGCTCGCACGTCTGCGACGCCGGTGCAGCGGGCAATAAGTGCGGGACGGCGGTCAATCGATCCGTTCCACACCCTGCGGTGCTCGTCGTAACCAGCGTCAGCCGGGCGGACAAGGTCGCCCTGAAAGGATGTCTGTAATTCATCGACGGCAACGCCGTTGATCTCCGTGCTTTGTGCCATGGGACTCACGGACCTCTCGCTCTCCCTGCAGAGTCCCACCGTTGGCACCAACTGGCAAGAGGAAATTGCGGGAGCTCGGACGCCCGCCAGGGCAGGCCTGGCCGCTGACTGGCGGGGAATGCCTAAGGGGAGGTTCCGCCGGGGCCGTGCTCTGCCGAACCACCAGTTCGGGCCTGAAGATGACGGCCCGGTGCTTTGGAGTGTCAGACTCGAGCTCCTCGGCCAGCAGCTCGATGGCCGTGTGCCCCAGGGCTTCGGTGGGCTGGCGGATGGAGGTGGGGCCGCCCACAAAGGCGAGCCGACGGCGGCCGGTGTCCAGCAGGTGCCGGGCAGCGAGGTAACCGCCGGCGTCGTCGTCCACTGAGACGGAGCTGTACAGGACGCACGTGTCCTATCGCCTCATCAGCGGCGCCCCGGACGTATTGTGTGACGTAGGATCTCCGATAGCAACCCGACGAGACAGACTGGACGGCAGCATGCCCCTCTTCGACCTTCCCCTTGACCAGCTCCGCGGCTACACCTCGAGGGTCACCCCGCCCGCGGACCTGCAGGACTTCTGGGACGCCACGCTCGACGAGGCCCGGACGTTCCCGCTCGACGCAACATTCGAGCCGGTGGAGAACCATTTGGCAGTCATCGACACGTTCGACGTCACGTTCAAAGGCTACGGCGGCTCGCCGATCAAGGGCTGGCTGCACCTCCCGGCGAACCGTAGCGCCGGAACCCCGCTGCCCGTCGTTGTGCAGTACATCGGCTATTCGGGCGGCCGCGGCCTGGTCAACCAGGACACCAAATGGGCGCAGGCCGGTTACGCGCATTTCATCATGGACACCCGAGGCCAGGGCTACGGCGGGATCCTCGGCGAGACGGCGGATCCGCACCCGTCAGCAGGCGAAGTGGCCTACGCGGGCCTCATGACCAGGGGTGCAGGCAGCCGCGAGGACTACTACTACCGCCGCGTGTACGTGGACGCTTTCCGCGCGGTGGAAGCGGCGCAATCCCACCCGGAGGTGGACCCGTCGCGCGTGGTCCTGGCCGGCGTCAGCCAGGGCGGCGGCATCGTGGTAGCCGTTGCCGGGCTGGTGGCGGGAAGGCTCGACGGCGTCATCGCCGCGCTGCCCGACGTCCCCTTTTTGCAGGACTTCCCCAGGTCCATCGATATCGCGGCCCGCGGCCCCTATCCGGAAATTGCGGCTTTCCTGGGCAGGCACCGGGACCGGTATGAGCCGATGCTCGCGGTCCTGAACTATTTTGATGGCGTTAACCTGGGCAGGGCAGCCACCGTGCCTGCCCTTTACTCGGTGGCGCAGATGGACGATGTGTGCCCGCCGTCCACGGTGTTCGCCAGCTTCAATGCCTACGGCGGCGACTCCACGGCACTATCCGCGGCGCAAAAGCAGATCGAGGTCTACCGGTTCAACAACCACGAAGGCGGCCAGGAGCACCACTGGATCAGGCAGCTGCAGTACCTCCACAGGCTCCTGGCCTGACGCCGTGCGAACTGGCAGGTAGGACGTTTCCAGAGGGATCTGGGGGTTATCGCCAGTTCACGCAACGTTACGGCCTCGATTTTGCGGCCGTCGCAGCACACGGTTATGGTTTGCCTATGACAAACCGTTGGTATGCGTATTTTTCGTTGGCTCTGGAGGAGCCCGCGTCTAACTGACACGTATGCATCTTCCTTCAGAGCCAACAGGGCAGAGATCATTCTCTGCCCTTCGCCATTTCTCCGGCGGGTTCTGATCTGGGCCCGCTTTCCTATCTGGAACAGGACCCGAACATGAGCACCGCGACAGCCACTCCCGCAAAATCCACGTCCAATCTGCGCGTCAGCGAATTCACGCCGCTCCCCACGCCCCAGGAGCTTATCGCCGAGCTGCCCATGGACGCCCGGGTGACGGACGTCGTCGAGCGTGGCCGCGACGAAGTCCGGGCCATCATGGACGGCGTGGACGACAGGCTGCTGGTCATCGTAGGCCCCTGCTCCATTCACGATCCCAAGGCTGGACTGGAATACGCCCGCCGGCTGGTCAGCCAGGCAGAAAAGCACCGTGACGACCTCCTGATCGTGATGCGCACCTACTTCGAGAAGCCCCGCACAACGGTGGGCTGGAAGGGCCTGATCAACGATCCTCGCCTGGACGGCAGCCACGACATGGTCACGGGGCTCCGGACCGCCAGGGAATTCCTGCAGCAGGTCACCGCACTGGGACTGCCCACCGCCACCGAATTCCTGGAACCCATCAGCCCCCAGTACATGGCGGATCTGATCTCCTGGGGAGCCATCGGGGCCCGCACCACCGAAAGCCAGATCCACCGCCAGCTAGCCTCCGGGCTCTCCATGCCCATCGGATTCAAGAACGGGACCGACGGCGACCTCCAAGTCGCGCTCGACGCGTGCGGCGCCGCCGCTGCCGCCCAGGCCTTCCTGGGGATCGATGGTGACGGCCGGGCCGCGCTGGTTGCCACCGCGGGGAATCCGGACACCCACGTCATCCTCCGCGGCGGACGGAAGGGCCCCAATTACTCAGCGGCCGACGTCGAAAGCGCCTCCGGCAAGCTCGCCGGGAAGGGACTCAACCCCCGGCTGATCGTGGACGCCAGCCATGCCAACAGTGCTAAGAGCCACCACCGGCAGGCGGAAGTGGCCTTGGAAATCGGCGCGCAGTTGGAAGACGGCGGCGAGGCGGCACAGGCCATCGCGGGCGTCATGCTGGAAAGCTTCCTGGTGGGCGGTGCCCAGAACCTGGATGTCACCGAGCACGCGGCGGCCCGGGCGGAACTGGTCTACGGCCAGAGTGTCACGGACGCGTGCATGGATTGGGACGTATCCGTTTCGGTCCTTGATCAGCTCGCGGCGTCCTCCCGGAAGCGGCGGACCTCATAATGATTGCCCGGATGACTTTCACTACAGCCCCATGAACCTCTAGAGTATCTAACACATGGTTGGTGGATGGCTCAGCATCGGCACACCGCAATGAAACACAGCTGGGGTTACTGTCGTCATCCATCAGCAAAGGAATAGCGAAATGTCCGCAGAACAGAACTTCTCGAACGCGAAGTTCCTGACCGTCGCCGAAGTGGCCGAGGTCATGCGCGTCTCTAAGATGACCGTTTACCGGTTGGTCCATTCAGGCGAAATGCCCGCTGTGCGTTTCGGCCGGTCGTACCGGGTGCCGGAAAACGCCGTCGAGCAGTACCTTAAGGGTGCTGTGGTGGACGGACACACCGAAACCGCCTGAGCATTACCTGCGGTCAGTGGGCATGCTCAAGAAGCGGTACCCTGTTAAGGAACGTTTTACGTCATTGTAAGAATCTGTCAGTTGTTTCAGTTCTGTAGCTCTGTCCACGGACCTTTTCCATCAGACAGGTACTGCATCTAGTTTGTGAGGAACTTTCGTGGGTTCAGTTATTAAGAAGCGTCGCAAGCGTATGGCCAAGAAGAAGCACCGCAAGTTGCTTCGTAAGACCCGTCACCAGCGCCGTAATAAGAAGTAGAGATACTTCAACAAGCGTGAAATGCCCGTTGCCTATCCGGCAGCGGGCATTTTTTTGCGTGTGAGCGGCCGCGATGCGCTCCTACGTGAAACGTCGACGGCGACAGTTGCGGCGGCGGTTATGCCCGGGGACCGCGGATGCGGGCGAAGCCTTTCCAAAGTCCGTAAATTACGCCACCGGCCGTTGCTGCCTTGAGGCCCAAGGTGGCAGCGCGTCGGCCGGATCGGAAGTCGTAGACCGGCCAGTTATTGTCCCGTGCGTGGCGGCGGAGCCTGGCATCGGGGTTGATGGCTACCGGGTGCCCTACCAAGGTCAGCAGTGGGATGTCGTTGTATGAGTCGCTGTAGGCCCAGCATCGCTTCAGGTCAAGGCCTTCGGCGCCTGCCAGTTCCCGGACGGCCACAGCCTTCGCTGCACCATGCAGGATGTCGCCCACCAGGCGGCCGGTGTACATGCCGTCGGCAACCTCGCCAACCGTGCCCAAGGCTCCTGTCAGGCCCAGCCTGGTGGAAATGACGGTGGCGACCTCAATGGGGGTGCCGGTGACCAGCCAGACCCGCCGGCCCACGCGGAGGTGCTGCTGCGCCAGTGCCTTGGCGCCGGGCCAGATCCTGGACGCGATCATTTCGTCGTAGACCTCTTCGCCCAAGGCCTTGACGTCTTCCACCGTGATGCCGGCAACGAGGGTGAGGGCAGAATCGCGGACAGCGTGCACGTCGTCCATGTTCTCGCCACGCGTCACAAATTTAAACTGCTTCCACGCAAACCCTGCAGCCTGCGTCAGCGTAAAGGCACCGCGTTGGTGCATCTTGCGCGCAACGTGGAAAAGGCTGGCGCCCTTCATGAGGGTGTTATCGACGTCGAAGAAGGCGGCTTCGCCGGTCTGCATCAACGCATCCGGCTGGGTCACCACAGCGACGTATTTCTCCTCGGGCATGTCCACGAGTCTAGTCAATACTCGGCGGCCAGGATTTCAGTGCCAGTGCCAGTGGGGCGTTACGGTTAATGCATGGCAAAACCCGAGGTAGTCCTCATCACCAAAGCAGACTGTCACCTGTGCGCAGCCGCGCGCGACGCCGTCGGACGCGTTACTGCGTTGCTGGGACTTGGGTGGACGGAACAGTTAGTGGATGAGCTGCCGGAACTGCGTGAGCGGTACGCGGAGGAAATCCCCGTGGTTCTGGTGGATGGAATCCAGCGCGATTTCTGGAAGATCGACGAAGCCCGGCTGGAGCGCGTCCTCCAACGCGCCATGGCCTGATAGGAAAGCGGCCTCGCGGAATGACGCCGGCTTTGTTGGCACTAGCGGCGGGGCTCTAGAGTGGAGTCACGACGCGATGGGATGGAGGGGATAGTGACATCACTGGATTCATCTCCCCAGGCTGTCCAAGGTGCAGAGAACGTCCAGGGGACACCGCCTGGCCACGGTCCGCAGCCTGCCCACGGTACAGAGGCGGCCAAGCAGATCCCGCCCGCAGCAGTGGCACGGCTGACCATCTACCTGCGCGCCCTTAACACGCTGCTGTCCGACGGCGTCGAACGGGTATCTTCGGAGTCCCTGGCGGAAGCATCGGGCGTGAGCTCGTCAACCCTTCGCAAGGATCTCTCTTACGTGGGCTCCTACGGCACGCGTGGCGTGGGCTACGAAGTGCAGTACCTGAGCCGTCACATCTCCGCCGCCCTGGGGCTGACCCACGACTGGAAGGTCGCCATTGTTGGCGCGGGTAACCTCGGCAAAGCACTGGCCCGTTACGGCGGTTTCGAGTCCCGCGGGTTTGACGTGGTGGCCATTTTCGACGCCGACCAGATGGTGGTGGGCAATGAGGTGGGCTGGCTGCGGGTCAGCGACGCCGCGGACATGGAGGCGGTGCTACAGCGGACGGGCGCCAACATGGTGGTCCTTGCGCTTCCGGCCACCGTGGCGCAGGCCGTGTGCGACCGCGTGGTGGCTGCCGGCGTCCACAGCATCCTCAGCTTCGCCCCCGTCATGCTCCAGGTCCCCGAGGGCGTGAACCTGCGCAAGGTGGACATGGCCACCGAGCTGCAGATCCTCGCCTATCACGCCCAACGGGCGCAGACCCCGGACCAGTCCGCCTAGTTTCGTTGGCCGTTGGTTGGGTCCACGCCCATTTGGGTGTGGTTTGGCCTTGTGTTGCTACTGGCCGTACGGGTTGCCAGGCGTGCTGCCCGGGGCGCCGTAGGGGCTGGCGAACGGCTGCGGCTTGCGGAAGTACGGGGCCGCCGCCGGCAGGTAGAGCAGCACGATGGCCGCGATCCCCGCCAGAGTCCCCAGGGTTCCGAAGCTCGGTACGCCAAAGAGGCCAAAAATGGACAGTGCCGCGAAAACGGTGCCGAGGATGCGGGCCCAGTTCTTGCCCTTCCGGACGAAGAACGCCACGAGTGCGTACAACCCCGCACCGATAATCGCGAAGACTACGAGCGATCCGGCAAGGATGCCCTTAAAGTTTTCGTAGTTGAAGTCAGCAGGAGTGGCGCCGCTGCTGAGCATGGCGTCGTCGAACGCATTCCGGATCTGAGGATCATCAAGCATGCCGATGCCCATCAGCAGGCTGATGACGTACACAACACCCGCGCCGATCAGCAGCCAGAACGAGATATTGACCAGCCGGGGCACTCCGTTCGATTCAGTAGCCTGCGGCTGTTCTGACGGGTACTGCGCGTAAGGGGACTGTCCGTACGGCGGGGTGTTCTGCCCATACTGTGGCGCCGGGGGAGTCTGCTGGCCATACTGCGGGGCGTTCTGCCCGTACTGCGGCGCCGGGGGAGTCTGCTGGCCATACTGCGGGGCGTTCTGCCCGTACTGCGGCGCAGGTGGCGTGGGCTGCCCGAACGGCGGGCTGTTCTCGCCGTATCGGGGGGCTGGCGGTTGGTTGCCGGGCTCAGGCTCGTTCGGGACAGGAGGCGGGACAGGCGTGCTCATGAGCGGTCCTTTGCAGGTCGGATGTCAGTTCGGCTGCTGGGTGCAGTCCAACTGGCCTGCCCCCAGTACGGCTTAGTTCCCACCGTACCCCCGGCGCATGCCGCGGGGGATCATTCCAGAGAGGTATTCGGGCGGAAGTCAGCCCGGTTCGTCCACGGCCCTGTTTTCAGCGGATATTCGTGCGCACAAGCTGTCTATCCAGCTTCGTCAACGCGCATATCAGCCCGGCTAACATCCCCGCCGGGTGAGATGCGTCTACGCGCGTCCCTTGACGGAGTTGAACCAGGCCTGCGAGTTCGGCAGCCACATCAGGACGGTTGCCGCGGCGGAGATGAGGAAGCCCAGCCAGTTGTTGCCGATCCCGCTGCCGCCGCCCACACTGCCGCCGATCACGGCGAGCACCAGTGAAACGCCTGCGACGATCGTGAGGGCCAGTCGGGCCCACTCCTTGCCCTCCTTCATCTTCAGGACCAGGACAATCTGGGCCGCGGCCAGGGCGAGGGCCACCAGGATGAGTAGGAGGAACACAGCAGCCAGCCCGGGTGCCACAACGAACAACGCCAGCGAGCCCAGCACTGCCAACAGGCCGCCAAGGACTCCCAACATGCCGCCGATGAGCCAGATCCAGTACGAGATCTTGAGCTCGGTGGGCAGCCCGGTCACGCTGAACATGCCGGAGAAACCGCCCTTGGGCATAACGTCATTAAGGCTGTGAGGGCCGTCGGTAGGCATCGCAAATTGGAAGCCGCCCGGTTGGCCCGGCTGGTTGTAGGCCGGGCCCGGCTGACTGTACGGCTGGGGACCAGGCTGCTCGGCACCGGGCTGCTGAGGCTGCTGGGGCTGTGGCACTTCATTGTTGCTCATGGGTCTCACTGTAGACCGCGGGTTCGCCGGTACCTAGGGGACAAAACAAAGCACCCCCGCCGCCAGATTCCGGGGTAGGGCGGCCGGGGTGCTTCAGGATGAAAACTATGCTGCGGGTGCGATGAACGCGAGCTCCAGGTTGATGGCAACCTTGTCGCTGACCAGCACGCCGCCGGCTTCCAGTACGGCGTTCCAGGTCAGGCCAAAATCCTTGCGGCTGATGGTGGTTTCCGCGGAGACGCCGGCGCGGGTCATGCCGAACGGGTCCACAGCCACGCCGTTGAACTCGGTCTCGAAAGCAACCGCGCGGGTGACCCCCTTGATGGTGAGGTCCCCGGTCAGCTCGTAGCTGTTGCCTTTGGCCACGAGTCCGTTGGAGACGAAGGAGATTTCCGGGAACGTCTCGACGTCGAAGAAGTCTTCGCCGCGGACGTGGCCGTCGCGGTTGACATCGCCGGAGTCGAAGCTGGCGGTCTGGATGATGGCGCTGACCTTGGAATCGGCCACGTTGTCGGCGAGGTCCAGTGTTGCCGCGGCATCCTTGAACTGGCCGCGGACCTTGCTGATGCCTGCGTGCCGGACGGTGAAGGCGATCTCGCTGTGCGAGTTGTCGAGGGTCCAGGTGCCGGTGGTGACGTCTGCGGGAAGAGCCATGATGTTTCTCCTTAGGGTTTGTCAGGTGGTATATCCGGATAGCTTGACGCTTCATCTGTTGAATCCTCAACTATCCGCTGCATCCAGTATAAACATGCATTTGCATGTTCTGTTCCCGGTTTCGGAACATATTTCCAAAAAATTGAGTTCTACTGGATGTAGAAGATTTCGGATCGCACGCCATCTTTGAGAAACTGGTAAACATGCCCCAATCCACTGTCCATCTGCTCCGCCACGGCGAGGTCCACAATCCTGACCGCGTTCTGTACGGCAGGCTGCCCGAATTCCACCTCTCCGAGCTGGGCCGGGAAATGGCGCAGATGCTCGCCGACCACTTCGCCGAGCGTGCCGCGCGCGGGGCCAGGATCGTCTATCTCGCGGCGTCGCCGCTGGTCAGGGCGCAGGAAACGGCCGCTCCCACTGCTGAGGCGTTGGGCCTGGAAATCCACACGGAGGGCCGCATCATCGAAGCGGAAAACTACTTCCAGGGCATAAAGGTAACCAAAGCCGAGCTCCGGAAGCCCAAGCACTGGCTGCACCTGGTCAACCCGTTCCGGCCCTCCTGGGGCGAACCTTATAAGGCACAGGCCGCGCGCGTCAGGGCAGCTGTTGAGGACGCCCGGCTCCGAGCCATCGAACTGGCCGCCGGAGACTACGGCACAGGCGGTCCGGAAGCCGTCATGGTCAGCCACCAGCTCCCCATCTGGGCCACCCGTCTCAGCGCCGAAGGCAAGCCGCTGTGGCATGACCCGCGCAAACGCGAGTGCACTCTGACGTCCATCACCTCCCTGGTGTTCGACGACGACGGCTCGCTCCTGCGTGTTGAGTACAGTGAGCCCGCTGCCGCGCTCCTTCCCGGCGCCGCCAGCACCCCCGGAGCCTGACGTGATGGACAACCGGACAACATCCCGCACAACGGCTGGCACCGCATCCCGCCGCGCAGTGCTCGCTGCCGGCGGCGCCGCCCTGACCGCCCTGACCCTGGGCCTGTCCGCCTGTGCGCAGGAAGACGCCCTCGCAAAGCAGGCCAAAGCCGGCGACAACAAGAACTACGTGGCCGGGGACGGCTCGGTGACCGAGTTCACGGCGGCGGACCGCAAGGCCGCCGTCGCCATTAACGGCACGCTGTTCAACGGCACCCAGATAGCCCCCGCGGACTTCCAGGGCAAGGTGACGGTCCTGAACTTCTGGTTCGCCGCCTGCGCACCCTGCCGGGTGGAGGCACCCATCCTGGAAGAGCTGCACCAGGAGTTCAAGGACCAGGGCGTGCGGTTCTTCGGCGTCAACCTCCGCGACGAAAAAGCCACCGCAGAGGCCTTCGACAAAACGTTCAACCTGACCTACCCCAGCTTTGATGACAAGAGCGGCGGCGTGCTTCTTGCGGTCTCCGGCCTGGTCCCACCGGGAGCGGTCCCCACAACGCTGGTCCTGGACAAGCAGGGCCGCGTGGCCTCGCGCGTGCTGGGCGAAGTCCAGAAGGGCACCCTCAAAGCCCTCATCACCGCCGCCGTGGCAGAGTAACGGCGGCCCCGGACCGTGAACAGCCCCTTCGCCGAAACTATCCTTAGTGGCTCGCTCCTGCTTGCCATCCCGGTGGCGCTGCTCGCCGGCCTGGTGTCCTTCCTGTCGCCGTGCGTGCTGCCCCTGGTGCCCGGCTACCTCGGATACGTCACCGGACTGAGCGGCGTAGACCTGGAGAAGCAGAAACGTGGCCGGATGCTTGCGGGCATCGGGCTTTTTGTGCTGGGATTCTCGGTAATTTTCGTCCTGCTGGGCGGCGCGTTCGGCCAGCTGGGCACGCTGATCACCGGCTCGCAGAATGCCTGGATCACCCAACTGCTAGGGGTCCTGGTCATCCTCATGGGCGTGGTGTTTATGGGCGGGTTCGGCTGGCTGCAGCGCGATGCGAAGATCCACGCCAAGCCGCCGGCCGGCCTATGGGGCGCACCGTTGCTGGGCCTCACGTTTGGACTCGGCTGGGCCCCGTGCATCGGCCCCACTTACTCCGCCGTCCAGCTCCTGAGCCTGTCCGGCGGTTCATCAGCAGCCAAGGGTGCTTTCCTGGCGTTTGTCTACAGCCTGGGCCTGGGCATCCCGTTCCTGCTGATCGCACTGGCGGTCCGGCGCGGCATGGGCGTGATGTCCTTCTTCCGCACGCACCGCGTGGCCATTCAGCGGATCGGCGGCGGGATCCTGGTGGTGCTGGGCCTGCTGATGGCCAGCGGCGTCTGGGGCACCTGGGTCACCGAATTGCAGTACTGGTTCCAAACCGATGTGAAGTTGCCAATCTGATGAGCGAGCGCGTGAAAGCAAACAAAAAGTCTCCGGCCCCCGTTGGCGCAGCCAAAACTGAGGCGGCGCTGCCGGTCCTGGGGCCGGTGGAGATGCTGCGGTGGGCCTGGACCCAGCTGACCAGCATGCGCACGGCGCTGTTCCTGCTGCTCCTCTTGGCCGTTGCCGCGGTGCCCGGGTCCCTGTTCCCGCAGCGCCCGGCCAACCCGTCCATCGTGACGCAGTACATCAAGGGCAACCCGGACTACGGGAAGCTGCTGGATACCCTGCAGCTCTACGACGTCTATTCGTCGGCCTGGTTCTCGGCCATCTACATCCTGCTGTTCATCTCGCTGATCGGCTGCGTGGTCCCGCGTGCCATCGCCCACTACAGGGCCATGCGCTCCCAGCCGCCGCGGACCCCCAAACGTCTCTCCCGCCTCCCCGAGTACGGCACCCTGGTGGTTCCCGCCGACGCCGGCCTCCCGGCGTCGGACGCCATCCGCAGTGCCGCCGGAGTGCTGAAGAAGCGCGGCTACCGCGTTGACGTGAGGGACGACGACGGTGCGCGGCCGTCTTTGGGCGCCGAGCGCGGCTTCGCCAAGGAAGTGGGGAACCTGGTGTTCCATACGTCGCTGATCGGCGTGCTGGTGTCCGTGGCCGTGGGCGGCCTGTTCGGCTACAGCGGCCAGCGCATCCTGGTGGAGGGCGACACCTTCGTGAACACGCTGGTGGGCTACGACCAATTCACCCCCGGCACCAACTTCCAGTCCAGCCAGCTGCAGCCGTATTCCATCCAGCTGGACAAATTCGACGTCTTGTTTGACCGCGAATCACCAGGCAAAATCGGTCAGCCCATCGACTTCAACGCCGAAGTCACCACCCGGGAAACCCCGGACTCGCCTGCCAGGCAGGAAGTCCTGAAGGTCAACGATCCCGTGACCCTGGGCGGCACCAGCATCTACCTGACCGGCAACGGCTACGCGCCGGTGGTAACAATCCGCGACGGCGCCGGCAACGTGGCCATGCAGGGTCCCGTGGTGGCCAAACTCCAGGGTGACAACTACTACTCGTCCCTGGTGATCAAGGTCCCGGACGCCAAGCCGGAGCAGCTCGGGTTCCAGGGGTTCTTCCTCCCGACGGCGTTCGTCAACGATAAGGGCGTGTCCTTCAGCGGCGACCCCGATCTTTTCAACCCGCGGCTGTCCCTGAACTCGTATTACGGCGACCTTGGACTGGACAGCGGCTCGCCGCAGAACGTCTTCGAAATCGACGTCAAGGACCTGACCCCGCTGAACGCCCGCAACCTGGAGGCCGGCGGCATCACCCTGGCGCCCGGCATGAGCTACACCCTGCCGGACGGCAAGGGGAGCATCAGCTTCGACGGCGTGAAGCGATACGTGGGCGTAGACATCCACCACAACCCGGGCCAGCTCTACGCGCTCATATTCGCGCTGCTGGCCGTGGGCGGCCTGATCGTCTCGCTCTACGTCAACCGGCGCCGCGTCTGGATCCGGACCGGAACCCACGAGGATGGCCGGACCATGGTGGAGTATGGCCTGCTTGCCCGCGGTGAGGACCACCGGCTCGCCGCGGAGGTGGCCGTCATCCGGAAGCTGCTGTCCGAAGAGTGGCAGCTCGAGGATCCCGATTCCGACTCTGCTTCCAGCGTCACCCAGCAAACTCCCAGCCGCCAGGGCGATAATGGCGCAGTCTCGCTCACCTCCCCAGCTGGCCCCACCGGGCCGAAAAAGGACAAGTAATGCCGTTCGCCATCAACGAAACAATGGGCCAGTACAGCGAGCTGTTTATGCTGCTCGCCGCCGGCACCTACACCGTGGCCTTCATCGCCTTCGCCTGGGACCTCGCGAAGAGCAGCAAAGCGTTGCGCGCCATTGACCTGAAAGCGGCCGAGGCTGCCGGGGCCAGGGTACCCGCGATGGCCGGCGCCGGTGCGTCTGTTGGAGCGTTGGCTGGCTCAGCCGCGGTAGCGGACAGGGTGGACTCACACCTGGCCGGACCCGTGGGACGGGCCGAGCGGCCGTCGTCGTCCGTTGCCAAGCAGGGCGGGCCGGCTTCCGGGGCAGGGCAGACCGCCGACGCCGACATGCGCTACGCGGCGGAACGGCGCGTTCCGGCGCGGGTCGCCGTCGCCCTCACGGTCCTCGGTGTCTTGATCCACGGCGCCGGCGTGATCACGCGTGCCATCGGGTCCGGCCGCGTGCCCTGGGGCAACATGTATGAGTTCCTCACCACGGGGGCGTTCGTTGTCACGGCCGTGTTCCTGCTGGTGCTGATCCGCCGCGACCTTCGCTTCCTGGGCACCTTCGTGGTGGGCCTGGTAATCATCATGCTCGTGGCCGCCTCGGTGGCGTTCTGGACGCCCGTGGGCCACCTGGTTCCGGCGCTGCAGAGCTACTGGCTGGTCATCCACGTTTCCATCGCCGTGATGTCATCGTCCCTCTTCACCCTCACGTTCGCGATGTCCGCCCTGCAGCTGGTGCAGACGCACCGGCAAAAGACGGTGGCCGCCGGGGGCGCGGACAAGCTTGGCTTTATGCGCCTGGTTCCCTCGGCCCTGAGCCTGGAAAACCTGTCCTACCGGATCAACGCCATCGCGTTCATCGGCTGGACCTTCACGCTGATGTTCGGCGCCATCTGGGCCGAAAAGGCCTGGGGCCGGTTCTGGGGCTGGGACACCAAGGAAGTCTGGACCTTTGTGATCTGGGTGGTCTACGCCGGTTACCTGCACGCCCGCGCCACCCGCGGCTGGACCGGCACCCGCGCGGCCTGGCTCTCGATCGTCGGCTACCTCTGCGTGGTCTTCAATTTCACCATCGTCAACCAGTTCTTTAACGGTCTGCACTCCTACTCGGGCCTCTGAACTGGGGTTTCTCCGGGCGTCCCGGGAAGCGGCCAGTCAATACGCCAATCGATGTATGAATAAGGGTGTTGCCCCGCAGACGGTGATGCTACCTTGGTGGGAGTTGTCAGTGATGAAGCTCGCAGGCAACTAGCTGCGTTTTGCCGAGGTGCCCATGAACTATGTTCTGGCCGTTGATGTCGGGACCAGTTTCACCGCCGCCGCCATAGTCCGGATTGATCAGAATGCTTCGCGTGTTGCGGAGAGCCTGCCGCTGGGCCTCCGCGGAGCGGCCGTGCCATCTGTGGTGTACTACCCCGAGGAAGGCCCCGTCCTGGTGGGGGAGGCTGCCGAACGCCGCGGCCTCGACTCTCCGGAGCGGGTGGTGCGGGAATTCAAAAGGCGGGTGGGGGACGACGTCCCCATTGCGGTAGGCACGCTTTCCCTTCCCGCTGAGGACGTTTTCGCCACGATGGCGCGCTGGGTCGCTGACCGGGCGGAAGAGCGCGAGGGCGCGCCGCCGTCGGACATTATCCTTTCCCACCCTGTCTCCTGGGGCGCGCACCGGACCCAGCGCATCCTCGCCGCCCTGGCGGCAAAAGACCTGGCCAACGTCACCCTGATCAGCGAACCGGAAGCAGCGGCGCTGCACTACGCCGCCCAGATGCGCGTGGAGGACGGCAGCACCATCGCCGTCTACGACCTCGGTGGCGGGACCTTCGACACCGCCGTCCTGAAGAAAACAGACGCCGGACACTTTGAACTCCTGGGCCGTCCCGAAGGGATCGAGGGGCTGGGTGGCGCCGACTTCGACGCGGCGGTCCTGCGGTACGTTGCCGATCACTCCGGGCAGGGCCTGGCCAATCTTGACCCGTCGGCGCCCGGCGCCCTGGCGGCCCTGTCGCGCCTGCGGCGGGAGTGTGTTGAAGCCAAGGAGGCACTGTCCGCGGACAGCGAGGCCAGCATTTGGGTGCTGCTGCCGGGGTTCCAGCAGCAGGTGCGGCTGGTCCGTTCCGAGTTCGAGGCGATGATCAGCGAGCCCATCCGGGAGACAGTGGATGCCTTGGAGCGTTCGCTCCAGGACCTGGGGCTCACCCCGGCTGACCTGTCCGCGGTGCTTCTCATCGGCGGCTCGTCGCGCATTCCCCTGGTCGCGCAGCTGATTTCGGAGCAGCTGGACCGGCCCATCGCCGTGGATGCCGATCCCAAGTCATCCATCTGCCTCGGCGCCGCGGTTGCCGCCCTCCGCGCACAGCCGGAGGCGACCGCGCAGCCTGCTGCCTTGACCGCTCAGCCGGCAGCCGTCGTCGTCCTCACACTGGCTGAGGGGCATCCTGGAGCAGCGGGCCGACGTGCCAGCTGGTCCCGGCCTGCCGACGCCGGTGCTGCCGCACACTCCGTTGGAGCCCGTGCCGGCGGTGCCCATGCCCCCGGGCGCAAGGCCGGTGCACACGGGCCCCGTTCCACCGTGCGGCTGACGGCGGTAGCAGCGGTAGCGGCCCTCTTCACGGGGCTTACGGCGACGGCAGCCCAAAGCCCCGACGGACTCGGCAGCCTCACGGCGATGTTCGTCCCGGCGGGAGCAGACGCGGCGAATGCCGCCGCCGGAGATGCCGCGGTTCCGGGAACCGGCGCCGGTGGTTCGGCGGCGGGCGGTTCCGGGGCCGGGGGTGCCGCGGCGGGAGCAGGCGCGGCGCAGGCCCCGGTGCAGGGGATTGAAGCCAGCGCCAGGCCGGAGAACAGCAATGTGGCGGCCAGTGCTGCGGGACTGGACATCGCTGCGTCGCCCACCAGCAGGCCACCAACCGTAGCCGGCCAACCGGTCGCCGGCGGGGCCGCTGCCGGAACGGGTACCTCGGGTGAGCCCGCACCGGGTTCCGGAGGTTCCCTTCCAGGTCCGGTGACCTACCCGACAACGGACGCGGGCACGGTGCCCGTCGTTCCTGTGCCCGATCCGACCACTGACCCGGCCCCGGCTCCTACAACTGACCCTGCCCCGGCTCCTATAACTGACCCGGCTCCCGGCCCGACGACGGATCCCGCGCCGGACCCGACCACCGAGTCGGCTCCGGACCCGACGACTCCCGCACCCGACCCGACGACGGAGCCTGCACCGGATCCGACCACCTCCGCGGCGCCGGCCCCCGAGCCAACGACGGTCCTGGAGGCGGTGCCTGACCCGACGACGGACCCTGCACCGGTACCTGACCCGGTTGCCGAGCCGTCACCCACCATGGATCCCGCGCCAACCACCGAAGCGGCGGTCTGAGGCATGGCCGCCGATCAAACGCAGCACGAACGGGAACTGCACGAGGCAGGGACGTCGGCGCCCGGCGGAGCCACTGACATGGCACAGCAGTTGCGGGGCGAGAACGCGGCAGTCCGGGAACTCGTGCTGGCGTTGTCCGTGGGCTTCACCTTGCCCGGTCCGCTGCCCGGTGCGCTGGCGCACAAGCTGGAAAGCCCTGACAGTCCGGGCCTGGACGCCGTGGTACACCGCGCCGAGGCCTCGGGTCTGCTGCTTGCCGACGGGACCGTCGTCGGCCCCGCGCAGCACGCGCTCCTGAACGGCACGCCCACAGCCCGGGTGCATGCATTGCAGCGGGAACTCGTCGGTTTTGTTTCGGCCGAGCGCCGGCCCTTCGGCGACCTTGCCCGCGAGCTGGCGAGGGGCGGACTGGCGGACCCGAGGGTCGCCGCCGAACTCGAAACCGCAGCGGACAAAGCACTGGAGCACAACCCCGGTCTGGCCGCCCAGCTGTACAGCGAAGCGCTGCTGGCAGGGGCGGACGAACTGCGCATCGCTGCCCGCCGCGCCCAGGCCGCAGCCGCCACGGGCGACCTCGACGCCGCCGGCCGGATTATTGACGGGCTCCTGGTGAGCTCCGATCCGCCGGATGTCAGGCTTGGCGTCGATGTTGCTGCTTCCGTCTGGGCACAGCGAGGGCTGCTGGTCCGCAGTGCCGACCTCTATGCCTGGCTTGGTCCGGCGAACATGGGCCGGTCCGCCCCGCTTGCCGCGGTGGCCATGATCGGCAGCGGCGACCGGGCGGGCGCGGAAGAGGTCTTTCCCGCCGGGTCGGCACCGGTGTCGCCCACCCTACTGGCGGTAGCGCTTTCGCAAACGGGCAAGGGCGTGATGGAGTCGATGGAGCGGGATCCACACAAGGGCCTCCCCCTGCTGATCCATGCTTCGGACATGCTCAACGCGTCCGGTTCGGCGCTGCCCCTTCCGGACACGCCTGGAGCGTTGGCCGCGTTACTGGCCCTCCACAGCGGTGAATCCCACGTAGCGGACACCATCATCCGCTCCGCCGTCGCCGCGAGGCAGGGCGGTGACGCCGCCAAGCCACGGCTCCACCTCTTGCAGGCGTGGTCGGCCATGCAGCAGGACGATGCTGGCGAAGCACGGCTGGCCATCAACGAAGCCTCCAAAGCCAACCACTGGCCGCTGGTTCCCAGGGACGAGTTCCTGTGCGCGGCCCTGGAAGTGGGCCTTGCGCGGCGTAGCGGCGACGTCCATGACTTGGTGATGGCCTGGGAGCGCGCCCGCGAAGCGATGCTGCACTCCGCCGTCGACCTTTACAGCCTGCTGCCGTGGGGCGAACTGATGATTGCTGCCGCCCGGTTGCGGGAGACACGGCGCGTCGCGGATTATCTGGATGAAGCGTGGGCTCTGCTGACCAAGCTGGGGGAGCCACCCCTGTGGGCCGTTCCGCTTCACTGGGCGGCCGTCCAGGCTGCCCTGCTGAACCAGAGCCCGGCCGACCTTGCCCCGCATGCGGCAGCGCTGGTGCGGGCCGCGGACTACAGTCACATGGCCGCTGTGCTCGCCGCCGCAGGCAAGGCCTGGGTCAGCGTCCTGGCCGGCCGGTTCCAGACGACGGATGTGGAGAACGCTGCCCGGGGACTGAAAGTGGTGGGCATGCCGTGGGAAGGGGCCCGGCTGGCAGGACATGCTGCCGCGCAGGTAGACGAGCGCAGGGACATGATGCGGCTCCTTGCCTGCGCCAGGGACCTCCACCCGCAGGGCAGAACCACCGGGCCGCCCGACGGGCTGTCACCGGAAGTGCGCCGCAGCGCAGCCGAGAACAATCATGGCGCGCATCCTGACGCCTCGGGGCTCAGCGAACGCGAAAAGGAAGTGGCGCGGTTGGTCCTGGAAGGGAAGACCTACCGGGAAATCGGCGAAGCCATCTACATTTCCCCCCGGACCGCTGAACATCACATTGCCAGGATGCGGCGGAGGCTTGGGGCCGAAAACCGCTCCGATCTGCTGGTGCGCCTGAGGCTGGCGCTAAGGGCAGATCATCCGGGCCCGGACTGAGCCGTGCTGCCCCTAGCCACGAAACAGGCAAACCCCTAATGCGGGGCATCCGGGTACGGGGACACAACCCGATGCCCGGCCCCTACGAAGGACCTTAGGTTTGATTTAAGCCCGGCACCGAGGCCCGGCGATCCACAACTCCGAGAAGATTTGAGGCCCATCCAATGCCTACACTCGCAAACCAGCTCGTCCAGTTCCTGATGGGCCTGTTCAACAACCCCGCCGCTGCCCAGGAGTTCCTGAACGATCCGGAGCGTTCACTCGAGGGTGCCGGCCTGCGCCAAGTCTGCGCCGCCGATGTTGACGCCGCTATGCCGGTTGTCCTGGACTACGCACCCATCACTGTCAACGCTTCTTCCTTCGACCGGGAGTACAACACCGGCGGGAACACCTCGTGGACCGGCGGCAACGTCGGCGCCGGCCACACCCCGCCTCCTCCAGGCGCAGGCGGTGGCGCAGGCCACATCCCGCCACCAGCGGTGCACGACCACCATGACGACCACGCCCACGCCGTGCAGCAGCTGCACCACGTGGTGAACAACTACTCCTACACCTCAACGGTGGACGACCGCGACACGATCACGGACCAGTCGGTCAACCAAAACATCTGGGCCGACGGCGACGTGAACCAGTGGTTCGACAACGAGGCTGTCATCGCATCCGGCGACCAGGCCCTGGCTGCCGGCGACGACAACAACGTCCGGGACTCCTACAACACCACCGACTCGTACAACACGGACAACACCACGGACAACTCCACGGACAACTCGATCACCGCCGGCGGCAATGTCAACATCGGCAACAGCCAGCTGGATGTGGACGATTCGTTCAACACCGACGTTGACGTTGATGTCGCTGATTCGTTCAACGACAACTCCGACAACTCCATGGACAACTCGGTGCAGATCGAGGATTCCTTCCAGGACAACTCCGATAACTCGGATAACTCCACCAACACAGATGTTGCCGTCGAGATCGAGGATTCCTTCCAGGACAACTCCTCCGTGGACAGCTCCACCAACACCGACGTGGCCGTGGACCTGGCGGACTCCTTCAACGACAACTCGCAGACCGAGACCACCGAGGTGGAGGTTGTTGATTCCTTCAACCCGGTTGAGGTCGAGGACTCTTTCCAGGACAACTCGGACAACTCCACCAACACCGATCTGGACGTCGAAACAGACGTCGCAGTCGAGGATTCGACGATCGTTCTCTAGGCATCAGTTCCGGGTACCGGGAGCGCCCGGCAGAGGCCACCAGCCTCCTGCCGGGCTCTTCGCGGATTATCCCCCGTCCCACCCGCACCCCAGCTGCAAAGGACAAATTATGGCTGAATCGCAACGACCGGGAGTCCATGGACGGACGTCGGTTCCGATGAACTCCGGCCAGCTGGCGTCGCTGGTGGAGCAGGGCATCGAACTGGTGGGGACCGGGGACCGCGCGGACCTGCACAAACGCCTGGACCATACCCTGCGCCGACTGAAGGATCCCAGTATCCGCGTGATCGTGGTGGGGGAATTTAAGCAAGGCAAAAGCAAACTTATCAACGCCCTGGTGAACGCCCCCGTGTGCCCGGTCGACGACGACATCGCCACCTCGGTGCCCACCCTGGTACGCCACGGGGACCCCGCGTCCGCCGCCATCCTGCTGCCCACAGCCGGCACAGAGCCCGGCGACGAAGCCGGACTGGAGCGGCAGCCCATCAACATAGCCGACCTGGCGGCTTACGTTTCCGAGCGGGGCAACCCCGGGAACGTCAAGAAGCTGGTAGCGGCCGAGGTGTTCCTGCCCCGTAAGGTCCTGGGCGGTGGACTCACAGTCATCGATTCCCCGGGTGTGGGAGGACTGGGCTCCTCGCACACCTTGACCACCCTGACGGCCTTGCCCACCGCGGACGCCATGCTGCTCGTGTCAGATGCCTCCCAGGAGTACACCGAGCCCGAAATGCGGTTCCTGCGCCAGGCCATGCGGATTACCCCGAGCGTTGCGGGCATCCTGTCCAAAACGGACCTGTATCCGGACTGGCGGCGTGTGGAGGCCATGGACCGGGCCCAGCTCGCGCAGGTGGCGCCGGACATCCCATTGTTCGCGGTTTCCTCAGACCTCCGGCTGGAGGCCGCCCGCCTGCAGGACAGCGAGCTCAATGTGGAGTCAGGTTTCCCCGGGCTGATAGGCCATCTCCGCAATGAAATTGTGGGGAAAGCGGAACGCCTGCAACGGCGCTCCGTCAGCCAGGATCTGCTCTCCGTGACCGAGAACCTGCGCCTGTCCTTGCGGTCCGAGTTGGGAGCTCTTGAGGATCCTGAGGGGACGCCGCAGATGATTGCCGGGCTGGAGGAGGCGAAGTCGCAGGCCGATGAGCTCCGCAAACGGTCTGCCAGGTGGCAAATCACGCTCAACGACGGCATCGGGGACCTGATCGCGGACATGGAGTACGACTTGCGCGACCGGCTGCGGCGCATACAGCGCGAAGCCGAGGCCGCTATTGACCAGGGCGACCCCGGCCCCACCTGGACCCAGTTTTCCGCGTGGCTCGAGGAGTGCGCCGCCGCCGCGATCTCGGACACGTTTGTCTGGACCAGCGAACGCGCGCAGTGGCTGGCCGCACAGGTGGCGGAGCATTTTTCGGAGGACGAAGTGGCCCTGCCCGTGCTGCACGTCTCGGACACCGGCGATGCCCTGGACCCCGTGGACAATATGCCAACCCTCGACGACGGGCACGTGAACCCCCTGCAGAAGGTCCTGATCGGCATGCGCGGATCCTACGGCGGCGTGCTGATGTTCGGGCTCCTGACCGGAATTTTCGGTATGGCCCTGATCAATCCCCTGTCCGTGGGCGCGGGCCTGCTGCTGGGCCGCAAGGCGTACCGGGAGGACAAGGAAGCCCGGCTGAAGCGCCGGCAGGCCGAAGCGAAAGCGCTGGTCCGCCGCCAGCTGGACGATGTCACCTTCCAGGTGGGCAAGCAGCTCAAGGACCGCCTCCGCCTGGTGCAGCGCTCCACCCGGGACCACTTCACGGAAATCGCCGACGAACACCACCGCTCCCTGGCGGACTCGGTATCCGCAGCCCAGAAGGCAGCCACCACGTACACGCTGGAAAAGGACATCCGCATCCGCGAGATCAAGGCCGAGCTCAAGAAGGTGGACGCCCTGCACCATGCGGCTTCCCTGCTGGCCGCCGAAGTGTCGCAATCCCCGGCGCCGGGAAGTCCGACGGCGGGCGGGCCGTCGGTGGGCACGGCGCCGGTGGTTGCGGAGGCCAGATGAAGGAGTCCATCAGCACGGGAGTGGGGGACCTGATCCAGGACGCCCTGCTTCTGTATGCGGACGACCCCGCTGCGGCTGCGGCCTTGGAAGCCTTCGCCAGGCGGCTGTCCGAGCCCCTCAGGATCGCTGTGGCAGGCATGGCCAAGGCGGGAAAATCCACGCTGCTGAACGCCATTATCGGCGAGGAGATCGCCCCGACCGACACCGGGGAATGCACAAAGATTGTGACCTGGTACCGCTACGGGCACACACCCCGGATTACGGCCTACCCCATTGCCGGTGAACCGCACATCCTGCCGCTGAAGCGCGTGGACGGCCGCCTGGTGTTTGTCCTGGGCAACGCCCGCGCCGAGGACATGGAACGGCTGGTGGTGGAGTGGCCCTCGCCGGCCCTGCGCGAGCTCACGCTGATAGACACCCCGGGAATTGCCTCGTTGTCCGAAAACGTCTCTGCCCGGTCCACCGATTTCCTCATCCCCGTGGACGCGCCCTCCGAGGCTGATGCCATCATTTACCTGATGCGCCACATGCACGCCTCGGACCTGCGGTTCCTCGAATCCTTCAGGGATACCGAGGCGGGTAGGTCGGGAACCGTGAACGCCCTTGCCGTGCTGTCCCGGGCCGATGAGATCGGTGCGGGCCGCATTGATTCGTTGCTCTCCGCGGGTGACATCGCTGACCGGTACCGCCGGGACCACAGCCTGCGCAAGCTGGCGTTGGGGGTGGTCCCGGTGGCCGGGCTGCTGGCGCAGAGCGCACGCAGCATGCGCCAGTCGGACTTCGAGTCCCTGCAGGTCCTGGCCGGCATGGAGCGGTCCGCCCGGGAGCGGATGCTGCTCTCGGCGGACAGGTTCATCAGGGCCTCTGTCCCGGAAGGCCTGGGCGCTGAAGCCCGTGCCTCGCTCCTGGAGCGGTTCGGCCTGTTTGGGATTCGGTTGGGCGTGGTGCTGATCCGGAGCGGCTTCACCGAGCCCACGCCACTGGCGCATGAACTGGCCCGGCGCAGCGGCCTGGACCCGTTGCTGCATCTTGTGGCGCGACAGTTCCAGGCCCGCGGGGATGCCCTCAAAGCCCGCACTGCCTTGGTGGGAGTGGAAGGCCTGCTGCGCACTGTGCCCCGGGAGGGTGCCGGCCACCTGGCCGCTGCCCTGGAACGCCTTCAGGCCAACGCCCATGAGTTCCGTGAGCTCCGCTTGCTCGCCACGATCCGTACCACCGGTGTATCCCTCAACGATGAGTTGGCGGCGGAAGCCGAAAGGCTGGTCGGCGGCTGGGGAGCGGCGTCTGCCCTGAGGATGGGGCTGGCGCCGGATGCCGGACCGGACGAAGTCCTGGCCGAAGCCCGCCGCTGCGTGGACCGCTGGCGGACAGTATCGGAAAACCCGTTGACGGACCGCTCAGCCGTGGAGGCCTGCCGGGTGGTGATGCGCAGCTGTGAGGGTGTCGTGGCTGAATGCTCGGCGCTGCAGCTGCACGCGCAGTCCGCCTGAGCTCAGCCCTTATTGCCGCGTCCGCGCCGGCCTGAACTGCGCCGACTGGATCCGCGCTGCCTTGAGCCACCCGCCGGCCGAGGGCACGAAAACCGCCACCAGGCCGAGGAGCGCAAGGAGTAGCTGGGCTCCCCAGAGCATCACAACGTAGCGGCCGGCGTCGCCGTCGGGGACGAGGAAAGCTGAGGCCACCACCATGCACACCACCTGCCCGGCCAGCAGCGGGATCATGAGCCAGCGGGACCAGCCGCGGCGCGATGAGAAAATTGCCAGCGCCGCCGCTTCGAGCAGGATCACCAGCAGCAGGGCGCCCAGGCTGCCCCAGAAAACAATGGTCGCGGATGTGGTCACAGCGTCAGGTCCGCCGCCGGGGGACATCTGGTCCACCACAGTGCGGAGCCGCTCCAGGTGTGAGTCGCGGGTCAGGAACGAACCGATAAGCACGGCCACGCCTGCCACGAAGCTGAACAGCCAGAATGCCCCCCCCAAGCGGACACTCCGCGGTGTCGGCGGAATGACCACGATGGGCGCAGGAGCGGCGTAGGACAGCCCGGGCCGCGGCGGCGGCGGGCTGGCAGCCGCGGCGGGTGCAAGAGGCTGTTGGGATTCTCCGTCGGGGTGCTGCGCCATATTTTCCTACTTTATGTCGCCGGTATCGTGGCTGTCCGCGTCTCCCGTGCTGGCATCGCCGGCTTCGTCGTGGCCGATCCCACCGTTGCCCCGTTTGCCGGTGCTGTCCTGCCCGGTGCCCGCCGGACCGCCGTCGGATTTGGCCTTCGCCTCAAGGTCATCCTTGAGTTTCTTGAGGCGGGCGGCCTCAGCCTGGTTCCGGCGGCGCATTTCCAGGTTGCGGAGGAAATCGGGATCATCATCCGGCGCGGTGGGGTGGCTGCGTGGTTGGCGGACCGGAGCTGAGTCGCGGGGACGGCCGATCAGCAGCCACAGGATGGCGCCGAGCACCGGAAGGACAATCATCACCACGATCCAGGCCGGCTTGGAAATCCCGCGGGTGAGGCGGCCGTCAGTGCGGATCACGTCCACCAGGCCATACACAAAGATGACGAGAACGGCGACGGCGAGAACCACACGGAAGAGCATGCCATTAAGTCTATCGTCCGCAGGCCGGGGGCGTTCAGGCAGGGCGGCTAAACTTGCACCGTGGCTTTTCTAAAATACTCCCTGATCCGGCTGGCGCTGTTTGCGCCCCTCTTTGTGCTCTTTATGTTCCTGAAGCTGGGGGCGGTGCTGTCAGTCATCTGCGCAGCGCTGATCGCGTTTGCGGTCAGCTACCTTTTCTTCCAGAAACAGCGCGACGACGCCGCTGCCGCCATTCACGGCCGGCTCTCCGGCAAGGCCAAGCCGCTGCGCAGCGAAGGCGAGGTGGCCGATGCCGAAGCCGAAGACAGCCTCCTGGACGCCAACCCGGACATCACCATCCGGAACAGCGGCCCGAAGGCGCCCGAAACAAAGTCCCCCGAGGCCTAGCCGGCCTGGAGCCGGCTTAGAATCCGTGGCTGAGCACCAGCCCCAGTGAGAACAGCAGGCTGTAGCCCAGGTTAATCAGGCCGGTCTGCTTGAGTACGGGGATGAGGCTCTTGCGCTTGCGGCCGTTGATTATCAGCCAGGCGGGCATCAAGCAGGCCGGGATGAGCAGCAGCACAATCAGCATCCACGGACGTCCGGGAGCCAGGATGACCACCAGGAGGATGGCCACGGCCAGCATCAGCACATAGCTTTCGCGGGCGTGCTTGTCACCCAGACGCACGGCCAGGGTCTTTTTGCCGGCCTGGATGTCGGTGGGGATGTCGCGGACGTTGTTGGCCATCAGCAGGGCGGAGGCGATCAGCCCGGTGCCGATCGCACCGACCACGGACGGCAGACTGACCTGGCCGGCCTGGGTGTAGGTGGTGCCGAGGGTTGCCACCAGGCCGAAGAAGACAAACACGAAAACGTCGCCCAGGCCCATGTAGCCATAGGGGTTCTTGCCGCCGGTATAGCCCCAGGCGGCCATGACGCAGCCGATACCCACCAGGATCAGCCACCAGCTCTGGGTGATGATTACCAGAACCAGGCCCAACATCATGGCCAGCGCGAACGTTCCGAAGGCCACATATTTGACGTGCTCCGGGCGGGCCGTCCCGGATCCGACCAGCCGCAGCGGCCCCACCCTGTCCTCGTCGGTGCCGCGGATTCCGTCCGAATAATCATTGGCGTAGTTCACGCCGATCTGCAGCAGCAGCGCCACCAGGGCGGCCAGCACGGCATTAACGGGGCGGAAAGAATCCAGCTCGTAGGCCGCGGCGGTGCCGATCAGTACCGGGGCGATGGCGGCCGGCAACGTGCGGAGGCGGGCGCCTTGGATCCATTGTGCGGCTGTGGCCACGGTCAGTACCTCGTGTTGGGTCGGGAGAACGGTGAAACGGTGGTGGCGGCCGCGAACGGGCCGCCGGTGCAGCTCTACTCTACTTTCCCTGATGCAGCGCGTTGAGCCGGTCGATCATCGCCAGGCGGTCCGGCTTGCCGTTGGGAAGCATCAGCAGCTCCGGGCCGGCCAGCACGGTTTTCGGTGCCAGGCGGCCCAGCCGCCGGTGCCATTCCTCTTTGAGTACGACGGCGTGATCCCCGGTAGGGGTGCCCGTGGCACCGGCGCCAGAGTTACTTCCATCGAGGGCAACAAAGGCGGCCACGGCCTGGCCCCATTCCGTGGACGGGACGCCGGCCACAAAAGCCGCCGCGACGCCGTCGAACTTTTCCAGCTCTTCCTGCACATGCGCGGCAGAGACCTTGACCCCGCCGCTGATGATGACGTCGTCGGCGCGGCCCAGCACGGTGAGCCGGCCGTCCGCGTCCAGCGTGCCGAGGTCATTGGTGCGGTACCAGCGGACGCCGTCCTCCTCGAAGAACGTGTCCGTCGCTTCGGGCGCATCCATGTACCCGGCGGCCACTGTGTCGCCGCCGAGCAGGATGCGGCCGTCCTCGGCCACCCGAACCTGGACGCCTTCCAGCGGCACGCCGTCGTACACGCAGCCGCCGCAGGTTTCCGCGGACCCATATGTGGTGACCACCCTGACGCCGGCCTCGCGGGCTGCGTCCAGCAGTCCGGCCGACGCCGGTGCGCCGCCCAGCAGGATGCCGTTGAAGCGGCGCAGCACGGCCAGGGTCTCCGGCGACGGCGCCTCCAGGAGGCGTTGGAGCTGAGTGGGCACCAGCGAGGTGAAGCGGAGCTTGTCGGTCAGTTCCAGGGCGCCTGCCGTGAAGGCCTCGGGGGTGAAGCCGCCGGACATGTCCATGACCCACGGCCGGGTGCCGGCGAACAGCGAGCGCACCAGCACCTGCACGCCGGCCACGTACTGCACCGGCAGCGCCAGGAGCCACTGGCCCTCGCCCTTGAGCGCCAGGGCGGTGGCCATGGATGAGGCCGCCAGCGCCTCGACCGTGAGGATCGTGGCCTTCGGCGCGCCCGTCGAGCCGGACGTGCGGACCACCGCCACGGCGTCATCGCAGCCGGGCGTCTCGGTGTGTCCCACTACCAGTTCGCCGTTGGGGCTCACGGAAAGTTCGACGGCGGGTCCCTCACCGTGGAGGGCGGCGGCCAGGGCTTTAAGCACCGGGTCGATGTCCGTGGGACCGATGGTCTGGGTTCCGAGATTCATGTGCCGTCCTGCCTTGTGAAGTCAGCCGGAAGCCTGGAGGCCGGCCGGCTTGGAAGTTTTGTACCGAGGAGGTGCCTCGAAGGTGCCTAGAAGTAGTGCGGGAAGCGGGACCAGTCCGGATCCCGTTTTTCCAGGAAGGCTTCCTTTCCTTCCACGGCCTCGTCCGTCATGTAGGCCAGGCGGGTGGCTTCGCCGGCAAAGACCTGCTGGCCGGCCAGGCCGTCGTCGGCAAGGTTGAACGCGAATTTCAGCATACGGATGGCCTGGGGTGACTGGCGTGCGATGTCCGCGGCGTATTCCAGGGCCACCTCTTCGAGGCGCTCGTGGTCCACGGCCTCGTTGACGGCGCCCATCCGGACCATGTCATCCGCCGAGTACTCTCGGGCCAGGAAGAAGATTTCGCGGGCAGACTTCTGGCCGATCTGGCGGGCCAGCAGGGCAGAGCCGTACCCGGCGTCGAAGCTTCCCACGGTGGCGTCCGTCTGCTTGAACTTGCCGTGCTCGCGGGAGGCGATGGTGAGGTCCGAGACCACATGCAGGGAGTGCCCGCCGCCGGCAGCCCAGCCGTTCACCACGGCGATGACCACCTTGGGCATGGTCCGCATCAGCCGCTGGACCTCGAGGATGTGGAGGCGGCCGGCGCGGGCGGGGTCGATGGTTTCCTGCGTCTCGCCGTCGGCATACCTGTACCCGTCGCGGCCACGGATGCGCTGGTCCCCGCCGGAGCAGAAGCTGTGCCCGCTGTCCTTGGGGGAGGGGCCGTTGCCGGTGAGTAGCACGGTGGCGACGTCCGGGCTCATCCGGGCGTGGTCCATGGCGCGGTAGAGCTCGTCCACGGTGCCGGGGCGGAAGGCGTTGCGGACTTCCGGGCGGTTGAAGGCGATCCGGACGGTGGGCAGGTCTCGGATGACGGTGCCGTCTTCGGAGCGTTCTACCTGCCGGTGGTACGTCATGTCCTGGAAGCCGTCGAAACCGGACACGGTGCGCCAGCGGGTGGGGTCAAAGACATCGGACACCTTGGCGGGAAGTTGGTTGCTCACCGGACAAGTCTAGTAATCGGCTCAGCTGATGCAGAACTCGTTGCCCTCCGGATCGGCCATGGTGTGCCATTCGAGCGGGCCCTGGCCAGCCGTCCACAGGAAGCTGGCGCCGCGGGCTTCGAGTTCCTTCCGGACGTCATCCTTGTCCCGGCCATCCAGGCGCACGTCCCAGTGGACGCGGTTCTTGACGGTCTTTCCTTCCGGCACCGTCTGGAACAGGATGCGGCGGGCAGGTGCCTTGGCCTTGAGTTCTTCGACCGGGCGGATGGCCTGTCCTGTCCTCCACACGAGTTTGCCCCTATGGACCAACGTCTCGGCGTCCGTGGCGTAGCCCTGGCTGATCATGGAACGGATGAAGCCCTCGTCCTGTGGCTCAACGGCCCAGTCCAAGGTTTCCGCCCACCAGTCGGCGAGCTTATGCGGGTTCTTGCTGTCCACGACGATCTGGATGTTCAGTCCCATCCCACCAAAATACGACGGCGGGTGGCTGCTGGGTAGGGGGCGGCTGGGCGATGCTCCCCCCGGCATTGCAACGCGGGGTCAGATACGGCCCATCTGGCGGCCAGGCACCGGCTGTATCTGACCCCGCGTTGGTTGGGTTAGGGCTGGACCTGCTGTAGCTGCTCAAAGAGTTCGGGCGGGATGGCGTAGATGAAGATGACCGCCAGCAGGTTCTTGGCCGCGTGCACAAAGTAGGAGAACATCACGCTCTTCCCGGTCCACACGTAGACAAAGACCAGTGTGGCGCCCATGGCCAGATAGGGGAGCAATGCACTGAGGGTGATGGTTTCCTGGCCCGCGATGTGGATGCCGGCGAAGAGGACCATAGACGGGGCGCAGCAGAACCAGATGTTGAGCCGGCGGCTGAGCTTGCCGATCAGAAGGTGCCTGAAGATGTACTCCTCCACAAACGGGCCCACCACCACCAGGACAGGCACTATAAGCCAGGCGGGCACCTGTTGCATCAGTGCATGCAGCCCGGCTTGGTTTGCCGAGGTCTCCACTCCGCCGCCGGCCGCCACCACAACGGCCGTGAGGATCATCATGGCCACCACCGCGGCGGGCACCATCAGTACGGTGAACCACGGACGGGTGGCCAGCACGCGCAGGTCCCGGGCTACTACCCGGCGCGCGGCTGCCAGGGCCAGGATCCCGATGGTGCCATAAAAGATGAGGTTCACGGCGTACGATGCCGCGGCCGGACTGGGGGCAAGCTGGCGGATGAACGGGGCCAGCAGTTCCCCGGCGATGGCGAAGAGTCCGGCCACGGCCACGTAGAGGCCGACGGTGGGGAGATCAAGGCTGGAAAACCGGTACAGGTCGGGCTGCGGCGCGGGTGGTTTCCGGTGTGTGGTGGCCATGTCTTCAGCCTAGCTCCCCGTTTCAACGGGGGCGGGCGGCCCGTAGGCCCCCGTGTGCGGGTTCCGTCAGGCTTGGCCCGTGATGGTGAGGGCGATCAGGACACAGTTCAGGACAACGATCAACGCCGCGCTGGTCCAGCCTGCAATCTTCAGCGGCATTGAGTCCGCGTGGATGCCCATTACGTCGCGCCTACCGGTGAGTCGAATCAGCGGGATCAGGGCGAATGGGATACCGAAGCTGAGCAGGACCTGGCTCAGAACCAGGGCCAGCGTCGGCTCGATCCCGGCGCCGAGAACCACCAGGGCCGGGATCAGGGTGATCACCCGGCGGGTCAACAGCGGCACCCGGACCTTCAGTAGCCCGCCCATGATGGTGGCACCTGCGTAGCAGCCGACAGAGGTTGAGGCAAGGCCGGAAGCCAGCAGCCCGATTGCGAATACCACACCAATCACCGGACCGAGGGCAGAACTGACAGCGGCGTGGGCACCGGCAATGGTATCTGTTCCTTCGATGCCCCGAAGGCTTGACGCGGCCAGTAGGAGCATCGCGATATTGACTACGCCGGCCAGCATCAGGGCCCCGGCAACGTCAAATCGGGTAGCCCTTATGAGTCGTGTCCGGACGGCAGGATCCTCCGAGAAGCCATGCCTGTCCCTGGCCAGCGCTGAATGCAGGTAGATGGCGTGCGGCATCACTGTTGCCCCGAGCATGCTGGCCGCCAAGAGGACCGTATCCGTACCCTCAAAGCGGGGAATCAGGCCATCTAAGGCACTTCCGGCATCCGGTGGGTTCACGAAAAGCCCCGACACAAAGCCCACAGCGATCACCCCCAGAAGGACAAGTATCGCGTACTCGAAAGACTTTTGGCCGCGAGCGGACTGCAGAGCCAGCAGCAGCATCGACGCAAGACCGATGATGATGCCACCGGCCAACAACGGCAGTCCGAACAGCAGGTTCAGCGCCACTGCACCGCCGATAACTTCGGCCATGTCCGTTGCCACTGCCACAACTTCAGCCTGGGCCCAATACAACCGCCGGCGCCCGTTGCCTAGGCGCTTACCCATAATCTCGGGAAGGCTCAGACCCGTTGCCAAACCTAGCTTCGCAGACTGATACTGCACCAGAACGGCCATGGCGTTCGCGGCCACCAGAACCCAGACCAGCAAGTACCCGTAGCTGGCACCGGCCGTCAGGTTAGCGGCAACGTTTCCGGGATCCACGTAGGCAATGGCCGCAACGAACGCGGGCCCCATCAGCAGTAGACGTGACCACCGCCGCCCCGTTGCTGGCCGCGCCTGGAGTGTGGGAATGGCCATCATGGTCCTCATCATCGGGGGCAAACTGATACCACCAAGATAGCCTAATTTAGGCAAGCCGAAAACATTTATTTCGGGGTTCCGCGGGGCGTGTGCCAACGCGGGGTCACTTACGGCCCATCCCGAGGGGAAACATGGGCGTTAAGTGACCCCGCGTTGCTGGCAGATTATGGTGGCGCCGGTGGTGTCCTGGCTTGACGCTGCGGCTTCCGGCGGGGAAGCTGGAGCGATGAAGTCCTGAGCAGCAGCCCGGCAATGCCGGGCTGTTTTCCCGAATCCAGGGCCGCCGTCGAGCACCAGTTCCGGCGGCCACACTGCGGAATCTTGCGAGGACTTGTCTTGACTGAACACCTGAACCTTTCCGGCATCTCCCATGGCTATGGCGACCGGCAGCTGCTGGACGGAATCGGCCTGGTCATTACGGCCGGGGAGCATGTTGCCATCGTCGGCGAAAACGGCGCCGGCAAATCCACGCTGCTCCGGATCCTGGCCGGGCTGGAAGCGCCCGACGAGGGAACTGCTGTCAGCCACGGCCGCGTGGGCTACCTCGCCCAGACGCATGGCCTGCCGGAATCCTTCACCGTGGGGGCCGCCGTCGACTCTTCCCTGGCCTCGCTGCGAGCCCTCGAAGCCGAGCTTGACCGGCTGGAGGCCGGCCTCGCCGATGCCGAGGACGACGAGCTGGAAACGTACGGCCGGCTGCAGACCGAGTATCAGCTGCGCGAGGGCTATGCCGCGGAATCCCGTGTTGAGGCTGCGCTGGACAGGCTGGGTCTGGGTGGCCTGGACCGGAAACGGACGCTGGGATCGCTCTCCGGCGGCGAGCAGGAACGCGTGGCGCTGGCCTGTGTCCTGGCCGACCCGGCGGACATCCTGCTCCTGGACGAGCCCACCAACCACCTCGATGCGCGCGGAACCGCCTGGCTGGAGGACCGGCTGGCCGCCCATCGCGGGACGGTGGTGGTGGTGTCCCACGACCGTGTCCTGCTCCGCAAAGTGGCCAGCACCGTGATTGAGGTCGATGCCGAGCGCCTGGCCGTGACCCGTTACGGCAACGGCTACGACGGCTACCTCCGTGAGAAGGCCGCCGAACGCCAGCGCTGGGTCCAGCAGTACCACGAGTGGATCGATGCGATGGATGCCGAGCAGCGGCAGGCGGACACAGTGACCGGGAAGATGGGCTACGCCCGTCAGCGCGACAATGACAAAGTGGGCTTCGATTTCAAGGCCGGCACCTGGCAGAAGGCGGCGAGCAGCAAGGTCCGCAACGCGCAGGAACGGCTCCGGCGGCTGGAAGCTAGCCCCATTGACCGGCCGCCGGTGCCGTTGCGGCTTGCGGCGGAACTGGCAGTGGATCCGGAGGCTCTCTCTGCGGCGCCTCTTGCACCGGTGAGGTCCGGGGCAGCTGACCTGGCCGGGGACTCCCACTTGCCGGCGTCGGCGGTCCTCGTGGCCCGCGGCGTCGCCGTTCCGGGCCGCCTGCGCGTCACTGATTTCGCGGCCCGCGCCGGCGAGAAGATCCTCATCACCGGCCCCAACGGCGCCGGCAAATCCACCCTGCTCTCCGTGCTGGCAGGAACCTTGGAGCCCGTTGAAGGGCTCGTTCAGCGGCCTGCCCGGATCGGCTACCTGCAGCAGGAACTCGAATTGCCGCAACGGCCCGCGCTCCGCCTGCTGCCGGCATTCGCGGCCGGCCTCGGCGGAAACATTGATGAGCACGCCGAGGCTCTCCTGCGGCTGGGGCTGTTCCGCACCAGCGAGTTCCACGTCCCGGTGGGCAGCCTGTCCGCGGGCCAGCAGCGCAGGCTCGCCCTGGCCAGGCTGCTGCTGGGCGGCTACGGCACGCTGATTGTGGATGAACCCACCAACCACCTGGCGCCGGTTCTCGTGGAGCAGCTCGAAGAGGCTCTCGCCGGCTTCGCCGGGACCCTGGTTATGGTCAGCCACGACCGCGCCCTCCGGGACTGGTTTGCCCGCTGCGCGAAAAGGAGCGACACCTCGCGCACGGACGAATCCGGGCGCTGGATCCGGTATTCGATGGACAAGGGCGTCCTGGCCCCGGCCTGACGCCGCCACGGCGCCCCGGAAACGGTGAGGTTTCCGCAAAGGAAAAGTTACGCACAGCCCGGCCGGCGGAAACATCGGCGGCGGAAGATAGGCCTATGCCAGTCTTCCCGCCGGCCGAAAGGATCTGTCCGTGATCACCAAGAACCTTTTCCTGCAGGGCATTTTCCCGTTTGTGGGTACCGGGCTGGAAAAACCCGTACCCATCCACAGTGAACTGTCGCACTACGTTCCGGACGGTGTCATCAACCAGACGCTGTATTTCCGGGGCGGAAATTCGAGCAGCGAACTCATCACGGTGGTGCTGTTGCGCAACGGCGTGCCCATGCGTTACTTCCCCATCGGCGCCAAGAGCGAAGTCCATGTGCCGCTGCGGGTGGTGGAGGACATCGACGGCGGCTCGGTGGTGGAGCTCTATCTCGCCGCCCCGGATGGTGTTGGGGGATCCGTGGTGGTGGACCTGGGCATGGTGGAGCACTGATGACCAGCGTGCTGGACCGGCCGCAGGGCAGGCACTCAGGCGCCGCGCCGCGCCGTCGGCTGGTGGTGGTGGGCAACGGGATGGCCGGTGCCCGGGCTATGGAGGAGATCCTGGCCCGCGGCGGCGCGGACCAGTTCACCATCACCATGTTCGGCGACGAGCCCTACGGAAACTACAACCGGATCATGCTCAGCCACGTCCTCTCCGGCGAGGAAAACGACGCCGACATCTTCCTGAACGCCCTGTCCTGGTACCGCGAGAACAGCATCACCCTTCATGCCGGCGTCCGTGTTGACCGGATCGACAAATTCACCAAGCATGTCTTCTCCAACGACGGCCGGGTGACCCCCTACGACACCCTCATTATCGCCACCGGCAGCCGCTCCCACATGCCTCCGATGGACGGGCTCTACACACCTGGCGGGTCCGTGAAGAACGGTGTCTTCGGGTTCCGCACCATCGACGACACCCGGAGGATGGTCCAGCACGCGCAGCAGGAGCAGCACCTACGGGCGGTGGTGATCGGCGGCGGCCTGCTCGGTCTCGAGGCGGCCTACGGCCTGAAAAGCCACGGGATCGAGGTGGAGGTGGTCCACTCCGGCGGGCACCTCATGAACGCTCAGATGGGGCCCGACGGCGGCGCGGTGCTGCGCAGGAGCGTGGAGGCCCTCGGTATCCGGGTGCACACGTCCAGCCGTACCGCTGCTGTCCTCGGTTCGGACCGGGTGACCGGCGTCAGCCTCAGGGACCGGGACGACATCGCCTGCGACATGGTGGTGGTGGCTGCGGGGATCCGTCCGAACGTGGACATGGCGGTACTGAGCGGGCTGCCGGTGGAGCGGGCCATCGTGGTGGATGACCGGCTCCGGGTCCAGGACGAAGACGAGATCTACGCCGTGGGGGAGTGCGTCCAGCACCGCGGCGAGGTCTACGGCCTGGTGGCGCCGCTGTGGGAACAGGCAGTAGTGCTCGCCAACCACGTGACCGGCGCCGACACCTCCGCGGCCTACCTCGGCTCGCGGACCGCCACCAAGCTCAAGGTGGCCGGCGTCGACGTCGCATCCATGGGACTGCACGGTCCCGAACTCGACACCGACGAACACATTGTCTTCTCGGAGCCCAGCCGCGGGGTGTTCAAGTCCATCGTGGTCCGCGACAACAAAATGGTGGGCGCCACGCTCCTGGGCGACAGCCGGAAGGTGGCCTACCTGACGCAGGCCTACGACCGCGGGTTGCCCCTGCCGCAGGAGCGGATCGCCCTGATGTTCGACGTCGGCGGGCCGGGGGAGGACGTGGGCGTGGCCGAGCTCGACGACGGCGCCCAGGTCTGCAACTGCAACGGCGTCAGCAAGAAGGCCCTGGTGGACGCCGTGAAGGGCGGCTGCACCTCGGTTTCCGGCGCGATGGACGCCACCCGGGCGGGCAAAGGCTGCGGTTCCTGCAAACTCCTGGTCAAGCAAGTGGTGGAGTGGGCGGCGGACGGCGCAGTTGAAGATGACCCGGCCGCAAGCTACTACGTTCCCGGGATCCCGCTGGACAAGCCGGCCCTGATGGCCGCCATCCGCAAGCAGGGCCTGCGCTCCGTGTCCCAGGTATTCACGGCCCTGGCTCCCGGCAGGGCCGAGGACGCGAAGTCCAAAATGGGACTGGCCTCACTGCTGAAGATGATGCTCGCGGACCGGTACATCGACGAACGCGACGCCCGCTTCATCAACGACAGGGTGCACGCCAACATCCAGCGCGACGGCACGTTCTCCGTGGTCCCGCAGATGAAGGGCGGAGTGACGTCCGTGCAGCAGCTGCGCCGGATCGCCGACGTCGCCGAAAAGCACAAGGTACCCCTGATCAAGCTGACCGGCGGGCAGCGGATCGACCTGCTGGGAATCCCCAAGGAAGCCCTGCCGCAGGTGTGGGCGGACCTGGACATGCCCTCCGGGTACGCCTACGGCAAGAGCTTCCGCACGGTGAAGACCTGCGTGGGGAAGGACTTCTGCCGTTACGGCACCGGCGATTCCACCAAGCTGGGCATCGAGATCGAGTCCCGGTTCCAGGGGATCGAGTCGCCGGCCAAGCTGAAGCTGGCTGTGTCCGGCTGCCCGCGGAACTGCGCGGAATCGCTGGTCAAGGATGTGGGTGTGGTGGCTGTGGAGGGCGGCCGCTGGGAACTCTACGTCGGGGGAGCGGCGGGGGCGCACATCCGCAAGGGCGACCTGTTGGCCACCGTGGACGATCCGGGGAAGGTCAAGCTCCTCACCGGCCGCTTTATGCAGTACTACCGGGAACAGGCCAACTGGCTGGAACGGACCTACGCCTTCGTGCCGCGGGTGGGCATCGAACACCTCCGTGCGGTGATCGTGGACGATTCCGAAGGCATCGCCGCGCAACTGGACGCCGCGATGCAGGCCGCCGTGGACAGCTACGTGGACCCGTGGAGCGAACGCGACGATCCGCTTACGCCTGGCCAGTTCCGGACGGCGCTTCCGCTCACCGTCCTGCCCCAGGTGCCGGTCCAATGAGCACCGTGCCCGTCAGCACCAACAGCCACAGCCTTGGGCCCGTGGACCAGATCCCGTTTGGCGAAGGGCGCGCCTTCGGGGTTGACGGCGAGCAGGTGGCGGTCTTCCGGCTGAGGGATGGGTCCCTGCGCGCACTGTCCGCCGTCTGTCCGCACCGCGGCGGTCCCATTGCGGACGGAACCATCGACCTGCAGGTGGTGATATGCCCGCTGCACCAGCACGCGTTCAGTCTGGAAACGGGCTGCTCCAGCACCGGCGCCGAACCTCTGCGCACGTTCAGCGTCCAGGAGGATGCCGAACAGAACATTGTTCTGCAAAGCCACCATATACGTGGCAAAAGTTTGCCTTAACCGGGCTCGGGTGTAGCCCGCGTCACTTGTTGCGGTTCGGATCTTGTAGGATGGACAGGCCGTGCGAACCTTCGACGCCTTAGAGTTTTTGTCCATATAAATACCCCAGATGCGGGATTATCCCGAATTATCTGGACAAAAACTCGAGGTTTCCGGTTCCGGCCAATCCCCTACCCACAAGGAATTGTTGTGCCTCAAAGTACCCCCACAGAACTCGAGAGCCCCACGGCGCAATCCGCCGTTGTCGACTCCACCCTCAGCGCCGAGGGCTACAAAAAATCCCTGAGCGGCCGCCAGGTGACCATGATTGCCATGGGTGGCGCCATCGGCGTCGGCCTCTTTATGGGTGCCGGCGGACGCCTGGCCTCCACGGGCCCCGCCCTCATCTTCTCCTACGCCATTGCCGGCGTCATCGCCTACCTGCTGATGCGGGCCCTGGGCGAGCTGATCATGTACCGCCAGACGTCGGGTTCCTTCGTCAGCTACGCCGGTGAAATGTTCGGCAAGAAGGGCGCGTACCTGTCCGGCTGGATGTACTTCATCAACTGGGCCATGACCGGCATCGCCGAACTCATTGCGATCGGACTGTACTTCCAGTTCTTCTTCCCCAACGTGCCTGTTGAACTGTCCGCCATCGCAGCGCTGCTGCTGCTCGTGGGCGTCAACCTCCTGAGCGTCAAGGCGTTCGGAGAATTCGAATTCTGGGCCTCCTGCCTCAAGGTCGGCGCCATCTTGATCTTCCTTGCCGTGGGCACCTTCATGGTGGTCACCAACGCCCGGGTGGGCGACGGGAACGCTTCCGTGAACAACCTCTTCGCGGCCGAAGGCGGGATGTTCCCCAAGGGCGCCCTGGTGATGATCCTGGTCCTGAACGCCGTGATCTTCGCCTACAACGGCATTGAGCTCGTCGGCATCACTGCCGGTGAAATGCAGGACCCCGCCAAGGAAGTTCCCAAGGCCATCCGCGCCGTCGTCTTCCGCATCGTGGTGTTCTATGTCGGTTCCGTGACCCTCCTGGCCATGCTGTTGCCCTCGGACCAGTACGTGGCGGGTACCTCGCCGTTCGTCACCGTGTTCGGGCAGATGGGCCTCGGCTGGATGGGCGACGTGATGAACATGATCGTCATCACGGCCGCACTGTCCTCCTGCAACTCTGGCCTGTACTCGATCGGCCGGATCTTCCGCACCATGGCCAACAACGGACACGCTCCGGAGTGGCTGACCAAGATGTCCAAGAGCCACGTGCCGTATGCCGCCATCCTGGCCATCGGCGCCGTGTACCTCGTAGGCATTTTGCTCAACATCTGGCTCGGCGGCTCACACGCCTTTGACCTGGCGCTCAACTCCGCTTCGATCGGCGTGATCTTCACCTGGGGAGCCATCTTCGCCAGCCAGATCGCGTTGCGCAAGAAGAAGGGCAAGGTTTCCTCCCTGCCCGCACCCGGCGGAACCTGGAGCAGCTGGGCCGGCCTGATTGCCCTGCTGGCCATCACGGTGCTCATCGGCTTTGACACCATGACCAGCAAGTCCGGCGAGGTCTTCCACCTTGGCCTCTGGACCCTGGCCACCATCCCGTTCTTCGCCCTGGTCCTGTGGCTCGGCTGGCAGAAGGTCCGGAACAACGAGCCCAAGAGCGAGCTGTTCTGCTAGGACGTTCGCCTCTGCGGCCGGCCGCTCTGCAGCCGCCCGCTTAGCGGACGGACGCTAAGAAGTCCGACGACGGCGGGTCACCCTTTCGGGGGCGGCCCGCCGTCGTCGTCCGTGCTCGTGAGGTGCCGGGCGAAGTGGTCTTCGATCCGCTGCCAGGCTTCGGGGGCGGATTCCGGGTCCGGGCCGATGCCCATAACCCGCATCAGCGGCCGGAAAACTGCCGGGCCCAGGTCGGTTTCGTTGAGGAACGCGTGCCCGGCGGTGGGGAATTCCTTGACGCTGTTTTCGATGCCGAGGTTGTCCAGGGCGGTCTGGAGCTTGTCAGCCGCGCCTTTGAGAGTGCGGTCCCGTCCGCCGAAGTTGGCCACGATGGGGCAGGCGCCCCGGAGGGATTCCTCGAGATTGCCGGGCAGGCGGCCGTAGTTGACCGAGGCCGCGTCGAAGCCGTCGCGGGCCACCAGCAGCGCGAATCCGCCGCCCATGCAGAAACCGATCACCCCGGTTTTGCCGGTGGACAGCGGCGAACTGGCCAGCCAGGTGCGGGCGGTGGCAAGGTCGGTGAACGCCCGGCCGCTTCTCGTGACCATGCTCCTCATGGTGCTGACCAGGCAGCGGCGCGGGCCGCCGTCGCTGAACAGGTCCACCGCGAGTGTCAGGTATCCGGCGCGGGCCATCCGGTCGGCATGCCCGCGGACCAGGTCGTTCAGGCCGAAAGCCTCGTGGATCATCAGGACCGCGGGAAAAGGTCCGGGTCCGGCGGGTGTGGCGAGATATCCGCCGAGGGAAGGTGAACCGCCGGCGGCGGCACCCTGGGTACTCAGGTCTACGTACGTCATGGGCCAAGGGTAGCCGCCGATCTTCATCGACGGGATGGGCAGAGACAGGAACGGCGGCGGATCCCGATGGGAATCCGCCGCCGTTCGAATGTCGAGGACTAGTCCTTGAAGGTGTCCTTGACGTTTTCGCCGACCTTCTTGGCGTCAGCCTTGACCTGGTCCGCCTGGCCTTCGGCTTTGAGTTTGTCGTTATCCGTGGCGTTGCCGGTCGCTTCCTTGGCCTTGCCGCCCAGGTGCTCTGCTTCGTTACCGATCTTGTCTCCGAGGCCCATGTGTCTGGCCGCCTTTCGTTTCCCGTTGAACTGACAATGCCTTTTCAGAATAACACAAAGCATGCTTACTATTTCAAGGGATCCGAAGACGGGTTGCCTGACGGATGTCAGTGCCCCCGGCTAGGCTCGAAGCATGGTACACAGCACAAGCCTGACCCAGCACATCCATGCCACGCCGGAAAAGGTTTGGGCGGTCATCTCGGACATCCCGGGCTCCGCAGCCACCCTGTCCGGCATCGACGCTGTGCAGATGCTCAGTGACGGGCCCTACGGCGAAGGGACGCGCTGGAAGGAAACGCGCACAATGATGGGCCGTGCGGAGACTGTGGAGGTGTGGGTGGCGCAGGCCGATCCTCCCCGCAGCACCGTGGTCAAGGCGCTCCAGGGCGGGGCCGATTACACGTCCCGCTTCAGCCTGGCCGAGCGTGACGGCGGGACGGCCCTGACGCTGACCTTCGGCGCCGACGTGGTCAAACCCACGTTCGTCAGCAAGGTGACCATGGCACTCTTCGGGAAGCTGGGCATGAGCATGACGCGCAAGGCGCTTGCCAAGGACCTGGCGGAAATCGCGGCCAAAGCCGAGTCGCTCTAGTGGCGGCAAAGGCCCCCAAGGTAACGGCTCCCCGGCTCTCGCCGGTCAGCCTGGAGGATGTCACGGATAATCCCGCCCCGCACTTCCAGCGTGGTGAAAGGTACGACGGCGTCCGGTACAGCCGTGCGGCGGCCGACGGTCTGGAGCTGAGCGGCACGGATTTCGCCGAGTGTGAGTTCCAGGGCGTCTCCTTCAATGACACCCAGCTCCGCGGGGCCACTTTCCGGGATTGCATTCTGTCCGAGGTGTACGCGCCGGTGTTCCGGGCCGCCCGCTCCACCTGGCGGGACGTGCAGCTGAACAATCCGCGGCTGGGATCGGCTGAACTGTATGAGACCGGCTGGCAGTCTGTCCGGATCGACGGTGGCAAGCTGGACTTCCTCAATTTGCGCGGGTCCAAGCTGACCGACGTCGTCATCAGCGACTGCATCATCAACGAACTGGACCTCGGCTCCGCCTCCGGGACGCGTGTGGCGCTGAAGAACTGCACCATCGGAACCCTGGATCTCACCGGCGCCCGGCTGAAGGACTTTGACCTTCGTGGCACGGATTTCCGCACCATCAGCGGCCTCGGGAACCTGGCTGGTGTGGTGATCGACCATTATCAGCTGAGCCTGCTGGCGCCGCTTCTGGCCGGGCATCTCGGCCTCGTGGTTCTGTGAGTGTACTCTTTATAGAACGAACGGTCGGTAAATAGGGCGGTCACTGGACGGTCCCGAATATTCCGGCTCCCTGGCGTAAAGGATGTTCTGATGGTCGAGGCTTTTCTTGTTGGCGGTGTCCGCACTCCCGTGGGCAGGTACGGCGGTGCGTTGTCGGCGGTCCGCCCGGATGATCTGGCTGCACTGGTGATCCGCGAGGCCGTGTCCCGAGCGGGCCTGGATCCGGACAGTGTTGAGGAAGTCATCCTGGGCAATGCCAACGGTGCGGGTGAGGAAAACCGCAACGTCGCCCGGATGGCCACCCTGCTGGCCGGGCTTCCCGTCCACATCCCCGGCATCACGGTCAACCGGCTGTGCGCGTCGGGGCTGAGCGCCATTATCCAGGCCAGCCACATGATCAAGTCCGGCGCCGCGGATGTGGTGATTGCCGGCGGCGTGGAGTCCATGAGCCGTGCGCCGTGGGCCCAGGAGAAGCCGGCCGCGGCGTTCGCCAAGCCGGGCCAGATCTTCGATACCTCCATCGGCTGGCGCTTCGTCAACCCCCTCTTCCAGAAGGGCGGCCTGGCGCGGGACGGCAAGATGACTTACTCCATGCCGGAAACCGCCGAAGAAGTGGCCCGCGTGGACGGCATCACCCGCGAGGACGCCGACGCCTTCGCGGTCCGCTCCCACGAGCGGTCCCTCGCCGCCATCGCCGCGGGCCGGTTCAGGGAAGAGATCGTCCCGGTGACGGTCAAGTCCCGCAAGTCCGAAACGGTGGTGGACACCGATGAAGGCCCCCGTGCCGGCACCACCCTGGAGGTCCTTGCCGGGCTGCGCCCGGTGGTTCCGGGCGGTTCCGTGGTCACGGCCGGGAACTCGTCCACGCTGAATGACGGCGCTTCGGCCATCATCGTCGCGTCCGAGGCCGCCATCGCTCGTCTTGGCCTGACGCCGCGGGCCCGGATCATCGACGGCGCCTCCGCCGGCTGCGAACCCGAGATCATGGGCATCGGCCCGGTCCCGGCGACGCAGAAAGTGCTCGCCCGGAGCGGCCTGAGCGTTGGTGACCTGGGCGCCGTCGAGCTTAACGAAGCGTTCGCCACGCAGTCGCTCGCGAGCATGCGCCGGCTCGGGCTGGACCCGGAGATTGTGAATAACGACGGCGGCGCCATCAGTCTGGGGCATCCGCTCGGTTCAAGCGGTTCACGGCTCGCCATCACCCTGCTGGGCCGGATGGAACGCGAGGATGCCAGGATTGGTCTGGCCACGATGTGCGTCGGCGTGGGCCAGGGCACCGCGATGCTGCTGGAGCGTGTCTGATGCCCGCCCCGGAAGGCGCGAACGGGCACTTGAGCCCCTCCCCAGACAGCGCGAACGGACCCTTGAGCACCGTTGACTTCGGCACCCTCTTGGTCGAGGAGCGGGAAGACCGGGTGGTGGTCCTCCTCAACCGCCCGGAAGTCCGGAATGCCATCGACCAGCAAATGGTGGACGAACTGCACGTGATCTGCGCTGCGCTGGAGCAGAATCCCAAAGTCCTGATCATCTCAGGGGTGGACGGCGTCTTTGCCTCGGGTGCGGACATCGCCCAGCTGCGCGAGCGGCGCCGCGATGATGCCCTGCAGGGCATTAACTCCACGATCTTTGTGCGGATCGCGAAGCTGCCCATGCCGGTCATTGCCGCCCTGGACGGGTACTGCCTGGGCGGCGGCGCCGAGCTCGCCTATGCTGCGGATTTCCGGATCGGAACGCCCAGTGTCCGGATCGGCAACCCAGAAACAGGGCTGGGGATCCTGGCCGCGGCCGGGGCCAGTTGGCGGTTGAAGGAGCTCGTGGGGGAGCCTCTGGCCAAGCAGATTCTGCTCGCGGGCCTGGTGCTCAGGGCTGAGGAGGCCCTGGCTGCCGGCCTCATCACCGAAATCCACGAGGCACCGGACCTGCTGGATGCCGCGCACAGCCTGGCGGACAGGATCGGCCGCCAGGACCCGCTGGCCGTCCGGATCACCAAGTCGGTGTTTCACGCCCCGGCCGAGGCCCACCCGCTGATCGACCAGCTGGCGCAGGGGATCCTCTTTGAATCCCAGGCCAAGTTTGACCGCATGCAGGCGTTCCTCGACAAGAAATCAGAGAAGAAACAATCATGACGAACCCGAACCTTCCCTCCACAGTCGGCGTCCTGGGCGGCGGCCGCATGGGCGCGGGAATCGCCCACGCGTTCCTGATCAAAGGGGCCAACGTCCTGGTGGTGGAGCGCGATGAAGCGTCCGCCGAGGCCGCCCGTGAACGCGTGGAAGCCGCGGCGGCCAGGAGCATCGAGCGTGGAGCAGTTGACGGCAACCTGGATGAGATGGTCTCCCGGCTCAATGTCACCGTGGATTACGACGACTTCAAGGACCGCCGGCTGGTGGTCGAAGCCGTCCCCGAAGACTGGGACCTGAAGATCACCTCGCTCCGCGGCATTGAGGAGCGACTGAGCATTGACGCGTTCCTGGCGTCCAACACCTCGTCCCTGTCCGTGAATGGCCTGGCCCGTGAGCTCAAGCGCCCGCAGAACTTCCTCGGCCTGCACTTCTTCAACCCTGTCCCCGCTTCCACCCTTATTGAAGTGGTTCTTGGCGAGCGGACGTCCCCGGACCTGGCTGCAGCGGCGAAAAGGTGGGTCGACGCACTCGGCAAGACCGCCGTCGTCGTCAATGACGCACCGGGCTTTGCCTCCTCGAGGCTGGGCGTGGCGATCGCGCTGGAGGCCATGCGGATGGTGGAGGAGGGCGTGGCATCGCCGGCGGACATCGACAACGCCATGGTCCTGGGCTACAAACACCCCACCGGCCCGCTGCGGACCACTGACATTGTGGGCCTGGACGTGCGGCTCGGCATTGCCGAGTACCTGCAGTCCACGCTGGGGGAGCGCTTCGCCCCGCCGCAGATCCTCAAGGACAAGGTGGCCCGCGGAGAGCTTGGACGGAAGACCGGCAAGGGATTCTTCGACTGGGCTGAGTAGGATTTCCGGGTGATCCTCTTTGAACCCCTCACCCTGACCGGCAAGCACGTCATCCTCGAGCCGCTGCGCCGCGATCACCATGATGGCCTGGTGACGGCCACGCAGGATGGCGAGCTGTGGCAGCTCTGGTACACCTCTGTTCCCGCGCCGGAGGGGATGGCCGCGGAGATCGAGCGCCGGCTGGCCCTGCAGGAGGCGGGGTCCATGCTGCCGTTCACCACGCGCCTCATCGACCCGGCAACGGGCGGCCCGGGCCGGATCATCGGAATGACCACGTACATGAATATCGACGCCGGCACTCCACGCGTGGAGATCGGCTCCACCTGGAATGCCGCGTCAGTACAGGGCACCGGCACCAACCCGGACTCCAAGCTGCTGCTCCTGCGCCACGCGTTCGAGACCCTTGGCTGCCCGGCGGTGGAGTTCCGGACGCACTGGCTGAACCACCAGTCACGCGAAGCAATTTCCAGGCTTGGTGCGAAGCAGGACGGCGTGCTGCGCAACCACTCCCGGACCGCGGATGGTGTGCTGCGGGACACTGTGGTGTTCTCGATCCTGGAGCACGAATGGCCCATGGTCCGGAACGGGCTTGAACACAGGCTCGCCAGGCACGCTTAGCGCCCCAACCGCCGAAACGCCCCGACGGGAGGGGCTAGTTCAGAACGAAGGCGCCCTGGCTGACCAGACTTGCATAGTAGCCAAGGCGGTAGCCCTTCCCGGTGGGATGGAAGTTGGCGGGGTCCAGGATGTTGGTGGCGTTGAAGTTGATCCATGGCGCCGCGGAACCCACGCCGTGGTCCGCAAAGGCACCCGTAACGTCGACGAACGAGGAGCCCGTAACGCCGGCGACACCTGCGATGACAGCGTTGAGCCCGTCCACCATGGGGTTGGCCACCGCGGCGAACGGGTGGTTAGGAGCGAAGAGGCGCGGATAGCCCGTCAGGACGATCTTGGCGGTGGGGGCTTGGTACCGGATGGCGCCGACCGTTGTTGCCAGGGCAGTGGCCAGCGTCCCGTCCGTCAGTTTTTCCTGCGCGGCACCCAGGGCGCCTCCGCACGCTGCTGACGATGGGGCTGGCAGGCAGGCCAGGAGTATGCCAGTGGTGCCGATGTCGTTCGCGCCGACCGTGATGGTGATGACCTCTGCGCCACTGACGCTGGCCGGGAGATTGGCGGCGACCGCTCCGGTTGTATACCCGGAGCAGCCGGCATTTATGTTCAGCTGTATGTCCTTAAGGTTGTCCGCAATGGCCGGGTACCCCTTGCGGCTCACGTAGCAGGTCGGGTCCGTGTACGGTGCCGCGCCCTGCCCGGCGGCGTAGGAATCGCCCAGCGCCACATAGTCCGCCTGGGGCGGCGGGGCCGCTTGTGCCGGGATGGCTGCGAAGCCCAAAGCCATTGCCATGGTGGCGAGGCCGGCCCCAAAAGCCGAGCGCCGCCGTCGTACTGCTGAAGTTGCCATCGAATTTCCCCTTTTGACTATCAATTGGACGAGTGACACAGGGCGTGTAACAGCCAACGTACGCCTCGCGCAAAGGTCCGTCGTCGGGTCGGAGTACCCGTCTTTTCCGCGCCCGGTACCTGCCCGGTAACTGCCCCGCGCGTGCATGCGGCAACGGCTTTGTGGTTAGCTGTCCGGGTGGAGACGACAGGGGGAGCCGTGGGCTGGGACGGAGCCGTGAATGCCTGGCACGTTGCCGGCCGCGTTTACCGGATAGGCCGCCGTGAATGGCTCACCGCGGCAGGTTGGCGGCAGGCGTACGACGACGGCGTCCGCACCGTGATTGATCTCCGTAACTCCCGTGAAGCGCGGCGCCGGGACACCGACCCTGACGTGCCCGAATCGGCCTGGTCTGGCATCAGGATCGTCTCGGCACCCACAGAAGAACCCGATGATCCGCGGTTCACCGCCGTCTGCGGGCCGTACCTCAACGACCCCGCCCACTATCTGCACAATGTCCGGCTCTACCCGGCAAAGTTCGTGGACATATTCCGCGCCATCGGGGCAGCCGAGGCCGGCGCCGTCGTCGTTCATTGCGCGGCGGGCCGGGACCGCAGCGGAATGGTCGCAGCCATGCTGCAGGACCTTGCCGGCGACCCGGATGACCGCATCGCCGACGGTTACGCCAAAGCCGCCCGCGGCATCAACGAACGCTTCCGGACCCACGGCCCGCCCCATGCCGGCGAACGCTACATCGACGACGCTGAACTGACACCCCTGCTTGAGCGGCGCGGCCGGGCCGCGGTGGAGTTTGTCCGAGAGCTGGACACGCGAACCTTCCTGCTGCGCAACGGCCTGTCCGAGGCCGAACTCGGCGCCGTCCTGAACCTGCTCGGCAGCCGGGTGGCGCCATGAATTCCGAGACGTATGTGGCAGCGTCGCTCGCAGTGGCGGGAGTGGTGATGCTTGTGCCCGGGCCGTTCTGGGCCGTCCTCGCGTCAGATTTCGGGACCACGGAAGAGAACTTCGGGCTCGGCGACGGAACGGTCGGCGGCGAGTGGCTCCCGGGCTAGATCGTCCTCATGGTGGGCGGGGCAGTTTTGTGCCTGGCCGCGGTGGTCGCCGCGTACATGGCACGGCGGAGCGATACAGATGAATAGAACGAAAGTGACGGCACCCAGTTTGAAACGTGTATTTGCAGCAGCAGCGGCTGCCGGAGTGGCACTTTCCGTGGGGCTCGGGGCCGTGCCGGCCTGGGCTGTAGAGCAGCCGGCGGTTGAGCCGTCTGCGGTTTCGGAAAGCCCGACGGCGGGTGGTTCCGGGGTCAGTGACGTTCAGTCGAGTGCCGTGCAGCCGAGCGACGCGAAGCCCAGCGATGCCGGCCTTCACAAAGCCGCCCTCCGCGATCTTGGCCTGACCCCCGAGGAGTTTGCTGCTGCGGGCCAGCTGGGCAAGCAGGCCGCGGACGTTGCCGGGGCCCTGCGGGACATCCCCGGCTACCTCGGAACACGGATCCGCGAGGGCAGCATTCTGGTTGCCGGCTCCGGAGCCGAGCTGGAGGCTGAGGTGGCCAGGCTCAGCGCGGCTATCCCGGCCGTTGCCCTTGACGCACCGTCCGCCGCGCCGCCGTCGAACGCTGCTTCTCCCGCAGCCGGTACCGAACTGGCCCGGAGCACCCAGGACCTGTACCAGGCGTACCTCCGCGACGTGGGCGCGGTGGGGTTGCAGGCCGTGGCGTTCACCGGCAGCAGGTTCGTAGTCCGTACGGGCGGCATCAACGGGTCCGAGGCCACGGTTCCTGATGTGGCCGCCGGAAATCCGAGTCTTACCGGCCCCAACCGCACCAGCCCCATCGCGGACGGCAAGATCTCGGCCGCCGAGTTCGTGGCCCGCTACGCCAACGTGGAGCTCGACGCCGGCGCGCCGCTCGCGCCCGAGGCAGACGTCCCCGGAGGATTGGGTTACGCCGCTGACAACGGCATTATCTGTTCCACAGGTTTCTCGGCCTTCGACTCCGCTGGCCTCCCCGCAGTCCTCACGGCCGGCCACTGCAGCGCTGACGGCGATGCGGAGACGGCCACGCTCCAATTCCAAGGGGTGCCTGCCGGGTTACTCGGAAAGTTTGGCTTCAGCCAGTTCGGCGGACCTGGAAACTCCACCGTCCTGCATCCGCTGGACCCAGCCAACCCCGGCAACGTCGGAACGGATATCGCCGTCATTGAGGAACTCCGCGCGGACCTGGACCCATTGCCCGCCGCCAGTACGTGGGGCGATCCGTCAGAGCCGGGCCCGGACGTCAAGATCATCGGAACGGCTGCCCCTGTTGTTGGCCAGCCGGTCTGCCGCTCCGGCCGCACGTCAGCATGGTCCTGCGGAACCACCGACGAGGTGGGGATCTACGTGGTCCGGGGCATCACGTCGGCCCCCGCAGACCTGCGGGCCTTCAACGGTTTCCTGTCCTTCGACGTCCAATCCAGCGGCGGAGATTCCGGCGGGCCCTGGGTCAGCGGGAACTACGCAGTGGGCACACACTCGGCCGGGGATACCCCCGATGAGAATGGCCGCTTCGTCAAGAACTTCGCCATCGCCGCCACGCTCGACGACGCGATGGCCGTGCTCCCCGGCTACCAGCTGGAACTTTTCCTCAACAAGCCAACGGTGACGTCGCCCGCGCCGGGGGCAACGTTCGACGCCGGCCAGACCGTCACGGGTGTGGTGGCCGCGGCTCCGGCATCGGCTGTCGCGGCCGGTTCGAAGATCAGGATCACCGTCAGTGGACGGGCGCCTGTTGAAGTGCCCGTGGATGCCGGCGGTGCGTGGTCGTTTACTGCCCCTGCTGTGGCCGGACCGCTGCGTTTCACGGCCGAAACGGTCAACGGATTCAGCACGTCCGGAGCCGTGGCCTTCGACTTCACCCCGGTCAGCCAGCTTTCCCCGCCGGCCCCGACCCCCGTAGTAATCCCTGCTGCCGCAGCGCCGGCTGAGGTACCAGCCGCGAACGGTGCGGTGCCTTCGGCAGATGACAGCGCCGGCGTCGTACGTCCGCTGGGTGACAGCCGGGCGGCTAGCTTGGCCAATACTGGAGCGTCCGGGCTGGTTCTGTTCGCCGGGCTCGCGGCCGGTGCGCTTGCCGTCGGCGGTGTGTTCCTGGTCTTGGTGAAGCGGCGGAAGCGGCAGCGCCCCACCCGCAGTTGACCTATCACTTAGCGTCGTCATCAGCGTCAGATGGCGACGTTAAGTGATACGGCAACCGGGGGTGGGAGGGTTATTCCTTTGGCTTCATCAGCAGGTTGGTGATGCGCAGCGTGCAGAGGCGCTGACCGGCGTCGTTGGTGATCAGGACCTCGTGCGTGGTCAGGGTGCCGCCGAGGTGGATGGGCGTCGCGGTGATAGTGATCTGCCCCTCGCGCGCCGAGAGGTGATGCGTCGCTGAGACGTCCACGCCCACGGCAGTTTTTCCCAACGTACTGGCGTGGATCACGGCCGCCCAGGAGCCCACAGCCTCGCCCACCGCCAAGGACGCGCCGCCGTGGAGCAACCCGAACGACTGCCTGTTGCCCTCCACCGGCATCGTGGCCACCACGCGCTGGACCGATTCCTCCAGGATCTTCACACCCATCTTCTGGTCGAGTTCGCCGAGGACGATCTTCCACGGGGCAGCACCATGGGCGGTGGCGTCCCGCGCACCGGCGTCGGGGGATAGGGCGCTCATGGGTCTCCTTTGTCGAGGCTGAACTTCCAGTGTGCAGTACGGCACAGTCATGTACTGTAGACATATTACCGAACGGACGGTCAGTAAAGCCGTGGCCCCGTTTGTCCCCGTGTTGGAAGGACCCGTCAACGATGACCACCACTGCCGAAGCCACAGTCGACACAGCCCAGACCGTTCCCAGTTTTGTCCAGGATTCCTGGTGGACTCCCGACCCCGGTTCGGCAGCTTCGGCTGTCCCCGTACGGGATGCGAGCACCGGGGAAGTCCTGGCCAAGGTGAGCACCGACGGCCTGGACCTTGCCGCCGTCGTGGATTACGGCCGCACCACGGGACAGGCTGAACTGGGCAAGCTGACCTTCCACCAGCGCGCGCTCAAGCTTAAGGAGCTGGCGCAGTACCTGAATGCCCGGCGCGAGCATTTCTACACGTTTTCGGCCCAGACCGGTGCCACCAAGATCGACTCGATGATCGATATCGACGGCGGCATCGGCGTCCTTTTCACGTTCGGCTCCAAGGGCCGGCGCGAGCTGCCTAATTCGCAGGTGGTGGTGGACGGTCCCATGGAGGTGTTGTCCAAGGACGGTTCATTCGTGGCCGAGCACATCTACACGCGCATTCCCGGTGTTGCGGTGCAGATCAACGCGTTCAACTTCCCGGTCTGGGGCATGCTGGAGAAACTCGCGCCGGCCTTCCTCGCCGGGGTCCCCACCATCGTCAAGCCGGCCACCCCCACCGGGTACGTGGCGGCGGCCGTGGTGAAGGCGATCATCGAATCCAACATCCTGCCCAAGGGCTCGCTGCAGCTCATTTCCGGTTCCGTCCGCGGCCTCCTGGACGTGCTGGACTACCGCGACCTGGTGGCCTTCACCGGCTCCGCGTCCACCGCGCTGTCCCTGAAATCGCATCCCAACGTGGTGCAGGGCGGCGTCCGGTTCACGTCCGAAACGGACTCCCTCAACGCCGCCATCCTTGGGCCCGACGCGGTGGAGGGCACGCCGGAATTCGATGCCTTTATTAAGTCCGTGGTCACCGAAATGACGGTCAAGGCGGGCCAGAAGTGCACGTCCATCCGACGCGCCATCGTCCCGCAGGAGCTGGTGCCGGCGGTGATCGCCGCCATTGGAAAACGGGTGGACGAGCGTGTAGTGCTGGGGGATCCCCGCGCCGACGGTGTCACCATGGGCGCTTTGGCGTCGCTTGAGCAGCTCGCCGACGTCCGCGCCGCGGTGCAGTCAATGCTCGACGCCGGCGGTGAGCTTGCGTACGGAACGCTCGATTCGCCGTCGGTCACCTCTGCCGGCGGTACCACGGGTGTAGTGGATGCCGGTGCCTTTATGTCGCCGGTGGTGCTGAGCTGGGCTGACGCAGAGACCGACGCGATCCACTCGCTGGAGGCGTTCGGCCCGGTAGCCTCCGTGATCGGATACAAGGACCTGCCCGACGCCGTCTGGCTCGCCGCCCGGGGCGGCGGCTCCCTCGTGGCATCGGTGTGCACCAACGATCCGGCCGTAGCACGCGAACTGGTCACCGGGATCGCCGCGCACCACGGCCGTGTCCTGATGCTCAACCGTGAAGACGCCCGCAGCTCCACCGGCCACGGGTCCCCTGTCCCGCATCTGGTCCACGGCGGCCCCGGCCGCGCCGGCGGCGGCGAGGAACTGGGCGGCATCCGCTCGGTCATGCATCACATGCAGCGCACCGCTATCCAAGGCTCGCCCAACATGCTCACCGCCGTCACCGGCCTCTGGCACACCGGGGCGGACCGGAACTTCACTATGGAGACCGAGGGGACGCACCCGTTCCGGAAGCCGCTGGCTTCGTTGCGGATCGGCGACGCCGTCCGGTCCGGCCTGCGTGAAGTGTCCCTGGCGGACATTACGGCGTTCGCCAACTCCACCGGAGACACCTTCTATGCCCACACCAACCGGGAAGCGGCCGAAGCCAACCCGTTCTTCCCGGGCATCGTGGCGCACGGATACCTGCTGCTGAGCTGGGCCGCCGGACTGTTCGTGGAACCGGCGCCGGGCCCGGTCCTGGCCAACTACGGCCTGGAGAACCTCCGCTTCATCACACCCGTGGCTGCCGGGGATTCCATCCGGGTCACCCTGACGGCAAAGAAGATCACGCCGCGCGAAACGGACGAATACGGCGAGGTGGCCTGGGACGCGCTCCTGACCAACCAGAACGACGAGATTGTAGCCACCTACGACGTCCTCACCCTGGTCGAAAAGTAGCCCCCATTTGGATCTTTCCGGGTTGCCGCGGCGTAAAATTTCCACCGTAGGAGGTGGCGAAATGAACCTAGCCATGAACACAGCCACAACCATCCTGCCCGTCGATGACGCAGCGCGCGCCCGCAGTTTCTACACCGAAAAACTGGGCCTCCCGCACCGCGGAATGACGGACAATGGAAGCGAATTACTCGGTAGCGACGGCGGCCCGATGCTGCAGTTGTTGCCGGTCTCGGACGGGAAGCACTCCGAGCACACCGCCCTCAGTTTCGAGGTGCGAAACATTGAGCGGATCGTGCAGGACATGGAGGCCAAGGGCGTCCGGTTCCAGGACTACGACCTGCCCAACCTCAAGACCGAGAACCACATCTGCACCACGGACTCCGAGAAATGCGCCTGGTTCATGGACACGGAGCACAACATCCTCTGCGTTCACGAGACGTTGGGTATGCAGGCCGAATACCAGCTCTGACCGCCCGGTGGTTGAGCTTGTCGAAAACCTAGTGCTGCGCGTGGAGCCCGTCGAACGCGATGGTGATGACGTCGTCGGCCAGTTTCTCCGGTGTGAGGGAGCCGCCCGGTTTGTACCATTCGACGATTGAGTTGATGGTCCCGAACAGCAGGCGCGTGACGGTGCGCGGATCGATGTCCTGGCGCAGCGATCCTTCGTCGCGGGCTGCGGAAATGAGGGCGGCCACCTCGTGATCAAACGCGCGACGCCGTTCCAGGGCGTCGCGCTCAATGTCAGTATTGCCCCGCAACCGCAGGAGCAGCGTGACGAACGGCAGCCGCTCTACGAGTACCGCCACGGTCTGCCGCAGGACAAATTCCAGCCGCGCATCCGCCGCGCCGCTTTGCGCGCCGGGCTGTTCGAGGATTGATTCCAGGCCGCCCAGCGCATGGTCGAGCGCGAGCTTCAGGAGGTCGCCCTTGGACGGCACGTGGTGGTAAATGGCTGATTTCGAGATGCCCAGGTTCTCGGCGAGGATTCCCATGGACGTGGCGTCATAGCCGTGCCGGTTAAAGACGTCGACGGCGATGAGCAGCACCGACTGTTGGTCGTAACCGGGACGGCCGCGCTTGTTGGGGGCTGCTGTAGTGGGCATACCTGCTATTTTCCCATGAACGTTCGGTAATCCCGGCAGCGGCGCAGCAGACCCGCAGGCCGGGGCCCCAAGTGTCCCTTCGCGCTGGAAGGTGGCGGGCCCTATGCCTTGGGCCGGAGGTCGTAGATCCGGCGCAACTTCCCGTTTGACCGCTCCAGCGAGCCGGGGTCCACCACGTCAACGGCGCACGAAGAACCCACATGGATCTTGATCTGTTCCTGCAGGGCGCGCGCCGCCGTCGTGCTCTGCTCGGGGGTGACAGCGTCCCGGCGTTCGATCCTGACAGTGAGCTGGTCCATCCGCTGGCCTTCCGGGCGGGTGAGTTCGAGCTGGAAGTGCGGGCTGAGTTCGGGGATGCGCAGCGCGATCTCCTCGATCTGGGACGGGAAGAGGTTCACGCCGCGCAGGATGATCATGTCATCGCTGCGGCCGGTGATGCGGCCCATCCGGCGGTGCGCGGGGCGGGCCGTGCCGGGCAGGAGGCGGGTGAGGTCCTTGGTGCGGTAGCGGATGATCGGCAGGGCTTCCTTGGTGAGCGAGGTGAATACCAGTTCGCCGTGTTCGCCATCGCGCAGCACGTTTTCCTTGCCCACCGTGGGGTTGAACGCGTCAATGATTTCGGGGCGGAAGTGGTCCTCCCAGATGTGGCTGCCGTCCTGGGTTTCCACAGCTTCCCCGGCGACGCCCGGGCCCATCACCTCGGACAGACCGTAGATGTCGCACGCCTTGATGTTCATGGTCACTTCGAGTTCGTGCCGCATCTCCTGCGTCCACGGCTCGGCGCCCAGGACCGCGTACTTGAGGGAGGTGGACGTCGGGTCGATGCCCTTGTGTGCCATCGCGTCGGCGATGGTGAGCAGGTAGGTGGGCGTGGCCAGGATGGCGTCCGGCGCGAAGTCCTGGATGAGCTGGATCTGGCGTTCGGTCTGCCCGCCGGACATCGGGATCACGGTGCAGCCCAGCGCTTCCGCGCCGGCGTGCGCGCCCAGTCCGCCGGTGAACAGGCCGTAGCCGTAGGCGTTGTGGACCTTCATGCCGGGCCGGACGCCGGACGCCCGGAGGCAGCGGGCCACGAGTTTGGCCCAGTCGGCCAGGTCCTGTTTGGTGTAGCCGACGACGGTGGGCCGGCCCGTGGTGCCGGAGCTCGCGTGCACGCGGGCTACTTCGCTCTGGGGGACGGCGAACATGCCGAAGGGGTACTCAGCGCGCAGGTCTTCTTTCGTGGTGAACGGGAAGTTGCCGAGGTCGCTCAGTTCGCGCAGGTCCGTAGGGTGAATGCCGGCGGCGTCGTACTTGCGCTTGTACAGCGGCACCCGGCTGTAGGCGTAGGCGACCGTGTGCTGCAGGCGGGTGAGCTGGAGGGCCTCGAGCTCATCGCGGGAGATGGTTTCCTCGCGGTCCAGGATGGCATTGGCAGGTGCCTGCGGTACGGGAGTTTCGGGGGCGTGGAGGGTCATGGTTTTCCTACTTCTTGGGGATGGTGCGGCTGCGTCCGCGGAACTCGGCAATGAGTTCCCCGGGCGTGCCGGAACTGGGTAGCGAATCGGGCTGGGCACCGCCGTCGGCCGCGAAAATCTGGATGTCGTACAGGCCGCTGCGGCCCGAGCTGGACCGGCGGTCCGCGACGGCGGTGATCACCTGGCCGCGGTAGGCGGGCTTCAGGAAGTTGATGTCCACGCCGGCGGCAACGGTGATGTTGTTGATCTCTCCCGGCGTCGGGTTAACCGGATTGCAGGCCAAGGCGAAGGCGGAATCGGCGAAGGCGAAGATCATTCCGCCGTGCGCCATGCCGAAGCCGTTGAGCATTTCCTGCCGGAGTGTCATGCGGATAGTGGCGTGCCCGTCGCTGACGGCGAGGACTTCAATGCCCATCCATTCGGAGGCATAGTCGTTTTCCAAGATGGGGTGGGTGGCCCCGGAGAGTGCTGCTTCAGCCATGCGTCATTGCCTCCAGCTTTATTTACCGAATGTTCATTAGGTAATCCCAGATGCAGGTCCGATGTCAAGGGCGCGGCGGTTTCAGGTGCCCTGTGACGGGCCCGGAAAGTGCAAGGATGGAGATACCGGCACCACGCACAGCAAAGGGCGGACCATGGCCAAAGGCATCTACGTCAGCGCGACCACCCCGGGATCGGGCAAATCGCTCGTGGCTCTGGGCCTCGCGGACACACTCCACCGGCACGCGGACCGGATCGGGTTCTTCAAACCGGTGGTCCACGGCCCGGATGCCGCCGAGGACCCCATGGTTGCCCTGATGAAATCACGCTTCGCGCTTGACGACGATCGGTGCCGGGGCGGGCTGACGTCTGCCGAGGTGCGGGCCCTCCTGGCCGGCGGAAAACGCGCCGACATCGATGCGCGCTGCGTGGAGATCTTCGCCGAGATCGCCAGGCATTGCGACGTAGTGATCGTGGAGGGGACGGACCTCACCGGCCAGGACGCCGCCGTCGAGTTTGACCTCAACGCCCGGCTGGCCAACAACCTGGCCGCGCCCGTGGTTGCCGTGGTGGGCGCCAAGGGGCTCAGCGTCGCGGAGGCCGCGGCCGCCGTCGAGGTTGCCCGCAAGGAGTTGGCGGCCGAAAAGTGCACGCTGCTGGCCATCATGGTGAACCGCGCGGACCCTGAATTGGTGGCGGAGATCGCCGCGGAGATCAAGCCCGGTGCATCCAGCCGGCCCGTGTACGTCCTGCCGGAGCTGGAGGAGATCGCCCGGCCTACCACCGGCGAGGTTGCGGCGGCCCTTGGCGTGCGGCAGATTGCCGGCCTCGCGGACATGGAACGCGACGTCCGGGACATCAAGGTGGCCGCCATGAACGTGGGCAATTTCCTGAACGTGCTGGACGAGGGCGCCCTGGTGATCGTTCCCGGCGACCGCGCCGACGTGATGGTGGCCTGCCTGGCGTCGTCGTTCTCGCCGGAATTCCCGGTGCCGTCTGCGCTGATCCTGACCGGCGGCCTGTCCCCGGACGCCAACATCTACCCGCTCCTGGCGCAGGCCCCGTTCCCTGTGTTCGCAGCGAGCGAGGACACCTACACCACGGCCAAGCGCGTCTCCGAGGTCCGCAGCGAGATCTGGTCCGGGCACCGCCGCAAGGTGGCTTCCGCGCTGGGCCTGTGGTCCAGACGGGTGGATGAGGCTGAGCTCGTGGAGCGCCTCCACCTGCCGCGCCTGGAACGGATGACTCCGCTGCGGTTCCTGCATGACCTCATCGAACGGGCCAGGGGGCAGCGCCGGCACGTGGTGCTGCCGGAGGGAACGGACGTCCGGATCCTGCAGGCCGCCGAAATCCTGCACCGCCGCGACGTCTGCGACCTCACCCTGCTGGGACCTGATTCGCAGGTCCGTGAGCTGGCGGCGGCCAACGGCATCGACCTCGCCGGGATCAACATCGTGGACCCGGCCACCTCGGAACTGCGGCAGGGGTTCGCGGAAAAGTACGCCGAGCTGCGCGCGCACAAGGGCGTGGACCTGCCAAAGGCACTGGAAATCATGCAGGACGGCAGCTACTTCGGCACCATGATGGTCCAGCTGGGCGTGGTGGACGGCATGGTATCCGGCGCCGCGCACACCACGGCGCACACCATCCGCCCCGCGCTGGAGTTCGTGAAAACGCGCGACGGCGTAAAGATCGTGTCCTCCGTGTTCCTGATGCTGATGCCGGACCGGGTACTGGTCTACGGCGACTGTGCCGTGAACCCGGCTCCCAACGTGGAGCAGCTCGCGGACATCGCCCTCGCCTCGGCCGAAACGGCGGTCCAGTTCGGGGTGGAGCCGCGGGTGGCCATGCTGTCCTATTCCACCGGCGGCTCGGGCTCCGGCGAGGCCGTGGACGAAGTCCGGCAGGCCACCGAACTGGTGCGTGCACGCCGCCCGGATCTCGCCATCGAGGGCCCCATCCAATACGACGCCGCCGTAGACGCCTCCATCGCGGCCTCCAAGATGCCCGGCTCGTCCGTGGCAGGGCAGGCGACCGTGTTCATCTTCCCGGATCTGAACACCGGCAACAACACGTACAAGGCGGTGCAACAGAGCTCCGGGGCGGTCGCCGTCGGGCCCGTCCTGCAGGGCCTGCGCAAGCCGGTCAACGACCTCTCGCGCGGATGCACCGTGGAGGACATCGTGAACACAGTGGCCATCACGGCCATCCAGGCGCAGGTGCCCACGCCCCAGGGTTAACGCCCGACGGCGGCACCCGGGCTGGGTGCCGCCGTCGCCGGTCCCAGCTCGCTGGCTTAGCTGTTTTCCGGCTTGGCCACGCTGTCCGGGTCTTCCTGCTTGGCCGGCTCATCGGAGAGGCCCTCGGGCGTGAGGTCCAGGTTTTGCGGATCCTCGGGCTGCTCCGGAGCGTCACCCACCTCGCCGGCTTTGGGGCTTCCGGTGTCGTCGAGGGCCGGGTTGGCACCCTCGACGCCGGTGGGGTCCTTGGTGCCTGCCGTGTCAGATTCCGCGGTGTCGGGTTCGGTGTTGTCGGGCTGAGTGGTGTCGTTCGGCATGGAAGTCCCTCTCTGCGTAGTGCAACGTGTCCGCCGACTCTAAGCGCCTGCCGCGGCTTGCGCAACGGGGCGACCAGACTCATCAATAGTGCTCGCGAGATGGGGTGCGTGCCTCATTTGAGAAACGCTCGCGTAAATCACGGGCCGCCACGGGCACGGCGGTGACGATGAGGGATGGGCCTGTCGATGGGTACGCGTAGGGAAATCACGAAGCAGTACGCACGCGATTATGCGAAAGGAGCCAAGAAGGCCAAGGGGGCGGTGCTCGATGAGCTGGTGGCCGTCACCGGCTGGTCAAGGGCCAATGCCCGTCGGGCGCTGTCCACGGCCCGTAAGCGTAAGGGTCCTGCGAAGGCTGTTGTGCGGAAGCCGCGGGGACGTACTTACGGCTACGGCACCCTCAAGGTCCTGATCGAGGTGTGGCGGTTCGCGGGGATGCCGTCGGGTAAGTACCTGGCCGCCACCATGGACCTGTGGCTGCCCAAGCTTGAGGCCTTCGGGGAACTGGACAAGGACAGGCTGACCCCTGAGGTGAGGGCGCAGCTGCTGAAGGTCTCCGGTGCCACCATCGACCGGCTGCTCAAACCGACCAAGGACGCCGGCAGGCCTAAAGGCCTGTCCGCGACCAAGGCCGGGCCCCTGCTGCGCAACTCAATCACGGTCCGCAAGGCCGGGGATGAACACGAACAGGCTCCCGGTTTCATCGAAGCCGACATGGTCGTCCACTGCGGCCCCACCCTGGCCGGGGAATTCGCCAGGACCCTCACCGCCACGGACGTGTTCACCGGCTGGACCGAGAACGTCGCGGTCCGCAACGGCGCGCACAAATGGGTGCTGGAGGCAATGGATGAGGTCGTGGCACGGCTGCCGTTCCCCATGGTCGGGTTGGATACCGATAACGGAGGAGAGTTCATCAACTACGCCCTGATCAAATGGGTCGATGACAAGGACATCTACTTCACCCGGTCCCGGCCGTACAAGTCCAACGACAACGCCCACGTCGAGCAGAAAAACGGCGACGTGGTCCGCCGGCACGCCTTCCACTACCGCTACGATACCGCCGCGGAGCTGAAGCTGCTCAACGCCCTCTACGCCCTCGTGCGGGTACGGCTGAACCTCTTCACCGCCACCACGAAAGCGGTCGGCTGGCGCTCCAATAAGCACGGGAAGAAGGCCCGCATCTATGACAAACCGCGTACCCCGTACCAACGCGTGATCGATTCCGGGATCCTGACCGGAGCTAAAGCCGCGGAACTCGCCGAGCTGATGGAGATCACCAACCCGGCCGACCTCACCCGCGGCATCACCAAGATCCAGACCCAGCTGATCGCACTCGCCGCAGCGAAAACACGGGCACTGGAAGCATCATCCACGCGAGCACAATTAGATGAGGCAAGCAAGACACTTTCGCGTGCATCTTGACATGAGTCGTTTCGCGGGGTGGCCTGCGCAGCGGCAATAGCGGGGTGAGCCGGTCCGCAGCCTCAGCCCTGACGGGCCTTCATCCGCGGGTTCTTTTTGTTGATCACAAAGGTCCGGCCCCGGCGTCGGACGATCTGGGCGCCGGGAACCTCCTTCAGGGCGCGGAGGGAATTTCTGACTTTCATGGGCTTGCTCCTTGTTGTTGGTGGCGGTTGGTGGGTGGCGATTTGACCGGTTCGGCAGCGTGTAGCCGGGCCGTTCAGTTCGGGGCGGGGTCGAGCTGGAAAGGGTCGGTCAGACCGGCGAACCCTCCATTTCCGCGTCGGTGAGCTCACAGGCGGAGAGCAGGCGATCCGGCACTGCGGCGCGGCGGCGATCCACAGGCGGCCGCGCAACCAGCAGCAGCCCTCCGCGAGGGATGCCAGGGCGTGCTGGAACCGCTCAGGGTGCAGCGGACGTTCCCGCACAAGCTGCACACCGCGAACCCTCAGGGCGGGGTCGGCCGGAAACAAGTCCACCTCCGCCAGGAGGATGGTGTCATTGAACGACAGTTCGCCGATGAGGAATTCGCCCGCAGTGCGCTGGTCCTCCGGGACCGGGGTGAACCCGGACTCAAACAGGGTGTGATGGTCCCAAATGTGGTCCTCCAGCGTGTCAGGGGCGCAGGCAAGGACAGCGGAATCAATCGTCACCGGGCGGGAAAGGCCTCGCCGCAGCGCCCCGATCGCAGCCTCCGCGGACACCGCCGGCGGGAGCCCGATGATGGCCTGAGTCTCCCCGCGTTCGAGCAGCCGCTCGATGGTGGGCACCAGGTCCAGCCGCACGGTGCAGCTTAAGCAACCGTGTTCCAACTGCGTTTGGGCGCTCTCCAGGAGCCTGGACTGGCTGAAAATCCTGCGGATGACCACGCCGTTCTCCAGCAGGTCGTGCAGGACCACCACTGCGCCGGGATTGGCCGCAGCCGCGTCTTGGCAGGCTTGCTGGCGGCACAGGGCGTCCAGGGAGCTGATGACAGTGATATGCATGCCGATCACTCTAATGAGAATCATTATCATTTGCAATCGAAGTATCCAAGGGGCAACTTATAGAGTGGATTCCGGGGCGCTGCGCCAGGCTCCAGCACCACCTCGTCAGCTGTGCACGCGGTACCAAGGCTTCAGGAGGCCCCATGCTTGTGCTTGTCATTAATTCCGGCTCGTCCTCGCTCAAGTACCAGGTCCGTGACGTGGCCGCCGGCATTGTGCTGACGGAGGGGCTGATCGAGAAGATCGGCATGGGGAACGGCGGTGATGGCGACGGCGAAATCGAGGGCCCCCGGGACCATGCCGAGGCGCTGGTACAGGTAGATGCCGCGATCCATGCCGAGCTCGGGGACCTCGAGCTGGCGGCGGTGGGCCACCGTGTGGTCCACGGCGGCGAGCGGTTCGCCGAGCCGGTGCTGATCGACAACGAGATCACCCGTGCCATCGAGCGCCTCAATCCGCTTGCGCCGCTGCACAACCCCGCCAACGTCCTGGGCATCCGAGCCATCAGCAGGAAGTGGCCCGACCTGCCGCAGGTGGCGGTGTTCGACACCGCTTTCCACCGCACCCTGCCGGAGCACGCATGGCGCTACGCCGTCCCGGACGAGCTCTACACGAACCACGGCATCCGCCGCTATGGCTTCCACGGCACCTCGCACGAGTACGTCACGCAGCGCGCCGCCGCGCTGCTGGATCTTCCCATGGAAGAGTTCGACGGCGTGATCGCCCACCTGGGGAACGGTGCCTCCGTCACGGCCATCAGCCGTGGTCATTCGGTGGACACGTCCATGGGCTTCACTCCGTTGGAGGGCCTGGTGATGGGCACCCGCTCAGGCGACCTTGATCCCTCCATCCTGGTATTCCTCGGCCGGATCGGGTGGACGCCGGAGGACATCGACACCATGCTCAACCGTGAATCGGGGCTGAAGGGGCTCGCTGGGAACAACGACATGCGCTCGGTGGTGGAGGCGTCAGAGGCTGGCGACGCCAAGGCCTCAATGGCGCTCGCGGTCACGTCCTACCGGCTGGCAAAGTACATCGGCGGCTACCATGTGGCCGTCGGCGGGGCCAAGGCACTTGTGTTCACCGCGGGGATCGGCGAGAACTCGCACCAGTTCCGCGCACTGGTGACTGAAAGGCTGCGTGCGTTGGGGATAGAGCTCGACGCCGGCCTGAACAGTCAGCGGTCCAAGGAGCCGCGGGTGATTTCCACGGCTGCGTCCGTCATCCCCGTTTTGGTGGTGCCCACCGACGAGGAGCGCGCCATCGCAGAGGCGACTGCCGCCGTCGTCCACTCCGGGTCCATGGCATAGCCTCAGTCCATGCCTGATATCACTTTGCCCCTCCGCACCGAGCGGTTGATCCTGCGCCGGTTCGAAGCTGCGGACCTGGACGCCTTCCATGCCTACCATTCGCTGCCCGACACGGCCCGCTTCCTGCCGGGGGAGGCCAAGAGCTACAACAAGTGCATGGAGTCCGTGGGCAAGTACGCCAATTTCGTCTTCGAGAAGGAGAGCGACTGGGTCTGCCTGGCCATCGCAGCGAAGGGATCGCCGGGACTGCTGGGCGAAGTGGTGCTGAAGTGGCTTCCGGGGCGCGGCCAGGGCGAAGTCGGATGGACCCTGGCACCAGCCGCGCGGGGCAAGGGCTACGGGGCCGAGGCCTCGGATGCGGTGCTGAAGCTGGGATTCGAGGAGCTGGGGATGCACCGGATCGAGGCAAGGCTCGACGCCCTGAATACCGCCTCCGCGGCTCTGTGCGAACGGCTGGGCATGCGGTTGGAAGCCAGGTTTGTGGACAAATGGCACTACAAAAACCAGTGGGCCACCGAGTTGGTCTACGCGATCCTCGCCGAAGAATGGACTGCGCGGAGCTGAGCCCACCGGAGGTTTCCGGACGCCATTGACTGCCTGCTGGGTCAAGGCCAAACTGGCGTTGTGCCTAGCTGCCGGCCATGCCGCGCTGGCAACAGGCGTGTCTGAGGAGAATCCAATGCCTGTCGTGGAAGAAACTGTCTACATCGCCCGCCCGCCACAGGAAGTCTTCAATTTCCTGTCAAAGGGCGAAAACATTCCAGTCTGGGACTCCTCGGCCGTCCATGCCGAAACGGTCGGGACCGAGCCTGTTGCAGTCGGCACCCGGGTCAAGGGCGCCAGCAAGGTGGTGGGCAGGAAATTCGACTGGACAACGGAGGTCATCGAATTCCAGCCTCCAACCCGCTTTGTATCCCGCTCGGTGGAAGGAAAGCTGGAATTCACTGTCACCAATGTCCTGGAACCTGAAGGCGACGGCACCCGCCTGAACTACCGGATCGACGCCGCGTCGGGACTGGGCGGGGTATTCGGCAAACTCGCCGACCGGTTTGTGGAAAAAGCCCAGTCCCGCACCGTCCATGCCAACCTCGAGACTCTGGCCGAACTTCTGGCCGAGCACCCCGAATACGGCCGGGATGACGGCTGAGTCGCGGGATCCGGGTTTCGACAAGCTCAACCACCGGATTCGGCCCGGTGAGGGAGCGGATGGGAAGCGAGATCCAGGAATCCGATGGGCTACTTGAGGCCAGCCCCGGGCAGCAGGTCCTTGGCGCCGAGGGAGTCGGCGAGGAAGGCGTAGTCCCACGCCCGCTCGCGCCACTGGACATAGCGCCCGGACGCGCCGCCGTGGCCGCCGTCCATCTCGATCTTCATCACCACAGGCTCCGTGCCGGTGGTCCTGTTCCGCAGCTCCTGGACCCACTTGGCGGGCTCCACGTATAGCACGCGCGTGTCGTTGAACGAGGTCACCGCGGCCACCTTGGGGTACGCGACTGAATGCACATTCTCGTACGGCGAGTACGACTTCATGTAGGCGTACACCTCCGGGTCCGTGATGGGGTTGCCCCATTCCTCCCACTCCAGAGCGGAGAGCGGCAACTCCGGGTCCAGGATGGTGGTGAGGGCATCCACAAACGGCACCTGCGCCACCACCGCTGCATACTTTTCCGGCGCCAGGTTGGCCACGGCACCCATCAGCAGACCGCCCGCAGAACCGCCCAGCGCCGCAATCCGGGACGGATCAACCCACCCGGAGGCGGCCAGCCAGTCGGTGGCGTCCACAAAGTCGGTGAACGTGTTCTTCTTGGTGAGCTTCTTGCCGTCCTCATACCAGTGCCGGCCCAGCTCGCCGCCGCCGCGGATGTGCGCGATCACAAACACCACACCACGGTCCAACAGTGATAGCCGGGCGATGCCGAAACCGGGGTCCATGCTCAGTTCGTAGGAGCCGTACCCGTAGACCAGGCCAGCCGCCGTCGAATCCTGTTTGACGCTCTTGTGCCGCAGCACAGACAGGGGGATCCGCGTGCCGTCCGCTGCGTCGGCCCATTCGCGGGTGGCCACGTAGTCGCCGGCGGAGTAGCCGCCCAGCACCGGGCTTTCCTTGCGGAGCAGCAGCTCACCAAGCGGCAAAGCCGGGGTGGGCAGCACAAAGTCGTAGACGCGCGACGGCGTGAAGTAGGACGTGTAGCCCAGCCGGATCACCGGCGCCTCGTAGTCCGAACCGCCCACGCCGGCCGTGTAGAGCTCCTCATCGAACGCCGGTTCCACCGGGGCTTCCTGAGCGGGCGTACCGAGGCCGGCCAATCCCATCACCTGGACGCGTTCGATGGTGTCCTTGCGGACGGAGACAATCAGGTGCGTGGAGGTGACGCCGGCACCGTTGACGCGGACGTCGTCGGAATGCTCGACGACGGTGATCCAGTGCTGCTCGGCCAGCGGCTTGGCGAGCTCGGCCGGGTCCGCCAGGGAGACCATGGAGTTGATGGCACCGCGGTTGTGGGTGAGCAGGATGCGCTCTGACGTTTCGCCGTCAGGACCGGTGAGCAGGAACGGTTCGGCCTCATAGAGGACGCGCTCGTCCCGCGAAATCACCGTGGTGAGGGCCGACGTCGGGTCATCAAAACGCAGCAGGCGGGTCTCGCTGTATTCGGAGCAGCCGATGCCCAGCACGAGGTGACGCCTGTCAGAGGAGAGCTCAAAGCCCAGCCACATGGCGACGTCGTCCTCCTGGTAAATCACCTCATCGTCGGTGACGGGGGTGCCCAGGACGTGGGACTTGACCTGGTACGGGCGCCACGAATCGTCCACCACGGTGTAGAAAATGCGGGTGCCGTCGGGGGAGAAGCTGACGCCGTAAAAGATGTTCTCGATGACGTCCGGCAGGAGTTCGCCCGTGCGGAGGTCCTTGATGTGAAGGGTGAAACGTTCGTCGCCGGCATTGTCCACGGCGTAGGCATAGAGGTTCCCGTCCACGGTGACAGCCGATCCGCCCACGGAGAAGAACGGCTTGCCTTCGGCTTCGATGTTGCCGTCCAGCAGGACTTCCTCGCCGGGGATCTCGACGCCGGCCTGCACCGCGGGGGGAGTCCAATCGGCCACGGGGTTGCCGGAGTCCTGGGCGCGGACGCGGCACTGGATGCCGTACTCCTTGCCCTCAACCGAGCGGCTGAAGTACCACCAGCCGTCCTTGCGGTTTGGGACAGACAGGTCTGTTTCCTGGGTGCGGCCCTTGATTTCCTGGAAGATGGCCTCGCGCAGCGGCTCCTGGTGCGCGGTGACCGCCTCCTGGTAGGCGTTCTCGGCTTTCAGGTGCTCCACGACCTCGGGGGATTCCTTATCGCGCAGCCACTCGTAGTTGTCCACGAAGGTGTCCCCGTGGTGCGTACGCTCGTGCGGGACCTTCTTGGCGACGGGCGGTGCGGCGGGCGCAGGGGCAGCGGAAGAGTTGGCGGAATCCTGCAGCGGAGTCTGGGTCATGCCTTCAATATATAGAGCCGCGCGGACAACGGCGCGGCCGTTCGCTACCGGGGTAGCGCGGCCCCTTCCCGCCTCGGTTGATCTATCACTTATGGTTCCTAAACCCGGGGCAAAGCGACTCTAAGTGATAGATCAACGGGGCGGGCTGGGCAGGCAGCCAAAGTTACCCGCCGGAACCCCTTGAAACGTCCCCCGCCCGGTGCTAGAACGGCATTACCGGGAGGATCCGGACGCGTTTCTTTTTCATCTGCCTCTTGAGGGCGAATAGCCGTTTGGGCACGCCACAGCGCCAGATAGCGCATCGGCAGTCTGCGGGTGACCCTCCCGATACGGTGGCCCCCGGCATTGAGCCGGGGGCCATCTCAACTCCCGACGGCGGCCGTCCTCACCGCTCCGGCGTCAGCACCTGCGAGAAGAGCGTGGCGCCGTTGGCGTTCCGCAGGCTAGCGATGAAGCTGTCATCCTCGCCCAGTTGGACGTGGCCGAAGAACTGGTTCTCGCCGTCGCGCGGTGATTCGCCAGGGAACCGTCCGGCCTTGGCAAATACCACCTCGGGGCCGAAGGTCCCGTCCATCGGGTTCGGCCCGAAGGATCCGGCGGCGATGGGCCCGGCCACGAATTCCCAGAACGGATCGAAGTCCGTGAACGCCGCACGCTCGGGGGAGTAGTGGTGGGCGGCGCAGTAGTGCACGTCGGCCGTCAGCCACACCACGTTCTTGACCCGGTTGCGCTTGAACGCGCTCAACACCCCGGCGATCTCCAGTTCACGGCCCAGTGGAGCGCCCGGATCCCGGTTGGAGACGCTCTCCTCATTGACAGGGCCGTCCGGGACGATGATGCCCAAGGGCAGGTCCGCGGCGATCACCTTCCAGGTCGCCTTGGACTTGGAAACCTCGCGGATCAGCCAGTCCACCTGCTCCTGGCCAAGGATGGAGGTGGCGTGGGCCTCCTTGCCGTCGGTGTTGGGTGACTTGAAGGTGCGCATGTCCAGGCAGAACACGTCCAGCTGAGGACCGCGGGGGATCTTCCGGTAGATGCGGGCCGGCTGGTAGTGCCCGCCGTCGTCGAACGTTCCCGGGCGCCACAGCGCGGAACTGTCAGCGATGGGCATGTTCTCCTGCCACGCCTGCCGGCCACGCGCTGCGAGGGTGTTGACGTCGCGGACGGTGTAGCGGGGGTCGTCGATGATCTGGCCCGGGTACCAGTTGTTGTGGGTCTCGTGGTCGTCCCACTGGGCGATCACCGGGACGTCGGCGAACATGGCGCGCATGTTGGCGTCCAGGGAGTTGTAGCGGTGCCGGCCGCGGAACTCGGTGAGCGTTTCGGCCACCTTGGAGATCTCCTCGGTGACCAGGTTGCGCCACACCTGCCCGTCCTTCTCCACCACGGTTTCGGCAATGGGGCCGTCGGCGTAGACGGTGTCGCCGGAGTGGATGAAGAAGTCGGGCCGGGTGTTATGCATGGCCCGGTAGCCGCGCATGCCGCCGATCTCCTCGTTGATGCCCCAGCCCTGGCCGGCGGTGTCGCCGGTCCAGACAAAGCTTTGGGCGTATGACCGCGGGAGGTCACCGCCGGTGCGTCCCTCGCCGTTGAAGGTCCCGGCGTCGGGTGCCGTGCGGAAGGTTCCCTTGACGGTTTCCCCGGCCGCGCCGCCGTCGTCCTCGAAACTGATCTCCAGCGCGAAGCGGGTGTTGGCGGGGAGGTGGCTGGCGTGGATTTTGGCCGTGAAGTCCGACGCCTGGGTGGCTCTGGGACCGCGGAGGGTGCGTTCGAAGGCACCCCGCCCGCTCAGTACAGTGCCGCCGTCGTCCACGGCGCGGAAGATGGCGGTCATCCGGCCAGCGGCGGAGGAACGGGACCAGAGCACGGCGGAATCCGAGGTGACGTCGCCGGTGGCGATGCCGCTGGGCAGGGTGAGGCGGTTCCGCACCAAGGGGATCCCGGACCGGCCGGCCCGGAAGCTGCTGGCGTTCGCGGCGGCGGGCGCGGCCGCCAGCGCTGCTGCGAGGACGGAACCTTTGACGATGGTGCGGCGTGAGATATCAGTCATAGGCCCACCCTGCCGGGGGCGAATACACAGCCCGTTTCCCCCGGATGAACGCCGAGCGTGGCGCGGGTTAACTCATGCTGGTGTGGCTTGCCACAGAACGCGCAGCGGGACCTTGACAGGGCGTCATTATCGCGTCTAATTGTAAGCACTCTTAGTAATTTTTGGGGGCGATGATGCGAAACCTAATTCCGAAAGGCATCCTCCGGAAGGTGCTCCTGCCGCCCACGTACGGCTTGCACCTGACACGGGGCGCTGAGTTCACGGTGCTCTCCGTCGAAGTCTGGAGCACGTGCCTGGTGGTCAACATCCACGTGGAATCCGCTGCCGGGAGGGCCATCCCGGAAATTGCCGTCGAGGACCATTGGGGCACGCTCTACACATTGAGGGATGCGGCCAGTGTGGGCTCACGGAACTTGCAGGTGTTCACCCCGTCCGTGCCGCCCGGCACCAGAAGCTTGACCATCAGGTCCACGGACGACGCGAACGCCCGCCTGGTGGTGACCTTTGCCGTCCCGCGGATGCAGGAAGCCGGCCAAGAAGCCAAGGCGCCGGTTTCCCGCCCGGTCCGACTGCGCCGTCCGGCCTAAAAGCAGGGCGGACTAGAACGCACTCACGGGAGTATCCTGATCACGCAAAGGCGCACGCGCCCAGAGTGATGAGGGGAAGTTCCATGACCATCCCGCCAGTGCACGAACCAGAGCCGTTCCCGCCCGAACCAGGCCCGGACCCCTTTAACCCGGGCCCCACCCATCCCGGCCACCCGGGACCGGACGGGCCCAGCCCCATCCCGACGCCGGAACCTCCAGGCCCGCTGCCCGTCCCGGATCCGGGGCCGGCACCGCTGCGCCCGGACCCCACCCGGAGTTAAGTCACCAATGAAGCGGCCCCTGGCACGGCCGGGGGCCGCTTCATTGGTGCCCGCTAGTACCGGATCGTGTTGCCCGGCGTGCTATCCGCCGGCGTACTCGGGCAGCCGGCCTTCGCGCATGGCCGCCGCCACCTGGGCGATCCCGCCGTAGTCCGGGAACACCACCGACGCCCCTCCAGGTGCCGTGCCCACCCCGGCTGTCGGCAGCGTGAGCGAAACAATGGCATTGGGGTCGATGCCGCGCATTCCGTAGGCAAGGATCGCCACGCCCACAGGATCAAAGCCCTGGTCCACGGTGAGGTAGCCGGCGGCGAAATTCACCAGGGCCCGCACTGCGGTCACATCGTGCAGGGCGCCGTCGCTGGTCAGCCGGGCGAGGATGGCGCGGAGGAACGTCTGCTGGTTTCGGACCCGCTGGAAGTCGCCGTCAACGAAGGCGTAGCGCTCGCGGACGAATTCCAGTGCCGCCTGGCCGTCCAGGTGGTTCACCCCCGGCGTGAAAACGTGCTGCGTTTCGTGCGTGGACTGGAACGGCACTGTGACGTTCACGTCGATTCCGCCCAGCCCGTCCGTGAGCGTCTTAAATCCGTTGAAATCCAGCATGACGGTGTGGTCGATGTGGGTCTCCATCAGGGACTCCACCGTCCGGGTGGCCAGCGGTATGCCGCCCGCCTGCAGGCTTTCGTTGATCTTGGCGAAGCCATAGTCGGGGATGTTGACGTAGAGGTCCCGCATGAGGGAGACGACGTGCACACTGCGGCGGTCGGCCGGGACGTGGACCAGCATCAGGGTGTCGGCGCGGTGGTCCTGGGATTCGCCGGTGGCTTGGGTGATGGCCGCCTGCTCCCGGGCGTTGGCGCGGCTGTCGCTGCCGATCACCAGGATGTTCATGGGCGCCGCCGGGAGTTCCGCGATGGGTTCGGGCGGCGGGGGAGGGGCCGGTGCCGGCGGCGGCGGCGGCGTCTCCGAAGGAGTGGGGGTCGCGGAGTCAGCGATGATGGGCGCCGGGGCCGCAACATCCGCGGCTGGCCGGGTGAATACCAGGGCGGACACGACGACGACGGCCACCAGCACCAGCGACAGCACCGCCGCGATCACGCGCCGCCGTTTCAGCGCGGCAGGCGCGGCAGCTTCGGGGCCGGACGGGGCCGGGTCAATCGGATCCGAACCGCTTGGGGTGCTTACCATGACTTAGTGTCCGCCCTCGTGCCCGGTTACGGCTATAACGCGGGGCGTGTCGTTTCCGTGCTGTGACGTACGACGGTGGCTCGCCGGGTTCGGTGAAAAGCGCGCTTGCTTAGGCGGGAACGTTGAGGCGGGCGTGCCGCAGGACGGAAACGATGGCGGGGGCCAGCTCGTCCTCCATCTGGCGGTATACCTCCGGGCTGCGCCGGTAGGGGTCAATGATGTCGTTCTCCGAGGAATCCGCCGGCAGCGACAGGTGCCGGACGGACGCGGCCCGCGCGGGCAGCCCTCGCCAGAAGGCGGTGTTGGCACTGAGGGGATTGCCGCCGTCGGCCGTTACCGGACCGATTGCGGCACTGTCCGCACGCTCGTCCAGGACGTCGAGCATCCGGGCGAACTCGCGGATGGTGAAGGTGCGCTTGAGCAGGGACGCGTCCAGTTGGAGTACTTCGCCGCGATGGCCCGAGGTCATGGTGAGCACCAGGTCCACGCCGCGCAATATTTTGCTGGTCAGTTGCCGCGAGACGAAACCGTCCGGGTTCCCGCCAAAGGTGCGCACGATGTCTCCGGACAGCGGCTGCATGGGGTCGCCCAGCATGGCCCGGGTTCCGGCGCTGGTGACCTCGAAGCCGCCCGGCATCACCTGGTCCAGCCCGGCCTGCAGCAGGCGTTCGGCCACTGGGGAGCGGCAGATGTTGCCGGTGCAGACCGTCAGGATCCTCACGGGTGCGGGGGCAGATGCGGGGGATTCCACGGAACTTCTCTTTTCCAGCCGGGGCGCCGGACCGAGACGGCCCGTCGTGGCTCTCAACTTAACATGTGCGGGCGGGGTGTGCTCAGCGGCTGCCGTGTCGCTGGGCGCCGGGCCAGTCATGGCCCAGAACGCAAAGGCGGCGGAGAAAACCGTGACGCTGACGGCCACCCTCATGCAGCTTAACGGCTCAGGCGCTTCGGGCGCCGCAACCGCGGTTGTCCGCAACCAGAAAATCGGGCATATCGAGGTTCACCCTACTGGCTTGACGCCAGACGCCCCATCAGCACGGCACCGGCCGCGGGGGACGGCACCACCCAGGCGAAGGCAAGGACGCCCGCGGACAGCGGGACGGACACCACGTCCGCCCGTCCACCGTGGCGCGGACGCCCCGGCCTGTTCGCCCGGGTCATCGCGACGTAGCGGTCCACCGCTCGTCGAACCTGCCGGCCGGCTCGATCGCCTCCACCATGTCCGCGGACGATTTCAAAGAGCCGACCTCCTGCTCGGTCTCGATCGCTGCGGCGGCTCCCTCAGGAACGAGGTCCCGCAGTCCCGAGCCGGGTTGGCCGCCGGCAGCAGCTTGGTGCCCACGTTCAGGCTAACTGTGGGCCTTGAAGGACGGAGATGCGGGTGCAGGCCGGTTCCCTGGCTTCTGGGGGACGGCGGGTGCAGGCCCGTTAGCCGGTCCGTTGGCTGGCGGGATCACCGGCGATGACGCGGGGTTCGTGCCGGACCGCCCCGGGTCGCCTTGCGCAGGTGCTGGAAGATCGGGAACGCGGGCGGGCGTCTTCGTGGCACCGGGGCCGGGGGCGGGTGTTGGCTTTCCCGAGTAGCCGTGCGTGACCGCGTCGATCACGGTGGTGATGGCCTGTTGTGCATGTTCGCGGAATCCGGGATCGGCCGCGGCCACGGCCGCTGTGCCAATTCCCATGGACGCTGCAATGGCCACCGCCGTGAAGGCGGTTCGGCGGTGGTTGCGCCGGCGGCGGGCGTCCAGGCTGGCCGGTCCGGTGGCCATGAGTGCTTCAAGTTCAGCGGAAGGAACCACAGCGGGACTGGCCACAAAACAGCGCAGGTCCAGCAGTACGGCTCTCAGATCAGGGGCATCTTCGCTGCCGGTTTCCAAGAGTAGTTCATCGACGACCTGTTCGTCGCGAAGTGTGTGCCTGGTGATCATGAGGCCACCCTTGTCTCAACTTTGAGCAGCTTCCGTAGGCTGGCCAGGGCCCGGTGCTGGAGCTGCGTTATGGCACCTGGCGACTTCTGCATGATGGAGGCGACGTCGTTCACGGACAACTCAGCGATGATACGCAGCCGGAGGACTTCCCGATGATCCTCGCTGAGGCCCTCAAGCATCGCCAGGGCGTTGGCTTCTGCGTTGCCGTCCAGGACCGTGTCCTCGGCCGATGCGCTCAGACGGTCGTCCCTGCCGGGATCGTACTCCATCGGGACGGGTGTTCTGCTGCGGCGGCGGTGGTGATCTACGAGGCGGGCGTGGGCGATGGAGAAGATCAGCACCCGGAGGCCTTTCGCTCCGCCGCTGACCGCCGTCAATCTGGGGTATACGGCCAGGAACACATCGTGGGTGACGCCCTCGGGATCGTCCACTCCGCCGGCCCGCAGATAGCCAGCGACTGCCGGTGAGAATGCCCGGTATACGGCGGAGAACAACGATGCGCAGTCCCCGTGGCCCGCTGCCACCAGGTCGTCAGTGATCGTATCCATCCCCCGCCTCCCAGACATCCCCGTTCGGCCTGGCTTAGGGTTTCCCTGCCGTGGCAGGCTTGTGGGACAGGCCCTTGTCAGCCTGCGCCAGCGGCGTTCCCTTGCCCGGTGATAGGGATGTGCCCGAGTTAGCCGGTTTGTCCTGCCGATGGTCAGCCGCCTGGCCGGGCGCTGGCACGGATTTGCAATACGCTGCGATACCCGCGCCGCCATTCGCTGCCGTCGCCAAGGACTCAGAGGCGGTTGAGGCCGGGTCCAGGCCGCCGTTGGTGAACGCCGTGCACAGTCCGAAGGCTGCCGGACCGGTAGCGTCCGGGCCCGCAGGTGTTGCGTCCGGCCGCGGCGCTGGCGCAGCGGCGGCCTTCGATGCTTTCCCGTGCCGGGCCGCGGCGGGCGTATGCTCAGCGGCCGTGGAAGCGGCCGCCGGTGCTGGGGCGCCCATGACCTCATGACTGGCCTGCTGGAGCGGCGCGGGAAGTGTCCCGGTGTAGGCTGCGGTGGCCGCGCCCCCGGCGGCGAGGGTTCCTCCGGCCAGAATCCCGGCCGCGATCTTGCTTGTCACCAATGCGGTAAAGAACGACATGAAGTCCTCCAATGTGAATACCCTGAAAAATGCTGATGGACGTCAGGTCCATATTTAAGTAATCGCCCGACGTGCGGGAATATGACGCAGATTGCACGCTAAATCCGAAAGACTTGATCAAGGGACGTGATGAACTCCCGCCGCGCGGCCGCCCAAGGTTCCTGAACGGGCGACGACGGGCGGGCAGCAGCGATGGTCCCGCCCCTGCGCTGCCCGTCGCACTGCCGGAACCTATCCGATGCTGTACCAGTTCGTCCCGTCGCGGGTGACCTGGAGGCCGCCGCCGGATTCGGTCGTCACCGCGTTTCCGTCATAGACGAAGCCGCTGGGGTCAGCCGGGCAGGAACCTGGCGCGGGTCCGTCCGTGCCCAAGACAGGCGCGCCTTCATAGCCAGTGAGGTAGAAGCCTGTCACGGCTCCGTCCTTACCCTTGGAGTTCTCACGCGCAACCGTGGTGACGAGTCCTTGGGCAGTGCTGGTGGTGCTGTGCTGTTGAACAATTTCCCGTGTTTCAGCGTTGCCCTGCACGACGATCTTCGTGCAGGTCCACGTCGTCTCGCTAACAGAATTCACGCGGAAGTCCACGGCAAATGCGTTGTCCTGGAGCACTTTGTTATTCCAGGAAAAGACAAGCTGCACATCCCCCTTGCCGACAAACCCCGTCCCCGTGGCCGGATCAAATATCACGGACGCCATTGCCGGAGCCGCCACCGCCATAAGGCCTGCCAACGCCGCCGACGCGCCGGCCACTCTAAGTGAAGTTGTTCTCATGTGAGCTCAATGCCCCTTCAGATCTGGTTCGGACCGGGGCGCGGATCGCAGCGTCCGGTAGCCGGAGTCTACGAACGTACGCCGACCGAAAGTACGAGTACCCAGTACTCGACTTATCGGAACCTGCCATGACTCCGCTTACCCGGTACTCGCCTCAGCCGGAGGCGCGACTCACCCGGAATGGTCCGACTGATCCCGAAACGACCCTTGCGAACCCTGGCGTGACCCCATGTGACCCACACGCCGCACAGTTACGGGTGGTTGTGGCCGGCACAAACGTCATTCGACGGCCGCCGCTGTCGCTTCTGGGCTCATCGCCACTGCCGGCCTCCACCTCTGGCAGCGCCACGCCAGAATGAGCGTCCCCGGCGAAACAGTCAGCCAGGTGGCACTGGCATCCATCCTCCCCGCGCCGCCCGAAACGACTCATGTCAAGATGCACGCGAAAGTGTCTTGCTTGCCTCATCTAATTGTGCTCGCGTGGATGATGCTTCCAGTGCCCGTGTTTTCGCTGCGGCGAGTGCGATCAGCTGGGTCTGGATCTTGGTGATGCCGCGGGTGAGGTCGGCCGGGTTGGTGATCTCCATCAGCTCGGCGAGTTCCGCGGCTTTAGCTCCGGTCAGGATCCCGGAATCGATCACGCGTTGGTACGGGGTACGCGGTTTGTCATAGATGCGGGCCTTCTTCCCGTGCTTATTGGAGCGCCAGCCGACCGCTTTCGTGGTGGCGGTGAAGAGGTTCAGCCGTACCCGCACGAGGGCGTAGAGGGCGTTGAGCAGCTTCAGCTCCGCGGCGGTATCGTAGCGGTAGTGGAAGGCGTGCCGGCGGACCACGTCGCCGTTTTTCTGCTCGACGTGGGCGTTGTCGTTGGACTTGTACGGCCGGGACCGGGTGAAGTAGATGTCCTTGTCATCGACCCATTTGATCAGGGCGTAGTTGATGAACTCTCCTCCGTTATCGGTATCCAACCCGACCATGGGGAACGGCAGCCGTGCCACGACCTCATCCATTGCCTCCAGCACCCATTTGTGCGCGCCGTTGCGGACCGCGACGTTCTCGGTCCAGCCGGTGAACACGTCCGTGGCGGTGAGGGTCCTGGCGAATTCCCCGGCCAGGGTGGGGCCGCAGTGGACGACCATGTCGGCTTCGATGAAACCGGGAGCCTGTTCGTGTTCATCCCCGGCCTTGCGGACCGTGATTGAGTTGCGCAGCAGGGCCCGGCCTTGGTCGCGGACAGGCCTTTAGGCCTGCCGGCGTCCTTGGTCGGTTTGAGCAGCCGGTCGATGGTGGCACCGGAGACCTTCAGCAGCTGCGCCCTCACCTCAGGGGTCAGCCTGTCCTTGTCCAGTTCCCCGAAGGCCTCAAGCTTGGGCAGCCACAGGTCCATGGTGGCGGCCAGGTACTTACCCGACGGCATCCCCGCGAACCGCCACACCTCGATCAGGACCTTGAGGGTGCCGTAGCCGTAAGTACGTCCCCGCGGCTTCCGCACAACAGCCTTCGCAGGACCCTTACGCTTACGGGCCGTGGACAGCGCCCGACGGGCATTGGCCCTTGACCAGCCGGTGACGGCCACCAGCTCATCGAGCACCGCCCCCTTGGCCTTCTTGGCTCCTTTCGCATAATCGCGTGCGTACTGCTTCGTGATTTCCCTACGCGTACCCATCGACAGGCCCATCCCTCATCGTCACCGCCGTGCCCGTGGCGGCCCGTGATTTACGCGAGCGTTTCTCAAATGAGGCACGCACCCCATCTCGCGAGCACTATTGATGAGTCTGGTCGCCGCCTTGCAAGCGGCCTGAAATCCGGTTATCCTGTGAGACGTGTCACTGACGAAGTGGCACATGCTTTTGATCTGCGGCGGGAGAGTCCTGCCGGTACGTTCAGCAGGCGCCGTAGGAGCAAATCCTCTCCGGGAATCTCTCAGGCCCACGTACCGCCGCGGTTAGGCAACTCTGGAAAGTAGTCCGGCAACGGGCTCACCGACGGTGCAAGTGTCACCCTGTGAAAGCAGGTAGGCGCGGAAACTCTCAGGTCCAATACAGAGCGGGGAGGAACCCGAGTCAATGTGGCGTACCCAGCACGCCACCTGAATTATGGAGTTCCTTCATGACCATCCAGTCGTCCCCCTCCACTTTTGCCGATCGGCATATCGGTGCGCGCCGCCAGGCCGATGTTGACACCATGCTCAAGGCCGTCGGCTATGACAGCGTTGACGGCCTCGTGGACGTTGCCGTCCCCGACTCCATCCGCCAGGCCAAGCCGCTGGCCCTCAAGGACGCCCTCAGCGAGGTTGAGGTCCTTGCCGAGTTGCGGAAGCTGGCTGCGAAGAATAAGACGGCTGTGCAGATGATCGGGCAGGGTTATTACGGCACGGTGACGCCTGCGGTGATCCGCCGGAACATCCTGGAGGCCCCGGCCTGGTATACCGCGTATACCCCGTACCAGCCGGAGATTTCGCAGGGCCGGTTGGAGGCGTTGCTGAATTTCCAGACCATGGTCCAGGACCTGGTGGGCCTGCCGATCGCGAACGCGTCCCTGCTGGATGAAGCCACGGCGGTGGCTGAGGCTGTGCTGATGATGCGCCGGGCGAACAAGAGCAGGGAGGCCCGGGATGGCAAGACGGTTCTGGATGCGGATTGCCTGCCGCAGACCATCGCGATCGTGAAGGGCCGTGCCGAGGCCCTGGGGTTCGAGGTGGAGGTCGCTGACCTGTCGAAGGGCCTGCCGGACGGTGTCATTAACGGTGTGGTGCTGCAGCAGCCGGGTGTGTCCGGCCGGGTCTTCAACCACGCCACCGTTATTGCTGCTGCGAAGGAGCGCGGCGCGCTCGTGACCGTTGCCGCTGATCTGTTGGCGTTGACGCTGATCACCCCTCCCGGGGAGCAGGGTGCGGACATCGCGGTCGGTTCGACGCAGCGTTTTGGGGTGCCGTTGTTCTTCGGCGGCCCGCACGCGGCGTATATGGCGGTGGCGAAGGGCCTGGAACGGTCCATGCCCGGCCGCCTCGTCGGTGTCTCCAAGGACGACGCCGGTGTCCCGGCGTACCGTCTGGCGCTGCAGACCCGTGAGCAGCACATCCGCCGTGAGAAGGCCACGTCCAACATCTGCACCGCGCAGGCACTGCTGGCCATCGTCTCCTCCTTCTACGCCGTTTACCACGGTCCCGATGGCCTGAAGGCAATCGCGGAGCAGGTCCACCACAACGCCCGCACCCTGGCCACCACGCTGAAGGTCGCCGGCCGCGACCTGGTTACCGAGACCTTCTTCGACACCGTCACCGTGCGCGTCCCGGGCAAGGCCGCCAAGGTCATCGCCGCCGCCGAAGCGCGCGGCATCAACCTGCGCCAGATCGATGCGGACACCATCGGCGTCTCCGCTGATGAAACCACGACGACGGATGTCCTCTCCGCGATCGCCGTCGCCTTCGGTGCCGGTCCCGTGGTGGAGGCGAAGGGCTTTGAACTGCCCGAGTCCGTGCTCCGCACCTCTGAGTATCTGCAGCACCCGGTGTTCAACACGCACCGTTCCGAGACGCAGTTGCTGCGCTACATCCGCAGGCTCAGTGACCGGGACCTGGCGCTGGACCGGACCATGATCCCGTTGGGTTCGTGCACCATGAAGCTGAACGCCACGGCGGAGATGGAAGCCATTTCCTGGCCGGAGTTCGCCTCCATCCACCCGTTTGCCCCGGATTCCCAGACCGTGGGCTGGCGTGAGCTGATCGGCGGGCTGGAGTCTGACCTCGCGGAAATCACTGGCTACGATCAGGTGTCGCTGCAGCCGAACGCCGGGTCCCAGGGTGAGCTCGCGGGCCTGCTGGCGATCCGTGGCTACCACCTGTCCCGCGGCGATGACCAGCGGACGGTGTGCCTGATCCCGGCTTCGGCGCATGGCACCAACGCGGCCTCGGCTGTCCTGGCCGGCATGAAGGTGGTTGTGGTGGCGACCGCTGCGGATGGCAGCATTGATCACGCGGACCTGAACGCCAAGATCGAGGCGAACAAGGACGTCCTCTCGGCGATCATGATCACCTACCCCTCCACCCATGGTGTGTACGACGCGGACGTGACCGAAATCTGCGACGCCGTGCACGCCGCCGGCGGCCAGGTCTACGTGGATGGTGCCAACCTGAACGCCCTTGTGGGTCTGGCGCAGCCGGGCAAGTTCGGCGGTGACGTCTCGCACCTGAACCTGCACAAGACGTTCTGCATCCCGCATGGCGGCGGCGGACCCGGTGTTGGTCCGGTCGCAGCGAAGGCGCACCTGGCACCGTTTATGCCCGGTGACGCTAACAAGTCAGCCCACGAAGCGGGCCACGGCGTGGCCATCAGCGCATCCAACTACGGTTCCGCGGGCGTCCTGCCGATCTCGTGGGCGTATGTGAAGCTGATGGGTGCCGAGGGCCTGACCGAGGCGACGAAGTCGGCGCTGCTGGCGGCGAACTACGTTGCGGCGCGCCTGAACGAGTACTTCCCGGTCCTTTACACCGGTGAGGGCGGACTCGTGGCGCACGAGTGCATCCTGGACCTCCGGGATCTGACGGCGAAGACCGGCGTTACGGCTGAGGATGTAGCCAAGCGCCTCATTGACTACGGTTTCCACGCCCCTACCCTGGCGTTCCCGGTTGCGGGCACGCTGATGGTGGAACCGACGGAGTCTGAGGACCTGGTGGAGATCGACCGGTTCATCGACGCGATGATCAGCATCCGGAAGGAAATCGACCAGGTGGCCAGCGGCGATTTCAGCGTCGAGAACAGCCCGCTGCGCCACGCACCCCACACCGCGTCCGCCGTCGTGAATTCCGATTGGAACCGCGCGTACCCGCGCGAGCAGGCAGCCTTCCCGCTCCACCACCTCAAGCAGGACAAGTACTTCCCGCCCGTAGGCCGGATCGACGGCGCAGCCGGGGACCGCAACCTGATCTGCTCCTGCCCGCCCATCGAGGAATTCGCGAACTAGTTTCGTGTGAAAGGCTTTCATAATGACTGAGAACTACACCGCTCTTTACGAAGAGCACAAGAAACTCGGCGCTTCCTTCACCGATTTCGGTGGCTGGCAGATGCCCCTGAAGTACAGCTCGGAGCTGGCCGAGCACCACGCGGTGCGCAACGCTGCCGGCCTGTTCGACCTCTCCCATATGGGCGAAGTCTGGGTTTCCGGCCTGGAAGCCGGCGCGTTCCTGGACTATGCACTCGTGGGCAAGCTCTCCGCCATCGCGGACGGGAAAGCCAAGTACTCACTCATCTGCAACGCCGACGGCGGCATCATCGATGACCTCATCGTGTACCGCTTCGGCGACGAGAAGTACCTCGTGGTCCCCAACGCGGGCAACGCCCCCACCGTCGCCGTCGCCCTGGCCGAACGTGCCACGGCTTTCAACGTGAAGGTGGAGGATGCCTCCGCCATCACCTCGCTGATCGCGGTCCAGGGCCCCAAGGCCGAGGCCATCCTGCTCAAGCTGACCGATGAGGCCCAGCACGCACTGGTTACCGGCCTGTTGTACTACGCGTTCAACGAACTCACCGTGGCCGGCCACAACGTCATCCTGGCCCGCACCGGCTACACCGGCGAGGACGGCTTCGAGCTCTTTGTAGCGAACGACGACGCCGCCTCCCTTTGGGCGTCCGTCGCCGAAGCGGGGGCCGAGTTCGGGATCGTTCCGTGCGGCCTCGCCTCACGCGATTCGCTCCGCCTCGAAGCCGGCATGCCGCTCTACGGCAACGAGCTTTCGCTCGAACGGTCACCGTTCGATGCCGGCCTGGGTGGCGTTGTGGCACTCAAGAGCAAGGAAGGCGACTTCGTGGGCCGCTCCGCCCTGGCAGCCGCCAAGGAAGCCGGTTCCAAGCGTAAGCTTGTGGGCTTGAAGGGACTCGGACGTCGCGCCGGCCGCGGGCACTACCCGGTGCTCAAGGACGGCGCAGTGGTTGGCGAAGTCACCTCCGGCCAGCCCAGCCCCACCCTTGGCTACCCGGTCGCGATGGCCTATGTCGACGTTGAGCACGCCGAGATTGGCACCGCCCTGGACATCGACCTGCGCGGCAAGGCAGAGCCTTTCGAGGTTGTCGCCCTGCCGTTCTACAAGCGCCAAAAGTAAGTCCTCCGGCTCCCTGAGTCCGGGACCGGCGGACCGGAGTTTTCACGCGTGCTGTTCGTTCCTCGCTCTGACGCACGCTTTCGAATACTCCCGCCCACCGACCGCACGACCACAACTGACTTCGAAACCTAAGGAAACACACATGGCTAAGGTTGCCGCTGAACTGAAGTACTCCGCCGAGCACGAGTGGATTTCCACTGATGGCTCGGGCCCGTCCGTTGTTGGCGTGTCCGCTGTTGCCGCTGAGGCGCTGGGCGACATCGTGTACGTGGACCTGCCCGAGGTTGGCTCCACGGTGACCGCGGGGGAGACCTGCGGCGAGATCGAGTCCACCAAGTCTGTCTCCGACCTGTACTCCCCGGTGACGGGCGAGGTCACGGAAATCAACGACGACGCCGTCGGCGATCCTGCACTCATCAACTCTGATCCCTACGGTGCCGGCTGGCTGTTCAAGGTCACCGTCGAGTCCGAGGGCCCGCTGCTGTCGGCGCAGGAATACGCCGAAGTAAACGGTGGCGAACTGTGAGCGCCGCTGCCGGTACCGCAGTTTTTGAGCAGGTAGTCTCCGCGAGCCTGGACACCGACCTGTCGGTGCTGGACCCGGAGATCGCTGCCAAGATCGATGACGAACTGGGCCGCCAGCGCAATGGCCTGGAAATGATCGCCTCGGAGAACCACACAGCCGTCGCCGTGATGCAGGCGCAGGGCTCCGTCCTGACCAACAAGTACGCCGAGGGCTACCCGGGCAAGCGCTACTACGGTGGCTGCGAGCACGTGGACGTCATCGAACAGCTCGCCATCGACAGGGTCAAGGCACTGTTCGGTGCCGAGTTCGCCAATGTGCAGCCGCACTCCGGCGCCCAGGCCAACGCCTCGGTGATGCACGCGCTGATCAAGCCGGGCGATACCATCATGGGCCTGAACCTGGCCCACGGCGGCCACCTGACCCACGGCATGAAGATCAACTTCTCCGGCAAGCTGTACAACGTGGTCCCGTACCAGGTCCGCGAAGACACCCACACCATTGACATGGCCGAGGTGGAGCGCCTGGCGCTGGAGCACAAGCCGCAGCTGATCGTTGCCGGCTGGTCGGCCTATGCCCGCCAGCTGGACTTCGCCGAATTCCGCCGGATCGCCGACCTGGTGGGTGCCTTCCTGATGGTGGACATGGCGCACTTCGCCGGACTGGTGGCAGCTGGGCTGCATCCGAGCCCGGTGCCGCACGCCCACGTCACCACCTCCACCACGCACAAGACCCTCGCCGGTCCGCGCGGCGGCATCATCCTCTCCAACGACGCCGCGATCGCCAAGAAGATTAACTCGGCCGTCTTCCCCGGACAGCAGGGCGGACCGCTCGAGCACGTGATCGCCGGCAAGGCTGTGGCCTTCAAGATCGCGGCCTCGCCTGAGTTCAAGGAACGCCAGGAACGCGTCCTGCTTGGCGCCAGCATCCTGGCCGACCGCCTGGTCCAGCCGGACGTCACCGCCAAGGGCATCAACGTGATCTCCGGCGGCACCGACGTCCACCTGGTCCTGGTTGACCTGCGCAACTGCGAGCTGGACGGCCAGCAGGCCGAGGACCGCCTGGCCGCGATTGACATCACCGTCAACCGCAACGCCGTGCCGTTCGATCCGCGGCCGCCGATGGTCACTTCAGGTCTCCGGATCGGCACCCCCGCGCTGGCAACCCGCGGGTTCGGCGAGGCAGCCTTCCGCGAAGTTGCGGACATCATCGCCGAGGCATTGATTGCCGACGCCGACGCGGACCTTTCCGGCCTGCGTCACCGGGTAGAGGCACTCGCCGCCGCCCACCCGCTGTACCCGGGCATTTAGCTTCTGCCCGTACCGGTGGGACTGACATCCTCTGCGTGCTGCTCCTTCGTCGCTTTGACGCACGCTGCCGGATGCCAGCCCCACCGGCACTCGCGGGGACCGTCGCCTTTGGTGACGTTCGCGGGTGACTGGGCGGATTCCGGAAGCGTGCGTCAGAGGCGAGGTACGAGCCAGCACGCGGAGGAATTCGGCCAGGCGCCACCCAACCCGACCAATTAATTAGTTAGTTAGGAAACGCACATGGCCGTTGGAGTCTTTGATTTGTTCTCCGTCGGGATCGGGCCTTCGAGCTCGCACACCGTTGGCCCGATGCGGGCTGCCGCGGTGTTTGCCGAGGAGCTTAAGGGCTCCGGCAGCCTGGACAAGGTGGCGGGGCTGCGGGTGGACCTCTACGGGTCCTTGGCAGCGACGGGCCACGGCCACGGCACCATGACGGCCATCCTGCTGGGCCTGGAGGGTTTCCACCCCGAAAAGATCCTGCCGGCCGAGGTAGAGGAGCGGCTCGCCGCGATCGCCGAAACCGGCACCCTCCAGCTCGCCGGCTCCGTACCCCTGCCCTACGGGGTCAAGGACATGGTCCTGCGCCCGCTCACTGTCCTGCCGCGGCACACCAACGGCATGACCTTCACAGTCAGCGACAAAGAAGGCGAGGTCCTGCACAAGGCCACGTTCTTCTCCGTGGGCGGCGGCTTCATTGTCCGCGAAGGTGAAGAGGACGCGGCCCTGAAGGAACTGGACGAGTCCAAGAAGGAGCTGCCGCTGCCATTCCGCACCGCCGCGGAGTTGCTGGGCCGGTGCCAGTCCAAGGGCCTGTCCATCGGCGAGGTCATGTTCGTGAATGAGCTTGCCTCCCGGTCGGAGGCGGAAATCCGCGAGGGCCTGCTGCACATCTACTCCGTCATGGAGGAGTGCGTGGCAACCAGCCTCAAGCGTGAGGGGCTGCTGCCCGGCGGACTGAAGGTCCGCCGTCGTGCTCCGGACTGGCGTGAGCGCCTCGAAAAGGAGGACAAGGACCGGGACCCGAAGTACTGGCAGGAATGGGTGAACCTCATCGCCCTGGCAGTGAACGAGGAGAACGCGTCCGGCGGCCGGGTGGTCACGGCACCCACCAACGGTGCCGCGGGGATCATCCCGGCAGTCCTGTATTACGCACTGCATTTCGCACCCGGGATGGACAAAGCCACGCAGGAAGACCGCGACGACGTTGTGGTCAAGTTCCTGCTCACGGCCGGTGCCATCGGGGTGCTGTACAAGGAACAGGCGTCCATTTCGGGCGCCGAGGTGGGCTGCCAGGGCGAGGTGGGGTCGGCGTCGTCGATGGCGGCCGGTGCCCTCGCCGAGGTCATGGGCGGCACACCCCAGCAGGTGGAGAACGCCGCGGAGATCGCGATGGAACACAACCTGGGCCTGACGTGCGATCCGATCGGCGGATTGGTCCAGGTTCCGTGCATCGAGCGCAACGCGATCGCGGCGGCGAAGGCCATCAACGCCGCGAAGATGGCGCTTTGGGGCGACGGCACCCACCGGGTGTCGCTGGACGAGGTGATCGTGACCATGCGCGAGACCGGCAGGGACATGAGCTCCAAGTACAAGGAAACAGCCATGGGCGGCCTCGCCGTCAACGTCGTGGAATGCTAAGGGAAGAGAACTGATGACACTGGCACCAGAAGGCCGGAAGCTGCTGCGCGTTGAGCAGCGTAACTCTGCAGTACCTGTGGAGCGGAAGCCGGAGTGGATCAAGGCGAAGGTCCAGATGGGTCCGGAGTATGTCCAGCTCAAGAACCTGGTTAAGAAGGAAGGCCTGCACACGGTGTGTGAGGAGGCCGGCTGCCCGAACATTTTTGAGTGCTGGGAAGATAAGGAAGCGACGTTCCTGATTGGTGGCTCCGAATGCACCCGGCGTTGTGATTTCTGCCAGATCGATACGGGTAAGCCGTCCCCGGTGGACGTGTTTGAGCCCACGAAGGTGGCCCGTTCGGTCCTGGCCATGCAGCTGCGCTACGCCACCGTCACCGGGGTGGCCCGGGATGACCTGGCCGATGAGGGTGTGTGGCTGTATGCCGAGACGGTGCGGAAGATCCACGAGCTGAACCCGGGCACCGGCGTTGAACTGTTGATCCCAGACTTTTCCGGCAAGCCCGAGCACATCGAGGCGATCTGCGCTTCGAAGCCGGAGGTCTTCGCGCACAACGTTGAAACCGTGCCCCGGATTTTCAAGCGGATCCGGCCCGCGTTCCGGTACGAGAGGTCCCTGGATGTCATCACCCAGGGCCGGAACCTGGGCATGGTGACCAAGTCCAACCTGATCCTGGGTATGGGCGAGACCCGCGAGGAGATCTCCGAGGCGCTGCGGGACCTGCACGAGGCCGGCTGTGACCTGATCACCATCACCCAGTACCTTCGACCGTCCGAGCGGCACCTGCCGGTGGACCGCTGGGTCAAGCCGCAGGAGTTCGTGGACCTCCAGGACGAGGCCAAGGAGATCGGCTTCCTCGGCGTCATGAGCGGACCGCTGGTCCGTTCCTCCTACCGGGCCGGCCGGCTCTGGGCCACCGCGATGCGCAAGAAGGGCTGGGAAATCCCCGCCCAGCTCGCCCACATCGAGTCTTCCGGCAGCACCCGCCAGGAAGCCAGCACACTGCTGGCAGCCCACGCCAGCTGACCCTTCGATATCAGGAAAGGACCGAAGATGCTCCCTACAAGAATCGAAATCATCCCCTCAACCGGGATCGTTGACCAGGTCCGGGCGCTGGTTCCGCTGACCACCACGCTGACCATGACGTGCCTGCCGCACCACGGAATCGAGCGGACCATGCGCACGTCGGTGGAGCTGAGCGACTTCGGCTACACCGTCATCCCGCACCTGGCCGCGCGCAGCATCCATGACCGGGCCGAACTGACCCGGTTCATGCGGGACTGCGACGGCGCGGGCATCGGCGAGGTGTTTGTGATCGGCGGCGACCGGAAGCAGCCTGCCGGCCCGTACGGGTCCGCCCTGCCGCTGCTTGAAGACATCGCCCAGTACACCGGCGGCCGGATGCGCGCCGGCGTGGCAGGGTACCCGGAAGGCCACCCGACCGTGGCCGCCCTGGACCTGCTCGAGGCCCTGCAGGACAAGCAGCACCTGGCCACCCACGTGGTCACCCAGATGTGCTTCGACGCGCCCAAAATCCTTGACTTTGCGGCGCTCCTGCGCCGTGAAGGCGTGAACCTGCCCGTCTGGGCGGGCGTGGCGGGGTCCGTCCCGCGGAGCAAACTGCTGGCACTTGCCACGCAGATCGGCGTCGGGAGTTCCCTGAAGTTCCTCAGCAGCAAAGGAACGCTGGCGCGCAAGCTGCTCAGCGGCGACCGCTACTCACCCCACACCCTGGTGGCCGGGCTCGAAAGCCAGCCCGGCATCGCAGGGATCCACCTTTACAGCTTCAACAACCTCGATGCGGTCCCCAATGAAGCGGGCCACGCATCATCCCCAACGGCACTCCAGCCAGCACTGATTCGAGGAGCAGCACGTGAGCAGTAAGACCACCGTTTCCCCCCAAACTCCCCACCTTGAACGCCAGCTCAGTAACAGGCACATCCAGCTGATCGCCATTGGCGGCGCCATCGGCACGGGCCTGTTCATGGGCTCCGGCAAAACCATCTCGGCCGCCGGCCCGTCCGTCATTTTTGTCTACATGATCATCGGCTTCATGCTGTTCTTCGTCATGCGGGCTATGGGCGAACTTCTCTTGTCCAACCTGAACTACAAGTCCTTCAGCGACTTCGCCGCGGACCTGCTGGGCCCCTGGGCCGGCTTCTTCACCGGCTGGACCTACTGGTTCTGCTGGGTGATCACCGGGATCGCGGACGTGATCGCCATCGCCGGATACTCGAAGGAACTCTGGCCCTCGCTGCCGCTGTGGATCCCGGGCCTGGTCACCATCGGCATCCTGCTGCTCTTGAACCTCGCCACCGTGCGGGCGTTCGGTGAGACCGAGTTCTGGTTCGCGCTGATCAAGATCATCGCCATCGCCGCGCTCATCATTGTGGGCCTGTTTATGATCTTCAGCGGCTTCGAGTCCGACGCCGGCCCGGCCACCTTCACGAACCTGTGGAGCCACGGCGGGATGTTCCCGAACGAATTCATGGGCTTTGTTGCCGGCTTCCAGATCGCCGTCTTCGCGTTTGTGGGTATTGAGCTCGTGGGCACCACCGCCGCCGAAGCCAAGGACCCTGAGAAGAACCTGCCCAAGGCCATCAACTCCATCCCCATCCGCGTCCTGCTCTTCTACGTAGGCGCCCTCATCATCCTGATGTCCGTCACCCCGTGGACCCAGTTCCAGGCCGGCCACAGCCCGTTCATCGCCATGTTCTCCTTGGCCGGCCTCGGCGCCGCAGCCACCGTGGTGAACCTGGTGGTGCTCAGCTCGGCCATGTCCTCCGCCAACTCCGGCATCTACTCCACCTCCCGCATGGTCTACGGCCTGGCCCAGGAGGGCGACGCGCCCACCGTGTTCAGCCGCCTGTCCGCCCGCAAGGTCCCGCAGAACGCCCTGTTCCTCTCCTGCATCCTGCTGCTCTCCGGCGTCATCCTGATGTACGCGGGCTCGGACATCGGCAAGGCCTTCGACATGGTTACCACCGTGTCCGCCGTCTGCTTCGTGTTTGTCTGGTCCATCATCCTGGCCAGCTACCTGAAGTTCCGCTCACGCCGCCCGCACCTGCACGAATCATCCAAGTACAAGATGCCCGGCGGCGTCCCCATGGTCTGGGTGGTCTTCGCGTTCTTCGCGTTCGTCCTGTGGGCCCTGACCACGCAGCCGGACACGCTGGTGGCGCTGCTGGTCACCCCCATCTGGTTCGTCCTGCTGGGCATCGCCTGGGTCATCCTGCGCAAGCGCCCGTCCCACTTGGCCCGCTACGCGGAGTTCCAGAAGGACCTCGCGGGCGAGAAGGTCGTGGCAGAGGAGAAGGCCCTGGCTGACGAAGAGGCCCTGGCCGCGGCGAAGGCTTCACGGGAGTGACAACCGAACATGTTCTGACAGTCAATTGCGCCGAGTCCCCGGGCATTGTCCACGCGATCACGGGGTACCTGCTGGATCACGGGTGCGACATCATCGACACCAATCACTTCGGTGACCGCCAGGCCCAGCAGTTCTTTATGCGGGTGCATTTCGCGGCAGGGAAAACAGCCTTCAGCACCGAGGACCTGCGCCGGGACTTCGAGCCGCTGGCCGCTGAGTGGGCCATGAGCTGGCAGCTGGAACCTCATGGCCGCAAGCGCCGGGTCCTGGTGATGGTGTCCAAGTTCGGGCACTGCCTCAATGACCTGCTGTTCCGGGCCCGCACGGGTGATCTTCCGGTGGAAATCGTGGCCGTGGTCTCCAACCACACGGACCACGAAGAGCTGGTCAAGTGGCACAACATCCCGTTCTTCCACCTCCCGGTCACTCAGGGGACCAAGCGTGCGCAGGAAGCCCGCCTGCTGGAGCTCGTGGACGAGTTCGAGGTGGAACTGGTGGTCCTGGCCCGCTATATGCAGGTCCTTAGCGATGAGCTGTCGGCCCAGCTGACGGGCAAAACCATCAACATCCACCACTCGTTCCTGCCCAGTTTCAAGGGCGCCAAGCCGTACCACCAGGCCTATGACCGCGGCGTGAAGACAGTGGGCGCTACGGCGCACTACGTCAATGCCGAACTGGATGAGGGACCGATCATCGCCCAGCAGGTCATCGACGTGGACCACACGTACACGGCCGATGACCTGGTCCGCGTGGGCCGCGATGCTGAGTGCAAGGCGCTCAGTAACGCGGTCCGGTGGCACTGTGAAGGCCGGGTAATGCTCGACGGCGGGCGCACGGTAGTTCTGCGCTGACCGTACGGAGCGTCCCACCGCGCAATGCCCGACGGCGGAAGCCGGCTCAGGCGCGGTGCTGGAAGTGTGTGGTCGGTACGCCGCCTTGCAGGGTGCTCAGCATCCCTTCGGCGACGTCGCGGAGGGTCAGGTTCTGCTCGCTCGAGGCGGCGGTGAGGATCTGGACCGCCGCATCGTAGGAGCACTGGTTCTGGCCCATGATCACGCCGCAGGCGGTGTTGATCGCGGTCCGGCCGGCCATGGCTGCGCGGAGATCCGCGGATTGGGCCAGGCCCGCCCGGACCTGCAGTGCCAGGACCAGGCTTTTGGCCGCCACGACGGAGAATGCCAGCACCTCGGCTGCCACAACCGGGGTGAACACGTTCGTTTCCGCCGTATACAACGTCAGTGCGGCCCGGTAGCCGCGTTCCAGCGGCAATGGCACGGCGAAAGCGGAACGGAAGCCTGCTGCCCTGAGAGTGGCCGGGTACTCATCCCAGCGTTTGTCCAGGGAGCGGGCATTGAGAATGATGGTCAGGCGGCCGCCCAGTGCCCGCGAGGTGGGGCCCCGTCCGGCGAGCTGGTCCCAGCGGGAAAGGCCGCCGGCGCCGTCGGTGGTTGCCGCAGTGGAAGGTGTTCCGTCGGGCCGCACGATGGTCACAGTGCTCTCCACCTCGGAACCTGCCATGTCGCTCACCGCGGGAGCCGCTATCCGGGCAAGGGTGCACGCCGATGCCGCTTCCGAGTGTCCCCGGATGTCCAGCAGGGCGCCTGAGAAGCGCCAGTCCACCAGTTGATCGATCATGATTCCCCAGTCCTCATGTGTCGGTACGCCTTCATCATAAAAGGGCCGGCGGGCAAGGACACGAGTAGTGAGTACTCGCTTTTTTACAGCCAGGCCCGGACCAGGTTGCGTGTGCACACTGAGCCCGGCTGAAATTCAGGCTGAGCGCTGGACGGGGCTGACTACGCCTACTTGTCGAAGTAGGTGGTGGCTTCCTCGCCCGAGACCTTCCGGACGATCTCGTCGGCCACGTCCCGGAGCTTCTGGTTCCGGTGGCTGGAGACGTTCATCAGGATGGACATGGCCTCGGACTGGCTGCAGCGGTTCTGGGCCATGATGATTCCGCTGGCAAGGTTGATGGCGGTGCGGCTCATCATCGCCGCGCTGAGGTCATCCGCGGCGCTTTCGGCGGTTCCCACCCTGACGGCCAGGCGGACGGCGCTGCCGGCGACGGCGGCGAAGCTGGCTGCCTCGGTGATGGTGTCCTCTGTGAACACGCCGGTGGACGGCGCGAAGAAGTTCAGGACTGCGGCGGCGTTTTGACCCAGTTCAAGGGGGACGCCCAGGGCGCTGTGGATGCCCTCCTCCATCAGGCGTTTCTGGTAGGTAGGCCAGCGCGTGTCAGTGCGGACATCGGCCAGCAGGACAGGGGTGGCCGCCTTCAATGCTGTGAGGCACGGCCCTTCGCCCACGGCCTGTTCGATGCGGTCCAGCTGGATGGCCCGCTCGGTGCTTCCGCCCACCGTTGCCGTCTTCCTGGCGAGCTTGAGGGTGACCCCGCATTCCACCGTGGCGCCGGCGCTGCGGCTCAGTGCGGATGCGGCGATGATGGATAGCCCGCCCAGGAAGTCGGCCACCGATCCCGTGCCGATGATCAGGTCCTGCAGCTCAAGGAGCAGTTCGTGTTCGGGCGAATTGGTCATGCCCAAATCTAGGCCGAACGCAGGGTGCCCACAAGTTGACGGCGGTGATCTCGCAACCTGGCTGGTCCGCTGATGTCGCTGCGGATCTTGAAGTCACACGTGCGGCTTTCAGGTGAGGGTGCTGAATTTTTCGGCTTGGGTTTTGCTGCCCTGGACTATGATCTGGTCGTCGTCGTAGAGGACCGTCTGCGCAGTGGTGTGGCCCCACGTGCCGCCGAGGCGTTTGACGGCGACGACGGTGATCCCGTATTTGTCGCGGAGCCCGAGGATTCCGAGCGGCCGGTCCAGGGCCTGGCTGGGTGGGCTGGTGCGGATCATCACAAAGTCGTCTTCGAACTCGACGTAATCCAGGATGCCACCGCGGACCAGGTGCGCCACCCGTTTACCCATGTCATGCTCGGGACGGATGACATGCTCGACGCCGAGCTGGCCAAGGATTTCCGCGTGGGGTTCCGAGATGGCTTTGGCCCAGATCTGTGGTCCCTGGAATTTCAGGAGCCGTGAGGTGGTGAGGATGCTGGCTTCGATGTCTGATCCGATGCCCACCACGGCGCGGTCGAATTCGTGGACGGAAAGCTGGCGGAGGACTTCCTCCTTGGTGGCGTCGGCGCGGACCACGTGGGTGAGGCGGCCGTTGAAGGACTGGACGATGTTTTCGTCCGCGTCAATCCCCAGTACCTCCGTGCCTTGCGCTTCCAGTTCCAGGGCGAGTGCGCCGCCGAAGCGGCCCAAGCCAATGACGGCGACGGACCCGGCCTGGGCGAGGCGTTCCGAGCCGCGGGAGAAGATTTTCCTAGCCAATGAGGGGCCTTTCTTTGGGGTATTCGAACAGGACCGGGCGGGTGCGGACTGCCAGGGCCACTCCGAGGGTCACCGGGCCGAGCCGTCCGATGAACATCAGCAGTATCAGCACGATCTGTCCTGCCGGGGGCATCGCCGCGGTGATGCCGGTGGACAATCCGACGGTGGCGAAAGCGGAGATGACTTCAAACAGAATCTTTTCCTGCCCGAAATCGGTGATCAGCATCAGGAACATGGTGGAGCCCATGATCAGGGCAAGGGCGAGCAGGACCACGGCGATGGCCTGGCGGTGGACTGCGCGGGAGAGCCGCTTCGCAAAGATGTTCACGGCGGTGTCGCCGCGAAGTTCTGTTGTGAGGATAAAGAGCAGGACGGCGAAGGTGGTGATTTTCAGGCCACCGGCAGTACCCGCAGGTCCGCCTCCGATGAGCATGAGGATGTCCATGCCCAGCCAGGAGACGGGATGCAACTGGCTGATGTCCACGCTGTTGAAACCGGCCGTGCGGGTAATCACAGACTGGAAGAACCCCGCGAGGAGGCGTTCACCGGGGTGAAGGGCGCCCAGGGTGGCCGGGTTGGCCCATTCCACGGCTGTCAGGAACACGGTTCCGCTGACCAACAGGACTCCGGTCCCGGCCAGCACCAGTTTGGTATTCATGCTCCAGTGGACCGGGGTGCGGTATCGGCGCCGCAGTTCGAAGAGGACGGGGAAGCCGAGACCTCCGATAATCACGGCCAAGGCGATGGGCAGGCATACCCACGGGTCACCGGCGAAGCCCATGAGGCTGTCCGGGTACAACGCGAACCCGGCATTGTTAAAGGATGAGACCGAGTGGAAGACCCCGTGCCAGAGGGCCTTGTCCAACGGGTAGTTGTAACCCTCCATGAAGCGGGCCGTGAGGATCCCGGCGAGCAGGAGTTCCGTTGCCGCGGTGACGGTCAGGACGCCCAGCAGGACCCCCCGGACGTCGCCGAAGCCGGTGCTCTTGGTTTCGGCCGCTGAGGTCATACGGGACCGCAGCCCCAGCCGGCGGGCCATCAGTACTCCCAGCAGCGTGCCGAAGGACATCACGCCGAAGCCGCCCACCTGGATGAGGACCAGGATCACCACGTGCCCGAAGCCGGTCCAGAAAACGGGGGTATCCACGGTGACCAGGCCGGTGACACACACCGCGGACGTCGCGGTGAACGATGCTTCCAGAAAGCTGGCACCGCCGGGGCCTTGTTTAGCAGCCGGCAGCATCAACAACCCCGTACCGATGGCGACCGCCGCCGCGAAGCCCAGGACAATTACCTGGGCCGGGTGTTTAGGCGTAAACGCCCGGGCGGCTTCACCGGTGCGGGACGTCGCGGCTCCCAGGGCCGCCCAAAGACGCCCGGTCACGCAGAGATTCTTCGCCATACGGCGGGCAGGACATGCATAGCGTCACGTTATCACCGCCAGGGCGCTCCCCTCGGTCATGCCAATACCGGACCGGGGCCGTCCTTCGTGGAGAATGCGTTCATGACCAATCATGAGATTCGGCCTGTCTACTTCCTTTCGGACAGCACCGGCATCACCGCGGAAACGCTCGGCAACACCCTGTTGACCCAGTTCCCCGCCAATAACTTTGACCGCATCACGGTCCCGTTCATTACCACCGTCGAACAGGCCAGGACCGTGGTGGGCACCATCGACAAACTGGTCGCCACCGGTCCGCGGCCCATCGTCTTTTCCACGGCCGTCAGCAGCGACATCAGGCAGGCCATTGCAACGTGCCGGGGGATCATCGTGGATCTTATCGGGATGCATGTGGGACAGCTGGAGGAGGCCCTCGGGTCCCAGGCCAGCCATGAACCCGGCAGGGCCCACGGCCTTGGCAACGCGGAGCGGTATCAGTCCCGGATGGCCGCCGTCGAGTACGCCATGGAACACGACGACGGCCAGAGCCTGCGGGCGCTGGAAAAGGCGCAGGTCATCCTGGTGGCCCCGTCCCGCTGCGGAAAAACGCCCACCACCATGTACCTGGCGCTCCAGCACGGCATCTTCGCCGCGAACTTCCCGCTGGTGGACGAGGACTTTCAGCGGGAAGGGCTGCCCAAGCCACTGCGGCCCTTTGTTGAGAAGTGCTTCGGGCTGTCCTCCAACCCCCTTCGGCTGAGCCAGATCCGCACCGAACGGCGCCGCGGCTCACCCTACGCGTCGCTGCGGCAGTGCGGCTTCGAGCTGCGCAGCGCCGAGCAGTTATACGTTTCCCACCGGATCCCGTACCTGAATTCGGCGACGGTCTCCGTGGAGGAAATGGCCGCCACCATCCTGCAGCGCATGAACCTCAAGCATTAGGGAAAATTTTCACAAGCCCTATGTGGCGCACATCATGTTGGAAGAGCGCTCTGAACCTGTCACTGTAGACAGGATTCGCGCCCACCAACCGGCTACAGCCGCGAGCGGGGCGGCGCCCCCGCATGCCATCATCTGCAAAGGAGCAGCAACCATGACGACAGACATACTGTGGTTCTCAGAACTCGGACTCAAGGACCTGGACCGGGTAGGCGGCAAAAACGCCTCCCTCGGGGAGATGGTGCAGAACCTGACCTCCGCCGGCGTGCAGGTCCCGGACGGCTTCGCCACAACAGCGGACGCCTACCGCAGCTTCCTGGCTGACTCGGGCCTGGACCGGAAGATCGTGGGCCGGCTGGTTGGCCTGGACACCGATGACGTGACGGCCCTCGCCGCGGCCGGCCAGGAAATCCGGACGCTGATGCGCGAGACGCCCTTCCTGCCGGACTTCGAGGCGCAGATCCGGAACTCCTACCAGCAGCTGGTGGACAAGCACGGGGGCTCAGAGGACCTGTCCTGGGCCGTCCGTTCCAGCGCGACCGCGGAAGACCTCCCGGATGCCTCCTTCGCCGGTCAGCAGGAAACCTTCCTGAACGTCCGCGGCATCGAGAACATCCTGATCGCCATCAAGGACGTGTTCGCCTCCCTCTACAACGACCGGGCCATCGCCTACCGCGTGCACCACAAGTTCGAACACGCCGAGGTGGCACTCTCCGCCGGCATCCAGCGGATGGTGCGCTCCGACGTCGGGGCCTCCGGCGTGATGTTCACCATGGATACCGAGTCCGGTTTCCAGGACGCCGTGTTTGTCACGTCCTCCTACGGACTGGGCGAGGCCGTGGTCCAGGGCGCCGTGAACCCGGATGAGTTCTACGTCTACAAGCCTGCGCTGCAGGCCGGCCGCCCTGCCATCCTCAAGCGCGGCCTGGGCGAGAAGGCCCTCCAGATGACGTACACGGAGAGCCGCGAGATCGGCCGCACCATCGACTTCGTGCCGGTGGAGGCTTCGCTCCGGAACCGCTTCAGCCTCAGCGACGAGGACGTCGAGCAGCTCGCGCGGCACGCCGTCGCCATTGAGAACCACTATGGCCGCCCCATGGACATCGAGTGGGGCAAGGACGGGATCGACGGCGGCCTGTACATCCTGCAGGCACGCCCGGAGACCGTGCAGTCCCGCCGGGCCGCGGGCAGCCTGAGCCGTTTCCGCCTCAACGGAACCGGCCGGGTGCTGGTGGAGGGCCGCGCGATCGGCCAGCGGATCGGTGCCGGCAGCGTCCGGATCCTGACCGCGATCGACCAGATGGCCGCCTTCAAGACCGGCGATGTCCTGGTCGCGGACATGACCGACCCGGACTGGGAACCGATCATGAAGCGGGCCTCCGCCATCGTCACCAACCGCGGCGGACGCACGTGCCACGCGGCCATCATCGCCCGCGAACTGGGGATTCCCGCCGTCGTGGGCACCGGAAGTGCTACGGATGCCCTCACCGACGGCCTCGAAGTGACCGTCTCCTGCGCCGACGGCGAGACCGGCACCATCTACGAAGGGCTCCTGGACTTCAGTGTCGAGGAAACCGCCATCACCGAGCTGCCGGAGGCCCCGGTCAAGGTCATGATGAACGTGGGTACGCCGGAGCAGGCGTTCACGTTCGCGCAGCTGCCCAACCACGGCGTGGGCCTGGCCCGGCTGGAATTCATCATCAACCGCCAGATTGGCATCCACCCCAAGGCGCTACTGAACCTGGACAGCCAGCCGGCTGACGTGGCCGCGGAAATCCGGGAACGGATCGCCGCCTATGACAGCCCTCGCGAGTACTACATCAAGCGGCTGGCCGAAGGCGTGTCCACCATCGCGGCGGCCTTCGCCCCGCACCCGGTGATTGTGCGCATGTCCGACTTCAAGTCCAACGAGTACGCCAACCTCACCGGCGGACCGGCTTACGAGCCGCACGAAGAGAACCCGATGCTCGGCTTCCGCGGCGCCTCACGCTACCTGGAGCCCTCCTTCCGGGACTGCTTCGACCTCGAGTGCGAGGCCCTGTCCTTCGTCCGCAACGAGATGGGCCTGACCAACGTCAAGCTGATGATCCCGTTTGTGCGGACCCTGGACGAGGCCCGCGGCGTCATCGAGCTGCTGGCGGAGAACGGCCTGGTCCGCGGCGAGTACGGCCTCGAGGTGATCATGATGTGCGAGATCCCCTCCAACGCGCTGCTGGCGGACGACTTCCTGGATTACTTCGACGGCTTCTCGATCGGCTCCAACGACATGACCCAGCTGGCCCTGGGCCTGGACCGGGATTCCGCGATCGTGTCGGGCGGCTTCGATGAACGCGATCCTGCCGTCAAGAAGCTCCTGAGCATGGCCATCAAGGCCTGCAAGGAGCGCGGTAAATATGTGGGCATCTGCGGCCAGGGTCCCAGCGACCACGCGGACTTCGCCGAGTGGCTGGTCGGGGAAGGCATCGATTCGGTCTCCCTGAACCCGGACACCGTGGTGGATACCTGGCTCCGGCTCGCCGGCACAGCAGTCACCGCAGACGCGAGCTGAACGTAAGCCGGACCTGGCGCTGCGCATATTCCTTGGCGACACCTAAATATCGGTGGCGCCAGGGAATATGCGCGTCAGGGTCGGGTTTGCGCGTCGAAAACGGCAGAACGCGTACGACGGCGGGGCACGCCGGCCGCTGCCAGCATGCGTTCCAGCTTCCCGGGCTCCGTCAGATCGGCCCAATCCCACCTGACCACGTTGAACCCAGCGGCCCGGATTCGGTTCTCGCGCTTCTTCTCCTCCACCACAGCCTGCGACGCGGTCCGGCCCTTAAGGAACTCGGGTTTGACGTACTTCTCCACACCATCGAATTCGCCAACGACCCTGGCCTGTTTCCAACAGAAGTCCGTGTAGCCCACCAAACCGGCCTCATCGGAAATAGCCTGCTGCAGGACCGGGGCTTCGAAACCGGCCACATGGATCAGTGCGCGGCTGAAAGACTCGCCAGCCGATCCCGAGGCGTGATCCGCGAACTCGATGGCCGCCCGAATTCTTCGCCCCGCCGCAGCGGAATACCACGTTCCGATGCCCGCCTCCAGTTCAGCCTTGGTCACGGCAGGCAGCCGCAGGATCCGGTCTGGTCGAAGCACATGGTCCAGGGGAGCGACAGCTTCGGTGAACGGCGTGAACGCCGCCAGATCCAGGACCGTGCGGATGCGGTCGGTGACCAGCAGGCCCTCCCGGCGGGCCACGATCAGACCCGCCGGCGCAGCAAAGTGACGGCGGACTCCGGCACGTGACCGGCCGCCGTCGTTCTTCACAGCGAGGGCCTGGACCGGGTGGTGCAGGCCAATGGTGGGAATTTCCCACACGCTGGCGGCAGAGTGCCTGGCGAAGACCGTGGGTTTCTCGAACGTTTCCGCAGCTGCCTGGACGCGGAGCCGATATTGTTCCCACGGCTTCAGCCCTTTCCAGGTGGGCCCGTCGGTGTAGACGCCGTGGCGGACGCGGACCAGGTTGCCGGCCTTCACCCGCCTGGCAAGCTCATTCGGGGTCAGCCCATGAAGGACGCGGTCGCGGGACAGGACAAGCTGCGGAAGGTCTCTCATATACCGACGTTGCCAGCTGCGCATCCGCTGGGGGAGAGGCCGGGGCGGCTATGTGGAGAAGTGCTGGCGACGCGCTTGTTCGTTTTCGACCCGCAGCTACCCTGGCGCACCCGGAAAATGGACTGCGTATTGGAATATGGGCGTCGGTAGCGAAGTTGCGCGTCGCACAGAACGTCAGCCCTGGTTGATGCGGATCATGTTGCCGGACGGGTCGCGGAAGGCGCAGTCGCGTGGCCCCCAGGGCTGGACGATGGGTTCCTGGAGGACCTCGGCGCCGGAGGCCCGGGCGGCCTCGAAGGCGGCGTCGAGATCGTCCGTGCTGAACACGAGCATGGGCATAACGCCCTTGGTGACCAGCTCCTGGATGGCGTCCCCGTCGGCCTGGGAGCGGCCGGCGTGCGGCGGGGACAGGACAATCTCAAGATCGGGTTGGGCAGCGCTGCCCAGGGTGACCCAGCGCTGGCCGTCCGAGCCGACGTCGTTCCGGACTTCCAAGCCAAGGGCGTCGCGGTAGAACGCGAGGGACTCATCGAGATCGTTGACGGTGACGTGTGCGTACTTCAATGAAATGTTCATGGGTCACACGCTATGTCAGTGGCTATGAAGAAGCTTCTTCAATCCTGCTCGGCTTGCGCGCGGGCCGGGTGTGCTGCCGGGCGATGCATGAGGGCATCGCATTCACAGCGTGGTGTTCGCGGGCCCGGTAGGCGCTGGGCGTCATGCCGACGATCTCGGTGAACCGCGAGCTGAACGAACCCAGGGAGGTGGAGCCCACTTCCATGCACGCGTCGGTCACGCTGGCACCGGCGCGCAGCAGCGCCATGGCGCGTTCGATCCGCCGCGTCATGAGGTAGTTGTACGGCGTCTCGCCGTAGGCGGCCTTGAACCGGCGGGAGAAGTGCGCCGCTGACATGAGCGCGCCGGCGGCCATGGTGGGCACGTCGAGTGGCTGGGCGTACTCGCGGTCAATCAGGTCGCGCGCCCGGCGCAAGTGGGCCAGGTTAGCCAGCTCCTGCGGGTTCATGGGGCAATTCTAGTAGGGCCATGCGGCAGCTTCACGGATCCCGTCTTCGGTACGTGGCAGGCCCAAGGTGCCGGGTCTGGCCGCAGGGACTATGCGCCGGCGGGCGGCCCGGGCCGCCCCGGGATTACCGGACTCCCGACCACCACTGAATAGCACATCCCAGCCGCGATCAACGGCTGGTGCGGGAGTTGTGGAAGGCGACGTCAATGAGGATTTCCGCTGCTGCGCGGGCTTGGCGGGCCGGTTCTGCGCTGGCGGAGATCGCCGCTGTTGTGATTGCCCCTTCCGCCAGTATGGCCAGCTGCGGAGCAAGCGCAGCGGGTGCTCCCGCCCCTGCGGCCAGCTGGGCCAGATAGTCCTGAAAGTGCTTCTTCTGTTCCCTGACGATGTCGGTGATGCGTCCGGATGCCCCTCCCACCTCACCAAAGGAATTGATAAAGGCGCACCCGCGGAATCCCTCTGATGTGAACCAGCTGGCCAGAAAGTCGTAAACCGCCAGAAGTTGTTCTCGGGGCTCCTGTGCTGCCTCGACCTGGGCGGTGACTCCGGTGGTCCAGATGTCCCTCCAGATGTGGAGGACGTCCTCCACGATGGCCTCCTTGGCCGGGAACAGACGGTACAGGCGCTTGAGCGAGACACCGGATTCGGCCCGCAGCTCATCCATCCCCACCGACGTGAACCCGCGGGCATAAAAGAGTCGGCTCGCGGCCGCGAGCACGAGCTCTCTGGCGGCGTCATCATCCGGCTTACCGGGGGCAAGGGCCTTCCCGACTGACTCGTGTGGAGACACAGAGAGTGTTTCTTCCTGTTCGCTTGCATGGACAACGATCGTTCTCTATTGTAAAGGTCAAGCTAGAGAACATGCGTTCTCTAGCTTGCTGAATAACCCGTTTGGCGCCTCTTCGCAGGCTCTGGCCGGTGAAGGCCACGATGCGCACGGTGCGAGGTGGGATCTGTCTCGACTAGGCCGAGGGCCCGGTTGCAGGCCCTGGTGACGGCTGGCCCGATTGCAATACCTGCTGGACCAGGGCTGCCCGCTGGGGGTGGTCGCACCTGACGGCTGAAGGCACGATGAACAGTTTGAAAGAGCCACAACTTCCCTTGTCCTCCGAGACGGCCAGGGATGCCCTGGCGCATCTCCTTGGCCGGACAGCGCAGGGTGATCATCAGGCGTTCAGCGATTTTTATGGTCAAACGTCGGCACGGGTTTTCGGCCTGGTCCGCCGCGTTCTCATCGATCACGAGCTAAGTGAGGACGTAACCCAGGAAGTTTTCCTCATGGTCTGGCAAACGTCGTCGAAATACAGCCCGATCGCGGGAAGCCCCATGGCATGGCTCATGACGATCGCGCACCGCAGAGCGGTTGACAGGGTCCGTTCGCAACAGAGCAGCCAAATCCGGGACAGGCGTTGGGCCGGCTATACCGAGAACACGGCTAATGACGAAGTATCCGAGACGGTCATCAACAGGATGGACGCCCAAACCCTTCACCAGAGCCTGGGTTGCCTGTCCCCGCTCCAGCGCGAGGCCATCGTCCTGGCCTATCTTGGTTGCCTGACCTACCGCGAGGTCGCCGAACGGCTCGCCACACCGCTGCCCACCATTAAGTCCCGCATCAGGGACGGCCTCTCGCGGCTCCGAGCGGAACTCGAACCGGCGTAGTCCGCCACTTCAGGCCTTGCTGCCGGCGCCCGGACCGCAGAGATGCCGTACCGGGCAGTCCGTGGCGCCGTCGGCGGCGAATAATCTGCGCGGGGTAGTTTCCTGACGTTCGCCACCGGGCGTGCGCGGAGGAACAACAACACGCCCGTCGAGGAGATTCTCATGAGAACCATCGATCGTGTTCTGGCCGTAGCTATGGCCGTGTCGCTCGCCGGCATCACCGGATGCGGGGTGCAGAGCGCACCCCCGGCCGGCAGCAGTACCTCCGCCCCGTCCCCTGATGCGCCGGGACAGTCCGGTGACGCCGTCGTCACCATCAGGGACTTCGCGTACGAAGTTCCGGCATCCGTAAAACCGGGAGCGACGGTCACGGTAACGAACGCGGACAGCGCCCCGCATACCTTCACGGCCAAAGACAACCGCGCTTTCGACGTCGAGGTCCCGGCAGGCGCGACTGTGATCCTTCAGGCACCGGCTGTTCCCGGTGAGTACGGGATTATTTGTACTTTTCATCCGCGAATGACCGGGACGCTGGTTGTGAAATGAACCGGCCGGAACTAAGCCCCGCCGCACGGAAGAACACTGTTTGGGTGTTGCGTGGCTGTGCCGCGGCGGCCCTGGTTATCAGTGCCGTGGTCCATGTCCAGCTCGCCCCGGGGTACCAGCAGGCCGCGCCCGGCGGTCTGGGGCAAGGCACCCTGTTCCTGGTCCAGGCGGGAGCCGCAGTGGTGGCCGCGGCGTTTGTGCTGTTCAAGGGTTCGCCGGCCGCCTTCGCGGCCGCCGCAGTGGTTGGGTTCTCATCCCTGGCCGCGGTCATCCTCTACCGGTACGTGCAGGTCCCTGCCCTCGGGCCGCTGCCTGCCATGTATGAACCCGTCTGGTATGCGGCCAAGGTCCTCACCGCGGTCGCCGAAGCAGCTGCGGGCGGGTTGGCTGTGGCCGGTTACGCCCTGCACCGGACGTGGTGGCCGGGATCGCCGCTAACTGCCCGGGGCCGCCGCAGGGCTGCAGCGGGCTGATCCAAGACGGGTCCCCTGTCCTGAGCAAGGCCAGCCGTAACCGGCCGAGCCGTGCGGAACGAAACATTGGTGTGTCCGGGTTCACATCCGTTCCCATCCTTTTCCGCTATGGCTCCGAAGTACCCGTGCCCCCTTCTTCGGGGGGCACCAACATCACACTCGCGTGTATGAGGAGATCTTTTCAATGAATAAGACACTTCGCTTTATGGCCGTCCCCACGCTGGCTTTGGCCGCACTGGCCCTTTCCAGTGCCCCCGCGATGGCAGCGGATCAGTCCTACCAGTCGACCCTGGGCCAGATTAACGGCAGCACGGGCTCGGGCACCGTCACTGTTGACGTTACGGGCAATCAGGCTCACGTTGTCCTGAATGTTTCGGGCCTGGCCGCGACTTTTATGGACGCGCCGTACCCGCACGTCCAGCACATCCACGGCGGAGCCAAGGGCACCTGTCCGGCACCGTCGGCCGATAAGGACGGCGACAAGGTCATTTCCACCACCGAAGGTGCCCCGTTCTACGGCGGAATCCTCACCACGCTCTCCACCAGCGGGGACACCAGCCCGGCAGCGGGCTTGGACCTTAAGGTCGCCGGGCAGGGTGCCTCCTACACCATTGACCGCACGTTCGAGGTGAACGCCGAAACCAAGGCCGCCCTGAAAGCCGGTACCGCCGTTGTTGTGGTCCACGGCCTTGACCCCGCCACCCTCAGCGCAGCCGGCCAGGCCGCCAAGTCAGACCTCGCGCCGACCCTGCCGCTGGCCGCGACGTCCCCCGCGCTGTGCGGTACCTTGACGGCCGGGCAGATGAAGATGCCTGCCGGCGGTGCTGACACCGGTGTCAGCCAGCAGGCAGGGAACGACGCCGGAGCCCTCGCCCTCGGCGGTGGCCTGGTCCTGGTCGCTCTCGCCGGTGGAGCGTACGCTGTGCGCCGCCGCAACGCCAACGCAGCAGCCTAAGCCCAGGCTGAGCGGATCACTACTGTGAGAACCAAGAACCACGGCCGCCGCGGGGCTTCCTGGCCCCCGCGTCGGCCGGGGTTCTGCTCCTGCTGGCCCTGGCTGGCTGCGCCGCCGGAACAGCGGGAACTCCCGAGGCCGGCGCGGTGCCTTCGGCCTCTGCCTCGTCTTCGGTGGCGGCCAGCCCGCCCTCGGCCACACCCGCCGTGCCGTCACCGGCTGCACCGGCGGCGGCTGCCCAACAGCTTCCGGTGTTGGGTGCTTCAGCTCCGGTCACCCTGAGCATTGCCTCGATCGGGGTCCGGACCGACCTGCTCCACTTGGGCCTGCGGGAGAACGGCTCCCTGGAAGTCCCGCAGGACACCGGCAGCGGCGCACCAGCGGGCTGGTACAACGGCTCACCAACCCCCGGCGAACGCGGGCCCGCCGTGATGCTGGGCCACGTCAACGCGCTCGGCGGCAACCAGGGTGTTTTCGCGGACCTCCGCAAACTCACACCCGGTACCGAGATCAACGTCTCCCGAACCGACGGCAGTACGGCCGTGTTCACCGTTGACCGCGGAGCCCTCTACAGCAAAAACGAGTTCCCCACCCTCGAGGTCTACGGCAACACCCCGGGAGCCGAACTCCGCCTGATCACCTGCGACGGCTACGACCCCGCCACCGGGCTCTTCGACGACAACTACGTCATCTACGCCAAACTCAAAGCCTGAAACGGACCTCGATTGATCCAGCAGCCGACGAAAGGTTTGACCATGAAGGAAAACAGCAGCACGCGTAAGTTTCTCGGACTGGCAGCGGCAGCAGCTTCGCTGCTGGCTCTGGCCGGTTGTGGAACCCCTGGCATGTCCGGGTCCGGCACCACTGCGGCACCGACTGTGACGGAACGATCAGCCTCAGCGGTGCCCACCACCCAAGCCCCCGCCCCCTCCAACTCCAGCCCCGGATCTTCGCCGGCCGCAGCCGCGGCAAAAATCCTGATCAAGGGCTTCAAATACCAGGGATCCGAAACCGTAAGCCCCGGAGCGACGATCAGCGTCGTCAACGAAGACGTAGAAGCGCACACCATCACCGCGGACACCGGCGCGGCGTTCGATACCACCATCCAAGCCGGCGCCGGCAGCTTCACCGCCCCGGCCGAGCCCGGAACCTACCCGTACCACTGCATCTTCCACGGCAACATGAAAGGCACCCTCACCGTGAAATGACACGTCAGCACAACCCGAGGGAACCTGGACATCACCACCCTTCGCGGCATTACCCGTCCGGCATTACCCGTCCGGTCTTCGCCCATTACGCCAGCAACCGTGGAAATAGGGCACACTTTGGTTTCTTAATTCACCCAAGCCCGGTGTACTGTTTTCGAGTTAGGTTCCCCTAATCTCCCCGAAGACACCTTATGGACCACCCGCGCTATGAGCATCCAACTTGACCTTCAACGCCTGCACTTTGCCGCCAACCTTGCGGACAACGGTGACAGGACTGCCGTTGCCACCAGCAATGGTGTCCTGACGTACCGGGAACTGGCTGACCGTGTTTGGGAGCTTGGCCGGCGCCTCGGCACCGAACGCCGGCTGGTGGCCCTGACGGCCGGTAATGACGTCGACTCGCTGGTGGGGTATCTGGCGGCCATGGCTGCCGGTCATCCGCTGATCCTCCTGCCCGCGGACAAGCCTGCCGCCCTGGAGTCCCTTGTCGCGGCCTACGATCCGGACGTTATCCTTCGTTCCGCAAACGGCCAGATGGTCCTGGAGGAGCGAAGGCCTGGCACCGGACATACTCTGCACCCAGACCTGGCGCTTCTGCTGAGCACCTCAGGGTCCACCGGCTCACCCAAGCTCGTGCGGCTGTCCTATCAAAACCTGCAGGCCAACGCAGAATCCATCGCGGAATACCTTGGCATCACCGAAGATGACCGGGCAATGACCACGCTGCCCATGTCCTACTGTTACGGACTGTCAGTGATCAACAGCCACCTGTTGCGTGGCGCCAGGCTGGTCCTGACGGATCTGTCCGTGGTGGACCCCTCCTTCTGGGATCTGTTCCGCATCGAGGGCGCCACGTCATTCGCGGCCGTTCCCTATACTTTCGAATTGCTCGAACGGGTGGGCTTCGCGGCAATGAATCTGCCCACGCTCAGGTATGTGACGCAGGCCGGCGGCAGGCTCGGCCCTGACCTGGTCCGGCGATACGCTGAACTAGGTGCACGGAGCGGCTGGGGCCTCGTTGTGATGTATGGCCAGACGGAGGCCACCGCGCGCATGGCATACCTCCCGCCGCGGCTGGCAAGTGCTTCGCCCGGCGCCATCGGAATCCCGGTCCCGGGCGGGGCGTTCCGGATCGACCCGGTCCCTGGACTGGAGGATGGGGAGCTGGTCTATTCCGGGCCCAACGTGATGCTGGGATACGCCGGGACGCCGGAGGACCTGGGCCTCGGGCGGACTGTGGATGAACTCCGCACCGGAGACCTGGCCCGCCTGAATGCGGACGGATTGTACGAGGTGGTGGGGAGGCGCAGCCGGTTCGTCAAGGTCGTGGGTCTCCGCGTCGACCTTGGGCAGGTGGAACGGATCCTTGCCGACCTTGGCATTCAGGCGGCGAGTGCCGGCACGGACCAGGGGCTCGTGGTCGCCGTCGAAGGTGAACACGACCCGGCGCTGGTGGGCAAACTCCTCGCCCAGGGCATCGGCCTGCCGCGCGCTGCCCTGGACGTCCACGCGGTGCAGGAACTCCCGCGGCTGGCATCGGGCAAACCGGACTACCCTGCCGTCCTGGCCCTCTCCCAGCAGGGCGGCCCCGCAGTTCAGGACCCGGCGTCCAGCGCTGTATCCGGGGCTGACCCGCAGGACAGCGTGGTGCGGATTTTTGCGGACACGCTGGAGCTGACTGACATTTCCGACGGCGACACGTTCGTTTCGCTCGGCGGGGACTCGCTTTCGTATGTGGCAGCGTCAGTGCGGCTTGAGCAGGCATTGGGACACTTGCCAACGGACTGGCACATCACCCCGGTGGGAGTGCTTGGGGCCCGGCTTGAGCAGCCACGGACGCGGAAGCGGAGAGGAGTGTTTGCCCGGCTTGAAACCAGCATCGTGTTGCGGGCGGCCGCGATTTTCCTGATTGTCAGTACCCATATTGGATTCCTGCACTGGCAGGGTGCCGCACACGTGCTCATGGCCGTGGCGGGGTTCAACTTCGCCCGGTTCCAGCTTGCCGGGGAGCGTGTGCCGCGGCTGCGGAAACAAGCCGCCAGCCTGGCCAGGGTCATCATCCCCAGCATGGCCTTCATCGGCTTCGCCTACCTGATCACCGACAGATACAGCCTGGCGAATATCGTCCTCCTCCACGCCATTATCGGACCCGAAGAGGTGACCACCCGCTCGCATTTCTGGTTCATCGAGGTGCTCTTCTACGTGTTGGCCAGCATGACGGCCCTGCTCGCCGTGCCCTGGGTAAGCCGTGCCGAAAAGCGCTTACCGTTCCTTTTTCCTCTGGTGCTGCTCGCCGCCGGGCTGCTCACCCGCTATGAGCTTTTTGAGCCGGGAATTCCGCACACCACGCCGGCGCTTTGGCTCTTCGCTTTGGGATGGGCGGTTGCCCGGGCCCGCCATATCCTTCAGCGAGGCGCCGTCAGTGTCCTTGCCGCTCTGACCATCCCGGGGTTCTTCGACAACCCCGCCCGAGAACTGACTGTCCTGGCCGGGATCCTCCTGCTCCTGTGGCTGCCCAGCATTCCCGTCCCGGCCGGGCTCCGGCGCCTCACCGTTCTGCTGGCCAGCGCGTCCCTGCACATCTATCTCGTGCATTGGCTGGTCTACCCCCTGGTGGTTGAGCTCAGCCCCGCCCTCGCCGTGGTGGCCTCGCTGGCCGCAGGCTCCGCGTACTGGGCACTCTGCAACTATGCGCCAACGGTCATCGGCCGCGCCAAAACCCGGTGGTTGAGCCCGTCGAAACCCGGTGCTTGAGCCTTCCCCGCCCGGTGATTGAGCTTGTCGAAATCAAACCGCTCCCGCCCAGTTGCCCTCCAAGAAACCACCGCAACCCCGGGACACACCGTGCTTTTGCGTGTCCAGGGCGGAGGAAGTGGGGAGGGACGTCCGACGGCGGCAGTCGCCCGCCTAGCCTTCAGGCCGGCAGTCGACGATGAAGTCTATGAGCGGCGTTGCGTCGTAGCCATAGCAAATGTATGGACGGTTTATTCACTTTTAATAGGGCGCTGATACGACGACGACGCCATCGAGGCCATCACACGCCCCGCTCTCGACAGTGGATTGTCAGCGGCTAGCCCGGGGTTTTCATGAGGGTGGTGCCCGCAGGGTGTGTTTAAGCGACGAAAGGTGCTTCTGAGCTGGGAAAATAGTGTTGTTGACGCACTTTTCTACCGGCTGAAAGAAGCACCTTTCTGATGTCCAAGATTACCGGAGTTTTCCCGTCCCTTCCTGTCGCCACGACGGGGCAGCAACTGGTCTCCCACGCCGGGCTGAATGTGGTGACGTCCCTTGTTGACGCGCTCGGATTCCGGGGCTTGTGCGAGGACCGTTTGGGCCAGTTCGTCCCCTCCGGGGCCCGCCATCGGCCCGGCACGATCCTGGGCTCGTTGGCGGTCATGCTCGCCGGCGGCGGGGAGCACGTGTCCGATCTGGATATTCTGCGGACAGGTGCGGGGGTCTTCGGGAAGGTTGCTTCGAACGCGACGATCTCGCGGTTCTTTGAGCGGACCGTGACCAACCCGGATCTCTTCAGCTACGGGTTCGCCACGTTGACGCGGGAGTTGCGTTCACGGGTGTGGGAGGCTGCCGGGGACCGGAACCCGGGCCTGAAGGCCACAGCGCTGGATCCGCTCATCGTGGACTTGGATGCCACCCTCGTCACCTCCCACAGCGACAAGGAAGAAGCCGTCGGCACATACAAGGGCGGGTACGGGTTCGCTCCCTTCATCGCCAGCGTCGATTACGGCACACTCAACGGGACCGGGGAGATCCTGGCGGCACTCCTACGCCCTGGTAATGCCGGGGCAAACAGCGCGGATGACCACATCAAGGTCTTCACCCAGGCCATCGCCCAACTCCCCGACGACTTCTACGACCAGCACGGAAAACTCATGGGTGAGAAAATCCTCGTGCGCACCGACAGCGCCGGGGCATCCCGGAAATTCCTGCACTACCTCGCATCGTTAGGGGTCCAGTTCAGTGTCTCCTACCCGGTCCCGGTGATGAAGACCCGCATGGTCGCGTGGATCGACGACAAGCAGTACTGGCAACCGGCACTGGACCAGACCGGCGACGAACGCAAGGACGCGTGGGTCGTCAACGCCACCGACGTCCTCGGGCTCACCGACTACCCGGCAGGGACAAACCTGTATCTGCGTGCCGAGCCGCTGCATCCCGGGGGCAGGCGACGCTGCTGGATGTGGACGGGCACCGGGTGACAGCGTTCCTGACCAACTCGCCGTCCTGGCACGGGCCCAGCCTTGATGCCCGGCACCGGGCCCGCGGACGGTGTGAAAACCGGATCAAAACCCTGAAGAACACCGGGCTCGGGAAGCTTCCGTTCTTTGACTTCCACGCCAATCAGGCCTGGGCAAACATCGCAGCATTGGCCATGAATCTGGTGTCCTGGCTGCAACTGACCGCGTTACCAACGGGCCACAGAGCCCGGGGATGGGACATGAAACGGTGGCGCTACCGGCTCTTCGCCACCGCCGGGAAACTCATCACCCGGGCACGGCGGACCCGGCTACTCATCCCCGACAAAGCCCCCGAAGCCGGCACAATCACCATGCTCCTGACCGCCGTTGCAGAGTTGAAAACCGGTCTCCGACAACGGGGCCGGCTCCTGGCCTGAAAGCCACCCGGCCACCCCAACAACGACCAGCGCGACCCATCGGAGACGTGGAACCCGACGCCCAACCAGCGACACCCGGCCCCACCAGCGCGCCCGAAACCAAAGAATCAACCCGGACGAGAATCAAACCGGGACCCGGAGGCCAGCCCGACCTTCATGAAAAATTCGGGCTAGGAAGAGGCTTCTTCAATCCTGCTCGGTTTGCGTGCGGGCCGGGTGTGCTGCGGGCGATGCATGGGGGTATCGCTTTCACGGCGTGGTGTTCGCGGGCCCGGTAGGCGCTGGGCGTCATGCCGACGATCTCGGTGAACCGCGAGCTGAACGAACCCAGGGACGTAGAGCCCACTTCCATGCACGCGTCGGTCACGCTGGCGCCGGCGCGCAGCAGCGCCATGGCGCGTTCGATCGGCCGCGTCATGAGGTAGTTGTACGGCGTCTCACCGTAGGCGGCCTTGAACTGGCGGGAGAAGTGCGCCGCTGATATGAGGGCCCTGGCGGCCATGGTGGGCACGTCCAGCGGCCGGGCGTAGTCACGGTCGATCAGGTCACGGGCCCGGCGCAAGTGGGCCAGGTTGGCCAGCTCCGGCCGTGTCATGAGGTGGTGATCGAGCTTGTAGAACCCCAGTGAACGCACGACGTCGTTAACCGGACTTTTGTGGAAAAGCTTGGCTATTTTTCGGCTTGTTTTAGGACCGCCTATGCGTTGTATTGCCGGAATACGGAGGTAGGGCTGGGAGCAGCTGAAATAGGACTGAAAAGCTCAGCGTTCCCCATGCTTTTGCATTGACTTGAAATGTTTCCAGTAAGTATGTTCATACCGACTTGCAGTGGCGGCATCGTCCCTCTAATCTAAGCTTTGACTTATAAATCTCCATCGAATGTTCTATGGAGACACATAAAAACATTTGGGGGAATGCCGTGGAACAGACCATTTTTAGTGAGTCCACAAAGGATGGAACACCGAGCGGAGCCGCGTCATTCTGCCCGGCGTGCGGGACGGCTCTCGCGCCGCGAGCACAATTTTGTGCGTCATGCGGTTCCCGTGTCCTGCTGACTGACCAAGTCAACCCGGGAGCTGCGCCTCCGCCCGCCCCCCAGCCCAGGACGCCGCGCAAGTCCTTCAAGCTGTCGCGGCGCCTGACAATTCTGTTGTCTGTGCTGGGCGTGCTCGCCATCGCGGGTGTAGTGGGCGCCATTGTGCTGACCAACATCCTGCGCGGTGGTGCGGACAGCCCCGAGCAGGCGGTCACGAAGTCCCTCGAGGCTGTGACCAACAAGGACTTGGTGGGACTCTTCACCATGGTGTCACCGCACGAGCGCGACGCGGTGATGCGGGTCCAGGATGCAGTTGTGAAGAAGGTCAAGGATGAGGGCATCGCCGACGCTGCCAAGTCCGTTTCCACGAAGGACAGCGCGGACGCAGGTTCAGAGCTCGTATTCGACGGCGTGGATGTGACGTTCTCGGGGATCAACCCCTCCGTCAGCCAGGTGTCCGAGGACGTTGCAGTGGTTCACATCAGCAGCGGCGAGATCAAACTGCACGTCGATCCGGCCCAGACCAAGGGCGCCATCCGTTCCTTCGTGGACAACTTTGAAAATGCTTCGGTCACAGACCAGACCTTGGACATCAGTGACCTGGGGCCGTCCAACTCCGGCCTGTCGTTACTGGCGACCAAGAAGGACGGGCGCTGGTACATCAACGTGGCCGGTTCAGTGCTGGAGGCTGTCAACAGCTACCAGGCAACACCGCGCGGATTTATCCCGGCGTCCAGCCAGACAGGCGGCGATAGCCCGCAGAGCGCAGCCAAATCGGCTGTCCAGGCGTCCCAGTCACAGACTGCTTCGCAGGTTGCGCCGTTCCTGGTCAAGGACGAAGCCAACATCCTGTACCTCTACGGGCATCTGTGGAACAAGGTCAACACGAGCTCCAGTTCCAAGTTTTCCTTTGGCAACGTGGACTTCACCGAAGGTCCCCGTGAAGGCAACCGGGCACAGGCCTACGTCAGCCAAATCAACGTCTCCACAGGCAGCAGTGACAAGTTCACTCTGACGGACAAGTGCTTCAAGAACAGTTCCTCCAGCCAGGATGGCAACTGCCTCAACGGTTCGGCCTACCAGACCAGTGGATATGGCTACGGCGAGATCAACTGGGTCAGTGCCCTCCTCTCGCACGATGGCAAGTTTGCCCTGACCACGGTAAATGAGGACGGCAAATGGCGGGTCAGCGTCCTGGACTCTGCGGCTGATCACCTGGTCAGCGCCGTGAAGAGCCTTACGCATGAGCAGTCACTGGCTGTGAGCAGCCTGGCGCGTTCGCAGGCTGCCTCAGGTTCGATCAGCCTGGGCGAGTCCAAGGACCTCGACTTCAACAATGCCGGGTACGCGGTGTCCACTCTCAAGCTGGAAGAGGCCACCAAGTTACAGCTTGAGAACAAGTCCACCCTTGGCGCGGTGAGGCTCTATTCCGCCGACGGCAAGGAGGAAAAGGGAGGCGTCGCCACGGGCGACTACAACTCCGTCACCTTCGAACCAGGTGAGTACAAGGTCATGGCCTGGGCGGGGAGCGAATTCCGGGATGCTGCCCGCACGGGCAAGAGCGCAGGGCTTAAGGGCAAGATCCACATCCTGGAATACGTGGAGCCGGCAACCATCAGTGGAAGCAAATCCGTTTCCAGCACGTACATCTCGTCGTCGTCAAAGAGCTTTAGCGTCACCGTGCCCACGGACCGGGCCGGCGCGCTCTTGCTGAAACCGACTTCCGGCACAAGCTCCGGCATCAAGATCGTAGCCACCATCAACGGAAAGAGCTATGACGTTGATCCCACTGTCGGGAAGAGCACAGGCATCCCCGTGGGCGTGGGAAGCCACACTCTCATGCTGGATGTGGAGTCCACATCCTCCAAGAGTTACTTTTCGGGCTACGCATACCTCGACCTGTCTTATGAGAACCAGTAGCCGGCGAAACAGCCGCTCCCGCACTTCCATCAACCACTGAAAGGCAGTCATGTCTTACTGCACCAATTGCGGAGGCCAGCTTGCGCCGGGCGCACGGTTCTGCACCTCCTGCGGAACGCCGCAACAGGCCCCAGCTCAGCAGGCCCAAGCCCAACAGCCCCAGCCCAAAGCCCAGCAGGCCACGCACGAAAACCCGCACCAGGGCCTCGCTCCAGCACCCCGCGTGACGTCGGGTGCGTTCGCATCCGTGCCTGTGTCCGATTACGTCCGGGACGGACTGTCGGTCTTCCTCCTCCTGATCTCCATGTTCATGGTCTGGACTTACGGCACCACCGCCGCCGGGAGCGTCGCGGCCACAAGGATCGACGTCATCCTCATCACGCTGGTGAGTATGTTCAGCATTGCAATTCCTTACCTTTGGCGTTCCGGGGTCTTCGGGCACGCCTGGGATTACCGGAAGACACAGCTGGCCCGGTTTGCTGCCAACGCCCCGTACTTTGTACTCGTGCTGGTCTACCTGGTCCTGGAACTGATCAACAAGAGCGGTCTGGGTCCGGCCATGGCATTTGGCCTCGCCGGGGCGATTTTGGCGGCCCAACCCCGCCGCGCGGAGCTGGGATCGGCAGCGGCGGACGCAACCACGGATAAGCGGTGGGGCATCGCGCTCCTCGGTTTCGCCGTCGTCGTCGGTGTGCTCTCTGTGGTTCAGTTCATTGAACGGATGACCCTGATGCCGTCCGTCGAGTGGGCTAGCACGCTTGCCACTGTCCTGCTCGCAGCAGCCAATGTGGCCCTCCTGGTCTGGACCGCCAACGGGGCAAGCCGCGGGCACAATCTGCGCCGCCTCATCGGAATCGGTGTGGGCGTGGCCGGTACCGGAATGGCGCTGTTGGCACTCATCCCCGCCGTAACCGTGACCTCACTCAACTTCCAGGCATTCTCGCCAGAGCTCAGTATCTTCTTCTGGATGGCCTTCGGAGCGCTGGCGGCGTCTCCCTCAGTGGCCAGGATTTGCACCCACGCCGAGGCGGGGGACGCCAACGGCGCCCTGGCGAGGACCCGGGTGCTTACAACGCTCGCGATCATCGTCCTGGCCCTGCTGGTGGTGGTGTCCGCGCTCGTGCTGATTTCCTACGCAACCTACGCAGGCTACGGCGTGGCCGCCAATGCGGTCCCCTGGGTCGTGGTTATCTTCCTGGCAGTGGTCGGCGCGGCAGGCGGCTTCGTCGCAAAGTCTGCCCTGAAGCAGCACACCAGGCAGTCCTACCTTGTCACGGCCGGTTACGCTGCGGTGCTGTTCATTCTTGGCCTCGTCATCGTCATCATGGCTGCCACGGCCCACATGGCGTGGAACGGTACACCGGGCCTGCTGATCGCTTTTGCGCTCCCGGTAGCCCTGGTTCTGTCGATGTTCGGTTCAACGTCCCAGCGGGAAGCTTTCCGGACTGCCGGTAACGCCGTCCAGGGCGGTTTCACCTTTGAGAATCCCGCGCCCGTGTGGAGCCAGCCGGAAAGCACGACGCCGGATGTAGCCTTCCAGCCGAGCGACGCCTTCCAGCCGGCCCCCGTGGTCCATGGCGCCTCCGGCAGCGAGCCGGAGATGCAGGGTGGGGGCACGGCAGTTCAGGTAGACGAGGCGCTGGCCCGGATCCTGGCGGAGTCGGCCGATCCCGAAGCGCCGCCTGCCCGCCTCTATGAGATCGCCGCGCAGTTTCCGCAGGCCCGCGCCCTGATTGCCGGAAACCCTGCGGCCTATCCGGCTCTCCTCACCTGGCTTGCCGAGCAGCAGGACCCCGAAATCGACGCAGCCCTGGCGCAGCGCCGGGAGTGAAAAAACGGCCAGCCTCGGTGGCCGTGGCAATTCTTGCCGCGGCCACCGTTGCTGCGCTCACCGGCGTGGGACAGGCGGTCGCTCCCGCCACGCCCACCGCGGCAGGACCGACTTCGGTCGCCACAGCCACTGCTTCCTCGCCCCAGCCCGTTCAGCCGCCGCAGGACCCCGCCGCCTTAGCCGGGGTGACCATCATGCTACTGGGGGATTCCCTGGCGGCGGGTGAGGGTGCCGGCAGCTACTTCAGCGGCACGGACGGGCCGCAGCAGCGCTGCCACCGAAGCGCGGCTGGCTGGTTTTCCGGGACGGCTGCAGACCTCACCAACGCAGGGTGTTCCCGGGCCATCATCCGGAACCTTGACGCTGTTCAGCAGGACGAAGAGTTCAACGCCCGCGCCGAACCAGCCCAGCTGGAGGCGATTTCCGGCGAGGCCCCTGACATCACGTTGGTGATGCTGGGTGGCAACGACATGCGCTTCGCCGAGATATTCAATCAATGCGTCCTCTCAGAAGCCGACTGCACCTTCGACCCGGCGTTCACAGCGGGAGCGCTCCGGTCTGCAGGAGCGTTGACCGACGCACTGGCGGGCGCATACCGCCGCGTGGCGGACCGGGTCGACGGCAAAACAGTCCTGGCCCCTGCGTACCCACAGCTCTTTGGGGAGACCTCTGGGGAGTGCGGCCGGATCAGCCCGGCGGAGGCCGGTTTCGCCAGGGAGCTGACGGCCGCCCTGAACAGCTCTATCCGCAGGGGTGCGGAAGAAGCCGCGGCCTCGTACCCAGGCATCCATTTTGTCCCCGCCACCGAGGACGCTTTGGCGGGCCATGGCGCCTGTGGTCAGGAGCCTTACGTCCACACCGTTCTGCCCACTGCGCTCATTGACGCAGCCCAGAAGCAAAGCGCTGCGCAGGAACTTCTGCATCCCAACCGGGCCGGCTACGGCCGGCTGACCGAAGCCCTCATGGGGTGGCTGGCCAACAACCCTTCAATCGCCACCAAAGCCACGTAAGGACCACACAATGTCGCAGCCGCCTCCGCCACCCCCGCCCGCGCCCGGTCCTGCAGGCGTGCCGTCCGGCAACACAGGGCCGCGAAGGGGCCGGATAGCCCTGCTGGTCTTCGCGGGGCTTCTTCTCCTTGCGGCCGTGGGGGCGGCGGCTGTTGTGTTCATCCCGGGACTCTCCGCACTGGCCGGGTTCGATGGGGCGGCGCCGTCCAGTGCCGCACCGGCAGTCTCCGGCTCCAGCGCAGCCTCCGCCTCCAGCGCAGCGTCCGCAACGCCGTCGGCAGCTTCACCCAGCGCCATTTCCACGCCGACGTTCCAGATGGCACCTGTCATCACCAGCCCGCCGCCCGTGGCCGAAACCGCGCCTCCGGCGGCCGCGACGGCGAATGCGGGTTCCGGAATCTCCAGCCTGGATCTCGGACTTACTGTGCCGGTGAAGATTGTGCCGTGCGACGGCCAGTACCTGACGTTTTACGCTTCGGCTATCACCCCCGGCAGCTACGCTACCGAGATCCAGAAGTCACTGAACGCCTACCCTGGCAGCAGCTACTTGGTGACAGAAGGAAGCTGCAGTGCCCTGAACCAAGTCTCAAAGAACGGTACGCGGATCTACGCCGTCTACAGCGGTCCCTACACCAGCGCCTCGGACGCGTGCCAGGCCCTGGCCGGAGTCGCGGGGGCCTACGTCAAGGTCATGAACCCCAGCGGCAATTCGGAATCGACGGTGGCCTGCAGCTGAGGGCACTCCTGGGACGGAATGCCGCTACCCGTTGTTCCGCGGCAGTTTGATCAGCCGCGCCCAGGCAAGGATCCAGGAGAAGGCCCCCAGCGCCAGCAGCGCCCCCGTGGCGAGGCCTGCACGCTTGAGCGAGTGGGTCCACAGCCAGTCATCCTCGGTGGTGGGCACCAACGCCTTCAAATCAATGGACTGCGCCCCGATGGCAAAGCCCCAGCGGGTGGGGGACAGCCAGGAGACCTGCTCCAGGCCGGCCCGGCCAGTGACGGGAATCAGGCCGCCGGCGAGGACAAGCATGGCCATGGCAGTGACAACCAGCAGCGGCATCACCTGCTCCGAGGTCTGGACCCAGGCGGACATGGCCAGCCCCAGGAAACTGCACACGCAGGCCGTCAGGGCAATGGCGAAGAAGATTTCCAGTCCCGGAATTTCGGACACCAGATAATTGTCGGGCGCGGGCTTCCCAACCAAGACAATTCCCGTCATCACGGCAGACTGAATAAAGCACACAACGGTGCAGACAATTGATTTAGCAAGAAGATAAGGTCCAGGGCGCAAGCCGACTGCATTCTCGCGACGGAAAATAGCTCTTTCGCTGACCAAATCCCTGGCGGAAAGCGCCATTCCCATAAACGCGGACCCGAAAATCAGTACCACGAGAAGTTGGCTGGGTTCGCCTATTTCTTTTAGCGTGGGTGTGCCGAAGCCTTTAGTGCCGGGAACCACTAATGCGAGGCCGCCCAGAACGAGGGGCAGAAGCGTCAGGAAGATGAAGTAGCCCTTGTCTGCCCAGAGTAGGAACAGTTGCCGTGTGATGATCGCCCGCAATTGGCGGATGCGGGACGTCGTCGGCGGAGCAGCTGCTGCCGGTGGTGCTGTCGCCACGTCCGAGGGCTCCGGGTGGACGTTAGGCTCGGCAGGGTTCAGTTTGCGGAAGTTTCCGTAAAGCTCGTCCGCTTCCTCGGAGGCTTTCTTGAACACACCGGCCCAGTCGGCCGTCTTGAAGTGGGACAGGATGGTGTCGGGCCGCCCCGCGTAGGCGGGCAATCCGCCCTTGGCTAGGAGAATCACCTGGTCGCAGACCCCCAGGTTGGCCACATTGTGCGTCACTACCACCACCACGCGCCCTGCGTTGGCGAGCTGCCGCAGCGTGTCCATCACCTGTTTGTCCATGGCGGGGTCCAGCCCGGACGTGGGTTCGTCCAGGATCAGCAGTGAGGGTTCAGTCAACAGCTCCAGGGCCACGGACGCACGTTTTCGCTGCCCGCCGGACAGCCTGCTGACCTTCGTTCCGGCGTGCTCCACCAGACCCAATTGCGCCAGGACGCTGTCGATCTGCGCGCGGCGCTCTTCGGCAGTTGTATCCGCGGGCAGGCGAAGCCTGGCGGCGAACTCCAAGGCCTGCCGGACGGTCAGGGTCCGGTGCAGGATATCCTCCTGCGGGACAAACCCGATCCGGGTGCGGAGGGCTTCGTAGTTCTTGTTGATGTCCTGGTCATCGAAACGGACGCTGCCCGACGTCGGACGGTTGGCGCCGGTCATGACGCTCATAAGCGTGGATTTTCCGGCACCCGACGGGCCGATGACCGCCAGCAGGCGTCCGTGGGCGGAGGCGAAGTCGACGTCCCGGAGCAGCGCCTTAGCCTTGCGTCCATCGCGGATCTCATAGCCAACCGAATCCAGCCGCAGGCCTTCCCCGTCCGGAACTTTCTCGACTGTCAGGCCCGTGCCGGCCATGGCGATCCGGTAGTCGGTATTGCCGATCGTGAGCCGGTCGCCAGGCTGGGCGGTGGCCTCTCCGGAAACGCGCCGGCCGTTAAGGAAGGTGCCGTTGAGGCTGCCCAGGTCTTCAACCAGGATCTGCATTCCGGCCGGACGAAGAACCGCGTGGTTCCGCGAGGCCATTACGTCGGAGATCGCGACGTCGTTCCCCGCGCCGCGGCCCAGCCGCACAGTCCCTGCCGTGAGCATTGCCGGGGCAGGACCGGCCGCGAAAGCGGCGGGCGCACGCTCGGGCGCGCGCAGCGTCAGGGTGACCTCGGGTGCACCCGACTCTGGATTGCCTAAATGGGCGAAGGTGGCGGCGTCGATCCTGGCATGGGGCTCGTGCCTGCCTCCTACCCAGAGCCCGGCGGCACTCCCCTCATCCTGGATCCACCAACCGTCGTCGTAGTGGACGAAGGCATGGATCCGCGAAACGGACGGCTCCGGGACGCTGATTTCCACCTCGGTGCCCCGCCCGATCCGGGCTGAATCGCCCGGCGCAAGTACCCAGGAGCGGACGCCGAAGCGGACTTCAAGATGGGTTCCCGCTGCTGTCATCACGGTGCCGTAGTGGGTACGGGTACGCGGCCAGGCAGACCCAGGAGCTTCGCACTGCCCAGCGCAAGGTTCGCTGAGCCGTTGTTCTTGTTGCACGAGGTTGGCTGCCATTGGATCTTCATACGCAGTACGTCCGTCATGTCAGCGTTGATAGGGAACGCTTGACCATACGTCACCGATTGGCTCGACACCTTGCGGCCGTCGGCGAAGACTTCCACCAGGACCACCGCCGTACTGTCCTGGGAGCCATCCCCCAAGCCAGCGGTGGCATTGAACGTCTGGTAGTTGCGGCCCAGGTTGTACTCAACGGATTCGCCCGAGTTGTAGCCGCAGGTTTGCGCGGCAACGCTGTGCGCGTATGTGGTCCCGGAGATAGTGACTGCCGGTTCAAAGTTGCCCCAGCGGCCGCTGACGGGGATCCGGTCTGCCAGGTACGCCACTACTTCCGAGCGCGCCACCGTCAGTTCAATGCGCGACGTCGACCCGGTCACCGCTGCCTGTGCCAGCACCGTGCCGTCAGGCTTGGTGGCGTCATACTTGTCCACCACTTGCACGGTTACAGAAGTGCCCAGGGTCTTCTGTGCGTCAGGCAGGAGCTTGCCCACTACATTCACGAAGCCCGATGCCGACGCAGCCGCGCTGGCACTGGCGGACGAAGTGCTCTGCGCGGAGGCAGATGCTGAAGGCGAAATGGAAGATGTTGCGGTGGCCGACTGCGACGCCACAGCGGTCTCGCTTGCCGTTGCGTCCTTGCCGGCGCCGCTCAGCGCGTTGACGGCCGTGAATGCGCCGGCGGAAACAGCCAGCACGGCCGCCGCGATTCCGGCGATTATCACCAGACGCCGCTTCTTATTTGGCTTGTCGGGCACTGAGGCCGCAGCTGCCGGCGCAGGCGCAGGGGGAAGCGGCAGGGCAGCGGGCCTGTCCGGCGCGCCCTGGCGCGGAAGTGCCGACGTGGCGGGCAGTTGGGTGAACGGCACTGCCATGGTCACACCGGACTGGAGGCCGGTGACAGGAGCCGGCGGTTCTGTCAGAACCTGGCCCGGAGGGAAATTGGTCAGGGAAGGGCCCAGCGCGTCAAGGATGGTGGCTACCTGCCTGGCAGTGGGCGGACGCTGTCCGGGCTGCTTGTTCAGCAGCCACGAAATGAGGTCCCACAGTTCGTCCGGAAGGGAGTCCGGGCGGCCGGGAAGAACATCGCTGTGCCGGCGCAGCACTGCCATCACCGAACCGCCGGCGAAGGGCGTGACCCCGCAGGCCAGTTCGTAGAGCATGATGCCCAGGGCATACAGGTCCGACGAGGCCGTGACATCGTGGCCTTCGCTGACTTCCGGGGCGATGTACTGGGGAGTTCCCACCAGCATGGTGCTGCGGGCGCGTTCGGTATCCACCAATGAGGAAATGCCGAAGTCTGTCAGCTTGGGAAGGGCGTGGCTATCAGAGTCCTTCATGAGGACGTTCTCCGGCTTGATGTCGCGGTGGACTATTCCGGCGGCATGGACTGCTGCCAGGCCCGTGGCCACGGCAGAGCCGATCCGGCACACTTCGGACGGGGCGAGGGTTCCGCGCTGGCTGAGGTATGACCGGAGATCCGGTCCGTCCACTAGTTCCATGACGATTGCCAGGGTTGCGCCCTCAACAACAAGGTCCACCACGCCCACCAGATTGGGGCTCTTGAGCGCTTCCAGGATGCCGCGTTCTTTGACAAACCTGCCCACGACGTCGGCATCGCTTGCGAGGTCCGGATGCAGAACTTTGAACGCCAAGGCGGTGCCCTGATGGTCGTGCCCCCGGAAGACCTCACCCATGGCCCCCCGGCCGATGCTGTCTTCAAGAATGTACTTACTGCCAAGCTGACGGTTCAAGACGCCCCCACTATCCCACCTGAGACAGGTGTGAGGGCAAAACCACGATGCCCCCACAACCGCGATCAACGACTCGGAACGACTCGTGTCCGAAATTCGTGCCCGTCCATTACTTGGCCGAGCGTGACCAGTCTATGGCCGCGATGAGGCAGAACAGCGTACCGGCGCATTTGTGTCACGAAATGGAGCGAGACCAGGCAACGGCGGCGTACTGGCGGACGGAACGTGGGATTCGGACGGGCCGGCGCTGCCCGGGGCGGCGGTCCGGCTGGATCGCCTCCCACCGATGTTCCCGGATGCTTTAGGGGTCAACCCCAGGCCCCTCCTTGACGCCCTCCGCACTCGCCGCATATCCTGAACGAACGGTCGGTAAATAAGTCGGACCAAATCCAGGCAGGTGCATAGGAGCAACCATGGAAGCCAACGCCCAGCGCAACGCGGACAGCCAAGAAGCAGACGGTCGGGCCAACTTCGACCGCGTGATGGCCGAGGATTCCCGCATTGAACCAAAAGACTGGATGCCGGACGCCTACCGCAAGACCCTCCTGCGCCAGATCTCCCAGCACGCCCACTCGGAGATCATCGGGATGCAGCCGGAAGCCAACTGGATCTCCCGCGCCCCGAGCCTGAAGCGCAAGGCCATCCTGATGGCGAAGGTCCAGGACGAGGCCGGCCACGGGCTCTACTTGTACTCCGCTGCCGAGACGCTCGGCCAGAGCAGGGACAAGATGATGGCCGATCTCATCGCCGGCAAGGCCCGCTACTCGTCCATCTTCAACTACCCGGCCCGGACCTGGGCGGACATGGGTGCCATCGGCTGGCTGGTGGACGGCGCCGCCATCTGCAACCAGGTGCCGCTGTGCCGCGCCTCCTACGGCCCCTACGGCCGCGCCATGGTGCGCGTCTGCAAGGAGGAATCGTTCCACCAGCGCCAGGGCTTCGAGATCCTGCTGGAACTCGCCCACGGCACCCCGGAGCAGAAGCAGATGGCCCAGGACGCCGTGGACCGCTGGTACGCCCCGGCGCTGATGATGTTCGGCCCGCCGGACGACGATTCGCCCAATTCCAAGCAGTCCATGGCCTGGAACATCAAGCGCTTCAGCAACGACGAACTCCGCAGCCGCTTCGTGGGCATGATGGTGGAGCAGGTCCGCGTACTGGGCCTCACCCTCCCGGACAGCGAGATCCGCTTCAACGAGGACACCAACAAGTGGGAACACGGCCCGCTGGACTGGAATGAATTCCACGAAGTCCTCGCCGGCCGCGGCCCCTGCAACGCCCAGCGCCTGGAGCGCCGGAGGGAAGCGCACGACGACGGCGCCTGGGTCCGCGAAGCAGCCGCGGCTTACGCAGCAAAACAGTCAATGAAGACGAAGGAACAAGCAGCATGATCCCCACCGACTCCCCAACCTCGCAAGCTCGGCCGGGGACCCCGGTCGGCGTGGGCCCAGAGGTGACGTCAACCACCGACGGCAGCGCCTGGGGCCTGTGGGAGGTCTTTGTCCGGTCCAGCCGCGGGCTGTCCCACGTCCATGCCGGATCCCTTCACGCACCGGATGCCGCCATGGCCCTGCGCAACGCCCGCGACCTCTACACCCGCCGCAACGAGGGCGTGTCCATTTGGGTGGTCCCGGCCGACGCCATCGCCGCCAGCGATCCCGACGCCAAGGGCTCCTTCTTCGAGTCCCCGCAGGGCAAGGACTACCGGCACGCCACGTATTACACCAAGAGCGAAGGGGTCAAGCACCTGTGATCCCCACCGACTCCCACAGCTCGCAAGCTCGCAGCGGGGCCCTCGTCGGCGTGGGCCCAGCATCCGCCACGCGCATCACGCCCGGCAACGCGCTGCGCCCGGAGGACATCGCACTGGAGGTCCGCACCGGCCTGGCCAAACCCACCGAGGACGTGGCCGAGTACGCGCTGCGCCTGGGGGACGACGGCCTGGTCCTCGCGCAGCGCCTGGGCCACTGGATCTCCCGCGGTCCCGAGTTGGAGGAGGACGTAGCCCTGGGCAACATCGCCCTGGACCAGCTGGGCCACGCCCGGAGCTTCCTAACCTACGCCGGTGGCGCCTGGGACAAGACCGAAGACGAGCTGGCCTACTTCCGTCGCGAGCATGAGTTCAGGTCGGCCGCCATCTTTGAGCAGCCCAACGGCGACTTCGCGGCCACCATCGCCCGGCAGTTCATCGTGAGCTACTACCAGTTCGAGCTGTACCGCAGGCTCACGCAATCCACAGACGCCACGCTTGCCGCCATCGCCGCCAAGGCCGTGAAGGAAGTGGACTACCACCGGGACCACAGCGCCCAGTGGGTCCTGCGCCTTGCCGGCGGCACCGAGGAATCCCGGACCAGGATGATCCAGGGTTTGAAGCAGATGTGGCCCTACGTTGCCGAGCTCTTCGAGGACGACGAGCTGACCGCGCGCCTGGCTGAAGCGGGCGCCGCCGTCGTGCCTTCAACGCTGAAAGCGGACTTTGACCGCCTGACCGGCGAAGTGCTCAAGGAAGCCGAGTTGGAGGTCCCGGACGTCCCGGCTGCCCCCGGCGGCGGGCGGCATGGCCGGCACTCCGAGCACTTGGGCTACCTCCTCGCGGAGATGCAGGTGCTGGCGCGCGAGTACCCCGGAGCAAGCTGGTGACCGCCGTGGCCACCGCCGCGCCGGAGCAGGCGCAGGAGCGGACACAACAGCAGCAGGCGTGGGACATCGCGGCCACCGTCTGCGATCCCGAGATCCCGGTGCTCACCATTGAGGACCTGGGGATCCTTCGCGACGTGCACGTGACGGAGGACCAAGGAGTGCGCGTCACCATCACGCCCACCTACTCGGGCTGCCCGGCCATGGACGCCATCCGTGACGACCTGAAGACAGCGTTCGCCAAGGAAGGCTACACAGCAGAGGTGGACCTGGTGCTCGCGCCGGCCTGGACCACCGACTGGATGACGGAGGCAGGGAAGGCGAAGCTGCAGGAGTACGGCATCGCACCGCCGTCGGGCATGGCAGCAGCCGGCGGCCACCACGGCCCCATCCGCCTCCAAATGGCCGTCAAGTGCCCGCAGTGCTCCAGCCTGAACACCAAGGAGCTCACCCGGTTCGGCTCCACGTCCTGCAAGGCGCTGTACGTCTGCAAGGACTGCCTGGAACCGTTCGACTACTTCAAAGTCCTGTAAGGAATCCCATGCCTGTTGTGCGCCAGACCGCCGCCGAATCGGCGCTAGCCAGCGGCCGAGGTCGTCCGTCCTTCCACACGCTGACCGTCACCGAGGTAAGAAGGCTGACCGAGGACGCCATCGAGGTGACCTTCGGAGTGCCCCAGGAGCTCGCCGGACAGTTCGACTACCTGCCCGGCCAGTACGTGGCCCTGCGCACCACGCTGGCGGATGAGAACGGCGAGCCGCATGAGGTGCGCCGCAGCTATTCCATCTGCGCCGAGCCGCGCACGTTCCCGGACGGGTCCAGCGAGATCCGGGTGGCCGTGAAGCAGGACCTGGGCGGGATGTTCTCCACGTGGGCCAATGCGGAGCTGAAGGCGGGGGACACCCTGGACGTCATGAGCCCCATGGGCGCGTTTGTGTCCAAGCACGGCCGGGACGGCAAGGCCGTGGACCAGAACGTCATGAACTCCATGAACCGGCCGCAGGAAATGGCAGGCGAGCTCGCGGGGGAGCCGGGCACCTTTGTGGCCATCGCGGCGGGCTCGGGCATCACCCCGGTGATCGCGATCGCCCGCACGCTGCTGGCCGCCAACCCGGCGACGCGCTTTGACCTGATCTACGCCAACAAGGCCGCCATGGACGTGATGTTCTTGGAGGAGCTGGCGGACCTGAAGGACAAGTACCCGCAGCGGCTGGCCATCCACCACGTGCTGTCCCGTGAGCAGCGGATCGCGCCGCTGCTCAGCGGCCGGATCGACGCCGGGAAGCTCCGGCAGCTGCTGGGTACCGCCATCCATGCCGACGATGTGGACGAGTGGTTCCTGTGCGGGCCGTTCGAGCTGGTGCAGCTGTGCCGGGACACCCTGGCCGAGCGCGGGGTGAAGCCGGAGCACGTGCGGTTCGAGCTGTTCACGTCGGGCAAGCCGGACCGCCCGGAAGGGAACGCCGGCCGTCCCGTGGTGGTGGACGAGTCAAAGGAGACGTACAGGATCGCGTTTAAGCTGGACGGCCTGCAGGGCGAGGTGGCCAGCCCCACGCACGCCCGCGAGTCCATCCTGAACGCCGCCCTGCGGGTCCGCCCGGATGTGCCGTTCGCGTGCGCCGGGGGAGTGTGCGGCACGTGCCGGGCCAAGCTGGTCACCGGCACCGTGACCATGGACGAAAACTACGCCCTCGAGCAGGATGAACTGGACAAGGGGTACGTCCTGACCTGCCAGAGCCACCCCACCAGCAAAGACGTAACAGTCGACTTCGACGTCTAAGGAACCCATGATCTCCCTCTCCATCGCCAATAACGTCGCCGAAATCGTCCTGGACGCGCCGTACAAGCTGAACTCCCTGGACGAGCAGGCGCTTGCTGATTTAACTCTGGCGTACGACGACGCCGCCGCCGCCGCCTCGCGTGGTGAGGTGCGGGCGCTGCTGCTGAGGGGAGAGGGCCGCGCCTTCTGTGCCGGCCGGGACATTTCGGGCGTGACGCCGGAGACGGACGACGCCGAGGCGTACCTGGGCGGGCTGGTGCAGCCTCTGCTGAAGAAGATGAGTGCGTTCCCGGCGCCGACGTTTGCCGCCGGGCAGGGTGCCTGTCTGGGCGTGGGTCTGGGCCTGCTGCTGGCCACGGACGTGGTGTACGTGGCGGGGAATGCGAAGTTCGGCTCGCCGTTCGCCAAGCTGGGCGCCACGCTGGATTCGGGCGGGCACTGGTACTTCACGGAACGGCTGGGCATGCACCGGACGCTGGATCTGATCTACACGGCAGAGCTGATGAGCGGTGCCGAGGCCGTTTCCCGGGGAATGTTCAGCCGGGCGATGCCGGCGGATGAACTGTTGGCCAACACCCGGGAAATTGTGACGAAGGTTGCCACCGGGGCCACGGGCGCATTCACAGCAAGCAAGGAGCTGGTGGCGCACATCCGCGATCAGCGGCTGGGCCTGTGGGACGCCATGGCCGAGGAGAACGCCGAGCAGGCAAGGCTCTGTAAGACCGATGACTACGCGGAGGGCTTTCGGGCATTCCAACAGAAGCGGGCGCCAGTCTTCAAAGGTCGGTGAAATTTGCCCACCAGCTCAACGTAGCCTTCATCCCTTAGGCGAGTTCTAGCGGTCGTTGCATCACTCCCCCGTCTTCGGTGGGTTGCATTGACCGCTAGAGCTCGCCACAGGAAGCCGCCTCGGAGCGATCAAGCCGCCAGGTTTCTACGCCCAAGAGTCCAAGTCCTGTCAAAAGGATCCCTTATCAGGACCGGAGGGCCGGCCAAGCGGGGCCCGGCCGAAGCCCAGCATTCGCGGCGGTTCCAAAACCCAGGCTCATCTCACCAATGCGTCTCACCCTGGGTTTTTCTCAGGAAAAGGGACTTCGGCCTTTTATGACCCTCGAACCGCGCAAGACGACTTTCGCTGGTGATGGTTACAGGGACTGAAACCAGGCAGATCAAGGAATCCGAACTGTCAGGTCAATCGTCGTGTCCGGGGCTTTGGACAGCTGAGAGTGTGGCGTGGATCGCGTCGAAATACTGAAGTCTGGTGTCATAGTCCCGGGCCTTCGCCGAGGGGAGGAATCTGTCGTTTCGTTCAGATGATGCCATGAGTTTCCGGCTGGCGGGGTTCCAGAGGGTCCCCAGCTGGTCGGCAAGGTCGTCCCCGATGGTGGCGCGGATGTGTCTGCCCAACAGATATGTGGAGGCCAGATCCTGGTCGAAGTTGGCCAGCTCGAAAAGGTCGGCGTCCTTTTCGTAGTCGTAGAGGGAGTCGTTGAGGCCAGGACTGTTCTGGTACCACATACATACGTAGCTGAGGTCCCGGGCATGCTTCGTCCATCCCAGGGCTCCCTTGTCCACCCAGGCCTTGATTTTCAAGGCGGCATATCCGGCGGCCGTCGGCACCCGAACTTCAATGCCCTCAGGCAACCGGTACAGTTCGGCTCCGTCAAGGACTTCCTGAAATGCGAAGACATCCACGGTCTGTCCGTCAGGGTGGGGAACGGCTGTTCCCGAGGGGTTCTCGATCCCTCCAAAGGGTATGAGGTCCACGGAACACTTGTCGATGCGAAAGCGGATCCGGGTGTCTTCCCTCGGGTTCAAGGTTCGTTACGACCGATTGGTAGGCGAAACGGTCCGCAACGGCGATGGCAATGTCTATGTCCGTGGTGCTGGCTAGCTCCGAGTCAAATCCCAAACCCCGGTGGATAAGGTCACGTGCCGAAGCGCCGACAAGCATGATCGGCTCTCCCGGTTTGGCGGTGATGTCCATAACGCTCCGCAGGACAGTGCATAAGGGGCCGAACTCATGAGCGGAATATGCGGAGAAGTCGCTCATCGTGCTCCTTCAGTATTAGGGCGGCATCGCGCTGTCGGGGTTCTCCGCTGGCGAGCAGATCGGCGTATACGAGTGTGCTGGGAACGGTCGGCAGGTTCCCGGCCATTGTCGGGGCTTCGATGTCGAGGCTGCTCGGATCCGTCCAGAACTTGTGTCTGACGAAGACATTCGGATGCTCATCCCTGCGCCACTTATTGACGACGGCCATGCGGGGTGTGAACTCTTCGACGTAGACGGTCAGGCTTGATGGATTCAGCAGTTCGGGAAGGGCGCTTTCTCCGCTGACTTCCATCCCTGGCGCCAATGGTCCGTGAAGACCCGGTTCAGATGATCTGAAGGCCTCCAGCGACAGCCGAGGGGCCAATTGATGAGGATAGGTCATGACCCATTGCTCGAAGAGCTCGCGTTGCCTCAACAGCTGGGGGCCGGGCCCGACTGAGAGATATTCCTCTCGTTGTAAGAGTTTTAGAGTCTCCTGGGCAAGACCCACTGAAACCCCGGACAGCGTGCTGATCTCCCTGATCGTCAGGCGCGGCACGTATGGCCAGGTCAGCAGAACGAACAGCAGACGCGACCTGCGTGCGCTGAACAGATTCACTCCCGAAGCGGAAACGCCGGCCCCTGCGTCCTTCCTCTCGGGGGTTCGGCGGCTCACACGGCGGCCTCGTACGTCGACATAGACGTTCCCGAACGCAATGAAGGCATTACCGGCCTCATCCACGAAATTCAGATTCTGTGCCCGGTATCCTCTGGCCTGCTTTTCGTCGATGTAGCCCTGGGCAATCAGGGGCTTGGCCTGATCCTCGAAGGGAATGACTCGTTGCGCCAGAGCATCATCCAGGATCACAAACTTCTGGCGTTCGGCCTCCCGCTGCAGCGTGAGAAGCGGGTACTCGAACGCGGGGCGGGTCCAACCGGAGTCTTCCACGCGTACGTCGATGCCGTACTGGGTCAGATGCTGAACAATGATGTTGATACGGCTTTCCAGCATCTCCCTCCTCTGTTCACCTTGATTGAACATTCACTATAATTGAATTTTCATAAAAAGTGAACAGGGTTGCCCATGCGTCGGTACAGGGTCGCCCGGGACATGCCGAGGTCCCGGGAAACCTGGGTGGCCGGCTGGCCGGCCTCGATCAGGCGGCGGGCATTTGATCTGGCTGTCAGTGAACCGTTCCCGGCGCCCGCCCAGGTCCCTGCCGGCGGCCCGGCGCTTGGACACTGAATCGGTGATCCGTTCCCGTTTAATCTCCAGTTCCATCTGCGCCAGGGCTGCCATGACAGTGAAGACCATGCCGCCCATCGGGGTGCCGGTGTCCACGTCCCCGCCGCCAAGATTCAGCACATGAAGACCGGTCCCTCGCTTTCGCAGCACGGTGGCCAGCTCCAGCATATTGGCGGTGGAACGTCCCAACCGGTCCAGTGTGGTGATCACCAGGGTGTCGCCCTTATGCAGTGCATCAAGAGCTTTGTCGAATTGCGGCCGCGCTGCCCTGGCGCCGCTGACCCCATGGTCAATGTAGAGGTCAAAGGTGTTGGGATCTTGAACCAGGACGGCAGTTTCCGGACAATGTCCTTCAATTCTTCTGTTTGCACTTACTTGGCCCTTTAGATTCCTGTGAGTTTGACGCGCGTCCTGACGGTCCGGATCAGTGAGCATGCGCATGACGTGATGGGCATGCGCATCAGGCCGGATGAGCATGCCCATCACTCGATGGCATAGCTACAAGCTTTAATCTCAGTCGGACTGCATCCTGTCGGACTGGCTCGGAAGCTGAGCGCAGTGAATTGCTGGCGCTCGGAAGGCATGCGAGGCATCGAGGCTGCAGATCACGGTCCTTCTTGACTTCATTTTGGGCGGTGATTTCCTTCGCCGGTCATGGTGGTGGGGCGCCCGTGATTTCGAACCAGGCAACGATCGCCCGGGCCAGTACGTTGCCCTGCGCACCATGCTGGCGGATGAGAATGGCGAGCCGCATGAGGTGCGCCGCAGCTATTCCATCTGTGCCGAGCCGCGCAGCTTCCCGGACGGGTCCAGCGAGATCCGGGTGGCCGTGAAGCAGGACCTGGGCGGGCTGTTTTCCACGTGGGCCAATGCGGAGCCGAAGGCGGGGGACACCTTGGAGGTCATGAGCCCCATGGGTGCGTTTGTGTCCAAGCACGGCCGGGACGGGAAGGCCGTGGAGCAGAACGTGATGAACTCCATGAACCGGCCGCAGGATATCGCAGGCGAGCTGGCGGGGGAGCCGGGCACGTTTGTGGCCATCGCGGCGGGGAGCGGCATCACCCCGGTGATCGCGATCGCCCGGACGTTGCTGGCCGCCAACCCGGAGACCCGGTTCGACCTGATCTACGCCAACAAGGCCGCCATGGACGTGATGTTCCTGGAGGACTTGGCGGACCTGAAGGACAGGTACCCGCAGCGCCTGGCCATCCATCACGTGCTCTCCCGCGAGCAGCGGATCGCGCCGCTGCTGTCCGGCCGGATCGACGCCGAGAAGCTCCAGCAGCTCCTCGGCACCGCCATCCACGCGGACGATGTGGACGAATGGTTCCTGTGCGGGCCGTTCGATCTGGTGCAGCTGTGCCGGGACACCCTGGCCGAGCGCGGGGTGAAGCCGGAGCAGGTCCGGTTCGAACTGTTCACGAGCGGGAAGCCGGACCGCCCGGAGGGGAACGCCGGCCGTCCCGTGCTGGTGGACGAGTCCAAGGAGACGTACAAGATCACGTTTAAGCTGGACGGCCTGCAGGGCGAGGTGGCCAGCCCCACGCACGCCCGCGAGTCCATCCTGAACGCCGCGCTGCGGGTCCGCCCGGACGTGCCGTTCGCGTGCGCCGGGGAGTGTGCGGGACATGCCGCGCCAAACTGGTCACCGGCACTGTGACCATGGACGAAAACTACGCCCTCGAGCAGGATGAACTGGACAAAGGCTACGTGCTGACCTTCCAGAGCCACCCGACCAGCAAAGACGTCACCGTCGACTTCGACGTCTAAGGAACCCATGATCTCCCTCTCCATCGCCAATAACGTGGCCGAAATCGTCCTGGACGCGCCGTACAAGCTGAACTCCCTTGATGAGCAGGCGCTCACGGATTTAGCACAGGCGTACGACGACGCCGCTGCCGCCGCCTCACGCGGTGAAGTCCGGGCGCTGCTGCTCAGGGGAGAGGGCCGCGCCTTCTGCGCCGGCCGGGACATTTCGGGCGTGACGCCGAAGACGGACGACGCCGAGGCGTACCTGGGCGGGCTGGTGCAGCCGCTGCTCAGGAAAATGAGCGAGTTCCCGGCGCCGACGTTCGCCGCGGCGCATGGTGCGTGCCTGGGTGTGGGGCTGGGCCTGCTGCTGGCCACGGACGTGGTGTACGTGGCGGAGAACGCGAAGTTCGGCTCGCCGTTCGCCAAGCTGGGGGCAACGCTGGATTCGGGCGGGCACTGGTACTTCACCGAGCGGCTGGGCATGCACCGGACCCTGGACCTGATCTACACCGCAGAGCTCATGAGCGGTGCCGAGGCCGTTTCCCGGGGAATGTTCAGCCGTGCCATGCCCGCCGACGAGCTGCTGGACCAGACGCGTGAGATCGTCGGCAGGGTGGCGCTGGGTGCCACGGGAGCGTTCAACGCGAGCAAGGAGCTGGTGGCGCACATCCGCGACCAGCGGCTGGGCCTGTGGAACGCCATGGCAGAGGAAAACACCGAGCAGGCCCGCCTCTGTAAGAGTGCGGACTATGCCGAAGGCTTCCGGGCGTTCCAAGAGAAACGGACACCGGCGTTCAAAGGTCGGTGATGGAGCCTGTCGAAATCCCCCGGTGGTCGAGCTTGTCGAGACCAAGCCCCCGATGATTGAGCCATCGAAATCAAATGAATTTTTTACCAACGATTTTGTAAGGTTCACCTATGACCTAGGGAAATCTATTCCTGCTTGGTCCGAAACCTCAGGTGCCCGACGGCGCCTGACCGGCAAGTGCACGGCTGGCCGTCCTGCCCTCGAGCAGTTCGGCGGCCCGCGCGGCGACGAGTTCGTTCAGGAAGCCAATCTCCTCCGGCGCGGGAACCGCGGCCGCCGCCGCGGCCACCGCTTCCAGCACGGTAGCCGCGGTCGCCCGTGCATCCCCGGCGTCCATGCCCCACGCGGCACCTTCCCGGGTGACGTGGTCCAGGGTGAGGTAGTTCAGGCTTGATTGGCCGCCCACCAGATGGCCTGCGTTGTTGCTCAGTGCGTAGAGCAGCACGGTGGGGGCGACGTCGTAGAGCGGGGCGAGCATCACTTCGCCGCCGTCCCGAAGCAGCATCGAGTAGTTTTTCGAGTGCGCGTCCCCGTTACCGATCACGAGGTTGAAGGTGATAGCCCGCAGCAGCGCGCGCCGGAATTCCCGGTCGTCCCTGGTGTGCGGTGCCGCGGCTTTTGCGAGCTGGGTCAGCCGGGACGGCGGGACCGTGGAGGTTTCGTACTTGGAGGTGCTGGCCAGTGCCAGGGCCTGGGTGAAGTCCTCCTGGTGCAGCCGGCCGCCGTCCGGAGTCCGGTCGTACCGGGTCACCACGATCGCTTGGCGGGACCCGAACGTCTCCAGACGGGCTTCCGCGGCGGGCAGGCCGGCGGCCGCAGCCACCTTGAGCGCCCAGTCTTCGGAGGCGAGCAGGTGCGGGACCGGCGAGTCCGGGGGCTCCGGCTTGATGATGTGTGTGGACACTGCCCCACGGCCCGGCCATGCCCACCCGTCCCCGTGCCGGCTCAGCAGCACCTTGGACTGGATGCCGCCCAGCGAGGCGGTGATCGCGAAGTCATCGGGCAGGTCCCAGCTAGGCAGCGCCTCGACGACGCCGGCGACCTCGTCAACGCTCATGGGCCGGGAGCCGGCTGGGCCGTCCGGGGACGTGTCCGCGGGCAGGGCCTGGACGGCGCCGGCGCAGTCGGCGCCCAGGACGGCCAGCAGCCCCAGGGCATCCGGGGTCGAGAGGCCGTTCTCTGCGGCGATGTGCGAACGGGCCTGGCCCTCGGGCAGAAGCCCGTCAAAGTAGTTGTACACCGCGGCGCCGTCGATCTTCTTCCGGTTTACCGGCAGCGACAAGGACAGCAGGATGGAGGAGGCACCGTACTCTGCGAGGATGTTCTGGTCGTACCGGAAGGACATCTTCAGGCCGGATCCGGTCAGGACCCCGACGTGTTCCCCGTGCAGGAACACCTCCAGGCTCTTGTTCCTCGGGCTCATGGCTTCACCTGCAGCTTCGCGAACCGGGGGATCAGGGCGACGTCGCGGCCGAGCGCCCGGATGGCGTTCATGGCGACGACGACGGAGACAGCTTCGCCATGCTCGAGCCGGACGATGGTCCGGCGGGCGGTGCCGAGCCGGTCGGCCAGGTCCTGCTGGGTCAGCGAGGCCTCCTTGCGGGCATCACTGATGGCCCGCCCGAGTGAGACGGCGTCCACGGCCCGGTAAAACGGAGTTTGTGACATATATTGACCATACTCGGCCAGACCCCGTTTGTGCCAGATATTGCCCATTCACCCTTTATTGGCGGTTGTGACAGATCTGGCGCACCGCTGTAGACGGCCCCAGTGTGCCGAGGCCAGCCCCAGACGTATATCGCCCCGATATACTTGACCTATGACCAGCGAGATAGCCGAGAAAAGGGTTCGTGCCGGGCTTAGCCAGAAGCGGCTCGCGGAACTCTCGCACGTCAGCCAGCCGAATCTCTCAGCCTATGAATCCGGGAAGCGCATCCCGCGGCCCGAAACCCTTGGCCGGATCATGAAAGTATTGCGGCGCCGGCCATCGGAGATCCTCGCTGAACACCGCAGCGAGACACTGGAGATCGCCCACAGGTACAAAGCACACAACATCCGCGTTTTCGGATCTTTGGCAAGGGGCGAGGACACGCCGGAGTCCGACGTCGATCTCTTGGTTGACCTCGAGCCGGACGCAACGCTTTTCGACCTGTCCGGTTTCCGCCTGGACATGATTGACCTGCTCGGCGTGGAGGTGGACATCGTCCCGTCGGGTTCAGGGGGCCCGATCATGGAGCGCATCCTCAGCGAAGCAGTCCCCCTGTGAGCCGGCACCCCGAAGAGATTCCCGTGGGCGGCCAGTTCGTGCCTCGAGAGCAGAAGGATCCGACTTTCTCCCTCACGGCGGCTCCGAAGGACCGGGTCCTGCAGCTGATCGGAGACATGGAGGAACGGCTGGGCTGGGCACAGCAGATCGTGGACGAGGGCGAGTTTGCCTTCAACGATCCTGACAATTGGCGGTCGCGCGAGGCCATGAAGTCCATCTTTATCGACCTGAATACTGCCGCGGACCGGATCCCGGAGCCAATTCGTGAACAGTACCCCGCCATACCCTGGCGCCAGATGCGCGGACTCCGGAATGTGCTCTCACACGACTACGCGGCCATTCGTAACGACACCGTGTGGCAAACGGCAGCGCGCAGTCTGCCGGAACTCAGGAACCAGCTTGCCCACATGCGTGCCGACGTCGAACGCTGGCTCTAGCGCCGCGAACTTCGTCGGGAGGCCACGGAGGCAGTAACGCACCGGTAACGGGCAGTCACGTCTACTCAGCTCAGGCTGGCGGCTGCATGCTGTAGAAGCTTCAGTCGGGACGGAGTTAACCATGGATACCCGTGACGATGCGCCGAAGATACAGACGCGCAGGCCTTCCCGCCTGGTTGCGCTCTTGTTGGTCCAGTTTGCCGTCAGCGCCATGCTGGTCACGTGCGGGGGACCGGCCTGTACCGGCAACACGAGAGAGTACAACGGCCAGTGCCTGGGCGGAGTGGCCATCACGTACATCGAATGCACTAAAGGGCGAGGGTTCGATCTGACAACAAAACTGGGCGGAAAACTCGGAGGAACCTTCAAAGTGGTTGCCGACGCATCCGTCGAGGCGGCGTACGAGGAGCAGAAACAGGAAAATACGGTAGTTGCCCTTCAGGTCGTTTCCGACTGCCTGAAGATTGCCCAGACTGAGGCCGATTCGGCGGTGGATAAGTCTGCGGCCGAGGAATCCCGGAACCGCGCCGACATGATCAGGCAGCAGGTCCAGGAAACGGCGAACATCGAAATTGCCCCGACTCAGGCACGGGTCGGGGAGACCCTGAGTGTCAGTGGCCGGAATTTCTACCCGGACGAGACGGTCGCGATATACCTTCACGCCACGCTTGTCAAGCAGCAGAAAGCTGACGGTCAAGGAGCATTCAGCACCACAATCGGCGTACCGAAGAGTGCACCTCCCCCCGGTTTCCCGACCACCGTCACTGCCACCGGTGCAACGTCGTCGAAGTCGGCCCAGGCCCCGTTTGAGGCGCTTCCCTAGCTAGGTGTTGCTCAATGCGCGTTGCGGCATGCGAATCCAGGAACATGGTCCAGGGCACGAAGGGCGGCGCATCGGGCCGCGCGGTATTCTCGGCATCGGAAGTGCACACGCTCACGCCGTGGTGTTCTCACGCCGCTGGTAACGAAATATATGGTCTTATAACAAGAAGCGTTATATCTCGTTATAAGTGAGTATCACTGGGGCATGGATCCAGCACTGAACCCCTTTAACCCCGGCTCCGGCGTCCGGCCTCCGGAGCTTGTCGGCCGTGATGGAGAGATCGATGCCTTCGATCTGTTGGTCGCACGCGCCAAGTCCAACACCGTGGGGGACCGCGGCATGGTTCTGTCCGGCCTTCGCGGAGTGGGCAAACCGTTCTGCTGAACGTCTTTCGCAGAGCACGCGCGACGGAACGACTTGCTGGTAATCCAGCTTGAAGCCCAACCAGGGAACGCCGGCAAAAAGGCCACCCGGGCGAAGCTTGCACGTGAGCTTGAAGTAGGTGCGCGCAGACTCCGCGGAAAGCCAGCCTGGAGCTTTCTGCAGAATGCCTTGAACAGCATCGGCAACATCTCAGCGAGTTTGGGGGTTGCCGGCGTCTCCGCGTCGGTGACGACCAAACAAGGGCGCGCCGATTCAGGCAACCTGGACATCGACCTCGAGGAACTTGTCGAGGATGTATCACTCGCGATGCGAAAAGCCAGGGTCGGGTTCGGCTTGTTCATTGACGAAATGCAAGACCTGGACGAAGAGCTCCTGACCATACTGTTGTCCGTTCAGCACCTTGCGGGCCAGCGCGGATGGCCTTTTTACATCATCGGTGCGGGCCTACCCAACCTGCCCGGCAAGATCTCGGAGGCCAGGACCTATGGTGAGCGGCTGTTTCTCTACAGGACCATAGGCCAAGTCAACGAAGAGGCCGCCTCGGAAGCCCTCGCCTTGCCCATCAACAGGCTCGGCGCCTCCTTGGCGCCTGATGCGTGGGAATAGCAAGTTGATTTGGCCCCGGGTTCGCCGTTTGTTTTGGCCCCACCCTGTTGGTGTTCCGGTCAGTTTTGCCGGGACTTGTTGTTGATGGTTTGTTGGGTTGTTTTCAGTCGGTAGGAATCGGTGCCGGTGTTGATGATGTGGCCGCGGAAGGTCAGTCGGTCCACGACTGCCGCTGCGAGGCGGGGGTCGGTGAACGTCTGGCCCCACTCGCTGAACGGGGCATTGCTTGCGCAGGCTATGGACGCACGTTCTTCCCTGGCTGTGATGATTTGGAACAAAAGCTCGGCGCCGTGGGTATCGAGCTTGACGTAGCCGACCTCGTCAAGGCAAAGGAGATCCAGGCGCGCGTATTTGGCGACCAGTCTCGATAGTTCCTTGTTGTCGGCGGCTTCGACGAGTTCGTTGACCAGGGCGGCCGTGGTGATGTAGCGGACCCGCCGTCCTTGCTCGGCGGCGGCCATGCCCAGACCGATGAGCAGGTGTGTTTTCCCGGTCCCTGAATTGCCCAGGAGTACCAGCGGTTCCCCGGCATCGATCCACGCGCCGGTGGCCAGGTGCGTCAGGGTCGCCGGCGGCAGGTCTGGGATCTGGGCCAGGTCCAGGTCTTCGAGGCGTTTGCTGCGAGGGAACTTGGCTTCCTTGATCCGCCGGGCCCGGGACCGGTTATCGCGTTCCTCGCATTCATAGGTCAGGACTTCGGCGAGGTATCCCTGGTGGCTGAGGCGCTGCCGGGCGGCTTCGGCGGCCATGGACCCGGCGACCTGCGCGGCGCCGGTCAGATACAGGGTTTTGCAGGCTGCGCCGATCGCCGCGGCGGCGGCCGGCTCACTGAGCTGGCCCATGGACGGTCTCTGCCCGGCGCTCATCGGCTGCCTGCCGCGGCCAGCAGCCGGTCGTAGCCGGCCAGCGAGGGCTCCCAGCGGTCGGGCAGGTGCCTGATCCGTCCGGCAACTTCGTCTGGTAGCGCCGCCGGGACGTGGTGGAAGCTCTGGCTGGCACGGGCGTGGATGGCCAGATGATCGGGGTCGAAGTCCCCGGTCCTCACGGCGTTCTCCATCGCGCCGGTGACCGCGGCGGCCGGCAGGGTCCGGGCCAGCAGCAGCACCTCGATCAGGGCTTTGGTGCCGGCTTTGTCGCCGAGCCCGGCCCGGGCCCTGTCCCAGAATTTCTGGTGGGCTGCGGTGAAGGCCCCGGAGGCGCGGGCTGTCATCAGCGCTGTTGCCCCGGCCAGGGCGCCGGGTTTGCGGGTGAGGACCTCAAGGTAGTGGTCCAGTTCCAGCACGTAGGAATACTTGTGGATGGCCCGCACGTGGGACGCGATCCGGGCGCCTTCGGCGAACATCTCGATGGTGTGCGCACCGAGCCTGACGCTGACCCGCCGCCCGGCATAGCGGGCCGGGACCGAGTAGTAGGACTGGCGGACGCAGACCTGGGACTTATGGTCGGCCTTGAACGAGAACGTCGAGGCGGCCTCGAACGTGTCCGCCGGCAACGGCCGGAGCATGCCGGCTTCCTCCGCTGCCGCGGCACCGACGGTGACGGGTCGGCCGGTGATGACGCGGTGGTCGTCTTTGACATCGCAGCCGGCCATATACGCGTTCAGCCCCGCGAGGGTATCGAACTCCGGGACCGGGGTCAGCCAGCGGCGCCGGAACCTGCCGACTTCACCTTCGACGCCGCCCTTTTCGTGGGCGCCGTCGATGCCGGGCAGGCAGAAGAACGAGTCGAACCCGTAATGGGAGCGCAGGGCGATAAAGCGTTCGTTTTCCAGCCGTTCACGGCCCAGGATCACGGTGGTGACCGCGGGTTTGAGGTTGTCGTAGCGGATCATTTTGGCCGGGATCCCGCCGAGGCGTTCGAACGCGGTGTTGTGCCCGTCCAGGAAGGATTCCTGCGACTGGTTCGCGTAGGCCACATGCGCGGCGCGTCCGGAGTAGGAGAGCCGCATCACGAACATGAACAGCTTCACCTGCGTGCCGCCGATCACGGCCTGGAACTCGCCGAAGTCGACCTCGGCTTCCCCGCCCGGGGCGTGGGTCTGCGGGACGGCAACATCAGCCGGAGTGCTCACAAGCCCGCGGCGGATCCTGGCCACGGCGTGGGCGACCGTGGACTCGGCAACTACGGCGCCGTGTTCATCGACCAGACGCTGCCAGATCCGCCGGGCCGTGTGGCGCTGTTTGCGCGGCGCTTTCTGGTCAGCGGTCAACCAGGCCCGGATGGTGTCCTCCCAAGGCCCCAGCTTCGGAGCCTTCCGCTCGGGCGTCTTCCGTGCCGGCGGCGTGGCCTCTGCCAACGCGGCCCGCACGGTGCGGCGGTGAACGCCGTGCACCCGTGCCAGCTCTCTGATCGACATATCTTTATCCCTCGCATCAAGGCGGATACGCTCGAATTGCTTCACTCTCGATCTCTCTTTCAATCCCGTTCCGTTCTCTTATGTCTTGGCGGACAAAAAGAACGCTACGGGCGGGTCGAGGGTGGGGCCATTTCAAACGGCTAAAAGTCCCCTAAGTGGGGCCATTTCAGAGTGCCATACCCAGATGCGCTGTCACTCCTGCTCTCTGCCGCGAACGGCTACCCCTTCTTCCTTCAGGTCTACGGACGTGCCGCCTGGGAAGCATCATCGGAGAAGATCATCAGCGCTGACGACGCGCACGTGGCAGTCCGCCACGGCACCAACGACCTGGACCATGGCTTCTTCGAGGCCAGATGGCAGCGTGCCACCAATGCAGAACGCCTCTACCTCAGGGCCATGGCCCAGGACAGCGATACCCCTTCCTCGACTGGAGAAATCGCCGAACGCCTTGGGAAGTCGACCAGCAAACTTGCCGTCATCCGCTCACGACTCATCGACAAGGGTGTTGTGTATGCACCCGAATATGGCTCTATTCAGTTCACGGTGCCCGGAATGGCTGCCTTCATCGGGCGCCAGACCGAGGACTGACATGCGCTAGTTTCAGCGCTCGGCTGATTCAGGCGGGTCAGCGTCCGACGCGCCAGGCGGCCAAGGAGCTACGTAGGCAATCACGTGTGCACCCACCACAACCAGACCACAGCCGCCTAACCACCGCACGCGACCCCAGAAACATGCCACAGCACAGCTACCTACAAATCTGACGCGACGCCCGAACCCGGGTTGCAGCATTCCTGTATTGAATCCTGGGTCCGTGACAAGTCTCAGCGTGGACTCAGCGCAGTGAGGGCGTGGCTGATGCTTGGATTGGCTTGCTTGGGTGCGGCAGACCATCGTGTAGGAGACCCGCTCATTTTGGGTAGTGATCTCCTTTGCCGGTCATGGTGGTGGGGGCGACAGTGATTTCGAACCAGACAACGATCGCCCCGGCCTGCACGTCCCGGAGGCCTCTCCTCGGGGAGGGCCCGGGCTGGCCGGAAACGCGGTCGTCTGTTCCTGAGCGATCAGGTTGGACGCATCGTTCCCGGACGGCAGCAGCGAGATCCGGGTGGCGGTGAAGCAGGACCTGGGCGGGCTGTTCTCCACGTGGGCCAACGCGGAGCTGAAGGCCGTGTACACCCTGGACGTTATGAGCCCCATGGGCGCGTTTGTGTCCAAGCACGGCCGGGACGGCAAGGCTGTGGAGCAGAACGTCATGAACTCCATGAACCACCCGGAAGACCTGGCGGGTGAAACTGCCTCAATTGGGGGAGGCAGTTTCGTGGCCATCGCGGCGGGGAGCGGCATCACCCCGGTGATCGCGATCGCCCGGACGCTGCTGGCCGCCAACCCGGAGACCCGGTTCGACCTGATCTACGCCAACAAGGCCGCCATGGACGTGATGTTCCTGGAGGACCTGGCGGACCTGAAGGACAGGTACCCGCAGCGCCTCGCCATCCACCACGTGCTCTCCCGCGAGCAGCGGATCGCGCCGCTGCTGTCCGGCCGGATCGACGCCGAGAAGCTCCAGCAGCTCCTCGGCACCGCCATCCACGCGGACGATGTGGACGAATGGTTCCTGTGCGGGCCGTTCGATCTGGTGCAGCTGTGCCGGGACACCCTGGCCGAGCGCGGGGTGAAGCCGGAGCAGGTCCGGTTCGAACTGTTCACGAGCGGGAAGCCGGACCGCCCGGAGGGGAACGCCGGCCGTCCCGTGCTGGTGGACGAGTCCAAGGAGACGTACAAGATCACGTTTAAGCTGGACGGCCTGCAGGGCGAGGTGGCCAGCCCCACGCACGCCCGCGAGTCCATCCTGAACGCCGCGCTGCGGGTCCGCCCGGACGTGCCGTTCGCGTGCGCCGGGGGAGTGTGCGGGACATGCCGCGCCAAACTGGTCACCGGCACTGTGACCATGGACGAAAACTACGCCCTCGAGCAGGATGAACTGGACAAAGGCTACGTGCTGACCTTCCAGAGCCACCCGACCAGCAAAGACGTCACCGTCGACTTCGACGTCTAAGGAACCCATGATCTCCCTCTCCATCGCCAATAACGTGGCCGAAATCGTCCTGGACGCGCCGTACAAGCTGAACTCCCTTGATGAGCAGGCGCTCACGGATTTAGCACAGGCGAACGACGACGCCGCTGCCGCCGCCTCACGCGGTGAAGTCCGGGCGCTGCTGCTCAGGGGAGAGGGCCGCGCCTTCTGCGCCGGCCGGGACATTTCGGGCGTGACGCCGAAGACGGACGACGCCGAGGCGTACCTGGGCGGGCTGGTGCAGCCGCTGCTCAGGAAAATGAGCGAGTTCCCGGCGCCGACGTTCGCCGCCGCGCACGGTGCGTGCCTGGGTGTGGGGCTGGGCCTGCTGCTGGCCACGGACGTGGTGTACGTGGCGGAGAACGCGAAGTTCGGCTCGCCGTTCGCCAAGCTGGGGGCAACGCTGGATTCGGGCGGGCACTGGTACTTCACCGAACGGCTGGGCATGCACCGGACCCTGGATCTGATCTACACGGCCGAGCTCATGACCGGGGCTGAGGCAGTGGCGCAGGGCATGTTCAGCCGCGCCATGCCCGCCGACGAGCTGCTGGACCAGACGCGTGAGATCGTCGGCAGGGTGGCGCTGGGTGCCACGGGCGCGTTCACGGCGAGCAAGGAGCTGGTGGCGCACATCCGCGACCAGCGGCTGGGTCTGTGGGACGCCATGGCCGAGGAGAACGCCGAGCAGGCCCGCCTCTGTAAGAGTGCGGACTATGCCGAAGGCTTCCGGGCGTTCCAAGAGAAGCGAACGCCGGTCTTCGAAGGCCGGTGATTGAGCCTGTCGAAATCAATTGCGAATTTCCACCACTGATTTGTAAAGTGCACCTATTACTATGGGGAAATCTATTACTAAAGCCGTCATTCCTGCTGCCGGCCTGGGGACGCGCTTCCTGCCTGCAACGAAGGCGATGCCGAAGGAAATGTTGCCGGTGGTTGACCGCCCGGCCATCCAGTACGTTGTGGAGGAGGCCGTCAAGGCCGGCCTCAACGACATTTTGATGATCACTGGGCGCAGCAAACGTGCCCTCGAGGACCACTTCGACCGCGAACCCGGCTTGGAGCGCGCGCTGGAGCTCAAGGGCGATCAGGGTCGCCTGGACCTGGTGCATGAGGCGTCCGACTTGGGCCCCATCCACTACGTCCGCCAGGGCGAAGCCAAGGGCTTGGGCCATGCCGTGCTCTGTGCGCGTCAGCACGTGGGCAACGAGCCCTTCGCTGTACTGCTGGGCGACGACCTCATCGACGAGGCCGAGACCCTCCTGACCACCATGATCGAGGTGCAGCAGAAGACCGGTGGTTCCGTTGTTGCCCTCATCGAGGTGGACCCCTCGCAGATCAGTGCATACGGCTGCGCGGACATCACGGCCATCGAAGGCGAAGACTACGTCCGCGTCAACGAATTGGTCGAGAAGCCGGCCATCGCCGAGGCGCCGTCCAACCTGGCTGTCATTGGCCGGTACGTGCTGCACCCCTCGGTGTTCGGCGTTCTGGAGAACACGAAGCCCGGCCGCGGCGGAGAAATCCAGCTGACCGACGCGCTCCAGACCAGACCCTGGCCGCCGGCGAAAGCGAAGGATGGGGCGTGTACGGGGTGGTCTTCAAGGGCCGGCGCTTCGATACCGGTGACAAGCTGAGCTACCTCAAGGCGGTCATCACGCTGGCTTCCGAGCGCGTGGAGTTCGGCGAGGACTTGAAGACCTGGCTGAAGGCCTTTATCGGCTAACTCCTGAAGCCCCTGTAAGCGCCTACAGGCCTGCCGCTGACTAGCGGCCGGCCTGTAGGCGATTAAGGGCCGTAGCGACCAGAAGAGCGCCAATTACGGCCCCTCCAGTGTTTGTGACAAGATCCAGCGCACTTGCGAACCGATTGTGAAGAAACAGCAGCTGGCCCAGTTCGATGCACCCAGAGACAAGTAGCCCAAAAATTCCGATCTCCCACCAAGGGTTTTTCGGATATGCCAGCGCCGCCACTCCGCCAAGCGGAATAAAGAGCACTACATTGGCAGTTGCTTCGACGAATTTGTAATTGAGCCAGGCGGGAATCCCGTGGGCGTGGAGGAATTTAAGGACTCGGGCGAGCTCGCCCTGCACGGGTTGATCGACGGGGCTGGGCCAGAACGCGATCAGCGCCAGCGGGATCAGCATGGCTACCAGGGCGGCGCGCCAGAGCCTCGGATTATCAGCGTCTCTCAAAAGGCCCTCAGGTCCTTAGCAGGGACAGGGCTGCCGTTCCTAACGATGCTGCGGCCAATATCCCCAAGAGTATGTAGGGGAGCGCCTGACGTTGGGGGAGGGGGACGGAGAAGTCGAACTGCCACGGTGTCTTGCGCCAATGTCTCCCCATAGGTCATAAATACCACAGGCATGGTGCCTGCGTCCGTCGATTCGGTGGTTGAGCCTGTCGAAACCTTAAAGGCAGAGGGTGGGTGGTTCTCCGGTTTCCCGGAGAACCACCCACCCTCTTTGGTGCTTGTGAAGTACTGAGGTTACGCTGCTGCCTCGGTCTTGGCGCGGCGGCGAACTACAACTACCGATGCTGCGCCCGCGGCCAGTGCGCCTGCGCCCACCAGGGTCCACAGGATCAGGCCGGAGTCGGCGCCGGTGTTGGCGAGTGCTGCACCGCCGCCGGTGTTGGCGAGTGCTGCACCATTGCTGGCGAAGCTCGGGTCCACTACAACCGTGACGGGGCCAACAGTGATGCCAGAGGTGTTACCCGTTGCCGTGACGGAGTAGGTTCCGGACGTGGCGATGGTGAGCGGGAACGCGAACGCGCCCTGCGCGTCAGCAGTGGCAGGGAAGGTCTGGGGGGCCAAGAACACCGGGATCTTTGCCGAAACCGAGGTGGCACCGATGGTGGCACCGCCGGCTGCGGGCGGGTTGCCCGGTGTCACGGTGATGGTGAGTGATTCGCCGGCGAACATTCCCTGGCCGCGGAAGACGAACTGCTCGCCCGGGCCAACGGTGCCGTCAGAAACGGCGGCCTGCGGCGGAAGGGCCGGATAGGTGGTTGCCATGGCGGGTGCTGAGCCGATCAAGGCGACGGAGCCAGCAAGTGCGAGTGCTGCGAGTATTTTTTTCATTAGTGTCCCCCCGGAGACGTAAAGTTATTGGTGTACCCGATTGAGGAGGTTCCTCTCCGCACGAGACCTGTGCGAAAATCCCGGATATATATCCCAAAAAGACGTTACCACTTGTGTTGAGCTGTGAGCAATGTCAATCAGGACGGTTTACATAGTGTAAACGCGCCCGCCACGCTCGCTAGCCGCACGGCAAGGTTTGTGTCGGCAGGATCACGTCCTTTACAGCTTGAACCGTGGGTGTGACAACCAGATTAGGCTCCGTGTGCTGGACAATCTTCCCGAAGGTAAATTCCACGGTTTTGCTTTCACCAGGCGCGAGCTTGACGGCTAGTACTCCGACTGGCCTGTTGGCGTGCCGGTGGGCAGCGAAATCGGTCCTTTGCCCGTCCAATTTAGCCGTTTCCATGTTCGCCTGAACGGGACCGTACGCCACGATGTTCGTCTGAACTGATCCGGCAGGTACGCCGAAGGCGCCGCCACCGGTGACGTAGGCCGGCAAGGAAGTCGCCGCGTCCGCCGGTGCGGTATTTATGCTCGTGACGCGAACAGTTGTTTGTTCGTACCCGTTCTGCGAGCACTCCTTCACGAGCTGGACAGTTCGTTTGACGTAGTAATCCATCTTGGCGCCGGTTCCGTCGTTGAAGTAAACACCAAACTGGGCGGGGGCAATGCTGGGTCCCGTAATGGATCCACTCAAGGCGTACTTGGCTATGACGGACTGTTCCGTGGGCAGTCCCGACCAGACAAGAACACGACTCTCTTCGGTGCCGCGTGTAAGCCCTTCAATGAGGCGCTTCGCATCTCCCTTGCCGTCGGACAATGCTGCGAAGATCTCTTGAGCGACGCCGGCGAAGTAGGCATCTTGAAGAGCGGGCTGCTCGATCTTCGCATATACGTCGGAGAGCAAGGTCTGGACGACGTTCTTCCCGGTCAGCTCTGTGGGCAAGCCTACAGATGCCAGGGCCAAGAGCTCTGGATGGGTGAGCTTGACAGGGCCAGTGGCATCCAGAACGTAGCTTAATGCCACTGGGTCGATGGAGATCACACCGTCAACACGTTGTCCGGACTTTCTCTCCCACATGGCCTGAGCAGTGTTGGCCGCTGTTGGAAAGTCGGGCGTTAGGTTCACATCCTGAATGAACTTGCCCGCGCGCCCGGAGTAGATCTGTTGTTGTTCGGGGTCCAAGGGCACTATAGGGGTCATGACCCCTATATCACTCGCGCTGCTTTGCGAGCCGAGCGTCAGACTGCCGTTGTCCAGGTTGAGAATGGCAAGCGCACCAGGTATGCCGCCTGAAGCTCGAGACTCGGCATTGTTTTGGATGATGAGGAGGTAATTGCGTGGTGTTTGCGAGCCGAGCATTCGGGGCGCGAGGTTCGAGGCGTTGGCTGCTGCGTCTAAGGCACCGGACATCTCGTTTAATTGGGTCCGTGCTCGCGTCAGCGGGTCCGCGACTTGAGGCAACAATGAACTCGCATCGAGCTGATTAAGTCTGTCGGCCGATAGGCGGACTGCTTGGGCTGCAGTTGAAATGCTTGGGGACGCGGCTACCAGGGAGTCCAGATTACTGCCGGCGCTATTCGGAAGCAGAGTTTCCCAATGAAGAGAGCCGGATACGTTGACGAGCGGTTTTAGACCAAGATTTGCCACATCATCCGCAGTGGTGGCAACCGTGCGTGTGGCAGAGAAGTTTTCTCCTAACCATGGAAGTTCTCCGGCGGCAATCCACAGCGGATCGTTGCTGGCTTCCCGTGCTTTGGATGTATGAGCTATGAGTGATTCGAGCGTATCCGCCGCGGGTGCCGCGTCGCTTCGAATGATCTGATCTTTGAGCATTGGTAGCAGTTGGCTGGCCGAAGTGAGTTCGGTATTCAGGGTGTTCGCCTTCTGTCCCAGCCAAGCGGCACAGCCTCCGCCCGCAATTAAAATGCCTGCCAACGACAGTGTGCTGACGAGAATTCTCCTGCGAACGCTCCACTTTCGTTGTGACGAAGTCGATTTAGGGTCGACGTGGAAACGAACCTCGTTGTTACGCGCCATAGGTGCGGGTGTTCCTTTCATAACGAGATGAGCCATCCATTAGTAGGCGCCTGTGCTCCGGAATACGGCCCGAATAGTGCGCAACATGATGACAAGATCGCCTGCCAACGACCAGTTCTCTACGTAATAAAGGTCCAAGCGCACAGAATCCTGCCATGAAAGGTTCGACCGCCCGCTAACCTGCCAGAGTCCGGTCAGTCCGGGCTTCACAAGTAGGCGCCGGCGTACGTCGTGTTCATACACGGCGACTTCTTTTGGCAGCGGTGGTCGCGGTCCAACTAGGCTCATTGACCCCACTAATATGTTGTAAAGTTGCGGCAGTTCGTCGAGACTATATTTTCTTAGGAATTTACCTACCAAGGTGACTCTTGGATCATCCTTGATCTTGAAGAGCACACCATTTCCTTGATTTTTATCGGCCAAATCTGCAAGTCTATCTTCAGCATCGACGACCATTGAGCGGAATTTAAGCATTCGAAAGTGCTGCCCTTCCATCCCGACGCGTTCCTGACTAAATAGGACAGGACCTGTACTGCCGGTCTTAACCAACACCGCCAGGACGATCATGATCGGGAGCGTAGCAACAATCAAAAACCCGGCGGTACAAACGTCGAAAAGCCGCTTGGCGACGCGTTGGCCGCCCTCTAGCGTCGGCGTAGTCACGTGTATCAGCGGGAGACCGGCTACTTGTTGCGTGTGAATTCGCGGCCCGGCGATGTCTGTCAGTGCTGGGGCCATTATCAATCCCACATTGCGAGCCGCGAGTTCCCACCCTAGGTGCCGGATGGTCTGAGGGTGGAGTTGAACTCCAGCCGAGATCGCAACCGCATCGGCTCCACACTGGTCGATGGCGGCCAAAATCGACGCTGTGCTGTGGTCATGGCCTAGCACTGGAAGCCCTGATTCTGGCTCGGTTGAGAGACCGGAGTGCACTCCTGGAACGTAGGCGGCGACGGGCAGGTAGCCTGCATGCTTCTCACGTATCAACGAAGACGCGAGGTGGGCAACAGCGCTGGGTCCACCGACCAGCATCAACTTGGACATACTACGGCCGCTTGCACGGCGAACGCTTAGATGTTGCCTGAGGAGCCACCGTCCAAGAACCAAGCCAAGAACTCCTGCGGGAAGGGCAATGCCAACGTAGCCCCGCGCAGTATCAACCCGGAGCACATACGAAACAATGGCCACAAGTCCGAAGAGCCACAGAGATGCAGCCACGACTCGCTTGTATTCGTCAGGGCCTGCCCCAAGGATGCGACTCTGTCTGGAGTTCCAGGCGCCGAGCATGCACCACCAGACAACGGCCAAAAATACGGACAATAGAAGATATGGTGATTCCTCACCACTTGCTGTCCTGGGTTCGAACCCGAACCTGACAACGAAGGCTCCTATGACCGCCCAGGTAACGACAAATGCGTCGACGACCCCAATTAATCGGGAAGTTCGAACCTGCCAGTCATCATCCCGAATCAAGCGGGCCCCCATCTAAAGACACAATTCAGAGCATCAAGAAGATGCGTTGGAATTCTTGGATTAGTTCACAATAACTATGCCGGCCCTCGGCGGAACGGCGCATTCACAAAAGCGGTAAGTCAGTTGAGATTGGTGCGCGCATTTCGTAAGCGTCGAGGCAAGGACTCTAGCTCCGCTTCGTCCAGAAGAAGTTCTTCTGTTGAATGTGGTGGTGAAGTTGGAATTTTGATGTCCTCAGACGATTTTGGGACGTCGATTGAAGACGGACGCAGTTGGTCACGCTCTCGGTCAGCTTCGGGTGACGAGCTGTAATAGCCATACGAGTAAGCGTCTGTCCCCTTGCTGGGCAGTAGATTTAGTACCACGCCCAAAGTCCGGGCGCCGACCAAGCGTAGTGCGGTTAATGCCTTTTCTAATTCGTTCTGCCGCACGCTCTTGCAGCCAACTACAACTACCACACCAGAAACATAGCTGCTTAGTACGGCTGCATCGGTCACCGGTAACAGCGGGGGCGCATCGATTATTACCGTATCAAAGGACTGCTCAAGCCTTTGAACAAGCTCACGCATAGCGGTGGAACCTAAAAGTTCGCTTGGATTGGGAGGAATGCGTCCAGAAGTGACGACGAACAGATTATCTTCACCCCAAGGTTGAATGACGTCATCGAGCTCCGCGGAACCAATGAGAACGGTCGTTAGACCAACTTCGCCTTCAAGCCCGAGGTACGAGCCGATCATCGGTCTCCGAAGGTCTGCGTCCACCAGGCAAACCGAAGCCCCAGATTGGGCCATGGCGACTGCAAGATTTGCGGCAGTCGTGCTTTTTCCTTCGCCGGGCAGAGAAGAAGTAACGACTACGGCGCGCGACCCGCCATTGACATTAGAAAATTGTAGGTTTGTCCGAAGCTGGCGGAAGGACTCGGCTCTTGGACTCTGCTGCGTTGCCTGTGTCATGAGCGGGGACTTGGACGCTGATTCGTCGAAGGATATGGCGCCGAGGAGGGGGGCGTCCGTTACCTTTCGCATGTCAGCCTCGCCGCGGATTCGATTGTCGAGAGTCGTCCGAAGCATTACTGATCCGAAGCCCAGACCGAGACCAACGAGGGTCCCGAGAAGAAGGTTCAGGCGAACATTGGGTCCAGTCGCAGATACTGGGACTTCTGCCGGGCGAATTATGGAGAGTGAGACAGGAGACGTTCCCCCGGACTTGGGACTTTCAAGTCGATCCACGGCGGATATTAGGCTCGTCGCGACTCCTTGAGCTATAGCAGCGGCCCTCGCGGGCGAGCCGTCCACCACTGCAATACTGATCAATACAGTGTTGAGATCTGCGGATGCTGTGACTCTTTCGGACAGTTGCTGAGAAGACACTTCGAGGCCCAGCGAGTCGATAACTGGCTGCAACACAACGGGCGTTTCAACGGTTCGAATATAGGATTGGACGCGCGCTTGACTAAATGTGTTGCCCTGCTGGAGTTCCTGCACGCTCCCTGAATTCTGAATCGCAACGAACAACTCGGCGTTGGCGGTGTAAGTCGGCTTCATCAGAACGGACATGACACCGCTTGCCAGAAGCCCGACTAGAGTCAGGGACACTAACAGCACCCAGTTTTGGCGAAGTGTCTTACTGTACGCGCGTAAATCCAAAGCGAGATCTCCCTGAAGTTGAAGTTGGGGGTGACATGAGGACGAGCTTTGGGACTGTCCGGGCCCTTGGAGTTAGCCTATCGTGTTGACTTTGAAGCGCATTCAAAACTCGGATTGATGGTTGTGCTCTTCTTGTCGTCAGAATGGTCCCTGCGCAGGAATCTGTCGACTTAGTACGTCGACATTAGACGTCGACCGATTCCAGCCGAAGCCAATCAAGAACGCGGCCTATGACGCGGTCTTGTTCGGCTTCGCCAAGATCGGTAGAGCACGGCAGTGACAGTCCTCGAGAGAAGAGATCCTCGCCGACAGCACCGCCCAGCGTTGCTTCTCCGACTAGCGGTGGTTGCATGTGCAGCGGTCGCCACAGGGAACGAGACTCAATGCCTGTCTCAGCGAGGAAGTCCTGAAGTTCGTCCCGCGCGCCTGTACCTCGGGATTTTGGTACGAGCACTGAGTACAACCAGTACGTAGACTCTTGCCCGTGGAGTTTTGGCGGTGTCTGGATCTCGGTGCCTGTAAAAGCAGCTGCGTAGCGTTCTGCTATGTCACGCTTCCTTGCGATGAAAGAGTCAAGCCGCTCTAACTGAGCAACTCCGAGGGCCGCAGCGATATTCGTCAGTCTGTAGTTAAATCCGATTTGATCGTGGAGGTATCCGCGATCCGCAAGTCTTGCCTGGGTGGAAAGGTGTTTCGCCTGGGCGGCAAGGCTGGCGTCATTCGTAGTAAACATGCCGCCGCCGCCGGTCGTCATGATCTTGTTGCCGTTAAAGGAGAAGGCACCCATATGGCCAATAGTGCCTACATGTCGTCCATCGAGTGGTCCGTCTGTCCAAACGGCGCCGAGTGCCTCCGCGGCGTCCTCGATGAGGAATATTCCATACTCATCGGCTAATTCCCTGGCCGCCAAGGCGTCGGCAGGCTGCCCAAGGATGTGGACAAGCTCGATAGCCTTGGGCAGCTTCTCCCCTGTTGCGGCCCGCCGCTCAATCTCGGTACGGAGGGCCGCAACGTCCATGCACCAAGATTCCGGAAGTGAGTCCACCAGCAGCAGTTCGGCGAACTGATAAGAGGCGGCATTCGAGCTTGCCATGAACGTGAAATCGGAAACGGCTACGAGGTCACCAGGTTGTACATCCGCCAGACGCATAGCGATGTGCAGCGCCGCAGTGCCGGAGGCGCAGGCCACCGCATACTTGGCGCCGACGTAGTCAGCGAATTTTTGTTCGAACTCGGAGACAAACTGCCCCACGGAGGAGACATACCCGCTGGCTACGGCCTCGTTGACGAGTTCGGCCTCACGGACGCCGATGTTGGGTACAGCTAGGGGGATGCGGCTTGCCACAGTTGCCTCTCTCAAAACAGTTGACTAGCGGGAGTATCGGGCGGCAGCTGATAGATCGACGCCGCGTTTACTGATCCATTCCGCCGAGGCCTTCAGGCCCTCTTCGAGGCTGACCTGTGGAGCCCATCCGATTTCGGTTAGAGCTTGAGAAGGATCGGAGAGCAGATGCATGACTTCGCTCGACTCGGGCCGGACACGTTCCTCCTGTGTGATGATTTTCGCGGTGGATCCGGTCACTTTCCGCGACATTTCTACAAGTTCGCCGATACTGACGTCGTGCCCGGTGCCGAGCTGGATGACCTGTCCCTCCAACGAGATGTCGGCGGTCGCGGCCTTAACGAAGCCGTCGGCCGTGTCGGTAACGAAGGTGAAGTCGCGGCGAGGTGACAGCGAACCCAAATGGATCGCCTCCGCCCCCGCGACCATTTGCTGCAGGACGGTGGGAATGACCGCTCGAGCTGACTGACGTGGCCCATAAGTGTTGAACGGGCGTAGAACAACGACTGGCGTCTGAAACGAGCTGGCCCATGCCTCGCACAGTTTGTCTGCTGCGATTTTCGTGGCGCTGTACGGCGACTGGCCGCGCAGTTCATTGTCCACGGTGATCGGAACGGTTTTTGGTGTGCCGTAGACCTCGGATGTCGAGGTGTTGACAAGGCGCGGAACGTCGTGGCGTCGGACTGCTTCCAAGACGTTCAAGGTACCGATTACGTTTGTTTCCACGTAGGAGCGCGGCGCCTGGTAGGAGTACGGGATGGCGATAAGGGCCGCGAGGTGCAGCACAACGTCGGAGCCGGCAACCAGGTCCGAGACGAACTCGGCGTCGCGTATGTCGCCCAGCTGGAGGTCCACCGAATCCCGTTCGGCGGGACTAAGGTCATCGAGCCAGCCATAGGAGCCGTTGGAATTGTAGACGCAGAGCGCGCGGACTGTGGCGCCTTCTGCGATCAGCCGCTGTGTAAGGTGACTGCCGATGAAGCCGTCGGCACCCGTGACAACTACAGTCTTGCCCTGAAGGTTCTGGTGGATCAAGGAGATCACTGGCCTTTCGCTGTTGCTAGGTCTTTGGGGGTTCCGACATCTATCCAGTCGGATTCAATCGGCCATGCCGCCACAGTCTTGGATTGATCAATGCAGGCCTGAACCAGGTCCGGCATCGAGAAAGGTTCCATGTACGGGACCATTGCCAATGCGTCAGGTGATACGGCATAGATGCCCGTGCTAATTTCAAACTCGACGCTAGGCTTCTCTGTGACTCCGGAAATGACCCCACTCTCACTCACATCCAGAACGCCGAACGGGACTTGGTGCGTATAGGGTCTCGCGGCGACAGTGACACTGGCGTTTTTTGACCCATGAAAGGCAAGCAGGTCGGCGGCCGAGTAACGCACCATCAGGTCTGCGTTCGTGACGATCACAGGATCGGAGATCCCTGGTACCTCGTGATTCAGAATACCAAGGGCCCCGGCGGTATTGAGAGGTTTTGCAGGGTCCTCGTGGAGGTACCGTATGGTGCAGCCAAGAGAGGACCCGTCGCCAAGATGATCTATGATCTTGTCGGCGAGGTAAGCCACGGATACATAGATGTTGGTTAGGCCAGAGTCTACAAGTCCGAGAATGATCCACTCGATGATCGTGCGGTCCGCCACCGTCATCAATGGTTTGGGTGTGTCCTTCGTCAGTTGGCCGAGCCGTGTGCCACGGCCGCCGGCCATGATGAGGGCAATATTGTTCAGCGGCTGCCTCCCAACTATGTCAGTAAGCGTGTGCAATCCAATCAGGCGGCCAGAATCATCCACCACAGGGATCTCAGTGATGCGCAAGCTGCGCATCAGATCGAGTACCGACGCTCTCGTCGCTTCGGGAGTCACCACGTGAGGCGTGGTAGTCGTTAGCTCTTGAATGCGGCCTTCAAGTTGGATCCCGCCTAGCAGACCTCGGCGGACATCTCCATCTGTGACAACTCCCCGGAGTTGTCCAAACTCGTCGGTGACCAGTGCTATGGCGGATGCTCCGCGGTCTATAGTCTGAAGTGCCTGTCTTACCGTAGCGTCCGGACTGATGCAGACGTTTTCCAAAGACCCATGGTTATTCATGATTCGATTCTCCCGCGCTGATGTCAATGAAGGATTTAGCTAGTGAAGCCGCCCCGCTGGAAGCGATAACTGTCTCTATTCGCTCCGCTGCCATCGAATCTCCGTACGGATTAACGATATGGGAGCAGGTTCTCTTAAATTCACGGCTCAAGGCCATTTCAATACTAGATCGAATGCGGAGTGAATCATGAGTGGAATGAATTACGTTCACACCGTGTTCCCGTCCCTTTTGTCGATCGCCAACGTTCACAACCGGTACTGCAAAGCTAGCCGCTTCGATAATTCCAGAGGAAGAGTTACCAACGACAGCATCAACTGTGGCCAATACACGAGGATAGAGAGCGCCTAGGCTCTCGGTGACGATGACGCCTGACCCGGGACCTGTATCTATTTTCAAGAGGGCTTGGACAATTTCGTCACGACCGGCGTCGTACCCCGGATATGTCAGGATTGCCGTCCCGGCGGCTGCCACAGACTCTTCGTAGACCACACGCGCAGCACTCCCAAACGCGCCGGTCTCGCGAGCAGTTTCTGGGTGGTATGTGACAAGAAGCAGCGGACGGATCAACGATCGACCGAACGCGGACGAAAATTCCTGTGCGGAAAGAGGCAGAGGTTTCGCCAACCGGTCTAGGCCCGGTGCGCCGGTTTGGTGGATGCGGTGGGGCGGTTCACCAAGTTGCGATACGCGGCGAGCGGCTCCTTCTGTGCTAACACAATGTTGATCTGCCAACTTCGTCACCGCGTGCCGGACTCGTTCGTCCATGGCGCCTTCTGTAACCTCGCCACCATGTAGGTGTATGACACGAAGTCCGTGGAGCACTGCTGGTGGGACTACATAAAGAAGCTCCCAGCGGTCCCCGAGGACAACAAGTGCCTCCGGTTTTACGGTCAGTATAAGGTCGGCGATTTTAGCGGAGAGCATTGGCCCGAGCGTAGTTTGGCTCTGAGGTGATGCTTGGCCAAGGTGAAGTGCTGTTGAATGGTGCAGGAAAGAGCCCGGCCGAAGGCCTGCTTCATGAAGCTGGATTTCCGCGTCACCATCTTCGAAACCCACGGCCGAAACGATGTGGAGTTCCACCAATGGACCATTTGCAAGGCGTTCGAGTACTGGGCCGAGAGGAAACAAGTCGGCACGACTTCCGATAAATGCCAACACCTTCATGTCAGACAAGATCCCCACTGAGTAGCTGCTGGCCAGCTGCCACGAAGCGTTTGGACATACGTCCGACGACGTGAGCCGAGGGAGCGAGACCTCCCTCGGGGCGAAGAATTACGACATCGTCAGCCGTCAGTTTGAACCCGGCGGGGATATCGCGTGCCGCATGGAATGAACGACGTACAAGCGGGGCATTGGCCTCCTCGCTGGGCATCCGCTGCTTTTTTCCATCTCCCAAGGCCGTCTGAGCGTCTCGAACATCCGCTACGTAACGCGCGAACTCGAATTTTTCCAGGGAAGCGGCATGATCGGGGCCGTTCCTTGTCTTGTCGGTTGTAATGTGCTTCTCGAGAAGGGTGGAGCCTAGAGCCGTTGCGGCAATTGCAGTCATTGATCCTGTTGTGTGATCAGACCATCCAACTTCCACGCCGAAGTCTCTGCGCATTGCTGGTATGGCGAGAAGATTGGCGTCGTCCACTGGTGCTGGGTAGGCCGACACACAGTGGAGCAGGACAGTGGCCGGGGCTGCGGCCGTAGCGACTAGCGCATCAGCGATTTCATCGTTTGATCCCATTCCAGTTGAGACGATTATGGGAATGCCGAACTGAGCGATCTCTCTTAGGAACGGTGTGTTGGTCAGTTCACCTGACCCAATCTTGAAACCAGGCACCCCGATATCAGCCAAGATGACTGCGCTGGCCAGATCAAACGGAGTCGACAGGAAAGTGATGTGACGTTCATTGCAGTGATCTCGGAGCTCAAACCAAGCTGCCTCCGGCAGCGTGAGTTTACCGAGCATTTCTGACTGCGACTCCGAAAAGCCAGCCTTGCGTTGGTATGGCGTTGTGGCAGCCCCCGCAGTAACTAGTGTATGAGGGTTGAACGTCTGGAACTTCACCGCGTTGGCGCCCGTTTCGGCAGCCATATCGATGAGTTCGTGTGCCACGTCAACATCGCCGTCGTGATTTACGCCGGCCTCAGCGATGATGAAGATATCCTCACCGTGGCCAATTTTGTGTGGGCCGAAGCTGACTGCCGTTGTCTTGGATTCATGAGTCACAGTGTTGAACCTTCCTTGGATTGCAAGATGCGTGCGGGAATTCCCGCGTATGTTTCCCCAGCTAACGCGTCACCAGTGACCACTGCACCTGCACCTATGATGGAAAATTGGCCGATTCTCAGGCCCGGTAGAACCCGAGCCCCAGATCCAATGAACACACCGAGGCCGACGCTTACTGCCCCCAAAATGACAGAGCCCGGAGCCAGATGGCTCCCACTTCCGACCACAGCGTCGTGCTCGACCACCGCGGACGTGTTGACTATAACTCCCGATCCAATATCGGCGCTTGGGCCAATGTGAGCGTGCTCGAAGACCTGGGTAAGCGATCCAATTTTTGCCGTGCTATCTACGGTGGCCGACTTCGCAATCAGCGGCGCGGTAAGCCGGGCCCACGGCTCGGTCGTGGCGATTAGTTCCGATACTCGCTTGCGAATGGCGTTGTCACCAATTGCGACGGCAATGGAAGTCGCTGTTGCGGCGGCCCACTCAAGAGCGTCCTTGTCACGGCGAAAAATCCGCGGCGAATCGCCGCTGTCAGACTTGAAGGGTTCCACGAGCCGATCGAAACCGGCTCCGGATTGCATGGCCTCCGCCAGGTTAGGATCCGAGATTCCTACTACGCGGTCGCCGCGGTTGCGAATTATGGCTGCAACGCTCTTGGCGTGGCCAGACCCCCCAATAATTAGCCAGCTGGTCACGTATACGGGTCAATCTGTTGCAGCTGCTCGGGATTCGGAGCCGTAGTCGTCGTGGAGGCGCTTCGTGGCCGTGGCCGACCATGCATTTTCGGCAGAATGCTGCCCAGCGTCTTGATATACATGAAAGTAGGGTTGCCTCGAGATCGTGCGGCCAGATGACGTCTACATCATACTCGTCACCCGCCGCTCAAATGACGCGTTTCCTTCTTCGAGCCAATGAGTATGCACTGTCTGTCTGAATGATCGGCAAAATATCGGGAATTGATAGGGTTGTCCTGCGTTGATGTATGGCGCCCGTAATGATTCGTCTTTTTGCATCTGTCGGATGGTGGGACTACTCGTGTCAGCTCCCACACTGACACGTCATTGTGGACTGCTTGGCGAATCGTTGACTGGGCGCACGTTGGCGCCGTTTAGAGTGTCAAGGCAATGAAGGTACCCTTAGTTCGTGCCTAGGTGTCTAACTCTGGACCCGGTAAATACGAAACTGAGGTCAATGCCGAAATGACTGACAGCTCTTTTGGCCCGCGTGTACTCGCCGTCATTCCTGCTCGCGGCGGTTCTAAAGGGCTTCCTGGCAAGAATATCCGGCCGTTATTGGGTAAACCTCTCCTTTCATATTCAGTCGCTTTGGCGCACCTCCTCAAGGCCGACGTAAGATGCATAGCATCAACAGACGATCTGAACATTGCAGAAATCGCCCGAACAGCCGGTGCGGAAGTCCCCTTTATTCGCCCCTCGGAGCTAGCCTCGGACACTGCCCCCACAAGCGCCGTTTTGAGGCACGCCCTCGAGGAGGCGGAGCGCATCTTCTCGGTGAAATTCGATATGGTGTTGCTCCTTGAACCGACTAGTCCTACTCGTACCCCGGAGACAGTTCAACAGGCAATTGACGCATTATGCGAGGCGCCGGACCTGGATGGAGTAATTGCCGTCTCTGAACCGTTCTTCAATCCGATATGGGTAGGCGTCAAGCCAGAAGCTGCCGGAACAGCATTGTCAAGGTATTTTGAGCAAGGAGCCGGCGTGGTTCGGCGCCAAGATCTGTCGCAGTACATGCGCATCAATGGAAACTTCTACGTCTGGCGAGCTGAATTTATTCGGCGAGTCGAGCGTAGTTGGTTCGATGAAGGCCGCCACGGCTATGTGGAAATTCCTGAATTGCATTCGTTCAGCATTGATGAAGTTGAGGAGTTCCAATTAGTCGAAGCAGTAGTGAAGGCCGGACTGGCTCCTCTCCCGGGGCACTCGAATTCGTAGAACTACCGGCTGGTGAATGATTTGTTGTGAGAATGCCAGGGTCCTCATAGCGAGGGAACATTTGGTTGTTGACAATGTTGTTTATCTCTCCAACACGCCACAGACTCGATTCCAGTCCGGCTGTCGGTCGCAGGCGGATACGTCGGCCAGGGGGTGGGCTGCATTAGCCCGAATTTTTCATGAAGGTCGGGCTGGCCTCCGGGTCCCGGTTTGATTCTCGTCCGGGTTGATTCTTTGGTTTCGGGCGCGCTGGTGGGGCCGGGTGTCGCTGGTTGGGCGTCGGGTTCCACGTCTCCGATGGGTCGCGCTGGTCGTTGTTGGGGTGGCCGGGTGGCTTTCAGGCCAGGAGCCGGCCCCGTTGTCGGAGACCGGTTTTCAACTCTGCAACGGCGGTCAGGAGCATGGTGATTGTGCCGGCTTCGGGGGCTTTGTCGGGGATGAGTAGCCGGGTCCGCCGTGCCCGGGTGATGAGTTTCCCGGCGGTGGCGAAGAGCCGGTAGCGCCACCGTTTCATGTCCCATCCCCGGGCTCTGTGGCCCGTTGGTAACGCGGTCAGTTGCAGCCAGGACACCAGATTCATGGCCAATGCTGCGATGTTTGCCCAGGCCTGATTGGCGTGGAAGTCAAAGAACGGAAGCTTCCCGAGCCCGGTGTTCTTCAGGGTTTTGATCCGGTTTTCACACCGTCCGCGGGCCCGGTGCCGGGCATCAAGGCTGGGCCCGTGCCAGGACGGCGAGTTGGTCAGGAACGCTGTCCCGGTGCCCGTCCACATCCAGCAGCGTCGCCTGCGCCCCGGGATGCAGCGGCTCGGCACGCAGATACAGGTTTGTCCCTGCCGGGTAGTCCGGGTAGTCGGTGAGCCCGAGGACGTCGGTGGCGTTGACGACCCACGCGTCCTTGCGTTCGTCGCCGGTCTGGTCCAGTGCCGGTTGCCAGTACTGCTTGTCGTTGATCCACGCGACCATGCGGGTCTTCATCACCGGGACCGGGTAGGAGACACTGAACTGGACCCCTAACGATGCGAGGTAGTGCAGGAATTTCCGGGATGCCCCGGCGCTGTCGGTGCGCACGAGGATTTTCTCACCCATGAGTTTTCCGTGCTGGTCGTAGAAGTCGTCGGGGAGTTGGGCGATGGCCTGGGTGAAGACCTTGATGTGGTCATCCGCGCTGTTTGCCCCGGCATTACCAGGGCGTAGGAGTGCCGCCAGGATCTCCCCGGTCCCGTTGAGTGTGCCGTAATCGACGCTGGCGATGAAGGGAGCGAACCCGTACCCGCCCTTGTATGTGCCGACGGCTTGTTCCTTGTCGCTGTGGGAGGTGACGAGGGTGGCATCCAAGTCCACGATGAGCGGATCCAGCGCTGTGGCCTTCAGGCCCGGGTTCCGGTCCCCGGCAGCCTCCCACACCCGTGAACGCAACTCCCGCGTCAACGTGGCGAACCCGTAGCTGAAGAGATCCGGGTTGGTCACGGTCCGCTCAAAGAACCGCGAGATCGTCGCGTTCGAAGCAACCTTCCCGAAGACCCCCGCACCTATCCGCAGAATATCCAGATCGGACACGTGCTCCCCGCCGCCGGCGAGCATGACCGCCAACGAGCCCAGGATCGTGCCGGGCCGATGGCGGGCCCCGGAGGGGACGAACTGGCCCAAACGGTCCTCGCACAAGCCCCGGAATCCGAGCGCGTCAACAAGGGACGTCACCACATTCAGCCCGGCGTGGGAGACCAGTTGCTGCCCCGTCGTGGCGACAGGAAGGGACGGGAAAACTCCGGTAATCTTGGACATCAGAAAGGTGCTTCTTTCAGCCGGTAGAAAAGTGCGTCAACAACACTATTTTCCCAGCTCAGAAGCACCTTTCGTCGCTTAAACACACCCTGCGGGCACCACCCTCATGAAAACCCCGGGTTAGTAGTCAGAGTATGGCGGGCACGCGAGCCGCATCTGGGCTGTTCGCGGTTCGTGGTAAATGGACTGCTGCTGGGAATGTTCATGCCGACGGTTTGGCGGCATAGCAGAGCTGGACACGTGTTTTACAGTCCTGGGATCTGGCTGCTGTGCTCTATGTTGACGGGCACGTCCGCGCCTACCAAGGCGGGAAGAAGATCGGGAAAGTCCACTCCACGAGGCTGAAGTTCCCGGTCCCGGCGACCGAGGAAACCTGGGTCTCCGACGCGCACGGGTCCCCGGTGCTGGTCGTCATGGCCAAACCCGGCACCGCCCTGACCGGTCAACTGCGGGCCCTGCTGCCCCAACTGCGCACCATCATCGGAGACTCCCGGCGGGTGCTGGTCGGTTTTGACGGCTCTTCAAGGTTCCCGGGGAATGGTCTGCTGAGATGAACGCTTATGCTGCCATCCGGGCTGCACTTCTCAAGAGGATACGCGATTTGTAGTTGTCCGGGTTCCGGTAGCCTCGCGCCGTGCGTTTGATGTGCTTTATCGCTGTGTTATTCGCCTCGACTTTGGCTGTTGTCGCGCCGGTGACAATGAGGACTTCGATCTCATTCCACCAGCGGCAGACGGTGCGGTAGAGCCTGTTGGTCTCGGGCATTGCTGCCCGTTCCACGAGGTCAGCAAGCGCGTTCTTCGCCGCACCCGCGTCCTCCAGGGAACTTGTGTTCAGTAGGGTGCGGAGCTGCTCCTTCACCTGCCAGGCGACCTCGAGGCTGCCCGTCGGGTCATCAGCGGCGAACACCCCGGCGAGTCGGTGGCGGGCGCGTTCTGAAAGGTTTTCGTTTGCTTTCAGCAGCAGCATCCGGTTCGCCCACGCCGGGTCCGTGGCCCCTGCCCCGCCGGCCCCTTACCTGCTGGGACAGGCCCTGACGGACCGTGGTGAGCATGTCGTTGGCCAGCATCGTCACGTGGAAAAGATCCACCGACACCGCCGTGCGCGGCAACCACATCCGCAGCGCCTTCCGGAACGCCGCGGACGGGTCAATCGCGACGACCTGCACCCCCAGCCGCCAGTCCAGCGGCCGGGCGAAGAGCCAGTCGCCGACACCCTTGTGGTCGCGTCCGTCCACGATGCCCAGGACCTGCCCGGTGTCCAGATCCACGATCGTTGTCATCCACGGTTCATACCGGGTCCAGGCCTTCGTGCCGGAGTCCTGGAAGAACCGCACCGACCGGTACCGGTGCTCGTCGATGCCCAGCATCCGCGGCGAAAGGAGGTCCACGTCGGGCAGGCGGAGCGCGGCCTCACCGATGACCTGTTGGACCAGCCACCACGAGATCCCGAACGCCGTGGCCGTCTCGGATACGGCACGGCCAGAATCGATGACCGCGTCCACCAGCGTCTCCCGGAGCCTGCGTGTAGATCCAGGACTCTGGACATGGTCGGTAGGTAGTTTTTGTGCTTCCTTGGATTTGCGGTGTTTTTGGTTGCTGGGGGCTGTTAATTCAATCCGTTCTGTGAGAAAATAGATTTGTGATGATTTTCTTGTGTGGGTGGGTGAAACAATGACTTCAATGACGATTCAACCTGCCCTGCCCGTCTTGGAAGAAGTCGGTGCCGCGCTCATTGGGGACGCGGTGGCGTTCTTCGATGGCAAGGCCTCTGGTGGAACGGTTTTCATTAATGGATTCAAGTCTTTTGAATGGCCGGCTGGCCGGGAAGACTTGCGACGTTTGGCTGCTGCCCAGCTGGTACAGGTCGGTGCGGCCCAGGTCAATGAAGTAGCTGCCGGGTTCGGGGTGACACCGGAATCCTTGCGTCGCTGGCGCAAGCTGCTCACCAGCGAGGGGCTGGTGGCCCTGGTGCCGGAAAAGAAGGGCCCCAAGCGTGCCTCGGTGTTGACGGAGACGAAAGCTGAAGAGATCCGCGCCTACCGTGCCACCGGGGCAAGCCTGCGTGCCACGGCCGCTGCAACCGGGGTCTCCACCGACACCGTCCGGCGTGCCGTGACGATGGCTGGCAGCCAGGATGCCGCACCCAGTGACGACGCAGCGCCCGCCCTGATGCTCTCAGAGCCGGTCCAGGAGGAGCTTCCGGTCCTGCCGGCACCCGTTGCCCGTTCCGTGGAGCGTGCCGCCGCGGGCGTAGTGGAGTGCGCGGTCCCGGCGTTCTTCCCGGCCGCCCGTATCCCGCATGCCGGGTTGTTCCTGGCTTTCCCCGCCCTGGAACGCTCCGGTCTGCTCGAGTGCGCGAAAGCCACTTATCGTGCGTTGCCGAACGGGTTTTACGGGCTGGAAACGATCCTGGCTGATGCGGTGTTGCGGGCCCTGGCTGGGGAAACACGCGCCGAGGGCGCGTCCCGTTTCAGCCCGGATGACCTCGGGCGGGTCCTGGGTTTGGATCGGGCCCCGGAGGTCAAAACGATCCGCCGTCGGATCAGCCAGCTCGCCGAAGCCGGCAAGGCGCAGGAGCTGATCGCGGCCCTGGCATCCCATCATCTGGGCAACCTTGGCCCGGGCGGGGAGAACCTGGCAGCGATCCTCTACGTTGACGGGCACGTGCGCGCCTACCAAGGCAGAAAGAAAATCGGGAAGTTGTACTCGACGAGGTTGAAGTTCCCGGTCCCGGCGACCGAGGAAACCTGGGTCAGTGACGCCCACGGCGCCCCGGTGTTTGTGGTCATGGCCGAACCAGGCGCGTCCCTGGCCGGGGAACTGCGCCGGCTCCTGCCCGAACTCCGTACCGCGGTGGGAGACTCCCGGCGGGTGTTGGTCGGCTTTGACCGCGGCGGCTGGTCACCAGCATTGTTCAAACACATGGCCGGGAATGGTTTTGACGTGCTGACCTGGCGCAAAGGCAAGACCGAGGACATTGACCCCTCCCTGTTCACCGAGGTCACCCATGTTGACGAGCACGGCGAAACGAGGGCCTGGTTGGCGGCGAACACGCTCGTTGACCTGCCCCTGGCAACAACGACGAAAACCAGCGGGGAAGTGTTTGCGCTCCGACAGATCAGCCGGATCGTGGCCGCGACCGGGGGCGGAACCCGGCAAATCCACATCCTCACCACCGAGGACCATTTGGCCACCGGGGAGGCGATCCACCGGATGGGGAACCGGTGGCGACAGGAAAACCAGTTCCGCTACGCCCGAATGCACTTCGACCTGGACTCCCACGATTCCTACACCAGCACCAATGACGATCCGGAGCGGATGGTCCCCAACCCTGCCAAAAAGAAGGCCTACCAAGCAGTCCTCGCCGCCAGGAAACACTACGCGGACGTCACCGCCAAGGTAGATGCCGGCGAACTTGCCCTGAAAACCCCACCTGCCGGCACCCGGGACTTCCTGATCACCAATGACATGATCAACCACCTCAAAGCACCACTCTGGACGGCCGAAACAGCACTCACCCAAGCCGAAGCCGCCCACGAGGCGTTACCGGCACGGGTTCGGCTCGGTGAACTCGCCCCCGGCCAGCAAGTACTCGACACCGAGACGAAACTCATCCATCACGGCATCCGCATGGCCGCCTACAACACGATGATGACCCTCGCCCGGGAGATCCGCACCAACACCGGCTACAAACGGGGTGCCGACGAAGCCCACGCCCTCATACGCCAAGCCTTTAGCCAATCGGGAGACATCGACCCCACCGTCCCCGGCCACTTGACGATCACCCTGGACCCGCTGCCCACAAAAGCCAAAACCAACGCCCTCGCCGAACTCTGCGAACACCTCAGCAGCACCGAAACCCGCTACCCCGGCACCGACCTCACCCTGCACTACAAAATCAAGATGATGAACCACCCTGGGTTTGATGGAGACTCTAACCTCACACGGAGAATAGAGTCATGGCAAGTGGTAGAAAATTTGATGAGGAAACCAAGGCCCGCGTGGTGCGGATGTATCTCGAGCGCCGGGGTGAAGTTGCCGGCGAGTCGGAAACGGCCGCCCGGAAGCACGTAGGTGCCCTGTTGGGCGTCAGCGCGGACACGATGCGGCCCTGGATCGTCCAGCACGAGATCGAGACCGGTTCCAGGCCCGGGGCGACGGTGGCGGAGAACGACGAAGTGAAGAAGCTGCGGCGCGAGAACGCCGAGCTGCGCCGGGCCAACGCGATCCTGAAGGCGGCCTCGGCTTTCTTCGCGGCCGAGATCGACCGGCCACACACCAGATAGTTGCCTTCATTACGGCCCACAAGGACCGTAAAGACGCCAAAGGCCTGCGATGGGGCGTCGAACCGATCTGCGCCGTGCTCACCGAGCACGGGACCAGGATTGCCCCGTCGACTTACTACGCCGCCATCAAGCGCGGCGTGTCCAAACGCGAACTCTCAGACAGGAAAATGATCGACATCATCAAGACCATCCATAAAGCCAATTTCAGCGTCTACGGTGTCCGTAAAATGTGGAAGAAGCTCCTGCGTGAAGGCCACGAGATCGGCCGGGACCGGGTCGGACGGCTGATGCGTGCCGCAGGGCTGCGGGGTGTGCTGCGCGGCGGACACAAGACCTTCACCACCCGCCGTGATGACCTGGCGGCAAGGTTCCCGGACCGGGTGAAACGCCAGTGGAATACCGGCGTCCAGGACAGGATCTGGGTCGCAGATTTTACGTATGTCTGGACGTACGCGGGGTTCTGCTATGTGTCTTTCGTCACGGACGCGGCGTCACGGCGGATCCTGGGCTGGAAGGCCTCGATGAGCAAAGAGACGCCCCTCGTCACTGATGCCCTCCATCAGGCCCTGTCGGTGCGCCGGCGTACCGACAGCGAGTTCACCGCGACCGGGCTGATACACCACAGCGACGCCGGGTCACAGTACACCTCCGTCATGCTCACCGAGCATCTGGTCGCTGCGGGCATGGAGGGCTCAATCGGTACCGTGGGGGACGCGTACGACAATGCCCTGATGGAATCGACCATCGGACTGTACAAGACCGAACTGATCGATTTCGACCGCTTCACCACCTGGAAATCACGCCAGCACGTCGAGTCCGAAACGGCCCGCTGGGTCCATTGGTACAACACCGAACGGCTGCACACAAGCATCGGGGACATTCCGCCAACGGAATTTGAAACCACCCATCAACAAACGTGTATTCTGTCAACGCAGACTGCATAAACGAAGTCTCCATCAAACCCAGCGCGGTTCATGAAGGCCTGAAACCCCACACCCGAAATCTCACCATGTCCCGAGTCCTGAGGACTCTGGACGTAGCGATTTAGTTTTTGAGTGACGTTTCTTTGTTTTTGATTTCGAATCGTAGGATCCGGTCCGTGCCCGGGTAACGGGTTTCGGTGGTGGTGAGGTGGGTGCAGAGCTCGCTGATCGCGGTGGTTGCCCGTTGGGTGGGGAGCGGATCGAGACGGATGGTGAGGTAGCCGTCGATGCGGGGGTCGATGTCGCCGCTGCCGGTGAGGGCCTGCCGGATCAGGGCGTGGCCTTCGTCCTCGCCGCGGGCGTAGCGGGTGTTGGTCCGGATTTCGCGGGCCAGGGTGGACGCGGTGTTGAACGCGGCCATCCGGATGGCGTGGGTGAGTTGTTTCGTCTCGGTTTCCAGGACCTGCTGGCCGGCGGCGATCTCGCCGAGGGGTACCCGGGCGGGGATGTCCCGGTGCGCTGCCTGCGCGGTCTCGAGAGCGGTTTCAGCGCTGAGCAGGTCCGCGGTGATCTTGTTGTGGATGGTGTTGGTGATCAGGATTGTGGTGGTTCCGGGCGGCGGGGTGCGGGCGGCGAGCATCGCGGCGTCGGTCTCGGCCAGGGTTTTCTCGTACCGGGTCCTGGCGGCGAGGACCTGCTGGTAGGCGAGGCGTTTGGCCGGGTTCGGCACTGACCGTTCCGGATCATCATCGGTGGATGTGTAGGCGTCGTGGGAGTCCAGGGCGAAGCGGATCTTGGCGTAGCGGAAGTAGTTTTCCTGCCGCCACCTGGCGCCCATCCGGTAGATGATCTCTCCGGCGGGCATGCCGGTGGTGGTGAGGATGTGGATCTGCCGTGACCCGCCGCCGGGGGTGTTGACCTGGCGGGACAGCTGGCGCATCGGAAAGACTTCACCGGTCGTCCCGACGGGCACCTCCACGGCGGTGTCGGCGGCTTCCCAGGTCCGGGTTTGTCCGTGTTCGTCGGTGTGGGCGACCTCGGTGAACAGGGATGACGGAATGTCTTCGGTGGTGCCTTTGCGCCACGTCAACACATCGAAGTTGTTCTCTGCCATGTGTTTGAAGAGTGCCGGGGACCAGCCGCCCCGGTCGAACCCGACCAGCACCCGGCGGTCATCCCCGATGATGGTGCGCAGTCTCGGCAGGAGACGGCGCAGTTCCCCGGTCAGCGCGGCCCCGGGCTCGGCCATGACCACCAGCACGGGGGCGCCGGCAGCGTCGGCGACCCAGGTTTCCTCGGTCGCCGGGACCGGGAACTTCAACCTCGTTGAATGGACTTTCCCGATCTTCCGCGTGCCCTGGTAGGCGCGGACATGCCCATCAACATAGAGCACAGCAGCCAGATCCCCGCCCTCGTCGTGACTGCCATTGAGGTGTCTGGCAGCCATGGCGGTCAGCAGCTCTCCGGCCTTGCCTTTCGTGGCCAGGGCGGCGGTTTTACGGCGGAGGGTTTTCACTTCCGGGGCGCGGTCCAGGCCCAGGACCCTGCCGAGCGCTGCCGGGTCGATCCGGGTGATCCCCTCGGCGCGTGGTTCCCCCGCCAGGGCCTGGAACACGGCGCCGGTCAGGATGGTCTCCAACCCGTAGAACCCGTTCGGCAACGCCCCGAAGACCTCCTTCGCGCACTCCAAAAGCCCGGTGCGCTCGAGGGCGGGCAGGGCCAGGAACAGTCCGGCCAGCGGCACCCTTGCTGCGGGTGCGAACACCGGTGCCGCGCACTGGACCAACCCGGTCCGGGCCCACGCCCGTTCGCCGGACCGGTCCACCGGTGCAGGGAGCACCGGCAACTCCTCTTGGACCGGCTCCGTTACCGGAGGACCCGGGTGCGCAGCAGCCGGCTCTTCCGGGGCCGGGGTTTCCATGGCCAGGGTGCGGCGGACACTGAATTCGGAGACGCCCACAGCCGCTCCAACGGCGCGCAGGGATAATCCCGTCGCACGAAGGGAACGGATCCGGGACATCACGGCGTCCGTCAGCCGGCTGGGCCCTTTCGGGCCGGACTTTTCCGGGGACAGGCCCAGCACACCGGCCGCGGCCAGGTCCCAGGGCTCCTGACACAGGAGGATGCTGGGGAGTGACTTCCGCGTGGTTCCGCTGATCTTGTCTGCGGGCTGGCTGTTAATTTTTCCCTGTTTGCGATAAAATCTAGACAAGATAATTGATCGTGATGAGCGGGGTGGGAAGATGGGTGCGATGACTGCTCAGCTGCCTCTTCCTGCCTCGATGGACGCCGGAGCCGTCCCGATAGGCGCCGCCGCGTCGCTGGTCGAAGACGAGGAAGGCGGCCGGGTTTTCGTCCATGGCGAGCTCTCCTACGGTTGGGATGCCGGGGATTCGGTGTCCCGTCGGTTCGCGGCGGCGAAACTGGCGGACATCAAAGCCGGTTCGGTCGCCGAGGTAGCTGCCGTGTTCGGAGTGGATCCGGGCACGTTATGGCGGTGGCGCCAGGACCTGGCCGCGGCCGGTGTGCTGGGCCTGTCCCCGGAAAAGTCCGGCCCGAAAGGGCCCAGCCGGCTGACGGACGCCGTGATGTCCCGGATCCGTTCCCTTCGTGCGACGGGATTATCCCTGCGCGCCGTTGGAGCGGCTGTGGGCGTCTCCGAATTCAGTGTCCGCCGCACCCTGGCCATGGAAACCCCGGCCCCGGAAGAGCCGGCTGCTGCGCACCCGGGTCCTCCGGTAACGGAGCCGGTCCAAGAGGAGTTGCCGGTGCTCCCTGCACCGGTGGACCGGTCCGGCGAACGGGCGTGGGCCCGGACCGGGTTGGTCCAGTGCGCGGCACCGGTGTTCGCACCCGCAGCAAGGGTGCCGCTGGCCGGACTGTTCCTGGCCCTGCCCGCCCTCGAGCGCACCGGGCTTTTGGAGTGCGCGAAGGAGGTCTTCGGGGCGTTGCCGAACGGGTTCTACGGGTTGGAGACCATCCTGACCGGCGCCGTGTTCCAGGCCCTGGCGGGGGAACCACGCGCCGAGGGGATCACCCGGATCGACCCGGCAGCGCTCGGCAGGGTCCTGGGCCTGGACCGCGCCCCGGAAGTGAAAACCCTCCGCCGTAAAACCGCCGCCCTGGCCACGAAAGGCAAGGCCGGAGAGCTGCTGACCGCCATGGCTGCCAGACACCTCAATGGCAGTCACGACGAGGGCGGGGATCTGGCTGCTGTGCTCTATGTTGATGGGCATGTCCGCGCCTACCAGGGCACGCGGAAGATCGGGAAAGTCCATTCAACGAGGTTGAAGTTCCCGGTCCCGGCGACCGAGGAAACCTGGGTCGCCGACGCTGCCGGCGCCCCCGTGCTGGTGGTCATGGCCGAGCCCGGGGCCGCGCTGACCGGGGAACTGCGCCGTCTCCTGCCGAGACTGCGCACCATCATCGGGGATGACCGCCGGGTGCTGGTCGGGTTCGACCGGGGCGGCTGGTCCCCGGCACTCTTCAAACACATGGCAGAGAACAACTTCGATGTGTTGACGTGGCGCAAAGGCACCACCGAAGACATTCCGTCATCCCTGTTCACCGAGGTCGCCCACACCGACGAACACGGACAAACCCGGACCTGGGAAGCCGCCGACACCGCCGTGGAGGTGCCCGTCGGGACGACCGGTGAAGTCTTTCCGATGCGCCAGCTGTCCCGCCAGGTCAACACCCCCGGCGGCGGGTCACGGCAGATCCACATCCTCACCACCACCGGCATGCCCGCCGGAGAGATCATCTACCGGATGGGCGCCAGGTGGCGGCAGGAAAACTACTTCCGCTACGCCAAGATCCGCTTCGCCCTGGACTCCCACGACGCCTACACATCCACCGATGATGATCCGGAACGGTCAGTGCCGAACCCGGCCAAACGCCTCGCCTACCAGCAGGTCCTCGCCGCCAGGACCCGGTACGAGAAAACCCTGGCCGAGACCGACGCCGCGATGCTCGCCGCCCGCACCCCGCCGCCCGGAACCACCACAATCCTGATCACCAACACCATCCACAACAAGATCACCGCGGACCTGCTCAGCGCTGAAACCGCTCTCGAGACCGCGCAGGCAGCGCACCGGGACATCCCCGCCCGGGTACCCCTCGGCGAGATCGCCGCCGGCCAGCAGGTCCTGGAAACCGAGACGAAACAACTCACCCACGCCATCCGGATGGCCGCGTTCAACACCGCGTCCACCCTGGCCCGCGAAATCCGGACCAACACCCGCTACGCCCGCGGCGAGGACGAAGGCCACGCCCTGATCCGGCAGGCCCTCACCGGCAGCGGCGACATCGACCCCCGCATCGACGGCTACCTCACCATCCGTCTCGATCCGCTCCCCACCCAACGGGCAACCACCGCGATCAGCGAGCTCTGCACCCACCTCACCACCACCGAAACCCGTTACCCGGGCACGGACCGGATCCTACGATTCGAAATCAAAAACAAAGAAACGTCACTCAAAAACTAAATCGCTACGTCCAGAGTCCTGGGTCCTGGCGCCACCGCCATAACGTGCCCGGATCCACTCCGAACACGGCAGCTACCTCGGCGACCGAACCGGCTTTGATGTCCGCCAGTTTCGCCGCCGCGAACCGACGGGACACCGAATCCCCGGCATCCCAACCGTAGGAGAGCTCGCCATGGACGAAAACCCGGCCGCCTTCCTCGTCTTCGACCAGCGACGCGGCGGCGCCTATCGGGACGGCTCCGGCGTCCATCGAGGCAGGAAGAGGCAGCTGAGCAGTCATCGCACCCATCTTCCCACCCCGCTCATCACGATCAATTATCTTGTCTAGATTTTATCGCAAACAGGGAAAAATTAACAGCCAGCCCGCAGACAAGATCAGCGGAACCACGCGGAAGTCACTCCCCAGCATCCTCCTGTGTCAGGAGCCCTGGTCCCAGAGGAGCACTACGGAGCCGGCAACCGGGATGTCGCGGAGCTTCTGGCAGCGGCGTTCCTTGACCCGGGAAGCGATGACCCCGCAGCTCGGGCAGCCCGGCGGGAAGGTGGACTCCACGGTGACATGACGAACCCCGTCAGGGAGCACGGCAGTAGCCAAGACACGATAATCATGCAGGTTGAAGATCATGCTGGCAGCATCATGGCCAGCCCAAGTAGGCTCTATCAAGGCTCGTGGTTCCTGTTCAGGTTGAATGCGTAGTAACACTCATCCCAGCAGGACCACGAGTCCTTTGCTGACTACAACACGAACCTATTTCCCCGGGAACCTTGAAGAGCCGTTTTGACCGGGGAGGCTGGTCACCGTCGCTCTTCAAGCACATGGACGAGGCCGGCTTCGACGTCCTGACCTGGCGCAAAGGCACCACAACGGACATCCCCGAGAACCGCTTCACCGAGGTCGCCCATGTTGACGCCCACGGGGAACCCAGGACCTGGAACGCGGCGGACACGGCCGTTGACCTGGCCATGGCCGCCACCGGGGAAGCGTTCCGGATGCGACAGATCAGCCGCATCGTCCCGGCCCGGGGCGGGACAACCCGGCAGATCCACATCCTCACCACCGATCAGGGGATGCCCGCCGGTGAAGTGATCTACCGGATGGGCTCCCGCTGGCGGCAGGAAAACTACTTCCGCTACGCCCGCATCCATTTCGACCTGGACTCCCACGACGCCTACCCCTCCACCGATGATGACCCCGAAAGGTCAGTACCGAACCCGGACAAGAAAAAGGCCTACCAAAAGGTCGTCGCCGCCCGCGCCCACTACGACCAGGTCCTGGCCCGAACAGACGCCGCCATGCTCGCGCTGCGCACACCAGCCCCAGGCACCAACGAAGTCACCATCACCAACGCCATGCACAACCAGGTCACCGCACCCCTCTGGGACGCGGAAACCGCCCTGGGCCAGGCAGAAGCTGCCCACCAGAAGATCCCCGTCAGAGTCCCGTTGGAGAACTCTCACCCGGCCAACAAGTCCTCGACACCGAGACCAAACTCATCACCCACGCGATCAGGATGGCCGCATTCAACACCGCCACCACCCTCGCCCGGGAAATCCTGACCAACACCGGCTACGCCCGCGCCGCCGAAGAAGCCCACACACTGGCACGCCAGGCTCTCACCGGCAGCGGCGACATCGACACCACCACCCCCGGCTACCTCACGATCCGGCTGGACCCACTCACCACGCCGCGGGCCACGGCAGCAATCAGCGATCTCTGCCAGCACCTCACCACAACCCAAACCCGCTACCCCGGCACCGGGCTCATCCTGCGCTACGAAATCAAAAACCCCTGACCCCACACCCAATAGCTCACCGTCCAGAGTCCTGGGACTGGGAGTCCTTTGCGAGATAGAAAGCGGACCTATTTCTCGGGGAACTTTGAAGCGGCGATTTTCCAGGCTTATCCTAATCGCCTACGCAGAGGGAAATAGACTCAGGACAATTTGAATAGCGGTGACAGGATGCACCTAGCCGTCGTCCTTTTGCCAGCCGGCCAGAACGGATCCGAATGACTTAAAGGACTTCCAGCCCACAACGGCAGTTGGTATGACCAGTAAGATCGGAAGAACTAGGTTCATGGCTGGGTGGAGTTGAGCAATTTGTCCACCTAGCACAAGTAAGACCCCTAGGCCTAGGACTGGCCCGACCACAAGTGCAACCGTCCGACGAAGCGGCCATTTGAATGCACGATGTAGCACAATTAGCGACTGTATTATGAATGCGGCCAAGGTCACGACGCCGCCGCCGATTGCACCGACTTGAGGAATAAGCATGAGTGCAGCGACAACGGTAAAAACTGCACTGATTAGTGTCGAGGTCATTACTGATGTGGATCGTCCTTCGTTGAGAAGCGCCGCAATGCAAACGAAGTAGATTCCACGTGGCAAGGACGACAGAGCCACAAGTGTCACGAGTGCATAACTAACGTCGTAAGAAGGTGCGATCAGAGGCAAAAGAAGTGGCGCCGCACTGCACAGAAGTAGTATCATAACTGCCGCAAGCCAAATGCTTGGATTCAGTAATCGGGCGAGAAGCAACTTCTTGTGCGTATATCGGGATTTATGGTATCGCGGACCCCAAGCGGCCTGGAACCCTTCGAGAACCATTCCGAGCACGCTTCCAGCCATGTAAGCCACTTGGTAGCCACCAACTTGGGTGGCGCCTAGCAACACTCCAATCACAATTCTGTCAAACAGTGCCAACAGCCAAGTCGATAGTCCCTGCCCGATGAAGGGCATCGATAACTTCAGTCCCGCCCGAACTGCCATCTTTCGCCAATCTGGCTTGGGGTGAGCGAATGCAGCTAGGAGGCTTGTTGCCAATATCGATGAAAAGGCCAGAGCATAGATATAGCCCGCGCCACCGAATGCCGTTGATAGGATTTGAGCCAGCGTAAGGCCAACAGCCAGCTGCAAGAGCGTGGCAATGAGAAGGCGAGAGCTGGCCCCGCGGGCGATCGATATCCCCTGATAGGTCATCTGGATGGAGGAAGCAAAAGCCAGGATTAGTGCTGGCAGCACAAAATTTTGGGTGTCAGCGCCGAGGAAGGCTGGGCCAATCACTGTAGCGGCGCCGCCCACGGCGACAACTAGAACGACTGCAAACGCAACTTGGACTAAGGCTAAGGCGACCCAAGAGGCTGACTTTGCAGTGGAGCCCTCTTGCGCATAAAGACGGGGCATTGCAGCGTTTATTCCAAGAGTCATGATGACGCTAAGGACGGAAGCAATTGAAATTGCCAAAGTTGCCGCGCCGTACTCGAATTGAGATGTTGCCCTGGCAACAATTGGAAGGGCAAAAAATGGTAAGCCGCGTTGAGCCGCTAGGCTGATGACAAATGAAATAGTTGCTAAAGCAAAGTTTGAACGCCTATTATTTGCCATTTAATTGCAATTGCTGGGCAGCCAAAGTTTCGAATAGCTCACCCGTTATTCGAGCAGAGGTCCCTATGAAACTTAAGTAGTCCTCTCTGAGCCCCGCTGGATTACGCAATTCATGAAGCGCACTCTGAACGCCCTTTGCGGTCCACGGAGCGACCGTTATGCGCTTGTCTGCAAAGAACGGTGTCCTATTCGCCTGAGCCTCAAAGGCCTTATCGCGCCCGAGAGCAAGAAATGGGCGGTCTGCGGCGAGGGCTTCTACTAGTACCGTTGAAAACGGCGAAGCAACCTGAGAAGCCCATTCGATATCCGTGACTAGAGGTTGCCTCAGGTGGGCTGCTCGCAGTCGTTCCGGAACTGCCGGATCGTTTTGCTCGGCGGGATGGAGGCGGACGCGTATGTGATAGTTCGGAATCGGTTGGTCGAGTAGTTCGCCCAAGAAGGCGTACCATTCACGCGCGTAAGGCCGTGACCAGGATGGGATGCCGAGGGGTTGACTGCATACAAGCAGGTTTGTTGATTCGGTGGGCGGGGGAATAAATGCGTAGGCGTCCATGCGTGGGCAGCCAAGATGACGGAACTCTGTGGCTTCACCAGCGGCGAAGGCGGAGTCCCAGCCAGCACCCCAGCTTGCTACGATATGGGGTTTGGAACTCCCCATGCTCCCAGCCTTGCCTTCAACCAAGCCCATGGACTTCACGGCCGTGTCGACAAGTGTCCGAAGGGCAAGTCGCGCCCTCGAACCATTGGTATTCGCACCAGCGGCCGCCACGCCGTCAGGCATGAGGACCGTAAGGCTGCCGGCGCGTTTTGCCCGGCGGACCAGTAGTCGTTGCAGGAGACCGACGTCCTGTGGAATGACAGTTATGTCCTGTGCCGTGATGGGCGACCGGAAGAGGATCTGGGTAATCCTCCGGATTGAGACACTAGGAGAGTGGCCATCGAAGCTGAAAGCTTTGTCGTGAAGTTTTCCCGTCCAGAGATTCAGAAATGACACATGAATGCTGGACATATGCTTTGCAACTTGGACGGCATTTTCCTGCTGCACTGTATTGCCAACCACAAAAATTACTCTGTGTATCATCGCCATATCCCCATTCTTCGCGTGACGATTTTGATGCCCATGGAGGCAAAGGTAAAGGCCCCCAGGCCATAACGAACTGCCAAGCGGCGAGGATCTTGGGCGAGGCGACCCAGCCACTCGAATCCCGTCGCGCGAAGCAGGGCGGGTGCTCGGCGTTCGTCGCCTGCGAGAAATCCGAACCAACCACCGCAGGTCATTATCAGGGCGGGCGGCATGTCTGCGAGATAACGATCAGCAAATATCAATTCCTGAGGCGATCCGATGCCCAGCAGGATTATGTCCGGGTTGCTATTCCTTAGATCAGCAATTGCGGCTTGCCACTCTACGTGATCCTTGTAGCCATCTGTCGCGAACACTAGCTCAACGTTCGTCATGGTCCCCAATTTTGCGCCGGCAATTTCTGCTAGGTCAGCCCTACCTCCGACTAGGGCGACACGCGCTGGGCGATTTTCGATTTTGGCGATCGCCTCAACTACCGGGATGCCGATGTCAGTGGTTGCGGCGCGCCGAATGTTCGCTGCGCCCGCGAGCTTGGCGAGTAAGACAACTGCAACTCCATCTGCATACACGAGACGGGCACGCTGCAGGGCCTCGGGGAAGAAGGCTGTCTTGATCGCATTTAGACCACCCACATGGAGCGCTGTGGCGATTGTTGCGGTCCCAGAATCGCGGGCTTCAACGTACGCCAATGCTGCATCTCGGACTATTCCCGATTGGTCGGAGTCGGCTACTCGGATGTGTTCCGTTAGGGCAACGTAATCTAGGCGCCCTGCATCGAGCGAGGTCATTAGGACCCTTTCTATTCAATGGAATTCTTGTGCGCGGACAGGCGACGTGATTTCTGGAGCAGCTGCTGGAGTCCGGAAACACGAACAAGGCTTGGTGAGCGTTGGCGTGCGTCTGATGGAACACTCAAAGTTGGCTTTATCTTGGCGGTCACTACGGCGGCTCGTACGGTATCAATGACACCCGGCGTGATGGGACGACCTAGGAACTCCTGATGGTCCGTCGAGCAGGACACTAAGGACTGGCACCTGTATGGAAAGTTCGGCCCCCCGGCAGGCGTGCGTGACTTCGCCTATGACAACTCCTGAATACTTGTTCGTCTGCCATGTTACCGTCGATGGATGTTTCGATGTAATTGGAGTTGTTCATAGCTCCTTGCGTGTCTGGAATGAGATTTCTGCTGGAAATGGGGCGTGAAATAGCTTCGTAGTCTGCAATCCGCGGCGTCATACTTGCCCGTCGCTCTGGCTCGACGTCCTCAAAGACCGGAAAGGTCTGGGCATCCACCACGCCGGCGTTAGAAGCTAGTTGAAGGTCGTTCGCTTGGACCGTAGCTGTGCTTCACGGGAGCGGGGTCAGACGTGGACGTGTGTAGGTCATTGATCTCCGTCCGGCCGATGGCGGCTGTTTGTAGGGCGACTCGTCCGGCGCACTGCTCGGGAGCGCGGTGCGGACCGCGGAATCGTCTGTGCGCACGCCTGTTCACGACCGCGCAGCGCTTTGCCAATTCCGTCGTCTGGAAAAGTAACGACCTTTGGCTCAGAGCTCTTTCGGACACTCCTGGGCTGTATCCTGACCTGTGTGAATATTCAGGGGGCAGGCTGGTACGTTGGCGGTTTAATTGTGGTTGCTGGCGCCGTGATCCTGTCGGTCCTGTGGCCGCTCCTGGCCCTCGTGATTGTGGCTGCGGTAGGGGTCGGCCTCTATGTTCGGACCAACTCAGCACGGTTCGTAGGTCTCGGCCTAACGATAGGCATCGCCGCTGCTGCGGGCACCGGAATCCGATTCATTTCCGACTCGCCTACAGTCCTGAACTATTCGGATCTGCGGTATGCCACCAGTGCGATCGCGATTGTGCTCTCCTTAGGCCTGCTCACAAAAATTCTTCCGCTTCTGGCTCGTGAGTTCTGGTGGCTCGCCATGTTCTTCTTCGCGCTGATCTCGCTAGCATGGGTGCCGAACGTGACCAGCTCCTTCATGACCTACTCCGGATGGGTCTGCGTCGTCCTGATCGGGGCTCTGTTGGCCGCCACCCATAGCCTCGAGAAAGCCTCAAAACTCGTTCTGAACGTCATGCTTTGGACGTCTGTGGTGTCGCTCGTTCTGATTCTGGTGGCGCCCTCAATTGGCAGGGCTGCAGCGCGACGTCCAGATGGAGTCATAGAGCAAATGGCTGTCGGTGTTTTCGCCTGGAATAGCGAGCTGGGATTCGCATCGGGCGTTGGTACTGTCCTCGCGGTGTCCTTCTGGCTGACAAAGAGATCATCTATTCGGTATCTCGTGCAAGCGGCCCTGATGGGTGGGGTGACTGTAATATCTGACTCCGCCACAGGTCTGCTCGCCATGGGCGCCGGCCTGGTCGCAACCATCTGGGCCTGCATGCCGAGGTTCCGAGCGATTATCTGCTTCTTGCTGGTGGCCGCAGGCCTACTTTGGATTTCGGGTGGCATCGACGCGATTCAGACATATGTCCTGGGTCTCCTTGGCCGGTCGCCGACCCTAAGCGGGCGCTCAGCGATTTGGCAGATTGCGCTTGACCTCGCTGCCGACCAACCAGCTTTTGGGTATGGGATCGGAGGTAGCCCTGACTTGGCACTGTACCTCGGTTTTAGCGCCCACGCTCACAACGGCTACATTCAGTTACTGTTGGAACTTGGGTACGTCGGTGCGGCAATTATTGGACTCGGTCTGCTCGTCACAACGGTGCGTGCCGTGAAGCTCCACAGCCCTCTGCTCGGTGTGCTGACGGTTGTTCTGGTCTCCAACTTGGCGAACAACTACCTTGTAACCTCGAATGTGGCGGTGGCCCTGCTGGCGTGGGTGGCGTTCGAGGTGGCCAAGCCGATGACTAATAATGATGCCGTAATTGTCCGCTCCAAGATGCTCGAAGCAAAGGGAGCCGATCCTGTCGGCTTGCGTAGACCGCTGTGGCACCTTGCTCAGTACGGCCCTGGCCGCTCAGAAGGCCTAACGAATCATACTGGTCCCTAGGTGCGTGGGTCAGAAATGACAGGCCGTAATTCTTAAAACGCCGACAGAATAACCATGTCCTGGTAGGGGCGGCTGGGAGAATCGTGGGCATGGTTACTGGTTCTTCCGCGCAGGATGGTTTGTTCGACGAGTCTCTGGTCGAGCGGGTCGAGCAGCCCACCGATGTCCCGATGGATGCCAACGGCGGGATCAACAAACGCTTCAAGGCGTTCGAGCCCGATGCGGTGATGCTGGTCCCGCCGTCGCTGGAGGAGTGGTTGCCCCAGGGCCATCTGGCCCGGTTCATTGGCGAACTCGTCGACGGGGAGCTGGATCTGACCCAGTTCTATGCTTCCTACGCCAGGGCGAAGGGCCAGCCGCCGTATGATCCGCGGCTGATGCTGCGGATCCTGCTGTACGGGTATTGCGTGGGGGTGCGGTCTTCGCGGGAACTGGAGCGGGCCTGCACGGATGTGGTCGCGTTCCGTTGGTTGTGTGCCCAGCAGGCCCCGGATTTCCGGTCGATCGGACGGTTCCGCGAACGCCACCTCGCGGCGTTGGCCAATGTGTTCCTGCAGGCGCTGGAGCTCTGCCGGGCCGCGGGCATGGTCTCGCTGGGCCATGTGGCACTGGACGGGACGAAGGTCCGGGCCGACGCCTCGCGGCACAAGGCCATGAGTTATGCCCGGTTGACGGAGAAGCAGAAGGTGTTGGCCGATGAGATCAGCGACCTGATGGCGGAGGCGAAGACCGTGGACGCGGCCGAGGACGCCCGTTTCGGGCCGGGCAAACGCGGCGATGAACTGCCCGCCGAGCTGGCCAACCGGGCCCGGCGCGCCCAGGCGATGGCCACCGCCAGGGCCTCCATCGAAGCCGAAGCCGCCCAGAAGGCACGCCGTGAAGCCGAGGAGAAGGCCCGCGCCCGCGGGGACGATGATGAGGATGTTTCCGGGAAGGGAGATGCCGCCGCGGCCGCGGCGGTCCCCAAGCCCACGGCCCAACGGAACTTCACGGACCCGGACGCGAGGATCATGAAGACCGCGGACGGTTCCTACCACTACTGCTACAACGGGCAGGGCGTCGTTGATAAAGATCACCAGGTCATCGTTGCCAACAGCTGAAAATCCAGCTTCCCGCCCAGCCCGTCCTCCTGATTCTTGGCGATTCGTACACTGCCGGTGTGGGCGCGGACCAGCCAGGCCAGGGGTGGGCGTACGTTGTTGCCGACTCGCTCGGATACCCCACCATCGTCGACGGTGCGGGCGGAACCGGCTTCGCGTGGGGCGGTGGTCCGCAGGACAACCAGGCCCCTGAGTACGACGTCCGGTTGCGGGAAATCGCTGCGGATCCGCGCTTCGTCCCCAACGTCCTCATTCTGCAAGGCGGCCAGAACGACGCCCTGATCACCAGTCCTGATGAAATCCAAACCGCCACGGCGCAGACCATCGAGGCGGCCCGCGGGTTCTGGCCCGGCGTCCAGGTAGTGGTTCTTGGGCCCTCGGCCCCCCCAGCCGTTAGCGGAGGAAGTGCAAGGTGTGAACAGCGGCGTCCGCGCCGGGGCCGCAGCCGCCGGTGCTCCGTTCATCGACGCCTACGAGGCCGGCTGGTTCACGGGTGCCAACAGCCCGGAATTCGACTTTGACGGTGCGCACCCGAACACCGCCGGGCACGCGCATCTTGCTGAGAAGTTCCTGGAGTCCTGGGCCACGCTGATTGAGTGAGCCGCCTTCTGCGGACGCGGCGATGCCTCTAGGACACCATCTACTACCGCGTATCAACATCCTCGAACACCAGAAAAGTCTGCGTGTCCTGGACGCCGGGCATGGCCTGCAGCTGGTCGAAGATCACCCGTCGCAAGTCGGTGTTGTCGATGGCGCGCACCAGCAGGATCACATCGAAATCGCCGCCCACGAGGGCGACGTGGTGGACCTCCGGAATGGCCTTGAGCTGCTCGCGCAGTTCGCGCCAGGAGTGTTGGCTCACCTTGAGCGTCACGTAGGCGGAGGACTTCAGTCCGGCCTTGATGGGGTCCACCAAGGCCGTGAATTTGGTCAGTACACCTTCGCCAGTCAGCCGCGCAATGCGGGTGTACGCGTGGGCCCGGGAGATGTGGACGTTCTCAGCCACCTGGGTCACGGACATCCTCCCGTCCCGGGTGAGTTCGGCGATGATCCGGCGATCAACGTCGTCCAGGGGCACCTCCCCGGACTCTCCTTCAAGTCGTGCCAATTCGTCCACCGCTCCTGCTCGTTGTCCAGATCACATTTCAATTCGTCTTCCAGACTAGGTCCATCCGGCGGAACCTTCCATGATTCTGCGAAGTACTGGATACGAATCTTCCCTTGGGGTGATACTGGGGGTGACTAGTGGCTATAGAAGGACGGACCAATGACGATCTCCGCGGACCACTCTGCGCAGGACCAGGCCCAGCGATTGCCGGCTGAAGATGCCGTATCCGAGGCGGTGCGCAAGTTCGGCATCACAGTAGAGGACTACATGCTGCCCGCCCGTCACCAGATCCAGATGGTGGACCCGGACGGACGGCTCAAAGCCGAAAGCGAGCAGGGCACCGAACCCGGCCACGAATACCCGTTGCCCGGCGATGAGGAACTGATGGCCGCCTACGAGCAGCTCGTCGTCGGCCGCCGCGTCAACGACCAGAACTCAGCCCTGGTCCGCCAGGGCCGCATGGCCGTGTACCCGTCCAGCCATGGCCAGGAAGCCTGCCAGGTGGCAGCCGCACTCTGCCTCTCCGACGGCGACTGGCTGTTCCCCACCTACCGGGACGCCGTGGCGGTCATGGCCCGGGGAGTTGATCCCGTGGAGACCATGACCATCTTCCGGGGTGACTGGCACAGCGGCTACGATCCGGCCCGGCACAAGGTGGGCATCCAGTGCACGCCGCTCACCACCCAGCTGCTGCACGGCGTGGGCGTAGCGCACGCGGCCAAGCTCCGCGGCGAGGACACCGTGGTCCTGGCGATGTGCGGGGACGGCGCCACCAGCGAAGGCGACTTCCATGAGGCCCTGAACTTCGCCGCCGTCTTCCACCTGCCTGTGGTCTTCTTCGTCCAGAACAACAAGTACGCGATCTCTGTTCCGCTGGCGCACCAGTCCGTGGCGCCGTCGCTCGCCCACAAGGCCGTGGGCTACGGCATGGCCGGCGAACGCGTGGACGGCAACGACGTGGTGGCCCTCCTCGCCGTACTGGACCGCGCGGTGAAGCTCGCGCGGGAAGGCTCCGGGCCGCTCATGGTGGAGGCGCACACCTACCGGATGCAGGCACACACCAACGCCGACGACGCCACCCGCTACCGCCAGGACAGCGAAGTTGCCGAGTGGCTGGCCAAGGATCCCATCAGCCGGATGAAGACCTACCTCACCGGGCGCGGACTGCTGGACGACGACGGCGCCGCACGGATCGCGGAAAAGGCGGAAGCAGTTGCCACCCAGTTGCGGGACGGCCTGGGCGAGGACGTCCCGGTGGACCCCCAGGAACTCTTCCGGCACGTGTTCTCGGTGCCCACACCACAGCTGAAGGAGCAGTCGGCCATGCTGGCCGACGAACTTGCCCGCGAAGCGTCAACCCAGGAGGCGGCGAAATGAGTCCGACCATCACCACATCGTCCGAGGCGAACGGCAACGTCAGCGCAGCAACTGCCCGGGCTGCGGCTTCCGCCGCTTCTGTGGCTGAAGCTTCCGGACCGCAGGCCGTCACCATGGCTAAGGCCCTCAACACGGCCTTGGCGGATGCCATGCACGCCGATCCGTCCGTCCTGGTCTTCGGCGAGGACGTGGGCCTGCTGGGCGGGGTTTTCCGCATCACGGACGGACTCACCAGGACGTTCGGGGAGCAGCGCTGCTTCGACACCCCGCTGGCCGAGTCCGGCATTGTGGGCATGGCCGTGGGGATGGCCATGAACGGGATGCGGCCGGTGGTGGAGATGCAGTTCGACGCGTTTGCGTATCCGGCGTTCCAGCAGATCGTCAGCCACGTGGCCAAGATGCACAACCGCACCAAGGGAACCGTGAAACTTCCCATGGTGATCCGCGTGCCCTATGCCGGCGGGATCGGGGGAGTGGAGCACCACTGCGACTCCTCCGAGTCCTACTACGCCCACACCGCCGGCCTGAAGGTGTTCACCCCGGCAACTGTTGCCGATTCGTACAGGATGCTGCGGGAGGCCATCGATTCGGATGACCCCGTGATGTTTATGGAGCCCAAGAAGCTCTACTGGTCCAAGGACCTGGTGGACCTCGAGGATCTCCGGGCGCAGCACTTTCTTAACGTCGAGGCTGGCACGTCCTCGGAAGGCCGGGCCGCCGTCGCCCGTTCCGGCACCGACGCAACGCTGATCGCCTACGGACCGTCCGTGCCCACCGCACTGGCGGCTGCCGCGGCCGCTGCGGAAGAGGGGCGCTCGCTGGAGGTCATCGATGTCCGCTCCATCGTTCCCTTTGACGATGAGACCGTGTGCGCGTCCGTCCGGAAGACCGGCCGGGCCGTGGTGATCGCCGAAGCGCACGGCTTCGCTTCGGTGTCCTCCGAGATCGTGGCGCGGGTCCAGGAACGCTGCTTCCACTACCTCGCCGCCCCCATCCGCCGCGTGACGGGATTTGACGTCCCGTACCCGGCCCCGAAGCTCGAGCACTACTACCTGCCCGGCGTGGACCGCATCCTCGACGCCGTTGACGACCTCCAGTGGGAGAACTGACCATGACCGCAGAACTGCAAGTATTTATGCTTCCGGACCTCGGCGAAGGCCTGACGGAAGCCGAACTGGTCAACTGGCTGGTATCCGTGGGCGATGAGATCCGCGTGGACCAGCCGATCGCCGAAGTGGAGACAGCAAAGTCCATGGTGGAAGTCCCATCTCCGTACGCCGGCACTGTGATGGTGCTCCACGGCGAGCCCGGCCAGACGCTGGACGTGGGCAAGCCGCTGATTTCGGTGGCTCCGATTGGTGCTGTGGTTTCGACAGGCTCAACCAACGAAAGTCCATTGTCCGAGCCGGTCGAGACCTCGCCTGTCGAAACCTACCGCGAGGAGGAGAAGGCCGGGTCCGGGAATGTGCTGATCGGCTACGGGACTCCCGGCGGCAGTGGCACTGCCCGGCGGACCAGGGCCCCCCGGGCGGCGGTTGAGCCTGACGCCCAAAAGGCTGCCGATGACCTGCTGCTGCTCCGCACAAGGGTCCCCGGGAAACTGGGAGCCGTCATTTCACCGCTCGTCCGGCGGATGGCCCGGGAACACGGCGTGGACCTGGGCAACGTTCACGGCTCGGGCGACAGCGGACTGATCCTGCGACGGGACGTTGAAGCGGTCATCAGCACTCCGGTGGTTGAGCCGGAGCGCGTGGTGAGCGAAACCCAGGAGGATGCCGATTCCCGCACAGGGCTTGGCATTTCCTCCCGGACGCCCGTCAAGGGTGTCCGGAAGGCCGTGGCCGCCAACATGTCGCGCAGCCGTGCGGAGATCCCCGAGGCCACCGTCTGGGTGGATGTTGATGCCACCGCGCTGGTGGAACTCCGGGCGGGCTTGAAGAAGTCCGATCCGCACACTACGCCGGGACTTCTGGCGTTCATCGCGCGTTTTGTCACTGCTGGGTTAAAACGATTCCCGGACCTGAACACGCGCATCGAAACTGCTGCCGACGGTGCCCAGGAGATTGTTGGCTTCGCCGGTATCAACCTGGGCTTCGCGGCGCAGACGGACCGCGGACTGATGGTCCCCTCGGTACGCAACGCGGACAAACTCAGTGCCCGCGAACTGGACGTGGAGATCCGCCGGCTCACCGGCGTCGTACGCGAGGGCAAAGCGACGCCGGAGGAACTGGGCAGCGGCACCTTCACGCTGAACAACTACGGCGTCTTCGGGGTGGACGGATCCGCCGCCATCATCAACCACCCCGAGGTGGCAATCCTCGGGGTGGGACGCATCATCGACAGGCCGTGGGTGGTGGACGGCGAACTCGCGGTCCGCAAGGTCACGGAACTGACGCTCACGTTCGATCATCGCGTGTGCGACGGCGGCACCGCAGCCGGATTCCTGCGGTTCGTTGCCGATGCGATTGAGAAGCCTGGGTCGGTACTGGCTGATATTTAGTTGCTGCTGGGCGCCGGCCCGAAGATCCATCGCATCCAGCTGGCGCCCAGCCTCCACCCAGCGGGGTTATCAAAACGTTATATATGCTTGCTTAGTGAATTTTTTGGTAACCCGGGAAACCCCGGCAGAAACGGCAAGCCTGGCGGCGCCCGCATCCGGGCTGCTGTCCGGGCGGCAGCACGCACTCGATGGCCTGCGCACCGTCGCGGTAGCGGGAGTCTTCCTCTTCCACACCGTCACCGGGTTCGCCCCCGGCGGATCCATTGGTGTGGACGTCTTCTTTACGCTTAGTGGCTTTGTTATCACTTTGCTGATCATGAAGGAGTACCGGGCCACGGGCCGGCTGCGCTTGCGCGTCTTCTACGCCAAGCGGCTCGCCCGGCTCTGGCCGGCGCTGCTGGTTCTTTGTGCTGTTGTTGTTACGGGCGGCCTGATCTTTCCGTCGTCCGGGTGGGGCGGTCAGGCAGCCGACGCCATTCCGGCCGCCGGCTACGTGATGAACCTGTCCAACTTCGGAGCCTTTGGTTCCTCGACCGGCGGCGGCGCGCTGAGCCCCACCTGGACGCTCGCTGTCGAGGAGCAGTTCTACCTGATCTGGCCGGTGCTCCTGCTGCTGATGCTGCGCTTCTGGCGGGTCCGCACGGTTGCATGGGCCACGGCCGTCCTGGCGGCCGGGTTCCTGGTCTCGCGGTTCGTCCTGGTCTCCGGCGGGGCATCGCTGGCCCGCATTTACAACGGCCCCGACACGCGGGCTGACGAGCTGCTTTTGGGGTGCGCTTTGGCCCTGGTGTTGTCCTCCATCCGCCCGGGCTCCCGGTTCCATGGCTCGCTGCACGCCGGTGTGCGCCGCGGCGGTCCGTTCGCGGCACTCGCCCTGGTGGCCGCCGTGTTCGTACTCAAGGAACCCACCACACCCGGGGCCTGGTTTGATGTCTTCTGGACCTTTGGCCCTGCGGTGTTGGCGCTCCTGGCCGGGCTGGTGATCGGATCGCTCGTCCTCCGGCCGGCTGGCCTGGCCTCACGGGTCCTGAGCCACCCCTGGCTGGCAAACCCCGGCCGCGACCTGTCCTACGCCGCCTACCTTGAGGTGTACTACTGATGTGAGACACAGTTTGAAAGGATTGTGCCCATGTCTGCTCGACCAACCTATTCCGATGAGTTCAAAGCTGATGCCGTTGCGCTGGTGATTTCCTCGGGACGTTCGCCGGCTTCGGTTGCGCCGGAGCTGGGGATTTCCGTAACCGCTCTGAAGCGTTGGGTGCGGCTGCATCATGAGGGCCAATCGGAGGGCGGGGGCAAACCCGATGATCCGGTGGATCCGGCGAAATACAGGGCATTGGAAGCCCGGCTGCGTGAAGTCGAGAGGGAAAATGACTTCCTAAAAAAAGTTTCAGCGTTCTTCGCCAGAGAACAACGGTAGAGGATCTCTACCGCCTTGTTCAGGCGAAGAACGCGCAGTTCCCCATCCAATGGATGTGCGGGCGGCTGGGCATTTCCAGGGCCTCGTATTACCGGTGGCTGGCCGCGGAAGAGTCCCCGACGGCGGCCCGGCACCGGGAGCTGACAGAACACGTAAAGGTCATGTTCGATTCTTCCGACGGGATATTCGGGCACCGCATGGTCCATACGAAACTTGCCGCCGCTGGCATCGAGGTGTCGGTGGGAACGGTGGCGGTCATCATGGCGGAGAACGGCTGGGCCGCGAAGCGGATGCGGGCGTTCAAGCGCACGACGATTCCCTCGGATCCGGACAAGGTCTTCGCGGACCTCATCGGGCGGGATTTCACCTCCGCCGCCCCGGGAACCCGTCTGGTCGGGGACATCACATACTTGCGCACCGGCGAGGGCTGGCTGTATCTGGCTACTGTCATCGATCTGTGCACGCGCATGGTCGTCGGCTGGGCGATGGCTGACCACATGCGTGCCTCTCTGACTACCGGGGCGCTGAAGATGGCCAGGGACCGCGGTCATCTGCAGCCTGGTGCCATTTTTCACAGCGACCGCGGAACGCAGTACACATCCCGGGAAATGAGTGTCTGGTGCACCGGTAACGGCATCCGACAGTCCATGGGAGCCACCGGGGTGTGCTGGGATAATGCAGTGGCCGAGTCGGCGTTCTCATCCCTGAAAAACGAGTTCTACCACCACCACAGCTTCACAACCCGCCAGGAAGCCCGGCGCGGAGTGATGAAGTACATCGAAGTGTTCTACAACCGCTGGCGGCCCCACAGCAACAATGACGGCCTCCCGCCGGCCACAGCAATGGCGGCTTTCACACCCACCGCGCAACCGCTTCCAGCGGCTGCCTGACCAAAAAGAAACTACGCGACTGTCTCACATCCTTGACACACCTCACCTCTGGCACCTGCCCGTCTATCTCCTGCTGATACCGCTGGTCCCGTCACTCTGGCTCCGCGTCCCGGCGGCTGCGGCGCTGACCGTGCTGATGGCCTACCTGTCGTTCCGCTTTGTGGAGAGGCCCATCCGCCGCTGGGCCTCCAAAAGGCTGGAGCCCGACGTCGTCCGTTCCGCCCCGGAGCCCGTCCGGGAACTGGAGCCGGCCGGGACGCGGTAAGGCAACGCGAAGCCGGGGCTCTGTGTTCGCCGCGGTCGGAGCCGTGTCCCTAGCCGGTAGGGCCTACCGAGTGCCTGAGAGCAGCGGCGCCGTATCCCAATCGATGCTACGGGCAGGGGCGGGTATGTCCGCCGGCAGCTCCGGAGCCGGGGCGGGTGTTTCGACCGGCACCTCAGGGGCCTCGTCCGTGGCAGGGGGACCGGGCTGCCGGGCGCTGTGGTGGGCAATGACCGCGGTCCGGCCGCAGTGGGGACACGTCGTTTCGCCGAGACCGGTGGGATCGGTGCAGTGCAGTCCGTTGCGAAAGAAGTAGTCCCGTTCGTGTCCGTGGCCGTCCTCAACATGCTGGACGTCATAGTCGGCACCCCAGGCATGGTCGCACCCAGTGCAGGTGAATATAAACCGGTCGAACGAAATTTCCCTAAGAATCATGGCTTTCTCCTTTCAGTCTGCCCCACCAGTCCTGCTCTAATCCGAGCCCCACTGATGTGATACAGATCACGGACGCTTGTTCCAGATGCAAAGTTACGCCGAAGAATTCATATAGTCGAGACTTTTAAAGAATAAATGTTTTCTCAATTCGGTGTACAGGTACGGGCGCGGCTTCGCGTGGCGGGATCGGATGGGCCGCGTTCTGCCGGCCCGGCCATGCCCGTTGGCCGTGATCAGCGCGTATCCACATCCTCAAACACCAGAAAAGTCTGCGTGTCCTGGACGCCCGGCATGGCCTGCAGTTGGTCGAAGATCACCCGACGGAGGTCGGTGTTGTCGATGGCGCGCACCAGCAGGATCACGTCGAAGTCGCCTCCCACGAGGGCGATGTGGTGGACCTCCGGTATGGCGCGCAGCTGCTCGCGAAGCTCACGCCACGAGTGCTGGCTCACCTTGAGCGTCACGTAGGCGGAGGACTTCAGTCCGGCCTTGATGGGGTCCACCAGGGCCGTGAATTTGGTCAGCACCCCTTCGCCGGTCAGCCTGGCGATCCGGGTATAGGCGTGGGCGCGGGAGATGTGGACGTTCTGCGCCACCTGCGTCACGGACATCCTGCCGTCCCGGGTGAGTTCGGCGATGATCCTGCGGTCGACGTCGTCCAGCGGCACCTCGCCGGGCTCGCCTTCAAGTCGTGCCAATTCGTCCACCGCTCCCGCTCGTTGTCCGGATCACATTTCAATTCGTCTTCCAGAGTAGGTGCAACCGGCGGTACCTTCCACGATTCGGCGAAGTGCTGGATACGAAACTTGCCTCAGGGACGGTTAGTGGTGGTGGGCGTGTTCAGAGGACGATGTTGCTGGTGTAACGGATCTTCGCAGCAGCTGCCATCACATCGGAGACGATGCCCGGCGCGTTCAGGGGTGAGGAGAACTCTGGGGCGGCCGGTATGGCGTCCTCGGTCCACAGTGTCACCACCTTGCGGCTCAGGGCCATGGCCGAGAGGGAGTACACGCCATCAACGTCCGGCCACGTCTCATGGATAGCACGGGCCCAGGCTCGGGTTCGCTCCCTCTCGCCGAAAGCGATCTGCGCCGAACCGCCGGCCGGCAGCAGCCAGTCTCCCGTGAGGTCGGCCAGTACCAGGTCACGCGTGGTACTAAACGCAGTGACGTAAGGGTCGTCGCGGTCGACGTCGACGAAACGGGTCAGCTGGAATACCTCCGCCAAGCACGTCAGCACGTCCTCACCGAGGTAGGCGGCACCCAACGGCGCGGCATCACCTGGCGGCAGCGGGTGAGGTTCCCAGCGTGAGCCCGGCACGGGCCCCCAGGTGCGCAGGCGGTTCCACGGCACCACATGCCACGAGGCGGTGAAGTGGATCCGCCACAGCACGGAGCCAGCCGGTATCGTCTTTGCTTCGTACCCCAGAGCCCGCAGGGTAGCCGTGTCCGGCGGGTACTGGTCCGGCATCAGTAGCCGGCCGCCAGTCCCTCGGCAAGGTCGACGACGACCTTCTTGCTGCCGCCGGCCTCCAGCCATGACTTGGCCGAGACGTGCATTCCGTTCAGGACCAGGTCGGGTTGGGGCGTCAGGAAGAACCCGGCCACCGCCTGCGGGTGCAGGTCGTCGGGCAACGCACCAAGAACGTCCTCCAAGGAGGGGATCGACTTGTCACCCGTATCGTTAAACTGCCATTGCGGGAAGGCTAACTTGCCGTTGACCAGGTACGAGTAGAGCTTCCGTGCCGATTTGTAGTGTCGGATGGTGGACGCGGACATGCGCATGCGCTCGGCGACCTCGGCGGCCGTGAGGGCAGAAGCGTCAAGAACGAGCCGGGCGGCGGCGTTCGCCGCGGAGGCGATAGCGACGGCGGCATGGTCGGCTGCGATTCCCGAGTTCTTGTCCCAGAAGTCCCGGTCGCGTGCAGACAGGTCGGCTGCCGTCGTGCTGCGGGTCATGTCTACCAGGGCTGAGACCAGGTCCTGTTCAGAAAACGAGGGACGGGCAGAGCTGATCCATGCATTGAGGGTGCCGGCCCCGTGGCCAAGCTTCATTCTGGTGCGGCGGTCCTTGACAGCGATGACGTCTCCTAACGACCTCCACAGTCTATGCCATTGCTAATGATTGTGGGAAAGGGGAGTTCTAGCCGCTAGCTCCTCGGAAAGGCGCCAGCCCAGGCCCAGCGTTTACCGGCTGAAGAGGCTGCCACGAAAGCGGTCGTTTGTTTGTTCGGGCAGCTCCGCGTGAGGCAGGCGTGGGGCCAAGACGGTTTTACCCTTTTCAATCTGGTCTCAGAGGCGCGGTGTTCACGGAGCAGTTTATGGCTGAGGGATCATTGGCCCGGTCTGCAATTGAGAGCGCCGAACTTAGCCTCTGCGGATGCCGGTATCCGTACGGACTCCGACGAACAAGGCATACGAAATTATCGCCCCCGGCCAAAAGGACGGGGGCGATCTCTAATCCCTGGGGGATGCCCACTCCGCCGGACCGATAGTCGTGCCAATTCGTCCACCGCTCCCGCTCGTTGTCCGGATCACATTTCAATTCGTCTTCCAAAATAGGTCCATCCGGCGGTGCCTTCCATGATTCGGCGAAGTACTGCCGCCGACGGCTCCCAGGAGATCGTTGGCTTCGCCGGCATCAACCTGGGCTTCGCGGCGCAGACGGACCGCGGACTGATGGTCCCCTCGGTACGCAACGCGGACAAACTCAGTGCCCGCGAACTGGACGTGGAGATCCGCCGGCTCACCGGCGTCGTACGCGAGGGCAAAGCGACGCCGGAGGAACTGGGCAGCGGCACCTTCACGCTGAACAACTACGGTGTCTTCGGCGTGGATGGCTCCGCGGCCATCATCAACCACCCCGAGGTGGCGATCCTCGGGGTGGGACGCATCATCGACAAACCGTGGGTGGTGGACGGCGAGCTCGCGGTCCGCAAGGTCACCGAACTGACGCTCACGTTCGATCACCGTGTCTGCGACGGCGGCACCGCAGCCGGATTCCTGCGGTTCGTTGCGGATGCCATCGAAAAGCCCGCCACGGTTCTGGCCGATATCTGACCCCGGCTAACGACACCTGACTTGGGCGATGGAAGGGATTTGGTCGCCGAGCCCGTAGTGGTGGAGAAAAGATCGGGTACCGGCTACTCGTGTACGGCAACGGCACATTCGGTTTACTTATTGTGCCGGCGGCTTCCAGGGGTGGTGCCCACAGGGTCGCCGCCGGCGCCATCATCTGAAACGACTAGAGCCCCCGTCGATGGCGGAGTGGACGGAAAACGCAGGATCCCATGCGAATCAGAGTGACTTCCGGGGACGGCTTGGAACTTATGAATTGCCCGCACCAGTTTGTGGGCCGTGGTGACGACTGCTCCGCTTCGGCGACGCAGGGAGAGTCCGTCGAACCGCAGAATCGCGGACAGCTGAGAACGTAGCTGGTCCGGACTGCCCCGGCTGCTCGGAACACCGGACCGTCGCAATTAGCCCGCCCGCCGCCGTCGGCCATTTCGGGCCAGTATGATGTGCCGGGTGACGAGCAACGGTAGCAGCCCAGCATGACCAGGCGGGAGTGGATCAAATACGGTGCACTTTTTCTGCTGGCCGTAGCCGCGTTCGGGGTAGCGGGTATCGCCCTGACGAATCCGCGTGGTCCAGGCGATGCCGTAAGCCCCATGCCGGCAAGCTCGCCGGCGGCCACGCCGACTATGGCGACCCCGGCACCCACAGCCACTGTCCAACAGCTGAAAATCCAGCTTCCCACCCAGCCTGTCCTCCTGATTCTTGGCGATTCGTACACTGCCGGTGTGGGCGCGGACCAGCCAGGCGAGGGGTGGGCGTACCTTGTTGCCGACTCACTCGGATACCCCGCCAACATCGACGGCGTAGGCGGAACCGGCTTCGCGTGGGGCGGTGGTCCGCAGGACAACCAGGCACGTGAGTACGAAGTCCGGTTGCGGGAAATCGCTGAGGATCCGCGCTTCGTCCCCAACGTCCTCATCCTGCAAGGCGGCCAGAACGACGCCCTGATCACCAGCCCCGATGAAATTCAAACCGCCACGGCGCAGACAATCGAGACGGCCCGCAGGTTGTGGCCCGGCGTCCAGACAATTGTTCTTGGACCCTCGGCCCCCCAGCCGCTAGCGGAGGAACTGCAACGTGTGAACAGTGCCGTCCGCGCCGGGGCCGCAGCCGCCGGTGCTCCCTTCATCGACGCCTACGAGGCCGGCTGGTTCACGGGTGCCAACAGCCCGGGATTCGACTTTGACGGTGCGCACCCGAACACCGCCGGCCACGCCCATCTTGCTGAGAAGTTCCTGGAGTCCTGGGCCACGCTGATTCAGTGAGCCGCCTTCTGCGGACGCGGCGATGCCTCTAGGACACCATCTACTACCGCGTATCCACATCCTCGAACACCAGAAAAGTCTGCGTGTCCTGGACGCCGGGCATGGCCTGCAGCTGGTCGAAGATCACCCGTCGCAAGTCGGTGTTGTCGATGGCGCGCACCAGCAGGATCACATCGAAATCGCCGCCCACGAGGGCGACGTGGTGGACCTCCGGAATGGCCTTGAGCTGCTCGCGCAGTTCGCGCCAGGAGTGCTGGCTCACCTTGAGCGTCACGTAGGCGGAGGACTTCAGTCCGGCCTTGATGGGGTCCACCAAGGCCGTGAATTTGGTCAGTACACCTTCGCCGGTCAGCCTGGCGATGCGGGTGTACGCGTGGGCCCGGGAGATGTGGACGTTCTCAGCCACCTGGGTCACGGACATCCTCCCGTCCCGGGTGAGTTCGGCGATGATCCGGCGATCAACGTCGTCCAGGGGCACCTCCCCGGACTCTCCTTCAAGTCGTGCCAATTCGTCCACCGCTCCCGTCCGTTGTCCAGCTCACATTTCAATTCGTCTTCCAGACTAGGTCCATCCGGCGGAACCTTCCATGATTCCGCGAAGTACTGGATACGAAACTTCCCTTGGGGCCCGTCGTCAGATCCAGATGGTGGACCCCGGACGGGCCGATCCGTCCGTCCTAGTCTTCGGCGAGGACGTGGGCCGCCTGGGAGGGGATTTCCACATCACCGACGGGCTGACTGCTGAATTCGGGGAGCATGCAGGAGACTCGGCCGCTGCATTAGCTTTTGCGCCGGGCGCGGCACATGGGGCGTAGCGCTCACTGTTCGGACAGGAGCTTCAGGTATTGCTTGCGGGCGGGCATGGCATGAATGACCATTTCGTTTCCGCTGTCGAACCGTAAGACGACTAGCTCCAGCAGCGTCCCTTGAATGTCGAAGCCCAAGATGAGCCGGCGTGCAGGGCTTCCATCGTCGAGGTAGCTTTCATGGATGCCGTTAGCAACTGCGTGTAGAGCGTCTTCCTCACTTACTCCATGTTTTCTGGCCGAAATGTGGACAGTTCGTTTCACGAAGCGTGCAAGTAGTGCCGAACCGCGTCGCGAATCAGAACGGATTTACTGATATGCCTTTCGGCAGCGCTCTGCGACAATAGCTCCGCCAACTCCGGTTCCAGGCGCACGGACAGCTGCACGCCGGGACTTTGCCCCAACGACGGGCGGCCTCGCCGAGGAGGATGCAGCTTCTCGACTTCATAGCCTGCCTCAGCTTCATTTGCCCAGGCCTGAATCATCTCTTCCGTGACCGGCAGGCCGTCGATGGTTTCCCGTATTTTTGTCATACATAAATAATACGCTTCGACCCCATTGTTGGTAACCCCAAATACCGGGCGGGGGAGCGGCTCCGGCCGCGCTGCCCCCGAGCCGGTCACCGGCTTGCCGCCGGAGGTTCGACGGCGGTGGCCTGCTCCTCGCCGGAGTCGTCGCCACGATCATTCTCGCCGGCGTGCTGGCGGCAACGCGCGGGCACCTTCCCCAAGTCCACGCCGCCGCCGACTCCCAGCGCGTCGCTCACTGCCGAGCCGCCGTCCGCCGCACCGGACAACGTGAAATGAATTGACGCGAATATCGGTTGTAGCCGATAGTTAGATGACCGCGAAGGGAGACGGTAATGAGCAAACTCTTTGACGAGCTCGGCATTGACGCTGAAGACTCGTCGGTAGTTCATGCGAAGGAGGATGCCCGTACGCTGACGGAAACCATCCTTCAGCTGGTGGAGCGCCGGAAGCACCTGAAAATAAAGCAGAGCCAACTAGCCAAAATTATGGGAACGTCCCAGTCGACGGTCTCCGAGTTTGAGCGACTCGGAGGCAACCCGACGCTGTTCACGCTCCAGCGATACGCTCGCTCCGTGGACGCAGAGCTTGTTATTCAGGTGAAAGCCCGCAAAAGTCGCTGCCACCAGCCCGATGGGTGGACCGTGAACTCTGACGAACAAGTCGAGTGAAATTGTCGCCTCCGCCATTAAGGCTGGGGCGATTTTTTATCCCTGGGCGATGCCGACACCGCCCGGACCGATATGCGCGCCAATACGTCCACGGCTCCCTGCTGCAGCGCCACCGCTGGTTGCGATTCGTCTCTCAAAATGACCTTATGCACCTGTCTTCTCCACGATTCGCTCAGGTACTGGATACGAAACTTCTCTGAGGGACATACTGGAACCGACTAGTGGCTACAGAAGGACGGACCAATGACGATCTCCGCGGACCACCCTGCCCAGGACCAGGCCCAGCGTTTGCCGGCTGAAGATGCAGTATCCGAAGCGGTGCGCAAGTTCGGCATCACGGTGGAGGACTACATGCTGCCCGCCCGCCACCAGATCCAGATGGTGGACCCGGACGGGCGGCTCAAAGCAGAAGGCGAGCAGGGCACCGAACCCGGCCACGAGTACCCGTTGCCCTCCGACGACGAATTGTTGGCTGCCTACGAGCAGCTCGTCGTCGGCCGCCGCGTCAACGACCAGAACTCCGCGCTGGTTCGCCAGGGACGCATGGCCGTGTATCCGTCCAGCCACGGTCAGGAAGCCTGCCAGGTGGCAGCCGCACTCTGCCTCTCCGACGGCGACTGGCTGTTCCCCACCTACCGGGACGCTGTGGCGGTCATGGCCCGGGGGGTTGATCCCGTGGAGACCATGACTATTTTCCGGGGTGACTGGCACAGCGGCTACGATCCGGCCCGGCACAAGGTGGGCATCCAGTGCACGCCGCTCACCACCCAGCTGCTGCACGGCGTGGGCGTTGCGCACGCGGCCAAGCTCCGCGGCGAGGACACCGTGGTCCTGGCAATGTGCGGGGACGGCGCCACCAGCGAAGGTGACTTCCACGAGGCCCTGAACTTCGCCGCCGTCTTCCACCTGCCCGTGGTCTTCTTCGTCCAGAACAACAAGTACGCCATCTCTGTTCCGCTGGCGCACCAGTCCGTGGCGCCATCGCTCGCCCACAAGGCAGTGGGTTACGGCATGGCCGGCGAACGGGTGGACGGCAACGACGTTGTGGCCCTCCTCGCAGTCCTTGACCGGGCAGTGAAGCTCGCCCGCGAAGGTTCCGGGCCGCTCCTGGTGGAGGCACACACGTACCGGATGCAGGCGCACACCAACGCCGATGATGCCACCCGCTACCGGCAGGACAGCGAGGTGGCCGAATGGCTGGCCAAGGATCCCATCAGCCGGATGAAGACCTACCTCACCGGGCGTGGACTGCTGGACGACGACGGCGCCGCGCGGATCTCGGAAAAAGCGGAAGCAGTTGCCACCCAGTTGCGGGACGGCCTGGGCGAGGACGTTCCGGTGGACCCGCAGGAACTCTTCCGGCACGTGTTCTCGGTGCCCACACCACAGCTGAAGGAGCAGTCAGCCATGCTGGCCGACGAACTTGCCCGCGATGCGTCAAGCCAGGAGGCGGCGAAATGAGTCCGACCATCACCACCTCGTCCGAGGCGAACGGCAACGTCAGCGCAGCAACTGCCCGGGCGGCTGCTTCCGCCGCTTCTGTGGCTGAAGCTTCCGGGCCGCAGGCCGTCACCATGGCTAAGGCCCTCAACACGGCCTTGGCGGATGCCATGCACGCCGATCCGTCCGTCCTGGTCTTCGGCGAGGACGTGGGCCTGCTGGGCGGGGTTTTCCGCATCACGGACGGCCTCACCAGGACGTTCGGGGAGCAGCGCTGCTTCGATACGCCGCTGGCCGAGTCCGGCATTGTGGGCATGGCCGTGGGGATGGCCATGAACGGGATGCGGCCGGTGGTGGAGATGCAGTTCGACGCGTTTGCCTACCCGGCGTTCCAGCAGATCGTCAGCCACGTGGCCAAGATGCACAACCGCACCAAGGGAACCGTGAAACTTCCCATGGTGATCCGGGTTCCCTATGCCGGCGGCATCGGGGGAGTGGAGCACCACTGCGACTCCTCCGAGTCCTACTACGCCCACACGGCCGGCCTGAAAGTCTTCACACCCGCCACAGTGGCCGACTCGTACCGGATGCTGCGGGAGGCCATCGATTCGGACGATCCCGTCATGTTTATGGAGCCCAAGAAGCTCTACTGGTCCAAGGACCTGGTGGACCTTTCGGGACTGCGGGAGGAACACGTTTCCAACACGAAAGCCGGGGTGTCCTCGGAAGGCCGTGCCGCCGTCGCCCGTTCCGGGACGGACGCAACGCTCATCGCCTACGGACCGTCGGTGCCCACGGCGCTGGCGGCTGCCGCAGCTGCTGCGGAGGAGGGGCGCTCGCTGGAAGTGATCGACGTCCGCTCCATTGTTCCCTTTGACGATGAGACCGTGTGCGCGTCCGTCCGCAAGACCGGCCGGGCCGTGGTGATCGCAGAAGCGCACGGCTTCGCGTCCGTATCCTCCGAGATCGTGGCGCGCGTCCAGGAACGCTGCTTCCACTACCTCGCCGCCCCCATCCGCCGCGTGACGGGATTTGACGTCCCGTACCCAGCGCCGAAGCTCGAGCACTACTACCTGCCCGGCGTGGACCGCATCCTCGACGCCGTAGACGACCTCCAGTGGGAGAACTGACCATGAGTGAAACGAAAGTATTCCTGCTGCCCGACCTCGGCGAAGGCCTGACCGAAGCCGAACTGGTCAACTGGCTCGTTTCCGTGGGCGATGTGATCCGGGTGGATCAGCCCATCGCCGAAGTGGAGACAGCCAAGTCCATGGTGGAAGTCCCGTCTCCGTACGCCGGCACTGTCACGGTGCTGCACGGCGAGCCCGGCCAGACGCTGGATGTCGGCAAACCGCTCATCTCGGTGCTTCCGGTGGGGGGTGGTTCCGCCGCAGATGATGCCGCCCCCGCCCCTTCGCCGGACGGCATTGCTGCAAGCAGCATGCCGTCCGGCTCAGACAGGCCCGATGCCACTCCCCGGGCGGCATCATCCGCGTCGACCGCCGCTGAGACGTACCGCGAGGAGGAAAAGGCCGGGTCCGGAAACGTACTGATCGGCTACGGGACGCCCGGCGGCGGTGGCACTGCCCGGCGGACCAGGGCTCCCCGGACCACGGTTGAGCCTGACGCCCAGAAGGCGGCCGATGACCTGCTGCTGCTCCGCACGAGGGTCCCTGGGAAACTCGGAGCCGTCATTTCACCGCTCGTCCGGCGTATGGCCCGTGAACACGGCGTGGACCTGGGCAACATTCACGGGTCGGGGGACAGCGGGCTGATTATGCGCAAGGACGTTGAAGCCGTGATCAGCAGCCCGGTGGTTGAGGCGAGCCCGGTGGTTGAGCCTGTCGAAACCCAGGGGGCTGTCGACAGTCGCACAGGGCTGGGCATCTCTTCCCGGACGCCCGTCAAAGGTGTCCGGAAAGCCGTGGCCGCCAACATGTCGCGCAGCCGCTCGGAGATCCCCGAAGCCACTGTCTGGGTGGACGTGGATGCCACCGCGCTGGTGGAACTCCGGGCAGGCCTTAAGAAGTCCGATCCGCACAATACGCCGGGACTCCTGGCGTTCATCGCGCGTTTTGTCACTGCTGGGTTAAAACGATTCCCGGACCTGAACACCCGCTTCGAAACTGCTGCCGACGGCTCCCAGGAGATCGTTGGCTTCGCCGGCATCAACCTGGGCTTCGCGGCCCAGACGGACCGCGGACTGATGGTCCCCTCGATTCGCAACGCGGACAAACTCAGTGCCCGCGAACTGGACGCGGAGATCCGCCGGCTCACCGCCGTCGTACGCGAAGGCAAAGCGATGCCGGAGCAACTGGGCAGCGGCACCTTCACCCTGAACAACTACGGCGTCTTCGGCGTGGACGGCTCGGCTGCCATCATCAACCACCCCGAGGTGGCCATCCTGGGCGTGGGGCGCATCATGGACAAGCCATGGGTGGTGAACGGGGAACTCGCGGTCCGCAAGGTCACCGAGCTGACGCTCACGTTCGACCACCGTGTCTGCGACGGCGGCACGGCAGCCGGATTCCTCCGGTTCGTGGCTGATGCGATCGAGAACCCGGGGTCGGTGCTCGCGGACCTCTGACCCCCCCCACACCCACCCCACTAGGTAACAGCAGATGTCGTTATGAGCCTCCAAAACGAAATCTGCTGTTACCCAGTTGGGGGCACCACTGCTGGCGCTGCCGTGAAAGGGACCCCTGCGGCTTCAGAGCGGCCGGTCGGAGTACCAGTAGCGCTTGGTGACGCTGTTCGTAGCCATCACCACGATCCCGGTCGAGCGGTTCACGGCCTGCTTTGTAGTGGTGACGTCATTAACGTGGTCCGAGGCGCCGTCTTGGATCACCGGCGTTCCGCGGCCCGTGCCGAACACCGGGCTGTCCATTGAGGCCGTCTTCTCGTAGATGCTGCCCGTCGCGCCGATGTAGGCGCAGCCACTCGCGGACGGGGCGGTGAGGAATACATGAACCTTGTTATTCTGCGTGTCCAGAAGAAGCTGGGGTCGCGTGACGCAGTCGCCGACCGTAGCAATGGTGGATTTGGTGAACGAGCCGGTACCGGGTTTGAAAACGAGCAGCTGTAACTGCGGCAGCGACTTATCCGAGGACGTGGTGTCCAGGCTGGTCTTGGCTGCTGCGTAAACCCTTCCGGACGGGTCCGCGAGAAGCGCCTTGAGGTTCAGGTGGTCATCAGCCTGCCCTTTGCCCTGAATGGCCGGCTGCATATTCCAGGACGAAGTAGCCGTTGGCGAGGTGCCGTCGGTTCGGGTTGCCCACCACATGCTTCCGGTGCGTTGGTCGCTCCACATCACGCCGATCTTGTTCTTTGCGTAGGAAACCACAGCAGAAATATCGTCGGGCGCAGGGCGCGGGTTGGACACGGGAAGGACAAAGGGTGCTGGCCAGCTCGTGCCGCCGGGTGCGGACGCATTGACGTACACGGTATTCGTGAATCCGGAGGTGGAGTTTCCGGCGACCTGGGTCCAGGTGGCCCAGATGGCACCGGTGGAGTCCCTGTCGATGGTCATCGATTCGCTGCTGTTGTTGGTGATAGTGGTCGGGAATCCGGCATCGCGGGTGTATTTGCCGGCCGTGTAGCTGTAGCGGTACAACTTGGCAGGCTGGCCGGAAATCGAGGCTTTGGTGGTTCCATCGCTGCTTATCGTCACCACGTGGGAAGCGATGTAAAGGTGGGAGCCGTCCCAGAGGGTATCGGCGAGTGTGCTAGACCGGCTGTCGTTCAGCACGCCGGTGTCGACCCACTTGTGTGTGCTGCGGTCCAAGCGAAAGATGTGCCATCCACTTCCTGTGGTCCACATGTCCGCCCACCAGGAACCGTCGTTGAACCAAAGCTTGCTCTGGGGCTTATCCGAGGTTGGCGGGTTGGCCACCCCTGAATAGGCGATGCTCTGGTAGCCGTATGTGGTGGCCGCCTGCGCGGCCGGGGCCGAGGCAACCATCAGTCCGGTAACGGCAAGGCAGAAGGCGAGGATCTGGCCCAGGAATCGCTTGGTATCTGATTTCATGACGGCTCTCCATGGCGCTGATTGAAGTAACCGGCGGCTGAGACCATGCTGCCAGGGTGTGGGTAGGACGAGCCTAGGCTTCACCAACAAACGTGGCAAGGGATTTTGCCCCAGGAGGGGGACAGGCTTAGGGGTTAGGGGCTGGCGCCTTCAGGTTGGGGGCCTGTTTAGGACCTGGTGGACCTGGAGGATCTCCGGGCGCAGCACTCACTTAGCGCAGAGGCGTCTCTCGATATGAGTGACGATTCAAGAAGCATCGACTCAGGGATGGGGAGTAATGGTCACAATGGTGATCACGCGGGTTCCCGGGCCGTAATGCCAGAAAATACGCGATGCAGAAGGAGTGTTGTTCTCCACGTATGAGTCCCAAACTTCTTCGCCGTTAGTACCGGACATGGATGAATACTTGTGTGAATTCAGTCCTGGATGGGACGGATTGGTTTGGAGCCGGCCAAGTGCCCTGCGGACCTTCTTCAGCTTCTTTTTCGCGTGGCCATCACCAGCCAATGCTTCCATCTGCTCTGCCGCTACGCGTGTAAAGCGCAGATCGAATGGTTCGGTCACTCGTCGTCCTGATCGTCTGCGTACTGGCTGAAGTCACCCAGGCTCGTGGTCTCGTTGGCAGCGGACTGGAGGAGGCCGAGGCTGACGGCCTCGCGGATTTGAGCGTTCTCCCAGATCAGCAGTTCCCGTTTCGGGATGGAGACGAGCGGGGTTAAGAGGATTTCGCCGTCGTCGTTTACCGCAACGGCGTAGCGATCGTCCCTGCGCACCCCGGCCTTGCCGACGGCGATCCTTGAGCGTTCGTCGGCGCTGACTTCCCCGACCGGCACAAATTTGGCAGTGCTGTCCACGGTTTCCTCCCACATGGTTCCTGCATGAATTCTTTGATGATCATACGCCCTGCTCGGGGATTTGCCCATATTCCCATTTGCTACCTGGCCTCGTTGTCCCTTGGAGCCAGGACGAAGTTCGGTTCCGACGCCTGGACAATGTGAAAAGCGTTTAAAAATCCGGTGGAGATCTTGGGCTTCGCGGCAGCAACCTGGGTTTCGCGGCCCAGGCGGACCGCGGACTGATGGTCCCCTCGATCCGCAACGCGGACAAACTCAGTGCCCGCGAACTGGACGCGGAGATCCGCCGGCTCACCGCCGTCGTACGCGAGGGCAAGGCGACGCCGGAGCAGCTGGGCAGCGGCACGTTCACCCTGAATAACTACGGTGTTTTTGGGGTTGACGGATCTGCGGTCATCATCAACCACCCCGAGGTGGCCATCCTCGGAGTTGGCCGGATCATCGACAAGCCGTGGGTGGTGGACGGGGAACTTGCGGTCCGCAGGTCACCGAACTGACGCTCACCTTCGATCCCCGCGTGTGCGACGGCGGAACGGCTGCCGGGTTCCTCCGGTTTGTTGCTGATGGCATGGAGAACCCGGGAGCTGCCCACCAGCACTCCTACCCGCATCGTTGCGGGGCTCACCCGCGCCCTGAGGTAAACACAGCCCAATCATGTCAAACAGATTTAGCCGCACGGCGGCGCGCCGCGACTGCTCGCCGGGCTTCCCGAAGATCAGCGAGAGTTTCGTCCATATCTCGTCTTCTGAGTTAATGGCCACTGATGTATCGTCGGCGTTTAGTAACTTCACGAGCGTTGGCCGGCTGATTCCGAGAAGGTCCGCTGCCTCCTGTGTTGTCAGTGTGCGGCTCTGCGGCGAGACGGTTACCGCCAAGCCTTGGCTCATTGCGTTCACGCCGTGAAGGCCAGCGCTCGAGTGCCGCCGTGTCGGTAAACAAACTCAAACGTTCCTTTAGCGCAGCTAACACAACATGGGAGTACCATTGGGGTGGAAGGGAGCGTTTCTTGGTTAACGACACCGCAGAGCTGCTGGGCGAGCACCTGAAGCAATGGAGAATCCTGCTTGGCCTCAGCCAGGAGCTGGCCGCGGACCGGGCCAATCTCTCCATGCCCACGCTGCGCCGCATTGAACGGGGCGACACTGGCGTCAGGCTGGGAAGTGTCCTGGCCCTGATGGAAGTGCTCAATCTGACCGAGCGGCTCACCGAGGTGTCCGATCCACTGAGTACCGATCTGGGGCGCATGCGCGCGCACCTCCTTGACCGCCAGCGCGCCAGGAGGACCCAATGAGCCACGAAGTGTGGGTGGACGAAGTCCATGTAGGTGACTTCTCAGTGGACGTACGCCCTGGTTTCCAGAAGCCCTCGATGACCTTCACCTACCTCGACGGGTGGCTTGCGAACGCCGATGCCTTCGCCATCTCTCCGGACCTGCCCCTGCAGCGTGGGCCGCACACGCCTGCCGCGCACAGAACCACCTTCCTCGCCTTTGACGACGCCGCCCCTGACAGCTGGGGCCGCGATCTCATCGACGCACGGCTGCGGAAGAAAGCCCGCGACGACGGCGTTAGGTTCGCTTCGCCGTCGGAGATTGAGCTCCTGCTCGCCGTTGACGACGCGACGCGCCAAGGCGCCCTGCGCTTCCGCAAGGACGGGACCTTCCTCGCTCAGCAGCACTGGCGGGCCGGGATCCACGAGATCCCCATGCTTGTCGATGCAGCCCAGCGGTTTGCCGAGAACGGCGAAATCGACGACGACGTCAGCGAACTCATCGGCGTCGGCTCCTCGCCCGGAGGCGCCCGGCCAAAAGTCTGGGTGCGCGACGAAGACGGCGAGATGCACCTGGCCAAGTTCCCCCGCACATCCGATGTCACTGATGTCTCTGCCTGGGAGCTGACCGCGATCAGACTGCAACGCCGTGCCGGTATCCAGGTCCAGGAGTCCTCGGCGGTCCCCCTCACCGAGGGCCGCTCTGTGTTTCTCACCCGGAGGTTCGACCGGAAGGCCGGACACCGCATTCCCTACATGAGCTTTCGCAGTGCCTTCGCGCTGGCCCAGCACGAGCACCCCGACTACGCCACGCTCGCCAAGAGGGTCGCTTCGATCTCTGCGAGCCCTTCCGCCGATGCTGCCGAGCTCTTTTCACGGGCAGTGTTCACGGTGATGGTCAACAACATAGACGATCATATGCGCAACCATGGCCTGCTCCATATCGGAAATGGCTGGCGCCTGGCACCATCGTTCGACGTGAACCCATCAAGGGCCGGCCGCTCCGACGTACGCCTCACACCAGAGGATGATGCCGGGGACCGGGACATCAGGCTGCTCATCAAACATGCCGACGACTTCAGGCTGACCCAGAATCAAGCAGTCCAGCGAATCCGGATTGTGGATGAGGCCGTCTCTCACTGGCGAGAGGACGCCCGTTCATCCGGCGTTCGCCCTGACGCGCTGGACTTCATGGCGCAGGCTTTCGAGGGGGCGCATCGGGATCGCGCCACCGGCGTGCGCGACAGCAGCCCGACCATCATCGACCTGGCGACGGGCGGCCAGACAGGGCTTCCCGGTGAAGTCTGGGTAAATCCCCACACCAGAAACGGGCGATTCATCGAGGGGCATTTCAGGCGCGGGGCGCAGTAGGGGAGGGTGGTTGGGGCGGCGCGGACAAACTCAGCGCCCGTGAACTGGACGCGGAGATCCGCCGTCTCACCGCCGTCGTACGTTCCTCAGGTTACCCCCGTGCCCGCGGAGGACACCGAGCTGATGGTCCGGAGCGGAACGGTCGTAGCGCGGTCATTGGGTGACGAGCTGTTGCGCTCGCTGGTGTGAGACGCCAAGTACCGCGCCGATGTCGCGGACGGTGACACCCTGCCGCTTCAGGACCATGGCCGCCTCGTGGCGTTCCTTGGCTGATGCCGCCTTCAGCTCGTCGGACCTGGCAGCAAGCTCACGGGCTTCGCGGAGATGGGCTGCGACTTCAGGCGTGTCGAAGGTGACCTCGACGTCGAAGTCGGATTCGGGGCGTCCCGTGATCATGGCCGCCAAACCGCGGACCATTTCGGGGATCTCGGCGAGTTGTGCACCTCCGCGTCAGATGGCTTCCTCTGCATGCTCAGCGCACTGCACCGTCGCGATCAGCCGGCCACCGCCGTCGGCCTTTACATAGTGGGTCACGTGGTTCGTGATCCTGCCGCATTCCTCGCAGAAGCACGTGTGTTGTTTTGTCTGCATAGCGAAATGTTACGCAGGTCGATGGATTTAAGGTGGGAAATCGGCCAGTAATGTGGATCTCCACATGCGGCCCCGACCGCGTCCCGCATCCCGGGAACTCCAAGGGCCCGAGGGTAGAATCGGGGCCAAGAAGAACGCAGTCGCTTTCCGGAGGTACGGAGAAACAATGTCAGAATGGCTCGACGTCGGCGCGGACAACTACGTGCTGGTCACCGAAGGATCACTGTTGAACACCGGCCTGATTGTGGGCTCGGAACGTGCCATGGTGATCGACACCGGCTGCGGGCCGCGGCAGGGGCACGAAATCCTGGACGCCGTGCGGGAGAAGACCGACCTGCCGCTCGTGGTCGTCAACACGCACGCCCACTACGACCACTTCTTCGGCAACGCCGTGTTCGCGTCCGACGGCGCCACAGAGTTCTGGGCACACGAAAACTGCGCCCGGGAGATCGACGACCACGGGGACCTGCAGCGCCGGTTCGTAGGAACACTGGAGCCGGAGATGTCCACCGGCGAGGGCGAGAACGTGGAACTGGTGGTGCCCAACGCCATCGTCAAGGACCAGCCCGTGCTGGTGGACCTGGGCGGGGTGACCGCAACCCTGTTCCACCTGGGCCGCGGCCATACCGACGGCGACCTCCTGGTAGGTTCCCCCACCACGCTCTTTGTGGGCGACCTCGTGGAGCAGGGCGCGCACCCGTCCTTCGAGGACTCCTACCCGGAGGAATGGGCCGGCTGCCTGCGCCACGTCTCCGCCCTTCGCCACCGCTACGAGTTCCTGGTCCCCGGCCACGGCCAGCCCTGCAGCGATCAGTTCGTCAAAACCATGGCCAACACCATGACCACGGCCGTCCGCCAGGCCCAGCAGTCCATCCGCGAAACCCCCACGGACGCCACCAAGGCCATCCCCATCCTGCCGTACGGGCCCGAGCAGTCGCGCTGGTTCATCAAGCGGCTGCAGGAGACCCGGCCGCTGCACTAATTCCCAGGTCACAGAATACGTCCGACGCGCAACTGCGGTCCGGACCGCGAATGAACGCAGGTCCATATGACATGGCGGTTGGCGCCCTGGCTGAGGTGGTGGGCAAGTCTCCTGCTGCGGTCTCCCAGCACTTGGCGAGGACTGAGGACCCCAAGGACCGAAGGTGAGTACTCCCTAAGTACCCCCAAGTACCAGAGGTGAGTACCTCCCAAGTACTACAGCGCTTTTCCCATGCTTCAAAGTAGGTACCTGTTACTCGTGACACCCGCTTGACCTGAATCCTAGGCTGGTGATCACAGGGCGGCTATGGTCAATTGTGCTGCAGATGCTGCCGTGAATATGGAGTTCAACTCCTGGGAGCAACATTGCTAGACAATGGATTTTTTCACACGGGCGGGCGTGGCACAGGCCGTACGACTTCTGGCCCTCATTTACGCACGGCGCGGGCGAAGCGGCTTCAGGCACTGCTGACAGCGACGCTTCTTGCGCTGGAGGGCGGCCTGGTGGTGGTGGCAGTGGTGCCCGTTGCGGCGTCGGCTGCTGGGGGTGACATGCGCGCTGCCACAAACTGCACGGTGAGCCTGCTCGCCGGCCTGGGTGGCCGCGGCAGCAACGTGATCGCGGCGAGCAGCAACGGGCTGGTGGTCGGCATCGCCGACACTGCCACGGGCGGATCCGCGCCGGTGCTCTGGCGGCAAGGTCGGCCGACCCCGCTGGCAATCCCACTCCAGACCGCGGTCCCCACCTCGGTGAACCAGGCCGGAGTCGTCGTCGGCACGGGGTATGACGACACCCTTCAAATGCTGGTGGGCTGGTGGTGGCAGGGCGGTCAGTACCACCTGCTCCCCGTTGGCCCCGGTGACATCGCGCTCCCGTCGATGGTGTCGGACAGCGGCGTCGTCGTCGGGGCGCTGGTCGCCGACGGGGAGCACTCCGACGGGCCGGGCGCCGACGACAACGAGCGCCCCGCTGTCTGGTCCACGGTGACCGCGGCACCCCGCGAGCTCATGCTGCCCTCCGGTGCGCAGGCCGGTCATGCGTTCTCGATCGGCTCTGACGGTACGATCGGCGGGGTGGCCCTCGCCGAGGGCGGAACGCCGGTCCTGTGGGCGCCGGACGGCACCCCGAAGGCCCTGCCGTCCCTCGCCGGGCGCGGCGGTGTGGTGCTCGCGATCGACTCCGACGGGCATGCGCTCGGCCAGAGTGCCGTCCCCGAGGGAACCCACGCGGTCGGCTGGGACGCCTCCGGCCTCATCACCGACCTGGGCGCAGCGGCCGCCGGCCCCACCTCGAACGCGCTGGCAGGCGTTGCTGGGATCGCTGTCGGATCGGGCAGCACGCCCAACTTCCGCGCGTCGCGACCGCAGGCGGTGATATGGGTGGGCAAGAGCGCGCAGATCCTGCCACCGGGTTCGGACAACCAGTTCGCCGGAGTGTCCGGGACGGCCACCGCAGTGTCACGGCAGGGCGCGACCACCGTTGTTTTAGGGTTCTCCGCGGCAGCCAACGGGCTGCGCCGCGCGACTGAATGGAGCTGTCGATGAGCGGCCACCGGCGCGTGCGCCGCCCACTGCGGCGGGCGCTGGCCGTCCTGCTCGGCGGCGCACTCGTTCTCGCCGGCGCCTACATTTTCGCCACATCGCGGGAGTCCCGGGCCACTGCCGCATCCTCGGTGAGCCTGGGTTTCGCCGGCGACACCGCCGCCACCACGGCGGCGGGGAAGGTGATCGACACAGCACGCAACGCGGGGACCGCTGCGATGTTCCACCTCGGCGACATGTCCTACTCCTCGACCACCCCGGAGTCGTCCTGGTGTTCGTTCGTTACGCAGCACGCCGGGACGATGCCCTACGAACTCCTGTCCGGGAACCACGAGGACGACGGACCTGACGGGCTGTGGTCGAGGTTCGCGGCGTGCCTGCCGGACAGGCTCGGCGTCGCAGGATCCTATGGCCAGCAGTACTACACGGACTACCCGGCCGGCAACCCGCTGGTCCGCGTGATAATGGTCTCCCCGAAGCTGACCTTCAGCGGCACGACCCTGAACTGGTCCTACCAGGCCGGCACACAGGGCTACCAGTTCGTGTCGTCGGCGATTGACGCGGGGCGGGCTGCCGGGATCCCGTTCGTCGTCGTCGGGATGCACATGTACTGCCTGTCGATGGTCAACTACCCCTGCGCCGCCAGCCCTGACCTGATGAACTTGCTGGTGGCGAAGAAGGTGGACCTTTACCTGCAGGCACACGACCACGCGTACGCGCGCAGCTACCCTCTCGCGCTCCGGGGCACCTGTACGGCAATCCCCGTCGGCACCTTCAACCCCGACTGTGTCGCCGACACGAACCCCACTGCCCAGTACACCGCCGGCACCGGGACGATCCTGGCCACCGTGGGTTCGGGCGGGAAGTCGCTCAACAGCGAGAGCAACACGACGACGGCGCCCTACTTCCAGACCTTCATGGGCAGCAACAACAACCCGACGTACGGCTTCCTGAACGTGTCGGTGACCGCCACGACCCTGACCGGTCAGTTCGTCGGCGCCTCGGGCGGGACCTACACCGACCGTTTCACGCTCACCCGGCCGGCGCCTTCGCCGACACCTACTCCGACACCGACGCCGACACCGACACCGACGCCGACGCCGACGCCGACACCGACGCCTACTCCTACGCCTACGCCTACGCCGACGCCGACTCCTACTCCGGCCTCTGTCCGGTCGACGGCAACCGGATCCGGCGAGCTGACCGCTTCGGGCTCCTACGCGGCCACCCTGCCAGCAGGTTGGCAGCCCGGCGACGTAGTCTTCCTGTTCTCGCAGGTGACCGTGTCTGGGGCAGCGAACGCCACGAACCCCACGGGATGGACGCGGGCAGTCGCCGACTTCACCAGCGCCGGATCCACCTCGGCGCACCAGGCGGTCTGGTATCGGGTCATGCAGTCCGGCGATACAGCGCCGAGCGTGCCTGAACCCGCCTCCCGATATGCCTGGGCGACGGTTGCCGTGCAGGGCGCAGACGCCACCACGCCGCTGGACGTTACGCCCACCACTGACACCAACAGTGGAGTGCTCTACCCGGTTGTCCGGGCGCCGTCGATCACGCCGGTGACGTCGGGGGCGTTGTTGTTGACCGCACACGGCGCGAGGAACGGCACCAACTCGGCGACCACGACATTCACACCGCCGTCGGGGATGGCTGAGGAAGGCGACGTCACGTCAAGCATTGCGTCCAAGTCGAACGCGGCCATCGAGGTCGACTCCCTCTCGCTGATCGATACGTCCGCCACCGGAACGAAAACCGCTACCGCGGCCTCAAGCTCGGGCACAGTCATCAACCAGACCGGCACGGCCATCGTCGTGCGCCCAGCCTCGCACTGACCGTTGCGGGCATGTTGGCCTGGTCCCTGACCCCGGCAGTGGTGGTGCTTGCGCTCAACCGGTGACGTGTAGCTGCGGACAACGGCACACATGACGTGACTTGTCATCAACGTGACCAACGGATAACGTGACCTCTGATCGCATGGGGGATCACTCTAACGTTCGGAGACCGTTGTGGCTCTCATTGACTATGTCCTGGCGCTGTGCGCGCTGTTGGGTACGCTGTTGATTCCTTTCTATGCGATGTACCACGTGCTGCGCCGGAAGCGACGCGCAGTGCGGGTGACCGCCACGAGGAGTAACCGCAGCTAGCCATGCCCTATATCGATATTAACCCGCATAAGGGCCGCCCCAAATGGCAGGCCTACGCCATCCTTGCCGTCCTTCTGGTCCTCACCGCCGCGGTGGTAATGGCCGCGCTCACCCGCGGCTGACCTCACCATCCCGCCCCAGCGCCTAGACTTACAGACTGAATCAGTCCGTAACGTGCCGCAGAACCTTGTGCCGAAAGTCCTGGGGGGACAGACATGCCCGATCCGGCGGATCAGAACGCACGCCCCATCGCAGATGCAGGGCTACCGCAACCGCCCCGACGACGCCGTGACCTCCGTCGCGCCGACGGCGCCCTTTCGGATGCCCAGACAGGAACCATGCCAGCCCTCACGCCAGATCTCTCCAACACCCCCGACGCCGGCACCCCCGTACCGCGCCGCAGTTCCTGGGCCGAGGCGGCGGCCGCCGCCGACCAAGCCAGTCCCGCGTCTTCTGCCCCCAACACCTCTGTTCCTGCGCCCACCCGCCGGCCCGCGCGGCCGCCCGTGACCGCGCAGCCACAGGTACCGCAGGCCGGGCAGCCTGCCGAGCCGGACTCAGGCACCTCCGCAGTGGCGTACGACCGCGACGAAGCCGCGCCGCCGTCGTCGTACGTTCCTGAGGAAGCACCGACGCCCGCCTTCCGCCGCGTCCGCCCCACCGCGGCGGACGTCATCGCCGAGAGCCCCATGCCTGACTTCATCAGCTCCCCGGGCCTGTTTGTGCGCGAACAGAAACCGCGGCCGGTGGGCGGCGTCCGCGGCGCCCTCTACGCGCTAACGGGCGGGGCCTGGAACCTGGGGCCCGGCGCCAAGCAGCGCGAGGAAGACGAACTGGGCCGCCGTATCTCCCGTCAGCTGCAGGGCAGTTTCAACACCGCGGTGCTCAGCCTCAAGGGCGGCATCGGCAAGACCTCCACCACGGTGGGCGTGGGCCTGACGCTGGCCGAATTCCGTGGCGACCCGCCCTGCGCCATCGACGCCAACCCGGACTCGGGCGACCTCGTGGAACGCGCACTGGGCGAAGGCATCTACCAGCAGGCCAGCCCGCGGACCATCACGGACCTGCTGGCGAACATCGAAGGTGTTGACTCCCTCACCGCGCTGGCCCGGTACATGCACCACGCCGGCCGGCTGCACCTGATCGCGGGGGAGCAGGACCCGGAGGTCTCGGACTCGCTCACGGCCGCCGAGTACCTGCGGATCCGCAAGCTGATCTCCAGCTACTACTCCGTGGCCCTGACCGACTGCGGCACGGGCGTGACCCACAATGCCATGAGCGGGATCCTGCAGTCGGCGGACAACATCATCATCGCAGCCGGGTATGCGGTGAGCGGGGCCAAGCGTGCCCGCAGTACCCTGCACTGGCTGGCGAGCCACGGCTACGAGGACCTGGCCCGGAACGCGATCGTGGTCATCACGGACAAGGAGGAGGTCTCCTCCCGCGTGGACAAGGACGCCATCGAGGAACACCTCGCCGGGATCTGCCGCCAGCTCATCGCCGTCCCGCACGACAGGGGAGTGGCCGACGGCGACCTGGTCACCCTGGACGTGCTGAAGCCGGAGACACGGCGGGCGTACAAGGAAATCGCGGCGTCGATCGTGGACGGGTACCGGTAGGTCCGTTCCCGCCTCCTTTTGGTGGGCGGGCTAGAACGTCAGCGCAGCGATGAGGCTGACGGCGCCGAGCAGGACAACTCCTGCGGACAAGGCGAAGACGCCGCCCGCATCGGCGTGGAGATTTTCGGCGTTGATGCCCCGGGAGCTTCGCCGGTACCGGATCCGTTGGGTGGCGAAGATGCCACCGGCCGTGACCACTGCCGCGGCTACCAGGGCTAGAACCAGCGGCCCGTGAGTGGAGAACCAGCGCAGGAAAATGGAGCTGACGGTGAGCAGGGCCAGCAGTGTGCGTCCCCAGGCCATGACGGTTCGTTCGGGCTGGAGCCCCGGGTCCGTATGCACGGACACTGGTCAGCCCGCCAGGATCAGGAAAATGATGAGGCCAGCGGCTACCGCTCCGCCGAGGGCCAGCAGCGGAACCAGCAGCGGCAACGGCAGCGGCGTTCCGGCCCGCATGCTTCGCTCCACCGAGAGCCACCGGGCGGCGGCGCCCGCGCTGATCAGCATGCCAAGGACAAGCAACAGGACGGACAGCCCCTCCCGGACGGGTCCGCTGAACAGCCCGCCCGCAAACGCCTCGATCGCGATACCGCCGGCCAGGAACGCCAGCGACGTCCTGATCCAGGCCAGGAACGTGCGCTCGTTGGCCAGGGTGAAACGGGGGTCCGGTTCGGTACCACCCGGCAAGAGCTTGCGGGCCAGCCAGCCGCGCGGTATCGGAGTGGCATCGGATGAGGGCTCGGGCAGTGGGGGCACGTTCCTAGTCTAGGGATGGTGCGGGCCGGTTTCGGTCAGCACCGGCCGGTGGCACAGGGCGGAATCTTGCAGGAATACACCCTGCCATCTTTGGCTGATCCTGAGCATCAATAACTAGCGTCAACGCATCAGCCATATGAAAGGTGCGTCAACGATGACCATTCTTGAATACCTCACAGGCCTGGCAATCATCCTCGGATCCCTGATGGGCACCATGGGGCTCGCGGCGGCGGTCATGCGCCACAGGCAACGCCACTAGTCGGCCGGAGGCCTGGCCTGCAGCCACTCGTGGAACGTCTGGCGTCCGACGGCGGCGTCCGCCGCCGGGACCAGATCACCACGGCGCATGGCCAGACCCATGGCGCCGGGAGCCCGGACCTTCACCACCAGCTTCCGCTGCCCGGATTTGCGCAGGTATTCGCGGACCAGATCCGCGAGCAGCTCCCGGCGGGGACCGCCAAGATCAGCAACCCGCCCGCGGGGACCCTGTTCTGCCGCGATCACCAGCGCCTCAGCCACTTCCCGCGCCGCGACCGGCTGGGTGATCATCTGTGGAACCAGGACCACCGGGCCAATCGAGGCCGCGTGGATGGCCATCGGCACAAACTCGTGAAACTGGGTGGACCGCAGGATGGTCCACGGCACTTCTCCGTGCCGGACGGCATCCTCCTGCGCGAGCTTCCCGGCGTACAGGCCCGACCCAGCCCTGTCGATGCCTACGATCGAGAGCGCAACATGGTGCCGTACTTGGGCTGTTTTCTCAGCCGCGAGCAGGTTCCTGGTGGCAGCGGCGAAAAAGTCCACGGCCTTTTTGGTGGAGAGCGTCTGGATCCCGGAGACATCAATAACGGTGTCCACACCGCGCAGGGCTTCGTTGAGCCCGCGGCCGGTGAGCAGGTCCACGCCTTCTGATCGGGTCAGGCTTGTCACCCGATGTCCGCGGTCCCTGGCAATGGCCACCACATGTTGGCCAACGGCCCCGGTACCTCCTGGAACGGCAATATCCATGCTCAAATCCTATGGCGCATCCCGCAGGTGGCCGACGGCACCTGCTGACCCCCGCGGCACTACGTCCAGATGTAGGACCGGAGGGGACAGGAATGGTCACTGCTACACTCTGCTCATGATCGGGCTTCCCCTCGCGGGAGACGGGCTGGTGCACGCTAGCCTGTTAGGGCTGGGAATCCTCGCAGCCCTGCTGTTCTACGCCTATGAGAAGCGCCGGCGCGGCCTGTCCGACCCACGGCTGTGGCCCATTGCCGGTTTCGCTATCGCCTTCGGGGCCATCGGTTCAAGGGTACTCACGTGGGATGTTTCCCGGCAGGTCTCCTTGGCGGACTGGTGGGGCAACGGGGACCGCAGTATCCTCGCAGGCCTGGTGGGCGCGTGGTTCGGCGTCCATTTGGGTAAACGGCTGACAGGTTACCGCGAGTCCACCGGGGATTTGCTTGCGCCCGCGGTCGCCTTGGCGCTGGTCATCGGTCGGGTGGGCTGTCTCCTTACGGAACTGCCCGGCACCCCGACTGGGGGTGCGTGGGGGATATCGCTCACGCCTGGGCAGGCTGCGATGTTGGGCGGACCGCCCGGGGTAGGGCTCCACCCATCCTTTGCCTATGAAATCGTGTTCCACCTTGCAGCATTTGCCGTGATGTGGCACTTTCGTGACCGCTTGCCGCGTCCTGGCGACCTCTTCATCTGTTACGTGACCTCCTACGCCTTGTTCCGGTTCGGAGTCGAGTTCGTCCGGGGCAACGAGGTGCTCTGGCTGGGGATGAGCCGTCCCCAGTGGTTCCTTCTGGTGATTCTCCCCCTGCTGTTCTGGCGGATGCTGCGGGTATTTGGGAAACCACTCCGCCCCGAGTTGGAAGGAAGAGTGGCATGAGCGATGACAACCCCGAAGAAGCCTGGAGCCCGCTGCCACCGCCCCGAGAAGAGGAGCCGCCCCCTGAACCAAGACGCGGCTCCATGGTGCTCGGCATCCTGCTGGGGACTGTTGCCCTTTATGCCCTCTATTTCGGGACAACAGCTGGTATCGCTCCGGATGAAGGGTACAAGACCTTCCTCGCCGGGCCTGCAGTCTTCATTCCAATCGGCGCGTACCTGGCGATAGCCGGTGCCCTGGCAATCCGGCCACGCACCTCCCGCTGGGGTGCGGGGCTGTTGATTGGACTGGGGATCTTCATCCTGCTCGGCGGTGGGATCTGCGTCATGGCCCTCTCTCAGATGAGTAGCCGGATATGAATCCGTCCCCATTTACTTCCCGGCACGCGCTGCCCGGCCCCGGCCAGCCGCTGCGCGGGGACCGCATCCACCGATACGTCACAGCATTCTGTCCCCACTGCCACGAGACAAACCCCCCGCTCGCGCAGGTGCGGCGCCTCTCCGGTGCGCTACTGATCCGCGATGGCCGGGTCTGGCTCGAACGCGGCTGCCCGGACCACGGCCTCGTCAGCACCTTGTACGACGAGTCTCCGGAGATTCTGCGCTACCTGGAGAAGTGGCAGGCGCCGACCAAACAACACATCCCGGACCAGGCCGGCAATTACCGCCAGGTACCGGAGGCTTACGCCTACGGGCTGCCCGCCATGCAGACGCAGCACACGTGCATCCTCCTGCAGGACATCATCGAGCACTGCAACCTGCGCTGCCCCACCTGCTTCACCGCCTCCGGCCCCCAGCTGCAGGGAGTGGCGCCGCTCAGCGAGGTGCTCGCGAATATCGACACCCGGCTTGCCCGCGAAAACGGGCGGCTGGACGTGCTGATGCTCTCCGGCGGCGAGCCCACACTGTATCCCCATCTGTCCGAACTTCTGGATGAGCTCGTCGCCCGGCCGATCGTCCGGATCATGGTGAACAGCAACGGGATGCTGATGGCCACCGACGATGAACTGCTTGCACTGCTGGCCAGGCACCGGGACCGCGTGGAGGTGTACCTCCAATACGACGGACCGTCCAAAGAAGCATCCATCCACCACCGCGGGGGAGACCTGACCCGCTTCAAAGACATGGCCATCGCACGCCTGTCCGAGGCAGGTGTTTTCACTACCCTGACGATGACAGCGACACTCGGCGTCAACGATGGTGAGGTCGGCGCCGTCGTCATGAGGGCCTTGGAAACCCCGTTCGTGGGTGGGGTTGCGCTTCAGCCAGTGTTCGGTTCAGGGCGCGGCCACGGCATCGACCCCCTGGACAGACTGACCCATACGGGGGTACTCGAACGGCTCGCGGAGCAGACCGGAGGTGTGGTCTCATGGCACGACCTGACAGCACTCCCCTGCTCACATCCGCACTGCGCGTCCGTGGGCTACATGCTGAAGGACGACTCGGGGGTCTGGCGTTCGCTGACAGCCCTCATCGGGCACGATCAGCTGCTCGCCTGGCTGGAACTTAATCCTGACAGCATCGCCAACCGTATCGCAGACAGCGCGATCCCGCTCGAGCTGCGCACCCTCATGAAGTCCTCCCTGCTGGACCTGTTAAGCGAGCAGTCCTCGCTGTCCCACCCGCGGACAATGGATCTTTGGAAGAACATCTGCACCCAGTGCGACCTCGGCATCGGCACACTCACCACACTGGCTGCCGGCAAGCTCCCGGGCCAACAACAGCGTCTGCGCCGGCTCCTCGCCGAACGGATCACCCGCATCATGGTCAAGCCCTTCATGGACATCTCGACCATGATCGAGGAACGGCTCACGCAATGCTGCGTCCACGTGGGAACCAAGAGCGACGCCGGCGATCACCAGTGCGCCCCGTTTTGTGCTGTTCAGGCCTGGCCGGCCCTGGCCAGGCAACGAATGAGCAGAGCCACGGGCCGCGAACTTCTTCCGGTCCGCCAGGTCCGAGTCAGCGACAGGGAGGAATGATGAGTTCCGCTTCTGATGCGCGGCGTATTGCAGCCGGGCCATCGCCGTCCAAGCTCGTGCGCTCGAAGGTCGCAGGCCAACACGGACACAGTCCTGATTCTGAAACGGATCCGGAGTCACCGCCGACTTTCGATCCGCTGCGGCTCTGCGTCTTCGCCACCATTGCCCTCCTCGGCTGGGCGGCCGGTCCCGTGGCGCTGGCCGTGTTCGCTGCAATCGGATTCGCAGGATATTGGAAAGCGCGACGGAGGGGCCTGACGAGGTCAAACTGCTACCTCCGCGATACGAGGCTGGTCCTGGCCTACCTGGGCATCCTGTTAGCGGCTGGGTTATGGGGGATATATTCGCTGGCAGCTCAACTGTTCGGCTTTTAGAACCAACAACAGTGGCACTGTTCGGGGCTACCGCCGGATCCGTCAGAAGTCCCGGTCCAGCGTCCCGGTTTCGGTGGCCGGCGTCGCTGAGGAGGCGACGCACGCGCTGCCGGTGACGGACGCCGTCGGGCTCCACACCATGGCTGCAGCCGTGGAAGAGGTGCGCAGGCCGCCGTTGCTGCTGGCCGTCGCGATCACTATGGATGAGTCTCGTCGAGAGCTTCCATGTTGTCTGAACAGCCCCTAAGCTTGGGGGCTGTGCCCCTTGTCCCGCAGCCCGTGTCCAACCCGAATTCGCCCGGCTTCGCTAAAACAGCCGACGAGGCCCGTGCCTGCATGGCGGAGGCCAGATGCGATGGCAGTCCGCCCCGTGCCCTTAAAGCCGTGGCATCCGTTTTCCTTGCGTTGTTAGCACTGTCTTTGACCCCTGCTCAAGCCGATGCTGTCACTGACAGCCCACCCTTACCGGTCCCCTCTTCTCATCCGTCCTCCTCTGCTCTACCCGAAGGGGAACAGCGATACATTGTGCACTATGGCATCGATGTGAATGCAGAAGCGGAGTCCAAGTCTCTCCAAGAGAGAGGGATCGAAGTCAAAGAGACGCTCTCTCATACGATGAAAGCTTCAGTGGTTGTAGCGACCTCCGATGAGATAGAGACACTGAAGAAATCAGTAAACGTAGCATCGGTTGAACTGGACACCCCTGTCTCAATCACCGGCTCCACGTCCATCTGGGGGCTTGATCGAATAGATCAACGAACTGGAAGAGACGGCCAATTCGCTATGGGTAATGAAGGCGCCGGGGTAAATGTCTACGTTGTGGACACCGGGCTCTACATGTCGCACTCCGAATTTACCGGCAGGGTTCCTGCCAGCTGGACGGGCATCAGTGATGGCAATGGGGTCAATGACTGTAACGGACACGGGACGCACGTCGCCGGAACAGTCGCCGGAACAACCTACGGTGTTGCCAAAAAGGCCGCTATCATTCCCGTCCGAGTGGTCGAATGCGATGGTAGCGGCTGGAACTCGACAGCCAGCAGTTATGAACCTCAGCATTGGTGGTTTCACCAGTTCCTCCTTTGACCAGGCTGTTCAGAGCGCGGTAAATGACGGCATCACGGTAGTCGCAGCCGCAGGTAACGACGGTGCGGATGCCTGCAATTCCTCTCCTGCCCGAATTCCGGCTGCCATTACCGTTGCGGCGACAGACATCAATGACGCTCAGGCATCATGGTCCAACTACGGTTCATGTGTGGACATTCAAGCGCCGGGAGTATCCGTCAGATCGGCTTGGAACGATTCTTCTACCGGCTACAACACTTTGAGCGGCACTTCAATGGCTGCCCCTCACGTTTCTGGTGCGGCGGCTATTATGCTCTCCCGAGACCCCGCACTGTCTCCCGCACAGGTTCACCAGTCAATGATCAATAACGCTACAACAGGTGTAATTAGTGCCAACAAAGGTGGAACGCCTAACAGGTTGCTCTTCATCCCCGGCACGCCTCCTGTTCCTCCCTCCTGCTCGAATCTCCAGCCAGGGGATGCCTGGGCTGGGGTAGGTACACATTGTGGGCTCCAGGGATCGGCAGCTTCTACTCTCGCTATAACTGAAGGCGCCCCGGGGCCCGCCTCCGCTGTAACTACTCCTGAACTTCCCGCTCCTGAGGCTCCCGTTACGGCTCCGGACGCAGCACCTGCACAACAGGCGCCTGTGCGGACTGATGCTCCATCTCAGGAGCTTGCAGCCACTTTCGCCCGGCTTGTGCCTGCTGCTGGCAATGCGGCCCAGGAACCAGCGGCGGCAAAACCTGAAGTGATTTCACCTGAGGCTATGGCGGACGAAGTCACTAAAGAAGCTGAAACGACACCCTCGGAAACGCCGTCGTCAACAGCGATGGTGACCCCGCCAATAAGTGCGACTTCTGCTGCCTCACCAGGTGGTGTCACCTCCATGACTCCTGTTGGCGGTACATACGAAGGCGCTTCGGAAATTCGTGCCGTCGCCGGAGCGGATAACCCTGTCAGGACGATCACGACCGGGGCATTTATGGCCGTGATTGGTGGAGCGGCCATTACCGGAATGGTTAGGAGACTGGCAGCCGCAAGACGCCAAAGATCAGGATGAGAAACATTGGTGTATGCCGGCGATGGCGTCAACGGCCTCACCGATGCCGGAGACGATTCCTACCCTGGACTCCACGGCGAGCCCAACATCGCCAAGGCAACCCGAGGCGCACGCAACTACCCCCGCCAAGACCTACAACTCGCCGGCATCACCATCGCCTGAACGACTTTGCAGGAGCCCTGGAGCATGGCCCGGGTTTGGCTGGCCAGACGCGGGCGGCTCCGACACAATGAAACCTGGTGTTGCGCAGATCACATTCGTTGCCTACCCTGAATGAGGCTGCAGAGGCGCGGCCATTGGCCGCAGCGTCGCGGCCTCCCCGGCTGCAGCGTCGCAGCCACGCAAGGAAGGCTTGATTATCTTGTCCGAAAAGCTCAGCATTCTTGTCCGTGTAGATCTCGACCACGCGAAGGCCCAGGTTCTCGCCAAGGGCCACGTCACCATCCACAGCATCCAGGCCCTCTACGTTGTGGTGAAGCGCGCCAACGCTTTAAAGCACAACCTCGATCTGGAATTGGACGTGCGGGACGCCCGCGTCGACCCCGAAGCCCTGCGGCAGCTGCAGGCCTGCTCCGAGACTCATCACCTGCCCGCCAGGATTGACCCGCAGCAGACCCACTGCACGCTCAGCATCCTGGCACCCAGGCGCGTCACCGCGAAGGCCACCGAGTTCAGCCACGTCGCAGCCTGACCCGCTCACCCTTTAGCGGAGGGCCGCCGTCGGGGGTTATCCGACGGCGGGAAGACCGCCGGCCAGTTCCGCCGCCGCGGCGAGGGTCCAGCGGTCGCTCTCCGGATCGAAGAAGACCACCATGGATGCGTCGGCTTCGCGGGCCTCGTCTAGGGCGAACAGCAGGGCATCCTCCAGATGCTGCGCGTGCTCCAGCCGTTCGGGAAGCGTGCCCGGAAGACCGCCGTCGTCAATGACGACGTGGGCCTTGCCGTCCACGATGACCTTCAGCGCAAAACCCTGGTCCTCATGCAGGGACCCCCGGGTGGACGCGATTTCCGTGACTTTGTCGGCCCGGACCAATCCGTTGTTGATGGTGCGGATCCACACTTCACCCATGAGACCTCCTTGGCGGTGAGGGGCAGGCGGGAGCGCCCCACAAGGCAAACGTTAGTCCTCGCAGGGCCGCTTGTGACCCCCTGAAGGCTGGCGAATTTTCGGCGGCATAGGATAAATCTGATGACTTCGCCAGGGACCCCGCAGCCGTTCAACCTCCGAAGCATCACCATACCCGCCTTCGGCCCGGCGCTGCTGTTCTGCACCGGCGAAGGAGCGGTCCTCCCGGTGGTGGTCCTCTCGGCCCGCGACCTCGGTGCCTCAGTGGCAGTCTCCGCGCTGATCGTCACACTGATCGGGCTCGGTTCCTGGTTCTTCAACCTGCCCGCGTCCCTCATCACGCTCAAGTTCGGCGAACGCTGGTCCATCGTCGGAGCCGCCGCAGTGGGCGCCCTGGCGCTCGTGGCCGCTGCGATGTCCTCCCTGATCCCCAGCGGACTGTGGCTGCTCGCAGTGGCGATGATCGTCGTCGGAATGGCCGCAAGCGTCTTCAGCCTGGCTCGGCAGAAGTACCTTACCGAGGCCGTGCCTGTTCAGTTCCGGGCGCGGGCGCTGTCGACGCTGGGCGGGGTCAGCAGGATCGGCATCTTCCTCGGCCCGTTCCTTGGTGCCGGCGTGATGCAGTTCGCCGGGATCGCCGGAGCGTACTGGGTGGGGGTGGTGGGCATGGCCGCGGCCGCCGTCTTGGCGGTCACCATCCCGGATCTCGTCGTCCCCCCAGCGCCCGACGGCGGCCACAAGGGTCCGGAGCCGACGCTGCGGAATGTGGCCGTGTCGCATTCCCGCGTCTTCCTGACGCTGGGTGTGGGGGTCCTGCTGCTGAGTGCGCTGCGCGCGTCCCGCCAAGTGGTCATCCCGCTGTGGGCGGACCACCTGGGCCTGGATCCGGCCCAGGCTTCGGTGATCTACGGGCTGTCCGGGGCGATCGACATGCTGGTGTTCTACCCGGCCGGCAAGGTGATGGACCGCCGCGGCAGGCTCTTCGTGGCCATCCCGTCCACCATCATCATGGGCATCGCCATGCTGCTCATTCCCTTGACTGCGTCCTTTGCCGGGCTGCTGCTGGCCTCACTGCTGATCGGGTTCGGCAACGGCATCAGCTCCGGCCTGATCATGACCCTCGGCGCCGATTTCTCGCCCGACCGCGGCCGCGGCCAGTTCCTGGGGCTGTGGCGGTTCATCGCCGACGCAGGCTCCACCGGCGGGCCCGTCCTCCTCTCCGGAGTGACGGCGCTTTTTACGCTGGGCGCGGGTGTCTCGGCGACAGGGCTGTTGGGGTTCGCGGCGGCTGGTGTGTTCGCAGTTGTGCTGCCGCGGCTGAAGCACCGGCGGAATTACTAACTTTGATTTACAGTTGATTTGACGAAACCGCAGGTCAGATGGCTGTTTTCTTGAGTAAACTCAGATGGCTGTTTTCTTGAGTAAACCTTGACGGGTTCCCCCCTGAAGTCCTGATTTAGGACATGCATTGTTGTTTTCAGCAAGAAGACCACGCAAGCAAAGCCTTAGGGAACACACCATGAAGAACATGACACTGATCACCGGATCCGCAGCCATCGCACTGGGCGGGGCTCTGCTGCTGGGCGGCGGCGGCACACTGGCCAACTGGAACGCAGAAGCCACAACCACCCCGGGCACCATCGTTTCCGGCAACCTGAATCTGGTGAACTCCACCGCAGGCACCTGGAAGGACCGCAACGGTGACGCGGTCACTATCGCCACCTACAAGGTAGTGCCGGGCGACAAGCTCACCTTCACGCAGGACCTGCCCGTCACCCTCGTGGGAGACAAGATGGCCGCCAACGTCGCCACCACCGGCATCACCGCCACCAACGGCTTCACCCCTGCCAATGTCTCCGTTTCCGCTCCGGTGCTGACGGTCGGCGGTACGGCTGTAGCAAACCCGCTGAAGCCCACCGGCTCCGCCCAGACGGTGACAGCCACCATCACCTTTGAATTCCTCTCCACGACCGCCGGCCGCGCCGACGTGGGTGTTTCGTACAACTTCAACAGCGTTGCCTTCCAGCTGACGCAGGTCACGCAGTCCGGCCTGTCCTAGTCGGAGATTGGCGGTTGGCCAATCGGCCAACCGCCAGGCTGGAAAGATTAGGATCAGGACCAGGAGGAACAATGCGGATCCCGCGGATGCTGCGAACCGGTTTACTCATCGCAGCAGCGGTGGTGCTCGGACTGCTGACAGTCCAAGGCACCTACGCCTTGTGGAACGCCGGCACCACCGCTGCCCCGGGAATCGTCTCCGCTGCTTCGTTTGATGTCGCCCTCACCGCGAGCCCCTCGGGGCAGGTGACCAACATGACCCTCGCCGGAGGACAGGCAGGAAGCCTGAACCTCACGCAAACCGCTACAGTCTCGCCAGGAAACTCGGTCTATGCCAACGTTGCAATCACCAACGGCAGCAACGCCGGCGGAACCTTCAACGCGACGCTCACCGTTGGCCAGGCAACCCTCGCCAACGTCAGCAGCGGCGTCCTGGCCCAGTACCTCACGGTCAGCGCCAAGAATGTCACCTCGACCGCACAATGCGCCACAACCACCGGATACACGGCGCTGACACCAGCCGGGCTGACGTCAGCGTCCGTCCCCAAGTCCACGAACACCGTGTTCTGTTTCCAGGTCAGCCTCAGTTCCACCGCCCCGTCCACCGTGAAAGGCCAAGCCGTGAACATCACCCTTCCGATCACCGCCCGCCAGCTCTGCGGGGTGCCCAGTGGCTGCTGATCTGTACTTCGCAGGCGGCCGCGGTTCAGGCTTCGGCTCCACCCGATTGGACTCCGCCGGCAGTGAAGGCTCCAAGCCTGCCGGCAGTGTTTTCTGGGCCGCGGCCTGGCGGGTGCTGAACCTGGTGGTCATGATGGTCGCCGTGTTCGCCGCATTGGTGCTGGTTGTGGTTCCCCGGGCCACAGGGTCCCAGACCTACACCGTTCTGACTAACTCCATGGCGCCCAAGTTCCCGCCCGGCACGTTCCTGGTGATGAAGCCCGCGGCCTTCGACGAACTCTCCTACGGGGACGTCATCACCTTCCAGATGTACTCAGGCCGGCCCGACGTCGAAACGCACCGGATCGTGGGCTTTGGCGCCACCCAGTCGGGGGACAGAACCCTCGTGACCAGGGGCGACAACAACGGTGCCAACGATGCCGAACCGGTCACCGCACCACAGGTCACCGGCAAGCTGTTCTATGCGGTTCCATACGCGGGATTCGCCGCCAATGCCCTGGGCAATGTGGACCGCGACCTCTGGACCAGGCTGGCCGCAGCCGGCCTTATTGGGTACGGCGCCACGGTGGTCTTCAAAGCAGTGCGCAAAATGCGTAAGTGGGGCACCGGGGCGGAGCCGGCGGCGTGAGTGAACTCCGCAGCCTCCAGGTGCCGGCCTTGGCCGTTGGAGCCTTCGCCCTCACAGTTCTGCTTGGCCTGGGCGGCGGCCCCGCGGCGGCGCTGTGGCAACAGTCAGCCGCCGCCACGATGACCGTGACGGCGAACGGCAGTTGGCCCGGGCCCGCTATCACCTCCATCACCTGCTCAAACACCTCCTCGCAGAAGGAAGCCACCCTCAGCGTCACCGTGCCCTCGGCGCCAGCCACACTGACCTACGCCGCGCTCCAGGCCGACGGGAGCTATGGGCCCACCTATTCCGTGGCCACTACCATCAACTCCACCACGACGCCAGGCACCATTACCCTTGCTGGAAGCTCGCAGATCGTGGTGGACGGCGGCGCGGCCACCCTACTGACAGTGCGCGTCACTGCCACATACACCACAGACCAGACACAGGCCTCTGCTAACTACACCCTGAAGGTGGAATCCAAAAACCAGAAGGTCTATTGCTAGGCAACCAGCCTGCGAAGGCCTGTGCGGCCGCAGTGGTGCCGTCAGCGCCTCGGCGAGTCCCGCCGTCGTGCGGAGTAGGCGAACAGCGACGTGGTGGCCACGGTGGCCAGGTATCCGGCAATCACAATGAGTGAGATGCCGGCCCAGAAGTAGTTGGTGGTGCTGTCCTCCTGGAGCGGACCCGGGGCGATCTTGGCCAACGAATACACGGCAACCCCCGCCGACACGAGCCCGATCACCACCGGCAGTGTGAGCCAGATCTTGGCCGAACCCACGTGCGTGCCAAGGCCGTCCCATACGTTCCACGCCGCGCCATTCCGGATTATCAGCCAGCCTGCGGGGATCATAAAGGCGCCCACCAGGAGGAACGCTGCGACGACGTCGGCCGGGCGGTGCCACTGGTTGATCAGCGTGGAGACGCCGGAGGCGATGGCGAACGTGCCGCCCACAAACCCGGCCATCGGACGCCACCGCGGCGAGGCCATCAGGAAAACCGCCGCCGCAGCCGACGCCGCCAGCGTGGTGTGCCCGGACGGCAGGGAATTCAGCTCCAGCGTCACCACGCCCTTGTCCGGACGCGCGGGCAGTACTTCCTTCAGGACCTGCGTGGCGATATTCGCCCCGATGCACGCGGTGACTGCAATCCCGGCAGCCGACCACCGCCGTCGGATCACCGTGACAAACAGGACCACGACGGCGGCCACCACCAGTGAGATGGTGGGCAGCCAGTCCAGGAACTCGGTGGCTGCCTTGCCCGCGGGTCCGTAGATGTCCACAGCCTCAACCAGCGCGGATTCATCGATGAACTGGCCCGTGCTGGTCTGGACGAAGTAGTAGTAGGTGGCGATCAGGCCCACAATGCAGGCGAGCCAGGCGAACGCGAACATAAAGCCGGAGCCCGGGGTGGGGCGGGCAGGGGTCCGCGGTGGTGCCTGGCGTGGAATGGTCATCGGTTAAGGGTGTCACAGAAAACTGGGAGGACCCGCAGGGCTGTTTCGTGGCCCCAGACTGGCCGAATTGCGTAACTTTTGGGCATTCTCCGCAGGCCGGACCGCGAGCGCGCCAGCAGCACGGATGTGACACTTGACACGTGTTAGGTCAGCGCCATAAGCTACCTGACGCGCTTTGCGGTTCATGCTGGGTTTCATCCCGCGTGCGGTATTTCCAGCAGTCTACCTAACGCGTGTGAGGTGCGCCCGGACCCGGGGTAGCTACGTTCGGGAGGCGCGGGATGCTGGCCGCCGCGACCAGCAGTGCCAGGGCCCCGAGACCGAACGGCAGGGCGGTGAGGGTGGCGATGCCGCCCACCAGCAGCGGCCCGCCGGCGTCGCCGAGTTCACGGCCGAGCTCCGCCGAACCCATGGTCCGGCCCATGCGCTCCGGCGGCGTGGTGTCGGCCAGATGCGCGAACCCGAGCGGGGTGGCCAGGCCGACTCCCGCGCCAATGGCCGCCGCGGCAATGAACAGCGTGACCGGACCCGGGGTGAGGGCGATGAGGGCGACGCCCGCGGCGGTAAGGAGGAGCCCCGCCGTCGTCCCTTTGTTGTCGCTGATGCGGTGCGCGTCGCGCATCCTGCCGATCCAGGGCTGGGTGAGCACCGAGGTGATGGCCAGGACAGTGACCGCGGCTGTGCCGGCAACCGGGCCAAGGCCGTGCCGGGTAGCGAGGGCGGGGATGAATCCGATCGCCGCGCCGAGCGCTCCCGTCGAGGCCGCCAGTACCAGCGTCGGCACGAGGAAGCGCCGCTCCGTGACCTGGCGGCCAAGGTCCAGAACGGTGTAGCGCTGCCGGGGGAGCGGCGGCAGGTGGGGAACGGACACCAGCACCCACACGGCGGTGCCCGCCGCCAGCACCGAGAGGGCCCCGAACAGCAGGGCAAACCCGCCCGCGAGGATCAGTCCGGCACCCAGCAGGGGGCCGATGACGTAGCCCAGGCTCTTCCAGGAACCGTACCGGCCGAAGTAGGTCCCGGCTTTCTTACCCGCCGCCAGCCGCGCAACCATCGCGGACGATGCCGGCGAGAAGGCCGAAGCCGCAGCGCCCTGCCCTAGCCGCGCCAGTCCAAGCATCAGGGGATCCGCCGCCCAGAGGCCGATCAGCGACAGCACCGCGAAGGCCAGGAGGCCGCCGACTATGACGGGTTTGGTTCCGATCCGGTCGCTCAGGGCGCCGAAGACCGGCTTGAGGAAGACCTCGGAAACGTCGTACAGGGCCAGCAGGATACCCAGGTTGAGCAGCGTCAGGCCGATGTTCTCGCTTTGCGCGCCCATGCCGGCGGCGATGCTGTGGGCGCCGAACGCTGTGACGAACCCGGCCGCGTACAGGGGGAGGGTTGACGCCCGGGCGTTGACCACCGGTGCCGGGGCGCTCACGCGTGCACTTCGAGACAGGGCGCCTGTTTTAGGTGAATCACACCGCAAAGCGTAACAACCGCCGATAAGGGTCGGATAGCTCGTCTGCACCCAGTGCCACTCAGATGAAAGTCGAGTACCGACTACTGATGCTTTCGGCCTCCACGTGCGAATAGCTTCGAGTGGGGGACTCACGGGACGTCCATCGGTATACCGCTTCTTGGGGCAGGAAGGACAGTCATGGCGCCGGACGACGGCAACGCCCTGCCCCTCCTGGATCCGGCAGTGCTGGACAGGCTGCGCACCGAGCTCGATGACGATGACGGCGTGTGGAAGGTGTTCGTGCAGAACTTCATCGAGCACCTGCCCCTCCGGACTGAAAAAATGCGGCTGACCCTTACCACCGGTGACCTGGCCGGCGCGATGGATGCGGTCCTGAGCCTCAAGACTTCCAGCCAGATGGTGGGCGCGGAACGCCTGGCCGGACTTGCCATGGACCTTGAACGGTCCCTTCGCGAAGAGACCGTCGATGCTGAGCCTGCCAGGGTCCTGCCCCGGCTGGCAGCGGACCGCCTCCGGGAGATCATTCGCTGCGCCCGGCAGACCACCCATATCTTGCAGAGATGCCTGCACTCCGCCTGAAGCCGGGTTCAGCTAACGCTGCAGAGACCAGCGCGGACCTTGCCGCGCTTGTACAGTGAAGGGCATGCCCGCTGATGCCGCCCTGCCGCCTGCCGCCTTCCCCGCCCTGGACGAACTGCTCGCTGCTGCGCACGTGGTGAGCCTGCCCATGCGGGTGAAGTTCCGCGGCATCATGGAACGCGAAACCCTGTTGCTGCGCGGCCCGCACGGCTGGGGCGAGTTTTGCCCGTTCCCCGAATACGCCGATGCCGAGGCTTCCCGCTGGCTAGCCGCCAGCATCGAGGCAGGCTGGGCCGGCTTTCCGTCACCCGTCCGTTCGGTGATCCCCGTCAACGCCACCGTGCCCGCCGTTTCCGCGGACCGCGTGCCCGACGTCTTGGCCCGCTTCGGCCGGGTGGATGCCGTCAAGATCAAGGTGGCCGAACGCGGGCAGACACTCGATGACGACGCCGCCCGGGTCGCCGCCGTCCGTGCCGCCCTGCCCGACGCCGCCATCCGCGTCGACGCCAACGGTGGCTGGGACGTGCCTACCGCCGTGGCGGCACTCACCCTGCTCGCCGCCGCCGGGCTTGAATATGCCGAGCAGCCCGTGCCCACCATCGAGGGGCTCGCCGAGGTGCGCCGCCGGCTGCGCGCCGCCGGAACGCCGGTGCTGATCGCGGCCGACGAAAGCGTGCGCAAGGAATCCGACCCCCTACGCGTGGCGCGGGCTGGCGCGGCGGACCTGCTGGTTGTTAAGGTCGCGCCGCTCGGGGGAGTGCGGCGCGCGCTGGACATCGTGGCGCAGGCCGGCCTCCCCGCCGTCGTCAGTTCTGCGCTGGACACCTCCGTGGGGATCCGCGCCGGGCTGGGGTTGGCGGCCGCCCTGCCCGAGCTGCCGTACGCGTGCGGGCTGGGGACGGTGTCGCTGTTCGCCTCGGATATCACGCTGGATCCGTTAGTGGCCGACGACGGCGCCATCCGCCTCCGCGACGTCACCGCCGACGCCGGGCTGCTGGAGCGGTTTGCGGCTTCCGCCGAACGCCGCGACTGGTGGCTGGCCCGACTCGGCCGCGTCCACGCCCTCCTGGCTTCCTGACGCTCTCTCACTTAACGTGGGCTTTTTACGAACGCTCTCGCATATCTCTGCAGGTAATCGCCGGTTCACCGGAACTTCACCCGGCGGACGGCTGAGCGTCGGAACCGGCTGACAGGGTGGCCGGGACCCGATCGTAAATTTGGAGGCACCCCTTGTCTGAAACGACAGCCCGCAAGTTCACCCTGCTGCCCATGCTCGGCCACACCAAGGGCAAGCGCAGTGCCGTCACCTGCGCCTTGAAGTGCGACAACGCCTGTTCCGGCGATGTCTGCAACACCAGCGCCAACAGCTATTTCCGCGACATCGCGTCCGCCAGCATGTCCCGCCGCGCCGCCCTGGGCTTCGGCGCCGCCGGTGCGCTCGCCGTCGTACTCGGCAGCGCCATTACCTCCGCGGAACCGGCCGTTGCCGGCGGTCCCGGACTGGCGCCCGCCGCCAAGGAGGGCTTCGCGAAGTCGAAGCTGAAGTTCACGCCGATCGCTCCGGTGGACGCCGCCGTCGACGCTTTCACGGTGCCTGAAGGCTTCACCTGGCAGCCCGTGATCCGCTGGGGCGACCCGATCTTCAACGGCACGCCGGACTTCGATCTGAACAACCAGACGGCCGCCGCGCAGGAGAAGCAGTTCGGCTACAACAACGACTACACGGACATCCTGGAGATCCCGAACAGCAAGGGCCGCCGTGGCCTGCTGTTCGCCAACCACGAATACACGAACGAGAACATCATGTTCCCGGCCACCATGCCTGCCGCCGACGTCCGCGCGGTGGGTGCCGCAGCGCACGGGCTGAGCGTCGTCGAGCTGGAGCGCAAGAACACCACCAAACCGTGGACCTACGTCAAGGGCGCGCCGCTGAACCGCCGGTACCTGAACAATACGGTCTACGAACTCACCGGTCCGGTTGCCGGCTCCCCGCTGGTCAGGACCGTCGCGGACCCGAGCGGCCGCAAGATCAAGGGCACCCTGGGCAACTGCTCCGGCGGCACTACGCCGTGGGGCACCATCCTCTCCGGCGAGGAAAACTTCAACGGCTACTTCGTCTCCCCGGGCACGTCCGTTTCTGACAAGCGGTACGGCCTCTCTTCCAAATCCACGGCCCGCAAGTGGGAACTGGACGATCCCCGCTTCGACACCCGCAACGCCGGCTACGAAAACGAAACCAACCGCTTCGGCTGGATCGTGGAAGTTGACCCGTTCGATCCCACGTCCACCCCGAAGAAGCACTCCTCGCTGGGCCGCTTCAAGCACGAGGGCGCCAACGTGATCGTGGCCGATTCAGGGCATGTGGTGGCCTACATGGGCGACGACGAACGCTTCGACTACCTGTACAAGTTCGTCTCGGCCGGGAAGTACCGGGAGGGCGACCGAACGCACAACATGACGCTGCTCTCCGCGGGCAACCTCTACGTCGCCAGGTTCACGGGCAACTCACCGTTGGAGGAGATTACCGGAGCCGGCAACGTGCCCGCCGACGGTTCCTTCGACGGCACCGGCGAATGGCTGCCCCTGGTGGTGGACGGCGCCTCCGCCGTGCCCGGCATGACATTGGAAGAGGTCCTGGTCTACACCCGCCTCGCCGCCGACAAGGTGGGCCCCACCAAAATGGACCGCTGCGAGGATGTGGAACCGAGCCTCCTCACGGGAAAGGTCTATGTGGCCTGCACCAACAACTCGGACCGCGGCAAGGTTGGCAAGGAAGGCGCCACGGAGATCAACCCGCGCAACGCCAACCGCGACGGCCACATCGTGGAAATCACCGAGGCTCCCGGGCAGATCGGCACCGCGTTCACCTGGAACCTGCTGATGGTCTGCGGCGATCCCGCCACCGGTGACGTGACCTACTTCTCCGGCTTCCCGGTGGACAAGGTCTCGCCGATCTCCTGCCCGGACAACCTCGCGTTCGACTCCGTTGGCAACCTGTGGATCTCCACGGACGGTGCCCCTGCCGGTATCGGCAAGGCCGACGGCCTCTTCAAGGTCACCCTCGAAGGAGCCGAGCGCGGCAAGGTGGAGCAGTTCCTGGCCGTGCCGAGGGAAGCGGAAACCTGCGGACCGATCGTCCACGACGAGGAGCGGAACGTGTTCGTGTCCGTGCAGCACCCGGGTGAAGACGGCTCGTTCGCGGACCAGCACTCCTTCTTCCCGGACTACGTTGCAGAAGGCACGACGCCGGCCCGCGGCCAGGTGCGTGCGCCCCGTCCGGCGGTAGTCCAGGTGTTCCGCGGCTGATTCCTTTCCGTTGCTCTATCACTTTTGGTCCCTTTGCCGGCCTTTTAGGGACTGTAAGTGATAGAGCAACGGGTGGTAGACGGGAGAGCCGGGACATACTGGCGTCCGCAGGATGGCAAACTGGTTCGGTGACTTCCCTGAACTCCCTCGCCGCCGCGCGGATCGCCGTCGACGCTCTGATCGACGGCGGTGTCCAGTTCGTGGTGGTCTCGCCCGGTTCGCGCTCCGCCCCCATGGCCTACGCCCTGGCGGAGGCAGAAACGGCCGGCCGCGTGGACCTCCTGGTCCGGATCGACGAACGTTCCGCCGGCTTCACGGCCCTGGGCCTGGCGCTGTCCACCGGCTCCCCGGCGGCCGTCCTCACTACCTCAGGCACCGCCGTCGGGAATCTTATGCCCGCCGTGATGGAGGCCAACCACGCGGCCGTTCCGCTGGTGGTGGTGTCCGCGGACCGGCCAGAGGAAATGCAGGGGACCGGCGCCAATCAGACCACCATCCAGCTGGACCTGTTCGGCGAGCACGTGCGCTTCGCCGCCGACGTCCCGGCCGGCAGCAGCCCGCAGCGCGCCGTGGAAACGGCACTGGCCGCGGCCACGGGTGCGTTTTCCGAGTTCGCGCCAGGGCCGGTCCAGCTGAACCTGGCGTTCCGCGACCCGCTGGTCCCAGCACCGGAAGAGGAACTTGCGGCGGCGGCCGGGCACTCCAGGTTCCGGATCGGCACCGACCCGCTCACCATGAACCTCCCGCCCGCGCCGGCCTCGCTGGAGGAACGGCGCACCGTTGTGCTGGCAGGGCACGACGCCGGGCCCGTCGCCGAGGCGTTCGCCCGCTCACACGGCCTGCCGCTGCTCGCGGAGCCGTCCTCCAACGCCCGGTTCGGCCCCAACGCTGTGGGCCCATACCGGCTGCTGCTGGAACACTTCGGACCGTCCGCGGCACAGCCCATCGAACGGGTGGTGATGTTCGGCCGGCCCACCTTATCTCGCCCGGTAGCTGCGTTGCTGGAGCGGGCCGACGTGCCGTCCGCGCTCTACCAGCCACTTCCTGTGGCCTGGTACCAGCCGGGCCGGCGCACGGAACTTCCGCTGGAGAACCTGGCCGACCTCGCGGATTTCGCCGGCCGCGGCCCGTCCGACTGGCTCGATACCTGGCTGCTGGCCGGGGCCGGAGCGCAGCACGCACTCGACGGCGTCCTGGCCGCCGAGCCCGCCGCCACCGGACCCTCGGTGGGCGCCCTGGTCTGGCAGCATGCCCGCGGCCAGTTGATGCTGGGCTCCTCCAACGGCATCCGCGACGTTGACCTGGCCGGCCTGCCCGCCGCCGAGCCAGCCGCGACGGTGTACGCCAACCGCGGCCTCGCCGGGATCGACGGCACCATCTCCACCGCCACCGGTGTTGCCCTCGGCGGCCGCCAGGACACCACGCTGCTGTTGGGTGACGTCACTTTCCTGCACGACGCCGGCGGCCTGCTCCTCGGTTCGGGCGAATCCGAACCCGGGCTGCGGATCGTGGTGCTGAACGACGCCGGCGGTGCCATCTTCGATCTGCTGGAGCACGGGGCCGTGCGTGAATCCGGACGCTACTCCGACGCCGTCGAACGGCTCTTCGGCACCCCCCACACCGTGGACATCGCGGCACTCGCCGCAGCGTACGGCGTCGGGCATTGCTCGGTAAGTACGACGGCGGGACTCGCCGAGGCGCTGGCCGCACCGCTGAAGGGGCGCAGCATCATCGAAGTCCGCACGGACCGCGTTGGCCTCCGCGCCCTGCACGCCCGCATCAAGGCCGCCGTGGCCGCCGCCGTCGGCCTATAAGAAGCAACGCGGGGTCACTTACGGCCCATCATGTACTGCATAATGGGCCGTAAGTGACCCCGCGTTGCTCGAGTCAGAGGTTGATTGGATCAGAGGACCCGGCTCAGGAACTCCTTGGTGCGGGCGTGCTGCGGGTTGGCCAGAACTTCCCGGGGATCGCCCGATTCGACCACAACGCCGCCGTCCATGAACGTCAAGCGGTCGCCCACTTCGCGGGCAAAGCCGATTTCATGGGTCACCACGATCATGGTCATGCCGGACTTGGCGAGGTCCTTCATCACGTTCAGGACGTCGCCCACGAGCTCGGGGTCCAGGGCGGATGTGGGTTCGTCGAAGAGCATCAGTTCCGGGTCCATGGCCAGAGCCCGGGCAATGGCCACGCGCTGCTGCTGGCCACCTGAAAGCTGCGACGGGTAGTGGTCGGCACGGTCCGCCAAACCAACTCGGTCCAGGAGTTCCAGGGCCCGCTTCCTGGCGGCAACCCGAGACTGGCCCCTGACCTGCATGGGCGCTTCCATGACGTTATACAGGGCCGTCTTATGCGGAAACAGGTTGAACCGCTGGAAAACCATGCCGATTTCCCGGCGCTGGGCCGCGATTTCCTTCGTTTTCAGGTCGTGGAGCCGGCCGTTGACCTCGCGGTAGCCGATCAGGTTGCCACCCACGGAGATGCGCCCGGCACTGATGGTCTCCAGCAGGTTCACGCAGCGCAGCATGGTGGACTTGCCCGAACCGGACGGCCCGATCACCACGGACACCTCACCCTGGTTGACGGTCAGATCGATGCCGCGCAGCACATGGTGGTGACCGTAGTACTTGTGCAGGCCCTCGATCTTCACCAGCGGTTTCTCGGCGGTGATGGTCATTTTGGGTCCTCCTCGGGGAAGTCCATCCGCAGGGCGGGCTCGGCGGTGGCGCTCGGAGCCGCTGCGGCAGCTGCCTTGGCGGCCGCCGGGTTGATTGCTGCGGGGGCCAGGTTGTCCACACCTTTGCCGTAGTAGGCCTCGATGAAGTGCTGGCCAACCATCAGCAGGCTGGTGATCACCAGGTACCAGATGGCCGCCACGATCAGCAGCGGAACAGGCAGGTAGGTCCGGTTGGCCAGCGTATTGGAGGCGAACGTGAGATCCAGCGTGAACGGTACGGCCAGGACCAGGGATGTGGTCTTGAGCATGCCGATGGTCTCGTTGCCGGTGGGTGGAACAATGACGCGCATGGCCTGCGGCAGGATGATCCGCCACATGATCTTGGTTTTGCCCATGCCCAAGGCCTCTGCGGCTTCCATCTGGCCGCGGTCAACGGACTTCAGACCTGCCCGGAAGATTTCGGCCAGATAGGCCGATTCGTTTAGGCCCAGTCCCAGGATCGCGGCCGCGAGTGCCGTGACCACGGTGCTGGTGTCCAGGCTGAATAACTCGGGTCCAAAGGGGACTCCCGCGCTGATCTTCGGGTACAGGACGGATACCAGGCCCCAGAAGATCAGCTGGGTGTACACAGGCGTGCCCCGGAAGAACCAGACCCACGCCCAGCTGGACCAGCGGAACACGGGGTTGTCCGACTGGCGCATGAACGCCAGCAGGATCGCCAGCACAATGGCCAGGACCATTGACGCAACGGTCAGTAGCAGGGTCCAGCCGACGCCTTGGACTACCTTGGTGTCCAGGATGTAGGTCCCGACGATGTCCCAGCGGAAGTTCGGGTTGGTCACCAGGCTCTGCAGGAAGAGGACCAGGGCGCCAAGGATGATGATGGCGCTGATCCAGCGGCCAGGATGCCGCACCGGTACTGCTTTATTCAGTACCGGTGCTTCGGGAGGGTGGTGTTCCATTAGGGGACCTGCTATTTGGTCGGTTGCGGTCACGTTCAGGAGACGGCCGGGTTGACTTCGGACTTGGTGATGGCGCCGTCCGCGTTGCCCCAGCCGTCCAGGATCTTCTTGTAGGACCCGTCCGCGATCAGTTTGGTGACCGTCTTCTGGATTACGTCCGCCAAGGCCGTATCCGCCTTAGCTACGGCGATGCCCTGCGGCGCGGCGTCGTAAACGGCGCCAAGCCGTTCAAGCTGGCCGTTCGTCTGGGAAAGGGCGTATCCAATGATGGGGGAGTCCGCTGCCATGGCGTCAATGCTGCCGTTGACCAGACGGGTGGTGACGTCGGTCTGGTTCTTCAGCGTGATGATATCGATGGCCTTCATGCCGGCGTCGGTGCACTTCTTGTTACGGGCGGCCAGGTCCGGATCTTCCTGGACGGTTCCGGTCTGGACGCCGATTGACTTGCCGCACACGTCATCCATGGAGAACTTTTTGGGGTTGCCCTTCTGGACGGCCCAAGCAGTTCCGGCATTGAAGTAGCTGACGAAGTTTACGGCCCCAAGCCGCTCAGGGTTGATCGTGAAGGAGGAGATGCCCAGATCGTACTTCGGGCCGAGGGCGGGAAGAATACCCGTGAATTCGGCCGTCTGCACCTGAACCTTGAGGCCCAGGGTGGCGCCGATTGCCTTGGCGATGTCGACGTCGTAACCCACCGGCGTCTGTCCGTCCGGGCCGAGGAATTCCGCCGGGGCGTAAGAGGTGTCCGAACCGATGGTCAGTGTCCCTTTGGACTTGATTGCCGCCGGAACCATGGCGGCCAGCGAATCATCTTTGGTGATGGTGGACGGATCGAAGCTGGCTTTGGCGCTGTCGGAATCCGTTGATGTGCTGCCGGGCGTGGCATTCTGCGACGCGTTGGTGCAGGCGGAAAGCGCGATGGCGCCAATGGCGAGGACCGTCATGGCCTTGAGTTTGGAGGTGCCCAAAGGCTTGCGGGAAATCAGCATATTCTTACCTTTTGTTGCAGGAGGGATTTTTTCCTAAGCGGCTAATAGCGTACCGCCGAAAACGAGATGTGCGTCACAGAAAACTTTGTTTCACTATTGGATAACTTTGTACCCCAAAGCGCAAGGGTTTTTTGACGGTGAGTGTCTGGAATTTTAGATGCCCGCCCAACTAGGTCGCAGTTAACGCTGTGCAAACGCGATTTCGCTACGTTATCTGCGAGTCAGTTGGGAGGCTGGGCAGTGGATTAGGTGCCGCCGAAGCCCAGCGACTCCAGCATCGGCCGGAACTTCGCCCAGGTTTCCGCCAGCTCGGCTTCCGGCTGGGAGCCGTCAACTATGCCGCAACCGGCATATAACCGCACGGTATGAGGATCTTCGATCACGGCTCCGCGCAGGGCGATGCCCCACTCGCCGTTCCCGGCCGCATCCAGCCAGCCGACCGGTCCCGCGTACGGGCCGCGGTCCAGGTGTTCAAGCTTGCGGATCAGGGCGCCGGCTACCAGCGTGGGTGTGCCGCAGACCGCCGCGGTGGGGTGCAGTGCATTGATCAGCGCGAGGCACGTGGGCACATGGCCCTCCACTTCGGCGAGCTCCGCCTTTACGTCCGACGCGAGGTGCCACACGTTCGGCAGTTCCAAAATGAAAGGCTCGTCGTGGGCGTTCATGGCCTCGGAAAATGGTGCCAGCTGTGACGTCAGCGATTGGATCGCGATCTCGTGCTCGTGCCGCTGCTTCTCGGACCCGGCGAGCACCCGCTCGGCATAGTCCATGGGAATCCCGGCCTCGCCGTGCGCATCGCGGCGGTCCAGCGTCCCGGCCAGAACGCGCGCCTGGGCTGTGCGCCCCTCCACCTGGATCAGCATTTCCGGGGTGGCGCCCACCAGCCCGTCCACGCCATAAGTCCAGCATTCGCGGTACCGCACGGCCAGCTCGCGCAACACCTGCGCGGCGTTCACGCCCGATGGCACCGTGGCCACAATGTCCCGTGCCAGCACCAGTTTCTCCAGCGCACCGGTCCGGATCTCCTCCACACCCGCGGCCACTGCGGCCATCCAGTCTTCCTCGCTGAGCGAGCCGGTGTGCAGGGTGGCCCCGTCGGCGGAAGGCAAAGGACGCACGACAGCGCCGTCCTCCTTCGACGTGAGTGCGACGGACGTGCCGTCCCCGGCAGCGCCGGACTCACCCACGACGCCGGGCTCACCCACGCTGCCACCGCTCAGCCAGCCGTCCAGCGCGGCGAGTGCGCCCACTTCGGTGAGTTCGCCGTCGTCGAACGTTAACTGGGTGAGCCAGTACTGGCCGTCCCGGACGCCCACCACGATTTCCGGCACGATCAGCCGCGATACATGGGTGGACTTCTTGGAGAATGCGAAGGAGCCGAAAGCCACCGGGCCGGTGCCGGGCAGCTCCACGGAGTCTGTGATGTCCGCTTCGAGGACCTGGTGGCGCCACCAGATGTCGGCCTCGAGGAAACGCTCAGGGCCGGTGGCCGTGAAGCGGGCGATCTCGCCGAAGCCCACCAGGCCGGCTTCGCGGCGGGTCCAGCAGAGGACGTCGTCCCGGACCAGGAACTGCGGCAGTCCGCCGTCAGATGCGTTGCCATCCAGGGGGACTGTGAGGGTGCGGAACGTGCTCGTCATGATGAGACAACATTACTCCCGCGTATGGGGCGCGGCCGCGTTGGGCCGTGCCGGTCGCAGTGGGGGAGCGGAAAGGACGCGCCCGCGAAGTCCCGGACTTAGACCCGGGCCGGCCGGCCGGTGCGTCGCTCCGGCCCGGAAGGGGCGGAGAACAGGTCCGGCCGTGCCGCGCGCATGCTCGTGACGTCGTCCAGGATGAAGCGCAGGTGGCTGCGCAGGCCGTCTTCCGCAGCCGAAAGGTCGCCGGCGAGGATCGCGTCCAGTACGTGCCGGTGATCGGCCGCGTATTCCGTGATGCCGCGGTAGCCGCTGAGCCCCAGGTAACGGGCGCGGTCCAGGTGGCCCTTGGCATTGGAAACGGTGGCCCAGGCTGTTTCATGGCCGGCGATGGCGAGCAGGGTCCGGTGGAAGTCCTCGTCCAGCGGGTAGAACTCCTCGCGCGTGGTGCAGGCGTCCTGCCGGTCCAGGAGTTCGTAGAGTGCGGCCGCGGCTTCAGGGGTGATGTTGCGGGCGCAGTCAGCCAGCGAGGCGACTTCGATGGCCTCGCGGATGAACTGGGCCTGGGCCACGATGTCCGGGTCCAGGTAGGTCACGTAGGTGCCGCTCTGCGGGCGGATTTCCACCAGGCCTTCCTGCGCGATGAGCATCAGGGCTTCCCGGATGGGCTGGCGGCTGGTGCCCAGGTGGTGCGCGAGTTCGTTCTCGGAGAGGAGCGTCCCGGGAGCGTTCTCGCCGGAGATGATGCGCTCACGGATCTGCGCATACGCCATCATCCGGGCGGAGATGCGCGGGGTGGTATCGGGGACGGCCATGCTTCCACAGTAGCTGTGCCGCCCAGTCCGGGCACCGTCAGCCCGGGGCGCGGGGTAAGAGCCGGGTCATCTGTTGACAGACTGGTATGGCAGTGCTTGAATGGCAGTCGTTGTTCCAATGCGGGGACAAGAAAAGACGTCTGGCCATGCCGCATCATTGAAGCTGTGCATCCGGCCAGACCCGTAGAACAGAGGGGTTCATGACGGCAACAATCCAGATCGGCGCCACCCAGCGCTCATCCAAAGACCTGATCAAAACAGCAGTATCCGGCTGGCTCGGCACGGCCATGGAATACATGGACTTCCAGCTTTACTCGCTGGCAGCCGCCATCATCTTCCCCAAAATCTTTTTCCCCAATTTCGACCCCGTAGTGGGCCTGCTGGTCGCGTTCATCACCTATGGCGTGGGCTTCCTGGCCCGTCCGGTCGGCGCCTGGTTCTTCGGACGCATGGGTGACCGTGTGGGCCGCAAGAAGGTCCTGGTCATCACCATCATGATGATGGGCGTGTCCACCATGCTCATCGGCTTCCTGCCCGGCTACGCCCAGATCGGCATCGCTGCGCCGGTCATCCTGGTGTTGCTGCGCCTCGCCCAGGGCTTCGGCGCCGGCGCTGAACTCTCCGGGGCTTCGGTTATGCTGGCCGAATACTCCCCGCCGAAGAAGCGCGGCCTGATCGCCTCCTTCGTCTGCCTCGGCACCAACTCCGGCACGCTGCTGGCCGCCGGCCTGTGGGTCCTGCTGACCCTCCTGCCCGAAGAAGCCCTCATGAGCTGGGGCTGGCGCCTGCCGTTCATCGCCAGCATCGGCATCACGCTGTACGCCCTCTGGATGCGCCGCAACCTGAAGGAAAGCCCCGTTTTCGAGGCCACCCGTGAGCAGGAAATCGCCGACGCCGCTGCTGCCGCCGCCTTCGCCGCGACGTCCGGCACCGCCGTCGGGCAGTCCGCACAGGCCTCCGCACCGACCACCAAAGCCAAGCGCAAAGGCAAGGCCTTCTTCCTGGCCATGGCTCTGCGGATCGGCGAATCCGGCAACTCGGCCATGATCCAGACCTTCCTCATCGGCTACATCGTCACCGGTCTGAGCATGGACAAGAGCGTGGGCACCTTCGCGCTGCTGATCGGCTCGTTCCTCGGCTTCGCCACGGTTCCGCTGGCCGGCTGGCTCTCCGACGCGGTGGGCCGCCGCACCATGTACCGCGCCCTGTCCGGCTTCCAGATGTGCTTCGCCATCCCGGCCCTGCTAATGATGCAGTCCCGCGATCCGTTCCTGGTTTCGCTGGCCCTGATCATCGGCCTGTCCGTCTCCGTGCTGGGCATGTTCTCGGTCCAGTCCGCCTACGTCAACGAACTCTTCGGCTCCCGCAACCGCTACACCCAGCTGGCCATGGCCAAGGAAATCGGCGGCGTACTCTCCGGCGGCCTGGCCCCCATCATCGCCGCAGGCCTGCTGGCCCTCTTCACCAACTCCTGGTGGCCGGTTGCCGGAATGATGGTCCTCTACTCCGCCGTCGCCTTTGTGGCCACCTTCTTCGCCCCCGAAACCAAGGGACGCGACCTGACCCTCGTGGAGGACGCAGTATGAAAGCAGTCGTTGTCCATTCCGCCGGAGACCTGCGCCTCGAGGACCGTCCGGACCCGGACTGCCCGGCCGGCTCGGTGATCGTCGACGTCGAATACGGCGGCATCTGCGGCTCCGACCTCCACTACGTCAGCCACGGCGCCTCCGGGCTGAGCCTCCTGGCCGATCCCATGGTGCTCGGCCACGAGGTCGCCGGCCGGATCTCCCAGCTCGGCGAAGGCGTGACGGGCTTCGCGGTGGGCGACGCCGTGACCGTCCACCCCGCCGTGTCCTGCGGCGAATGCGCCGACTGCCTCGCCGGACGCACCAACCTCTGCCCGCAGGTCACCTACTACGGCAGCGCCACGCACCGGCCCCACACGGACGGTGCCTTCGCCTCCCGCAAGGCCGTCCCGGCGGGCCAGCTCCGCCGCCTGCCCGACGGCGTCACCACCCGCCAGGCCGCCGTCGCCGAGCCGCTCGCTGTGGCCATCCACGCCGTCGGCCGGGCCGGCAGCCTCGCCGGAAAGGACGTCCTCGTGAACGGTGCCGGGCCGATCGGCGCGCTGCTGGTGGCCGCCGCCCGGCGCGCCGGCGCAGCCAGCGTTGTCGCCAGTGACCTCTCGGAGACTTCGCTGGCGATCGCCAAACGGATGGGAGCCGACGACGTCGTGCTGGTGGGTTCCGGCGCGCAGCTTCCCGAGGTGGATGTTGCGTTCGAGGCCTCCGGCGCTGCCCGGGCCCTGGGCGGTGTCCTGGCGGCCGTGCGCCGCGGGGGGACCGTGGTCCAGGTGGGCAATCTGCCGGCCGGGCCCGTGACGGCCGAGCTCGCCGCTCTGGTCTTCCGGGAGATTGATTACCGCGGGACCTTCCGCTTCGCGGACGAACTGGATGACGCCCTCGCGTACCTGGCGGACGGGCTGGACGTTGAGCCGCTGCTGACCCACACGTTCGACGCCGGTGACGTGGCCGAGGCATTTGCGGTCGCCTCGGACCGGGGGACCGGCTCGTCGAAAGTCCTTCTCAAGTTTGTCTGACACAATTGCATGGTGAACCGAGCATCCTTGGAAAAGCGTCCGGACGAAGTAGCCACGATGTTTGACGACGTCGCACCTAAGTACGACGTCGTCAACGATGTCCTCTCCATGGGACAAACCCGCCGCTGGCGCAGGATCGTGGTGGACGCCATGGACATGAAACGGGGCCAGCGCGTGCTGGACCTGGCTGCGGGAACCGGCACCTCCAGCGAGCCGTATGCCGATGCAGGCATAGATGTCATCGCCTGTGATTTCTCCCTCGGCATGCTCAAGGTGGGCAAGCGCCGCCGCCCGGACATCAACTTCGTCGCCGGCGACGCCACCAACCTGCCGTTCGCGGACAACAGCTTCGACGCCAGCACCATTTCCTTCGGGCTGCGCAATGTCAACGAGCCCAAGAGGGCGCTGGCCGAGATGCTCCGCGTCACCAAGCCCGGCGGCAAGCTGGTCATCGCCGAGTTCTCCCAGCCCGTGGTTCCGCTGTGGCGCACCATGTATACCGAATACCTCATGCGTGCCCTGCCGGCCATCGCCGTCAAGGTGGCCTCCAACCCGGACGCCTACGTGTACCTCGCCGAATCCATCCGCGCCTGGCCGGACCAGGACCACCTGGCCGCCTGGCTGCAGGAATCCGGCTGGGAAAAGGTCACGTATCGCAACCTGACCGGCGGGATCGTGGCCGTGCACCGTGCCACCAAACCGCTGGAATCCACGCCGGAGGGTGCCGCGGAAGCCATCGCCGCGCACAAGGGCCCTGTGGCCAAGCTTCGCCGCAACATCGTCCGCTGAACGGCATGAATGTTCTGATTGTCGGCGCGGGGCCAGCCGGTTCAACCGCCGCGTACTACCTTGCCAGGGCCGGCATCAACGTGACCGTCGTGGAAAAAACCAGCTTCCCGCGCGAGAAGGTCTGCGGCGACGGCCTCACCCCGCGGGCGGTCCGCGAAATCCAGAAGCTCGGCTTGCCGCACCCTGAAGCGGACGGCTGGCGCCGGAACAAGGGCCTCCGCCTGATCGCCGGCGGACGCACCATCGAACTGCCCTGGCCCGAGGTGTCCGACTTCCCGCAGTACGGCCTGATCCGCACGCGTCTGGGCTTCGACGAGGAACTGGCCCGCCACGCCCAGGCCGCCGGCGCCAAAATCCTCGAGCGGCACAGCGTCACCGAAGCCCTGCGGTCTGAAGACGGCCGTGTGACCGGTGTCCGCGCAGCGCTCCTGGACGAGTCCGGACGCAAGACGGGGGAGACGCGCGACTTCAGCGCCGACGTCGTACTCGCCGCAGACGGCAACTCCACCCGAACCGCCGTGTCGCTAGGCATTCACAAGCGCGACGACCGCCCCCTCGGCGTCGCCGTCCGCACGTACTTCACGTCACCCCGGCACGATGACGACTGGATGGAAGGCTGGCTGGAGCTCCCCGGCCGCGACGGAAAACTGCTCCCCGGTTACGGCTGGGTGTTCGGCGTGGGCGACGGAACCTCCAATGTGGGCCTCGGCATCCTGAATTCGTCCCGAGAATTCGGCAAGCTCGACTACAAGCAGGTCCTGCGCGAATGGACTGCCGCCATGCCCGCCGAGTGGGGCTTCACCCCGGACAACCAGGTGGGCGAAATCCGTGGCGCCGCGCTGCCCATGGGCTTCAACCGCACCCCTCACTACTCGCCCGGCCTCCTGCTGCTGGGCGACGCCGGTGGCATGGTCTCGCCGTTTAACGGCGAGGGCATCTCCTACGCGATGGAATCGGCACGGTTCGCGGCCGAGTTCATCATTGACGCGTCCGCTCGCTCCTCTGCTGCAGGGGCAACCTACGACGCCGACGCGCACCTGGCGGGGTACGCGGACTATGTGCGGGGCCAGTGGGGATCGCACTTCACGCTGGGCCGGGCATTTGCCGCGCTGATCGGAAAACCCGCCGTCATGAAGCTCGCGCTGCGGACCGGGATGCCCATTCCCGTGCTGATGCGCTTTGTGGTGCGGCTGCTCGCAAACCTGACCGACCCGGCCGCGAAAGGCTTCGAGGACAGGGCCATCCGCGTCCTGGAGTCACTGGTTCCGGCCACATCCAATACAGCGTCGGCCTCGAATCAGCGGTATCCGCAACAAAAAGTTAGGGTTAACCAGTGACTAACTCCGCAGACCACAGCTGGACGCACGCCGGGCACGGCCTGCCGGACTCCGAACCCAGCCTCAATACCACCGCCATTGCCACGGAATTGCAGCTGCCCGCCGGCTTTGCGGCCATCGCGGAGGACGCCGAACTGGGCCCCGCGATCACCAATAACCTGGCCCGCGTGGAGAAGAAGCTCCGCGAGGCCATTGCCAACTCAGACCCGCTGGCTGATGCAACGTCGCGTCACCTCGTGGAAGCCGGTGGCAAGCGTATCCGGCCGCTGCTGACGCTGCTGTGCGCCCACCTTGGCGACGCCTCGCTGCCCGCCGTTGTGCAGGCTGCCGTGGTGGTGGAGCTGACCCACCTGGCAACGCTGTACCACGACGACGTTATGGATTCGGCCCCGTTCCGCCGCGGCGCCCCCACGGCCCACGAGGTCTGGGGAAACTCCGTGGCTGTCCTCACCGGCGACCTCATCTTCGCCCGCGCGTCCATCCTGGTGTCCGAGCTGGGCTCACGCGCGCTTGGAATCCAGGCCCGGACGTTCGAGCGCCTGTGCCTGGGCCAGCTGCACGAAACCGTGGGCCCGCGCCCGGACGAGGACCCGGTGGAGCACTACCTGTCCGTCATCGCGGACAAGACCGGTTCCCTGGTGGCCGCGTCCGGCCAACTCGGTGCCATCTTCGCCGGTGCCGACGAGGCCTACGAGGAGCTCCTGGTGGAGTACGGTGAAAAGGTGGGTGTGGCCTTCCAGTTGGCGGACGACGTTATTGACGTCACCGGCGTCAAGGTGAAGTCCGGCAAGTCACCGGGCACGGACCTTCGCGAAGGTGTGCCCACCCTGCCTGTCTTGTTCCTGCGGCGCGATGCGGCGGCCGGTGACCAGTCCGCCGTCGACCTTTTGAAGCTCATTGATGGGGACCTGAGCTCCGATGCTTCCCTGGCTGCCGCCGTTGCCGGGCTGCGCGAGCACCCCGTGACAGCCGAGTCCTGGGTGATCGCCCGCCGCTGGGCCGACGAAGCCATTGCCGCGCTGGCGCCGCTTCCCGAAGGTGTTGTGAAGTCTTCGCTGGCCAACTTCGCCCTGGCTGTGGTGGACCGCGCCAGCTGATTCTCTTGGTGTGCAGCGGGGCCTCGGCGGGTTTGAACCTGGCCGGGGCCCCGCTGTTTGCTTGGGTGAGTTCGTTAAATGCGATAGCCCCGGTTCTCAGCAACGAAACGAATCACACGTTGCGTCGAACCGGGGCTATATCTCCGTTCGCATCAGACCCGCCGGAGGCGTTTAGCGGATCCGTGAACAGTGTATGACAGCTCTGTCACAGGGTGCAAGCCTGCTGTTACTGCGCGTGTCACAGGCCTTTTCTTCCTCTCTTCGTCTCATTCGTGGGGCACATTGAGGCCTCCGGTGGGCATTCCGGGCTGGAGGGACAGAGTGTCCGTGGCGAAGTGCCCCACGACGGCGCAGTTGTCCACATGCGGCATCTTGGGTCTGCCCTTTGCTGTTATCCGCGTTCACCGTGGAACGATGGATATTGAGACTTTTCTCGGCACGCGAGCCGGCGTGACCCGGGCGTCGACGCTCCGCGAGGCCGGATTTTCCCGGGCCTCCGTCGACAAGGCACTGGCGGCCGGGCGGGTTGTGCGGATCCGACGAGGCATCTACAGCATGCCGCGTGAGGCAGGCGTATTCGCCCTGGCGCTGCAGCAAAACGCTCTGCTGACGTGTCTGTCGGCTGCCCCCATATACCAGCTGTGGACGCTTCATGAACCAAGATCCGTGCACCTCAGTCCAGGGCATAAGGGGACACCGCCGGGGACGCTGGCCCACGGCCGATGCCCCCACCCGGCCCACCCATGGCTGCCGGTGGCCGGCCTGGCCGATGTCCTGATTCATTCGTTGCGTTGCTTGCCCGCAGTGGAATCGCTGGTCATGCTTCAGTGCGCAGCCCAGAGGGGCGACATAAGCCTGGATTTCCTGCGGCGTAAGCTCCCCGGAAACCGGAATGCCCGCGCCAGGGCCGTTCTGGACATGGTGATCCCTCGGGCGGATTCCATCCTGGAGGTGCTGGCCAACCGCCACTTCCGGCGGGCGGGACTCCATGTCCGAAGGCATGTGGAACTTCCCGGGGTTGGGGAGGTGGACTTTCTTATCGAGGAGTGCCTCGTGGTGGAAACCGACGGTGACACTCACCTGGAGCCCAGGCAAGTTAAGAAGGACCGAAAGCGCAACAACGCCACACTCATCGGTGGTCGTCTTGGCCTTAGATTCGGCTATGACGACGTCGTCTATCACCCTGACCGCATGGTTGGCCAGGTGTTGGCGGTACTGGAACAGTCGCGGCAGGGGGCTTTCGGTGCGAGGTGAGTCGCGCCGTCGTGGGGCACTTTGGGCGACGTTTCCGAAGAAACTGGCTTAGGAAGCGGCGCGTCCGTGTCGAAGTGCCCCGTTTCGGCCGGACAGGGCACAGGGCACAAGGGCACAGGCGGGGAGGACCCTAGTTTTCTTCCTCGTCGTTGAAGGCCCACTCGAACATGTCGAAGACGAATTCGGAGAACGTGCCTTCTTCGCTCTTCCACTGGCCGCGGGCGTTGTTGCGGCGGTACACGATGGGGTCAGGGATGCCGAGGTCGCCCACACGGAAGCCCCAGGTGAACTGTTCTTCCTCATCCTCGAGGAACATCAGGAAGCCTTCGTCATCCACTTCCAGCTCTTCGGGATCCCAGAAGTAGTGGTACGCCTCCATGATGTCCTCGCAGCCGCCCACCGCCAGGTAAAACTCGCGCAGGGCCAGGGGAACCTGGAACTGGTGCTCGGCGAGGGCCGCGTCCAGTTCATCCGCAGGCAGGCCGTCTTCTTCCTGCCATTCGTCCTCGAGATGGGTCGGAACAAGCGCGCGGAACTTCTCGAGGAACATGTCAGTCATGCTCATATCCTAGCTAACTGCGGCCCGCTCCCGAGCCGCTGCCAGCCCCATCAGCCCCGCCACCACCGGAGCCCCGCCGGTGCAAGCCATGTACGGCCAGCGGGACATACCAGGACCGGCGCCAGGCAACCACGCGGAACGCGAACACCACGGCCGCCACCGCGCACGCCGTCAGCACGTTGAAGGCCCCTGTTACCCAGAGCAGCGCCGTCAAGGCCGCCCCGCTGAAGGCCGGCAGCGCGTAGAGGTCCCGCGGGTCGAAAAGCTGGGGCACCTCGTTGGCGGTGATGTCCCTCAGCAGGCCGCCGCCCACCGCCGTAGTCACGCCGAGCAGTACGGCGGCTACCGGATTCATCCCCAGTGCCAGGGCCTTCAGCGTTCCGGTGATGCAGAACAGGGCCAGCCCGCCGGCGTCGAACAGCACGAGCAGCGAGGTGTACCGCTGCACGCTGGAGTACAGGAAATACACCAGGACGGTGGCCAGTACCGGTGGGACCAGATACGCGGGGTTGGAGAAGGCTGCCGGTGTGGTGTTGAGGATGATGTCGCGGATGACGCCGCCGCCAAGGGAGACCAGGGACGCCAGCAGCAGCGAACCCACCAGATCGAATTGCTTCCGTGCCGCCAACAGGGACCCGGAGACGGCGAAGAAGAAGACGCCGGCCAGGTCAAGCCATACAAGGTCGATGTCGAACGGCAAAGTGTCGAACGGCAGTGTCATGAGGCGTCCCGGCGGTTTCATGGTGGGCGGACAGGGCGGCTCCAACGTTACGCTAGCCCCTATGAACAACCCGATCATGATCGCCTGCGCCCATGGGACATCCAGCACGCAGGGAGCCGCGGTGGTCAACGCGCTGCGCGCTGACATCGCCGCCTTGCGCCCTGGCCTGGACGTGCGGGAAGCCTACGTGGACGTCCAGCAGCCGGACCTCGTGGACGTGGTGGCGGGATTGCCCGCAGACTCAACTGCCGTCGTCGTGCCGTTGTTGCTGAGCGTGGGCTACCACGTCAAAGTGGACATCGCCCGGGCCGTGAAGGGCCGGCCGGGCAGCCTGGCCGCAGCGCCGCTCGGCCCGGACCCGCGGCTCGCGGCCCTGCTGGACCAGCGCCTCCGCGAGGCCGGCGTTACGGACCGCGACGCGATCGTCCTCGCCGCTGCCGGGTCCTCCAATCCCAATGCCGCCGTCAGCGTGGAAGAGCTCGCCGACCAGCTCAGGGGGCTGCGGCGGAACCGGATTCTGCCTGCCTACGGTGCCTCTGCCCAGCCGTCGGTGCCCGACGCCGTCGCCATGCTCCGCCTGGAACTGGAAGGGGGTGCCGGGGCCGGGGAGTCCGCCGGTGCCGTGGACGACGGCGGCCGCGTGGTGATTGCCTCCTACCTGCTCGCGCCGGGGTTCTTCCACGACCAGCTGGCCAAAGCCGGAGCCGACCTCGTGACAGAACCACTGCTGCCGTCGCCCGTGCTCGCCGAGATCGCGCTGGAACGGTTCGACGCCGCCGTCGTCCACGGTCAAGAGGCGCCCGCACGGGAACCGTAACGAAGCACAGCGGGCGGGCTTCTTCAAGGCTCTCCGGCGGTTCGTGACGAATTGTTTCCCTAGGTGACCTCCCGTTTCCGGACCTTTGTGACGCACTTCGGCAGGCACCTACAGTCGATGCATGACTGATACAGCTCTAGCCGGAGCGTCCGTGGACCCCGCCGCCGCCAAGCGCCCCGCGCGCGCCTCCCGCCCCGCTGCCAAGCCGCACGGGCAGTGGAAAGTGGACGGCAAAACCCCGCTGAACGCCAACGAAACCTGGAAACAGGAAGACGACGGCCTCAACGTGCGCGAGCGTATCGAGACCATCTACTCCAAGGACGGCTTCGACGCCATCCCCAGCCAGGACCTCCACGGCCGCTTCCGCTGGTGGGGCCTGTACACCCAGCGCAAGCCCGGGATCGACGGCGGCAAGACCGCCACGCTCGAGCCGCACGAGCTCGAAGACAAGTACTTCATGCTCCGGGTCAGGATCGACGGCGGCGCCCTCACCACCGAGCAGCTGCGCGTCATCGGCCAGATTTCCGTTGACTTCGGCCGGGATTCCGCCGACCTCACCGACCGCCAGAACATCCAGCTGCACTGGATCCGGGTGGAGGACATCCCCGAGATCTGGAAGCGGCTTGAGGGTGTTGGCCTGTCCACCACCGAGGCCTGCGGCGACGTGCCCCGTGTCATCCTGGGCTCGCCTGTGGCCGGCATCGCCAAGGACGAAATCATCGACCCCACGCCGCTCATCGCGGAGCTGGGCGAGCGTTTCATCGGCAACCCGCTGCTGTCCAACCTGCCGCGTAAGTACAAAACCGCCATCACCGGCCACCCCAGCCAGGACGTGGTCCACGAGATCAACGACTTCGCCCTGGTGGGCGTCCGCCACCCCGAACTGGGCGTTGGCTACGATCTCTGGGCCGGCGGCGCGCTGTCCACCAACCCGATGCTCGGCAAGCGCCTCGGTGCGTTCGTGAAGCCCGAGGAGGCTGCCGAAGTCTGGCTCGGCGTCACCAGCATCTTCCGCGACTACGGCTACCGCCGCATGCGCACCAAGGCCCGCCTGAAGTTCCTGATGGCCGACTGGGGACCGGCGAAATTCCGCCAGATCCTCGAGGACGAATACCTCGGCTACAAGCTGGCCGACGGTCCCGCCGCGCCCAAACCAACCACCCCGGGCGACCACATCGGCGTGCACGAGCAGAAGGACGGCAAGTTCTTCATCGGCGCCACCCCGCTGGCCGGCCGCCTGTCCGGCGCTCAGCTGGTCAAGCTCGCGGACACCCTTGAGGCCCGCGGCTCCTACCGTCTGCGCACCACCCCGCACCAGAAGCTCGTAGTGCTGGACGTTGCCAAGGACCACGTGGAACCGCTGGTTGCCGAGCTGGACGCCCTGGGCCTGTCCGCCCGCCCGTCCGTGTTCCGCCGCGGCACCATCGCCTGCACCGGCATCGAATACTGCAAGCTGGCCATCGTCGAAACGAAGGTCACGGCCGCCACCGCGGTCGCTGACCTGGAACGCCGACTGGCGGACCTCGCGGAGTCCGGCGAACTGCCGCACGCACTGTCCCTGCATATCAACGGCTGCCCCAACTCCTGCGCCCGCATCCAGACCGCGGACATCGGGCTTAAGGGCATGATGCTTCCCACGCCCGACGGCGACCCCTCCCCGGGTTTCCAGGTCCACCTGGGCGGCGGGCTGGCTTCCGACAGCCGCGAAGAGGCAGGCCTGGGACGCACCGTCCGCGGCCTGAAGGTGTACGTCGAGGACCTGCCGGACTACGTGGAACGCGTGGTGCGCACCTTCGTGGCCAAGCGTTCCGAAGGCCAGACGTTCGCCGAATGGGCCCACGCAGCTGACGAGGAGGCCCTCCAGTGACCAACACTCAGCCGGCGGCATCGCCTGCCAAGCTCCGCACCCATGACGAGCTCAAAGTCATCGCCGAGTCCGGCGCTGCCGAGCTCGGCTGGGACGCCCCCGCCCGCGACGTCATCGCCTGGGTGGAGCGCAACTTCGACCTGTCCTCTGTTGCCGTTGCGTGCTCCATGGCCGACGCCGTCCTGCCGGCCCTGGTCGCAGACCAGCTGCCCGGCGTCGACGTCCTGTTCCTGGAGACCGGCTACCACTTCCCGGAAACCTACGCCACACGTGATGAGGTGGCCGCGAACCTCCGCGTCAACGTGGTGGACGTGCTTCCCGAGAACACGGTGGAACAGCAGGACCGGCTCCTGGGCAAGGACCTCTTTGCCCGCGACGCCGCCCAGTGCTGCGCCCTCCGCAAGGTGGCCCCGCTGCGCCGCACCCTGGCCGGCTACGAACTCTGGTTCACCGGCGTCCGCCGCGACGAAGCCCCCACCCGGACCAACACCCCGCTGGTGACCTGGGATGAGGTCAACGGCCTGGTCAAGGTCAACCCGGTGGCCGCGTGGACGTTCGACCAGCTGGTCCAGTACTCCGACGACAACCTCCTGCCCGTCAACCCGCTGCTTTCCCAGGGTTACCCCTCCATTGGCTGCCAGCCCTGCACCCGCAAGGTGGCGCCCGGAGACGACCCCCGCGCCGGCCGCTGGGCAGGCACCGACAAGACAGAATGCGGACTACACGTATGAGCACTTTCCTAACTGAGGAGACCACCCAGGTGACTGAAGCCGCCGTATCTACGCGCCTCTCCAGCCTGGACACCCTCGAGTCCGAAGCGATCCACATCATCCGCGAAGTCGTGGCCGAGTTCGAGAAGCCTGCGCTGCTGTTCTCCGGCGGCAAAGACTCCGTGGTGATGCTGCACCTGGCCACCAAGGCGTTCTGGCCGGGCAAGGTCCCGTTCCCCGTGCTGCACGTGGACACCGGCCACAACTTCCCCGAGGTCATCGGCTTCCGCGACCGGACGGTGGAGCGGCTGGGACTCAAGCTCGTCGTCGGGAGCGTCCAGGAGTTCATCGACCGCGGCGAACTCGCCGAGCGTGCTGATGGCACCCGTAACCCGCTTCAAACCGTGCCGTTGCTGGACGCCATCTCGCAGAACAAGTTCGACGCCGTCTTCGGCGGCGGACGACGTGACGAGGACAAGGCCCGCGCCAAGGAGCGCATCCTGAGCCTCCGTGACGAGTTCGGCCAGTGGGACCCGCGCAACCAGCGCCCCGAGCTGTGGAACCTCTACAACGGCCGCCACACTGTGGGCCAGCACGTCCGTGCGTTCCCCATCAGCAACTGGACCGAGCTGGACATCTGGCGCTACATCGAACGCGAGAACATCGAGCTGCCGGGCCTGTACTACGCCCATGACCGCGAAGTGTTTGCCCGCGACGGCATGTGGCGTGCGGTGGGCGAGGTTTCCCAGCCGCTGCCGCACGAGGAAGTCATCGTCAAAACCGTCCGCTACCGCACCGTGGGCGACATGTCCTGCACCGGTGCGGTTGAGTCGGACGCAGCCACCGTGGGCGACGTTGTGATCGAAGTTGCCGCCTCCACCATCACCGAACGTGGCGCCACCCGTGCAGATGACCGCATCTCCGAGGCCGCCATGGAAGACCGCAAGAAGGATGGTTACTTCTAAATGAGCACCGAAACTTCATTCCTGGCCGCCGAGCTGGAAACGGCCCTGCCTACCACTTTGTTCCGCTTCGCCACCGCCGGATCGGTCGACGACGGGAAGTCCACTTTGGTGGGCCGCCTCCTGCACGACTCCAAGGCGATTCTCGCTGACACGCTCGACGCCGTTGCCCGGACCTCCTCCGACCGCGGCTTTGGCGGCGAGAAGGGCGGGATCGACCTGGCCCTCCTGACGGACGGCCTGCGTGCCGAGCGGGAGCAGGGCATCACCATCGATGTGGCCTACCGTTACTTCGCCACAGACCAGCGCAGCTTCATCCTGGCCGACTGCCCCGGGCACGTCCAGTACACCAAAAACACGGTGACCGGCGCGTCCACGGCGGATGCCGTCGTCGTACTCATTGACGCCCGCAAGGGTGTCCTGGAGCAGACGCGCCGGCACCTGTCCGTGCTTCAGCTGCTGCGCGTGGCGCACGTGATTGTGGCCGTGAACAAGATCGACCTGGTGGACTTCAGCGAGTCCGTGTTCCGCGAAATCCAGGCCGACGTGCAGCAGGTGGCCCGCGAACTGGGCATCGGCTCCGCCGAGCTGGGCAGCGCGGACCACATCGATGACCTGCTGGTGATTCCGGTGTCCGCCCTCGACGGCGACAACGTGGTGGACCGTTCCGAACGCACCCCCTGGTACGACGGCCCGGCCCTGCTCGAGGTCCTCGAAACCTTGCCGGCCGCGGACGAGATCGACACGCAGCTGGAGAGCTTCCGCTTCCCCGTGCAGCTGGTCATCCGGCCGCAGGGTGCGCTGGCTCCCGATGCCGTTGCCGGTGGCCTGGATGTTGAGGCCTTTCGTGACTACCGCGCCTACGCCGGCCAGATCACCGAGGGGTCTGTGAAGGTGGGGGATTCGGTGTCAGTGCTGACCCCCGGCCAGGCTGCCCGCACCACCACCGTGACCGGCATCGATTTCGCCGGCGAATCACTGCAGGAAGCGTTCGCCCCGCAGTCTGTGGCGATCCGCCTGGCGGAGGAATTCGACGTCGCCCGCGGTGACACTATTGCCGCCGCCGGGACCTTCCCGGAGGCCACCGCTGACCTGTACGCCGCGCTGTGCTGGCTCTCGCCGAAGCCGCTGCGTGAAGGCGCCAAGGTGCTGGTGAAGCACGGCACGCGCACTGTCCAGGCGCTGGTCCGCAGCGTCAGTGGCAAGCTCGACCTGGCCACGTTCAAGCTCGAGGGCGCGTCCAGCCTGGAGCTGAACGACATCGGCCACGCGCAGCTGAGGCTCTCCGCGCCGCTGCCGTTGGAGAACTACCTGCACCACCGCCGGACCGGCGCGTTCCTGGTGATCGACCCGCTGGACGGCAACACGCTGGCCGCGGGCCTGGTCAAGGACCACCGCGGGGACCACGAGGACGAGCGCTACAGCATCTGAGTTTTACCCGAGACCGCGGCTTGTTCGCAGATCCTGGCCTTCACGGGCCGGTTTTGCGAACAAGCCGCGGTTTTGTCGTTTCGTATCCTTGGCAGGAGGTGGTCCGGGTCGCAGTCACCGTCGGAGAACTGGACGATGCCATCTTCGGAGCGGCATAGGCGGCCCAGGCCATCATCCAGTAGGGATACAGGTAGGCAACGGCCTCTGGCGACACCGAATGCGCGCCACTGCTAAGGGGAAGGGGCAAAGCCGCGCCTGTCAAAGGTCCCTTGGGGACGCATCCCTTAGAGGCGGTTGTGGAAGCGGTACCCGCAGTACCCGGCTCGGAGTGTGCTCGCTGGAGGAGTTTGTCCCCGAAGTCCGGGGGTGATCGCACGCGGTTAGTTGGGAGATAACAGCAGGGGTGCTGCTGCTTCAGCCATCTGTTTATGGTTGTGGGCGGCACCTGGAATTACCGACAGGGCCCAATTGAATTCGTCGCCTTCCTGGGCAGCGTTCCGTGCGGCCTGGTAGAAATTCAAGCCTCGAGTGAGTCTGTTGTCTCCTTGGGCATCTGTTCTTCGGTCACGTTGAAGGAGCGGGTCCTTCGGATCTATGTCGTTGGCTCCCAGCAGGATGACGAGGCGCCGCGTAAAGGCATTCCGCAACTCCTTGGATGAAAGCGAAGAATTCTTTACTCCGTAGGGAAAATCTATATCCTGATCCGGCATCGTGTACCAGCCGGCATTTGCTGCAACGGCAATTCGGACATGGTTTTCCGCAGTGAACTCCATGAAACGGTGCACGAACTGGCCACCCGCTGAGTGCCCAAAGAGGGCGTAGTCTTTGGCCTTGCTGTTTGTGTCGCGGACAACCGCTTCGAAGAGGGCTTCGACCATGTTGAAGCTCCAGGCCTCGGGCGGATTGATATTCCCGTTGGTGTCCAGGACGTTGCCTTGGTTGTAGGAGGACGCTCCTGGGTAGTCGTCTCTTGAGAATTCGAGCACCAGCAGCAGGGTGTTGCGCTCTTGCACTATCGGCAGCCAGTCCTCCCTGTAGGCTTCCCCATCCCGGTGGGCTCCGGTCATGACCATCAGGATTTGGGCCGACGATGGATCCTCCGGCGCGTGATACCAGACCTTAATGGGCTGGTCGGACAGCGGGCCGTCCCAAGAAAAGGAGAAATTTCCCTTAGTGCCTGGCTGGATCATGCTCGTCTGTGGGCCGGTGCCGCCGGGGGCTGGCATGTTTTCTCCCTGATTGGATTTTCTTGTTTTTTGGCCGTCGTCTCCTGCCAGGAAGGTGCTCGTCGCAAGGACTGCCAGCCCTGCGACGAGCCCAGACGCTAGCACTCCACGGAGCCACTTACGCCGTTTTGGTTGACCACGGGGTATGGTCACCTCGGCGGCTCCAGGCAGCGGCATGGCATTCTGGCTACAGTGCCTTGGATCTGCAGGGCTGGATTGATAACCGACATGATACCCAGCATCTGCGGGGCACTACACGGCTGGGTTTGGAATCCTGTTACGAAGTTATCTGTGACAATGCATTTCACCGCCACTTGCGTAGGTGCATCCCGGCTCAACTCCAAGCTGAGCATCAGGCCGAAGCCCTGTTTTCCATAGGAATCGTAGCGCCCTGGCGTGCCAAATACGAAGTTACCTAGGTTGTATGCGACCGGAACATCCCCAATAAATTCGATCTTGTCTGCGATGTGGCTACCGGTACCGACTATCGCGTCGTAGCCAGCGGCAACCATTACCTGGGCCCAATAACGCTGCTGTGGTTGTGTGTCAGTGTAATTGTCTCCCCAATGCACGTAGCCGATCACCCAGTCAGCCCCCGCAGCGGTGGCGAGGTCGTAACCGCGCTGCACTGTTCCGGGGCTGAACGCCACGGTGCCGGGACTAATCTCGGTGGCCGTTGTCGCCTTGCCGAAGTTTTCGCCGAGTGACACCACGCCTATCGTCCCCAATTCGGTGCGCAGCATCAAAGGCCGCTCGGCCTCGGTCAGGTTGCGCCCGGCACCAAAAGTGGCCATCACGGAATTACTGGCAACCTTCATAGTGTCTTCAAGTCCTGCGAGTCCCATGTCCATGGAATGGTTATTGCCTAGGCCGATAGCATCAATGCCAGCCTTCGATAATGCCCATGCTCCTTTTGGTTCGGCCTTATACGAGTATGCCTTTCCGGGGTTCAGCGGCTGGGTCTGGGACGTCATCGGCCCCTCAGCGTTGGCTATCACGAAGTCTCCGTCTATGAGCGGTGCAACCGCTGCCAGCGCCGTGTCATGCCCCAGCGGGTCCAACATCGGGGTTTCGCCGTCCCCCAGCATGGTGTCGCCAAGGAATTGGACAGACCACCGGCCCTCAGTGAGATTGCCGGCCGGCACGACGATGGCCTGAACGTCCGGTGCCTGCTTCGCCCCGTAATTGGCTACGATCGCGCCCGTACCGGCGAGGGACACTGCCAGCGCCATTGCCATGAGGAGCCTGTCGCGTTTCTTCGGATGCATGGGGCTACTCCCTTTTCAGGCTGGTTCCGCTAATGCGTGGATCTGTGCCCGTTCGGACGTGCTCAACCTCGGCAACGGAGGGTGGGGACGACGCTGGGAGGTTCGTCTCCAGCCAAACCCGGTCCCGGTACTCTTCACCGGTCATCACTTCTGCGATGGTCCCCTTCGACAGAACCACTATCTTGTCCGCCAGTGCGAGCTCTTGGGGATCCTGGGTAGCCAGCAATACTGTTCCCTGGAATCTTCTTAGCGTGGTTGCGAAGGCTTCCTTCGCGGCCTTGTCCAAGCCAAGGGTTGCCTCGTCCAAAAGCAGGATAGGGGGATTGCCCATCAGTGCCCGGGCAAGTGCTATCCGTTGCCGCTGGCTCTTGGACAGGTTGAGCCCGCCTTCGGCTATCCAGGTCTGCGGACCGTAGGGCAGGTCTGCGAGGGCTTCGTCCAGCCCGGTTGCCGCCAGCACCCTGTCAACGTCCTCTTGCGACGCGTGGGGGGCGGCATAAGTGAGGTTCCGCCACAGCGATCCCCGCATCAGTGGCAGTTCAGGACCCATGGCCCCTATCCACTGGGCGGCCGACCGGAGTGCTGTATTCGCCAGCACCTGGCGGTCGATGATGACGCACCCTCGGTCAGGATCGACTGTTCTGGAGACCAACCCGAGCAGGGACGTTTTGCCGCTCCCGCCCTCTCCGGTCACAGCAACCACTTCACCCGGTCTAACATGCAGATTGATATCGTGGAGGGACCCCGTTACCGATACTGAGGAAAACTCGATTGCGCCGTGACGGACCTTAAGGGGACCGTGGTCGTTGCCGTCCATGTCCCTGCTCGAACTGCGAAGGTATTCCTTGATCTTGCCGACGGAGACCTGAGCACGGTGCCAGTAGTCGTGGGACAACCCCAGGGTACGCACCGGACTGGAGAGTTGCCGGGTGACAACGACGAATGCAATAACGGTCCCGATGCTCGCGGTTCCCTGCCGGACTTCGAACAGCCCGGCAGTAAGGACGGCTGCCAGTGCCAGCAGGGCAAAAGCGGTTGCGACGCCACGAAGGTAGCCGCGCAGGCGGGCAACCCTGATGAGCGCACGGGTGAGTTCATCGTTTTGGTGTGAGAGGCGTGCGTACTCTCCCGCTGAGCGCCCGAAAACCTGCACCACAGGTTGGGCGTTGAGCTGCTCGTCGAGGTTGCTCATGACGAGTGAGCGGCGCCGGCGCATGATGCGTGTTGCCTGTCGCATTCGTTGTCCGGCGACCACCGAGGCCGCGGCCCCGGCAGATATTGCCGCAACGATCGCAAGTGTCATCCAGAAACTGAAGAAGAACAGTACTGTCAGGGTGCCGACCAGCACTAGGACCGCTATCATCCCGCTGAGCACTCCGCGGCTGATCCACATCCTGGTCATCGAAAGGTCACCAAGAAAGCGAAGAAGCAGGCCTCCTCGAGCCCTGCCCTGAAATTGCCGGGGTGCCATACCCTGAAGGTGCGCGTACATTTTCATCCGCAGGTCCCGAACCACGTTGTAGCCTGCCGTCTCGGCTACGTTGAAGGCCATAGCCCGGAGCCAACCGTGGAGCAAGGCGACAGCGCCTAGGATTGCGGCCTGAACCAAAGTCCAGCGCCACTGCAGGTCGGCAGCAGCTCCTACAGTCACCGGTTCGAAGTTGTCCACGATGCTGCGTAACAATAAGACGTAGGACACCAAAGTAAGGACCTGCGCCAGTCCGATCGCAGTGACTTTCGCGAAGACGCTTGCTGGGATCCGGTAAAGCCTGTCCTTGTCAGCCACCGCGCTTACCACGCGTCCGGGCTGCCAGCGGAAGTCGCCGGCCTCGGGAATCCGAACAGCCCCGGCCGTGGCCGCGGCCGGGGCTGGTCAGGAGATGCGTTGAAGGGGCCAATCAGCACCTCGCTGGTCGCGGGGACTTGCTGAGCCTCGATCGCGGATTGGGCCTTGTCCGCGCTTGCCGCGTGAAGGATGTCGGAGATTCCAAGCAGAGGGGCTGCCGTCGCTGGACTGGTGAGCTCCTCGCGGGTCAGCACCGGCAGCCCCGTCACGGCCTCGGCTTCCCGAATCGCCAAGGGTGAGCGGGTAAGAAGCCCAGTAACAGCCAAGACATTATGTCCAAGTTTTTGCAAATGACTTACGCCGGCCATCGCACCCATCGAGTCAGGCGCAGCGAAGATTACTGCGTCAATCATGGACCGGAAAACCTCGGACTCCAGCAGCCGGGAAGTCTCGCCTTGGTAGATGCCGTCGGCGACTTCCACGAGGTTTAGATCAGTTCCTGACGCCGTGAGGTGATTGATCAGCTCGCCGAGTTTGGCCTCCACCACATCCATAGGCTGACGGTAGGTAGAGGCCAGTCCAACGTCAGTAAAGTCCAGCATCAAGTGGGCGCCGGCATCGAGCATGCACCAGTAATCGTTTCCGGACCCCGTCCCGGTTGCTTTCGCAGCGCCCACGCGGACACCCGCCTTGCCCAGGCCGTGGACGAGGCAGTGGACAGTGGTGGTCTTACCGGAATTCATCGCCGTTCCGATGACCGCTATTGTCCGGGGACGGGGAAGCTGCGGCCTGACTGGCTTCAGAGCGAAATCGTCTACGTTCAGAGGGTTGCCCTTGGCGTTACCAACCAGACCGATGGGCTCGATTTCCGTTGCCCGCCTGACTGCCTGACTGCGGCTGAGTACTTCAGAGGCAATACCACCCGATGCCACCAGTTGGGCTTGGCCCAGTGTCGCGGGAACCTGTGACTCAAATTGGTCAGTGGCATACCTGTCGCCGTAGGTGACGATGATTTCATCGTCGTCGTGCAGCACGGCTCGACGTCCGTTTGGCTGCTCGATGTGACGGTGATGGCCCAGTTGGACGATACGCGCAAGGACTAAGTCGCCGGACCTTGGGCGGACCGCCCCGGAGATCAGCGAACTCATGCTGTTTGGCAATACTCGTCTAGTGGTGAAAGCAACCTTTGCCTTTGTAACTCGATCCGCTTCCAGTGGCTTAACCCATACGCGTCGGTTCGTCGTCATATGTGGCACCGTACGCGGTGCTTTGGTACGGGATAAGGGAAGGTTGTACCCCTTCTGTCAGCACCGCTCACGCGAACTCCCGGAATTGGTACGCAGTTTTAGGCAGGGCACTACTTGAGACAGAAGGCCCCTAGTCAGCCGTTCCGTTGGAGTAGGCGCATTAGTGCAGGTCAGAGGGGTATCAATGTGTTAGCAGCCACATAAGAGACCGGAGCGCCGAACGAGGCCACTTTGCGTCCAGTGTCACAGGCAAAACCCCCTATTTTGTCATCAAGCAGCAGTATGGCCCTCTTCTCACCACTAGGCATGTGACGCTGCATGAACCCGCGTGACCCCCCGTTTCTGCTTCATTGAATGGGTTTATGTCTCTCCCTATGGTGAAACAATGACCAGTTCAAGGCCCGGGATGACCCGCATCGTGGCAGGCGAAAACGCAGTACCCCAGCGCAAACGCGCCGTCGAGGCGGCGTTGGCGATCGCACTCGTCCTCCTGATCGCTGCCGGTGCCGTGGTGGCGTCCACCATTTCCCGCAATACGGCGGCTGAGGCAGCCATCCCGTCGCCCAGTCCGGCCGCAGAACTGAAGCTGGGCTACTTTGGAAACCTGACCCATGCCCCCGCCCTGGTAGGCCTGAAGGAGGGGATATTCGCCCGGAACCTGGGCGACACCAAGCTCAGCACCGAAACTTTCAACGCCGGACCCGCCGCGATCGAAGCGCTGAACGCCGGCGCCATCGACGCCACCTACATCGGCCCGAACCCCGCTATCAACTCGTTCGTCAAGAGCGAAGGGGAGTCCGTGAGCATCATTGCCGGTGCCGCTGCCGGTGGTGCGCAGCTGGTTGTGCGTCCCGGGATCACGTCCGCGGCCGAGCTCAAGGGAAAGACCCTGGCGTCGCCGCAGCTGGGCGGGACGCAGGATGTGGCCCTCCGCGCGTGGCTTGGCTCGCAGGGCTACAAGACCAATGTGGGCGGCAGCGGTGACGTGGCCATTAACCCCACCGAAAACGCCCAGACGCTGAAACTGTTCCAGGACGGAAAGCTCGACGGCGCGTGGTTGCCCGAGCCCTGGGCCTCCCGTTTGGTGCTCCAGGCCGGAGCCAAGGTCCTGGTGGACGAAAAAGACCTCTGGGACGGCTCGCTTTCCGGCAAGGCCGGCGAGTTTCCCACCACCGTCCTGATCGTCAACAAGAAGTTCGCCGCCGCGCATCCGGAGACCGTGAAGGCACTGTTGAAGGGCCACGTCGAGTCGGTGGCATGGCTGAATGACACGCCCGATGCACAGAAAACGGCCGTCATCAACGAGGCCCTGCAGGAATCGGCAGGCGCGGCGCTTCCCGCCGATGTCCTTGATCGGGCCCTGAAGAACGTGGTGTTCACAGTGGATCCGCTCGCGGGAACCTACCCCAAGCTCCTGGAAAACGGGGTGCAGGCCGGCACCACCAAGCAGGCGGACATCACGGGACTGTTCGATCTCCGGGCCCTGAATGAAGTCACCGGGACCGCCCGCCGGGTCTCCGCTGCCGGCCTCGGCCGGGACTGACCGCCACCTACCGCACCACTACCTAAGGACGGGACCATGCCAGTCGTACTGGAAAACCTGGGCAAGCGCTTCGGCGACGGCGCCCCGGTGCTCGACGACGTCAACGCCACCATCGGCGCGGGCGAATTTGTAGCCCTCCTCGGTGCGTCTGGCTGCGGCAAGTCCACGCTGCTGAACATCATGGCGGGACTGGACGTCCCGACGTCGGGCGCCCTTGAAGTGCCCAGCGACGGCGCAGCTTTTATGTTCCAGGACGCCGCCCTCTACCCTTGGCTGACCGCCCGGGAGAACATCGAACTGGCCCTGAAGCTGCGACGTGTGGGGAAATCTGAACGCCGGAGCAAGGCCGATGAGCTGCTCGAGCTGGTGCACCTCGGCGGGGCCGGGGACAAGCGCCCGCATGAGCTTTCCGGCGGTATGCGCCAGCGCGTGGCGCTGGCCCGGGCGCTGTCGCAGGACCGGCAATTGCTGCTGATGGATGAGCCGTTTGCCGCCCTAGACGCGATCACCCGCGACCTCCTGCATGACGAGCTGGAACGCATCTGGAAGGAAACCGGGCGCACCATCGTTTTTGTGACCCACAATGTCCGCGAGGCCGTGCGGCTGGGCCAGCGCGTGCTGCTGCTGTCGTCCCGCCCAGGCCGCGTGGTCCAGGAGTGGGCCGTCACCGAGGAACACCGAACCGACGCCGGCCTGGCCGGACAGCTGACCGGGGTCATCACCGCCCGGCTGCGGGAGGAGATTCGCCGCCATGCCAAATAACCCCACGCCCCTCGCCGGGAGCGCCCCGCTGGTCGCAGCTGAGGCTGAGACTGAGCAGGAAACCATCAAAGTCCACGCCGCGCTGACGCGATCTTCCACCGGGCACGAGGACCTGCGCGAGCTCGAGGCCGGGCTGGATTCGCTGCAGTCCGATGCCGCGCGCAAGCACCGGATCGACTGGGGCCGTGTGCTCCTGCCCGTCGCGGCCCTTGTGGCCCTTGTCCTGATCTGGCAGTTCTACGTTTCCCTTGGCCTCAAGCGCCGCGACCAGGTTCCCGGTCCGCTGGACGTCCTTGGTCAGTTCGGTACCCTCTGGGGCGAGGGCAAGCTGCAGGAAGCGGTGTGGACTTCGCTGCAGCGCGGGCTGGTCGGGTTCCTGATCAGCGTTGCCATCGCAACGCCGGTGGGGTTGCTGTTAGCCCAGGTCGCGCCGTTGCGCCGGGCCTTCGGGCCGCTGATTTCAGGACTCCAGGTACTGCCGTCTGTGGCCTGGGTGCCCGCTGCCATCATCTGGTTCGGCCTCACGGACGCCACCGTCTACTTCGTCGTCTTTATGGGTGCGATTCCGTCCATCATCAACGGCCTGATCTCCGGCGTGGACCAGATCCCGCCGCAGTACCGCCGCGTGGGCACCGTTCTGGGCGCCAACCGCTTCCAGATGGCCGTGCAGATCATCCTGCCTGCCGCGCTGCCCGGCTACCTCAGCGGTCTCAAACAGGGCTGGGCGTTCTCGTGGCGGTCGCTGATGGCCGCGGAAATCATCGCCGTGGGCGGCACCATCGGTTTCGGCCTCGGCTCCATGCTGAACCAGGGCCGCGACCTATCCGACATGACCATCGTGATGTCAGCGATCCTTCTGATCCTGGCCGTCGGCATCCTGATCGAACTGTTGGTGTTCGCGCCGATCGAGAAGCGCCTCCTCCGCAGCCGCGGCCTCCTCGCCGGCAGCACCCGCTAACCCTCCATCCAACGCGGGGTCAGATCCGGCCCGATAACCACCGTCTATTGGGCCGGATCTGACCTCGCGTTGGTTTCTAGTGCCCAGCAGCGCCCGACAGCCAGTCCCGTCGGTCTGGCAGACTGGCGCCATGACTGTCAGCTTCGTGTGCCGCACCGCATCCGCCCTCCCGCGGGAGCGCCTGTTCGATCTCGCACGCAGCATTGAGGCGCACCTGGATTCCCAGAAAGTCGCCGGGGAACGGGCGGTTGGCGGGGTCACCTCGGGCCTGATTGGTGAAGGCCAGGAAGTGACGTGGGCGGCCCGGCATTTCGGCGTCCCGCTGAGGATCACAAGCCGGATCACCGCACTCGACTTTCCCAACAGTTTCACGGACGAACAGGTCAGGGGCCCATTCAAAAGGTTCCGGCACGTCCACGAGTTCGAGACCACGGCCACCGGCAGCATCATGACGGACCGCGTGGAGTTCACGGCACCTTTTGGGATCCTGGGCCGCCTGGTGGAGGACCTGGTCCTGCGCCGCTACCTGCAGCGGCTCATCACCGACCGCGGCCGGTTCGTGGCCGGCCTTGAGGACTAACGGGTCCCGAGGCTAAGCCTGAGGGAACGGCGGCGGCCCCAGGATCTCGATGCCGCCGTTCAACCGCCCTGATTCACGGATGCGGCCGAAATCCACAACGCCTGTTCCTTCGCCATCAACCAGCGGTTCGCTCGCGCCAAAGTAGAACGCCTGGGCGCCGCCGGGGGTGTGCAGGCACAGCATGCGGGTCCCCTCCTGAAGGACTTTGAAGGCGTGCGGGACTCCCCTCGGCGCGATGACCACGCCACCCGCCGCGATCCGGTGCTCCGTGCCGTCCATGTTCATCAGGATCTCGCCGGCCAGGATGTACATGGTTTCGTCCGAATCCGGGTGTGTGTGCAGGGGTGTGACTTTGTCGAGGGCCATTTCGTCCTCGAAGAGCAGGAACGCCCCGGCAGTGTCTTCCTCGGTCGCCTTCCAGGTCTGCACCCCGCCGCCGAAGAACCAGCGCCTGGCCCCTTCGCCGGGCTGCCGGACAACTGCGGATGTTGAATTCTTCGTCGTCATGGTGGTCGCCTCGAGAGTGGTCGGAAGACTTATGGGACTCGTGTCCCATAACAAGACTGGAGTACCATAAAGATCATGTCAAGACCCTATGTAGACGTCGGCCGCACCGGCCAGAAGCGCCGCACCCTTGATGCGCTGGTAGCTGCGGCGCGCCAGCTTGTTGCGGATGGCGCCGCGCCCACGGTGGACGACGCCGCACTGTTGGCCGGAGTGGCCCGCAGCACCGCCTACCGGTACTTCCCTGGGCAGCGGGAGCTGCTGGCTGCAGCCCATCCGGAAACCGCAGCCACGTCGATGCTGCCCGAAAATCCGCCGGCCGACGTCGCCGAGCGGCTGGACGCCGTGGTGGTCGAATTCACTCGGATGATCGTCCGTACCGAAGGGCAGCAGCGCACCATGTTGCGGCTCTCGCTCGAACTTCCTGCGGGCCAGGAGCGGAGCCTGCCCCTCCGGCAGGGCCGCGCCATCGCCTGGATCGCAGAGGCCCTGGCCCCGCTTCAGCAACAAATGTCCGAGATGGAGATTCATCGGTTGGTTCTGGCGATCCGCAGCGCCACAGGCATTGAATCCCTGGTCTGGCTAACTGATGTCGGCGGCCTGAGCAGGGAGGAGGCGGTCGCTTCTATGCGGTGGACTGCCGGTGCACTCCTGAAGCAGGCGCTGCTGGACGGACCCCCGGAACGGGGCTGACACGTCCGCCCCGTTGCACCGGAATATGCCGCGACTCCCGGTTCCTGAGGGGTATACCTTGGGACTTATCCGGAGGCATCAGGGCAGGCGTTGCGCGATGTGAGGAAGGCCATGGAACGTGCGGTGGGGGCAGGCGAGGGCGTACTGGCGGGGATCGGCTCTACGCCGCTGATCGAGCTGGGCAAAGTGGTGCCGGCAGGATCGGCCAGGGTGCTCGCCAAGCTTGAGTTCGCGAACCCCACCGGGAGCATGAAGGACCGGATGGCCGTGGCGGCGATTAGAGGTGCCGAAGCCCGCGGCGATATCACCCCCGGCGATACCGTCGTCGAGTACACCGCCGGGACAACTGGCATCTCGCTTGCCCTGGTTTGCGCAGCCAAGGACTACGGGCTCCACGTCGTCTTTTCGGACGCGTTCAGTGACGAGAACGCCGGACCATGGAGGCGCTGGGGGCAACGGTCGAGGACGTGCCGAGCGACCACGGACGGATCACAGAGCGGCTGATCAAGGCGATGATCGCCCGGGCGGGTGAACTGAGCGCGCAGCCAGGCCATTGGGCTTGCGACCAGCTCAACAACCGCGACGCCATGACGGGTTACCTTACGTTGGGCCAAGAAATCTGGCAACAGTCGTACGGCCGAGTCGACGCTTTCGTCCAGTTCGTCGGAACCGCCCACTCGATCCACGGCACGGCGCGTGCCCTTCGTGCGCACCTTCCCGGGCTGCGGGTCGTCGCCGTCGAGCCCGCCGAGTCTGCTGTACTCTCCGGGGGCCCGACGGGCTCCCACCGGATCGAGGGGACCGGCATCGGCTTTATTCCCCCGCTCTGGGAGCCAGCGGAGGTGGATGCGATTGAACGGGTCTCTTCCGAGGAAGCGATGGCGATGAGCCGGCGGCTCGCCCGCGAGGAAGGCATCTTCGCCGGGACCTCCTCCGGAGGAAATGTGGTTGCCGCGCTCCGCGTGGCCGAACAGCTCGGTCCAGACGCAACCGTTGTCACAGTCATGGTCGACTCCGGCTTTCGCTATCTCAGTACCGGTCTTTACGGGCAGTAGCCAGGACTCGCACCGCGACGCCGTCAGCGGAATCCCAAAGTTCCGGCGCACCCTTGTTCTGGTCCGGGCAGCTTCCTAGACTCTGGAATAGGCCGGCAGGCGGCCGATTCCGCTGATGTTCTTGAGGAGACTGCAATGGCGCTTAACTTTGGAGTACTGGCACTGGTCGAGGCCAAGCCGGGGAAGGAGCAGGACGTCTGGGACTTCCTCAGCGGAGGCCGTGACATTGTGGCCACCGAGCCGGGCACTAAGACCTGGTACGCCTTTCGCGTCGACGAAAACACCTTCGGCATCTTCGACACCTTCGAGACCGAGGAAGCGCGGCAGGAGCATCTCAACGGTGCCATCCCGGCGGCGCTCGGCGAACATGGCCCAAGCCTCTTGGCCAAGGATCCCAACATCCGGCTGGTCGAGCTCATAGCCGTGAAGGAGGCCGAACCGGAACTGAACAGAATGTGACGCCCCGTTACCTTACGTGAACTGGTGTTTCCGCTGCCGTTGTTGGTGAAACTGCGCGGCCCTACCGTTGATTCATGGCAATTCAGGATATTTACCCCACAGCACTGCGGCTGCTCGGCCGCCCCGTGCTGGTGGTGGGCGGCGGCCCCGTGGCTGCCCGCCGCGCCAAGGGTCTGCTCGACGCCGGTGCACAGGTCACCGTCGTGGCTCCCGTTGCCTCCGCAGCGCTCCGCGAACTGGCCGACGCCGGCCTCCTCACCTGGGAGCCGCGCACTTACCTTCCGTCCGACGTCGACGGCGTCTGGTTCGTCCAGACGGCCACGGGCGATCCCGCCGTGGACACCCAGGTGTCGGCCGACGCCGAGGCGCAGCGCATCTGGTGTGTCAACGCCTCCGACCACGAAGCCTCAGCCGCGTGGACGCCCGCCGTCGCCGTGGTTGATGACGTGCAGATCGCCGTGAACGCCGGGGGAGACCCGCGCCGCGCCATGGCCCTGCGCGACGCCGTCGCCACCGCCCTGGAGACCGGAGATCTCCCGCTGCGCCGCCGCCGAGCGTCTGGCGGTTCCGTGGCCCTTGTGGGTGGCGGGCCCGGCGACACGGGCCTCATCACCGTCCGCGGCCGCCGGCTCCTGGGCCAGGCCGACGTCGTCGTGGCAGACCGCCTCGGCCCGCGCGAACTGCTCAACGAACTGGCCCCCGACGTCCGCGTCATCGAGGTGGGCAAGACTCCCGGCCACCACCCCGTGCCGCAGGCCGAGATCAACCGCATCCTCGTGGACGAAGCCCTGAAAGGGCACCGAGTGGTCCGGCTCAAGGGTGGCGACCCGTACGTTCTGGGCCGCGGCGGCGAGGAAGCCGAATACTGCCGGCAGCACGGCGTTGAGGTCGAAGTGGTCTCCGGCGTCACGTCCGCGATCTCCGTTCCCGCAGCCGCCGGCATTCCCGTGACGCACCGCGGCCTGGCCAAGGGATTCAGCGTGGTCACCGGCCATGAAGAGCTGTCCGAGGTCCCCGCGCGGGCGGACCACACCATCGTTCTGCTGATGGGCGTGGCCGCACTTCGCGACTCCGCCGCCGCCCTGGCCAGCGCCGGCTTGCCTCAGGACACTCCAGTTGGCATCGTTGAGAACGGCTATCTGCCGAATCAGCGCGTAACGATCGGCACGCTCGGTTCCATCGCCGACCAGGCGGAAGCCACCGGCGTCGCAAATCCTGCCGTGATTGTGATCGGCGACGTTGTCCGCGTCAGCCCGTTCGCGCCGTCGCATTTCAGGACAGCGGACTACAGCACCACCACCCCGAACAGCCCCCGCACCACCGCAAGAGCCTTCACTATCTAGCCCCACCCACGTTCTTACCCCCTGAAGTCCATGCAGAAGATAAAGGAACACAGCCGTGTCATCAAGCACCTCCGTAGGATCAGCCGAGCGTCCGCTGCGCGTTGCCGTCGTGGGCTCCGGCCCGGCGGGCGTTTACGCCGCGGACATCCTCACCAAGAGCGAAGCCGTCAAGAGCGGCGAGCTGACCGTGAGCATCGACCTCTTTGACCGCTACCCGGCACCCTACGGCCTGATCCGCTACGGCGTTGCCCCGGACCACCCGCGCATCAAGGGCATCGTCAACGCCCTGCACAAGGTCCTGGACCGCGGCGACATCCGCTTCTTCGGCAACGTGGACTATGGCACGGACATTTCCATCGAGGATCTCCGCACGCACTACGACGCCGTCATCTTCGCCACCGGCGCCATCAAGGACGCGGACCTGAACATCCCGGGCATCGAGCTGGATGGCTCCTACGGCGGCGCAGACTTTGTCTCCTGGTACGACGGCCACCCCGACGTTTCCCGCGAATGGCCGCTGGACGCCACGGAGGTCGCGGTGATCGGCAACGGCAACGTGGCCCTGGACGTGGCCCGGATGCTGTCCAAGCACGCCGACGACCTGCTCGTCTCCGAAATCCCGGACAACGTCTACGCAGGCCTGAAGAACTCGCCCGTCACGGATGTGCACGTATTCGGCCGCCGCGGCCCGGCCCAGGTGAAGTTCACCCCGCTGGAACTGCGCGAACTCTCCCACTCCAAGGACGTGGACATCATCCTCTACGCCGAGGATTTCGAGTTCGACGAGGAATCGGACCGCCAGATCCAGAGCAACAACCAGACCAAGACCATGGTGGGCACGCTCACCAACTGGATCGCCGAGCAGCCCGAGGACCTCTCCGAGCTCACCGCCTCCCGCCGCCTGCACCTGCACTTCCTGCACAGCCCGGTGGAGATCTACGACGACGCCGCGACGCCGGGCAAGGTTGCCGGCATGAAGTTCGAGCGCACCGAGCTGGACGGCACGGGCAACGCCCGCGGCACCGGCGAGTTCGTGGACTACCCGGTCCAGGCCGTCTACCGCTCGATCGGCTACTTCGGTTCGGCGCTGCCGGAGATCGAGTTCGACCACAAGAAGGGCGTGGTACCGAACGACGGCGGCCGCGTCCTGGATGCCGCCGGCACCCACGTGCCGGGCATCTACGCCACCGGCTGGATCAAGCGCGGACCGGTGGGCCTCATCGGCCACACCAAGGGCGACGCCCTCGAGACCGTGACGTACCTGCTGGAAGACCGCGAAAACCTTCCGGTCGCCGATGTTCCCGACGCTGACGCCGTCGTCGAACTCCTCGACGCCCGCGGCGTGAAGTTCACCAGCTGGGAAGGCTGGCTGGCGCTGGACGCGCACGAACTCGCGCTTGGTGCCGCAGCCACGGAGGCCGGCGGATCCCACGGCGTTGAGGTCCAGCGAGAGCGCATCAAGGTGGTGCCGCGCGAGGACATGGTTGCCATCTCCCGCGACGGCGTAGCCGCCAACGTCTAACCGGCGCCTCCCACAACCAACGCGGGGTCACTTCGCGCCCATAAATCCCACTGGGATGGGCGCGAAGTGACCCTCCCCACCCGCGCCCTAGCCTCGCAAGCTCGGCCAGGGAACCCTGCGGGCGTGGGCCCCGTTGCTTTAACGCCCCGCCCCACCGGCCGCCATGAGTTCCAGCCGGCTGAGGGTTTCGCAGTTCCGGGCGCCGATCAGTGCGTCGCGCAGCACTTTGGGGACAACCTTGCCCGGTCCACGGATGGCGTCCTCGGCGATGGAAACCCGGCATTGTGTGCCCAGATCCTCCAGTGTGATCACCACTTTGGCTTCACCCAGCGGCCAGCCACGCGCCACGAGTTCCAGGGAGCGGCCGGGTTCGACGGCGGCCACGCTGGTGCTGTCATTGATCACCAGTGGCCAGGGGCCCACGGAGTGGTGCAGCCGGGAGCCGGTCCCGGGCCACTGCGCGTCGACGGCCCGGATGCGGGAGGCGCCCACCACCCAGCCGGAGTAGAGCCAGCCGTCGGCGATCACTTTCCAGACGTCGACGGCCGGGGAGTTGAACAGTTGGCTCACGGTTGACATTGGCTTCCCTTCCCTTGGTGGTTACATCCTGCCAAACCGGGCCCGGACCAGCGCGAACAGGCCGTAGCAGATAAAACCCACCCCGATCGCGACAAGCAGGTACGGGCCGAACGGATGGTCTCGGAGCGCCTTGAGGCTTCCGTCCAGCCCGGTGGATTCCTCGGGACTCTGCTTCCCCGCGGCGATCACAAACAGCAGTCCGGCCAGGTTCAGCGCGATTCCCTTAGCCACGTGCCCGGTGACGCCCAAGGAGTCGATGAGCTTGCCGCGGCGGGTGCCCTCGAACCGGAAGAGTTCCTCCTTGAACCCGCGCCGCAGTCCCTTCACCACAAAGTAGACGCCAACGCCCATGGTGGTCAGGCCTACCGCCACCAGCGCAGGCAGCCCGAACTGCGTGTTCAGGAGGGCCGTGCTGAAATCGCGTGTGGTGTCTCCGGAATCTCCGCGCAGGCCCACGGCAAACCCGGCGAAGCTGAGGCCCACACTTCCGTAAGCTACGGCCAAAAAGCCGGAGGAGATCAGCTTTCCGAGCCGCTTCGCTCGGGGAAGACGCCGCGACCGGAGGGTGGCCTCACTGAGTTGCCACAAAGCCAGGCCGGTGCACGCCACGACGCAGGACCACAGCACGGCCGGTCCCCAAGGGTTGGCGCCCAGCTGCTCGATGGCACCGGTGGCTTCCGCCTGCCCCGGCTGGCCGAAGGCCAGGGCGATGGCAATCGCACCAACGATGATGTGAAGCAGGGCCATCACGGCAAAACCCGAACGCGCCACAACGTCCAGCGCCTTGGTGTCGGACGCCTCCTCGACGGCGTCTGCCGCCTCGCTGATGCTGGATTCCCCGTCTGCCATGAGTCAGCCGTTCATGGGCCCCTCAGCGTGGAGCTTCCCGGCCCCTTGGCCTTCAACGCGCACCGTGCAACGGACCACCAGCTTGCCCGGAGCGTGATCCAGCTCCACCCGGCTGTCATTTGCGCCCAGGGCCGTGAAAACCTCGGAGCCAGCAACCACTGTTACGCCGTTGGCCTTGGCGGTCTCCCTGGCGTTCTCCAGTGCATCCTTCTCAAGGCCCGCCATGTATGCGCCGTCATCTTCCCGGGCGGGGTCGCCAAATGCCCAACCGAACAAGGTCCCTGGTTCCATGGCGACGATATTACGCGAAACCTGGTGCAAGTCGGGGTTTCGTAACATTGATAAGTGTGCTTACCATGACCCATATGACCCATATGGGCCAGGCCAGGACAGGCCGCACCAGCGGCATTTCGGAACCAGTTCGACGTTAGGAATCCACATCATGGCAGGAAATCTTGTTGCCCGGTCCGTTCACGATCTGAGCGCTGCGGCATGGTTCGGCGGCGCGCTAATGGGCGCTATTGGGTTGAACGGCGCCACTGCGGAGGCCAAGGATCCGGCCGAGCGCACCCGCCTTTCGAGCGCAGGCTGGATGAAGTGGGCGCCGGTCCAGACGGCGGCTTTCGCCTCGCATTTGCTGGCTGACCTCGCGATTGCCTTTGAGAACAAGGACCGCATCGCGAAGCAGGACGGCGTGGCGCGGGACACTGTGATCAAGACGGCGGTAACCGTGGCCGGCGCCGCCGTGACACTGTACGCCGGGATTCTCGGCAAGAAGGTGGACCAGCTCGCGGACCAGGGCGGCGAGGGGGCCACGGAGCCCAGGGCAGGGGCCTCCGATGAGCTGAAGTCGGCGCAGCAGCAGCTCAAAATGCTGCAGTGGGCCATTCCTGCTTTCGCCGGTGCCGTGATTATCCTCGGTGCCAAGCATGGTGAGATGCAGCGGCCCAAGAACGTGTTCCAGGGCCTCCGCCCCTGACCGGCAGCGGCAGCCGCAGCACTTAGACGTGGCAACGCCCGACGGCGGTGCGGCACCCAGGTGCCGGACCGCCGTCGGGCGCTGAGCTTGCGACGCGCAAAAGTGCTTGCGACGCGCACATTCCTTGGCGCACCTGAGATTTCCGGTGCGCCAGGGAATATGCGCGTCGATTGGAAGATACGGCTCCGACGGACTCGGGTCGGGCAGAAATTGGACTTACGCCCGCAGCCACTCCGCGCAGGTGTTAAGGTTCTGGTTGACGCTGGCCACCGCGGAATCGGCGTCGTGGGCCTCGATGGCGTCCACCACGGCACCATGGCCTTCATTCGTCAGACCGTCCAGCCTGCCCTTGCGCTGCTGTTTGAGCAGGTCCAGGTGGAAGACATCGCCGAAACTGACGTAGAGCTCGTGCAGCAGCGGGTTCCCGGAGGCTTTGGCAAGGCGCGCGTGGAAGGCCCAGTCCGCGCGGGCCCACCGCTCGAAGTCACCGGCGTTCCAGGCGACTTCCCGGGTGGCGAGCACCGTGCGCAGGTCGGCGACGTCGTCGGCCGTTGCATTCCGGGCTGCGAGGCGCGCCGCCTGCGTGTCAAGGCCGAGCCTGACCTCGAGGATGTGTTCGTCCGTGTGGTCCTGGTACATCCGCCGGGCGGCGCCGGACATCTCGCTGGTGGCGCGGACGTAGGTGCCGTCGCCGCGGCGGACCTCCAGCATCCCGCTATGCGCCAGGGCTTTGATGGCTTCGCGCAAAGTGCCGCGCGAGACCCCCAGGCCATGCATCAGCTCCGGCTCGGACGGGATGCGCTGGTCCAGGGGCCATTCGCCGGAGTGGACCATCTGACGGAGTTTGGCGGTGACCTCGTCGGCGAGGGGCTGGCGGGGTGAGGTGCTCAGGGTCATGGCGCCTACTTCTTCAGGGCGGACAAGGGGGCACGGGAGATGAGGTGTGCAACCACCACTTGGACCACGGCGAGGCCCAGCAGCAGTGCGAGGGGAAGCGTCCAGCCGCCAGTCCCGCTGAACAACAGGCCGGCACCGAAGGGGCCGGCCGTGGCCAGCAGGTAGCCGGTGGACTGCGCCAGCGTGGACAGAGCAGTGGTCTCCGCGGTGCTCGTCCCGCTCCGGCTGATCATCACCATCACCAGCGGGAAAATTCCCAGGCCGAAGCCAAGCAGGACGGTGGGGATGACGGCCAGGCCCACCGGCAGGAACATCAGAGCGGCCAGGCCGGCCACCATGGTGGTGCTGACCAGATACAACGCTGGCCGGAGCATCCGCGGCCGCGAGCCGATGGCGAGCAGCACCATGCCGGCCGGTACGGACATAAGCTGCATCAGCCCGTACATCAGGCCGCTGTCAGCTGAATTGATGCCCATGTTGATCAACATCGACGGGAACCAGCTGATCAGCGAGTACGCGAGGAGCGCCTGGAGGGCGAAGAGGGCGGTGAGAAGCTGGCCCTTCCGGGTGCGGAGCAGTGGCCATGGGGAGATGCGGGCAGCAGTGTTCCGGACGCTGTTGCGGTGCGCATGCAGAACAACGGGCAGGAAGCCCAGGAAGGCGGCCACGGCAAGGAATCCGATGGTGCCGACTGCGGCGGACGGTGAGCCGAGTGCCAACGCCAACGGGACGACGGCGACCGCGGTGACGGTGGCGCCGGTGGTCATGGTGACGGTGTAGAGCGCGGTCATCGCCGAGGTGCGGCTGGCGAAATGCTCGCGGATGAACGACGGCATAGCCACATTGCAGACCGCCAGGCCGGACATCCCGATTACGGTGCCCGCCACCAGCATGCCCGTTGCCGGGATCCCTCGGAGCAGCAGCCCGCCGGCCAGGAATCCGAGCGCCAGCAGGATTGCCTTCTCCACGCCCAGCCGTCCGGTCAGCCATGACGTCGCGGCCCCCGCCACCGCAAAACAGAGCGTGGGGATGGACGGGATGATCGCTGCCACCAGCGGTCCGTAGCCAAGGACTTGCTGAAAATCGTGGAGGAGGGCCGACGCCGCCGCAATCCCCGCGCGCAGGTTCAGGCCAATAAGCACCAGCGCAATGACGCCGAACACGACGGCGGTACGCGGCTTGGGCGGCGCGTCGGACAGCGTCGGGGTACCGGAAGGGGAAACAGTCATGTCCTTAACGTTAGACGTCAGACGTTTGATGTCTAGGGTTCTGTGGCCAACCTCTCCCGGCTATTAATGATGCGGGCATAGACTCGGGCCACAAGAGTTCCGTCCCGGGCTCGTGAGAACTTGTCCAGCTGGATCTGGCGCCCATCATTGAGGAAGGACGGCCGGTCATGGCTTCGGAGGCAGTTGAGGTCGAAAAGAAGTACGACGTCGGCCCGGACGCCGAGGTGCCGGCGCTCGCGGACATCCCCGGGGTGGCCCGCGTGGGGGAGCCCCACGTGGACACCCTGGAAGCGGTGTACTTCGACACAGCAGGCCATACGCTCGCCGTCCGCGACATCACCCTTCGCCGCCGCACCGGCGGAGTCGACGCCGGCTGGCACCTGAAGCTGACCGCGGAGGGCCCCCGGTCCGGCGACGGGGCCGGTGGCACGTCAGTCGTCTCCGGCTCGGAACCCCAGCGGCGCCGCGAGCTGCACGCCCCGCTGGGCCAGCCCGGCGTCGTTCCCGACAGCCTGTTGGCGCACGTGCTGGCGTACCTCCGCGGTGAGGATGCCGCCCCGGTGGTCCGGCTCGAAACCCGGCGCACCACTTATCCTTTGTACGGTGCGGACGGAGGCCACCTGGCGGATTTGGCCGATGACCGCGTGAGCGCAGAGTTGCTCGGCGCGGCAGATCTCGCTGCGGGCGGTGCTCCCGACCGTGCTCCCGACGTCGCTGAGGGCCGCGCGGCCGAGCCCGACGGGGAAGCCGCCCCGGACCGCAATACCCGTACACGGCAGTGGCGCGAATGGGAGCTCGAGCTGGTGCACGGGAGTCCTGACCTGTTCCCGGCCGCTGAGCAAATCCTGGCGGCCGCCGGGGCTCGCCCCGCCAAACACGGCTCGAAGCTGGCAAAGGTCCTGGCGCTGCCTGCCACGGAGTCCGGTGCCGCGGCCGGGCCAAAAAGTCCCGGCAAGAAGGATCCGGTGTCAGACCTGCTGACCGCCTACCTGGCTGCGCAGATCCGCGAAATCCTGGCACATGATCCCGGCGTCCGTCTGGAGGAACCCGAGGCTGTGCACGATCTGCGGTCGGCCACCCGCCGGGCCCGTTCCGCGCTCGCAGCGTACCGCCGGCTCTACAGTCCCGTGGCCGGGCGGCGCCTCAGTGCCGAACTGAAATGGCTCGGCAGCGTGCTGGGGTCGCCCCGCGACGCCGAAGTGATGCTGGCTCGCCTGCTCGGGCACACGGCCGAACTGCCGCCCGGGCTGGCCTCGGCAGTGAAGGGCCGGCTGGACGATGAACTCGGCAACAGATTGAACAAGGCCTACCGGAAACTCCAGAAGGCACTGCTTTCCGAACGGTACTTCCGGCTCCTGGATGACCTGGAAGCCTTCCGTGACCACCCGCCGGTCCGGTCCGAAGGCGCAGCCCCGGCCCGTAAGGCGGCAGGGAAGCTGGTGGCCAAGGCCGCCAAACGCCTGCAGCGCGCAGCGAGGACGGCCAAACGTGCACGCCGGGGAGCGGACCACGAGACAGCCCTTCACGACGTGCGCAAGGACGCCAAACGGCTGCGGCACGTGGCGGAGTCCGCAGCGCCGGTGCACGGTAAGCGCGCCGCGAAGATCGCCAAGGCCGCGCACCGCCAGCAGCAGGTCCTCGGAGACTTTCACGACAGCGTGGTGGCACGGGACCTGCTGGCCAAGCTTGCGGCCGCGCCGGACCTGCCCGAGGCTGTTGCGTCGGCCTACGTCACCCTCCATACGCGGCAGGTACAGCTCGCGGCCGACGCCGAAGCCGAGTACCGGAAGGAACGCAAGAAGTCCCGCCAACGCCTCCAACGCGGGGTCATTTAGCGCCCATCCGGGGCCGTAACATGGGCGCGATGTGACCCCGCGTTGCGGTCGTCAGGGGTGCCGCGCTCCGAGCCGCGACACGGCAAGCGACAGCCACAGCTGCACGCGGTCCGCTGTGACCGAAGGATCGTAGCCGGTGAGTTCGGTGATTTGCGCCAACCGGTACCGCACCGTGTTCCGGTGCAGGGTCAGGGCTTCGGCGACGGCGGCCACGGAACCGTTGTTGTTCAGGTAGCTTTCCAGGGTGGTCACCAGTTCCGCGCCGTGGGCAGCGTCGAAGGCGCGGAGTGGGTTCAACGACTCGTGTGCCATGTCAGCCAGCGGAACGTCTTCGCTGGCCAGCAACAGGGACGTCAGGCTCAGGCGTTCCGGCTCGTTAACCGGCAGGCCGTGGCTGGCCGCATCGCGCGCCTCGAAGTAGCTCCAGCGCAGGCCATTCGGCTTGGTGTACCCGCCGCCGATCCCGATCGTCGCGTGGATCCCGGCCTCAGCCAGGTGGTCGCTGAGGCGCCTGGCCAGCGCAGGTGCCGCACCGCCGTCGTCGTTAATCACCACCACCAGGTCCTTCCCGACGACGGCGGCCACCGCGTTCTCCAGCGGCTGCGGCACCGAGGTGCTCACCAGCGCCTTGTGATGGGCGGCGGACACCGCCAGCAGCACCACGTTTTTGCGTGTGCTGTTCAGGCCCACGCCGGCCAGGCGCCGCTGGGCCTCGCTGGTCTCCAGGGCGCCGTGGATGACGTCCTCGAGCACCTGGCCGCACAGGGCGCGCTGGGCCTGGCGCTGCTTGACCATGTTGTTCAGCTCCACGCTGATCAGGTTCTGGGCATAGCCGATGATCCCTGAATCCTCGAATGGCTGGCGGACCCACAGTGTGCAGGCATCGCGGCGGCCGGTGGGGATGGGGTAGGAGGACCACGTGTCAGCGGAGGGGAGCTCGGAGCTGTTGTTGTACAGGTGGGCGGTGAACTGGGTGAGGGCAATCTCCGTCCGCAGCATCCCGCCCAGGTGCTTCAGGAGTTGGGCGAGGCCGCCGCCGGTGAGGAGCGCGCGGGCCAGGACCTGGTGGCCCGCGATCAGGCGTTCCAGCTTCGCGACATGATCCGCGGCCTGCGCTTCCGCCACCAGTTTGCCGATGGCAATGAACGGCGTTTCGTACGGCACCTGGACGATCGGCAGCCCCCAGCGGTTGGCCTCGGCAATCAGGGCCGGCGGGACGGCGTCGTGCGTCAGACCGGTCCCGAAGCCGATGCCCACGGCTCCGGCGCGCTGGACCTGCCGGACAAAGCGCCGTTGCTCGGGCGCGGACCGCAGGCGCATGCCGGTGGTCAGTACCAGTTCGCCGCCGCTGAGGAAGCGCTGCGGGTCTTCCAGTTCCGTGACGGCAACCCAGTTGATGTCCTCGTGCCAGGTGGTCTCGGCAAGGCCTGCATTGGAGAGGTGGAGGGAGTGCACGCCGAGCAGGGTGGCGAGGGAAATGGCCATGGTCCAAGGATAGACGGATGCTGGTCAACCGCACTAAACAGTGCGGCTAAGGGTGTGCAGGTGGCTATTCCCCGGGGTGAAGGTGCTGGCATAGGCTCAAGGCTGTCGCAACCATCCGCTTTGCAGCTGATGTTCCCTATGAAAGAGGTTGTACACCGTGGTTCAAACCTTGCAGAACTTCATCAATGGTGAGTTCGTCACGCCTGCGGGCACCGACCTGCTGGACATCGTTAACCCCACCAACGGCGAGGTTGTGGCGCAGTCTCCTGTGTCCATCCAGGCCGACGTCGACGCTGCCATGACCGCGGCCAAGGACGCCTTCAAGACCTGGAAGCACGCCACCCCCGGGCAGCGCCAGCTGATGCTCCTCAAGCTCGCGGACGCCGTTGAGGCCAACAGTGACGAACTTGTGGAGGCCCAGCACCGCAACACCGGGCAGGTGCGCAGCCTGATCGCGTCCGAGGAAATTGCCGCCGGCGCGGACCAGCTCCGCTTCTTCGCCGGTGCCGCGCGCATCCTCGAGGGCAAGTCCGCGGGCGAGTACTTCGAAGGCCACACCTCCTATGTACGCCGCGAACCCATCGGCGTCGTGGCCCAGGTTGCCCCCTGGAACTACCCGTTCCTGATGGCCATCTGGAAGATCGGCCCGGCGCTCGCCGCCGGCAACACCGTGGTCCTCAAGCCCTCGGACACAACCCCGGAATCCACCCTGGTGCTGGCCCGCCTGGCCGGCGCCATCCTGCCCGCCGGCGTCCTGAACGTCGTTCTGGGAACCGGCGCAACCGGCGCGATGATGGTGGAGCACCGGGTCCCCGGCCTGGTCTCCATCACGGGTTCCGTCCGGGCCGGCATCGCCGTTGCCTCCGGGGCCGCGAAGGGCCTCAAGCGCGCCCACCTGGAGCTCGGCGGCAAGGCCCCGGCCATCGTGTTCAAGGACGCGGACATCAAGAAGAGCGCCGCGGCCATCGCCGAGTTCGCCTTCTTCAACGCCGGCCAGGACTGCACCGCGATCACGCGGGTGCTGGTTGAGGATTCAGTCCACGACGACGTCGTGGCGGCCATGGTTGAGCACACCAGGACGCTGCACACCGGCTCGCAGAACGACGAAGACAACTACTTCGGCCCGCTGAACAACGTGAACCACTTCAACGCCGTCACCTCCGTGGTGGAGCACCTCCCGGAGAACTGCCAGATTGTTACGGGCGGGCACCGCGCCGGGGACAAGGGCTTCTTCTTCGAACCCACCATCATCACCGGCGCCAAGCAGACGGACGACATCGTCCAGAAGGAAACCTTCGGCCCGGTCATCACCGTGCAGAAGTTCGCCTCCGAAGCGGAGGCACTCGAGCTGGCCAACGACGTCGAATACGCCCTCGCCTCCAGCGTCTGGACGTCCGATCACGGCACCGCCATGCGGATGAGCCGCGACCTGGACTTCGGCGCGGTCTGGATCAACACCCACATCCTCCTCACCGCCGAAATGCCGCACGGTGGCTTCAAGCAGTCCGGCTACGGCAAGGACCTCTCCATGTACGGCGTCGAGGACTACACCCGCATCAAGCACGTCATGAGCGCACTCGACGCCTAGCAACTCCCGGTGGTTGAGCCTGTCGAAACCCTGGATCTCGACAGGCTCGATCACCGGGCCCTGAAAGGAAACCCCATGAGCACCACAGCAAGTGAAATCACCTTCCGCCTGGAACAGAAGCGCCGTGTCCAGGCCGACTTCCCGGGCCCCAAGTCCATCGCCCTGACCGAGCGCCGCAAGGCAGTGGTCGCCGCTGGTGTTGCCTCCGCCGTTCCGGTCTACGTTGCGGACGCAGACGGCGGCATCATCCACGACGTCGACGGCAACTCCTTCATTGATCTCGGCTCGGGCATCGCGGTGACCAGCGTCGGCGCGTCCGATCCCGCCGTCGTCGGGGCCGTGAAGGAAGCGGTGGAGCACTTCACCCACACCTGCTTTATGGTCACTCCGTACGAAAGCTACGTTGCCCTCGCGGAGCAGCTCAACCGCCTGACCCCGGGTAGCCACGAGAAGCGGACCGTGCTGTTCAACTCCGGCGCCGAGGCTGTGGAGAACGCCATCAAGGTGGCCCGCCTCGCCACCGGGCGTGACGCCGTCGTCGCCTTTGACCACGCCTACCACGGCCGCACCAACCTGACCATGGCGCTGACCGCGAAGGCCATGCCGTACAAGACCAACTTCGGCCCGTTCGCGCCCGAGGTCTACCGCATGCCCATGAGCTACCCGTACCGCGAGGAGAACGCCTCGATCACCGGTGCGGAGGCCGCCAAGCGCGCCATTACCATGATCGAGAAGCAGATCGGCGGCGACCAGGTGGCCGCGATCATCATCGAACCCATCCAGGGCGAGGGCGGCTTCATTGTCCCGGCCGAGGGTTTCCTGCCGGCACTGGCCGCCTGGGCCAAGGCCAACGGCGTGGTGTTCATCGCCGACGAGGTCCAGTCCGGTTTCTGCCGCACCGGCGAATGGTTCGCGGTGGACCACGAGGACGTTGTCCCGGACATCATCACCATGGCCAAGGGCATCGCCGGCGGCATGCCGCTGTCCGCAATCACCGGCCGCGCGGACCTGCTCGACGCCGTCCACCCGGGCGGACTGGGCGGCACCTACGGCGGTAACCCGGTTGCCTGCGCTGCCGCGCTGGCCGCGATCGGCTCCATGGAGGAATACAACCTCGCCGGCCGCGCGCGCCACATCGAGCAGCTCGCCGCGGGACGCCTGCAGGAGCTGCAGGCTGAGCTCGCCGGCGCCGGGACTGCCGTGATCGGCGACATCCGTGGCCGCGGCGCGATGCTGGCCGTCGAACTGGTCCAGGCCGGTTCGAAGGAACCCAACCCCGAGCTGACCAAGGCCGTGGCCGCCGCCTGCCTCAAGGAAGGCGTCATCATCCTCACCTGCGGCACCTACGGCAACGTCATCCGCCTGCTGCCGCCGCTGGTCATCACCGACGACCTGCTGAACGACGGCCTGGACGTCCTGGCTGCGGCCATTAAGGCCAACGCTTAGGACCCAGCCCCACAGAGTTAGCGTCCCCTCGCAACGGCGCGAACGAACACTTGAGGCCCTGGAAACTCACGTTTCCAGGGCCTCAAGTGTTCGTTCGCGCTCGTTTCATGAGGTGCGGGCCCGCTTCCTTGCCAACGAGTTCTTGCGGGTTGCCCGGAGCATGTCGGCGGTCAGCAGCAGCAGGGCCAGCCACACCACCCCGAAGCCGATCCAGCGGCTAACGGTCATGGCTTCTTGGAACACCACCAGCGCCACGATGAACTGCAGGAGCGGGGCGACGTACTGCAGCAGCCCGAGGGTGGTCATGGGCAGCCGGCGGGCCGATGCGCCGAAGAACAGCAGCGGCACCGCAGTGATCACGCCGGAGGCCGCCAGGAGCCAGAAATGCCCGGGGCCCTGGCTGGCCAGGGTGGCCGAGCCGCTGACACCCAGGAACACCATGGTGGCCGCGGCGATCGGGGCCAGCACGATGGTTTCCAGGCTGAGGCTGGTCACCGCGTCCACTTTCGGGCCAACCCGTTTCTTCACAAACCCGTACAGCCCAAAGCCGAAGGCCAGCGTCAGCGCGATCCACGGCAGTTTGCCGTAGCTGACCGTCAGTACGCCTACTGCGACAAAACCGATCCCGACGGCGGCCCACTGGAGGGGGCGCAGCTTCTCCTTGAGGACGAACACACCCAGGAGGACCGAGACCAGCGGATTGATGAAGTAGCCCAGCGCCGCTTCGACAGCCTGGCCGGTGGTGACGCCGTAGGTGTACGTCAGCCAGTTCACGGCAATGAGGGCAGCCGCCAGGGCCAGTGAACCGAACACCGAGCGGTCCCGGAAGGCACGGGCCAGCGCGCGCCAGGACCGGGTGACGGTGATCAGGAGGATGCAGAAAAGCAGGGACCACACCACACGATTGGCCACGATCTCCACCGCTCCGGCGGGCATCAGCGCAAAGAAGTACAGCGGAAGCAGCCCCCACAACCCGTACGCGCCGAACCCGAACAGGACTCCCGCCGTCGTCTCCTTGTCCACAGCCTTAAGACCGGATGGAGCGGTGACGGCGGTCTTGGGCAAGGAGTTCGTTTCAGGGGGAGTAGGCACCTAACCAATAACACCAGTTGTTGGACTCGTATTCCAGTCAATAGTCAGTACGCTGTCCTTCATGGAACCGATGAACTCCCAGGTGGCCGTCCCGTGAGGCTCCGCCGTAGCAACGCGAACGGCCGCGGCTACCGTCGCGTGCCCGCCGGGACGGGCTTCAGCTACCGGGACCTGGCCGGCTCCACGCTGCCGCCGGGGCCGGTCCGGGACAGGCTGGAGAGCATCGGCATCCCGCCGGCCTGGACCGATGTCTGGATTGCACCGTTCGACAACGGTCACATCCAGGCGACCGGCCTGGATGCGATGGGCCGGCGGCAGTACATCTACCACCCTGCCTGGCGCGAGCGGAAGGACCGGGTGAAGTTTGACCGCGCCCTGCAACTGGCCGAGTCGCTGCCCACCGCCCGCCGGCTGGTCACCCTGGACCTGCACAGCGACGGTACCTGCCGCGAACGTGTACTGGCGGCGGCTTTCCGGATGCTGGACAGCGGGTCCCTGCGCGTGGGATCCGAGCGGTACACCAACGAGAACGGCAGCCGCGGCCTGGCCACGCTCCTGTGTGCGCATGTCCACGTCCGCAGGGAGTGCCTGGAGCTGAAGTTTCCGGCCAAGAGCGGCAAGGACTGGGAATCGGAAATCCACGACGCCGACCTCGCCGCCCTGGTGCGGACGCTTAAGCGCCGCGGTGGAAATGCCAGGCTGCTGGCGTACAAGGAGGGCCGGACCTGGCGGCCGGTCACCAGCGCGGACATCAATGCCTACGTCAAGGAGCGGACGGGCCTGGACTTCACCGCCAAGGACTTCCGGACGCTGCGCGGAACCGTGGCGGCCGCCGTCAGCTTGGCGCGCAGCGGCCCGCAGAGGACTGTTTCGGCGCGGAAGGGCGCCATCAGCGTGGCCATGCAGGAGGCTGCCGCGGTACTGGGGAACACGCCGTCCATCGCGCGCAAAAGTTATGTTGATCCCCGGCTGCTGGACCACTTTGCCGCGGGGGAGACCATCGACCCCAAACGCCTGGACTCCGCGGAGGCCGAGCTCCGGGCGCTGTTGTACCGGGAAGGCGACGTGGTGCCGCTGGAACACATTTAGAATGGGACATTGTGCGCAACTGCACTGCGCGCTGCACTGCGCGTCTCCGTCGCAATCTCCTCGTTCCAGAAGGGCTCCCGGTGTCCAACCCAGGCGAAACCACCTCCAAGCGTCCACTCCGCGTTGCCATTGTGGGTGCGGGGCCGGCAGGTGTTTATGCGGCGGACATCCTGACCAAGTCCAGCGGTGTTAAGGACGGCGATTTTGAGGTCAGCATCGACCTTTTCGAGGCCTACCCTGCCCCGTACGGCCTGATCCGCTACGGCGTAGCGCCGGACCACCCCCGCATCAAGGGGATCGTGAACGCGCTGCACAAGGTCCTGGACCGGGGCGACATCCGCTTCCTGGGCAACGTCACGTACGGCCGCGACCTCACCCTCCATGACTTCCGGGCCTTCTACGACGCCGTAATTTTCTCCACCGGCGCCATCAAGGACGCCGATCTGCCTATCCCGGGCATCGACCTGGCGGGATCATTCGGCGGCGCCGACTTTGTGTCCTGGTACGACGGCCACCCCGATGTGCCCCGCGACTGGCCGCTGGAAGCCAAGGAAATCGCGGTGATCGGCAATGGGAACGTGGCGCTGGATGTGGCCCGGATGCTCGTCAAGCACGCCGAGGAACTCCTCACCACCGAGATCCCGGACAACGTCTACCAGGGCTTGAAGAACTCACCGGTCACGGACGTGCACGTCTTCGGCCGCCGTGGCCCGGCGCAGGTCAAGTTCACGCCGCTGGAGCTGCGCGAGCTCAGCCACATGAAGGACGTGGACATTGTCCTGTACCCGGAGGACTTTGAGTTCGATGAGGCTTCCGATGACGCCATCCGCAGCAACAACCAGATCAAAACCATGGTGAACACGCTGACCAACTGGCTCGTGGAAGAGCACGCCGAAGCGGAAGAACCGTCCTCACGCCGCCTGCACCTGCACTTCCTGCACAGCCCCGTTGAGGTCTACGAGGACCCCGACGACGGCGGGTCCGGCCAGGTGGCCGGCATCAAGTTTGAGCGGATGGAACTGGACGGCACCGGCAACGTCAAGGGCACGGGCGAGTTTGTGGACTACCCCGTCCAGGCCGTGTACCGAGCCATCGGCTACCACGGCTCGCCCCTGGACGAGCTGGAATACAACGCCAAACGCGGCGTGATCCCCAACGAGGGCGGCCGCGTGCTCGACGCCGACGGCAACCCCGTCCCCGGCATCTACGCCACCGGCTGGATCAAGCGAGGGCCGGTCGGCCTGATCGGCCACACCAAGGGCGACGCCCTGGAAACCATCGGCTTCCTGCTGGAGGACCGGCTCACGCTTCCCCCGGCCGAGAATCCTGATCCGCAGGCCATCATCGACCTCTTGCAGGAGCGCGGCATCGAGTTCACCACGTGGGAGGGCTGGATCAAGCTGGATGCGCACGAAGCAGCCCTCGGCGCCGCGTGGACCGAAGGTAAGCCGGGCACCGACGGGACCGCCGCCGTCGTGCGTGAACGCATCAAGGTAGTCCCGCGCGAGGAAATGATCAGCATCTCCCGCGCCTGACCCCCGCCCTCCCTCACTCCATCCCTAGGCGCGGGTGCGGGGCGGCGTTAGACTGGGCTAAACCCAGGCTGGCTGCAATGTGCCGCGCCTGCAAGCCGAGCGCAAGTGGGAGTTCGATGAGGAACCTGATCCTGCCGCCGGCATCTGACGGCGAAGCGACAGCTCTGGCCCAGCGTGATGCCCTGGCCGCGCATGAGCAGCTTGGCGCCCATGCATTTCCGGACGCGCCGGAAATCCCCGGGCTGCGCAGGCTGATCCGGGAATCCTGGCAGCGTTCCGTCAAACTGCAGGCCAACCCGGACAACCCTGAAGCACCCCTGGTTCTGGACACTGATGAGCTTGAGGAATACCGGCGGCAGCACCCCTTGGCCATCATCATGCCCGTGATCCACAAGCTCCTGGTCCAGCCCAGCCACGATAGCGGCCTGCTCGTTGCCGTCGGTGATGAGGTTGGCCGGCTGCTCTGGGTGGAAGGGGATCCCGCCCTGCAGCGCCGCGCCGAAGGCATGATGTTCGTCCCGGGCGCCGACTGGTCAGAGGCCACGGTGGGGACCAGTGCGCCCGGAACTGCCCTGGCCCTGGGCCGCGGGATCCAGATTTCCGGGGCGGAGCACTACCAGCGATCCGTCCACGCATGGAGCTGCACCGCCGTCCCGTTTCACGATCCGGATTCCGGTGCGCTGCTGGGCGTTGTGGACATCACGGGCAAAGCCAGTGCGGTGGCGGCCCACACGCTGTCCCTCGTAGAGGCGACCGTCGCTGCCGCTCAGGCGCAGCTCCGAGTTGAGCGCCTGCAGCTGGCGGCGACCCTAGCCAGCCGGCCGGCCCGACGGCGGAACACCAGTACAGCGTCTGGGGCACGGTCGGCCAGCTCGGATTCGACGCGGGCCGGGGGAGCCGGCGGTGCTAAGGAAGGCAGCCTGTACCGCAACAGCCTGCAGCTGCTGGGCCGTGACCAGGCGCTGCTCAGTATCGAAGGAAAAACGGTGGCGCTGTCCGCCCGCCACAGTGAAATCCTCGCCCTGCTCAGCACCCACCCCGCCGGGCTGAGCGCCGAGGAGCTCAGCTTCTTGCTCTACCCGGGCGACGGCCCCACCATGACGCTCCGCGCGGAAATGGTCCGGCTGCGCAAGATCCTCCAGCAGCTCAACCCGGCCGCCGTTCCGGAATCCCGCCCGTACAAACTCACCATGGACCTGGTCCCGGACAGCGGGCAGGTGCTGAACTGTCTGCAGCGCGGCGCCCACCGGATTGCACTTGAAATCTACCGCGGCGCCGTGCTGCCGCGCTCCGAAGCGCCGGGCATCATCGACCTCCGCGACAGGGTCTCCTCGCTCATGCGCGAAGCGGTCCTGACAGATGGCAGTGCCGAGACGCTGCTCAAATACGCTGCCCTCCCGGAGGCGAGGGACGACGTCGACGTCCGGACTGCGGCCCTGAAGCTGCTGCCGCTGCGCTCGCCGAAGCGGGCCGCCATCGTTGCGGACCTTGAGCGGCTGGAAGCTGAACTCAGCGCCTGACCACCGGTGGCCGTGAGCTGGCTCACACCCGCGCAACCTGACTGCAACCTTCACACTCCTACGCTGAAACCAACGGCGGACGCCATCATCAGGCGCCACCTTTCATGCACAGCAAAGGAGCTAGCAATGACTGTTTACGCACAGCCCGGTACCGAGGGTTCGAAGGTCACGTTCAAGGACCGCTATGAGAACTGGATCGGCGGCGAGTGGGTTGCCCCCGTCAAGGGCCAGTACTTCGAGAACATCACACCCGTCACCGGCAAGGTCTTCTGCGAAGTGGCACGCGGCACCGCGGAAGACATTGAACTCGCCCTGGACGCGGCCCACAAGATTGCACCGTCCTGGGGCAAGACCTCCGTGGCCGAGCGCGCCGCGGTCCTGAACAAGATCGCCGACCGCATCGACGAGAACCTCGAGATGCTCGCCGTCGCCGAATCGTGGGACAACGGCAAGCCCATCCGCGAAACCTTGAACGCAGACATCCCGCTTGCGGCGGATCACTTCCGCTACTTCGCTTCCGCCGTCCGCGCCCAGGAGGGCCGGCTTTCACAGCTCGACGACGACACCACCGCCTATCACTATCACGAGCCCCTCGGCGTCGTGGGCCAGATCATCCCGTGGAACTTCCCCATCCTGATGGCCGTTTGGAAGCTTGCCCCCGCCCTCGCAGCCGGCAACGCCGTGGTCCTCAAGCCCGCAGAGCAGACGCCGTCGTCCATTCTGGTCCTGATGGAACTCATCGGTGACCTGCTGCCCGCCGGTGTGCTCAACGTGGTCAACGGCTTCGGCGTCGAGGCCGGCAAGCCGCTCGCGTCCAGCCCGCGGATCCGCAAGATCGCCTTCACCGGCGAAACCTCCACGGGCCGCCTGATCAGCCAGTATGCGTCCCAGAACCTGATCCCCGTCACCCTCGAGCTCGGCGGCAAGAGCCCGAACATTTTCTTCAACGATGTTGCCGAGTCCGATGACGCGTTCTACGACAAGGCCCAGGAGGGTTTCGCGCTCTTCGCCTTCAACCAGGGTGAGGTGTGCACCTGTCCGTCCCGCGCCCTGGTCCAGGAGGACATCTATGATTCCTTCATGGCCGACGCAGTGGCCCGGGTGGAGAAAATCATCCAGGGCAACCCGCTGGACACCGAAACCCAGCTCGGAGCACAGGCCTCCAACGACCAGCTTGAGAAGATCCTCTCCTACATTGACATCGGCAAGCAGGAGGGTGCCAAGGTGCTTACCGGCGGCGCCCGCGCCGAAATGCCCGGCGACCTGGCCGGCGGATATTACGTTCAGCCCACCGTTTTCGAGGGCCACAACAAGATGCGGATCTTCCAGGAGGAGATCTTCGGACCTGTTGTGTCTGTAGCCCGGTTCAGCGACTACGACGACGCAATGGAAATCGCCAACGACACCCTCTACGGGCTTGGCGCCGGCGTCTGGTCGCGTAACGGCAACGTCGCCTACCGCGCCGGGCGCGAGATCCAGGCCGGCCGTGTCTGGGTCAACAACTACCACGCCTACCCGGCTGGCGCCGCGTTCGGCGGGTACAAGTCCTCCGGCATCGGACGTGAAAACCACTCCATGATGCTGGACCACTACCAGCAGACCAAGAACCTGCTGGTCAGCTACAACGAGAACAAGCTCGGCTTCTTCTAAGCCCTCAGGAAGGCAGCACCACCTCCACCGCTCCAACGCTTTATCAACGCAAGGATTTCGCCAATGACGACGACAATGCAAGCAGCAGTAGTAACCGAGTTCGGCAAGGATCTTCAGATCCAGACCCTCCCCATTCCAACCCCGGGCCGGGGTGAGGCGCTGGTCAAGGTCATCACCACCGGCGTCTGCCACACCGACCTCCACGCGGCGGCGGGCGACTGGCCGGTCAAGCCGACACCACCGTTCATCCCCGGCCACGAAGGCGTAGGGGAAGTGGTTGCCCTGGGCGAAGGGGTCACCGACCTGGCTGTCGGCGACCTCGTCGGCAACGCCTGGCTCTGGTCCGCCTGCGGCGACTGCCAGTACTGCCGGACCGGCTGGGAGACCCTCTGCGAAGTGCAGAAGAACGCCGGCTACAGTGTGGACGGTTCCTTCGGGGAGTATATGCTCGTCGACACGCGTTTTGCCGCCCGCATCCCGGCGGGCTCGGACCCCGTTGAAATCGCCCCGGTGCTTTGCGCCGGCGTCACGGTCTACAAGGGTCTGAAGATGACCGAAGCCAGGCCCGGACAGTGGGTCACCATTTCCGGCATCGGCGGTCTCGGGCACATTGCTGTCCAGTACGCCGTGGCGATGGGCCTGCGGGTAGCGGCCGTGGATATCGCGGACGACAAACTTGCCCTGGCCAAGAAGCATGGTGCGGAGCTTACCGTCAACGCGCTGCACGAAGATCCCGCTGAAGTTATCCAACGCGAAACCGGAGGTTGCCATGGAGTACTGGTCACCGCAGTACACCCGTCTGCTTTTGGCCAGGCGATCGGCATGGCGCGTCGGGGCGGGACGATTGTGTTCAACGGCCTGCCGCCGGGCGACTTCCCGGCACCGATCTTCGAGATTGTGCTCAAGGGCCTGACCGTCCGCGGCTCGATCGTGGGGACCCGGCAGGACTTGGAGGAAGCACTCGAGTTCTACGCCGAGGGCAAGATCCATCCCACGGTGTCCACCCGGGAACTCTCCGAGGTCAACGCCGTTCTTGACGAGATGAAACACGCCAAGATCGACGGCCGCGTCGTCATCAAGTACTGATGATGGAGGCGAGGCTTGACGCGGCAGTGACGCTGCCCGGGGAGGACATCTCCCGCGTGGCGCTCACGGCCGAGGCCCTGGAACTGCTCAGGAAACTATGGGGCCAGCACGGACCCCTCATGTTCCACCAGTCCGGCGGCTGCTGCGACGGGTCCTCGCCAATGTGTTATCCGGCCGGGGAGTTCATCACCGCGGAAGCTGACGTCCTCCTGGGGCTGTTCGACATCGCCGACGGCCTGGAGCCGCGGCCCCTCGAGTTCTGGATGTCCAAGGAGCAGTTCAACTACTGGAGCCACACCCATCTGACCGTGGACGTGGTCCAGGGCCGGGGGAGCGGATTCTCGGTTGAGTCGCCGGAAGGCAAACGATTCCTGATCCGGTCAAAGCTGATGGACTGGCCCGTCTAAACGGTTCGATCGAAAGGCCCTTGAGGTCCTCTAAAGGAGGGCTTCAGGGGCCTTTTCGCAATTATCTTCGGCATTAGTTGCGTCTCACCATGCGGGACGGGTGTGAACGTCCAGTGAGTGGACAAGTATCGTTGATGGGTCTGTTTCCAACACAAATCAGGATTGTGGAATTCCTTATGAACCTTCTCCGGACCAAATCCATCGAGCAGTCCATAGCCGACGCCGATGAACCCGGACGCAAGCTCAAGCGGTCGCTGAGCAGCTGGGACCTGATGATCATGGGTGTCGCCGTCGCCGTCGGCGCCGGTATCTTCTCGGTGGGCGCCAAGGCCGCGGCCAACTTCTCCGGCCCCGCCGTGACGCTGTCCTTCGCCGTTGCCGCCGTGACGTGTGCACTGGCCATAATGTGCTACGCCGAGTTTGCGACCGCTATTCCGGTCGCCGGGTCGGCCTACGTCTTCACGTACGCCACCATGGGCGAACTGCTCGCCTGGATCATCGGCTGGAACCTGATCCTGGAACTGTTCACCGCTGCGGCAGTGATCGCCAAGTATTGGGGCATCTACCTCAGCAAGGTGTTTGCACTGATGGGCGCCGACGTCCCGCCGGCGCTGTCGCTCGGCGGCGTGGACCTCTACTGGGGCGCGTTCCTGATCGTTGCCGTCTTCACTGTGCTCCTGGTTATGGGCACCAAGCTCTCCGCCCGCGTGGGAAACGTCTTCACCCTGATTAAGATCGCCGTGGTGCTGTTTGTGATCGTGGTGGGCTTCACGTACGTGAAGTTCGAGAACTACGTGCCTTTTGTGCCTGCGGCGGAACCCACTGCCGGCGGCGCCGCGGATGTCCTGAAGCAGTCATTCTTCGGCTTCCTCACCGGCGCCGCGCCTGCACAGTACGGCACTCTGGGGATCTTCGCCGGCGCTGCCCTGGTGTTCTTCGCCTTCATCGGCTTTGACGTCGTGGCCACGTCCGCGGAGGAAGTCAAGAACCCGCAGAAGACCCTGCCGCGCGGCATCTTCGGCGGCCTGGCCGTGGTGACGCTGCTATACATCCTGGTGTCCCTCGCGCTCACCGGCATGGTGTCCTACACGGACCTCGCGGCAGCTGAAACCCCCACCCTCACCACCGCATTCGAGGCCGTCGGCAACACCACCGCGGCCAAGGTCATCGCCTTCGGCTCCCTGATCGGCCTCACCACCGTCATCATGGTGCTGCTGATGGGGCTGTCCCGCGTGGTGCTGGCCATGAGCCGCGACGGGCTGCTGCCCCGCGCACTGTCCAAGACCAGCGAAAAGCGTTCGACGCCGGTCCGCCTCCAGATCATCTGCGGCGCCGCAGTGGCACTTGTGGCCGGCCTGACCAACGTGGACCTGCTGGAGGAAATGATCAACATCGGCACTCTGTCCGCGTTTGTGGTGGTGAGCCTGGGCATCCTGGTGCTGCGCAAAAAGCGCCCGGACCTGAAGCCGTCTTTCCGCGTTCCGTTCGGCAAGGTCCTCCCGGTGGTTTCGGCCGTCCTGTGCCTGTACCTGATGACGAACCTCGCCGTGGAGACCTGGATCTTTTTCGCCGGCTGGCTGGTCATCGGCGTGGTGATCTATTTCGCCTACGGTCAGCGGCACTCCCGCCTGAACGAAAGGTTCGCCGAAGCAAAGTCCGCCGTGGACGCCACGGAATCCAGCGCGGACGCCGCCCTTGCCGGCCGTGCAGCAGCCGACGAAGCCCTCAGCCGCCAGTAGGCCCGTACCGCGCAGTCAGGGCGCCGCGTGCCGACCTACCCAGTCCACCAGGGGCCGCAGCTCGTCCCATAGCCCCGCGATTTCCCGAGCCGCGGCCGATGAATCCAGCCACTCCGGCTGGCCCAGCTCGATGCCGGCGGACAGCGATCTGTGCTTCAGCAGCTCCGCCCGGGGATGGTCCTTGTCGAAACCGCGCGGCACTGTCTTGAGCTTTTCGCCTTGCACGACAAAGCCCGCGGCAGCCACGGACTCCACGATGTGCCGCAGCGATTCACCGGTCCCGGAAGCATCAACCGAGTTCCGGAAGCGGGACAGCTGGGCCGGCGAACTGGTGTGGCAGCCGCCGCCCACCAGCAGCCCCTCGGCGCTCACCTGGACGTAATATCCCACGCCTTCCTGGGACGACGCGAACGCTCCTTGGGAAGTCTTGTACGGCGATTTGTCTTGGGAGAACCTGATGTCCCGGTTGGGCCGGAAGATCTTGCCCGGCCCGAACCGGGGCTCCAGTTCGGCCAGCAGGGCCGTGACCGGATCCCGCACGAGGGTGTTGTAGCTGTCCTTGTGTTCCAGCCACCACTCCCGGTTGTTGTTGTGCTCAAGCTCGGCATAGAACTCGAATGCCCCTGCAGGGATGCCCTGGAATGTACTCATGCAGTGATCCTAGGTACCACCGGGCGGCCCCGGCCAGAGGCATTGTCCCTATGTGGAAACAAAAGGCTGGGGAACAAGAGAGATGCGGAAATACGTCCGCCCCGCCACGAAACCGTGACGGGGCGGGCGTTGCACCACAAGGGGCGGAGAAACTAGCCGATCTTGTTGGCAGCCTCAGCGTCGGAATCAGGGGAGCCCGTGCCCAGGTTGGCGCGCAGCTTGGCGCCGAGTTCGGCGTCCACGTTGGTCCAGTACTGGATGGCTCGTTCCTTGATCTCGGCGATCTTCACGCCGCCCACAGCACCGGTGATGGTGTCCAACAGGCGGGCCTTGGCGCCGTCGTCGAACACCTCGCGGTACAGGGTGCCGGCCTGGACGAAGTCGCCGTCCTCGGCGTGCAGGGAGTGTGCGGAGAGCGTAAGCTCGCCGTCGTTCTCCCAGCCACCGGCCGGGGAAGCCGGCTCAACGGCAGCGGGACCGTTAAAGGAGTTCGGCGCGTAAACCGGTACGGAGGGGGCGTTAAAGTGGTAACGCCCGGCGCCGTCCTGGCTGTAGTTGTTGACCTGGTTCTTCGGCTGGTTAACCGGGATCTGCGCGTGGTTGGTGCCCACGCGGTAGCGGTGTGCGTCGGCGTAGGAGAAGATGCGGGCCTGCAACATCTTGTCCGGGGAAGCGGCGATACCGGGCACGAAGTTCGACGGCGCGAAGGTGGCCTGTTCGATCTGCGAGAAGTAGTTCTCCGGGTTCTTGTTCAGCTCCATGGTGCCCACGTGGATCAGCGGGTAGTCCGTGTGCGGCCACACCTTGGTGAGGTCGAACGGGTTGAAGCGGTAGCCCTTGGCATCTTCGTACGGCATGACCTGGACGTGCAGTTCCCAGGACGGGAAGTTGCCCTCGGCGATGTTTTCCTGCAGGTCGCGGATGTAGAAGTCCGCGTCCGAGCCGGCCAGCTCTTCAGCCTGGTCGCCGGACATGGTCTTGACGCCCTGGTTGGACTTGAAGTGGTACTTGACCCAGAAGCGCTCGCCCGCGGCGTTGATCCACTGGTAGGTGTGCGAGCCGTAGCCCTGCATTTCACGCCAGGAGGCCGGCAGGCCGCGGTCGCCCATGAGCCAGGTGACCTGGTGTGCGGACTCGGGGGACAGGGTCCAGAAGTCCCACTGCATGTCTGCGTCGCGCAGGTGGGTGCCCGGGAGGCGCTTCTGCGAGTGGATAAAGTCCGGGAACTTGATGCCGTCGCGGATGAAGAAGACGGGGGTGTTGTTGCCCACGAGGTCGTAGTTGCCCTCGGAGGTGTAGAACTTGACAGCGAAACCGCGGGGGTCGCGCCAGGTGTCCGGGGAGCCTGCTTCGCCGGCGACGGAGGAGAAGCGGATCAGCATCTCGGTTTCGACGCCCGGCTGCAGGAACGCGGCCTTAGTGTACTTGGAGATGTCCGAGGTGGCCTTGAACGTACCGAACGCGCCGCCGCCCTTGGCGTGCACTACGCGCTCCGGCACCCGCTCGCGGTTGAACTGGGCGAGCTTTTCGATCAGGTAGTGGTCCGTGAGGATGATGGCGCCGTCGGCACCGACGGACTGTGCGTGCGCGTCGGAAGTGACGGGCGCGCCGGACTGGGTTGTTGAGATGTTCGCAGTCATTTTTCTCCTATTTCTCGATTACTTGTGAGGGACGTTCAGAAGGAAGTTTTTGGGACGCCTGGCAGTCCTGACAGATGCCCTGGTACATCACGTCGGCGATCTGGATGGTCATCGGCTTGGAGTTCTCATCCCAGTGCGGGGTGAGGCAGGGCGCGTGTCCGACGGCGCAGTCGACGTCCTCCACGCGGCCGCAGCTGATGCAGATGGCGTGGTGGTGGTTGTCACCGACGCGGGTCTCGTACAGGGCCGGGGAATGCGGCGGTTCGAAGCGGCGCAGCATGTGCAGGTCGGTCAGGTCGCCGAGGACCACGTATACGGATTGCGCGGTCAGCTCCGGAAGCTCGGTGCGCGCGGCGGCCAGGATGCTCTCCGCGGGGGAGTGCGGGTGATGTTCGACGGCGGTGAGCACGGCGAGCCGCTGCCTGGTCACCCGGCGGCCGTGGGCGCGCAGGGCAGCAGCCCATGCATCGTGGCCGCCAAAGTGTTCCGTCATGCCTCTATTGAAACACTTATTATGAGTCGATCACAATAAGGCTTGGCTTACTTTCAGCAAATCCAGGAATTCCTGCATGGGGTTGAGGGATTCTCCTGCCGAGCGGCCCATGGCGTGGACTTTCAGGCCGCCGGCTCCGGGCTCCGGCACCACACAGCTTAGACCCGTCACGCCGGGGCGGTCCGTCAGGCCCTGGACGGCGGCGGCCAGCGCCAGCAGGTGACCCGGGGTCAGGACGGCTCCGCCCGGCGCCGGCGCCAACGCCGGGGAGAGTAGTGTGTGGTGCGCTCCGGCCTTGACTTGCGGGGCCCTGGCAGTGAGTTCCGGGAGGGTGCCGTCCGCTGGCGGGACGGGCTCTGCCTCTTGCGTCACAGCCAGCAAGCGCAGGGCGGTGCGGAGGCCGCCGTCGTACTCTTTGAGCTCGTCCGCTGGGGCCGGAACCCGGCGCTGCGCGGGAACGCGCAGCTGTTCGCCGGGGGTGACCGGCTCGGCGTCCCAGCGCCCGAACAAGTGGAAGGTGGGGGTGGAGGATTCCGCCTCCGGTTCGCCTATGGCCGCCCCGATGGGGTGCCACTGGTGCGCAAACACCACGGTGCAGCGGCTGGCACCCAGGACATTGGCGAGTGCCTGCCGGGCAATGGTGTGGCAGTGCAACCAGTCAGCGGCCGAGCGCAGATCGAATGCCGTAGCCGGGTTGGTGAGCCGGATCAGGAGATGGCCGGCGTTCAGGGCAGTCCGGGGCCGGGCAACCTCCCAGAAATCCGAGTCAAAAAGCAGCCGCCTGGACACATTCATAAGCCGATTCCTTTCCCCCGACTGAGGATACCAATCGTGTGACGGAACAGGACGCCGCTGCCCCATTAAGGTTGGTGTACCGGCTCACGCAGGACAGCTTCTATGTGGGCCTGCTGGGCGCGTTTGCGTTGGTGCCGCGTCAACCAGCCGGCCCGCGGGTGGGCGACCTGCTGGCAGGCTCCGGGACTAAGATTTTGAGTGAGGGATGGGTCCTGCATCCGGGCGGGTTTAGCGCATCGCGGTGGTCTGGCCGGAGGCACAGCTGCAGCCGGGCTTCTGCATATACGATGCCCGCGACCCGGTGCTTTAGGACCGTGCCTTGTTGGGGGAACTTTGTCAGGGCGAGCAGGAGGAGCGGACGTGCACAAGCATTACAACGGCCTGAAAACTGCGGCGCTCTTCGGCGTCCTGTGGGCGGTGCTCCTGGGCCTGGGCGGCCTGATCGGGATCAATACCCGCAGTTCAGCGCCCATCTGGGTCATGGCCCTGATCGGCGTGGCCACCACGGCGTACGGCTACTGGAACAGCGACAAGATCGCCATCCGCTCCATGCAGGCCTACTCCGTCACGGAGGCCCAGGCACCTCAGCTGTACCAGATTGTCCGGGAACTCTCGGTCCGGGCCAACCAGCCGATGCCGCGCATCTACCTCTCACCCACCATGAACCCGAACGCGTTCGCCACTGGCCGGAATCCCAAAAACGCCGCCGTGTGCTGCACCGATGGGATCCTGCAGCTGTTGGATGCCCGGGAGCTGCGCGGGGTCCTGGGGCACGAGCTGATGCACGTGTACAACCGGGACATCCTCACGTCCTCGGTGGCGGCCGCGGTGGCTGGCGTCATCACGTCCGTGGGCCAGATGCTGCTGTTCTTCGGGGGCGGCCGGCGCAGCTCCAACCCGCTGGCCATGCTGGCGATGGCGCTTTTGGCGCCGTTTGCGGCGTCGCTGATCCAGCTGGCCATCTCCAGGACCCGTGAGTACGACGCCGACGAGGACGGTTCGGAGCTCACTGGCGATCCGCTGGCGCTCGCCTCAGCCCTGCGCAAGATCGAGCAGGGAGTGCGGATCGCGCCGCTGCCGCAGGAGCAGAAGCTGGTCAATACCTCGCACCTGATGATCGCCAACCCGTTCCGCGGCGGGGCGATCACCAAGCTGTTCGCCACGCACCCGCCCATGAAGGAGCGGATCGCCCGGCTGGAACGGATTGCCGGCCGGCCGCTGAACTGAGGACAACCGAGGAGGGGTGCTAGCTGCGGAAGTTGACGAACTGCAGGTCCGCCTCGTCGAAGTCCTTCAGCAGCGCCATAACAGACTGCAGGTCATCGCGGGACTTGGACGAGACGCGGAGTTCGTCGCCCTGGATCTGGGATTTGACCCCCTTGGGGCCCTCGTCGCGGATCAGCTTGTTGATCTTCTTGGCCAGATCCTGCTCGATGCCTTCCTTGATGGAGGCTTCCAGCCGGAATTCCTTGCCGGATGGGTACGGCTCGCCGGTGTCCAGGGACTTCAGGGAGATGCCGCGGCGGATCAGCTTCGACTGGAGGACGTCCAGCACGGCCAGGACGCGTTCCTCCGAGTTCGCCTTCATCAGGATCTTCTCGCCGCTGAAATCGACCTCGGCGCCGACACCCTTGAAGTCGTAGCGCTGGACCAGTTCCTTCTGTGCCTGGTTCAGCGCGTTGGCCACTTCCTGCTTGTCCACTTTGCTTACGACGTCGAACGTTGACTCGCCTGCCATGATTCTCCTTGTGCCGGTGGGTGCCCTGAATGGTCTCTGCAGGGCGCGGATCGCTGTATTCCAGCCTAATACGGATCGCCCGGCTGTGGCGCTGGAGCGGATTCGGCATGTTTCCCGGATTCACAGTTCCCTCATAGCGGACGCACTGCGGGAACGAAGCCGGGTGATGGAGAGTTGAACGCGTTGGAAGTAGCTCGAAAGGGAACACCATGCCACGCACCGCCGTCCGTTACGTCACCCGAACCACCGCCGCAGCCGCCGGCGCCGTGGCCACCGCCGCAACCTCCGTTGCCGCAGCAGCCATCGCCGCCTCCATTATCTTCAGCCCCGTCCCGGATGCCTCGGCCCGCATGGACGGTGTGAGCGAGGACCTGCTGCGGGCGGTCCAGCTGAACCAGATCACCGAGGAGCAGGCCGTGAAGTTCGAGGCAAGGCTGGCCGGACGGATTCTAGGCGACGCCTGACGCCCGGTTTTCCACGGAATTGCGGGGCTTCCGGCGGCGTTTTCAGGGGCCTGCCGCCTCGATTCGATGTTTCGGCAGAAGTTCTGTAAAGTTGTCTTGCCCGCGGTTACTGGAAGCGGAACGGCCCGGAAACGGACGTTCTGAACACTGCAGCCGGGGGTGATCTTCTTTTGAAGTTCGGCAGATTACCCGAGCGGCCAAAGGGGGCTGACTGTAAATCAGCTGGCAACGCCTACGGGGGTTCGAATCCCTCATCTGCCACCCAAGGAAAAGCCTCCGGAACCCATCAGGTTCCGGAGGCTTTTTTGTGCCCGAAATCAGGGGAGGGGCCGTCGTCGACATCAGTGTTGGCCCCGGCGTAGGCTGGCACCATCGGCGCATATGTCCCCGATGCCTTGCGTCGATACATCACTCGATGAAGGAGAACCAATGAGCGTTGTACGTGAATTTATGACCACGGATGCACAGTGTATTACGGAGCATCAGTCCCTCGCAGATGCCGCTCGGATGATGTTGGATCTGGACTGCGGATCGCTGCCGATCTGCGGCGATGACGGCAAGTTGAAGGGCATGATCACCGACCGCGACATCGTGCTCAGGTGCGTTGCCGCCGGCCTTGATCCCCGCGAGATGCTGGCCAGCGAGCTGGCCACCGGCAAGCCCTACTGGGTTGACGCCGATGCCAGTGTTGACGCAGCGATCGAAATCATGGAGCGGCACCAAGTAAGGCGGCTCCCGGTTATCGTCGACCACAAGATGGTCGGCATCATCAGCCAGGGCGACATTGCGCGCAACTACACCGAGGAGCGCGTGGGCGAACTGGTGGAGCACATTTCGGAACGCCACCCGATGTCTGCATAGTCAGGCAAATTCCCGCATGGCCTTGTTCGCGGCTCCTTGCCTTAAGGTTCGGAACCGCGAACAAGCTTCGGAAACGCTGGACCGCATACCCGGCCGGTGCCTAGTTGAGCGCGATCAGCAGCATCTGGTTGGTCCCGGGGATGCAAGTCTGCAGGATGGCCCGGGGGAACCCGCCGAATACCGCGATGACATCGTTGGTGGTTCCCGGGTTGGGGACCTGGCCCCTCGCTGTCGCTGTGTAGGTCCCGTAGCCCGGAATGCTGACGGTCTCGCCCACGCCGATGCCGGAGAAACGCGCCCACCCGCCGCAGAAGTCGTGCTCCGTGATGAAGAGGGAGTAGCCGTCGTTTGGCGTGTAGTGGATGGGCCCCATGCAGGCGTCCAGCATGGCCTGTCCGCCAGCGCCCGCGACGTAGATGGTGCGGACAGCGGGCGCGGCCTGGACCGGCGCCGGGGCGGGGACGTAGGCCGGTGAAGCAGCGACGGGTGCAGCCCATGCCGTAGCCGGGGCTGGAGCGGAAACCTCGACGGCGGGTCCCGTCAGCTTCAGCGTCTGGCCTGGGACGATGATGCTGTAGAGGCCCAGCCCGTTGGCGGCCAGCATCGCGTTCGTGTCAACGCCGTACCTGGCCGCGATCCCACCCACGGTGTCGCCGGGAACCACCGTGTAGAGGTTGGTATCGCCCGCGGGTGCCGGAGCAGGTTCGGGAGCTGGTGGTGGGGGAGCCTCGGCCGGGGGCGCGGGCGCCGCAGCTGCGATCTCCGGCTGCGCGGTGCCGGCTGCCGCACCATCAAAGTCAACGTACCCAACATACGGCGCGTCCAATGGCACCGCCGCCAAAGGCCGGGCAACGCGCACAACTGGTGACGCCGCCGTCGTAGTGGCCCCCGGTGGCACCGACAACTCTGCCATGGGGGCGGGGCCGGCCAGGGCGCCGACGCCGAAGGCGGAAATGACGGCGGCGCTTGCCATGCCTGCCCACAGCTTGTTGCTGATGGGCCGGCGGCCCGGTATGAGTTCGACCCGCGGCTCGTCGGTTTCGAAATTTCGGCGGGGTGGTTCGGGAATTTTTGGACTCAACTGATACATGGGTGGCCCGTCGCAGGTCGGGCCCGCAACTGAGGCGGCAAGGCCGCCGCAAACTACATATGCGGGACGGATCGAGGTGTGATGCGCTGCGCGGTCCCGGTCTTTGAACGGAACCGCGCACTGAAGCGCATGATGGGAACCCCCGCATACCCAGAAGATACGGATGTTCCGCTATGAAGCGGCATCATCCACCCCAGCTCGGAGGATGCGCCGGCAACTTGTTCAGCCCTACGAGTTTCGAGTCTAGGAAGCTGCTTCGGGCGCTGCACCAGTAGGCAATACCTGAATTTTTGCGTCGTGTACGTGGCCCCGAGGCGGCGCCTACTCGCAGTCCTGGCGGCGGCTACCCGGTGTCCGGCTCCCCGGCCCGCTGGAAATTTCTACAACGTTGGGCGGTCCGTGAGCTCGGCCACCTCGCGCCGCAGCGCAGCGATCTCCGTGACCAGGCCAGCCAGTTCTGCCCGCAGGGGTTCTTCTATGGACTCCGCGGCAGCTTCAGTGGACTCCTCGACGCGCTGGACCAGCCAGGAAGCGATGGATGCCGTTACCACACCCAGCACGGCGATGCCACTCATCATGACGGCCGCGGCAACCATCCTGCCGATCGGCGTTGCTCTCTGGCCAGCCACAGGTTCGCGGCGTAATCCAGGGCAAAGATACCCCACGTCAGCAACATAACGGTCTCGAGCCATTCCGCACTGCGGCCTTCAACGCGGCCAATCACCTGCCACGCCTAGGCCGCCCTGAAAACGAGTGCCGTTCCCATCAGCGGCCACTCGGGGAGGTCCCGGTAGCGTTGTTGCGTCATGCGCCACATCGTACGTGGTTGCCCAGCTTCTTTGGACTTGCCAGTAAGTTACTGCCGGGTAACATGGAGGCATGCACCTGCTTTTGCGAACGCTCCTGATGCTGTTCACCGCCGCCCGCCGTTCTGCGCTGACCATCTGGGACACATCGTCCCTGCCGCTGCGCGTCCTGCCCACCGACATCGATATCGCCATGCACGTTAACAACGGCATGTACTTTTCCCTCATGGACCTGGGCCGGTTCGACCTGATGGTCCGCAGCGGCGTGTGGAAGACGATGCGCCGGCGCAGCTGGACCCCGGTGGCGGCGGGGGAGACCATCGCCTTCCGGAAGTCGCTGCAGCTGTGGCAGCGGTACACAATCGAAACAAGGATCATCGGCCTGGATGCCAAGGCCATCTACTTTGAGCAGCGCATGGTTTCCGACGGCGAGATTTACGCGCGTGCCTACATCGCCACCCGCCTGGTCAGCAAGGGCGGGCCCGTGAGCCAGGAGGAGATCCTACGCGAGTTCGGGCAGCCTCCGGCAGGTCTGGTGCTGCCCGAATGGATCCACGAATGGCGCGAGACCAACGCACTGCCCGGCAGCCGGACGCCGGCGCCGCATCTTTGGGAAAGCCTCAACCGGGAACCTCGGCCCTGACCGCAGACCCCGGCCGCTGGCCACCCTGACCGCCGGTCACCCGGAAAGCTACGTGCCGACGTCGCGCCTGTCCACAGCGAACGCGGCCACGGCCACCAGCGCCGCCGAAATTCCCCAGATCCACCCTGCCGCAGCCCAGTCCGCGCCGTTGACCACCGGTGAATTTCCGTAAGCCCAGTGGTATGGGCTCAGATTCAGCAGCCACTCAACGTCCTCGCTCTGCCGGCCGACGGCGTTGAAGGTGTATCCAAGGACTCCGACGGCGGCGCCCGCGGCCAGTCCGTACGTCCGCCTTCCGGACATAGCGCCGGCGCATAGCGCGGTCGTTCCGCTCAGCAGTGCCAGCCCTGCAAACAGCACTGCTGCGCCGAAGAGGTTCTCGGGCCGTATGGCCAGGTGGGCCGAATCATTGAGCAGCCGGACCATGACAAAGACCAGGGCCGCGAGCAGCACCACACGCAGGAAGAGGGAGAGTGCGCGTTCCAGGACCACCTGGACGCGGGTCACCCCGTGGGCGAGGGTCAGCTCCAGCTGCCCGGACTCTTCGTCGCCGCCCACCGCGGCGGCACCCCACCCGACAGAAGCGATGGTCATCAGCAGGAAGCCGAGCAGGCCGAACAGCGTGGCCTGGGTGTACCCGGGACCGGTGGCGATCTGGTCGTAGTTCAGCGCCTTGGTCATCTCGGCCGGGAGGGAATCGATCATGCCCTGCATCTCCGTACTCCCGCCGATGGACGGGTACAGCGGCAGGTAGAGGAACGTGGCGCCGGCCAGGGCGGCGGCCCATGCCGTGGTGGAGCGCCAGGAATCCAAGAAGGCCCGGCGGAACAGCGGCAGCGTAGTGCTCATCGCACGGCCTCCCGCTGCTCGGTGTCGTCGGGGTTCGCGTCCGCGGGACTTGAATACATCTTCAGCACTGACTCCTCAAGATCCGGTTCCGCCAGCACCAGGTCCGTCAGCTCCAGCGTTCCCAGGGCCCTGACCAGCGGCTGGATGGCCCCCTCCACGGTCGCCGAAAGGGTGATGCTGCCGTCGGTCGCCAGCACCTCAACGTGCCCGACGCCGGGTACCCCAGCCAGCAGCGCGCTGGCGTCGTGCGCTGTTATTCCGATCGCGGTGAACCGGACCCGGCGCACCGCACCTTCCCGAAGCCCGCTCACGGACTCGACGGCGATGATCCGGCCGTCCCGGAGTATGGCCACCGTGTCTGCGGTCTGCTGGACCTCGCTGAGGACGTGGGAGCTGAGGAAGATGGTCTGGCCGTTGTGCTGCGCCTCGCGGACCATGGCATGGAATTCCTGCTGGACCAGCGGATCCAGGCCGCTGGTGGGCTCATCGAGGACCAGGAGCTCGGGGTCGTGCATAAACGCCTGGACCAGGCCCAGCTTCTGTTTGTTGCCTTTGGACAGCTTGCGCGTGTGGCGGTCCAGGTCGAGCCCAAGCCGTTCGGCCAGGTCTTCGATCCTGCCCGGGGGCACCGGACCGCTGATGGCCTGGTAGTGGGCCAGGAGTGTCCGGCCCGTGAGGCGGCCCTCGAGGAACAGCTCACCCGGAAGGTAGCCGATCCGCCGGCGGAGTTCCGGACCACCCGCCCGGGGGTCCTTGCCCAGGACCCGGACCTGCCCCGAGGTGGGACGGATGATGTCCAGTAGGCAGCGCATGGTGGTGGTCTTGCCGGCGCCGTTGGGGCCGATCACGCCGAACACGGAGCCTGCCTCGACCGCGAAATCCACCCCGTGGAGCACCTCGCGCCGGCCGAATTTCTTCGTCAGGGACTGGGCGGAGATAGCCTGGGCCATGAACCCTCCTGGATGCGGCAGTCAGCGGCTGATGACCCCAAGGGTAAGCCTCGCAATGCCCGGTGTATACGGCCCCGCGGCGGGTATTCCCGATGACGCGGGGAGCGAACAGGGGACGCCCGGCCGGGACATCGGCCTGCGCCTCGCGTACCGTTGAAGGCATGGCTACCGTAGATATCACAGGTGAACAGTTCGCATCGACCATCGAAGGCAACGACATTGTCCTGGTGGACTTCTGGGCTGAATGGTGCGGTCCCTGCAAGCAGTTCGGGCCCACGTACAGCGCTGCTTCGGAGAAGCACTCCGACGTCCTGTTCACGAAGGTGGACACCGAGGCCCAGCAGCAGCTCGCCGCCGAGGCCGGCATCACGTCCATTCCCACTCTGATGGCGTTCCGCGAAAAGGTCCTGGTCTTCTCCCAGCCGGGCGCCCTCAACGCCCAGCAGCTGGAGCAGGTTGTTGACGCGGTCAAGGCCCTTGACATGGATGAAGTCCACGCCCATGTGGCGCGCTCGCAGGCAGACGCCGCAGCCGCCGCGGAAAGCAACCCGGCCACCGCCGGAAAGACGTCCGGCCCCCAGGACGGCACACAGATCCCGGATATCTAAGCGCCCTTAACTGCAACGCGGGGTCACTTCGCGCCCATAAACCTTGGTTAGATGGGCGCGAAGTGACCCCGCGTTGTGGTTTGCGGAAGGTTACAGGCGTTCCAGCTGCACGGGCTCGGCCAGTAGCGCGCTCAGGGATTCGTTCAGGTCTTGGACGGCGGTGCCCTTGGAGTGCTTCGCGAGCAGTTCCTCGGATTCCCACTGTTCCGTCAGGACCAGCTTCTCTTCGGAGGCTTCGGTCAGCTCGTAGCGGATGCAGCCGGCTTCGTTGACCACCTCGTCGATGGCGATTTCCAGGGCGAGCTTCACACGGAAGAACTCGCCGTCGTTGGGGATGAACGTTGCCTGCAGGTCGATGGGTGCACTCATGGATTTCACAATACCGGGACTCGGCATGCAGGCCTGCCCTGTTTACGCGCGGACACTCTCCTGTTGCGCTTCTCATGCGCTTTCATTGCCGGGGGCCAGGCGGTAGCGTGCCAGCATGCGCGCTTACACAGCCGGGGACACTGACGTCCCGCTTCTCGAGGAAACCATCGGCCGGAACTTCGAGCGGGTGGTGGCCCGGTTCCCCTTCCACGACGCGCTGATCGAGGCCGCGCCGGTGCCGGGCGCCGATGCCCGCCGCTGGAGCTACACCAAAATGAACGACGACGTCGATCGCCTTGCGCGTGCGCTCCTCGCTTCGGGGGTGGCCAAGGGGGACCGGGTTGGCATCTGGAGCCCGAACTGCGCCGAGTGGACGCTGCTGCAGTACGCCACGGCCAAGGCCGGCGCCATCCTGGTCAACGTGAACCCGGCCTACCGGAGCCACGAGTTGGAGTTTGTGGTGAAGCAGAACGGCATGCGGATGCTGGTGACGGCGCCGTCGGACCGGAACAGCGACTACGTGGGGATGGCGCGCCAGGCGCTCGCCGGCTGCCCGGACCTGCGGGAACTGGTGTTCCTGCCGGATTACGGCATGGACGGGCTCGACGCCGGCGACACCCAAAGTGACGGGGAGCTGACGTACGCCGAGCTGCTGAAGCGGGCTGACGCCGTCGGCCATTCCGGCCTGAAGGCGCGGATGGCGGACCTGGACCCGCACGATCCCATCAACCTGCAGTACACCTCCGGGACCACTGGCTTCCCCAAGGGCGCCACGCTGACGCACCACAACATCCTGAACAACGGCTACTCCATCGGTGAACTGCTGGGCTACACCGAGCACGACCGGGTGGTGATTCCGGTGCCGTTCTACCACTGCTTCGGGATGGTGATCGGGAACCTGGCGGCCCTCAGCCACGGTGCGGCCACCATCATCCCCGGCCGCGGCTTCACGCCGGCGGCGGCGCTGGAAGCCGTCCAGGATTTCGGTGGGACATCGCTGTACGGCGTGCCCACCATGTTCATCGCCGAACTGGCACTGCCGGACTTTGCCTCCTATGACCTGGCCACGCTTCGGACTGGTGTCATGGCAGGATCGGTGTGCCCCATCGACGTGATGAACCGGGTGATCTCGGAGATGCACATGGTAGACGTGGCCATTTGCTACGGCATGACCGAGACATCCCCGGTGTCCACCATGACCCGAAAGGGTGACACTCTGCAGCATCGCACCGAGACTGTGGGCCGCACCATGCCGAGGCTGGAAAGCCAGATCATCGACCCGGGCACCGGCGAGGTGCTGGAGCGCGGCGAGATCGGCGAGCTGTGCACCCGGGGCTACGCCGTGATGGCCGGGTACTGGGCCCAGCCGGACAAAACCGCGGAAGCCATCGACGCTGACCGCTGGATGCACACCGGCGACCTCGCCCGGATGGACGACGAGGGCTACGTGGTGATCGAGGGCCGGATCAAGGACCTCGTGATCCGCGGCGGCGAAAACATCTACCCGCGCGAGATCGAGGAGTTCCTGTACAGCCACCCATCCATCCAGGACGTGCAGGTGATCGGGGTGCCCGATGCCAGGTACGGGGAGGAACTGATGGCCTGCATCATCCTCACGCCCGGCGCTGAACCGCTGGACGCGGCCGCCGTCGCCGAATTCTGCCGCGGGAAGTTGGCACACTACAAGATCCCGCGCTATGTGGACGTCCGCGAAAGCTTCCCCATGACCGTTTCCGGGAAGATCCGCAAAGTGGAGATGCGCGAGGAAGCCGTCGTCCGGCTGGGCCTCTGACCCACACCCATAGCAACGCAGGGTCACGTAGGGCCCATGTTGGCATCCCGGATGGGCCGTAAGTGACCCCGCGTTGGGGTGGATGAAGCTTGGCCTGTGGATAACTCAATATCCCCTCAACGGTGCGGACAGAATGGTGCACATGGTCCGCATCACGCCCTTGCCGCAGACGCTCAACACCCAGCCGTTCACCATCTATGAGTCCCGGATGCTGGGGGTCGCGCCCAAGCGTCTTCGCGCCAGGGACGTGCTCGACGGCGGACGGCTGATTTACCTGCCTGCCGGCCGTGAGTTTGTCCTTGCCGAACGGTTCCGGGTCCTTGCCGCGGCAACGCCCGGAGCCTGGGTTTCCCACGAGAGCGCGGCAATACTGACCGGGCTCGGCCTGCCGCCCTGGCTGGGTAAGGAGGAAACGATCCACCTCAGCAAACCCCACGGACTTCCTCGGGTCCGCCGTGCCGGAGTGGCCGGCCACCGCGTGCATGCGCTGCCCGGCGAGGTCATGGAAATCGACGGAATCCCAGTCTCCGTCCCGCCCCGGACCTGGCTTGATCTGGCGCATCACGTACCGCTGGCATTTGTGATCGCCATGGGAGACCAGCTGATCCGCATGCCTCGGCCCGGTCTTGAAGGAAGGACCGAACCATACGCCTTCAAGGAAGGACTGCGATTGCTCATCCGGCAGCATCCAAACATGAAGGGGGTGGAGAAGGCCCGGCTTGCCCTGGACGAGATGAGAGTCGGCGCGGACTCGTTTCCGGAGACATTCCTACGCCTGGCCATGCTGGACGCCCGACTTCCTGAGCCGGAATTGCAGCTCCGCCTGGATCCGGATGACCCGTGGTCGCCGTCCGCGGACCTGGGCTACCGGCGCTTCAGGACCGCAGTGCAGTACGACGGCGCGCCTCATCTCACGCGCGATCAGCAGTCGCGGGACAACCGCCGGGACGAAGGCTTCACCAACGCCGGTTGGTCCTATTTCAAGGCCAACGCGGAGGACCTCGCCGAAGGATTCACCAGCCTCATCGCCAGGATCAAGAAGGCCAAACTCCGCTCCCTCTAGTCCAGCGCGGGGTCACTTAACGCCCATGCGGGACGCCAACATGGGCGCTAAGTGACCCCGCGTTGCTTTCGGTGGTCAGTGCCGGCGGTGGTCCTGGATGGTCATCCGTGGCCCGAACGTCGGTTTGCGGAAGCCGCTCAGCCCGATCATCCGGACCACCCGCTGCCGGTGCCCGGTCCACGGCTCAAGCAAGGCCAGCATGCCGGCGTCGTCCGTCCGGCGGCCGGTGAGCGCGGCACCCACATAGGCGGCGAGGTGGTAGTCACCCACCGCGATGGAGTTCGGGCAGCCGTGCGTACGCTGCACCACTTCGGCAGCGGTCCACACCCCGATGCCGGGGATCACCTGCAGCTTTGCTGCCGCCTCCGCGGACGGCAGGGCAGCCAGCCGTTCAAGCGCGACGGCGGATCGCAGGGCCCGCATGACGGTCGCCGAACGCTGGGGTCCTACGCCGGCCTGGTGCCATTCCCACGAGGGGATGCGCAGCCACTGCTCAGGGGTGGGCTGGAGGCGGAGCCCTTCCGGCGCCGCGCTTCCGGCCGCCGGAGCCGGCGAGCCGAACCGGTACATCAGGTACCGGTAGCCGCGGCGGGCCTCAATAACGGTGACCTTCTGCTCGAGGATAGTGGGCACGAGGCAATCAACCACCCGCCCGGTCGAAGGGAGATGGACAGCCAGGTTCCGGCGTCGGGCGTCCCGGACCATCCTTGGGAGCGTGGCGTGGAAGTCCGGTTCGTCAAACGCCGACCAGTCGTCCCCGGCGCCCAAAAGCCGGGGCACTCCGGCGAGTCCGGCGGCGGAGCCGGGACCCCAGGCCTGGGCATCAACAGCCCCGTCCGCAGCAGCGGTGAGGCGCAGCGTGACCGGGCCGTCCGGCGTCGTAAACGCTGTCCATATCCCGTTAGGCCCGAACGAAAACGACAGATCACCGGTACCCCGCAGGAGAGTTCCCAGCGTCTGGTGCAGGCTGTACGGGCCGTCCGGATGCCACCGCAGGGACGCATCCGCGGCGGCTGCAAGCCGGGCCGGAGCGTCAAGGATGGTCATGTATTCATGGTCCCACGGTGGGCTGACAACGTGGCTTCCGGAGGCCCTTACAGTCCGAAGACGCCAGGACTAGACTCCATCGTGTGGCGCAGGGCGTCCGCGACTTTCCCCGCATTCAGAGGAAAACGCAGCGGCTGGAGTTGTGCATTTCGAGAGCCCCGCCGGTGACAAAGTACGCGCCAACACCTTACTACCAGAGCGCGTTCGGCTGGACCCTGATCCCCATGCAGGGGATGGACTACACCAGCGCCATCACTGCGCCGTCGGACGAACAGACAGGCATGCCGAGCGCGCCGGGGGCCATCAACGGTGCCCCAGGCCAAGGACGCCGTTCCCGGCATGGGCTGGTACGCCTATTTCAAGGACACCGAAGGCAACATCATGGGCCTCTGGCAGACGGATTCCTCGGCGGGGAGCTGAGCCCCGGGCAGGACCAACGGCGGCAGGCGGTAACTTTGTACCTATGAAGTACGCGCAGTCCGTCCTGGACCTCATCGGAAACACGCCGCTCATCAAGCTCAACCACGTAACGGAAGGCCTCAAAGCCACTGTCCTGGTCAAGCTGGAATACATCAATCCTGGCGGCTCCATCAAGGACCGCATCGCGGTGAAAATGATCGAAGAGGCCGAACGGACCGGCAAGCTCCTGCCTGGCGGGACCATCGTTGAGCCGACGTCGGGCAACACCGGTGTTGGTCTGGCGCTCGTTGCCCAGCAAAAGGGCTACAAATGCATCTTCGTGGTGCCGGACAAGGTCGGCGAGGACAAGCGCGCCGTGCTTCAGGCGTATGGCGCCGAGGTAGTGGTCACCCCCACGTCCGTGGCCCCGGACAGCCCGCAGAGTTATTACAGCGTCTCGGACCGGCTCGTCACGGAAATTCCGGGTGCCTACAAGCCTGACCAGTTCTCCAACCCGGCCGCGCCCGGCAGCCACTACGAGTCCACAGGACCGGAGATCTGGCAGGACACGGACGGCACGGTGACGCACTGCGTGATCGGCGCCGGCACCGGCGGCACCATCACCGGCACCGGCCGTTTCCTCAAGGAGATCTCGGCGGAGCGTCCGGAGGCCGACGGCGGCCGGGTCAGGATCATCGGGGCGGACCCCGCAGGTTCGGTCTACTCCGGCGGCACTGGGCGCCCGTACTTCGTGGAGGGAGTGGGTGAGGACATGTGGCCGGCCAACTACGATAAATCCGTGCCGGACGACGTCATTGCCGTCACCGACGCCGATTCCTTCGCCATGACCCGGCGGCTGGCCCGCGAGGAAGGGCTGCTGGTGGGCGGCTCGTCCGGCATGGCCGTGGTGGCAGCACTGGAGACCGCCCGCGACCTCCCCGATAGCGCCGTGGTGGTGGTCATCCTCCCGGACTCCGGCCGCGGCTACCTGGCCAAGATCTTCAACGACCAGTGGATGCGTTCCTACGGGTTCCTCTCCGGCGGCGAAGAAGCCTCCGTGGGTGAGGTCATCAAGACCAAGAACGGCGAGCTGCCGGACCTGGTCCACATCCACCCCAACGAGACCGTCCGTGATGTCATCAATATCATGAACGAGTTCGGCGTCAGCCACATCCCGGTCCTCTCGCAGGAACCGCCGGTGGTCATGGGCGAGGTCCTCGGCGCAGTGGATGAGCGCAGCCTGACCTCCAAGCTGTTCCGCGGCGAAGCCAAGCTGACGGACAAGATCTCTGAGCACATGGGGCCCCGTCTGCCGGTCATCGGCTCGCTGGAAACCATCTCCGCAGCCCGCGAGCTGCTCTCCGACGTGGACACCGTGATGGTGACGTTCGTCGGTGCCCCCGTGGGAATCCTCACCCGCCACGACCTCCTCGCCTACCTCAGCAACTAATCCTCCGGTAGTTGAGCCTGTCGAAACCAGGATCTCGACAGGCTCGATCACCGCATGAAAGGACCTTCAAATGTCTGCAGAAAACCAGGGTTTCAACACGCGCGCCGTCCACGCCGGCCAGGCCTTCGAGCCCCGCACCGGCGCCGTGGTCCCGCCGGTGCACTTCAGCTCCACGTACGCCCAGGACGGAATCGGCGGGCTCCGCGACGGCTACGAATACGGCCGCGGCACCAACCCCACGCGCGACGCCCTGCAGGAGCAGCTCGCGGCGCTCGAAGGCGGAAGCCATGCGTACTCCTTCAGCTCCGGCCTCGCGGCGGAGGACTCCCTGATCCGGGCGCTGACCCGGCCTGGCGACCATATTGTGCTCGGCAACGACGCCTACGGCGGCACCTACCGGCTGATCAACCGCGTGCTCGGGGACTGGGGGATCGGAAACACGCCCGTGGACATGGCGGACCTGGACGCGGTACGCGAAGCCGTGGCCGCGAGCAAGACCCGCTTCGTCTGGGTGGAGACCCCTTCCAACCCGCTGATGAAGATCACCGATATTGAGGCGCTCGCCGCGATAGCGCACGACGCCGGTGCCCTCCTCGTGGTGGACAATACCTTCGCGTCGCCCTACCTTCAGACCCCGCTCGCCCTGGGTGCCGACGTCGTGGTCCACTCCACCACCAAGTACATCGGCGGGCACTCCGATGTGGTGGGCGGCGCCATTGTGGTCAACGACGCGGAGCTCGCGGAGAAGATCGGCTTTGTGCAGTTCGCTGTGGGTGCGGTGTCCGGCCCGATGGACGCGTTCCTCACCACCCGTGGCCTGAAGACGCTCGGCGTGCGCATGGACCGGCACAGCGACAACGGCCAGGCCGTGGCCGAATGGCTGCTGCAGCGCCCCGAGGTGGAGGCCGTCCTGTATCCGGGCCTGCCCTCCCACCCCGGCCATGAGCTGGCCAAGAAGCAGATGAAGAAGTTCGGCGGTATGGTGTCCGTCCAGTTCAAGGGCGGCGAGGCGGCGGCCCGCACGGTCGCGGAAAACACGCAGGTGTTCACGCTGGCAGAATCCCTGGGCGGCATCGAATCACTGATGAACTACCCCTCGGAGATGACCCACGCATCGGTCAAGGGCACTGAGCTCGCGGTTCCGGTTAACCTGATCCGGCTCTCCTGCGGCATCGAGGACGTGGAGGACCTCATCGCCGACCTTGAGCGGGCCTTCACGTTCCTCAAGTAGCACCGCGCCTCAAGTAGCACCTTTCCAACCACGGGCACCCTGGCTTTCTTCAAGAAAGTTAGCTAGGGTGCCTTTATGGTACTCCGCTCCGACTGGTCCCAGCGCAACTGCAGCATGGCACGAGGTCTCGACATTTTGGGTGACCCCTGGAGCATGCTTGTGCTCCGCGAGGTCTTTTTCGGCAACGGGCGTTTCGACGCCATGAAGTCCCGGCTCGCCGTCGCGGACTCGGTGCTCACCAGGCGCCTGGCGGGTCTGGTGGAGTCGGGGCTGCTCGAGAAGAAGGCGTACGACGACGGCGGCCGCGCCCGCCAGGAATACGTCCTGACCCCGAAGGGTGAGGATGCCCTCCCCGTCCTGAACGCCGTGGTCATGTGGGCGGAAAAGCACCTCCCGGCACCCTCGGACCAGGCCCACATGTTTGTGATCCATTCCGGCTGCGGCCAGCGGACCGGCTCCGCGGACACCTGCACCGGCTGCGGGGAGCGGCTGACAGCCGCCAACACCAGCTGGCACAGCCTCACCCGGACGGACGCGCCGGTGCAACTGGCCACCGCCGCATGAGCGCCACCGAAACAACCCGCCGCCGGCGACTGCACCCCGCCTGGACCGTCGCGGCCGTCGCCTTCCTGGCCCTTGTGGGAGCCGCCGGATTCCGTGCCGCCCCCGGTGTGCTGATGGTGCCCCTGCAGCAGGAGTTCGGCTGGTCCACTACCGTTCTGTCCGCAGCCGTCAGCATCAACCTGGTGCTGTTTGGCCTGACCGCCCCGTTCGCCGCGGCCCTGATGGAAAAGTTCGGGATCCGGGCCGTCACCGCCAACGCCCTGGTGCTGATCGGCGCCGGCAGCGCGCTCACGGTGCTGGTCAACCAGTCCTGGCAGATCCTCCTGACCTGGGGACTGCTGATCGGGTTGGGCACAGGCTCCATGGCCCTCGTCTTCGCGGCCACCATCGCCAACACCTGGTTCTCCAAGAGCCGGGGCCTGGTGATCGGCATCCTGACCGCCGGCAGCGCCGCGGGCCAGCTGGTCTTCCTGCCGTTCATCGCCATGCTGGCCCAGGATCCGGGCTGGCGGCAGGCATCGCTGCTGATCGCCGCCGGCGCGCTGGCTGTGGTTCCGCTGGTGCTGAAGTTCCTCAAGAACTCACCGGCCGACGTCGGCGCCTTGCCTTACGGTGAAACGGCCCCTGAGGAGGGAATGGCTGCGGAAGCGGATGCCGTAGCGGATGCCGTGGACAGCGGGCGGAGCAGCAACGCCGCGGTGCGCGCCCTCCAGGTGCTCAAGCGGGCCAGCAAAGTACGGACGTTCTGGGCGCTGGTGGCAGGTTTTGCGATCTGCGGCGCCACCACGAACGGGCTGATCGGCACCCACTTCATCCCCTCCGCCCACGACCACGGCATGCCCGAAACCACCGCGGCCGGGCTGCTCGCCGTCGTCGGGATCTTTGACATCGTGGGCACCATCGCTTCCGGCTGGCTGACCGACCGCTACAACCCCAAGATCCTGCTGGCCGTCTACTACCAGTTCCGGGGGATCGGCCTGCTGGGGCTGCCGCTGCTCCTGAGCGCCAGCATCCAGCCGAGCATGATCGTTTTTGTGGTGATCTACGGCCTGGACTGGGTGGCCACCGTGCCGCCCACCGCGGCAATCTGCCGGAAAACGTTCGGCGCGGACGGCAGCGTGGTGTTCGGCTGGGTGTTCGCGGCCCACCAGCTGGGTGCGGCCGCCGCTGCCCTTGGCGCCGGCGTCATCCGGGACGCCACCGGCCAGTACACCTACGCCTGGTTCGGCGCGGCGGCCATGTGCACTATCGCCGCCGTGATCAGCGCGACCATCCGCAAGGACGCCGGCCAGAAGGAGCCGGTGGCCGTGGCTGTTTGAGCTGGCCGGCTGATCGCGCGGCTGATCGCGCGGCTGCCGGGCCGCTACCCGGCTGTCCCGATCCGCAGCGTCAGCGTGCGGGCCTCCGGACGAAGCGCGAAGTCCGGCCAGACGTCCGGGCCGCAGGCCCGTGAACCCAAACCGTGCTGGGCAGCGTCCAGGTAAAGGTAGCTGTGCTCACTCCGGGGCAACTCGTGGGGATGGGCGGCGGCGCTGACCTCCTGTGCGGTGTGACGGGCCAGGGTGAAGCCGGGCCGGCGCCCGCGGGAATCCGGCACTGTCTCGATTTTCAGCCAGGGCGCGCCCGCGTTGTTCAGCTCGAGTGAACGCACGGCACTGCGGTGCCCGCTTTCCTGCGGCTTCGCGTACGGGACTCTGAGGTCGTCGATTGCTGCCGAATACCGCCCGATCAGTGCCGCGTGCATGCTGTCCGGATACGATTCCCGCGGTCCGGCGCCGAACCAGGAGGCGCCGTCCACGGAGTCGGGCAAATCGAAACTGACCCCGATGCGCGGCCAGATCATGTTCCAGCCGGCACTGGGAACGATGTCCAGGCGCAGCCACAGCTCGCCATCCGCGAGCTGCCAGTGCTCTTCGACCGTTACGGAGTCGGCGCTGTCCGCGGGTGCGTACCGCGTCCGGACCACTACTGATTCGTCGTTCGCCGCGACCTTTTCCACCCGGGCAGTCAGGCGGTCCAAGCCTGCTGTCCGCCACACCTCGGCCGACGGCGGGGCCGGCACGCCAATTCCGTTGTTCAGCCACGGGTCGGCGAGATCGTAACTGCCGTGGCCCGCTCCGCCGTCGTTGTCCGTCGGTGCACGCCAGAGCTCCAGGCGGGGACCGGCCACCGACAAACCGCCAAGCGACACAAGCCGGCCCTCCTCGAAGACCGCGGGTCCGAGGGTTACCGTTCCGGCCCCAGCGGAACCGGCACCCGCAGACCCGGCCGCCAGGCTGCCTGTCCTGCCGGCGGAAGCCATGGGGCGCGGGACCTGAACGGACGGCGCAGGCGCCGAGAGATCCAGCTGGGCGGCCGAAATCACGTGCCCGGCCGGAGCCCAGCCGGTGTCCTTGCGGAGTACGGCTTCAACGGTGAGCCAATGCTCGCCGCTCCCTGTGACAGCAAACCCCGGCAACTCCAGGGTCACTGAGTCGCCTGCCGCAAGAGCCTGGCCGGAGGTGCCGGCCACTGGCAGTTCGCCTGAGTCGCTGCGGACCCCATCCACTTCCGTCCGCCACTGGAACACGACGTCGGACGAGTCCGCCGAGTGCCGCAGGTTGGCGACCGTGCAGAACCGCCGTGCACCGCCGTCGGACGCTGTTCCAACGGCCACCTCGGTGCCGAAGCCCAATCGGATCGGCGCCACGATCTGCTTGTATTCGAAAAGTCCCGGGCTCGGTGTCGAATCGGAGAGAACCATTCCGTCCATCACGAAGTTGCCATCGTGGATGACCTCGTTGAAATCGCCGCCATAGGCGAAGAATTCCGTTCCGTCTGCCGTGCGTGTGCGGATGCCGTGGTCACGCCATTCCCAAACGAAGCCACCGTGCAGCCGTGGGTAGCGGTCAACGAGGTCCTCATATTGGTCGATGGCGCCGGGGCCGTTGCCCATCGCATGAACGTACTCGCACAGGATGAAGGGTTTGGTCCGCTGGCGTGCCGACTCGGCGGCGGAACAGCCGAGCAGCAGCGAGCCCGAGCCGTCCCGTCCGATCGCTTCAGTCTCGGGCACAGAGGAGTACATCCGCGAATAGACGTCCGTGTAGGCGCCGCTGTAATCACCCTCATAGTGCACGGGGCGTCCGGTGTCGCGGGCGTGGGCCCACGCGGCCATGGCGGCGAGGTTGGCGCCTGTGCCTGCCTCGTTGCCGAGCGACCACATAACGATGGAGGGGTGGTTCTTGTCGCGCTCGATGGTGCGCTCGATTCGGTCCACGTAGGCTTCGCGCCAGGCGGGATCGTCGCTGGGATTCCCGGCCCACTGCTGAGTATGGAATCCGTGCGTTTCGAGGTCGCACTCAAGAATCACCCAGAAGCCCATTTCATCAGCCAGGTCCAGCAACCGGGGATGCGGGGGATAGTGGCTGGTGCGGATCGCATTGACGTTGAACTGCTTCATAAGGGCCAGATCGGCGCGGGCAAACTCTTCGTCGAAGACGCGGCCCCGGTCTGGATGGGTCTCATGCCGGTTCATGCCGTGGAACACCACACGCCGGCCGTTCACGAGAAAGCGGTCCCCCACAATTTCAACCGTGCGGAAACCGAGGCGTAGGGAGAGCGTTTCGGCAGCGCTGCCCACCGTTGCGTCGTACAGCCGCGGGATCTCGGCAGACCACGGTTCGACGGCGTTGATCGCCACCGGGGCAACGTCCGCAGCAGAGTTCCACGTGACGTTGACGTCCAGCTCCGGAACGGACAGCGTCACCGGAAAGGCGTCGCCCTTTGCCATGATTTCAGGGTCAATGGTGCCGGCGCCGGAATGACCGGAGCCGCTGAACGAGGTGCGCAGCCAGACGTCCTCGATCCCGCCCGCCGGCCGTGCCTGGAGCGTCACATCGCGGAAGATGCCAGGCAGCCACCACTGGTCCTGGTCTTCGACATAGCTCGACGCCGACCACTGGTGCACCCGCACGGCGAGCACGTTGGATCCCGGGCGTACCGCATCGGTTACATCGAATTCCTGAGCCAGCCGGCTCCCGACGCCGACGCCGATCTGAATCCCGTTAATCCACGCCTTGTACCGCGATTCGACGCCGTCGAACCGCAGCAAGATCCGCTCGGCTTCGGTCCATGCCGCCGGCAGTTCGAAGGTGCGCCGGTAGTCGCCGGTGGGATTCTCGTCGGGGACGTTGGGTGCATCGGTTGGAAAGGGGAACTGGACGTTGGTGTAAATGGGCCGCCCGTAGCGGCCGTCGCCTTCCAGCACCCAGTGGGCCGGGACAGCGATCTCGTCCCACGACGAGTCATCGAATGTCTCCTCGGCGATGCCGTCGAGAGCCTCGCCGGCGGGCAGGACGCCGCGGCCCCCGGGGGTTCCGGGTGCACCAGGCAGGCGCCGGAAGCGCCAATTGCCGTTGAGCGACTGGGTGGGCGCAGTGGTGTGCAGCCAGGAGCGGGCGGCCGTCCGACGGCCCGAACCCGGTCCGCGGTCAGTTATGTAGGAAACATCGGCGGTGCGGCCGGACGCTGTGGACTGGGACATTACTGGTCTGTTCCTTCTGTAAGCCCGCCGCGCCGGAAGCGCATGCCGGGGACTGTGATGGCCGGCACATCGGGAGTCGATACGAGACAGGCTAACACAAAATTCGAGCGAGCACTCGAATTTTGTTTCGATCGGATATTTTCCGCCTGTACACTGGCATGCCATGACCACAAACGAGGCGGGGCGGCCGTCCCGGCGGGGACCATATGCGAAGTCGACGGAACGCCGGCAAGCCATACTTGTTGCCGCGCACGCAGTCTTTGCGGCCCACGGGTACCGCGGGGGCTCCTTGCAGGATGTTGCAGACCACCTCGGAATGAGCCAGACGAGCCTCCTGCACTACTTCCCGTCGAAAAGCGATCTGCTGCTTGCCGTGCTCAACTGGCGCGACTCGAATACCGGAGATGGCACAACGCCGCCCGATCCCGGGGAAGGGCTCGTTGACGCCGTGATCCGCCAGGCCCGATTCAACGAAGAAGTCCCGGGCGTCATTGAGTTGTACACCGTGCTGTGCGCGGAATCAGTCACGGACGGCCATCCGGGGCGCGAATTTTTCACCGAACGATTTGACCGGCTGCGGGGGAGCTACGCCCGTCGGTTCACGCAGCTCGCAGAGGAAGGGCGGCTGCGCCCCGGTGTGGAACCGGAAGTCGCCGCGGCATCCTTGATTGCCCTGTGGGACGGCATCCAGACACAGTGGCTGCTGTCGCCCAACAGCGTCGATATGGCAAAGTGCCTGCGCGGCTACCTTGAGCTGGTCATCCTGCCCGATTAGCCACGCGGGGCAGGCATGTTTACCGGAACGCGCCGAGGCCGGTGATGTGTTGACCAAGGACGAGCATGTGGACCTCGTCGGTTCCCTCGTACGTGCGGACTGACTCCAGGTTGGCAGCATGCCGCAGCGGCGAATAGTCCAGCGTGATGCCGTTGCCGCCGAGGATGGAACGGGCTTCCCGGGCGATCTTTATGGCCTCGCGCACGTTGTTCAGCTTGCCCAGCGAGATCTGCTCGGGCCGCAGCTTCCTTTCGTCTTTGAGGCGCCCCAGGTAGTAGGCCAGCATGGTGCCTTTCTGGATCTCCAGCAGCATATTCACCAGCTTTTCCTGCGTCAGCTGGTACCCGGCCAGCGGCTTGCCGAACTGCAGCCGGTCCTGCGAATACGCCAGGGCGGCCTCGTAGGAATCACGCGCGGCGCCCATGGAACCCCAGACGATCCCGTAGCGGGCCTCGTTCAGGCACGTGAACGGTCCGCGAAGGCCCAGCGCGCCCGACAGCATGGCCTCGGGTGCCAGCCGGACGCCGTCGAACGCCACATCGCACTGGATGGAAGCGCGCATGGAGAGTTTCTGCGCGATGGGGGTGGTGGTTACGCCCGGCGTGCCGGCCGGCACCAGGAAGCCGCGGACGCCGTCGTCGGTTTTGGCCCACACCACCATCACCCCGGCCACGGACGCCAGCCCGATCCAGCGTTTGGCGCCGTCCAGGACCCAGCCGGCGTTGTCCCCGTTACCGTCCCGGCGGGCAAAAGTGGTCATCGAGGACGGATCCGAGCCCGCCGTGGGTTCGGTCAAGGCGAAGCAGCCGATCACTTCGCCGGCAGCCATCCGGGGGAGCCACTCCTGCTTCTGGTCCTCCGAACCCCATTTGTGGATGGCTGTCATGGCCAGGGATCCCTGCACCGAGACGAAGGTCCGGATCCCGGAATCGCCGGCCTCGAGTTCCATCGCGGCCAGGCCGTATTCGACGGCGGACCGGCCCGGGCAGCCATAGCCTTCCAGGTGCATCCCCAGCACGCCCAGCTCGCCGAGCTCGGGAGCCAGCTCCAGCGGAAAGACGGCGTCATCATACCAGCGGGCGATGTTTGGTTTGATCCGCTGGTCGGTGAAGTCGCGGATCCGCTGCCTGAGTGCTCGCTCGTCCGCGCTCAGCAGCGCGTCAAGGGCCAGAATGTCCGACGGGTCCGGTGCGGCAGTTACTTCGGCAGTGACATCAGCGTCGCTCATCTGAGTATCTTAGGCCGACGTCGGTGCGGCAGCAGCGGCCGTGGGCTCCCCGGTGAAATACTCCCGCGTTGACGGCAGGAACCGGCAGACAACGGCAAGGACCACACCCAGTGCCAGGAGGACCACGCCGCTGATAAACGCCCCGCCGACGCCGAAGATCTGGGTGTCACCGTAGGCCGGATCCCACATCTGGACGGCGGAAATGAAAAAGGCCGCGGTGAGAATCAGTGCACCGAGCAGCGGAAAGATGCCCCGGAACCAGAGGTTGCGGGCCGATTCCCGCAGCGTGCCGCGGAAATACCAGAAGCACGCGAAGCCGGTCAGTGCATAGTAGAACGCGATGAACAGGCTGATGGCGCCGATGGAATCGGAAAGCAGGTTTTCGCTGAGAAAGCTCATGGCCACGTAATACACCACGGCTGCTGCGCCCATGACCTGGGTGGAGAATCCGGGGGTCTGGTTTCGGGTGTGGACTTCGCCGAACTTCGGCGGCAGCGCGCCGTGCACACCCATCGACAGGGTGCCGCGGGCCGTTGGCAGGATGGTGGTCTGCGTGGACGACAGGACCGAGGCCAGCACTGCCACCACAATCAGCCAGCCCCACGGACCCAAAACAACGTCCTTCATGGCCAGGAAGACGTCGGCCTGGTTCGCTTCGTTGCCCAGGCCAATGCCCTCGGTACCCACGGTGGCGTACATCATCACCAGGAGGGCTACCGAGACGTAGATGGCCACCAGGACAAAAGCTGAAATGACGGCGCCGCGGCCGGGAGTGACTGACGGGTTTTCGGTCTCCTCGTTCACCGCCAGGCAGGTATCCCAGCCCCAATAGATGAACAGGGCAAGGAGCGCCCCGTGCACCACGGCGCCCGCATCGGCGAAGGCTCCGGCTGGGTTGAACCACTCGACGTCGAAGGCCTGGCCCTCGGGCGCACCGCCCGCGATCCGGATAATGATGGCCAGGGCGAAGATGCCGAGCGATACGTACTGCACGTAGGTCAGGACCCGCTGGACGTGCTCGCCCAGCCGGATGCCCCGGTAGTTCACCAGGGTCATAAAGACGATGAACAGCACACCGGTGGCCGTGACCACCACCTTGTTTTCGGCCAGTGAGCCGTCGCCGATCAGCAGCCACAGGTACTGGCCTGCCACTTGCGCCAGGTTGGCCAGGACCACGATGCCGGCCAGGCCAACTCCCCAGCCGCCCAGCCAGCCCGCCCAAGGACCGAACGCCCGGCGGGACCAGGTGAACGTGGTGCCGCAGTCCGGCATGGCGCTGTTCAGCTCACGGAACCCGTAGGCGATGAACAGGACAGGGATGAACCCGAGGACCAGGATCAGGGGAGTGTAGGTTCCGTTCACGGCGACGATCAGGCCCAGCGTGGCGGCCAGCGAATACACGGGCGCCGTGGACGCGAGGCCCAGCATGACCGAGTCGCCGAGGTCCAGGATTCCCGCGTGGAGCCCCTTGGCGGGGACGGCACCGCCGGAACCGCCGCCCGCCGTCGTCGTCTCCGCACTCATACGGTCACCGGGCTCGGGAAGGTCAAGGGGCTCATAGTGCGATACCTGCTTTGCTGGAGTGCGCCTGCGCTGAAAGCGGCGCCGGGGCGTCAATGGTGTTGGGCACAAAACGGCAGAAATAATCGGTGATGGGGCCCTTCGATTCGCGGATCCCGCAGCCCACGGACTCGCCGTCCACCACCCAGAGGCCAAGGACGGGGTGGTTGCCGGCGAAGTCGGGCAGCGCGTGGAACTGCTGGTAGCACCAGCCCTCACGGCCGTACCCGCCGGGCTGCTCCAAGCTGATGCCCGGAGCGTGGATTTTGATGTTGTCGCCTTCGCGCCCGTGCAGCGGCTTGGCCACCCATTCTTTCAGGGGTCCGGGTTCGTTCAGGTAGGCGGGCAACAGGTTGGGGTGGTCCGGGTACAGATGCCACAGCGCGGCCAGCAAGGCCTTGTTGGAGAGCAGCATCTTCCATGCAGGCTCCACCCAGCGGGGATTGTGCGCTCGCTGCAGCAGCCGGTGCCCGAACGGTTCTTTCATCATCAGCTCCCACGGGTACAGCTTGAACATGGTGCTGATCATGAAGTTGTCCAGGTCCACAAAGCGGTTCAGGTTGGGATCCCAGCCGATATCGGACATGTTGATGCCGATGGTGGTCCAGCCCGCCTGGCTGGCCACGTCCCGCATGTATCCGGCCGTCATCCAGTCCTCGCCGGACTCCTCAGCCTCCGAATGGGCAATGTGCAGCGTGCTCATGCCGGTGCGGTACTGCATTTTCTTCCACTGCCGGATCAGGGCTTCGTGAATGCCGTTCCACTGGTCCTTGTCGGGGAATACGTCCTGCAGCCAGAACCATTGCGCCACCGCGGCCTCGATCAGGCCCGTGGGGGTGTCGGCGTTGTACTCCAGCATCTTGGCCGGTCCGCCCTGGCCGTCATAGATAAAGTCGAAGCGGCCGTAGACATCCAAGTCAGCGGCCTGCAAAGACTCAGCCGCGAGCTCCAGTGCCTGCGGGCCGATGCCGATGTTCCCCATGGCGCCGGTGGCCAGGAACCTGGCCGCCTCCAGGCACATTCTGTGCATGTCCTCGGCTGTGACCTCCAGCGTCTCCACCTCGTCCATGGTGAATTCGTAGTAGGCAGCCTCGTTCCAATATTCAATCTTCTTACCGTCGGGCATGGTGGTGGTGGAGAAGACCAGGCCCTGCTCTTCGATCTTCTGCTTCCAGTCAGGCCTGGGCTCCGATAACAACCGCTTCACGCCTAGCCCCCCGTGCTTCCGCCCTTGGAGCTGCTGCCAAAGCCGCCCCTGCTGACTGTTCCGCCCTTAGTGCTGTACCCGGTGGAAGCCTTGGCGCCGCTGGGGATGGTGCTGGTGTAACTCGGGTACGAGGACCGGTTTTGGCCTACCCCGGGAACGCTGGCGCCGCGGGAGTAGAAGTACCATGCATAGAGTGCGCCACTGCGGCCGGCGGAGCTGTTGCACTGAGTATCTTCCACGCGCTCGCCGGTTTCGTCGTTGAAGCAGACCTGGGCGTAGTCGGCCTCATCCTGGTTGCTGGCCACAACAGCGGTGATGGTGCCGGCAAGGAGGGCCGTGACTCCCAACCCCACCACGACGGTCCGCCGCTGGGAACGCTTTTTTTGCGCGGCGGCTTCATGGGCCTGGCGCTCGCGGTCACGGGCGAAGGGATCAACCGTAGGAATAGGTTCGTTCAGGAGTTCAGGGCGCAGTTCCGGCTTGGGAACCTGCCAGGGCGGCGGCTTCGGCACGCCGTGATCCTTGCCTTGACCGGCGACCTGGTCTTTGGGCTGGTCTCTGTCCGGACCGTTGCCTTGGCCCTTTTCCGGGTCCATGACGTCCCCCTGGTAGTCCATGCTGAATGTGGGCGCAACTGTGCGCCGGAAGCTCAATCCTGAGTTCAGCCTAGCCGCTGCCCTGGCTGGCTGCGAGCGGAAACCGGGGGCAGAAGTCCCCACCCTGCCGCCCAGTCCCAATGCGGGCCCGGGAACCTACACTGGAGCCATGGAAACCGCATCCGTGCTGGCCATCTGCCGCGTCCACCAACTTCTCGCCACTGAGGGGAGCGTGGGGGTGACGGCTATCGACAAGCGCCCGGTGGAGGGCCCGGTCCGTGTCCATCGGCTGGGCCTGCACGGCGATGTCCAGGCGGACCGGATCAACCACGGCGGGGAGGACCAGGCCATCTACGCCTACTCCCAGGACGACGCGGACTATTGGGCCGGCGAGCTCCAGCGGGACCTCCCGCCCGGGATCTTCGGCGAAAACCTTCGCGTGGCCGGCATCGACACCACCGGCGCCGTCATCGGGGAGCGCTGGAAGATCGGACTGGACGTGGAACTGGAAGTCACTTCTCCGCGCACGCCCTGTGCCACCTTCCAACAGCGCTTTGACGAACCCCGCTTCGTCAAACGCTTCACGGAGGCCGGGCGCGTGGGCGCCTACCTCAGGGTGATCCGCACCGGCAGCATCCAGGCCGGGGACCACATCCACCGCTTCTTTGTGCCCAACCACGGCATTACGGTGGGCAAATGGTTCAGCGAGCCTGACCTGGAGTCCATGGAACTCCTCCGGGACGCCGACGCCGACCGCGAGATCCGCCTGCAGCAGCCCGAATTCGACCAGAAATTCGAAGCCTTGCTGCGGCGTTCACGCGGGTAACGGCCCAGCTGAGTGGCTGGCAGGGGAGCCATGTGCGCAAGCTCACCGCCGTCGTCGTACGTTCAATTAGCCGCAAAGCGGATCTGTACCTTACACTTGAAACATCCCCCACTCCGGAAATCCCTTATTCCTGCCCAATTTTTGAGGCAGGACTGGCAAGTGTTGGGGCCCGCTATTGTGATGCGGGCATTTTCATAGGGAGAGCCGGCTAAAGAAAACGCTGTACAGACTGCTGAGATAGCAGCCAAGAGATGCAGCGGGAAGTCCTGCCACGGGATTGCGAAAGCGCCGGACTTCTAAGTGACCGGCCGGTCAATGTATGCCCGGCACCCACGGCACACGTACTGCGGCTCCGCTCACCTCGGGTTGTGCCGCCTGGCCCCCTATGGATGAGGAAATTTCCCTATGCCCGAAAATCAAAATGACGCCACCGTTGAAGCAGTAACTGTCGAAACCGTCGCCGTCGAATTCACCGAGGCCGTTGCCCCCGCAGCAGAGCCCGCCGTCACTGAAGCCGAAGCCCCCGCCGCTCCCGCCAAGGTTGAAGAAGCTCCCGTAGCCAAGGCTGAAGAAGCTAAGACCGAAGCAGCACCCGCCAAGGCTGAGGAAGCCGAAGAAGAGGGCGTCAAGTTCGCCGATCTCGGTATCGATGCCCGCGTCCTCGCTGCGCTGCAGGATGTCGGCTACGAAAAGCCTTCCCCCATCCAGGCAGCAACCATCCCTCTGCTGCTTGAAGGCCGCGACGTTGTGGGCCTCGCCCAGACCGGCACCGGTAAGACTGCAGCATTCGCAGTACCGGCCCTGTCCCGTCTGGCCGAGCTCCACGACCTTAACGGCCCGTCCCGCAAGACCCAGGCCCTGGTCCTGGCTCCGACCCGCGAGCTCGCGCTTCAGGTCGCCGAGGCCTTCACCTCATACGCCAAGCACATCGATGACTTCACCGTCCTCCCCGTCTACGGCGGCTCCGCTTACGGCCCCCAGCTCGCCGGCCTGCGCCGCGGTGCCCAGGTTGTTGTCGGTACTCCGGGCCGTGTGATCGACCACATCTCCAAGGGCTCCCTGGACCTGTCCGAGCTCCAGTACCTGGTGCTGGACGAGGCTGACGAAATGCTGCGCATGGGCTTCGCTGAAGACGTGGAACAGATCTTCCAGCAGACTCCGTCGGACCGCCAGGTTGCACTGTTCTCGGCCACGATGCCGAGCCAGATCCGCCGGATGTCCAAGCAGTACCTGAACAACCCGGCCGAGATCTCGGTCAAGTCCAAGACCACCACCGGCGCCAACACCCGCCAGCGGTACCTGCAGGTTATGGGCCCGCACAAGCTTGACGCCCTGACGCGCATCCTCGAGGTTGAAGAGTTCGACGGCGTTATCGCCTTCGTGCGCACCAAGATGGCTACCGAGGACCTGGCTGACAAGCTGAAGGCCCGCGGCTTCCAGGCTGCCGCCATCAACGGCGACATCCCGCAGCAGCAGCGCGAACGCACTGTCGAGGCGCTGAAGGAAGGCCGCATCGATATCCTGGTGGCCACCGACGTCGCCGCCCGTGGCCTTGACGTTGAGCGCATCAGCCACGTGGTCAACTACGACATCCCGCACGACACCGAGTCCTACGTCCACCGCATCGGCCGCACCGGCCGTGCAGGCCGTTCCGGCGACGCCATCCTGTTCATGACGCCGCGGGAGAAGTACCTGCTGCGTTCCATCGAGAAGGCAACCCGCCAGCCGGTAGAGCAGATGCACCTGCCCACGGCCGAGACCGTCAACACGCTGCGCCTGGGCAAGTTCGCCGAGCGCATCACGGAGACCCTCGAGTCCGAGGACGTTGCCGCGTTCCGCGACCTCATCTCCTCCTACGAGGAAGAGCACAACGTGCCGGCCTCGGAGATCGCTGCTGCGCTGGCCGTGATGGCCCAGGGCGGTCAGCCTCTGCTCGTCAAGGAACTGGCCGCAGCTCCCGATTTCCAGAAGCGCGAGCGCTCCAAGGACGGCTTCGGCTCACGTGGCCCCACCCGTACGCTCACCGAAGGCAATGCCACCTACCGGATCGCCGTCGGACGCCGCCAGCGCGTTATGCCGGGCTCCATCGTGGGCGCCATTGCCAACGAAGGCGGCATCTCCTCGGCCAACATCGGCGGCATCGACATTCGCGCCGACCACTCCCTCGTGGAGCTCCCGGCAGACCTTAGCGCCGACCAGCTGAAGGCGCTGTCCCGCACCCGGATCGGCGGCGAGCTGATCCACCTCGAGCTGGACAACGGCCGCAAGCCCTCCGGCGACGGCGAACGTGGCGGCTACCAGGGCAACCGTGGCGGCGACCGCGGCGGTTACCAGGGCAACCGTGGCGGCGGCGACCGCGGCGGTTACTCCGGCGGCGGCGCCGGCGGTGGCGACCGTGGCGGCAACTTCAAGGGCAACGGCGGGTTCAAGAAGGAATTCCGCAAGACCGACGGCGAGCGTAGCTCCGCTGACCGTGGCGGCCGCTCCTTCAGCGACCGCAACGAGCGCAGCGTGGGCACAGACGCGGCACGCAAGCCGCGCACCGAAGGCGGCTTCAAGCCCCGCAACAAGTGGTAACCACTGCTTTCTAAAGTGAACTGAGAACGGGCTGGCTGTCTGCCGGCCCGTTCTGCTTTAACCTTGCCGCTTATGTTCGCTTGGTCACATGTCCTCAGGGATCCGTCTCCGGGCCCGTGCATGGTCCGCCCGAAGGCCCCAGGAGTCCCGTATTTCCGGCATTTTTGGCCCCTTTCGCACCGTTCTGGAGCCGATTTGTTGGTGGCCAAATCTTCCGGTAGAGTATTTACTCGTTGCCCCCCTAGCTCAGTGGTAGAGCGCGTTCTTGGTAAGAACGAGGTCACCGGATCGATTCCGGTGGGGGGCTCTGGATGAGGGCCTGTGTCAAGGCGGTTTTTGACCGGCTTGGCGCAGGTTTTTCTCATTCGTGGCGGTGTAGCTCAGTTGGTTAGAGCGCACGACTCATAATCGTGAGGTCGGGAGATCGAGCCTCCCCACCGCTACATAGAAAACCCCCGGATTCCTTGAGATTCCGGGGGTTTTTGGCGACTATAATAGTTCGCACTGCCCGGGGTTAACGCGACAGCACGGTTTGAGCTGATTTTCGGCCTGCGAGGCGCAGTTCCAGATCATTCATGACCAACGCTGCCAGATCCTGCAGAGTGGCCGTTTCTGCCGGCGTCATCGTCCGCGGGGCGATGTCGAGGATGCACAGGGTTCCTAGGTTATAGCCCTCGCGGGTCCTCAGCGGTGCGCCGGCGTAGAAACCGAGGCCGAAATCTCCGGCGACTAGGGGATTGGAGAGTGTCCGTGGGTCTTCGGGTGCGTTCTCCACGACCCAGACCTCGCCCTGCATGATGGCTGACGCGCAAAGGCCCGGGTCCCGGTTGACTTGCGCGACCGTGGTCCCGTGGTGGGACTTGAACCAGATGCGATCATGATCGACGATACTTACGATTGCTATCGGGACGTTGAAAAGCCTTGCTGCCAGTGCGGTGATTCTGTCGAAGGTGCCGTCCGGCGGGGTGTCCAGGACCCGGTATCGGTGCACCGCGGCCATGCGGTCGGCTTCGTCGTCGGGAATGATGGAGGGGTCCACCTTGCGTTTGCCCCGGCCCGCTGAGACCCGCTCAGCGAGTGACATGGACACTTCGCGGGCTGCGGGTCGGTCCAACGGGTCGGCCGCGGTCATGGCGGCAAGCAGTGTCTTCCAGTCCTGATCCATGTCGGCAGGAATGGGAGGGTCCTGGAACAGCCGGGCGACGGCGCTCTGCAGTGGGTCCCCGGGGTAGGCTGCCTTTCCGGCCAGGCACTCCAGCAGGACCAGGCCGAGGGAATAAACATCGCTGGCCGGAGTAACAGGTTCAGCGCGTGCCTGTTCCGGGCTGAGGTAGGCCGCGGTCCCCAAAAACGCACCGTCCGCATCTTTGGGTGTTTCTGAAATGCGCGCGATTCCGAAATCGGTCAATTTCGCCCGCATTCTCGCGGCGTCATTATGGTAGTCAAAGATCATGATATTGCCTGGTTTGACGTCCCGGTGGATGACATCATTGCGATGGATATAGGCTAAAGCGTCCGCGAGGTCACGCCCTATTTGTGCGGTGTGGCGCGCGCCAAGAGGGCCGCTGCCAAGCCGCTGCTTCAGATCCGGTCCATCGATCAGTTCCATCACCAGGTAGACCCTGGGCCGGCCAGGGACGGAGCGGTCTACGCCGGCGTCCAAAAGGGTGACCAGGCCGTGATGATGCATGCGGGCCAGGATCTTCACCTCATCGTCGTCCGCGCCTGCGCCGCTGGTGCTGCGGGCTGGTTTCCTGATGATTTTGACAGCTACGTCACGCCCAAGGAATTCATCCACGGCCCGATACACGGTGGCCATCGCGCCGGAGCCTATCCGCTCCAGGACGCGGTAACGGCCGCCGAGGAACATGTCTGAGCGGCTGCTGTCCGGAGTGATCACTCAGCAACCTTACTTTCTTGGGTTGCCCGGCGCTAAAGCATCCACTAGCCTGCCAATCCGCAGGGTCTGATACCGCGTTCCCGGCGGTATCTATCCAACGGCGGGCGGGCGGCGGCACAATGGGCCGTATGGGCCAGCTTTTCTACTCAGGCATCGCGTCCCTGGACGGCTATGTGGCGGACCGGGACGGCAACTTCAACTGGAGTGAGCCGGACGAGGAGGTGCATACCTTCGTCAACGATGTCGAACGCGACGTAGAAACCTACCTCTACGGCCGCCGTATGTACCAGGTCATGTCGGTGTGGGAAACCATGGATACTCCCGATCTCCCGGCCTATATCCGGGACTATGCGCGGATGTGGCAGAGGGCAGAGAAAGTTGTCTATTCCACCACCCTCACCGCCGCATCCACGGCCAAAACCGGGATTGAGCGGATTTTTGCTCCCGAGGCCGTCCGGGACCTGAAGAACGTCACTGACGGGAACATCAGCATCGCCGGCCCCACCTTGGCGGCCGCCGCGCTCCGGGCAGGACTGGTGGAGGAATGCCGTTTGTTCCTTAACCCGGTGGCAGTGGGAGGAGGCCGGCGATTCCTGCCGGACGGGCTGGGCCTGCGGCTTGAACTCCTCGAAGAGCACACCATTGGAAACGGCGTGGTCTACCTCCGTTACCGCACGCTCTCCTGACGGCGGCCAGGACTGCTGTCCACATACCGCCGGCAAATGCGCCTGCCCGCCGCCGCGAGGGGCAGAATGGGGGCATGACCCGCATCGTTATCATCGGCGGCCACGGCAAAGTGGCCCTCCACCTGTCCGCGCTTCTTACAACCGAAGGTCACAGCGTCACATCGATCATCCGCAACCCGGACCATGCGGTCGACGTCGCTGCAACCGGAGCTACGCCGTCAGTACTGGATGTTGAAAATTCGACGACGGCGGCAATCGCCGACGCCCTCAGGGACCATGACGCCGTGGTCTGGTCCGCCGGGGCCGGGGGAGGAAGTCCGGACCGCACTTATGCGGTGGACCGTGACGCAGCCATCCGGTCCATGGACGCGGCGGCGGAAGCCGGCGTCGGGCGGTACATCATGGTGTCCTACCTCGGCGCGGGACCGGACCATGGAGTCCCGGCAGAGAACAGCTTCTTTGCCTACGCAGACGCCAAAGCAGCGGCGGATGACTACCTGCGTGGCACCACACTGGCCTGGACCATCCTGGGCCCCGGGACGCTGACGGATCAGCCGGGGACGGGGCTTATCGAGGTGGATCCCAGCAGGGAAGGCAACGGGGCAACCTCCCGCAGCAATGCGGCAAGTGTGGCAGCCGCCGTGCTGGACCTGCCCGGAACGGCGGGAAAGACCATCGAATTCCGCGACGGCACCCTGCCTATCGCGGCGGCGCTTGAGCCGCAGCCGTAGCCGAGGGGACTGCCATTATCACCAGGCTGGTGGCCTCGATGGCGGCGCGCAGCGGGGTAACCCTCGTGGTGCCGTTCGCGGCAGGAAGTGGTGCTGGCGCGCAATGAAACTGACATGGACCCCGAAGTGGCGGACAGGGTGTTGCGGCGGCTGGACCTGCGGACCATGATCATGCCGGAATAACTTACGCCGGAACCGCGAGCTCCAAGTCCAGGGTGTTCTTCTCCACGTGGTCGAGGGCGCACCGGACGGCTCCCACGGTCACGATCGAGTCCCCCAACGGCGAGACCGCCACGCGCGGGGGAATCTTCAGCGCCACGGCATCGCCGTCCGCCGCGGCAGGTGTTCCGCAAGATCATCTTCCCGCTGCTGGCCCCCATGAACGCCACGGTGGGCATCTTCGCTTTCCTGGGCTCGTGGAACGACTTTCTGCTGCCGCAGATGATGATCGCCGACCCGTCGCTGCAGACCCTCCCCGTGGTCCAAATGCTGTTCCAGGGCGAATTCAACACGGACTACAGCCTCGCGTTCGCGTCCTACCTGATGGCCATGGCGCCCACACTGGTGGTTTACATCCTGGCCCAACGTTGGGTACTGTCCGGAGTCATGCGCGGGGCCGTTAAATAGCCAGACTTATTCACCCAGCAAGAACAACCCAAACAAGAGAAAAGGATCATCCTTTGTCCACCACTGCCATGCTGGCAACCCTGTCCGATTCCGACCGTCTGGCCGATCCCAACTGGTGGCGCCAGGCCGCGGTTTACCAGATCTATCCCCGCAGTTTCTCCGATTCAAACGGGGACGGCATGGGTGACATCAAGGGCATCACGGCCAAGGTCCCCTACCTGCGGGAACTGGGCATCGACGCCGTATGGCTCAGCCCGTTCTACCCGTCAGCCCTCGCCGATGGTGGATACGATGTTGACGATTACCGCGACGTGGACCCCAAACTGGGCACGCTGGCGGACTTCGACGAGATGGCCAAAGCGCTGCACGCCGCCGGCATCAAGCTGATCGCCGACATTGTCCCCAACCACTCCTCGAACCGGCACAACTGGTTCAAGGAGGCACTCGCCTCGCCGAAGGGTTCCGCCGCGCGCGAGCGCTACATCTTCCGTGACGGTAAAGGACCCAACGGCGAATTTCCGCCGTCGGACTGGGACTCCGTCTTCGGCGGACCCGCCTGGGAACGCATCATCGAGCCCGACGGAACCCCCGGGCAGTGGTACATGCACATCTTCGCCAAGGAGCAGCCGGACCTGAACTGGGCCAGCCGCGAGGTCCGCGATGACTTCCTGAAGACCCTGCGTTTCTGGTCCGACCGCGGCGTGGACGGATTCCGCGTGGACGTTGCCCATGCCCTTACCAAGGACCTCACCGAGCCGCTCCTCTCCAAGCTGGAGCTGACCGAGGCCAACACCGGTACCGACGGGTTCGACGACGGTTCGCACCCGTTCTGGGACCGGGACGACGTGCACGACATCTACGTCGAATGGCGCGAAGTCTTCAACGAATACAACCCGCCACGCACCGCCGTCGCCGAAGCCTGGGTGCATGCCACCCGCCGTGCCCGCTACGCCAGCCCGGAGGGCCTCGGCCAGGCCTTCAACTTCGACCTGCTCCAGGCTGACTTCAACGCCGAGGATTTCCGCGAAATCATCACCCGCAACCTCGCCGAAGCCGCCGCGACCGGCGCTTCCTCCACCTGGGTTTTCTCCAACCACGACGTCGTCCGGCATGCCACACGCTACGGCCTGCCCAAGACGTCCGCACGCAGGAAGCACGCCAAGGGCCAGGACGGGAAGGACTGGCTGCTGGCCGGCGGCCCCAAGGAGGAATTGGACGTGGAGCTCGGCGAGCGCCGTGCCCGCGCCGCCACCCTGCTGATGCTCGCGGTTCCCGGTTCCGCCTACCTGTACCAGGGCGAGGAACTGGGACTGCAGGAAGTGGCAGAGATTCCCGACGCTGAACGCCAGGACCCCGCCTTCTTCCGGAACAAGGGTGTTGAGGTGGGCCGTGACGGCTGCCGCGTGCCGCTGCCGTGGACGGTTGAGGGGACCTCCTTCGGCTTTGGCGACGGCGGCGCGCACCTGCCGCAGCCGGATTGGTTCAGCAAGTACGCGGTGGAGGCGCAGGACGGGGCCGAAAACTCCACCCTGGAGCTGTACCGCACGGGCCTGAAGCTGCGCCGGAATCTCCAAGCCGGGGAGGAGCTGGAATGGGTGGAGACCGGTTCCCCGGATGTCCTGCATTTCCGACGCCCCGGCGGCTGGCAGTCCGTTACCAACTTCGGGGACACCGCCGTCGAACTGCCGGGAGGAGCGCTGCTGGTGAGCAGCTCAGCGATGGAAGACGGCAAACTGGGCGCCAACAGCACCGCCTGGCTGCGCTGATGCAGGAACTCATCTACGGCTGCATGGGCCTGGGCGGCCGCTGGACCGACGAACCGCACGGAACCGAACATGTGGACCAAGCCGCTGCCGCCGTCGAGGCCGCACTGGATGCCGGCATTACGCTGTTCGACCACGCGGACATCTACCGCAGCGGCAAGTCTGAAGCGGTGTTCGGCGAGGTGCTGGCGGCAACGCCCGGGCTGCGCGACCGGATCCGGCTGCAGACCAAGTCCGGGATCCGCCTCAACGAACGCGGGCTGGCCACGCACTATGACCTCAGCCGGGAATCCATCCTGGAACGGGTGGACGGCAGCCTGAAGAGACTGCAGACGGACTACGTGGACGTCCTCCTGCTGCACCGCCCGGATCCCCTGACGGACCTGGCGGAGGTGGCGGCCGCCGTCGGGCAATTGCTGGCTGACGGCAAGGTGCGGGCGTTGGGGGTGTCCAACATGTCCGGCGCGCAGATCGATGCGCTGCAGGAACGGCTGGAGGTGCCGGTGGTGGCCAACCAGCTGGAGATGAGCCTGCTGAAGCGGGCCTGGCTGGAGAGCCAGGTGCTGGTGAACCATCCGGAATCGGTGGATTACAGCTTCCCGCACGGGACTCTGGAATACTGCAGCAGCAACGGCGTCACCGTGCAGGCTTACGGTGCGCTGGCGCAGGGCCTGTACACCGGGGCAGCTCCGGAAAACCCGACGGCGGCCGAGACTGCCGCGGCCGCGATGGTTGCGGAGCTTGCCGGTCAGTACGGCACCACGGGGGAGGCTGTCCTTCTGGGATGGCTGATGAAGCATCCGGCTGGCATCGCGCCCGTGATCGGCACCGTTAATACGGCGAGAATCGCGGCCTGCGCGGACGCCGCCCGCGTTGCGGAGGCCATGACCCGGGCCGACTGGTACGGGCTATGGGTTGCGGCACGGGGCAGCACCCTCCCCTGAGCCCCGGTGATCGAGCCTGTCGAGATCCAGAGTTTTGACACTAGCTCGTCAGGCTCGATCACGGGGGAAGCCTTATGAGTTGGTCACGGCAAGACGGAACGCTGATGGTAAGTGTCAGAGGCCGTGGTTCGTCAGGGCTTCCATCACCTGATCGATGGTCGGAACGCCGGCAAGACCGTCTGGCGTGAGGTAGATCCTGCAGGCTAGATCGCCGGCCGGCGCCCCGGCGGGAAAGATGTCAGCCCCGTCTGCCGTGATCGTTGGAGAACCGGCAAAGCCTGTCCCGGCCGTATCTGCCGAAGTCTTGATGCGCCGCATATGGACGCGGATGTCCTGGCGACCCAAGGCTACCAGGGCGGCTTCCACCTGCTCGAGTGCTTTTGCCACATTCGGGCAGTCATCGATGTGCAGGAGTTCTATTCTCACTTTACTGCCGGTACTCGATTCGGCTACGGCGCAGCAGCCGGAAGCATGGCTTTGCGCAACATCCGACTTCCGGGATGCCGGATCGAGCAAATCGGCCGGTCCGGTTCCCGGCTCAGGGACGGCGCAGCAAACGTCCCCTTTCCAGGCGTTGAGGCCTTCGCGAGTGGCGATCCCGGCGATGATCAGTGCCGCGCCGGCGTCTGCCCACCACCATCCCAGTGCGCTGTTGAGAACCAGGCCCACCAGCAGAACGGCGGACAGATATGTGCATAGCAGGGTCTGTTTTGAATCTGCGACCGCGGTTCGGGAGCCAAGTTCTCGGCCCGCTCGGCGTTGGAGCCAGGACAGGACGGGCATGATGGCCAGGGACAGGGCAGCGATCAGAATACCGGGGCTGGAATGTTGTGCCTGGTCGCCTCCGGACAGGGTCCTGACCGAGTCCGCGGCGACGAACAGTGCGAGGGCGAAGAAGGATATCGCGATGAGCCGCAGGGTGATGTGCTCGCGCCGTTCCGGGTCCCGCGCGGAAAACTGCCAGGACAGGGCGACCGCGGAAGCGACCTCGATCAACGAATCAAGCCCGAATCCGACGAGGGCCGAGGAACCGGCCAAGTTGCCCGCCCACAATGCGACCACGGCCTCAACGACGTTGTAGGTGATCGTCGCGGCCGCGAACATGCGGATGCGGCGGCTCAGGACAACACGGCGGTCAGCGGTCGGCCCACTTTGAATTCCCGTGGTCACGCCAGGCACGTCCCGTCGGGTGCGCAGCAGGCAGGATCCACGGACAGCACTACGCCCAACAGATCCATGATCGCGTGGCCCAGCCGTGCATCAGCAAGCTCATACCGGGTCCGCCGGCCGTCCGGGACGGCCACCACCAGGCCGCAGCCCCGCAGGCATGTCAGATGATTGGACATGCTCTGCCGCGAGACGCCCAGTGAATCGGCCAGGTCGGACGGGTATCCGGGCACATCCGCCAAGGCGAGCAGAATCCGCGCCCGGGTAGGGTCGGAGACCGCGTAGCCGAACCGGGCCAGAACCGGGGCACGTACAAGGGTTTCCATCAGTCAATAGTACAGCCAGGAATGTATTCACGGATATATGTATTCAAGGCGGATTTTCAGACAGCGTTGCGTGGTGCGAACATGATTACGACCACCCCGAGCAGGCAGATCACGGAGCCGGTGACATCCCACCGGTCAGGCCGGAACCCATCGAAGATCATGCCCCAGATCAGTGATCCGGCCACGAACACTCCTCCGTAGGCGGCGAGTATCCGGCCGAAGTGGGCGTCCGGCTGCAGGGTCGCGGCGAAGCCGTAGATCCCGAGGGCGAGCACTCCCAGGCCCGCCCACCACCAGTCCTTGCCCTCGCGGACAGACTGCCAAACGAGCCAGGCCCCACCAATTTCGGCCGCGGCGGCGAGGATGAACAACAGAACTGTTTTTGCGATAGTCACGGATTCATCATTGCAGGGCGATTGCCGAGCGTCCTGCCGGTGCGGCTGTGTTGAAAGTTTCCCGCAGCTTGGGTGACCTGGACCTTGAAGCGGCTGAGTTGGCTCGGCACGGACTAGGGGCGATCCGTATGACACACTGCCCGGGACGCGCCAAACCTGCGGTCTGGTGGAGGCGGAGGCTGGGTCCATTCTCGGGAAACACGGTGGCCTGGATCGTCCAGATTCCAGCGCTCTCCGTGGAGTTGATGAGAGCGTTCAGGAGGGCTTTGCCGAGACCAAAGCCGCAGGCTTCCGCGGTCACGTAGATGGAGTGTTCCACTACTCCTGCGTAGGCCGGTCGGGAGGAAGTGGGCGATGCCGCGGCCCAGCCCAGGACTTGACCGTAGGTGGATGCTGCGACGTGGCGGTGGCCGGGCAGCCTGGACCGGTCGAACGAGTCCCAGTCAGGGGCTTGCGTTTCGAAGGTTGCCTGGCCGGTGTCGATACCTTCCTGGTAAATCCGCCGGACTGACGGCCAGTCGGGCGGCTCCATGTTCCGCAGGGTCACCGTGGAGGTCATAAGTTGGCCAGGATGCCGGCGGCGGCGTCGAGGGCGCCGGGGACGAGGGAGTAGTAGGCCCAGGTGCCGCGTTTTTCGCGGTGCAGCAGCCCTGCCTCCACCAGGATTTTCAGGTGGTGGGAGACCGTGGGCTGGCCCAGGTCCAGCGGTGCCGTCAGGTCGCACACGCAGGTTTCGCCGGAAGCATCGGCCCTGACGATGGAGAGCAGCCGCAGCCGGTTCGGATCGGCCAGTGCCTTGAAGACCAGGGCTTTCTGCTGCGCTTCCTCGGCCCCCAGCGCTGTCGGCCCTGCCGGAGTGCGGCAGTCGTCATCCGTGGCCTGGTCGAGGAGGGGCGCCAAGTTCATGTACCCATTATGCCTCAATATTGACTGTCATCAATATATGGGCATTGCGGTTCCGTCGCGGCTCGGCTGCCGGGGGCACCCGGCCCGGCCGGCCGGTGACGTACTAGGAGCTGGCCTTTTCCGACGAGCGCGGAAGGACGACGTCGTCCGCATAGTTCGCGGCGGAGGGGAACAGGAAGAGCAGCAGCCCCAGACCTACGGCTGCCCCGAGCAGCTGCGCCACCACGAAGCCGGGGACGGAGCCCGGCGCGATGCCGGCGAAGGTGTCGCTGAAGATGCGGCCGACCGTCACGGCCGGGTTGGCGAACGACGTCGAGGACGTGAACCAGTAGGCGGCGCCGATATAGGCACCTACCGCCGGAGCCGCAAGGGCTCCCCGGTTGGTCGCGGCCAGGGCGAAAATCAGCAGGACGAGTCCTGCGGTGGCGACGACTTCACCCAACAGGTGCCCGGTGGTGGCACGGTCCTTCATCGAGATGGAGGTTCCCACCTCAAACATGGCGTTCGCGAGCGCGCTGCCGCCGACGGCACCCACGGTTTGTGCAATCGCGTAGGTGCCGAGCTCCGGCAGTGTCAACCCGGTACCGCGGCGCCGCCCCAGGACCCAGTCGACGAGCGAGACCGCGGGGTTGAAATGAGCGCCGCTGACGGGGCCGAGGATGAGGATCAATACAGTCAATCCCAGGAATGTGGCGGTGCTGTTCTGCAGTAGCTGTAGGCCCACGTCACCGGGGGATAGCTGCTGCGCCGCGATCCCGGAACCGACAACGATGGTGACGAGCAGGCCGGTGCCCAGCAGTTCGGCGACGGCGCGGCGCCACAGTGGCGGCTGATTGGAAGTCATGCCAACTAGCTTGACCCACGATATTATCTCAGTCAAAATTGAACCAATGAATACTGAGCCAGCTGAAGCCTTTCAGGCGCGGGTCGCCAAGCATGCCGCCCTCGCGGATCCCGCACGGCTGCGCATCGTGGACCTGCTGACACTGGGTGATCTTTCCCCGACGGAACTGCAGGCCGAGCTCGGGATGCCATCGAATCTGCTCTCCCACCACCTGCGCGCGTTGGAGGGGGCGGGCCTGGCGACCCGTCACCGCTCAGAAGCAGACAGGCGGCGCAGCTACTTCCGGCTCGCCGCCGGTGCGCTCGAAGGGCTCGCTCCGGGGGCCGGGCGCGGGGCCAGCCGCGTGCTTTTCTTGTGCACGCGGAACAGTGCCCGGTCGCAACTGGCCGCCGCGCTCTGGAAGCAGGTCAGCGGAATTCCCTGCATCTCGGCCGGAACGCATCCGGCGGGCAGTATTTCCCCGGGGGCCATCGATGTCGCCCGCCGGCACGGCGTGGCCCTGGCCCACGTTTCCCCGCGCCGGCTGGAGGATGTTGGGCGCGACGACGACTTCATTGTGACCGTGTGCGATAACGCCCATGAGGAGCTCTCCGGTCTTCGCGGTATCCATTGGTCAATTTCGGATCCCCTGCGACTGAACACCAGGGAGGCCTTTGACAATGCCTTTACCGACATTTCACACCGCGTCCGAGACCTGGCGCCCCGACTGCGTGCCGCCTAAACGAGATATTGACAAGCGTCAATATCTAATCCGACACTCACTGTATCGACAAGTATCAATGTTTGGATCCAAGGAGAACCACGTGAGCATCGAAACCGTCAAAAAGCCCTCCGTTCTGTTCGTCTGCGTCCACAACGCCGGCCGGTCCCAGATGGCCGCCGCCTTCCTCGCCACACTCTCCAACGGCGGGATCGAGGTCCGCTCCGCCGGTTCCCAGCCCGCCGGCAAGGTCAACCCGGCCGCCGTCGAGGCCATGGCGGAGCTCGGCATCGACATGTCTGCCGAGATCCCCAAGGTCCTCACCACAGAGGCCGTCAAGGAGTCCGACGTCGTGATCACCATGGGCTGCGGCGACGAGTGCCCTTACTTCCCGGGCAAACGCTACGAAGACTGGGTCCTGGAGGATCCGGCCGGCCAGGGCGTCGAATCCGTCCGCCCCATCCGCGACGAGATCAAGACCCGCATAGAAGAACTCATCGAGTCACTGATCCCGGCGAACAGCTGACGCCGCGGCAGAGCGTTTGCTGGAACCCACCGGTTGGGAGGCCCCCCGCCTGACGGCACTGCCTTGTGGCGGTGAGCTGATTGATCACTACCTTGCCCCGCTGGCCGCGACGCCGGAGATATCCTTCCGGCTCCAGAGGTGCGGCGAACTCCGGCTGAACCTTGACCCCGCCGTCGAAGCACCCGCCCGGCTGGGGCCGCTGATCGAACCCGAATTCCACTCCTGCGGCACGGTCCAGCCGCACGGTGCCAGGCTGCTCGCCCACCCGGAGGCAAACTTCTACATCGTCGGCATGAAGTCCTATGGCCGTGCCCGACGTTTCTGCTGGCTACGGGCTACGAACAGGTCAGGTCTGTCGCCACGGCTCTCGCCGGCGACCAGGCCGCGGCGGGCACTGTTCACCTGGAGTTGCCCGAAACCGGGGTGTGCTCCTCCGATGGCGGCACCAGCTGCGACGTCCCCGCGGCCTCGACAGGTTTCCCTACCGGGCTGGTCCACGGCCTCTCCGCAGAACAGAAAGAAGACACCAACTCATGACCGAAGGCGCCAACTCTCCCCGCATCCTGTTCGTTTGCAGCAAGAACGGCGGCAAATCCCAACTGGCGGCCGGCCTCATGCGCGATCTCGCCGGGAACGACGTCACCGTTTACTCGGCAGGCACCAGGCCGGGCAGCTGCCTGAACAGTGAGGCCGTGGAATCCCTAAACGAGCTCGGCATCGACATCACGGGGGAGCACCCCAAGGCCGTCACTGACGAGGTGCTTGACGCCGTCGACGTCGTTATCGTGCTGGGCACCGAAGCCAAGCTCGAAGCCCGCGAAGGCACCCGCTTCGAAACCTGGGAAACCGACGAACCTTCCACCCGGGGCATCGAAGGCACCGAACGCATGCGGATTGTCCGCGACGATATCAACACCCGCGTCCGAAAGCTCTATGCGGAACTCACGGGCAACTGAGCCTGCCGTATCCCGGTCGCATCTGTATTGTTCGGCACGTCCGGCGCCATGGCTTAGCGCTGGCGGTGCCCGGGCAGATACGGTAGTAGCATGACGTCACCCACCGCCACCGAGACCTTACGCCCCAAGCGCAATATCCCAGCAGAAATCGCCCGTTCGTGGCTTCTGGTCAACGCCATGAAAACCGACCTGTTTGACCAGTCGGCTGTTTCGCGCGCTGACTCGATTATCCTGGACATCGAGGACGCCGTGGACCCGTCGCAAAAGGACGAGGCACGCGGACACGTGATTGACTGGCTCAGCGGCGGCGGCCAGGCCTGGGTCCGCATCAACGATGCCACCAGCCCGTTCTGGGCCGATGACCTGGCAGGGCTGCGCGGTACGCCCGGCCTGCTCGGCGTGATGCTCGCCAAGACCGAATCAGCTGACCAGGTGACCGAAAGCTTCCACCGGATGGACGGCAAGACGCCCGTCATCCCGCTCGTGGAATCGGCGCTCGGCATCGAGGAAGCCAACAACATCGCCAAGGCCCAGGGTGCTTTCCGCCTCGCCTTCGGCTCCGGCGACTTCCGCCGCGACACCGGCATGGCGGCCACCCCGGAGGCCATGGCTTACCCGCGCGCGAAACTGGTGGTTGCCAGCCGCGTCGGCAACCTGCCGGGCCCCATCGACGGCCCCACCGTCGGCACCAACCACCCCATTCTGCGAGAGCAGACCGGCATCACCGTGATGATGGGGATGACCGGCAAGCTGTGCCTGGCCATCGATCAGACCAACGTCATCAACGAGGTCATCAGCCCCACGCCGTCGGACGTCGCCTGGGCCACGGACTTTATGTCCGACTTCGAAGCCAACGGCCGCGTCATCCGCGACGGCTCGGACCTGCCCCGTCTGGGCCGCGCCGAGAAGATCATGAAGCTCGCGGTAGCGTTCGGCGTGCAGCCGGCGCTGTAGCCCCACCCGTACACCCAAAGCACAGGAGACCCCGTGACCGTTACCCGCTATCTGGTTCACGGGGTCTTTTTGGATGGCGCCCCGGCGCAGTCGGTCGGGCACGACGGCGGCAGCCCGGCCGTGCAGGAATCGCTGTTCTGAACCTGCTCGGTAGACTGTCACGGTGCTCAAAGAATTCTGGGAGTCAGCGCCCACCTCGTACAAAGTCCTGGTATTCGGCGCCATGGGCCTCATCGGCGTCGGGATCATCCTGAACCTGGTGGGCAACACCACCAACAACCGTGACCTCGCCATGGCGTCCCTTGCGGTTATCGGCCTGGGCCTGGTCCTGCACATCGTCGGGATTGTGGTGCGGGGCCAGACCATCCGGAAGAACCTCAAGCGTTAGCGGCAGCGTTCCGGAGTACGTGGCTGCGGGCGTGCTCCACAGCCTCGGGCAGGGACGTGAACAGGTGCTTGTGATGCCTCAGTGAGCGTATGACGCCGACGTTGGTCACGAGCTCGAGGTGTTGGGGCTGAACACCTTTCAGCAGGACTGTCACGCCGCGCAGCTCCAGCGCCGAGATGACCTCCACCAGCATGTGGGCTCCGGTGGCGTCGAGCATCCGGACCTGTGACAGTCGGATTATTGCCACCTGGATGTCCCGGACCTGGCTAATTTCCTGCAGGACGCGTTCCGCGGCGCCGAAGAACATGGCCCCGTCCAGCCTGAATAGCGCGATGTGCTCGTCCCCCTCCTCGTGCGGTCCCGGAATCTCTTCACGCTTTACGCTGCTGAGCGTGGCGAACTTCCGCAGCGTAAAGAGGGCCGCGGCGACAAGCCCGATCTCGATGGCCACGATCAGGTCGAAGGCCACGGTAATAAACGCCGTCAGGATGAACACGAAGGCGTCGGCTCGGGTGGAGCGCATGATGGCAGTGACCGTGTGCCGTGACACCATGCGGGTTGCCGTGACCATCAGGATTCCGGCCAGGACCGCCAGCGGGATCTTTCCTACCAGGCCGGCTGCCAGGTAGATGATGGCCAGCAGCACGAGCGCGTGAACAATCGCAGCGAGCCGGGTCTTGGCTCCGGAGCGTACATTGACCGCGGTCCGGGCGATGGCGCCTGTGGCCGGCATGCCGCCGAAGAACCCCGCTGCAACTGAGGCCAGCCCTTGCCCCATGAGTTCCCGGTCCGGACTGTACGCCCCGGAGGGCCTCCCGCCAGGGCCAGCCAGGCCGGCCGCCACCCGTGCGGACAGCAGGGACTCGATAGCGGCAAGTATCGCAATGGACACCGCGGGCATCAGCAGCCCGCCCAGCGCTGCCGGATCAAGGGACGGCATCGATGGTGCGGACAGGGAGTGCGGCAGGGCGCCGATCCGTGGAATGTCCAGCTGCAGCAGCTCGGCCGCCACGGTGGCCAGCAGCACCGCGACCAGGCTCGCGGGCAGGGCTTTGTTCAGCTTCGGGAGCAGGAGCATCACGGCAGCCACACCCACCACGACGCCGAGCGTCTGAAGAACTGCGGGCAAGGTGGCCTGGGAGGCGCTCTCGACGGCGGCCAGCAGGGTGTTGTGGCCCGGTATCCCCGCGGTGCCGGTGGCCATGGGGACCTGCTGGAGGAAGATGATCGCGGCGATGCCGAGCGTGAAGCCCTCCACTACCGGCCACGGGATGAAGGCCACCGCCCGGCCCAGCCCGCTGATGCCCAGGATGGCCACCAGCAGCCCTGCGATCAGGGAGACCAATGCGATGCTGCCGACGCCGTGCGTGGCGACCACCGGGGCCAGCACCACGACCATCGCGCCGGTGGGGCCGGAGACCTGGACGTGCGAGCCGCCCATGACCGCAGCGACCAGGCCGGCCACGACGGCGGTGATGAGTCCGGCTTCGGCGCCGACGCCTGAACTCACTCCGAAGGCCAAAGCCAGCGGCAAGGCCACAATCCCCACGGTGATGCCGGCCAGCAGATCCGTTTTCCAGGACGAACGCAGCCCGTCATAGTCGCGGCGGGACGGCAGGAACCGGCTGAGATGCGCCAGGGCAGCACTCATGAATTTGAACCCTTCAGATGCTCGCTGGGCAGTCCCTGCGCGAGTTTGAGCTGTTCGTTGGAATCGGTCAGGCTGTCGAGGAGGAAGGTCCGTGCGATGGCCAGCAATTCGGCGATCTTCGGGTGGGCCAACCGGTAGGTCACGGTGTTTGCGGAACGGACCGAGGTCACCACCCCGTGCCGGCGCAGGGTGGCGAGATGCTGGGAAAGGTGGGATGCCTCGAGGCCCGTCTCGGCCAGCAGGTAGCTGACGGTGCCCGAGTTGTCCGGCGCCGCGGACAGCAGTTCGAGCACTCGGATCCGCGCCGGGTGGGCGAGGGCCTTGAACAGGTTTGCCTTGATCTCGTATAAGGGGGATTGCGCTGCCGAAATCATCGCTGCCTGTGCTTTCTCGTCACGGCCGAGCGGAGGTACGGCCATGAATTGATGAATTGATGTATTCATCATACCGTAGTGTTATTCCTGTCCTTCCCCATGTCATCAGCGCGGGCGCCCGGACGCGTGCCGCTAGGCTTGATTCCATGACTATCAATCCGGACCTGCAGGGCCGCAGCTACCCTGCCGCAGAGGTTTACGACGTCGGCCGCGAGAAGATCCGCGAGTTCGCCCGCGCGGTCAAGGCCGCGCACCCAGCCCACTTCGACGTCGAGGCCGCCAAGGCCCTGGGGCACAAAGACCTGGTGGCACCGCCCACGTTTGCCATCATCATCGCCCAGCGCGCCGATGCCCAGCTGATCGAGGATCCGGATGCCGGCATCGACTTCTCCCGAGTGGTCCACGCCGACCAGCGTTTCATCCACCACCGCCCCATCGTTGCCGGAGACCGCCTGGTTGCCGAACTGCACGTTGACGGTGTCCGTGCCATGGGCGGCGGCGCCATGATCACCACCCGCCAGGAGATTTTCGCCCTCGCAGCAGACGATTCGCGCGAGTCAGTCGCCACTACCACGTCATCCATCCTCGTCCGTGGAGAGGGACAGTAACCATGAGCCCCAGCATCCACGAACTCAGCGCCGGCCAGGACATCGGCAGCCGCACCGTCGAGGTCACCCGCACCGACCTGGTCAAGTACGCCGGCGCCTCCGGCGACTTCAACCCCATCCACTGGAACGAAGCCTTCGCCACCGGCGTGGAACTGCCCGGCGTTATTGCCCACGGCATGTTCACCATGGGTGCCGCCGTGCAGCTGGTGACCGACTGGGCCGGCGACCCCGCCGCCGTCGTCGACTTCCAGACCCGCTTCACCAAGCCGGTCCTGGTCACGGACACCACCGGAACCTCGGAGGCCGGGGCCACCATTGAGGTCAGCGGCGCCATCGGAAAGCTCGACGCCGAGGCGGGCACCGCCCGCATTGACCTCACCGTGGTTGCTGCCGGCCAGAAAGTGCTGATGAAGGCCCAGGCCGTCGTCAGGCTTTCATGATCCTTTGACCGCCAACACAACCGCCGCTGCCGAGGTCACTGCCTGGCGCAATGCCGTGGTGGTGGCCTATGCCGGCAGCGGATCTGCCCCCGGCACTGTTGGTTTGCTGTTGCTGTGCATGACGCTAGGGTCGTTCGGGTGGCTTTCCCTATAGTGTGGTCTGGTGACTTCCACTTTGCTCTCCGAGCTGACCACCGCCGCCGTCGGAGGACCCGCCGGCAAGTACATTGAGGCCACAACCGAGGCGGTGATCATCGACGCCGTCCGCACGGCGGACGCTGCGGGGGAGCAGGTACTCATCATCGGCGGCGGCTCCAACCTCCTGATTTCCGACGACGGTTTCCCCGGCACCGTGATCAGGATCGCCTCGCAGGGGTTCACCGTCAACGCCGAGGATTCCTGCGGCGGCGTGGCAGTGGTGGTCCAGGCCGGCCACAATTGGGATGCCCTGGTGGAACACGCCGTGCTGCATGCCTGGTCCGGCCTTGAAGCGCTGTCCGGTATCCCGGGCGCCACGGGCGCCACGCCGGTGCAGAACGTCGGTGCCTACGGATCGGACGTCTCCCAAACCATCGCGGCGGTACGCACCTGGGACCGGAGCCGGAACTCGGTCCAGACCTTCACAAACTCCGAGTTGAAGTTCGGCTACCGCGATTCCATTCTGAAGCAGACCACTGTCGAGGGCTCACCCCGCTACGTGGTGCTGACCGTGGAATTCCAGCTCCCGCTGGGCCGGATGAGCGCGCCCATCCGCTACGCCGAACTGGCCCGCTCACTCGGTGTGGAGGCAGGTAAACGGGCTTACTCCAACGATGTCCGCCGGGAAGTCCTGCGGTTGCGGGCCTCCAAGGGCATGGTGCTCAACCCGGCCGACCGGGACACTTATTCCACCGGTTCGTTCTTCACCAACCCGATAGTCCCCGTGGACGTGGCGGCAACGCTGCCGGAGTCCGCGCCGCAGTACCCCGCCGGGGCGGACGGGCTGGTGAAGCTGTCCGCCGCGTGGCTGATCGACCAGGCAGGGTTCGGCAAGGGCTATGGCCTGGAAGGGGTCAGCGCCTCCGGCGGCCGGGCGTCATTGTCCACGAAACATACGCTGGCCATCACCAACCGCGGCACCGCCAGCGCCACGGACATGCTGGCCATCGCGCGCGAGGTGCGCGCCGGCGTCGTCGAACGCTTTGGCATTGAACTTCACCCGGAACCGCTGCTCATTGGCCTGGCGCTCTAGCGTCAGCCTGCCTGGGTGACCGGAGCCAGGAGCCCGTCAACGGCGCCCATCAGCCGGACGTTCGTGGCCATGCCCAGCAGGGCGGCGGCCCAGCCGGTCAGCGCCAAATATGGCCCCATAAAAAGCCAGACCACGAGTCCCGGAAGCCCCGCGTTGCTGGCGGCAGCGAGGACGCAGGCCACCAAACCGATCGATGGCCACGCCGGCCAGGACCGAAATGCTCCCTGCCAGCAGCCATAGCTGTGTTCCGCGCGCGAACAAGTGCCACAAACTCCCCAAAGTCATGGTTACACCCTATCGGGCAAGGCCCTACGATGAGGGCATGGCCGTGAACCGCGTGAGCCCCAAGGTGATGGGCAGGTTGCGCCTTGCCTCTCAAGGACTGATTGGCTCCGGACGTGGCTCTGTTGAGGATGCGGTCCGCTGGATGACGGCCACGCAGGCGCAGGACCTGCAGGCCGCGCTCTGGGCCATCGGCCTCCGCGTTCCGGGTGCAGGGTTGACGGACGTCCGGGCAGCCCTGGACAGTGGCAGCGTGGTCCGGTCCTGGCCGATGCGCGGCACGCTGCACTTTGTAGCTCCCGAGGATCTGCGCTGGATGCTGGGCCTGACCACAGAGCGTCTCAGCCGCATCCTTGCCAGCCGGCACCGGGAACTGGACATCACGTGGGCGGACATCGAGAAATGCCGCGACGTGGCCCTGGAGCGGATCGCGGCCGGCGGTCCCGTGAGCCGGACCGAAGCCTTTGACGTGTTTGAGGCAGCCGGGCAGCCCACCACCGGTCAGCGCGGGATCCATATCCTGGGGACGTTGTGTCGGCACGGATGGTTGGTCCAAGGACCATTGGCCGGGAACCAGCAGCTTCTGGTGGCGTTCGATGACTGGATCCCGGTGTCTCGGGACCTTGAACACCAGGAAGCGATTGCCGAGTTCATGCTGCGTTACTTCCGCAGCCACGGCCCTGCCAGCGTCCGCGACTTCGCATGGTGGACGCAGATTCCCCTGACCGACGCGCGGGCGGCGTTTGAACTCGTCCGCGGGCAGCTGGCGGAGCTGGAATTCGGGGGTGCGAGCTATTGGATGTCATCGGAGACTGCGTCAATGCTCGACGACGGTGTGCCCGGACAGCGGTCTGTCCTCCTGCTTGCGGGCTTCGACGAGTTTGTGCTGGGCTACCAGGACCGCAGCCTCGTCTTGGCGCCGGAGCACGCCAACAAGATCGTCCCGGGCGGCAACGGAGTATTCAAGAAGACAGTCGTGGCAGGGGGAGAAGTGATCGGCACGTGGGCGCGCGCCGGCAGGACCCGGAGCGCCGCCGTCGTGCCTGAACTCTTTGACGAGACGCGACTACTGGGACCCGCCGCTCAGGCGGCTCTCGAGAAGGCGGCCGAACTATACCGCGCGTTCCTCAACACCTGACACTGATAGCAACGCGGGGTCACTTAAGGCCCATCCGACGGTATGGAATGGGCCTTAAGTGACCCCGCGTTGCTGCTTAGAGTGAGGCGGACCTACAGGTTCCCGGTGGCGATGTTGAGCATGCGGCGCAGCGGCTCGGCGGCGCCCCAGAGCAGTTGGTCACCAACGGTGAAGGCGCTGATGTATTCCGGGCCCATTTCCATCTTGCGGATGCGGCCCACGGGGATGTCCAGTGTGCCGGACGCGGCCACGGGGGTCAGGCCTGCCATGGAGTCTTCCTTGGTGTTCGGGATGACCTTGGCCCACTCGTTGTCTTCCGCGAGAAGCTTCTCGATCTCGGCTACGGACAGGTCCTCGCGGAGCTTGAGCGTCAGCGCCTGCGAGTGCGACCGCATGGCGCCGATCCGGATGCACAGGCCGTCCATGATGATCCGGTTTTCGTCCGAGGTGCCCAGGATCTTGTTGGTTTCAGCCCCGGCCTTCCACTCTTCCTTGGACTGTCCGTTGCCCAGGTCCGCATCGATCCACGGGATGAGGGAACCGGCCAGCGGCACGCCGAACTGGGTGGCGTCGATGTCGGTGCGCTGGTGGGCCAGGACCTTGCGGTCAATTTCCAGAATGGCCGACGCCGGGTCGTCCAGTTCGGAGCTGACCTCGGCGTTGAGCGTGCCGAACTGGCTGAGCAGCTCGCGCATGTGCCGGGCGCCGCCGCCGGAGGCCGCCTGGTAGGTCATGGAGGTGCCCCATTCGACGAGGCCGTTCTTGAACAGCCCGCCGAGGCCCATCAGCATGCAGGAAACCGTGCAGTTGCCGCCGATGAAGTCCTTGGTGCCGTTGACCAGGCCCTTGTCGATGACGTCGCGGTTGATCGGGTCCAGCACGATGATCGAGTCGTCGTTCATGCGCAGCGTGGAGGCGGCGTCGATCCAGAGGCCGTCCCAGCCGCGGCTGCGCAGCTCGGTGTGCACGCGCTTGGTGTAGTCCCCGCCCTGGGCGGTGACAATGATGGGCAGCTTGGCCAGCGTTTCGACGTCGAACGCGTCCCCAAGCTTGCCGGCCGCGCCGGCGGCAGCACCGGCAATCGACGGGGCGGCAGCTCCCGAGTTTGACGTGGAGAAGAACACCGGGTTGATGTTGGCGAAGTCGCCTTCGTCCTGCATACGCTGCATCAGGACGGAGCCGACCATGCCGCGCCATCCGACCAGGCCGACGGAGGGGGTAGCTGCTGTAGTCATTCGTACAGTTTAGACGCCGGAACGGGTCAGGCGCAGTCGGTTACGTCATACCCCGTGGGGACGGCGTGCGGCAGCGTGCGGCAGGAAACTGATGTCAGCCGCGGTTATTTTCCGCCAGCACCGCGGCTTTGCGGAGCCGCAACGCGTAGAAGGCGCCGAAGGCGAAGACCTGCGTCACCACCACCAGGATGATGGCCCCGGCGATCTTGTTGCCGCCCAGGATCATGGTCAGGCCAACGATCGCAGACAGCAGCGCCAGCAGCGGCAGCAGCATGTAGCCCAGGACAAACAGTGTTTCCGGTTTTTTCAACATCTCAGCCCTGCGTCCTAATCCATTTGGTAAACCTGTAGCGTGTTCCGTTGGCTGCTGTCAGCCACCCATCCGGCGGAACGGACGCCGCCGCCTCCCAGGTTTCGTCGAGCTCGGGAGCGAACGTGTCGCCGTCGGCCTCCACATCGATGGTGGTGACCACCGCGACGTTGGCGAGTTCGGTGGACTGGCGGAAGACTTCGCCGCCGCCCAGGATCCACACGGTCCCGCCGCCGTCGACGAACTGAGACTCCATGAGGGCATCATCCAGGGAGGGGACCACGACGGCGCCCTCCGCCTCGGGCGTTTCGCCCCAGTTTTTCTGCCGCGTGATCACAATGTTGGTCCGGCCCGGCAGGGGACGGTACTTGTCCGGGAAGGACAGCCACGTCTTGCGGCCCATGATCACCGGATGCCCCATGGTGAGGCGGTTGAAGTGCTTCAGGTCTTCGGGCAGGTGCCAGGGCATGTCGCCGTTTTTGCCGATCACGCCGCCGGACGTCTGCGCCCACACGAGGCCGACGCCGGTCACGGAGCCGGCAAGCTCCTGGGCGAAGGACTGGGGGTCTGCTGCGTTTCCGGTACTCATACGGCGATCGGGGCCTTGATCGTGGGGTGGTGCTGGTAACCCACCACCTCGAAGTCCTCGATCGTGTAATCGAAGATCGAGGCCGGCTTCCGGTTGATCAACAGCAGCGGGTATTCATACGGTTCCCGGCCCAGCTGTTTCAGGACCTGGTCCATGTGGTTCTCGTAGATGTGGACGTCACCACCGGTCCATACAAACTCGCCGGGCTCCAGCCCCACCTGCTGCGCCATCATGCAGGTGAGCAAGGCATAGGAGGCGATGTTGAAGGGCACGCCCAGGAACATGTCCGCCGAGCGCTGGTAGAGCTGGCAGGACAGTTTGCCGTCAGCCACATAGAACTGGAAGAACGCGTGGCACGGAGGCAGCGCCATATCCTTGAGCTCGGAGACGTTCCACGCGGACACGATGTGCCGGCGTGAATCCGGGTTGGTTTTGAGGTTCTCCACAAGCTCGGCGATCTGGTCAATATGGCCGCCGTCAGGGGTGGGCCAGCTGCGCCACTGGACGCCGTACACGGGACCCAGTTCGCCTTCCGCGTCAGCCCACTCGTTCCAGATGCTCACGCCCTGATCCTGCATCCACTTTGCGTTCGATTCGCCGCGCAGGAACCACAACAGCTCTACCGCCACGGACTTGAAATGCACGCGTTTGGTGGTGATCAGCGGGAAGCTCCGGCCAAGGTCAAAGCGCAGTTGACGGCCGAAAACACTGGTGGTTCCGGTGCCCGTGCGGTCGGATTTGTGCGTGCCATGGGCCAGGACGTCACGCAGGAGGTCTTCATAAGGCGTCGGGATGCTCACGGCTAAAGTCTACCCGGGGCGCTCCGCCCGCGGCCGCCGATGACATCGCCCAGACAGGGACCGGATCCGCCATGCCGGGATACAGCCGGGCGCCAACGGTTGTGGTGGCCAGCAACAGCAGCAGCGACGGAACGAACCGGTTCGCTGGCGGCCGGGCGCTCAAACCTTAGTCGTCGAAGGGCTTCAATTGCTCCACGGCCACGATGCGGTGCTTGTTGCCGACGGCCACGTGGCATACCACCATCTCGCCAGGGGACAGATAAGGGTCCGAGTCCGGCAGGAGCGTGCGTAGACGGCCCGGCATGTGCTTGCCCAGCTGGCCCAGGACTGTGGGCAGTGCAGGTCGATGCGTGCAGACGGCGACGGGCTGTGCCTTTTCCAGGAGCGACTCGATGACGGCAGCGGTTTTTTTGGGCGTCCGGTTGTGCTTATGTTCTGTCAGCGCCTCCACCAGCTTGACCTTGGCCCCGGTCGCCCTCAGGTATGGCGCCACGGTTGACACGCAGCGCTGCCAAGGGCTGGTCACCACGCGCGGCGGCTTCCAGGCCTGCAACAGCCGGCCCACGGCCTGGGCCTGCCTGATCCCCGTCGCGGCCAGCGGCCGTTCACCCTCTGCTTTGGACCAGGACGAGCGCGGTTTGGCCTTCGCATGCCGCACTACAATCAGCGGCCATGTGTTCAGGTCGCCGCGGCTATGGGCAGCCTGCAGATACTCCAGGGGAACGACGTCGGACGGGTTGGTCAGCAGCCCGGCGGCCGTTTCGGGGGCGCACCACACCACGCGGTCCACCTCCTTGCCGTCTGGAACGAGCCGGGCACCGTTAACCTGGACCGCCCAGTAGTGGACCACCTTCAGTCCGGACGGCACGTGGTAATGGATGGGTGGGAGCGGGATGCCCAGGGGCGCGGCAAGCCCGATTTCCTCCTGCACCTCACGTGCGGCGCATTCGGGAATGGTCTCGCCGGGGTCGATCTTGCCCTTGGGCCAGGACCAATCGTCATACCGCGGACGGTGGATCAGCAGGACTTCAAGACCGTCCGAGTTGATCCGCCAAGGCAGCGCCCCGGCCGCGACGACGGCAACTGCCTCGTCGGGATGGTCAGTCTGGTCTGCTACGAGGATGTCGCTCGCCAACGCCGTAGCCCTACCGCCGGCTCAGGCTGCGCTGGCGGGTGCGCGAGGCCAGCAGCCAGGACTGGATGTCGTCGAGGGGGCTGCCGTCGTCGGCAATGTGGTGCCGGTTCCACAAGCCCTCGTTATCCAGGTGCCAGCTGGCTGTTTCCGGGTCCATGTAGCGCTGCAGCAGGTCGAGGACATAGCGGATGTCGTCAGGATTGGCCAGCTGGACCAGGGCCTCGACCCTGCGGTCCAGGTTTCGGTGCATCATGTCGGCCGAGCCGATGTACACCACGGGATCGCCGCCGTTGGCGAAGGCGAACACCCGGGAGTGTTCCAGGAAGCGGCCCAGCACCGAGCGCACGGTGATGTTGTCGCTGAGGCCCGGGACGCCGGGACGCAGCGAGCAGATGCCGCGCACAATGACGTCCACCATCACACCGGCCTGGGAGGCGCGGTACAGGGAGTCGATGATGGCTTCGTCCACCATGGAGTTGACCTTGATCTGCACCCTGGCGGCCAGCCCGGCGCGGGCGTTGCGGATCTCGGTCTCGATGCGGTCAATCAGTCCCGAGCGGACGGAGCGGGGAGCGACCAGGAGCCGCTTGAACGTGGACTTCGGCGCATAGCCGGAGAGCTGGTTGAACAGCTTGGAAAGGTCCTCGCCCACCTGGTCATTGGCGGTCAGCAGGCCAAGGTCCTCGTAGTAGCGGGCCGTGCGGGGGTGGTAGTTGCCGGTGCCGATGTGGCAGTAGCGGCGCAGCCCGTCCACTTCCTGGCGAACCACTAGCGACAGCTTGCAGTGGGTTTTCAGGCCCACGATGCCGTAGACCACGTGGACGCCTGCCTGTTCCAGCTTGCGGGCCCAGGAGATGTTGGCCTGCTCATCGAACCTGGCCTTGATCTCCACGAGGGCCAGCACCTGTTTGCCGGCCTCGGCGGCGTCGATCAGGGCGTCAACGATGGGGGAGTCGCCCGAGGTCCGGTACAGGGTCTGCTTGATGGCCTGGACCTTCGGGTCCGCGGCCGCCTGTTCCAGGAACGCCTGCACCGAGGTGGAGAAGGAATCGTACGGGTGGTGGAGCAGGATGTCGCGGCGGCGCATGGCCGAGAAAACGTTGGCGGCCTTGGACGTCTCGGACTCGTTCAGGAACCGGGACGTGTGCGGCAGGTGCTTGGGGTAATGAAGGTCAGCACGGTCAATTCCGGCAATGACGGACAACCCGCGGAGGTCCAAAGGAGCCGGCAGCGAGTACACCTCGGACTCTTCCACGCCAAGCTCACGGATGAGCAGGGCCCGGATGTTCGGGTTGATGTCGTGGGTGACCTCAAGACGTACCGGAGGGCCGAACCGGCGGCGCAGAAGTTCCTTTTCCAGCGCCTGCAGGAGGTTCTCGGCGTCGTCCTCTTCCACCTCAAGGTCTTCATTGCGGGTGACGCGGAAGATGTGGTGTTCCAGGACTTCCATGCCGGCGAAGAGCTTGTCCAGGTGGACGGCGATGACTTCCTCAAGCGCGATGAAACGCGCCACGCGTCCCGCGACAGCTCCGGCCCGCGGACCGTCGATGGAGATCAGGCGGGGAAGCTGGTCCGGAACCTTGAGGCGGGCGAAGAGCTCCTTGTCGCTCACAGGGTTGCGAACCACCACGGCCAGGTTCAGGGACAGCCCCGAAATGTAGGGGAACGGGTGCGCCGGGTCCACAGCCAGAGGCGTCAGGATGGGGAAGACCTTTTCGGCGAACATCGCGCTGAGCTGCTGCTTGGCGGCGTCGTCCAGTTCGTCCCAGTGCATCAGGTGGATGTGCTCGTAGGCCAAGGCGGGGCGGATCTGTTCGGCGTAGACCTGCGCATGGCGCTGCTGGAGGCGGTGGGCTTCGTCGCCGATCTTCTCCAGGACCTCTACCGGGCTAAGTCCGGCAGGGGAGGGCACCGCGAGGTTGGTGGCGATCCGCCGCTTCAGGCCTGCCACGCGGACCATAAAGAACTCGTCAAGGTTGGACGCGAAGATGGACAGGAAAGCCACACGTTCCAGGAGGTGGAGCGCGGGATCTTCGGCGAGCTCCAGGACGCGGGAGTTGAATGCCAGCCAGCTGAGCTCGCGGTCCAGGAACCGGTCCGGCCGGATGTCCCCTTCGGGCACAGGGTTTGGCGCAAATTCGGGGATGTCGATCCGGTCCTGCGTTGCACGCGAGGCAGGGACTTCAGACGAGCCGAAGCGCGCGCGCACCGGCACTGAGGCGCCTTCGGACGTGACTGTTCCGGCGGGTTCCGGTTTCATGGTCTCTCCTCTTGCCTGGCGCTTGATGCTGGCCCTCGGCCGGCACGGTTCTCTACCAACCTTACAATCAATCAGCGTCCACGAGCCTAGATTTCGGCCCGTCCGAAGCCCTTAGTCACACGAGTGGGCTAACTCACCCGGGCTCTTAATCGGAGGTCAGCGGGCCGTACATCACGTCCATGTCCCAGCGTGTGAAGCCCAAGCCCCGGTAGAGGGAAACGGCCGCAGTGTTGTCGGCATCCGTATAGAGCATCACGGCGTGAAGTCCCAGGCCCTGCAGATGCCTGATACCGGCCACTGTGAGCGCTTTGCCCAGGCCCATACCCTGTGCGGCCGGTGTGACGCCCACCGCATAGACCTCGCCGATCGCCGGATGGGCGCCGTGGCGCGGATGCACCTTGGTCCAGTGGAATCCCAACAGCCGGTCCTCGGCGTCCACCGCCAGCAGGAAGCCGGCGGGATCAAACCAGTCCTCGGCCAGCCGGGCATCCAGGTCCGCGCGGGACATAGAGCCCTGCTCGGGGTGGTGGGCAAAGGCGGCCCGGTTCGCAGCCAGCCAACCGTCCTCGTCCTTGCCCGGCACAAAGGCGCGGAGCGTGACGCCGTCCGGGAGGTCGGCGTCGGGCAGTTCCGCAGTGGCGGTAGTCAGCCTCATCTTCCAGAGTTCGCGGACCGGACCGTAGCCGTAGCGGGCGGCGAGGTCCGCTGCCGCCTCGTGGTTGCCATGGGACCAAGCCTTCAGGCCGTCCAGGCCGCGCCCTGACTTCAGTGCGCCTACAAGGCGGTCCGCCACGCCCTGGTTGCGGTAGCTCGGATGGACGGCAATTTCCAGCACGCCGCCGCCGTCCGCTTCCGCGACGACGACCGCAAACCCGGCCAGGTCCTGACCGGAGGAAGGATCGGAATCTTCGTCCGGCGCGTAGAGCGCAAGGGTCAGGAGGGACTGCTCCGCAGAGTCCCCGGCGCGGAGCGTCACCACCGTTTGTTCAGACAGTGAGGGGTTGCCGTCAGACTCCTCTGCAGCTGCCAGAAGCGTCACGCAGTCCTTCAACAGTTGTTCCTCCACGCCGCCGTGGACAACAAGGACGGGCCATTTTTCCGGGTGCGCAGGACTCATGAGGCTAGGCTATACGCCCCGGCCGGAAGGCGCTCCGATTTGATGGCCCCGGGGCAGGCACGTATAGTCGTTATCTCACCCGCTTGTTACGGCGGGAACGAGGGGGATCCGCCAGTGGGGTGGCCTCGATACGTTCGACCCGTATGTCCTCCACAACAAAGCTTCACAAATACAGGAACAGCCCCGGACCACTCGTCCGGGGCTGTTCCTGCCTGAAGGTGCTGTTGAACGGTGTCAGGCTTCTGTCAGTTCGTCTTCCTGCTGCCGCACCAGGGTCAGGCGGTATCCGACGTTCCGGACCGTGCTGATCAGGTTTTCGTGGTCGGCTCCAAGCTTGGCACGCAGCCGACGGACGTGGACATCCACGGTGCGCGTGCCGCCATAGTAGTCATAGCCCCACACCTCGGTGAGCAGCTGCTGGCGGGTGAAGACGCGGCCGGGGTGCTGGGCGAGGTATTTGAGTAGCTCGAATTCCTTGAACGTCAGGTTCAGGGGCGCTCCGTTGACGCGCGCCGTGTAGCTCGCTTCGTCGATGACCACACCAGCCGCGCGGATCTCCGTGGGGGCGTCATCCTTGTCCGGCACAGCCCGCGCTATGGAGAGCCTGATGCGGGCTTCCACTTCGGCGGGACCAGCTGAATCGAGCACGATGTCATCTACTGCCCAGGCCGAGGAAACAGCGGCCATGCCGCCTTCGGTCAGGATCAGGACCAAGGGTGCGCTCAGGCCGGTGGCTTTCAGCAACTGGGTGAGGGAGCGGGCGCCCACCAGGTCCTTGCGGGCGTCCAGGAGCACGACGTCGCAGGGATCTGTCTCCAGCAGGGCTGTGGGTTCCGCGGCGAGGATGTGCACACGGTGATTCAGCAATTCCAGGGCAGGCAGGATATTTACCGATGAACCGGTGCTGTTCGTCAATAGCAGGATGTGCGACATTGTTCCTCCAAGGGGCGTCCGCGCATCTTCGGGCGACTGAACCGGGTTTTCACCGGCCGGTACTATCTGTACTGCAGCGAAATTCGCCGACTTAAGGATCAATCCGGCAGGCATCCGTTGCAGGAAGCGTAGCTGAACCTTGAGTATACCCACCAGCCCGCGCGACGGCACGGATTCCGGCTTGGCAAACTTCCGTTTTGCGACATATCCGGGTCATATAAGGCAGGATTGAGCCGTGGGGCAGAACGCCCTGACGCGGTAGGCAGAGCCGCCGGGTCCACAGCCAGAATGGGATGCCACGAATTGAGTGCAGAGTCGAAGCCGCCGCGATCCGGCCGGCGGGGTCCCCGGTGACCGCTGAGGTGCAGGCCCCGGCAAAATCACTGGGCTCGTGGGTCATCGGTGTTGTCGGAGTGGCGGGTCTGGTGGCCATCATCGCCGGCGTGTACGTCTCCCGCGAGGCACTTGTCGGCGTCGCCGTAGTGATCGCCATGGCGGTCGGCATCGGCTGGCCTCACTTCCTCCGCATCCCCGCGAAGAAGACCCTGGCAGCCGTCATTGCGCTGGCCGGCGTCGGGTCTGCGCTCGCTGCCGGTTTCGTCCCCGCGCCGGGCTTCCTGGACTGGACGCCTGCAACCATGGCGCTGGGCATGATGGCTGTGTTCATCGTGCAGCTCATCCGAGGCACCGGCCAGGCCCAACGGCTTGAATCCACCCTTGGCTGCTGCGCCGGTGTGCTCCTCTCATGCCTGGGTGCAGGCTGGATTGCCGGCGCGCGCTTCAACGGCGTGCGGGAGATGCTCCTGGTGGCTGCCATCAGCGCCGGCGTGGCACTGCTGGCCGGCCTGATCCGATGGCCGGACAGCATCGTGGCCCCTCTCGGCATCGTGATGGCAGGACTTGCCGGGCCGCTGGCAGGCCTGGTCTTCTCCGACATTACAGTTGTGCCCGCGGCGATCTTCGGCGTTGTGGTGGGCGCCGTGCTGGTCAGCTTCCGCCGCCTGGTAACACTCCGCGGCGGTCCGCTGAATCTTTTGGCTGCGGTTAGCATGGGGCTTGCACCGGTTTCGGCCGTGGGCTCCCTGGCTTACTTCATAGACAAACTCCTCATCTACTAACCGGTTAGGATGGCATCATGTCCGTACTTGCATTTGAAATCTTCTTCCTCGTCCTGCTCGGCATCGCCAGCCTGTCTATGGCCTGGTTCGCCGGCTTTGTGGTTTACCGCCTCTTTAAAGGCCAGAAGTAAACCCGTTCAACGAACTAGCATTTTCCTGAGGTAATTGCCGTGCCGTTAGAAATTCCTACAGACCTGACACCGGAACTTGTTCCGCTTTCCTGGCTCATTGGTGAGTGGGAAGGCAGCGGCCGGCTCGGGAGCGGGGACGAGGACTCGGAGCACTTCCTCCAGCATGTGTCCTTCACGCATAACGGTCTGCCGTATCTGCAGTACCGCGCGGAGAGCTGGTTAACTGACGACGACGGCACACGCCTGCGGCCGCTGACGGTTGAGACCGGCTTTTGGGCGCTGGAGCGCAAACAGCTTGATGCCGACGGCGGACCGGGCCTGATTCCGGCCGATATTGTTCCCGCACTCAAGAGCGCCGATGAAGTCGAAGCGCTGCGCAATAAAGACGACGGGTTCGATATCTCGGTGTCCATCTCACATCCCGGCGGGATCTCTGAGCTCTACTACGGGCAGATCAAAGGCCCGCAGATCCAGCTCAGCACCGACATGGTGATGCGCGGCAGCCATTCCAAGGACTACAGCGCGGCCACCCGGATCTTCGGCCTCGTGGACGGCAATTTGCTCTGGCGCTGGGACGTGGCCCCCGGCGGAACATCACAGCCGGGCAAAGGTCTCGAGGCGCACGCCTCGGCTTTCCTGAAAAAGGTTTCCTGACACCCAGCCGCGTCACCGATTCTCAGTAGACTTGGCATCCTGGGCAACACCGGCGAGTGAATCAAGGGAGCATCATGGCTACACCGAAGAACTCCACCGATTACAGCGACCTGAAGGCTGTGTTCTTTAATGGGACCCTTAAACGGTCGCCGGAGACCAGCAACACCGAGGGCCTGATCAACGTCAGCCGCCTCATCATGGAGAAGCAGGGCGTCAGCACCCGCGTGATCAGGACTGTCGATCACGACATCGCCAGCGGTGTCTACCCCGACATGACCGAGCACGGCTGGCCGTCCGATGAGTGGCCGGAACTGTACCCGGCTGTTGAAGAAGCCGACATTGTAGTGGTTGCCGGTCCCATCTGGCTCGGCGATAACTCCTCACAGACAAAGATGCTCATCGAACGGCTGTACGCCCACTCCGGGCAGCTCAACAGCAAGGGCCAGTGGGCGTTCTACCCCAAGGTGGGCGGCTGCCTGATCACCGGCAACGAGGATGGCATCAAGCACTGTTCCATGAACGTGCTGTACAGCCTGCAGCATGTCGGCTTCACCATACCCCCGCAGGCGGACGCCGGCTGGATCGGCCCGGTGGGTCCGGGCCCGAGCTACCTGGACGAAGGCTCCGGTGGCCCCGAATCCGACTTCACCAACCGCAACACCACCTTTATGACCTGGAACCTGATGCATTTCGCCCGGATGCTCAAGGACGCTGGTGGGATTCCCGCGTACGGCAATCTCCCTGAAGAATGGAAAGCCGGAACCCGCTTCGACTTCGAGAACCCCGAATACCGCTGACGCCGCCCCCGGGCGGGCGACCAGCGGGTCTCGAGCCCAGCGAGACCCGCTGCCCGAGACCGGAATACCTACCCACCTAAGGACGTTGCCCCCAGTATGACTACCCCCAGCCCCCTACTGTCGCGCCCCGGCGCCGTCGAGGCTACCGGCGCAGACGCCGGCGTCGCATCCCACTACGGTGAGCCGCTGCGTGAGCAGCGCGCCCTCGCAGCCGGTACCGCCGTCGTCGACCTCTCCCACCGCGGCGTGGTGACCGTCAGCGGTCCGGACCGGCTGACGTGGCTGAACACCCTCTCGTCCCAGCAGGTCACCGGCCTGCAACCGGGAGAGTCAAGCGAGCTGCTGTTGCTGAGTGTCCAGGGCCGGATCGAGTTTGACGCCCGCGTAATGGACGACGGCGGGACCACCTGGCTGATTGTTGAGGCCGCCGAGGCTGCGCCGCTGGCTGAGTGGCTGAACAAAATGAAGTTCATGCTGCGAGTCGAGATCACCGACGTCTCCGCCGACTGGGCCGTGCTCGGGTCCACCAAAACCGTGGAGGAATGGTCCGGACTGCTGGCGTGGCGGGATCCGTGGCCGCACGTCGGCGCCGGCGGCTACTCCTACGCCGTGGTCCCGGAAGAAGGACACCCGGGGCTGGAGCGGCCCTGGATCGAGTACCTTGTGCCGGCCGCCGAACTCGAGGAAACATTGGCGGACCGCCCACTCGCCGGTGCTATGGCGGCCGAAGCCCTCCGCATTGCGGCGTGGCGCCCCAGGCTGGGCGCGGAAACCGACGACAAAACCATTCCGCACGAACTGGACCTGCTCCGGACCGCCGTGCACCTCTCCAAGGGCTGCTACAAGGGCCAGGAGACCGTCGCCCGCGTGCACAACCTGGGCCATCCGCCGCGGCGCCTGGTGTTCCTGCAGCTGGACGGGTCGCAGCACACCATGCCAGCTCCCGGCAGCTCGGTGATGCTCGGCGAGCGGAAGGTCGGGACAGTGACCTCCGTTGCCCAGCACTACGAAATGGGCCCGGTGGCGTTGGCCGTCATCAAACGGTCCGTCGCACCGGATGAAATACTGACCGTGCTGGACGGCGAAGAGCCTTACATCGCTGCCCAGGAAGTAATTGTTGCTCCCGACGCCGGCCAGGTAGTGGGGCGCCAGACTGGATTCCTGAGGGGGACCCGCTGATGACCGAGAACACCGCACCCGACGACGCTTCACCCGGCGATGCCAGCGCCGATGCCTCGACGCCGGACGACGAGGCCGTGGCGTTGGCGCACCGGCTCTTCCAGGCTGCCCGGGAGGGGGACGCCGGACTCCTGCGCGGCTATTTGGACGCCGGCGCCCCGGCCACAATGACCAACGCGGCCGGCGATTCCCTGCTGATGCTGGCAGCCTACCACGGCCACGCGGAGACGGTGCAGCTGATCCTTGAGCACGGCGGTGAGGCTAACACGGCCAACGACCGCGGCCAGACGCCCCTGGCCGGTGCAGCATTCAAGGGGTACGCGGACGTGTCCCGGGTGTTGCTGGACGCCGGTGCAGATCCCGACGCCGGCAGCCCCTCCGCCCGGGCCGCTGCGCAGATGTTCGCCCGCACGGACATCCTAGATCTGCTGGAGTAGCGTTTCCGCAGTGTGTCACGACCGGCCGCCAACGTAATCGAAGGAACGCCATGGAAACTGTAGCCAGGCCTTGGTTGGCTTTGTGGTCGCTGGTGGTCGGGTTCTTTATGATCCTGATAGACACCACCATCGTGTTCGTGGCCAACCCCAGTATCGGGAAGGCGCTCGACGCCGATATCACGGCCGTCGTCTGGGTTACCAGCGCATACCTGCTGTCCTATGCCGTGCTCCTGTTGATTGCCGGGCGTCTGGGGGACCGTTTCGGACCGAAAAAGGTCTACATTGCGGGTCTGGCGGTATTTACACTCGCGTCCCTGTGGTGTGGGCTGTCCGGCGACATCGCGATCCTCATCCTGGCCCGGAGCGTGCAAGGAGTGGGCGGTGCCCTGATGACGCCCCAGACCATGGCGGTGATTACCCGCATCTTCCCGCCGGACCGCCGTGGCGCGGCCATGGGGCTGTGGGGTGCCACGGCGGGCATGGCCATCCTGGTGGGGCCCATCCTCGGCGGCGTCCTGGTTGACTCCCTTGGCTGGGAGTGGATTTTCTTCATCAACATTCCCATCGGCATCGTGGCGTTCCTGTTGGTGATGCGCAACGTCCCGGAACTGAAAACGCACAGCCACTCCTTCGACGTAGTGGGGGTGCTCCTGAGCGCCGTGGCCATGTTCCTGATCGTGTTCGGGATACAGGAAGGCCAGACGTACAAGTGGGGGACCATTGATGGCGGCCCGTTCACCGTGTGGGGCCTGATCATCGCAGGCGTAGGTGTGATGGCCATTTTCATCGGCTGGCAGTGGTGGCTTGAACGGAGAGGCGGCGAACCCTTGCTGCCGCTGGGCCTGTTCCAGGACCGGAACTTCGCGCTGGGAAACGCTGGAATAGCCGTGGTGGGATTTTCCATCACGGCCTACCCTTTGGCTTCCATGATTTTTTACCAGGTCGCATTGGGTCTGACTCCCACGCAGTCTGCCCTGTTGCTGATTCCGATGGCCGTCCTCACCGGTGCGTTGTCGCCCATAGTGGGCAAGCTGATTGACCGCGTCAATCCGCGCTGGTTTGCAGTCGCCGGGATGCTGCTTTTCACCTTGGCCATCTCCTGGACGTCGGTGCTTATGACGCCCGATACCCCTGTCTGGATGTTCCTCCTGCCGAGTGCGGTACAAGGCCTGGGCATGGGCTGCATCTTCGGGCCGATCGCCAATGCCACCACACGAAATCTGGCGCCGCGCCAGGCCGGTGCCGGCTCGGGTGTTTTCAATACCAGCCGGCAGATCGGTTCAGTGCTGGGGGCAGCCGCCATGGCCGCACTGATTCAGGCCCGTATTGTGGCCGAATTCCCGCCCCTGCCGCCCGGACAGGCGGCGTCCACTGAAGGCTTTGGCGCGGCCCTGCCGCAGGCGCTGCACGCACCGTTCGCGATGGCGATGGGCCAGTCCGTCCTGTTGCCGGCGGCAGTACTTCTCGTCGGCGCTCTGACAGTAGCGTTTTTCGCGAAGCCCGAGCCCGTTCCCCAGCCTGGGGATGGTGCTGAGGCGGAAGTCCCCGCGGCCGGCTGATGTGCAGTTCAGCGCAGGTGCACGCTGGTCTGGATGCCGCCGGCGGACAGGCCCAGCTGACGTGCCAGGGCCACGGCGCCGGTGTTGCTGACCTCGGCGCGCCACTGGACGGTGAGGCCCGCCGCGAGGGCCTCGTGGGCAGCGATGGATGCGGCCGCGGTTCCCAGCCCGCGGCGCCGCCACCCGGGGTCCACCAGGACTCCCATCTGCGCGAGAAGGCCTTCCCATTCCCCGTAGGCGCCGCACGCCACCGGAAGGCGCAGCCCGTCCACTTCGTGGAGGATTGTGTACCGGTTCTCAAGGTCTGACAGGTGCACTTCGTTGACGTCGTCCGGCGGGCACAGGCCTTCGAGCTCGATCGCTTCCGCATTTCCGTGGGACACGGTGAGTTCTTCGGAGGGCTGGCGCAGAGGCAGGTCGTCGGCGAAGAACAACGCCGCAGAGCCCAGTCCGTGGCCCCCGTGCGATCGTGTCAGGGTCAGCAGTGTCACATGTTGTGCCATCTCCTCGTCCGGAATTCCGGCGGCGGCATCAATGACCCATTGCGGTCCCACAAGTGCCGAGCTGCCGAAGAGCCTGACGAACTCCACCGTCTCTGCAGCGTCGTCGGCTCTGACCATCCGCTCGCCTGAACTCAGCGACGCAGCGAATGCGCCGTCGTCGAGCCCCAGATGCCGGGCCCAAGCGAGTTGGATGATGGCGGCAGAACCGGAGTCAAGAGTCATATCCCCAGCCTACCCAGCACAGCGGCGACGGCTTAGCCGAAGAGGACTGCAGCCTCGTCGTAGCGCTTCTGTGGCACAGTCTTCAGCTGGCCCAGGGCCTTGTCGAAGCTCACGTGCTCGATGTCGGTGCCCTTAAGCGCCACCATAGTGCCCCAGTAGCCCTCCACGACGGAGTCGATCGCGGCCATGCCCAGACGGGTGGCGAGCACACGGTCGAACGCGGACGGCACGCCGCCGCGCTGGATGTGCCCCAGGATGGTGGCGCGGGTCTCGATGCCGGTGCGGGCTTCAATCTCCGGGGCGAGCTGGTCCGCGATCCCGCCCAGCCGTGGCCGGCCAAACGTGTCCAGGCCTCGCTCGGAGTGCGGGGATTCCATGTGGTCCGGCACAAAGCCCTCGGCCACCACAATCAACGGTGCGCGGCCACGGTCGTGGGCTTCCTGGACCCACTCGGTGATCTGCTCGATGCTGACCTTCTGCTCGGGGATCAGGATGGCGTGCGCGCCTGCCGCCATGCCGGCGTGCAGCGCGATCCAGCCCACGTGACGGCCCATCACCTCGGCGATCATGCAACGGTGGTGGGACTCGCCCGTAGTCCGGAGCCGGTCAATGGCTTCGGTGGCGATCTGCACGGCCGTATCGAAACCGAACGTGTAATCCGTGGCGTCGAGGTCGTTGTCCACGGTCTTGGGGACGCCCACAATCTTGAGGCCGGCATCCGTGAGGCGCTTCGCAGCAGCCAGGGTCCCTTCTCCGCCGATCGCGATGATGGCGTCGATGCCGAGGCGGTCCATGTGAGCCTTGATGACCTCCGGGCCGCCGCCGTTCTCAAATGGGTTGGTGCGGGAGGTGCCCAGGATGGTGCCACCCTGCTTCGCGATGCCCCGGACCAAAGTGCGGGGAATATCGATGACGTCGCCTTCGACGACGCCCCGCCAGCCGTCCAGGAAACCCACGAATTCGTGGCCATGGATGGCGATGCCCTTGAGGACGGCTCCGCGGATGACAGCGTTCAGTCCGGGGCAGTCGCCACCGCTGGTAAGAATTCCAATTTTCATGTCTCGGCTCAAATCCTGGTGTGAAGGTATACAGGCAGAGCGCCACGCTGAGCTCACCTAGATTGTAGTCGGCGGTGTGCGTTACGACACAAACCGGTTACAAAACGCCGCGTTCCATGGCAAGGACCACGGCACGGGTCCTGGCGTCCACATCCAGTTTGTTGAAGACCCGCAGCAGGTGGGTTTTGACCGTCGCTTCGCCACCGCCACCGCCACCGGATCCGTGCGGCACGGGACTCTCTACTTCTGCGGTGGCCACTTGAACGCCAACCGGGCCAGCCCTGCGCCTGCGGCCACCCAAATGCCCAGGACCAGGAACGTCAGCGGCAGGTTGTACGTGCTCCCGGGCTCAACGGTTTCAAAGCAGGCCGGCAGGAAGACAGGCCTGAAGGCGCTCGCCGTCCAGCGCAAAGGGAAGAAATTGGTCATGGACTGCAGCCAGTCCGGAAGCTGGGAGAACCGAAAGTACACGCCCGACGTGAAGGACAGGAGGAGTACCGGCAGGACCGCCAGGGTGGACGCGCTTTGTGCCGCCCGAAAGGGTTGAAATGCGGACGCCGCCCTTGCCGTTAAGTCCCACGGCCTCAATGACCTCATCCACCGGCCGGGGAGTGGGGAAACAGGAAGCCAGCCACCGCAGCGCCTCGGAAACCCTGAGTTCCCCGGAATCTGTGGCCTCCTGGTGCACAATGCCGATCCTGGCACGGAAAGACGGTGCCGCCTTCCAGGAGCGCGTCCCCAGAACCATGATCTCGCCGCTGTCCGGTTTCCGGTGGCCTTCCAGGATCTCGATGGTGGTGGACTTGCCGGCGCCGTGGGGGCCCAGGAGGGCGTAGGTTTCGCCGGCACAGATGGTCAGATCTAGCTGGTCCACGGCCGTGCGGGTTTCGCCCTTGGGCAGGCCGTACGTTTTTGTTGAGGCCGCGGACGGTGATGGCATCGGGGGCTCGCCGCTGCCCCGGGCTGAGGAAAGTGTTCATGCTTCCAGCGTGGCAGTCCTGTGGTGTCAGCTGATGGACCGGCGGTCCAGGAAGTTCTGCAGCGGGATGGAGTTCCGCTGGTCGGGAAGGACCAGCCAGGCCGCGATGTACAGTACTACGGCGGGGCCGGGGAGGAGGCAGAAGACCAGGAAAGCGATCCGCACGAAGGCCACATCCACGTTGAGCTTGGCTGCGATGCCGCCGCACACGCCGCCTATCCAGCGTTGGGGTCCACGTTTCAGGCCGAAGCCCCTGACGATGCTGAAGAATTTGTCCATGGTTCAAGACTTCCCTGTTGTGCGTTCGTTGTCACGTTTCCGGGCCGAGAGGAGACCGCCGATCACCAGCGCGGCGCCGGCGCCGATCATCAGGCCGATCAGGACATAGGTGCCGTTCAGGGTCACCACACCCAACTGGGCGATGACGATCAGGGCGGCCAGCGCCATAACGATCAGGCCCCAGACGACGGTTCCTACGCGGGTGGCTGGCGGAGTTGCGTCGGCTCCTGGGTGACCGGCCGCCGTCGTGCTTTCCGGAGTGTATGGGTCCGGTGACGGATTGACGTTGCTCATGTCAGTTCCCTTCCTGGATGGTGACGTTGCTGAAGGTGCCGTCGATCTCCACGATCAGCTTGGCGCCGGGCTTGTCGGTGTTGTAGCTGCTCTCGCGGGTGGAGATGCCGCTCCGGTGGCCGTTGCCTTCGGTGAGGTTGCCCATGGTCATGTCCGCCCTGATGTCCACGGGGACGTTGTCCGGAATGACCACCTTGACGTTGCTGGCGGTGATGTCCAGGGAAACTACGACGTCGGAGGCCAGCGGGGCGGTGACGTTCAGCTCCGTGAGGTCAATAGTCCCGCGGCCTGCGGTGATGTCGAAACCGTTCCGTGCCTGTTCGATGCTGACGGGTGCCCAGTCGACCTGGGTGAAGCGGACCCTGTCGCCGTTGCCCGCGACGTTGAAGATTCCGCCGATCACCAGGGCCACAACGGCGAAGAAGCCGAGGATTCCTGACGTCCTGCCGCGCAACCCCGCAATGAGGATGCCCAGGCCCAGGACCGCTGCGCCGCTGGCCCAGACGATCGCGTTGGTGGCGTCGCCGAGGTTGATCACGTTACCGGCGTTAAGGGCCTTGAGCCCGCCGCCCACCACAAGCGCTGTTCCGGCTGTAATGGCTACGGCTGGGGCGCCGGGGCCGGAGGGACGGACCTTGGGTGCCCGGGCCGGACCCTGCGGTGGCTGGTAGCCGCCGTAGGCACCTCCGTCGCTACCGCCCCCGCCGTAGGAGCCACCGCCGCCGTGTGGCGGGTTGACGCTCGACGGCGGGACCGGCAGGTAAGATCCGCTCCCGGACGGGCCGGCCGTGCGGGTGGAGGTGGAATCCGTCGCAGCAAACGGCGAGGCGTAGGGGTTTGTGGGATAAGCAGCCGAGTAACCGGAGTTTCCGCCGGCCGGCTGCGGTGTGGTGTTCATAAGTGCTCCGTTCCGGGCCTTGCTGCGCTGGGTCAGGTAGTAGATCAAGTAGATGGCGCCGCCCACCCAGAAGACGGTCCAGAGGAATCCGCCGAAGCCGTTGCGGCTCCAGCCCCAGAATCCGCCGCCGAGCCCGGTGAGCCCCACCACGGTGGTGATCAGCGAGCCTGTCATACCGCTGGACCAGCGGCCGGCACCGGCTTCCTGGACGTGGATACGCCCGTCGGGTTCGGGAAGGAATGCCCAGGCCAGTCCGTAGAGCAGGCCGCCGATTCCGGCGAAGAGGGTGAGAACAATGAAGATGCCGCGCACAATCAGCGGATCGATGCCCGTCCGGTGTGCGATGCCGCTGGAGACGCCGCCGATCCACCGGTCACGGCCCCGCTGGATGCCGTGGCTCCGGACCCAGGTGAAGAAGTCATTCGGCTGGCCCGGTGCTTTGGCGCCGGTCTGCGGGCCGGCGTACTGGCCCGCAGACGGGCTCGAATACGGGCCTGAATATGGTCCGGCGTACGGCGGTTCCGTGGGCTGGCCATCAGCGGGGGTAGGGGTCTGGGAGTTCATACTTCGATCCTGCCGTCCGGCGCGGCGGCGCTCTACTGGGGAACACCCTGACTCGCCCCTGAGTTACCCCCGGTTCAGGCCGGAATCGGGTCCGGGGAACCCTGATCCGTGCTTGGATTGACACATGATCCCCGCCCTCACCCGCCCACCGCTTGTCCGCAGCAGCGACCGCGTCATCGCGGGCGTCTGCGCCGGCCTCGCGGCGCATCTGGGCTGGCCGGTGAAAAGCGTGCGGATCGGCATGGCATTCGCAACCCTCGCCGGCGGCGCCGGGTTCGCCTTCTATGCGTGGCTCTGGATCATGGTCCCCACCGCCGACGAAAGCGCCCGCCGCAACGCCAGGCGTCCGGCGTCGCCCATTGCGCCGGCGGTCAGCCTTGACCCGGCATTCAGCGCCGGGCCTCCGCCAGTGCCGACCTCGCCCGGTCTGCCCGTTGCCGGTCCATGGTGGGGAAATCCCGACGCCGGTGCTGTCGCCCCCGGTTTCGCTCCCAGGGGTGTCTCCGGCCGCGGGCCCCGTGCCGGCTACCCCGCCGGTTACCCGGCCGCCGTGCGGCCGCCGTGGTTCCGGGTCCGCCGCACGCGGTACGGCAAGGAAATGCTGCTGGGCGCAGGGCTCCTCCTGGTGGCGGGCATCATGATTGCCCGGCTGCTCGGTGTGGACGTGCCCCTGGGGACCCTCATCCCCGCCGCCGCCGTGCTGGGCGGTGCAGCCATCGCCTGGATGCAGCTCGACGAAACCCGCCGTGCCGGGCTCGTGGACAAAACCAAGGCCGACCAGGCAGGCGGCTGGGCGCGCCTAGCCGCCGGATTGGCGCTGGTGGTTGCCGGCGTGCTGCTAATGGTCTCCGGTTCCGGATCCTGGGAACAAACCTGGCTGGCCCTGCTCGCATCGGTGGCGGTGCTTGGCGGCGTGGTTCTGGTGCTCCTTCCGTGGGCCCTCAAATTCTGGCGGGACCTGGAAACAGAGCGTGCGGGCCGGATCCGCGAAACGGAGCGGGCCGAGATTGCTGCCCACCTGCACGACTCCGTCCTCCAGACCCTCGCCCTGATCCAGCGGCGGGCGGGAAACGAACACGACGTCCTCCGGCTCGCCCGGGCCCAGGAACGTGAACTCAGGAGCTGGCTGTTCCAGGACCCCGGTAAGGAGGCAGGCCAGCTTTCGGCCCGCATCAAGGCGGCGGCGGCCGAGGTGGAAGACTCCCTCGGCAACGCCGTGGAGGTGGTCAGCGTCGGGGACACCGCCATGACCGAATCCCACGAGGCGATGCTCCAGGCCAGCCGTGAGGCGATGCTCAATGCGTCCCGTCACGGCGGCGGGACCGTCTCTGTCTACGTGGAAGTTTCCGATGGACGCACGGAAATCTTCATCAAGGACAGGGGTCTTGGCTTCGACCTGCAGGATGTACCCGAAGACAGGCTCGGCGTCCGTGAATCGATCATTGGACGCATGAAACGGCACGGTGGATCTGCGTCTATAACCAGCACGCCGGACGGTACGGAGGTGCGGCTGGGCATGCCGGCGCTCCAAACGGACAACGCGGAAGGGAAATCATGAACAACGTACAGGGGACCGGGACCATCCGCCCCGCACAGCCGGTCCGGGTGGTGATCGTGGACGACCACGCCATCTTCCGTTCGGGGCTCAAAGCCGACCTCGATCAGAGCATCCTCGTTGTTGGGGAAGCGGCCACTGTTGAGCAGGCCATCGCTGTAATCGCGCAGGAGCGTCCGGAGGTGGTGCTCCTGGATGTGCACCTGCCTGGCGGCCTGGGCGGTGGTGGCCGGGATGTGATCGCGGGTTCCGTGGCGCTCCTTGGCACTACCAAGTTCCTGGCCCTGAGCGTCTCCGACGCCGCCGAGGACGTGGTGTCGGTCATCCGCGCTGGCGCCCGGGGGTACGTCACCAAGACAATCTCCGGGGCCGAAATCACCGACGCCGTGTTCCGCGTGGCCGGCGGCGACGCCGTGTTCTCGCCCCGGCTGGCCGGCTTCGTGCTGGACGCCTTCGGCACCGCTCCGGCGGACATTGCCGACGACGAGCTGGACAGGCTTTCGGCCCGTGAGCTCGAAGTGATGCGCCTGATCGCCCGCGGCTACAGCTACAAGGAGGTGGCCAAGGAGCTGTTCATCAGCATCAAGACCGTGGAAACCCATGTGTCAGCCGTGTTGCGCAAACTCCAGCTTTCCAGCCGGCACGAGCTCACCAAGTGGGCCGCCGAACGCCGCCTGCTCTAGCCCCAAAGATGCGCTATCACTTTTGGTCGTTATAAGCCGTGCATAAGGACCAAAAGTGATAGCGCATCTGCTGTTCGGGGAGGCCTACTTGGCTTTGCCCAGGAAGTCCTGGAGCCGGGCGACGCCGGTGGCCAGGTCCTCGTCGCCCAAAGCGTAGGAGAGCCGCAGGTAGCCGGAGGGGCCGAACGCCTCACCGGGCACCACAGCCACCTCAACTTCATCCAGGATCAAAGCAGCGAGCTCGGCGGAGGTGGACGGCGTTGCGGTGCCCGCCGCCGTCGGGAATTCCTTCCCCAGCAGCGCACGGACGTCCGCGTAGACGTAGAACGCACCCTTCGGCGTCGGGCACTCAACACCGTCAATCGCATTCAGGCCGGCCACGATCGCCTTGCGGCGGCGGTCAAACGCCACCTTCATCTCGTCCACGGCGGTCAGCGGTCCGGAGACGGCGGCGAGGGCTGCAATCTGCATGATGTTCGAAACGTTGGACGTGGCGTGCGACTGCAGGTTGGTGGCCGCCTTGATGACGTCGGCCGGGCCGATCATCCAGCCCACACGCCAGCCGGTCATCGCATAGGTCTTGGCCACGCCATTGAGGATGACCACTTTGTCGCCGAGTTCCGGAGCTGCCGTGGCGATCGAGGTGAACGGGACGCCGTCGTACGTCAGGTGCTCGTAGATCTCGTCGGTGACCACCCAGAGCCCCTTGGCGGCGGCCCACTTGCCGATCTCAGCCACCTGCTCGGGGCTGTAGACGGATCCTGTGGGGTTGGACGGCGAGACGAACAGCAGGATCTTGCTCTTGTCCGTCACAGCGGCCTCAAGCTGCTCAACGGTGACCAGGTAGTCCTGCTCAGGTCCGGCGAACACCTCAACGGGAACACCGCCGGCGAGCCTGATGGCCTCCGGGTACGTGGTCCAGAACGGTGTGGGGACAATCACTTCGTCGCCCGGATCCACCAGCGTGGCGAAGGTGTTGTACACGGCCTGCTTGCCGCCGTTCGTCACCAGGACCTGGGACGGATCCACGGCGTAGCCGGAGTCGCGGAGCGTCTTCTCGGCGATGGCCTTTTTGAGTTCCGGCAGCCCGGCGGCAGGGGTGTAGCGGTGGTACTTGGGCTGGCTGGCGGCCTCGATGGACGCCTTGACGATGTAGTCCGGGGTGGGGAAGTCCGGTTCCCCTGCCCCGAAGCCAATAACCGGCCGGCCCGCTGCCTTCAGCGCCTTGGCCTTGGCATCAACGGCCAGGGTTGCAGATTCGGCAATAGCGGAAATGCGTTTGGAAACGCGGGCGGCAGACATGGCAGGGTCCGTTCTTCGCTTGCAGCCCGGAGGCTGAATGGTGGAATTCGACGTGATCTACTCTATGCTGTTCAGCGGATCGTTCGGGCTGCCGGCGTGGATGTGACAGCAGGTCAAGTCACCCACCAGGGCGGATTGGGCGGTCCGGAATGAGGCTGGTTCGACGTAGACGAAGTTGTTGCGTAGACTGGTTCTCCGGTGTTGAAAACACGGATGATGACGTGCGCCCCAGTGCAAACTGTGGAAGTTTTGTCAGGCTGCTGTTTTCGATCCATAGGGTAGTGGCGCAATTGGTAGCGCAGCGGTCTCCAAAACCGCAGGTTGCAGGTTCGAGTCCTGTCTGCCCTGCGCAAGCTGTTCCGGCGGAAAGCCGGAGCAAGCGCAGCAACCATGGTTCTGATCAGGACCGGGTAATCCAACATTGCGAAGATGAGCGAGGACCAGGTGACCGAAACAGCTGCCAGCAGCTCCAAGGGCCGCCCAGCTAAGAAGGACGCCAAGGCAAACTTCTTCGCTCGAATTGCACTCTTCATTCGCCAGGTCATCGGCGAACTGAAGAAGGTTGTTGCACCAACCCGCAAGGAACTGATCAACTACACGCTCGTGGTGCTGGTGTTCGTGGCCATCATGATGGTGATCGTCAGCCTGCTGGACATCGGTTTTGGAACCGTGGTCAGCTGGGTCTTCGGCGGGATAGCTCCCGGGGACCGCTAAGGCATATCGTCCGCAGGCCGCGTGGCCTTGTCCGGGTAAACCGGAAGAACCCACGCGGTGTGCGGAATTGAGCCATTTAAATAGGCATGTTAGGCAATGAGGAAGCAGGAGACCAAGTGTCTGAGCAGGAGCTCGAGGTAACCGAGACTGAGCTGGAAGAGTCCACGGACAACACGGCGGCCGCCACGGTTGAAGCCGGTGAAGAGTCCGAGGTTGAGTCCGCTGCGCCCGAATCCGCCGACGCCGATTCCGCCGACGATTCAGAGGATGCCGATTCAGAGGGTGACGCCGTAGAAGGCGAACTCGCTGAGGGCGACTCAGAGGGCGACGACGCTGATGCAGACGCCCTGGCAGCCGCGGCCGCCAAGGCCGAAGTTGACCCCGCCGACGAATTCAAAGCCAAGCTGCGCCGCCAGGAGGGTGACTGGTACGTCATCCACTCCTACGCCGGCTACGAAAACCGCGTCAAGGCCAACCTTGAGACCCGCATCCAGACCCTGGACATGGAAGATTACATCTTCGAAATCCAGGTGCCCATGGAAGAGGTCGTTGAGATCAAGAACGCGCAGCGCAAGGTCATCAACCGCGTCCGGATCCCCGGCTACGTCCTGGTCCGCATGGATCTGACGGATGCCTCCTGGGGCGCCGTCCGCCACACCCCCGGCGTTACCGGCTTCGTGGGCAACGCCCACAACCCGGTGCCGCTGCGACTCGACGAAGTCTTCTCCATGCTCGCGCCGGTCTTCGAAGAAGAGCAGGCCGAAAAGGGCAAGCCCGTCAAGCACGCTGCCGCCCAGGTCGACATCGACTTCGAGGTCGGCGAATCGGTCATCGTCAAGGAAGGTCCGTTCGAGACCCTCCCCGCCACGATCTCCGAGATCAAGGTGGAATCCCAGACCCTCGTGGTGCTCGTATCGATCTTCGAACGCGAAACCCCAGTCACGCTGGCATTCAACCAGGTCAGCAAGATCTAGTTACCCGCACAGAATTCGTTCCGGACTGCCCGCTTAGCAGCCCCGGAACGGCCGGTCGCCTCGCCATGGCGGCCAAAAACCTGAGGCACGCTCCTGTGTCCCAGGAAGATATTGAGAGAAGGACCTTACATTGGCTCCCAAGAAGAAGGTCACCGGCCTCATCAAGCTGCAGATCCAGGCAGGCGCCGCTAACCCGGCCCCGCCGATCGGTCCTGCGCTTGGCCAGCACGGTGTCAACATCATGGAATTCTGCAAGGCGTACAACGCTGCCACAGAAGCCCAGCGCGGAAACGTTATCCCCGTGGAAATCACGGTCTACGAAGACCGTTCCTTTACGTTCATCACCAAGACCCCGCCGGCTGCAGAGCTCATCAAGAAGGCTGCAGGCGTTGCCAAGGGTTCACCCACCCCGCACACCGTCAAGGTTGCCAAGCTGACTCAGGCCCAGGTCAACGAGATCGCCACCACCAAGATGGAAGATCTCAACGCCACCAGCCTCGAGGGCGCAGCGAAGATCATCGCCGGTACCGCCCGCTCCATGGGTATCACTGTAGAAGGCTAATAGCCTTCACCGTCGGGAAACCGGCACCACTGCCGGACAACCGGCACAAACCGTAATGCCGCAGGATCCATTCAGGATCCTCGGCTGTGGCAGGGCCCAGCGCGGTCCGCAGACCACAACTGCACAAGGAGAAATAAGCAGCATGGCAAAGCGCAGCAAAGCATATGAGGCAGCAGCCGCCAAGATCGACGCGGAGAACTTCTACGCGCCGTTCGAGGCAGTAACGCTCGCCAAGGACACCAACCCGTCCAAGTTCGACGCCACCGTTGAGGTTGCCTTCCGCCTGGGCGTTGACCCTCGCAAGGCTGACCAGATGGTCCGCGGCACCGTTATCCTGCCCCACGGCACGGGTAAGGTCTCCCGCGTACTGGTTTTCGCAACGGGCGACAAGGCTGAGGCAGCAATCGCTGCCGGCGCCGACTTCGTGGGTTCCGATGACCTGATCGAAAAGATCGCAGCCGGCTGGACCGACTTCGATGCAGCCGTTGCCACCCCTGACCTCATGGGCAAGGTTGGCCGTCTTGGTAAGGTCCTGGGTCCCCGTAACCTGATGCCGAACCCGAAGACCGGCACCGTGACCGCAGATGTCGCCAAGGCTGTCAACGACATCAAGGGTGGCAAGATCGACTTCCGCGTCGACAAGCACTCGAACCTGCACTTCATCATCGGCAAGGTCTCCTTCGACGCCCTCAAGCTGGCCGAGAACTACGCAGCAGCACTGGAAGAGGTGCTTCGTTTGAAGCCGTCCGCTTCCAAGGGCCGCTACATCCAGAAGGCCACCGTGGCCACCACGTTCGGTCCCGGCATCTCCGTCGACCCCAACGTCACGAAGGTCCTGACCGAGGTCTAGTCCTCAGCAGCACTTCCGCCGGTTCATTCCGGCACACCCTAGGACCGTCCGGCACTGCGCCGGGCGGTCCTTTGGTTTACCCCGCTGAACCGTCCGGATGGTTAGGCTGGGGGCATGACCGGCCAGCAGCTGAAGATCACCGCAGTCGCCATTCCTGCAGCGCTCGACGCCGGGACGGACCACAGTGCCGGCGGCACCGCCGGCGTGATGGACTTCCACGAGTGCCACGCCTTGCGCGAGAAACACGAACTGGAGAAATGGGGCGACCTGGACCGCTGCCCCACAGCCATGGAGAGCCTGGAATACTGGCGCGGTAATCCGTACGAGGATCGCCGGCTCTTCATCGCACGGCTGGGCCAGCAAACCGTGGGCACCTGCTCCGTAACCCTGCCCCTACGCGAAAACACGTCCACGGCAGGGATCCTGGTGGACGTGGCGGCAGCCTTTCGGCGGCAGGGCTGGGGCCGGAAGCTGCTGGAACATGCCGAGGCTGTTGCCGCGGACAAAGGCCGCACCTCTTTTGATGGCTACTGTGAGCTGCCCTCCGGGACGGTGGATAAGGACACCCGGCTGATTCCCGCCAAATCAGGAGCAGGTGGGCTGCCCGCAGATGATCCTGCCGTCGTCTTTGCAGCCCGTGCGGGTTACGAACTCGAACAGGTGGAGAGGGCCAGCCGGCTCACGCTGCCAGTCCCGGCGAACAAACTCGATGCACTGGAGCTGGAGGCATCTTCACGGGCAACCGGATACACCCTGGTGGGCTGGTCTGATCGGTGTCCTGACGAACTCGTGGTTGAATACGCAGTCCTCAAGAACCGGATGAGCACGGACGTCCCTATCGCCGGCCTGGACTGGGAAGCTGAGGACTGGGACCCAGCCAGGGTCCGGCAGGAGGAGCAGTCGAGCAGCCGCGGCGGCGTGCAGAGCCAGGTCGCGGCGGCGCTGCACAGGCCTACCGGCAAGCTGGTGGCCTACACGGTCGCGAACTGGCGGCCGGGCATTCCTACGAGCATTGCCCAGCAGGACACGCTGGTCACGTCCGATCACCGCGGCCAGAGGCTGGGATTGCTGATCAAGACAGCGAACCTGCGGGCGGCCCAGCATCGGTGGCCCGCGGCGCGATCGGTGCTGACATGGAACGCTGTGGAAAACCGGCATATGCTGGCGATAAATAGTTTGCTTGGATTCACACCTGCTGGTTATGAGGGCGAGTGGCAGAAACGGCTGGGATGACGCACCTGATGGCAGAAGACGTAAGGATCGAGCAGCTGTGGATCCCGGATACCTTGGACGCGCCTGACGCAACGGATTTTTTGGCTGCCATCGAGGTGGGCCGCAAAGTCCGGATGCAGACCTGGGGCACTGATGACCTCGCTTACACGCCGCTGGAGAAGCTCCTTGAGCTGGCCGATCCCTATGAGCGCCAGATTATCTTGGTGGCCAAGGCCGGGGATCAGATCATCGGCACGGTGGACATTGCCCTGCCGCTGACGGACAACCTGGACATGGCGGAGTTCACGCTGGACATCCTGCCGGAATTCCAACGCCAGGGGGTGGGCCGCAAGCTGCTCCTCGCGGCCGAACACCTGGCGCGCAGCGAGGGCCGTACCTTGATCCTCGTTGACACCAACCATCCCGGCGCGTCCCTGCACGAGTTCGAGGCTGCCCAGCTGGTGCCGGGTTCAGGCCAGGGCTTTGTGCCGCTGGAAAGCCGGGAAGTCGAATTCGCGCGCCGGACGGGCTACACGCTGCAGCACATCGAACAGTTCAGCGCCTGTGCACTGCCCCTGGACACCAAACTCGTGGCCGATCTCCAGGCCGAGGCTGATGAAGCCAACAGCGGGCGGTTCCGGCTCCATCACTGGACTGACCGCTGCCCGGATGAGTGGCTGGAAGCCGTAGCCGTGCTCGAGAACCAGGCGGGCGCCGACGTCGATCCTGCCCTTGAGACCCCCGTAGACCAGGACATGGTGTTCGACGGCGGCATCCTCCGCGGGGCGGAAGAGGTCACCATCGCGCAGGGGAGGCGGACCGTGGTGACCGCCGTTGAGCATCTGGCCACCGGGGCACTGGTGGGCCTGACCACTATCAGCGTCCTGGCCCACCGGCCCGATGTGGTGTTCCAGGACGACACCCTGGTCCTGCAGGAGCACCGCGGGAACAAGCTGGGGCTCTCGATCAAGGTGGCCAACATGGGGCGGCTCACCGAGCAGTTCCCGGACGCCCGGGTGATCTACACCTGGAACGCGCCGGAGAACAGGTACCTGTTGACGGTCAACCAGCAGCTGGGCTTCACCACGGCCGGCGTGACCGGCATCTGGCAAAAAGAGCTCCCACACCTGGGGACCAGTAAGAGCTGAGGCCGATTTGGTGGTCCGGCGGCCCGTCCCGTAAGCTTGAACTACCAAAGACCGTCGGTTGTTGGAAATCCATTCTCCTGAACGCAGCTCAACTCTGCAGTTGTGTGCGGGAGGCCAAATGTATTTCTGGACGAAGGACCCTGAACATAGGGCGGCCGGCGCAGGTGAACGAAGCAACGCTCCACAGTGAAAGCCGTGTCGAGCCAAGCCCCGTGCATCTGCGCGGGGCGTTTTTTAGTTTTAGCTCATCTGAGCGGGGACCGTCGCATACCGGCACTATCCCCGGAAGGAGGGTTATGGCAACGCCTACAAAGGTTTCAGCAGTAGCTGAGATCACTAACGATTTCAAGGAATCGAACGCCGCTGTCCTGACCGAATACCGTGGGCTCACCGTTGCACAGCTCAAGCAGCTGCGTGTTTCTCTCGGCCAGGACACCAAGTTCTCGGTCGTCAAGAACACCCTGACCGCAATTGCAGCCAAGGAAGCTGGTGTCGAAGCATTCAACGACCAGCTCTCCGGCCCCACTGCAATCGCGTTCATCAAGGGTGACGCAGTTGCCGCTGCCAAGAGCCTGACGGATTTTGCCAAGGCCAACAAGCAGCTGGTCATCAAGACCGGTTACTTCGAGGGCAAGGCACTGAACGCGAGCGAAGTCGCTGCCCTGGCAGCACTCGAGTCCCGCGAGCTGCAGCTCGCAAAGGTTGCAGGCATCCTCAAGGCTCCTGCTGCCGCCGCTGCACGCACCATTGATGCACTGCGCCTCAAGCTCGAAGAAGCGAACGGTTCACCGGCAGCAGCCGAGGCTCCCGCCGCGGAAGAAGTTCCGGCCGCAGACGAAGCCCCCGAAGCAGGTGCAGAGGCTCCCGCCGAAGCACCCGCTGCCGAAGAGAACTAGTTTCTCTTCACCCACCAGACTCCGGTGTGAAGGCAATGGCCCAGGCCGCCAAGCACCACCTATAGGAAGGACGCCACACCATGGCGAAGCTCACCAACGAAGAGCTCATTGAAGCTTTCAAGGAACTGACCATCATCGAGCTCTCCGAGTTCGTCAAGCTCTTCGAAGAGACCTTCGAAGTTACTGCAGCTGCAGTTGCTGTTGCTGGCCCCGCCGGTGGCGGCGCAGCTGAAGAAGCTGAAGAGCAGACTGAATTCGACGTTATCCTCGAATCTGCTGGCGAAAAGAAGATCGCAGTGATCAAGGAAGTTCGCGCAATCACTTCCCTGGGTCTGAAGGAAGCTAAGGACGTTGTTGACAGTGCTCCGAAGGCTGTTCTCGAAGGCGTCACGAAGGAAGCTGCCGAGAAGGCAGTGGAGCAGCTCCAGGCTGCCGGCGCAACCGTTACCCTCAAGTAACTCACGCCTCTTCACGGAAACCCCGTCCACTTCGGTGGGCGGGGTTTCCTGCGTTTAACCCAACGATTAACCCAAACGCGGGGTCACATATGGCCCATGAAGTGCCCATTGATAGGCCGTAAGTGACCCCGCGTTGCTAATTCGGTTCGGAGATATCGGCGACAACGGCGCGCAGGGCAGCGGTAAGGGCGTCGGCGTCCACAAACGCACTGTAGCCGTGTTCGCCGGCGCCCATGGAGATGCGGCGGCCGGCAATGGTGGCGTCCGCGTACACCGGCCAGGCGGTGGTGCTGCCGAGCGGGGTGATGGTCCCGCGTTCGTAGCCGGTCGCGTCGAGCGCTACGTCCGCGGACGGTAATGGGAGTTTGTTGACGCCCACCAGGGTCCGCAGTTTTGGCCACGAGATTTGCCGGTCACCCGGAATCAGCGCGAACAGGAACGTTCCGTCCTTGTGTTTGACCACCAGGGACTTCACGATTTCCGCAGGCGTGATGCCCAGGATCCCGGCAGCCTCCTCGAGGTTCCGCGCAGCGAGGCGCTCCACAATCTGCACGGCCAGGCCGCGCGCGGCGGCGTCAGCAAGGAAGCGCTGACGTCCGACGGCGGCACTTGGGTCGCCGGCCTGCCCCACCATCAGTCCCTGCCCGCCATCAGTCGCGGTACAGCAGCAGGGCTTCACCCTGACCGCCGCCGCCGCACAGGGAGACCGCAGCCTTACCGCTGCCACGCCGTTTAAGTTCGAGGGCCGCGTGCAGCGCCAACCGCGCACCGGACGCCCCGATCGGGTGGCCCAGCGCAATGGCGCCGCCATGGATGTTGCACTTCTCCAGCGGGTAGTCCAGGTCCTTCAGCGACTGCACTGCGACCGAACCGAACGCTTCGTTAATTTCGATGAAGTCCAGGTCGGTGGTGCCCCATTCTGCCCGCTGCAGAGCGTTCTTGATGGCGTGGGACGGCTGCGAATGCAGGGAGTTGTCCGGACCGGCAACCTGGCCGGGTTTCCCCACCACAGCCAGGTATTCCAGGCCGTTCTCCTCCGCGAACCGGCGCGATGCCAGCACAAGGGCGGCGGCGCCGTCGGACAGGGGAGAGGAGTTGCCTGCCGTGATGGTTCCGTCGCTGGCGAAGGCTGCCCGCAGTCCGGCCAGGGACTCGAGGGATGTGTTCGGGCGAACGCCTTCGTCGGTGTCCACAACGATGGGGTCTCCCTTGCGCTGCTTGACGCTGATGGGTGCGATCTCGTCGTCGAAGACGCCGTTCTTCGCCGCCAGCGCCGCGCGCTGGTGCGATTGGGCGGCCACGTTGTCCTGCGGGGTCCGGTCGATGCCCAGTGTCAGGTTCTTGGTTTCGGTGGACAGCCCCATGGACTGACCATCGAAGGCATCCGTGAGTCCGTCGTGCGCCGCGACATCCAGCGCCTGGATGGCGCCGTAGGTCCAGCCCTGGCGCGAACCCGGCAGGAGGTGGGGCGCACGGGACATGGATTCCTGGCCACCGGCCACCACCACCGAGGCGTCGCCGCTGCGGATCATCCTTGCGGCGTCGATCACCGCGGTCAGCCCGGACAGGCACACCTTGTTGATGGTGAGAGTAGGAACGTTCCAGCCAATCCCTGCGCCAATGGCGCTCTGGCGTGCGGGGTTTTGACCGGCACCGGCCTGCAGTACCTGGCCCATGATGACGGCATCCACCTGGCCGGCCTGCACGCCGCTCGCGGCGACCGCGGACCTGATCGCGTGCGCTCCGAGTTCGACGGCGGTGAAGCTCGCCAGTTGCCCGTTGAGCCGGCCCTGCGGCGTGCGCGCACCAGCCAGGATAACAACGTCAGTATTGTCGTTGGAGTTGCCCATTGTGATCTCTTCCGCTCTGAATCGATGTACTTCCAAGGCTACCGTGAGACATGTCACCCATTAATCCAAACGCCGAATGGGTACCGGAGATTCCAGCCGTGCCGGCACGGCCAATAGGGGGGGAACTGCCCATCCGCCGCCTCGCCGGGCTCACCGCCTGGAGCGTTGCCACTCCTGCGCCGGACAGCTCTTCATCAACAGCAGCCCCCAGTGCGTCCACTTCCGCGCCCTCCACCGCGTCGCCGTCGCGCTCTTTCAGTCCGGACGCTGCGCCTCTGAGGCCTCTTCCGGTACGAAAAATCAGTGCTTGCAATAAGTCCGGTTGTGGGGTAGACACGTAATTGGTTTTGCCGTATCGTAGATATTTGCGTCTTCCCTGTTTACCTTCAGCCTTCATATAGCGGTGGGCTTTGCCTGGCAGCTGACCATCAACGTGCCGTCAACAACGTCATTGTATGGAAAGCCCCGGCCCGGGTCATATAGCGGAACCGGATGGTAGCACTGCGGAGTCATTCCGCAGGGTGCACAGCGGGGGAGATCTGAAAACGCCTGAAGGTCTGTGGAAGGATCCCTCTTGGTCGCCTCGAGCACCTCTAATGTAAATAACACTGCCACCGCTATCGAATCAAACAGCACTGATGGTGCCACGCGCCGGCTCTCATTCGCAAAGATTCACGAACCGCTGGACGTTCCGAATCTCCTTGCCCTGCAGACGGACAGCTTCGACTGGCTAGTCGGAAACGAACGCTGGCAGGCCCGCGTAGCGAAGGCCGTCGAAGAAAACGATCTAAGTGTCGCCACCTCGTCTGGACTGTCGGACATCTTTGAAGAGATCTCCCCGATCGAGGACTTCCAGGGCACCATGTCCCTGAGCTTCTCCGATCCGGAGTTCGCTGACCCGAAGTACACCATGGCCGAGTGCAAGGACCGGGACGCAACGTATTCGGCACCGCTGTACGTCAAGGCCGAGTTCATGAACAACAACACGGGCGAAATCAAGCAGCAGACCGTGTTCATGGGCGACTTCCCCCTCATGACGGAGAAGGGCACCTTCGTCGTCAACGGCACCGAGCGTGTGGTCGTCTCCCAGCTGGTCCGTTCACCGGGCGCCTACTTTGAGCGCACCGCCGACAAGACCAGTGATAAGGACATCTTCACTGCCAAAATCATCCCGTCCCGCGGTGCATGGTTTGAACTCGAGATCGACAAGCGCGACCAGGTCGGCGTTCGCCTCGACCGTAAGCGCAAGCAGTCCGTCACTGTTCTGCTGAAGGCCCTGGGCTGGACCGAAGGCCAGATCCTCGAAGAGTTCGGCCAGTACGACTCCATGCGCGCAACGCTGGAGAAGGACGCCACCGAGACCCGCGAAGACGCATTGCTGGACATCTACCGGAAGCTGCGACCGGGCGAGCCGCCCACAGTCGAGGCTGCCCAGTCCCTCCTGGACAACCTGTACTTCAACTCCAAGCGCTACGATCTGGCCAAGGTTGGCCGTTACAAGATCAACCGCAAGCTTGGCATCGACCGCTCCCTTGGCGACAAGGAAGCTTCGGTCCTGCACGTTGAAGACATCGTGGCCATGATCAAGTTCCTGGTTGCCCTGCACGCTGGCGAGAAGACCCTCACGGGCAAGCGTGATGGCCAGGACCACGAGCTGCGCGTTGATATCGATGACATCGATCACTTCGGCAACCGTCGTATCCGCGCCGTCGGCGAGCTCATCGAGAACCAGGTCCGCACCGGCCTGTCCCGTATGGAGCGCGTTGTCCGCGAGCGGATGACCACCCAGGACGTCGAGGCAATCACGCCGCAGACACTGATCAACATCCGCCCTGTTGTTGCAGCCATCAAGGAGTTCTTCGGAACGTCCCAGCTGTCGCAGTTCATGGACCAGAACAACCCGCTCTCGGGTCTGACCCACAAGCGCCGTCTGTCCGCGCTTGGCCCGGGTGGTCTGTCCCGTGACCGCGCAGGCATGGAAGTTCGAGACGTTCACCCGTCCCACTACGGACGTATGTGCCCCATCGAAACCCCTGAAGGCCCGAACATTGGTCTGATCGGTTCGCTGGCATCCTACGGCCGCATCAACCCGTTCGGCTTCATCGAGACTCCTTACCGTCTCGTCGCTGAAGGCGTTGTCTCCGATGAGGTCCAGTACCTCACGGCCGACGACGAGGCAGAGGTTCTGATCGCTCAGGCCAACGCTCCGCTGGATGAGAACAAGAAGTTCGCCGAAGAGACCGTCCTGGTCCGCGCCCGTGGTGGTGGAGGCGAGCCTGTGCTCGTTCCCGCCGGCGAGGTCGAGTTCATGGACGTTTCCCCGCGCCAGATGGTGTCCGTGGCTACGGCACTGATCCCGTTCCTCGAGCATGACGATGCTAACCGCGCACTCATGGGTGCCAACATGCAGCGCCAGGCCGTGCCGCTGGTCCGTTCCGAGGCCCCGTTCGTGGGCACCGGCATGGAGCGCGCCGCCGCCGTCGACGCCGGTGATGTCACCATCGCGAAGAAGGCCGGTGTGGTTACCGAGGTCTCCGCTGAGCTCGTCATCATGCTCAACGACGACGGTACGGAAACCAACTACCGCATCAACAAGTTCGCACGCTCCAACCAGGGCAACTGCTACAACAACCGTGTCCTGGTGAACGAAGGCCAGCGACTCGAGGTCGGCGGCATCATCGCCGACGGTCCGGCAACGGACCAGGGCGAACTCGCCCTCGGTAAGAACCTGCTCGTGGCATTCATGTCATGGGAAGGCCACAACTTCGAGGACGCCATCATCCTCTCGCAGCGCATTGTTGCCGAGGACGTACTTTCCTCCATCCACATCGAGGAGCACGAGATCGATGCCCGCGACACCAAGCTTGGTGCCGAGGAAATCACCCGTGACATCCCCAACGTGTCCGAGGAAGTCCTGGCAGGCCTGGACGAGCGCGGCATCATCCACATCGGTGCCGAAGTTGAAGCCGGCGACATCCTGGTCGGAAAGGTCACCCCGAAGGGTGAAACCGAGCTGACCCCGGAAGAGCGCCTGCTGCGTGCCATCTTCGGTGAGAAGTCCCGCGAAGTGCGCGACACCTCCCTGAAGGTTCCGCACGGCGAGTCCGGCACCGTCATCGGCGTCCGCGTCTTCGACCGCGACAACGACGACGAACTGCCCCCGGGCGTGAACCAGCTGGTGCGCGTCTACGTGGCCGCCAAGCGCAAGATCACCGACGGCGACAAGCTCGCCGGCCGTCACGGCAACAAGGGTGTTATCTCCAAGATCCTCCCGATCGAGGACATGCCCTTCCTTGCCGACGGTACCCCCGTTGATATCGTCCTGAACCCGCTGGGTGTTCCGGGCCGTATGAACGTCGGCCAGGTGCTGGAAACGCACCTCGGCTGGGTTGCCAAGACCGGTTGGAAGATCGAAGGCGAGCCCGAGTGGATGAAGCAGCTGCCGAACCTGCCGCGCGAGAGTGGCTCGACCACTGTTGCAACGCCGGTGTTCGATGGCGCCCGTGAAGAGGAAATCACGGGTCTGCTGGACTCCACCAACGTCACCCGCGACGGCGACCGCCTGATCAACTCCTCAGGCAAGACCCGCCTCTTCGACGGCCGCTCCGGCGAGCCGTTCCCGGATCCGATCTCGGTCGGCTACATGTACATCCTGAAGCTCCACCACCTGGTGGACGACAAGATCCACGCCCGTTCCACTGGCCCGTACTCCATGATCACGCAGCAGCCGCTGGGTGGTAAGGCACAGTTCGGTGGCCAGCGCTTCGGTGAGATGGAAGTGTGGGCGCTGGAAGCTTATGGCGCCGCGTACACACTCCAGGAACTCCTCACCATCAAGTCGGATGATATTCACGGTCGTGTCAAGGTCTACGAAGCAATCGTCAAGGGCGAGAACATCCCCGAGCCGGGCGTTCCTGAGTCCTTCAAGGTCTTGATCAAGGAAATGCAGTCACTGTGCCTGAACGTGGAAGTACTCTCCACGGACGGAACCACAATTGAAATGCGTGACTCTGATGACGCAGTCTTCACGGCTGCGGAAGAACTGGGCATCGATCTGTCTCGTGCAGAGCCCAGTTCCGTAGAAGAGGTTTAGCAGGGCGTCCGACGGCGGTGATCGCCGCCGTCGGGCCCCTCCCTCTTCCCGTAACCAAGACTTCAGAATTTAGAGAACAAGAGAGAACAGGGACCATATGTCCAGCGAATCCTCCTTCGGCCTCATGCAGATCGGCCTCGCCACCGCGGATGACATCCGTGGCTGGTCTTACGGCGAGGTTAAGAAGCCGGAAACCATCAACTACCGCACACTCAAGCCCGAGAAGGACGGCCTCTTCTGCGAGAAGATCTTCGGCCCTTCCCGTGACTGGGAATGCTACTGCGGTAAGTACAAGCGTGTGCGCTTCAAGGGCATCATTTGCGAGCGGTGTGGCGTTGAAGTCACCCGTGCGAAGGTCCGCCGTGAGCGCATGGGCCACATCGAGCTGGCCGCTCCGGTCACGCACATCTGGTACTTCAAGGGTGTTCCGTCCCGTCTGGGCTACCTCCTTGACCTGGCACCGAAGGACCTCGAAAAGGTCATCTACTTCGCTGCCTACATGATCACCAGCGTCGACGCCGACAGCCGCCACGAGGAACTGCCCAACCTGCAGGTTGAGCACGACATCGAGAAGAAGCAGCTGATCGACAACCGCGACTCCGACATCGCCACGATCGCCCGTGACCTCGAAAACGAGATCGCGCGCCTCGAAGGTGAAGGTGCCAAGGCTGCCGACAAAAAGAAGGCCCGCGACTCGGCAGACCGTCAGATGGCTAACGTGCGTAAGCGTGCCGATGCCGAGATCGAACGCCTCGAGCAGGTCTGGGACCGTTTCAAGAACCTAAAGGTCGCAGACCTCGAAGGCGACGAAGGCCTCTACCGCGAGCTGCGCGACCGCTACGGCATGTACTTCGAAGGCTCCATGGGTGCCGAAGCGATCAAGAAGCGCCTTGAGAACTTCGACATGCAGGCCGAGTCTGACCTGCTGCGCGACATCATTGCCAACGGCAAGGGCCAGCGCAAGACCCGCGCCCTGAAGCGCCTGAAGGTGGTCAACGCGTTCCTGACCACCAACAACAGCCCGCTCGGCATGGTGCTGGACGCCGTCCCGGTGATCCCGCCGGAACTGCGCCCGATGGTCCAGCTGGACGGTGGCCGCTTCGCGACCTCTGACCTCAACGACCTCTACCGTCGTGTGATCAACCGCAACAACCGCCTCAAGCGCCTGCTTGATCTCGGTGCCCCGGAGATCATCGTCAACAACGAGAAGCGCATGCTTCAGGAAGCTGTTGACAGCCTCTTCGACAACGGCCGTCGCGGCCGTCCGGTCACCGGTCCTGGCAACCGTCCGCTGAAGTCCCTGAGCGACATGCTCAAGGGCAAGCAGGGTCGCTTCCGACAGAACCTCCTCGGCAAGCGCGTTGACTACTCCGGCCGTTCGGTCATCGTCGTCGGCCCGCAGCTGAAGCTGCACCAGTGTGGTCTGCCCAAGCAGATGGCACTGGAGCTCTTCAAGCCGTTCGTGATGAAGCGCCTGGTTGACCTCAACCACGCACAGAACATCAAGTCGGCCAAGCGCATGGTCGAGCGTTACCGTCCGCAGGTCTGGGACGTGCTGGAAGAGATCATCACCGAACACCCGGTGCTGCTCAACCGTGCACCCACCCTGCACCGCCTTGGCATCCAGGCGTTCGAACCGCAGCTTGTTGAAGGCAAGGCAATCCAGCTCCACCCGCTGGTTTGTGGCGCCTTCAACGCTGACTTCGACGGCGACCAGATGGCAGTCCACCTGCCGCTGAGCCCCGAGGCCCAGGCCGAGGCACGCATCCTGATGCTGTCCTCGAACAACATCCTGAAGCCGTCCGATGGCCGCCCGGTCACCCTGCCTTCGCAGGATATGATCATCGGTCTCTACCACCTGACCACCAAGCGTGTCGGTTCAGCTGGCGAAGGCCGCGTCTTCTCCTCGGTTTCCGAAGCCATCATGGCCTACGACCTCCGCGAGCTGCACTTGAACTCGCAGGTCAGGATCCGTCTCGAAGGCTTTGTTCCGTACGCGGGCTGGGAAGCTCCGGAAGGCTGGGAAGCCGGCCAGCCGGTGATCGTCCAGACCTCCCTGGGACAGGTCATCTTCAACCAGACGCTGCCGGCCGATTACCCGTGGGTTGAGAACGTTGCGGACAAGGGCGAACTGTCCACGATCGTCAACGATCTCGCCGAGCGCTACCCGAAGGTGGTCACGGCGGCAACGCTGGACAACCTGAAGGACGCCGGTTTCTACTGGGCCACCCGCTCGGGCGTTACCGTCGCCATCTCGGACATCGAAGTACCCAAGGACAAGCCGCGGATCCTCGCCGGCTACGAAACCATGGCTGCCAAGATCCAGGGACAGTACGACAAGGGCCTGATCGACGACGACGAGCGTCGCCAGGAACTGATCGAGATCTGGAACAAGGCAACCAACGAGATCGCACAGGTAATGCGTGACAACCTGTCGCCGATGAACACCATCAACCGCATGGTGTCCTCCGGTGCACGTGGTAACTGGATGCAGGTCCGTCAGATCGCGGGTATCCGTGGCCTGGTGGCCAACCCTAAGGGTGAAATCATCCCGCGTCCCATCAAGTCCTCGTACCGTGAGGGCCTGTCGGTGCTGGAATACTTCATCGCCACGCACGGTGCCCGTAAGGGTCTGGCTGACACCGCGCTGCGTACCGCCAACTCGGGTTACCTGACCCGTCGTCTGGTGGACGTGTCGCAGGACGTTATCGTTCGCGAAGAGGACTGCGGCACTGAGCGCGGCCTGGTAACGGCAATCGCCGTGCCGGACGCCAACGGCGAGCTGGTCCTGGACGAGAACGTTGAGAACAGTGCCTACGCCCGCACGCTCGCTGTTGATGTTGTGGACTCCAAGGGCAATGTCCTTGCGGCCGGCGGCACCGACTGCGGCGACGTCGTGATCGCTGAACTGTTCGCAGCAGGCATCACCGAGGTCAAGGTCCGCTCCGTACTCACCTGTGAGTCCAGCGTCGGCACCTGCGCCCTGTGCTACGGCCGTTCACTGGCCACCGGCAAGACCGTGGACATCGGCGAGGCTGTCGGCATCATCGCCGCACAGTCCATCGGCGAGCCCGGTACCCAGCTGACCATGCGTACGTTCCACACCGGTGGTGCTGTTTCCGCCAGCGGTGGCGACGACATCACCCAGGGTCTGCCCCGTATCCAGGAGCTCTTCGAAGCCCGTACTCCGAAGGGTGTCGCGCCGATTGCTGAAGCAGCCGGCCGCATCGCCATCGAAGAGTCCGAGCGTCAGATGCGCCTGGTCATCACCCCGGATGACGGCTCTGAAGAGATCGCCTACCCGGTACTGCGCCGTTCACGCCTCCTCATCGAGGATGGCGAGCACGTCACCGTAGGCCAGAAGCTCATCAACGGTCCGGTGGATCCCAAGCAGGTTCTGCGCATCATGGGTCCCCGTGCCGCGCAGAAGTTCCTGGTGGACGAGGTCCAGGGCGTGTACCGCAGCCAGGGCATCGGTATCCACGACAAGCACGTCGAGGTTATCGTCCGCCAGATGCTGCGCCGCGTCACGGTCATCGAGTCCGGCGAATCGGATCTGCTCCCCGGCGAGCTCGCCGAGCGCAGCCGCTTCGAGGAGGCCAACCGCCGCGTTGTGTCCGAGGGTAAGACTCCGGCTTCCGGACGTCCTGAGCTCATGGGCATCACCAAGGCGTCCCTGGCCACCGAGTCCTGGCTGTCGGCCGCTTCCTTCCAGGAGACCACCCGCGTTCTGACGCAGGCGGCCATGGAAGGCAAGAGCGACCCGCTGCTCGGCCTCAAGGAGAACGTCATCATCGGTAAGCTGATCCCGGCCGGCACGGGTCTCCCGCGCTACACCGAGGTCACCGTGGAGCCCACTGAAGAAGCAAAGGCCAACCTGTTCACCGGCCCCAGCGCGTTCAGTGACTTCTCGTATGACTCCCTGGGCGGCGACGGAGCTCCTGAGTTCCACGCCATCCCGCTGGATGACTACGATCTCGGCAACGATTTCCGTTAGTCGATTGCGTTGAAAGGCCCCGCTTCCGCTCCGTGGAGGCGGGGCCTTTCGTCTACACCCGTTTAAGGTCCCGGGTCCAGCCGTGCTAAACTTTGTGTAATTGTTCTGTGTGGCAGTGGATGAAGGCCGCCGCAGCATCATTTTGGTTTTGTTCTCATGATGCTGGGTGGAGCTTGTTTCCGGGTTGCGGGTAAGGTGCGCAACGAATGCCACGCTTTTGCACGCCTACGCAAGCTTCCAGAGCCGCAGCTGCAAGGAACAACGCCAAAACCATTGTGCTCGGGCTGGCGCTTGAGCGTGAAGGTAGAGATCAAACCAACGGAGAACACGAGAGTGCCTACGATTAACCAGCTGGTCCGCAAGGGCCGCACGCCTAAGGTCAAAAAGACCAAGGCTCCCGCGCTTAACGGCAGCCCGATGCGCCGCGGTGTTTGCACCCGCGTTTACACCACCACCCCCAAGAAGCCGAACTCGGCCCTTCGTAAGGTTGCACGTGTGCGCCTCAACGGTGGCGTTGAAGTTACCGCTTACATCCCCGGTGTAGGCCACAACCTGCAGGAGCACTCCATTGTGCTCGTTCGCGGCGGTCGCGTGAAGGACCTCCCCGGTGTCCGTTACAAGATCGTCCGTGGCGCCCTCGATACTCAGGGTGTGAAGAACCGTAAGCAGGCACGCAGCCGCTACGGCGCAAAGATGGAGAAGAAGTAATATGCCTCGCAAGGGTCCGGCCCCCAAGCGGCCGCTCGTACTAGATCCCGTTTACGGCTCCCCGCTGGTTACCCAGCTGATCAACAAGGTGCTGGTTGACGGTAAGAAGTCCACCGCAGAGCGCATTGTTTACGGTGCTCTCGAAGGCGCCCGCGCCAAGTCCGGCGGTGACCCCGTAGCAGCCCTCAAGAAGGCCATGGAGAACGTCAAGCCGTCCCTTGAGGTCCGCTCACGCCGCGTTGGTGGCGCCACCTACCAGGTTCCGGTTGAGGTCAAGCCGGGCCGCTCCACCGCCCTCGCCCTGCGTTGGCTGGTTGGCTACTCCAAGGCCCGCCGTGAAAAGACCATGACCGAGCGCCTCCAGAACGAAATCCTGGATGCCTCCAACGGTCTCGGTGCCGCTGTGAAGCGTCGCGAAGACACCCACAAGATGGCCGAGTCCAACAAGGCCTTCGCACACTACCGCTGGTAATACTTCCCGGACGCCGCCGGCTCGACTGAGCCGGCGGCGAACGCGTAGTCCATCCGAAAGGGAGACACCGTGGCACAGGACGTGCTTACAGACCTTAGTAAGGTCCGCAACATCGGCATCATGGCTCACATCGATGCCGGCAAGACCACCACCACCGAGCGCATTCTGTTCTACACAGGTGTGAACCATAAGATCGGCGAAACGCACGACGGCGCTTCGACGACTGACTGGATGGAACAGGAAAAGGAACGCGGCATCACCATCACGTCTGCCGCCGTGACCTGCTTCTGGGACAACAACCAGATCAACATCATTGACACCCCTGGCCACGTTGACTTCACCGTCGAGGTTGAGCGCTCACTGCGCGTCCTCGACGGCGCCGTTGCCGTGTTTGATGGTAAAGAAGGTGTCGAGCCGCAGTCTGAGACCGTTTGGCGCCAGGCTGACAAGTACAACGTTCCGCGTATCTGCTTCGTCAACAAGATGGACAAGCTCGGTGCTGATTTCTACTACACGGTAGATACCATCATCAGCCGCCTCGGTGCCAAGCCGCTCGTTATGCAGCTGCCGATCGGTGCCGAGAACGACTTCACCGGCGTTGTCGACATCCTGGAAATGCGCGCGCTGGTCTGGCCGGGCGACTCCAAGGGTGACGTCACCATGGGTGCCAAGTACGAGGTTCAGGAGATCCCCGCGGATCTGCTGGAGAAGGCCAAGGAATACCGGGCTGCCCTCGTTGAGACGGTGGCTGACGCTACCGAAGAGCTCATGGAGAAGTACCTCGAGGGTGAAGAACTCACCGTCGAGGAGCTCAAGGCCGGCATCCGCAAGATGACGATCAACTCTGAGCTCTACCCGGTCTTCTGTGGCTCCGCGTTCAAGAACCGTGGCGTTCAGCCGATGCTTGACGCCGTGGTTGACTACCTGCCGAACCCGCTCGACGTCCCGCCGATGATCGGTCACGATCCTCGCGACGAAGAGAAGGAACTCACGCGCGCGCCTTCCTCCGAGGAGCCGTTCTCGGCTCTGGCGTTCAAGATTGCTGCGCACCCGTTCTTCGGCCAGCTCACCTTCATCCGCGTGTACTCCGGTCACGTCGAAGCGGGTGCTCAGGTGGTCAACTCCACCAAGGGCAAGAAGGAGCGCATCGGCAAGCTGTTCCAGATGCACGCCAACAAGGAAATGCCCGTTGAGGGCGCTACCGCGGGCCACATCTACGCAGCGATCGGGCTGAAGGACACCACCACGGGCGACACCCTGTGTGACTCCGGCAACCAGATCGTCCTCGAGTCCATGAGCTTCCCGGAGCCCGTGATCTCGGTTGCGATCGAACCGAACACCAAGGGTGACCAGGAGAAGCTCTCACTGGCCATCCAGAAGCTCTCCGCTGAGGACCCGACCTTCCAGGTCTCCCTCAACGAGGACACCGGTCAGACCATCATCGCCGGCATGGGCGAACTCCACCTGGATATCCTGGTGGACCGCATGCGCCGCGAATTCAAGGTGGAGGCCAACGTTGGCAAGCCGCAGGTCGCTTACCGCGAAACCATCAAGAATGTTGTTGCGCGTCACGACTACACGCACAAGAAGCAGACCGGTGGTTCGGGTCAGTTCGCAAAGATCCAGATTGCCATTGGGCCGCTGGACACTTCCGAGGGCGAGCTGTACGAGTTCGAGAACAAGGTCACTGGTGGCCGTATTCCGCGCGAATACATCCCGTCGGTTGACGCCGGTATCCAGGATGCACTGAACGACGGCGTCCTGGCCGGTTACCCGGTTGTTGGCATCAAGGCGACGCTGATTGACGGCGCGTACCACGATGTTGACTCTTCGGAAATGGCGTTCAAGATCGCCGGGCGTATGGCTTTCAAGGAGGCCGCACGCAAGGCGAACCCCATCCTGCTCGAACCGCTGATGGATGTAGAGGTCCGCACCCCTGAGGAATACATGGGTGAAGTAATCGGTGACCTCAACTCCCGCCGTGGCCAGATGCAGTCCATGGAAGATGCACAGGGTGTCAAGGTCATCCGTGCGCACGTCCCGCTGTCCGGCATGTTCGGCTACATCGGTGACCTGCGTTCGAAGACCCAGGGCCGCGCTGTGTACTCCATGACTTTCCACAGCTACGCCGAGGTCCCGAAGGCATTTGCCGACGAGATCATCCAGAAGAACCGCGGCGAGTAGTCTTCGGACTTTCGCAGCAAAAAACTCGGGTGCGTTTCCGGTTCACGGAAGCTCACCTGGTGCAGGTGGCCGGGTCCGGTCAAGCCGGGCCCCGGCCATCTGCACGAACAGGCTCGAGGGACTAGTATTAGTTCCTGAATCTGCAATTTCACCAATCCAAAGCCCCCCAAGTAGACTTGCCTGAGTTTCTGCCGCGATAAGCGCGGTTGAAGGGTAAGTCATTTGAAAACGTTCTAGGAGGAACCTGTGGCAAAGGCAAAGTTCGAGCGGACTAAGCCGCACGTCAACATCGGCACCATTGGTCACGTTGACCACGGTAAGACGACGCTGACTGCCGCCATTTCCAAGGTGCTGTACGACAAGTACCCGACTCTCAACGAGCAGCGCGACTTCGCGTCGATTGACTCTGCTCCGGAAGAGCGCCAGCGTGGCATCACGATCAACATTTCCCACGTTGAGTACCAGACCGAGAAGCGCCACTACGCACACGTAGACGCTCCGGGTCACGCTGACTACATCAAGAACATGATCACCGGTGCTGCACAGATGGACGGTGCAATCCTCGTGGTTGCCGCCACTGACGGCCCGATGGCTCAGACCCGCGAGCACGTTCTGCTTGCCCGCCAGGTTGGCGTTCCCTACCTGCTGGTTGCGCTGAACAAGTCCGACATGGTTGACGACGAAGAACTGCTGGACCTCGTTGAAATGGAAGTTCGTGAGCTGCTTTCGGCTCAGGGCTTCGATGGCGATGAAGCTCCGGTTGTTCGCGTTTCCGGTCTGAAGGCTCTCGAGGGCGACCCCATCTGGGTCAAGTCCGTCGAGGACCTCATGGCAGCCGTTGACGAGTCCGTTCCGGACCCCGTACGCGACCGTGACAAGCCGTTCCTGATGCCGATCGAAGATGTCTTCACGATCACCGGCCGTGGCACCGTTGTAACGGGCCGCGCCGAGCGTGGAACCCTCGCCATCAACTCTGAGGTCGAGATCGTCGGCATCCGCCCGGTCCAGAAGACCACGGTTACCGGTATCGAGATGTTCCACAAGCAGCTCGACGAAGCATGGGCCGGCGAGAACTGTGGCCTCCTGCTCCGCGGTCTGAAGCGTGATGACGTAGAGCGTGGCCAGGTTGTCGTCAAGCCGGGTTCCATTACCCCGCACACCGACTTCGAGGCCAACGTCTACATCCTCTCCAAGGATGAAGGCGGACGCCACAACCCGTTCTACTCGAACTACCGCCCGCAGTTCTACTTCCGCACCACGGACGTAACCGGCGTTATCACCCTGCCGGAAGGCACGGAAATGGTTATGCCTGGCGACAACACTGAGATGACCGTTGCGCTCATCCAGCCCATCGCCATGGAAGAGGGCCTCGGCTTCGCTATCCGCGAAGGCGGCCGCACCGTTGGTTCAGGACGCGTTACCAAGATCATCAAGTAATTTACTTGTTGATCACGGAGCCGATGGCCGTCTGACGGCTTGACGCAAAGTTTGCAACAGCCCCGCTGCTAGTGCAGCGGGGCTGTTCTTTTGTCACAGTTAATCCAATCAATGGATTAACTGTGCAGGCAGGCCTGCCCTTTGGAGGGAACGCGGTGAGGGACGAATCTTATGAAGCGGCCTACCCTGCCGGTCACCTTCAGGGGTGGCTTGACGCCGTGGCCAAGCTCCAGCCGTCAGGCCAGCCAGGTCAGGGCGCCACGCCAGGGCCAAGTTCCATCGGCGCAGACTTGGCGTCGGAGTGGTCGAACGCCGGCCGAGGGGCCGGAGATGACTCCTGGTCCTGAGTCCAACCCGCTGTCCCGCGACGACAGTTACCGTCACGCTGGCCCTGATACTGTTGCTGATAGCGAGAGGAGTACATCATGGGATGGCTGATATTTCTGATCATCGCAGTAGCCGTGGTTGCCGGAGTTTTCTGGGCGAAGAAGCATTTCCGCACCGAGATTGACCGCGCCAAACGCATCAACCGGGCGAACAAGGACAAGTAGCAGGGCCGGGCCGCGTCAGCGTGGCGTTCGTCCGGGGTCGCCGGGGGTCAGCCTGGTGTTAGCCGCAGTTCAGCCAAGCGGGCTTCACGCCGGAGGGCCTTCGCCGGCCAGGGATCTCCGGGCGTGGCTGAGTGCCCGGTACCAGTAGAACGATTCCTTGGGAGTTCGCTCCAGGGTGTCGAAATCCACGTGCACCAGGCCGAAGCGCTGTGAGTACCCCGCAGCCCATTCGAAGTTGTCCATCAGGGTCCAGACGTAATAGCCGCGGAGGTCCACGTCGTGGGCGATTCCGCCCGGTGCCGTCGCTTCCAGCGCGTGCCGCAGGTGTCCCGCGATGTAATTGATCCGCTGCTGGTCCTGGATGGGGCCGTTCACATGGTCAGGCTCCGGGAAGCTGGCGCCACTTTCGGTGATGTACAGCGGGGGCAGGTCCCCTCTATAGCGGTCCTTGAGTTCGCGCAGCAGGATACCCAGATGCTCCGGTGCTACCGGCCAGCCGAAACCAGTAGTGCCGTATTCGGGAAACGGCTCCTGGTGGAACGGCACCCGCACCATGGCCTCGGCGGGACCCGTGGGACTTTCGGCCGGCCCCCGTCCGGCTGCCACCTTCGTGGGGTAGTAATAGTTCACGCCGTAGAAGTCCAGGGGCTGGTGGATAGTGCGGAGGTCGGCGTCGGGGATTCTGCCGAAGGACCGGAACCAGGGCTTGGCGATGAGCGGCGGGCGGGGGTAGCGGCCCAGGAGGACCGGATCGGCATATATCCGGTTGAGCATCAGGTCGAACACCAGCGCGATGTACTTGTCCGTGATTTTCCGCGTGGCTGGCCGGACGGGGGAGTGGAGGTTGGTCACGCCGATTCCGCCGCGGACCCCTGCTGCACGCAACGCCTGGACAGCCATGCCATGGGCAAGCAGTTGGTTGTGGACGGCAGGAAAGGCGTCAAAGAGCAGGTCCTGTCCGGGGGCATGAACGCCCAGAGCATAGCCGTTGAGCACTACAGAGGCGGGTTCGTTGAGGGTGACCCATTGGTCCACGCGATCACCAAAACGCCGGCCGGCCTCCCCGGCATACTCAGCGAAGCGTTCGGCGGTTGCCCTGTTCATCCAGCCGCCACGGTGCTCCAGGGGCAGGGGCGTATCCCAGTGGTAGAGGGTGGCCATGGGGGAGATGCCGGCCTCAAGCAGTTGGTCGATCAGGCGGTCGTAGAAGTCCAGACCCTGTTCGTTGAACGCGCCGCGGCCGTCCGGCTGGATCCGCGGCCACGAGATGGAAAAGCGGTAGGAATCTACGCCGAGATCCCGCATCAGAGCCACATCTTCGGGCGAGCGGTTGTAGTGGTCGCAGGCCACGGCGGGGGAATGTCCATCGATGATGGCGCCGGGCTTCTCCGCGAAGGCGTCCCAGCCGGAGGGACCACGCCCGTCAGCAGAGAGGGAGCCTTCGATTTGGAAGGCGGCCGCGGCAACTCCCAGGGTGAATGAGCTGGGTAGACGGCCGGCCAGGTCCTGGACGGAAACGTCATTTGCGACGGTCATTCCCCCATCATCCATTCGGATGTTGCCGAAGGCAATGACCGCAGGCGGTGCAGGGCCCGAATGAGCGGTGTGCTGGCCCATCTGTTGTCCGGGGAGGCGCCAGCCTGCAGATTCGCTTCTGGGCATAATATCCGGCATACTAGATGAGTTGTTCAAGCGCTTCTTCGTGTCCCGATCCGGATAATGCCGGGTGTCAGGGTCCAAGTGGAAGCCCAAACATAACCCACTCCCCATGGAACTGCGGATTTGTATGCGTGCTAAGCACGACACGCCCGACCGCGGGGGTCGGTTACGTCGGCAGGTTGAGGAACCCGGATTCATCCGGATTCAGCTTGTGCGGCGGGTGGTAGTTCAGACTTCAAATGCTTCGGCAGCCACATGCAACAAGAAAGTGAACAGAGCAGCCCTCACCGGGAGCAGCACTAACTGAAAGAGAGTCAGGCGACATGGCGGGACAAAAAATCCGCATCCGGCTGAAGTCATATGACCACGAGGTCATTGACGTTTCAGCACGGAAGATCGTTGAGACGGTCACGCGCGCAGGCGCAACGGTAGTTGGCCCCGTGCCGCTGCCGACGGAGAAGAACATTTACTGTGTTATCCGCTCTCCGCACAAGTACAAGGACAGCCGCGAGCACTTTGAAATGCGCACGCACAAGCGTCTTATCGACATCATCGATCCCACGCCGAAGGCTGTTGATTCGCTTATGCGTCTCGACCTGCCGGCCGACGTGAACATCGAAATCAAGCTGTAGGGAGGTGCTGAGAGACTATGACCGCAACCCGTAACGTAAAGGGCCTGCTGGGCACGAAGCTCGGCATGACCCAGGTCTGGGACGAGAACAACAAGCTCATCCCCGTCACTGTGGTCCAGGCAGATTCGAACGTCATCACCCAGCTGCGCAACGCAGCCACTGATGGCTACGTAGCTGTTCAGATCGGCTACGGCCAGATCGATCCCCGCAAGGTCACCAAGCCGCTGGCTGGTCACTTTGAAAAGGCAGGCGTCACGCCTCGCCGCCACGTCGTCGAACTGCGCACTGCAGATGCTGACACTTACGAGCTGGGCCAGGAGCTTTCTGTTGAGCTCTTCGAAGCCGGCCAGAAGATCGACGTTATTGGCACCACCAAGGGTAAGGGCTTCGCCGGTGTTATGAAGCGTCACGGCTTCCACGGCGCTCCCGCCTCACACGGTGCTCACAAGAACCACCGTAAGCCCGGTTCAATCGGTGGCGCATCCACCCCGAGCCGCGTCTTCAAGGGCATGAAAATGGCCGGCCGCATGGGCGCCGTTCGTCACACCACGCTGAACCTCACGGTTCACGCAGTTGACGTCGAGAAGTCGCTGCTCCTCATCAAGGGTGCCGTCCCCGGCGCCCGCGGCCAGGTCGTCCTCGTACGCACCGCCGTGAAGGGAGCCTAGTTCAATGACTAGCACTGTCAAGGTTGACCTGCCTGCAGAGATCTTCGACGTTCAGACCAACGTGCCGCTGCTGCACCAGGTCGTCGTAGCCCAGCTCGCTGCTGCTCGCCAGGGTACCCACAAGACCAAGACCCGCGCCGAAGTTTCCGGTGCTGGTCGCAAGCCGTTCAAGCAGAAGGGCACCGGCCGCGCCCGTCAGGGTTCAATCCGTGCTCCTCACATGACCGGTGGTGGCGTAGTCCACGGTCCCACACCGCGTGACTACAGCCAGCGGACCCCCAAGAAGATGATTGCTGCTGCACTGCGCGGCGCACTCTCTGACCGGGCACGCAACGGACGCATCCACGTTGTTGCCGAACTGGTGGAGGGCACCAAGCCGTCCGTCAAGAACGCACTGGCAACGCTGCGCGAAGTTTCTGAGCGCAAGAACCTGCTGGTTGTCATCGAGCGCGCCAACGATGTTGCAGCACTTTCCGTGCGCAACCTCGCCGGTGTTCACGTTCTGTACGCAGACCAGCTGAACACCTACGACGTACTCGTCTCTGACGACGTTGTCTTCACCAAGGCTGCCTACGAAGCATTCGTTGCTGACCGGGCAGTAGCAAAGAACGAGGAGGATGCCAAGTGAGTGCAGCCACCATCAAAGACCCGCGCGACGTCGTGCTTGCACCCGTCGTATCGGAAAAAAGCTACGGCCTGATCGATGAGGGCAAGTACACCTTCCTGGTGGACCCCCGCTCGAATAAGACCGAGATCAAGCTGGCCGTGGAGAAGATTTTCTCCGTCAAGGTCGAATCGATCAACACCATCAACCGTGCCGGTAAGCGCAAGCGAACCAAATTCGGATGGGGTACCCGCAAGAACACCAAGCGTGCAATTGTGAGCCTCAAAGAAGGCACCATCGACATCTTCGGCGGTCCGCTCTCGTAGCGGAGACCACTTTAACGAGGAAATAAACTATGGGAATCCGTAAGTACAAGCCGACTACCCCGGGCCGTCGTGGCTCGAGCGTAGCGGACTTCACCGAAATCACGCGGTCGACGCCGGAAAAGTCGTTGGTACGTCCGCTGCCCAAAAAGGGCGGCCGTAACAACTCCGGTAAGATCACGACCCGTCACAAGGGTGGTGGCCACAAGCGCCAGTACCGTCTGATCGACTTCCGTCGCCACGACAAAGACGGCGTCAACGCCCGCGTTGCCGAAATTGAGTACGATCCGAACCGCACGGCTCGCATCGCCCTCCTGCACTACATTGATGGCACCAAGCGTTACATCATCGCCCCGAACAAGCTTTCCCAGGGTGATGTTGTTGAGGCAGGTTCCGGTGCTGACATCAAGCCCGGTAACAACCTGCCGCTGCTCAACATCCCGGTTGGTACCGTAATCCACGCAGTTGAACTGCGTCCGGGTGGCGGCGCCAAGATGGGCCGCTCCGCCGGCGCATCGATCCAGCTTGTTGCCAAGGAAGGCCGCTTCGCCCAGCTGCGTCTGCCTTCCGGCGAAATCCGCAACGTTGACGTGCGCTGCCGCGCAACCGTCGGCGAGGTCGGCAACGCCGAGCAGTCGAACATCAACTGGGGTAAGGCCGGCCGCATGCGGTGGAAGGGCGTTCGCCCGACCGTCCGTGGTGTCGCGATGAACCCGGTTGACCACCCGCACGGTGGTGGCGAGGGTAAGACGTCCGGTGGACGTCACCCCGTCAACCCGAACGGTAAGCGGGAAGGCCGCACCCGGCGTCCCAACAAAGAGAGCGACAAGCTTATTGTTCGTCGCCGTCGTACTGGCAAGAACAAGCGATAGGAGCCTGGACACATGCCACGCAGCCTGAAAAAAGGTCCTTTCGTTGACCAGCACCTCTTTGTAAAGGTAGCCAGGGAAAACGATAAGGGCACCAAGAACGTCATCAAGACCTGGTCCCGCCGTTCGATGATCATCCCCGACATGCTCGGGCACACGATCGCCGTACACGACGGACGCAAGCACATTCCGGTGTTTGTCACCGAGTCGATGGTCGGGCACAAGCTCGGCGAATTCGCTCCCACGCGGACATTCCGCGGCCATGTCAAGGACGACCGTAAGGGCAAGCGCCGCTAGGCGCCTGCACTTACGTCAAAGACGAGAGAAGGAAAGCAATGGAAGCCAAGGCAATTGCGCGTCACATCCGCGTAACGCCTATGAAGGCCCGGCGCGTCGTCAACCTTGTTCGTGGTAAGCAAGCGAATGAGGCTCTGGCAATTCTGAAGTTTGCCCCCCAGGCAGCTTCGGAGCCGGTATTCAAGGTAGTACAGTCGGCAATCGCAAACGCCCGGTCCCTCGCGGACCGCGACGGTGTTTCGTTTGACGAAAGCGACCTCATCATCAGCGAAATGTTCGTTGATGAAGGCCCGACCATGAAGCGGTTCCAGCCGCGTGCTCAGGGTCGTGCATTTCAGATCAAGAAGCGCACCAGCCACATCACTGTGGTAGTGGCTACACCTGAGAAAGAGGAGGCTCGCTAAGTGGGACAGAAAGTTAACCCGCACGGGTTCCGACTCGGCATCACCACCGATCACGTATCGCACTGGTTCGCTGACAGCACCAAGCCCGGACAGCGGTACAAGGACTTCGTTCGCGAAGACATCCGTATCCGCCAGCTCATGTCAGTTGGCATGGAGCGCGCCGGTATCGCCAAGGTTGAGATCGAGCGCACCCGTGACCGTGTCCGCGTGGATATCCACACGGCACGTCCCGGTATCGTTATCGGCCGCCGCGGCGCTGAAGCAGACCGCATCCGCGGCGAGCTTGAGAAGCTGACGGGCAAGCAGGTCCAGCTGAACATCCTCGAGGTCAAGAACCCCGAGATGGAAGCACAGCTTGTTGCCCAGGGCGTTGCTGAACAGCTGACTTCCCGCGTGGCTTTCCGCCGTGCGATGAAGAAGGCAATGCAGTCCGCCCAGCGTGCAGGTGCCAAGGGCATCCGTATCGCTTGCTCCGGTCGACTGGGTGGCGCAGAAATGTCCCGCTCGGAGTTCTACCGCGAAGGCCGTGTGCCCCTGCACACCCTCCGTGCGAACATCGACTACGGCTTCTACGAGGCCAAGACCACCTTCGGCCGCATCGGCGTGAAGGTCTGGATCTACAAGGGTGACGTCACCGCCAAGGAATTGGCTCAGCAGGCAGCTGCTGCTCCGTCCCGTGGCCGCGGCCCCAGCGACCGTCCGGGCCGCCCGGGTGGCGCCGGCGGCGCTGACCGTGGTGACCGCCGTCGTCGTACCGACCGTCCGGCAGCGGAGGCAGCTCCGGCTGCCGAGGCTCCGGCAGTTGAGGCTGCACCTGCTGCAGTAGAAGGAGGACAGGCTTAAATGCTTATCCCACGTCGAGTCAAGCACCGTAAGCAGCACCACCCGGGTCGTTCCGGCGCTGCTACGGGCGGCACCAAGGTCTCCTTCGGTGAGTGGGGTATCCAGGCTCTGAGCCCGGCATACGTCACCAACCGTCAGATCGAGTCTGCCCGTATCGCGATGACCCGCCACATCAAGCGTGGCGGCAAGGTCTGGATCAACATCTATCCTGACCGTCCGATCACCAAGAAGCCTGCCGAAACCCGCATGGGTTCCGGTAAGGGTTCGCCGGAATGGTGGGTCTCAAACGTCAAGCCGGGCCGGGTTCTCTTTGAGATCTCCGGTGTCGAGGAATCGGTAGCTCGCGAGGCCCTGCGCCTGGCAATCCACAAGCTCCCGTTGAAGGCACGCATTTTGCGTCGCGAAGGTGGTGAATAGAAATGTCAGTAGGATCCAAGGAACTTGCATCCGCACAGCTGGACACGTTCGACAACGAGCGCCTCGTTGAAGAGCTCCGTAAGGCTAAGGAAGAGCTGTTCAACCTGCGTTTCCAGTCCGCCACCGGTCAGCTGGAGAACCACGGTCGTCTGCGCGCGGTAAAGAAGGACATCGCACGCATCTACACCGTTCTCCGTGAGCGCGAGCTGGGCATTCGTGCCGAGGTTGCCGCACCGGTTGTGGAAGCCAAGGAAGAGAAGAAGTCCAAAAAGGCTGCAGCCAAGAAGGCCGAAACGGCTGAAACGGTTGAGGCCGAGGAGGATGCCAAGTGAGTGAAAAGGACGAGAACGTGACGGAAACTGTTTCCGCAGCAGCTACGGCTGGCGAACGCGGTGACCGTAAGACGAAGCGTGGCTACGTAGTCTCGGACAAGATGGAAAAGACCATCGTTGTCCAGGTAGAAGACCGCGTAAAGCACGCTTTGTACGGCAAAGTCATCCGGCGCAACACGAAAATCAAGGCTCACGACGAAGAGAACAGCGCCGGCATCGGCGACCTCGTTCTCCTCGCCGAGACCCGCCCGCTGTCCGCTACTAAGCGGTGGCGTCTGGTCGAGATCCTCGAAAAGGCTAAGTAACACCCGCAGCCTGCCTGCAGGTACTGCACCGGAAACCCCCGTTCCCTCTTGGGAGCGGGGGTTTCCTGCGTTTTGCGGCGGGTGGGCTGGCTGGGCTTACCGGTGTCCGATAGTTGTGCTCTGGATGCCGCCGTGTGATATGGGAGATGGCCCCAACTGTGCTAGGATATTGAGTTTGTATGGCGCCCTCTGTGCGCCGTCATCAACCTCGTAAACAATCGTGCCACGGCATAGTGCCCCCTAGCGCCTCGGACCTGTCCGGATCCGCCTGGGAAGCAAATGTTTTTGGCACGGGAGTTTAGGCCTGGTCTGGCAAAATCCAGGCAGGTCAAGAGACACCCCGATCAACCGTTCCGCAAGGCTCATTCCGTAGGAAGATTTTCGGTCTGAGAACCGGCGCGACGCAAGGAGTAAATAGTGATTCAGCAGGAGTCGCGACTCAAGGTCGCCGACAACACGGGTGCTAAGGAAATCCTTACCATTCGCGTTCTCGGTGGATCTGGCCGTCGCTACGCAGGCATTGGCGACGTCATCGTCGCTACCGTCAAGGATGCAATTCCGGGCGGCAACGTAAAGAAGGGCGATGTTGTTAAGGCAGTCATCGTCCGTACCAAGAAGGAACGCCGCCGTGCGGATGGTTCCTACATCAAGTTTGACGAGAACGCAGCTGTGATCCTGAAGGCTGACGGTGACCCCCGCGGTACCCGTATCTTCGGACCGGTTGGTCGTGAACTTCGTGACAAGAAGTTCATGAAGATCGTTTCTCTGGCTCCGGAGGTGCTCTAGTCCATGGCTAAGATCAAAAAGGGTGACCTCGTTCAGGTCATCACTGGCGCCAAGGCTGAGCGCGGCGGCGACAAGGGTAAGCAGGGCAAGGTTCTGCGCGTATTCCCCGAGACCAACCGCTTGTTGGTTGAGGGCATTAACCGCGTAACCAAGCACACCAAGGCCGGTCAGTCGCAGCGCGGCACCAAGACCGGTGGCATCGAGGTCGTAGAAGCTTCGATCCACATCTCCAACGTGGCTCTGGTTGACCCGTCCACCAAGAAGCCCACCCGCGTCGGTTTCCGCACCGAGACCGTTGAGCGCGATGGCGTGAAGCGCGAAGTGCGTGTCCGCGTGGCCAAGAGCTCCGGGAAGGACATCTAATGACTGAGACTCTCGAGACTCCGGCAGCGAAGATCGTTCCTCGTCTGAAGACCAAGTACGCCGATTCCATCAAGAGCACGCTCGTTGAGGAATTCAAGTACAGCAACGTGAACCAGGTTCCCCGCCTGGTGAAGGTCGTTGTGAACATGGGTGTTGGAGATGCTGCTAAGGACTCCAAGCTGATCGACGGCGCTGTCCGCGATCTGACCCTGATCACCGGCCAGAAGCCGCAGGTAACCAAGGCCCGCAAGTCGATCGCTCAGTTTAAGCTGCGCGAAGGCATGCCCATCGGCGCACACGCAACTCTGCGTGGAGACCGCATGTGGGAATTCCTGGATCGTCTGGTCACGCTGGCTCTGCCCCGTATCCGCGACTTCCGCGGCCTCAGTGGCAAGCAGTTCGACGGCAACGGCAACTACACCTTCGGTCTGACCGAGCAGGTTATGTTCCACGAAATCGACCAGGATTCCATCGACCGCGTACGGGGCATGGACATCACGGTTGTAACCACCGCCAAGACCAACGACGAAGGCCGCGCGCTGCTTAAGGCACTCGGTTTCCCGTTCAAGGCCGAAGACTAATCTAACTACGTAACAGGTCCTTCGCTGAAGCTTAATGCGGCAGCGAGGAAACCGTTATGAGGAAGGGCAAGAGCCCAAATGACAATGACTGATCCGGTCGCAGACATGCTTACGCGTCTGCGCAATGCAAACTCGGCGTACCACGATTCCGTGTCCATGCCGTACAGCAAGCTCAAGGCACGCGTTGCGGACATCCTGAAGGCTGAAGGTTACATCGCCTCCTGGAAAGAAGAAGACGCAGAGGTTGGCAAGAAGCTGACCCTGGACCTTAAGTTCGGACCGAACCGCGAGCGTTCAATCGCTGGCGTTCGCCGTATTTCCAAGCCGGGCCTGCGTGTTTACGCAAAGTCCACCAACCTCCCGCACGTGCTCGGTGGCCTGGGTGTCGCAATCCTGTCCACCTCTTCCGGCCTCTTGACTGATAAGCAAGCCGGCAAGAAGGGCGTGGGCGGCGAAGTCCTCGCCTACGTCTGGTAACGGGAAAGGAAGAGAATAATGTCACGTATTGGACGTCTCCCCATCACCGTTCCTGCCGGCGTTGAGGTCAAGGTTGACGGCTCTGTCGTCAGCGTCAAGGGTGCCAAAGGCGAGCTGAACCACACTGTGGCCAGCCCGATCGAGGTTTCCCTGGAAGCAGAGACCCTGACTGTCGCCCGCCCGAACGACGAGCGCGCCTCCCGTTCACTCCACGGCCTGACCCGCACCCTGATCTCCAACATGATCGAGGGCGTTACCAAGGGCTACGAGAAGAAGCTTGAAATCGTTGGTACTGGTTACCGCGTACAGGCCAAGGGATCTGACCTTGAGTTCGCTCTCGGCTACAGCCACCCGGTAAATGTCACCGCACCGGACGGCATCACCTTTGCAGTTGAGACCCCGACCAAGCTCTCTGTTTCAGGTATCAACAAGCAGCAGGTCGGCGAGGTTGCTGCCAACATTCGCAAGCTGCGGAAGCCGGACCCCTACAAGGGCAAGGGCATCCGCTACGCAGGCGAAGTCATCCGCCGCAAGGTCGGAAAGGCTGGTAAGTAACCATGGCCATCTCAATTAACAAGAAGCGAACGAACAAGAGCAAGTCTGCTTCGCGCAGCCGCCGCCAGCTTCGTATCCGCAAGCGCATCTCCGGCACGGCTGTACGTCCTCGTCTGGTCGTCAACCGCTCCGCACGCCACGTATTCGTCCAGGTTGTCGATGACACCAAGGGCCTGACCGTAGCAAGCGCCTCCACACTGGAAGCCGACCTTCGTGCATTCGAAGGCGACAAGACCGCCAAGGCCAAGCGCGTTGGCGAGCTCGTTGCCGCTCGTGCCAAGGCTGCCGGTATCGAAGCTGTTGTCTTCGACCGCGGTGGTAACAAGTACCACGGCCGGATCGCCGCCGTCGCTGACGGTGCACGTGAAGGTGGGCTGTCACTGTGACGGAAGCAAACAAGGAAAAGGACACTGTGTCTGCAGATCAGAAGGCTACTGAAGCCGTAGCTGCTCCGGCCACTGAGACCACTGCGCCCGCAGCTGCTGCCGATGACCGCCGTGGTGGCGCTCGTCGTGGCGGCGAGCGTGGCGACCGTGCTCAGGGCGGTCGCGACGGCGGCCGTGGTGGCCGTGGTGGCCGCGACGGCGGCCGCGAAGCCGAGAAGAGCCAGTTCATTGAACGCGTTGTCACCATCAACCGCGTTTCCAAGGTGGTCAAGGGTGGTCGTCGCTTCAGCTTCACCGCTCTGGTCGTCGTTGGTGACGGTAACGGCATGGTCGGCGTGGGCTACGGCAAGGCTAAGGAAGTTCCCGCCGCAATCGCGAAGGGCGTAGAAGAAGCCAAGAAGTCCTTCTTCCGCGTTCCCCGCATTGGGAACACCATCCCGCACCGCGTTCAGGGTGAGGCCGCTGCCGGCGTCGTAATGCTGCGTCCGGCTTCCGCCGGTACCGGTGTTATTGCCGGTGGTCCGGTCCGCGCCATCTTGGAGTGCGTGGGCATCCACGACATCCTCTCCAAGTCGCTGGGTTCCTCCAACGCCATCAACATCGTTCACGCGACTGTTGCTGCGCTGAAGCAGCTCGAAGAGCCGGCAGCAGTGGCAGCACGCCGCGGCCTGCCGCTGGACGAGGTTGCTCCGCCGGCAATGGTGAAGGCAATCCTGAACCAGAAGGCGGGTGTCTAAGCCATGGCTAAGAACCTGATTCCCTCCGACCTTCAGTTGGAGATCACTCAGATCAAGTCCGCCATTGGCGGCAAGCAGAACCAGCGCGACACCCTTCGGTCCCTCGGCCTGAAGCGGATCGGACACACCGTTGTCCGCACCGCCGACGCCGTGACGGTTGGAATGCTCAACACGGTTCCGCACCTGGTAAAGGTAGAGGAGGCGAAGTAAATGGTAGAGAAAAAGATCGCCGCGGAGACTGCTGAGAAGCAGAACACGCTGAAGGTTCACCACCTGCGTCCCGCCCCGGGTGCCAAGACCGCCAAGACCCGAGTTGGTCGTGGTGAAGGTTCCAAGGGTAAGACCGCTGGTCGCGGTACCAAGGGTACGAAGGCCCGCTACCAGATCAAGGCTGGCTTTGCCGGCGGCCAGTTGCCGCTGCACATGCGCCTGCCGAAGCTGCGCGGCTTCAAGAACCCGTTCCGGGTTGAGTTCCAGGTTGTAAACCTGGACAAGCTCAACGAGCTGTTCCCGGAAGGTGGCGCAGTCACCGTGGAGAACCTGGTCGAAAAGGGTGCCGTTCGCAAGAACCAGCCCGTCAAGGTGCTTGGCACCGGCGACATCACCGTCAAGGTTGACGTCACCGTCCACGCATTCTCGGCCAGCGCCGCGGAAAAGATTGCAGCAGCAGGCGGAAGCACCACCGCGCTCTAGTAGACGGTGGGCGAACGCCCGTTGTGAACTCCCGGTGTGCAAGGCCCTCAGGGCCCTGCACGCCGGGAGTTTTTTCACATCCGCCGGCCGACTATTTCCGCCCGTTCGCCGCAATCGCGGGTTCGCGGATTGTTCGCATGGCCGATCCACCCGTTAGACTCGGTTGTTGGGATTATTGTCCCCCATCACACCACGCTTATAAACAACACAGGAGGACGCTTGCTTAGCGCATTTGGCCGGGCCTTTCGCACGCCTGACCTGCGACGCAAGTTGTTGTTCACGCTGGCAATCATCACAATCTTCCGCTTGGGTGCCTTCATCCCCTCGCCTGGTGTGAACTACCAGAATGTCCAGCAATGCTTGCAGAACGGTCAGAGCGCTGGCGGGCTTTATCAGCTCGTCAACCTGTTCAGCGGCGGTGCCTTGCTTCAGGTGTCCATCTTCGCGCTGGGCATCATGCCGTACATCACGGCCAGCATCATTGTGCAGTTACTTCGGGTGGTCATTCCCCGGTTCCAGGAGCTGTACGAGGAGGGCGCCTCCGGGCAGTCCAAACTCACCCAGTACACGCGGTACCTCACCATTGCCCTGGGCCTGCTGAACGCCACGACGCTGGTATCGCTGGCACGTTCGGGCCAGCTGCTCCCTGGCTGTGCCCTGCCGATCATTCCTGACAACAGCATCATCACCACCATCCTGCTGATCATCACGCTGACCGCCGGTACCGGGCTCATCATGTGGATGGGCGAACTCGTTACCGAAAAGGGTGTGGGTAACGGCATGTCGCTGCTCATCTTCACCTCGATCTCGGCGCAGTTCCCCACCTCGCTCGGTGCCATCTGGAGCTCGCAGGGTCCGGGAACCTTCTTCCTGGTCCTGATCATCGGCCTTGTGACGGTTGCCCTGGTGGTGTTCGTGGAGCAGTCCCAGCGCCGAATCCCGGTGCAGTACGCCAAGCGGATGATCGGACGCCGGACCGTCGGCGGCACCAGCACCTACATCCCCATCAAGGTGAACATGGCAGGCGTGATCCCCGTGATCTTCGCATCGTCCATGCTCTACCTGCCGGGACTGATCTCACAGTTCAATCGGCCCAAAGCGGGCGAAGCTCTCGCGCCGTGGGTTGAGTGGATCAACAACAACCTGACCCGAGGCGACCACCCGATCTATATGGCGCTGTACTTCGCCATGATCGTGTTCTTCACCTACTTCTACGTCGCGATCACCTTCAACCCTGAAGAGGTCTCCGACAACATGAAGAAGTACGGCGGTTTCATCCCGGGTATCCGTGCCGGAAAACCGACCGCGGATTACCTGCAGTACGTGCTCTCCCGGATCACGCTGCCCGGCGCCATGTACTTGGGCTTCGTGGCGCTGATTCCGCTGGTGGCATTGGTACTGATCAACGCGAACCAGAACTTCCCGTTCGGTGGCACCTCGATCCTGATCATGGTGGGCGTTGGCCTTGAAACCGTCAAGCAAATAGATGCACAGCTACAGCAACGTCACTACGAAGGGCTTTTGCGATGACGAAAATGTTGATTATTGGACCCCCCGGTTCCGGAAAAGGAACGCAAGCGGAACGCATTTCCGAGCGCCTCGGCGTCGTGGCGATTTCCACCGGTGATATCTTCCGCGCCAATGTGAAGGGCGAGACTCCTCTTGGCATCGAAGCCAAGAAGTACATGGACGCCGGGGATTTCGTTCCGGACAGCGTCACCAACAAGATGGTGCGCGACCGCCTCAGCGAGCCGGACGTGGAAAACGGCTTCCTCCTGGACGGCTACCCGCGCACCACGGCGCAGGTGGACTACCTGGACGGTATCCTCGCGAACAGCGAAGAAAAGCTCGACGTCGTCCTGCAACTCACAGCCGATGACGAGGAACTCGTCGCTCGCCTGCTGGGCCGTGCCAAGGAAACCGGCCGGAGCGACGACAACGAAGCCGTCATCCGCCACCGCTTGGACCTGTACCACGAGCAGACCGAAGCCGTTGTGGCCAAGTATGCCGAGCGCGGCATCTTGACCCAGGTTGACGGGATCGGCGGCATCGACGAGGTCACCGACCGCGTGATGCAGGCTATCAAGGCAGCCCAGGCCGCCTAAGCCTGGCACACCAGCTTTTCGAGGCTCCTCCCGGCATCCGGGAGGAGCCTCAGCTATTGAGAGGACACACCATGGCCTTCGGCCAGCCCCGTATCGAATACAAGACCAACGCCCAGATGCGCCTCATGCACGACGCCGGGCTGGTGCTGAGCCGCGCGCTCGACGCCGCTGTGGCGGCCGCCGCTCCCGGCGTCACCACCAAGCAGCTGGACGATGTTTTCGCCGCGGTGGTGAACAAGGCTGGAGCCAAGTCGAACTTCCTTGGATACCACGGCTTCCCCGCCACCATCTGCACCTCCGTGAACGAGGAAGTGGTCCACGGCATCCCCGGCGGCAAGGTCCTCAACGACGGCGACATCATCTCGATCGACGGCGGCGCGATTGTTGACGGCTGGCACTCCGACTCTGCACGGACCGTCATTGTGGGCAATGTTGACCCCGAGGACCAGCGGCTTTCCGATGTCACCCAGGCCGCGATGTGGCGCGGCATCGCCGCGCTGGCCACGGGCAGCCACGTGGGCGACATCGGCGCAGCCATCGACGACTACGTCGCGTCCGTGCCGGGCAAGCCGCTGGGCATCCTGGAGGACTATGTGGGCCACGGCATCGGCTCCGAAATGCACATGGCCCCTGATGTCCTGAACTACCGCACCAGCCACCGCGGTCCCAAGATCAAGCCCGGACTGTGCCTCGCCATCGAGCCCATGCTGGTCCGCGGCAGCATTGACACCGCCGTGCTGGAGGACGACTGGACCGTGGTGACCACCGACGGCAAGCGCTCGTGCCAATGGGAGCACTCGGTTGCGGTCCATGAAAAGGGGATCTGGGTACTCTCAGCCCCCGACGGCGGAGCGGAGCACCTGGTGCCGCTCGGCGTCGTGCCTGTTCCGATCCCGTAGGTCCTTCGACGCAGCTTTGCCGTCGACGCGCAAAATCCCTGCCGCTACCTGAATACCGGTAGCGGCAGGGATTTTGCGTATCGCAGGGCACTTAGTGCATCGTCAGGCCTTGAGCTTCGGCTTAACGTCCTTGTTGTAGATTCCCTCGAGTGTGGCCTTCAGCTCGGTCATGGTGGCCTTTACGTCGCCTTCCTGGGTAAGGATCTTGGCGGCAGCCTTGGCCATCTCCTGGTCGGCGCCTGGGAGGAACACGCGGGCGCGGTCCTGCACCTTGGTTACGGCAAGTTGGTCCATGGCGGTCTTGATCTGGGGAGTTCTGGCCAGCACTGCTGTCATGTCGGCGGAGGTGCGGGTCGGCATGTATCCGGTAGCGGCGGAGAATGCTGCCGTGTTTTCAGGCTCGGTCATGAACTTCAGGAACGTTCCCGCGGCGAGCTGTTCCTCCTTGCTGATACCGCTCGGGATGCCCAGGCCGGCGCCGCCTGTGGGGCAAACTCCGGTTTTCGCTTTGGGGCCGCCGGGAAGGAAACCTACGCCAACGTTGAAGGTGGCAGACTTCAGCACCCCGAGCAGGGAACCAGTCGAGGAGATGGTGGAGGAGGTCAGACCGGCCGAGAAATCGTCGGCGGCTTCCTTGGACGAGACCCCCGCCCAGGCGTGCTTATAGATGGAGTCCTGGGCCCACTGCAATGCTTCCACCGATTCGGTCGAATCACAGGTGATCTCCCAGTCCGTTGACCAGCCGCCGCCCCAGCCCCAAAGGTTGTTCTGCAGGGTCCAGCCTGCGTAGCCGGCCAGGGCGGGGTAGATGTAGGCATACTGTGCACCCGAGGCCGCTTTCAACTTCGGGGCCCACTCGCCAAATTCCTGCCACGTTGCGGGCGCCCGGTCCGGCAGGCCTGCGGCCGCAAAGTGGTCCTTGTTGTAGTAGAACAGCGGCGTAGAGCGCCCGTAGGGGAGCGCCCACTGCCTGCCGTCGTACTTGTAATCGTCAACGAGGGATTGTCGGAAATCGTCGACTTTGATGTCCAGCTCCTTGATCAGCCCGTCGACCGGAATGATGCTGCCGTTCGTGAAGTAGCGGAACCACCAGACATCGGACAGGACCACAACAGCGGGCAGCCCCGATTTGGCGGCCTGCGAGGTCTGGAACTTCTGCGCGATTTCCTCGTAGTTCGCACCGGCCGTGACCAGGTTTACTTTGATGTCCGGGTACTTCGCGTGGAATTTTTCGATGATGGATTTCTCGACGTCCTGGGACTTGCCCGGGTGGTTGGACCAGAAATCGATCTTCGCGGCCGGCTTGACGCCGCTGAAATCAATGTCCGCCGCTTTACTTGCTGCCGGGGTGCCGCCCGTGTCAGGGCCCCCGCAGGCGGAAAGCGCGGCCGCACTGGCGGTGACGCCGGCCAGGCCCAGGAAGTGCCGTCGGTCAAGATTCGTGGTCATGATGGTTCCTTTCGGTTGTTGCCTTAAAGGGAATTGCTGCTTCTGGTGGAAGAACGACGGCGGACGCGGGTCAGCCGGTAACGCTGCCTTGGGTGAGGCCGGCAACGATGTAGCGCTGCAGTGCTGCAAAGATCACCAGGATGGGTACGATGACCAGCACAGCGCCGGCCATGAGGATGCCCCAGCCGGAGGCGTTGCTTTCGGAGTTCTGCAGCAGCGTCAGGCCGACCGGCAGGGTCATGGTTTCCGGACGGTCCGTGATGATGAGCGGCCAGATGTATTCGTTCCATTCACTGACAACCGTCACCAGCGCCACTGTGGCAATGGAAGGAACTGAGACAGGGACCACGATCTGCCACAGGCGGCGCCAGTGACCTGCGCCGTCAATCTCGGCGGATTCCAGGATCGACGCTGGCAGGGTCAGGAAGTGTTGCCGAAGGAGGAACGTTCCGAATGCGGTTCCCAGTCCTGGGAGGATGATGCCCCAGAGAGTATTTTTGCCGCCCATGCCGGCAATCAGAATGTAGTTGGGCAGGATGGATACCTGCGGCGGCACCATCAGGGCCACAAGAATCAGTATGAAGATGGCGTTTTTGAACGGGAAGCGGACAAACACCAGCGCATAAGCGGTCAGGATGGCCAGTAACACCTTGACGGTGGCGCCAACCACGGTCACGATCGTGCTGTTGATGAAGAACTGGGCGAACGGCACGGTGGTCATGGCGATGTTGTAGTTCTCCACGTTGACGCTGTTCGGAAGAATCTGCAGGTCCGTGGTGATGATTTCACCAGGCTGTTTGAGGGAACTCAGGATCATCCACAGCAGGGGCAGGAAAACCACCATCGTGGCAACAACGAGCGGAATGTACCCGCCGAGAATTGTCTGGAGCAGGTTCCGGGCCGAGAACGGACGCTCCCGGGGCACGAATGCTTCAGGATGGACCAGCGGGGGAGCGCTCGGGTCGGGGTTGACCGGCGACAGGGAACTCATGAGTAGTGCACCTTTCGTTCCACGAAGCGGAGTTGGAGCAGGGTGACAACCAGCAGGATGGCAAACAGGACCACGGAAATCGAGGCGGAGTATCCGGCCCTGTTGAAGGCCCCGAATGCCTGCAGGTAGGCCTCGTAGATCAGGGTGCTGGTGCCAGTCCCGAGCGGCGTCATTATCCGGATCAGGTCGAAGGCCTGAAGGGAGCTCAGCATGCTGGTGATGAGCAGGAAAAAGGTGGTGGGTGACAGCAGCGGGATCGACATACTGACGAAGCGCCTGAATCCGTTCGCCCCATCGAGCGAGGCGGCTTCCATAACGTCCTGGGGCAGTGACTGCAGGCCGGCAAGGTACACCACGGCGCAGTATCCGAGGTTTTTCCAGATGTAGACGAGGATGACCATCACCAGGGAAAGCTGCGGGTCATTGATCCACTGCGGGCTCTGCTGTCCCAGACCGCGGAGGATCCAGGCCAGCACACCGTAGCCGGGATCGAAAATGAACAGCCAGACCAGGCCCACCCCCACGCCGGACAACACGTACGGGGCGAAAACAGCCGACCTAGCGAACGTTGTGCCGCGGACCTTGAAGTTCAGCGCCAGAGCTATGAGCAGGCCTAGGATCATGGAACCGCCCACTGTCACCAGGGTGAACACTGCCGTGGTGCCGAGCACTTTGGTAGCGTCGTTGCTGCTGAAGAAGGTGACGTAGTTGTCCAGTCCCACCACCGTTGCCGATGCCGAACCCAGGGTCCAGTCAAGGGTCGAGTAGTAGATATTGCTGATGAGCGGGCGGTAGGTAAACACGGCAATGAGTACGAGGTTTGGGAGTGCCAGCGCCAGGAACACGAAGAAGTCCCGCCGGGCCCGACCGGACCAGTGCCTCGGGCGTCGCCGCATTGGCGGGCCAGGAGGGCCCGGCGGCTCTGTGGAAAGTGTGGAGGCGAGTTGACGAGTCATGAGGGTCTCCAACGGATCGGGGCCCGCACTAGGCGGGCCTTGCGGGCAGGGGATCTAGCCATACTTCACCACACGGACGGTGAGCAGAATCCCGCATAAGCCCTCGCCAGAGGATTGTTGTTGGAGGCTTCATCGCCCATTAACGCCGTGTTTCCAGCAGTATTGCACAATGTTTGTTTGAGGCGCCGGAGCGCCGTTCTGCGATGGAGCACAATGGAGCCCATGGGAGCCATAACTGACGTTCCGGGGATTCGGGTAGGACACCAGCAGAAGACCGGCGACGGCTGGCTGACGGGCGTAAGCGTGGTTCTGCCGCCGCCGGGGACAGTCGGTTCCGTGGACGTCCGCGGCGGGGGCCCGGGTACGCATGAGACTGACGCGCTGGACCCCACCACGCTGGTGTCCACCGTGGACGCTGTGGTCCTCACCGGCGGCAGTGCCTACGGGCTCGTCTCCGCCCACGGTGCGCAGAGCTGGTGCGAAGAGAACGGCCGGGGCTTCGCCGTCCCCGGGGGAGTGGTGCCGATCGTCCCCGCCGCCGCCATCTTCGACTTGGGCAGGGGCGGCGACTTCTCTGCGCGCCCGACGCCGGACATGGGCTACGCAGCAACTGTTGCGGCCGCTGCCGAAAAGGACGGGCACGACGTCGGACGCGGCAGTGTGGGCGCCGGCACCGGAGCTCTTATTGGCCGGGGACAGTTCAAGGGCGGAGTGGGTACCGCATCGGTCACGCTCGAGAACGGCGTGGTTGTGGGGGCGCTGGCCGTGGTCAACGCCCTTGGCTTTCCGGTGTCGGACGGGCGGCAGGAGCCGCAACCCTCCGCGCGCTCGGTCGTTCCTCCCCACGAGCCCCCTAACCTCGCAAGCTCGGCCAGGGAACCCGGCTCGCGTGGGCCCACCTTAGACGCGCCGACAGCGTTGAATACGACATTGGTGGTTGTTGCGACTAATGCTGTCTTGGACCCCGCCGAATGCAAGCGGACTGCTTCCGCCGCGCATGCGGGCTTGGCTCGGGCGCTGAACCCTTCGCACACGCTGGCCGACGGGGATACTGTGTTCTGCCTCGCCACTGGCGAGGTGGCGCTGGACCGCAGCACTGAAACTGCCCGGCAGGTGAGTCTCATTTCCCTGCAGAGCGCGGCAGCCGACGTCGTACGCTTGGCGATCCTGGACGGGATTGTGTAACTCGGCATTTTTTGGTAACTGAGTACAGATGTAGTAACGTTGTTTGTTGGTTGTCTGCCCAGCTGTGCCCTGTTTGGGGCCGGAGGCGGTCACCGATCCAACAAAAACGTTCGTGGTCATGTCCGGTGCAATCCGGCAGGGCTGCGGCAACAACAGTTAGCGGAGGGTATGGCCAAGAAGGACGGGGTCATTGAGATCGAAGGCGTTGTGACTGAGGCGCTGCCTAACGCGATGTTTCGCGTTGAGCTGACCAACAAGCACATCGTACTCGCGCACATCTCAGGCAAGATGCGCCAGCACTACATCAGGATTCTCCCAGAGGACCGGGTAGTGGTGGAACTGAGCCCTTATGACCTCACTCGGGGTCGTATCGTCTACCGCTACAAGTAAATTCTGGGCGGCCTCAGCGTGAGCTGAAGGTTGCACCAGTTGACCAACTGCCACACGCAAAGGAACGCCATGAAGGTCAAGCCGAGCGTCAAGCAGATCTGCGAAAAGTGCAAAGTGATCCGCCGTAATGGCCGGGTCATGGTGATCTGCGAGAACCCGCGCCACAAGCAGCGCCAGGGCTAATTTCCCTCCCGAGGGAAATCCTGGGTTGCTAACCCACGCAAGTAAATAAAAGGCAGCACAAGCTGAACTGGGACGTATGAGCCCGGACAGCTAACCCCCGGTCGGAGGCTGGGGCCGCACAGAACGTGCGGGTGTACTGCCTACGACCTCCGGTTTATTCAAGGAGCACTGCCACTATGGCTCGTCTCGCTGGCGTAGACATTCCCCGCGAAAAGCGGTTGGAAATTGCGCTTACTTACATCTACGGCGTGGGCAAGACCCGTGCACACGAAACCCTGGCTGCCACTGGCATCAGCGCTGACGTCCGCGTTAAGGACCTCACCGATACCCAGTTGGTAGAACTTCGTGACTACATTGAAGGCAACTACAAGGTTGAGGGTGACCTTCGCCGCGAAGTAGCAGCTGATATCCGCCGCAAGGTTGAAATCGGCAGCTACGAAGGTATTCGCCACCGTAAGGGCCTGCCAGTGCGCGGACAGCGTACGAAGACGAACGCACGTACCCGTAAGGGTCCGAAGCGCACCGTTGCAGGCAAGAAGAAGGCTCGTTAAGTCCCATTTGCCCCCTAAAATCGCTGGCGCGATTTTAGGTAACCCGGCAAATGAGGGAATAGCGGATCTTTCCCCCAATAACTTTCTGTAGGAGAAAAAATGCCCCCGAAGACTCGTGGCGCGGTTCGCAAGCCGCGTAAGAAGGACAAAAAGAATATCGCGCTGGGCCAGGCGCACATCAAGAGCACTTTTAACAACACCATCGTGTCCATCACGGACCCGAACGGCGCTGTTATCTCTTGGGCTTCCTCAGGTGAGGTTGGCTTCAAGGGCTCACGCAAGTCCACCCCGTTCGCAGCCCAGATGGCTGCCGAAGCTGCTGCCAAGCGTGCGCAGGAGCACGGCATGCGCAAGGTTGACGTTTTCGTCAAGGGACCGGGTTCAGGCCGCGAGACCGCAATCCGCTCGCTGCAGGCCGCTGGCCTGGAGGTTGGCTCCATCCAGGACGTCACCCCCGCAGCGCACAACGGCTGCCGTCCGCCGAAGCGCCGCCGCGTCTAAGGCTTTTCCAGCAGCTTGAGCTTGCCCGGACCGTCAATGGTCCGGGCAAGCCCAGCCGCGTTAAGTCTTCAGACCAAATTTCCACCACCTGTGTTGCGTCATATAGCGGATGCTCGCCGAAAGGAAACCTAAGTGCTCATTGCACAGCGCCCCACCCTCTCCGAAGAGGTCGTCTCCGATAACCGCTCGCGTTTCATCATTGAACCGCTGGAACCGGGCTTCGGCTACACCCTAGGAAACTCCCTCCGCCGTACCCTGCTCTCCTCCATCCCCGGTGCCGCTGTAACCAGCATCCGGATCGATGGCGTGCTGCACGAGTTCACCACGGTTCCGGGTGTCAAGGAAGATGTCACTGAGATCATCCTGAACATCAAGAGCCTCTCGGTTTCCTCCGAGCACGACGAGCCGGTTGTGGCTTACCTGCGCAAGCAGGGCCCCGGAGTCGTCACCGCCGCGGACATCGCTCCGCCGGCCGGCGTCGAATTCCACAACCCGGATCTGCACATTGCCACGCTGAACTCGAAGGGCAAGTTCGAACTCGAACTGACCATCGAGCGCGGCCGCGGCTACGTTTCGGCAGCTCAGAACAAGTCCGGCGACTCCGAGATCGGCCGTATCCCGGTCGACTCGATCTACTCGCCGGTCCTGAAGGTTACTTTCCGCGTGGAAGCAACCCGTGTTGAGCAGCGCACCGACTTCGACAAGCTCATTGTCGACGTCGAGACCAAGCAGGCCATCGCCCCGCGCGATGCTGTTGCTTCCGCAGGTACCACCCTGGTGGAACTCTTCGGTCTGGCCCGCGAGCTGAACACCGCAGCTGAAGGTATCGAGATTGGCCCGTCGCCGACGGATGCTGCCCTGGCAGCAGACATGGCACTGCCGATCGAGGATCTGGACCTCACCGTCCGTTCCTACAACTGCCTCAAGCGTGAGGGCATCCACACCGTGGGTGAACTCGTTGCACGCTCCGAGGCTGACCTCATGGACATCCGTAACTTCGGTGCGAAGTCCATTGACGAGGTCAAGGCAAAGCTGGTTGAACTGGGCCTGTCCCTCAAGGACTCGCCTCCCGGTTTTGACCTCGCAGCACGCGCCGCAGCAATTGAAGAGGACGACGCCGCCTTCGGCGACGACGAACTCTAACAAACAGATCTTGGCCGGCTGGCTGGATGCACCACGGTGTGCGCAGACAACTGGCTTCCATATGAGGAGAAACTATTATGCCTACCCCCGCTAAGGGTCCGCGCCTCGGAGGCGGAGCGGCTCACGAGCGTCTTATGCTCGCGAACCTGTCCGCCGCACTGTTCGAGCACAAGCGGATCACCACCACGGTGACCAAGGCCAAGCGACTGAAGCCCTACGCCGAGCGTCTGGTGACTTTCGCCAAGCGTGGCGACCTGGCTTCCCGCCGCCGTGTACTCGGCCTGATCAGCAACAAGGGCATCGTCCACGAGCTGTTCACCGATATTGCACAGGCAGTGGAGAACCGCAACGGCGGCTACACCCGCATCACCAAGATCGGCAACCGTAAGGGCGACAACGCTCCCATGGCTGTCATCGAACTGGTTCTCGAGCCGGTTTCCGCCAAGCAGGCCGTTGTGGCCGTGGCTACCCAGGCCGCCGCTAAGGCTGCTCCGGTTGCTGAGCCTGTCGAAACCGAAGCTGCCGAGACCGAAGCTGCTGAAGCCAAGTACGCAGGCTCCAAGCCTGCTACGGCTGACAACGTTGCCCCTGAGGGCTTCGAGGTCAAGGGCAACGAGGACTCCATGAAGTACCACGTTCCCGGCTCACGCTGGTACGACGCCACGGTTGCTGAAGTCTGGTTCGACTCTGCTGAGTCCGCCGCAGCCGCAGGTTTCGTGCCTGCCGGTGGCGACGCTGCACAGGCCGTCGAAGCTGAGTAATCAGGCTCTGACGCTCCAGTAGACTTATGTCTATGAACGACCAAAAACCCGCTGCCCCCGTTTTAGGGGGCGGCGGGTTTTTGCGTGTCCGGTTTGATTTATCGTACGACGGCGGCCCCTTCAACGGGTGGGCAGTGCAGCCGGGATTGCGGACAGTCCAGGGCATCCTGGAAGAGGCCCTGGCGTTGTTGATCCGCCGGCCCATCCGGGTCACCGTGGCGGGACGTACCGACGCCGGTGTGCACGCCCGCGGCCAGGTGGTCCACCTGGACCTGACCGAGGCCGAGTGGCTGAAACTGCCGCGCGGGCACGAACTGGATCCCGCCGTCGCGTTCCTTCGGCGGATTCGTGGCGCCCTCAGCAGGGGGTTGGGAGACCTGAGCGGGGCTATCGAGGTCCACCTGGTGTCCTTGGCGCCCGTGGGGTTCGATGCCAGGTTCTCTGCACTCTGGCGGCGCTACAGCTACCGCATCGCGGACGGACCTGCCCTGTGGGATCCGCTCGAACGGTACTTCACGCTCTGGCACCAAAGCCCGCTGGACGTAGACCTGCTGAACGTGGGTGCCATGCAGTTGCTGGGGCTGCAGAACTTCCTGTCCTACTGCAAGCCGCGGGAGGGTGCCACCACCGTCCGTGAGCTGCAGCGCTTCGAGTTCCACCGCAGTGAAGACGGCGTCATTGTGGCCACCGTCCAGGCAGACGCCTTCTGCCACAACATGGTTCGCTCGCTGGTTGGCTCAGCCCTGTTCGTGGGCGAGGGCATCGAGGAGCCGGGCTGGCTTCATGAGCGGCTGCTGGCCAAAAAGCGGGATGCCAAGTCCGTCCTGGCTGCACCGCACCCGCTGGTCTTGGAAGAAGTGGCCTACCCGTCCGACGACGAGATGCTGGCCCGGGCTGAGCTGACGCGGGCTGTGCGCAAGCATTGAGCTCCGGTGGTTGAGCTCCGACCCATCGACGGGCTCAATCACCGTGGCCGAGCTCAACCACCGGATTCAACGGGCAGGGTCATGGTGAACGTGCTGCCGCCGCCCAGGGCACTGGCGCAGGCGATGGCCCCGCCGTGGCGTTCGAGGATGGTCTTGGTGATGGCCAGGCCCAGCCCGGCTCCGGGAATGGCCGCGTCCCGGGCAGACTCGGCGCGGAAGAACCGGCTGAAGACCTTGGCCGCGTCCTCCGGTGCCATGCCCATCCCGGTGTCCTGAATAACCAACTTGACCCAGTCTTCGGTGCCGGCCGCGCTGATGGTCACGGTGCCGCCGTCGGGGGAGTACTTGATGGCGTTCGACACGAGATTGTCCAGTGCCTGGCCGATCCGGAGCGGGTCGGCGTAGGCCCAGAGCGGGGAGGGCACATCGGCCACCAGCGCCACATCTGCTCGCTCCGCCTGCGCCTGCGCCGAGCCGATGCTGGTCTCCACCAGGCCGGAAATGTCGGTGCGTTTCGGGTGGACGTTCAGGGCGGCGGAGGCCTCGAGCGTCAGGTCCGAGACCAGCGCAAGCAGCCGTTCGGAGTTGCGCTGGACCACTTCCAGCCGCTGGACCGTAACGTCGGGAAGTCCGTCGCTGTCCTCGAGCACCAGGTCGATGTTGCCGAGGATCGAATTCAGCGGCGACCGGAATTCGTGGGAGACGTTCGAGACCAGTTCCTCGTTCGCGGCCATGGCTTCAACCAGCCCCGTGACGTCGTTGTAGACGACCACCGCTCCGGTGAGGCGGCCGGCGTCGTCCATTAACGGCCTGGCGGCGGTGGACACCGCGCGCGGCTGCGGGGCATCGCCGATCCAGACGAGATAGTCCGCAAATGATTCACCCTCGATGGCACGCCGGAGCGGACGCTTGTCCGGCGGCAGGGGAGTCACTTTGTCCTGGGCGAAGACCCGCTGTTCGCTGTGGTCGGCAGGCTCGACGCCGGCGGGTGCAGCGGTCTGCTGCCAACGCCTCATCATATTGTTTGCCAGCAGTTGGTTACCGTTCGAATCGACGGCAATAATGCCGACGTCGGTGGCATCCAGGATGGTCACCAGGAGCTTCTCGCGTTCCCGGCTCGCGGCGAGCAGCTCCCGCAGATCCTGGCCCATGGCTTGTAGCTCGCGCTGCTGGACGCGCATATTGACGCTGGCGAAGCGGATTGCGAGAGAAACAGCAAGCATCACCAGAGGGAAAAGGACAAGTGGAGTAAGGTCCGTTGCCGTGAGGTTGGGCAACTTCGGAGCTGTTGATGGAACCATGATCAGGAGCGGACCCACAGCGCTCAGTACAAGGCTGGTCCGGACCAGCATCCCGGAAGCAGCGAGCCAGATCACCGGAAAAACCACCAGGATTGCCAGTCCAGGCAGGAGCGGCGCGGCGCCGTTGCGTAGGAGTCCTACGGCGAGAAGGTCCAGCTCCAGGACTCCGGACATAGCGTTTTAATTGCTGGGTGACGTTTCTTTGTTTTTGATCTCGAATCGGAGGATCCGGTCCGTGCCGGGATACCGGGTTTCGGTGGCGGTGAGGTGGGTGCAGAGCTCCCCGATCGCGGTGGTTGCCCGTCGGGTGGGGAGCGGGTCCAGGCGGATGGTGAGGTAGCCGTCAACGCGGGGATCGATGTCCCCGCTGCCGGTGAGGGCTTGCCTGATCAGGGCGTGGGCTTCGTCCTCGCCTCGGGCGTAGCCGGTGTTGGTCCGGACCTCGCGGGCCAGGGCGGTCGCGGTGTTGAACGCGGCCATCCGGATCGCGTGGCTGAGGAGTTTCGTTTCGGTTTCCAGGACCTGTTGTCCCGCGGCTATCTCCCCGAGGGGTACCCGGGCCGGGATCTCCCGGTGGGCTGCCTGGGCGGTCTCGAGAGCGGTTTCGGCGGTCAGCAGGTCCGCGGTGATCTTGTTATGCATGGTGTTGGTGATCAGGACCGTGGACGTGCCCGGCGGTGGTGTCCGGGCCGCGAGCATCGCCGCATCGGTATCGGCCAGGGTCTTCTCATACCGGGTTTTCGTGGCCAGGACCTGCTGGTAGGACTTGCGTTTGGCCGGGTTTGGTACTGAGCGTTCCGGATCGTCATCGCTGGATGTGTAGGCGTCGTGTGAGTCCAGGGCGAACCGGATTCTGGCGTAGCGGAAATAGTTTTCCTGCCGCCATCTCGCGGCCATCCGGTAGATGATCTCCCCGGCGGGCATGGCGGTGTTGGTGGTGAGGATGTGAATCTGCCGCATCCCGCCGCCGGGAGTGTTGACCCGGCGGCTGATCTGGCGCATCGCAAAGACCTCCCCGGTGGTGCCGATGGGGACCTCCACCTTGGTGTCGGCGGCTTCCCAGGTCCGGACCTGTCCGTGGGCGTCGGTGTGGCTGACCTCGGTAAACAAGGAGGCGTCGATGTCCTCGGTGGGGCCTTTACGCCAGGTCAGCACATCAAAACCTGCTGAGCTCATGTGTTGGAAGAGGGCTGGGGACCAGCCGCCGCGGTCGAACCCGACCAGCACCCGGCGCTCATCGCCGATGATGGTGCGCGGTCTGGGCAGGAGCCGGCGCAGTTCCCCGGTCAGCGCGGCCCCGGGTTCGGCCATGACCACCAGCACTGGGGCGCCGGCAGCGTCCGCGACCCAGGTTTCCTCGGTTGCCGGGACCGGGAACTTCAACCTGGTGGAGTGGGCCTTCCCGATCTTCCTCGTGCCTTGGTAGGCGCGGACGTGCCCGTCGACGTAGAGCACAGCGGCCAGATCCGAGCTGTCGCCGTGACTGCCGTTGAGGTGTCTGGCAGCCATTGCGGTGAGCAGGTCCCCGGCTTTTCCCTTGGTGGCGAGGGCGGCGGTTTTCCGGCGGAGGGTCTTCACTTCCGGGGCCCGGTCCAGGCCCAGTACCCTGCCCAGCGCTGCCGGGTCGATCCGGGTGATCCCCTCGGCGCGTGGTTCCCCGGCCAACGCCTGGAACACGGCGCCGGTGAGGATGGTCTCCAACCCGTAGAACCCGTTCGGCAAAGCCCCGAAGGTCTCTTTCGAGCACTCCAGCAGGCCGGTGCGCTCGAGGGCGGGCAGTGCCAGGAACAGCCCGGCCAACGGCACCCTTGCCGCCGGGACGAACACCGGTGCCGCGCACCCGATCAACCCGGACCGGGCCCAAGCCCGCTCCCCGGAACGGTCCACCGGTGCCGGCAGTACCGGCAGTGGCTCCTGGAGGGGCTTCGCTTCCGGCCGGGGCGGCTGCGCAGCAGGAGGCCCTTCCGGGGCAGTGGTTTCCATGGCCAGGGTGCGGCGGACGCTGAATTCGGAGACGCCCACAGCTGTTCCAACCGCGCGCAGGGACAATCCCGTCGCACGCAGGGAACGGATCTGGGACATCACAGCTTCCGTCAGCCGGCTGGGCCCTTTCGGGCCGGACTTTTCAGGGGCCAAGCCCAACACCCCGGCCGCGCTCAGGTCTTGGCGCCACCGCCATAACGTGCCCGGATCCACCCCGAACGCGGCAGCCACCTCAGCGACCGAACCGGCTTTAATATCCGCCAGTTTCGCCGCCGCGAACCGTCGGGACACTGAGTCCCCGGCATCCCACCCGTAGGAGAGCTCACCGTGGACGAAAACCCGGCCGCCGTCCTTGTCTTCGACCAGCGACGCAGCGGCGCCTATCAGGACAGCGCCGGCGTCCATAGATGCCGGAAGGGGCAGTTGAGCAGTCATCGCACCCATCTTCCCACCCCTCTCATCACGACATCTTTTCTTGTCTAGATTTTATCGCATCCAAGGCAGACTTAACAGCTGAGCACGTAACAAAAACACCGGAATCACGCGGAAGTCACTCCGTGGCATCCTCCTGTGTCAGGAGTCCTGAGCACCGGAATGGTTAGGTAGGCACTATGGCGCAGTCGCTCCCAGGGAGTCAGGAAACATGCCACGAAGAGGACGGCGTGCAATGCCAGCCCGGCCAGGTAGAGGGGGCTGGCCAGCAGCGCGGGCCAGCCGAAGGGTGTCGTCACGCCCAGGACTGTAACAATCAGGGATAGCGGAAGCTGACACAAGGCCACCTGGGTGCGGGGACCGAGCTTCCTGAAATAGAGGGCAGCTCCCCGGGGCGAGGGACGTCGAGCCATGCGGAATCTCCAACTTTCCTGACGGCCCCCATTCCGTCCCCAATGAAATGATGCAGTCGAATGTCTGAATGCTGAGGTAATCAACCCTCCGAATCCTAATGTGCTGCGTTGTCATGGTAATTGACTTTCCAAAACTAAACGCAGGAAGGCGTGTCATCCGACGTTCATACTTGTAGCGTATAGAGAGTTGGAGTGGATGAGAGGATTAGCGCTGGGCTAATTGGGGCCTCGTCCACCTGGCAACAGGGATAGACATGGAAGATCTTGGGGTAGCAGTAGTCATTGAAGACGACGCCGATGTGCGGAACCTCCTGGAGGGGATTCTGCGTCAGGCCGGATTTGAGGTCCATACTGCCGCCGAGGGGCGGGCAGGCGTAGAGGTGGTACGACATAAGAAGGCCCAGGTGGTCACCTTGGACATCGGCCTGCCGGACATTGACGGCTTTGAAGTCCTGCGGCGCATCCGGAATTTCAGTGATGCCTATGTTGTCATGCTGACCGGCCGCACCGAGGAACCCGATCTGCTCTCGGCCCTGAACGCAGGCGCGGATGACTACATCGCCAAGCCCTTCCGGCCTCGTGAGCTCCGAGCAAGGGTTGCAGCGATGATGCGCAGGCCTCGCCATGAAGGCACCAATACACCTCAGCCGGCTTCATGGCCTGAACCTCCGGCCGCGCCGGCAACCTTCACGCAAGCGGGCGTTATCCAACACAACGGGCTCATTCTGAACTACCGGACCCGCACGGTGGTGATTGGTGAGGTCAACCTCGGGCTCACACGCAGCGAATTCGACCTCCTGCACACCTTGCTCCGCGGCGAGGGGGCAGTATGCACGCGGTCGGATCTGGTGCGGGCGGTCCGGGGCGACCTTTATGAGGCCGATGCCTATATCAGTGAGGCTGACGAGCGGGCTGTGGAAGTCCACGTGGGGAACCTTCGCCGCAAGCTGCGGGAAGATCCGCAGTCACCGCGCTGGCTGCAGACAGTGCGGGGGGTGGGCTACCGGCTCGCACCGAACGGGACCGACCTGCAAGGCTGGCCGGGCGCTGACCACTAGTCGTTCTTGAGGATGTAGCTTGCCTGGAGCTCGGAGACTGTACGCACGCCGTGCTCGGCCACGATTGCCAGCAAGGCCTGGCCTTGGACGAAGTCCCTGCGGCGGATGGCTTCCTCCAGGGCTTGGGCCAAGACGGATAACCGGATCCCGCCCACCATGGCGGAGGCGATCCGCAGGCTGATGACGGCGTCCAACGCAGCGGGGCCGTCTTCGGTGTGGACCGCTGCCGCAAGCCGGCTGAAGCGTTGGTCCCACAAAGACGCGTAGTCTCGGGCGAATCCAAGGGCAAGTTCCGGGCCGTCCAGTTCTTCTTCCAGCTCCGCCAGGATGTCCGGTTCGACCCAGCGGACGGGTGCGACGCCCCCCTGCGGCTCGGCAGGGACACCCCCGCTGTTGGAAGTGAGTCGTGGACTATCCATGTTTCAAGGCTACTTCCTGTAGTTATGTGAGAGCCCATTTTCAGTAGATCCTGTGGAAACCTTGAGTCATCCTTGACCTTATGTATCGCGCAGTCATTGCCCCGCGAAAGTGACAACCGTGTTGATAACCGCGGGACCCAGAATGGCAATAAATAGCACGGGAAAGATAAAGAAGAGCAAGGGGAAAAGGATCATCACGGGCAGTTTCATGGCCTTTTCCTCGGCACGCTGGCGGCGTTTTACCCGCATGACCTTGGCCTGGATCCGCAGCACGCGGCTGATGGCGATGCCGTAGGTGTCCGCCTGGACCACCGCCTGGACGAAGCTCCGCAGCTCCGGGATGCTGGTCCGCTCCGCGAGCGCCTGGTAGGACTCACGGCGGCTGCGGCCCACCTGCATGTCCTGCAGGGTGCGGACCAGCTCATCGGCCAGTGGCCCCTTGCCGTTTTCGCCGGCGCGGGCCATTGCCCCTTCGAAGCCGAGACCCGCCTCCACAGAGATCAGCATCTGGTCCAGGGTGTTGGCCAGTTCCAGCTGCATGGCCTTCTGCCGTTCCATGCCCTTGCTGTAGAGCAGCAGGTCCGGGATGAAGTAGCCCAGGAAGAGGAGGAACAGGCCGGCAAGCTTCATGACGGGCGTGGTGCCGACGGCGCTCAGGTAGAGGCCGAGGGATGCGCCCGCTACGCCGAGGGCGATCTTGGCGCCGACGACTTTTTCCAGTGGCATCGATACCGGCCTGCCGGCAAGTGACAGTAGGCGGTCGAGCTTGCGGACATGGGCAGGGGGAGTCAGGCGATAACCGATCCCGGCCACAATGCCGGCATCCTTCTTCTCGACCGTCTCAGGAGCTCGGTGGCCTCGTGTAAGGATGGCTACGGTGGCAGTCCGCGCTTTCCGGTCGACGGAGAGGATGGACCAGGCCAGGTAGCCGATCGGCACGGAGACCAGCAGCAAGGAAAACAGCACAAGCGGGCTCATCATCGCCTCAAAACTTCAGATCGATGATTTTGCGCATCCACAGGCTGCCGATCGTCATGAGCACCACGGACGCTCCGATCATGCCCCAGCCCAACGGATGGGTAAACATGGAGTTCATGTAGCCGGGGTTGACGGTCATCAGCATCAGCACGATGCCGAACGGCATGGCAATGAGGATGTAGGCGGAGAACTTGCCCTCTGCGGCGAGGGACTTGATGTGCCCCTTGATCTCGCTGCGCTCGCGGATTGTTTCATTGACCTGGTCCAGCACCTCAGCCAGGTTTCCTCCCACCTCGCGGTTGATCTGGATGGCCTGGGCAATCCAGACGAAGTCTTCGTTCCTCATGCGTTCCGACGTGTCCGTCAAGGAGGCTAACAGATCGCGGCCCAGGCTGGTCTCGGTGACCACGCGGCGCATCTCTTCTGACGTTGGGCTTTGTGACTCGGTGGCGGCGGCATCGATGGCACGCAGTATGCTGTGTCCTGCGCGAAGCCCGCCGGAAAGCAGCTGCAAGGTGTCGCCAAGCTGGGCGTCAAACTTTGCCCGGCGTTTCCCGGCAAGGAAACCAAGCACAAGGTGCCCGACGAACGGTGCCAACACAACCAGCAGGACGGAGATCACGGGTAGGCCGATCACCATTCCCACGAGTGCTCCCACCGTTGCGCCAGCAATGACCAACACCATGTATTCGGTTTGGCTGAAGCGGACGCCGGCGTTCTCCAACGCCTCGCGGTTATAGAGCCGGACGTTCCTGGTTCCGAGGAAGCGGTCCAAGGCCCCTACCGTGGCGTCTGCTAGCCGGGTAAGGTTCGACGGCGGATCCGCCTGAAAGGGCCGGCGCCTGTCGAGCGCGATTTCGGGGGTACGCGGCAGCACCAGCACCAGGCCCACCATGATGGGGGCGAGGAAAAGGAGTGCCGCTCCAATGATGATCAACATGCGGTCCTAAGCCTTTCCGCTGCCAGCTGGGTTCGAACCAGCAGGACCCGCGCCAGCTGGGGTGGCGAACACGGACGGCGAGACGTGGATTCCAAGGTCCTCAAAACGGTCGATGAAGCGCGGCCGGATGCCTGTTGCCACGGGCTTGCCCAGGAAGCGCCCATGCTGGTCAACGCCGGCGGAGTAATCGAAGACAAACGCGTCTTGTAGGGTCACGATGTCCCCTTCCATCCCTTGGACCTCGGTCACGTGGGTGATGCGGCGTGAGCCGTCCCGTAGGCGCGAGATCTGGACAATCAGGTTCACTGCGGAGGCGATCTGCTCACGGATGGCCCGCAGCGGAAGGTCCATGCCGGCCATGAGAACAAGGGTCTCCAAGCGTGCGACGGCGTCGCGGGGCGAGTTGGAGTGCACGGTCGAAAGCGAGCCGTCGTGGCCGGTGTTCATGGCTTGCAGCATGTCCAGTGATTCACCGCCACGTACCTCGCCCACCACGATGCGGTCGGGGCGCATACGCAAGGAGTTCCGGAGGAGCTCGCGGATGGTTACCTCACCTTTGCCCTCGGTGTTGGGCGGGCGGCTTTCCAGCCGGACCACGTGGTCCTGCTGGATCTGGAGTTCCACCGCGTCCTCGATGGTCACGATCCGTTCATTTGCTGGCAGGAAGGAGGACAGCACGTTCAGCAGCGTGGTTTTTCCGGTGCCCGTTCCGCCGGACACGATGATGTTGAGCTTGGCTTTTACGCAGGCATTCAGCAGTTCTGCCATCTCCGGCGTCAGTGTGCCGAAATCGATAAGGTTACGGACGGTGAGGGGCACCTTGCTGAACTTACGGATGGTCAGCGATGAGCCGCCAACGGCCAAGGGAGGGATGACCGCGTTGACACGGGAACCATCTTCAAGGCGGGCATCCACCAGGGGAGAGGACTCGTCAATGCGGCGTCCCACCTTCGAGACGATGCGTTCAATCACCTTCCGGAGGTGTTCCTCTGAACTGAACCTGGAATCCGCCAAGGTCAGATGCCCTTTTCGTTCCACGTAGATCTGGTCCATGCGGTTGACCATAATTTCGGTAACCGCCGGATCGTCCAGCAGCCGCTGAAGCGGGCCGAAGCCGAGAACATCATCGGCCACGTCCTGGACCAACCGGGTGCGCTCTTCAGCGGAGAGCGGGACCTGCTCTGCGTCGATGATCCTCGTGAGCTCTTCGCGGGCAGAGGACTTCAGTTCATGTTCCGTGATGGCGGAGTCGTTGAACCGGGCGCCCATGTGTTCAAACAGGGCCTTCGCTGACCGTTCTTTAAGGGCTGCGAAAACATCGACTGGTTTCTGGAGCTTCGGCCTCGTCTCATCCGGAAGTGTCTGGGGAGGGGCGACAACGACGGCAGGCGGTGCCGTCGTCGTCCGTTTTTGCGGGGTCTGTTCCAACCACTGCACGCGCTGGGGCTGAACCTCCGGTCGCGGGGTATAGAGCGTAGGAGCTGAAGCCTTCGTAAAAGCAGGCTGGGCAGTTGGCTGGGACTTGGCCTGGGCGGCGGTGATGCGCTCTGAAAGTTTCATTAGACAACTACCCTTCGGTGCAGTTTGCGCTGGGATTTTGCCCGCCACGCAGGATTGAAGCGCTCCACGAGTTGGTTGAGCCCTTTGATCGCAGGGTCCTTCACCGGCTCCTGGAGTACCGGGATTCCGCGGTTTGTGGAGAGGGCCACCGCCCTGGAGCGCGGGATGCTCACATCAATCGGCGCCCCGATAGTCGATTCGAGGTCCTGGACGGTAAGGCCATTCTTGGAGTCAGCCATGTTCAGCACCACGTGACGGGTCTCGGGAACGATGTCCAGCTGGCGCAGGACCTCAAGGCCTGAACGCAGGCCCCGCACGCTGGGGATGTCCATGCCGCTTACCCAGACCACATCGGTGCACTTTTCCATGGCCGCCAGCCCAATCTCGGGCAGCCCTGGCGCGGTATCCACCACAACATACTGGAACTGCTCTGACAGCTGTTCGATCAGCCGGGTGATTTGGTCGGAGGTGATCTCGTCCGCATCGACGGGCGTGGGGGGAGCGCAAAGGGCATAGATGCTGCCTGGATGCACCGTGAGGAAGGCCTTGAGGACCAGGGAGTCCTGGCTGGCGGCGGGGGAGACCGCGTCCGTGACAGTGTGCTCAGGGTCCAGGTAGAGCCCTGAAGCGACGTCACCGAACTGGAGGTCGAGGTCCACGATGACGACGCTCATGGGGGCGATCTTTCCCAGCCCGATGGCGATGTTGGTGGCGATGGTGGTTTTGCCCACGCCGCCCTTGGGCGAGAAGACGCCGATCACCAGTCCCTTATTGCCCTCGGCCACCTGCTGGGGTGCGAGTGTGCGGTGCCGGCTGGCGAAGGACTGGCTGGCGCGCTCCAAGAGGACACGCAGCTGGGCAGCATCCGAATCGGGGGAGGCTATGTCCTTGATGCCTGCCCGCATGGCGTGCAGAAGGAAATCGGGCTCGGGTTCGGCGACCACGATAACGCTGAGCTCGGGGAAGCTGACGTTCAGGACGGTGGCGAACCGGAGTGCTTCGTCAATAGGGACTTCAGGTCCCAGAATCAGGACCTCGGGCTGCTCCTGATCCAGGCTGGCGAAGAGCTCGTGCGGGTCAGCGGGCAGCAGGCTGGTGAAGAAGGTCTGCACACCGCCCTGCAGGCCACCGTCCACGGCCTGGCGGATACGGGAGTCGAAGTCGACGTCGGGTGTGATGAGGACGAAGCGGCTCATTTGTAAAGGTCCGACTTCAGCATGATGCGCGGCCCGCTGTCCGTGGCATCAAGGGGTTCCCTGCTGAGCCAAATGGAAGCGTACTCGGCAGCGAAGACGATCTTGTTCGCGTTGATGTCATCCACCGCAACGGTGACCATCAGCAGTCCGGTGGGTAGGTTCACGTCACGGGGATCTGGGGCCGGTGCGTCGGTTGCCGTAGGTGCCGGCTTTGCGGCCGCACCTTCCGGCGCTCGCTGGACGGCGGTCACAAGGGCTTTGTGGATCGAGAGCTGGACGGTCTCTTTGTCGGACTTGGCTTCAATGCCGCCGCTGGGCATCGAGATGAAGATGCCAACATGATCGCCTGGCGTCACCCGGCCGCCAACAACCCGCTGCGGCTCCAGCTGGAAGGAGATTTCCTGCAGGCCCGCCGGTACCGGCACGGACCCGGAGGATTTCAGTTCCTCGGGGGAGACAAGGCGTTCAGCCAGCAGCTGCTCGCCAGGGACCAGATCTGCCGAGGTGACCTTTCCGCCCGAGCCATCCAGGGTGTTCAGGGCGGTTGTTGCGACGGCGGTGCCCGGCAGTTGCTCCAGAGCCACGGCTGCCTTCAAAGTCTCCACGGATGAGCCCGCTGGAACTGCCTTGCTGACCACGAGGACACCCACGGGATCCAAACCGCTCACCGCCCGCTGGTCCGCGCCCTGGGCGTAGGTCACGACGATCACCGCCCCGACGATGGCCAGCAGGACCGCTACCACTCCTGCCAATAGACGTGATTTCACTGACTGCTCCTGGTTTTTTCAAAAATCATGGTGCTGCATGGTCTAACTGCTAAGCGCGACAACGGTCGCGCCGTCAGGGTTCACTGGCCCCAAGGTGTAGCCGTTTGCCAGGGAAACGTATTTGACGAATGTGCCGATGATTCCGCGGCATGGTTCTTTGCATTCAAGGGCAGCCGGGACATCAGGCGATCTGTTGCGAAAGGTGTAGGGAAGTCCGGTGGGGCCGACCTTCCAGCCGGCCACCTTGAACGCAGCGAAGGTGGTAAGTCCGAAGACTGCATTTGTTCCTGTGCCGGTCACTTTATTGAAAATGGGCAGCAAGACAATGACGTCCTTGCCTGCATTCATGTCCGCCGCCCAAGAGTTCAGTGTGGCCTCACAGTTGGGCGGGGGGTTGTTGCCCGTGTCGCCGCCTGCGGTGCTTTTCGATATGTCGATGAAGGCACCACACGAATTAGGGTCCTGCTTGAGGCCACCGAACCCGCCCTCGACGGCGGCGCCTGACGGTCCGTAGAAGCAGCCGGGATTGGCCCCGGTCCCGTGCAGGCGCAGAAGCTGCATAATGTCTGTGTTGTTGCGAACCTGGCAGATCGACACGGTGATGGGAAACGCCGTGGTGCCCTTCACCGGACTGCCCCATCGCACTGTCGAAGGGGCGTTGACCTCGGTGGTGTTGACGCCAAAGACGCGCGCGAAGAACAGGGACAATTGGTTGGGTGTATGCCCCGTCTCCTGGGAGCCGACAGTGACGGCCACAGTGCCCCCCGGTGTGTCCAGCGCAATTGACTTGATCTTGCTGAGGCCGTCGTTGGCGTTGGAGTTGGCGAAACCTGCTGCCAACGATGCTGGGTCTAGGCAGCCAGGATGGGTGGTGCTCTTGGCGCACTTTTGGGCGATAGCCAGTGCGGCTGCGTCGGCTCCGTTGCGGAGCTGAGTCCGTTCTGAGTACATCATGCCCACGTCTACAGCCATGGCGCCGAACCCAAGCAGTGCGACCAGCATCAGGGCGACGATCACACTCACGGCGCCGCGCTCGCCGTCGTTCTTTCTGCGTGTGCTTGTCAGCCGCCGCATAGCATCGCTCCCTTGCCCGTCATGGCGAACGGGCCGGCTATTCCGGTCATGGTGGACAGGCTGTAGGTAATGGTGATGGTCATCTGGGGACTGGTCCCAGAGGGAACCGTTGAAGGGCACGGTGTTCCAAAATGAATGTCTGTGTCCTTCAACGCCGGACTCAAAGACACCGCGGCGTTCTTGGCTGCGTTAATTGCCAACGTCTGCTTGCCGGACATGGCCATGACACGAACCCCTTCACGGGCGGCGGCGGAGAGTGTGGCTTGGGCGTTATAGGCCCGGCTGAATTCCATGATTCCCAGAAGCAGCATGACCAAGAGGGGTGCCACGATCGCAAACTCGACCGCGACGGCACCACGCTCGGATGCCCTGGACATGGTGTGCCTCTCGGTCAGCTCGGTTTGGGGCAGAAAGCGGAGTGGCGGCGGCTTGAATGCCGCCGCCACTTTTGCGCTTGTTGGTGCGCTGGCGTCGATAGGTTAGGCAGGCTTGACGCAGGCACCCGCCGTTGACCCGGCTGCGGGAACCCAGTTACCCTTGCCTGCAACATTGCACTGGATGTTGTTGAATGTGTCGCTAAGGGTAGTGCCGAGGAGAGTGACGGCGACGATGATGACGACGGCGATGAGGGCGACCATGATGCCGTATTCGACGGCGGTGGCACCCTTTTCGTCGCTGCGAAGGCGGATCATGAGGTTGGTGTGGAGAGAAAGCATTTGGACTCCTGAGCGAGTTCGGGTGGCTGGTCCTGCACCAGCTCAACCACGAAACTAGCAACCCTTGATGCGACGTTGATGAGAACTTGCAGCATCCTGCGCAAAGACTTCCGCGGCTATTCGTTTCCTGCGCTTTCCCTGCGCAAAGCCTGCACTGACGCTGGGAAACGGTGAATGCCTGGGCACACAAACGGACCCCCTCGGTTCTGGGTTCCGAGGGGGTCCGGTATTTGGGCGCCTGAGGACGCGGTGGGAGGGGCGTTTGGTCGGCCTAGGGGATTCCGAGAGCAGTCTTGAGGCTGGTGCCCAGGCCTGTAAACACGCCGTTGAGGGCTATTCCGAAGGCGCCTACTTCGGCCACGATGACCAGGGCGATGAACCCGGCAAGAATGCTGTACTCGGTAGCAGTTGCACCGAGCTCTTCGCCGCGAATGCGGTTAATCCGAGATCGGAAACTGGATGCCAGCGCAGTTATGTGCTTCATGGTTCCCCCTAGGAAAATGCCGCGATGATGTTCATGACTGCAGGACCGAGCAGGATGATGAACAGGGTTGGGAAAATAAAGAAGATAAGCGGGAAAAGTATCTTCACCGGGATCTTCATGGCGTGCTCTTCGGCTCGTTGGCGGCGCTTCAACCGCATTTCCAGAGCTTGCGACTTCAGCACCTTGGCGATGGCAATTCCATAGGCGTCCGCCTGGACAATGGAACGGATGAAGCTTCGCAGATCCGGAACGTCCACCCGGTCGGACATCGACAGGTAGGCCTCTTTGCGCGACCGTCCAACTTGAATATCCTGCAGAGTGCGGATGAACTCGTCGGTCAGGGGGCCTCGTCCGTTCTGGGCGGCGCGTGCCATAGCCGCCTCAAATCCCAGCCCTGCTTGCACCGAAATGAGCATTTGATCCAGGGCGTTAGGCAACTCCTGCCGGATAGCGTCCCGTCGTTTCTGAGCGTTGGACCGGAGCAGCAGATCAGGTGCGAAGTAGCCAAAGGCGATGGCACCTAGCAGCACGGCGAAACGGCTCGGAGCCGGTTCGGCCATCAGATAAAACAGCCCCAAGACTCCTCCGGTAAGGCCAAGGAGTGGCTTGATGGCCAGAAGCCGGTTTAGAGGCCATTCTTTGGGACGTCCGACGGCGGCGAGTTGCTTATCGAGCCATGCTTCATAACTGCCGGGCGTGATCCGGTGGGTCAAACCGCTGAATTGTTCGGCAAAGCTCTGCTGCGCGGTTTCCCGAGCCCGGTTCCCGAGATTGGCCTGAATGTTGCGGATGGCAACCCGGTCGGTTCCGAAAGCGAGCCACACGAGGAACGAGATGGGAAGGACTATGGCGAGGATTGCGCCAAGTGCGATGAATGACATGTCGCCCTCCTAGTACTTCGGCTTGATGAGTCGGCTGAGCCAGAATCCGCCAGCCGTCAACATCACGCCGGCGGCGCCCAGCATCATGAAGCCTGGAACGGTGGATGTGAAGGTCTTGGCGTATGAGGCGTTGATCAGGATGAGGGCGAAGAAGAGGACAATTGGAAGTGCCATAAGAACCCCAGCTGACATTTTGCCTTCGGCGCTGAGCGCCTTGACCTGCCGGCGGATTTGATTACGGTCGCGGATCGTTTCACCTACATGGTCGAGCACTTCAGCCAAGTCTCCGCCGACTTCCCTATGGATCTCGATAGCCTGTGAAATCCAGCTGAAGTCCTCGCTGGATGTGCGGTCAGATACGTCCAACATCGAGTCGCCCAAGTCGCGCCCGATCCTGGTTTCATTGACGATCCTGGTCAGCTCCTCGGACATCGGTGCGTCAGTTTCCCGTGCGGATGCATCGATGGCCCTTAGTAGGCTGTGCCCAGCCCGCATGCTGCCCGTGAGCATTTGGATCGTGTCAGGCAACTGTTCGTCGAACTTTGCGCGTCGCCGCGAAGCGAGCAGCGAAAGGTAGGCAAGCATGCCGGCCGGGACTGCCACCAAGAAGACAATGGCGAAGAAGATGCCGCCTAGCAGGTATCCCAGGATGGCTCCCACGAAAGCGCCGGCGCCCATCATCAACAGATAGTCTGCGGGTTGAGTCTTGAGCCCGGCCCGTTCCAGTTTGTCGCGGTCCACCAAGAACCCGCTGCCGCCTTTGAGCCGTTTATTGATGACCGCCACAGCTGAATCTGTAAGCCGGGTTAACCCTGTGGCCGCCGTGACCACGACGTCTGGGCGACGCCGGGAAACGGGTATGACGTTTTGGGGTTTGAAGACCACAGCAAATAGCAGCGCGATCGCTGCGAAGACCAAGAGAATTCCGGCGATAAAGAAGCTGGCCGGCACGTCTGATGCGTCCATCACCGGCCCCTGGTTGCTTGGGCGCCGAAGACGGCAGGCGAGATTTTGATTCCCAGCTCCGCGAACCTGTCGGTGAAACGCGGCCGGACACCCGTTGGGATCGGCTTCCCTAAGAAGCGGCCGTTGGCGTCGATTCCAGCCGAGTAGTCGAAGACGAAGGCATCCTGGAGGGTTACGATGTCGCCTTCCATACCTTGGACCTCGGTGATATGGGTTACGCGGCGGGAACCGTCACGCAGCCTAGAGATGTGCACAATCAGGTTTACCGCGGATGCGATCTGCTCGCGGATGGCGCGGAGAGGCAGGTCCATACCGGCCATCAGTACCAGCGTCTCCAAGCGGGCCACGGCATCGCGAGGCGAGTTGGCGTGGACGGTCGAAATCGAGCCGTCGTGGCCGGTGTTCATCGCCTGGAGCATGTCCAGGGACTCACCGCCGCGGACCTCACCGACCACGATCCGGTCCGGCCGCATGCGAAGCGAGTTTCGGACAAGGTCGCGGATGGAAACCTCGCCCTTGCCTTCTATATTGGCCGGGCGGCTTTCCAACCGGACCACATGATCCTGCTGAAGTTGCAGTTCCACCGCGTCCTCGATAGTCACGATGCGGTCCGAAGCGGGAATGAACGATGACAGGACGTTCAACATGGTGGTCTTGCCCGTACCGGTACCGCCAGAGACGATGATGTTCATTTTGGCGAGCACACAAGCCTGGAGAAGTTCTGCCATTTCAGGCGACAGGCTTCCAAAGCTGATGAGCTTCTGAACAGTAAGGGCTTCCCGTCCGAATTTCCGGATTGTCAGGGAGGCTCCGTTGACGGCGAGTGGCGGGATGATGGCGTTCACACGGGAACCATCGGCCAAACGGGCGTCCACCAAGGGCGAAGACTCGTCAATTCGCCGGCCGATCCGAGTCACGATGCGTTCGATAACCCGACGGAGGGCGTCTTCGCTGGCGAATTTCGTGTCAGTGAGAAACAGTTGGCCTTGACGTTCCACATACACTTGGTCAGCGCGATTGACCATGATTTCTGTGACTGACGCGTCATCGAGGTATCTCTGGATGGGACCGTGCCCCAGTACGTCGTCGATGATTTCGCGGGTGAGGCGTTGGCGCTCAATCGTCGACAATGGCACTTGCTCCTCGTCAACGACAGCCTTCAGTTCATCCTTCACGAACTGATGCAGCTCGGTTTCTTCCATCGACGAGTCGGTGATCCGGGACCCCAAACGCTCGTACAACGCCTGGCTTGCGCGCTCCTTGAGTCCTGAGAGGGCCTCGCTTGCGCTCCCGGCAGTTACCTGAAAGCTCACCGGAATTGACGCTTGTTCTGCGGCCTGGGCCTGCTGGATCGAGCTCAATGTTGACGGGACGACCGCGGGCACGGAGGGCGCGCTGCCAGCAAATGCGCTGTCGGCCAGCGCATCATCGCCTTCGTCCCGCAACTTCGCAAATCGTTTGGAGAGACTCACTGGACTACCGCCCTTCGGTGCAGCTTCTTATGGGGTCGTGCGTCCCAATTGGGTTTGAATCTTTCGACGAGTTGCCGGAGGCCTTTTGCTGCCCCGTCCCTGCTGCCGTCCTGTAGGAGCGGTACTCCTTTGTTGGTAGAGAACGGAACTGCGCGGGACCTGGGAAGAACTACGTCCACCGGGGCGCCGATTGTCGCTTCGACGTCCTGCAGGGTGAGGCCTGTCTTGCGATCGGCCATGTTCAGGACGATGTGCCTGTTTTCGGGGAGTAAATCCAGTTCAGAGAGGATCTGGAATCCTGTGCGCAGGCCACGAATGCTGGGTATGTCCATACCGCAAACCCAAACGGCATCTGTGGCTTGCTCAAGAGTGGCCAGGACGTGCTCTCCGAGGCCAGGAGCCGTATCGACTACTACGTACTGAAATTCCGATCTCAGCTGGCGTAGCAAATGGCTGATGTGTTCGCCGGCGATCCGGTCCATGTCAATGGGGTTGCGTGGTGCGCAAAGCGCGTAGATGCTGCCCGGGTGCAGCGACAGGTAGGTCTTCAATACCATTGCGTCCTGGCTGGCCGCGCCTACGACGGCGTCGCTGATGGTAAATTCCGGTTCGATCATCAGACCGCTTGCCACGTCACCGAATTGCAGGTCGAGGTCCACGATGACGACGCTCATCGGGGCGATCTGCCCCAATCCGATAGCCAGATTGCTCGCAATCGTCGTCTTACCGACACCCCCCTTAGGGGACATGACCGCGATGATTCGGCCGCCGTCGGAATTGGGACCTTCGCCGGCGGTTGGAGACAGTCCACGCCTGCGCCCTGCTGCCGAAAGGCTGGCTCTCTCAACCAGCGCCCGGACAGTCTCACTGTCAGCAGAGGGGGAGATGATGTCCCTGATCCCCGACCGCATGGCATCCAGGGCTGTCTCGCCGTCGTCTTCGGCAGTCAAGACAATGCTGATTTCGGGATATTGAAGATCCAATATTGCAGCGAATTTCAGTGCCTCATCGAGCGGCAGGCCAGGTCCCAGAATCAGTACTTCCGGCGGTTCGCCGGTTTGCTGCCGAAGGATGTCCTCTGGCGCGTCCGGGAGGTATGCCGCCTGGTAGAACTGCAGCGAGCCGTGTAGCGGAGCGATGGACGCCCGGACTTTCCGCTCGTAGTCCGCGGAGGGGGAGATGAGTATAAACCGGCTCATCGGAATACTCTTGTCTGGTTGACAGCTCCGCTTGTGTTTTCAGGAGCATCTGCTGGTTCTTTGGAGAGATAGATCTTTCCGAATTCCGCGGCAAACACCACTTTTTCTGTGTCGACCGCGTTCCTGGCGAAGGTGATCAGGTAGGTGTCACTTGCTGCCGGTTTGTCGGAACTGCTCGAATTAAGGGCTCCCTGGCCCGATGGCTGAGTTGCGGCCGCTTGAGTCTGGGCAGCTGCACCTGAGCTGAATTGGACGCCCGTGACCAAGACCTTGTGGAAGACGAGTTGAGTTGCATTTCCCGCGGTGCCGTCAGTGCCCGTAGCTCCAGCGCCGGCCATGGAAATGAAGATGCCCACAGTGTCTCCGGCCTGAACGTGTCCGCCGACCACCCGGTCGATGCCGAGCCTGACGGTGACCTCCTGCAGGCCGGCTGGAACTGCCACTCTTGCCGGGCCCAGATAGGCATTTGAGTCCACCAGACGGCTGCTGAGCAACTGCTCGCCAGTGACAAGGGCAACCGAGGTGACCTTAGTACCGAGCGATCCCAGATCCTCCACCACGTCGGCTGCAACGGCGGTTCGGGGAACGGCCTTCGACACGACATATTGGGAGAGCTGACTGGCCGGCGTTCCTGCCGGGACGTCCTGTTTGAGAACGAGTACGTCCTGGGTTTCAGTGTTTGCCAGTGCGCGACGATCTGCGCCTTGGACGTAAGTGAATAGAAGGACGGTGCCAATGATTGCTACAACCAGTGCGGCGATGCCTCCCAGTAGGCGTGCTTTCATTACTTTCCCCTTAGAAAATTCATTACTTGATGAGGCCGAGGACGACTACGGTCCCGTTGGGTGTGGATGATTCATTGGTAAAGAGCGCAGGGTCGGCTGCGTAGCCCACGAATGTTCCGTAGATGCCCTTGCCGCTGGTTATTTTGTTGAGCGGGTCATATTTGGCTTGCCCGGTCAGGTTCCAGGCCTCGATTTTGAAGCCGGCCCACTTTTCGATGAAATATTCGACGCCGCTGCCTGTGCAGCTAAATCCCGCCATACCTGCACATGTGTACTTGTAGACGGGCAGCGCAATAGTGGAACCCGCGAGAGGAGGATTCTTCGTGGGGTCAAATAGGTCGATACAGCCGTTCGGAACTGCCCCGCCTGCGCTGGTGAGGCTCCACTGGCCCACCTCTGCTGTTACAACGCACCCCGTGGAGCTGTCCGGGTTCAGCCATCCAAAGCCGCCTGGGATGACTTGGTTAGACGGATTCAATCCCGTGCACTTCAAGGTTCCGCTCTGAACCTGGATTAAGTGAGGCAGTCCGTCATCCTGAAATTCGCACGGTGCGAAGGTCAGCGGCAGGACGGTTACGCCCTTGGTGGGGTATTTCAATTTGACAGTTGCAGTGGCACCGACGTTGACTGCGGGGGCGTTGCCGAGAGCGCTCGCAAAGAGCTTAGAGAGCCAAGGCCCGTGATCAGCAGCGTTCTTTGTAGTGGTTGTGACGGTCACTTGACCAGCCACCGATGTGGTGTCCACAGAACTAACAGTGCTTTCGCCATCCAACGAGTTGCCGTTTGCCAGCGGCGTCGCCAGCGACGGATCGCAAGAGGGGGCCTTCGCGCAGCTATCGGCAACTGCCAGAGCTCCGGCATCGGCAGCGTTCTGCAGCTGACCTCGTTCGGCATAAATCTGGCCAACATCCACGGCGATCGCTCCGGCGCCAATCAATACCACCATCATGAGGACCACGATTACGGCGGTGACACCCTCTTCGCCACTGCGCCGAATTCTGCTCATTAGCCGCCGCATCGCATGGCTCCTACTCCGGTGGTGACGAAGGTCTTTGAGAAGGAAATGTTGGTTCCCTTGACGTTGAGGGCGAACCCTGTGGGTGACTGGAACGTGTGCTTCACCGTGACCTTCACTGTTAGGTCGGTTCCAGAGCAGGTGGTCGGCGTTAGAGTGAAATCGGAGGCCGCTAGTCCACTTCCGGGAGCACCGGCGATCCCTGCGGCCGTCGCCTTCGACCAGTCCTTGGTCACTGCATAACCTCTGGCTGCCTCACGGGCGGCCTGCGACATCGAGATCTGAGTGTTGTAGGTGTAAGAGAACTCAACGATTCCGGCGATGAGTGCCAAAAGAAGCGGTGCAACAAGTGCCAGTTCGACGGCGACTGCCCCGCGTTCGCCGTTCTTTGAAGTTCTGCGGCTGCGTTTCAAAGGGTCCCCCTGGACAGTTGCAGCTGGAAAAGGTGCGGTGTGCCGCGCTGTGCAGCGCGGCACACCGGTTGCGATGGGGCTACCAACCAGCGACGGTAGTACCCAGGGTGCTGAACCAGGTGTTGAGTGCGCCGCCGAAGGCGCCGACACCAACCACAAGGACCAGCGCGATCAGCCCGACGAGCAGCGAGTACTCCGTGGCCGTGGCGCCTTTCTGCGACTTGAAATCTGCATGGAGCCAGGTTTGGAGGTTGAGGATGGTAAGAACCAGATATTTCATGGTGGAAATCTCCTAAGTTCTTGTCTGACCTACCAGCCGGCGACGGTGAGGCCCAGTTTGCTGAACCACGTGTTGAGTGCTCCACCGAAGGCGCCGACACCAACCACGAGGACCAGCGCGATGAGGCCCACCAGGAGCGAGTACTCAGTGGCTGTTGCGCCCTTTTCGGAAGTGAGACGATCCTTGACGCCGGCAACGAATGCGAGCATTGAGACCATAAGAGAAGTCATTTTAGGTTTCCTTAATTCGATGAAATTGATTTGGATACTTTCAACGAATTTCCAGCTGCCCCCATAATTCCTTAGCGGCTGGACTTCGCTAAGAAAAGATTGGCACTGGCCTTTCATGGCAACAATGCGTAGTGGTACTCGACTTTTTGGGGGCTGTTTTTCGGGCATACTCGGAAGCAGATCCTGAGTACTCACCTCGGAACCGAACTTGGGCGGATCGCTACCTAGACGGGAAGTTGAAACTCACCCAAATTGGGCCCAGGCCAACCGACGCGGGCTATCCGAAGAAGAGAGCTATTCCTACTGCTGACGCCAGCATTGAAGGGCCATGAGGACCTTCCGAGGTGCGTTCTGCCCGGTTTCTGCGCACCACCAGAACTGTGATGACTCCGTTGAGGATGAAGCCCAGCAGCCCGCCGTATAGGAGTTGGCCCCACCCTAAGTACCCCAAGTAGAGGCCAACGGGAGCGGCAAGCTTTACGTCGCCCATTCCGAGGCTCGCTGGCGAAATTAACGCCAGAATCAGGTAAGTGACGAAGAGAATTGCAGCGCCGGCGAGGGCGCGCACGAGGTTAGGCCAGGATTGCCCACCAAACGTGCCTACTGTGACGCACAAAAGACCCCCTACTAAAAGGGCCATTACTAAGGGGTTCGGCAGCAAATGGAGCGAGACGTCAATTCTCGCCAGCTGTACGCCAAGAACGGCGAGGAGTAGGAATGCCGGCAATCCCGCGTCAGCGCCGAAACGGAATGCGAACCCGGCGCAGAGGGCGCCAGTGATCATCGCCGTCGTGATCCTTGCGCGCAGGCCAGGCAGCGAACCGACGCGTGGGAGGAGTCTGGCAATGAGCAGCTCGGACAACGGTGAGAGAATGAGTCCTAAGAGACCGATGACGGCCACGAACAGCGGTCCGGCTGAGCCAGCGTCGCCCCAAGAAGTCACTGCATCCCCTGCTTACGTCGGGCCGGCGGACTAAAAATGAGTGGCCGGCTACCCCATTTTGCCTCACTTTGACCCTGGGGCCCGGTTCAAGCTAATATTGGTAGTCGTTGTGCGTGTCCTTTCTCGATGATGCGTGCCCGCTTGAGAATCCGGTTGCAGGATAACTACTCAACGTGCACATTCGGGACCCCAGGATCACTGGTTACATAGAGCCCTCACCTCTGTTCCGGTAGCGCATAGATAGTAGGTGCACACGCTTGAGTGACACCTAAACAAGAACGCCAGAACAAGAACGAGGCAAAAACCGTGCGTACGTACACCCCGAAGCCCGGCGATATCAACCGCCAGTGGCACGTCATTGACGCCACAGACGTTGTCCTTGGTCGTCTCGCGAGCCAGGCCGCAATCCTGCTGCGCGGCAAGCACAAGGCCACCTTTGCGTCCCACATGGACATGGGCGACTTCGTCATCATCATCAACGCTGAAAAGGTAGCCCTGACCGGCGCCAAGCTGGAACAGAAGCGCGCATACCGCCACTCCGGCTACCCGGGCGGCCTGACCTCCGTCAACTACGCGGAACTCCTGGAATCCAACCCGGTCCGCGCCGTTGAGAAGGCCATCAAGGGTATGCTCCCCAAGAACTCCCTCGCTGCACAGCAGTTGGGCAAACTGAAGGTGTACCGCGGTGCAGAGCACCCGCACGCCGCCCAGCAGCCCAAGACGTTCGAAATTTCCCAGGTCGCCCAGTAGTCCTGGCCACCAAACAACTTATCTATACAAGGAGAATCGTGGCTCAGAACGAAGAGACCACCGAGGCCGTTGTGGCTGAGGAAAACCTGACCAGCTACACCTCGGAAAGCGGGCCTGCGGAAGCAGAGGCGCCAAAGAAGGAACGCCCGGCACTGACCGTAGCCGGCGCTGCAGTTGGCCGTCGTAAGGAAGCTGTTGCCCGGGTGCGCATCGTCCCCGGCACCGGCAAGTGGACCATCAACGGCCGCACGCTGGACAACTACTTCCCGAACAAGCTGCACCAGCAGGACGTCAACGAGCCCTTCAAGATCCTCGATCTTGACGGCGCGTACGACGTCATGGCCCGTATCCACGGTGGCGGCATCTCCGGCCAGGCCGGTGCCCTGCGCCTCGGCATCGCCCGTTCACTGAACGAGATCGACACCGAGAACAACCGCGCCACGCTGAAGAAAGCCGGTTACCTGCGCCGTGACGCACGCGTCATTGAGCGTAAGAAGGCAGGTCTCAAGAAGGCCCGTAAGGCTCAGCAGTACTCCAAGCGCTAAGTCCGCTTACAAAGAAGCCCGTCCCGCCATTGGCGGGGCGGGCTTCTTTCTATTGGTGCTGATTACTTTTGGTGAGGCGGTACACCGTGGTATTTCGGAGTTTTTCGGATTGAAAGTTGTTCTGAACCCAAGTGGAAATCGCCATGGACGATGAATTCGGCTCTTGGACTTCCACGAATGCCTCCTGCTGAACGAGATAACAAATTTCCCCAGCGGCCACTCTGTCTTTGAATTCATCAAGAGTGGGGGAGGGGTCGGTGCCGGCAAAGCCGCCCAGAGGCATAACAGGGCGGCCCGACTCCAGCTGCAGCCGCGCCGCCGTCTGGCTGGCGTAGCTGGCCGCGGCCCAAGTACAGCCCTTGGAAGCTGCCAAGACGTCAACAACCTCCGAATCGGGATCCCGTCCGAAGGCTATATCGTGGGCCCATATTGGATTGTTGTTCCTTAGTGAGTCCAATAGATGACTTATACCCGCTGGATTCCTTGAGATCATCCCAGAAAGTGGATTGGAGCCGCTGAAGCTCAGGGTGACGTTATGAATCGAGGTGGCAGCTGGCCCGAATAAGAGGGACACGCCAAGTAACCCTGCTGCTACTGCTTCAACCTTGACACTCGGCGGTTTGATGATCAATGCGGAGATCGCAACGATGCCAGCAGCCAGGATGGCTGTGGACAGCCACTCGGGCCACCCTGTGGCGCCTGCAAGAATTAGCCATGATGTGAGCAAACCGGTTAACCCGATGGCAGCGCCGCAGATACGGGCGCGCAGCGAATTTCGATTGAATACGAAGGAGTCGAGGGTGATGCCCAATACGAGTGCTACCGGCGGTCCCAGGGCGGCCGTGTAGTACGTGTGAATTTGATTGCCCATGAAGCTCAACAGCAGAAAAGCGGTCAGCAACCACAAACCTGATACCGCGACCAACGCGCGCGCCGCAGCAGTTCCTCGATGTATCTTCCAGCTGATGATGAGAAAAAGCACGGCAAGAATCGCCGCGAACAAGAGCCATGACGCTTCTTGATTGTAGTTGGCATTCAGCAGCCTAAAGATTCCCGCATCGTTGTCTACAAGGCGAAACTGAGCTGGCGCCAGCATTGCCTCGGAGACCTCCCCGCCGCCGGCTATTCGATCGATGCCGTTGTAGCCAAGAGTAAGCTGCAAGACGCTATTGGAAGAAGATCCGCCTACATACGGGCGCTGATCCTCGGGGATCAGGTCCACAATTGTCATCCACAGGCCGCCAGTTGCGATCAATGCACCCATAGCGGCGGCCGCACTTCCAAGCCGTCTGGCCCAACGCTGTGGGCTGAACAGGAGGTACCCAAGGCCAATTGCAGGAACGCTTAGCAGTCCTTGCAATTGCTTAGTCATGAACGCCCACCCGAGCAGTGCCCCCGCGATAACAAAGAAGCGCCCGCGGCCGGTTTCAATGCTGCGCAGCGTGTACCAGACCGCCGCCACCATCAGCAGCAGCATGAGAGGATCCGGATTGTTGTAGCGGGACATTAGAGTGACGATTGGCGTCGTGAAGAATACGGTGGCACCGAAGAGCGCGGCAAGGCCTGAGACGCACCGTCTCAGGATCAGATAGATCAGCAGTGTGGTCCCCACGCCGATGAGCACCTGCGGCAGCAACATTGCGATCGGGTTGAAGCCGAAGATTCGAACTGAAAGGCCCATCACCCAGAGACTCAGGGGCGGCTTGTCCACCGTGATCGAGTTGCCCCAATCCGAAGACCCGTAGAAGAACGCCTTGGCGTCCATCGTCCCGGCTTGAACCGCAGCACTGTAGAAGTAGTTCGCCCAGCCGTTGATGCCGAGGTTCCAGCCGTAGAGCAGTGCATTGGTGGCCAATACCGTCAGTAGGGCCGGACGCTCCCACTGCGGGTGCTTGGGGTGGCCGCGCAAGAGCCGGCCCAGCGTTGCCCTGCCCTTGGCGCGGTAACCGTGCCCAGTCCTTGGAGGTAGGAGTTTAGCGCCGGAGATCGTAGAGGTGGACACCGCCAACCACCTGCTCCCTGAAATTGTTGCGGACCCACTCGGTAATCCCTTGGGTATCAGGGCTTAGCTCGCCACCGTCCAGCAGGTCCTGTTGCCAAATGAGGTAACCGATGCGGTGCTCGGACACAAGGTTCTTAAACCGCGCAAGCGTCGGTGCTGGATCTGTGCCTAGCCAACCTCCAAGCGGGATGATTGGACGCCCGGATTGCAGTTGGTACAGCGCGGCATTTTGGGCCGTATAGGTGGCGGCCGCCCACTGTTGGTCCGAGGTATCCGTCCTAAGAAGCTCTGTTACGGCGGGTTGGGGCAGGGCACCCATGGCTATTTGCTGAGTCGAGGAGACCTCTCCAGCCCTCAGAGCTGCCATTAGCCTGGAGAGTGAGTTTGGATCGTTTCCAATCGGCCCAGACATAGGGTTAGTTCCTGTCTGCGGCGTGCCCAAGGTGAAGAGATCTGCGGCGATTGGGGCAGTCAGCAACGAGCAGGCAAGGACTCCAACCGTAACCATTCGGATGCGCCGTCCGCTGGCAGGCAAGAGCCACAAAATGGCGCAAATAATACCTGCGGCGCCCACTGCAATTCGCACCCAAACGGGCCATTGATCGCTGTAGGCCATGACTCTGAGTGCCATGTACGCGGATGATCCCACGAGGACAGCACCGAGGACCCGGAGGACTATTCGGTGTCGAAGTCTCCACAGACTCGACAACCCGACTGCTACGACTAGCGCAGTGGGAGCACCCAAGGAGAAGGTGTAGTAGGTGTGGATCATAGTACCCATGAAGAAAAGTACAAGCAGGGCAGTGCTAAACCAAAGCGTGGCGACGGCCGCTACATTGCGCTGCTGCGGTGACAAATTGAGCGCACGATTCAACGCCATGACGACTAAGCAGCAGGCGATTCCGGTGAACAACAGCCAAGCGATTTCCTGCGCAAAGTTTGCGTTTAGGAGCCGTGAAAGCCCGCCCACGAGCTGGACCGCATCGTCTTGCGTGCTTGAAGCTCGCTCACCTTCAGCGTTGATCGGAATTTCGGCGAAGCGAGCTAACCCGTTGTAGTCCATGGTGAGCTCGACGGCGCTGTTGTTTACCGAGCCTCCTATGTACGGTCGCTGCGAAACGGGGGTGAGATCCACTGCCACCAGCCATGCCCCGGCCGTGGCCACAAGCACCCCCGCGGACACAATCAGCTGGCGGATCCGTAGCGTGAAGCGGCCTCGGCTGAACGCCAGCACGGCCACGCACAGGGCCGGGACTACCAGCAACGCCTGCACCTGTTTGGCCATAAATCCCAGTCCTAGGAGCAAGCCGGCGAAGGCAAAAGTTCTGAGGCGGCCCGATTCCATTGCTTTCAGCGTCACCAGCACTGAAGCCACCATAAGCAGCCCCATGAGCGGTTCTGGATTGTTGAAGCGGGACATCAGTACTACCACCGGAGTGGTGCCGTAGGCGGCCGCCCCAAAAAGGGCAGTGCGCGGACCAAAACCGCGCCGAAGGATGCGGTATGTCAGGTAGTTGGTAACTACACCCATCAACGCCTGTGGAACCAATATGCTCCAGCTGCTCAGGCCAAAGAGCCGAACAGAAATGGACATGACCCAGATGCTCAATGGAGTCTTGTCCACAGTAATGAGATTGCCCCACTCTAAAGAGCCGAAGAAGAAGGCCTTCCAGTCTTGGGCGCCGGCCTGGGCTGCTGCGGAATAGTAGGGATTCGCCCAGCCGTTTGCATCCAATGCCCACAGGTACAGCACCGCCGTTGCTGCGAGGAGAGCTAGAAGGGAAGGCCGCTCCCAGCGTTCGTCCCGTGACGGGCCACTCCAGAACTTGCGCCAGAACAAAATCAGATGACTTCCGCGGTCTTGGCGCGGTGGCACAGCAGGCAGGGCGCCGTCGAGATCGCTGGGTGCTTTCGCTGAAGCGCCGGGCACGTCGACCAGTGAGCTCATAGGATGCGGCCGCTCGGTGCTAGCGCCGAGGCGACAGAAATTGCGGAACGCTCGTCACTGCGCCGCACCCGGAACACCCAGATCCGGAGCAGCACAAACCGTATCAGTGTAGCGAAAACATTGGCGGCCGTCAGCGTAAGTAACTCTGTCGAGGGTGCCGAGTCCACATTGATCGAATGAAGTACCAGAAGCGAAGAGGACGTAATTCCCCAAGCCAGCAGGAAGACGATGAGGCCTTGCAATTGCTGCGTTAACAGCCGTCCAGGGCCGCTGATGCCGAAGGTGAACCGGCGGTTGGCCGCCGTGTTGCCGACAGCCGTCAGTAGCAGGGCCAGGAAGTTTGCTTCTTGGGAGCTGAATGGACCTTGGAGCACCAGGTAAAGCAGCGCGAAGGCGAGCGTCGAGACAGCTCCCACCAAGCCAAACCGGACCACTTGCCCGAAGAAACTGGGCCGGCCCGGTGGGACGATTGGCCGCCGGCCAAGCTCGGCATAGATGGCCTGGACCGGAATGGTTCCCTTGAGCAAGGAACCGGCTACGCGGACCATCCCGCGGAGATCGTCGTAAGCGGTCTGCTTGACGTCAACGCGGCTGTCCGGGTCATCAACCCAGTCCACAGGAATTTCGTGGATACGTAGCCCCGATCGTTCGGCGATGATCAGCAGCTCGGTATCAAAGAACCAACCGTTGTCCTCAACATGTGGAAGGAGGCGTTTTGCCACGTCAGCCCGTATTGCTTTGAAGCCGCATTGCGCATCTGAAAAACGGACCTGCATGGTCCGGCGAAGCAGGAAATTGTAGGAACGGGAAATGAATTCCCTTTTGGGACCGCGGCTGACGCGCGAACTCTGTCCAAGCCGGGTGCCGATGGAAATATCAGAATGACCTGACAGCAGCGGCGCCACCAGCGGCGGCAATGCCGCCAGGTCAGTGGAAAGGTCGACATCCAGGTAGGCGAGGACTTTCGCCTCTGAAGCTCCCCAGGCATCCCGGAGAGCGTACCCGCGTCCCTTTACTTCCAGACGGCGGTATTCGACGTTGGGCAACTGCTCGCTGAGCCGAGCGGCAATCACGGGCGTTCTGTCAGTGCTTGCATTGTCCGCAATGGTGATTTTCCACGTCGAAGGAATTTCGAGCGTCAGATATTCGGAGAGCGTCGTGATGCTGTTTTCGAGTACCGCTTCCTCATTGAAAACCGGTACTACAATTTCGAGCGCCAAGCCCCCATAGCTAGGTGTCATGAATGGATCGTAGAGGTCCAGAGATGTGGGTGGCGAGGGTTCCGCCAAAAGTCGAGTACTGAACGGCAAAAACCAAGTAGTGCGAGGGTCGACCCCACCAGCGAATGTCGCGGCTACTTAGTCCTTCGAGTGGTGTACTTCTAGGGGACTCGCCGGGAGTGTCTTCTTAGAACCGCCACGAGAGCGCAGCCACCATTCCGCTGGTTTCTCAATGAACTCATGCAATAGACCGGAAAGGGTGATCGACACCGCGACGACAAGGACGGCAACGGCGAAGGCGTCGCCAGGCGGCAAATCATTCAGGAAAGGCTTGGCCAGCTTGATGACCAATTCGTGCACGATGTAGAGCCCAAAGGACCACTGGCCAAGCCGGACTAATGTCCTTGAAGCCATGATGCCGCCACTGCCTGACAAATCCCGGCTTGCAGAGGACGCGATGAGCGCAAGGAATCCCGGAATCATGACCAAGTTGGCGAAGACAACCGGGACGGGTCCGGACATGCCGTTCAAAATCAGTGACGCGGCAAACAAGCCCATTGTAGCCAAAGCCGTTAGTCCAACGGCGTGCAGGAGCTGAAACCGGGGGCGCCAGCCCCGTTTCATCGCTGTGGCGAGGCACATGCCTAGGACGAACTCTCCAAGTCGATAGAGCGGCATGTTTCCCAGAACATAATCCGCGGTCGGAATTGACGCGTACACGGACAGCCAGATAACTGAAATCACCAGGGCTACTATGATTATTCCGGCGATCCTGGCGACCCTAATGTGAATCGCTATGCGCCTGAAAAGCAACGGGAAGAGCAAATAGAAAAATGCCTCGCAGGACAAAGACCACGAGACTCCGTTGAAGGAGTATAGAAAAGGGCTTGCCGGAATCCAGGCTTGCGTAAGGGTCAGGACGAATGGCGCTGCCGTCCAGCTTGGGGATGCCATGAGGCTGAAGGCAGGAACCCAGATCGAGACGACCATCGTCAGCACATGAAGGGGCCAGATGCGGGCCACGCGATTCCGATAGAACTGCCCGGGGTGAACATCAGGACGGTGTGACCACGTTAGGACGAATCCGGAGAGGACGAAGAAGAAGCTTACCCCCGTGAAACCGTAGCCGAAAACGGTCAGGCTATCGCCAATTGGCGTGAAATAGATCCTGAGATGTTAGAGCACCACAGCCATGGCTGCGAAGAAGCGAAGTCCAGTCAGGCTGTTGAGTTGAATGCGAAGTGCCGCCATGCCCTACGTCCCCCCTGCCGTGGGTCCAGATTGCTGGAGTGAGCATAACCCCACCTTGAGCAATCGGTACTGATCAGTCACGGTCAGGGGGCCCGCGCCGCAATCCTCTAGACTTGACCCGATGTCTAGATTATTTGGAACAGATGGTGTCCGGGGCCTTGCTAACGGCCTGTTGACTGCCGAGCTGGCTATGAGCCTTGCCCAGGCGGCCGCCGTCGTGCTGGGTCATGACCGCAATACCAACGGCTCACGGCCCCGCGCCGTGGTGGCGCGTGACCCTCGCGCGAGCGGGGAGTTCATCGCCGCCGCCGTTGAGGCTGGGCTGTCCAGTTCCGGTATTGACGTCTACGACGCCGGTGTGCTTCCGACGCCGGCCGCGGCCTACCTCGTGGCAGACCTTGACGCCGATTTCGGCGTCATGATCTCGGCCTCCCACAATCCCGCGCCGGATAACGGCATCAAGTTCTTCGCCCGCGGCGGCCAGAAGCTCCCCGACGACGTCGAGAACGCCATCGAAGAACAGATGAGCAAGGAGCCCGTGCGGCCCGTCGGCAGCGATGTGGGCCGGATCCAGCGGTTCTCCGACGCCGAGGACCGCTACATCGTCCACCTCCTGCAGACGCTCCCGCACCGCCTCGACGGCCTGAAGGTAGTACTGGACTGCGCCCACGGCGCCGCCAGTGGCTGCTCACCCCAGGTCTTCAAGGACGCCGGCGCTGACGTCATCGTGATCGGTGCCGAGCCGGACGGCCACAACATCAACGACGGCGTGGGCTCCACCCACCTCGGCCCCTTAAAGGCCGCCGTGGTCAAGCACGGCGCAGATCTGGGCATCGCCCATGACGGCGACGCTGACCGCTGCCTCGCCGTGGACCATGAAGGCACCGAAGTGGACGGCGACCAGATCATGGCGATCTTGGCTGTCGCCCTCAAGGCGTCCGGCAAGCTGACCGACGACGTCCTGGTGGCCACCGTCATGAGCAACCTCGGACTTAAGATTGCCCTCCGCGATGCCGGCATCAGCATCCGCGAAACGGCCGTGGGGGACCGCTACGTCCTAGAAGGCATGCGCGACGGCGGCTTCAACCTCGGCGGCGAACAGTCCGGCCACGTGATCTTCGCCGACTACGCCACCACCGGCGACGGCGTCCTCACCGGTCTGCAGTTGGCGGCACAGATCGCACTGACGGGCCGGCCGCTCAAGGAGCTGGCCACCGTGATGACCAAACTCCCGCAGGTACTCGTCAACGTCAAGGGTGTAGACCGTGACGGCGTGGGCAGCTCGGACGTCCTGGCGCAGGCCGTGGTCTTGGCTGAAACCGAACTGGGTGACACCGGACGTGTCCTGCTCCGCCCATCAGGCACCGAGCCTGTAGTGCGGGTCATGGTGGAAGCAGGCGATGAAGCCACGGCTCAAGAGATCGCCGCGCGCCTGGCCCAGGTTGTCCGCACCGAGCTTGCGCTGGAGCTTGTTACAGATTAAACGATTGACAACCTCTTCGATGTTGCATTGCCTTGCCGCAACAGTGCGCGGAGAAGCGTTCCAACGGCGAAAATTTGGACAATCGAAGCTAGTAACAGAGGCCACAGGTAGCGGTTACTAGAGAAATAGAGATAGTAAACAAAGAGACCGGTTGCCGCTAGAAGCCACGGAACGATGAACAACTTCTTGCGGTCCAGCAGCAGCAAGGACGTTACTTCAGCAGCGAAGAAGTAGCGGTCGTGCATCTGTGGAAGCAATAGCGGGCAGACTGCCAACACGGTGATGGCAAAAAGTACCCGTGTTTCAGAAGTATCCGGGCCCTGCCAATACGAGTAGGCCGTCAACAGAAGCACAGCGCCACAGACCACGAGCGCCGGGACCTTCCCCTCGGCCGCCGAAGCCGTCGGGAACCACGTATATACGTTCGCGGCGCCTGCAACGAGACGATCCTCCTGGGTCTGATGCAAATACACACTGAACGTGCTATCCAGTGATCGCCCGAACAGAATTGGCGGGCTGCTGAGCAGCGCCCACACCCCGGCAGCCATGGCAGGCAGCGCGAGGCTGAAGCGGTTCCTCAAGGCAATGAGCACCAATGCCGGAAAAAAGAAAACTGCCTGCAACTTGAACGACAACCCTACTGCCCACCACAGCCACGCGGCACGGCCATCATTCCGCAGAAGGCTTCTGAGCGAAAGCAGGAGGAATGAAGTGTAGATCGAATCGCATTGGCCCCACATGCTGGCGTTGAGCAGCACAGTAGGCAGGAAGAGTGCGATCACGGTTGCCACTTCCGGTAGAAGCCGGGCCGGCCGGAGTTGCGCAACGACTGCGCCGACCGAGAGCGCAAGCAAGCAGTCTCCGGCGAGTGAAACAATCTTGATTGCGTAAAGCGGTTCTATGGGCAGCAGGCTCCCGAGAAACATTAAGAACAAATAGGGAAAGTTGTAGTTCGAGAATTCCGCACCAAGGGCGGAGACCCCGTGGTCCCTGAACTCCTGCATCCACGGTAACAAGTAGATCGTGGAGTCTTCGCTGACGTACGGGAACAGCGCCAAGCGGGCTGCCAGGGCAAGGCCCGCAACGGTCCAGATAATCCATGCCGGAAGGTGCTGCGATGGCATTCCGGTTTTGGTCTGCTGTAAACTTTTGGATTCCCCCATTGTGCAATCATTCGGTGCCGCACGCCAGCGTGTCAATGAAGAGGGCATCAAACCAAACAAATGGGCCCGCCTCCTTCAGGAATCGGGCTACAGTTGGTTGCCGTGAAGTTAGGGGGTTCGGGACTTCAGCGCATCCCGGATTTCGGTAAGCAGGGCGATCTGCGGGTCTTCCGCAGCCTCTTCCTTGACGTCCTTGTTGATTCCCAGCTTGCGGTTACGGAGCTCGATCATGTGGTTCATGGGAAGTACCACCACGAAGTAGATGGAGGCGGCCACCAGCACGAAAGAAATGGTGGAGGAGATGACGGACCCATACATGAATCCCTCCCACTGCATCTCTTCAACGCCCTTGGCACTGAACAGACGTCCGATCAGCGGCGTCAGCAGGCCCTGGACGATAGAGGTCACGACGGAGCTGAAAGCAGCACCCATCACAACTGCGACGGCAAGGTCAACGACGTTGCCCTTCATAATGAAATTTTTGAATCCTGTCAGCATGAGTACCAAGCTAGCGCATCGCCGTTAACAGAGGATGACGCCCCTGCAACACATCAGCCCGGTGTTCAGGCATACCCCGGCGCCGCATCCACCCCGAAGTACTCCTCCACGGTGCTGATGCCCCGGGTCGCCATGCCGGTGGCCGCTTCCACGCCGATATACCGCAGGTGCCACGGCTCGTAGTAGTAGCCGGTGACCGGGTGGAACGTCCACGGGTACCGCACTACAAAACCGAAGCGGTGGCCGTTCGCCTTTGCCCACACGGCCGCGGGCTGGTCCGCGAAGCAGGGCTGGAAGCTGCACGCCCCGCCGCCGTCGCCGATGTCGAACGACCAGCCGGTCTGGTGCTCCGAGTAGCCGGGACGGGCGCTGGCGGTGTCGGCATCGGCCTGGCCGCGGGCCGCCACATAGCCGTTGTACGTGGCCACCTGCGTTCCGTATGAGCGGTAACCGCTCGCCAGCGTCATGCTCACGCCGTCCTGCGCAGCCGCGGCGAACATCGCTTCTGCGGCGGCTGCCGTTGTGCTGTTCAGCAGGGCCGCCTCGCCCGAAACGGCCAGCGGGATGTTGGGTTGGACCAGATCTGCCGGAACGTAGTCCGCTGGTGCCAAAGGACGCTGCTTGTTCACCACCAGCCATGGGCTGGCCGGATCCGTCAGCGAGAACTGACGGGGCAGCGCTGCCGACGGCGGCACGGGAGCCTGCGGCGGCGGCTCAGCTGCCGCCGTCGTGCTTTCCACTGAAGGGCCCGCGACCGGGGAGGGGGACAGGGAGGTCACCGCCGGGGCAGCGGAGGACGACGGCGCCACCCGGGCCGGTGCCTCCGGCATGCACGCTGCCAGGACAGTCAGCCCCGCTCCGGCGGCGAGGAAGCGGGCGAAGGAGCGGCGGCTGGCCCCCGAAAGGCCGCCTGCCATGCAGTCGTGGCACATGTGGGTTAAACCTTCCGCAGGAGCATGCGGCGGATGGAGTGGTCCGCGTCCTTGGTCAGCACCAGCTGGGCGCGTCCACGGGTGGGGAGGACGTTTTCCTCCAGGTTGGGCTCGTTGATGCGCTTCCAGATGTCCCGGGCCGTGCTCTCGGCCTCGGTGGGGGAGAGCGTTGCGTAGCGGTGGAAGTAGGACTCCGGCTGCGCGAACGCGGTGCTCTGGAGCTTCCGGAACCGCTCCACGTACCACTCCTCGATGAAGGAGGTCTTGGCATCCACATAGATGGAGAAATCGAAGAAATCGCTCAGCGCCAGCCCCTGCTTGCCGTCGTGGCGCGGGCGGGCGGGGGTCAACACGTTCAGGCCCTCCACAATCAGCACGTCCGGGCGGCGGACCACCACTTCCTTCTCCGGCACGATGTCGTACGTAACGTGGGAGTACCAGGGTGCCCGGACCTCCTCCGCGCCGCCTTTGATCTCGCTCACAAAACGCAGCAGCGCGCGGCGGTCGTAAGACTCCGGGAAGCCCTTGCGTTCCAGCAGCTGGCGCCGTTTGAGCTCGGCCAGGGGATACAGGAAGCCGTCCGTGGTGATCAGCTCCACGTTGGGGGTGCCGGGCCAGCGCCGCAGCATTTCCCGGAGCACGCGGGCGATGGTGGATTTGCCCACGGCCACCGAGCCGGCCACGCCGATGACGAAGGGAGTGCGCTGGGTCTGCTCACCCAGGAAGGTGGTGGTGGCCGAATGAAGCTGGCCCGCGGCCTCCACATAAAGGTGCAGGAGCCGCGACAGGGGCAGGTAGACCTCGCGGATCTCCTTCATGTCCAGAGGATCGCCGAGGCCACGCAGACGGACAATGTCCTCTTCGTTAAGCGGCTGCTCCATCTGGGCGGCGAGCCGGGACCAGGTCTGGCGGTCCAGCTCAACGAACGGGGAGACACCCTCACCGTTCGCTTCATTGCGTTGCAAAGTCACTTTAGAGATTCTGCCCCGCGGGCGGCCCAGAGCGAAATGGAGCACCCTGTTGTCACGACTTACCGTCAGGATGATCGCAACCGTGTTGCGCTGGCCTCAGGTATTTTTGCTCGCGCGGATGGTGCTGCTTTACACCAAATAATCCATAATTATCTTAATTTCTAAATAATTGCCGCTGGGCCTCGCCGCTCGTGCCGCCGGAACGGGAGTTCTGCTGGCTGTCGATGAGCTGCAAGAAGCACCAAAGAAGGACCTGGAGGCGCTCAACGTCGCCTTGCACCAGCTCGGCCAAGATCCCCGTCCCGCGCCGCTCATGTTCCTCGGCACGCGCCTCCCGTCACTGCCTTCCGTCCTTGCCAAAGCTTCCACTTACGAAGAGCGCATGTATCTTTACCGAACTGTGGGGCTCCTAAGCGACGAGGACCCCAAAGACGCCCTCGTAACACCATCGCAGCGGGAGCGCGTGACCTGGAGCGAAAATGCCTTGGTTGTTGTCCTGAAAGCATCCGGCGGGTACCCATATTTCGTCCAGGCCTGCGGCAAGCAGATCTGGGATGTTGCCGCTTCCCGGACAATCGACGCAGATGATGCACGCATAGGGATCGGCAGGGCCCGCGACGAAGTGGACGCCGGACTCTACAACTCACGCTGGGAAAGGGCGACCACTGCCCAGCAGGAGTTTATGGCTGCCATGGCCCAGGACAACGACGCCCCTTCACTGGTCAGCGACATCGCTACACGGCTGGGCAGGGTTCAAACTGCGGTGTCCGCAGCGAGGCAGACACTAATCCACACGGGTCTCATCTACGCCCCACGCCGTGGCTATCTCGCCTTCACCGTTCCTTGGATGGCGGATTACATCAGCAGGTTTGGGCGTGAGTCTTGTCACGCGGTTTAAACCTCAACCCTGCTGCCGATAAGCTGGAGCCCATGTGTGGAATCGTTGGATATGTGGGCCATTCTGCTGGCCGTGTGAATGCCGGTCACAGTGCGTTGGATGTAGTCCTTGAGGGATTGCGCCGCCTGGAGTACCGGGGTTATGACTCTGCGGGGGTGGCGGTGGTCTCGCAAGGTGCCATCGAGTCCCGGAAGAAGTCCGGCAAGCTGAGCAACCTTCTGGCCGAGCTGGAGGAACACCCGCTGCCGGAGACGTTCACCGGCATCGGGCACACCCGTTGGGCCACGCACGGCGGCCCCACGGACCAGAACGCGCACCCGCATCTGTCCGACGGCGGCAAGCTGGCACTGATCCACAATGGCATCATCGAAAACTTCGCCGAGCTCAAGCTGGAGCTCGTGACCAAGGGCTACAAGTTCGAGTCCGAGACCGACACCGAAGTCGCGGCCGTGCTGTTGGGCGACATTTTCCGCACCCAGCTCGGTCGTGGAGCGTCCGACGGCGGCCTGACCACTGCGATGCAGCTCGCCTGCCAGCGCCTCGAGGGTGCATTCACACTCCTGGCTGTGCACGCTGACCAGCCGGATGTTGTGGTGGCTGCCCGGCGCAACTCGCCGCTGGTGGTTGGCCTGGGCGAGGGCGAGAACTTCCTGGGCTCGGATGTTTCCGGGTTCATTGACTACACCCGCCGCGCCGTGGAGCTGGGCCAGGACCAGATTGTCACCATCACCGCCGACACGGTGGAGATCACAGACTTCTTCGGCGCCCCCGCCGAGGGCAAGGAATACCGGGTGGACTGGGATCCGGAATCGGCGGAGAAGGGCGGGTTCCCGTCCTTTATGGAGAAGGAAATCCATGACCAGCCCGACGCCGTGGCCAAAACCCTGCTGGGCCGTTCGGACATTGGCGGCAGACTGACCCTTGATGAGCTGCGGATCGACCCGGAACTGCTCAAGAACGTGGACAAGATCATTGTGCTGGCTTGCGGGACGTCCGCGTACGCCGGGCAGGTGGCTAAGTACGCGATTGAGCGCTGGTGCCGGATCGCCACCGAGGTGGAGCTCTCCCACGAGTTCCGTTACCGGGACCCTATTGTGGACGCGAACACCCTGATTGTTTCGATCTCCCAGTCCGGTGAGACCATGGACACCCTGATGGCCGTCCGCTACGCCAAGGAACAGGGCGCCAAGACGGTGTCGATTTGTAACACCAACGGTTCCACCATTCCGCGGGAATCCGACGCCGTGCTCTACACGCACGCCGGCCCGGAAATCGCCGTTGCCTCCACCAAGGCGTTCCTGGCGCAGATCACCGCCGCGTACCTGCTGGGCCTGTACCTGGCGCAGCTGCGCGGGAACAAGTTCCAGGGCGAGATCAAGGACATCCTGGCGGACCTGAACAAGATCCCGGCCAAGATCCAGCGGATCCTGGATAACGAGGCGCAGATCAAGGACCTCGGCGCGTCCATGAAGGATGCGAAGTCTGTGCTGTTCCTGGGCCGCCACGTCGGCTTCCCGGTGGCCATGGAAGGCGCGCTGAAGCTCAAGGAGCTCGCCTACATCCATGCCGAAGGGTTCGCCGCCGGCGAGCTGAAGCACGGCCCGATCGCGCTGATCGAGGAAGGCCAGCCTGTGTTTGTGGTGGTCCCGTCCCCGCGCGGCCGCGACTCGCTGCACGCCAAGGTCGTCTCGAACATCCAGGAAGTCCGCGCCCGCGGCGCCAAGACCATTGTGATCGCCGAAGAGGGCGACGAGGCCGTGAAGGCCTACGCCGAGCACGTCTTCTTCATCCCGGAGACAGACACTCTGCTGGCCCCGCTGCTCAGCACGGTCCCGCTGCAGATCTTCGCCCTGGCCCTCGCCTCGGCCAAGGGCTACGACGTGGACCAGCCCCGCAACCTCGCCAAGAGCGTCACCGTAGAGTAACCGCAGGCTGATGAACACCGACGAACTGTTGGACCGGGCGGGGAACCTCAAGGAAGCCCTGGTCGCCTACGCATCCTCACCGGGGTTCGCCCGGCGTCTTTCGCAGGCCATGTCAGACTTCTCCGGTCTTGGGGGTGGGGAACAGAATCAGTGGGCGGAGGCCGTCGAGTCGCTGCTCTATGACCCGGACCAGGGCGGACGCGAGCCGCTACTCGACCGCTATCTGCGCACCAATAAGAATATTGAGCCTGACGAGCGACTCGTCTACGAGGGTTGGCGGGAGCGTAATGTTATCGGCGTCTTCCGCGTCGATGCCCGCAAAGGTGCCCGGCTTAGCCTGCATAACCTCATCGATCAGATGGATTACGATTCCTACGCCACCGCCGGGGCGGAGGCAATCAGCTTCGTCCAGCGAGGCGGCTACGTCATGACGCGCCTGGTGCCCATCGGGGATCTCTGGACGATCAGCGGGACCATGCGCCTGTTTGGCCCGCGGGACCTCCCCGGCGTCCAGACCCTGGCGGCGTCGCTGCTCAAGCGCTTTCCCACCTTGGTATTCAATAATCCGGCGAACGTCGAGCAGGGACGCAGGATCGTCGGAGAGCACCACGCCACATTCCTGGACCTCTTTGGCGCGAATATCGTGAGCGGTACCGGGGGTGACATCATCGCTGCGTACCGCAGTTTCCTGAATGCCTGCAGCGAGGCGTCCGTCGCTGCAAATCCCAAGGCTTCCGCGCTGGTGACCGCCGCCGAACAGATCGCACCGGATGATTCCTTCCCGCCGGAGCTGGCAGAGTCCGACGACGTAGCGCTCTACCATCATCCGCTGATGGGTGTGTCCTTCCTCGTCTGCTACGGGCAGGTCGAGGCCGCATACCGGACGCCGCCGGTCGATGCGGAGGACCCGGCTGCGGAACTCCTGCGTGGCTATGTTGAGGACAAGACGGTTCCCGGTTACGTCCTGGAGGACCTCGCAGCGAAATACCCGGACACGGTCGACGCCGCGTACCATGCTGCCTTGTCCAGCCCCGGATTCCGATGGGAACTTGATGGCGTGGCCCTGCTCCGCCGGCACAAGCCGAATTTTGGCGGGGGCAAGGAACTTCCCGGCGTCTCGCCGGTGCCTTCATCCCTGATCGATGAATACCGCCGGCTCAGCTAGAGCCCGGAAGTGGACCGGTAAACTTCCCGGCGGTGTCCCACACGCAGTACCAGAATCAAAAGTTCCTGATCCCGGATCTCATAGATAATCCGGTAATCGCCGGTGCGGATGCGCCATTCCCCATCCCCGCCAACCAGCTGCTTTCCCTTGGGTGGCCGCGGCGTGTCACTGAGGATTTCAATCGCTTTGAGCACCCGCATCTGTGCCTTCCGGTCAAGCTTCCGGATTTGCTTAGCCGCGACCGCTGTATATCGAACGCCAAACCGGCCCGTCATACCTCGATGCCAAGGTCACGCAGCAGTTCCTCGTGAGTGATCGTCGGCCCACCATCCGCACGGGCTGCCCGCGCGGCGGCAACATCCTCGGCGTCCTCCAACGCCTCGACGGCGCGTTCATAAAAATCCGGGGCCACCACCACCGCGACAGCCCGCCCGCGGCGGGTGATATGAACTGGCTCGGAACGTACACCATCAATGAGCTCAGCCCAATGAATCCGGGCTTCATTCGAAGTAGTCGTTGTCATATATCAACCTTACGAACCAAACGAACCGTAAGCAATGCCGCCCCAATGAAACTCACGCCATTTGGGATGGACCATGACGGCGAAGAACTGGTCGTTGAGCACCTTGGGCTTGCCCGTCTCCAGTTCGGAGAGGTAGCGCTGGCTGACGCCGAGCCGGCTGGCAAGCTCGCGCTGGGAGAGGCCGCTGCGTTGGCGGATGCCGTAGACCGACCGGCCAAGGTCCGCTACTGACATCATGACGCCGTGCACGCAGCCTCCTTGATGAGTTAGTCGTAATAGCCGAGTGATTCACTGCAGGTGCGGAGCGTCCCCGTAGAATAGCGCCATGATTGTTGGCATTGGCGTAGACGTTGTAGACATCGAGCGGTTCGGCCGCCAGCTTGAGCGCACCCCCGGGCTCCGGGACCGGCTGTTCGTGCCCGCTGAACGTGAACTGAACACCCGCTCGCTGGCCGCGCGGTTCGCTGCCAAGGAAGCCGTGGCCAAGGTGCTCGGCGCGCCTGCAGGCATGAACTGGCAGGACTGCTGGATCGGCCTGGACCAGCATGGACCCACCATCCAGGTTAAAGGCACCGTCCTTGCGGTGGCCGAGTCAAAGGGCGTCAAGCGGTGGCACGTCTCCATGAGCCACGACGGCGGGATCGCCACCGCCACGGTACTGGCCGAAGGCTGAGCCACCTCCTGCTCAACCCGACAATGCACCTGATGCCATGATCAGCGCCTATACCGGAACCCAAATCAGGGCGGCCGAACAGCCGTTCCTGTCTGCAGGGATGGGTGCTGTTCTGATGCAACGGGCCTCCCACGGGCTCGACAACGCGGCGGTCCACGAGCTGAAGTCACGTGGCCGGCGGCTTTACGGCGCGAGCGTGACCGTGCTGGCGGGTAAGGGCAACAATGGCGGAGACGGCCTCTTCGCCGCCTCGTTCCTGGCTGCCAGGGGAATGCGTACGACGGCGGTGCTCACCGCCGGAACCGCCCACGCCGAGGCGCTGGCTGCTTTTGAGCGCGCCGGCGGGCGGGTGCACCTTCTCACTGAGGTCAATGCCGGCCAGCTTGCGGCACACGTGGCGAGTGCCGACGTCGTGATTGACGCAATTCTGGGAACGGGTGCCAACGGGGGTCTACGCGGGGCGGCCGCTGACCTGGTCAGGGGTCTTGCGGAACTGCGGCTATCGTCCGGGGAGCCGGGGATCGTGGTGGCCTGCGATGTTCCCAGCGGCGTGGATGCCGATACCGGGGAAGCGCATGCGCCGGTGCTCACCGCGGATGTGACCGTAACATTCGGCGCAGCCAAGGTGGGACTGCTGGCGGACCCTGGCGCCGATCACGCCGGCCGCGTCCGTGTGGTGCCCATAGGCATCGAAGAAGACCTGCCGTGGCCGGCGCTGCGCAGGTTTGAGCTGCCGGACCTGGCCCGGCTCCTGCCGCAGCCCGGGAGGCGCTCGCACAAGTACTCCCGCGGCGTCCTGGGCGTTGTGGCCGGATCCGCCGACTATCCGGGCGCCGCCGTGCTCGCCTGCCGCGGCGCGCTGGCTGCCGGCGCGGCGATGGTCCGCTACCTGGGTCCGCCCGAGGTAGCCAACCTGGTCCGGCAGTCCTGCCCGGAAGTAGTCTGCAGCGCGGGCTCCGTTGCGGACACCCACGTCCAGGCGTGGCTGGTGGGTTCAGGCATGGGCCCCGGTGACACCGACCAGCTCCAGCGCGCCCACGACGCCGTAGAGTCCGGCCTGCCCGTGATCGCCGACGCCGGGGCGCTGCCTGCCCTGCCCGCGGTCCTGGCGCCGCAGGTGGTGCTCACGCCGCACGCCGGAGAACTGGCGTCCCTCCTGCAACGGCTTGCCTCGTCCCCGGACAGCCCCGACTTTGATCCTGCCCCCGACCGTAGCGCCGTCGAGTCCTCCACCCTCGGTGCTGCCCGGCATGCTGCCGTGCTGACCGAGGCCACCGTCCTGCTGAAGGGCGCCACCACGCTGGTCGCGTCGCCCTTCCAGGATTTCTACAGCCAGGCGGACGGCACACCGTGGCTTGCCACCGCCGGAAGCGGCGACGTCCTGGCCGGGATCATCGGTGCGCTGCTCGCCCAGATGGGGTCCGACGTCGGGCGCTTCCGTGACGCAGGCATCGATCCGGACGAGCGCTGGGCGGCTATTGCCGCCCTCGGTGCCAGCCTCCACGGCCTCGCGGGCGCGGCCACCTCCGGCGGCGGCCCGCTGACGGCCGGCCGGATTGCGGACGCAATACCAGACGTTTGGCATAAAGTCAGCCTGCTTAGTAAACCGGTGGGCCGGAAACGTAATAGTCACAGCCACCAGCTACCGTAGGCATAGGTTTTGTACCGGCAGGGGCGGTTTTGTGTCCACACACCGGCTGTCGAACAACGATGAGGAGCACGCATGGAAATCTGGCCCGGATCGGCTTATCCGCTTGGCGCCACTTTTGACGGGACCGGCACGAACTTCGCGCTGTTCAGCGAACACGCCGAGAAGGTGGAGCTGTGCCTCTTTGATGAGGACGGCGTGGAATCGCGGTACAGGGTCGACGAAGTGGACGGCTATGTATGGCACTGCTACGTCCCTCAGGTCCAGCCAGGCCAGAAGTACGGTTACCGCGTGTACGGTCCCTACGACCCGGATTCCGGCAGCCGCTTCAACCCGAACAAACTGCTGTTGGACCCCTACGCCAAGGCTGTGCACGGCCAGGTGGACTGGGATCCGTCACTCTTCTCCTACAACCTGGGCGAGCCTGACTCGGTCAACAACGAGGACTCCGCTTCGCACATGATGATGGGCGTGGTCATCAACCCGTTCTTCGACTGGGATGGCGACCAGAACCTGCGGGTCCCGTACCACAAGTCGGTTATCTACGAGGCCCACGTCAAGGGCCTCACCCAGCTCCACCCCGAGATTCCCGAGGAACAACGCGGCACCTACGCCGGCGTCGCGCACCCGTCAGTGATCTCACACCTGCAGAAGCTCGGCATCACTGCCATCGAACTCATGCCCGTGCACCAGTTCGTCAACGACGGGACGCTGCAGGACCAGGGCCTGAACAACTACTGGGGCTACAACACCATCGGCTTCTTCGCACCCCAGAACACTTACAGCTCCACCGGTGACACCGGCCAGCAGGTCCAGGACTTCAAGGCCATGGTCCGCGCGCTCCACAAGGCAGGCATCGAAGTCATCCTGGATGTGGTCTACAACCACACCGCCGAAGGCAACCACCTGGGGCCCACGCTCTCCTTCAAGGGCATCGACAACCCTTCCTACTACCGGTTGATGGAGGGCGACGAGAAGCACTACATGGACTACACAGGCACCGGCAACTCGCTCAACGTACGCCAGCCGCACTCGCTGCAACTGCTCATGGATTCGCTGCGGTACTGGGTCACCGAAATGCACGTGGATGGCTTCCGTTTCGACCTCGCCTCCACCCTGGCGCGCGAGTTCTACGATGTGGACAAGCTCTCCACGTTCTTCGAACTCATCCAGCAGGACCCGGTGGTGTCCCAGGTCAAGCTCATCGCCGAGCCCTGGGATGTGGGTCCAGGCGGCTACCAGGTGGGTAACTTCCCGCCGCAGTGGACAGAATGGAACGGCAAATACCGAGACACGGTCCGGGACTTCTGGCGCGGTGAACCCGCCACGCTGGGCGAGTTCGCTTCGCGCATCACCGGTTCGGCCGACCTCTACGAGCATTCGGGCCGCCGTCCCGTAGCGTCAATCAACTTTGTCACCGCCCATGACGGCTTCACGCTGGCAGACCTGGTGTCCTACAACGAAAAGCGCAACGACGCCAACGGCGAGGACAACAACGACGGCGAGTCCCACAACCGGTCGTGGAACTGCGGGGCCGAGGGTCCCACCGACGATCCCGCCGTCCTCGGTCTGCGCGCCCGCCAGCAGCGGAACTTCATCGCTTCGCTGCTGCTGTCCCAGGGCGTTCCCATGCTGCTGCACGGCGACGAGATGGGCCGAACCCAGCAGGGCAACAACAATGGCTATTGCCAGGACTCCGAACTGACCTGGATCAACTGGGAGAACATCGACCAGCCGCTGGTCGAATTCACGGCAGCAGTCAACGCGCTCCGTGCCAAGCACCCCACGTTCCGCCGAAGCAGGTTCTTCGACGGCCGCCCCGTCCGCAGAGGCGAAGGTGAGCGCTTGCCGGACATCGTATGGCTTGACGTGGAAGGTAACACCATGAAGCCGGAGGACTGGGACAGCGGCTTCGGCCGCTCGGTAGGAGTGTTCCTCAACGGCGACGGCATCCAGGGCAAGGATGTCCGCGGCCGCCGAATAACGGACGTGAACTTCCTGCTGTACTTCAACGCCCACGATGACATGGTGAATTTCACCCTTCCGGCCGATGAGTATGCGCCGGCCTGGGACATTATCATCGATACCGCCGGCCACAATGCGGACACCGAGCCGGTCAAGGCCGGGGAAGCCCTGCCTGTGGACGCAAAGTCCCTGGTGGTCCTCCGCGCCCACAGTGTTCCTGACGTCGAGCCGGACCACTCCGTAGCTGCATCGTTGGCCGCGCTGACCCAGACGTCCACCAGCGAGACCGAGTCGCTGAGCGCGCCCGTGGTGGCCGACCCGGGTAGAACCACGAAAGTCGGGGACCGGAAGGACACCGCAAAGTGAAGGTTCCGGCGTCCACCTACCGGCTCCAGATCCGGAGCAGCTTCACGCTTTTCGATGCTGCCGAAACGGTTCCGTACCTGAAATCACTGGGTGTGGATTGGGTCTACCTGTCTCCGATCCTGACGGCGGAACAAGGATCCGATCACGGCTATGACGTGACGGATCCGTCGTCGGTGGATCCGGAGCGGGGCGGCCCGGAAGGACTGCTGGCGCTTTCTGCTGCCGCGCGGGAACATGGCATGGGCGTGCTTGTGGACATTGTCCCCAACCATGTGGGTGTGGCCTCGCCGGCGCAGAACCCGTGGTGGTGGTCGCTGTTGCAGGAAGGGCGCGGCTCGCCGTACGCGGAAGCGTTCGACGTCGACTGGGACTTTGGTGCTGGCCGGATCCGGATCCCCGTCCTGGGCAGCGATGACGACCTTGATGTGCTGGAGGTTGCCGATGGCGAGCTCCACTATTACGGCCACCGCTTTCCGTTGGCCGCAGGTTCATTCTCCGACGGCGACTCTCCGCGGGCTGTGCATGAGCGGCAGCATTACGAACTCGTCTCCTGGCGCCGGGCGGACAATGAGCTGAATTACCGGCGGTTCTTCGCGGTCAACACCTTGGCGGGTATCCGGGTTGAGAACCCCTGGGTCTTCGACCAGGCCCACACAGAGGTGAAGCGGTGGTTCGATGCCGGCCTGGTTGACGGGCTGCGCGTGGACCACCCGGACGGCCTGGCGGATCCCGCCGGGTATCTTCGGTGGCTCAAGGACCTCAGCGGCGGAGCGTACGTCCTGGTGGAGAAGATCCTGGAGCCGGGGGAGGAGCTCCCGACGGAATTCGCCTGCGAGGGCACCACCGGCTATGACGCCCTGGCCGACCTGGACCGGCTGCTGGTGGCGCCGGCCGGCGAGGCTGCTCTGAACGCGTTGGATGCACAGCTCCGTTCCGGGGAGCCTGCCGACTATGCGGGCATGATCCTGGGGACCAAGCGTGCCGTGGCTGATGGCATGCTGCGGTCCGAGATCCTGCGGCTGGCCCGCCTGGTCCATGCTGACGCCGGGCTGTCTGCTGACCTGTCCGCTGACCTGTCCGCGGAGGCCTCGGCGGATGCCCTGGCCCAGGTCATCGCGGCTTTCCCCGTGTACCGCACCTACCTGCCCACGGGTGAGGATGTGCTGCGCGAAGCCTGCGCGGCTGCTGCTCGCCAGCGTCCTGACCTTTCCGACACGCTGGACGCTCTGCTTCCCCTCCTGCTGAAGCCCGAGACTGAACTGGGCCTGCGGTTCCAGCAGACGTCCGGCATGGTGATGGCCAAGGGTGTTGAGGACACGGCCTTCTACCGCTACAACCGGCTGGGGACGCTGACGGAAGTGGGAGCGGACCCGTCCCACTTCTCGCTCGCCCCGGAAGAGTTCCACCGGCGGATGGCCGAGCGCCAAGAGTCCCTGCCGCTGTCCATGACCACGCTGACCACGCACGACACCAAGCGCAGCGAGGACACGCGGGCACGGATCTCCGTGATCGCTGAGCTGCCGGAGGAGTGGGCAGGAACCCTGGACGCTCTTCGCGGGCTCGCCCCGGTGCCCGACGGTCCGTTCGAGACCCTGCTGTGGCAGGCGGTCATCGGTGCGTGGCCGGCGTCGCGGGAACGGCTGCAGGCCTACGCCGAGAAAGCTGCCCGGGAGGCAGCCAACTCCACCACGTGGACAGATCCAGACGAGAACTTCGAATCACGGGTCACGGCAGCTGTGAATGCTGCGTTCGACGACGACCGGGTCACCACCGTGATCGAGGACTTCGTCGCCCGGACGGCTGCCTTTGCCGCAACCAATTCGTTGTCCCTGAAGCTGCTCCAGCTGACCATGCCCGGGGTACCGGACGTTTACCAGGGCACCGAATTCCACGACCGCTCCCTGGCCGACCCGGACAACCGTCGGGCCGTCGACTTCGAACGGCGCGAAACCGCCTTGGCTGCGTTGGACGCGGGTACGCTTCCGGCCGACTTCCGGGACGAAGTAACCAAACTGCTGGTGACCTCCCGGGCGCTCCGGCTCCGCCGGGACCGGCCCGAACTGTTCCAGGGCTACCGGCCCGTTCTTGCTTCCGGCCCGGCCGCTGACCACGTGGTGGCGTTCGACCGCGGGGAGGACAGCACCGGCAGAGGCGCCACACCTGGCGCCCTGACTCTGGCAACTCGGCTTCCCTGCGGACTGGAACGCGCCGGCGGTTGGCGGGATACCGTCGTCGAACTTTCCACGGCCATGTGCGACGCACTTACAGGACGGACGCACGGCCCAGGCCCGGTGCCGGTGGCCGACATTCTCCGGCCTTACCCTGTGGCGCTGCTGGCGCCCGTGAACGGAGGCAACGCATGAGCCTGACGCACAACGGTTCCGGCCGGTTCGATGTCTGGGCCCCGGATGCCTCGGCCGTTTCGCTGCTCGCCAACGGGCAGCAGTACCCCATGAAGCAGGTGGCGGGAGCCCCTGGTGCAGATGGCTGGTGGTCCGCGCCGGACGCGCCGGCGGACTCAGACGTGGACTACGGCTACCTGCTCGACGGCGAGACGCATCCACTGCCGGACCCCCGGTCCCGCCGCCTCCCGGACGGCGTCCATGCCCTGTCCCGCACCTACGATCCAGCCTCCTACGCCTGGCAGGACGCCGGCTGGCAGGGCAAGGAACTGCGCGGTTCGGTCATCTACGAACTTCACGTGGGAACCTTCACCCCCGAAGGAACATTGGACGCCGCCGCGGATAAGCTCGGATACCTCGCGGACCTCGGCATCGACTTTGTGGAGCTGCTGCCGGTCAACGGATTCAACGGCACCCACAACTGGGGTTACGACGGTGTCCAGTGGTTCGCGGTCCACGAAGGCTACGGCGGGCCTGCGGCCTACCAGCGCTTTGTGGACGCCGCCCACGCCGCCGGACTGGGCGTCATCCAGGACGTGGTCTACAACCACCTGGGCCCCAGCGGCAACTACTTGCCCAAATTCGGCCCCTACCTCAAACAGGGGGACGCCAACACGTGGGGCGATTCGGTCAACCTCGACGGCCCGGGCTCCGACGTCGTCCGTGAATACATCCTGGACAACGCGGCCCTGTGGCTGCGCGACTATCACGTGGACGGGCTGCGACTGGATGCCGTTCACGCACTCCGCGATGAGCGGGCCGTGCACCTCCTGGAGGAGTTCGGCGCGCTGGGCGATGCCATCTCCACGGAGACAGGGCTTCCCAAGACCCTCATCGCCGAATCGGACCTGAACAATCCGCGGCTGATCTATCCCCGCGATTCCAACGGCTTCGGTCTTGCCGGGCAATGGAGCGACGACTTCCACCATGCGGTGCACGTCAATGTCAGCGGCGAGACCGCAGGGTATTACGGCGACTTCGCTTCCGTCGGCGTGCTGGCCAAGGTCCTCAAGGATGGCTTCCTGCACGACGGCAGCTACTCCAGCTTCCGCGGACGCCACCACGGCCGGCCCATCGACACCTCACTGGTCCACCCCGCGGCCCTGGTGGTCTGCAGCCAGAACCACGACCAGATCGGCAACCGTGCCATCGGCGACAGGCTGTCCCAGTCCCTCCCGTACGGCCCGCTGGCCGTAGCCGCAGTGCTGACGCTGACCGCGCCGTTTACGCCCATGCTGTTTATGGGCGAGGAGTTCGGGGCCTCTACCCCTTGGCAGTTCTTCACCTCGCACCCCGAACCGGAGCTGGGCAAGGCGACGGCGGAGGGCAGAATCCGCGAGTTCGAACGCATGGGGTGGGATCCCGCCGTCGTCCCCGATCCACAGGATCCCGAAACGTTCCGGCGCTCCAAACTCAACTGGGCGGAGGCCGCTGAGGGTGACCACGCGCGGCTCCTGTCCCTCTACCGTTCGCTGACGGCGCTGCGGCGGGCTCACCCCGAACTAGCCGGGCTGGGGTTCGAGGAAACGGACGTGACGTTCGACGACGACGCCGGCTGGTTGCGCTTCCGGCGCGGGTCGATGGAAGTGCTGCTGAACTTCTCGGCATCGCCGGTGCGGCTGGACGGTTTGGGCGGCTCGGTGCTGCTGTCGACGGACGAGGACACCCTGTTCCACGGCGATTCGTTCGTGCTGGCGGCGCACAGCGGGGCGGTTCTTACTGCTGGGGCAGAAGTAGCCTCGAGTTAACCTAGGCACTGGAGTGACCCGGGCGTACTTTGCGCGTACGGACCAGCCGTGATGGGCGGCTCGGTGGTGTACGGGCGATGGAGGCCGTCATGGGTGACCCACGGAAGAGTACGCTTCCTGCCACGCTCGAACTCCGGATTCACGGCATCCGGGCGATGATGCGGCGGCTGATGGTGGCCCCGGGCTTAATAGTTCGCTTTTGTGCTGTTATGTGAGACGGGGCTGGCAGGATAGTCACTATGACTTACATCGCTGCGGAGAACCGCTACGACACCATGCCCTACCGCCGCGTCGGACGCAGCGGACTGAAACTGCCAGCCATTTCCCTGGGCCTCTGGCACAACTTCGGCGACGACAAGCCCTTCGAAGCGCAGCGCGCTATCCTGCGCCGAGCCTTCGATCTGGGCGTCACCCACTTCGACCTCGCGAACAACTACGGTCCGCCCTACGGCGCCGCCGAAACCAACTTCGGCCGCCACTTCAAGGACGACTTCAAGCCGTACCGCGACGAACTCATCATCTCCAGCAAGGCCGGCTACGACATGTGGCCGGGACCCTACGGCAACTTTGGCTCCCGCAAGTACCTGCTGGCCAGCTTGGACCAGTCCCTGGAGCGCATGGGCCTGGACTACGTGGACATCTTCTACAGCCACCGTCCGGACCCGGAAACGCCGATGGAAGAAACCATGGGCGCCCTGGACCACGCAGTCCGCTCGGGCAAGGCCCTGTACGCCGGCATCTCCTCCTACACTCCGGCCCAGACCCTCGAAGCGGCCCGGATCCTGAAGGAACTCGGTACGCCGTTGCTGATCCACCAGCCCAGCTACTCCATGCTGAACCGCTGGACCGAGAACGGCAGCCCCAACCTCTACGACGCGCTGGAGCAGGTGGGCGCCGGCTGTATCGCCTTCTCGCCGCTGGCCCAGGGGATGCTCACAGGCCGCTACCTCAACGGCGTGCCCGCAGATTCCCGGGCAGCGCAGCACAAGTCCCTGGACCAAGCCATGATCACTCCAGAAAACCTGGACCGCGTGCGCGGGCTCAACCGGATCGCCGAGGGCCGGGGCCAAACCCTGGCTCAGATGGCGATCGGCTGGATTCTGCGCGAGCAGGGCAAGGGCTCGTCCGTGACCTCAGCGCTCGTTGGCGCATCCAGCGTCCGGCAGTTGGAAGACACCCTGTCCGCCATCAACAACCTGGACTTCACCGCCGACGAGGTTGATGCCATCGATGAGTTCGCCGTTGAGTCGGACATCAACCTGTGGAAGCAAAAGTAACCACGTAACGCTTCGACCGAAGGGGGCCGGGAACAATCCCGGCCCCCTTTTGGTTGGGTAAGATGAAATGGCGCCGAATGGCGCACTGCCAGCGTGCCGCCGTCGTACCTTTCCGGTACTGACCGTCCTGGCGGCTGAAGTTTTCTTCAAAGGAGTTCCGTGTCTGCAAATCCGATTCGTGTTGCCATCGTTGGTGTAGGTAACTGCGCCGCCTCGCTCGTCCAGGGCGTGCAGTATTACCGTGACGCCGATCCCCAGGCCACGATCCCGGGTCTGATGCACGTAGAGTTCGGCAAGTACCACGTCAACGATGTCCAGTTTGTTGCCGCTTTTGATGTTGACGGCAAGAAAGTGGGCGTGGACCTCGCCGACGCCATCCTGGCCAGCGAGAACAACACCATCAAAATCGCCGACGTGCCCCCCACAGGTGTGACCGTCCAGCGCGGCCACACCCTCGACGGCCTCGGCAAGTACTACCTCGAGACCATCGAACAGTCCGCCGAAGAGCCCGTTGACATCGTCGCCGCGCTCCGCGAATCCAAGGCAGACGTTATGGTGTGCTACCTCCCGGTTGGTTCCGAGGATGCTGCACACTTCTACGCGCAGGCTGCCATCGACGCCGGCGTGGCGTTCGTCAACGCCCTCCCCGTGTTCATCGCCGGCACCAAGGAATGGGCCGACAAGTTCACCGCCGCCGGCGTCCCGATCGTTGGCGATGACATCAAGAGCCAGATCGGTGCAACCATCACGCACCGCGTGATGGCCAAGCTCTTCGAAGACCGCGGCGTCACCCTGGACCGCACGTACCAGCTGAACGTCGGCGGCAACATGGACTTCAAGAACATGCTGGAGCGCGACCGCCTTGAGTCCAAGAAGATCTCCAAGACCCAGGCGGTGACGTCCAACGTTGAAGCTGAAATTGCACCGCGCAACGTCCACATCGGTCCGTCTGACTACGTCCAGTGGCTCGATGACCGCAAGTGGGCCTTCGTCCGCCTCGAAGGCCGCAACTTCGGTGATGCCCCCGTGTCGCTGGAATACAAGCTGGAAGTCTGGGACTCACCCAACTCCGCCGGCGTGATCATCGATGCCATCCGCGCCGCCAAGATCGGCCTGGACCGCGGCATCGGCGGCCCGCTGCTCTCCGCCTCGAGCTACTTCATGAAGTCCCCGCCCGAGCAGTTCAACGACGACCTCGCCCGTGAAAAGGTCGAGGCCTTCATCCGCGGAGACCTGGAGCGCTAAACGCTCTCCACCCTCTCGTTGCTCTATCAGTTGTGGTCCCCAAATCTATGGTTTGGCGACTGCAACTGATAGGGCAACAGGCGTTTAAGGGGACTTGAGTGCAAGCCGGACCTGATTGACCGCGCGGTGGAAGCCGTGGGCCAGATCGTCCGCGTTGAATTTGAAGTACCTCCAGCCAGCGGCATTGAACGTTTCGTCGCGGCGATTGTCGCGCGACTGCTGCTCGCGGGTCAGGTGATGGCCGCCGTCGTACTGGATGGCGATCCGATGGGCGCGGTAGCCCAGGTCTGCCGCCGGCGAATACGGGTCGGCCTTCACAATCCGTAGTTGCAGTTCTGGCTCCGGCAGGCCCGCGGCAGTTAATGCGAGGCGCAGGAACGTCTCAGGCGCGGAATCTGCACCGGGACGGATGAGCTCGACAGCTGCCCTTGCTTTCACGATGCCCTTGAGCTTCGGGTGCCTCTTCAGCATTTCTTCCAGCTCCGGAAGGGTTGACCAAGGCTCCGCGCGATCTTCGAAGCCGGGCCGAGGCAGACGGATCAGTTGGTCACCCACAGCCACGAGGTCCTCCAGCGGCACGAGGTTGGCAAGGTCAAGCCAGGTGCGGGCTGGCGTGGAGATCCGCATCCCGTCCAGCATCATGATCTCCCCATCAAAGGCAAGGACGGTATGGCCGACCACGCCTTCGCGCCGCACCGGTGGCAGGTTCCTGGGCTTGCTCAGATGGAGTTCCCGGCAGTCGCGGAACCAGGTAGGAAGCCAGAGCCCAAGCACGACGGCGGCCGTCGGGTGCGAGATCCAGGCGCCCGGAGTGGCAGCGGAGAGTGCCCTGGCAAGGCCCCGGATTTCAAAGTCCCAGCCCGTGGGCAGATACAGCAACCGTCCGGCGGACGCGAGGTCGGAGGAACGAAGTCTTCCGCTGCTCAGGCTGGCAGCCCGCGCCTCATGGATTGTGAACGGAGCGGACGAAAGGCTGAACGGCAGAGGTGCGGAGGGTCGCATGCGCACCATTGTCGCCCGAAGCCAATCTCTCCCGCAGAAGTTATCCACAGCTCCCGTTGCTCTATCACTTTTGGTCACTCTGGCCCCGGAATAAGAGCTCAAAGTGATAGAGCAACGTGGGTCAGGAGAGGCCTACCGGGTTGCCGGCGTCGTCCACGTCCATACGCATGGCGGCGGGTGCGGCGGGGAGGCCGGGCATCGTCATGACCGCACCGGTCAGTGCCACGATGAAACCCGCGCCGGTCTTGGGGATCAGGTCCCGGACGTGCACGGTGAAGCCCTTGGGAGCCCCCAGCCGGGAGGCGTCGTCGGTGAAGGAATACTGGGTCTTGGCCATGCAGACGGGAAGCCCGGACCAGCCGTTCTTTTCTATGTCCGTCAGGCGCTTCAGGGCGGGGAGGGAGAAGTCCACCCCGTCCGCGCCGTAGATCTCCTGCGCAATGGTCCGGATCTTCTCCTCCACGGGCAGGTCCAAGGGATACAGATGCCGGAAGCTGTTCGGCCCAGCAACCGCGGCGGCGACCTTCGCGGCCAGCTCGTCGCCGCCGTCGCCACCGCCGCCCCGGCCCCACACATCCGCCACCGCAGCCTGGACCCCCTCCGCCGCGCACCACTCCAAGAGCCAGTCCAGCTCCTCTTCCGTGTCGGACGAGAACCTGTTGATGGCCACCACCGGTGCCACCCCGAACTTCTCCACGTTGTGCACGTGCCGCCGAAGATTCGCGACGCCGGCCTGCAGCGCCTCAAGGTCGGGTTCCGTCAGCCGGTCTTTGGGCACGCCGCCGTGCATCTTGAGCGCTCGGACAGTGGCTACAACCACGACGGCGGACGGCGCCACGTCAGCGATCCGCGCCTTGATGTCCATGTACTTCTCCGCGCCCAGGTCTGCGCCGAAGCCGGCCTCGGTGACCACGATGTCCGCGAGCCGCCGGGCCGTCTGGGTGGCAATCAGCGAGTTGCACCCGTGCGCGATGTTGGCGAACGGCCCGCCGTGCACCAGTGCGGGAGTGTCGGCAATGGTCTGCACCAGGTTGGGCTTGATGGCTTCCTTCAGGAGCAGGGTCAGGGCGCCCTGGACGCCGAGGTCCGCCACGGTGACCGGAACGCGGGAGTACGTGTAGCCGAACGTGATCCGGCCCAAGCGCTCGCGGAGGTCGGCCAGGCTGGTGGCCAGGCAGAAAACCGCCATGATCTCCGAAGCCACGGTGATGTCGAAGCCGTCCTGCCGGGGCACACCTTGGGTGGGACCGCCCAGGCCAATGATGACCTCGCGGAGCGACCTGTCATTCATGTCCAGGACCCGCTTGAACGTCATCCGCCGAGGGTCGATGTTCAGCTCGTTGCCCTGGTAGATGTGGTTGTCCACGAGCGCCATCAGGGCATTGTTCGCAGACGTCACGGCATGGAAATCACCGGTGAAGTGCAGGTTAATCTCGTCCATCGGCAGCACCTGGGAGTAGCCGCCGCCAGTGGCGCCGCCCTTCATTCCCAGGATCGGGCCCAGCGAGGGTTCCCGCAGCGCGATCATCACCTTGTGCCCGGCCCGGGCCAGCGAATCGGCGAGCCCCACCGTGGTGGTGGATTTCCCCTCGCCGGCGGGCGTCGGCGACATCGCAGAGACGAGTACCACCTTTCCGGCGGGCGCCGGCGCAGTCAACAACGCCGGATCAACCTTCGCCTTGTACCGCCCGTAAAGTTCCAGAGCGGCGGCGTTGATGCCCGCGGCAGCTGCAATCTCCTCGATGGGCCTCATCGGTGCCTGCCGTGCGATCTTGAGGTCGCTGAGGGAATTTTGTTCAGACATCCTTGTCCTTTTGTTGGGGGCCGGGTACTAAAGGCAGACGGCGGCTGACCACCGCTTAGGGTGCCGGAACCGCCGGGATCAGCCCGCTGGCCAGCTGCTGTTCGACGGCGGCGTGGTAAGTCTCGAGCGTGATCGCGGCAGTGCGGTTCCACCCCAGGTTCTCCGCGCGGATTGCCGCGGCCCGCCCCATGTCGGCGCGGGTGTCCGGATCGTCGTACATGGCTTCAAGCGCGTCCGCCCAGTCCGAGGCGTGGTGCCCGTCCACCAGCAGCCCGGTCCGGCCATGGCAGATGGCGCGGGACAGTCCGCCCACCCGGGTGCCCACCACGGGGGTCCCGCAGGCCTGCGCCTCGATGGCCACCAGCCCGAACGATTCGCTGTAGGAAGGCATCACCACAACGTCAGCCGCCCGGAACCAGGACGCCAGGTCAGACGCGCTGACAGGGGGAAGGTGCGTGACGACGTCGTCCATTCCGGACTCCGAGATCAGGTGCCGGAGGTTGAAGTCCTTGTTGCCGCTGAGGGCACCCAGGATGGTGAGCCGCAGATCGATCCCGGGCCGCCGGGCGCGAAGCAGGGCAGCCGCCTTGAGCAGGATCTGCGGGCCCTTCAGCCGCTGGATCCGGCCGGCGAAGACCAGGTGGAACGTCTCCGGCGAAACACCGTGTTCGGCCCGGGACCGCGGGCGGAACGCGGGTGTGAAGGTGCTGAGGTCCACGCCCGGCGGCGCCACATCGATACGGTCGTAATCTGCACCGTAGTGGGACACCAGCTCTTCGGCTTCGGCCGTGGTGTTGGCAATCAGGCGGGCGGCGCCGTCGACGATCCGGTGCTCGCCCTCCTCACGCCGCCGCGGCTCGGGCTGTTCGCCGGACTCCAGCAGGAGGTTCTTGACCTTGGCCATGGTGTGCATGGTGTGGACGAGCGGCACGCCCCAAAGTTCCGAGAGCTCCAGTCCGGCGATCCCGGACACCCAATAGTGCGAATGGATGACGTCGTAGCGGCCGTGCGGCTGGCGCTGCCGGATCTGGTCGATCTCGGCCACCATGCTGTGGAGCAGCGCCGGCAGTTCTTCCTTGGGGATCTTCCGCGGTGGGCCGGCCAGCACGTTGTGGACGCACACGCCGGGGAAGGGATGTTCGACGGCGGCCTGCTTGGCTGAGGTGGAGCGCGTGAAGATCTCCACTTGCACGCCGGTCTCGGCGAGCGCGGAGGCCAGCTCCCGGATGTAGACGTTCATCCCGCCGGCGTCGCCGGAGCCGGGCTGTTCCATCGGGGAGGTGTGGAGGGAGAGTAAAGCGACCCTGCGGATCAATGTCATGGCTTCTCCTTCCCAGCGCTGGCGCGGCGGGCCTCAGGCTGTTGCCCGCTCGGTAAAACACTACTCCAGCCGCCCCCGGACGGCATTCCGGCACGTGATGTACAGCAACCCCTAGCGGCGCCAAAGCTCCAGCAGCGCAGGGAAGGCGCGCTCGTAGCCGGCCAGCAGCTTGGCCCCGAACACGGGGGAGTCCACCAGGGGATGCCGGCTTAAGGCGTCGACGGCGGCCGTCCGGTCTCCGTGCGTCGCTGCCCGGACAGTGAGCCGTTCCACCTCCTTGACGCGCCGGAGCAGGGTGAGTTGCTCCGCTCCCGGGGCTGACTGTGGAAGCGGCAATGCGCCGTCGGGCGTTACGGTGCAGGGGACCTCGACGACGGCGTCCGCCGGCAGCCCCGGAATGGCCGGTTCCGTGGTGGTGCTTCCGGGGGCGGCACCCCCGCCCGGATCGGACGGAAGCGTATTGGGGGTGTTGAGGATGAGCTGGGCCTCCCCGGCCCCCGCCAATGCGCGCATCACGGCGAGGGCCACGCGTTCGTAGCCGCCGCCGGCGAGGTCGTCCTCGTCGCGCTGCTCGCCGTGGGTCCGTGCCTCGGCGAGGTAGCCTTCCTCCCGCGAGCGGCGGGCGGCGTCCCACAGGGTGTAGGCGTCCGGGCCGGCTGAGGCCAGCCGCGGGTACAGCTCGGCCTGCTGATGGTGGATGGACTCGCCGCGGGTCTGGGCCATGGCGCGCATGGCCGCGGTGGCGCTGTCCCGCTGATAGTAGTAGTGGAGGTATTCGTTGGGCAGGATGCCGAGTTCCTTGAGGAACGGTTGCGGGAACAGCCTGCCTTCCTCGAACGTACTGAGGGCGGCCGGGTCCGAGAGCAGGCCGGGCAGCAGATCCTGGCTGCCGGACTCCAGCCGGTAGAGCCAGCCCAGGTGGTTCAGTCCGAAGTAGCCCACGCCGTCGAGCCTTCCGTCCGGCAGCGGCAGGCCGGCCGCGCGGGCCGCACGGTGCACCAAGCCGCCCGCGGAATCGCAGATCCCAATGACCTTCCGGCCCAGGACAGGCAGCAGGGCCTCGGTGACCATGCCCGCCGGGTTGGTGAAGTTGATCAGCCAGGCGTCCGGGCAGAACTCCCGCATCTGCCGTGCCAGGTCCAGCATTTCCGGGATGGTGCGCAGCGCATAGGAGATGCCGCCCGCGCCGGTGGTTTCCTGGCCAAGAAGGCCGAGGTCCTGGGCCACCCGTTCGTCGTGGATCCGGCCGGCCGTGCCGCCGGGGCGGATCGCCGCGAACACCAGGTCTGTCCCCGCCAGGGCCCCGGGCAGGGACGTGGTGGAACGCACGGCGGGCGGCCGGACACCGGAGCGAGGGCCAGCGGTGGGGCCGCCGGCGGGGCGGCCGTCGGACTCCGGCATGGCATGCAGAACCGCGTTGATGGCTCGCAGGCGGGCGGGATCGACGTCGAACAGCACCAGCTCGCTGACCAGCCCCGCGAACGCGCCGGACGCCAGCGCTCGGTAGACAAGCGGCACGCGGAATCCGCCGCCGCCGGCAATCATAAGCCGCATAGTCAGCAGTGTAGGCCTCCGCCAGGCGCGCCCCTACCGTGGGGCCGCGGCAGGGCGTAGTCTGCCGGACATGGACGCCATCCCGGACCGCCGCTTCGATCCGCTCGCAACCGTCCGCGCGCAGTCTGGCGGCGGGTTCGACCTGATCCTCGCCGGCACGGTCTTCCAGGACATCATCTTCACCGGCCTGCCCCACGCGCCCGAGCCCGGCACGGAAATCTGGAGCGATGGCATGGGCAGCTGCCCCGGCGGCGTCGCGAACCAGGCCATTGCGGCGGCGAGGCTGGGACTGCGCACCGGATTGGCCGCCGCGTTCGGGGACGACGGTTACGGGGACTACAACTGGAAGATATTGGCCCGGCAAGAGCACGTGGACCTGAGTATGTCGCGCAAAGTCGAGGGGTGGCATTCGCCGGTCACCGTCTCGCTCTGCGTGGCGAAGGACCGGTCGCTGGTGACCCACGGCCACCCGGCCCCCGTGACGTCGTCCGAACTGATTGGTTCACCGCCCCGGGCGCTCGCCGGCATTGCCGAGCTGGGCGTCGAGATCGAACCCTGGGCCGTGGCCGCGCAGAAGGGAGGCGTGAAGTTGTTTGGGGATGTGGGGTGGGATCCCAGCGGTGAATGGTCACGGGTCCGGCTGGACAACCTGCAGTACTTCCATGCATTCTTGCCCAATCAGCGCGAGGCCATGGCGTTCACCGGGAAGGACAATCCGTGGTCCGCGCTGTACGCCCTCGCCGATCGCGTGCCCGTGGCCGTGGTGACGCTCGGCGCGCAGGGTGCCATGGCCGTGGACTCGGAGACGGGGGAGGAGGAGTGGGTACCGTCGCCGCCGGTCATTGCTTTGGATCCCACCGGCGCCGGGGACTGCTTCGACGCGGCCTTCATCGTGGGCAGCCTGGCAGGCTGGCCGCTGGGCAACAGGCTTCGCTTCGCAAACCTCTGCGCCTCCCTCGCCGTGCAGGAAGTGGGCGGTTCGTTGGCGGCACCCGGCTGGGGAGACATCGCAGACTGGTGGCAGCGGGCCAACTCCAGGCCGGAACGCCAGAGCAGCCAGTGGCTCCGCCGCTTCGGCTTCCTGGCCGACATTCTCCACGACATACCGCTCGCGGCCCAGCGCCGGGCCACCGCCACGATCGCGCACCTGTCCGATGCCTGAGGGCGCCGCGATTATCCCGCCCTGAGCGCCCGCACTAGAATCACTAGCGTGACTTATCCCGTAACAACAGGTGACTTCCGCGCGGCCTCAGGACCCGATCCTCGGTACGAGCGGTCCGCCGTTATAGACCTGGACGCAATCCGCCACAACGTGCGGCGGCTGGCGGACGCCGCCTTGCCCGCCAAGGTCATGGCCGTGGTGAAGGCTGACGCGTACGGACACGGCGCGGTTCCTGTAGCCAGGGCCGCCCTCGAAGCCGGCGCATCCTGGCTGGGGGTCGCACATATCTCCGAGGCGCTGGCACTGCGGGCCGCGGGCATCGACGCCCCCCTGCTGGCCTGGCTGCACACGGCGGAAAGCAACTTCGCCGCAGCGGTGGCTGCCGGCGTGGACATCGGCTGCTCCGGCTGGGAACTGAACCGGATTGTGGCCGCCGCGCGTGACCAGGAACGTCCCGCACGGATCCACCTGAAAGTGGACACGGGCCTGGGCCGGAACGGCGTAGCGCTCGATGCCTGGGACCAGCTGCTGGGCGAGGCCATGGAGTACCAGGACCAGGGCCTCCTGCGCGTGGTGGGCATCTTCTCCCACCTGTCCGTGGCGGATGAACCCGAGCGGCCGGAAACCGACGATCAGCTGGCGGCCTTCCGCGAGGTGCTGGCCGTGGCTGAGGACGCCGGTGTGGACCCCGAAGTCCGCCACCTGGCCAACACCCCGGCCACGCTGTCGCGCCCCGATACCCACTTTGACATGGTCCGCGTGGGCCTGGGCATATACGGCCTCTCGCCTTTTGAAGGCCAGACCTCCGCCGATTTGGGTCTCCGTCCCGCGATGACGCTGCGCACCCTGGTGTCCCAGTGCAAGCAGGTCCCGGATGGGCAGGGCGTTTCCTACGGCCTGCGCTACCGCACCAGCGGCCCCAGCACCCTGGCGCTGATCCCGCTGGGCTACGCGGACGGCGTGCCCCGCATTGCCACCGGCGGTCCCGTCCGGGTGGCCGGCCGGACCTACCCCGTGGTGGGCCGGATCGCCATGGACCAGATGGTCATCGACCTCGGCAACATCGGCCCCGCCGGCGCGGACCTCTTCGGCGCCGAAGCGGTGCTGTTCGGTAACGGGGACGACGGCGGTCCCACGGCGGACGACTGGGCGGTCGCCGCCGGCACCAACAACTACGAGATCGTGACCCGGATCAGCCCGCGGGTGCCACGCCGGGTCATTAACGAAAGTCCCGCCGTCGGCCATCCTGCCGTGGGAAATCCCGACGCCGGGCAGGCAACACCGTGAGCATGGCCCCGGCAGTGATGCCCCACTGGGAAGAGACGCTGAGGGTCACAACGGCGGACCAGACCCACGCGCTCGCCGCCGCATTGGGTGCGGAGCTGCAGGCCGGGGACCTGGTGGTACTGACCGGCGAGCTGGGTGCCGGGAAAACCACCTTCACGCAGGGCCTCGGCGAAGGCCTCGGTGTGCGTGCGGGCATCATCTCGCCCACTTTTGTGCTGGTCCGTATCCACCCCAACCTGCCCGACGGCCCGCGGCCCGGTGGCCCCGACCTGGTGCACGTGGACGCGTACCGGCTGGGATCGGCGTCGGAAATCGACGACATTGACCTGGAAAATACGCTGGACTCGGCCGTGACCGTGGTGGAGTGGGGACGCGGCCGGGTGGAGCACCTGAGCGAGAGCCGGCTGGAAGTGGACCTGCACCGGGCGATCGGGCTGGAACCGGTCGGGCTGGACGGGGAGACGGATCCGGCGGAACGGAAACCCAACCCCGCCCACACCGAAATCCTGGACTTCGACACCGAGGACCTCGACGAGCCCCGCACCATCGTGCTGCGCGGCTTCGGTCCCCGCTGGAGCACCAAGCCTGCCCTGGGCGGGGCCTTCGAAGGGACACCCTGATGCTTATTCTTGCCATCGACACCTCCGCCGTGGCCAGTGCTGCGCTGGTCTCGGACGACGCCCTCGAAGGCGTTGTGGCCAGTTTCTCCACCGAGGACACCCGCAGCCACGCCGAAGTTCTGGCCCCCGGCATCGAGGACCTGCTTGCCTCTGCCGGCGTCACCGGCCGGGACATCGACGCGATCGTGACAGGCGTGGGCCCAGGCCCGTTCACCGGACTGCGCTCGGGGATCGCAACCGCCAGGACGCTCGCCTTCGTCTGGGACAAACCGCTGTACGGGCTGATGAGCCTGGACGCCGTGGCGCTGGAAGTGGCAGAGTCCACCGAGGCCGCGGCCGAATTCCTGGTGGTCACGGACGCCCGGCGCAAAGAGGTTTACTGGGCACGGTACAGTCTCGCCGACGGCCAATTGCCGCAGCTTGAGGACGGCCCGCACGTCAGCTTCGCCGCCGACCTCCCGGACCTCCCGGCCTACGGCGCCGGCGCCGGACTCTACAGTGACGTGCTGCGCGCCGAACCGGGTTTCAGTAATGAGCAGCCCGACGCTCTCTACCTCGGACAGTTCGCCCTGGCCCGGCTCGCCTCCGGCAAGCAACTGCTCGACTCCACGCCCCTGTACCTCCGCGAGTCGGACGCCCAGGTCCCGGGCCCACGGAAGCGGGCCCTGTGAGCATGCCTACCAGCGCAGACAGTTCCAGCGTCGACGGCGTGGTGTTCCGGGATATGACCCTGGAAGACGTGCCCGCAGTGGACGCTCTAGAGCAGCGCCTGTTCCCGGCGGACGCATGGCCGTTGCACATGTTCCTGTCCGAACTGTCCCAGCACGAAACGCGCCGCTACCTCGTGGCGGAAAGTGGCGGGGACATTGTGGGCTACGCCGGCCTGATGTGCATCGAGCCGATCGCGGATGTCCAGACCATCGCCGTCGTGCCTGAATGTGAAGGCCGGGGCATTGGCGCAAGGCTCCTGACCCGGCTGATCGATGAAGCCCGGCTCCGAGGGGCCGCGGACGTCCTCCTGGAGGTCCGTGCGGACAATCCCCGGGCGCAGCAGCTGTACGTGCGGTTCTGCTTCGAGCAGATCCACGTCCGCCGCGGGTATTACCGCGACGGGGTTGACGCCCTCATCATGCGGCTGCAACTGGTCCCCGAAGGCACAGCCCCCGCACCAGCCGACCCGGCACCAGCCCCGGACCCCACAACAGAAGCAGGCAAGGCATGAACAGCTCGCAGCCCCTGGTGCTGGGCATCGAATCCTCCTGCGACGAAACCGGCGTGGGCATCGTCCGCGGCACCACGCTTCTCACCAACACGGTGTCCTCCTCGATGGACGAGCACGTCCGCTTCGGCGGCGTGATCCCCGAGATCGCCTCCCGCGCACACCTTGATGCCTTTGTGCCCACCCTGCGGCAGGCCCTCGCCGACGCCGACGTGACCCTGGCGGACGTGGACGCGATTGCCGTCACCTCCGGCCCCGGGCTGGCAGGCGCCCTGATGGTGGGGGTCTGCGCCGCGAAGGCGTTGGCCGTGTCCACCGGCAAGCCGCTGTATGCCATCAATCATTTGGTGGCGCATGTCGGCGTCGGGCTGCTGGATGTAAACCCCGACGGCGGTGCTGCCGCCGGCAGCAGGGCCGGCCGTCCCGCCAGCCTCGCGGTTGGGCTCGGTCAGGCCGGCCGTCTCCCGGAGAACCTGGGTGCCCTGCTGGTCTCCGGCGGGCACACCGAGATCCTGAAGATCAACAGCATCACCAGCGACGTCCGGCTCCTCGGCTCCACCATCGACGACGCCGCCGGCGAAGCCTACGACAAGGTGGCCCGCATCCTGGGCCTCGGCTACCCGGGCGGCCCGGCCATCGACAAGCTCGCCCGCACCGGCAACCCCAAAGCCATCCGGTTCCCGCGCGGCCTCAGCCAGCCCAAGTACATGGGCACCGCCGAGGCGCCGGGAAAACACCGCTACGACTGGTCCTTCAGCGGCCTGAAGACGGCAGTGGCGCGGTGCGTCGAGCAGTTCGAGGCCCGCGGCGAAGAGGTGCCGGTGGCCGACGTCGCCGCCGCCTTCCAGGAAGCGGTGGTGGACGTCATCACGTCCAAGGCCGTCCTGGCCTGCCGCGAGCATGGCATCAAAGACGTTCTCTTGGGCGGGGGAGTGGCAGCCAACTCCAGGCTGCGGGAACTCACCGGTCAGCGCTGTGCGTCCGCCGGAATCAAGCTTCATGTGCCGCCGCTGGAGCTGTGCACGGACAACGGCGCCATGGTGGCGGCCCTCGGTGCCCAGCTGGTGATGGCCGGGATCGGGCCCAGCGGCATCCGCTTCGCCCCCGACTCCTCGATGCCGGTCACCGCGGTGTCACTCCCCGCCTGACCTGCCTGCCTGACCTGCTCGCCGAACACCCAACTTGCTCTATCAGCTGTGGTCCCCAAACCGCCGGGTTAGGGACCGCAACTGATAGCGCAAACGGGTGGGGTTATCCAGTGGGCCCGTTCCGCATCTGCTTGACCAGGTCCAGCACCACGGCCTGCAGGTCGCCGCCGTGCTCGGCAGCGACGCGGCGCTGCCGCTGGTACCCCGCGCCGCGGCGGATGATCTTTTCGACGTCGGCCAGTTCGTCGGGGCAGCCGAGCTTCGCGGCCACCGGCTCAAGCCGGTTCAGGGTCTCCAGGAGGTGGTCGGTGACCAGCCGTTCGTTGCCGGCGGCGTCGAGGATGATGATGGCCTCCATGCCGTAGCGGGCGGCGCGCCACTTGTTCTCCTGGATATGCCACGGCGGCATGGTGGGGATAGTGCCGCCGTTGTCCAAGGTGGTGGAGAATTCATCGACCAGGCACTGGGTGAGGGCTGCAATCGCGCCCACTTCCTCCAGGGTGGCCAAGCCGTCGCAGATGCGCATTTCGATGGTGCCGAGGTTGGGAACGGGCCGGATGTCCCAGCGGATCTCGGACAGGGTGTCGATCACACCGGTGGTGAACATGTCCTGGACGTAGGACTCGTATTCGCCCCAGGAGGGGAACTGGAAGGGCAGGCCAGCGGTCGGCAGCTGCTGGAACATCAGGGCGCGGTGCGACGCGTAGCCGGTGTCCTCGCCGCCCCAGAACGGGCTCGACGCAGAGAGCACCTGGAAGTGCGGGAAGTAGTTGACCAGCCCATCCAGCACGGGGAGTGCCTTTTCGCGCCGGTCCAGGCCCACATGGACGTGCACACCATAGATGACCATCTGCCGGCCCCACCACTGGGTCCGGTCGATCAGCTTGGCATACCGGGCCTTGTCCGTCACGGGCTGCAGCTGCGGCGGGCTGAACGGGTGGCTGCCGGCGCAGAAGACCTCCACGCCCATGGGGTCGGTGATTTCGCGGACAGCGGCCAGCGAGCGGCTGAGGTCTTCCTTGGCTTCGGCGGCAGTTTCGCAGATGCCGGTGACCAGCTCCACGGTGTTGAGCAGGAGTTCCTGCTTGATGTGCGGGTGTTCGTCGTCTTCGTTGAGTTCGGGGTGCTTGGCAACCACGCCGCTGAGCACTTCGTTGGCGACCGATGCCAGTTCGCCGGTCTCGCCGTTCACCAGTGCCAGCTCCCACTCCACACCAAGAGTTGATTGCTTCGATGAAGCGAAATCAATCTTCATGCGTTCCCCTAACTGTTCGGATAGCACTGGGCACGCGCCGCGTTCAAGTCTAGTGCAGGGGTAGCATCGTCATGATGGCCTTGTTCATATGGAGCCGTGAGTGTATTCACAAATCCACCCTCTTTTTCGCGGCCGCCGCCGTGGCCGCGATGACGGCCTGCACGGCGGTTCCCACAACCACCCCGGTGACCTCCAGCCCCGCGCCGGCGTTGACCCCGGGGTCAGAGCGTCCGACGACGGCACCTCCGTCCGATTCCCCCTCACCTGACCCCGGGCTGCTGCCGCTGGGCTGGGGCCCCGAACAGCGGGACCAGGATGCCGCCGCTGCCGCCGTGACGGCGATGTCGGTGGAGCAAAAAGCCGGTCAGGTGCTGATTCCGCTGTATGCCGGTACCGACGCCGAAGCCCAGGCCGCAACCATTGAACGCCTCCATCTGGCCGGGTCCATCATCATGGGCGACAACGTCCCGCTCGACGCCCGCGGCCAGGCGGATCCGGCTGCCATGGCGACGGTCAACGCCCGGCTGGCCCAGGCCACAAAAGCTGACGGCAGGCCCTGGCCCGGGCTCATCGGCGTGGACCAGGAGGGCGGGATCGTGGCGCGGCTCGGTGCGCCCCTGACCGAATGGCCAACAGCCCTGAGCTACGGAGCCGCCGGAAATGTGCCGCTCGCCAAGGATGCAGGCCGCGCCCTGTCCGCGGAGCTCGGGTCGCTGGGCTTCACCGTGGACTTCGCGCCTGTGGCGGATGTGACCATCGGGCCCGCAGATCCAACCATCGGTGCCCGGTCCATGTCCGGCAACCCGGACGCAGCGGGAGCGCTGGCTGTGGGGTTCTCACAGGGCATGCAGGAGGCCGGCGTCCTGCCCGCCCTCAAACACTTCCCGGGACATGGCTCCGTGACGGTTGACTCGCACCAGGACCTTCCGGTGCAGCCCGCGGGCATCGCAGAGCTCGAGGCTCGGGACTGGAAGCCCTTCCGGGCAGCCATATCCGCCGGTGTGCCTATGGTCATGACCGGGCACATCGCCGTACCGGCCCTGGAACCCGGCGTCCCGGCGTCGTTGTCCGGCCCCACCTACGCTGCGTTGCGCGGCATGGGTTTTAAGGGTGTGGCCGTGACCGATGCCCTCAATATGAGGGCAGTCCAAAAGCAATACCCGGGCGGCTCTGCATCAACGGCGGCGCTGGCTGCCGGCGCGGACCTGCTGCTGATGCCCACGGACGTGGGGCAGTCCCATGCGGCCATCGTCAGCGCCGTGGCGGCCGGAACCCTGCCCGCGGCGCGCCTGGACGAAGCAGCCATCCGGGTGGCTACCATGATGATTTGGCGCGGCCGCGTCACCTCGCCGCCCGCCGGCTCGGCCCCTGCCAGCGCAGCCCCCGGCAGCGGCGGCGACATCTCGGCGCGGGTCTCCGCGGCTGCAGTCACCGTGCTCTCCGGCCACTGCGGCACCCCAATCGTCCAGGGCAGCCTCCGGATCGCCGGCGGATCAGCGCAGGACCGGGCACGGTTTGAGGCGGCCGCGGCGAAGGCCGGGCTTGGCACCGGGGCGGGCCCGCTGGTCAGCCTTATCGGTTACGCCGGGCGGCCGGTCGGGGGCGATATCGCCGTCGCCCTGGATGCGCCGTGGCCGCTACAGGATTCCAGCGCGCCGGTGAAAATTGCGCTGTACGGCCGGACCCCGGGTGCGTTCGACGCACTGGTTGCCGTCCTGGCAGGCAAGGCGACTGCACCGGGAAAGCTGCCCGCCGCCGTCGGAAGCTATCCGGCCGGGACGGGTTGCCCGTAACACATCGCCGAATCGCTCAACGGCGGTTTAATGGTCGGGTGCCCATTCTGAATAAAGACATGACCTTTTGTATTTCGCTGTCGGCCCGGCCCAGCAACAACGGGACCCGGTTCCACAACCACCTCTACGACCAGCTGGGCCTGAACTGGATCTACAAGGCCTTTGCCCCCACCGACCTGGCCCAGGCGATCGCCGGCGTTAGGGGCCTGGGCATCCGCGGCTGCGCTGTGTCCATGCCGTACAAGGAGGACGTGATGGCCCTCGTGGATGAGTTGGATCCCTCCGCCAAGGCCATCGATTCGGTCAACACCATCGTGAACACCGACGGGCATCTGTTGGCCTACAACACCGACTACACCGCCATCGAGCAGCTCCTTGCCGGCAACGCCGTGCCCACGGATTACTCGGTGCTGGTCCAGGGTGCCGGCGGCATGGCCAAGGCCACCGTCGCGGCCCTGCGCGACGCAGGCTTCACGGACGTCACGGTCATCGCCCGGAACGAAGACGCCGGCCGGGCGCTCGCTGAGCAGTACGGGTTCCAGTGGCGGGCAACGCTCGACGGAGGGACGGCGGACCTGATCATCAACGTCACGCCCATTGGTATGGCGTGCGGCCCGGAAGTGAACTCCTTGTCCTTCCCGGAACATGCCATCGCGGCAGCCAAAGTGGTGTTCGACGTTGTGGCGCTGCCGGCCGAGACGCCGTTGATCAAGACGGCCCGGGCCGCCGGGAGACAGGTGATCACGGGCGCCGAGGTGGCGACCATCCAGGCGCTCGAGCAGTTTGTGCTCTATACCGGCGTGCGGCCCACCGACGAGCAGGTCCGGGCCGCCGAGGACTTTATGCGCGCCCAGTAGGGCCCGGTCTCGGGAGCGTTCGCGGTCTCAGACCGGTTCCACCGAGATGGCCACCCGGTCCTCCCCAATACGGGTCAGGACCAGGGTGGCTGTTTTTTGTCCGGCCTTCTTGCCTGCACCTTTGTTGCCGGCGAACAGCTGCTTGCGCAGTTCCTCCGGGGTTACCGATGTGCCGCGCTTTTTGATGTCCAACACCGTGATGCCGTTCTGCTTCACCCAGGCCTTGAGCGCCTTGACGTTGTACGGCATCACTTCCAGGACCTTGTACGCCCGGGCGAAGGGCGTGTCCACCAGTTCCGGAGCGCAGATATAGGCGATGTGCTCGTCCAGCAGGTGCCCGCCCAATTGAAGCGCGACGTCGGCCACCAGGCCGGCACGGATCACCGCACCATCGGGCTCATACAGGTAGCTCTCTGCCGGACCCACCGGCGCCGCGGGACCGCCGTCGAAGTCGTCAGCGCTGGTCAGCTCGGCGGCACCTTGCGCACCAAGCAGCAGCGCGGCGCGGCGGATTCCGGGCCGGCGCACGGAGTTGAACCACAGGGCCACCTCGGTGACGTCGCCGCCCACCGATATCCACTGCGCCTCGCAGCCAGCGGGAACAGACTCGTGCGGCATGCCGGGGCCCATTTTTACGCCAACGGCGCGCCCGGTGGCCGCGAGCGATTCCACAAAGGACAGGGGCGGTGAAAATGCCTCAGGATCCCAGATCCGCTTGGTACCCGACGTGGAGGTGACGCGGCGTGCGGGATCCAGCCAGACGCCGTCGACCCCGTCCAAAGGGACGGTGGTGGCGTCCGAATGCACCACCGTGGCGTTGGGGAAGGGGATCAGGTTGACCGTGGCGCAGGCGGCGGTGGTTTCGTCCATCTCCACGGCCGTGACCGTGATGTCCATTGATGCCAAGGCCAGGGAATCCGCGGCAAGGCCACACCCGAGGTCAGCCACATGGCGGACGCCGGCCTGCGCAAAGCGCTCGGCATGCCTTGCCGCGACCGTGAGACGCGTGGCCTGTTCCAGCCCGGCCTGCGTGAAGAGCATGCTCCGGGCGAACTCGCCGAACTTCAGCTCGGCCTTGGTGCGGAGCCGGGACTGGGTGAGGACGGCGGAGACCAATGCGGGGGAGTGACCGGCCTTGCGTAGGGCCGCGTTGAGTTCGAACGCCTTGTCCTCGCGGTACGGGCCCAGGGACGCCAGGAGCTCCCAGCCTTCGCTCGTGAGCAGTGGGGCGATCTGGTCCTGCGGTGCTTGAGCCATGGGTTCAAGCCTAGTGGAGGGGGCCGGTGGCCAGATCCGGCTAGGGTTGAAGGCATGGAAGACAGTGCAGGCACCCAGCCGTCCGGACCACCGCAAGCCAGTAAGCCGGACCTGGTGAAGTTCGCCCGCCCCGCGCTGATTGCAGGATCCGCAGTGGCCGTTGTCTGCGTCGCGCTGCTCGTGATCATCTTCTTCCTGGACACGTTCAACGCCACTGTCTACTCCGTGGGCGGCAAGAACATCCAGGACGCCACGGATGAGGCAGGGGAGATTCGCGGCCTATACGCCGGAGCACGCGTAGGCGGCATCATCATGCTGGTGGTCTCGCTGCTGGCTGCCGTGGGCGGCGCCGTGGTTCTGTATCTGCAGCGGGGCATAGTCGAAGAAGGGGACGACGGCGACGAGGACGTCGACCTTGAGGACCTCACCGGCCGGTAAAAGGCTGTTCGCCGGAGACATAATTCTGGCACTCGCCTTGACCGAGTGCTAACCAAAACATAGAGTCATCATTAGCACTCTCCCTAGGAGGGTGCTAACACATGACGAGCTGCCAGCCAGGCTGCTGCCGGCACCGCGACGACGGTTTGCCAGCCACGGCGAAACAGCTCAACTGTCCACAAATTTCGCTGACGTAGAAGGAGAGGTCCGAGTGTCGGTCTCTATTAAGCCTCTTGAGGATCGTATTGTTGTCCGCCCGCTCGAAGCCGAGCAGACCACGGCTTCCGGCCTGGTTATCCCGGACTCCGCACAGGAGAAGCCGCAGGAGGGTGAAGTTGTTGCAGTAGGCCCCGGCCGCTTCGAAGACGGCAACCGCGTGCCTGTCGACGTAGCCGTTGGCGACGTTGTCATCTACTCCAAGTACGGTGGAACCGAAGTCAAGACCGGTGGCAACGAGTACCTCGTGCTGTCCGCCCGCGACGTTCTGGCGATCGTCGTAAAGTAACTCTTTGGATCCCCGTGCCGCTGATCATGCATTCCGCTGGTCAGCTGTGCGGGGTTCTGTCTTGAAAGGACAAAACCATGGCAAAGCAGCTTGCGTTTAACGACGCTGCCCGCCGGTCGCTTGAAGCCGGCATCGATAAGCTCGCCAACACTGTCAAGGTGACGCTCGGCCCCCGCGGCCGCAACGTTGTCCTCGACAAAAAGTGGGGGGCACCCACCATCACCAACGATGGCGTCACCATCGCGCGTGAAATTGAGCTTGATGACCCGTACGAGAACCTTGGCGCGCAGCTGGCCAAGGAAGTCGCCACGAAGACCAACGATGTTGCCGGCGACGGCACAACCACGGCTACCGTGCTCGCCCAGGCCCTGGTCAAGGAAGGCCTGCGCAACGTTGCGGCGGGCGCCGCTCCGGGCCAGATCAAGCGCGGCATCGAGGTTTCCGTAGAAGCCATTGCAGCCCGCCTGCTCGAGAACGCACGCCCGGTTGAAGGCACCCAGGTTGCCAGCGTGGCAGCTATCTCGGCCCAGAGCGACGAAATCGGCGAGCTCCTCGCCGAGGCATTTGGCAAGGTCGGCAAGGATGGTGTGATCACCATCGAGGAGTCCTCCACCACGCAGACCGAGCTGGTCCTCACCGAAGGCATGCAGTTCGACAAGGGCTACCTGTCCCCGTACTTCGTGACCGACTCCGAACGCCAGGAAGCCGTTCTCGAAGACGCCCTTATCCTGATCAACCAGGGCAAGATCTCCTCCGTGCAGGACTTCCTGCCGCTGCTGGAGAAGGCGCTGGCGAGCTCCAAGCCGCTCTTCATCATTGCCGAAGACGTTGAGGGCGAGGCCCTGTCCACGCTGATCGTCAACCGCATCCGCGGCACCCTGAACGTTGTTGCCGTCAAGGCTCCGGGCTTCGGCGATCGCCGCAAGGCCATGCTGCAGGACATTGCAACCCTCACCGGTGCGCAGGTCATCTCCGCGGAACTGGGCCTCAGCCTGGATTCGGTTGGCCTTGAGGTGCTGGGTACCGCCCGCCGCATCACGGTCACCAAGGACAACACCACCATCGTTGACGGCGCCGGTTCCGCAGAAGACGTCGCAGCCCGGGTTTCCCAGCTGCGCGCCGAGCTCACCCGCACCGACTCCGACTGGGACAAGGAAAAGCTCCAGGAACGCCTGGCCAAGCTGGCCGGCGGTATCGGTGTCATCAAGGTCGGCGCAGCCACCGAAGTTGAGCTGAAGGAAAAGAAGCACCGCATCGAAGATGCAGTGTCCTCCACCCGCGCCGCCCTCGAAGAGGGCATCGTTGCCGGTGGCGGTTCCGCTCTGATCCACGCCCTGAAGGCCCTCGACGAGGATCCTGCAGTCAAGGCACTCGAAGGCGACGCCGCCGCTGCTGTGGGCATCGTCCGCCGCGCGCTGGTGCAGCCGCTTCGCTGGATCGCCCAGAACGCCGGTTTCGACGGCTACGTTGTCACCGCCAAGGTTGCCGAGCTCGAAACCAACAACGGCTTCAACGCCAAGACGGGTGAGTATGAGGACCTGATCGCAGCCGGTGTCATCGACCCGGTCAAGGTCACCCGTGCAGCCCTGCGCAACGCGGCATCCATCGCTGCGCTGGTTCTCACCACCGAGACCCTCGTAGTGGAGAAGCCCGCAAACGAAGACGAGCACGCAGGCCACAGCCACTAGTCCCCACCGGCTCCCAAGTCTCGCTTCGCTCGACTTGGGTCCCTCGCCGGTGTGGGCCCACCCACCGGCTCCCAAGTCTCGCTTCGCTCGACTTGGGTCCCTCGCCGGTGTGGGCCCAGTGCCTCTGCATCAAGTCATCGCACAAAGAACCGGTCCAGCTTCGGCTGGGCCGGTTTTTTGTCGCCCCTACGTGGCCGACATTTCCTGCGTTTCAACGTCGCCCGCACGCTCGTAGACCAGAGACACCGCCCCCTTCGGGAAAGTGCGTGCCGGCTCCGCGAGGCGGAATGAGGCGGGGATAGTCCCGGCGTCGAAGAGGCGCTTGCCCTGCCCTAGGGTGATCGGATAGAGCCACAGGTGGAGGCGGTCGATCACGTCTGCCGCGAGCAATGAACGGATGAGGACGCCGCTGCCGAACATGTGCACTTGGTCGTACTCCTCGCGTAGCCGACCCGCGGCCGCGGTATCCGCCAGTACCGTAGTGCCCGCCCAGCTCGGAGCAGTCAGGGTGCTGGAGACAACGAACTTGGGCACCCGGTTGAGCGTGCCGCCGATATCGTTGGACTGGTGCGGCCAGTAGGCCGCGAAGATGTCGTAGGTCTTCCGGCCAAGGAGCAGGGCGTCGATGCGGTCGATCTCGGCGCCGATGGCCGCGCCGGCCTCGTCATCGGACACCGGCGCTTGCCAGCCACCGAAAGGGAAGTCGCCCTCGGTGTCCTCCTCGCGACCGCCGGGTGCCTGGTAGACGCCGTCGAGGGTGATGAACAGGTTCGCGACGATGACTCCCATGCGTTCATTCTGGAACTGCGTTCCGGCACTGTCCAGAGTCGGCGGCCGTGGCAGACTGATGCCATGCTGCTCGATGAGCTCGTGAAAACCTCGGATGCCGTCGCGTCCACCCGCTCCCGGCTCGCGAAGGTCGACGCACTGGCCGATCTCCTGCGCCGGCTCGAGCCAGTGGACATCGCGACGGCCGTCGGCTTGCTTATCGCCCAGCCGCGGCAGGGCCGCGTCGGCATCGGCTGGCGCGGCATGACGGCGGCCATGGGGGAGCCGGCCGCTGAGCCGAGTCTGACGCTGGCCGACGTCGACGCTGCGCTGGACGGGCTGCTTGCCACCGCAGGCGCTGGATCAGCCGCGGAGCGCGCCGCGACTCTCCGGTTGCTCACGGCGGCGGCCACCGAGCGCGAGCAGGCCTTCATCGCCGGCGTGCTGCTCGGTGAACTGCGTACCGGCGCCCTCGAAGCGGTGCTGACGGACGCCGTTGCCCGCGCTGCAGATCGGCCTGTCGACGCCGTACGCCGCGCCGCGATGCTCTCCGGCAATCTCGGCGAGACGGCCTTGCTGGCGATTAAAGGCACGGCGGACCAGCTTGACGACGTGGGCCTCGTCGTCGGCCGTCCCGTGCGGCCCATGCTCGCCGCAACCGCGGCCAGTGCCAGCGCGGCGCTGGAGGCCACGGGGGAGGCATCCGTGGAATACAAGCTCGACGGGGCGCGCATCCAGGTGCATCGCGCCGGCTACGATGTTCGCATCTACACACGCACCCTGGCCGAGGTGACCCACCGGCTGCCCGAGGTGGTGGAGGTGGTGCGCGGACTGCCGGTACGCGATGTGATCCTCGACGGCGAGACCCTCACCCTCGACGAGGACGGCCGCCCCCGACCGTTCCAGGAGACCATGTCGCGGTTCGGGGCGGACGCGGCGCGCACCACGGTGCTGCACCCGTGGTTTTTTGACGTGCTGCACGTGGACGGGCGCGACCTGCTCGACGAGCCGCTGTCAACGCGCCTCGGTGTGCTCGAGCGCATCGCCCCCGAATACCGGATCCCGGGGGAGATCACGGCGGATGCGGCCGTTGCTGAGAGAGTGTCGCGCGATGCGCTCGCCGCGGGCCATGAAGGCGTGGTGGTGAAGGCGGTCCGATCGGCCTACGCGGCCGGTCGGCGTGGGTCCAACTGGATCAAGGTGAAGCCGGTGCTCACCTATGACCTGGTAGTGCTCGCCTGCGAGTGGGGGTCAGGGCGGCGCACCGGGCTGCTGTCGAACCTGCACCTGGGAGCCCTCGACCCGACTGGGGAGTTCGGCGAACCCGGTGGCTATGTGATGGTGGGCAAGACATTCAAAGGCCTCACCGACGCCCTGCTGCGCTGGCAGACCGAGAGGTTCCAGGAGCTCGAGGTGCGCCGCACGGCGGGGACCGTCTGGGTTGAGCCCATCACGGTGGTTGAGATCGCGATCGACGGCGTGCAGCAATCCTCGCGGTATCCGGGCGGAATCGCGATGAGGTTCGCACGAGTCAAGCGCTACCGCGACGACAAGACGGCAGCGGAGGCCGACACCATTCAGACGCTCCGCGGGCTGCTGCGTTCGTAGGGGCGGATCCCTGTCCCGGCCCACCGCGAATCCACACGCACGGCCACCTAAGGTGCCCCACGCGACCGGATCCTGATTGGCCATCGGCACAGCGGCTCCGTAGGCTTGATGCTTTGCTTACCCGCTTGGAGAGGTCTCTGTGTCCAGTGCACCAGCCGAGGCTGCCCCGCGCCCTGCGCTGGACGCAAAGACCGTCACGCGGACGCCCGCCCGGAAACCGACGTTCCGTCCCGAAGTCCAGGGCCTCCGCGCGCTCGCCGTTCTGATGGTGGTGACCTACCATGTGTGGCTTGGCCGGGTGTCCGGCGGTGTGGATGTCTTCCTCCTGATCTCGGCCTTCCTGCTGACGCTGTCCTTCGTCCGGAAGGTGGAAGCCGGTACCTCCCTCAATCTCCTCCGGCACTGGCTGCACCTCTTCAAACGGCTGCTGCCCGCTGCCGTCGTGGTGATCCTCGGGGTCCTGGCAGGCACCTGGCTCATCCTCCCGCAAGGCCGCTGGCCCGTCATCCTGGACCAGGCCTGGGCAGCGCTGCTGTACCGGCAGAACTGGCTGCTGGCGGACACCGCCGTGGACTACTACGCCCAGGACCACGCCTCGGCGAGCCCCCTGCAGCACTTCTGGTCCCTGTCCATCCAAGGGCAGGTCTTTATCCTGTGGCCGCTCGTCTTTGCCGCCTCCGCTGGAGCGTGGCGGCTCCTCCGGCACCGGTACAACGTCAGCTATCGGGCCGTAGTGGCAGCCGCGTTCGCCGGGATCCTCGTCGCCTCGCTCGCGTTCTCGATTGACCAGACGGCCACGAACCAGGCGTACGCCTACTTCGACACCCGGACCCGGCTCTGGGAATTCGCGCTTGGATCGCTGCTGGCGCTTGGCCTGCCGCACCTGAAACCGGGGAAACTCCTGCGTGTGGTGCTCGGCTGGGCCGGCCTGGTGGCCATGGTCTCCTGCGGTCTCTTGCTGACAGTGGACCGCGCGTTTCCCGGTTTCGTGGCGCTGTGGCCCACGCTGGCTGCCGCAGCGATCATCGTGGCTGGACAATGCGGGAGCCGGTACGGCGTGGACCGCCTCCTGAGCTGGAAACCGCTGGTCTCTCTGGGCGACAACTCCTACGCCCTCTACCTGTGGCACTGGCCGGTCCTGGTGCTTGCCCTGGCAGCTACCGGCATCGAGGCTCCCACCTTCATCCAAGGCGCGGCGATCATCGCCGCCTCGGTGGTCCTGGCCGTCCTCACCACCAACTTTGTGGAAAAACCCCTCCGGGAGTGGCGCTGGCCGCAGGTGCGCACCTGGCGCACCGCCGTCGTCGTGGTTGCCTGCTGTGCCCTTCTGGCCGGACCGGTGGCGGTCTGGCAGACGAGCCTCACCGCGGAGGAAGCCGCCACTGCCGCCCAGCCCCGCGAGCTGACGCCGGGAGCCGCCCTGCTGGCCCCGGGCAACGCCGGGGCGTCCGCTCCGCAGGGGAGGATCATTCCCGGGCCCACCGCGCTGGATAACGACTGGGCCGGAATCAATGCGCCGTGTGTCGGTCCCAATGCCGCGGAGGACACTGTCCTTGAAGGGTGCCGGCAGGCCGCCCCCGAAGGTGAAGCCACCAAACGAATCGTTGTGCTGGGTGACTCCCATGCCCAGCAGTATCTGGCCGCCCTGGCTCCCACCGCGGAAGCCCGCGGCTGGGAGCTGGTCACCCTGCTGATGCCGGCATGCCGTTTCGGGGCTGAATTTGAGACGCGAAGTGCCGAGTGCAACGCCTACAACCGCGCCAGCGCAGCGTACGTGCTGGAACACCGGCCGGATGCCGTCTTTACCGTGGCCACCCAGACCCACGAGGAAGCACCGTTCGAGACCGAGGTGCCGGCGTACCTCGATGGCATCCAGCCCATTGCGGACGCCGGCATCGAGATCGTCGGCATCCGGGACAACCCGCGCTTCACCATCAACATGCCCGAGTGCGTCCAGCGCCACGGCGCGGACGCCCCGGCCTGCAACCCGCCGCTGAACGAGTCCCTGGTGGAGCCGTCCCCGCTGGAGAGTTACCGCGGGAAGGTGGACGGGCTGTACCTGATGGACCTTAGCGACTTCATTTGCGCCGGCGGTATCTGCCCGGCCGTGGTAGGCAACGTCTACGTGTACAAGGACGACAACCATCTCAGCAGGACGTATGTGGAAAGCATGATTCCCATGTTTGAGGAGCGGATGCTGGCGGCGACGGGCTGGAACTGACACGCGCCCTGAGTGCCGTTGCTCACAATGGGCTTCCGGAATAGGGGGATCGGCGTGGAGGTTCTAATATTTATTCAAAGCTTTCTGCACGGTGTCCGCGCATGAGGCACCGCATGTACCAAGGCCCTGCACGGACCAGTCCCGTAATGACGGGCTGGTCATTAGCTGCAACCCCTACCCGTGAACCCATAACCAAGGTAAGAGGCGCACTCATGACCCAGCCCGAGCACAATCCTTTCGGCTTCATCGGCCTGACCTACGACGACGTCCTGCTCCTCCCGGGCCACACGGATGTCATCCCGTCCGAGGCTGATACGTCATCGCGGATTTCGAAGCGGATCACCGTCCACACGCCGCTGCTGTCCGCCGCTATGGACACGGTCACCGAATCCCGGATGGCGATTGCCATGGCGCGCCAGGGCGGCCTGGGTGTTATCCACCGCAACCTGTCCATCCAGGACCAGGCCGACCAGGTGGACCGCGTGAAACGCAGCGAGTCCGGCATGATCACCAACCCGCTGACCATCGGCCCTGAGGCAACGCTGGCGGAACTTGATGAGATCTGTTCGCAGTACCGGGTGTCCGGGCTCCCCGTTGTGGACGAGGGCTTGCGGCTCCTCGGCATTGTCACCAACCGCGACACCCGCTTTGTGCCCGAAGCCGACTTCCCGCTGCGGCTGGTCAGCGACGTCATGACCAAGATGCCGCTGATCACCGGGCATGTTGGCATCAGCCGTGAGGAGGCCTCCCACAAGCTGGCCACGAACAAGATCGAAAAGCTTCCGCTTGTTGACGAGCAGGGCCGGCTCAAGGGCCTCATCACCACCAAGGACTTCACCAAGGCCGAGCAGTACCCGCTGGCCACGAAGGATGACGAGGGCCGGCTCCGCGTCGGTGCCGCCATCGGCTTCTTCGGTGACGGCTGGGAGCGCGCCATGGCACTTGTCGACGCCGGCGTGGACGCATTATTCGTTGACACGGCCAACGGCCACTCCCAGGGCGTGCTGGACATGATCCGCCGCCTGAAGTCCGATCCCGTCACGGCGCACGTGGACATCATCGGCGGCCAGGCTGCCACCCGCGAAGGTGCCCAGGCCCTGATCGACGCCGGTGCCGACGGCATTAAGGTGGGCGTGGGGCCCGGCTCCATCTGCACCACCCGAGTGGTGGCCGGCGTGGGTGTCCCGCAGATCACCGCCATTTACGAATCCGCCAAGGCAGCCATCCCTGCCGGCGTACCGTTGATCGCCGACGGCGGCCTGCAGTATTCGGGCGACATCGGCAAGGCGCTGGTTGCCGGCGCCGACACCGTCATGCTTGGTTCCCTCCTGGCCGGGTGCGATGAGTCCCCGGGCGAGCTCATCTTCGTCAACGGCAAGCAGTTCAAGAGCTACCGCGGCATGGGCTCGCTGGGCGCCATGCAGTCCCGCGGCAAGAACACGTCCTACTCCAAGGACCGCTACTTCCAGGCCGACGTCTCCGGTGATGACAAGCTCATCCCCGAGGGCATCGAAGGCCGCGTTGCTTACCGCGGCCCGCTCGCCTCAGTGGCGTACCAGCTGGTGGGCGGCCTCCGCCAGACCATGTTCTACACCGGCGCGCCAACCATCCCGGAGCTCAAGGCCCGCGGCAAGTTCGTCCGCATCACCCCGGCCGGCCTCAAGGAATCGCACCCGCACGACATCCAAATGACCGTGGAGGCCCCGAACTACGGTTCGCGCTAATCCCCGGCGCCTCCCTGACCTCGCTGCGCTTCGGCCAGGGAACCCGGGCGCCGTGGGCCCACCCGGCGCCTCCCTGACCTCGCTGCGCTTCGGCCAGGGAACCCGGGCGCCGTGGGCCCACCCGGCGCCTCCCTCCGGGCGGAACTAGGCTGGAGCCATGTCCCAACCACGCCATCCCGCCGATCTGAACCCAAAAAGGGACCCCCAGCCGCGGTTGGCCCTGAGGCCTTACGCCAGGGCTGTGGCGCAGGTGCTGCGGGTCAGCTTCCAGGCCTCGCCGGCCGCCGTCGTGATGAAAGTAATCGGTTCGCTCATTTCGGCGACGCTGCCATTGGTGACCACCTACTTCGCAGCGCTGACCACCACGGCGCTGGCTGCCGCTTATTCCGGTGATTCCGCAGCAGGCCAGCAGGCCATTGTGTACGTCATCATCACGGCTGCCCTGGGGCTCTTCTGGGGCGGCTTCAGCAGCGTGGACCGCTACATCCAGCAGCTCATGAGCTTCAGGGTGGGCGCGATTGTGGGCGACCAGATGTATGAGCGGTTCCTGGCCCTGGAGTTCTGGCGGTACGACGACAAAGTAACGGTCGACCTCTACGACCGGGCCAAGCGGTTCTCTGATTCCTATGCGCGCGTGCTGGACCGGATCGCGGCCATCTTCACCCAGCTGGTCTCGGTAATCCTGGCCGTGGGGGCCCTGCTGCTGGTCAGCTGGTGGATCGCGGTGATTGTCCTGGTGGCCATCGTGCCCAGCGTCTACCTGCAGTTCAAGCTCTCGCGCGAACAGATCGCGCACTGGAACACGCAGGTGGACTCCCGCCGGCAGCGGCGGATGATCGAGACCAACCTGCTCCGCCCGCAGCACATCGCCGAGATGCGGCTCTACGGGATTGTGGGCTACCTGATGGATCTCCGCTCCCGGCTGCGCGACGCTGATGAGCGGCGCCGCCTGGACTTCCAGAAGCGCTACATTCCCAAGCAACTCGCCGCCGATGCCCTGCAGTACGGCGCCGAGGTGATCTCCCTGATCTGGGTGGTGGGCCAGATCATCGCCCGCGCCCAGCCCGTTGGCCAGTTCCTCTATGTCCAGCAGATCGTCAGCCGCGCATTGTCCACAGCCAACAGCCTGGTCTCCTCCCTCAGTTCGATTGACGAGGACCTTGCCAATCTCAAGGACTACGAGCTGTTCATGGCCATGCGCGTGCATTCGGACCACTCGCCGCCGTTGCTGCAGGGACCCAAAACAGTGGAGCTGCGGGACATCCACTTCACCTACACAGGCAGCGACACCGAGGTGATCCGCGGCATCAACATGACCATCCGCGAGGGCCAGCACATCGCCGTCGTAGGTGAGAACGGTGCCGGAAAGTCCACCCTGATCCGAATCCTCGCCGGGCTCTACCGGCCGGACTCAGGGCAGGTAATGCTCGACGGCGTCGATCTCGCCGCCGTCGACGTGAAGTCCTGGCACCGCCACCTGGCGGTGCTGAGCCAGGAGTTCCTGAAGTACGAGTTCGCCACTGCCGCCGACAACATCCGCTTTGGCGACGTCGAGTCGCCCCGTGATGATGAACGGATCCGCCGGGCGGCCAGCGACGCCGAAGCGCTGGAGTTCATCAATAAGCTGCCCAACGGCCTGGACAACTACGTCAGCAACTGGATGGAGGATCCGCGCGGCCGGAAGGGGAGCGGGCTCTCGGGCGGCCAGTGGCAGCGGCTCGCGATGGCCCGGAACTTCTACCGTAACGCCACCTTCATGGTGATGGACGAGCCGACGTCTGCCATTGACGCGCTGGCCGAGCACCGGATCTTCACCCGGCTGTTCGCGGACCGCAGCAGCACCATCATTGCCATCAGCCACCGGCTCGCCACCATTGAGAAGGCCGACATTGTCTACATGCTCGAAGACGGTCAGATTGTGGAACAGGGGACGCACAAGGAGCTGGTGGCCTTGCGCGGCCGCTACTTCAGGATGTTCGAATCGCAGTTGACGGCCGTGGAGGATAACCTAGAGCAGTGACTTACGAGATCGAGATCGGCCGTGGCAAGCGTGGGCGTCGTGCCTACTCCCTGGATGACATTGCGATTATCCCCAACCGTCGTACCCGCGACCCCAAGGACGTTTCCGTTTCCTGGCAGATCGATGCCTACAAGTTCGACATGCCCGTGATTGCTGCCCCGATGGATTCGGCCATGTCCCCGGAGACGGCCATCGCCCTGGGCAGGCTGGGCGGACTCGGCGTGTTGGACCTCGAAGGCCTCTGGACCCGGTACGAGCACCCGCAGTCCATCCTCGACGAAATAAGCGCCCTCCAGGACGAGGTTAACAGCCCTGCCGTGACCGGCCGGATGCAGGAGCTGTACCGCGCTCCCATCCAGCCGGAACTGATCACGTCCCGCCTCGCCGAGATCCGCGCCGCGGGCGTCACCGTGGCGGGCTCTCTCACCCCGCAACGCACCCAGGAACACTACAAGACCGTGGTGGCCGCCGGCGTCGACATCTTCGTGATCCGCGGGACCACGGTCTCGGCCGAGCACGTCTCGAAAGACCACGAACCCCTGAACCTCAAGCAGTTCATCTACGAACTGGACGTCCCCGTGATTGTGGGCGGGGCGGCCGGCTACACGCCCGCCCTGCACCTGATGCGCACCGGCGCCGCCGGCGTCCTGGTCGGCTTCGGCGGCGGAGCCACCGCAACCACCCGGCGCGCCCTGGGCATCCACTCGCCCATGGCTTCCGCCATCTCCGACGTTGCGGCCGCCCGCCGTGACTACATGGACGAGTCCGGCGGACGGTACGTCCATGTCATTGCCGACGGCGGCATGGGCACCTCAGGTGACATCGTCAAGGCAATTGCCATGGGCGCCGACGCCGTGATGCTGGGCAGCGCCCTCGCCCGCGCCGAAGAAGCCCCCGGCAAGGGCTGGCACTGGGGCCAGGAAGCCCACCACCTGGAGCTTCCCCGCGGGGACCGCGCCAACGTCGGCACCGTCGGACCGCTCGAAGAGGTGCTCTTCGGGCCCGGCCACCACACTAACGGCACGTCCAACCTGATCGGCGCACTCCGCCGTTCGATGGCGACCACCGGCTATTCGGACCTCAAGGAGTTCCAGCGCGTCGACGTCGTAGTTTCTCCTTACACCGGTAACTGACGCCCGCTCACTGATTAACGGCCGCCGCCCCCGATTCCATCTGGAGCTCCTCCCTCGGTGGACCCTGCCCTGCCCAACCGGGCGGCAAAGAAGTAGTGTTGATTAACTACCGGCAGCAGCGGCAAGGGAGGCGTTCAGTGAACAACGTTCCAAACGAAGGCGGGGTTCTTGGTCCCGCGGCCAGGGAAGCATCGATCGCCAGGCTCAGGGCTACCTCGGAACCCGGCAACGAACTGGACATCCTGATTGTCGGCGGCGGCATCGTGGGCGCCGGAGCGGCGCTGGACGCCGTGACCCGAGGCCTCAGTGTGGCGATTGTGGAAGCCAGCGACTGGGCGGCCGGCACGTCGTCGCGTTCCTCCAAGCTGATCCACGGCGGCCTGCGCTACCTGGAGATGCTGGATTTCGGGCTGGTGAAGGAAGCGCTGCACGAACGTGGCCTGATTCTTTCGGTTCTGGCACCGCACCTGGCCCGGCCCGTGCCGTTCCTGTATCCGCTGACCAAACCGTTCCTCGAGCGGCCCTATGTGGGCGCCGGGATCGCACTCTATGACGCCATGTCCATTACCGGCGGGCACAGCCGCGGCGTGCCGTTCCACAAGCACCTCAGTAGGCGGGGCACCCTCAGAGCCGCCCCCAGCCTGAAAAAAGACGCCTTTGTGGGCTCCATCCGCTATTACGACGGCCAGGTGGATGACGCCAAGTACGTGGCAAACCTTGTCCGGACGGCCGCACACTACGGCGCCCATGCGGTGAACCAGATGGCGGTGGTGGACTTCCTGCGGGAAGGTGAACGCGTGGTGGGGGCCAAAGTGGTCAACCACGAAGACGGTACGCACTTCAACGTCAAAGCCAAGCAGGTCATCAACGCCACCGGTGTATGGACTGACGAAACCCAGGCGATGGTCACGGACCGGGGGCAGCTCAAGGTCCGGGCGTCCAAGGGCATCCACCTGGTAGTGCCCCGAGACCGGTTCCAGTCCACGGTGGGGCTGATCCTGCGCACCGAAAAGTCCGTGCTCTTCGTTATTCCGTGGGGCAGGCACTGGATCATCGGCACCACGGACACTGAGTGGAACCTCGACAAGGCCCACCCTGCAGCCTCCAGCAAGGACATCGACTACATCCTCGAGCACGTCAACCGGGTCCTCAAACGCCCGCTGACCAGGGAGGACGTTGAAGGCGTCTACGCCGGACTGCGCCCCCTCCTGGCTGGGGAGAATGATTCCACGGCGAAACTGTCGCGTGAACACATCGTGGCCCACCCCGTACCGGGCCTGGTGGTGGTGGCCGGCGGCAAATGGACCACCTACCGGGTTATGGCCAAGGACGCAGTGGACGAGGCCACCCGCACCATGGATGAGCGGGTCCCGGCGAGCTGCACCGAAACCATCCCGCTGCTCGGTGCCGGCGGATTCAAGGCAGCCTGGAACCGCAGGAGCAGGACCGCCGACGAGTCCGGCGTACACGTGGCCCGGGTGGAGCATCTGCTGAACCGTTACGGGTCCATGACTCCGGAGGTACTGGACATCATCGCCCGGAATCCCGAATTGGCTGAGCCGTTGCCCGGTGCTGACGATTACCTGCAGGCCGAAGCCGTATACGCCGCTACCCACGAAGGCGCCCGGCATGTCCATGACGTCCTGACCCGGCGGACACGCATTTCCATCGAAGCCTGGGACCGTGGTGTATCGGCGGTGCCGGTTGTCGCTAAACTTATGGGCGAAGTCCTTGGCTGGAGCGATGTACAACGCGAAAGCGAAATAAAGCACTACATAGCACGCGTTGAAGCTGAACGGCTGAGCCAGCAGCAGCCGGACGACGAATCGGCCGACGCCGCACGGCTGGGTGTGGAGGACATTGTCCCTTTGCGCTGAGGCGGCACCGCATACCAGCACTTCTCCTGACTGAAGGGATACGCCTTGGCGGAACCACTTGACCGGTACGATGCCGATCTCACCACCTCCGATCTGGTGATTCTGGAGTTGGAAGCAACGGGCAAGTCGGACGCCGCGGCGCAACTCGCAGAGCGCCTCTTCGCCGCCGGGCGCGTCACAGACCTGCCGCGGTTCATGGAGCACGTCAACGCCCGCGAACACCAGCTCGCCACCGGCCTGCCGGGCGGGATCGGGCTCCCGCACGCCCGCAGCGAATTCGTTTCGCGGACGTCCATCGCCGTAGGCATCACCAAGTACGGCCACTCCCTGGACTTCGGTGCCGCTGACGGTCCGGCCACCGTCATCCTGCTGATCGCTACCCCGGCAAGCTCGTTTTCCGATCACCTCGAAGTCCTGGCCACGCTGGCACGCTCCCTGTCCAAGGAATCCTTTCGGGAGTCGCTGCGCCGGGCCTACGATGCCGAAGTCATCGCTGAACTTATCAACTCCAGCCTCGTGTTCTTCGACCACTAGCGATCGGGGGCTATTAGTTGTTCTACAGAGGAACGAAGTACGGTTAAGACGTGTGGAAAACAGCCCTTAAGCCCCGATGGATCGCAGGCCTGGTCTTCGCGATCGCCGTCTCCGGGGTGTTTGTCTTGCTCAGCCAGTGGCAGTTCGGGCGCTCCACGCAGCCCGAGGTTGCGGTGAATCCCGGCACCGAGGACGTGAGGGTGCTGACGGAAACGCTTGTCCCCGGATCATTCTTCCCCGGGTCAGTGTCAGACCAGATGGTCGCCGCCGAAGGAACCTACGACCCCGCCAAACAGGTTCTGGTGCCAGAGCGCCTGAAGAATGGCGAGAGCGGCTACTGGGTGGTTTCCGCCTTCGCCGTGACCGGAGCGCCTGCGGTCACCGGTGTCGCTGCTTCCCCGCAGACCTGGATTCCCGTAGCCCGCGGTTGGGTGGCAGATCCCGACGACGCCGGCGCACCGCCGTCGGGCATTGTGAACCTGACCGGACGGCTGCTGCCGTCTGAATCGCCGCTGCCTTCCACCGCGCCGGACGCCGGACGCGCCACCGCCGTGTCGGTTGCCGAACTCATCAACTACTGGGACGTCAGCATGTACCCGGGATTTGTGGCCGCGACCTCGGAACTGGCCGCCGGGTCCGACCTGTCCGCGGCGGCCGTTGACGGAGCCCTGAAGCCCCTGGAAATCGGTCCCCAGCCGCCTGCCCAGCAAGTCAACTGGCTCAATCTCTTCTACTCGCTCGAATGGGTAGTGTTCGCCGGCTTCGCCCTGTTTATCTGGTGGCGCCTCGTGAAGGACGACTACCGGCGGGACCTCGAAGAGGAACTCGACGACAATCCTCACCATGATGCTCCGCCCGCCGAAGCAACTTCTGAACAGCTCCAACAAAAGGTAAAGCCATGATCGAACCGAAACCGGCCATCCAGCAGGGTCCTGCGCAGGGCAAAGGCAAGAAGCGCCGCTTCGGCGGTACCGAGCGGCAGATCCGGTCCGCGCTGAAGTTCTACAAGGTGCTGGCGTACCTCACCGGCGCCATGCTGCTGCTGCTCTGCGCCGAGCTCATCGCACGTTACGCCTTTGGCCAGTACCTTTTTGCCGGCGGCACCAGCGCCGTCACGGGCCAGCCGTTCGGCCTGGGTTTCGCCGACGCCGAGCCCAAGGGCGTGGAGGGCGGCGCGAACATCTCCGTCGCCGTGCTGATCCTCCACGGCTGGATGTACGTGGTGTACCTGATCTCCAACTTCCGCCTGTGGTCGCTGATGCGGTGGCCTTTTATGAAGCTGATCCTCCTGGCACTGGGCGGCGTGGTGCCTTTCCTGTCCTTTATCGTGGAGAAGAAGTTCCACGCCGAGGTGGAAGCCGAACTGGCCGCGCACCCCCAGGCCACACAGCGCTACTGAACGCTGCAGCGGTGGGGAAGTCCCGCCGTCGGACGTTCACTGCGTCACACCCACGGTCCTGAATGTGCGGCAGGGCGATGCCGCAAAGTAGGCTAGTGAGGTGACTACTCCCACTGCATCCCAGACTTCCCAGAAGCCGGTGCTGGTTGTTGACTATGGTGCCCAGTACGCGCAGCTGATTGCCCGCCGCGTCCGGGAAGCGAATGTGTATTCGGAAGTGGTTCCGCATACCTTCACCACCGAGCAGCTCCTGGCCAAGAACCCCGCCGCCATCATCCTTTCCGGTGGTCCCTCCAGCGTTTACGCGGACGGTGCACCCGCCGTCGGCGCCGACCTGTTTGAGGCCGGCATTCCGGTCTTCGGCATCTGCTATGGCTTCCAAGCCATGGCCAATGCCTTGGGCGGGAAGGTCGACAAGACCGGCCTGCGCGAATACGGCTCCACCGAAACCACCATCCTCGGTGAGGGCCGCTCCGTCCTCGAAGGGATGCCGCAGCACCAGAACACCTGGATGAGCCACGGCGACTCTGTGCACGAGGCCCCCGAAGGCTTCGAAGTGCTGGCGACGACGGCCGGCGCTGAAGTGGCTGCCTTCGCCAACGAAGAGAAGGCCCTCTACGGCGTGCAGTGGCACCCCGAGGTCAAGCACTCGGCCTATGGCCAGCAGGTGCTGGAAAACTTCCTGTTCAAGGGCGCAAAGCTGGAGCCCAACTGGACCACGGGGAACATCCTCGAGGAGCAGGTGGACCGGATCCGTGAGCAGATCGGTGACGCCCGGGTTATCTGCGGGCTCTCCGGCGGCGTTGACTCTGCCGTTGCGGCGGCGCTCGTCCAGCGGGCCGTTGGCGACCAGCTGACCTGTGTGTTCGTTGACCACGGCCTGTTGCGCGAAGGCGAAGCCGAGCAGGTGGAACGCGACTTCGTTGCCGCCACCGGCGTCAAGCTGTACGTAGCCAACGAGCAAGAGCGCTTCCTGTCGGCCCTGGCCGGCGTCAGCGATCCGGAAACCAAGCGTAAGATCATCGGCCGCGAGTTCATCCGCGCGTTCGAAGAGGCCGAGCTGGCCATCATCGCCGAGGCCGCGGCCCACGGCGAGAAGATCAAGTTCCTGGTCCAGGGCACGCTGTACCCGGACGTCGTCGAATCCGGCGGCGGCGAAGGTGCTGCGAACATCAAGAGTCACCACAACGTCGGTGGCCTTCCCGAGGACCTGCAGTTCGAACTGGTTGAACCGCTCCGCGCACTGTTCAAGGACGAGGTCCGCGCCGTGGGCGCCCAGCTGGGCCTGCCCCAGGAAATCGTCGGGCGCCAGCCGTTCCCCGGCCCCGGACTGGGAATCCGCATCGTCGGCGACATCACCCAGGAGCGCCTGGACCTGCTACGCAAGGCAGACGCCATCGCGCGTGCCGAGCTGACCGCAGCCGGGCTGGACAACGAGGTGTGGCAGATGCCGGTAGTCCTCCTGGCCGACGTGCGCAGTGTCGGCGTCATGGGTGACGGCCGCACGTACGGCCACCCGATTGTGCTGCGTCCCGTTTCGTCCGAGGACGCCATGACGGCGGACTGGTCCCGCCTGCCGTACGATCTCCTGGCCCGGATTTCGAACCGGATCACCAACGAGGTGGAAGGCGTCAACCGGGTGGTGCTGGACGTGACCAGCAAGCCGCCGGGAACCATCGAGTGGGAATAGCAGTGTGAGTGGCCGGTCTCCGTCAGCGGAGGCCGGCCATTGTTGTCATCCGTTGAAATCCACGGCAATTTGGCCTGATCCAGTGTTGCGGTCTCTCATCCCGGCTTCATTGCGGCTACGCTCGAAAGTATGCCGGTATGGTCCAGGGCGTCACGTGCAAACGCAGAAAAGAAGGCAGTAGTGTCAGTTGGTCAAGGCCACCCGGAGGGTTCTGAGGAGCTTGGAAAATGGCTGTCCGGGCTTAAACCCGTCACCGGGGCAGACACCATGCTGCGTTTCACCAAGACCCCCGAAGGTTCCATTGACCTGACCCATGCGCACCCGTCCGGCCTGGCCCAGCTGATGGCCGGCCGCCGCACACGGCTGTCCACACTCATCCGGGACCACCAGCAGTACGTCGTCGCGGCCCGGGCATCGCGGAACATCCGCTCCAAAATCTTCGAACTCGGAAATGACCGTGGCATTGATGCCGGTTACCTATCCGCAGGCACCGTCGTGTGGACCTCCGCCGTCGGCGGCAAACCCCAGCGCATCTCCGCGCCGGTGATGCTCACCGCAATCTCGCTCACGGTCCGGCCAGGTGAGGACGACTACGAACTGCAGCTCACCGAGCAGGCCAACATCAACCCGGCCCTGGTCCGGCACCTGAAGACTGTCCACGGCATTGTGTTTGACGTTAACGCCGTGACCCGCCTCGCTTACAGCACCGCGCGCTTCGATCCCCAGCCTGTCCTGGACAGGCTCGCAACGCTTATCCGGCCCATCCACGGCGCCGAAGCCCAGCACAATTTGCTGGTGTCCACTTTCGCGGACCTTTCCGGAAACCTGGACGATCCCTGGATCAACGAGGGCAACCCGCTGGTCGCAGCCCTGGCCAAGGCGGCCGGCGGTGGGGTCATTGACGTACCCGTGCCGGACCCCTCCCGCTTCCCGAGCGTGGACACTCGCCACCCGGACGACGAACTGCTCCTCCTCGACGCCGATCCGGCCCAGCAATTCGTTATAGATGCCGCCCGTGCTGGAGACTCCCTGGTGGTCAGCAGCCCGCCGGGAACAGGACAGACCCAGACGGCCATCAACACCATCGGTGCCCTGGTGGATGCGGGCAAGTCTGTCCTGGTGGTAGGCGACCGCCGGGCCAGCCTGAACGAAGTATCCGCACAACTGGAATCGCTTGGACTTGAATCCATCCTGTTCCAGCTCTCCGGCACAGCCACCCCCCAGCAGCTCAAGGCCCAGCTGGTGCGGGCCATCGTGCGGAACGAAAAATCACTTGAGCCGCAGCTGGGGAACCTCCACCGGACCCTAACTGAGCACCGGCACGCGCTGATGGATCACGTGGCGTCCCTGCATAACGTGCGCCAGCGCTGGGGCTGTTCGCCGTATCAGGCCATGCAGTCACTGGCCGAGCTGACTTCCATCCATCCGGCTCCCGCCACCACCGTGCGTCTCAAACGCAGTGTGCTGGACAGCATCCGCGACCGCAATGAGCTCGCCGGCCGGCTCCGCCGCGCCGCCGAGCTTGGCAGCTTCAGCCGCGCGTCCACCGCCAGCCCGTGGCACGGCGCCCGGCTGCTCACCCGCAAGGAGACCGAGGAAGCCCAGGAGCTCGCCCGGTCAGTGGCGAAGAACCTGCCTATTCTGCGTGACCGGATGAACAGCGTGGCCGAACATGCCGAAATCCGGCTTGGCGAGTCCTTCTCGGAGTGGGGGAAGCAGCTCGAACTCCTCATGGCTGTCCGCGAAAGCCTCGATAAGTTCACACCGGACATCTTCGACAGGCCGGTCAACGATCTCATTTCCGCCACGGCGTCCTCCGCCTGGCGCCGGGAGCGGAACGTCGACATGGCCTCCATGCAGCGTTCCCGCCTGCGCCGGGTCGCGAAAGAGTACGTCCGTCCGGGCGTCCACATCAGTGATCTCCACAGCTCGCTGGTGCTGGTGCAGGAGCAGCGTGCACTCTGGTCCGGGTACGCCACCTCACAGCGCCACCCGGCCGTCCCCTCGGGCCTTGCCGAAATGAATGTGATGTACCGGTCGCTGGACCGGGAACTGACCCAGCTGGGCGAGGCCCTCCGGCACACACAGTCCGGTGGCTCGCTGGCAACGGCCCGCTATGAGGAACTCATGAAGCGGCTGGAGCGGCTCGTGGCCGACACCCACACGCTCAAAACGCTTCCCGAGCGCACGCTGCTCGTGGAAAACATGCGCGAGCACGGCCTGGGGGAGCTCCTGGCCGATCTTGCGGACCGGGAGGTTCCCGCAGGTTCCGTCGGAGCAGAGCTTGAACTGGCCTGGTGGCAGTCCGCGCTGGAAGCGATGATCAGCGGCGACGATTACCTCGCCATGTCTGACGGGGACGCGCTCCGGCAGCTTGAGGCCGAGTACCGGCTCGCGGACAACGCTCACATTGCCAGCGGAGCCGCGCGCCTGCGCTGGGAACTGTCCGAACGGTGGGGGGCCGCGCTTGCGGAACACCCGCGCCAGGCCCAGCTGCTCAGGAGCCTGCTCAAGGACGGCAGGGTTACCCTCGCGGCGCTGACGGCCCAGGCCGCCGAGCTGGTTCCCATGCTGGTGCCGGTCTGGTCGGTCAGCCCGTACCTCATGACCGGGCTCTTGCCGGCCGAACAGCACTTCGACGCCGTGGTCATCCTGGACGCCGAAGCGACGTCGCTGCAGGCCGTCCTGCCTGCCATCGCCCGAGCCGGGCAGGTCATTGCCTTCGGTGATGCCAAGATTGCCAGCCCCCGGACTTTCACTGTTGGTGTTGAGCGGCTGGCCGCCGGTGAGGCGGCCCACCATCGCGTCGAAAGCGCGTATTCGGCGCTGTCTGCGGTCCTGCCTGTCTGGCGGTTGAATTTTGTCTACCGCGCGGTTGACGAGGACCTGGTCCTGCAGCTGAGCAAGAACTCCTACGACGGCGCGCTCCGCAGGCTCCCGGAGGGGCAGTCGGCCACAGGACTGGACAGGGCGCTCCTGGTCGAGTACCTGCCCGACGGCACAGGGCTGCCCAGCGCCGACCACGAAGGCGTGGAATCCGTGGTGGCCGAGGTTAACCGCGTGGTCCAGCTGGTCTTTGAGCACGCCCGGACGCGGCCGCGCACGTCGCTGGCAGTGGTCACCGCCAGCCTGCGCCATGCTGCCCGGATTGGTGAGTCAATCCGTCTTCAGCTCCCGAACCACCCGGGACTGGCCAGTTTCTTCAGCGCAGGATCCGAGTCATTCCGGGTGGTTGACCTTGAGCGTGCCCAGGGCCTGGTCCGTGACCACGTGATCTTCTCACCCGGTTTCGGCCGCACTCCGCATGGCCGGGCGCTGCACAATTTCGGACCCCTGTCGGCTGAGGGCGGGCGGGAAAAGTTCGCTTTGGCCATGACGCGTGCCCGCCGATCGCTCCACGTCCTGACGTGTTTCCAGCCCGAAGACCTTGACCACACGCGGCTGTCCTATGGTGCGGTGGACTTCTACGAGCTCCTTAACCGTGAAATTGCCGGAAAGACCGATCTCGGTACCCCGGCCTCGCGCGCCGCTGCCAGCGAGCAGGCGCTTGGGGCCGATCCCCTCGTGGCCGATCTTGGCGACCGGCTGCGTGCCCGCGGCGCCCGAGTCTGGCACCAGTACGACGGCGTGATTGACGTAGTGGCCGCAGCAGACCCGCTCAGCACCATGGGCCAGGACGACGCCGATATTCCGCGGCCGGTGGCCATCGAGTCGGACGGCACGGAGCAATACCGCACCATGAGTGTCCGAGAGCGGAGCCGGCTCCGCCCTCAGCTGCTGGAACGGATGGGCTGGCGGTACATGCCGCTCTGGACCATCGAAGTCTTCACGGACCCGTCCGCCTGCGCGGACCGGATCGCGGGTTACCTGGGCCTCGAGAATGTTCTGCCGCCCGGACGCGGCACTGCCTCCGGCGGATTCTTTGACGAGGACATGGACGCGCTCGCGCTGGGAAATATTGGAAACAACAGGAACGAAGACCAGGCCGGACGCCTGGCCAGTGAGGAGGCGGTTGTTGTGACGTCACGGAATGCCGATCAAGCCGAGACGCAAGGTGACGACCAGCCGGATGAGGCAGTTGACGGGACGGCCGCTGCGCCGGACCGCAAGGTGCCAGGGGCAGCAGGCATCTTGCCCAACAAGGCTGCGGAGGATGACCCGAAGCGCTGGGGCGACGGCCCGGACAACGATCACGACGCGTGGCTGAAGGAAAACAAGCCGCCGCACTGGGGCTGACCTCCAAGCTGCAACGGCTTCACCGCGCGATGCCTTCCGGTCCCACCAGGACGAAAAACAGTTTGCCCTGGGCGGAGGCCCCGGCAAGCCGCGCAGCCTGCTCCGGAGCTGCCGCCACGACAATCAGCCCGTCGGTTTCGCCGGTGCTTAGCCACTGACCCGTCCTGCCGCCCTGTCCTGATGTCCACAGGACGGGAACGGACGTTGCCAGCACTTCTGAGGGGGACTGCTGATCGTAGCCGTTCGCCCCGGTTAGTACCACGTTGACCAGTTGCCCGGGCGATACGAGCTGGATGGAGGAAGGATCGGCCATCCTCAAGGGCACGGCTGCGGAGCCCGGCGGCGTTCCGGTCAGCAGGCCGGGTCCCAGCAGCAGGGAGTCGGTCACAAGCTGGCCCTTCCGCAAGGGGGCTGCCAGTTGTTTTCCCGCGGCTTCACCGGTGTGGGATATGGCCCCGGCGGTCAGCATCCCCGGCGGGATCTTCGTTGCCGTCATGTCCGTGGCCGACAAGGCCGTGCCTGCGGGGAGGTCCCGCGCCGCAGCCAACACCGGGACAGTATCGGCGGGCGGGGGAGTGAGCTGATGGACCGTGATCCCCGCTGCAAGGCACAGCAGGAGCGCTATCGCAAGGCGCCGGTTCCGGCCCAGCCAGGCTAACAGCCTATGGCCACGCACGGCGCGGGGGCGTGCTAACGGGAGCGGACGGCGGACCTGGCGTCCCGGCGGGGCGGATCCGCGGCTGGAACGAAAGAGAGTAGCGGGCATGCAAACCACGCTACGTACCGGCAACGGAGTCCGACAGAAGCGAAGGTGCCTATGTGGAAAACCGAGCCGCCGGCGTCGTACGTCTTGTTAGAGGGGAGGTCAGCTGGCGGCAGCGGCCGTGGCAGGCGCCGGCGCGGCCACGGGGGCGGCAGGGGCAGCCGAAACGGTGCTTCCCTTGGTATCCCGGGAGTCAGTCCGGTAGAAACCGGAGCCCTTGAAGACCACGCCCACGCTGTTGAACTTCTTGCGCAAGGCGCCCTGGCACTCCGGGCATGACGTCAGGGTGCTGTCGGTAAACGACTGGAAAACGTCGAAGGCGTGGCCGCAATCCTTGCAGGCGTAAGCATAAGTGGGCACTGGGTGATCCTCCTCGGGGGCAAACGAGAGGTCCTGTGCCGCGCTGAACGAAAACCGTCCATTAGCAGTCGCAGGGCCTGAGTGCCAATTCTATCACCCCCGGAAAGTAGCCCTCCGTCAGGCTTTGTCCGGTAGCCGGATCAAACCTGACGGCGTCAGGGCAGCCGGCACCCTCCGGTCAAAGTCTTCGGCGGGAATGCTTCCGGCCGGAAGCAGTTCGGCATCGAAGACAACGGCCGCTAACGGGATCTCAAGTCCGTCTCGGCCAAGGGAGCCCAGCAGGACGTCGTAGTAGCCGCCGCCCTGGCCTACGCGGTTGCCGTCCCTGTCCACGGCCGTGGCGGGGATGAAGAGTGCGGCAACAGACGTCATGATGCCGAGGCCAAGGCGAGGTCCGGCCGGTTCCAGCACCGGTGCATAACGGCTGCGGACAAACTCGACGCCGGGGGTCCACTGCGTCCAGCTCAGCCGGCGTCCGGGCTCACAGACAGGGAGCAGGACTGTGTGGCCATGCCGATGGAGTTCGATGATCAGGGGCAGTGTGGGCGGTTCGGGTTCTACGCCCAGGTATGCGCAAAAGGTCGACGGCGTCCCACCGGTGAGCTGTTCAGCCCAGGCAACGCCGTGGACGGCCAGGGCGGCACCGGTGGTGTCGCGGTGAGTGGGATCCGTCGCGGCACGGCGCGCACGATGGCGTGCGCGGATGTCCGCCTTGGCTGCGCTGCTGTCTTCGGACATGCCGCTCCTTGGTTGCCGTTCCCTGTGGACGTTGCAGTCGCTGCGGTCCGTTGGCGCTGGAGCCACCAATAATTACTGAATGATCAGCCCCTCCGTTAGATTAGTCCAGTGACTACCACTCAGCAGACAGTACGCAAGGCCGTTATTCCCGCTGCCGGACTGGGCACCAGGTTCCTGCCGGCCACCAAAGCCATGCCCAAGGAAATGCTCCCGGTGGTGGACAAGCCGGCCATCCAGTATGTGGTTGAAGAAGCCGTCAGCGTTGGCCTGAACGACATCCTGATGATCACGGGACGCAACAAGCGTGCCCTGGAGGACCACTTCGACAGGGTTCCTTCGCTGGAGGACACCTTGGAAGCCAAAGGCGACCTCGCCAAACTTGAGTCCATCCAGGCAGCAAGCAACCTCGGTGACATCCATTACGTCCGGCAGGGTGACCCCAACGGCCTCGGCCACGCAGTGTTGCGTGCAAAGCAGCACGTTGGCAATGAACCATTTGCCGTCCTCCTCGGCGATGACCTGATCGATGCCCGGGACGAACTTCTCAGCACCATGATCGACGTCCAGTCCAAGACCGGCGGATCTGTGGTGGCCCTCATCGAGGTGGACCCCTCCCAGATCAGTGCCTACGGTTGTGCCGACGTGCAGGAGATCGACGGTGAAGGCTATGTCAGGATCAACAAGCTCGTTGAAAAGCCCAGTGTGGAGGAGGCGCCCTCCAACCTGGCCGTCATTGGCCGCTACGTCCTCCACCCGGCAGTATTTGACGTGCTCGAGCGCACCGGCCCGGGCCGGGGCGGGGAAATCCAGCTGACGGACGCCCTACAGGAACTGGCTGCCGGCGAAGGCGAGGGCCACGGAGTTTACGGCGTGGTCTTCCGCGGCCGCCGCTACGACACCGGCGACAAGCTCAGCTACCTCAAGGCCTGCGTCCAGCTCGCCATCGACAGCGAAGACCTCGGCCCAGGCCTGCGGGAATGGCTGCCGGGCTTCGCAGCCGGCCTCGCTAAATAACTGCCGTGCGCCCCGGACCCATCTGGCCCGTAACACTCGAATGTGGCGACCTGATCCTGCGCCCCATCCGGTATCGGGATAAGAAGGAATGGACCCAGGTCCGTGGGCGCAACAGCGAGTGGCTAGCGCCCTGGGAAGCATCCAACCCGGCACCCGGCGGTGCGCTGCCTGACTACCGGCAGATGGTGCGGTCCTTGAAAATCCAGGCTGCCCAGGGGACGGCTTTGCCGTTCCTGATCACTGAGCGCACGCCCAGGTTGGCCGGCCCGGTCATCGTTGGCCAGCTGACTGTGTCCTCGATTGTGTGGGGTTCGGCCATGATGGCCACGCTGGGGTACTGGGTTGACCAGGCGCGCGCCGGTCACGGCATCGCGCCCACGGCGGTGGCCATGGCCACGGACCATTGTTTCCAGGCAATGGGCCTGCACCGGATGGAGATCAACATCCGGCCCGAGAATGGCCCCAGCCTGCGCGTGGTTGAGAAGCTGGGCTTCCGCGACGAAGGCCACCGTCCACGCTTCCTTCACATCAACGGGGAGTGGGCGGACCACCGGTCCTTTGCGCTGACCGCTGACGAGGTCCCAGAGGGGCTGCTCGCGCGGTGGCTCGCGTCCCGGTCCTGACCCGCCGGACCTGAACCGCCCATGGGTACTTCCAAGGTCATAAATCCAATGAATTGCCACGTTGCCGGCGACACACCGTGGCTAATGCGGGGGCGGCTGCCCTAATGCTCATACGGTTTTGATTGTGGACTTCCCCCTAAGCAGCTCAGTGATCCTTGTGGTTGCCGTTGTGCTCTGGATCGTGTGGGTTGCGCCCTACGTTCTGCGGAACCGCCAGCACCAGGTCCAGGCCGCTGGCGACTTCCTGGCGGACGTACCAGCCATTGAATCATCGGACCCGAGAGCCGGGACGGTAATGAACATCGCCGCCCCGCAGGAGAAAGCCATGGAGATCAGGAAGAGCCCCGAAACCGCCACGGAAACGTCCGGCAACGCGACGACGCGCGGCGCGTTCCGGATCCGCTATGGCAGGGCAGGGATCGCCCTCGTTGGTGTCACAGCGTTGCTGAGCGCCTTTGTTTCGGGTGTTCTTCTGCCGTTCGGAATCGGAAGCGCGCTGCTGCCGGTAGCCGGTCTGGCCACCACCGGCGCAGCTGTGTCGGTGCTCCGGACCTTGGCTGTCCGGGACCGCAAAGCGAAGGTGAACGCCGCGTTTCGCTCAGCGATGAGTGCCCCCGTGCAGCGTTCAGGATCTGTCGCCACGAATGCAGCGGCCCGCCCCGCCGCCCGGCCGGAAAGCCGGCTCTTTGACGCCGAGGCCCATCAGCCCAAGCCGAAGCCCGAGCCCCTGACTGCAATGGAACTCCGGGAAGCGGCACTGGCTGTGGCCGTTGCCGCCGGAGATGCCAGCGCCGCCGCTGCTTTGGCGCCGGCCGACACAACCTGGGAACCGGTGGACGTGCCAAGGCCGGTGTACGTTGAGGCCGCCAAGGCCGAGCGCCCGGCGCCCCAGCCGCTTGACCTTCCCGAGGCGCCCAAAGCCGTCGGCAGGCCGTCCCTGAAACAGGGCGTCACCGGAGCCACGCCCGCCGCGCCCGCCGCGAAGCCCCTCACCAAGGCGCAGAGCGCCCTGAGCAACCTCGACGACGTCCTGCAGCGCCGCCGCGCCTGATAGCTTGCCAGGGCAGCCCAGACCGTTTGCCAGTCCGGGTGTGGAGTGTCAATTCGCAATGCGGGACGAAAATTTGTAGCCTAAGGTCACCGGTACCGCCGTTCATCAGGGAAGGTGGACTGTTCCGGGGCTATAGCTCAGTTGGTAGAGCGCTTCGTTCGCATCGAAGAGGTCAGGAGTTCGAATCTCCTTAGCTCCACAAATAAAGCCATTTGACCTGCGGAAACGCTGGGTTGAAGGGCTTTTCTCTTGCCTTGCGATCGCTCAAGCATACGGAAACCACACGCAGTTGGGCCGATTCCAGCTTCACGACATGGAATGATGCAGAATAACCCGACTCATCCGAATCCGTAAGAGGTCCGCCGCACCCATTCTTAACCGCCGCGAGAGGAACTGATGAGCCTGCGGTCGACTACCATCACCCGTCACGCCCAGAAGGAAGCGTGGCTGAACAAGGTGCTGCCGCCCGTGGAGCAACTCGGCCGTGACGTGTGGCCCATCCTGTTCCCCGACAACCCCATGCGCTATACCCTGAGCTACATGCTCTTGGGCGACGGCGACGCCGTCCTGATCGATCTGGGCTGGGACAGTGACGCCGGTCTGGACCATCTGGCCGCCGGTCTACGGCAGGCGGGCCTTGGCCTCACCGATCTGACGGGCATTGTGGTTACTCATTTCCACTCGGACCATCTGGGTATGGCCGGCCGCCTGCGGACGGCGTCCGGGGCCTGGGTGGCTCTCAGCGACCGGGAAGTGCGGCGGCTCACCGCCTCCGCTGACCTGGACCTTGTCCTCCGCGCCGACCGCGTGGGCCTGACCTCGTGGGGCGTGCCGGCCGCAGCCGTGCGGAGGTGGCCTTGAACCGCACCGGCCCTCCGAAACGACTCATGTCAAGATGCACGCGAAAGTGTCTTGCTTGCCTCATCTAATTGTGCTCGCGTGGATGATGCTTCCAGTGCCCGTGTTTTCGCTGCGGCGAGTGCGATCAGCTGGGTCTGGATCTTGGTGATGCCGCGGGTGAGGTCGGCCGGGTTGGTGATCTCCATCAGCTCGGCGAGTTCCGCGGCTTTAGCTCCGGTCAGGATCCCGGAATCGATCACGCGTTGGTACGGGGTACGCGGTTTGTCATAGATGCGGGCCTTCTTCCCGTGCTTATTGGAGCGCCAGCCGACCGCTTTCGTGGTGGCGGTGAAGAGGTTCAGCCGTACCCGCACGAGGGCGTAGAGGGCGTTGAGCAGCTTCAGCTCCGCGGCGGTATCGTAGCGGTAGTGGAAGGCGTGCCGGCGGACCACGTCGCCGTTTTTCTGCTCGACGTGGGCGTTGTCGTTGGACTTGTACGGCCGGGACCGGGTGAAGTAGATGTCCTTGTCATCGACCCATTTGATCAGGGCGTAGTTGATGAACTCTCCTCCGTTATCGGTATCCAACCCGACCATGGGGAACGGCAGCCGTGCCACGACCTCATCCATTGCCTCCAGCACCCATTTGTGCGCGCCGTTGCGGACCGCGACGTTCTCGGTCCAGCCGGTGAACACGTCCGTGGCGGTGAGGGTCCTGGCGAATTCCCCGGCCAGGGTGGGGCCGCAGTGGACGACCATGTCGGCTTCGATGAAACCGGGAGCCTGTTCGTGTTCATCCCCGGCCTTGCGGACCGTGATTGAGTTGCGCAGCAGGGCCCGGCCTTGGTCGCGGACAGGCCTTTAGGCCTGCCGGCGTCCTTGGTCGGTTTGAGCAGCCGGTCGATGGTGGCACCGGAGACCTTCAGCAGCTGCGCCCTCACCTCAGGGGTCAGCCTGTCCTTGTCCAGTTCCCCGAAGGCCTCAAGCTTGGGCAGCCACAGGTCCATGGTGGCGGCCAGGTACTTACCCGACGGCATCCCCGCGAACCGCCACACCTCGATCAGGACCTTGAGGGTGCCGTAGCCGTAAGTACGTCCCCGCGGCTTCCGCACAACAGCCTTCGCAGGACCCTTACGCTTACGGGCCGTGGACAGCGCCCGACGGGCATTGGCCCTTGACCAGCCGGTGACGGCCACCAGCTCATCGAGCACCGCCCCCTTGGCCTTCTTGGCTCCTTTCGCATAATCGCGTGCGTACTGCTTCGTGATTTCCCTACGCGTACCCATCGACAGGCCCATCCCTCATCGTCACCGCCGTGCCCGTGGCGGCCCGTGATTTACGCGAGCGTTTCTCAAATGAGGCACGCACCCCATCTCGCGAGCACTATTGATGAGTCTGGTCGCCCTCTAGCCTCAGGGCATATCGTTAGCTATCGTTTAGTATCGTTCGCGATCTACTAGGGAGGGCATGATGCATAATTCATTTCCTGCAGGCGGATTTATGGGCAACAACCTGGACGGCATGTGGCAGGCCGTTGAGGAGTTTCGCTCGCGGTTCGAGAAGCGCTCCGGCACCCGTGCGGGTCGAGGGGAGTTGCGGTCGGCAGTGCTGGCACTGCTCGCGGAGCGTCCCATGCACGGATACCAGATCATGCGTGAGATCGAGGAACGCAGCGGCGGCACTTGGATACCCAGTGCCGGATCTGTCTACCCAACACTGCAACTGCTCGCCGATGAGGGGTTCGTAAGCGCTGAGGAATCCAACGGCCGCAAAATCTACTCGTTGACAGAAGCCGGCCGGGAGGACGTCGCGAGTACCGAAACGTCTGCGCCCTGGGACTCCATGGGTCAGGCGTCGGGGACCGGGTTCGCGGCGCTGCCCAAGGCGGGGGTGGAGCTTGCCCAGGCCGCGGCCCAAGTGGGGCGCACCGGATCGTCGAAGCAGGTACAAGAGGCTGTGACAGTGCTCCAGGACGCTCGCCGCCGGCTGTACTCGATCCTCTCCCAGGGCTGAGCCTAGTGACCTCAGTTCGCCGGAACCGGGAAAATCCGATACCCGGCACTGGGGATACCCGAGCCCGTTACCGTCGCATCTTGGGCTTCGCCGCGTGGCATCTTGCGGTGACCTGGTGGTTTGAGCTGTTCCTACCTCGAATCGGGCTAGTCAGGATTGCTGAACGCACCCGAACGCGAAGGATGCGTCGCTTCGCGCAGCGCTTCCATGTGCTCGCGATGGAGCTTGGCGGTCTAATGATCAAAGTGGGTCAGTTCCTGTCGTCGAGGCTCGATGTGCTCCCTCCGGAAATCACCGCTGAACTGGAAGGGCTTCAGGACGAGGTACCGCCCGCTACGTTCCCTGCAATCCGTGGCCTTGCCGAGGCAGAACTGGGTGCGCCGCTGAATGCCGTGTTCGCCTCAGTCGAGGAGGTGCCCATCGCCGCCGCATCCCTCGGGCAGGCGCACGGGGCGCGGCTTCTTCCTGGAAATGCCGCAGACACCGGGCTCGACAATGTGGTGTTGAAGGTGCAGCGGCCTGGCATCCACACGATTGTCGACGTCGATCTGGCCGCCCTGCGCAAAGTGGGAGGCTGGCTCAGCCATGTGCGCTTCGTGTCCAACCGTGCCAACGTGCCTGCGCTGGTCGAGGAGTTCGCGAAGACCAGCCTCGAGGAGATCGACTATTTGAACGAGGCGGCGAACGCAGAACGCTTTGCCGCTGATTTCGCCGACGATGTGAGGGTCACTGTGCCCGGCGTCGTTTGGGAGCGGACCACCCGCCGCGTGCTCACCCTCGAAGATGTCACGGCGATCAAGATCACGGACGCGGAGGCGCTTTTTGCGGCGGGTATCGACCCGGCACAGGTTGCCCCGGTATTCGCGTCGGTCATGTTCGACCAGTTGTTCACGAATGGCTTCTTCCATGCCGATCCGCACCCGGGCAATATCTTTGTCACTCCGATCAAAGATTCATGGGAAGAGCATCCATGGAAGCTGACGTTCATCGACTTCGGCATGATGGGCGAGGTTCAACCCAAGACGCGCAGCGGCCTGCGGAAGCTGCTGATCGCGGCAGCCTCGCGTGACGGGAAGGGTTTGGTGGCGGCGATCAGCGACGTCGGTGTGCTGGTGCCGTCGGCTGACACCGCCGGGCTTGAGCGGGCCATGACGCACCTCTTCGCCCGGTTCGGCGGGATGGGTTTTTCCGAGCTTCGCGAGGTGGACCCGCGGGAGTTCCGTGATTTTGGGCTGGAGTTCGGCGACGTCGTCCGCTCGCTGCCGTTCCAACTGCCGGAGAACTTCCTGCTCATCATCCGTGCGATGTCCCTGACCTCGGGTGTTTGCAGTTCGCTGGACGCAAAGTTCAATCTGTGGGATTCGGTGGAGCCATATGCAGCGCAGCTGCTGCGAGACGAGCGCAGCAATATCGTTCAGGATTTGGCCGCTCAGGCGCTGGATGCCGCAGGGGTGGCCTTGCGTCTCCCGAAACGCCTGGATGGGCTTCTCACCCGAGTCGAGGACGATTCACTGAAGGTGGCCAACCCGCGCCTCGAAAGGCAGCTGGCACGGCTTAGCCGCACGGCACAGCGAGCAGTATCGGTGCTGATATTCGGCGCACTGCTGATCGCGGGTTCAGTGGTCCGGGCGGACGACACAGTGCTCGGCAACGTGCTGATGATCGGGTCGGTGCTTCCGTTGCTCCATGGGCTTTGGGTGGGGCGACTCTAACGTAAACTTGTCCATCGGGGATCAGAAGTTACTAGCACTGGATTGGACACCATCAATGAGTTTGATCCGGCTGAACGACGTCAACGTGAGCTTTGACAAAACCCAGGTTCTCCGCGAAACCTTTTTCAAGCTTGAAGCCGGGGACAGGGTTGGCCTGATCGGCAAGAACGGCTCGGGCAAGTCCACTATCCTGAAGCTGATCCAGGGCCAGGTGGCTCCCGATTCCGGGACCGTCGCCGTCGAGCTCGGAACCAAGGCCGCCTACTTCTCCCAGTTCTCCGAGCTGAACGGCGAATTCACTATTGCGGAGGTCCTGGACGGGCTCTTCGCCCACGTGAAAGAGATCGAAGTCGAGCTGGCCGGCATCGATGCGGCCATCGCCGCCGATTCCTCGGACGCAGCACGGCTGGATGAACTCATCCACCGCCAGTCTGAACTCTTTGAGGCGATGGACCGGCTGGATGGCTGGGACTATCAGCGCAGCATCGATAAAGTACTCACCACCCTCGGCTTCAGCGACCACCACCGCACCTGCGCCATCGACGAACTCTCCGGCGGCTGGCGGAACCGGGCCGCACTGGCAAAGATCCTGTTGGAAGCCCCGGACGTCCTCCTGCTTGATGAACCCACCAACTACCTTGACGTGGCCGGCGTCGAATGGCTCGAAGGCTGGTTCCGGACTTTCAAGGGCGCTGCGATCATCGTCTCGCACGACCGCAAGTTCCTGGACTCCGTGGTCACCCGGATTATCGAGGTGGAGAACTTCCACCTCCACGAATACCCGGGCAACTTCGCCGAATACGTGGTGGCCAAGCAGTTCAAGCTCAAGAGCCTGGAGAGCCAGTTTGTCCACGAGTCCGAGCTGCTGGCCTTCGAAGCCGAAGGCATCTCGGACCGGCGGGAAGCCGCCAAGGCGGCAGGCAAGGGACTCGCAAACCAGTTGGCCAGGATCAAGAAGTCCCGTGCGCCCCGGCCCGTGGACCAGATCATCACGGAGATTTACGGCGGTCTGTACGTCAAGGATGTCCTGTGCCGGGTGGAATCCCTGAGCAAGGCCTACGGTGGCAGGACGTTGTTCAGCGGCCTCACTTTCGAGATCGGGCGCGGTAACCGGATCGCCGTCATCGGGTCCAACGGCAGCGGCAAGACCACGCTGCTCCGGGCGCTCACCGGCGAAGAGCCAGCCGATTCAGGCAGCGTGGCCTGGGCCAAGGGCGCCGGGATGGTCTCCTACAACCAGGTGCTGGAAGAACTCGACGACGACGACACCGTCAGCCACGCGGTCAACGCGATGCCTGACAGCCTGGCCCTGACGGCGACGAAGAAGTCGGTGAACAGGTTTCTTGCTATGTTCCAGTTCTCGGAAGCTGATCTCAAGCAAAAGATTGGCAACCTCTCAGGCGGCCAACGCGCCCGAGTGGCTATGGCCCAGTGCCTGCTCTCGGGTGCTTCGGTCCTGCTGCTGGATGAGCCCACCAACCACCTGGACCTCTCCAGCACCCAGGTCATGGAGCGTGCCCTGCTGCATTTCCCAGGTGCGGTGGTGGTGGTCAGCCACGACCGTTTCTTTACGGAGAAAATTGCCAACCGGCGTCTGGTTTTCAGCGCTGCAGACTCAGGCCACGGGAGCGTGGAACTCCACGTCGCCTGAGGCTCGGCGAGCCCCGGGGCTCGCAGCCTCCGGCCCTACAGCCAGCCTTTCCTTTTGAAAATGGTGTACATCAGGGCGGCGGTGCCGGCCATCAGCGCGATGGCCATAGGGTAGCCCAGAGCCCAGTGAAGTTCCGGCATGTGGTCGAAGTTCATGCCGTAGACGCCGGCCACGAAGGAAGGTGCGAAGAAGATCGCCGCCCACGAGGAGATCTTCTTGACCTGTTCGTTCTGTTCCGCGCTGGCCTCGTTCTGCCGGTTGGCGGTCAGCGTTCCGTCCAGCGTGAGGGCGTTCTGCAACAGGTCGCGAAATGAATCCGCGCGGGAGATGACCCGCTCCACGTGGTCCTCGACGTCCCGCAGGCTGTGCTGCAGTTCAGAGTCCACGCCGTACTTTTCAAAGCCACGCTTGAGCTGCTGCATCATGTCCGGCAGGGGATGGATGGCGCGCTGGAACTGGATGACTTCGCGGGCCAGTTCATAGATGCGGCGGGAGACGGTGGTGTCCCCGCTGAAGAGCTGGTCCTCGATCTCGTCTATGTCGTTTTCCAGCCCGGCCACCACCGGTGCGTAGTCGTCCACCACAAGGTCCAGCAGGGCGTAGAGAACGGCTTCCGGGCCGTGCCGGAGCAGGTCGGGGCGGCCTTCAAGGCGCCGCCTGACCCGGGCAACGCCGGCCATTTCGGCATGGCGGATGGTGACCACGAAATTCCGGCCGGTGAAGATGTGCAGTTCGCCGAACTCCACGGTCTCGGTGGCGTCCAGGTACCGCGCCGGGCGCAGCACGGTAAAAAGATTGTCCTCGTAGCGTTCAAGCTTGGGCCGCTGGTGCGCCGAAATGGCGTCCTCCACCGCCAGGGCGTGCAGCCCGAATTCTGTGGCCACAGCCGTCATTTCCGCCGCCGTGGGCCGGTACAGCCCGATCCAGGCCATGCCTCCGTGCTCGGAGAGGGTTTCGAAGGTCTGTTCCAGGCTCTGCGGCTCTGCGCTGCGGACGCCGTCCACGTAGACGGCATTGTCGATGATGGTCACGTCAGGGCATGGTCCCGATGACATGCCCGCCAGCGCGGAACACCAGCGCTAGCACCAGGGCGAACCCGCCGCCCGCCGCTGCGCTATCCAGGCCCAGCGTGCTGGTCAGGACCGCCAGCAGGGTGGCAGTCACGGCGGCCGCAACCATCATGGGAACCCAGATCCCTGCGCCGCCGCCAATGTTCTTCAGGTCCTCTTCAGTCTTTCCGATGGCGGCCATCCACCGCTTGCCCAGCACTGCCGGCATGTACCAGATGAAGCCGATCGCCATGCTCGAGACGAAGGCCAGTGCCACGGCGAGCCAGTTGATCTGTGAAATATGTGAAAGCCAATCCATGCTCGAATCCTAACTGCCATCAGGCGAGCCGCCGCCGCGCCCGGACAATTACTTGGGCCGTGTTGGGGTGCCGGGCACGGCCTGTGCGAGGCGGCTGATGAGGGGTTCGGTCCGGTACGGAATGTGCGTGTGGAGAGCCAGTACAGTCTCGGTCCGGATGACGCCCTTGATGCGGAGGATCTGGCGGAGGGCGGACTGCAGATTGTGCGTATCGGTGGCCACCACCCGGCACCACACGTCACCTCGCCCCGAGATCTCATGGACCTCCAGGACCTGGGGGAGCAGCCGGAGGGCGCCCACAACTCCGTCCAGTTCCCGGTGCGTCACTTCGATCGTGACGAAGGCGACGACGTCGTACCCCACCGACTCAAGGTCGATCTCGCGGCCGCCGTCGTGGAGCACCCCGGCGCGGAGCAGGCGCCGGACACGCGACTGCGCTGTGTTGCGCGCAATCCCCAGCGCCTCGGCCAACTCGCCGATCTGGATGCGGGGATCGCGGATGAGTTCCACGAGGATCTTCAGATCCGTGGGATCAAGGGTAGGCAAAGCGTCACTTTCAGTTATTGGAGGAACCAAGAATTGCGTACTTTGCTCAATTATTCCACGAACTAACGCCCAATCAGTCAGCCCTGGAGCATTCTGTAGGTATCAATTCCCATCCGGGGCGGCTTCCCACAAGGACCTCCCGCCCCGGTCGACGCCAAGGCAGCAGCAATGACAGTCTTTAATGAACTCCGTATGCGTCCGGCCACAGCCGGGCGTCAGGGCTGGGATGCATCCACCACGGCACGGCTGGTGATGGCAGGTGCCGTCATCTTCACCTTGCTGGTCGGAGCAAACCTGGCCACGCCCCTGTATCCGCTGCTCCAGGCAAACCTTGGCCTCTCGGCACTTGGGGTCACGGCGGCCTTTGCCAGCTATGTCCTGGCGCTGGTGGCCACATTGATGCTGGCCGGCCACTGGTCGGACCACATCGGCCGGCGGGCGGCGCTCATCCTGGCTGTACTGGCCGGGCTGGCGGGCAGTTGGGTCTTCTCACAGGCCGGAAACCTGGTGGCGCTTTCGGCCGGACGGGCCCTTCAGGGCGTGGCCGTTGCCCTGGCCACCGGTGCCAGTGCCGCCGCGCTGCGGGAATTGCTCCCGTCCCGGCCGGAATGGGCCACACGCTTCACCCTGTTGGCTACGGCGGGTGGAGTGGCGGCCGGTCCCGTCATCGGCGGCCTGTTGTCGCTGCTGCCGGGGCCCACCACCGCCCCGTACTACGTTCACTCGCTGGTCCTGGCGGCAATGCTGGTGCCGCTCTACCTGCTTCAGGCCCGGCCGGCCATCAAGCCTCCGGCTGGCCCGCGCCCCGTCATGGTCCTGGCGCCCCGCCGGCCCGCGGTATCCACTGAAGCGCGGGGCGCGTTCTGGCTCGCGGCCGCCGTCGGATTCCTCAGCTTCTCCGTCTTTGGATTTTGCCTGTCGCTGGCACCGGCCTATTTCGCCCCGATCATTCAGACCGATTCACGGCCGTTGATCGGCGCCCTGGCCGGGATGACGCTCGCGGCCTCGGCGCTGAGCCAGGTACTGTCCGTGCGGGGACGCTTTGTGGTGCCCGCGGGGCTGGCAGTCTTGGGAGCCTCGGTGCTGCTCCTGGCCGCAGCGGCCGCCTGGAGCAGTCCGCTGCTGCTGGCCGCCGCCAGCGTCTGCGCGGGGCTGGGCCAGGGGGTCGCCTTCCGCACGGTCTTCAATGATGTGGCCGCCAAGGTGGAATCGTCACAGCACGCCCAGGTCATCAGCACCGTTTATGTCATCACGTACCTGGGCAGCGCCGTGCCGGTCATTGGACTGGGCTGGGCTACAGCGGTGTTCGGGCTGCCGACGGCGGTCACGGGCTTCGTAGTGCTATGCAGCGCCGCCGCACTGGCGCTGTCCGCGGTCACGTTTCGGAAAGCGCTGCCGCACGGAGGCTAATCCGGCAGGGGACCATGGTTTCCCTGGATGTGCTCAAAGACGAGGGTGGTCTCGGTGTGGCCCACCACAGGATCGGTGGCCAGGTTGTCGAGGACCCAGTCCCGCAGGTCCTCGGTGCTGGCAACGGCGATGTGCAGCAGGTAGTCCACGGAGCCTGACGTGTGGAAGGTGGAGAGGACTGCGGGCAGGTGCGGAACGCGGGCCGTGAAGCGGTCGATCTGGTCCCTGTCGTGGGCCCGCAACCGGACGGCCACGAGCGCTTGGACGGACCTGCCGATGGCCGAGAGGCTGAGCTTCGCCTCAAATCCCTGGACAATGCCACGTTCGGATAATGCGCGGGTCCGCATGAGCGCGGTGGACGGTGCAATGCCCACGAGTTCTGCCAACTGCTTGTTGGAGATCCGTGCATCGTCCACCAAGGCGGCCAGAAGCCGTTCATCGATGGCATCCAGCGGCTCAAAGTGGCTGGCCGGCCGGATGCTTTTTGGGTTGCTGCTCATGGAATCTCCTTGAATGTCCGTCAGTTCATCCTAGACGCCGGATTCCTGTTGATCACCCCGGAACGCAACCATCCCTGCCGAACAATCGCCAGACACACTTGCCATTTAATGGCGGATAGTTCTACGGCCGCGCGGCTTCCGCCCGCCCTTGTGTGGCGGCCGTGCGGTTTCGTCGTTCCCCCGGGGATGTACGACGGCGACTGTCACCGCCGTGATGCACGCCAGGACCATGATCGCCACGGCAAGCGCCGTCCAGCCCAGGGACTGGAACACCAGTCCGCCCGCCCAGCCGATGAAGCTCGAGCCCAGGTAATAGGCCAGATTGTAGAGCGACGACGCCTGGGCACGGCCGGTGGTGGCGATGCTTCCGGTCCAGCCTGCACCGATGCTGTGGGCAGCGAAGAAGCCGCCGGTGAAGATCACCAGGCCGGCAAGGATCAGGGCGAGCACCGGCATCAGCGTCAGTGCCAGCCCAACCACCATCAGGGTGATGCCCGCAAGCAGCACATTTCTGCGGCCAAACCTCGCTGTCAGCCCGCCGGCCCAGCGCGACGAAATCGTTCCCGAAAGGTAGGCCAGGAAGATCAGGCTGATGAAGGTGGCCGGCAGCGTGTAAGGCTCAGCGGACAGGCGGAAGCCAAGGTAGTTGTAGACGGCTACAAACCCGCCCATCATGAGGAAGGCCTGGATGTAGAGCGCCAGAAGCCGGGGATTGCGCACATGTCCGCCGAGCCTCGCCATGGCACCCCGGACCCCGGAGGCTTTGGCGGCTGTGAATCCCTTGGCCTGCGGTACCAGAACGAGGAAGAGTGCCGCGGCCACTGTTGCCAGCAGGGAAACGGCCAAAGCGGCTGTGCGCCAGCCCCAGAGCTCACCTGCCGGCCCTGCCACCAGCCGGCCGGCCAGTCCGCCCAGCGTGGTGCCGGCAACATAGCTGCCTGCGGCCATGGCCGCATGGGCCCTGTTCACTTCCTCGTTCAGGTAGGCGATGGCGATGGCCGGGATCCCGCCCAGCGCCATTCCTTCAAACAGCCGCAAAGCAAGCAGCGCGCCGAACGTGGGGGCGAGGGGTACCAGCAGGCCCAGGACGGTGGCGGCGGAGATGCCCCAGGCCATGGCCTTGACCCGGCCGATCCTGTCCGCGAGGAAGGACCAGGGAATGACGGTGATGGCCAGGCCCACAGTGGCCAGCGATATAGTCAACGCCGCCTCTGCCGCGGTCACTTTCAGGTCTGCGGCCAGGAGCGGCAGTACTGCCTGGGTGGAGTAGAGCTGGGCGAATGTGGCCACGCCCGCGAAGGCCAGGCCGGCCAAGATCTTGTTGTAGGCAGCGGAGCCTTTGGGATGTCCCGCCCAGCCGCCCTGCGGTGGAGCGAATGGTCCCGGGGCCGCGGTATTTTGTGGCATAGCCCAAGGGTAGGCTTCCGCAATGTATGCTTCCAATGCATCTTTAAGACGCAATTCATGTCAATAGTGGAACGTTTGGAGAGGTGGGGCCAATGCACGCCGACCACAAGCAGTTGGTGAAGCTCCTGCCGCTGCTGCCTATCCTGGCTGAGCTGGGCCGGACCCAGCACGTCACGGAAACGGCCGAGTTCCTTGGAGTACCCCAGTCCACGGTGAGCCGGGCACTGTCCCGGGCCAGCGCCGTCGTCGGAACCGAACTGCTGATCCGTGACGGACGGGGCATCCGCCTCACGGCGGCCGCCCGGACGCTGCTCCCATACATCGAGTCGGCCCTGACCGAATTCCAGGCCGGGCTGGACCTGGTCCGGCACGAGTCGGACGTGGTGCGGGGAAAAGTGGCGCTCTCCTTTCAGCACACGTTCGGCGAGGCCACCCTGCCGTTGCTCATCAGCGCCTTCCGCAGCCGCCATCCGGAGGCCGGCTTCATCCTCCGACAGGGGGCGCGGGACGCCTGCCTCGCGGAACTCGCCTCGGGCCAGGTGGATCTGTCACTGACAGCACCGGTTCCGTCCGCAAGCAGCATCATCTCCTCGGAGTCGCTCTACCGTGAGCCCCTTCGCCTGGTGGTTCACCACGGCCATCCGCTGGCCGGCCGGGGCAGCGTCAGTGTGCAGGACATCCGCCGGGACCCTTTCGTGGCGCTGGAGCCGGGGTACGGCATGCGGTCATTGACCGATGCGCTGTTCCGCGAGGCAGGATTCCGGCCGCGGATCGCGTTCGAAAGCCAGGACTCCCACACAGTCCGTGGTCTGGTCGCCGCGGGCCTTGGTGTCAGCATCCTCCCGCCCGGCGGCAATGCGCCGGGGCGCCATGTCAGCCCGGAAACGGGCAATCTGGGCTGGGTCGAGCTTGCCTTGGAGTCCGGCCTGGCCTACCGCGAGATCGGGTTGGGCTGGCGGCGCCGGAAGCCCGGTCCCGATGCCGAGCCCTATCCTGTCCGCTTCTTCCGGGAGATGGTCCTGCAGGAGGGGCCCCACCTGCTGGCGGGCCTGGTGGCCGCCCGCTCAGGGACGGGATAAGCGCGGGATGTTGAGGCACAACGTGTTGAGACACGACGGCGGCCCGCGGCCCGGCCGCGATTCGCCGGCAGCATTTCAGTAGGCTGGGTGCGTGACTGACAGCGAGCACCCCCAGACCGCATTGCCCGGAAACCACCAGGCGGGCGGCGCCGCGTCCGCCCCGGGTCCCCTCGCGGGGGTCATCATCGGCCTGGACATCGGCGGTACAAAGACCCGCGGCGTCAGGTTTGAGGACGGAGTAGCCGTCGCCGACGAGTCCGCCGGCAGTTCCAACGTCCAGAACGTCAGCCGCAAACAGGCGGCACTGAACCTCGCGGATCTCTTCTCCCGGATCGGCGGCGGCCAGGTGGCCCACGTGTATGCGGGGGCCGGGGGCATTGATACCGACGACGACGCCGCCGCCCTGGCCGCGCTGATAGAACCCCATGTTCCGGGAGCCAAAGTCACGGTGGTCCACGATTCGCGGCTGCTGCTGGCCGCGGGCGGAGCCAGCACCGGTGTTGCCGTGATCGCAGGAACCGGCTCCGCAGCCTGGGGACGGAACGCCGCCGGCGACGAGGCCCGGGCCGGCGGCTGGGGCTACCTGCTTGGTGACGAAGGCAGCGGCTACTGGCTGGGCCGTGAGGCGGTCCGGCACAGCCTGCGCCGGATGAACCAGGGACTCCCGGCGGACCAGCTGACCGAGGCTCTGCTTGCCTCGTGCGGAGTGGACCACCCCAACCGGCTGATTGCGCTCTTTCATTCCCCGGATACCGGCCGCCGGTTCTGGGCCCAGCAGGCACGCCTGGTGGTGGACGCGGCAGCGGCTGGCCACCCGGCGTGCCTGGAGCTGCTGGACCAGGCCGGCAAAGACCTTGCCGGCCTGGCTGCCCAGGCATTGCAGAAGCTTGGCATCGACGGACCGGTTATTCTCGGCAGCGGACTGGGCATGAACGTGGTCCCGCTGCAGGACTCTTTCCGGAGCCATCTGGCTGCCGTCGGCGTCACCGATGTCCGTGTCCTGGACCAGGATCCCGTGTTTGGCGTCCTGAAGCTGGTCTCGGAAGGGTCAGGGGCCCACTGACCGCTTCCGTGGTGTCAGCCTGACGGCCGGCATGATGGGGGCGGGGATGCGTCCGGTTTCGGCGCCTGCGTCCGGGCCGTGCCCCTCAACCAGCCCGTAGCGTGCCCCACGCGCGGCATCGTCGGCCAGTGCCGCCTGCGCTTCCCAGTCCTGACGCGCCTGCTCCACTTCGTCGTGCGTGCGGCCCACGAAGTTCCACCACATCAGCAGCTCCTCTTGAAACGGCTCCCCGCCGATCAGGAGGAACCGGGTTCCGGGCAGGGCCTGGAACTCCAGTGACGGGCGTCCCGCGCCCAGGTAGCCCAGCGGACCGGGCGGGACCTCCTGTCCGTCCAGCGTCAGCCCGCCGTCGAGCACCAGCACGGCATGCTCAAAATGTGCGTTCAGTGGCAGTACGGCCGGCCCCGCGCAGGAGATGTCTGCTCCGACGATGGGGGAGTACATCGTGGCCGGTGACACCGCCCCGGCGAATTCGCCCACCATCACAGTCGCAGTGAAACCCGGCCCCGTCACCGAGGGCAGTTCCCGGTGCTGCTCGAACGCGGGTTCGCGGTGGCGTTCAGCCTCCGGCAACGCTACCCAGAGCTGCAGGCCGCGCTGCACGGGCAACTGCGCGGCGGCGTCGGGATCCAGCCGGACGGCGAACTCCGAGTGGGACACCCCGTGCCCGGCGGTCATGATGTTCAGCTCACCCGGACGGACCACAACATCGCTGCCCACGCTGTCCCGGTGCCGGATGTTCCCGGCAAGTGGCCAGGTGACCGTCTGCAGCCCGGTGTGCGGGTGCGGGAGAACGGCCAGGGCGGTGCGGTCCGGGCCGAAACTGTCCAGGAAACACCAGGCGCCGATGGTGGGTAAACCCCGCTGCGGCAGCGTGCGCCGGACGGTCATGGCCCGCACGCCACCCAGCGGAACCTCCCGTTCGGGCCAGATCTGGAGGCAGGGTTCGGACGTCCCTTCAGGGCCGGCGGGCGGACAAAGTTCCTGTTGGGGAGCTACTTCCAAGTTGGTCACGGTCCAACTCTAGGCGCGGGCAGGGCCGGGCGTAAGCGCATCCCGGCACGGGGTGATCGGGGGGACCCATCCACGCGGGGTTGTGCAACGAATGATTACAGTAGGGATTCTCTTGCCCGGATTGCCCGCAGATCCAGTTACGCTGATCACGGATTGCGTTACCGTAAATATCAGTGAACTTATGACCCAACACTGTCCGATGCCGTCCAACAGAACAGGTAAGTCCGGGAATGGACCCAGCCATGATTGAGTTCCAGAGCGTCACCAAGCAGTATCAGGGCGGGCAGCCTGCTGTGGACCAGCTCACCATGTCCATCGACAAGGGCTCAATCACCGTATTTGTGGGGCCATCCGGCTGCGGCAAGACCACGTCGCTGCGGATGATCAACCGCATGGTGGAACCGACGTCCGGTGCGATCACCGTGGACGGGCGGGACGTGACCTCGGTGCCTGCCGCGGAACTGAGACGGTCCATGGGCTACGTCATGCAGTCTTCCGGGCTGATGCCGCACCGTTCGGTGCTGGACAACATCGCCACCGTGCCCCGGCTCAACGGCGTTACCAAGGCTGAAGCCCGCAAACGCGCAACGGACCTGCTCGACGTCGTCGGGCTGGCTTCCGCGCTCGGGAAGCGTTACCCGTCCCAGCTCTCCGGCGGCCAGCAGCAGCGAGTCGGTGTAGCCCGGGCGCTCGCAGCCGATCCACCCGTCCTGCTGATGGACGAACCGTTCAGCGCCGTTGACCCCGTGGTGCGTGACGAATTACAGCAGGAACTCCTGAGGCTGCAGAAGGACCTCGCAAAAACCATCGTTTTCGTCACGCACGATATCGACGAGGCAACCATTCTTGGCGACAAGGTGGCCGTTTTCGCTGTCGGCGGCCGGCTGGCCCAGTACGCCACCCCTGAGGAAATCCTTCGGGCACCGGCGAATGATTTTGTGGCTTCCTTTGTGGGGCGGGACCGTGGCTTCCGCCATTTGGGGTTCACCACGTCCGACGCCGTCACCATCCACCCGGTGCCCACGCTTGTGATGAGTGCCGGCCAGTTTGCCGGCGATCCCGCCGCGGTGACCGACTGGCAGCTCGTGGTGGATCCGGACCTGCGCCCCCTGGGCTGGGCAAAGCCGGGGACGGACTCTGAGCTCATCCCCGGCGGGTCACTCTTCCGCCCAGGTGAGACCCTGCGGAGGGCACTGGACTCGGCCCTATCGTCCCCGTCCGGCCAAGGTGTGGCGGTGGATGGCGACGGCAAGGTCCTGGGAACCGTGAAGGCTCAGGAAGTCCTCGGCGTGATTGAAGAGGCCCGCCAGGTCCGGCAGGCGGCGCTCTGATGGATTGGTTCCTGGCAAACGGTGGCATGGTCATGGGATTGGCCGGCCAGCACCTGGTCTTGGCCCTCATTCCGATGGTGCTGGGGCTGGTTATTTCCATTCCGTTGGCGCAGTTGGCGCGGACCCACCCGGCACTTCGGTCGGTGGTAGTCACGGCAAGTTCATTGTTGTACACCGTCCCCTCGCTGGCGCTGTTCATCATCCTGCCCTCGATTCTCGGAACCCGGATCCTGGACCCGCTCAACGTCATTGTTGCCCTGACCATCTATGCGGTGGCGCTGCTGGTCCGGGCCGCCCTGGATGCTTTTGACTCCGTAGGGGAGGATCTCCGGCAGGCTGCTATGGCCATGGGGTACACGCCGTGGCCCCGCTTTGTCCAGATTGACCTGCCGCTCTCTCTGCCGGTGATGTTCGCGGGACTGCGGGTGGTTTCCGTCAGCAACATCTCTTTGGTGAGCGTCGCGGCACTCCTGGGCGTGGGGAACCTGGGCATGCTGTTTACGGATGGACTGCAACGGAACTTCGTCACGGAAGTGGTGGTGGGAATCATTGCCATCCTCGTCCTCGCACTGCTGATGGATGCCGTGCTGGTCGTCCTGGAAAGGCTGCTGACGCCGTGGACCCGCGCCGCTAAGACCTCTGGCCCGCCGGCGACTTCGGCCGCCGGCTATCTGGCCGATGCCAACGTCCACGCCGGGGCCTCACCATGAGCAATATTTTTGTGGACACCCTCGCCTGGATTGCTGATCCCCTGCACTGGACCGGCAGTTCCGGCATCCCCGTCCGGCTCTTGGAGCACCTCCAGTACAGCGGGCTTGTCTTTCTGATTGCCACGGCCATCGCCGTTCCGGCCGGGCTCTACATCGGACACACGGGCCGTGGGCGCGTGGTGGCAGTAGCGGTGGCAGGTGCGCTGCGGGCGCTGCCTACCCTGGGCCTGTTGGTCCTTTTCGCGCTCCTGGCCGGGAGCAGCCTGATGCCGCCGGTGTGGGCGCTGGTCATCCTGACCGTGCCGCCGCTCCTTGCCGGAACGTACGCCGGCATTTCGAGTGTGGACAGGACCATGGTGGATGCTGCCCGGGCCATGGGGATGACCGAGCTGCAGATCCTGTTCCGGGTTGAGCTGCCCAACGGGCTGCTGGTTATGTTCGGCGGCGTCCGAACGGCAGTTCTGCAGGTCATCGCGACGGTTTCCGTGGTTGCGTACCTCCCCTTGGGCGGCTTGGGCCGCTATCTTTTTGATGGCTTGGCGCTGCAGGACTTCCCGCGGATGCTTGCCGGGTCCTTGTTGATTGCAGGGCTGGCCATCATCGTTGACCTCATCCTTGCCGCGGCGCAAAGAGTCCTTCTTTCGCCTGGCCTCACATCCGATCTGCACGGTGGCCAGCAGGCCGCCGCTGATCTCCCAGCTGCCGCGCCTGCGTCAGCTGCCGTTCAAGGAGGTACCCCATGAAAGACAACATCAGGACAATCCTTACCCGCCGGGGACTGGCCGGCATGGCTGCTGGCGTCGGCCTTGCCGTTGCGCTGACAGCCTGCGGCGGGAGCGACCCGTTGGCAACCCCCAGCACCAGTGCCGGGAGCGCCGGCGGCGGATCATTGGTGGTCGGCTCTGCTGATTTCCCGGAGAGCCAGATTGTGGCAGAGATCTATGCCGGGGCACTGACTGCTGCAGGGGTCACGGCAACCACCAAGCCGAATATCGGTTCCCGCGAGATCTACTTCAAGGCCGTCCAGGACGGCTCCGTGGACCTGGTGCCCGACTACTCAGGCAACCTGCTGTCGTTCGTTAATACGTCGGCGTCGGAGGTCTCTGCCGACGACATCGTCAAAGCCCTGCCTGGAAAACTTCCCGACGGGCTGGCCATCCTGGAGGCATCCAAGGCAGAGGATAAAGACGCCATGGTGGTCACCAAGGCCACAGCCGAGAAGTACCAGCTCAAGTCCATCGAGGACCTGGCCAAGGTCTGCAAGGACCTCACTATCGGTGCGCCGGCGACGTTCGAGACCCGCCAATACGGCCTTCCGGGGCTTAAGGACAAGTACGGCTGTGAACTCAAGGCGCTCAAGCCGTTCAGTGACGGCGGCGGAAACCTGACCCTGCAGGCCCTCCTCACTGATGACGTCCAGGTAGCCGACATCTACACCACTACCCCGTCCATCGCGGACAACGACCTTGTGGTGCTGGAGGATCCGAAGAACAACTTCAAGGCCCAGCAGGTCCTGCCGCTCTACAACAAGGCAAAAATGACCGACAAGGCAAAGGATGCGCTCAATGCCGTATCGAAGATCCTGACCACTGAGGATCTGGTCAGCCTCAACCGTGCAGTCAGCGGCAGCCAGAAGCAGAATGCCAAAGACGCCGCCGCAACCTGGCTCAAGGACAAGGGCATCGTCAAGTAACACCTGACTCCACAACGCAAATCACGACGGCGGCTGCCGGACCCACACGGGCCGGCAGCCGCCGTCGTCTGCTCTCTGCGCTTCTGTGTCTGAGGTCTCAACGGGAAGTACATCCGTCATATGGCATATTTGATGGATGGCAGAATTCAAGCAGTCCACCAAGCTTCACAACGTCCTATACGACATCCGTGGACCGATCCTTCAGGCCGCCCAACAGATGGAGGCGGAGGGTCACCGGATCCTCAAACTGAACATCGGAAACCCCGCGCCGTTTGGATTTGAAGCCCCGGACGCCATCCTGGTGGACATGATCCGCCACCTGCCCCATGCCCAGGGCTACAGCGACTCCCGGGGCATCTTCTCGGCCCGGACCGCCGTCTCCCAGTACTACCAGACCCGCGGAATCCAGAACATCCATGTGGACGACATCTACCTGGGCAATGGCGTCAGCGAACTGATCACCATGTCCCTCATGGCGCTGCTCAACGACGGCGATGAAGTGCTGATCCCCACACCGGATTACCCGCTGTGGACAGCTTCCGTTGCCCTGGCGGGCGGGAAGCCCGTGCACTACCTCTGCGATGAGGAATCAGGCTGGCAGCCTGACATTGAGGATCTTGAAGCCAAGATCACGCCGCGCACTAAAGGCATTGTGGTGATCAACCCCAACAACCCCACGGGCGCGGTCTATCCAGAAGAGACGCTGAAGAAGATCGTGGCCCTGGCCGAAAGGCACGGACTGATCCTTTTCGCCGATGAAATCTACGAAAAGATCCTGTACGAGGACGCCGTGCACATCAACATGGCCGCGCTCACGGGCGACAACGTCCTGTGCCTCACCTTCAGTGGACTGTCCAAGGCCTACCGCGTCTGCGGTTACCGTGCCGGCTGGATGGCCATCTCGGGCCCGAAGAAGGATGCCTCGGACTACCTGGAAGGCATTAGCCTCCTGGCCAACATGCGCCTCTGCGCCAATGTGCCTGCCCAGCATGCCATCCAGACCGCACTCGGCGGCTACCAGAGCATCAACGACCTCATTCTGCCCGGCGGCAGGCTGCTGGAACAGCGGAACAAGGCCTACGACATGCTCAACGCCATCCCCGGTGTGAGCACGCAGCAGGCCCGTGGCGCCATGTACCTCTTCCCGAAACTCGATCCCGAGGTATTCCATATCCGCGACGACGAGAAGTTCGTTTTGGACCTGCTGCGCGAGCAGAAAATCCTGGTCTCCCACGGCCGGGCCTTCAACTGGGTCCGCCCCGACCACTTCCGGATGGTTACCCTCCCGCTGGTGAAGGACCTCGAGGAGGCCATCAACCGTATGGGGGACTTCCTGAGCAGGTACAAAGGGAACTAGCCTGTGGGGATGCGCCAGATGGCGCGGACACTGCGGACAAAGGACCCCAATGGCCGACTTGGTTGAGTTCAAGAAGCACCCCGTCGATACGCTGAGGGTGGGGAAAGGCTTCTCGCTGGCCGAGGCCGACCCTGACGCGACGCCCGGTTACAAGGGCAACAAAGCCGATGGCCAGACAATTCTGGCTGAATTGGACGGCGCGTTGGCCGAACTTCAGGAAAAGCTGTTCGCGGAGTCGCGCTTCGGCGGGAAAAAACGGCTTCTGCTGATCCTGCAAGCCATGGACACTGCGGGCAAGGGCGGAATCGTCAACCATGTGATGGCTTCAATGGATCCGCAGGGCGTCCAGTTCAAGGCTTTCAAGGCACCCACCGAGGAGGAGAAGTCCTATGACTTTCTCTGGCGGATCGAGAGGGAGGTTCCCGGAGCGGGCATGGTGGGCATCTTCGACCGCTCGCACTATGAGGACGTCCTGATCCACCGGGTCCATAACTGGGCTTCGCCTGACGAACTTAAGCGCCGCTACCGGGCCATCAATGAGTTCGAGGCGCGCCAGACTGATGCCGGAACAAAAATCATCAAGGTGATGCTCAATATCAGCAAGGATGAACAGAAGACCCGGCTCCTTGCCCGACTGGACAACCCCGCCAAGCACTGGAAATACAGCAGCAATGACCTCAAGGAACGGGCGTTCTGGGGCGACTACATGGGCGCCTACCAGGCTGCGTTCGACGAGACCAACACGGAAGCGGCACCCTGGCATGTGGTTCCGGCCAACAAAAAATGGTATGCCAGGATCGCCGTACAGCAGCTGGTGTTGGGTGCGCTGTCTGATATGAAGCTGGACTGGCCGAAAGCTGAGTTCGACGTCGCTATCGAACGGGAACTGGTCGATCGGTCCTGACTTGTTTGGGGCCGCTTGTTCCGAGGGCAGGACCCGCACTGGGTAGTCAGAGGGCTCGTCAGAGCGGCTGGTCGCGGGCGGCAGCGAGCCGCTTGCGGGCGCCTTCCAGCCACTCCTCGCAGCGCTTAGCCAGGTCTTCGCCGCGTTCCCACAGTGCCAGGGATTCCTCAAGGCTGGCGCCGCCCGCCTCAAGCCTCCCCACCACGTGTACCAGCTGTTCGCGGGCTTCCTCGTAGCTCAGTGCTTCGATTTCCGGGTCAGGCTTTGTCTCGGGCATGTGCTTCTCCTTGTTGTAGTTCCCCAGTGGATGTGGCGCCGAACAGGCCCTGGGCCACGCGTACGGACAACGCAGTTCCCGACGGCGCCTCCGAAGGGTCGCGGACCACAGCGTGGCCGGCGGCTTCAGCGGCGTGGGCCGGCCGTCCGTTGGCCAGTTCGACCACGGCGTAGCCGCGGTCCAGCGTCTTTTGCGGTGACAGCGCACGGACCTGTGCCTGCAGGTGAACCAGCTGGTCAGCCGCCCGGACCACTGTTGAGCTGACGGCGGCCGATGATCTCCTCAGGAGGCGTTCGATTTCCTCCGCGCGTCCGGTGACCATTGCTTCGGGCGTGGCCAGGACCGGCCGGGAATGGAGTGCGGACAACCGGTCCGACTCCCGGTCCACGAGCCTGCCGATGCTCCTGCGCAGGTGCTCGCGTGCCTGGCGCACACCGGCCAGTTCCTCGGCAACGTCAGGCACAATCCGCTTGGCGGCATCAGTGGGCGTGGACGCGCGGAGGTCCGCCACGTCGTCGAGGAGGGGGCGGTCCGCTTCATGTCCGATGGCGCTGACCACAGGGGTGGCCGTGGCCGCGACGGCACGGATCAGTTCCTCGCTGTTGAAAGGCAGCAGGTCCTCCAACGCTCCGCCGCCCCGGGCGATGACAATGACGTCAACGTCGGGGCGGCCGTCCAACTCCTGCAGGGCTCGGATGATCTGCGAGACCGCGGTGTTGCCCTGGACTGCCACCTCCCGGATCTCGAATTCGACGGCGGGCCAGCGCAGTGCGGCGTTCTGGACCACGTCCTTTTTGGCGTCGGAGTCCCGTCCGGTAATCAGGCCGATGCGGTGGGGGAGCAGCGGCAATGGTTTCTTCCGTGAATCGGCAAACAGCCCCTCGGCTGACAGGGCATGCCGCAACCGTTCGATCCGCGCCAGCAGATCGCCAAGCCCGACAGGCCTGATGTCCCTTACCTGCATGTTGAGCCGCCCGGTCTTCAGCCAGAACTCCGGCTTGAGCAAGGCCACCACGCGGGAGCCACGCTCCAGGGGCATGTTCTGCCGGTCCAGGACCTTCGTCCAGACCGACGCCGGCAGGGAAACTTCCGCGTCCACATCCCGGAGGGTGAGGTACGCGTTGCCGCCCCGGCGGTTCATCTCTATGACCTGACCCTCCACCCACGCCGAGGGTGTGCGGTCGATATGGGCCTTGAGTTTCTGGGACAGCAGTTGCAGCGGCCAGGGATTGTCCGGGCTGGTCTCAGCGGCTGTGGCAGGCACCGTAGTGGCAGCAGTGCCTGGCCGGGCGGCCGGGTCAGACATGTCCGCCGCCCCGGGAAGCTGTGGGTGGCGGCATTGCGGTCCTTTGTTCGGGAGGTGGCGGTTCGTGTTTGAATGGCGGCGGTCAGTCAACTGGCTGCTGTCAGCGGGCTGGCGGATGCCATTCAACCTTATCCATAAGCTGTAGCACCCTAGACTGACATTCTTTGTCCAGACACCAGCCCTATGATGGCTGTGCTGCCGCCAACCCGTGAGGACCCGTTTTGCGCACCTTCGTTTCAGCCATCGCCGTCGTCCTGGGCGTTTTGCTGTCCGCATTGGCCGTTCCCGCCATCTGGCTTGACCGCAACGTGGTTCAGGAGGATGGCTTTGTGGCGCTGGCCGGTCCGCTGGGGAAGGACGCAGAATTTCAGCAGCGGCTGGCCAGCGCCGCTGTTGGCACCATTGACACTGGGACCATCCCGGACGCTCTGGCAGGTCTGGTGAGGCCAGTGCTTGAGGCGGCGGCCGGTTCCCTCACTGCGTTACCGGGCTACCAGGCGGCCTGGGAGGAGACACTGCGGAAGAGCCACCGGCTCAACCTAGCCGCACCGGCAGCAGCTCCTGCCAGCCCGGACTCCCCGTCGTCGCTCACTTTGGACTTGGCGCCACTGGTAGCGCTGGCGACGGAGGAACTCGCGCGCACCACGGGACTGCCGCTGACTGCGCCGGAGCAGACGCTAATCAACGTTGGAGAACCGGAGCAGCGCCAGCTGGTCGAGAGGGTGTCCGCCTACGCGCCGCTCGGTTACTCTTTGGCCATCGGGGCTGGTATCGCCTTTGCGCTTGCCCTGGTTTCCGCCCGCCGTCGCTGGTCAGTGCTTTTCGCGGTGGGACTTGCGGCGCTTGCGCTGGCCGGCCTGTGGACCGCCGGCTCGCAATTCGCCAGGGACGCTGTAGTGGGGACAGCGAGCGGCAACGGTCTTGCAGACATGTTCACGGATGCGTTTGTGGCGGCCGCTTCCAGCAGCTTCCAATCATGGGTCGGCGGTGCCGCGATAACCGGCGGTGTGCTGGTCGCGGCGGCCCTTGTGATCCGGATCGCCTCGCCGGGGCAGCGGCCCCCAACCCGGTAGCATGGAGAGATGACTTCCTCTGCTGTGTCCCTCTCGATGCCAACTGTCCCGCGCAGGCGGCGCTCGCCTGAGGAGGTAGCCGCGGCGGCTCCGGTGACCGGTCCCAAAAAGGTACTCCTGGCTGCGCCCCGCGGTTATTGCGCCGGTGTGGACAGGGCCGTGATCGCCGTCGAGAAGGCCTTGGAACACTACGGTCCGCCGGTGTATGTCCGGAAGCAGATCGTGCACAACGTCCACGTGGTGAGCTCGCTGGAGGCACAGGGCGCCTTCTTCGTCGACGAGACGGACGAGGTCCCGGAAGGCGCCCTGGTGATATTTTCCGCCCACGGGGTATCGCCGGCCGTCGTCCAGTCCGCCGAGGACCGCGGGCTGCGCACCATTGACGCCACCTGCCCGCTGGTGACGAAGGTTCATAAGGAAGCCGTGAGGTTCGCCAAGGACGACTTCGACATCCTGCTGATCGGCCACGACGGTCACGAAGAAGTGGAAGGGACCGCCGGCGAGGCCCCGGAGCACATCCAGATCATTAACGGTCCCCACGAAGTGGACAAGGTAACCGTCAGGGATCCCGAAAAGGTCATCTGGCTGTCCCAGACCACCCTCAGCGTGGACGAGACCATGGAAACCGTCCGCCTGCTGAAGGAGCGGTTCCCTACCCTGCAGGATCCGCCCAGCGACGATATCTGCTACGCCACCACTAACCGTCAGGTGGCCATCAAGAAGATCTCGCCCCAGGCCGACCTGGTCATTGTGGTGGGATCGGCTAACTCCTCCAACTCGGTCCGCCTGGTGGAAGTCGCCCTGGAGTATGGGGCCAAGGCCTCCTACCGGGTGGACTTCGCCAATGAAGTGGATGAAGCGTGGTTTGAAGGCGTGGCAACGGTCGGAGTCACGTCAGGGGCTTCAGTGCCGGAGATCCTGGTCACGGACGTCCTTCGCCTGCTGGCCGACTACGGCTACGGCTCCGTAGAAGAAGTTGTCACGGCCGAAGAGGACCTCCTTTTCTCGTTGCCCAAGGAACTCCGAGCAACTCTGAAGGAAGCCGGGGACGTCAGCCGGGCGCTCGGCGGACGCCGCTCCCGCGACTGACCAGTCTCCGGCAACGTCAGGCTGCGGCCTCGTCCTGCTGAAACTCCGGCGCCGCCAGCGTGCGCGGCGTAACCTCGAGCGCCGGCGGGGTGAGCAGCCCTGATTCATCCATGGCATTGAGTTTCCGTGCGGTGGGCAGGATCCGCGCTTCCAGGGTGCCGATCATGGCGTTGTACCGGTCCACTGAAGACTTGAGTGACGAACCTAGCTTGCCCACGTTGTCCCCGAGTGTTCCCATGCGTTCGTACAGCTGACGGGCGAGCTCGAAGAGTTCGCGTGCACTGTCCGTCAGCACATCCTGGCGCCACGTGAAGGCCACCGATTTGAGTACGGCGAGCAGCGTGCTTGGAGAGGCGAGCACCACATTCCTGGAGAGCGCGTGGTCCAACAGCGTCGCGTCGGCTGTCAGGGCGGCAGCCAGGATGGATTCCGCCGGCAGGAAGCAGATCACCAGCTCAGGGGAGTTCCCGGGGATGTCCCAATACTTCTTGTTACTCAGCGAGTCCACGTGGGCCCGCAGCGCCTTGGCATGGGCAGCCAGCAGGGATTGCTGGCTGCCGGGGTTCGCAGCTGTGCCCGAATCCTGACGCGCACCCAACTCCTGGGCTTCCAGATAGGAGGACAACGGCACCTTGGCGTCCACCACCAGCTGCTTCTGGCCCGGAAGCTGGACTACGAGGTCGGGGCGGACCGCTGAATCTGTTCCGGCGCTGTGGACCTGCTCCAGGAAATCCACGTGCTTGAGCATCCCTGACGCTTCAACCACACGGCGCAATTGAACTTCGCCCCACTGTCCACGCGCACTGTTGGAGCGCAGGGCGGACTCGAGGGCGTGCGTGGAGCGGATCAGCTGGGCATCAGAGAGCCTGGCCTCCTGCAGTTGCTGGGCCAGCTGGCCGTACTGTTCAAGGCGGTCGCGTTCCAGCAGGGCCACCTGCTGCTGCACGGCGGTCAGCTTTTCCGCCACCGGGGCCAGTGCGCGGAGGACGCTCCCGTCCTGGTTGCGGGACTCGCCGAGCTCCCGGTTCTGCAGGGAAAGGAGGCGGCTTTCCGCGTCTGCGGCGGCGAACTGGGCGCTGACCTCGGAAAGGCGCGACGAGACGGCGTCGAAGTCTTCCTCCAGGGCACGACTGTGCCGGCGCAGGAAAAAGTAGGCGGTGGCGGCGCCGGCGACGGCACCCACCAGCAGCATCAACAGGGCGAGAATCAGGGCTAAAGCATCCATATCCTCACTGTTGCATGACCCTGTGACAATTTACGGAAGCGACATATTCGGCCACCCGTTCCACCACGGTGTTGCAGCGCGGGGGACCGGCTGGGGCCCATGTCTCCGGCAACCGGTAGAATCAATGCTCGTGGCTCTTACTATTGGCATCGTCGGACTGCCCAACGTCGGCAAATCAACTCTTTTCAACGCACTGACCCGGAATCAGGTGCTGGCCGCGAACTATCCGTTCGCTACCATCGAACCCAATGTCGGCGTCGTGAACCTGCCGGATCCCCGGCTCCAGCAGCTGGCGGACATCTTCGGCTCGCAGCGGCTCCTTCCCGCCCCGGTGTCCTTCGTCGACATAGCCGGAATCGTGAAGGGCGCATCGGAGGGCGAAGGCCTGGGCAACAAGTTCCTTGCCAACATCCGTGAGGCCGAGGCTATCGTCCAGGTGGTCCGGGTGTTTGATGATCCCGACGTAATCCATGTGGACGGCAAGGTGGATCCCCGTTCGGATATGGAAACCATCAACACCGAGCTGATCCTGGCTGACCTCCAAACCATCGAAAATGCGATTCCCCGGATCGAAAAAGAAGTCAAGATCAAGAAGCGGGAAGCCGCTGAGCTGGCAGCCATCAAGGCCGCGCAGTCGGTCCTGGAACGCGGCGACACCATCTTCTCCTCGATCAAGAGCGACAAGCTGGAGATGGAGCACCTCAAGGAGCTCAGCCTCCTGACCGCCAAGCCGTTCATCTACGTCTTCAACGCCGACGAAGGCATCCTGGGCAGCCCGGAGAAGCAGGACGAGCTGCGGGCCCTGGTGGCCCCCGCGGACGCCATCTTCCTGGACGCGAAGCTCGAATCCGACCTCGTGGAGCTGGACGAGGAGGAGGCGCGCGAAATGCTGGAAATGAACGGCCAGGACGAGTCCGGCCTCGACCAGTTGGCGCGCGTCGGCTTCCACACCCTGGGGCTCCAGACCTACCTCACGGCCGGTCCGAAGGAAACACGCGCCTGGACCATCCACCAGGGCGACACCGCGCCGCAGGCCGCTGGCGTCATCCACAGCGACTTCCAGCGCGGCTTCATCAAGGCCGAAGTGGTGTCCTTCCATGACCTCATCGAGGCCGGGTCCATGGCTGAAGCGAAGTCCCGTGGCAAGGTCCGGATTGAAGGAAAAGAATACGTGATGGCTGACGGCGATGTAGTGGAATTTAGATTTAATGTCTAATTGATTCCGGGTAACTGTCTAAGCCAAGTGGACTTTCCGACGCTGCAAGCAATGGTGACGCGTGGAGCTCGGGGACGGGATGTAGATCAATCTCGTGGCGGGCGAGAGCCATGATGGGCCCGACCGAACGAGTGAGGTAGCCGGACCGCACTGCTTGTTCGTGACTCTCAGGGTGATGGCTGCGCTCAGGTGACCGGTTGCGTCCAAATCGGTCTAGCTGTCGCTAGAGTCATATCATGCGATATAATTCGACCATGGTGAATCCAGTTCGAGCGCTTCGAGAGGCCGCCGGCCTGAGCCAAGCAGAGCTTGCCCGACGATCCGGGATTGCTCAGCCGAATGTTGCCGCCTATGAGGCAGGGCGGCGCAGCGTCTCGGTCAAGATGCTCGAGCGCCTGCGGACGGCCGCGCGGCCACTGCCTCATGATGCGCTCGCTGCGCGCCGTGCCGAGCTTCTGAGCCTAGCGGGCCGGTATGGCTTCGACAATGTCCGTGTCTTCGGCTCGGCGGCTCGCGGCACAGACAGTTCCAGCAGCGATCTGGACATCTTGGTCACCCGATCGCCCGGCACCGGGTTGCTTACGGTCGCGGCGTTCGCTGCTGATGCGAGCGAGTTGCTCGGTGTCGAGGTCGATGTGGTGACCGACGGCGGTCTGCGTGCCGATCATGAGATCATGGCGACGGCTGTCGCGGTATGAACAAGCGGGATGATGCAGCTCTGACGGAGATCATCCGACTGTGTGGCGTCGGCGCGAATCTCGTGGCACGCGGCGACGAGTGGTACCTCGGGGACCCCGACAACGTTCCGGGCCTGGCGTCAGAGTCACTGATCATCAAGATTGGCGAGAATGTGGCTCGTCTGAGCGACGCCACGACCGACCGGCATCCCGAAGTGCCATGGACATTGATCAAGGGGATGCGGGACCGCCTGGCGCATCACTTCGAGGTAACTGACTACGGTGCGGTCTGGGACACGATGATCGTCGACCTGCCGGCGATCAGCAGATACATCCAGTCGCTCTCAGCAGAGTGAGACCGCGAGGCCAATCGGGGGAAAGATTGCTCGGCTACAGAACGTGGTGGAGTTCCGGTTTAACGTGTAGTCGAGTTCCGCTTCAACGTCTGACTCGGGGATTACGAAGGTTGATCTCGATTCGAACCCTTGTGGAGTGGATGCATCAGCACCCGGTGCTTTGGCAGTAAGGGATAGAGTCCATGCCAGCAGGAGGGCGCTGGCCCTTACTGCCAAGGAACCACAGGGTTATCCACATACCCGAATGTGGCGGTTACGTGCAGCCGGCTGTCCGGCGATGCTTGGCGAATGGGAATCAGATACTACGCGTACGCCTTCGACGACAACGTTACCGATCAAGCGCTTGCCGATCCTCTCAGCGTTCTCTCCGATGATCCGCTCGCCGATGCATGGGGATTCGAACACGGTGCCATGATCAGCACCCCGACGTTTGAGCAAGCGGTGCCTGAACGGGACATGCTGTACCTCGACAAAGTATGGCGGCAAGTGCAGTGCCTCACTGCACCAGCGGAACCAGACCGGATCGCCCGTCCTGCCTATCGGATGTTCGAGGGCGACGTGGCCATGAACGGCATAGGCTGGGAGGCTTGGGTGCGGACGTTGACCCCACCGGAGGTTTTGGCCGTCGCAAGGGACCTGGAAGATGTTTCCGACGAAGACGTGGAGTTGCGGCTGCGGGAATCGCATTGCTTCAGTCGGGACTTTGAAGGTGAGTTCGACTATGTCGTGAGCTACCTTCGGCAGGCGCGGACGTTTGCGGTGAACCTTGCTTCTGAGGGACGCGGCATGGTCTACATGATCGGATGATGCCCATCCGGTGTCATTGTTCAGCCGGCAGGCAGTCAACGTCTAACCTGCCCGGGACCATCCCAGGGCTGGACCCAACTTGGTGGCGATGTCGGTGAGGATCTGGATGTAGTCCTCGTGGCCGAAGCTGAAGGGCAGCGCGAACGCCACTTCGTCGACCTCTTGGAAGCCCGCGTGTGCGTACAGCTGTTCCGCAATCTGATCGCTGGTGCCGATGAGATCCTGGGCGAACAGCATTCGCTTCGGCCCCTGCGGCGCACGGGTGCGGGGAGTTCGTTCGTCGACGTAACGCTGGTACTTTTCCCGCTGTTTCGCCGAAGCCGAATCGGTCGGGATCACCACCAGTCCCTGCGAGACCCGGGCTTGTCCTCGCGCGTCGGACGATGTCGCGGCTGCTTCACGGTAGGCGCGGATCTGCGATTGCTGGATGTCGGCGAATGACGGTTCTTGGTCAGCCTCCGGGAACATCACACTGCTGGAGAGCAGGTTGAATCCGTTTGCGCCGGCCCAGATAGCCGATTTCCTGCTTGCCGCCCCATACCAAAGTCGTTGACGCAGCCCGGGAGAGTGGGGCTCGACGCGGTTGGAGAATTCCTCGACCACACCCTGCCTGCCGGAAAATTCCCGGACCGGTTCCCCTGCGATCAATCGGGCAAACCGATCCACGCGGGCGTAGCTGAAGTCCTCCAGCTCGGCTGAATCCGGATACAGCTCGTGCTTCACCGTGCCATAGTTCATAGGTTCGCCTACGCTCAGGCCCGGATTGATGCGTCCGCCCGCGAGCAGGTCCACGGTGGCCAGGTCCTCGGCCAGGCGCAATGGGTTTTCCCAGCCCATCGGGGTCACTGCGGTTCCAAGCTCAATCCGGGAGGTTCGCTGGCTGGCCGCGGCCATGATCGCAATGGGGGCAGAGATTCCGAACTGCAGATGGCGGTGGCGCAGCCAGGCGCTGTCGAACCCAAGCCGCTCGCCCAGTTCGATGACCTGCAACGTCGATTCGTGCCCCGCGCCCGGATCCGCCGGATCGAAGAGGCCAATAGTAAGGAATCCAAGCTTGCGTAACGGTCGTGAAGAGTGGGGCATGGGCTTCCTTCAAGGATTGGTGTACGGCTGATCCTCATGGTAAGCCGACATTGGGTCACGCCCTGAACCACTAGAATTCAAGGAAAACAAAGGAGGCGGCATGCCCCTGAGGCATCTGATTCAGGTCATTACCGGGGCCGTCGGTGCGGCGCTGGTTATCTCGGGGTGCTCCGCGTCCGGGGGAGCGCCCCCGGTGGTGGTCGGCGAGACGAACCGCGGCGGCAGCGCCACCGTGGCCGAGGTGAATGCCTTCACGTCCTTCAACCCGTTCAGTGCCGCCGGAAACACGGACATCAACACCAAGATCGGCCACATCACCCATTCAGGGTTCTTCTATGTGGACGACACCGAAAAGGTGGTTCGGAAGGAGAAGTTCGGCCGGTTCGAAAAGATTTCCGACAAGCCACTGAAGGTGAAGTACACCGTCAATGAGGGTGTGAAATGGTCCGACGGCGCACCCGTCGACGCCGGCGACCTCCTTCTGTCGTGGGCCGCCGGATCCGGCTACTTCGACAACGCTGACCCCCAAGCCCGGACCGGCACTACCTACTTTTCTGCCGCCGCTGACAAAAGCGGCCTTGCGGCCACCGCCCTCCCCGAGGTCGGCAGTGACGGCCGTTCGATCACCCTCGAGTACGCCTCACCGTACGCCGACTGGGAAGTGGCGTTCGACGTCGGGCTCCCCGCCCATGTTGTAGCCGCCAAGAGCGGACTGAACGACGAAGCGGACCTCATAGACCTGATCAAGGGCTCGCCCCGGGGCGACACCAAAGAGCCCGTAATCAATGCTCCGCTGAAGCGGGTCAGCGATTTTTGGAACTCGGGTTTCGACACAAAAACGCTTCCTGATGACCCTGCCATGTATCTCTCCAGCGGCCCGTACATTGTTCGCGACATCGTTCCTGGCTCTTCGATGCGGCTGGTCCGGAACAGGGACTATGTGTGGGGGCCGGAGCCCTATCTGGATGACATCACCGTGCGGTTCACCGGGGCCGCCTCCACAGCCATTGCCGCCCTCCGGAACGGACAGGCGGACATCATCGCCCCGCAGCCTTCTGCCGGTACCGAAAGCCTCTTCGACGGGCTGGCGGAGCAGGGCAATACCATCCAGCGCTTCAGCCAGTCCGGTTACGACCACCTCGATCTCAACTTTTCGGGACCGTTCGCGGACAAGGACGTCCGGGAAGCGTTTCTGAAGACCGTACCGCGGCAGAAGATCGTGGATGACGTCGTGGGCGGATTTGTAGCCGACGCGAAACCGCTGGACTCACAGGTCTTCCTGCCAGCCCAGCCCAAATATCGGGACGCCGTGAAGGGCAACGGTTCGGCCAACTACTCCGACGTGGATATCAAAGGCGCTAGGTCGAAATTGCGGGATGCTGCTCCTACCATCCGGGTCCTGTACAACAAGGACAACCCCAACCGGGTGCGGGCCTTTTCCCTGATCCGCGAATCCGCGCGCTTGGCCGGATTCAGCGTTGAAGACGCGGGCCTCGGCAGTTCGGATTGGGCGAAAGCGCTCGGCGGCGGCAGCTACGACGCCGCCATCTTCGGCTTCATCGGACCCGGGGTCGGCGTCAGTCGTGTCCCGCAGATCTTCAAGACCGGTGGCGGCAGCAACTTCAACGGATTTTCCGACCGCGACGCGGACAAAGCCATGGAGCAACTGGCTGGCACCACGGACCTGGCGAAGCAGGACGAACTGCTGGCTGACATCGACAAACGCGTCTGGGAAAGCGCCTACGGCCTGCCGCTGTACCAGACCACGGGAACTGTCGCCCTCAGCAGCCGCGTGACGGGTGTCAAGCCCAGTTCCGGCCCTTTGGGCGTCTGGTGGAATGTGTGGGAGTGGCGCCTGAAATAGGCCGTCCTGGGGGCTCGTCGACGTTGTGGGAGTCCGTCCCCGGCCTCGATTCGCAGCATCCCTTACCAGCGAGTAGCATGTGACTTGCGCAACTTACGGGTACCGGCTAGTTATTGACGATTAACTGGTTACGGTTTGGCAACGGAGTACCAGTATTTGGACTTTGTGCGGTTAGGCTACTCGTATATGTATGCCACGTCACAGTGAGAACCTGTGTTTGGCCTGCCGGGGAGCACAAGATTTCCCCTGAATTTCTCCCACAACTCATAGGAGGCGGAATGCGTTTTACGCGCACTTCCAAAGCACTCGGCATCGTGGCAATCGCCGCCCTTGCCTTGACCGGCTGCGGCGCTGGAGGCGGCAGCACTGACGGTGCCAGCCAATCTGCCGGTGACCCCAATAAGGTCATCACCGCTTACAACGGCGAACCCCAACACCCATTGCTACCGGCAAACACCAACGAAACGAGTGGTGGGCACGTGGTAGAGCTGCTGTTCGAAGGCCTTCGCAGCTACGACGCCGACGGCAAGCCGATCAACGCCGTTGCTGATTCCATTGACTCACCTGACGCTCAAAACTGGACCATCAAGATCAAAAAGGACCAGAAGTTCACCAACGGTGAAGCCATCACGGCGAAAACCTTCGTTGACTCTTGGAACTTCGCCGCCAACTCCAAGAACCTGCAGAACAACGGATTCTTCTTCGAGTCCATCGCCGGTTACGACGACGTCTCGGCCGTGACCACTGAAAAGTCCGCGGACGGCAAGACCACCACCACGCCCGCCCCGAAGGCCGACACCATGTCCGGCTTGGCAGCAACCGACGATTCCACCATCACGGTCAAGCTGGCCCAGCCTGAGGCTGACTGGTCCCTGCGTCTTGGCTACTCGGCCTTCTACCCGCTGCCCTCCGCTGCGTTGAAGGACCCTAAGACGTTCGGCGAAAACCCCGTTGGCAACGGCCCCTACAAGTTTGAAAAGCAGGGAGCCTGGGTCCATGACCAGTCGATTTCCCTGGTAAAGAACGCCGACTACAAGGGTCCGCGGGAGGCCAAAAACGGTGGCGTCACGTTTAAGATCTACACCGATCCCAGCCCCGCTTACACGGACCTGCAGGCCGATAACCTGGACATCACTGACGTGCTGCCCTCCAACGCCACGAAGACCTACGTCACGGACTTCTCTGGCCGCAACGCCACCAAGCCCGTTGCCAGCGACGCCACGCTGGACATCCCGGGGTACAACGTGAACTTCCAGGGTGAAGCCGGAAAGCTGCGCCGTCAGGCTCTGTCCTACGCCATCAACCGCGAGGAAATCACGAAGGTGGTCTTCAACGGAACAAAAACGCCGGCCACCGGGTTCGCCCCGCCGGTGATCGACGGTTACACGGCCAACATCCCGGGCAACGAAGTCCTGAAGTTTGATCCCGCCAAGGCCAAGGACCTCTGGGCCCAGGCCGAGAAGATCAAGCCGTACGACGGCTCGAAGCCGCTCCAGATAGCCTCCAACACTGACGGAGGACACAAGGAATGGATTGACGCCGTGGCCAACGGCTTCAAGAACAACCTCGGTATCCAGGCTGAAATCCAGCCCTTCGCCAAGTTTGCTGAAGTCCTCAACCTGCGCAAGTCCCAGTCCCTCCCAGGTCTGGCCCGCTCCGGCTGGCAGGGTGACTACCCATCGCTCTACAACTTCCTCGGACCGGTCTGGGCAACGGGCGCATCGTCAAACTACGAGAAGTACTCGAACCCCGAGTTCGACAAGCTGCTCAAGGAGGGCCTTGCTGCCAAGACTACCGACGAGGCTAACGCCAAGTTCAACAAGGCGCAGGAGATTCTCTTCCAGGACCTTCCCGGACTGCCGCTCTGGGATTATGCAAGGCCGATTGTGTGGAGCAACAACGTCTTGAGCGCCGAGACCGGCTGGAACGGCGGAATCCTCTACTACAACATCACGGCCAAGTAGTCTCCAGGATCTAACTTGCCGCCAGGCGTATGGGGGTCCGGTCAACAGCCGGGCCCCCATTGTCCTGTACGGCAGGAAGGCACGAATGAAACTCAGCACGTCCCTCCCGGAAGGCCGGTGATCCAGTGGTCCGCTTTATTCTGCGACGACTCCTTCAGGTGATCCCGGTCTTCATTGGCACCACCCTCTTGGTCTATTACATGGTGTTCGCCTTGCCGGGTGATCCCATTGCTGCACTCTTTGGCGACCGGCAGCCACCCCAGGCCGTCATCGATACTCTGCGCAGCCAGTACCATCTGGACGAACCGTTCTGGGTCCAGTACGGAATCTTCCTCAAGAACCTTTTCACCTTTAACCTGGGCAACGACTTCACAGGCCAGCCAATTGCAGCCACCCTGGCCCGGGTCTTCCCGGTGACCGCAATGCTCGCTGTGGAGGCGCTCATCATCCAGGCCGTGTTCGGGGTGGCCTTCGGAGTATTCGCAGGACTCCGCCGCGGCCAGTGGTTTGACTCCACCGTGCTGGTGGCGTCGCTGGTTGTCATCGCGGTTCCCACTTTCGTTCTTGGCTTCGTTTTCCAACTGATATTCGGAGTCCGGCTCGGATGGGCGAAACCGACCGTCGGCGCAAGCGCGGACTGGGGCAACCTGCTGCTTCCTGCAGTGGTTCTGGGACTGGTGTCGTTTGCTTACGTACTGCGCCTGACGCGCGCGTCGGTCAGTGAGAGCATGAACGCCGACTACGTCCGGACCGCCACGGCCAAGGGCCTCTCGCGTCCCCGAGTGGTGTTGGCCCACATCCTGCGCAACTCGCTGATCCCTGTGGTGACCTACTTGGGGGCGAACCTTGGCGGACTGATGGGCGGCGCCATTGTCACTGAAGGCATCTTCAACGTTCCGGGCGTAGGTAATAAGCTCTACCAGGCCGTCTTGCGGACTGAGGGCCCCACCATCGTTTCCATCGTCAGCGTGCTTGTGCTGGTCTTTGTGGTGGCTAACCTGCTCGTTGATCTTCTGTACGCCTGGCTCGACCCGAGGATTCGTTATGATCAGTAAAAACAGCCATTTTGTGGCACCCATGGAAGAAACACCCCTGCTGGCCACGGATGACCTGAAAACCGATCAGGCGCCGCTGAGCCTGTGGGCCGATGCCTGGCGGAAACTTCGCCGCAGGCCCCTGTTCATCATTTCCAGCCTGCTCATCGTGGCATTGACGGTAATTGCACTCTTCCCGGGCCTTCTTTCGACGGTGGCACCAAACGACGGCTGCGAGCTGGCCAATTCTGAAGCCGGTCCCGCTGCGGGGCATCCTTTCGGTTTCACGTTCCAGGGTTGCGACATCTACTCGCGGGTTGTCCACGGGACTCAGGCCTCACTCTCCGTCGGTGTCCTCTCCGTGATATGCGTCCTGATTGTCGGTGTCACTTTCGGCGCACTCGCCGGATTCTACGGCGGCTGGCTTGATACCGTTCTCGCCCGTCTCGGTGACATCTTCTTCGCGTTGCCCTTGATCCTTGGCGCGCTCGTTATTACTCAATTGCCGGCGTTCCGGACCAACAAGAGCGTATGGACCGTCGTGATGGTCATTGCGCTGCTTTCATGGCCGCAGATGGCGCGCATTACGCGCGGTGCAGTCCTGGAGGTGCGCAATGCGGACTTTGTCACCGCTGCCCGGGCTTTGGGGGTCTCCAGGTTCGGTGTTTTGGTCCGGCACGTCCTGCCGAACGCGTTGGCACCCGTCATTGTGCTCGCCACATTGGAACTCGGCGTGTTCATTGTGGCCGAGGCCACGCTGTCATTCCTGGGGATCGGGCTGCCGGAAGGTGTTATGTCCTGGGGGCACGACATCGCCGCAGCGCAGTCCTCAATTCGGACCAAGCCGGAAATCATGCTGTATCCGGCGGCGGCCCTGTCCATCACCGTCCTGAGTTTCATCATGCTTGGCGATGCCGTGCGTGATGCCCTAGACCCGAAGAGCCGGCAGCGATGAGAGATAAGAAGTTGACAAGTCCTGACATTCACGTCGCCGAGGCCGGATCTTCAGGAACCACGCCCCTGCTCGAAATCCTCGACCTCGCCATCACCTTCAAAACCGGCAGCGGCGATGTCCAAGCGGTCCGCAACGCGCACCTGACCATCATGCCGGGTGAAACCGTAGCCATCGTAGGCGAGTCTGGGTCCGGAAAATCCACCACGGCACTTGCCGCAATCGGACTCCTGCCCACGAACGGGAAGGTGTCCGGCGGACAGATCCTGCTCGATGGCGAGGACATCGCCCACGCAAGCGAAAAGCGGATGATTGAGCTGCGCGGCAACACCATTGGCATGGTTCCGCAGGATCCGATGTCCAACCTGAACCCCGTCTGGAAGATCGGTTACCAGGTCAGGGAGACGCTGAGGGCAAATGGGCGTCCCAGCGGTCCGGATGATGTTGCCAAGGTTCTGGCCGAGGCGGGCCTCCCGGATGCCCGCCGGCGCGCCAACCAGTACCCGCACGAGTTTTCCGGCGGCATGCGGCAGCGTGCGCTGATTGCCATCGGCCTGTCCTGCCGGCCGCGGCTGCTGATCGCTGACGAGCCGACGTCCGCCCTGGACGTGACCGTCCAGCGGCAGATCCTGGACCACCTTCAGACCATGACCCAGGGGCTGGGTACGTCGGTCCTGCTCATTACCCATGATTTGGGACTCGCAGCCGAGCGTGCGGACAAGGTAGTGGTCATGTACCGGGGCAACGTTGTTGAGGCGGGTCCGTCGCTGGAACTTCTCCGGAATCCGCAGCACCCGTACACCCGGCGGCTGGTTGCTTCGGCACCGTCCCTTGCATCACGGCGGATCCAGGTTGCCAAGGAACTCGGCGTGGGAACGGATGAGCTGCTCGCCCCAAGCGAGGCGGTAGTTCAACCGGCCCCAGCCGATGCGGAATTCCTGCAGGTCCGGGACCTCACCAAGGTCTACAAACTGCGCTCCGGGGTTATCAAGGCCACGGACTTCACTGCCGTGGATAACGTGTCCTTCAGCGTCAAACGCGGAACCACCACTGCGATTGTGGGGGAGTCCGGCTCCGGAAAGTCCACTGTTGCCAAGATGGTCCTGCAGCTGGAGAAGCCCACCGCGGGCACTATCCTGTTCGACGGTGTTGATACGTCGGTGCTGAAGCCCGCGGAGCTTTTCAAGTTCCGGCGGCGGGTGCAGCCGATTTTTCAGGACCCCTATGGTTCGCTGGACCCGATGTACAACATCTTCCGGACCATCGAGGAGCCGTTGCGGGTCCACAAAATCGGCGGCAAAGCCAGCCGGGAGAAGAAGGTCCGCGAACTGCTTGACCAGGTGGCCCTGCCGCAGTCCAGCATGCAGCGGTACCCGAACGAGCTGTCAGGCGGCCAGCGGCAGCGTGTTGCCATTGCCCGTGCCCTTGCGCTGGATCCCGAGGTGATCATCTGCGACGAGGCCGTATCCGCGCTGGACGTCCTGGTCCAGGCACAGGTACTGAACCTGCTCGCGGACCTGCAGGCGAACCTCGGACTCACCTACCTCTTTATCACCCACGACCTGGCCGTGGTGCGGCAGATTGCCGACCACGTCTGTGTGATGGAAAAGGGCAAGCTGGTGGAGACCGGTTCCACGGATAACGTCTTCGAGTCCCCTCAGCAGGAATACACGAAGGCACTGCTCAACGCCATTCCCGGTGCGAAGCTGATGCTTCCGCCCGAAGTGGCCTGATCGGGCCGCAGTATCCCGAGTTAAGGATGGAGCCGGTGCCTCAGGGCACCGGCTCCATCGCCATTTAAGATTCTGTTCAGTCCGCCGAGGTGAGTGCGGAGGCTGTTGCCGGGACCGTGCCGTCCAGCGCCGGGCCTTCGAGCCCCAGCTGCCGGAGCCTGATTTCAAGCAGCCCGCCCAGTGACCTGCGGCCAGCGGCATCCATGTGGACGGCATCTGCCAGGTTCTTCGCGAGGTTGTATTTCGACAGCCAGTCGCCCACGCCCACAAACGGAAGGCCGTGCCTGGCCGCCACAGTGCCGAGAAGCGCGTCCACTTGCGTCCTGCGCCCGCCGCCGTAGTTGGCGCCGCGGGCCAGGGTGCCGATCATGGCCATCCTGGCGCGTGGATAGCGGTCCTTCAGCGCAGCGATCAGACGGTCGGCGTTGGCCACAATCTGGGCATCCGTGGCCCCCCGCGCGGCATCGTTGCCGCCGCCCTGGATGACGATCAGCGCGGGCGTCCCGTAAGGCAGCTTCCAGTCACCGCGCTGCAAAGCGTCGATGTAGTTCCCCGTCTTGCCGTTGGACGCCACGAATCCCGTCCCGCCGAGCCCGCAGAAATGGACCTTGTAACCGATGGCTGCAAGGCCAAGCCGCGGCCAGCCGTCGGCGGGCTCGGATTGGGAGTCGCCGATCAGGAGGGCGGTGTGGCGCATGTCCGGCACTACAACCTCATCACGTCCGCTGGCCAGATTGCGGTACACAAAGCCGTCAGGCAAGCCGATCGATTCCCTGCCGCCGGCTTGGTATCCGCCGGCCGCGGCTTCCCGAACCGGGAATGGCACGCCGGAATCCGGTGTGGCTGCTGGGGCCTTTCCGCAGCCGCCCAGGAGCGCGGCTATCGCGATTCCAGATGCGACAAAGCGGGTAAGAGCCGAGGCTTTTCGCATCAGGGATTCTCCGGGCTTGCTGTGTTATCACAGCAATGATCGGCCATCAAGTCACAAAAATCCAGTGAGCTTGATCACTCTTTGAGGCATGGCGCGCCGAAATTGCCCACCGGACGAACTGGACCGATCCGAAATTTTTAGGCCAAAATAGGCCCAGCGTCTAGAATGAGGTAAGGAGCCCTGTGTTATTGGGCTAATCCGTCGTGCGTTCCGGTTGGAAATGTCGCGATACAACAGCTGACTTCACCACTGAATCGAGCACTTACGCATGTCTGAAACCACCACCAACACCGCGGTAGCCACTGCCTCACGCAGTGACCTCCGCAACGTCGCGATCGTGGCCCACGTTGACCACGGCAAGACCACACTGGTCGACGCCATGCTCAAGCAGACCAACTCTTTTGCCGAACACAACCACCTCGAAGACCGCGTGATGGACTCCGGCGACCTGGAGCGCGAAAAGGGCATCACCATCCTGGCCAAGAACACCACCGTGGCCTACAACGGACCGTCCTCCAACGGTGAAACCATCACCATCAACGTCATCGACACCCCCGGCCACGCCGACTTCGGCGGCGAAGTGGAGCGCGGCCTGTCCATGGTGGACGGCGTTGTGCTCCTCGTTGACGCATCCGAGGGCCCGCTGCCCCAGACCCGCTTCGTGCTGCGCAAGGCCCTGGCCGCGCACCTGCCTGTCATCCTCCTCGTCAACAAGACGGACCGCCCCGACGCCCGCATCGAGGAAGTTGTCCACGAATCCATGGACCTCCTCCTGGGCCTCGCCTCGGACCTCGCTGACGAAGTTCCGGACCTGGACCTCGACAAGATCCTTGAAGTTCCGGTTGTCTACGCAGCAGCGAGGGTGGGCCGCGCCTCCCTGGACCAGCCCGCCGACGGCTCCGCTCCGGACAACGAAGACCTTGAGCCGCTGTTCAAGACCATCATCGAGCACATCCCGGCCCCGACGTACAACCCGAACGGCGTCCTCCAGGCACACGTGACCAACTTGGATGCCTCTCCGTTCCTGGGCCGCCTTGCCCTGCTTCGTATCTACAACGGCACCCTGCGCAAGGGCCAGACCGTTGCCTGGGCCCGCGCCAACGGCGAGCTCAAGAACGTCAAGATCACCGAGCTGCTGGCCACCAAGGCACTGGACCGTGTTCCCACCGAGTCTGCAGGCCCGGGCGAAATTGTCGCCGTTGCCGGTATCGAGGAAATCACCATTGGTGAGACCCTGACTGACGTCGACAACCCGCAGCCGCTGCCGCTGATCACCGTGGATGATCCCGCGATCTCCATGACCATCGGTATCAACACCTCGCCGCTGGCCGGCCGGGTCAAGGGCGCCAAGGTCACGGCCCGCCAGGTAAAAGACCGCCTGGACAAGGAACTGATCGGTAACGTCTCCATCAAGGTTCTCCCCACCGAGCGTCCCGACGCCTGGGAAGTCCAGGGCCGTGGCGAGCTGGCCCTTGCCATCCTGGTTGAGCAGATGCGCCGTGAAGGCTTCGAACTGACTGTCGGCAAGCCGCAGGTTGTCACCAAGACCGTCGACGGCAAGATCCACGAGCCGATGGAACACATGACCATCGACGTTCCGGAAGAGTACCTCGGCGCCGTCACCCAGCTGATGGCCGCCCGCAAGGGCCGCATGACCAACATGGCCAACCACGGCACCGGCTGGTGCCGCATGGAGTTCATCGTTCCGGCCCGTGGCCTGATCGGCTTCCGCACCAAGTTCCTCACCGACACCCGTGGTGCCGGCATTGCTTCCTCCATCGCCGAGGGCTACGAGCCGTGGGCCGGCCCCATCGAGTACCGCACCAACGGTTCGATCGTGGCTGACCGCTCTGGCGTGGTCACCCCGTTCGCGATGATCAAGCTCCAGGAACGCATGTCATTCTTCGTGCAGCCCACCTCCGAGGTCTACGAAGGCATGATCGTTGGCGAGAACTCACGCGCCGATGACATGGACGTGAACATCACCAGGGAAAAGCAGCTCACCAACATGCGCGCAGCGTCCTCGGACACCTTCGAGAACATGACCCCGCCGCGCAACCTGACTCTGGAAGAATCCTTGGAATTCGCCCGCGAAGACGAGTGCGTTGAGGTGACCCCGGAGTCCATCCGTATCCGGAAGCTCATCCTGGACGCCAGCGAACGCGCCAAGGCCACCCGCGCCCGCGCCAAGGCGTAGTCCTAAATCGCACGTCACCGAAGCTGCCGGTACGGCGGGCGGGATTCCCGCCGTCGTGCCGGCAGCTTTTTTGTGTCAGGAGAGCGTCAGTTGCGGACGCGGGCGGGGCGCCGCTCCGGTGCTGGCGGCACTTCCTTCGCAGCCACCACAAGGTCCAAGGGGATCACGACGTCGGCCTTCCGCGTGCGGACCGTGGAGCCGCCGTCGTCAGTTGCCACCAAGTACCCCAGTGCATCGGTCAGGCCGCCGTCGATCCGGTAGCGGACTACAACCCGTGTTCCGGGCGGGGCGCTGGCCAGAAATTCTCGGGGCGTAGGCTGGGCGGGACTCACCAGTTCATACTAAGGCGGCCGGCTAGGTTCGCGTGGATGGGCTGGGAGATAATAGGCTCAGAAGTCAACAGTCCGGCCGGTGCCGGATTCAAGTGCCGGCCATTGCCGGGAAATATCGTGGAGAGGCAAGGGACGTGACGTACGTAATCGCGCAGCCGTGTGTAGATGTCAAGGACAAGGCATGTATTGAGGAGTGCCCCGTTGACTGCATCTATGAGGGTGAGCGTTCCTTGTACATCCACCCCGACGAGTGTGTCGACTGTGGTGCCTGTGAGCCGGTCTGCCCCGTGGAGGCCATCTATTACGAGGATGACACTCCTGAAGAGTGGGCTGACTACTATAAGGCCAACGTCGAATTCTTCGATGACCTGGGCTCGCCCGGCGGCGCCGCGAAGGTGGGCAACACGGGCAAGGACCACCCGATGATCGCCGCCCTGCCGCTCCAGAACCAAGACCACTGAGCCGGGCAGCGCGTTGACAGCAGCCGTGAACAGCTTCGGCCTGAGCCTGCCCGACTACCCCTGGGAGGCCATGGCTCCGTACCTGGCCAAAGCAGCTGAGCACCACGGCGGGGCCGTGAACCTATCGATCGGCACTCCCGTCGACCCTACTCCCGCACTGATCCAGGCTGCCCTCAAGGCCGCCGCGGACGCGCCGGGATACCCTACCGTTCACGGCATCCTTCCCTTGCGGGAAGCCATTGCGGCGTGGTTTGAGCGGCGCCGCGGCGTCCCCGGCCTGGACCCTAAGAACGTCATGCCCACCGTCGGCTCCAAGGAACTGGTGGCCTGGCTGCCGCTCCTGCTCGGGCTGAAGCCGGGCGACGTCGTCGTCCGTCCCAAGGTTGCTTACCCCACCTATGACATCGGGGCTACGTTCGCCGGCGTTACCTCTGTGGCTACCGACAACCTTGACGAGTTGGACCACTCCACGCGCTCCCGCGTGCGGCTGATCTGGGTGAACTCGCCGGGCAACCCCACCGGAAGCGTTAGGGGCGTTGAGTCACTTCAAGCCATTGTGGCGCAAGCCCGCGAACTGGGCGCTGTGGTGGCGTCGGACGAGTGCTACGCCGAACTCGGGTGGGGCGCGTGGGACGCACAGCGAGGCGGCGAGCCAGTTCCCAGCATCCTGGATCATCGCGTTTCCGGCGGGTCTCACGAGGGTCTCCTGGCCGTGTACTCGTTGAGTAAGCAGTCCAACGTGGCAGGCTACCGCGCAGCGTTCGTGGCCGGTGACCCGGCCATCATGGCTAGCCTCGTCAACAGCCGCAAGCATGCGGGCATGATCGTCCCCTACCCGGTGCAGGAAGCAATGCGGGTTGCGCTGGGCGATGACACCCACGTCCAGGCCCAGAAGGACCTGTACCGCGGACGCCGGGAGCGCCTGATGCCGGCACTGCAGGGTTTCGGGCTAGAGATCAAGGATTCCGACGCCGGACTGTACCTTTGGTCCACCGCCGGAGATAGCACCTGGGACACGGTGGCGCGGCTGGCTGAGCGGGGCATCGTGGTGGGTCCAGGCGTCTTTTACGGCGAGGCCGGAAACGGGTTTGTGCGTGTCGCCCTGACCGGCACGGATGAGCGGATTGACGCGGCCGTGGCCAGACTGGCCACGACGCCGTAACAATCATGTGACTCGCGCCACAAAGACGGCATTTTACGGGGGTTTTCCGCGCCTCCGATTAGTGACACCCGCAATCGGGCGGTACTTTTTAAGTGACTATCAATGGTGGCTTTCTACAAGAAGGCAGCCCGGGTGTTGGATTCCTGGAAGAACAGGGTCAGTGCCGCGGCTCACCGGATGTTGGATCAAGCTTTCGACAGAGGCCTACGCGCCTCATGAAGGGGACTCCATGACTGAGACCAACAGTGCAACACTGCACCATGCAGGAGGCGAGCTCAAGCTCCCGCGCATCCAGGTTGTTGAAGGAAACGAAGGCTACGACGTTTCCAAGCTGCTCAAGCAGACGGGCGCAGTCACCTTTGACCCCGGCTTCATGAACACCGCAGCAACCACGTCCGCTATTACCTACATCGACGGCGATGCCGGCATCCTGCGTTACCGCGGGTACCCCATCGAACAGCTGGCGCAGCACTCCAGCTTCCTCGAGGTGTCCTACCTGCTGATCTACGGCAACCTGCCGACCGCCACGGAACTGGACGCCTTCGACCAGCGGATCCGTCACCACACGCTGCTGCACGAAGAGCTCAAGGGCTTCTTCAGCGGCTTTCCCCGTGATGCTCACCCGATGCCTGTGCTCTCTTCGGCCGTGTCGGCACTGTCCACGTTCTACCAGGACTCGCTGGATCCGTTCAACGCTGAGCAGGTAGAGGTCTCCACGTACCGGCTGCTGGCCAAGATGCCGGTCATCGCCGCCTACGCCCTCAAGAAGAGCATCGGCCAGCCCATGCTGTACCCCGACAACTCCCACAACCTCGTGGAGAACTTCCTCCGCCTCAGCTTCGGCCTTCCCGCCGAGCAGTACGAAGTGGACCCGGTCATCGCCAAGGCGCTGGACCTTCTCCTGATCCTGCACGCCGACCACGAACAGAACTGTTCGACGTCCACGGTGCGCCTGGTGGGCTCCTCAAACGCCAACCTCTTCGCCTCGGTGTCGGCCGGCATCAATGCCCTCTTTGGTCCCGCACATGGCGGCGCCAACGAGGCAGTGCTGAAGATGCTGCGCCAGATCCAGGCCGACGGCACCAAGCCGGAGGATTACATGGAGAAGGTCAAGAACAAGGAAGACGGCGTCCGCCTTATGGGCTTCGGACACCGCGTCTACAAGAATTACGATCCGCGTGCCAAGATCGTCAAGGCCACGGCCCACGAGATCCTCAGCAAGCTCGGCGGCAACGATGAACTGCTTGAGATCGCCATGCGCCTGGAAGAAAAGGCGCTGAACGATGACTACTTCATCCAGCGCAAGCTCTACCCGAACGTGGACTTCTACACCGGCCTGATTTACAAGGCCATGGGCTTCCCCGAGAAGATGTTCACCGTGCTGTTCGCGATCGGCCGCCTGCCGGGCTGGATCGCCCAGTGGCGTGAAATGATCAGCGACCCGAACACCAAGATCGGCCGCCCGCGCCAGCTGTACATCGGCGAGCCCGAGCGCGACTACCCGGTCCGCTAAGAGCTCCGCTACAGAACAACGCGGGGTCACTTACGGCCCATCCCGAGCTTCGGGACGGGCCGTAAGTGACCCCGCGTTGCTGCTTAAGCGGAGTAGCCTTGGGGGTTGTTCTTCTGCCAGCGCCAGTGGTCCTCGCACATCTGGTCCACGGTCTTGGTGGTGGACCAGCTCAGGTCGGCGAGGGCGGAGGTGGCATCGGCCCAGAAGGCCGGGAGGTCGCCGGCGCGGCGTCCGGTGACCTCGTAGGCGATGGGCTGGCCCACGGCCTTCTCGAAGGACCGCAGGACCTCCAGGACCGAGGACCCCTTTCCAGAGCCCAGGTTCCAGCGGTAGACGCCTGGGCGGTCGGCAACGTGGTTGAGGGCGGCGACGTGGCCTTCGGCGAGGTCGACGACGTGGATGTAGTCCCGCAGGCAGGTGCCGTCAGGTGTGTCGTAGTCGCCGCCGAAAACCATGAGCTTGTCACGGCGACCCACGGCCACCTGGGCGATGAAGGGCACCAGGTTGTTGGGGATGCCCTGGGGATCCTCGCCGATGCGGCCTGACGGGTGTGCGCCCACCGGATTGAAGTAGCGCAGGAGGGCTATGTGCCAGCGGCTGTCAGCGGCGCCCAGATCGGCGAGGATGTCCTCGATCTGTTCCTTGGTGCGGCCGTACGGGTTGTTGGCGCCGATCTCCATCTTTTCCACGTAGGGGATGGGATTGTGCTCCCCGTACACGGTGGCGGATGAACTGAAGACGATGGAGCGGACATCGTGGCGGTCCATGACCCGGATCAGGTTCAGGGTTCCCACGAGGTTGTTGTAGTAGTACTTGAGGGGTTCGCGGACCGACTCGCCCACGGCCTTGAGCCCGGCGAAGTGGATCACGGCGTCGATTGTGTGGACGGCAAAGACGCCTTCGACGGCGGCTTCGTCCACCAGGTCCACGTTGTGGAATTCCGCGGTCTTGCCGCTGAGTTCGGCAACCCGGCGCAGGGACTCCTCGCTGGAGTTCACCAGGTTATCGATCACCACCACGTCGTGGCCGGCTTCCTGCAGGGACAAGACTGTGTGCGAACCGATGTACCCGGTGCCACCTGTGACCAGAATTTTCATGCCTCTACGCTATCCCAGTTCCGGCGATGAGTGGATTTAAGCACGGGTGTGCTAAATACTAAAGGTGCCTAAACTTGTTGATGCCGAAGCCCGGCGCGCAGAAATCGTTCAAGCGGTCTTCAGGATCATCGCCGGCGACGGCCTCGAGCGTGCGTCCCTGCGGGAGGTGGCCGACGAAGCCGGCCTCGCCGTGGGCTCCGTCCGGCACTACTTTGCCGGCAGCGAAGAGCTGCTCAGCCATTCCTTTGCCGCGGTTGTGGATCGGATCATGGTCCGCCTCACAGCGGCATTGCCGGCGATGGCCGCCAGCGTACCCGGGACCGGCCCGCATCGTGAAGCGGTTTTAACCCTGTTGAGTGAATTTCTGCCGCTAGACGAGGAACGGGCGGTGGACGCCTGTGTGTGGATGGCCTTCAAGAACGCGGCCAGGATCCGCCCCTTCCTCGCAGCCGAGGCCGATCGGAGCCACCGGGAGGTGGCCGCCGTGGTCGGGCAGGTCATCACCGCACTGGTACCGGACGACGGCGACGGGCAGCAGTCGCTGGCGGTCGAGGCGGAGAGGCTGCTGGCTACGCTGGACGGGCTGTGCATGCACGCCCTCCTGCAGCCCGCCTGGATGACGGCACAGATGTGCCATGACGTCCTGGACCGGCACCTGAAGAGCCTGGCCGCCTGACGTTACCGTCCGGTGGCATCGGGAATAGACTGGGAGCCGGGGGAGCGGAACCGGCTGGTCAGGCCGGTACAGGCAGGCCACAGGAGGAGTAGGGATGCATCACACAGGTGGTTCCGGCTGGCAGATTACTACGGATACGTCCGGGCCTCTGATGATCGCGCTCTTTGTCCGCGATGCGGCAGGACTCGACGGCGCAGGCCACCCCGCGTTGTCGAATACCGCGCCGAAGATCCGCCCTGCCGACCACTCGCATCTCACCTCCGACGTCGGCGGGCTGAGCGCCCTCAAGACCGAATGGGAAGCCTGGTGGGAGCAGCTGCTGAAGGCGCATCCCCAGACGTCACCTGAGCTGTCCCCGCCGGATTTTGGGGAATTCGGAAATTCCCCGGCCCTCCAGCGCGTCCTGCAGGCGCATTTCGGGTCCGCCCTGACCTGGGCACGGGAGCGCCGCAGCGAGTACGCCAGGCTGGAAGCCGAACGGGTGGCCAGCGGTTCGGACCAGCTGTTGGGCGACATGGTGGATGACCGCCTGCTGGAGGTCGGCCGGGGGTCACGGGACTTCACCCTGACCATCATCGAACTGCCTCTGAACGAACAACGGGCGTGGTATTTGGAGCCGGACAAGATCATCATGAGCCATAACCTCATGTCCGCGCCGGAGCTCTTCCGCAGCTACGTCCAGCCCGTGGTGGACATCCTGGTCTGAGGTTCCGCGGTCACCACGCTGGCCTCAGTAAACGGGCAGTCAGCGGCCGGTGCCGGCCGGTGCCACAGTAATGCTGACCTGGCCGGCCGGAGCGTCAGATTCCCGCCAGCCGCCCTGATCCTCACGGTCCCAGCTGCGGCCGGCAACGTCCACACGCGTTACCGCCAGGCCCTTCGCGTTGGCAACTGCCCAATGCGCCACGGACCATGCCTGGGTGCCGTCAGCTTCCACCACGAGGGACTCAATTTCCGTGGTGATCGCAAGCGGCCCGAACGCCAGGGCGAGCTCGGACTCGACGGCGGCGGGGATGCCCGGCTCCTGCGGCGCGCGCAAAGTGCACAGCACGGAGGCGGGCGTCTGGCCGGTCAGGCCGGACGCGAAGAAGCGGCCCATATCTTCGTGTTCTGCGTAGGCGAGGGGGTATGCCGAGCGCTGGACGCGCTGTGCGGCATCGGTGATCTCCAAGGACTCATAGCCGGGAATCTTGACCAGTGCATCGTAGAACGCATTGGCAGCGTAGTACGGGTCCATGATCTGGGCCTCGGTGCCCCACCCCTGAGAGGGGCGTTGCTGGAAGAGTCCGCGGGAGTCAGGGCCAGCATGGTCGCCATGGCCGATATTGCGCAGCTTGGATTCCTGCATGGCGGTGGCAAGAGCGATGCTGGCTGCCCGGGCAGGCAGCCCACGCTGCACTGCCACCGCTGTGATCAGTGCGGCGTTAACTGCCTGGTCCGTTGCAAGCTCCGCGCTCTGGGTTCCGACCTCGGCCGTGCAGCGCTCCGTGACCAGGGTTTCGGAGCGCTGCAGGAAGGAGGCCGCAGTGTAGATTCCGGCGCCCGCCAGCGCCAGGGTAAGCAGCAGCACGCTGGGGCGAACGAAACTGCGACCACGTGCCACCGACAGGTCAGTTGGCGTGGAGGGCGTGGTTGAGTTCCACCGTCTGGCCCTTGCGCGGCAGCACCTCTACGGCGCCGGTGGTGGAGTTGCGCCGGAAGAGGAGGTTGGGGACGCCGGACAGCTCGGCTGCCTTCACGATCGTGGCGGTGTCTTCGCCGTCCTCGTCCTTGGGCCCGGGAACAAGCACTCGGGTTCCAGCGGTGACGTAGAGGCCTGCCTCCACCACGGAGTCATCGCCCACGCTGATGCCGACGCCGGAGTTGGCGCCCAGCAGGACGCGCTCACCGATGACGATTTTTTCCTTGCCGCCCCCGGAGAGGGTGCCCATGATCGACGCGCCGCCTCCCACGTCGCTGCCGTCGCCGGCCACGACGCCGGCCGAGATGCGGCCTTCCACCATGGAGGCGCCCAGGGTGCCGGCGTTGAAGTTCACAAAGCCTTCGTGCATCACGGTGGTGCCTTCGGCGAGGTGGGCACCGAGGCGGACGCGGTCGGCGTCGGCGATCCGGACACCGGAAGGCACCACGTAGTCCACCATGCGCGGGAACTTGTCCACGCCGTAGACGGTGACGGCACCACGGCGGCGAAGCTTGGCGCGGGTCAGCTCGAAGCCTTCCACAGCGGCGGGACCGAAGTTGGTCCACACCACGTTGGGGAGCTTGCCGAAGACGCCATCCAGGTTGATAGTGTTGGGCCGGACCAGCCGGTGGGAGAGGAGGTGCAGGCGGAGGTATGCATCGGCGGTGTCGGCCGGAGCTTCATCGAGGTTGATCTGGACGAAGACCACCTTCTGCTCGGTCCCTCGGTCCGCGTCGGAGCCGCTTTCGGCGAGCTGGACCAGGGTTTCGTCCGCATTCTCCACGGCGCGCAGGTTATCGGCCGCAACACCCAGTGCAGGCGCGGGGAACCAGACGTCGAGGACGGTGGCTTCAGAATTTTCCCCACCGGTGGCAGTAGCGATGGTTGCCAAGCCGAAGCCGTAGGCGGAGCGGGCTTCGGAAGTTGCGTTTTGGTTCTCGGGCGCGGCGGAAGTAGCAGTCTCAGTCATGGCCCCAGTCTATCGAGGCAGGCGCCGGGTTCGAACTAGACTGGCAACGTGACTGCCGAAACCGCTCCTGAATCGATCACCGTGCCTTTGGACCTCCGTCAGGATGTCTCCGTGCTGACAGCCGCCCTGATGGACATCAACAGTGTGTCCGGGAACGAGACGGACCTGGCTGACGCCGTCGAGGTGGCGCTGCGGGCCATCCCCGAACTCCACGTGGTCCGCGACGGTGACTCCATCATCGCCCGCACCGAACTGGACAGGGCGGAACGCGTCATCCTCGCCGGACACCTGGACACAGTGCCGTTGCCCGTGACCGAAGGAGCGCGCGGTACCGTTCCGTCCACCTGGGAATCCGGTGTCCCGGGGGAGGGCGTGCTCTACGGACGAGGAGCCACGGACATGAAAGGCGGCGTCGCCGTGCAGCTTGCGCTGGCGGCCACAATGTTCGACGGCGGCGCGGAACCTAAGCGGGACGTCACCTTTGTGTTCTACGACCACGAGGAAGTGGAAGCGGTCAAGAGCGGGCTGGGTCGCCTGGTCCGCAACCACGGCAGCCTCCTGGGCGGGGACTTTGCCATCCTCCTGGAGCCGACCCATGGCACCGTCGAGGGTGGCTGCAACGGCACCAGCCGTTTTGAGGCCACTACGGTGGGCGAGGCCGCGCACTCCGCGCGGGCGTGGATGGGCAGCAACGCCATTCACGCGGCGGCAACCATCCTTGCCAGGCTGGCGGCTTATGAACCCCAGACCATCAACGTGGACGGACTGGACTACCGGGAGAGCCTCAACGCTGTGAAGATCAACGGCGGCACGGCGGGTAACGTCATTCCGGACCGGTGCGTGGTGGAGATCAACTACCGCTTCGCCCCGGACAAGACGCCGGACCAGGCGGAGGCGCATGTCCGGGAACTGTTGGAGGGCTTCGCTGTGGTCCGCACGGACGCAGCCGCCGGCGCCCGCCCGGGACTGAACCACCCTGCCGCCGCGTCTTTCGTGGCCGCGGTGGGAGCCGAACCGAAACCAAAATACGGCTGGACCGACGTCGCGCGTTTCAGCGAACTGGGGATCCCGGCAGTGAACTTCGGGCCCGGTGATCCGCTGCTGGCCCACAAGGACAACGAGCACGTTGATGCCGACGCCATCCGGGAGTGCCTGCGGGCGTTGCGGAGCTGGCTGGCGGCGTAGCTCCTCCCGAAAGGCAAAAGCACCAACAACAGGCTCCACACAAAAGGTCCGGAAACCCCTGGAGGGTTCCGGACCTTTTGCGTGTGCGCGCGTGCTGCTATTTGCGTTCCGATACGTCCGGTAGTTCAGGTGCGACCACTGCGGTTGGCGCCGGCGCAACACCGCCTGCCGTTTTCGTCGAACCCCGGCGCTCGATCCAGATTGCGAGCCGGGAAACGCAGATGTTGATCACAATGTAGATCGCGGCAGCTACGAAGAAGATGGGGAACAGGAACGCGTTACCTAGGAAGTCCGCCATGACCTGCACCGCGCGCAGAAGTTCGCCGTACGCCACGATGTAGCCCAGCGAGGTGTCCTTCAGGAGCACCACCAGTTGGGCAACCAGCGACGGCATCATGCGCCGGACCGCCTGCGGCAGCTCGATGAGCAACCGGGACTGGAAACTGGTCAGGCCGATGGTCAGGCCCGCCTCCCGCTGTCCCCTCGGCAGTGACTGGATGCCGGCCCGGATGATCTCCGCGAAGATAGCGGTGTTGTAGAGGACGAGCCCCGTCACCACCGCGACGAAGGAACTCGTCCCGAATACCAGCAGGACGAAGAGCATCATCAGGACAACCGGCATGCCGCGCAGGAACTCCAGGACCACGCGGGCCGGAATCCGGATCCAGGCGACCAGCGAGATGCGCAGCAGGCAGAACAACAGGCCGAGGGGGAAAGCGATCACTGCGGCGAGGGCGGCGGCGCTGAGCGTGGCACCGAGGCCATTGCCGAGCAGCATCCAGACGTCGCCCCGGGTGAAGATCGCCCAGCGGCGGCCTTCAAAAATGCCTTGCTGGGCGAGGGTCATGACGATCCATGCCAGAAGTCCCAGGATCAGCACGGTTCCAACCACGGAACCGATCAGCGAGACCCGGCGCGCTTTGGGGCCGGGAACGTCGTAGAGCACTGAAGTCATCGGGCAATCGCCACCTTTCGTTCCACCGTGCTGGCAAGGACGCCCAGCGGAATGGTGAGGAGCAGATAGAAGAACGCAACGCCCAGCAGAACTGCCATGACCTGGTCACCGTTGGCGTTGGCCATTTGGCGGCCGTAGCCGAACAGTTCCAGGACAAAGAACGCGCCGGCGACGGAGGAGTTCTTGACGAGGGCGATCAGGATGTTGATCAGCGGCGGGATCACAGTCCGCAACGCCTGGGGAAGAATGATGAGGTTCAGGACCTGGCCGAAATTCATGCCGATACTGCGGGCGGCCTCCGCCTGGCCAAGAGGGACGCTATTAACGCCTGAGCGGACTGCTTCGGCGATGAAGGCCGCTGTGTAGGCGCTGAGGGCGATGATCGCTGCGACCTCGAACTGCTGGAATGTTACGCCGAGGCGGGGCAGGACGATCGCCGCGAAAAAGAAGGCAATGGTCAGCGGAGTGTTCCGGAGAATCTCCACGTAGACGGTGCTGAATCCCCGGAGGGCCGCAACGGGCGAAACGCGGGCTGCTGCCAGGAGTGTTCCGAGAATGAGGGCGATGATCCCGGAGACGACGGACAGGAAAAGGGTGCGGAGAAGGCCTTCCCAATAAAGGGGGAGGTTTTCAATGATGACTTCCATAGGATCCTTCGGCTCTGGCGTAGGGGGTCAAAGCAGGCTGGCGGCTTCCGGGGAACGCGTGCAGCAAATCCCCGGAAGCCGCCGTGGCTACCTAGTAGCGTTTGATGGCGGGAAGTTCAGGGGCGGTCTTGATGACCGAACCTGCAGTTGCTTCCCAGGCCTTCTTGTAGGACCCGTCCTTGCCAAACGCCTCGAGCTGGTCATTGATCCAGTTGCGGAACTCGGTGTCGTCCTTCTTCAGGCCAATGCCGTACGGCTCTTTGGTGAAGGTTTGATCCGACGCCAGCTTGAAGGCATCCGGTTCCTTGTCCACAAAGCCGGCCAGGATCACGTTGTCCGTGGTGATCGCTTCGACCTGCTTGTTGCGCAGCGGCTCAAGGCAAGCGGAGTAAGTGGCTGCCGGCACGAGCTCGGCCTTGTACTTGTCCACGATCGTCGCGGCAGGGGTGGAACCGGTCACGGAGCAGACCTTCTTGCCTGCGACGTCCTCAGGCTTGGTGATGGACGTGTTGTCCTTGTTCACCATCAGCGCCTGACCGGCCTCGTAGTACGGGCCCGCAAAGCTGACAACCTGCTTGCGCTTGTCATTGATGGTGTACGTGGCAATAACAATGTCCACCTTGCCCTGCTCGATGAAGGGTTCGCGGTTGGCTGAGACAGTCTCTGACCATTCGATCTTGTCCGCAGCGATGCCCAGCTTGGCTGCGATCAGCTTGCCCATCTCGACGTCGAAGCCCACCGGCTTGCCGTCCAGGCCCACCTGGCCGAAGAGCGGCTGATCGTACTTGGTGCCGATCTTGATGGTGCCTGCGGCGGACAGCTTGGCCATGGTTGTGCCGGCGGCAAACGTCGGCTTGTCGGCAACGGTGGGATTACTGGTGCCGGGGGTGGTGCCGCCACAAGCGCTAAGGGACAAAGCCAGGGCAGCGGTGGCCGCCACGAAGAACGACTTCCGGCGGGTCATAAATGCCTTCATGACATTCCTTTCATTGATCGGCCGTGGGTCACGGCCTGGGTGCGAACTGCAGTGTGTGTTCGGTGTTGGGAAATCAGTGCGTGAGCAGCTTGGACAGGAAGTCCTTCGCGCGGTCAGTCTGCGGATTGGTAAAGAATTCTTCCGGTGTGGCGTCTTCGATGATCTGACCGTCAGCCATAAAAACCACGCGGTCGGCGGCCTTACGAGCAAAGCCCATTTCGTGGGTGACCACAACCATGGTCATGCCTTCCTTGGCCAGCTGGATCATGACATCGAGAACTTCGTTGATCATCTCCGGGTCAAGCGCAGAGGTGGGCTCATCAAAGAGCATGACCTTGGGCTTCATGGCCAGGGCGCGGGCGATGGCCACACGCTGCTGCTGGCCGCCGGAGAGCTGCGCCGGGAGTTTGGGGGCCTGATGACCCACGCCCACGCGCTCAAGCAACGCCATGGCTTCCTTGTCGGCCTGGGCCTTGGCAATGCCTTTGACCTTGATGGGACCAAGCGTCACGTTCTCAAGGATGGTCTTGTGCGCGAAAAGGTTGAAGGACTGAAAGACCATGCCGACGTCGGCGCGGAGCTGCGCCAGTTCTTTCCCCTCCGCCGGCAACACCTTTCCATCAATGCTGATGGTGCCGCCTTCGATGGTTTCGAGACGGTTGATGGCACGGCACAACGTGGACTTTCCTGAGCCTGACGGTCCAATGACCACCACCACTTCGCCCTTGCGGACGTGGAGATTGATGTCCTTCAATACGTGCAGCTGACCGTAATGCTTATTCACACCATTCAGGGAGACGAGCGCATCGCCGGGCACATGAGTAGTCATAAGAAGAATCTAGCGAACATTGGCTGGATATGAGGCGAATCACGCCAAGTTCGCGCGGATCGTGATTCAAGAGATACCTGCCACGGGCACGCCCGCCTTGGCATTAGCCTTGGAGGATGAGCATCAACGCAGATCCGGCCAAAACTTCCCAGCCGCGCCGTAAGGGGCCCCTTGAACTCCGCCGCAAGCAGGCAGCTGTGGAAATGTCGGACCAGCATCTGCTTGATACCAAGGGCGCCGGACAGTTCGTCCATTCAGACCCGTGGCGTGTCCTCCGGATCCAGAGCGAGTTCGTCGAAGGGTTCGGCGCGCTTGCCGATCTGGGGCCCGCCGTCAGTGTCTTCGGCTCGGCCCGTACCAAGCCTGGCAGCCCGTACTACGAAATGGGCATGGAAGTAGGCCGGAAGCTGGCAGCGGCAGGCGTGGCCGTCATCACCGGCGGCGGTCCGGGCTCCATGGAGGCCGCCAACCGCGGCACCGTGGAAGGCAACGGCGTCTCCGTCGGGCTGGGCATTGAATTGCCGTTCGAGCAGGGCCTGAACCAGTGGGTGGACCTCGGCATTAACTTCCGGTACTTCTTCGCCCGGAAAACCATGTTCGTCAAATATGCCCAGGGCTTCATCGTTCTTCCGGGCGGACTGGGGACATTGGATGAACTCTTCGAAGCCATGGTCCTAGTCCAGACCCGGAAGGTGACCTCCTTCCCGATCGTGCTCCTGGGCGTCGACTTCTGGGGGCCGATGATCGAATGGATCAAGGGCACCCTCGTGGCCGAAGGAATGGTCTCCGCAAAGGACCTGGACCTCATCCAGGTGGTGGACGATCCCGCAGAAGCGGTGCAGCTGGTGCTGCACGCGACGCCCCCCGTTCCCGCCAATGGCGAGCAACGGCCCGAATAGGCCGCCTGCGCGAATCTGGCACGATGGGTGCTGTGAGTTTTTTCCTGGTCTACTTCGCCATCGTGCTGATCGCCGCCACCCTGTGGGCAGGCGCCGGTGGCCGCCGCGGCATTCTGCGCAGCCTCCGCCGGGGCAGTGAACCGGCCACAGGCGCCGAGGTCCCGGAGAATCCGATTCTCTACCCGGGGTTCGGGCAGCCGCCCGCCAACCTTCCGCCGGTGCTACTGCCCGCGGACGCTGCACCTGCCGACGTCGACCGGGTCCGCTTTTCCCTCGGCCTGCGTGGGTACCGGATGGACCAGGTGGACCAGGTCCTCGACGAACTGCGGGACCAGATCGCGGCCAAAGACGAAGAAGTGGGCAGGCTCCGGGCACGGCTGCTGGACTCGGAACGGGCGGCGCACCCGGAGGCCGGAGCTTGAGCACTGACACAGGGGACCGGACGGGCCCGCCTGCGTTGATCACCGCATTCGGCGCCCGCGCCATGGGGGCGGTCCAACGCTGGCCCTGGTGGCTGCAGGTTGCCGCCCTCTACGCCACTGCCCGGATGGTCAGCGCCTGCATCTTTATGGCAGCAGCCCTGCACCAAGGGCCCAATCCGTGGTTTCCGGCCGTCCCTGACTACTGGAACTTCATCAATATCTGGGATGCGCGTTGGTACGGCCGGATCATCACCGACGGGTATCCCTCACCGCTTCCAACGGATGCCGCTGGCAACGTGCAGGAAAATGCGTGGGCCTTCTATCCGCTCTTCCCGGCCCTGGGCCGTGCGCTCGCGGGCCTGACCGGAATCAGCCCTGCCGCGGCGCTGACGGGCGTCGCTATGCTGGCGGGCTTGGGCGCGGCGCTGGTTTTGTATTGCTTGTTCAGGCACAAGGCTTCGCACACTGCGGCGCTTTGGGGGGTGGCATTTTTCGCGACCTTTCCGGTGTCCGCCATTCTCCAGGTCCCGTATGCGGAGCCGCTGACCGTTTTCCTGCTGGCCACCGCCCTGCTGCTCGTCATCAGGCGTCATTATTTCGTTGCCATGCCGGTGGTCCTGCTGCTGTGCCTCTCCCGACCTGTGGGCGTTCCCTTTGCCGCCATGGTGGGGCTTCTCTTCCTCTGGCGACTGGTCGAACGGGGGCGCGAGGAGCGGCCGGGCACCCACAGCCTCGGGGAGCTGGTCTCACTGGCGGGCCTAACCGTGGTGTGCGGGGCCTCGGCACTGCTGTGGCCGGCGGCGGCCTGGGCCGCCACCGGAGATATTGAGGCGTATACCAAAACCGAGACAGTGTGGCGCGGCCGTGACCTGGTGCCCTTCAAGCCCTGGTTCGACGCCGGCGTCGACCTCTTTGGCCCCGTCCTGGGGATCGTGGCGCCATTCGTCTTTGCAGGCCTTTTTGTGCTCCTGCTGTTCTCCCCGCCGGTGGTCCGGCTTGGTGTGGAGATGCGCCTTTGGTGCGCCTGCTACATGGGCTACCTCCTGGTGTTCCTCCACCCCCAGACCAGTACCTTCCGGATGTTGCTCCCGCTGTTCCCGTTGGCACTGGCAGCCGCGCTGTTGTCCCGGTCCAAGGCGTACCGCGGCACGGTCCTGACAATGTTTATCCTGCTCCAGATCGTGTGGATCGTCTGGCTGTGGGCATGGGCGCAGCTTCCGGGCGGCGGAGATTATCCGCCGTGATCGCGGGCGGCGCCTGGCCGGCGGATTGGGGAATCCGACGCGGCCGTAAATGTCCATCGATTAGCTACGTGCGGGTCATTACGGGATAATAGTAAGTAAGCAGGGACAAAAAGCATTCAGAAATGTTCAGCCGTGGCGGCATCAGTACGGGCCGCCATAGCGGCTTGATTTGACCATGCGGACACAGCCCATCCGGGCTGATATGTCCTGGGACTAAATGGAGGGGAAATTCCTCATGGCGGCTATGAAACCACGCACCGGCGACGGCCCTATGGAAGTCACCAAAGAGGGCCGCAGCCTGATCATGCGCGTACCGCTCGAAGGCGGCGGACGGCTTGTGGTGGAACTGAACGCTGCGGAGGCGGTCAACCTTAAGGAATGCCTCGTCGGCGTGACTGAATAAATCCTGTTCGGCATTGCCGAATAATCCCGCAGGGCCAGGGTCCGCAGCCAACCGGCTGCGGACCCTGGCTTATTTTCGGTGGAGCTACTTCTTGACCGCGACCAGCAGGCCGTCGCCGGTGGGAAGCATAGCGGACGCCAGGCGGTCGTCATCGCGGATTGCCTTCCCCACCTGGCGGAGCACCACAGTGTTGGACTCCCGGACAGCCGGGTTGGCCACGCGGTCCTTGTCCAGGGCGTCATTGATGATGAGCAGTCCGCCGGCCTTCAGGAGCCGGACGGCCTGTTCCACGTAGCCGGGCAGGCCGGGCTTGTCCGCGTCAACAAACACCAGGTCATAAGCGGAGTCGGTCAGGCGCGGCAGGACATCACCGGCGCGGCCGGAAATGGTACGCGTGCGGTTGGCCGGGCTGCCGGCCTCGGAAAAAGCTTCACGTGCAGCCTTGAGATGTTCCACGTCCACGTCGATGGTGGTCAGCACGGCCTGCGGTCCGAGCCCCCGCAGGATGCAAACCCCCGAGACACCTGCGCCTGTGCCGATTTCGACGGCGGTCTGGGCCTTCGAGCCCGCAGCCAACACCGTCAGCACCGCACCAACACCTGCGCCGATGGGGGTCACTCCCAGTTCGAAGGAGCGCTCCCTGGCACGAAGCATAACCTCATCCTCTGCGGGCAGATCTTCTGCATAGGACCAGCTCGTGGATTTGTCGGCGCTCATGTGATTCGCTTTCTGGGCGGCAGGGGAGTGTTTAGTACAGCCTACTGTGTGCGGGGGTGCCGGCCGGAGAAGGGAATCGTTGTGCCTCTGGCCGAATAACCGCCTTGGTCAGGAAATTCCCAGCCAAATTTGAAATAATGGATGTCCGGTCATCCGTGAGGTGACCGGCGCCGAACCAGAGATGTCAAAAGTATCCAGGCGATAGCAATCCACGATGGGAGTGGACGATGTCAGCATCAGGTATGGCACCTGTCCTTGCAACGCAAGTTTCCGCCGCTGTGTGGGTCAGGCCCACCTGGGAGGAAGTGGTGGCCAACCACTCCGCCAAGGTCTACCGGCTGGCGTACCGCCTGACCGGGAACAAGTTCGACGCCGAGGATCTCACCCAGGAAGTGTTCGTCCGCGTCTTCCGGTCACTGGAGAATTTCAAGCCAGGGACACTCGATGGCTGGCTGCACCGGATCACCACAAACCTGTTCCTGGACCAGGCGCGACGGAAGACCCGCATCCGCTTTGACGCGCTGGCCGATGACGCCGAATCCAGGATTCCAGGGCGGGAGCCCGGGCCGGAGCTAAGCTTCGAACTGAACAACCTGGACCTTGACGTCCAGGCCGCCTTGGAGGAACTGCCCCCAGACTTCCGCGCCGCCGTCGTTCTTTGCGACCTCGAAGGCCTGTCCTACGACGAAGTGGCCGCTGCGCTCGGCGTCAAACTGGGTACTGTCCGTTCCCGTATCCACCGGGGCAGGACCATGCTGCGCGAAAAGCTGGCCCACCGTGATCCCCGGCCTCAGCAGGGACGCAAGCCGAAGCTTTCGCTGCCGCGCATCGCCAGCATCCTCTGATCGGTACCATGACGCCCCAGAACCCCTTCGGCCGCCGGCATCCCCGCGGCGCCGAGCATGTGCAGGACTGCTCAGAATGTGCAGCCGCGCAGAAGCGTGAACGCCAGTACATCGAGCGTCTCCGTGACGCGGCCGTGCCACGTGCCAGCGATGACCTGACCGCCCGGCTGCTGGCGAGGACGCAGTTGCTGGCGGCTGCGGCCGAGCCAGCCCAGCGCCCGTACCAGGCCGTGAAAGTCCTTGCACTCACTGCCGGCGGTACAGCCGCAGCCGCAGGAATTCTTGCCGTCAGTGCGTTTGCGCTGGCAGGGGACAGCACGTCCGTCCCCCAAACGGCTATCAAGGGGAGCCTGGCGCAGCATACGGCCCAACTGCCGGCCGACGGCAGGGAGCTCGGTGCCCCGCAACTGCTCGCCCTTCGCTCGGAAGGCTGGGTCTGCCCGGAACTGGAGCAACTTGGGTTCCACGTCCGGATGGCAAATGCGATAACACTTAACGGGCGGCCGGCGGTGGAGCTGCGCCTGTCCGATGGAAGCCACTACGCCACGATCGTCGAACAGCATCCTGCGGACGTCCGGCAGGAGTCCGGTCAGGACGCAGGCCTGAGCACATACCAGTCGCATGAGAAGCTGATCGTCAGCAACACGGCCCCCTGGACGGCCGTTATTGAGACCACGGCCGGCACTTTTACGGTTGAGTCCGACCTCCCGGCGGAACAGGCCGACGACGCCGTTCCGCTGCTGGAGCGGCTCAGCGTCCTCGCCGTTAAAGGCATTAACACGGCTGCCAGCTCGGAGGCCGGCGCCTACCCGACGGTTGCAGCGGACGACTCCCCCGTGGCGCGGTTGGAACGGGGAATCCGCAAACTCGGGGAGATACTGGCTCCATGATACAGGCACTTTGCGACGCTGGCGGGCAAAAATCGTCAGCCGGGCTCCGGAGAGGGTAATCTTCCTAAAGTGTTTGGAATCAACGGCCCGGAGTTCTTCATCCTGCTGCTCATCGGCATCCTGGTGATCGGTCCCCAGCGCTTGCCCGAATACACCCAGAAACTTGCGAATCTGGTGAAGGAAGTCCGCCGGATGGCCTCCGGTGCGCGGGAGCAGATCAAGGAAGAAGTCGGCATCGACATTGATGATGTCGACTGGAAGAAATATGATCCCCGCCAGTATGATCCGCGGCGCATCATCAAGGAAGCCCTCCTGGACGACGACGCCAAACCCGTCAGTGCCGGCGCGCCGGCCGCGGTAGCTGCCGTCGCCGGAGCAGGGGCCGCTGCCACAGGCGGGACGGCTTCGTCCCGTCCGGAACGCGTGGTCCAGTCACTGCCCCCGGGCGAACCAGCCCCGTTCGATACCGAAGCAACCTAGGCGCAGTCGCCCCTGATGGGCTGCGCTAGCGCGGCTGCAGGCCCAGGCTCATCCCAGTGAGGCCTCGGGGCCTGGCAGCAAGTTTTCCCGCAATCTCGATCAGGGCAATGGCCGCCGGGGTCTCGGGCCGGCCCAGCACGATCGGCGCGCCCGCATCGCCGCCTTCCCGCAGCAGGATGTCCAACGGAATCTGTCCCAAAAGCGGAACATCGGTTCCCACCGTCGTCGTGAGTCTTTCGGCGAGGACCGCCCCGCCGCCGCTGCCAAACAGCTCCATCCTTCCGCCGTCGGGCATTTCCAGGTATGACATGTTCTCGATGACGCCGGCCACCGTCTGACCTGTCTGGGTGGCGATGGCACCGGCGCGCTCGGCGACGTCGGCAGCTGCGGCCTGCGGCGTGGTGACCACCAGGATCTCCGCCTTCGGCAGCAACTGGGCCACCGAAATCGCGATGTCACCGGTGCCGGGCGGCAGGTCGAGGAAGAGGGCGTCGAGGTCGCCGAAGTAGACGTCGGTCAGGAACTGTTCCAGGGCCCGGTGGAGCATCGGCCCACGCCAGGCAACCGGCTGGTTTCCGGCCACGAACATGCCGATGGAAATTACTTTCACACCGTAGGCCACCGGCGGCAGGATCATGTCGTCCACGCGGGTGGGCGCCTGCGTGATGCCCATCAGGGCGGGAACCGAGAATCCATGCACATCGGCGTCCACGATGCCCACCCTGAGGCCTTGGGCGGCCAGGGCGCAGGCCAGGTTGACCGTCAGCGATGATTTGCCCACGCCGCCCTTTCCGCTGGCCACAGCAAACACCTTGGTCAGCGACCCCGGCTCGTTGAACGGAATCCCGCGCTGGCCGGAGGCGCCGCGGAGCTGTTCCTTCAGGGCGTCCCGCTGGGCCTGGTTCATCACCTTCAGTTCAACGTCGACGGCGGTCACGCCTGGAACTGAGGAGAGCGCCTTTTCGGAGTCGGCAGTAATGGTCCCGCGCAGGGGGCAGCCCGCTATGGTCAGCAGGACGGCTAGCCTGACATGGCCGTCCGCAGAGATGTCCACGGACTCCACCATGCCCAGTTCCGTGATGGGACGGCGGAGCTCAGGATCGATCACGGTGGCCAGTGCAGCGTTGACAGCCTGCTCCAGAGGGTGGCTCATGCGGGGAGGGCTCAGCTTTCGGTGGTCGGGTTGTGCTCCGGGACGGCCTGTTCCTGAACGGATGGCTCCTTCTCGGCCTGGTCCTTAGCTGCCTGCTCTTTGGCGGCATGGCTGGCTTTGACCTTGGGAATCTGTTGCGTGCGGGGGTTCCGCTGTTTATCGCGTTTTTCCTTGAGCCTGTCCTTGATCTTCTCGCGCGGTGACTCGTGGCTGCCGGCTCCGGCGTGATCGTGTGTCCGCAGTTCCTCCTGCGCTTCCAGCATGTCCTCAAGGAGCGTGCGCAGCTCGGCCCGGACGTAGTCGCGGGTGGCAACCTCGCGCAGCGCGATCCTCAGGGACGCCAGTTCCCGGGTGAGGTACTCGGTGTCGGACAGGTTGCGTTCGGCGCGCTGCCTGTCCTGCTGTAGCGAAACGCGGTCGCGGTCATCCTGCCGGTTCTGGGCAAGCAGCAGCAGCGGGGCAGCGTACGAGGCCTGCAGCGAAAGCATCAGCGTTAGGAGCGTGTAGCCCAGGAGGCGCGAATCGAACTGCCACGCCTCCGGTGCCCACGTGTTCCAGACCAGCCAGATGACAACGAAGACGGTCATGTAGACCAGGAACTGTGGCGTGCCCATGAACCGGGCGAAGCCTTCCGTGGCGTGGCCGAACGCGTCCGGATCCGGCGAGAATTTTGGCAGGATGCGCTGGCGGCCGCTTAAAGGTGTGTCGAGCCCGCCCTTGGCTGCCGCCTTCTTGTTGGGATTCTTGGGGGCGCCGGTGTCAGCCAATGCGGCCTCCCAGTTTTCTTATCGGGGCTTCGCCATCATAGGCGCGCCAGTCATCGGGTAACAGATGATCCAAGACGTCATCAACAGTCACCGCCCCCACAAGCCGGCCGGCGTCGTTGACCACCGGAAGGGAGTTCAGGTTGTACGTTGCCAGGGTGCGGGCCACTTCGCTGATGTGGGCTTGATCGGACAACGGCTCAAGATTCTTGTCCACCAGGTTGCCCAAGGGCTCGAAGGGCGGGAACCGCAGGAGCTGCTGGATGTGGACCACACCCAGGAAGCGTCCAGTGGGGGTTTCCAGCGGAGGCCGGGTGATGAAGATGGACGAGGCCAGGGCGGGGGAGAGTTCCTCGCGGCGGACGTGGGCCAGTGCTTCGGCGACAGTCGCCTCCGGGGGAAGGATCACCGGAACCGGCGTCATCAGGCCACCTGCGGTGTCCTCGTCGTATTCGAGGAGCCGCCTGACGTCGTCGGCGCCTTCGGGTTCCATGAGCTGAAGCAGTTCTTCTGCCTGTGCTGTCGGCAGTTCGCCGAGGAGATCGGCGGCGTCGTCGGGATCCATTTCCTCCAGGACGTCGGCTGCGCGCTGGACGTCAAGGGCGGACAGGATTTCCACCTGGTCGTCTTCGGGCAGCTCCTGCAGGACGTCAGCCAACCTCTCATCCTGGAGTTCGCTGGCCACTTCGAACCGGCGTTTGTCGCTCATTTCCTGCAGTGCCTCGGCGAAGTCTGCGGGTTTGAGGTCCTCGTGGTTGGCGACGAACTGCGTGGCTGCCTGCGGTTCAGTGCGGGCACCCTGGAGGGCGTCGGCCCAGTCGATGATCATGGTCTCGTTCCGGCGCAGCCGGCTGAGCGGGGACAGCGAGTGGCCCCGGCGGACGAACAGCTTGCTTACGAACCAGTCGCGGGACCGGTGCTGGTCCATGGCGATGTCCTCGATGGTGGCGTCGCCGCTGCCGTCCCGGAGAGTGACGCGCCGGTCGAACATTTCCGCGACCACCAGCGTCTCCGCGCCGCGCTGTTCAAAGCGCCGGAGGTTGACCAGTCCCGTGCAGATGATCTGCGTCTGGTCGATGGAGGTAATGCGTGTCATCGGCACGAAGACCCGCTTTTTGCCGGGAACTTCGACGACGATACCCACCACGTGCGGGGCACCGCGGCTGCCACGTGAGAGCACCACCACATCGCGCAACCTGCCCAGGCGGTCGCCCAAAGGGTCGAAGACGTCAAGACCCAGCAGGCGGGCCACGAAGACGCGCGAAAGATTTGTGCTCACGTCTACAGGCTACCGAGTCTGCTCTCTTTTAGCTGAATTTACAGGCGGCTTACATGCTGATGGGCAAGAATGGGTGTATGTCAAACATTTTTGGTGCTCCCAAGGCCGGTGGCCCCAGTGGGCCCGACGACGCCCGGACGGTGCCTACCGGCGACACCGTGGGCTCGTACACCTCCTACTTGGATGCCCAGAAGGCGGTGGACTACCTCGCCGACCAGCAGTTCCCGGTCCACATGGTTTCGATCGTGGGCAACGAACTGAAGATGGTTGAGCGGGTGACCGGCCGCCTCAGCTACCCGCGGGTGGCTCTCTCCGGGGCGCTCAGCGGTATGTGGTTCGGCCTTTTCGTTGGCGTCATGCTTTCGTTCTTCGCACCATCGCCCGGCTACTTCTCGATCCTGGCGTCTGTGCTGATGGGCGCTGCCTTCTTTATGCTGTTCGGGATTGTCACGTATGCCATGCAGCGCGGAAAGCGGGACTTCACCTCCACCAGCCAGGTGGTGGCCACCAACTACGACGTTGTCGTGTCAGTCGAAGCCGCCCATGATGCGCGCCGGCTGCTCCAGCAACTGCCCATGAACCGGTCGGACGCAGCCGCTGCGCCTTACAATCCGCAGGGCTACCAGAACCAGGAGTACGGCCAACAAGGCCAGCCGGGCAGTCAACAGGGCCAGCCGGGCAGTCAACAAGGCCAGCCGGGCAGTCAACAGGGCCAGCCGGGCAGTCAGCCAGGTCCGGCCCCCGCGCGCCCTGCCAGCTGGAATGACCCCTACGGACAGCAGGGTGCTGGTACCCCAGGACAGGGGACAGTCCAAAATGCGGGCCACGCCGCCGGCCCAGAGCAGGGCGCGCAGCCGGAGGCAGCGGCCCAGCCGGCGAAGGCTCCCGCGGCCGCCGTCCGCTACCCGGACCTCCCTGACGGCCGGCCCCAGTACGGAGTCCGTGTCACAGACCAGGCCACTACCGGCCAGCCTGGCTCAGAACAGCAAGGCACAGGCCAGCAGACCACAGAACAGTCCCAGACGCAGTCCCTGCCTGACACCACCAAGGACTCCGGCGAATCCACGCACTAGGCAGCGCCCCGGAGGCCTGGTTATATACATGGCCCGAGGAGCGATGCCGGCAGTAAGCAAACAACTCCGCCCGGTGCAGCAACTGCTGCACCGGGCGGAGTTGTTTGTTTAGCTGTCCTTCTTGACGCTGCCAGCTGTCAGTCCACCAATGAGGTACTTCTGGAACATGAAGTACAGCACCACGACAGGGACGGCGCAAACCAGCGAGGCCGCCATCAGCTGCGAGTACACGGGGATTGCGCCACCCTCGACCGCGGACGCGAAGACCTGCAGCCGTAAAGGGTTGGAGGTCTCGCCCGGGGGACGAGTGGGCATTAGGGCGTACTTGTACTTGCCTTTGACGGCTGAGGCGTCCAGTGCGGGGATGGACAGCGGCGACGCCATGGGGAAGTAGGCTGCCTTGCCGGCCGCGAAGGCGGCCAGGGCCTTCGGATTTGCCCACCAAACAGAGGACGGGTCCAATCACCTTGTCCTTGGTCACCCAGCCGAAGTACGTCTCGTAGGCTTCTTGGCGATGGGGTCATCGAGACGAGTAATCATCAACGCCAACTTTTGGCAAGCGATTGCCAAAAACTGTTATGAGAGTTTCACCGGGGCCTATGACTGTCCAGCGCATCCGTGCGGAGATGCGCTGGACGTACGTTCTCTAGCCGTTATCGCCGGTTGGCAACCCGCCGTCCAGCTCCTGATAGATGCCTGCCATCCAGGACTGGATGTCATCGGCCTTGCGGGGCAGCGCGGCGCTGAGGTTCACCGGACCATCGGCGGTCATCAGGATGTCGTCCTCGATCCGCACTCCGATGCCGCGGTACTCAGCCGGGATGGCCAGGTCCTCGTTCTTGAAATACAGGCCCGGTTCGATAGTGAAGACCATGCCCGGCGTAAGGATGCCGTCCAGGTACAGCTCCCGCTTTGCCTGGGCACAGTCGTGGACATCCAAGCCTAGGTGGTGACTGGTGCCATGGGGCATCCAACGTCTGTGCTGCTGGCCTTCGGGGCTGACGGCTTCCTCGACGCTCACTGGGAGCAGCCCCCACTCGGCGAGGCGTTCCGCCAACACGGTGGTTGCGGCGGTGTGGATGTCACGGAACCTCGCACCCGGCCGGGCAGCGGCGAAGCCGGCGTCGGCAGCATCCAGGACTGCCTCGTAGACCTTGCGCTGAACATCAGTGAACGTACCGTTGGCCGGCAGCGTCCGGGTGATATCGGCGGTGTAGAGCGAGTCCGCTTCCACACCGGCATCGAGCAGCAGCAGTTCGCCGGCGTTGATCCGGCCGGTGTTCCGAGTCCAGTGCAGGACGGTGGCATTGTTTCCGGCGGCGGCGATGGTGTCGTAGCCCAGTTCGTTGCCTGCCTCGCGGGCACGGGCAAAGAACGCGCCTTCCACGACGCGCTCGCCGCGGGCATGGGTCAGGGCGCGGGGCAGGGCCTTGACTACCTCCATGAAGCCCTCGACAGTCGCAGCTACTGCGGTCATCATCTGTTCGATTTCCCACTCATCCTTCAGCAGGCGGAGTTCGGACAGCGCTTCGGAAAGTTTTTCATCCAGTGCATCCAGGACAGCCAGGTCCAGGTTGTCCGGGTCCTTGGCAGTGTTGTACCGGGCAGTATCCACCAAGGCATCGATGTTCTCGTCCACCTTACGGACCAGCCTGATGGAGATGCCGCCGATTTCGGGCGCGCCCACGTTCTTGGTGATCGCTGATTCAAGTCCATCGATGTGGGCCGTAGCCAGGCCCAGGCGTCCTTCGAACTCGGCCAGTGTGGGCCGTGCACCGATCCAGAACTCGCCGGAACGGGAGTCAGCGTAGAACTGTTCTGTATCCCGGCCGGCCAGCGGACGGAAGTACAGTGTGGCACGGTGGTGGCTGCCGCCGTCGCCCTTTCCTTCACCGGCAGGCTCCAGAATGAGGACAGCGTCCGGCTCGTGGTCCAGGCCCAGCCCGGTGAGATGCGCAAAGCCGGAATGAGGACGGAACCTGTAGTCGCAGTCGTTGGAGCGGACCTTCAGCGGACCGGCCGGGATGACCAGGCGTTCGCCTTTGAACTTCTCCGAGATGGCCTTACGCCGGGCCGCGGCGTAGTGGGCCACGGCGTCGAGCGCCGGAAGTTGTTGCTCGGAAGGCGCCCAATTGCTGGCCATAAAGGCCTTGAATGCAGCGGAACTGGGCCGCTGAGAGCGGTTGTTGACGCGCTCATCGAGGGGCTGGGAAGCAGAGTTCAGGGTATTTTCGGCATCGTTCACGGCACCATCGTCTCACCAGCACCGAGACCAGGGCCAATACCCGCGCCGGCGCGGTCAACTAGGCTGGGCAGGTGAGGATTGACCTGCATGCCCACTCGAATGTTTCGGACGGCACCGAAACCCCCGCCCAAGTGATGGCTTCGGCTGCCCGGGCGGGCCTGGACGTGGTGGCACTGACCGATCACGACTCCACCGATGGCTGGGCTGAAGCGTCCATCGCCGCACGGGAAAACGGGATGGCAATGGTTCCCGGCATGGAGGTTTCCTGCCGGACCGGGCAGGGCATCAGTGTGCATCTGTTGAGTTATCTGCACGATCCTGCCCATCCGGGGCTGCTTGAAGAGATCACCAAGGCCAAGGACGCGCGCCTCACCAGGGCGGAACGTATGGTGACCTTGCTGGCCGAAGACTACCCGCTGACGTGGGACGACGTTATCCACCATGTGGCTCCAGGGGCCACCCTGGGGCGGCCGCACATCGCTGATGCCTTGGTGGCGGCCGGTGTGGTTTCGGACCGCTCGGAGGCGTTCACGTCCATCCTGACGTCCCATTCGCGCTACTTTGTCCAACACTACGCACCCGATCCGGCCACCGCCGTCGAACTGGTCCGTGCCGCAGGTGGCGTTCCCGTGTTCGCCCACCCTGTGGCGTCCGGCCGGGGCCGGATCGTGGGGGAGCGCACCTACCGCGACATGATCGACGCCGGCCTGGCAGGGCTGGAGATCGATCACCGCGACAACCCGGAGGAGGGGCGGGAATTCCTCAGGAGCCTTGCCGCCAAGCACGGACTGCTGATCACGGGTTCCTCGGATTACCACGGGACCGGAAAACCCAATCTTTTCGGGGAGAATCTCACTGCACCGGAGGTCCTCGCAAGGATAGAGGAATTGGGTACGGGAACCGCAGTTGTGCGCGCGGATCTGTAGCTAAGGAGCGCGCATTGACCATTAGTCAACGCTGAGTACTCTAGCGCTTACTGGGGAGCGGCGAAGGCCCATTGCGTGTCTCGTCGTAAGCAGTGCCCAACGAGTTTCCATCGGTGATTGCGGCCGCTCCTACGACACGCACTGCATCCACGAGCACAGCTGCCTGCGCTGCCCGCTGCTGCGGCCCGATCCCACGGCCAGACCCCGTCTGGCACAGATCCGCGATAACCTCATTGAGCGCATCGCCAAAGCCGAGTCCCACCGCTGGCTCGGAGAAGCCGAAGGCCTCAAAGTCAGCCTCGCAGGGGCCCGCGCCAAACTTGCCGAAATGGACCAAATCACCGAGCGCCGCAACACGACCCAACTCGGCATGCCCACCTTCACTCAACCCGCCGGCCCGTGATCCATTCCATCCCGGAGACCAGGGATCTCTCACTTCCTCGTACAAGCCTGCGGACACCAACGCCAGCACCTTTTCCACCACATCCGGCGGAAAAACCCCCGTCAAAACGCTGATCGAGACATGATGACTCAACCGCTCAGGACCCTCGTGTGTCACACATCCACTACGCACCACGCCGAAAGATCAACCATTTATTCATAGTAACTGAAGATGAATTGATAGCGTTTTGATACTTTTTTTTTCACAAATTGATTCCTATGATTAAGCCCACTAACAACGATGTTAATCAAGGAGTACAAGTGATCCGAGCCAGTCCTCCCGCCGAACCTCTGAGGCAACCACGATTTGTGTCGAGCGCACGTATGGGGCGGCGAGACTCTATGGTGGCCTCGTCTCTCCCTGCGGGCAGATTCCGGCCCGGGCCCACGGCTCCGCGCCTAGCGAGATTACTGTCAAAGTAACGGTCGTGATCACCATCCTGAGCGGACACTTCTTGCAGCCGGTTCGAACCTTGCAGCGTTCTGTAACTCACGGTGTACCTGGCTGATTTCACGGATTTCGACGCCTACACCCTGGCGTATCTCAAACGTTTCTCCGGATACCCGCTAGCGCCCCGAACGACCGTGCAAGTGGCGGGATTTCGTGGAGACAAACGATTTGAAATCAGCGCGATTGCGGCGCACGGTGCCGCGAGTTCTTCCAATGAAGGAAAACAATCATGAATCATCCCGTGAACAATACTGAAGAGTCTGCGCCAATGTTTCTGCGAGCCAGCGGAATCACCAAGAAATACAAGGAACACCGAGCAGTGGACAATGTCACGCTCGAAATCGATCAAGGTGAAGTAGTGTCGATCATCGGCCCGAGTGGAGCGGGGAAGAGTACCTTTCTGAGGTGCATCAACTTCCTTGAAATGCCGACCGAGGGCACGGTGTCGATCGGCAAGGAATCTGTTGCGGTCCGGACCGACTCTCGACTGCCTTCGAGGGCAGAGCTCGCCGCGATTCGGCGAAGCGTAGGTATGGTGTTCCAGTCGTTTAATTTGTTTCCTCACCTCACTGCGCTGCGGAACATCTCACTTGCCCAGGAGCGCGTGCTGGGGCGCTCCGGCGAAGAGGCCGACGAGAAGTCCTATCAGCTTCTGAAGCGTGTCGGGCTCGATAAAAAAGCGAAGGCCTATCCCGGTCAATGCTCCGGCGGGCAGCAGCAACGCATCGCCATTGCGCGAGCCCTCGCACTCGACCCTCTGGTCATGTTGTTCGACGAACCAACTTCCGCCCTTGACCCTGAGGTGGGTGCGGAAGTTCTGGCGGTAATGCGTGAACTCGCCGATGAAGGAATGACCGCGATCGTGGTCACCCACGAAATGTCCTTTGCGCGGGACGTCTCCGACCGCATGGTGGTCATGGTCGACGGCTCGGTGGTTGAGGAAGGGGATCCGCACGCTATTATGAGTGCGCCGTCCCATGAACGCACCCGCCAGTTCCTCAGCGCAGTTGTGGGGCGTTGATGTTAGGAGTCGTCGGGTACATCGCGCTCGGAATCGGTGCCACGCTGTTGATCACGGCATCAGCTTTCACCATCGGCGGGATTCTCGCCATACCGCTTGCTCTCGCGCAGCGATCGCGATTCGCTTTTCTCCGGATTCTTGTGCGAGGAGTGGTCAACCTGGTGCGCGCGGTGCCACCGCTCGTGTGGCTCTTTCTCGTGTTCTTCGGCTTCGCCGAACTGGGGTTGCGGATGTCTCCGCTGATGGCGGCGATCGCCACTTTTAGTTTCATCGCCATGAGTTACTTCGCGGAGATCTATCGGGCCGGGCTGGCCGCCCTCAGTCGGGGCCAAGAAGAGGCCAGCGCGGCACTCGGGCTGAGCACCGTCGACAGCTACCGCTTCATTGTGGTTCCTCAGGTGTTTCGGGTTGTCGGCCCGATGATGGCCAGCTACGGAATTGGTCTTCTGAAAGATTCAGCTCTGGCATCCACCATCGGCGTCGTGGAACTCACGTTCCGTGCCGCCTCCCAGGCGCAACAGACAGGTCAGGGGCTAACTGTTTTCGCCATCGTCGGGATCATCTACTTGATCTTAAGCCTTCCCCTCGCCATTGTGTCCCGGCAGGTCGATAGCCGGCTGCGCGCAAGGTTCTCAGTCGCATGATCGAGAACTTGCTGTCCTGGACACAGTACTTGCCGGCCCTCTCCAAGGGTGTCGGTGTCGCTCTCTCCATGACCGGGATCGTGATCGTTCTCGGATACCTTTTGGGACTCATACTCGCCTATGCGAGCGTGAGCAAGCTCCAGGTGATTAAGATCGTCGCACTCGTCATCGTCGAGGTCGGACGCGGAGTTCCTCTGCTCGTGCTGCTCTACATCGTTTACCAGGGCCTGCCTCAATTGCAGCTGACTCCGACAGCATTCGCGTCGGCGGTGATCGCGTTCACCTGGTCGGCGGGCGCCTACTCTGCAGAGGTCATCCGAACCAGCATTGATGCGGTGCCCAATGGTCAGAGCGAAGCCGCGATCGCGGTCGGCATGAACCGTCTCGATTCGTTCCGATTCATCATCGCGCCGCAGGCAATCCGCGTGGGAATTCCGCCACTGATGAATATCGCAATCCAGTTCTTCCAGTTCACGTCACTGGCCTATGTCATCACGGTTCCCGAAATTATGCAGGCAGCCTATTTTCAGGCAACCGTCACTTTCGACTACTTCTCCGTGTTCCTCGCCGCCGCGTTCCTCTACGCAGTGATCACGATCCCCGCGACAATGCTCGTCTCGCGATTGGAGCGTCACCTAGCCAAACATCTGTAGCACGCGAACCCGTCAACTCCAGAAGTCAAATTTGTTGCCCAGCCACAATTCAGAAAGCGATGAAACTTCAATGAAGAAGAAACTTGCCATCCTCACCGCAGCTGTCGGACTATCTCTTGTCCTCACGAGCTGCGCGAACGAGGGTGCGGCACCCTCCGATTGCACGCCGAAGCACAATGTGACCACAGTCGAGACCGGCTTCCTGACGGTTGCGGCCTATCAGTATCCTCCGTTCGCATACCCAGAGGGAGCTGGTGTCGGCGGCGCTGAAGGCGCGATTCTCACCGAGATCGCAGCGATGGAGTGCCTGAAGGTCAAAGCCATCCCCGGTGCGGGCGCAGCAATGATCCCCTCAATCACGTCCAAGCGCGCCGACACCACGGCGGGAAGCTGGTACCGTACCGCCGAACGAGCAAAGGTTGTGCTGCTCAGCGACCCCGTTTTCGCCGACCGGCTGATCATCGTTTCCCAGAAGGGCGTGGCCACGGTACCCGACCTTAAAGGTCACAAGGTGGGCTCCATTCTCGGATTCCTGTGGAATGACGACCTCCAAACGTACCTCGGTGACAGTGTAAAGCTGTATGAAACCGCGCAGGCTATGTACGCCGACCTTGCAGCCGGCCGGATCGATGTCGTGATCGACACCTACCCATCCGCGAAGTCGACCTTGGAGAAGAGCCCGATCGACGGTTTGAAGTTTGAGGTGCCGCCCGCTGATCCCGCAATCCTCTCAACCGTGAAGCCGGGTCAAATCAACTTCCCCGTCAACCTTGACAACCCAGGTCTGGTCGCCGCCTTCAATGCCGACGTCGCGGAGTTGAGGAAGAGCGGAAAGCTGGAAAAGATCCTCGTGTCCTTCGGATTCAAGCCCGACGCCGCGGAGCCGGGAGAACCCAACCTGCTCTAGCCCCAATGCCGTTTACTTAGCTCAGGGTGTGTTAATGTTTCGGGATGGCGCGTAGTGGATAGGTGATCTCGGACGGGTTTTCCGGTGAGCAGCGCAGCCGGTACTTCCCTCGCGCTTGATGCTCTATTACGTGATGGCGTTGGCGTTGTTGTCCGCAGGCTCGTACGAGGAAGTGAGAGGTCCCTGCCCTCCGGGATGGAATGGATCACGGGCCGGTTTCCGCCACTGGCAGATCCCGACGAAGGCCGCGATTTTCAAGGCCCGGACCAGGCTCGGTTCGGCCGCGATGGCGGAGTTGTTCGCCGAGACCGCCAAGCCGTTGGCGGGACCGGGCGGGCCTGGCTTCTACAAGGGGTGGCGCGCAGTCCGTGGAAGGGACCTGCTTGGACCTGGCCGACACACCCGCCAACGAGCACGCGTACGGCCGGCCCGGAACGGCCACGGACCTCAAGAGCTCCTACCCGCAGGCGAGGGTCCTCGGTCTGGTCGAATGCGGCACACACGCGGTGACCGGCGCCGTGGTCTCCGGTTCCTCCGCCAGCGGGCACGACCTGTATCCGGGCCTCCTCCACAGGCTGGAGGAGGACATGCTGGCGATGGCAGACCGCGGGTTCTTCTCGTACACGGCTGGGAAGGACAGAGCCGGAATCGGGGCGGCCCTGTTGTGGCGGGTCAGGGCCAATGCCGTGCTGCCCGTACTCGAGGAAGTCGAGGACGGTTCCTACCTTTCCGCGGTCTACCCGACCCCGAAGGCCAGGCGGAACAACTACAGACCCCGGGCCCTGGATCGGCCTTTTCCCCCTAAACGCCTGGCCGAAGCCTTCACCGCATTCTGCCAGGAAATCCTGAACGAACTATTACCCTCGCGCCGGCAACGCACCAACCCACGCGTCATCAAACGGAAGATGCCCAATTGGCCGCTGAAAAGACTACCAAGAAAACCTAAGTAAACGGGCCAGAGCCTAGATGGACGGGAACGATGTAAACGTTGCCTTGGTACCCAGCCGCTTGGCCATCACATCGATGGCCGGCTGGTTCTGGTCCACGCACACGAACCTCCGGTCAAGTTTGGCCGCCACGGCGCCAAGGGTCCCGGAACCGGCGAAGAAGTCCAGGCACCAGTCCCCGGGCCGGCTTGACGCCGACACCACACGGCGGATGAGGCCCTCGGGCTTCTGCGTGGGGTAGCCGGTCTTTTCCTTGCCCGTGGGGGAGACGATGGTGTGCCACCAGACGTCGGTGGGCAGTTTCCCGAGCTCCCGCTTCGCCGGAGTCACCAGGCCTGGGGCCATATAGGGCTCGCGGTCCACCTCTGCGTTGTCGAAGTGGTATTTCGCCGGGTTCTTGACGTACACGAGGATGTTGTCGTGCTTGGTGGGCCAGCGGTACTTGGCGCGGGCACCGTAGTCGTAGGCCCAAATGATCTCGTTGAGGAAGCACTCGCGGCCGAAGATGGCGTCCAGCATTACCTTCGCGTAGTGGACTTCCCGGTAGTCCAGGTGGAGGTAGAGCGTGCCGTCGTCTGCCAGCAGCCGCCAGGCTTCCACGAGCCGGGGTTCCAGGAACGACCAGTAGTCACTGAAGGCGTCATCGTAACGGTGCAGGGCGCCCTTGATGGTGTCGTAGGAACGCCCCTTGAAGCCCACGCGGTCGCCATCCCCGTCGGTCTTCAGCACCATCCGCGTTTCCTGGCGCTTTTGAACCCTGCCGGTGTTGAACGGCGGGTCAACGTATATCAAGGTGAAGGCGCCGTCCGGCAGCGAGGGGAGGAACTCCGCGTTGTCCGCGTGAACCACCAGGTTGCTGCCGTCCGGCGCCCAGACGGTGTCAGTCATCGACGCTGTTATGCCTCGGTGCTGCGCTGCTGCGGGCCGTTGTTGGCGCCAGCCACTACTTCGCCGTTGCGGCGCCGGGTGCGGGTCCGGCTGCGGCGGGCACGGGGGTCCACTTCGGCGTCGGCTGGAGCCGCAGCGGCCGGTTCCGGGGCGGGGCTGGTGCCGGCCGTCGCCGCATCAGAGGTACGACGACGGCGGTCACCGGAGCGTCCGCCGGGCTCGCCGGTGCGGCGGCTGCTGCTGTCGCGTCCACCGGTGCGGCCGGCATCGTGGCTGCTGCTGTCGCGTCCGCCATCGCGGCCACCGCTGGGGCGGGTGTTCTTCTTGCCGGTCTCTCCCAGGTCCTCGAGGACCTCGGCGTCGACGCCGGCCAGCACGCGCTTGTTGCGGGGCAGACGGCCCTTGGTGCCCTGCGGAATGTCCAGCTCTTCGTAGAGGTGCGGTGAGGAGGAGTACGTTTCCACCGGCTCCGGGACGCTGAGTCCCAGGGCCTTGTTGATCAGGCCCCACCGCGGCATGTCGTCCCAGTCAACGAAGGTCACGGCCGTGCCCTTGTTGCCGGCGCGGCCCGTGCGGCCTACGCGGTGCAGGTAGATTTTCTCGTCTTCGACGCACTGGTAGTTGATGACGTGCGTTACGTCGTCGACGTCGATGCCGCGGGCGGCGACGTCGGTGGCCACCAGGACGTCCACCTTGTTGTTGCGGAAGGCGCGCAGGGCCTGCTCGCGGGCGCCTTGGCCCAGGTCACCGTGGATGGCGGCGGCGGCGAAGCCGCGGTCCACCAGCTCCTCGGCAACCTTCGCGGCGGTGCGTTTGGTTTTGGTGAAGATGATGGTGCGGCCGCGGCCGCGGGCCTGCAGGATGCGGGCCACAACTTCGATCTTGTCCATGCTGTGGGCACGGTAGATGAGCTGGCGGATGTCGCGTTTGGTCAGGCCCTCGTCGTCCGGATCAGCGGCCCGGATGTGCGTGGGCTGCGTCATGTAGCGGCGGGCCATGGCGATGACCGGGCCGGGCATGGTGGCGGAGAACAGCAGCGTTTGCCGAACCGCGGGGGTACCGGCGATCAGCGTTTCCACGTCCGGGAGGAAGCCGAGGTCCAGCATTTCGTCGGCCTCGTCAAGGATGACCATCTTGACGTTCTTCAGGACGAGGTGCTTCTGCTTGTAAAGGTCAATGAGGCGGCCGGGAGTACCGACGACCACCTCGACGCCGCTCTGCAGGGCCTCCACCTGGGGCTCGTAGGCACGGCCGCCGTAGATGGTGGTAATGCGGGCGTTGCGCTTGCGGGAGGCGTTCTGGAGATCGTTGGCCACCTGGACGGCCAGTTCGCGGGTGGGCACGATGACCAGGGCCTGCGGTGCGCCGGGAACGGCGAGCTTGTCATAGCCGGCGTCGTCCGGTCCCACCACGCGCTGCAGGGCGGGGATGCCGAAGCCGAGGGTCTTGCCGGTGCCGGTCTTGGCCTGACCGATGATGTCGTGGCCCGAAAGCGCCACGGGCAGTGTCATGGCCTGGATGGGGAAGGGGTGGGTGATACCGGCGTCGGCCAGGGATTCCACGATGTCGGCGCGGACGTTGAAGTCAGCGAAGGATTTTTCCTCAATCTCGTGCGGCTTCTCGTCCGAGATGATGGTTTCTTCGGGTTCGATCGTCTCGATGCCGGAGTCGTCAGTCAGGATCTGGTGGGTATGCAATTCACTCACAGGGGAGTTTCCTTATTCATTTGGGCATTGGCGCTGCCTGCTCAACGGGCCGGCCAACGTGGCCGTTCCGGAGCACGCTCTGGCGCGCAAGCAAATCCAGTGGAAGCCGATCGCGGGCTATCAAAATGCTGGCACTGGTGACCAACGGGTGCATCTCAAGATCGCGTAGGGGCGGGCTTGTTGAATTCAAAATCAAGGAAATCAACGACCGGGCATCCATATCTACTTCTTCAGTCTAGCCGCAAGGACCGGGAATCCCGGCTTTGGGCCGATCAGGCCGGGCACTGATGGTTCAGGCCAGCAGCTCAAAGTGGACCTCGCGCGCGGCAATATCGGAGGAGATCAGGCGGACCCGCACCTTTGTGCCCGATTGCAGGTCGCCGGCGCAGCGTGCCGTCACGGCGGGTTCGGCGATCTGGATGATCCCCGAGGGGCCGTTCCCGTTTTTCGCAGCCCCGTTTTTCGCAGCGCCGTTCCTGGCTCCGTTGCCGTTTTTCCCGTTACCGTTTCCGTTGTCCTTTTGTGGCTTGGAGCCGGAAATCACGATCGCTTCGAATTCCTGGCCCACATGGTTGACCAACAGCGCGGCCTCCACCGTGTCCAGCGCCATGCGTTCCATCCGCGATGCCAACTGGTCGGATCCGGCCATGATCTCCGGCAGGGACGGCAGGGCTTCCCGCGCCCAGTCCGGTACCGGCTTGCCGTTGCTCAAGGCTTCGCAGATTACCAGGACAAAGCGGTCGATAAGGCGCCGGAGCGGTGCTGTGGTGTGGGCATAGGCGGCGCCGATGGCGGACTGGACGGCGTCGTCCGGGACGGTGCCGTCAAACGCCGTGTAGCTGGCACCGCGGAACAGCATGCCAGCGGAGTGCAGGATGGCCAGTTGCCGGGGCACTGTCGGATCAAGGCTGCGGAGGTATTCGCCGTAGCTGATTTTGCCGTCCCACGGCTTGCCCAAGGCCTCGGTCTGGAGGCGGAAGTGGCGCAGGGAGCGCTCGTCCGGCGCCGGCATGGTGCGCAGGATGCCAACTTTTCCCGCCAACATGAGGTTCGCCGCCGACATTCCGGTCATCAGGGAAATCTGGGCGTTCCAGTCCTCCACCGGAAGCTGCGGTGCCGCGGCAATCCGGTAGCCGCCGTCGGGCAGTTGCACGATTTCCTGCTCGGGCATGTTCAGGCTGGCGCCGCCACGCTGCCGCTCCAGTTCAACCCGTTTGAGCCCCACTTCCTTCAGGAGCTGCAGCACGGGACCGGGCGTCCCGGCGTCGAGTTCGGCCTGGACTCCCTTGTAGCTCAGCTTGGCCCTGCTGCGGATGGTGGCCCTGCGGATACTCACCGTGGAGACCTGTGCGGTGTTGTCCAGCCCGAATTCCCACACGTAGGCGGAACAAAGCTGCCCGGCCAGGAGGCTGCCCGCTCCTTCGCTGATGACCTCAGGGTGCAGCGGGATCCGGCCGTCCGGGGCGTAGAACGTTTGGCCGCGGCGCCGGGTCTCTGCATCCAGCACGCCGCCGGGGCGGACAAAGGACGGCACATCAGCGATGGCATAGAGCACGCGGTAGCCAGCGTCCGCGCGCTCGATGTACAGCGCCTGGTCCAGGTCAGTGGAGGACGCCGGATCGATGGTGAGGAAGTCCACCTCTGTCAGGTCAGCGCCCGGCAACTCGTGTGCGGCCACCGCCGCTTCCGCGTCCCGGACCGCCTCCGCCGGGTAGGTTCCGGGAAGTTCCAGCTCGGTCCGCAGGGCGCTCAGTGCCGCCGCGAGCTCGTTGGTCTGCTCGTGGACATTGGGGGCCAACCGATGATGTGACACGAAAATCAGGTTAGCCCGATTTGCATGGATCGTGCACGCCCACGGTCCGCCACGCGGGGAATTGTCAGGATGCGCCTGCGTCCAGGGCCGCCACGAGTGCTGCAGCCGCCGCTGCGGGATCGGGGGCTTCGGTGATGGCACGCACCACCACAATCCTGCCGGCACCGGCCTCCACTACCTGCTCCACGTTGCCAAGATCGATGCCTCCGATGGCAAACCAGGGCAAGGTGGCCTGGGCGCCGCCGGCAGCGCGGACTGCTTCGGCAGCGTACCGCACCAGCTCAAGGCCGACACCGGCCCGGCCGGGCTTGGTGGGAGTGGCCCAGACCGGTCCGACGCAGAAGTAGTCCAGGCCGCGTTCGGACGTTAGCCCGCCGGACAGCCGGATGGCGCCTTCGATCTGTTCGGCGGTGTGCGTGGACAGCCCGACCGCTGTGGGTGCCCCAAGCAGGGCGCGGGCGGAAGCGACCGGCAGGTCTTGTTGCCCGATGTGGAAGACGGGGGCGCCGGACAGCATAGCGACATCTGCACGGTCATTGACGGCCCATAACTTTGCGTGGCGTTCGGCCGCGGCCTGAAGCACGGCCAGCAGCTCCAGCTCCTCCGCCGCCTCGATCGCCTTGTCGCGGAGCTGGATGATGTCGACGCCGCCGGCAAAAGCCGCGTCCACAAACTCGCCAAAGTCGCCGCGGTCACGGCGTGAGTCGGTGCAGAGGTACAGCCGGGCGCTGTGCGGGAGGCCCGGGCCTATGCCGCCGGTGGGATCTGTTGAGATCAAGGATTCGGGTGTGGAAGAGCTGGCTGAGGGCGTGCCTGCAGCGGCGAAGGATTGCGAGTTCATGGAAACCAGCCTAATTCCCCTAAACTGGGCAGGTACTGCGGGAGCCCGTTGCAGCCGTCACAAAGCGGCCGGGCTGAGAGGGCGTCAGAGCCGACCGCTTGACCTGATCCGGCTAGTACCGGCGTAGGGAAGGAACCATATGCCCCCCGCAATAAGCAGCCCGCCTGAGACTGCATCATTCCGACCGGACCCGGTGCTGCACGCCGACGTGGCGGTCATCGGCGGTGGAGTCATCGGCCACGCCATAGCCTGGGAGGCCCGGCGGTCCGGCCGTTCCGTTGTGCTGATCGATGACGCGCCCGGGAGAGGCGCCAGCTGGGCAGCCGCCGGCATGCTGGCACCTGTAAGCGAACTCCACTATCAGGAGGAAGACCTCCTGGAGCTGATGCTTGCATCCTCCGGCCTGTGGCCCGGTTTCGCGGCAGACCTCGCCCTGGCAGGGGCTGGCGAGACCGGATACCTGACGACGCCGACCCTCGCCATCGGCGCGGACGCCGCGGACCGCAGGGCGCTGATGGACCTCCGGGCCGTACAGCAGGCCAGCGGCCTGGTGGTGGAACCCCTGACTGTCCGTGAGGCCAGGTCCTGGGAATCCCTGCTCAGCCCGGCCATCTCCTGTGCCCTGGACATCCCCGCAGACCACCAGGTGGATCCACGGAAGCTGGTGGCGTGCCTCCAGGAAGTCCTGGCCGTCCACGAACCGGGAGCAGAAACCGCCGTGGCCGGTGCCCGCGGGGGATTCGCCGTTGACCAGCGGGCCGCCGCCGTTCTTTGGGAGGACGGACGCATCTGCGGCGTGGTGCTCGCTGACGGCGGAACTGTCCACGCCGGGGAGACGATTGTGGCCAACGGATTGGCGGCGGGGTCGCTGGAAGGCCTGCCTGCTGGGCTGCACCTGCCCCTGCGACCCGTCTACGGTGACATCCTGCGCCTTGCTGTTCCGGAGCACCTGCGTCCGCTCCTCACCTCGACAGTCCGCGGAATAGTCCATGGTGTGCCGGTCTACATCGTTCCCAGAGGGGACGGCACGGTGGTGATCGGGGCGACGCAACGGGAGGACGCGCTCGCCGGGACAGGCGATGGTGCTGTCTCGGCCGGCGGCGTCTACCAGTTGCTGCGTGACGCCCAGGTCCTGGTGCCGGCCGTCTCGGAGCTTGAACTCCTGGAATGCACGGCACGGGCAAGGCCGGCGACCCCGGACAACGCGCCGCTCCTGGGCCGCGTACCGGTTTCCGCACCAGGAACAGGAAACCAGGAGAGCATGGAGAACATTGCCGGACTGATTATTGCCACCGGGTTCTTCCGTCACGGAGTGCTCCTTGCTCCGGCGGCGGCAGCGATCTGCCGGGAATTGCTCGACGGCCGGACGGATCCTCGTTGGGGGGCGCTCAACCCGGCCCGCTTTTCAAGACAGCACCGCACAACCGGCACACAGTCCACACCCAAGGACATCAGCAACATGAAGGACCTCGACCCTCAGAAGGAATCAGCATGAACATCACCCTCAACGGCTCGCGCCATTCCGTGGCGGACGAAGCCTCCATCACCACCCTTATCAGTCAGATCACAGGCCGCCCCCTCGCAGCCAACGGTCAGGCGACAGACGGGCAGAAACTCGGCGTCGCCGTCGCCCATAACTCCGAAGTAGTACCCCGCAGCCAGTGGTTCGTCACGGCGCTCGCCGAAGGTGACGACGTCGAACTGGTCACAGCAGTCCAGGGAGGCTGACACCATGACAGTAACCAGCAACATCAGCTCACAGAACCTGCCCGAAGCCGCTGACGGGCTGATGATCGACGGCGTCGAGCTCGGCTCCCGCCTCATCATGGGCACCGGGGGAGCCCCGAGCCTCGACGGGCTGGGCGCTGCCCTGCTGGCGTCCGGAACCGAACTGACCACCGTGGCCATGAGGCGCTATTCGCCGGCCGAATCGGGGTCCCTTTTCCAGCTCCTGGTGGACCACGGGATCCGGATCCTGCCCAACACTGCAGGCTGCTTCACCGCCCGGGACGCGGTTATGACGGCGGAACTCGCCCGCGAAGCGCTGGAAACCGACTGGCTCAAGCTGGAAGTCATCGCCGATGAACAGACTCTGCTGCCGGACGCCGTGGAGCTGGTGGACGCCACGGAACAGCTTGTAAACCGCGGCTTCAAAGTGTTTGCCTACACCAACGATGACCCGGTCCTGGCCCTGCGGCTGGAAAATCTGGGTGCTACCGCGGTTATGCCGCTCGGAGCGCCCATCGGCACCGGCCTGGGAATCCTGAATCCACACAACATCGAACTGATCGTCTCGCGCGCCTCGGTGCCCGTGGTGCTGGACGCAGGCATCGGCACGGCATCCGACGCCGCACTGGCCATGGAACTTGGCTGTGACGCCGTGCTGCTGGCGACCGCGGTCACGCGTGCGCAGAACCCGGCACTCATGGGGGAGGCCTTCAAACACGCCGTCATCGCCGGTAGGCTGGCGAAAGCGGCCGGCAGGATTCCGCGCCGCGAGCACGCTTTGGCGTCATCGGCCATGGAAGGCCGGGCAGAGTTTCTCTAGGCCTTCTCCTCCAGGCCGGGCGCCGTCGGCAAAGGCCGCGGCGGGCTCACCAGACGAGCCAAGGAGGCCGCCATGGCCGGCAAGCATGACACACTCACACGCGAGCGGGTCGAGGCCGTCCTCGCCGCGCTGCCTGGCTGGCAGTACCGGCAGGGCGGGCTCGTTGCTGTCTATAAGACGCCGACGGCGGCCGCTGCACTCGAGCTGATTGCCGCCGTCGGACGCCTGGCCGAAGACCAGAACCACCACCCGGACCTTGACTGGCGCTACAACAAGGTCCATCTCCGCTATACGTCCCACGACGCCGGCGGCGAGGCCACTGAGCGGGATGCCACTGCGGCGGCGGCCGTGAGTGCTGCTGCCGCCCGGCTCGGTGCTACTGCCCAGCCGGTGGCTTAAAGGACGGTGACCACCACCCTGCTGGGTGGTGGTCACCGTTCTATAAGAAATTGCCTACAATTTGAGCGCCTGCGTCAGCCGCTGAGTATCGTGGCCTTCGCGGATCCGCCCGAGGTAGATGACCGTCCCGATGGCAGCGACGGTGCCCAGCGCCATGGGCAGGACCCAGGGAATCCACGTCAGGCCCGGCTGGTAGCCGAATCCTGCCGCGATAAATATGATCCAGCTGACCGCACCCACCGCAACGGCAACCCCTGCGGGCAACCCCGTCCCATACCGGGTGTGGCGCTTGTCATTGGCCCAGACAATAAAACCTGCGGCCGCTGCGACCAGGACAACGATGGTCAGCGAAAGCATCTAATCTCCTCGGAAAGCAGCGGCCAACCGCCAAGGCGGCCAGCTGCGGATCTGCTAGAACTGGCCGAAACCGACCTTGCGGGCCTCTTCGGCGCCGATTTCCACGTAGCCCAGGGCGTTGCCGGGAATGATGATGATGCGGCCCTTGTCGTCCTTGAGGCGGAGTTCGGTGCCTTTGGTGATGGCTTCTTCAACAACCGTGGCTACAGTGTCTGCATCCTGAGCCGATTCCAGGACGATTTCGCGGCCAATGTTCTGAATGCCGATCTTAATTTCCAACAGGGGGCCTCCCAGCCAATCAAAGTTTCTTTGGGTTCTCTTATTTGTAGTCTAGGACTCTTTGGGGAAGCGAGAGATTCCGCGCCAAGCTAAACGGTAAATGAGGTCGCTGGCCACATCGAGGTCCAGGTTCCCATCCGTTTCAAGCCAATACCGTGCGCTGACCTGGGCCATTCCGGCCAGGCCGCGCCCCAGGAGCTGTGCTTCCAAGTGCGGCAGTTTGGTGTCCTCGGCGATCACGCGGGCCACAGCATCCGCGAACGTCTTGTTGAATGTCTCGAGGCGTGAACTGACATCGGGATCGTTGATGAGGTCCGATTCGAAGACCAGGCGGTGCGCTTGGTCATCGCTGGCGATGAAGCGGTAGTAAGCACGCATCACGGCCTGCACGCGTTCGTCGTTGTCATCGGTGGAACTCAGGGCCCCGAGCATCAGATCCGTCAGCGACGCGAGATGGCTGTCCAGCAGTGCAAGATACAGCTCGCGTTTGGACGGGAAGTGCTGGTAGAGCACCGGTTTGCTGACATGCGCCGTCTCGGCGATCTCATCCATGGCCGCGCCGTGGTAGCCGTTGGCGACAAAAACCTCCTGGGCCGCCGCGAGAAGCTGTGCCCGGCGCTCATCCCGGGGAAGCCGGGCGGACCGCTGGCCGGCGGTCCGTTGAGGTGCGGCCGGTTCGGGGGCGGCCGGTTCGCCGCCGGACGCCCGGTCAGCCCGTGCTTCATGGACCACAGTTGCCCTACTTTCGCTTGCCGTTACCTACACAATACTGCGCGGTAATATGACCTGGCGGCATCTCGGGGCATACATTGGGGTATGGCTTCGACTTTGACCGCAAATGATTCCCCTGTCTCGTTTAAACCGCTCGTGGAGCCCGCCGGTGAACTGACGCCGGCCGAGGTGGAACGCTACTCGCGGCACCTCATCATTCCCGAAATCGGAGCGGTGGGGCAGCGGCGGCTGAAGAACGCCAAGGTGCTGGTCATTGGTGCCGGGGGGCTGGGTTCGCCGGCGCTGCTCTACCTGGCGGCGGCGGGTGTGGGAACCCTGGGAATCGTCGACGACGACCACGTTGACCTGAGCAACCTCCAGCGCCAGGTGATCCACGGTGTGGCCGACGTTGGACGGCCCAAGATCGAGTCCGCACGGGACGCCGTCGCCGCACTGAACCCGCTCGTGGAGGTCCGGCTGCACAACGTCAGGCTGGATGCCTCCAACGCACTGGAACTGTTCGCAGACTACGACCTGATCCTGGACGGGGCGGACAACTTCGCAACCCGCTACCTGGTCAACGATGCCGCCGCCATCCTCGGCAAGCCCTACGTGTGGGGATCGATCTTCCGCTTCGACGGCCAGGTCAGCGTGTTCTGGGAAAAGCACGGACCCACCTACCGGGACCTTTACCCAGAGGCCCCGCCGGCCGGGTCTGTGCCCTCCTGCGGCGAGGGCGGCGTCTTCGGCATGCTCTGCGCTGCCGTGGGATCACTCATGGTGACCGAGGCAGTCAAGCTGATCACCGGCGTCGGGCGTTCACTCCTGGGCCGGGTGGCACTGTTTGATGCCCTGGGCGGCAGCTGGCGCGAGATCCGCGTGTCCAAGGACCCGGCAGCGGCCCCCATTACGGAACTGACGGACTACGAAGCCTTCTGCGGCATCACCCCTGCCGCTTCCGCAGACACCGAGCACACGGTGACGGCGACGCAGCTGGCCACCATGCTCGCGTCCCGGAAGGCAGGCCTGAAGGACTTCGAGCTGGTGGACGTCAGGGAAACCGGCGAACATGACATTGTGAGCATCGACGGCTCGGTGCTGATCCCGCAGGGCAGGATCCTCGCGGGGGAGGCTTGGGCGGAACTCCCGCAGGACAAGGACATTGTGTTCCACTGCAAGGCGGGCACACGGTCAGCCAACGTGCTGGAAGCTGCGCGAAAGGCAGGCTACCAGCGGGTCAGCCATCTTGACGGCGGAATCCTGGCCTGGGTGCGCGACGTGGAGCCGCAAAAGCCGGTCTACTAGCCGGTTGCTCTATCACTTTTGGTCCCTAAAACGTTCGGTTGAGAGCCAAAACTGATAGAGCAATGGGCGGGCAGGTCAGGCGGTTTCGAAGCCTAGGTGGTCCACGGGGCACTCTGCCTGCGCTGCCGTAGCGGGCTGCTCCACGGTGATGCCGTAGAGCGTTTCGAGCGCCGACACGTAGTCGTCCTGCTGGCCGTTGGCCGCCAGCTCACGGGCACGGACGGTGGGCACGTGCAGCAGCTGCTTGACCATCCGGCGGAGGGCGAATTCCACTTCCTCGGCGGCGGCCGTGCAGCCGTGGCGGGCACGCACGCGCTCCATTTCCGCGTCCAGGACGTTCATGGTGTGCCGGCGGAGCGCCACGATGGCGGAATCCACCGAGCGGGCTTCCCGTTCCTGCTCGAAGGCCTGAGCCGCGCCGGACACAATGCCGCTGGCCTGGGTAAGAGACTCGGCCTGTTCCTGGGGTGCCGCCAAACGCACGGATTCCAGCGTGAGCAGCTCGACGCCGTCGAGCTGGCCAACCTCAGGGTCAAAATCATGGGTGAGGGCGAGGTCGATCGCGATCAACGGCTGGACGGAGTCCACGCGGATCTCGGCAAGTTCACCGGCCTCGACCCGGGTGTCGGAGCCGCTGCAGCCGATCATGACGTCGGCCGCCGCCACGGCTACCGGCAGGGAACCGCTGTCCAGCGATGTTCCGCCGCGGGTGGCGACAAACGCTTCGGCGCGTCCCGACGAGGAGAACACGGAGATGTCGGTGCAGCCCCTTTCGCGGAGCAGCGCCATGGTGGCGCCGGCGTAGGCTCCGGTGCCGAACACCACCACCTTTTTCGCTGACCAGTCGGGGCTCTCGGAAAGGTCGGTGGCCAGATCCAGTGCCACGGAAACGATGGACAGGCCCCGGGAACCGAGGGCGGTCTGCGCCCCGACGTCCTTGGCCGTCTTGGAGGCGGCCTGGAAGAGGCGGACCAGGCCCGAGCTGGCCGTGCGCTCGTGCTGGGCAGTGATGAGTGCGCGGCGGACCTGGCCGGCGATTTCGCGTTCACCCACCACGGCGGAGTCCAGCCCGGCGCTGACGGCGAAAAGGTGCTGGCTGACTTCGGGGCCGGTACGTGTGCTGAAGGAGCGGGACACAAGCTGTTCGCTGAGCCCGCTGAGTCCGCTGATCTCGGACACGAGGGCCGCACGGGCGGCCTCAACATCGTCAGCGTGGGGCGCTTCGCCGTAGATTTCGTACCGGTTGCAGGTGGCAAGCACAATCGCACCCGTCACTGCCGGCGATCCGGAGAGTGCGGATGTTGCGATACCGGAAGCACCGTTGCTCAGGTGAGCAACGGTCTCAAGGTCGATGTCGGCGTGTGTAGCCACCAATGAAAAAAGAACCACAGCAGACCAATCATAGCTTTTTCGTTGCCCGGTAAAACAACCCAACCAAAATGCACGGGCGTTGGAGGACCGTGATTCATGCCACGGCGCGGCCGGGCGGCTGCAGGTGACAGGCTGTCGTTATCTTTTAGGACCAATTTTGGGCACAATCAAAGGCATGACTTCCAGCTCCGCCGTGTCCAAGTCCGCGTCTAGTGTCCTGTCTAACAACAGTGCCCTTTCTGCCGGCCATCCGCTGATGGACGGCCGCACCGCAGATTCGCCGCTCATCACTGCCTACCGTGGCGGCAAGCCATCGCGGCGGCCGGTGTGGTTCATGCGCCAGGCAGGGCGCTCGCTGCCGGAATACTTGAAGGTACGCGAAGGCGTGGCCATGCTGGATTCCTGCCTGCGGCCCGAGCTCGCGGCCGAAATCACACTGCAGCCCGTCCGGCGCCATGACGTCGACGCTGCCATATTTTTCTCCGACATTGTCATTCCGCTCAAGCTCGCGGGCGTGCGCGTGGACATCGTGCCGGGCGTGGGGCCCGTGCTGGACAAGCCGGTGCGCACGGCTGCAGACGTTGCCGCCCTGCCGCAGCTGACCTGGGAAGCGCTGGAACCGATCCGCGAAGCCATACGGCTGACCGTCGCCGAGCTGGGCAAAACACCGCTGATCGGCTTTGCCGGTGCCCCGTTCACCCTCGCTGCCTACATGGTTGAGGGCAAACCTTCCCGTGACCACCTGGGCCCGCGCACCATGATGCACGCGGACCCGGAAACTTGGACTGCGCTGGCCAACTGGGCCGCCGACGCCTCGGGGTTGTTCCTCCGCGCCCAGCTGGAAGCCGGCGCGTCCGCGGGACAGCTGTTTGATTCCTGGGCGGGATCGCTGGGCCTGGCCGACTACACCAAGTTTGTGGCACCCGCCTCGGCCCGGGCGCTGGACCACGTCCGCCACCTCGGCGCGCCGCTGATCCACTTTGGTACCGGAACCTCCGAACTCCTTGTCGCCATGCGGGATGTCGGCGTGGACGTGGTTGGCGTGGACTACCGCCTGCCGCTGGATGAGGCCAACCGGCGCCTGGGCGGAACGGTGCCGCTGCAGGGCAACATCGACCCCGCGCTGCTCTCCGCGCCCTGGGACGTACTCGAAGCCCACGTCCGTGCGGTCATTGCGGCCGGCGCCTACGCGCCCGGCCACGTGCTCAACCTAGGCCACGGCGTGCCGCCTGAAACCGACCCTACGGTCCTGACCCGGGTTGTAGAACTCATCCACTCCATTTCCACGGAGTAGGACCATGAGCAGCTCCTTGACGCCGGACCAGGCCGCCCTCGTCCTGGGCGGCGGCATCTCCGGCCTGCTGGCAGCGCGGGAGTTGGCAGCTGCCGGACATACGGTGACCGTCCTGGAAGCGGCCGCATCCTGGGGCGGCTGCGTGGGCAGTCATGTGGTGGCTGGCCTCACCCTGGACAGCGGAGCAGAGTCTTACGCCACGCGCTCCTCCGCCGTGGCTGAGCTTGCTGCTGAGCTTGGACTCGGCGGCAACGTTGTGGCGCCGCGTCCGGGCGGCGCCTGGGTGCAGCTTCCGGACGGCCCGCGCGAACTGCCCAAAACCGGAGTCCTGGGCATTCCCGCCAACCCCTGGGACCCGGAGGTCAGGCGATCGCTGGGATTTGTGGGTTCGCTCCGGGCATCCCTGGACAAGTACTTGCCGGCTTCGATCGGCGCGTCTGCCTCGGTCACCAGCGTCGCAGCGCTGGTGCGGGCACGGATGGGCCGCCGGGTATTGGAGCGCCTCGTGGCCCCGGTGGTGGGCGGCGTGCACTCCGCGGACCCCGGTCTCCTCGACGTGGACATGGTGGCCCCCGGCCTCCGGTCAGGAGTCCGAGAGCACGGCTCCCTTGCCGCCGCGGTGGCCGCCCAGCGGCGCGGTTCCACCCAGCCATCCGCCGCGAAGGCGGGTTCCGCCGTTGCGGGCCTGGAAGGCGGGATGCACACCCTGGTTGTGGCCCTGCTCAGCGATCTCCGCAGCCGTGGGGTCACCCTGATGAGTGGAACAGCAGCGGGCGCCGTCGAACGGACGGCGGACGGGTGGCGGGTCACCGCCGGTGACGCAACGTACGACGGCGGCCTGCTGGTGGTGGCGCTGCCCGGCCCGGCAGCAGTGGGGCTGCTTCAGGCGGCCGTACCCGGGCTCGCTGGCAGGAGCCCGGAAAGCGGGCCGGACGTCAGGTTGGTCACGCTGGTGGTGGACCTGCCCGAACTTGACCGCAGGCCCCGGGGCACCGGGATCCTGGTGGCGCCCCAGACTCCGGGCATCCGGGCGAAAGCCCTGACGCATGCAACCGCGAAATGGGATTGGCTGGCCGCTGCGGCAGGTCCCGGGACGCACGTCCTGCGGCTGTCGTACGGCCGCCTGGAAGCCTCGGAACACTCGACCGGGGCCCCCGCCATTGCCCCCGACTTCCTGGCAGCTGCCTTGCATGACGCTTCGGCACTGCTGGACGTCCCGGTGCAGGAGACCGACGTCGTCGGCTGGGATGTTGTCAGGTGGCAAGGGGCCCTGCCGTTCGCGGCCGTGGGACACAAGGCGCGTGTGGCCGAGGTCAGGAAACTCTGCGCCGCAGAGGCTGGTCTTGGCATAGTGGGCGGATGGGTGGCCGGCAACGGACTTGCCGCCGTGGTGGCCGATACCCGAAAAGAAATTCGCAGCCTGCTCAGCTGACCATCGCCCCTGTTCAGCGGAATACGGGCCTTGAAAAGGCCGCCCCGGGGTGCAGGTTTCGGTTTTCCGTCCACCCCCTGACGTGGCTAGGGTCGATAACTATGGTTATTTACAGGTCCGACTTTTCCCGTTCCCAGACCAGTATCCATGGGGGACTCCGGCGTGGCGCTGCCGTGGCTGCTGTCGGAGCGGTACTGGTCCTGTCCGCCGGCGTGCCGGCATCCCAGGCGGCCGATGGCAGTACTGATCCCACCGCCTCCGCCGAGGTAGCAGCGGATGGAGACTTTTCCAGGGTCACTGGCCTGCTGAATGGCCTCCTGGGCGGTTCCGGCGGACAGACCAAAGCCTCGCCCCAACCGACTTCCGCGCCCTCAGCCTCTCCCACTCCGGCTCCGACGGCCACGGCCACGGCTACAGCGTCTCCCGCCCCTACGTCCACGACGCCGACCTCACCTGCGCCTACGTCCGCTCCATCGGCGTCTGCCAGCCCAGCGCCCCACGGCACGACTCCGCAGGGCACGACTCCGCAGGGCACGACTCCGCAGGTCACGACGCCCCAGAGCCCAGGATCGCCGTCGAGCGTTCCGGTGCCGCTGAGCACGTCTCCGCATGCCACCGGCTTTCCGGCGGGCACGCAGCCGGACGGCCAACCCGGCGCCCCAGCTGACGGGACCCAGGATCCCGGGCAGGTCGACGATCCCGCTGCGGACCAGCCCACGGGCGCCCACGGCGCCAACGCCACGCCTGTTTCGGGACCGGGGCGCCACGGAAACGCACCCGCCAGCCGGGACAACATGGCCTCGGCCACTGCGGCAGCTGCGGCGGCCGAACCTGCGAAGGTCTGGCTTGGTGTGGGGCTGGTGGGGTCTGCCGGGGCCGCTGGACTACTTTTTACCCGGATCCGCAAGATCTGACCACTATGGCGGATCGGCTCAAAACCCGCACTTGGCCGAAGCTGTGACATTAAGCACTTCTACGTCTTGTAGAAGTCGCCGGTTTCGACTTGGCGGTTGGGAAGGGGCAAACTGGTAACCATGAGCCACACTTCTGCCGAATCTGTCACTAAAACCGAAGAATCAGCCGAGCAGTTCTTCACTCTCTGGACTGTTTTCAAGCGGTCCGAGGAACTCGTGCGCAGCGCTGACGCTGCCGCCGATTTCGAAGCCCTGCTGTTCCGCCTGGCCGAGGCTGGAGTGACGCACCGCGGCAGCTACGACGTCTCCGCAATGCGCGCCGACGCCGATGTGATGGTCTGGCTCCACGGCTCGAAGCCCGAAGCGCTGCAGCAGGCCATCCGCGACATCCGCCGCAGCACGCTCTTCGCCGGAACGGAGATTGTCTGGTCCGCCATGGGCGTCCACCGGGAAGCCGAATTCGCCAAGAACCACACCCCGGCCTACTCACGAGGTGTGGCCCCGGCCGAATGGCTCTGCGTCTACCCGTTCGTGCGCTCCTATGAGTGGTACATCCTCCCCGACGACGAACGCGGCAAGATGCTCCGCGACCACGGCTTGCTGGGCCGGGAATTCCCCCAGGTCATCTCCAACACGGTATCCTCCTTCGCCTTGGGCGACTGGGAGTGGATCCTGGGCCTGGAAGCTCCCGAACTGGTGGACCTCGTGGACCTGATGCGCCACCTCCGCGCTACCGAAGCACGCAACCACGTGCGGGAGGAAATCCCGTTCTACACGGGCCGCCGCATCACCGCCGCAGAAGTCGCTGAGGTCCTCGCATGACCCGGCCCGAGCCCGCTGCGGGCGCCGAACTCACCGGAATCAACCCGGTCACCGAGGCCGGCCGGATGGCGCCCAAAAACTATGACGGCGTCCTGCTGGCCTCCTTTGGTGGGCCAGAGGGCCAGGACGACGTCATCCCGTTCCTGCGCAACGTCACCCGCGGCCGCGGCATCCCGGACGAGCGGCTCGAAGAGGTTTCCCACCACTATCGGGCCAACGGCGGCATCAGCCCCATCAACCAGCAAAACCGCGAACTCAAGGCTGCCCTCGAAGTGGAGCTCTCGGCCCGCGGCATTGAGCTTCCGGTGCTGTGGGGCAACCGCAACTGGGACCCCTACATTCCGCAGACTCTGCAGGACGCGTACGACGCCGGCCACCGCAAACTGCTGATGGTCACCACGAGTGCCTACTCCTGTTACTCCAGCTGCCGCCAGTACCGCGAGGACATCGGCATCGCCCTGGCGGAGTCGGGGCTGGACGGCCGGATTGAGGTGGACAAAGTCCGGCAGTACTTCGACCACCCGGGCTTTGTGGAGCCCTTCGTGGAAGGCACCACCGCCGGACTCGCGGACGTGCGGGCGCAGCTCGCGGCTGCGGGAACGCCGGACGCCCCTGTGCACATCCTGTTTGCCACCCACTCCATACCGACCCGGGATGCCGAGGCCGCCGGACGGTCCGGGGACGAGCCTCGCGAGTTCGAAGAAGGATCCGCATACGTTGCCCAGCACCTGGCCACCGGCGCAGCCGTCATCAGCCGGGTGCAGGCCGAATCAGGCCTGACCGCCCCCTGGTCCCTCGTGTACCAGTCCCGCTCGGGCGCGCCCCACGTCCCGTGGCTTGAACCTGACATCAATGACGCCATCGCAGACCTGGCGGGCCAGGGCATCAAAGGCATCGTCATCGTCCCGCTGGGCTTCGTCAGCGACCACATGGAAGTTGTCTGGGATCTCGACACCGAAGCCCTGGAGACCTGCCGCACCCTCGGCCTGGCTGCCACGCGTGTGCCTACCCCGGGCACGCACCGGAAGTTTGTGAACGGCCTGGTTGACCTCATCTCCGAACGGACGCTCGCCAACAACATTGGCGACCGGCCCTCCGTGACCGGCCTGGGCCCTTGGTATGACGTCTGCCGGCCGGGCTGCTGCGCCAATTTCCGCGGCGAGAAGCCCACCATCGCCGGAGCCGACACCACCGTCGGCACCGGACATGACGCATATCCGGCCGCGTCCGCGGGCGCTGCCGGGGGAGTAGGAACGCAGTGACAGTACGGATCGGAACCAGGGCCAGCAAGCTGGCACTTACCCAGACGCAGCAGACGGCGGACCAGCTGGCCGCCGTCGGAGGCTTCCCGGTAGAGCTGGTGCACATCACCACCGAAGGCGACGTCAAGACAGGATCACTGTCCCAGATGGGCGGCACCGGGGTGTTTGTAGCAGCGCTGCGCGATGCACTGCTGCACGACACCTGCGATGTCGCTGTGCACTCACTCAAGGACCTCCCCACGGGCGCTGCGCTGGGCCTAACCATCGCCGCAACACCCAAACGTGCCGACGTGCGGGACGCTCTGTGCGCACGCGATGGCCTCAAGCTGGCAGATCTCCCGCAGGGCGCAAAGGTGGGCACAGGCTCGCCCCGCCGCGCTGCCCAGCTGCGGGCCGCCCGCCCTGACCTGGACGTGCAGGACATCCGCGGCAACGTGGATACCCGACTGGGCCGCGTGCCCGGGCTGCCCGGCAACGCGGCAGGCGCACCAGGGGACCTCGACGCCGTCGTGCTGGCCGCCGCAGGTCTGGAACGCATCGGCCGCCTGGACACCATCAGCGAATTCTTCGAGCTGGACGTGATGCTGCCGGCGCCAGGGCAGGGTTCGCTGGCCATCGAATGCCGGAGTGCCGACGCCCCCCGCAAGGCAGGCTCCACCGAAGGCTCGCAAAGTGTTCTGGCGCAAGCCCTTGCCGCGCTCAACGACGAGGACACCCGCCTCGCCGTGACCGCCGAGCGTGCCGTGCTGGCCCGCCTCGAGGCCGGCTGCGCTGCCCCCGTGGGTGCCTTTGCCTACCGCAAGGGCAGCGTGCTGTACCTCGAAGCCGCGGTGTGTGCCGTGGACGGCACCAGCTCTGTGCGCGAGAAGAAGGCAACGGACGGCCTCACCGAAGTCGGGGCCACGCTGCTCGGCATCGAGGTGGCCGAGCTCCTGCTCGCTGCCGGCGCCGCGGAGATCGCGGACCTTGCCGCATCCTGATGCACCTACAGGCGCCTTCGGCGGCCGACGCGTCCTGATCACCCGGAGCGCAGACCGTGCCGGCCCTCTGGCCGCGCTGCTCGGCAGCCTGGGGGCCGAACCGCTGGTCCTGCCGCTCATCGACTTTGAACAGGCCGCGGACCAGCCGGCTCTCGATGCCGCCCTGGATACCCTGGCCGCCGGTGGCTTCGACTGGCTGGTGGTCAGCAGCATCACCACGGTGCGGATGCTCGTGGAAAAAGCGGCCGAGCGTGGGACCACGCCAGCTGGCCTGGTGCCGGCGGGAACGCGGGTGGCCACGATCGGCCCGTCCTCCCGACGGATCCTTGAAGCCGCCGGCATCCCCGTGGCCCTCGCCCCGGTGAACATCCAGTCCGCCGAAGGGCTCGTGGACCTCTGGACCGCCGCCCCGGCGCGCGTGCTGTTGCCACAGGCGGACATAGCTGCGCCTGCCCTGCGGGATGGACTGGCAGCCCAGGGGGCAGACGTCACTGCTGTTGTGGCCTATCACACCGTGGACTACCCGGCCCGTCCGGAAGTCCGCTTGGAGGCGGAACTGCCGTCCGCCGTCGGGGTCTCCCACCCTGGGGCTCCCCGTGAGCTCAGCCAGTCGCAGACCCGCAGTGAGCTCGACGCCGGGACGCTCGACGCCGTCGTGGCCGCCTCGCCGAGCGCTGCCCGCCGCATCGCCGCGACCCTCCTGCCGCTGGGCCGCTGCCGTTTCGTAGCCATCGGACGCCCGACGGCGGCGGAGGCTGCCGCCCTTGGCATCCCGGTGGCCGCCACCGCCCAAGTCCCCACCCCGGACGGCATAGTGGCCGCGCTGGGCACCGTATTCGCCAACGAAGGGAACACCCGATGAGCTTTCCGAACCACCGCCCGCGCCGCCTCCGCACCACGCCCGCCATGCGCCGGCTTACCGCTGAATACCGGCTGGCTCCGGCGGACCTGATTCTGCCGGCGTTCATCCGCGAAGGGCTCAGCGAGCCGTTGCCCATTTCCTCCATGCCCGGTGTTGTGCAGCACACCACCGATTCGCTCAAGCGCGCCGCAGCGGAAGCCGTGGAACTGGGCGTGGGCGGCATCATGCTGTTTGGCGTCCCCGCCGTGCGCGATGCCCGCGGCACCGCTTCCCTTGACCCGGACGGCGTGCTCAATAAGGCCATCCGGGATGTCCGAGCCGAGGTGGGCGACGACCTGGTGATCATGGGCGATGTCTGCCTGGACGAATTCACTGACCACGGCCACTGCGGCGTCCTGGACGCCGACGGCTACGTGGACAACGATGCCACGCTGGAAATCTACGGCCAGATGGCCGTTGCCCAGGCCGACGCCGGCGCCCACGTGCTGGGACCCTCCGGCATGATGGATGGCCAGATCGCCGTCATCCGCCAGGCACTCGAGGAATCCGGCCACATAAACACCGTCATCCTGGCCTACGCGGCCAAGTACGCTTCCGCCTTCTACGGCCCCTTCCGGGAAGCCGTGGATTCGCAGCTTAAGGGCGACCGCCGCACCTACCAGATGGACGCTGCCAACCGCCGCGAAGCCCTCCTCGAAGTGGAACTGGACCTGGAGGAAGGCGCAGACATGGTCATGGTGAAGCCGGCCATGAGCTACCTGGATATCCTGGCCGACGTCGCCGCCATGAGCCCCGTGCCTGTCTCGGCATACCAGATCTCTGGTGAATACGCGATGATCGAGGCTGCCGCAGCCAACGGCTGGATCGACCGGCGCGGTGCCATCACGGAATCCATCCTGGGCATCAAACGGGCCGGTGCCAACACAGTGCTGACCTACTGGGCCGCCGAAGTTGCCGGCTGGCTGAAGGAATCCTGACCCGGCGGGGAATGTTTCCGGATGCTCCGCGGTTTGTATGCGTATGCATGAAAATAGCGAGCCTTCCGTAAACACTCCGTCAGCCCCGGGCAACCCCACGGCCCCCGTCCCTGCATACTCCATCCTGCTTGGCGTCAGCACTTTCGGCGACGTCGACCTGGCTGCCGACGGAGCACCCAAGCACCACGCCGAGGTGCTGCGCCAGGTGGTGGAACAGGCCAAGGTGGCCGACGCCGTCGGACTCCACTCCTTCGGCGTGGGGGAGCACCACCGCAAGGACTTCGCCGTCAGCGCGCCGGACGTGGTGCTCGCAGCCATCGCCACGGTCACGGAAAACATCCGGCTTGGCAGTGCGGTCACGGTCCTGAGCTCGGACGATCCCATCCGCGTCTTCCAGCGCTTCGCCACACTCGACGCCCTCTCCAACGGCCGCGCCGAAGTGATCCTCGGCAGGGGTTCGTTTACCGAGTCCTTCCCGCTCTTTGGCTACGACCTTGGCGACTACGACGCCCTGTTCGAGGAGAAGCTGGAAATCTATGACCGGGTACGGTCCCAGAATCCGGTGAACTGGGACGGCCGGACGCGGGCGTCGCTTCGGGGCCAGATGGTCTATCCGCACGTGGAGGGCCGACTGCTTCCCACCTGGATCGGGGTGGGCGGCTCACCCCAGTCCGTGGTCCGCACGGCAACCTACGGCTACCCGATGGTCCTGGCCATCATCGGCGGCGAGCCCGAGCGCTTCCGTCCCTACGCCGATCTGTACCGCCGCACCCTTGCCGAAGCCGGTAAGGAACCGCAGGCACTCTCCGTGCACTCGCCCGGCTATGTGGCCGAGACTGACGAGCAGGCCCTTGAGGAGTACTACCCGCATTGGCTCGCCACCCGGAACAAGATCGGGGCGGAGCGAGGCTGGGGACCGGCCGGGCGCGGCGAGTACGAAGCCGCGGCCGACGAGGATGGTGCCCTGTTTATTGGTTCGCCGGAAACAGTGGCGGCGAAGGTCGCCCGGCTCAAGGGCACCCTCGGTGCGGACCGCTTCGAGATGAAGTACAGCAGTGGCACGCTGCCCCACGAGCAGATGATGCGTTCCATCGAGCTGTTCGGTTCCAGGGTGGCGCCTCTCGTTGCAGATATGCTTGCGGACATGTTCGCGGATCGCTGATGCAGGCCGCTTCTTCATCGGGCGGCCACTGTATCCAGCGCCAGCAGGTGGCGGTGGCGCCGCATGCCACCGCACGGGATGGAAGAATAGGGGCATGACTCGCTCCGAAGACCTCTTTGCCCGTGCCCAAACCCTGATGCCTGGTGGCGTCAACTCACCCGTCCGGGCCTTTGGCTCGGTGGGTGGAACCCCGCGGTTTATGGTGTCGGCCAAAGGCCCGTACCTGACTGATGCCGACGGCAAAGAATATGTCGACCTGGTCTGCTCCTGGGGGCCGGCGCTGCTGGGACACGCCCACCCTGGCGTCCTGGAGGCCGTCCATGCGGCCGTTGACCGCGGCCTCTCCTTCGGCGCGTCCACCCCGGACGAGGCCAATCTGGCTGCCATCCTCCAGGAGCGCGTGCCGGCCGCCGAACGCGTCCGTATGGTCTCCACCGGCACGGAGGCCACCATGACGGCAGTCCGGCTGGCCCGAGGCTTCACCGGCCGGAACCTCATCATCAAGTTCGCCGGCTGCTACCACGGCCACCTGGACGGACTGCTTGCCGCTGCAGGATCGGGCGTTGCCACCCTGGCGTTGCCGGGATCGGCTGGCGTCACCGAAGCCACTGCCGCAGAAACGCTGGTTCTGCCCTATAACGACCTCGCCGCCGTCGAAGCAGCGTTTGCCGCGCACGGGCCGAGCATCGCGGCCGTCATTACCGAAGCCGCCCCCGCCAACATGGGCGTGGTGACCCCGGGGGAGGGCTTCAACCTGGGGCTGTCACGCATCACCCGCGAGCACGGCGCCCTGCTGATCGTGGACGAAGTACTCACCGGCTTCCGCACCGGCTACTCCGGCTATTGGGGGCTCACCGGCGGCGCTCCTGACGCAACGGACCCGTGGACCCCGGATCTGCTCACCTTCGGAAAGGTCATCGGCGGCGGAATGCCGACGGCGGCCCTCGGCGGGCGTGCCGACGTCATGGACTACCTCGCGCCCCTGGGCCCGGTGTACCAGGCGGGCACGCTCTCCGGGAACCCGGTGGCCATGGCAGCCGGCGTGGCCACCCTGACGCACGCCACCCGCGACGTGTATTCGTTTGTGGACGCCCGCTCGTTGGAACTCGCTTCTGCACTGTCCGAGGCCCTGGATGGTGCCGGCGTGGACCACTCGATCCAGTTCGCCGGAAACCTGTTCTCGGTGGCGTTCGGCACGTCCGCCAACGGGGTCCACAACTACGCTGACGCCCAGGCGCAGGAAACCTTCCGGTACGCGCCGTTCTTCCACTCCATGCTGGAATCCGGAGTTTACCTGCCGCCGTCGGTCTTCGAGGCCTGGTTCCTCTCGGCCGCCCACGACGACGCCGCGATGAACCGGATCTTTGACGCTCTCCCGGCCGCCGCAAGGGCCGCCGCTGCCGCCAAAGGTTAGTCCCGGCGTCGGGCGCCCTCATATGCAGTCCACGGCTTAAGCAAGAAATCCCCGTCTCCCGGGCAAATCCCCGCACCATGCGTGGGGGGGGAAAATGTCTGGGAGGCGGGGATTTGCCGTTGGTGCGACTAGAGCACGTCCGAAAGGAAGCCCTTCAGCCGGTCCGTTGCGGGCGAGGTGAAGATCTGCTCGGGCGGACCCGATTCGACCACCACGCCGGCGTCCATAAACGTGACGGTGTCTGAGACGTTGCGGGAGAAGCCCATTTCGTGGGTCACCACCACCATGGTCATGCCGCCTTTGGCGAGGTCGGCCATCAGCGCCAGGACGCCCTTCACGAGCTCGGGGTCCAGCGCGGAGGTGGCCTCGTCAAAGAACATCACCTCAGGCTTCATGGCCAACGCACGGGCGATCGCGACACGCTGCTGCTGGCCGCCGGAGAGGTTGGCCGGGCGGGCGTCAGCTTTGTGCTTGAGGCCCACCAGGTCCAGCTGCTCCAGGGCGTCGGCGCGCGCCTGCTCGTTGGAGAGCTTCCGGAGCTTGCGCAGCGCGAGCGAGACGTTGTCCAGCACGGTCTTGTGTGGGAACAGGTTGAACTGCTGGAACACCATGCCGATCCGCTGGCGCAGCTCGTCCGGGTTGTCCTTCAGTACCGAACGGCCATCCAGCAGGATGTCTCCCTGGTCCGGTTCGATGAGACGGTTCATGACCCGCAGGAGCGTTGACTTTCCGGAGCCGGACGGGCCAATGACCGAGGCCGTGGTGCCCTTCTCAACGTGGAGGTCGATGCCGCGGAGCACATGGTTATGCCCGAACGAAAGGTGCAGGTTCTTGCCGGTCAGGGTGCCGGAAGTAAATTCCGTCATGCCTGTGCCCCCTTGCCGATAGGTGCCGCCAGCTCGTCCGGTTCACGCTTTTCCGGTTTGCCGGTCCGCAGTCTGTTATCGATGTAGTTCACCAGGTGCGTGAGCGGAATGGTCATGGCCAGATAGAAGATGCCCGCAGCTACATAGGGGGACAGGTTGCCGCTGCGCGCGGCAGCGTCCTGGCCGATCTGGAACAGCTCGCGTTCAGTGGCCAACAAGCCCAAGGTGAAGACCAGTGAAGAGTCCTTGATCAGGGCAATGAACTGGTTCATGAGTGCCGGAAGCACCCGGCGAATTCCTTGCGGTACCACCACGAGCCTCATCGAGGGGCCGTAGCCGAAGCCCAGGGCCCTGGAAGCTTCCAACTGCCCCTTCTCCACGCTCTGGATACCGGAGCGGAAGATCTCGCCTGCGTACGCGGCTGCCATCAGGGAAAGCGCAGCAATGCCCATCGGGTACGGGCTGTTACTCCCCGTGATTTCGCGGTAAATAGGCCCGAATCCAAGCCCAATGACCAAGATAGTGAGGACCGCGGGCAGCCCACGGAACACGTCCGTGTAGGCCCTGGCGGCCCACCGCGCCACAGGATTCCGGGAGATCCCCATGAGGGCCAGGACCAGGCCGAAGAATGCCCCGATCAGTCCTGAGGTGATCGCCAGCAGCAGCGTATTGGGCAGGCCCACGGTGAACATGCTGGGCAGAACTTCGGCGATCTGCCCCCAGTCGAGGAAGGTTTCTCCGAGTCGTGTCAGGTAATCCATTGGCGTCGCTATCTTCTCTGGGTTGCCGGTTTCTAGTTCGCAGCGACCTGGACGGCCTTGCTACCCGGCTTCCATCCCTCGGGGGTCTGCTCGGCAGCGGTCTTGCGGTCCGTGTACCACTGGGAAGTCTGCTTGGTCCAGGTGCCATCGGCAACGATCGCGTCCAGGGCAGAGTTCAGTGCTTCGAGGAGGGCCGGGTTGTCTTTGGCGACCGCGTAGGCAGTGAAGTTTTGCGTGTTGAGCTTCTTCTCGGCGATCTTCGTGCCGTCACCTTCCTTGACCTGGCCTGTGGCCTGCTGCGAGGGAGCCACCCAGGCATCCACCTGGCCACTCTTCAGACTGGCAAAGACAGTGTTGTAGTCGGGGAATGCAACCGGCTCAAGGTTCAGGGTGTTCTTGACGTAGTCTTCCTGCACACTGCCGCTGACGACGCCAATGCGCAGCCCGCTCTTGAGATCGGCAAACGTCTGGGCCTTGGCGTCTTCTTTGGTCACCAGAGCCATGTAGCCGAAGTCGTAACCGTTAGTGAAAGCAACGCTTTCGCGGCGGGCGTCCGTGGTGGAAATCGACGAGGACCCAACATCAAACTGTTTGTTCTTGACCTGGCTGAGAAGCGCTTGGAACTTCGTGGAGGCAAACTCGACCTTGAGCCCCAGCTTTTCGCCCATTGCACGCAGGAGTTCGTTGTCGTAACCGGTGAAGTTGCCCGACGGGTCAATAAAGATGTTGGGCGGAGCGTCAGAAAGCGTGCCTACGCGCAAGGTCCCGTCGGTGACAAGGCCCAGCTTGGTCTTGTCGATCTTGTCCAACGGCGTGACGTCGGCGGTGGTGTACTTGTCCAGCGTCTGCTGGTCGCTGCCGGCGAGGGCGTCGGTTGGCGTGCCGCTTGGCTGCGCTGTCCCCGAGCCGCAGGCGGCCAGCGAGACAGCAAGGGCAATCGCGACGGGAATGCTGGTCAGCCATTTCATGGCATTGGTCTTCATGGAAAGTCACTTTCATCAGAGTCATAAGTTCAACCGGGCCTAAGGCTGCGCGTGTGGCGCCGGGCGCCTTGTTCCCATCTGGTGGCCGGCCGGGGCGGGATTACCACTGAACTTAATCTTCTCATTTTAGGCTTTCGGCGCTTTCAGGAGAATAAAATCATGCTTGAAGGCGCTGTTGGCCGAATATACGAACGAATGTATTTGTTTCTAAACATCTGATGAATGAATGATGCCCTCGTAGCCGAATCCAAGGATTCCCATGAGGGCTGTCCGCGGTTCCCGCCTAATTGTGAGTTAGCTCTCAGCTAAAAGTCACCGCTGGCGTCTTCCGGGGGAAGGACAGGCCATTCGCCTTCAATCACCGCAGCGGGCTTGGTCTTGCGCAGGTAGTTCTGGAAGTCTGCGGCTTGGCTGACAGCCCAGTCCTTTTGCAGTTCGTGAAGCTGGCTGGCCGGCATCTTGAGCTTAGGGAACTTGATGGCCATGGCATCCAGCATCCGGAGCGTGGCCAAAGCATCCGCGGCCGACGTGTGGGCGTTGTCCAGCGTGATGCCGTATTCCTCACACAAAGCAGTCAACGTGCGCTTACCCTTGCGGTAACGGTCCACCTGTTTGTTCATGATGAACGGGTCCAGGACGGGGAAGCGGCTCAACTGCCGGACGCCGTAGCGGGCGGACTCCGCGGCCAGGACGGTGAAGTCGTAGCTGGCGTTGAAGGCAATGACAGGAATCCCGGCGTCGAAGAGGTCTTGCAGTACGATGGCGAGCTCTCCGGTGACCTCCTGGGCCGGGCGCCCCTCACGCCGGGCCTGCTCCGTGGTGATGCCGTGGACATCGCTGGCCTCGGCAGGGATTTCGACGCCGGGATCGGCCAGCCATTCGTGTTCGGTGATGACGTCCCCCTTGTGGTCCACCACGGTGACCGACGCCGTGACGATGCGCGCGGCACGCGAATTCCGTCCGGTGGTTTCGAGATCGAAGGCTGCGCGGGGAAGGGTGTTCCAGGAGGTCATGCTTCAACGCTACCGGCCAGCACCGACAGGATCCGCCAGCGCCACTGCCGGTACCCTTGGTGTATGCGGACAGAGTTCATCGAGACGGTGCTCTCGCTTGTCGAGCTGGTTCCAGCCGGAACAGCACTGGCCTATGGTGATGTGGCCGAGCTGCTGGGATCCGGCGGTCCCCGGCAGGTGGGCCACGCCATGAGCCACTACGGCAGCCAGGTCGCGTGGTGGCGCATTCTCAAAGCAAGCGGCCAGGGTCCGGAAGGCCACGAGGCCGAAGCGCTCCGCCGGTACCTGCAGGAGGGAACGCCGCTGCTCGGCAACTACGATGCCTTCCTGCGTACCGGCGAAGGCAATTGGCGGGTGGACCTGACTGCAGCACGCTGGGCCCCGGGTGAGGATGACTTCGACCGGATCGACGCCATGGCGGAGCAGCTGGAGCGGCGGCTGCATAGATTGTCGGTGGCTGATGATGAAATGACTGTGTGAGCGTAACAATCCCCGTAGTTGACCCCACCAAGTCCACACGCACATCTGCCAGGCCCGCTTCCGCGGCCGGGCGTGCCAACGGTACGGGCCTGCGTCTGCTGCCTCCGCGGCAGCTGCACGCCGACGTTCCGGCGTTGTCTTCGGACCAGCGTGATGCCGTCGACGTGCCTCACGGCTCCGGGCCGGTCCTGGTTCCCGGTGCACCAGGAACCGGAAAATCAACCGTCCTGATCGAAGCCGCGGTCCGTCGTGCCCTGCATGACGGCGTTGATCCGGAACGGATCCTCATTCTGGCACCCGGACGCCTAGCCGCCGATTCACTCCGCGACCGGTTCACCGCACGGCTGGACAGGAGCCTCAGCACCACGCCGGCCCGGACCTGGGCAGCCTATGCGTTTGACCTGATCCGGCGGGCAAAGGCTGAGGGAATCCTTCCGCTACCGCGCGCGCCGCGCCTCCTGTCCGGCCCGGAACAGGACCTCATCATCCGCGAACTCTTGGAGGGCCACCGGATGCCCGGCCTGGAACTTCCGTGGCCTGCCGACCTGGAAGCGGCACTAGAGACGCGGGGCTTCCGCCACGAGGTACGCCAACTCTTCGACCGGATCATCGAATCCGGCCGGACCGCCGGTGACCTGGAGGAGCTGGGCCGCCGGTGCGGCCGGCCGGACTGGATCGCCGCGGCGGCACTATACGCCGAGTACCGGGACGTCCTGGACCTGCGCATGCCGGAGGCCTTCGACCCCGCCGGCATCATCACAACGGCAAGGCAGATCTTCCAGGATGCGCCTGACTTCCTTGCCGCGGAACGCGATCGTCTCCAGCTGGTGCTGGTGGACGATGTGCAGGAGGCAAACCCTGCCGTTTTCGAACTGCTCGCCGACATCGCCGCCGGCAAGGACTGCTATATCGCCTTCTCCCCGGATACCGTCGTGCAGGGTTTCCGCGGGGCCAGGCCCGACCTGGTCGCTGAGCTGCCGCGCCTGCTTTCGACGGCAGCCGGCGTCATCGAGCGGCCGCTGTGGCACACCTATCGGCACGCCCCCGCCATCGCCGAAGCCTGGCTCGGCGTCGCGGGCCGGATCTCACAGCGTGCGGGCGGCCAGCTGGCAAGGCGGCTCAAGCAGCCCGAACGCCTAGCCGGAACCGCGCACGGGCCCACCGCCGTCGTCGAACCCCACCCGCAGTCCGCCGGCACGGTGGAAGCACACCTGGTGCCGTCCCCGGTCCACGAACTGCGGTACGTTGCCCAGCGCATCCTGGACCAGCACGTCAACCATGGCCGCGACCTGGCCGAGATCGCCGTGATCGTGCGTAACGGCGGCCAGCTCAGTGAGCTGCAGCGATACCTCACGGGCCAGGGGATCCCGGTACGCGTTCCGGTAGCCGAGTCCGCGGTCCGCGATGAGGTGGCCGTGCGCCCGCTGTTGGACGCCTACGCCATTGCGCTGGATCCGGAACTGCTGACCCCGGAAGCCGCCGTCGCGCTGCTGACGTCACGGATCGGGGGCGCCACATCAATTGAATTGCGCCGGCTACGCCAGTCGCTCAGGCGCGAAGAACTGCTGGGCGGCGGCGGACGGACCAGCGACGCACTGCTGGTTGAAGCATTATCGGAACCCGGGGCCTTGGGGACACTGGGCCTGGAAGGCCGTTCCGCGCGCCGGACCGCCCGCATGATCCAGGCCGGGCGGAGCGCCGCGGCCGAGCCTGGAGCCAACGCCGAGACCGTTCTCTGGGCCCTGTGGCACTCCACCGGACTGGCCAACGCGTGGACCGAATCCGCCCTCACCGGCGGTTCCCACGGCGCCCGCGCCGACCGGGACCTCGATGCCATGATGGCGCTTTTCCACACAGCCGAGCGCTACGTGGACCAGATGCCCGGCGCCGGGCCGGAGCAGTTCCTTGAGTACCTCCTGAACCAGGAGCTGCCGATGGATACCCTGGCCGCCCGGGCGCAGGTGGACGACGCCGTCGAGCTGATGACCCCGGCCAGTGCTGCCGGGCGGCAGTGGCCCGTGGTCATCGTGGCGGGGCTGCAGGAAGGCGTCTGGCCCAATACCCGGCTCCGCGGTGAGCTGCTGGGCAGCAGCCTGTACGCTGACGCCGTCGAGCACGGGGTCAGCTATGCATTGCAGCTGGACCCGCTGAGCCGGCTGCGGGAAATTCGTTACGACGAACTCCGAAGCTTCTCCACGGCCGTTTCCAGGGCGTGCGAGATCCTGATCTGCACCGCAGTTTCGTCCGAGGATGACCAGCCGTCGTCTTTCCTTGACTATGTGGCGCCGCTTGAGCCTGGCGCCGAGGGCCGGGGGTTCACCCCGGTGGAACGGCCCATGACTCTTCGCGCCCTGGTGGCAGAACTGCGCCAATACGCTCAGCTGGATGGAAGGTATGAGCCCGAGGCCGCCGAAGCCGCAAGGGTCCTGGCCGGACTTGCCGCCGTGGAACCGGCCGTCCCCGGAGCGCATCCGGACAGCTGGTGGGGCCTGCCGCCCCTGACGACGTCGGAGCCGGTTGTCCCGCCCGGAGGGACGGTTTACGTCTCGCCGTCGAAGGTGGAATCCGTGCAGAAATCACCGCTCGACTGGTTTGTGCAGGCGGCGGGGGGAGAAGCCGCCACCGACTTCGCCCGGAGTCTGGGCACGCTGGTGCACGCTATCGCGCAGGACCTGCCGGAGGCCTCCGGCGGCGAGTACGTCGCCGAGCTCATCCGCCGGTGGCCAACCCTGGGCATGAAGGACAACTGGGAAGGCAAACTCGACTTCCAACGTGCCGAAACAATGGTGCGCAAGCTCGCCCAGTACGTTCTGGTGATGCGGAGCGAGGGCCGGAGCCTGCTGGGCGTCGAGCAGGACTTTGCGGTCCGGCTGCCCGACGTTCCCCCGGCGGACGCCGGGCAGCACGATGCCCGGTCCGTCGAAGATTTGGCCGTCGGGACCGGCCTTCCCCGCGCCGCCGTGCTCCGCGGCCAGGTTGACCGTCTGGAGATGGACGGCGAAGGAAGGCTGGTCATTGTGGACCTCAAAACTGGTAAAAGGCAGCCTGGCAAGACAGAGTTGGCTCGCCATCCACAGTTGGGGGCCTACCAGGCAGCGGTCCTTGCGGGCGGTTTCGCGGATGTCCACGGTCTGCCCGGCCCAGCCGAACCCGACACGCTAGTGCCGGACTCATCACAGGGCTCCCCGGTGCCGGGCGGCGCCGTGCTGGCGCAGCTCGGAACAAGCACCAAGAGCCCCGGCGTCCAGCAACAGGATCCCCTGGAGGCCCAGGATAACTGGGCGCTGGACATGGTCACGGATGCGGCCGCCGTCATGTCCGGCAGCAGCTTCGAAGCCAGGCACGACCCGGCAAAGAGCAGCCACGGGGGGCACGGCTGCAGGCTACCTGAGGTCTGTCCGCTCTGTATCCGTGGAAAGCAGGTCACTGAATGAGCCAGCCCCAGGTGCCAACGCCACTGTTTACCCCGGAGCAGCTCTCCAGGCTGCTGGGCGAAAAGAATACGCCGACGCCCGAACAGTCCGCCATCATTTCCTCACCCCTGGCCCCCCGGCTGGTGATCGCGGGAGCGGGCTCCGGCAAGACCGCCACGATGGCCGACCGCGTGGTCTGGCTCGTCGCCAACGGCTGGGTCAGGCCAGAGGAAGTCTTGGGCGTGACCTTCACCAGGAAAGCAGCAGGCGAGCTGGCCACTCGGATCCGGGCTAAGCTGGCGGCACTGCAGCGGATCGCTGCCCAGGACACACGGCATGAAGTGTTCCCCGACGGGCTGCTCAGCAGCGATGCCCTTGAGCCCAAAGTGTCCACCTATCACTCATTTGCCAGCGGCATCGTTTCTGACTATGGGCTGCGGCTGGGCGTGGAACGCGACGTTGTGCTGCTTGGCGGGGCCCAGGCCTGGCAGCTCGCCAGCGAAGTGGTGGAAGCGTTCGACGGCGATTACAGCCACTTTAAGGCCGCCAAGTCCACACTGGTCAAGGCTGTCATCCAGCTCGCGGGGGAGTGCGCAGAGCACCTGCAGGAACCGGCCGACGTCGAGGCCTGGCTTCTGGCGCGGCTCGCCGAGTTCGAAGAACGTCCCTATGTGGCCGGAGCGAAAAAGAACGCCCCCCAGGCAGCCGGTGAACTCGCTGCGATGCTGCGCACGAGGGCCAGCGTGGCTGACATGGTGGGCCGCTACGCCATCGCTAAGAAGTCACGGGGAGCTTTGGACTTCGGCGACCTGGTGGCACTTGCGGCCCGTGTTGCCCGTGAGGTCCCCCTTGCAGCGGACATGGAACGCCAGCGCTACAAGGTGGTGCTCCTGGACGAGTTCCAGGACACATCGTATGCCCAGCTGGTTCTTTTTTCGCGGCTTTTCGGCGAGGGCCACGCGGTCACCGCTGTGGGAGACCCCAACCAGTCGATTTACGGCTTCCGTGGTGCTTCGGCAGGTCAGCTCTTCCACTTTGTCCGTGAGTTCCCGGTCCGCGTGGACGGGAACGACGGGCCGGGACGCTTCGTGCCCGCACCTACGTCCTACCTCACAACGGCGTGGCGCAACGGCCGGGCCATTTTGTCCGCCGCCAACATCATGTCCGAGGCCTTAGGGCGCGCCGAGGCCCAGAAGGCCCCTGCCGGCAGCGCTGCGGACAGCACCATTCCGTCGGGCACGGCTGACGCTGCAGCGAATGTGCCGCCCCTGCAGCCCAGCCCTTTCGCGGTGGAGGGGCGGGTGGTACTGGGCCGCTTCGGCACAGACCTCGACGAAGCCGCAGTCCTTGCCGGGGACGTCCTGAAGTACCGGATCACGGACTTTGAGCGGGAGCCTGACGGCACGCCGGTACCACCGGCACTCGCCGTCTTGTGCCGGCGACGTGCCCAGATGGAAACCCTCCGTCGGGAGTTCGAGGCGCGGGGGATTGCCTACGAAATCGTGGGGCTTGGCGGGCTGCTCGATACCCCTGAAATCGTTGACCTGGTGGCCACGCTCCGGGTGCTGGCCGATCCCGGACGCTCGGACTCTCTGATGCGCCTCCTGGCTGGCGCGCGCTGGCGGATCGGGCCGGCAGACCTGCTGGCCTTCCAAGACTGGTCCAGCCAGCTCGCACGCCGCCGCGGCCGCCCGGCCGGCGCTGCCACACCGGAGGACGGGCCCGCAGACGCGTCCGAGGAAACCGTTATCGAAAGCGACCTTATTGACGGCGCCAGCCTGGTCGAAGCGCTGGACTGGCTGCCACGAGAAGACTGGACCTCTTCCCACGGACGGTCGTTGACGGACCAGGCCCGCGACCGCCTCGGCAGGCTCTCTACGGAACTCAGGCAGCTGCGCGGCTATCTCGGGGACGACCTCACCACGCTGCTCGGTGAGGTGGAACGAGCCATGTTGCTCGACATCGAAGTGGCAGCGCGGCCGGGAACCAGCATCCACCAGGCCCGCCGAAACCTGGATGCCTTTCAGGACGCGGCAGCCGGCTTCCTGCGAACCTCGCACCGCGTGGACATCCTGGCGTTCCTGGCCTGGCTTGAAGCCGCCGCGGCCGAGGAAAACGGCCTAGAGGCTCCGCCGCCGGATATCAACCGCGAGGCTGTGCAGCTGCTGACTGTCCATGCGTCAAAGGGGCTGGAATGGGATGTCGTTTTTGTTCCGGGCCTCAACGCCGGTGCCTTCCCCAGCAACAAGGATTCCCGCTGGAGCAGCGGCGCGGCGGCACTGCCGTGGCCGCTGCGCGGGGACCGAACGGACCTGCCCCAATGGGATACCGACCAGCCGGACCAGAAGGGCTGGGTGGACGCCGAAAAGGACTTCAAATCAGCGGTCCAGGTCCACGGTGAGGGTGAGGAACGCCGCCTTGCCTATGTGGCCTACACCAGGGCAAAGCACGTCCTCTGGGTCTCCAGCGCAGCATGGGTGGGCTCCAGGGCAGGGCGTGCCGAGATGTCACCGTTCCTCGCTGAACTGGAACAGCTTGTCGGCTCCGGGCCTGACAGCGCTCCGGGAAGGGACACGGAAACGAACCCTGCCGTGGTGCACCCGGCGTCAGTGGACGAGGGCTCCCTGCCGGAGAAGAGCCCGCTGACTACCGAAACTGAGGTCGCCGGATGGCCCTATGACCCCCTCGAAGGCCCGGTGGACGCGCGGACCGGGGAGCGACTGCGGGTTGTTCCCGGCAGGCGGCAGGCCATGGAGAACGCCGCAGCGCGTGTCCGGGACGCTCTGGAGGCCTTGATTCCCGGGGACCCAGCGCCAATTCTGGAACATGCATCCGCCACGGAGTCAGGGTCAGGACTTCGGGGCAATGCGGCTGGCTGGGCGAGGGAAGCGGCCTTGCTGCTGGAACGGCGTTCGCGGCGCGCTTCCGGGCAGGACGTTCACCTGCCCGGCCACATCTCTGCGTCCACGCTGGTGGATCTTGGCGAGGACCCGGCGGGGGTAGTGGGCCGTCTGCGAAGGCCTGTTCCGCGTGAGCCCGGCATGTCCGCGCGGAAGGGGACGGCATTCCATGCCTGGGTTGAAGAGTACTTCGGCGCAGCCGGCATGCTGGATCTTGGTGAGGCCCCCGGCTCGGACGATCACATTGACGCCGCGTACGGCCTCGACACCATGGTGGCCACCTTCAAAGCCTCGGAATGGGCCGACCGGTCGCCGGCATTTGTCGAAGTGCCGGTGGAAACCCGTGTTGGCGACGTTGTGGTCCGTGGACGCATAGATGCTGTCTTCCAGGACGGGGACGGGAGGTGGGACCTGGTGGACTGGAAAACCGGACGCCGGCCCTCTGCCGCCCAGCTGAGGGCCAAATCGGTGCAGCTCGCCGCGTACCGGCTGGCTTGGTCCCGGCTCAAGGGCGTGGAGGTGGAGGACGTCAGGGCCGCCTTCTTCTACGTTGCGGACAACCAAGTGGTTCGGCTGCACGATCTGGGCACTGCCGAGGAGCTTGAACGAATCGTGACCGCCGCCCTGGATGTCAGCGTGCCCTGACGCCGGTGCTCCCTGAATTCACGAAGAGCTTCCGGGTGTCAGTGCTTCCTGACTTCGACGATGCTGATGGCCGCGGTGGACGTGTCCTCGGCAAGCGGACGTGCTGCCGGTTTGTCGTCAGGCTCGTCGTGGGCCGCTGCTTTGTCGGACGGGATGGGCTCGGCGGGGATTCGGCTGACTTCCACTGCGGGCGCCACTGAAACGGGCGTTGCGGGAACCGGCACCGCTGACAGGACGGGCACAGGGGCGACGGTCACGGCCGGAGCAGCGGCCTGACCGACCTGCTGGGACCTGCCCGCTGCCGCGGTGTGGGCAGCAGGGGACTGGGCGGCGTCGTCGGCCGGGGCATTCGGTGCGCGGAGCGGTTCGACACTGATGGCCTGACCGCCGTGCTCTTCGACATCGGCCGCGAGCGTTTCCAGCATGCCTTCGGCTTCGGCAACCATCCCGTCGTCGCCGGCCGCTATGCCCTTGACCAGGTATTGGGCCAACGCGAACTCGGCAGACAAGGCGGCCCGCCGGATCAGATGCGGGTCCGGGGCGTCGCGGCGGCTGCCGGTGTAACTTGCCAGAACGGCGTCCACGAAATCCTGTTCATTCGAGGCAACCAGCCAGGCAAAGTCGTCGGCGGGATCCCCGATACGAAGGTCCGTCCAACCCGCAACGGCCGTGACGCGGCCGCTTTCCACGAGCAGGTTGTCCTCGTGCAGGTCGCCGTGGACAACGCACGGGTTGAACCGCCATAGCGAAACGTCTTCGAGGGCATGCTCCCAGCGGAGCAGCAGCGACGCCGGAATTTTTCCGGTAGTGGCTGCCTGGTCAAGCTCGTTGAGCCGGCGCTGGCGGAATTCGTTGGCCGTATAGCTGGGCAGGTCCGCGTTGCTGACCAGGGAGTGCGGAAGATCATGGATGGCCGCCAGGGCTGTCCCGATTTCCCGGGCCAGCGTGGCGGGACCCGCGGTGAGTTCCTCAACACTTTGCGTGCTGCCGGCCAGATGGGAGTAGACAAAGGTGCTGAGGCTGCCCAGCCGGACGCCACCGGCCACCGTGGGCATTAGGAAGGGCAACTCTGCCCGGATGGCCGGTACGAATGCCCGGAGGACGAGGAACTCCGTTTCGAGCCTGGCGCTTGCTTCCGCATGCCGCGGGGACCTTACCCGCCACTGCTTGCCCTCCGAATCCAGCAGCAGCGCGGAGTCGAAATCCGCGGGATCGTCCGCAGCGGAGCTAACGGCGGTAGGGGTCAGCCCGGGGACTGCCGCGGTTGCCACGGCTGCCAGTTCGATCGGTTTTCTTCTCACCGTTCCACGGTAGATTGAGTGGCGTCCAAGACAACGATGTGCGGCGGCGAGTCTCCAGATATGCTGCAAAAGTCGGTCTCGGCGCACCGCGTGGAGGCCCACAGCACATGTCCTTGCCGAATGGCCCCGCCGAATGTAAATTGTCAGCCCGAGTCAGTACGGTGGACACATGAGTCATGCGGAGTCCGCTATACCGGCCTACCAGCCGCAGTCAGTCCAGCTGCCGGCCAACCACCTGTTCGATACCGTGCTGCCGGTCCTCCCTGCTGCCGTTGACCGAGGCTCCGCTGACCGCGTCCGGCCAGGCATGGTTGAGGAATTGCTGGACAGCGAGCATACTCGGGCAGTGGTCCTGGCCGGGCGGCAGGCCCTGGTACAAGGCAACCAGCTCTTGCTGCCCGCAGCCGCCCAATTGCTCGCTGACCTGCGGGACCGCGGCTCAGCCCCGGAGCAGGTCATCTATCTCGGCGCAGCGTTGGACGGCTCGGATCTTGCCGCCGGCACCGAAGTGGTCCTCGTTATCCTTTCCGCACCTGCCGAGCCCGGTGCTGCGGGAATCCCGGATGATGCGCAGTGGGCTGGCTTCCGCGACATCGCTGCCGTCCTAAACCCCACTGACACGGCGTTGTTCGTGGAAGCCAGCGCCATCGCCAACTGGCATGCCGGCCATACGCATTGCCCCCGTTGCGGGGCCCGTACCGCAGTGGAGGCCGGCGGCTGGGTCCGCCGCTGCCCCGTGGACAGCTCGGAACACTACCCCCGCACGGATCCGGCCATCATCGTCACAGTTGTAGGGCCGGACGGACGGCTGCTGCTAGGTGGCGGCGGGCCGGTTGACGCCAAGAACTACTCCACGCTGGCCGGATTCGTCGAACCAGGCGAATCCCTGGAACAGGCTGTCGTCAGGGAAATCCACGAAGAAGTGGGCGTCCGGGTCACGGGATGCCAGTACTTGGGCTCGCAGTCGTGGCCGTTCCCGGCCTCCCTTATGCTTGGATTTACCGCCATCACCGAAGACGCCGTGGCAAAGCCCGACGGCGTGGAGGTAACCCGTGCGCGCTGGTTCAGCCGGGCAGAACTCCAGGACGCCGTGCTTACAGGTGAAATCACCATCTCCAGCCGGCTGTCCATTGCACGCTCGCTGATTGAGCACTGGTATGGCGGCCGGATCATGGACCGCCCGGACACCTAAGACCCGGACCAGGCATCACCCTTGGCCAGACGCCAGCACGTGGCAGTCGCGACAACAACAGAGCAGCAGAAGTGACCACAGAGAATTTTGACAGTGCCGAGTCCCTTGAGGAACGAATCCTTGGGGGACTTGACGCTGAACAGCGCGAGGTCGCCAGCACGCTGAATGGGCCGCTGTGCGTCCTTGCAGGTGCCGGCACCGGCAAGACCCGGGCCATTACGCACCGGATTGCCTATGGCGTGCACTCAGGGGTGTACAGTCCCCAGCGGCTCCTCGCCGTGACGTTCACCGCCCGGGCCGCCGCGGAAATGCGTAGCAGGCTGCGGGACCTCGGCGTGGGCAGTGTCCAGGCGCGCACCTTCCACGCCGCCGCCCTGCGGCAACTGCAGTTTTTTTGGCCGCAGGCGGTCGGCGGCACGCTGCCCAACCTGCTGGACCACAAGGCCCAGATGATCGCTGAAGCGTCCCGCCGCCTGCGGCTCAGCACTGACCGCGCGTCCATCCGGGACCTCGCCTCCGAAATCGAGTGGGCCAAGGTCTCCATGCTGACCCCTGCCAACTACCTGGAGAACGCGCAGGGCAGGGGAACTCCGGGCGGGTTCGATCTCACCGCCGTCGCCCGGGTCTTCCAGTCCTATGAGGACGTCAAGACCGACCGCAACGTCATCGACTTCGAGGACGTACTCCTGATCACAGTCGGGATCCTGCAGGAGGACCAGAAAGTCGCAGCCACCGTCCGCGAGCAGTACAGGCATTTTGTGGTGGATGAGTACCAGGACGTTTCGCCGCTGCAGCAGCGACTCCTGGAACTGTGGCTTGGTGGGCGGGACGAGCTGTGCGTAGTGGGCGATGCGAGCCAGACGATCTACTCGTTCACCGGCGCTTCGCCCAAACACCTGCTGGGATTCAAGGCCCAGTACCCCGAGGCCAATGTGGTCAAACTGATCCGGGATTACCGTTCCACGCCGCAGGTGGTCAAGCTGGCCAACGACCTCCTTGCCGCCCGTCGCGGCGGCGGGCCGGTGGCTGATGCTGCCTGGGCGGCTCCGCTGCAGCTGGTGGCCCAGCGGCCGGCCGGGCCCGTCCCGCAGTTCACCGAATGCAGCGACGATGAAGCCGAAGCCGCCACCGTGGCCATCAAGATTCAGGAACTGCTCGACGCCGGCACTCCCGCCAGCCAGGTGGCTGTCCTTTTCCGCACCAACGGACAGTCCCAAGCCTACGAACAGGCGCTCGCGGCGGCCGGAATCAGCTACCAGCTCCGTGGAGGTGAGCGTTTCTTCGCCCGCAAGGAAGTGCGCGACGCCATCCTTCAGCTGCGCGCGGCCACCAGGGCCGTCGCTGAAACCGCGACACCGGAACCTCTCGGCCAACTGGTCCGCGATATCGTGGCCTCGCTGGGTTACACGGAGGCTCCACCCCATAACGGCGGCGCGCTGCGCGAACGCTGGGAGTCCCTGGCCGCGCTAGTGGCTCTTGCGGACGAGCTTGTCCACGTCCGGGGCGAGCAGTTCAGTCTCGGTGACTTTGTTAATGAACTCCAGGAGCGGTCCCTCGCCCAGCATGCGCCCACTGTCCAGGGTGTGACGCTGGCTTCGCTGCACGCCGCCAAGGGTCTCGAATGGGACGCCGTGTTCCTGGTGGGCCTCTGCGAAGGCCTGATGCCCATTTCCTTCGCGGACACACCCGAAGCCGTGGATGAGGAGCGCCGGCTGCTCTACGTGGGCATCACGCGGGCCCGCGAGCACCTGTCACTTTCCTGGTCCACGGCACGCACGCCGGGCGGCCGGGCCAACCGCAAACCCTCACGCTTCCTCGACGGGCTCCGGCCCAACTCGGTTGCCAGTTCCAGCGCCCGCGGAAAAGGGCCGGCACCGCGCCGGAAATCGGCGGCCCCCGCCACCTGCAGGATCTGTGGAAGCATGCTGGCGAGTGGCGCCGAACGGAAGGTGGGCCGCTGTAACGACTGTCCTCCCAGCTACGAAGAACAGACCTTCGATGCCCTTCGGCAGTGGCGGAAGGAAATTGCATTGGCCGCGGAGGTGCCGGCGTTCGTGGTCTTCACGGATGCCACGCTGACCGCCATCGCAGAGGCCAAACCGTCCACACTGGAGGAACTGGCGGCGCTGGCAGGCGTGGGTCCGTCCAAACTGGAACGCTACGGCGAGGACGTGCTGCGGGTGCTCGTCGAAAGCACCACCCTGTGACCCGGCGGCCGGCAGGACAGGACACCCTTCCCCTCACCACCGCAGACGGGGCACGCGTTGAAGTGCGGCGGTCGGCGCGCCGGACCAGGACCGTGGCCGCCTTCTGGGAGAACGGCACGGCAGTGGTGGCCATTCCGGCCCGTTTCACCGCGGCGCAGGAGTCTGAATGGGTGCACCGCATGCTGGAGAAACTGCACCGCCAGGGGGAGCGGCGCTCCCTCATAGGAAGTAAGCAGCCAGCCACAGATACTGCGTTGGCCGCCCACGCCGCAGCCCTTTCGGCCCGGTACTTCGGCGGCAGGGCAATCCCGACGTCGGTCCGCTGGGTCAGCAACCAGAACTCGCGCTGGGGCTCCGCGACGCCGTCGGAAGGTTCCATCCGGCTCTCCGACAAGCTCAGGCCCATGCCGCAGTGGGTCATCGATTATGTTCTGTTGCACGAACTCGCCCACCTGCTGGTGGCCGGGCACAATGCCGCGTTCTGGAAGCTCTTGGAGGCCTACCCTGACACGATGCGGGCCAAGGCATTCCTGGAAGGTGTTTCCTTCGCCACCTCCCGGGGCCTGACCGCTGGCAGCAATGATTCAGAGGGTCCGGACTGCCCGTTCTAGTGGCGGAGGGGTTCGTCATCCACCAGGGGCCAGCAGATGTCGCGGCCGGCCGCCTCGGAGAATCCGGCCAATGACACCGACATCATCAGGAACGAACCCGCGGTCCGGCTAAGCCTTGGGCTGGTCACCGTCGCCAGTGGGCTGTTCCCCGTCGCCAGCGTCGGAATCATCCTGCGGCGCGTCGTCGAAGCCGCCGCTCAGCAGCTTCTGCAGGGCATCGTCCACTTCGGTGTCGCTGGCCTCGGCCAGCTTGCGGCGGCCGCTGAAGCCCTGCGGGTCATCGAGGTCCTCGGCGGTGGGGAGGAGGTCCGGGTGCTGCCAGATGGCATCGCGTCCGGCAATACCGCGCTCGTCCCTAAGCGCGGCCCACAACGTGGCCGCCTCGCGCAGGCGGCGGGGACGAAGTTCCAGTCCCACGAGGGAAGAGAACGCGTGCTCCGCCGGACCGCCGGTGGCACGGCGGCGCCGGACTGTTTCCCGGAGCGCGCCGGCGGAGGGCAGCAGTTTCTCCGTGGCCGCAGCGGTGAGTTCGTCCACCCAGCCTTCAACGAGGGCCAGGGCGGTTTCCAGTTTTTCCAGCGCCTGCTCCTGTGCAGGGGTCCGCTGCGGCATAAAGACACCCTGGGAGAGTGCTTCCTGGATGCCTTCAGGGTTGCTGGGGTCCAGGTCGCGGGCCAGCTCTTCAATCCTGGATGTGTCGATGTGGATGCCGCGGGCGTAGGCCTCGATGGCGCCGAGCAGGTGGCCGCGCAGCCAGGGCACCTGGACAAACAGCCGTGTGTGGGCGGCCTCGCGGACGGCCAGGAACAGCCGGATGTCGTTCTCGGGGAGGCTCAGGCCCTCGCCGAACTTGGTCACGTTGGCCGGCAGGAGCGCCATTTCCAGGTCGGCCAGGGGAACGCCGATGTCGGTGGAGCTGACAACCTCGGCGGACAGTGCGCCGATGGCCTGCCCGAGCTGCATCCCGAAGATCGCGCCGCCCATGTTCTGCAGCATGGACGAGGCCCCGCCCATCATGGACTTCATCTCTTCGGGCATCTGTTCGGTCATGGCGCTGGAAAGAGCGTTGGCGATGCTGTTGGCTACGGGCTCGGTCAGCCGCTTCCACGTTCCCAGGGTGGCTTCGACCCACTCAGCGCGGGACCACGCGCGGCCGATCAGGCCGGTGGCAGGCAGGTCGGTCACGGGATCCAGCCACAGTTCAGCCAGCCGCAGGGCCTCGTCGACTTCGCGGGTCTGCAGGGATGTGACGGACGGGTCGGCGCTGCTGGCGGCAACCCGGCGGGCGTTCTCGTGCGCGAGCTGCCAGTTGACGGGCCCCTCGGACGGGGCGCTCATCATGGCCTGGACCTGGGAGAACATCTGGGCCAGGAGATTGGGGTCGTTCGGCAGGCCGGCTGCCTTTGCGAGTTCGGCAGGGTCGAAGTTTTCCATGCCCTTGCCGCCCATCAGGTTCTGCAGCATCTCGGTCAACGGATCCTTCGGCGTATCGTCGCCGTTGGATGGATTGAGTGGGTTGGAGGTCATGATCCCGCCGATCGTCGGTGTGACTGTTCACTTCACGGTACCCCGGGCCGGAGCGGCTGTCTGCCGGACAGGCGTCACGTTCGCTGTAGGCAAAGAGCCGGCCGGAGGCGGCACCGCGTACTGTTGATTCAGTGACTACAACCCGCGGCGATCATCCGCATGAGGACCACGATCCAGAGTTCGACGCCGGCACCACAGCGAGTGCCGCAGCACCCGGAACGGGCCTTGCCGGCATCCCGCCGACCGGGCAATATGCCCCACGCAGCTCCCCGCCAGAGGACCGGCGGGTGTCCGTGATGATGCTTTCCGGCGTCCTGGCGCTGGGTCTGGGGATCGCGGCCGTAACCGTCCCGGTGCCCTATGTTGTGGAGTCACCCGGACCCACCTTCAACACAATCGGCCAGAGCCAGGGCAGTCCTGTCATCAGCGTGAGGGGCCACGAAACCTATCCCGCCCAGGGAAACCTGGACCTGACCACCGTTTATGTTGACGGCGGCCCCAACGGCCCGGTGAGCGTTCTGGGTGCCTTCGCCGCCTGGCTGGACGGGTCCAAGTCCGTTCACCCTTTGGAACTGCTGTACCCCAGCGGCACCACGAAGGAGCAGGCCGACGAACAGAGCTCCGTGGCCATGACCTCGTCGCAGGAGAACGCTGTGGCCTCGGCGCTCAAGGAGCTTGGCATTCCCTTCGGCCAGCAGCTCCAGGCTGCGGGGCTGCCTGATGGTTCGCCGTCGGCCGGCAAGGTTGAGGACGGGGACATCTTTGAATCGATCAACGGCAAACCCATCACTTCGCTTGCTGTTGTGCAGGAGGAACTTGCCGCCGGCAACGGAGCGCCGGCCACCCTGGTGGTGCAGCGCGCAGGGAAATCCGTCACACAGACCATCACCCCCATGAACAACGGTGCGGGCCGCTACATTCTCGGCGTCATGCTCAAGTACTTGTTCACGTTTCCGTTCGACGTGAAAATTTCCCTGGACAAGGTGGGCGGGCCCAGCGCTGGGCTGATGTTTTCGCTGGGCATTATCGACACGGTGACACCGGGGGACTTGACCGGCGGCAAACATGTCGCCGGAACGGGGACCATCACCCCCGACGGCACCGTAGGTCCCATCGGCGGCATCCGGCAGAAGATGCTGGGCGCGCGTGCCGGGGGAGCCACCGTATTCCTCGCCCCGGCAGAAAACTGCGACGAAGTTGTGGGCCATGTGCCGGAGGGACTGCAGGTGCTCAAAGTGGAGAACATCGCAGAGGCGCGCCACGCCGTCGAACTCGCCGGATCCGGGCAGGACACGGGCGCTTTGCCGGTCTGCGCCAGCAACTAGACTGAGGCCAGGAACTAAGCTTTACCGCCACTCGTGGCAGATGTGACGGACGTTGCCACACGCTTGACCGGTGCCGGACGTCAACCGCACGCACGCTTCTCATGTAAACCTGACGACCAGCTATGAGGTACCGAGTTTGTCCCGTCCTACCAGCCCCATCCCGCCCGGAAGACCCCCCTCGCGACGCGGGGCCCTAACGCCCACGCTGATCGTTGTTGCCATCGTAGTGGTGGGCTTCATCTTCTTCGCCAACGTCTGGACTGACGTCCTCTGGTACCGGCAGCTCGGCTACTTCGAAGTGTTTGTGACGGAAAACCTCGCCCGGATCGGGATCTTCCTCGCCGGCTTCGCGCTTATGTTTGCGGCCGTCTTTTTTGCCATCCGGGTTGCCTACCACGCACGGCCGGTGTACGCACCCGACTCCGAGATGCGTGACAACCTGAACCGCTACCAGGCCCAGCTTGAACCGGTCCGCCGCGTCGTTATGGTGGGCCTGCCCATCCTGTTCGGACTGTTCGCGGGCAGCGCTGCGGCCAGCCAATGGCAGAAAGTGCTGCTGTTCTTCAACCAGGAGCCGTTCGGCCAGAGCGATCCTGAGTTCGGCCTGGACATCAGCTTCTACCTCATGACTCTTCCGTTCCTGGGATTCGTCACAGGGTTCCTGATCAGCGTGGTGGTGGTGGCCGGCATCGCCGGAATCCTCACCCACTACCTTTATGGCAGCATCCGGCTGATGGAACGCGGCGTGTTCACCAGCCGCGCGGCGCAGATCCACCTCGCCGTAACCGGTGCAGCCTTCCTGCTCCTGCTCGGCACCAACTTCTGGCTGGACCGCTACGCCGCCTTGCAGAACAGCGGCGGGCGTTGGGCTGGCGCACTGTACACGGACGTGAACGCCGTGATCCCCACCAAAGCGATCCTCGCTGTGGCTGCAGGCCTGGTGGCCATCCTCTTCATCATCGCTGCAGTCATTGGCCGCTGGCGCCTGCCCGTTATCGGCACGGCAATGCTCATCATCACCTCAATCCTTGCCGGCGGTGTGTACCCGTGGGTCATCCAGCAGTTCCAGGTCCGTCCTTCCGAGCAGACGTATGAGAAGGACTTCATCGGCCGCAACATCGAAATGACCCGGGCCGCCTATGGCCTGGACAAGATCCAAGTGAACCGCTACGACGCTACGAACACCGCCAGCACCGGTGCGCTGGCTCCTGATGCACAGACCACAGCCAACATCCGGCTCCTGGACCCCAACCTGATTTCCGACGCGTTTTCCCAGCTGGAGCAGTACCGCCCGTACTACCAGTTCCCAGATGCACTTAACGTGGACCGCTACGAGGTGGACGGCAAGATCCAGGACACCGTCATCGCCGTGCGCGAGCTGAACCCGGCGAACATCGCCACAAACCAGCAGGGTTGGCTCAACCAGCACGTCGTCTACACGCACGGCTACGGCGTGGTGGCGGCCAAGGGAAACAAGTTCACCGTTGACGGCAAGCCGGAGTTCCTGCAGTCGGGAATTCCATCAACCGGAGTCCTTGGCAATGACTCCACCTACGAGCCACGGATCTACTTCGGCGAAAATTCCCCAGAGTACTCCATTGTCGGCGCGCCGGCGGGATCCCCTCAGCGCGAACAGGACAGGCCCTCCGGCAAGGAAGGGGACGCGGAAACCCAGTACACCTTCACCGGCAACGGCGGTCCCAATGTGGGCAGCTTCTTCAACAAGGTCCTGTACTCGATCAAGTTCCAGTCCTCGGATCTCCTCCTCTCAGACGGGGTCAACGCTGAATCCCAGATCCTGTACGACCGCAGCCCGCGTGCCCGGGTCGAGAAAGTCGCGCCGTACCTGACGGTGGACGGCAACGCCTACCCGGCCGTTGTTGACGGCCGCGTCAAGTGGATCGTGGACGGCTACACCACCAGCCAGTACTACCCTTACTCGCAGCAGGAGCAGCTCTCCGCTGCCACCACGGACTCCCAGACCACCTCAGGCCGGACCGTTGCTCTTCCCAACAGTTCGGTGAACTACATCAGGAATTCAGTGAAAGCCACGGTTGATGCCTACGACGGCTCGGTCACCCTCTATGCGTGGGACGACCAGGACCCGATACTGAAGGCGTGGCAGAAAGTCTTCCCCACATCGCTTAAGCCGTACTCAGAGATGTCCGGGGATGTGATGAGCCATGTCCGCTACCCGGAGGACCTGTTCAAGGTGCAGCGCGAGCTCCTGGGCCGGTATCACGTCACTGATCCCGTGAGCTTCTACAAGAGCGACGAAGTGTGGAGCGTTCCGAACGACCCCACCGTAAAGACCGACGTCAAGCAGCCTCCGTTCTACATGTCACTGCAGATGCCCGACCAGAAGCAACCGGCCTTCCAGCTCACGTCCTCCTTCATTCCGCAGATCGTGAACGGCACTGCCAGGAACGTCCTCTATGGCTTCCTGGCGGCGGACTCTGACGCCGGCAACCAAATGGGCGTCAAGGCTGACACCTATGGGCAGTTGCGATTGCTTCAGATTCCCCCCGCAACGCAGGTTCCGGGCCCGGGACAGGCCCAGAACAAGTTCAACTCGGATCCCACGGTGTCCCAGGCTCTGAACCTTCTGCGGCAGGGTGCCTCCGAAGTGCTCAACGGTAACCTGCTGACGCTGCCTGTGGGCGGCGGCATCCTGTACGTGCAGCCGGTCTACCTGAAGTCAACCGGCGAGACGTCCTACCCCACCTTGCAGCGTGTGCTGGTGGCCTTCGGTGACAAGGTCGGTTTTGCGCCGACCCTGGATGAAGCGTTGAAGCAGCTGTTCAACGGAGATTCGGGCGCCTCTGCCGGCGATTCGGCCAATAACGGCCAGACCCCGCCCCCTACGGGGACCACACCGCCGGTGAGCGCAGGTGCCCAGGCTGACCTGAAGGCCGCGCTGGATGAGGCGAACGCTGCCATCAAGGCCGGCCAGGCAGCCTTGGCAGCCGGCGACTTTGCAGCTTATGGGGAAGCACAGAAGAAGCTGGCTGCGGCCCTGCAGAAGGCGATTGACTCCGAGGGCAAGATCCCGGCGCCGGCCCCCGAAGCCACGCCGTCGCCCGGGGCGACCCCATCGCCGGAAGCTAAATCAACGGCGACGCCCTCGCCTGCAGCCAGCAACTAGGGGGTTTGACCCAGCGAGACGCACATCACGCCACCAGGATTTGGCCTCCCGTTCACCGAACGGTAGAGTTGATCTTGCGACGCGGGGTGGAGCAGTTCGGTAGCTCGCTGGGCTCATAACCCAGAGGTCACAGGTTCAAATCCTGTCCCCGCAACTGGCGGAAAAGTCCGGATTCTGGAAACAGAATCCGGACTTTTTGGTTTAACCGGACCCGTCTCAGGCAGGCAACCTCGGTGTTGAAGTGACCCTTAATCACGATTGGTTTTTACCTACTCCAAAGTACGGTAGTGTTGTTCTTGCGACGCGGGGTGGAGCAGTTCGGTAGCTCGCTGGGCTCATAACCCAGAGGTCACAGGTTCAAATCCTGTCCCCGCAACCATGGAGAAGACCCCGACCGGCATGACGCCGGTCGGGGTCTTCTTTTGCCCGATTACACGTGGTTCCTAGTATTCTCGTTCGCAAAGCCCTTTGAGCACCTGGTCAGTCATTCTCGAGAGGAATGTTGTTCGATGTCCACACCCACGAAGAAGCCCGGCTCCTCGACAGGCAAGCGGTCCGGGCTCTACTGGGGTGTTCCTGCCGCGCTCGTAGTGCTGGTGCTGGTGGTGCTGCTGGCGAAATGGATGACGGGCCTTCCTGCGGTGGCCTCGTTCCTGGCGGACTATCCGGGGCATTCGGAACTCCCTGAGGGCGCGCCTGTCGGATTCCCGACGTGGCTGGCCTGGCAGCATTTCCTGAATGGTTTCTTCCTGCTGCTCATCATCAGGACCGGCTGGCAGGTGCGGACCACCAACCGCCCCACCGGCCACTGGACGCGCAACAACAAGGGCCTGCTCAAGACCAGGAACGCGCCCACCAAGATCACGTTGGAGCTTTGGTTCCACCTGACGCTGGACGCACTGTGGATCCTCAACGGACTGGTGTTTGCCGTCCTCCTGTTCGCGACAGGACAGTGGACCAGGATCGTCCCCACCAGCTGGGATGTCTTTCCCAACGCGCTGTCCGCAGCCTTGCAGTATGCATCCCTGAACTGGCCCACCGAAAACGGCTGGGTCAACTACAACGCCCTGCAACTGCTGACCTACTTCCTTACCGTCTTCATCGCTGCGCCGCTTGCCTTCATCTCGGGCATCCGGACGTCCTCCGCCTGGCCCAAGAAGGCTGCCGCGCTGAACAAGGCGTACCCGATCGAGCTGGCGCGGGCCATCCATTTCCCCGTCATGATTTACTTCGTGGCATTCATCGTTGTGCATGTCTTGCTGGTGTTCGCCACCGGGGCCCTGCGGAACCTGAACCACATGTACGCAGTGTCCGACGGCGACGGCTGGCTCGGCTTCTGGATCTTCCTTGTATCCGTGGCCGTGATGGTGGCGGCATGGTTCCTCGCCCGGCCCATCTTCCTGCGCCCCATTGCTTCCCTGATGGGCAAAGTCAGCCGCTGATTTCCGGGCCGGTGGGCCCGTCCCGGCCTGGCTGGTCCTCCCGAAGCTTCTGATAGGTCGCCAGCGCACGCTCCCTGGACTCGGGGAGACCCACCACGGGCGCAGGGTAGCCCTGGGCATCGGGATGCTTCCACGGTTCGTGGATGGCCTTGCGGTCCATCTGCGCGAGCTCCGGAAGGAACGCGCGAAGGTACCGGCCCTCGGCGTCGAACTTCTTGCTCTGCGTTACCGGATTGAAGATCCGGAAGTACGGGGATGCGTCGGCGCCTGAGCCTGCCACCCACTGCCAGTTAGCGGGGTTGCTCGCCGCATCGGCATCCACCAGGGTGTCCCAGAACCACGCCTCGCCCAGGCGCCAGTCGGCCAGGAGGTTCTTGACGAGGAAGGACGCCGCGGCCATCCGGACCCGGTTGTGCATCCAGCCCGTCTGCCACAGCTGCCGCATCCCCGCGTCCACCAGCGGATAGCCGGTTCGGCCCTGCTGCCAGGCGCCCAGTTCCGCCGCGGTGGGTTGCTGCCACTCGAACCGGTCGAAGTCCGGCCGATAGTTTCGGGTAGCCAGCTGGGGGTTGGCATAGAGCAGCTGCCAGCAGAACTCCCGCCAGCCCAGCTCGGAACGGAAGATCCCGACGTCGGGCGTCGTCTCGCGGGGGAAGTGGCGGCGGAGCTCGTGCCAGACGCGAAACGGACTGATTTCACCAAATCGGAGGTGGGGGGACAGCCTGGAGGTGCCGTCCACCCCGGGTATGTCGCGCCCGGTGCCGTAATCCTGTGCGGGCCCGTCCAGGAAGTCCTCAAGCCTGCTGTGTGCTCCGGCCTCCCCTGGTTCCCAGGTCGCAGCCAGTCCGCCGCTCCAGTCCGGCGAGACGGGCAGCAGTGACCACTCCGCCAGTGCGTCGCTGCCGGCCTGCGTCTTCGACCCGGCAGCGGCAGGGGAGGGCAGGCCGGCCGGTGCATCCAGTGGCCCTCGGGGCTCGCCGGACGCTGTGCAGGCCCGCCAGTAGGGCGTAAACACCTTGTAGGGGCCGCCTGTTCCGGTGGTGATGGTCCACGGCTCGAAGAGCAGGTTGGCCTGGAAGCTGGCGGCTTCGATGTCATTCGCGGTTGCCCAGGCCTTTATATCGGCGTCCAGGGACCGCTCGGGACCGCCGTAGCGCCGGTTCCAGAGCACATGCCGCGCGCCGGTTTCGGCTATGAGGTCCCGGATCACTCGGCGGGCAGGTCCGCGCCGGAGGGTGAGTGCGGACCCGGACTCGGCAAGCGCCGCTGCCAGGGACGTCAGCGAGTGGTGTAGCCACCAGCGGGCCGCGGCTCCCAATGGACGGATTCCGGGGGATTCCTCGTCGAGGATGTAGACCACCGTGAGCGGGAGGCCGAGTTTGACGGCGTGGGACAGTGCGGGGTTATCGTCCAGCCGAAGGTCGTCACGGAGCCAAACTAGGGAGGATGAGACGAGGGAAGCCATGGCCTCCACGCTACACATCCGCGACCACGGCCGCACCGGGGCCGGTTGCACTACCGGTGGGAGGTGCTGTCCGGGCATAGCAAGGGCCGGGGTTCATGATGAACCCCGGCCCCGGCTGGCCCGCTCAGCGGCGGACGCGGCTGGCTACAGCTTGTCGAAGCCGGCTTCGTCGACTGTGGACTCGGACCTCGCGCCGGAAGCGCCGATGGCCGGTTTGGCACCGCCGGATTTCAGCGCTGCCAGGCGTGCCTCGATTTCCACCTGCTCGCCAAGATCTTCCAGCTGATTGAACTGGGCGTCCAGGCTCGACGCGGCAAGCTCCTGCTGGCCGCGGACCTTCGCCTCTTCGCGGCGGATTTTCTCTTCGAAACGGCCAACTTCGCTGGTGGGATCCATGAAGTCGATGCTCTTGATGGCATCGTGCACCTGGGACTGTGCCGCGGCCGTCTTGGAGCGGGCAACCAGCTCGTTACGCTTGCTGGTCAGCTCGTTGAGCTTGCCCTTCATCTGGTCCAGGCCCGACTTGAGCTTGTCCACTACCTCGGTCTGCGAGGCGATGCTCGGCTCAGCACCCTTGGCTTCGCTTTCCGCGGACATCTGGCGCTGCAGGGCTACCTTGGCGAGGTTGTCGAACTTCTCGGCGTCTACGCTGTCGCCGGCGCTGCGGTATTCGTCAGCCTTGCGAGATGCGGCGAGGGCCTTGTTGCCCCAGTCCTGGGCGTTCTTGATGTCCTCGCGGTAGTCATCCTGGAGCATACGGAGGTTGCCGATGGTCTGGGCGACTGCGGATTCAGCCTCCGCAATGTTGTTGGTGTAGTCCCGGACCATCTGGTCCAGCATTTTCTGCGGATCCTCAGCATTGTCCAGCAAAGTGTTGATGTTTGCCTTTGCCAGCTGTGCGATCCGGCCGAAAATGGACTGCTTAACCATGGTGTTACCTTTCGTCCTGCTCAATGGTGGCCACTGAGATCAGTGAACAGTTGTTGTACCGCTTGTTTCGCCGGCAGGGTGATCCCGTCCGGCGCCTAGCCTGTGATGGGTCAGAAGTCCCCGCCGCCGCCGGAATCGCCGCCCCAGCCGCCGCCCATATCGCCGCCGCCGGAGTCACCGCCCCAGCCGCCGCCGTCACTGTGGCCACCGCCCCAGCCTCCGCCGCTGCCGCCATTGAGGATGGAGTTGATGAGGATACCGCCAAGGATGGCGCCACCGAGGCCGCCACCGCCTCCGCCGCGACCGCCGAACATGCCCCCGCCGCCGAAGCCCTGGTTGGCGTAGCCACCAAAGTTGTCGACGTCGGCCTGGGCGAGCTGCGCTGCCTGGGCCGCGAGGGCGTGGGCCTGCTGGGCGTACGTGAGGGCAGTAACGGGATCGTTGCGGGAGATGGACAGCGCGTAGTCGAGGTTGCGCTGGGACTCGGCGAGCCGGGTACGGGCTTCCGTGCCTACGCCGCCACGACGGGCAGTGATGTAGTCCGACGTGGCGCCGATCTGGGCCTGGGCCGACATGATGGTCTGCTGCAGTGACGCCTGGGCGCGGCGGGCCTGGTCCTGCTGGTTCCGGATGCCGGTGAGGGACTGGTCCAGCGCCTGGTGCGCCGTCTCAACCCGCCGCAGGGTGGCGATGGGATCGATCTTCCCGCCCTGGATTTCGGCCTTGACCTGGCCCAGCGCGGCTTCAACGCCGGCCACCGGGCCGGCCAGTTCGGGGTGTTCGCCGGACTGAATCATGGCCTTCGCCTGCGCGAGGTCCTGGGAGGTCTCAACGACGGCCGCCTCCAGGCCGGTACGGGCTTCATCAAGGCTGGCAGAAACCTTGGCGATGGCGTTCAGCAGCACGTTGGTCTGGTGCAGGCTCTCTTCAGAGGCCCGCACGGCGACCGCGGCGAGGCTGCCCTCGCCTGCGGTGAGCTTCTCCTGGGCGGTGGCCGTGGCATTTTGCACAAAGGCCAGCCGTTCCTTGGCTTGGGTGATGTTGTCAGCGACCTGCACCAGCGCACTGTCTGCATACTTGGCACGCAAAGCCGTCAGTGACTGTTCGGCGCTGGCGATCTTGGCGTCGGCTTCGTGGGCTCCGGCGCTGATGGCCGCCAGTGCCTGCGGGGCGTTCTTCTCGAGCTCGCGGAGCGAATCGAAGTCGGCCTTCTGTTCCTGAAGCGAGCTAAGCGCTGCCTCTGAGCGGCGGATGATTTCGCCGAGCCAGCTGCGCTGCTGTTCTTCCGTGTCCGGAATGTGGTCGTCAAGCTGCTGCTGGAGCTTGAAGGATTCGGACATGTGGGCTTTGGCTTCGGCCAGGGCCTTGGTGAAGTTCCCCACCGCGGCATCGCCGTACTGGGCCTCCGCGAATCCGAGTTCCTGTTCGCTGGACTTGATGGCGTCGTCGGCCTCGATGATCAGCGAGCCGCCCTTACGCCGGAGTTCCTCGATGCTGAGCGAGGCCAGCGGATCGAGCTCGGCACCCTGGGGACCGTAGCTGGCGCTGGACGACAGAGCGGCCTTCTTGCGCCGGTTGCGGAGGTACAGATAGGCGCCAGCCCCACCGGCGGCTACGACGCCTACGCCGACGAGGACCCCAGCGCCGGCCCCGTCACCTGGGACGTTGCCGTTGCCACCGCCTGCGGCATCGCCGATGGCTGCAGCGGCGTTAATTGCCGCTTGGGCGTAGTCGTCATTGGCCAGCTGCGGGCCGATGGCTTTGCTCTTGATGTTTTCAATTTGGGCGGTGGTGATCTTGCTGCCACCGGGTTTATTCAGGATGTACTGCCTGGTCTCGGTAGCCACCGCAAAAATCAATGCGTTAGGTCCGAGGTTGGCCTTTTTGGCTACTTCGTCCGTCCACGCTTCGCGGTCGGTTGGGTTTTCGAACTTCTTGACCGTGACAACATGGAGAACGGTGGCGTGATCGGTCCCCAGCTTCTTGATTGCTTCCTGTACATCAGCCTTCTTCGAACCGAGAACGCCGGCAGAGTCCACAATCTTGGTCGCCGGATCCAGCGTCACGGGCGGTTCAGCCCAGGCCGCCCCGGCAGGAACCGCGAGCAGCCCGGTCAGGCCGATCACGGCGAGGATACGTTTGAACTTTGACCGCATGTGCAACCCTTCAGCACGACTGACACCGATTCGGGACGAATGAGCGTCTCAGAATGCAGCAGCGCCCCCACGCGTGGTGCAAAGCCGCAGGTCGCTGTGGCATTTCCTTTTGATTCTATGGTGCACCTCCTGGTGCGTCCACAGCGGCGAATATGCCACCAGCGAAACCCCCGGAAGAGCCTGTTGGCAGCGGAATTCGGCCTCCCAGCAACCTCCCAGCCAACGTTCGCCCCAGTTCCAGCCAGACGGTACATAGTTAATGCAGACGAGGATGAAAGGAAGTCCAATGACTGAGAACCCAACCCAGGGTGCAGCGCCGGAGAACCGCAAACCGGATGAGAACCGGAATGCGGACCAGAGCCCTGCGGAGGTCCGCAGTGACGCTACCGGTCAGGCTAATCCGACCGAACAGCTGGACAGATCCGGTGCACCCGATAACCCCACCCAGCCGCTGCCGGGTGCGGCCGGTCCGGGTTATCCTCCCCGCGAGCCCTTCCATGGCCAACAGACACCGAGCCAGCACAACCCAGGTCAGCACAACCCGGGCCACAACGGTCCGGGCCCGTACAACGCAGTCCCATATAACGCGGGCCCGTACAACGCTGCCCCGAACCCGGCCGACGCGCCCCGCCGAAAAGCCTCGTTCGGCGTCGGCACCCTGGTGGCAAGCATCCTGGCCGCCGGCCTCGTGGGTGGCGGCGTAGCCACAGTGGGTTCGGGCAACCTCTTCAACAGCGGATCCTCGTCGGCGGCGAGCAGCAGCAGCCAGCCTGACACCGTCATCGTGAACAACAGGGACGACGTCAACGCCATCACGGCAGCAGCGCTGAAGGCTTCCCCCAGCGTGGTGACCATCAGCGCTTCCAGCGGCAGCTCCGGCGGGACCGGCTCGGGCATCGTCCTGGACGACCAGGGCCACATTCTGACCAACACGCACGTGGTGACCCTGGATGGCCAGAGCGCCAACGCGGCCCTTGAGGTCCGCACCAGTGCGGGCAAGGTCCTCAAGGCCACGCTCGTGGGCACCGACCCGCTGTCTGACCTGGCGGTCATCAAGGTGGATAACGCGTCCGGCCTCACCCCTGCGACCCTCGGAGATTCCGGCAAGCTCAATGTGGGTGACACGGCCATCGCGATCGGCTCCCCGCTTGGCCTGACCGGCACCGTTACCGACGGTATCGTCTCAACGCTGAACCGGACCATCAGCGTTGCCTCGTCGGCGGCACCCAAGAACGGTGACAGCAGCTCGCAGGGCGGCGATCAGGGCTTCCAGTTCGCGCCGCCAAACGGTGGCCAAGGCCAAAGCACCGCAAACCAGGGGTCCATCTCCATCAATGTGATCCAGACGGATGCCGCCATCAACCCCGGCAACTCCGGTGGTGCCCTGGTCAACAGCAAGGGCGAGATCATCGGCGTTAACGTGGCCATCGCGTCCGCTGGCTCCGATTCCGCGTCGAGCGGCAACATCGGTGTGGGCTTCAGCATCCCCATCAACAACGCCAAACGGGTGGCGCAGGAGATTATCGACACCGGCAAGGCATCCCACGGCCAGTTGGGTGTCAGCGTTCGGGACAAGTCATCCAGCGGGACCACCTCAGGGTTCTCCGTCGGCGCTGACGTGGCCACGGTAGAGGCAAACTCAGCGGCAGCCAAGGCAGGCATCAAGGTGGGCGATGTGGTGACCAAGTTCAATGACCTGGTCATCAGCGAGCCCAACCAGCTGACCGCGGCCGTCCGCGAGCAGGCCGGCGGCTCCACCGTCAAGCTCACGGTCCTGCGCAACGGTCAGGAACAGACGTTCGACGTCACGCTTGGCACCGCAGCGGACCAGTAGGGACTGGGCAGCAGGACGAACGGCCAACCATAAACAGCGGACGACGGCGGGGCTCACCAAGGTGATCGCCGCCGCCGTCGTTCGTGTTCCCCGTGTTCCCAGTGCGCGCAGGGCAGGGCCGTGACACAGGCGTTAACGGGACGGCAACGGGGGACGGCTATATGGTTAGCTAGGATCTACCCGTACCCCGGGCGTTCCGAGGCCATGACCCTATCCGGCTGGCTGTCCACAAGCATGGAAGGCTGCTGTAAATACAGTGGAAGAGACATTGAAGATCATCGTCCTGGTCAAGCATGTACCGGACGCACAGTTTGACCGTCACCTCACCGGCGAGGGCTACACGACGGACCGTGACGAAAGCATCCTTTCCGAGCTGGACGAGTACGCTCTTGAGGCCGCTTTGCAGCTGGCTGAGGCCCGCGGTGGCGCCAAGGCCGGCAACCAGGTCATTGCGCTGAGCATGGGCGCGTCCGGTGCGGTGAACGCGGTGAAGAAGGCACTCCAGATGGGCGCCACCGAAGGTGTGCACCTCACCGATAGTGGGCTGGCAGGTTCAGATGCCGCCGCCACGTCGCTGGCGCTCGCGGCCGCCATCCGCCACCTGGGAACCGGCGCCCCGGTGGACCTTGTCCTCACCGGCATGGCGTCCACCGACGGCGAGACGTCATTGGTGCCGGCCCAGCTCGCCGAGCGACTGGGCCTGCCTCAGGTCACCTTCGCGTCTTCGCTAACGGTCGACGGCGGGCGGCTCACCGCGCGCCGCGACGCTGACACCTACTCGGAGACCGTCGAAGCTTCGCTGCCCGCGGTGGTCTCCGTGACGGACCAGATCAACGAGCCGCGCTACCCTAACTTCAAGGGCATCATCGCGGCCAAGCGCAGGAGCATCACTACCCTGTCCCTGGCCGACATAGGAGTTGATCCCGCGCACGTGGGGCACGCCGGATCCTGGACCACGGTAACAGCTGCCGAGGAACGCCCGCCGCGCACGGCTGGAACCATCATCACCGACGAAGGCGACGCCGGAGTCAGGCTCGTCGACTTCCTGGCCGCCCAGAAGCTGCTCTAAGAGGGATCACAGACATGGCAAACGTACTCGTATTCATTGACAACCCCGGCGACGCCCTGAAGAAGAGCACCCTCGAACTGCTTACCCTGGGACGCTCCCTCGGCGAGACCGCTGTTGCCCTGAACGGCGAACTGCATCAAGGTGTTTCGGCCACGTTCGCCGAATACGGCGTCAGCGCCGTTTTCCGGCCCTCCGCCCAGGACCTGGATGACTACCTTGTCTCGGCGAAGGCAGCCTATCTCGGTGCTGCCGCCAGCGCAGCCGGTGCGGACACGGTCCTCCTGGACAACTCGCCCGAAGGCAAAGAGATCGCAGCGCGGCTCGGCATCCGGCTCAACGCCGGCGTCATCACTGACGTTGTGGCGGTTGACGCCGATGGTACGGCGCACAAGTCGGTCCTCGCGGGTTCCTACACCACCGCTGCCAGGGCCACCACGGCGGTTTCCGTCCTGACGGTGAAGGCCAACAACGTCACGCCCGAGCCAGCATCCGTGGTTTCCGCTCCGGAGACGTCCACCATCGAAGTGCCGGCGGATGCCACCACCACGGCGGCCCGCATCACCGCCCGCGAGCTGAAGGTGGCCAGCGGCCGCCCTGATCTTTCGGACGCCCGCATCGTGGTGGCCGGCGGACGCGGCGTGGACGGCGACTTCGGTCCCGTGGAGCAGCTTGCGGACGCCCTCGGTGCTGCCGTCGGCGCCTCCCGTGCAGCCACGGACGCCGGCTGGATCAGCCACGACGCCCAGGTTGGCCAGACTGGCAAGACCGTGTCGCCCCAGCTGTACATCTCCGCCGGCATTTCCGGAGCCATCCAGCAGAAAGCCGGGATGCAGACAGCGAAGGTCATCGTGGCCGTGAACAAAGACGCCGATTCGCCGATCTTCGAAATCGCTGATTTTGGCATCATCGGGGACCTCTTCGACGTCCTTCCGCAGGCCACCGAAGAAATCAAGAAGCGAAAAGGCTGACCTTGGCCCACGCCGCTGCCTCAGCACAGAGCCCGTTCGACCCGGACATCCACCGGATTGGGCGGGTGCTCTGTTTCGCCGCCCATCCGGACGACATCGACTTCGGTGCGGCCGGCACCATCGCCGCCTGGACGGCCGCGGGGATCCAGGTCAGCTACTGCATCATGACCGACGGCGACGCGGGCGGCTTCGACCCTGCGCAGCGGGTGGAGATCATCGCGCTACGGGCGGCCGAGCAGCGCCGGGCCGCCGCACTCGTGGGTGTAACCGAAATCCACTACCTCCATGAGCGCGACGGCTACCTGGAACCGACGCATGAGGTGATGAAGGGTGTGGTCAAGCTGATCCGGCAAATCCGTCCCGACGTCGTGCTTTCCATGCATCCGGAACGGAACTGGAACCGTCTGCAGAAGAGCCACCCGGACCACCTCGCTGTGGGGGAGGCGGTGACCCGGGCCGTCTATCCTGCAGTGGAAAACCCGTTCGCCTATCCCGAGCTGGCTGAGGCCGGCCTTGAGGCTTATAAGCTGCCGTGGCTGTGGCTCTACGCCGGGCCGGAGGAGCGCGAGAACCATGTTGTGGACGTTACCGACCATGTGGACGCCAAGCTTGAGGCAATCCACGTGCACGTGAGCCAGCATCCCGACGTCGCGGCCATGGAATCAGCGGTGCGCAGCGGCATGCACGCGAATGCCCGGCGTGCGGGCTTTGTCGAGGGCCGCAGCGCCGAAGCATTCCACGTGGTTGCCGTCAACGGCCCAGGGACGATCGCCGGGTTCTAGGATTTCCGGTGGTGGCGCGGCTGGCCTTTGGCGCAGCCCCTGAGTTTTTGTCCAGATAACGTGCCCTAAACGCCGTCTGAGGCACATTATCTGGACAAAAACTCGAAGGGTTTGCTCAGGCGCCCAGAGGTGCGGCAGCCACGGTGGGGAATGTCGGGGTGGCCGAGCCACCCACAGGCTCCACGGTGATGCCGAGCGCTGCAGCGGACGCAATGCCTTTCACCACAGCAGGCTTCGACAGGGCAGCTTCGTCCATCAGGCCCTGGGAAACCGGTGCCGAGCCGTCCTTCGGGATCAGCCACATCTGGTAGACCTTGCCGGCCGGCGGCGCGGGTACACCGTTCATCTTGACCACCACGGCATCCTTCGATGAAGAAATCAGCACGGTGGCAGTGCCGCCGGCGGAGACGGGTACGGATGCTTCGCGGACGTCGCCGGCCCGGACCACCTGGTTCAGGGGGTCGTTCTGGTCTGCCATGTACGCACCCACTCCCACGCCACCGAGGGCGATCACGCCGGCGGCTGCCACAGCGGTGAGCCAGCGGCGGGCGCCGGCGGGCCGGCGTCGTTCTTCCCGGCGGACCCGGGCCGCAGCGAGCTCATCCGAGCCATCTGCCGGCGACTGTGTTGCCGGCGTGGCCGTGGCGGCAGGGGCCGCTGTGACTGCGGCGGGCCCATCGGCTGGCAGCTGCGCGAGCGACGGCAACTGCGACACGATGCGGGCGAAAAGGTCAGCGGGAGGCTCGGCCTCAGCCGTGAAGGACGTCGCGAGAGTCTCCCGGGCCTGGCGGACACGCTCAAAGAAGGCGCTGCGCTCGGCGTCGGGCGAGGCCGAGATATAGCGCTCAATAGCGGCGCGTTCGGTATCGGTGATCGCGTCCAGAGCATAGAGCTCGGCGAGATCCACGGCCCGCCCGGATTCGAGGTCGGCAGCGATCTCAGTTCCGAAAGAGCTTGGACGGCGGGGGCCTCCCTGACTATTCATTTCTGTCATCTCAACTCACCCCCAGACAGGTTTTCAAGCGGATCAGTCCGTCGCGGATGCGGGACTTGATGGTGGGTACTGCTGCGTTTAGCTTTTCCGCGACTTCGCGGTAGGTGAGGCCGCCGTAGTAGGCAAGCCGCACGGATTCCTGTTGTGTATCGGTCAGCGTTTCCAGGCACCGGACCACTGCCTCGGCCTCGAGCCTGCTGTCCACCTCGGCGGAGACGGAGTCGTGGTCCACGTCCTGGCTGCTGGCACCGTACTTCGCCTCGCGGTCGGTGGCCGACTGCGAGGAACGGACCTTGTCCACGGCCCGGCGGTGCGAAATGGTCATCAGCCAGGAGAGCGGACTGCCTGCTTCCGGGTTGAACTTCGCGGCGTTTTGCCATACTTGGAGGAAAACCTCCTGCGTGCTGTCTTCGCTGAGTTCGGGATCGATGAGCACTCGCCGGGCCATGCCGAAAACCCGGCGGGATGTCAATTGGTAGAACTCGGCAAACGCGGCCTGGTCGCCGCCGGCTATGCGTGCCAGCAGCCCGGCCAAGCGCTTGCTGAGATCCGCCGGTGTGTCTGTTACTGCGGCCGGGGCCTCGTAGTTTGGCCTATTCGGAGTTTCCATCACTACCCAGCATAGGTCGCCCGGCGGTAAAACCTGAGCATTCCGTCCGGTGCTGCCCCAGGGAAAGGGGAAAGCCGGCGGCTTAGCCCGCCTCGTCTCCAACAGTGTCACCTACCGCTCCTTCCTCCTCGCCCCGGAATTGCTGTCAGGAGTAATTCGGTGCCGGCGGCCCGGGGGATGGGCCGAGGGCGCTCAAATCTGGGCGCCGGAAAATCCCTGTTGCCGCCAGGCCTCGTAGACCGCAATGGACGCCGCGTTAGCCAGGTTCAGGGAACGCAGGGACGGCAGCATGGGGAGTCGCACGGTGGCCGTGACATGCGGATCGCTCTTGAGGTTTTCAGGCAGGCCAACTGATTCCTGGCCGAACATCAGCACGTCGCCCGGGCAGTAGGCGATGTCCGCATAGCTGGCGGTGCCGTCCGAAGTGAAGGCGTACACACGCTCCGGCTGCAGTTCGCGCCAGGCATCCTCGATGTTTTTGTGGACGGTGACGACGGCGAGGTCATGGTAGTCCAGCCCGGCGCGGCGTAGCTTGGCGTCCGAGAAATCAAAGCCGAGGGGTTCCACCAGGTGCAGTTGGGCGCCGGTAATGGCAGCCAGCCTTATTGCGTTGCCGGTGTTGCCGGGGATTTCGGGGGCATGGAAGAGGATTCGGAACACCGTCCAATCCTAGTCTCAGTGCATCCCGCGAAGCAGCCTGGCGAGCACGGACACATTGACTGTGTTGGGCGTGGGGCCGGCGGAGAGAAATTGTTTGAGGCCGCGGACCAGGCCCGCTGCGTTGACCACCTGAATGGCTTCGGAGGTGTTGGCTGTTCGCCGGTGGCGGTCAATGACGGGTTCGTGGAGGTTGCCGTCGGCGCTGTGGATGACCGTCCAGCCCGTGACGTTCAGCTCCGGGAAGATGTCCTGCATGGCCCGGACAACATGGGCAAGCTGCGGCGGCGCGATGGAGCGTCCGCCGTGCTTCAGCGTCTGTCCGTCCCAGGCGTAGGCCCCCTTTGGCAGCAGCATGGACCCGATCAGCGCCAGCCGGTAGCCGGACAGGAGCGCGTGGTCGATGTGGCTGTTGTCGGCCGGCGACTGCAGGCCGTTCACCAGCCGGGCCGCAGGGACCGCGGGCAGGACCTGGCGGGTGATGAGCTGCACGGTGCGCAGTTCGCGCTGGATTCTGGCCTCAGCGCCAAAAATGCCCCGTTTCCGTGGCGTCCCGTGTACCTGCTGGCTGGCTTGGGCGAACGGGATCAGCGGCACCGTGCCGGACGCCTCGAAAGCCGCAGCATCGTAGGAAGGGAAGTAAACGGGCGGGTCACCCGCGGTATTGCGGGGCGTGGTGGTCCTGTGCACGGTGGCCGAGACATGGGTGCCCGCCGCCGGCGCATCAAAATGCGGTCCGGCCGAATCATCGATGTCGCGGGAAGTCCTTGCAGCATAGGAGCGGTCGTAGGCCTTCCGGCGCGTGGGGTCCATCAGGGTTTCGTATGCTGCCGTCACCTGCCGGAAGGCTGCGGCATCTCCGCCATGGTCAGGATGGGCCTTTCGTGCGGCCCGGCGGTAGGCCACTTTGATCTCCTTGTCGGTGGCTGTCACGGCGACTCGGAGCACCTCGTAGTAGGAGCTGCTGCTCTCGGTCAAACACTCATCCTCTTCTTCGTCTGGCCAGTCCACCGCGGGCAGCCCGGTGCGCCCAGTTTATGGCCTGCCCACACAACGTCTGCGCCAGCGCCAGCAGTTCCCGCGGCCGGCGTCTAGACTCTTTGAGGGTGGCGGCAGGCTGGCCGTCCGGGCGAACATGTTGGGGTGGACGTGAAGGCACAGGCGGCTGCACTCGTGGGGGGCGCTGCTTGGCGTGACAGCACTGGGAGGCTGCAGTGTTGGCGTGCCCGATCCGGCCGCCCCAAAAGTGGAGCCCACCGGCACCGCCCTGGCCACCCCTAGCATTACCCCTGGCCATGACGCAGAAGCGGTGGCCGCAAAGGACATGCCGTTCTCCGCTGGCGGTTCCCTGGCCGCCGGAGTCCCCGTGGGGATCTCGGACGGCCTGAAGGAAATGCCCGGCTGGCAGCAGGTCAAGGAGGACGTGGCTGGCGAGAGCCAGTATTTGAAGGCTGATGGCTGTCTGGTGGCGGCCAAGGTCCGTACCAACCAGGTGCCGCTGGCGCGCCAGGACGATAAGGAGTCAACCATTGGCCTCTTCACGTACCTTGATCCGAGCATCCTGCCCGGTTACCTGAAGACCCAGTCAATGCGGTGGGGCGGTGAGGGTGGCGAGCCGGGGCCAGCGGCCGAGGTGCTGGTGCTGGAGAAGCCCGGCCAACCAGGCGTCAGGTCGACGGCGGTGATGGCCAGGGTGTTCGGTGCCGCCGCATCGTCGGTCTACATTTGCGTGGCCTGCCCGGACGACGCCACACTGGCAGCCGCCCGGGCCGACGTCGCAGGACGCCTCCTTTTGGTACCGCCGTCGAATTAGCCGTGCCGGTTACTTGCCGTGCCTGCGCCAGGACCCGGCAGGTGACAGGCGGTTCAGGGCGAGCGCGGCCACGAGCAGGCCGAAGTCCCTCAAGGCAACGTTGTAGAAGCTGCCCAGGACCAGCAGGTTGATGATGATGCCCAGCAGCCAGACGGCAATCAGCACGGAGCCGAAGCGTGGACGGACCGCCACCGCAATGCCGGCGATAATCTCCACGACGCCGACGAGGTACATAAAGGTCTGCGCCGACACGGGCACCACAGCGGTGGCAACCGGTGCCAGGTAGATGGCCCAGTCCGTCAGGATGTTGGTGAACTTGTCCAGACCGAAGAGAATCGGCGCGACGGTGAAGACGGTGCGCAGCAGGAAGAACGCCTGCCGGTCCGGTGCCATCGACTGAAGCTGGCCGCCTGCGTTGATTTTCGCGTTGGTTGTCATGGTGGACTCCTTCTAAAAGTAGGTATCATTATTTTAGAAACATGGGTTGGATTAAGCAATGGATGTTGTTTTTAGAGTGAGGGGTACAGCGTGCGCAGACTTCCGTGGGGCCGCCGCATGGCGGCTGTCGCATCATTGGGCGACGAGAAGCGCCGGCAGATTTTTGAGCTGATCGCCGCCTCGGATGCCGCAGTCGGGCGCGATGACGCAGCGCTGGCCCTTGGGCTGCCGAGGAGCACGGCATCCTTCCACCTCGACAGGCTGGTCCAGGACGGACTGCTGGCGGTGGAATTCCATAAGGCTGCCGGGAAGTCTGGTCCCGGTTCCGGACGGCCGGCGAAAATGTACCGGCAGGCAACGAGCGAGGTTGGTGCCTCCGTGCCGGACCGCAACTATGATCTCGCCGCTGAGCTGTTGGTCGCGGCGATCGAGCATTCCACAGCGACCGGCGGCCCGGTGAGCGGTTCTCTGCTGGCCGCGTCGTTCGGCAAGGGTCAGGCAATGGCCTCCGGTGCAGCCAGCCTGACGGACTTCCTCGAAGGAGAAGGCTACGGGCCACGGCCTGACGGCGCGGGCGGTTTCGTCCTAATGAACTGCCCGTTCCATCGGCTGGCGGACGGGCACCCGGACGTGGTCTGCGCCATGAACGGGTCGTTTCTGCAAGGCGCGGCAGTGGCGTGTGGGGAGCAGGAGGAGCGGGTGGCGCCGAACAGTGAGCCGGGCCAGTGCTGTGCCAGAATCACCCCGCCCTGACGCCTGATCGGCCAGGGCCGCGGATGTGCGCCATGGGCGCCGCTAGAATTGAGGCGTGCCCGTCTACCTCGATCATGCAGCCACCACGCCACTTTCTGCCGCGGCGCTGGCGGCCCTGACCCGGGAACTTTCCCGCACTGGCAATCCTTCGTCCCTGCACGGCTCGGGCCGCCGGGCCCGCCGCTCCGTTGAGGACGCCAGGGAAGCCATCGCGACGGCGGCAGGCGCCCATCCCTCCGAGGTCATCTTTACGTCCGGAGGCACTGAATCGGACAACCTCGCCGTCAAGGGCCTGTACTGGGCCCGTTCCGGCGAGGACCCGGCACGGCGGCGCATCCTTTGCTCCGCCGTCGAGCATCACGCCGTGCTGGACACCGTTGAATGGCTGGAGCGGCACGAGGGCGCCAGTGTCACCTGGCTTCCGGTCGACAGCGAAGGCGTGGTGGACCTGGATCTCCTCGCCGCCGAGCTGGCCCGGGACCCTGGGACCATTGCGCTCGTGACGGTGATGTGGGCCAACAACGAGGTGGGCACCATCCAGCCGGTCCACAGGATTGTGGAGCTGGCGCATGCCGCCGGGGTGCCGGTTCATTCGGATGCCGTGCAGGCCTTCGGCTCGCTGCCGGTGGGTTTCAAGGCCTCCGGACTGGACGCCATGTCGGTTTCCGGGCACAAGATCGGCGGACCGGTGGGAGTCGGCGCACTCTTGTTGGGACGGGCCGTCAAGCTGACCCCGGTGCAGCACGGTGGCGGCCAGGAACGCGACGTGCGCTCCGGGACGCTGGACACGGCGTCCATCGCCGCCTTCGCTGCGGCCGCCCAAACCGCCGCCGCACAGCTCGCCGCGGAGTCTGCGAGGATTGCTGCCCTGCGGGACAGGCTCATCGACGGCGTTCTTGAGCTGGTGCCCGAAGCTGTGCTCCGTGGCGCACCGGGGGAGGGGCGGCTGCCAGGCAACGCACACTTTACGTTCCCTGGCTGCGAGGGGGATTCCCTGCTGTTCCTGCTGGATCTGGCGGGGGTGGAATCCTCCACGGGATCAGCCTGCACCGCCGGTGTCCCACGACCGTCCCACGTGCTGCTGGCCATGGGGCTGGACGAGGCGACGGCCCGCGGTGCGCAGCGCTTCACGCTGGGGCACGCCTCCGCCGAAACGGACGTGGATGCCTTGTTGACGGCGCTCCCCGGCGCGTACCAGCGTGCCCGCCAGGCTGGGATGGCCGGGCATGAATCCTCGATCCAGACTGCGGGAACGGTAGCGCGTCAGGCGTCCTCCGGCAGGAGCTGATCAAGCCCAACGGAGTTGTCGGCCAGATGCTCTGCCGAGACGGGCTTCCTGGCCGAGATGAGGGCCTTGATGGTTCTCTGCGCGCCAGGCTGCGGCTTCCGCGGCCAGTTGACGCTCATCCCGGCCACCACCCTGGAATCCTGCTGCCAGAACGCGATGAACTCCTTGTCCGCCAGCGATCCCCGGATCACCGGCTCAGTGCCGGCAGCCAGGGCCGGGAAGCCGGAGTACTCCATGCTGACGTCGTACTGGTCGGTGTAGAAATAGGGAATCGTGCTCAGGACCGCGTCCTGGCCGAGCATGGCCCTGGCGGCCACCTTTCCGCCGTTCAGGGCGTTGGACCAGTGCTCGCTGCGGTGGTGCTGGCCGGTGAAGGGGTGCAGGGCGTTTGCGATGTCGCCGGCGGCAAAAATGCCGGGCGCGCTGGTCCGCAGGGAGGCGTCTGTGAGGATCCCGTTGTCCAGGCTCAGGCCGGCCGCCTGGGCGAGGCCGGTCTCCGGAACCACGCCGACGGCGATGACTACGAGGTCCGCCGGGATCACCTCTCCGGTATCGGTGATCACCCCGGTGACTGCGCCGCCGTCGCCGGTGATTTCCCGCGCTGAGGCAGGAAGCCGGAAGCTCACGCCGTTGGCTTCGTGGAGTACGCGGAAGAACCTTCCGAGGTCGGGACCGATAGCCCCGGCCAGGGGGATCTCTTCCAGACCGAGGAGGGTGACGTTGTTGCCGTACGTGGCGGCAGCCGCAGCAAGTTCCATGCCAATCCAGCCGGAGCCGATCATCACCACGTTCAGGCCGCCCGTCGCGAGGCTGCTGCGTAGCCGTCGGCTGTCATCGAGGGTGCGGAACGTGGACACGCCGGCAAGGTCGCTTCCCGGTAGGCGCAGGGTGCGGGGCGTCGCTCCGGTGGCGAGCAGCAGGGAACCGTATGCCAGTTTGCTTCCGTCGTCCAGTTCCACCGTCCTGGCGTCCGGCCGGATGCCCGTGACACGGGCACCCAGGCGGAGGCCGACGTCGTTCTCCGCGTACCAGCCTGGCGGCACCACCGGGACGGCCTCCTCGCCGGCCTTCCCAAGAAGATACTCCTTGGATAAGGGCGGACGCAGGTAGGGATGATGGCTCTCGGCGCCGATGATGGTCACCGGGCCGTCGAACCCTTCCGCCCGCAGGGTCTTGGCCGCGGTGGCCCCGGCGAGTCCGCCGCCGGCAATCACAATGCCCCCCGCGGTCTCAATGTCTTCAGCCATGTCCGCCCGATTCCTGCTGGTGCGTGCTCGAATTCTAAAACTGTATATTCTGACTTTAGAAGTGAAGGCCTGCCGGGTCAAGGGTCTTTTGGGGAGGATTCGGCGTGGCGATAGACTGGTGAGGCAGGCATTGTGCTATTTCTGCGGCCACCGGTTGATCGGCAGCCGCCTCTGCCTGCATCCCCCGAACCCTAAAGAAAGCCAGCATGCGAGTTCTAGCAGCCATGAGCGGTGGAGTCGACTCCGCCGTTGCCGCGGCACGTGCCGTCGAAGCCGGGCACGACGTCGTCGGCGTTCACCTTGCGCTGTCCAGGATGCCCGGCACCCTGCGGACGGGCAGCCGCGGCTGCTGCACCATCGAGGACTCCCGCGATGCGTGGCGGGCTTGCGATGTGCTGGGCATTCCCTACTACGTCTGGGATTTCTCGGAACGCTTCAAGGAAGACGTGGTCCAGGACTTCATCGATGAGTACGCGGCTGGGCGGACGCCCAATCCCTGCATGCGCTGCAACGAGCGGATCAAGTTCGCAGCCTTGCTGGAGAAGGCTATTGCCCTGGGGTTCGATGCCGTCTGCACCGGCCACTATGCCAAGGTCATCCAGGACGCTGACGGTAATCCGGAGCTGCACCGCGCCGCTGACTGGGCCAAGGACCAGAGCTACGTCCTGGGTGTCCTGACCCACGAGCAGCTCAAACACTCCATGTTCCCGCTGGCGGACACACCTTCCAAGGCTGAAGTTCGGGCCGAGGCTGAGCGCAGGGGGTTGTCGGTGGCCAACAAGCCCGACAGCCACGACATTTGCTTCATTCCCGACGGCGACACCGCGGGCTGGCTCGCCGAGAAGATCGACATGAGCACCGGCGACATCGTGGACGAGACCGGCACAAAGGTGGGGGAGCACCCGGGGGCCAACGCGTTCACCGTGGGCCAGCGCCGCGGCCTGAAGCTTGGTACGCCCGCAGCGGACGGCAAGCCCAGGTTCGTCCTGGAGATCCGGCCTAAGGAAAACAAAGTGGTGGTGGGGCCCCAGGCGCTGCTGGCCATTGACGAGATCCGCGGCATCAAGGTGTCCTGGGCCGGCCTGCCCATCGCGGAAATCGAAACCGGCGCCGAGTTTGACTGCTACGCGCAGGTCCGCGCCCATGGGGACCCCGTGCCGGCAACCGCGCGTGTGCTGCCCGGCGAGGATGCACCTCATCTGCTGGTAACCCTGACCGAACCGTTGCGCGGTGTGGCGCCCGGCCAGACGGTGGTCCTGTACCAGGGCAGCCGCGTCCTGGGGCAGGCCACCATCGATGCTGCCCGGTCTTTGCAGCGCGCGGAGCTCTGAGACGGAGCAAATTCACCCTGGTCAGGTAAATTTTGTGTCTCAACTCACAAAAATGCCGGTTGATGAGTCCGGCGTCTGGTTGAATCTAGGCATCAGGACAGCGCGCTGCCCGCTCAAGCCAAGACACCCATTTGCGGGCGGCGAGCGCGTACTCATCGAACAGAAAGTTCACAGATGACCAAGAGCACCAAAGCCTTGCGGAGCGTTATCGCGCTCGCAGGCGTTTCCGCCTTCGCATTAACGGCCTGCACCGGCCCCACAGATGGTGGCGGTGGCAGCACAGCCTCGGAGAATGCAAGCAGCGTCATTGCGTACGGCACTACGGACAAGGTCGTAGCACTGGACCCGGCAGGCTCGTACGACAACGGTTCGTTCATGATGATCAACCAGGTTTACTCCTTCTTGCTGAATTCCAAGCCCGGAGGCGCCGATCCCGTGCCGGACCTTGCCGAATCGTCATCATTCACCAAGCCCACCGAATTCACGGTCAAGCTGAAGAGCGACCTCAAATGGGCCAATGGACACGTGCTGGATTCCAAAGACGTCAAGTTCTCGTTTGATCGCCAGAAAAAAATCAACGATCCCAATGGCCCGGCATCACTGCTGACCAATATTGAGTCCATCGCCACGCCTGATGCCAGCACCGTGGTTTTCACGCTGAAGCAGGCCAACGACCAAACGTTCCCGCAGATTTTGACCAGCCCGGCCGCCGTGATCGTTGACGATGAAGTCTTCCCGGCGGACAAACTGGTTGCCGACGACGAAATTGTCAAGGCCAAGGCGTTCCACGGCCAGTACGTCATCGACTCCTACAACAAGAACACGCTGGTCAGCCTGACGGCGTGGCCCGATTACAAGGGCGTTCTTGGCAAGCCGGCCAACGCCGGGGCGACCATCAAGTACTACACCGACCAGACCAACATGAAGTTGGAGGTCAAGGGCGGCCAGATCGATGTTGCCAACCGCACCCTGAGCGCCACGGACATCGATGACCTCAAGAAGGACTCGAACGTCACGGTCCACGTTGGCCCCGGCGGCGAGATGCGGTACGTCGTCTTCAACTTCGACACCATGCCGTACGGCGCAAAGGCTCCGGACGCTGACCCGAAGAAGGCGCTTGCCGTCCGGCAGGCCGCTGCGAACCTCATCGACCGCCAGGCCATCTCGGACCAGGTCTACAAGGGCACCTACTTGCCAATGTGGTCCAACGTCCCCTCCGGGTTCGTGGGGGCCAACGAATCGTTCAAGCATGCGTACGGGGACGGCTCCGGCAAACCCAGCCTGGACAAGGCCAAGAAGGTCATGGCCGACGCCGGCATCACAGGCCCCGTGACTATCAAGCTGCAGTACAACCCCGACCACTACGGCAAGTCATCCGGTGACGAATACGCTATGGTCAAGGACCAGTTGGAGAAGAGCGGACTGTTCACGGTGGATCTTCAGTCCACCGAGTGGGTCACCTATAACTCAGCGTCGAAGAAGGACAGCTACCCCGTCTTCCAGCTGGGCTGGTTCCCGGACTTCAGCGACGCGGACAACTACCTGACACCCTTCTTTGTGGGCGGTGGGTTCATGAACAACCACTACTCAAACCCTGAGGTCGAAATGCTGGTCGCCAAGCAGTTGGTCACCGCCGACAAGGCCGAGCGTGAGAAGACAATCCAGGAGGTCCAGAACCTGCTGGCCAAGGACATCTCCACTCTGCCGTTGCTGCAGGGCGCCCAAGTGGCCGTTTCAGGGACCAACGTGAAGGGTGTGGATTCCACCCTGGATGCATCGTTCAAGTTCCGGCTCGGCACCGTTTCCAAGTAGCGACCTGGATTCCGGGCAATACCGAACAAACCCGCGTGAGGAGGTGGGGCCGGATGGCCCTGCCTCCTACGCGTTGGCTCCACAATTTCTAGATCAAACCAAGCAGGGACAGCATGGCCACATTAATTGATGCGCCGCCGCCTACGGTTGCGGCCCCCACCTCCAAATCTGCGGGAGGTGGCCTCGGGAAGTACATCCTGATTCGCTTCCTGCTCATTTTCCCGACAATTTTCATCCTCGTTACCCTGGTCTTCTTTCTGATGCGGATCACCGGCGATCCCATTACGGCGGCCCAGGGCGGACGCCTTCCGCAAGAGCAAATTGACGCCTTGGTACACCAGGCAGGCTACGACCGGAACCTCTTCATCCAGTACATCGAGTACCTTGGCAACATCGCCACCGGCAACTTCGGCCGGACCATTTCAGATGGCCGGCCCGTCATTGAGATGCTCGCCAAATTTGGTGCCGCCACCTTGGAACTGAGCATCAACGCCGTGGTGGTGGCATTGCTCGTAGGGATACCGCTGGGGATGTTCGCCGCCCACAAACGCGACAAGGTTCCGGACGCTTTCCTGCGCATGTTCGCCATCCTTTGTTACGCCACCCCTGTCTTCTTTGCCGGCTTGCTGTTGAAGCTGACTTTCTCGGTGGGTCTGGGCTGGTTCCCGGTGGCCGGCCGCGCTTCCACCACAACCGAATTGGCGATGGGCAGGCTGGCGGCGCCCACCGGTGTCTACTGGCTGGACGCCCTACGCAGCGGCAACGTGGCAGCCTTTGGCGACGTTGTCCACCATGCAGTGCTTCCCGCCGTCGCGCTGGGCCTTCTGACGGCCGGCGTTTTCCTCCGCCTGGTCCGCACCAACGTGATCGGCACACTGGGTAAGGACTATGTTGAGGCAGGCCGGTCCCGCGGAGTCAGCGAATACCGCCTGGTGACCAAGCATGCCTACAAGCCGGCACTGATTCCCATCATCACGGTGATGGGTCTGCAGATTGCCTTGCTGCTCGGCGGTGCGGTGCTGACGGAAACCACGTTCGAGTGGAAGGGCCTGGGCTATCAGCTGGCGCAGTACCTGACTGCACGTGACTTTGTTGCCGTCCAGGGCATCGTTATGCTGCTGGCCGTCGTTGTGGCGATCACCAATTTCGTGGTGGATATTGCCGCTGCCCTGATTGATCCGCGGGTGAGGTACTGATGGCCACCACATCAATGGAACCGACAAAGAAGTCCTTGCTGGACCGGCTACCTGTCTCATCCCACATCCGCCAAAGCGTTGGGCTGCAACGCACAATGCTGCTCATCGGCGTCGTGCTTTGCACTGTTTTTGTGGTGGCTGCGATATTCGCGCCGCTGTTGGCACCGTACGGGTATTCCCAGATTTCCGACGATGCCGGTTCGTTCCCGGCGCAGGCCGAACCCGGTGGCAAGCATCTGCTGGGAACGACAGTGGGTGGCTACGACGTCCTGTCCCGGGTGATCTGGGGATCGCAGACAGCTTTGGCAGTGATTGTTGCTGCCGTGCTGATGTCCATTTTCCTGGGCGTGTTCCTCGGGCTGGTGAGCGGCTACTTCGGTGGCTGGTTGGACCGTGTGCTGGTGGTGATTGCTGACGCAATCTACGCCTTCCCGACACTCCTCGTCGCCATCGTGATGTCGATTGCCATCAACAAAGGACAGTCAGGATTCTGGGGCGGCATCTTCGCCTGCGGGTTCGCCATCACAGCAGTGTTTGTCCCGCAGTACTTCCGGGTGATACGGGCGGAAACCATCCGGCTCAAGGCCGAGCCTTTTGTGGAATCAGCGCAGGTTGTTGGCGCCTCCAGCGCCAGGATAATAAGGCGGCACATCTTTTCCAACGCGACCCGGACCCTGCCGCTGATTTTCACGCTTAACGCCTCCGAAGCCATCCTCACACTGGCAGGCCTGGGCTTCCTCGGTTTCGGTATTGAGCCAAGCTCCGCCGCCGAATGGGGTTTTGACCTGAACAAGGCCATGTCCGATGCCTCCTCCGGCATTTGGTGGACCGGAGTGTTCCCAGGCATCGCCATCGTATTGACCGTGGTTGGCCTCACCCTCGTGGGAGAAAGCATCAATGACCTGAACGATCCGCGACTGCGCGGACGCAAGGCTGCAGGCGCCAAGGGCGCCCCTGGACCATCAACCGCGGCCGCGCAGGCCGCCATCTCAGCGGATGTGAGGGGATTTTGACCATCAATATTGATTCGGTATCTGACCAGTCCAGGCAGGCGGACCAGCCGGTCCTTGCCATCGACCACCTCAAAGTCACCTTCGCCACCGACGGCGGGGACGTCTACGCCGTGAAGGATGTGAGCCTGGACGTCCGCTCCGGCGAGGTCCTGGCCATCGTGGGCGAATCCGGATCAGGGAAAACCGTGACCGCGAAAACCATCTTTGGGCTGCTGCCCGAGACCGCCACCAGCGGGGGCGCCGTCCTGATTAACGGGAACAACGTGATCAGCGTCAGCGCCGCGAAGCTGAGGCAGATCCGCGGCCGCGATGTGGCCATGGTGTTCCAGGAACCGTCCACAGCCCTGAACCCCGTGTTCACCGTCGGCTGGCAGATTGCCGAGGGCATCCGTGCCCACGCCGGCAGCGCCGGCGGGAAACGGGTCTCGGCCAAGGATGCCAAGACCCGTGCCATTGAGGCGCTGCGTAAAGTGGGGATCCCGGATCCGGAGCACCGGGTCAACTATTATCCGCACCAGTTCTCCGGCGGCCAGAAGCAGCGCGTGGTGATCGCCGCCGCGCTGGCCCTGAACCCGGGACTGATTGTGGCCGATGAACCCACCACGGCCCTGGATGTCACGGTCCAGGCCGAAATCTTGGAGCTGCTTCGGGATCTTCGGGACACGTACGGCACCTCGATCGTGCTGATCACCCACAACATGGGCGTGGTGGCCGATCTCGCGGATCGCGTGGTGGTGATGTATCAGGGTGACGTGGTGGAGGAAGCGCCGGTGCGGGTGCTGTTTGCCGAACCCAAAGAGGACTACACCAAGAAGCTGCTGGCCGCCGTGCCCCACCTGGGCCGGAACTCGGCGTCGGAGGGCCTGTTGGAACGCGCCCACCAGGGCTCGCCCGTGCTGGTGGAGGCAACCGACCTGACCATCGAGTACCCCGGCAGGCTGGGAACACCGGCCTTCAAGGCCGTGGACGGGGTCAGCTTCACCGTGTCCCAGGGCGAAGTCTTTGGACTGGTGGGCGAATCGGGCTCCGGGAAAACCACCATCGGCCGGGCCATCGCGGGCCTGAACCGGACCACGGGCGGCAGCCTGAAGGTACTCGGCTACGAGATGCTGAACCTCAAGGAGCGGACGTTCAAACCCCTCCGGAAGGATATTGGCTTTGTGTTCCAGGATCCGGCCGCGTCCTTCAACCCGCAGCTGACCATCGGTGACTGCGTAGCGGAACCCATGATCATCCACACCGACCCGAGCCCGGCGCAGGCGCGCAAACGCGTGGCTGAACTGCTCGAATCGGTGCAGCTGCCGGCGTCGTACGCTGAACGGTACCCGCACGAGCTGTCCGGCGGGCAGCGCCAGCGGGCGTCCCTGGCGCGGGCGCTGATCCTGAACCCGCGGTTGCTCATCGCTGACGAGCCGACGTCGGCCCTGGACGTTTCCGTGCAGGCAAAAGTCCTGGAACTCTTCAAGGAAATCCAGGCCGAGTTCGGGTTTGCGGCCCTGTTCATCAGCCACGACCTCGCGGTGGTGGACATCCTGTCGCAGTGGGTGGGTGTCCTCTACAAGGGCAAACTCGTGGAGCAGGGCATCGGCAGCCAGGTGATGGGCGCGCCGCAGCACGACTACACCAAACGGCTGATTGCCTCGCTGCCGGTTCCTGATCCGGACGAACAGGCCCGACGCCGGGAAGCACACCGGGCGCTGTTGGCGCAGTAGGCGCTCCGGGCGACGCCACAGCGGCGACCCCACAGCCGCGGAACCACCAGACGGACATCCCGCCCCACCAGGCGGGGTGTCCGTCCGCCGCTTAACGCCGGAAGGATTTCCGCGGCCGCCCCATAGACTTGGACCATGACGCAGCAAAACCACGATGTTCCCGACACCGACACCTACGATGCCGCCGCGAGTTCGCTGGCAGGCCAGGTGGACAACTCGGTGATGGCGGAACTGCTGTCCATCCGCTCCAGCATCGACAACATCGACGCGACCCTGGTCTACCTTCTGGCCGAACGGTTCAAGGCCACCCAGAAAGTGGGCTTCCTCAAGGCCGCGCACCGGCTCCCCGCAGGGGACCCCGGCCGGGAATCCGCCCAGATCGCCCGTCTCCGGCGGCTGGCAGAGGATGCACACCTCGATCCCGCCTTTGCGGAGAAGTTCCTGAACTTCATCATCGGCGAGGTCATCCGCCATCATGAAGCCATCGCCGAGGACCACCAGGCCGCTGCAGAGTGGAAGTAACTGCCACCGGGCTTGGGCCCTGGCCGGGGGAGGACCCCGTGGAGGCTGCCCGCATTATCCGCGGCGAGCTCGGCAGCCCGCACCTGCCATTCCTGGCTGAGCTTCCGGACCGTGGAGTCGGCTCCGACGCCCTGGGGCGGACGGCCGCACTCCTGGTTGAAATGGCCGTGGATGTCCAGCCGTACGGCTGGCGGCTGGTGGACCGTCCCGGCAAGGATTTCCGCCGGGCCGCGTCGGCACTGTCCACGGACATTAATGTCCTTGCCGACGTTGCGGGCGCCGAGGACGCCACGGCCCCTGAACTAAAGGTTCAACTGCTGGGCCCGCTGGGTCTAGCCGCCGGGCTGCACCTGCACAACGGTGAACGGGCACTGATCGACTACGGCGCACGCCGGGACATTGCCGACTCACTTGCCGCAGGGGTTGGTGGTTACCTGTCCCGGATCTCCAGCGCGGTTCCGGGCGCGCGGCTGGTGGTACAGGTCGATGAGCCTGATATCGCCGCCGTACTGGCCGGCACTATTCCCACGTCGAGCGGTTACCGCACGCTGCGGGCGGTGGGTGGCCAGGAGATCACCGAGTCCTGGCAGATGGTGATCGAGGCACTGCGCGCCGCGGGGGCCGCCGAAATCGTTATCTCCGTGCCTGAAATTGAGGCCCCCATCGACCGGATCATTGCCGCCGGTGCCGACGGCGTGGCCGTGCCGCTGAGGGCTTTGACCACACGGCAGTGGGAGCAGCTGGCCACGGCGGTGGAGGCAAGCAAACGGATCTGGGCCGGCGCCCTGGACGTCAGCCGCGGCACGCTGCCCAGGGTGGCCGACGTGGTGGAGTCCGTCTGGCGGCCGTGGCACGAGCTGGGGCTCCCGGCGTCGTCCCTCGGCAGTATCCGGGTCACCCCCTCGGCGGGACTTTCCGGCCATACGCCGGTCACCGCCACAGCGGTGCTGGGCCGGCTCACCCAGGTGGCCGACGGGCTGAACCAACGCGCACACGGCTGAGCGGGCCCACCGTTTGAACGCGCGTACGGCCAACAGCTACGTCCGGTTTTCCCAACGGTCAGGCCGGGCGTAGCGGGGCAGGAAACTCTGCGCCGAACTGCCGCCAATGTAAGGACGCAGGCGGTAGTCGAAGCCGCCCGCATAGACCAGGACCAGCCCGATCTGTGGCTGGATGACCTTGACCTGGATCCGGTGCTTACCGTGCTCGCCGGCATCGCCGTCCCACCACTGTTCGGCGTAGGCCTTGGCGTCAACCGTGGCCGGCAGCGGAAGTCGGAGGGGTCCCAAAAACAGCCGGGAGGCGTCGGAAACGCCGCGCAGCCTGCCCTCCTCCGTCACACTGAGCTTGAGGTCGGTCACCATGCGCCGGAAACGGCCCAGGTAGTCCACCAGCCGCGGGCTGCCGCCGGAATCCACGAGGCTGGTGGTGTCCTGGAAAATCCGCATGTGCCCTGGGAAACGGATTTCCCGCCGGGCAGTCAGGCTGGAACGGCCGAATGGATCCTGGTGCGCATGGTTTTCAATCCGGAAGGGGATCCCTTCGCCGTAGTCCGGGAAAAACGCGTCTTCGCCGGAGGTGAGCTTGAGGAGAGGCCGCAGCCAGGCCTGCCGGCAGCCCACAACATCGAACACGCCCTCTCCGACGCCATAATGCCCCGAGCCGGGCGCCAGGGAAAAGTACTCCTGCAGCTCAGGCTGCAGCCGGTAGTAGTCCTCGCCCAGGGCCTGCCGGTAAATAGGGACGTTCATGGTGACCTCCTGGCCGGTACCGTCAGCGGCGCTGCGGTGATTCACAATCTACCCGCCGCCTTGAGCCGGATGTACATGTCGGCTAGCTGCGGCGGCAGGTGGTGTGGCTCCGCGTCCACCACTTCCACCCCGTGGTGCCGGAGCTCGGCGCTGACCGCGGCCCGTTCCAGGAGTACGCGTTCAGCCGCCGCCGCCCGGAATACGCCGGCGGCGTTCTCACGCTCATGCAGCATCTGCCCAAGCCTGGGATCACGGACAGCGGCCACCACCACAACGTGCTGCTGCGCGAGCTGCGCGGCTACGGGAATGAGCCCTTCCTCCGGTGCTCCGCCGTCCAGGGCCGTCAGCAGCACCACCAGGGACCGGTGTGCGGAGACCGCCCGGATCTGGCCCGGAAGACTGGACCAGTCAAGCTCAATCAGTTCGGACTCCAGGGGCGCCATCGCCTGCACCAGTTGCCCCAGGAGGTTGCCGGTGGTGGCGGAGCCGGCCCGGGCGCGCGGACGGCGGTCGTAGGCCAGGAAATCCACTCTGTCACCGCCACGCTCGGCCAGCACCGCCAGCAGGAGTGCCGCTTCGATGCCGGTATCCAGCCGGGGTTCGTCCTCGATCCTCGCGGCTGACGTACGCGAGGTATCCAGCATGATCACCACGCGCCGGTCGCGTTCCGGGCGCCAGGTGCGGACGACGACGGCGGACCGGCGGGCGGTTGCGCGCCAGTCGATGGAGCGGACGTCGTCGCCGCGGACGTAGTCCCGCAATGAGTCGAATTCGGTGCCGGCACCACGGATCTGCACGGCGGCCTTGCCGTCGAGTTCGCGGAGTTTCCTGAGCTTCGACGGCAGGTGCCTGCGGGAATGGAACGGCGGCAGGACCCGGAGGAGGCCGCTGCAGTCGAACGTGCGCTGGCGTGCCGCAAGCTGAAGGGGTCCATGGGAGCGGACAGTGACGTGCCGGGCGGCCATGTCGCCACGGCGGACCGGCTGCAACCGGACGGTCATCCGGCGGCTTTCCAGGGCGGGGATGTCCAGGTCCTGGATCGGATTCACGGCCCCGGCAGACGGCTGCCACGCGTCCCGGACGGTGGCCCGCAGCCGTCGTCGGCCACCGTTGCGCAGGGTGAGGACCGAAGAAGCCACGCCGTGCAGGGCTACGTTGCCCGGATCGGCGCGCGTGACGATGATGGCCCGCAGGGACGCGGCCAGGACAAGGTCCAGGCCAAGGAGGGCAGCGAGCGCCCCGACCACGCCCAGGACTGTTCCCCCGCTGGGGAACAGCAATACCGGCACCAGGCCCAGCAGTGCCAGCAATACGAACCGTCCGGAGAGTGCCATGTGCGAGCGGATCAGCGGGGGACGGGGACGGACGCCAGGATGCTGCCCAGGACATCGTCCACGCGGACCCCGTCCATCTGGGCATCAGGCTGCAGGGCCACCCGGTGGCGCAGACACGGCAGCGCCAGTGCTTTGACATCATCGGGGGTGACGAAGCTGCGGCCGGACAGCCACGCCCAGGCACGGGAGGTGTTCAGCAGCGCAGTCGCGCCGCGGGGCGAAACGCCCAGCTGGAACGACGGCGCCTGCCGCGTTGCGCGCACCAGGTCCACGATGTAGCCGATGAGTTCCGGTTCGACGGCAACGGTGGCTACACCCTGCCGTGCCCGTTCGAGGTCCTCGGCCCCGGCCACCGCACGGACACCGGCCGCAGCAAGGTCGCGAGGATTGAAGCCGGCGGCGTGCCGCCGGATCACCTCCACCTCGTCGGTCCGGCCGGGCAGCGGCATTGTGAGCTTGAGCAGGAACCGGTCCAGCTGGGCTTCGGGGAGGGGATAGGTTCCCTCGTACTCCACGGGGTTCTGGGTTGCCGCCACCAGGAAGTTCCCCGGCAGCTGCCGGGACACGCCGTCAACCGAGACCTGCCGCTCCTCCATGGCCTCCAGCAGGGAGGCCTGCGTCTTCGGCGGCGTCCGGTTAATTTCGTCGGCCAGCAGGATGTTGGTGAAGACCGGCCCCTCGCGGAAACTGAATTCCGAGGTGTGCGAGTCATAGACCAGGGAACCGGTAATGTCGCCGGGCATCAGGTCAGGGGTGAACTGTACGCGTTTGGTGTCCAGGCTCAGCGCGGCGGACAGTGCCCGCACCAGGAGTGTTTTGGCCACCCCGGGCACGCCTTCGAGGAGCACATGACCCTGGGAAAGCAGCGCGATCAGGAGTCCCGTGACGGTGGCATCCTGGCCCACCACGGCCTTGGCCACCTCGTGGCGGACATCCAGCAGTGCCTGCCGGGCGGGATCGAGCGTCTGCGGGGAAGAATCCATGATCTGTGGGGCGCCGTACGGTTCGCTCATCGGGTCCTGACCTCGTTCTCTAGTTTGTCCAGTTCCTGAGACCATTGCACCAGCCTGGCTGCGGTACCGGGGCATTCCTGGATCATGCCGCTGATATCGGTGACCGGCCGGCCCAGGTGCCGGGCCGCTGCCTGCACGACGTCGTCGGCAGTGGCCTCGGATCCAACCCGAAGGGCGTGTGCCAGACGAACCAGGGTGCCGGCCCGAAGGTTGTCCCGCGCCCGGTCCAGCGCGTGGGAATCCTGATAAAGGCGCGCCCGGCCTTCGGCGGTCTCCACGGCCTTGACCACCACAGGCAGCGGTTCAAAGACGAGCGGGCCCAGTCGGCGCCCCCGCCATACGACGGCGAGCACGGCCACGAAGACCAACCACGGCCCCAGGAAAGCCACCCAGCCAGGGGCAAGGTCATCAAGTGTCTGCGTTGACTCCGCAGCGGCCGCGTCGCCCAGCCCGGGCAGGTACCAGACGAGGTCCTCTGAGCTGCCCAGGGTCCGGAGGGCCAGTGCGGCATGGCCAGGGTCGGCAAGCCCGCCGTTGTTGAGGAGGGCGGTGCTGCCCAGGACGGTCAGGCCGCCGTCGTCCGTGCGGGCAAGCAGCCCGGCGCTGCTTCCCGGCGGGCTGAAACACACCGTGCCGCCGTCGTACAGGAAACCGCCGGTTCCGGACACAGCACCTGCCGCAGCGGGATCGCTGAGATCGCAGCCCGGTGTCAGGAGCGCCGTTGACTCCGGCACCACGCCCGCCTGGCTGATGCCGGTATTGAGGGCCTTCAGCGTGCCGAGCCGCGGCGTCACCAGCACCACGCGTCCCGCACCTGCCGTCAGTTGTTCCAGCCGGGATTGGTCCAGGAATCCGCTCCGGTCGTACAGGAGCAGGGTGGCACCTGGCCGGTCCGCGAGTGCCGTGGTGGCCGCGTCAAAGGATTCAACATCCTGGACCTCGACTCCGTGGCGGCCAAGTATCTCGCTGACCGCCCTGGCACCGGCCGGGCCGGCGTTGTGAACGGACAACGGCAGCGAATCGCCCTTTGACGCGAGTTGGGAGGAAATGACCACCGCCAGTCCGACGGCGGCCGCCGCGCCGATCGCTGCCCCGCCGCGGTGCCGCCGGAGCCAGGAACCGGCACCGGACCCGGAATCCGATCGGAGTGCAGGGGCGAAACCCGGCTGTGCCTCCGGTGCACTCTGCGTCAGAAGTTTGGGCGTCAGGCGATCCAGCGAAGGGTTCTGCATTGTGGGACCCTGCGTCATCGCTGAACCGCCGGTTCGTCACGTTCAGCGGGCAGGGCCGCGCTCGCCGGCGTGAGGGACTGCAGGGTGACGTCCAGCCTGCGCACGGCGGCATAGTCAGCCTGGTCGGCGTCTTCATTGCCGTAGCGGATCCCGTCGAACGTACGCGCAGTTTCCGTCAGGTGGCCGGCCTCTGACGGAAACGGCGTGGCCAGTTCGTGTGCCACCTCGTCGGCGGTCCGGCCGGGCCGCGCGTCGAGAACCGTTCTGTCCTCTGCCGTGCGCACCAGCGCACGGAAACAGTCCACGACGGCGGCACTCCAGGCGCCGGCTGCGGCCGCGGCTTCCGCACGCTGGCGGTAGGCCGTGGCACTGACTGTTGCGTCGGCGTCGAACACGTCTCTGGCACGCTTGGCTTTGGCGTTGAGGCGCGGGCGGGCCAGGATGACCGTCGCGCCGATCAGCACGGCGATGGCCACGCCGATCCAAGGCGCCGCGACGGTGCTGTCCGGGCCGGAGCCGCCGTCCAGGGACCGCAGCCAATCCAGGATGTCTGCCCAGACGCTGTCCAGCCAGCCGGGGGCCGCGTCGCGGTATTCCGGCTTGGCAAGTTCTTCTTCGGCCCAGCGGCGGGCCTCGTCGCGGCCGGGCAGGACCGGTGGTTCAGCGGCCATCGGGCCATGCCCCGAACGGTGGCGTTCCGTTTGGCGGTCCCCCGTAGGGCGGCCGCGGAGTTTGGCCGGGTCCCTCCCTGTAGACCGCGACGCCGCGGCCCGGGACGCCGTCGGGATCCGCGCCCGATTCCAGCAACCGGAGCAGGGCGATATCCAGTCCATCCCGGCGCATCCTGAGGTCAAGGTAGAGCAGCGCCATGACGGAGGTCTGAAAAGCGAACCCCACCGCTCCCACCATCGCACCAACGACCGCGGTGGCAACGCCCGCCACCACGGCCGCCGTCATAGCCTGCTCGGCACCACCATGCGGTGAGACCACGCCGGTGTAAAAGCCGGAGAGAAGAGAGACCGGAATGGTGACGATCTGGGCGATAACCCCCACCATGATGCCCACCACCAACGTGATGCCCAGGAGCCGCCACCAGCTGTTTCGTGTGAGTTCCCAGGAGCGGCGTATGCCGGCCACCGCCCCGAGCTCCTCCACCACCACGGCAGCGGGAGCCACCATCAGCTTGATGTAGACCCACACGTACAGCACAAAGCACACGAGACCCAGCGGGATCAGGATCAGGGCGCCCATTCCACCCACCGTGCTGACCAGCAGCACTGCCAGCGCCGCAAACAGCAGCGCTACGAGGAGCCCGGCGCCGACCAGAAACGCCGCGAGGCGGATCAGTGCCCACGCGCGGGACCGCGCCAATGCCCACATCTGCCTGAAGCCAGTGGGGCGGTTGAGGACGGACCTGGCGACCGGGACCACCATGGCGCCCTGCAGGACCGCCGATAGGAAAACGGTCAGCACCGAGACCAGCACGACGCCGGACGCGAAGGTGAGCACCACCGGCACCAGGTCCTGCTCAGTCAGTCCCTCCGCCCAGGTCTCCAGCGACGCCGCCGACGTGGCGGAAGATGCCGTCAGAACTGCAGTCAGCACTGCGGCGAGTGTCTGCGCCAGCAGCGCGGCGCCCAGCATAGCCTTGGCATTGCGCCGGATCGACTGGAAGGAGCCGTCCAGGATCTCGCCGAACATCAGCGGGCGCAGCGGAACGATGCCGGGTTTGGGCGGGGCCACGTAGCGGGGCTGTTGGTACGGCGGCGGGCCGCCGTACGGGTTGTGCTGAGGCGTGTCCCGAGCCGGCGGGCCACCCGGGGTTGAGCCCCATACCGGCTGACCGCCCCAAGAATGCTGTGCCGGACCTGGCTGGGGACCCCACGGAGGCAGGCTTCCCGGCGGCTGGCTCCTCCCAGCCTCGCCGGCAGGATTCGGCTGCTGCATGTTCGGATCCTGGTTGGGCACCCTGTTCCTTCCCCCGTGCTGGACTGTCCGCGTATTGCCAGCCTATAGTTCCGCCGTCGGACGTCATAGCGTGGCGCCATGCCGTGGGGCCGTTGAACAGGACAAACCCTGTTCAATAGGGGAACATATAACTATGAAGGCACGCATTCTGGTAGTTGACGATGACGAAGCGCTGGCCGAAATGATTGGGATTGTTCTGCGCAATGACGGCTTTGAGCCGGTCTTTTGCGCCGACGGCAGCCAGGCGCTGGATATTTTCCGCTCATCGAAGCCTGACCTCGTGCTGCTTGACCTGATGCTTCCCGGCGTGGACGGCATTGAGGTCTGCCGGCAGATCCGTTCCGAATCGGACGTGCCCATCGTGATGCTCACCGCCAAGGCGGATACGTCCGACGTCGTCCGCGGCCTTGAGTCGGGCGCAGACGACTACGTGCCCAAGCCTTTCAAACCCGCCGAACTGGTGGCACGGGTGCGTGCCCGCCTGCGCCCCGGCGACCAGAAAGCGCCTGAAACGCTGCGGATCGCTGACATCACCATCGACGTGGCCGGCCACACCGTGAAGCGTGCGGATGAGCGGATCTCGCTGACGCCCCTGGAGTTTGACCTCCTCGTAGCCCTGGCCCGCAAGCCATGGCAGGTTTTCACCCGCGAGCTTCTTCTGGAGCAGGTCTGGGGCTACCGCCATGCGGCGGACACCCGGCTGGTCAACGTCCACGTCCAGCGCCTCCGGTCAAAAATTGAACGGGATCCGGAAGCTCCCGAAGTTGTATTGACGGTTCGTGGTGTCGGCTACAAAGCAGGTTCCTGAGCCCTCAGGACCAGAAGCGCACCTTCCCGCCGCGAAGGGCCCGGAGCATACGGATGCGCTGCCGGCCGAGCTGGCAACCCTGCCGTTCCGGGCACGGATCTGGCGGCGCCGCGGAGTCATCGTGGGGCTGCGGGTGGGCCGCCTAGTCCAGATCGGCGTGGCCCGTTTCTTCCCTGCTGTCCGTTTTATCGGGCGGTCCATGCGTCGGCGCTGGCGCCGGTCCCTGCAGTTCCGGACCGTCCTCACCACCCTGCTGCTGGCTGTGACATCCTTTGGTGCCGTGGGCGCCTACCTGTCCAACCAGATCGCCAACAACCTTTTCCAGGAGCGCTTGACTCAGGCAGAATCCGAAACCCGTTACTACGTCAAGCAGGTCCAGGAGACGTTCGACGGCGCCCAGGTCACGGACCAGTCCAGCGTCATCACCCTGGTCTATGACACCCTGAACGCCGTGGAGGGCCGCGGCTCCGTCATCCAGCGACGCTACGTTTTCGAAGCCAAGCCCGAGCAGACCAAGCCCAGGAACCGCTGGGTGGAGTCGCGGGCCTCGGACCAGCTGACAGTCAGCGTCATCCCGCCTGGACTCCGTACGGCAGTCCAGGCATCAGGCAAGGACCAGTACTGGGCTTCCACCGTGATTCCGGTAGGTACCGAGGACAGGCCGGGCATTGCTGTGGGCAACCTGGTGACATTCAACGGGACTGTGTATGAGCTGTACCTGATCTATGACGTCAACACGGCTCAGCAGACGCTCGACGAAATCCAGGGTGTCCTCCTGGCCGGCGCCGCGGTGCTGGTGCTGATGATCGGGGCCATCGCCTGGTACGTCACCCGCAACGTGGTGAGCCCGGTCAGCCACGCTGCCCTGGTGTCGGAGAAGCTCGCGGCCGGCCAGTTGCAGGAGCGGATGGTGGTAAAGGGCGAGGACGAGGTGGCACGCCTCGGGGCGTCGTTCAACCACATGGCCGCCAGTCTCCAGGAGCAGATCACCCAACTGGCCATGCTCTCCCAGATGCAGCAGCGGTTTGTTTCCGACGTCTCGCATGAACTCCGCACGCCCCTGACCACCGTCCGGATGGCCGCGGAGGTGTTGTACGACGCCCGCCACGACTTCGACCCCATCAACAAGCGCTCCGCCGAACTCCTGTACAACCAGGTGGAGAGATTCCAATCCCTGCTGGCCGATCTTCTCGAGATCTCCCGCTTCGACGCCGGCGTGGCGATGCTCGACGCCGAGCCCGAGGACATCCTGCAGGTGATTGCCCACGTCATCGACGGGGCGGCGCCCGTCGCGGCCGAATACGGCTCTGAGATCATCCTCCGGGCGCCCGCCGAGGGAATTGTCGCGGAAATGGACGCCAGGAGGATCGACAGGATCCTGCGGAACCTCATCCTGAATGCTGTGGAGCATGGCGAAGGCAGGCCGGTTACCGTGACTGTTGCGGCCAACCAGTCAGCGGTGGGGGTAGCTGTCCGGGACCAGGGGATAGGCATGACTCCTGCCGAGGCCGCCCGTGTCTTTGACCGGTTCTGGCGTGCGGATCCGGCGCGGGCCCGCACCACCGGGGGCAGCGGACTGGGCCTGTCCATCGCCATGGAGGACACCAAACTCCATAACGGCTGGCTGCAGGCATGGGGAAACAAGGGTAGAGGGGCCAACTTCCGGCTGACCATTCCGTTGCGCCAGGGCGAGGAGATCGACCGCTCACCCGTGCAGCTTGAGCCGGAGGACGTCATCCTCCCCAAGCTTCCTCACGCCAAGAACGTGCTGGCACTGGGGCAAGGAACGCCGAAGGAGTCTTCATGATGGGACGAGGAGTTCGCATAATGCTGAAGAGGAGCGTTGTGCTGCTCGTTGTTGTGCTGCTGCTGGCTTCGTGCGCGCGCATTCCCACTGCCGGGCCGGTGGGAAAGAGTGCGGAAGGCAGCGCCGGAAACGTCAATGCACCGGTATTCCTCCCGGCCGCGCCCCAGGCCGGCGCTACTCCGGAAAACATCATTGATTACTTCTACCGTGCCGGTACCGGTTACGAGGGTGACTACGCGGTAGCGCGCGAATACCTGACGCAGGCAGCGTCCGTGTCCTGGAAACCGGACCAGCGCTCACTGGTCTACCGCGAGGCGAAAGTGGTAGGCACCGGCGTCGACAACGTTTACAACTACCAACTGGACGTGTCCTACAGCGTAGATGTTGACGGCATCGCCACCCAGATGCCCGAAGGCACCATCGAGAACATCCCGGCCACGCTCACCCAGGTGGACGGCGAATGGCGGATCTCAGCCATCCCGGACGGAACCGCTATCCCGGAGGAAACCTTCAAGGTCATCTACGGGGCCTACCCCATCTACTTCTACGATCCCAGCTTCACATATGCCGTGCCCGACGTCCGCTGGTTCATCAAGAACAAGACCGTCAAGGCCATGACCAGCGCCCTGCTTGCCGGACCCGCACCGTACCTTCGCGGTGCCGTGGTGAGCGCCTTCCCGTCCGGCATCAAGCTTGCCCGCGAATCGGTTCCGGTGGTGTCCGGAGCCGCGCAGGTGGACCTCACCGCCAAGGAACTCACGGAGGCGTCCACGGAGGACAGGCTCCGGATGCAGACACAGCTTGCACTCACATTCCGCAGCCAGCCCGACGTCGTGAATGTGGAGCTGCACGCCAACCAGGACCTGGTCCGGGTCGAGGACAACGGCTCCGTGCTGCCCCCGGTGCGGGACAAAAACGTGCCGGTCCGCGAGATCGCCGTCAGCGGCAATGAGCTGGTTCGCTACGAGAACAACAGGGTGTCCCCGCTGCCGGGTATGCAGCCGGTGTCCTCGCTCGGTCCGCGCTACCCAGCGGAATCCCCGGTGTCCCAGACCGTGGCCTTCCTTAACGACAGCCGGACGACGCTCTACAGCATGGTGCCGGGACAGCCGGCCCGGGCGCTGACAACCCGCGCCACCATCACCCACCCTTCCTTCAGTCTTTATGACTGGGTGTGGGCCGCAGGGCCGGGAGCCACCGGGGACACTGAGGTGGTCGCCTATCGGCCCATCGGGGTGGCCGAGGGCGCCGCTGTTCCCACCGTTACACTCACGCCGCCCTGGCTGGCCGGACGAATTGTCAAGGAGTTGAGGATTTCCCGTGAGGGTGTCCGGGCGCTGGTCATTTCGGAACAGAACGGCAAAACGAAGGTTCAGATTGCCGGGATCATCCGGAATGCCGACGGGACTCCCCGGGAACTGACTGCCCCGATCACCTTGGTGGCTTCCGGCGACCCGGACCAGGGCGTCTGGGTGAACGACACCACGGTTGCCGTGATGAAGGCATCGGCAGGCTCGAACGTTACGCCGGAGTTGCTGTCCCTCACCTCCGGGCAACCCCAGCAGCTGGCGCCCTGGCCTGGCCTCGTGTGGCTCAGCGCCGGCAACGGGCCGGAGGAAATCTACGGCCAGTCGGCCGAGGGCATTTTCCAGCGTCTGGGCAACGGCTGGTCGCCCCAGCTTAAGGGTCCCATCGACCCATCATTCCCCGGCTAGCGTGCTGTCCACATAGCGCGGCCTGGGGGTTCCGGGGCCGCGGCCGAGAGTCCACCATGGGGTGTGACCGAAGCTCAGCCCGCACGTCTTCCCGCTCGGCACCTTCCTGTCCTGCGCTCTCCTGCGCCCAGCTCCGAGGGCCGTGCTGCCTGTCGCGCCGAGGACAGCCCTGCCAGAAGTGCTGCAAGCCTGGATCCGGACCTTCTGCCCCCTGTGGTGCACGCCAAGCATCGCGGCGGCTACAGCCGCCGTTGGTTGCGGGCCGCCGAACAGATGGGAGCCGCCGCCACGGAGTTGCTGGCACTTGCCATCCCTGTGGACTGCGTCTGCTGTGGCGCGGAGGACCTGGCCTTGTGCGTGATGTGCGAACGCCAGGTGCGCCTGCTGACCAGTCACCCGTTCCGGGCAGAGGAACAGGCGCCGGCCCTGATGAAGGTCGACGGCGGCCTGATCCTTCCCGTGGTGGCGGCGGGGGTGTACCGCGAGGAGTTGGCGCAAGCCGTTCTTTCGTTCAAGAGCCATGGCCAGCTCCAGCTCACGTCTGTCCTGGCGCGGGGTCTGGGGCGGGGTATTGCCGCCGCTGTGGCCGGAGTCGACGGCGTCTGCCTGGTTCCGGTGCCCAGCAGTACGGCCGGATACGTCAAGAGGGGCTTCAGCCCGGTCCACCTCCTGCTTGCAGAGTTGCGGGGGACCACCCTTCCGGGGGTGCCGGTCGTTGACGTGATCCGGAAATCAAGGCGCCGCGACGCGCTGGAACAACTGCCTGGAGGCCAAAAGGGACTGGGCCGTGGTGCCCGGGCGAGCCGGGTCAGGGGGTCCCTGAAAGTCCCGGGACGCCAGGGCGCACGAGTGTCCGGCCGCCTGTGCATCATTGTCGACGACGTGCTCACCACAGGAGCCACATTGGCGGAAGCAGCCCGCGCACTCCACGTCAGCGGCGCCTTAGTGGTGGGGGCTGTGGTCCTCGCCGCGACACGCCCGCCGGATTCAGCTGGCGGCGAATCGCCCGGCCCGGGAGCTGGCGGAAAGCGGCCAGTCTTAGAAAAAAATAAACGAAGAAAGGATGAATAACAGGTGGCCATGAACTAACGTCGGTTGTGGGTACCAAGAACAAGTTGTACCTTTCGATGGCGGCTCGGAAAGGGTCTCGACTGTCAAGCAGATCGGCCCATGGGAAGTGTCGCCGTCGTGTCACCGAAGTCATTTGGAGGGCACCATGGAGTTTATGATCAGCGGACGAAATCTCACGGTCTCAGACCGATTCCGCGAATACGCCGGTGAAAAGATCTCGAAGATCGAGGCACTTGGCGACAAGGTCCAGCGGGTGGATGCGAAGGTTTCCAAGGAAACGAATGCCCGCCAGACCGGCGACCAGCTCACCGTTGAAGTGACGGTTCTGGGCCGGGGACCCGTAATCCGTGCCGAAGCCAGCGCCGCAGACAAATTCGCTGCGTTCGATCTCGCCTACACCAAGCTCCTTGAACGTCTCCGCCGCGCCAAGGACCGCAAAAAGGTCCACCACGGGCGTCACACACCCAAGGCAGTACGTGAGGCCACCGCCTCACTGGAACCCGCAAGTACCAGCGAGCCCATTTACGTCGAGGCGAGCCATCGCAGCGAACCCCAGGCAGCACCAGTTGAACGCTCGCCCTACGAGGTCGAGAACGACATCCCGGCAGGGGACTCTCCCGTACTGATCCGGCGCAAAGTCTTCCCTGCGGCCTCCCTCACCCTTGACGATGCTGTGGACAACATGGAGCTCGTGGGCCACGATTTCTACCTGTTTGTGGATAAAGCCACCAACACGCCCTCGGTGGTCTACCGTCGCCGTGGCTGGACGTATGGAGTGATTACCCTGGACCACGAATGCGAGCCGGGGGAAACGGCCGTCGAAGAAAAAATCCTCGCCTACCGCTCCGATGACGAGGCTGCAAAGATCTAGGTCGCTTTACGCCTCTCAATGAAGGGACCGATGTGCCAGCGACGCTGAGCCTTAACCAGGCCCGGCGGATCGCCTTGGCAGCTCAGCGACTCGACAAAGGACGGCCCGCCGGCCCCGTGACCTTACGGACGGTGGGCCGTACCTTTGCCCGGATCCAGCTTGTCCAGATCGATTCCGTCAACGTGTTGTCCCGCAGTCACTTTCTGACCTTCTTTTCAAGGCTCGGCAACTACGACCGCAACATACTTCAGCGGATGGCCAGCTCGCCTCCCAGACGAATGATGGAGTACTGGGCGCACGAGGCCAGCTTCATCCGGCCCGAGCACTTCCAGGACCTCCGCTTGTGGCAGAAACGCACGTGGGTGGGGGCATCAGCCATGGACCCGGAACTGCGCGACGCCGTGGCCGGAAAGATCCTCGGCGCCCTCGCCAGCGGGCGGCCCCTGACAGCCGGGGAACTGACGGCGAACATCGGGCATGTGGAGGACCGGCGGGAGGACAACTGGGGATGGAACTGGAACGCCGTTAAACGCGTGCTTGAAGACCTGTTCGAAGCCGGCACCATCTCCGCCGCGTCCAGAACCGAACAATTCGAGCGAAAGTACACGCTGACGGCCAAGGTACTGCCGCGCCGGCTTGCCCTCGAAGCGACGCCGGACCCTGTTGAGGCCATGCATCGGCTGATCGACGCCGCCGCGCAGGCCCATGGCATCGGAACCGTGAAGTGTTTCGCGGATTACTTCCGGACGCCCGTCAAAGCGGCAGCTGCTTCGGTGGACCATCTGGTCAGCATGGGGAGGCTGGAGCCGGTGGCTGTCGCGGGCTGGGACCGGAAGGTATATCTCCATGCCGACGCAGCCAGGCCGCGGCGGGCAACTGGGCGGGCCCTGCTCAGTCCCTTTGACTCCCTAGTCTTCGAACGGCGCCGGCTGGAGGAGCTCTTCGGGTTCCACTACCGGATCGAGATTTACACGCCGTCGCATCTCCGGCGCTTCGGGTACTACGTCCTGCCCTTCCTGCTGGGCGATACGATCGTGGCGCGGGTAGACCTTAAGGCGGACCGTGCGGCAGGAAAACTGCTGGTCAGGTCCGCGTACGGTGAGCCGGACGCACCGCCAGGGACCACCGTCGAACTCGCCGCCGAGCTGGAGCTGATGGCCGGATGGCTGGAGCTGGACGATATTGTGGTCAACCCGGTCGGCGACTTGGCGGAGTCTCTCGCGGGGGCCCTGCGCCACCGTGCGGGGCCGCTCCGCTCTCAGGGAAAAGCGGCCGCGTGGCCTGTGTCTCTCCCGTAGACTAAAAACGCCAGAATTCGGCAGCATAAGACTGGGAGTATCTTCACGTGGCATCACTTATCGAAAAACTTCTCCGCACGGGTGACAAAAAAACCCTGCGGCAACTGCGGAACTATGCCGACTCCATTAATGCGCTCGAAGACTCGTTTAAAACCTTCACGGATGCTGAGCTCCGCGAGGAAACTGACCAACTCCGCGCCCGCCACCAGGACGGCGCGCAACTGGACGATCTCCTGCCGGAGGCTTTCGCCGCGGTGCGCGAGGCCTCGTTCAGGACCCTGGGCATGCGTCACTTTGACGTCCAGCTCATGGGTGGCGCCGCCCTCCACCTCGGCAACATCGCCGAAATGAAGACCGGCGAAGGTAAGACGCTCGTGGCCACCGCGCCCGCCTACCTCAACGCCCTCACCGGCAATGGTGTCCACGTCATCACGGTGAACGACTACCTTGCCGAATACCAGTCAGACCTCATGGGCCGGGTCTACCGGTTCCTTGGCCTGACGAGCGGTTGCATCCTGTCCAACCAGGATCCCGCGGTGCGCCGGCAGCAGTACGCCGCGGACATCACCTACGGCACAAACAACGAATTCGGTTTTGACTACCTGCGCGACAACATGGCCTGGGACCAGTCAGAACTCGTCCAGCGCGGCCACAACTTCGCCATTGTTGATGAGGTCGACTCCATCCTCATCGACGAAGCCCGCACACCACTCATCATTTCCGGCCCGGCGCAGGGCGACACCAACCGGTGGTACAGCGAATTTGCCAAGGTAGTGCAGCGGCTGAAGGCCGGTGAGGACTACGAGGCGGATGAGAAGAAGCGCACCGTCGGCGTCCTGGAAAGCGGCATCGAAAAGGTGGAGGACTACCTGGGCATCCAGAACCTCTACGAATCCGCCAACACTCCGCTCATCGGCTTTCTGAACAACGCCATCAAGGCCAAGGAACTGTTCAAGCGGGACAAGGACTACGTCATCCTCGACGGCGAAGTGCTGATCGTTGACGAACACACTGGCCGCATCCTGGCCGGGCGCCGCTACAACGAGGGCATGCACCAGGCCATCGAGGCCAAGGAAGCCGTGGAGATCAAAGCCGAAAACCAGACGCTGGCCACGGTGACGCTCCAGAACTACTTCCGGATGTACTCCAAGCTGGCAGGCATGACCGGCACGGCCGAGACTGAGGCCGCCGAGTTCATGGGTACGTACAAGCTCGGCGTGGTGGCCATCCCCACCAACCGGGACATGCAGCGCCTCGACCAGTCAGACCTCGTGTTCAAGAACGAAAAGGTGAAGTTCGACGCCGTCGTAAAGGACATTGCCGAGCGTCACGAGGCGGGCCAGCCCATCCTTGTGGGCACCACAAGTGTCGAAAAGAGCGAATACCTCTCCGGGCTGCTCGCCAAGGAGGGCATCAGGCACGAAGTCCTGAACGCCAAGAACCACGCCCGTGAGGCGGCCATAGTTGCGCAGGCCGGACGCAAGGGTGCTGTCACGGTGGCCACCAACATGGCAGGCCGAGGCACGGACATCATGCTGGGCGGCAACGCCGAATTCACCGCGGTGGCCGATCTCGCCAAGCGCGGGCTGGACCCGGAAGAGAATTCGGAAGAGTACGAAACCGCCTGGCCCGCTGCCCTGGAGGCGGCCAATCAGTCCGTTAAGGACGAACACGAGGAAGTCTTGAACCTCGGCGGGCTGTATGTCCTGGGAACTGAGCGGCACGAGTCCCGCCGCATCGACAACCAGCTCCGTGGCCGTTCCGGCCGCCAAGGCGACCCGGGCGAATCACGCTTCTACCTCTCCCTGACCGATGACCTGATGCGGCTGTTCAACTCCGGCGCAGCCGAGCGGTTGATGAACAGTTCCGTTCCGGATGATGTGGCTTTGGAGTCGAAACTCGTTTCCCGGGCCATCGCGTCGGCGCAGGGCCAGGTTGAAGGCCGCAACGCCGAGCAGCGCAAGAATGTCCTGAAGTACGACGACGTCCTGAACCGCCAGCGCGAAGCCATCTACGGTGACCGCCGCCGGATCCTCGAAGGTGACGACCTGCACGAGAAGGTCCAGTTCTTCGTCGAGGACACCATCACCGCCCTGATCGAATCCGCCACGGCCGAAGGCAATGGCGACGACTGGGACTACACCCAGCTCTGGACCAATCTCAAGACGCTCTACCCCGTCAGCGTCACAGCGGAGGAGATCATTGAGGAAGCCGGTGGCAAGTCCAAGCTCACTGTTGAATTCCTCAAGGAAGAATTGCTCTCCGATGCCCGCGTGGTCTACCAGACCCGTGAAGAGACCATCGGTTCCGAAAGCATGCGCGAGCTGGAACGCCGCGTGGTGCTCTCAGTCATCGGGCGTAAGTGGCAGGAACACCTCTACGAGATGGACTACCTCAAGGAAGGCATCGGCCTGCGTGCCATGGCACAGCGTGACCCGCTGGTGGAATACCAGCGCGAGGGCTTCACCATGTTCCAGAGCATGATGGAGGCCATCCGCGAGGAAAGCGTCGGCTTCCTGTTCAACCTTGAAGTTGAGGTGACTCCGGCCCAGGATGTGGTGGTTCCGGACGCAGCCGGCGGCCACACGGAGCACGTTGAGCCGCAGATCCACGCCGCCGGCCTGGAAGCGCCGGAGAAGCCTGTCCAGCTGCGGTACACGGCTCCCGGTGAAGACGGCGCATCCGAGACCCGGGTGGAAGCCCGCTCCTCGTCCAAGTCCGGCAACCCGGCCAAAGCTGCAGCGCAGGACGCCACCAAGCGTCCGGCCAAGAAAAAGCGCCGCTGATCCAGTCACGGTTTCCAGGCAAAAACAACCTGTAGGCCGTAGCGGGCGACAAGAAGTGCCCGGAGCAATTTAGCTCCGGGCACTTCTTCGTCTGTGACCGGCGCGTGGCTGCCAATTGTGGGCAAACGGTCAGCCGACCATAAACTCGGTCACGCGCCAGACCTGCTTGCTGCGTTCAAGGCGGACCGCCACCGCCCGGGCCCGGACATCGTCGACCACCACGGCGCTTGCCTCATAAATGCCCGGGGCGACCTCGCAGGCGCGGACCGAGCGCACGATGGAGTTTCTGTGCAGCCGGGCCAGGGATGGCGAGGGGGACCGGCCCTGTTCGCGGCGGATCAGGGCCGAGCGGTGCTGCAGAACGGCGAGGCAGCGCGGGTCCAGGCGCCGCGCGAGCTGGTGGATCGGCCGGATGCCGGCGAGGACTTCCATGGCCGCCTGGACGGTGCTGCGGGTGATTGCCAGGATTTCTGAGATCTCGTCTGCAGCATGCAGGGGCGCGACCGGCGCGGAAGTGGTGCGCGGAGGTGCCTGGCGGACTGCTGCCGCGCTGCCCGGGTTAACCTGGGCGGAGCGGATTGGCGTAACTGCGTACATGTGATTCCCCTTAGTCGTGAGTTGATGAATGTCGGAACGTCGGTCAGGCCGCGGAAGGTGCTTTCAATATCTGCCCGGGCAGCAGGACGTGCGGGCTCTGGCCGATCTGGGATTTGTTGGCCTCATACCAGCGGGGCCAGTGCAGGGCGACGTCCACATCCGACGCAGCCGGGCCCAAGTGGCCGGAGGCGATGTCCCACAGTGTGTCGCCGGCCAGCACCGTGACCTCAGTCAACGCCGGCAGTGTGGTCTGCTCCGCCCGGACGGGCTGGGCAGCCATCAGGCCGGGGTCCAGAACCGGCGGGCTGGGACGCCAGTCGGGCCGGATCGCAGCTGCAGGAGTTTGGCTGGTACGGTCTCCTGGGTCCCCGGGAGCAGTGCCCTCTGCTTCCGGGATCTGCGGGTGGCCGCTGGTGGGGGACCACTGCGCCTGGATGGCGACGCCGTGGACCGGTACGTCCTGGACGGCCACTTCCTGGGTAGGTACCCAGGCAGGTCCGGCCGGTGATGCGGCAGCGTGAGCCAGCGGTGCCGTCAGCAGCTGCACCGACAGTACGGCCACGGCAAGCCGACGCATAAATGCCGGGCAGCACTTGCCTGCCCTGGCGGCGGCCCGCCGCCTGCCGCACTTGCCAAGCACGGCAGCCGTTGCCGCCATCATCATCGTGAGGACCCACCACGCCACGATGGCCAGTCCTGCGGCAACGGCCACAGCACCAAGTAGGTTATCGAGGTCGGGGCCTTGCCGGCGGGCTGTTGCTACTTGCCACCGATCCACCATGCCCTCGCCGGCGACGCAGAGGAAGAATCCCAACAGGAGGATGGACGCCGCCATAACGGCGTCTGCGCGAAGCTCGCGTGTTGTACCGGCCGCCATGGTGGTTCCTATCTAAGGTTTGGTGCAGTTTGATGTTGTTTGATAAATATAGGACCAGTTTGACGCAATTTTAGTGGGTTTGTCCAGAGACTGGAGTGAAGTCTTCGGTGAATTGACCTCGGATGAAGCCGCGCCCTACGCTTGGCCCCATGCGTTGGGATGCTCTGTTCAGTGACATGGAGGCACAGTTCGCCGAGGGCGAGCGGTTGGCCCTTGATGCTGAGATCTCTGAACGGGCGAGAGCGGAAACAGCCTCCGTAGCCCTGACTGACCGCTTGCGGGGTTCCCTGGAGAGTCACGTGGCAGTGCACCTGGTGTGCGGACGCGTCTTCGAAGGAACCTTGAGTCATGCCGGTGCCGACGCCCTGGTCCTGAACGAGATGCGTCACCAGGTGCTGATCCCGTATGGCGCGGTGGCGAGCTACGCTGGCCTGGGGCTGGTCTCTGTGGCCGAGTCGTCGCAGGTACGGCGCCGGATCGGATTGGCACATGCGCTGCGGGGCCTCGCGCGGGACCGGGCCGAACTGGGAGTTACTCTGCGTCACATGCCGGAAAGCGGCTCTGGGCTGGCGGGAGTCATTGACAGGGTAGGCAGTGACTTTTTGGACCTCGCGCTGGTTACCCCCGGGGAGTCCCGGCGGGCATCGCAGGTCCGGCAGATTGCCACGATTCCGTTTGCGGCGCTGGGGGCGCTCCGGTCATGGAGTGCAGGGGAACTCTAGCCGGGCCTGGGTCAGCCTTGCTTGGCTTTTGCTTCCTGGATCATGCGGCCGGCCTCGGCGTAACGCTCTTCGATGTATTGCTCCAGCATCTTTTCCTCGACGCGCCACTGCCCTCGGCCACCGACCTGGATGGCTTTCAGTTCTCCGCTGCGTACCAGGGCATAGGCCGCCGGCGAGTTGATCTGCAGTTGTTCAGCCACATCGGCAAGAGTGAGGAATCTGGGCATAGTTCCATTTTGCCATTGAAGGTGCCATCTAGTGCGGTTATCCACAATTTGATGTTGTTTGGTCGTTTGACTTTTGTTCCAGGGCCCATGCCGTAACAATGAGGTGTCCGGGCGCAGCCAACCGACTGGGCCGGAGCAAGGGGGAGAAAAGCATGAGTCACGATGCAGCTACTACGGGTGCCAGGTTGAGACCGCCGTCGTGGAAGGATCCCCGCCTGCTGGTTGGCGTATTGCTGGTCCTGGCATCGGTGGTGGGAGTGATCTCCCTGGTTGGCAGCGCTGACCAGACCACCGAGGTTTATGCCGCCCGGGACTCCATTGCGGTGGGGGAGAAGCTGACCGCGGACAATGTGGTCCGGGCCAAGGTCCGCCTGGGTGAGACTGAACAACAGTACGTCACCGTTGAAGCAGGGCTGCCGGACGGGCAGGTGGCAGTCCAGAGAATCGGCAAGAACCAGTTGGTGCCGAAGGAAAGTCTGGCCACTGTGGATGCGTTGGACCGCAAGCCCGTGGCCGTCACCATTGATGAAGCGCTGCCACCCCAGGCGGTGGCCGGGACCCGGGTGGATGTCTGGGTTGCCTTGCCGGATGCGCGCAACGGATTCAGTGAGCCAAAGCTCCTGCTGCCTGGCGCGGAAATTGCCCAGGTGACGGCTGGCTCTACGGCCTTAGGGTCCTCCCGCAACACGGTGCTGATGGTGCTGGTTGCCGACAGCCAGATGCCGGCCATCCTCGGCGCGCAGGCGAACCAGGCCAAGATTTCAGTGGTGTGGAACCCGGGCGGCGGGGCCTCATGAGCATCCCCGTTGTCACGGTGGGCCAGTCCCGCGAGGATGTGGTGGGCGGGTTGGAGCGGCTCCACGGTCCCGTCACGGTGGTCCGTCGCTGCGCCGAACTGACAGAACTGCTGGCAGCCTGCCAGAGCGGCCTGGCACGGGCTGCGGTTGTGGCCGACGGTTGCGAGAGCCTGACTGCGTCGCTCGTTGACCGCCTCGGCGCCGTGGGCGTGGCGATCATCGCCCTCACGGATGACGCCGACGAGGCCGCCAGGCTGCGGGGGATCGGCGTGGCGTCCGCACTGACCGGAGTGGAGTCTGCCGCGCTGGCCGGCAGGATTGCCGAGGCGGTTTCCCAACTGACCGGCGCCGCCAAGGACGCGACGTTCGGGAGTGGGCTGGGGGACACCAGCGCCGCGCTGCGCCAGCGGCAAGCCGACCCGGCGGACGTGCCTCCGGCCTCCGGGGCGGGCAAAATCATTGCCGTGTGGGGTCCCGCCGGTTCGCCGGGCCGGACTTTCGTTGCGGCCAACATCGCGGGGGAGTTGGCGGCGGATGGCAAATCCGTGCTCCTCGTCGACGCCGACAGTTACGGGGCCAGCATGGCGGCAGTCCTGGGCCTGCTGGATGAATCTGCCGGGATCGCACAGGCCTGCCGGCTTGCGGACCAGGGACTGCTCGACGCCGATGCGCTGCTGAAGGTCGCCAACCCTGTCACCACCAAGCTTGGTACTTTCCGGGTCCTGACCGGCATTACGCGGGCGGACAGGTGGACGGAATTGCGGGCGGCCGCCCTGTCGCTGGTGTTGGAACGCGCGAAGGAGGTTGCCGACGTCGTCGTTGTGGACACAGGCTTCTGCCTGGAGGCGGACGAGGAACTTAGCTTCGACACGATGGCTCCGCGCCGGAATGCCGCGACCCTGCGGAGCCTGGAACTGGCGGACACCGTCTATGCCATTGGGGCAGCCGATCCGGTGGGTGTTCCCCGGCTGGTCCGGGGACTTGCGGAGCTCGCGCTGGCCGTACCAAATGTTTCGCCTGTTGTGGTGATGAACAAGGTCCGGGCGGCGGCGGTGGGGAGATCCCCGGAACGCCAGCTGAAGGATGCCTGGGGGCGGTATGGCCCATCATCGAAGATCGCGGCCTTCCTTCCGGCTGACAGCGCCGCAGCCGATGCGGCGCTGCTGGGCGGCTCGCTGTTGCTCGAAACGGCGCCGGATTCCAAGCTCAGGCAGGCAATCGCCAAATTGGTTTGTGCACCTGTCCAGCGATCTTCCCGATCCTCTGTATTTTCTTCCACACCGAGGCTTCAGCGAAAGGGCTAGGCTCACCGTAGGAGCTGCAACGGTGCAGCATCAAACTTGTGATGGAGGCGTTTGTTGATGTCGTCTGGATCCAGCGTGGAGGATCAAGCCTTGGCTATTGGTGACCGGGAGGGCTTCCTGGCGGATTATTACCAGCATCTAGCCGAAGAGGATGCCCGGACGTATTCCCCGGAGGTGCTGGCCAGCCGGGCGGAAACGCACCGCGGTGTCGCCGAGAACCGGCTGCCGGGCCAAGCGCAGGTTTCCATCGTCAACGAGCAGGACAGCAGCGTCGTCTATGTCGTCACGGACGATATGCCTTTCCTTGTTGACTCGGTTAATGCCGAGCTGGTGCGCCAGAACGCCGCCATCGGGCTTGTACTGCATCCACTGTTTGTGGTCACCCGGAACCGGGAAACGGGACAGCTGGTAAAAGTTGACCGCGTCCCGTCCCACATCGGTCTCTCCAGCGGTGATACGGCGGCGATGCCCATGCTCTCGCACCTCATCGCGCAGGGCGAAAACGCCTCCCACATGGAGTCGTGGATCGCTGTGGAAATCAACCGCGTCTCCGACGAGGCAAAGGTCTCGTTGCTGGACGGGCTGGACCGCATCCTGGGAGACGTGCGCGCGGCTGTCGAGGACTGGCCCAAGATGCGCAACAAGGCCCAACAGATTGCCGCGAGCCTGGACCAGGTGTCCCACCCGGCTCAAATTGCCGAGCTGCGGCAGGCGCAGGAACTTTTACGCTGGCTCGACGACGGCAACTTCACCTTCCTCGGATACCGTGAGTACGACCTCGTTACCGTTGACGGTGAAGATGTACTGGAACTGCGTGAAGACAGCGGTCTCGGACTGCTCCGGGCGAAGCCGGGCGCTCCGCACATGCAGCACCTCACCGACGCCGGCCGAAAAAAGGCCCGCGAAAAGCGAGCACTCGTAATCACCAAGGCAAACTCACGGTCTACCGTCCATCGCCCCGCGTACCTTGACTACATCGGCGTGAAGAGTTTTGACACGGCAGGGAACGTCAACGGCGAGCGCCGCTTCATCGGCCTGTTCGCGACCAGCGCCTACGCCGGCTCCGTGCGGAACATCCCCATCGTGCGCGAAAAAGTGGACGCCGTGCTGGGCAATGCGGGCTTCCCGCCGGACTCACACTCCGGCAAGGACCTTTTGGGGATCCTGGAGACGTACCCCCGCGACGAGCTGTTCCAGATCGAGACCGAGGACCTGGCGGCCACAGCAACCGGCATCCAGAGATTGCAGGAGCGGCGGCGGACCCGCCTGTTCCTCCGGCCGGACATCTACGGCCGTTTTATGTCCGCGTTGGTCTACCTTCCGCGTGACCGGTACACCACCAATGTCCGCCTCCGCATCGAGGAGGAACTGCGGACCACGTTCCAGGCGGAGTCCATCGACTACGAGGCGCGGATGACCGAATCGGCCCTCGCCCGCCTGTTCTTCCGGATCCGCCTGCCCAAGGGCAGCGAGATCAGCCACTTCAACGCCGATGAGCTTGAAGCGCGGCTGGTCCGGGCGGCCCGTTCGTGGAGTGAGGGCATCGCTGAAGTCCTGCGGGAACGCGGCGCCAATGAGCAGGCGAAGGAGCTCGCAGCCATCTGGTCGGAGGCTTTTCCGGCCGGCTACCGAGTGGATTACGAAGTCGAAGACGCGCTGGAGGACATCGCCCGTTTCGAGAAATACGGGGCTGAAGCCGAGCGCACAGCCGGTGCAAGGCAGGAACGGCCGGGCGTCCACGTGTACTTGCCCAAGGGTGCCGGTGAAGTCCTCGAAGAAGATGCCCGCGTCAAGCTGTACATGTTGGAGCCCAAGAGCCTGAGCCAGATCCTCCCGTTCTTCCACAATCTTGGACTCGAGGTGCTGGATGAGCGGCCCTTTGAGATCGAGACAGCTGACCAGCGGGACTTCTTCCTCTATGACCTCGGGCTGAAATACCCCGCCGGCATTGATCCGCTGGCCACCGGACAGCTGCTGGCCGACTCGTTCGGTGCCGCCGTATCCGGCGCCGTTGAGTCGGACAGCTTTGACCGGCTGGTTCTGCGTGAGGGGATGCAGTGGCGCCAGATCACGGTCCTGCGGGCCTACGCCCGGTACATGCGGCAAATGGGGAACACCAACTCGGTGGGTTTCATGGCGGACACTTTGCTCGCCAATCCCGGTGTCACCAAGGCCCTCACGGCTCTTTTCGCGGCCCGGTTCGACCCCGCCCTGAGTGGGAACGAGCGCCTTGCGGCGCAGGAGAAGGTCCGCGGTGAGCTGTCAGCTGCCATTGACGAGGTGGCAACGCTCGACGCCGACCGTGTGCTGCGGACCTTGGCGAACCTGATCGAGGCGACCCTGCGCACCAACTACTACCAGTACAAGACGCACCTGAGCTTCAAGCTTGATCCTGCCCGGATTGAGGGGCTGCCCTTCCCGCGGCCGATGTTCGAAATCTGGGTTTATTCCCCACGGGTCGAGGGCGTCCACCTCCGCTTTGGCAAGGTGGCCCGGGGCGGCTTGCGCTGGTCTGACCGGCGCGAGGATTTCCGGACGGAGATCCTTGGCCTGGTGAAGGCGCAGACCGTCAAGAACGCGGTCATCGTTCCCACCGGCGCCAAGGGCGGTTTCTTCGCCAAACGGCTGCCCGACCCCGCAGCTGACCGTGCGGCCTGGATGGCTGAGGGTATTGCGAGCTACAAGACGTTCATCCGGGGCCTGTTGGACCTCACTGACAACCTTGTCGCGGGAGCTGAGGGCGAAACTGTAGTGCCGCCGTCGGACGTTGTAAGGCACGACGACGACGATTCCTACCTCGTGGTGGCGGCGGACAAGGGCACGGCCACGTTCTCCGACATCGCCAACGGGCTTGCGGCTGAATACGGGTTCTGGCTTGGTGACGCGTTCGCCTCCGGAGGTTCGGTGGGGTATGACCACAAGGCCATGGGCATCACGGCCCGTGGCGCCTGGGAGTCGGTAAAACGCCACTTCAGCGAGCTCGACGTGGACACCCAGACCCAGCCGTTCAGCGTGGTGGGCGTGGGCGACATGTCCGGTGACGTGTTTGGCAACGGGATGCTCCTGTCCCCGCGCATCCGGCTGCTGGCGGCCTTCGACCACCGGCACATCTTCCTGGACCCCGCCCCGGAAACGGAATCGTCGTTCGTGGAACGGCGGAGGCTGTTTGAACTGCCGCGGTCCTCATGGGATGACTACGACAAATCCCTCATCAGCGAAGGCGGCGGCGTGTTCGCCCGCCAAGCCAAATCCATTCCGGTCTCGCCGCAGGTCCGGGCGGCGCTGGGTCTGCCGGAGGCGACCACCGAGCTGAGCCCGCCGGAACTTCTCCGCGCCATCCTGCTCGCCCCCGCCGATCTGCTGTACAACGGCGGGATCGGAACGTACGTCAAGGCCAGCACAGAGTCCAACGCGTCCGTAGGTGACAAGGCCAACGACGCCATCCGCGTGGACGGCCAGGACCTTCGGGTAAAGGTGGTGGGCGAAGGCGGAAACCTGGGCATGACGCAGCGCGGCCGCATAGAAGCCGCCCTGCAGGGCGTCATCCTGAACACCGACGCGATCGACAACTCGGCCGGCGTTGACTGCTCCGACCACGAAGTGAACATCAAGATCTTCGTTGACCGGATGGTCGTTGCGGCCAAGCTGACTCTGGAAGAGCGGGCAGGCTTCCTCGCCTCCATGACGGACGAAGTGGGGCGGCTGGTCCTTGAAGACAACGTGGACCAGAACATCCTGCTTCTGAACGACAGGATGCGCGTGGCCGAGTGGAGCCCCAGCTATGAGCGCCTGATGGACTGGCTGGAAAAGTCGGCTGACCTGAAGCGTGACCTTGAAGCGCTGCCCAGCACCGAAACGCTGCGGGAACGCCTGAGCCAGGGTCAGGGGCTGACGTCACCGGAGCTCTCGGTGCTGGCCGCTTACGCGAAGATCGAACTGGCATCGGCACTGCGTGACAGCGACCTCGCCGACGATCCGTGGTTCCGAGCAACGCTGCGCGCGTACTTCCCGCAGCAGCTGCGGGAACGGTTCGACGCCGAACTGGACACCCATCCGCTGCGGCGCGAGATCATTGCCACGGTGGTGGCCAACGACATGATCAACATGGGCGGCATCACCTTCGCCTTCCGCACCATGGAGGAAACCTCGGCCACGGAGGTGGCCGTGGCCAAGTCCTTCGTGGCGCTCCGCGAGATCTTCGACCTGACCACTATGGTGGCGGAGCTGAACAGCCTGCCGGCGTCGTTCCCCACCGAGCACTGGAGCACCGTCCACCTGGACATCCGCCGCCTGCTGGACCGCGCCGTCCGGTGGCTGCTGGCTCAGGGCGGCACGTCCCGGCCCATCGCGGAGACCGTGGCCGAATTCAAGCCGCTCCTGGACCCGATGCGCGCGCGGCTGCTGGATTATCTCCGCGGCGATGACCGTGACCGCGTTGACAACTGGCTGGAGACTGCGCGCGGGTGGGACCTTCCGGAGGGGCTTGCCTTTAGGTGGGCGGAGCTCTTCGAGAGCTTTGCCCTGCTGGACATCGCCAAGATCGTGCATGCCCGTAAGGAGCCGGTGGAAGAGATTGCGGCCGTTTACTACACCGTGTTCAACCGCTTCCACGCTGACTCGCTGCTGGAACGGATCAGCAGCCTGCCGCGCCAGGACAGGTGGCAGGCGCTTGCCAGGGCCGCACTCCGGGATGACCTCTATTCCACCGTCTCGGACATGACGACGGCGGTACTCGAGTCAACAGCGTCCGGGGACTCTGCGGAGGACAGGCTGAAGGACTGGGAACGCCAGAATGCCGAGCAGCTGGGCAGGGCGAAGAGCATGTTTGACGAGGTCAACTCGCTCGAAGCCGACGATATGGCGTCACTGTCGGTAGCATTGAGGCTCTTGAGGTCAATCGTCCGACGCTAGGAATCCCGGCGTCGTAACTGGAGGTGCAGTGGCAATCTTTACGGACCCCATCAGGGAACACGCTGATTTCGGGCCGGGCGATGCCGAATGGCTGCACCTCCTGGTGGGCGACTGGCAGATGGTCGCTGACCTGGCGTTCGCTGACCTGGCGTTGTGGTTCCCGCACCCGGATCACGGCTATGTGGCGCTGGCGCACGTCAGGCCGTCCACCACGCACACCGTGTTCCACGGCGACTTTGTGGGCGAGCCCATCCGGCAGGACTTGCAGCCGCTGGTGGACAAGGCTTGGAGCAGCCGTGCCATCGAACGGTCCAGCGAGACCAACTGGAGCACTGACATGGCGTTGCGGGTGGAGGCTGTTCCGATGGTCCGCAACGGCCGGACCCTGGCTGTGGTGACCACTCACATGGACCTGACCAGTTCCCGGATGCCTTCCCGCCTGGAGCTGACGTACCGGCAGTGCGCCTACGATCTCCTCCGGATGGGAACGCTGGGCCTGTGGCCCGACTTTGCCTCGCCCACCGGTTCGCGCCGCGGCGCGCCTCGTGTGGGGGACGGCCTGATCCGGCTCGATGCCGAAGGCATTGTGCAGTACGCAAGCCCCAACGGGGTGTCGGCTTTCCGGCGGCTGGGCGACGGCGAGTCGCTGGAAGGCCGTTCCCTGGCCGAGGTGACCGCCGGCCTGCTGAAGGACCGGCGGCTCGTGGACGAGACGCTGCCGCTGGTGGTGACCGGGCGGATGCCGTGGCGCAGTGAGGTTGAATCCCGTGGTGTAAGCCTGTCACTGCGGGCCATCCCGCTGCGGGATGAGCAGCAGCGTTTTGGTGCGCTGGTGCTGTGCCGGGACGTCTCGGAGCTGCGGCGCCGGGAGATGGAACTCGTGACCAAGGACGCAACCATCCGCGAGATCCACCACCGCGTGAAAAACAACCTGCAGACCGTTGCAGCCCTGCTGCGTATGCAGTCCCGCCGGATGGTCAGCGACGAGGCCAAGCAGGGCCTCGAGCAGGCGATGCGGCGCGTCGCCACCATCGCGCTGGTCCACGAGACACTGTCACAGGGACTGGCGCAGAGCGTTGACTTCGATGAACTGATCGGCCGCCAGTTCAGGCTGTCCGCGGAGGTCGCTTCGCCGTCGCAGCAGGTCAAGACCGAGCGCGCCGGACTGTTTGGGGAACTGCCCAGCGACTTCGCCACCCCGCTGGCACTGGTCATCAATGAACTGGTGACCAACGCCGTCGAGCATGGCCTCGAAGGACGCACTGGCACGGTGTGGCTCATCGCCGACCGTTCCGAAGAGGAGGACGGCGAGGAACTCCTGACCGTCACCATTGCCGACGACGGTGTGGGACTCCCGGATACGCCGCACGTCGAGGGACTGGGGCTGCAGATTGTCCGCACGCTGGTCACCAGTGAGCTGGGCGGCACCATCGCGTGGCACCCGCGCGACGGCGGCGGAACGGCTGTCCAGATCCGGCTCAGCCTGGCGCCCAGGTAGCCGGGGCCTTGCCCGTGACTTGACCGTCACTGACTTAACAACCGATGGCCGCAACCCGGAAGGGTTGCGGCCATCGGCGTGTGAGCCTGTTGGTGCTTGGGCCCGGTGGGACCGAACCGGGTTGGACCGAACCTAGGAGGCGCGGCGGGCGCGTGCGGCGCGGCGCTTAAGGGCACGGCGTTCGTCTTCGCTCATGCCGCCCCAGACGCCGGCGTCCTGGCCGGACTCGAGAGCCCACTGGAGGCACGTGTCAACGACAGGGCAGCGGCGGCATACGCTTTTGGCTTCCTCAATCTGGAGGAGCGCAGGCCCTGTGTTTCCTACGGGGAAAAACAGTTCCGGGTCCTTGTCGAGGCACGCCGCGCGGTTACGCCAATCCATGCTGATCAGTTGCTCCAATTCTGGGATAAGCCGTTTGTGAAATAATTCACTAGTAGCTACAAAGGAAAAGGGCCCTGAGGGGCCCCCTTGGTCATCTCAGTCAACCCTGTCATGTTAACGCTGTGTAAACAAGGGGTAATACAGCTTGAAATCCCCGGATAGCTGAGCGATACATCACACGGGCATTGCCGACCCCCGCCACTGTCCGACTATCTCCGGTAGGGTGCCAGTGTGTCAAGACCCCCCATGAACCCTGCAGATCCGTCGCCATCCACGCGCCCGCGCGGCATTGTGGCGATAGCTCTGGTTGTTGCCGCCGAGGCCACCGCGCTGTTGGTTGCCTCTGGCTGGTATGCCTACGAGCTCCTGACCGGTGCGCCGGTCCTGTCTTTCTGGGGAGCCGTGTTTACTCTGGTCCTCTTGCTCGCTTTCTCGGCCTGGCTCTATTCGGTGGGGCACTTCCTCGTCCGAGGGCGCCGGTGGACGCGGGCAGCGGCGCTGGTGGCCCAGTTGTTTGTCCTTACCATCGGCGTCCCGACCCTTTCCGGCGGGGTCATTTGGGCGGGGATCGCCATGGTGGTGCCGGCACTTGCGGCCATAGTCCTCCTGTTCGACAAACGCGTCATCAGCTACGCTTCCCGGGCCGGCGGTTTGCCCCCGGCGCTGTAAGCGGGCTGTCGTTGAGTGGCCGGTGTCGTAAGCGGTCACCTCCTACGCCGCCAACCGGCCCAGCAGCCCGTCCGGGGGTACCCAGCCCAGCTGGACGGCAGTGGCCCGGCCGTTCTGGATGAGAACGCTCCGTCCCGGTGGCGGGTTGGGATCCGCCTCGAAGCGGACCCCAAAGAGGTCGCCGTCCATAAAGGTCCGGGGCGCGATCAGGATGCCGCAGCCCAGATTGCGCGCCTGCAGCGCCAGGGGAAGCCGCTGGGCGAGTATCGGACTGTACCCAGCAGTCATCACCACCGTGATTCCGAGCGTGTTGAGGTCGGCAAGGTCGCGGTTGACTTCCTGCGGCAACAGGTCCGCATCGTCAACCAAAGCCACCGAGTTCCGTTCCAGACCGCCCGTGGTGGCTTGGCGCAGTACCCCGGACCAGTAGGCCCCCGGCTCGGCGTCCTGCTCCGGCATTAGCCACGGTCCTGCTTCAGGGTTGACCTTTGGCAGGAGCCGGAGAAAAGACGACTTGCCAGACGAAGGGCCGCCCAGCACGCCCAGCACTCCACCCGCAAACGCCCGGACGGATACTGGTTCAAGTTCGTCGCCGCCCACGCCGATGCGGAGGACGCGCTGCCCCAGTGGGATCCTGCCTTTCAGTCCAGCCGGGATCTGAATGGCCGACCGGTCGTGGATCCGGGCCGCCGGAACCACGGCCGGCAGCGGCTCCACTCGGAACGGTCGACGCCGCAGGGAAGGCTCCGGCGCGTGGGCTACCCCAGGATCTGCGGCCTCAGCGCCGGCAGCCGTGTAGAACTGGCAGACTGCAGTTCGTCCACCTGACAGCGCGCCCACAGCGACGCCCCTCCCTACCACGGGGGCTGTCGGAGGCAGTTTCGGCCAGGCAATCCGGCTGTCGTCGCTGGATCCGGTCGGGAAATACACGCGGTTCGGAACGGCTGCAAAGAATCTGGAAGTGACCAGTTCCCGCTGTCCCGAGATAATCACCGTGATACCGGCCCGGTTTCCATCCCGGACAAGGTCATGGAGAATGTCCTCGGCCCACGCCAACGGCCCCGCACGGAAGGCCGAGAGCCAGGATCCCCAGCCAGCGATCACCAGCACGAGCGGTGTGTCGTCGTCAGCGGCGGGACGTCCCAGTCGGAGTGATTGCTCCCGGGCCAGACGCTCCAGGATGCGGACGGCACGGCGGAGCTCGTGCAGTCCTGCCGTGGCGCCCACCCGGCAGTGGGAAGCCAACCCCACGAACGAACTGTCCGGGTCCAGCGCATACAAGTGGGATTCCCGGGCGTGGGATGCCAAACCGAGGACTGCCAGCCGGATGGCCTCAGACACTCCTGAGTCCGGTCCGCCGACAAACGCCAGGTGTCCATGGCCGGCAGGTTCCCAGGTCAAAGGGGCCGTCTGCTGTTCGGCGGGCAGGTCCATCAGGCCGAACGTCACGGACCAGCTGGTGGCACCGGCGTCGGCCTTGGCGTTGTCCCGTGCACTGTCGTGGTCAGCTTCGTGGTTGTCATCAGCGGGCTCGCGAGTAGGCGAGCCTGCAGGTTCGGCGAGGAGCCCGGGGAGTGGTGCAGCAATCGGCTTCCGGATGGCTGAACCGTTCATGGCCTCCCACAATCCGGTCATGGAAGCTATCAACGGGGCGGTCGCTTCGGCAGGAGTCGGATCACTGCCGGGAGATCCGGAAACCTCCGGTACGCCGCGGGTATCGATGTACTCGGAGGCCAACCATACGGAGACTCCGGCCGGTTCAGACCGGATGGCTCCGGCTGTCAGCGATCCGGCCTGGAACTCCATAGGTGCCTCCGTTCCGCGGGCCAGATATGCCCGGCCCGGCGTATCCACACTTATGCCTGCCGCGGCTTTGGAATTGATGATGTCCACCGATTCCATCTCGGACTGGACCCGCAACGCGATACTGGTGGTGACGTTGGCACGAATGTCAGCCGTCAGCGCCCCCTGGGGCCGTTGCGTGGCCATGATCAGGTGAATGCCCAGGGAACGGCCAATGGCGGCGATTCTCATGAGCTCCCGGAGCGATTCGGGTGCCTCCTCCACCAGCATTCGGAATTCGTCGATGACAATCACGAGGTGGGGGAGCGGCGAGGCCCGGCCTGCCGCCGTCGCCCGGAATGACGTCAGGTCCGGTGCCTGAACTGCAGCCAGGCGCACTTCCCGGAATCTGATCTCGGCGCGGAGCGAATGCAGCGCGCGTTCGAGCTCGGGGCTGCTCAGGTCGGTGAGCATTCCTACACAGTGAGGGAGTCCGATCAGGGGTCCGAGTCCCGAGCCGCCCTTGAAGTCCACAAAAAGGAAGTTGATACGGTCCGGTGGGTAGCTGAGGGCGAGGGCCACAGTCAGGCTGCGCAAGAGTTCGGATTTGCCTGAGCCGGTGGTGCCGGCGACCAGCAGGTGGGGTCCGTCGTTTTGGAGGTCGAGGGTACGGACACCCTCAAGTCCGCGCCCGATGGGAACGGCTAGCCCAGGCCGGCTGCTGTTCGCGGACCATCGCCTGGATATTTCAGCCGTGGCGTGGGGGAGCAGCTCTGCCAGCCGGCAGGCTGTGGGGATGGTCCGTCCTGCGCCGCCGGACCGGTTCTCATCCCGCGCCAGGCCGCGGCAAAATCTGTTGAAGACGTCAATGGGCGCCAGATCAGCGGCGAATCTGATGCTTTCGTCAGCACCGTTGAACACGGACGAGCGTTCACCGAGTTCCACGTCGGCTGTTGTCGGTACGGCGGTGCCTTCGCGGGCATGAATAACCTGCCACCCGTGCTCCAAGGCGGTGGCGGTGATCTTGGCCGCGGACTCCGTCCCGTCCAAGAGAAGGAGCAGCCCGTGTCCTGGTGCAGGCCCTAAGCCTTCTTCGAGCAGTGTGCCGACGGTACTGGACTGACAGGAAAGCGTGACGCCGTCCAGAAAGCGTGCGGCGAGGGGGAGATGCTCCGACTTGCCATGGATAATCACCCGGGTATTCCGGCCCAGCGGATAGCCAGCGAGCTGCATCAGTAGTGAGCGCACCAGCCCGTCGATTGCGGCGTGTGGCCCGCGGAGTGTGGTGAGGGGCCTGGCCGGACTCAACGTTAGTGGCAGCATGCCGGCTGAAGGGACAGCGCGGCCCGGATCCGTGGGCTCAAACCGGAGATTAGCCGGCTGAATGGCCTGGCCCAGCCTCAGCCAGATGCCCTCGTTGGCGACCGGCCCGGCCGGGTCCTCCACGGTTGTGCCCCCGATGGTCAGGTCCGAAAGCGGCGGCGCGGCCCGCCGTCGTCGTTCCTGGTCCTGAGTGACACCGGCCCTGACCCCGGCAGCGAGTTCGCGGCGTTGCCGGCGCCCGCCGATCACCGGCACCAGGATGGAGATTGCGGAGACGGCCGTGAAGGCCAGGAACATCCACATCCCGGTCATGACGGCAAGGCCCACGCCGATGACTACCGGTAGCACAGCCGTCAGGAGCAGGGCCGCGCGGTTCGTGGGATCGTCTCGGCGGTTGACAACCAACGGCTCGTGGACATCCGTCCCCGCGTCGGCCAAGCCGTCACGCGACCGCTCAAGGAACACCAACGACATTGTGGAGTTGCCGCAACGAATGGTGGAGCCGGTCGAAATCACGGCATTTTGCACGCGCTCGCCGTCCACCTCGGTGCCGTTGGCACTGTCCAGGTCAACAATCGTGATGGCAGTCTCGGTGACCACCAGGCGTGCGTGGGCGCGCGAAAGGTCGGCGTCGGGGATGAGAATGTCGGCATTGCTGCGGCCAATGGTGTAGGTGCCACGCCGCAGCGGCACAACCCTCCCCGCGCCGGCACCGCTGTGGACCGCCAAGGCCAGTGACGCCGGAGGCTCGGAGGTGCGCTGCCGTGACCTGCGCGCCGTGAGGTCCGCTTCATCGACGAGCGTGGCTCCGTTGACAAGCGGAGGCTGTCCGAGCCTGAGCTCAGCGACGTTGTGGCTGTCGACAGACACAATCCCGGTCCCGAAATTTGCCGTCAGCGCGGCCTGCAGTTCCGCACCGGCAGCCCCGTCCGGACCCGTGATGGTCAGCTCCACGGGAGGTTCCTGGAGAGTTGCGCCCGGACTCCGAACGAGCGTGCAGTGCAGCGGCATGATGTGTAAGTCCTAACGGTCGGCTTCTTTCTTCAAGCTAGCCGTCGGGCTGGAGTGCGTCGCGGGGGGATGGCCGTATGTGGATAGCGGCTGGCTCTCTGGATTAGTAGGTCACGATGGGGTCTCGGGTAGGCTGGTGCAGCAGACAATGCGCAACATTGCGCTGCCCGCATTCGAACCAGGAGATTTTGTGACCGCTGACCTCGTCATCGTAGGGTCTGGCTTTTTCGGCCTGACAATCGCAGAACAGGCCGCCACTGAGCTCGGCTTGAAGGTGGTCGTCCTCGACCGCCGCCACCACATCGGTGGGAACGCGTACAGCGAAAAGGAAGAGCAGACTGGGATCGAAGTGCACCGCTACGGCGCGCACTTGTTCCACACCTCCAACGAGCGTGTGTGGGAGTACGTGAACCGGTTTACCACGTTCACCAACTACGTCCACAAGGTCTATGGCGTGCACAAGGGCGAGGTCTACTCCCTGCCCATCAACCTGGCCACCATCAATCAGTTCTTCCGGGCCAACCTGACGCCGGGACAGGCACAGGCCCTGATCCAGGAACAGGCTGGCGAACTCGCCGGGACCGATCCGCAGAACCTGAACGACAAAGGTATCCAGCTCATCGGGCGGCCGCTTTACGAAGCATTCATCAAGCACTACACCGGTAAACAGTGGCAGACCGATCCCAAGGACCTGCCCGCGGGCATCATCTCCCGCCTCCCGGTGCGCTACAACTACGACAACCGGTACTTCAACGACAAGTACGAGGGCCTGCCCACGAACGGTTACACGGCGTGGATCGAAAAGATGGCGGAACACCCGAACATCGAAGTCCGGCTGAACACCGACTTCTTCGACGAATCGCACGAGTACAGCAAGAACAAAGTTGTCGGGAACATCCCTGTGATTTACACGGGTCCGGTTGACCGTTACTTCGATTTCGCCGAGGGCGACCTTTCCTGGCGCACCATCGACTTCGAGAAGGAAGTGCTCGACGTCGGCGATTTCCAGGGAACGTCGGTGGTCAACTACAACGACGCCGAGGTGGACTACACACGGATCATTGAGCCCCGTCACTTCCACCCCGAGCGCGAGTACCAGACGGAAAAGACCGTCATCATGCGCGAATTCTCGCGTGCCGCCGAAAAGGGCGACGAGCCTTACTACCCGATCAACACTGCCGCGGACCGGGAACGGCTGCTCAAGTACCGTGACCTCGCTGCTGCGGAGAAGGACGTCCTCTTCGGCGGACGGCTCGGCACGTACAAGTACCTCGACATGCACATGGCCATCGGCTCGGCCCTGACCATGTTTGACAACCAGATTCGGCCGCATTTTGAAGGCGGAGCAGAGCTTGAAAGCGGAGGCGTAGACGTATGAGTGTCTCAACTGAAAGCACGAACGGCACCGAAAGCTCACAGGCCAACGAAGAACGCTGGGATACGCTCCAGCGGGTTATTCTGCCGAGTGCCAGCCAGATGGATACGGTGCCCCTCTACATGGACATGGGCACTGCCACGGGTATCCAACTGCCCACCGTCGGCGACCGCGACGGAAAAGCCAGCAAGCCCCAGGCCTTCAGCAGCCCGACGAAAGAAGCTCACGTTGAGGACTTTTTGTCTCGCTTCTCGACGTCCGTCCGGTCCGGGGAGCGCGTCTCTTTCGGTAGCTACTTCAACGCTTTTCCTGCTAGCTATTGGCGCCGGTGGACCAGCGTTGAGAAGATCCGCCTGCATGTGCGCACGCAAGGGACCGGATCCGTCATCGTCTATAAGTCGAATGCGCGCGGTTCGCTGCAGCGCGTGGACACCCGCAGGGTGGAGGGCATTTCGGAGAATTTCTTCGAACTGTCTCTAGCACCGTTCGGCGACGGCGGGTGGTACTGGTTCGATCTCGTGGCCGGCTCGGAACCGCTCGTCATGCTGGACGCGGAATGGCAGGGCCCGGCGGCCGAAAGCCAGCCTGGTTCGGTGACGCTGCAGATCACGACGCTTAACAAGACGGACTTCTGCCTCAACAACTTGCGGCTTCTCGCTGAGAGCGGCGAGGCGCTGGAACACGTCCACGAAATCCTGATCGTCGACCAGGGATCCCAGAAGGTTGCGGATGCGGAAGGCTTTGGGGAGGTCCGGGATTCCCTGCAGGGGAAACTGCGGATTATCAACCAGTCCAACCTCGGAGGCTCCGGAGGTTTTGCCCGGGGGATGTTCGAAGCTGTAGAGAATGGCAGCGACTACGTACTGCTGATGGACGACGACGTCGTCGTCGAGCCTGAAAGCATCATAAGGCTGCTGACGTTCGCGGACCGCTGCAAGACTCCTACGATTGTCGGCGGACACATGTTCGACCTGTACAACCGGACAGTCCTTCATACGTTCGGCGAAGTCGTGAACCCATACCGGTTTCAACCGGCGCTGCCCAACGAAGAGATGATTCTTGGACACGACTTCATGTCCTCAAACCTCCGCCAGACGTCCTGGCTGCACCGTCGCTGCGATGTGGATTACAACGGCTGGTGGATGTGCCTGATTCCGACGAAGGTGATTCGCGAAATCGGGCTCTCCCTTCCGCTATTCATCAAATGGGACGATTCAGAATACGGACTTCGAGCGAAGGCTCATGGCGTCCCCACGGTCTCTCTGCCCGGTTCAGCCGTCTGGCATGTGTCTTGGATCGACAAAGACGATCTGGTTGGTTGGCAGGCTTACTTCCACGCCCGTAACCGGGTAGTTGCAGCGCTGCTGCACAGCCCCTATGAACATGGTGGACGCGTTGTCCGGGAATCCCAGTACATCGATGTCAAGCACCTGGTGTCGATGCAGTACGCCACCGCGCACGGCCGTGGATGGGCCCTTGAGGACATCCTGAAGGGTCCGGAGGCGCTCCGGGACCTGCTCCCGTCCAAGCTGCCCCAGATCCGGGAAATGATGTCAGGGTACTCTGATTCTGTGTTCTGCCCCGACCCGGACGAGTTCCCCGCCCCGAAAATGGACAAGCCTCCACGAAGGGGACACGGGATCTCACAGCCGTCCAACTTCTCGCTCCTGCCATGGGCAGCCAAGACCATGATCCGGCAGCTCGCGTCCCCAGTCAGCGGATCGAACGCCGAGCGGCCGCAGGCGACTGTTGCCCACCAGGACAACCGCTGGTGGCGGATGGCCCAGTACGACAGCGCAGTGGTGTCCAACGCCGAGGGTACCGGCGCCTCCTGGTACCGGCGGGATCCGAAGCAGCTTCGGAAGATGCTGGCCGAAAGCGCACGCCTGCACGCAGAGCTCCTCAAGGACTGGCCGCAACTCAGCCGGAAATACAAGGCAGCAATGAACGACCTCACGTCGATTGAATCCTGGAGGAAGACGTTCGAGCGACACACTCAGAACGAGGTCAAGTGAGCGGGATAAGTCCCGGGGAATTAACCACGCCCGGACTGGGCGGCGGCCTGCGCGACCTACGCCAGTCCAGCTTTCTGCTGAAACTTTTGGTGCGGAAGGAACTCAAGGTCCGCTACCGCGGTTCCGTTCTTGGGCTCCTGTGGTCCTACGTTAAGCCCGGTGTGCAGTTCATTGTTTTCTATGTGGCACTTGGTGTGTTCCTCGGGCTGGAACGCAGTCCGAGGAACCCTGAGGGGCTGTCCAACTACGCCGTTTACCTGTTTTCAGGCATCGTCCTGATCAATTTTTTCTCGGAGGCGTTGGGCAATGCGGCCAGGTCGATAGTCAACAACGGCAACCTGATCAAGAAGATCTATCTTCCGCGCGAGCTATTCCCAGTTGCGTCCGTATGGGTCTCGGCTGTCCACTTCTTCCCTCAGCTGGTGGTGCTGGTGGCAGGCTGCTTATTTGCTGGGTGGCACCCAGACGTCTTCCAGCTTCTTGCGGCCGTTGCCGGCTTTGCGATTGTTGGCTTGCTTGCAACCGGTCTGGGGTTGTTATTCGGCGCCGCCAACGTCTACTTCCGCGACTCTGAAAACCTCGTGGACATGTTGCTGATGGTAGCGACTTGGGCCTCACCCGTGATGTACGCGTGGACCATGGTTGAGCAGAAACTCGGCACAACTGCGTTCGCCGTCTACCAGGCAAATCCGGTGACGATCGGCGTCGAGCTCTTCCACTATGCCTTCTGGTTCCCGACGACGGATGGATCCGCTGCCATGCCTCCCAATCTGTTCAGCCTCTGGACACCTGTGGGACTGGCAATTGCACTGTTGGTCCTGGTTCTGGGCCAATTCACTTTTCGGCGGCTCGAGGGCCGCTTCGCGCAGGAGTTGTGAGTGGTCAACGCAATCGAAGTCTCTGACGTCAGCAAGCAATTCGTGCTGAGGCATACCCGGTCCATCAAGGAAGCCGTCGTCTGGCTTGCTAAGGGACGAAAAGGCGACCTGTCCGAGAAATTCCACGCCCTGAAGAACGTATCGGTGGAGGTGGAGACGGGCGAGACGGTCGCGCTCTTGGGACTGAACGGCTCCGGTAAATCCACACTGCTGAAACACATCTCAGGAGTGATGCTGCCGGACTCAGGTACGGTCAGGACGCGGGGCCGGGTAGCTGGACTTATTGAGGTGGGTGCTGGTTTCCACCCCGATCTTTCCGGGCGCGACAATGTGTACCTCAACGGCGCCATCTTGGGGATGACTGAGCGACAGGTCAATGACCGATTCGACGATATTGTCGAGTTTTCTGAGATCGGCCAGTTTATCGACACCGAGGTCAAGTTCTACTCCTCTGGCATGTATCTGAGGCTGGCATTCTCCGTCGCGGTCCACACCGACCCGGAGGTGTTCCTCATCGACGAGATCTTGGCCGTCGGCGACGAGCCTTTCCAACGGAAATGCATCGATAAGATCCGGGACCTGGCACGGAACGGCAAGACACTCGTGGTGGTCAGCCATGATCTCGACCTGGTTTCCCGCATCTGTGCCCGAGGAATTCTGCTGGAGCACGGAAACCTGATGTTCGACGGACCGATTGACGAGGCTGTAGCCCTCCTGCGCGCCTGAGCGGTTACGTACGCCATCACGCCAGGTCGTCAGACGGGGCATTTTGGAGGCGCCAAGAAAGCGGCCCAGGCGCCTGCGCGCAGGCTTGGTTTATAAGCGTCGCGTATGATTCGGTGGGCGGCTATGACACCGACGTGACTTGTCGGTTGCACTCGCATATTAAGATCAGTTGGAGGATTCCCTTGTCGTGGTGGTCTGTAAGCCCGCTTGTCGTGGTGGCGATGGGGTTGTTATTTGTGCCTGGGGCGCTCGTCGCTTGGGCAAGTCGAGTCCGTGGGATGGCGCTGGTCGCCATTGCCCCGGCGATCACGGTGTCGATTGTCGCAGTCTCGGCGCTGCTCGCGCCGCTGGCAAACATGAAATGGTCACTTCTGCCTGTTCTGCTGCTAACCGCGGTGATTGCAGCCATTGCTTTGCTCATAGCGTCCCGTTTCAGCGGCTCGTTCCACGCTCCCGACTATCGATTCCATTCCATCAATTGGTGGGTAGGTGTGGGTCATGCGCTTGCGCTGCTTGCCGCCGCATTTCTCATCGGGCGACGGCTAGTTGCGGCCTTCGGCCGCCCGGAGGGGTTCTCACAGACGTTTGACAACGTCTTTCACCTGAACGCAGTCCGCTATATTCTCGACACTGGATCTGGCTCCTCCATTACAGTGAGTTCAATGACAGGCGGCGGATTTTATCCGGCAGCCTGGCACGACCTCGTCGCGCTCGTTGCCTCCATAACGGGCTCCGAAATCCCGGTCTCAGTGAACGTCGTTAACATCGGCATCGGCGCATTGGTGTGGCCGCTTGGCTGCATTTTCCTGGCTCACCAGGTTCTTGGCAGCCGGGTCGTCGTCAGCGTTACGGCCGGCATCTTGTCTGCAGGATTCGGTGCATTTCCCTTGCTACTCTTGGACTTCGGTGTCCTTTACCCGAACTTCCTAGGCAACGCACTCTTGCCAGTGGCCGTGGGGCTCGCCATTCGGGCGATGGGGTTGGCGAACGGCGCAGTTGAATCCAAGCCAGTGGCATGGCTCCTGTTGCTTTCCGTTCTCCCAGGTATCGCACTTGCGCATCCCAGCAGCATTATGGCGCTGGTGGCGATGTCACTGGCGCCATTGTTGATCCTCTGTTCCAGGTATACATTGGCCGTGGCGCGGCGGGCCGACAGATCTCCTTTGATGGTGCCAGGGATGATCTTGTTGCTCCTGGTCGGCCTGGGCATGATTGCTGTCCTTTGGAAGACGATCAGGCCGCCCGAGATAGCGGCGTTCTGGCCCCCGGTCGAAACGACCGCCAGGGCGTTCGGGGAAGTAATTGCTAGTGCCACAATTGGTCGGTCTGTTTCGTGGGTTGTGATGGTCCTGGCCGTGGCTGGACTCATCTCTCTGATCCGGCGGCGCAGCCACATCTGGCTCGTTGGAATGTACGTAATTACTTCGGGTCTCTTTGTCATCGTTGCGTCCTTCCCGTTTGGTGAGATGCGGACGTTCTTCACTGGTGTGTGGTACAACGATCCACCACGTCTTGCATCGCTGCTGCCAGGGGTTATCCTGCCGCTTGGTGTTGTAGGAGCGGTCCGTGGCTGGGATAGATTTGTCGTTCCAACATTTGCCGCATTCCCGTTTGCTACTAAATCGTCCCTGGTGAGATCCAGTAAAAGGCCACCCTACGTAGTCGTGGTTGCGGGGCTGGTATTTGCAAGTCTTTTGGTGCTGGGCACTCAGCAGGCAAATGTCCGTGAAGCCACCAGTTCGGCAGCCGGCGGATACCAGTTGACGAAAGACTCGCCTTTGATTTCTGCCGATGAGATGTCGTTACTTACGAGGATTAATAATGAGATCCCGAAAGACGCGATACTTATCGGCAATCCGTGGAATGGAAGCGCGTTGGCATATGCCTTTACGGGGCGTCAAGTCATCCAATTCCATATACTCAGCGAATTGCGCCCTGGCTCAGAGAAGCTGTATACCTCCTTGAATACCGCTGCAACGGATCCATCAGTCTGCCCGATTGTTGAGCGGCTTAAGCTGACCTATGTGCTCGATTTTGGTCATCGAGAAGTACACGGCGGCGACAACGGTTTCAGGGGCTTGGACAACCTTGCGGAGGCAGGAGTTGCGACGCTTATCGATTCCGAAGGGGCAGCGAAAATTTACAAATTGACTGCGTGTGGGTAATGAGTTGTTTAAGGGTGAAAGGGAGGCAGGAATGACGATCGTCCTAACGGGAAGCAGCGGTTTCCTCGGATGGCACATACGGGTACTGGCGGAGAGCCTTGGCAAGCAGACTGAGGCGTTGGCGCTAGGCGACAAATTTGATGTCGACTCCGCGGTTGCCGCTCTGGGCAGTGCGAGCATGCTGGTGCACGTAGCGGGAGTGAACCGTGGCTCGGACGATGATGTCAGACAGGGGAACGTTCGGTTCGCTGAGCAGCTGGCCACCGCATTGGGGCAGGCATCAACGAAGCCACCCACGGTGGTTTACGCCAACTCTATTCAGGCGGGTAACGACAGTCCGTACGGCAAGGGCAAGCAAGAAGCCGAGGACATTTTACGGCAGGCAGCCGAGCAGGCCGGTGCCCGTTTCGTCGATGTCAGGCTGCCGAACCTTTTCGGCGAGCACGGCGTTCCTTTCTACAACTCGGTGGTGGCCACTTTCTGCCAGCTAGCCGCCCAGGGGAGCCAACTGGAGGTCCAGGATGACAAAGACCTGTTGCTGCTCCACGCGCAGGTCGCGGCCGAGGTGCTTCTGGGCCTCCACGAGCCTGAGGATTCAATTCGACTCGCCACAAGTCGGCGAGTGAGCGAGATCGCTGCGCTCATTCAGGAGATGGCTGGCACTTACTCCACAGGTACTATTCCGGATATCTCCAATTCGTTTGAGCGCGATTTGTTCAATACCTACCGGTCATTCCTCATTGGCGATCGTCTTCCCATTCCCTTGAATAGGAAAGAAGATGCGCGCGGCGCGTTTTTTGAGGTAGTCAGAAGCGCAGGTGGTGAAGGACAGTCGTCATTTTCGACCACTGTGCCCGGCGTGACCAGAGGGCAGCACTATCATCGCCGCAAAATCGAACGGTTTACGGTCCTCTCAGGAACGGCCGAAATTTCCATGCGGAAGCTTTTTTCCGATGACGTATTGACGTTTCCGGTAGGGGGCACAAATCCTGTAGCCCTCGATATGCCAACGATGTGGTCACATAAGATCACAAATACAGGACCCGATGAGCTCTACACTATGTTCTGGATCAACGAGATATTTGACCCAAGCTCTCCCGATACCTTCCCGGAGGAAGTATGACCGACGCTGGCCGCAGGCTAAAAGTACTGACCATTGTAGGCACTAGGCCAGAGATTATTCGTTTGGCGGCTACAATTCGACGGCTTGACCGTAGCACCGATCACATCCTCGTCCACACGGGCCAAAATTACGACTATGAGTTGAATGAGGTCTTTTTTGAGGATCTGGGTCTCAGGAGGCCGGATCACTTCTTGGAAGCGGACACAACGTCGTTGGGTGCCGTCCTAGGGTCCATCCTCGCCAAGACTGAGCAGGTGCTATTGGCCGAGAAGCCGGATGCCATGGTTGTTTTGGGCGACACCAATAGCTGTATTTCGGCGCTGATGGCTAAACGCCTTCGCATCCCCGTGTACCACATGGAAGCGGGTAACCGGTGTTTCGACGAAAATGTTCCCGAAGAGACGAACCGTCGGTTGGTCGATCACGTAGCAGATTATAACCTCGTGTACACCGAGCATGCTCGACGGAATCTGCTCGCCGAGGGGCTTCATCCGTCAAGGATTCTGCTCACTGGGTCGCCGATGAAGGAGGTGTTATCCGGAAATGCCGACGCCATCGCGGCCAGCGAAATCCTTCAGAAGCAGGATCTAACTTCTGGCGGTTACTTCATGGTGAGCGTGCACCGTGAAGAAAACGTCGACAGTCCGGAGCGATTGACGGAGATTCTCAAGGCGCTTCAAACGGTCAGCGAACGGCATGATCTTCCTGTCCTCGTCTCAACCCATCCTCGGACCCGCAAACGGTTGGAGGATCAGCCCGAAGAACTCAAGCGCGGCTTGCGTTTCCACCCGCCGTTCGGCTTCAACGACTACATACGGCTCCAGCAGGAGGCCAAACTGGTGCTTTCGGACAGCGGAACCATCAGCGAAGAATCTTCGTTGCTGGGCTTCCCGGCAGTGACGTTGAGGGATGCAATCGAGCGTCCTGAATCTTTGGACACGGCCGCCATAATCACTACAGGAGTGAAGGCAGAAGCCATAGTCGACGCCATCGATATGGTTCTGGATCAGTACGAGACGGATGGCCGGCCTGGTATCCCGGTCGACTACCAGATCAGTGATACGTCGAGGAGGGCAGTGAACTTCATACGTTCCACAGCCCACACCCATCATCAGCGCACAGGAATTTTCGTCAACATCGCTAGGTGACCACTTGCTGCAACGCAAAGCCGCTCCGGCTATCCGGAGCGGTTTTTGTGTTGCGGCGGTTGACGTGAGGCAACAGGCAGTCCTGTTTCCGTCTAGTCGTGTTTGCGACAGCCGTCGACGTTGTCGGCTCTTCACGGTTCCCGGGGAATGGTCTGCTGAGATGAATGCTCATGCTGCCATTCGGGCCGCACTTCTCAAGAGGATACGCGATTTGTAGTTGTCCGGATTTCGATAGCCGCGCGCGGTTCGCTTGATATGTTTTATTGCCGTGTTGTTGGCTTCTACTTTGGCGGTGGTTGCACCGGTGACGATGAGCACTTCGATCTCGGCCCACCAACGGCACACGGTCCGGTAGAGCCTGTTTGTTTCCGGCATCGCGGCGCGTGCCACGAGGTCAGCAAGCGCGTCCTTGGCCGCACCCGCGTCTTCAAGGGAGCTGGTGTTCAGCAGCGTGCGGAGCTGTTCCTTGACCTGCCAGGCGGCCTCGAGGCTGCCGGTCGGATCATCGGCGGCGAAGAAGCCGGCCAGCCGGTGCCGGGCCCGTTCTGACAGGTTCTCCTCGGCTTTCAGCAGCAGCATCCGGTTCGCCCACGCCGGGTCCGTGGCCCTGCCCCGCCGGCCCCGGACCTGCTGGGAAAGGCCCTGCCGGACGGTGGTGAGCATGTCGTTGGCCAACATCGTCACGTGGAAAAGATCCACCGAGACCGCCGTGCGTGGCAGCCACATCCGCAGCGCCTTCCGGAACGCCGCGGACGGGTCGATTGCGACGACCTGAACCCCGAGCCGCCACTCAAGGGGCCGGGCGAAGAGCCAGTCCCCGACGCCCTTGTGGTCCCGTCCATCCACGATGCCCAGGACCTGCCCGGTGTCCAGATCAACGATCGTGGTCATCCACGGCTCGTACCGGGTCCACGCCTTTGTGGCAGGGTCCTGGAAGAACCGCACGGACCGATACCGGTGCTCATCGATCCCCAGCATCCTCGGCGCCAGGAGGTCCACGTCAGGCAGGCGGAGAGCGGCGTCACCGATGACCTGTTGGACCAGCCACCACGAGATCCCGAACGCCAGGGCTGTCTCGGACACGGCCCGTCCCGAGGTGATGACCGCGTCCACCAGTGTCTCCCGGAGCCGGCGTGTGGAGCGCGCCCGGCGCGGGACCTGGGGTGTCGCCTCACAGAACGATTTCCGCTCACACAGGTACTCGTCACAGAACCAGCGCCGCTTGTCCCACAGGAGCACTACCGCACCGGCGACCGGGATGTCACGCAGCTTCTGGCAGCGGCGCTCCTTGACCCGGGAAGCGATCACTCCGCAGCTCGGGCAGCCCGGCGGGAACGTGGACTCCACGGTGACGTGGCGGATCCCGCCCGGGAGCAGGACGGTGCCGGCGACTCGGTAATCGGGCAGGTTGAAGATCAAGCTGGCAGCGTCATGGCCAGCCCCAGTAGGCTCTAACAAGGCTCGTGGTTCCTGTTCAGGTTGAATGCGTAGTAACACTCATCCCAGCAGGACCACGAGTCCTCTGCTTGCTACAACACGAACCTATTTCCCCGGGAACCGTGAAGAGCCACGTTGTCGCTGTGCTCCAAGCAGCCACCAGTGGGAGACTGCCCTAGGATCTGGTCACGCGTTGCACGTCGGGCTCTGCGAGCCCGCTGTTGACGTGATGTGACGAGTTGAAAGTTCGCTGCAAAGTGTGTCTGCCACCTGGCCGCATGTGCTGCAACTAGTAGGTGATGATCCTGGAAGCATGTTGCGGAAATGCAGCACGCAACTCGGGGACTAGACCCTGATCAACTACGACGTCCAAGTCAGGCATGGTGTCGAGGATTCCGCTGATGGCCTCGGGAACTTTCGAAGGGCCCTGGTACATAGGCCGGACCAGGGGAATCGCGGGTTCGACCTTATTCGTCCATTTACCTTGCAAAGTCAGCGACCACTGGGCCGCCAACATCGGATCAAAGTAGTCGTTGAAGCCCACATATATGAAGGTCCGCTCCTGTTTGATCCGGGCCACCTGCGCAAGTTTCGAGACCAACGGAGGAGTTGGGCCGGCAAGCGACGCGCTCTGCTGTAACAGAGCACTCGACCCGTGCGCGGTCGGCTTCAGGCCTTGCTCGCTCAGGCCCGTAAAGGGCAGGCCAAAGAAGTGTGTGGCACCCAGGGATGTGAGCAGTGAGGCTGCAACAAAAGCCTTCCTGCGAATCCTTGCCACAAGGAGCGGAGACCAGAGTTCGGCAGCACCGATGACGGTACAGACGATGGCGAGAATCTCGACGGCGAGGAAAGATTTGTGAAAATAGTAGGTTAAGGCACCTGCCTGCGTGAGTTGGAAGACGGCCAGACATAACAGCAGTGCCGCGGCGAAGAGGGGAGTGGCTAGAACATGCAGGGAAGTCAGGGTTCCGTGCCGGGCTTCAGCTGAGCCGACCTTTCTTCGGGAGTAAAACGCCAAGGCCACGAGGGCGTTAGCGACGACGCAGAGTACGGCCACTCCCGTGTCCGCCAGGGCTATGCCGCCCGTCGTCGTGAGGACTTCCCCCGCTGACATACTTCGCACCTGCCAGATCGCAGCAATAAAGGCTGCACCCCCAAGCGAGACCAACACGGCGTGGAAAAGCCAGACGCCGCGTCCGATCTGCTTCCGATGCAAAAATAAGTGCCAGCAATAGACAACAACACTAGGAAGGCAAAGCAAGAGGAGGAGAATCCATCCGTGGGCTACACCGACCAACGCGAGCATCAGTATGGAGGATCCGAGCGCCGGGTGGATGACACGCCTAAGCTGAACGATGGCTATGCAAGCGATGCAAAGTGCTATCCCAAGGCCAAAATTGGGAAACGCACCGAAGACAGGGATGGCGCCGGGGCCTACAACCCATGCGGTAGCCACAATGGCAACCAGCGGCAGTGTTACAAAAAAGTTCCGGCGAAACACCGGTAAAGCCGTCAGGCCTGCAACAACCAAGACAGTCCCGAGAACGGTGACAACTCCGACTAACCGACAGAAAAGCACAACTTCCTGCCCCACGTCCCCAGCCCGACCTCCGGCGACCACTTCAGCCAGCGTGGCGACTAAAGCGTGGAATCCCTGAGGATACGTTGCTGCAGACCAAGGTCCGCCGTCGGGCGATGCTGGGAGCACTGCTAAGACAGCACCATGGTTGCGAATCATGTTGTACATATTGAAGTGCGGAGCGAAATCCCAGGACTGGGTGAGCAAGTGCAGTGCTTGCTCGACCGAGCGGACAGTGACGAAGCCCTGCACCACCCACAGGGAAGCGACCGCCGAGAGGACCGGAAGTCCGTCGACTGCATGCAGTTGCGGAAGGAACGCTCGAACTGGTCGCCGTGTCAGCAGCCAATAGCTGGCAGTGGCCGTCAGAGCGGCCGCTGCGAGGGCCAGTACGACTGTGCCGCGGTCTAGCCCCGGAACCGGGCCCGATAACCACCACATGATCGGCGCCGTTCCAGCCAGTACCACCACAGAAAAGACTATGCGCAGGGACAAGCTTCGAGAGATCGGGATCATTATCAACACCAGGCCAAGGACCGGGCCGAACCCCCAACCAGTTAATCCCCCAGCGTTCCGGGTAATGACGACAGCCGCGATTAGCGCGGCGGCCAGGACGGTTCCTAGGTATACCGGAACCGTTGCGCCCGAACGCTTCGGTTGGCGCCGCCGACGCCAGGTCGAGACGTTGTCGGCTGCGACTGTGTCAATAGCATGTATTTCAGGGCTGAGCATGATTCCTTAGTGGTCGTGGTCAGCCGGCTTTCCCTGAAGTTCACGACTTCGTCATTCCACGGCCCGAAACTGCGCAGGGTTACGTGGTGAAACAAGTTGGACACCTAATTCTACGCTGAGGCCTCTACCCGGCAACTGCGGGCGGTCAGCTCATTCGTCGGAGGGACACGGCGCGGATGGCCCTTCGAGCCCGACGGATGTGGGCTCTCCCGTCTGCCGGGCGAGGCGGGGAACGCGCTGGAAGTCTACTTCCAACCGTTCAACGGATGCGCGCAGGATTGCGACTTCTTCAGCCAACGTTCGATTCTCGTCTTCAACCACGGAGAGTTCCCAGGAAAGATGCAGACAGACTCCGAGTATTAGAACGATACACATCGCAAACAGAAGATTGGACGCGACCTGTATCCCAAGGAGCTTGCTGACACTGTTGAGGAGGTCCGGCCAGCCTGCAAGGACCAAGGCGCTGGCGCCGATGATCAGCCACAGTGCGGCGTACTTTTCACGAAAAATCTTCCGGCGGACGAGCTCCAGAACTATGCCCACCATGACCGCAGCGAAAACAAAGGCAGCGAGCGTGTTCCCCATCAGACCGTACCTTCCTGGACAACAATTCTGGAGCGGCTTCTAGTCACCGCAAAGAGCAGGGCAAAGACGGACCGCAACAGATAGACCGCTGACTTCACTGGATTGTGGCTCGGGGTGCCGCCTTGGCGAGGGCGCATCGCAACCGGAATTTGGGTGACCTTGCAGCCAGACTTGACAGCAACTACCAGTGAGTCGATCGTGTCGCCGAGGTACTCCGCCGGATAGTGATCAAGATATTGCGCAATCGCCCGCCTGTTCCCAGCGCGGAACCCCGAAGTGACATCCGTGAGCTTGGTCCGCGCTAGCCGCGAGATGACGGCGGCAAGGAAAACCATCGCCCATTGGCGCGGACCTGAGACCTTGTAGTCACCTTTGGCTGCAAACCGTGCACCGATGGATATATCGGCGGTATCAAGGCCGGCCAAAACGGAGGCAATTTCACGGGGGTCGTGCTGGCCGTCGGCGTCAACTTGAATGACGGCGTCGTAGCTGTGGCGGTCGGCGTACTTAAAGCCGGCGCGCATCGCCCCGCCGACACCCATATTAAACGGCAATCGAAGTACCGTGGCACCGGCAGTTGCTGCCACCGCCGCTGTCGCGTCCTTCGACCCATCGTCGACGACCAGGACGTCGTATCCTTCGTTGAGACGGTGGACCTCAGCAACCGTGTCACCGACTGTTTCCCCCTCGTTCCAGGCGGGCATGATCACTAGAACTCGGCGGGATTGTGGGCTAAGCATGCTTGAGATTCTACGCCGAAACACTTCCAATCCGAATTCAGCCCGCAGGTTGGTCGACGGTCCGCCATGTGGCCGCCTAGGGACTCGCTGATATCATCTAACGGTTGCAGCCGTGTTCGAAGCCGTAACCACCCGCTTACCTAGGAGACGAATTGTTCAAGAACAAGACACTTTTGATTACCGGAGGCACAGGGTCGTTCGGGAATGCTGTCCTGAAGCACTTCCTCCATACCGACATAAAGGAGATCAGAATCTTCTCGAGGGATGAGAAGAAGCAGGATGACATGAGGAAGCAGTACAGCAACGAGAAACTAAAATTCTATATAGGTGATGTGCGCAATATTGAGAGTGTACGTGAAGCGGTCCGCGGAGTGGACTACATATTTCACGCAGCGGCCCTCAAGCAGGTGCCATCGTGTGAATTCTTTCCTATGGAGGCAGTCCGGACTAACGTCCTGGGAACCGACAATGTCCTGACCGCTGCAATTGACGCCAAGGTCAAGAAAGTCGTCTGTCTTTCTACAGACAAAGCGGCTTATCCCATCAACGCCATGGGTACGTCGAAGGCCATGATGGAAAAAGTCGTAATCGCGAAGTCGCGTAATGTCGATGCTTCTGACACCCTGATTTCTTGCACCCGGTACGGTAACGTCATGGCTTCACGAGGTTCTGTTATCCCTCTGTTCGCAGACCAGATACGTGAGGGCAAGCCGCTTACTGTCACGGACCCCCACATGACTCGTTTTCTGATGAATCTGGACGAGGCCGTCGATCTAGTTCTGTTTGCTTTTGAGAACGCCAACCAAGGCGACTTGTTCGTGCAAAAAGCTGATGCATCGACGGTGGGGGACTTGGCTTTAGCGATGAAGCACCTGTTCCAGTCCGATGCCGAGGTAAATGTGATTGGTACGCGGCATGGCGAAAAGGCGCACGAGACGCTTCTAACCCGCGAGGAACGGGCTAAGTCCGAAGATTTGGGCGGTTACTTCCGCGTTCCTGCGGATACGCGCGACCTCAACTACGAAAAATTTGTCGAGTCCGGTGACGTCGTTAGTGAGTCCCTCGAGGAGTACACATCGCATAACACGCACCAGCTCACAGTGGACCAGATCATCGAGAAGATCAAAACCACCGACTACCTGAAGTCGTTGCTTCCCTCAATTTCGTCGGCATCGTAGTGGGGCAACAAAAACCTAAGATATTGGTGGTCGGTCAGCACTTCTGGCCAGAGGGTTTCCGCATAAACGACATATGTGATTATTTTGTCGAAAACGATTTAGACGTTGAGGTTCTTTGTGGACTTCCTAATTATCCGCGCGGCGAACTCTTTCCAGGCTACTCGTTCCGTGGTCCGTTCCGACAAGATCATAATGGAATCAAGGTCTACCGCGCGCTCGAGATACCTCGCGGCAACAATTCCAGTATGCGAATTTTCCTGAATTATGTTTCTTTTCCGCTGGGCAGCCTTCTGCATCTGCCGCGTCTTCTTTTTGGTAAGTACGACAAGATATTTCTGTACCAGCTGTCACCAGTAATGATGTCAATTGCCGGAATCCTACTTTCGAAGATTCGCGGAATAGAGTCGACGATGTATGTGCTCGACTTGTGGCCGGAGAATTTATTTTCGGTTTTGGACTTAAAAAACAAGACGCTGCGACGTCTGGCCGAAAAGGTCTCGCACTGGCATTATCGTCAGCCTGACAAAATTATTGTTCTTTCCGAGCAAATGCGCTCGAAGATTAGAGGAATCACCGGTATTTCCGACGATCGAATTACTGTTGTGCCTCAAGCCTGTGAAAGCCTATACGAAGAGGAAATTCTCGACACTGACCTAGCCGAGCATTTAGGTGCTGGCTTCAAGGCTGTATTCACCGGAAATATCAGTCCGGCACAGTCATTTAATACTATTATCGATGCTGCTGAACGGCTCAAGTCTGAGGGACTGGCCATAACATGGGTGATCGTCGGCGATGGCATGAGTCGACGCCAGGTGGAACTTGAAGTCGCACGGCGCGGCTTGGAAGACGTGTTCCGCTTCGAAGGCCACCATCCCGTCACCGACATCCCCAAATATACGACTCTGGCTGACGTGCTGGTCGGTTGCCTGGTCCGAAGCGAACTGCTTGAAGCGACGATACCGGCAAAGGTCATGTCGTACATCGCTTCGGGCCGGCCGCTCGCCCTTGCTATGGACGGCGAGGTTCGTTCACTGGTCGAGGATGCTGCCCAGTGTGGGCTCGTTGGGCCTGCAGGCGATTCGACGGCTTTGGCAGAAAATGTTAAGGCGTTCTACCGCATGACGCGGGAGGAGCGCGAGGAACTGGGCGCTCGAGGCAAGACGTACCATTTCGCTAACCTCGAGAGAAGCATCGTGCTCGGTCGCCTTAGGGAATTCGTTTTGGGCTAAGGCTGGACATAACCTCTTGCCGGCTCAGTGATCGGGCTGGACTGCGGATCCCCGACGGTTACGAACGATTGCGGCGATTGCCATAGCGTGAACGGCAATGCCGGCGAGAGGTCCCAGCCCCAAGCTGAGGATGCTGCGGATCTCGACGCCCGCTGGCAGCAGGAGCAGTCCGATTGCGACTGCCGTCGCGGACAGCCAGCCTGCGGAGTACGCACGATGATTGCCCAAACCGATGACGACGGTGCCGAGCAACGTTAGAACCGCCATGAGCACGGCAGCAAGTGTCAGTGCGGCCAATGCCCAGCCTTCCACCTTGTAAGCGGGACCGAAGAAGAGCATCAGGAGCGGTCCGACCAACCACGCGGCCGCGGCACCGAGGACACCAACCCCCACGAGCGCAACCAGCGGCTTCTTAAGCCCCCGCCAGCCGTTCTGAGGATCACGCACGATCTCGGCCAAAGCCACGCCCTGGAACGCCTGAAGCGGGACCATGATCGGAGCTCTCGTCAGCGAAATGGCCAAGAGGATTGGCGCAGACAATGCGTAGTCCGCCTGCGGAGTCGTGAGCTTCAGCAGGATGGGAAAGGCAACAATCAGGGAAGCGGAGGAGGCTGCTGAAAGAAGTGCATGTCCGGTGTTCTGGAGGAGCCTCCAGAGGCCTACATCCGCTCGGGATCTGAGAGAACTCCGGGCAGCCGGCGAGATGAGTGCCACCACGATCCAGGCCGTGAGGGCCGCGAGGCACGCAAGCTCGAGTCCGACAAGGGGTGCGGCTAAGGCGGCGGCAGCCGCAATGGCGGTCAAGCGAAGGACCGCCTCCAGTGAAACCATCCCTGCAAACAGGGACCACTGGTCTTTTCCCTGTGCAGCGCCCGCTAAGGTCGCATGGCATGAGAACAGGATGGCCGTGACAACCAGAACCCCGACGATCGCCACTGTGTCCGTCGGGAACAGATAAGTGCCCAGAAGGGGGGAGAGGAGAAGAACAATCAATGCAGCTGACGCGCCGACAATGAGCCCTGAGGTGAGAACGGGGGCGCCTTTGGCAGTATCTGAACCGTGCGCCGCCCTGGCAGCGCCGACCGCCCTTGTTGACTCTGCCTGAATGCCTCCCAGAACGCCGCACACAAAAAAGAGAGCCGCCCAGAAGGATAGAAACTCAGCGTTATCGGCCGGGGATAAAGCGTGGCTGGTGACGAAGAGGATCAAGATGCCCGCGGCGGCCGCAAGGACGGAGGCGCCCCCGACGCCCGCCGCGGACTTGCCCGAGATGCTCGCACCCCGCCCCGTTGGCTGTTCGGGAAGAAACTCGGACGATTGGGAGATATCGGTCAATTCGGCACTTTCACTTTGTGGGCACCGGCTATTGTGCCGCGATGCATAACCTAGTCCGCTGGCAAGGCAGCAAGGCCGTGTTCGCGGACAAACTCGATGTCATGCTCAACCATTGTCTGCACAATGCGTTTGAATGTGGTGGTGGCGGTCCAGCCCAGTTTCGCCGCGATCTTACTCGAGTCGCCACGCATCTCGGCCGCGTCCACTGGTCGACGGAATCTGGAGTCTAGGTCGACCCGCTCCAACCCGTCACCAATTCCGGCGGCGGCGAATGCGCTTTCCGCAAATTCCTTCACACTGTGGGAGACGCCGGTCGCGACAACGAAGTCATCAGCCTGATCCGCTGCGGCAATCCGTGCTAGGGCCTCGACATAATCAGGTGCCCAGCCGAAATCTCTGATCGAGTCCAGGTTGCCTAAACTCAGGCGATCCTTCAGACCCAAAGCGATGGCAGCCACTCCGAGGGTGATCCGTCGAGTTACGAAACTCGGCGGTCGTCGAAGCGACTCATGGTTATACAGAATTGCTGAGGATGCGAACAGGCCGCGTGCCCTATAGGTGCCCACCGCATGATGCGCGAATGCCTTGGCCGAGCCGTAGGGCGTGATTGGCCGAACGGGAGTGAGCTCATCCTGCGGGACTTGAGTCGCATTACCGAAGATCTCAGCGCTGGACGCCTGCAGAAACTTTACGTCACGTCCGCTTTGCTCCTGCAACTGCCAAGCGGCTTCGAGCAGTGCGATCGATGCGGCGCCAGTGCTGATGGAGGTTTCGTACGGTTGCCGCCAAGATGCGGCTACTGAACTAGTGCCGCCGAGATTGAAGATCGTGTCCGGTTGGACTTCTTCAATCAAGGCGCCGAGCCGCGCCGGGTTCGCCAGATCCCCGATGTGTACGGTTACCGGCTCAGGCAGTTGCTGGGGAGCATCCCCCGATCGGGTCATCCCATGCACCTGCCAGCAGGCGTTGACCAAGTGCTGCGCGAGATAATAACCGTCTTGACCAGAGACACCGGTTATGAATGCGGTTCGGGTAACGGCTGCCTCATCTTGTACCGGGGCCACGATCGTCATTTGGACAGCAACCGCTGCTCCATCAAGTCGTTTTCGACCATCATGGCTATGAGTTCCTTGAAGGAAACCTTCGGCTTCCATCCCAGGGCGCTATGGGCCTTGGAAGAATCGCCAATGAGGAGATCCACCTCGGCTGGCCGCATGAACTTAGGGTCCTGGCGGACATAGCGGCGCCAATCTTCGAGTCCTGCGGCTTCGAAGGCCACCACCAGAAGTTCCTCAATGGAGTGAGTCACACCCGTGGAGATCACGTAGTCGTCGGCCTCGGGCTGCTGAAGCATCAGCCACATAGCCTCTACGTAGTCACCTGCAAAGCCCCAGTCGCGTTTGGCGTCCAAATTACCCAGCACGATCTCGTCCTGGAGACCAAGCTTGATCCTGGCCACGGCCTGAGAGACTTTCCGCGTAACGAACTCTGGGCCGCGGCGGGGTGACTCGTGGTTGAAAAGGACTCCGCTTGAGGCGTGCATTCCGTAGGACTCGCGGTAGTTGATAGTCATGTAATGACCGAAGACCTTAGCCACCCCATAGGGGGAGCGCGGCCACAGAAGCGTCTCTTCCCGTTGCGGTACTTGTTGAACCTTGCCAAACATCTCCGAAGAGGATGCCTGGTAGAAGCGCACTTTACTCAAGTCTTCCCCGGCATAGAGCCTGGTAGCTTCGAGAATGTTCAACACTCCCTTGCCCGTGACATCGGATGTCATGGATGCGTTTTCCCAAGAGTAAGCAACGAAGGAAATCGCCCCAAGGTTGTAGACCTCGTCGGGTTGGGCAATGGCCAGCACGCGTACAAGCGAGGAAACGTCGGTGAGGTCTCCCGTGAGCAGCTGCACGCCCGGAACCGTTCTCTGTACTAGCTCAAACTTGGGGTTGTTTTGGCCTCTGATAAGGCCAAAGACTTCGTAACCCTTTGAGAGCAGCAGCTCTGCAAGGTAAAGGCCGTCCTGACCGGTGATGCCGGTTATAAGCGCACGAGGCATAGGGGGTGATGTCCTTTTAGTTCGAATAGTCAAGCAGAGCCACTATATAGTGTTCCGTCAGTACGGGCGTATTGGAGTTAGATGTCTGGCTGCGCGTGGCAGTTCGCGGCGTAGCGGTAGGCGACTTCGTGAGCCTCTGCACAGCTTTCCCACGTGAACTTCTTGACCTGCAGAAATCCCTTAGCTTGAAGCTCAGCCGTACGGTCGATTGCTTCCATTATTCCGTCTGCAATCGCACGCGGCGAATTGGGATCGAACATAACCGCGGCGTCACCACATACTTCGGGCAAGGAGCCGGCTGTAGACGAGGCCACTGGACAGCCGGAGGCCATGGCTTCCAAAGGCGGCAACCCGAATCCTTCGTAGAGGCTTGGGAAGACCAAACACTTCGCGCGTCGGTAGAGCTCAAGTAGTTCGGCGAACGGCACTAGGCCTTTCACATCCACATTCTCGGGTACATGGGTGAGTCCCTCAAGGCCGCCGCCCGTGAGGACCAGCCGCAAATCCGGCTGCTCGCTTTGCAGAATGCGCATGGCTGCAAACAGTGTGGCGTGGTTCTTGTGAGCCCATCCACGTGCTGGATAGAAGATGAAGTTCTCTCGCTCACCAATGTTTGGTGTGAACTCGTCGGCGTCGACAGCCAATGGGGCGATGAAAACCTTGTCAGCGTCGATCTTCAGGTGCTCCACAATTGTTTGCTTGGCAAATTGGCTGATGGTGACCACAGCATCCGCTTTACGAGCCGCGCGCTCATAGAAAACTCTTCGATACAGACGCTCGACGCGGCTGAATAGATGGGGTAGGTCGCGGTGTTGTACGTCGCAGAGGGTCTGTACCGAAGGCATCGACCGGCGAGGGACTGGAACATTTACTGCGAACGGCACATGAAAAACGTCATTGCCCTCCATACGGGTTAGGAGAGCCTTGCGCCTGATCAGCCCTGTAACGAGGGCAAGAATGCGGTCCTTCGAAGAACCTCCGCCAGATATCTCCGGGCAAACCACCTCGGGGATCCGTCCGGAAAAGCCCGCGCCCGTTTGGCTCACATATGTCGTCGCAGTTATGTCCCTACGCGATGCCAGTCCGCGGAGTAACCCGCGGGCGTAAGTTTCCCCACCGCCCATCCCGCCGGGCACTAAGGTCAGCATGGCGACCGCGATTCTTAGCGGCCGGGTGTCAGCAGCCGCCGCGTTAGGTAAGGATTCTTCTCGCATTGATTCAGCCTATCCTGCGCTTCAAGCTCCTGGCCGCGACTTCCCTCCTGAAGCGGCAAGCCGACACTACCCTCACCTAGCCAAGCTCACCGAGCCGGGACATCTAACGCGCCACGTTGCTGATTCTTGTGCCACTGGTTGGAGACCAATCGATTCGGCCGCCTTGGAAGTTCTGGGCGTTACCACCACCAACAGTTGAATATACGCCGGTGGTGGGGTAGCCGAGGGGGCCGGATTCCCAGGCTTGGGCGGCCCAAGCACTGCGAATTGGTCCGTTGGGGCTGAGCTGCGCGCCGGTGGTGGCGGTCCAGTAGATGGCACCGTTTTCGTAGCCTTGGGATTTGGCTCCGTTTGGTGCGGTTCTGATGTCGGTGGTGGGGTAGCCGAGGGGACCGGATTCCCAGCCTTGGGCGGCCCAGGCGTCGCGGATCACGCCGGCTGAGATGTGTGCGCCGGTGGTGGCGGTCCAGTAGATGGCACCGTTTTCGTAGCCTTGGGATTTGGCTCCGTTTGGTGCGGTTCTGACGTCGGTGGTGGGGTAGCCGAGGGGACCGGATTCCCAGCCTTGGGCGGCCCAGGCGTCGCGGATCACGCCGGCTGAGATGTGTGCGCCGGTGGTGGCGGTCCAGTAGATGGCACCGTTTTCGTAGCCTTGGGATTTGGCTCCGTTTGGTGCGGTTCTGACGTCGGTGGTGGGGTAGCCGAGGGGACCGGATTCCCAGCCTTGGGCGGCCCAGGCGTCGCGGATCACGCCGGCTGAGATGTGTGCGCCGGTGGTGGCGGTCCAGTAGATGGCACCGTTTTCGTAGCCTTGGGATTTGGCTCCGTTTGGTGCGGTTCTGACGTCGGTGGTGGGGTAGCCGAGGGGACCGGATTCCGAGCCTTGGGCGGCCCAGGCGTCGCGGATCACGCCGGCTGAGGTGTGTGCGCCGGTGGTGGCGGTCCAGTAGATGGAACCGTTTTGGAATGTCTGCGACAGGCCGGCTTTCGGGCCAGCCTTGATGTCGGTGGTGGGGTAGCCGAGGGGACCGGATTCCGAGCCTTGGGCGGCCCAGGCGTCGCGGATCACGCCGGCTGAGGTGTGTGCGCCGGTGGTGGCGGTCCAGTAGATGGAACCGTTTTGGAATGTCTGCGACAGGCCGGCTTTCGGGCCAGCCTTGATGTCGGTGGTGGGGTAGCCGAGGGGACCGGATTCCCAGCCTTGGGCGGCCCAGGCGTCGCGGATCACGCCGGCTGAGATGTGTGCGCCGGTGGTGGCGGTCCAGTAGATGGCACCGTTTTCGTAGCCTTGGGATTTGGCTCCGTTTGGTGCGGTTCTGACGTCGGTGGTGGGGTAGCCGAGGGGACCGGATTCCGAGCCTTGGGCGGCCCAGGCGTCGCGGATCACGCCGGCTGAGGTGTGTGCGCCGGTGGTGGCGGTCCAGTAGATGGAACCGTTTTGGAATGTCTGCGACAGGCCGGCTTTCGGGCCAGCCTTGATGTCGGTGGTGGGGTAGCCGAGGGGACCGGATTCCCAGCCTTGGGCGGCCCAGGCGTCGCGGATCACGCCGGCTGAGATGTGTGCGCCGGTGGTGGCGGTCCAGTAGATGGCACCGTTTTCGTAGCCTTGGGATTTGGCTCCGTTTGGTGCGGTTCTGACGTCGGTGGTGGGGTAGCCGAGGGGACCGGATTCCGAGCCTTGGGCGGCCCAGGCGTCGCGGATCACGCCGGCTGAGGTGTGTGCGCCGGTGGTGGCGGTCCAGTAGATGGAACCGTTTTGGAATGTCTGCGACAGGCCGGCTTTCGGGCCAGCCTTGATGTCGGTGGTGGGGTAGCCGAGGGGACCGGATTCCCAGCCTTGGGCCGCCCAGGCGTCGCGGATCACGCCGGCTGAGATGTGTGCGCCGGTGGTGGCGGTCCAGTAGATGGCACCGTTTTCGTAGCCTTGGGATTTGGCTCCGTTTGGTGCGGTTCTGATGTCGGTGGTGGGGTAGCCGAGGGGACCGGATTCCCAGCCTTGGGCGGCCCAGGCGTCGCGGATCACGCCGGCTGAGATGTGTGCGCCGGTGGTGGCGGTCCAGTAGATGGCACCGTTTTCGTAGCCTTGGGATTTGGCTCCGTTTGGTGCGGTTCTGACGTCGGTGGTGGGGTAGCCGAGGGGACCGGATTCCCAGCCTTGGGCGGCCCAGGCGTCGCGGATCACGCCGGCTGAGATGTGTGCTCCGCTGGGGGCGGTCCAGTAGATGGCACCGTTTTCGTAGCCTTGGGAAACCCCTCCCTTCGGACCAATTCTCACGTTGCTAACGGCCTTGCCTAGTTCCGGGGATGAGGCAGCCAACTCGGTGATCGCCTTGAACGCCGCACTAGGAATACCGGCCCTCGCGAAGGCACTCAGCTCGTCATAGGTGCCGTTCCAAACGTTCGAGTCGCCAGCGAGTGGCCCGGTGCTGCTATACTGCCAGATGCTGTAGTTGCTCCAACTCCCTGTGGGAACCGAGCCTGCGTTGTTCGTCGGTGAGCCAGGGTACGCCGCAACCCACAGCGGGTAGTCACCGAAGCCGGAAGGATTGCCGAGGCACTGGTTCCACCAGTTTGTGTTGGTGTAGATAACAGGAAGGCGTCCCGTCAAAGACTGCATGGTGTTGCCGAAGTCGCGGACCCAGGAAGTCAGCTGCGCTGGCGACATTCCGTAGCAGGTGTTGCCGAAATAGAAACCATTTACGGTCCTGCCCTCGTACGGGTTGAACTCAAAGTCCAGTACCGGTGGCAGCGTGTAACCGTCCGCGGACCAGCCTCCGCCATTCTGTACGAAGTAGCGTGCCTGGTCCGCGCCTGAAGACCAGTTGGGGATAGCGAAGTGGTAAGCGCCACGAATCATGCCTACGTTCCGAGAACCCTGATATTGCGAGCTGTACGACAGGTTGGTGTAGTAATTGCCCTCACTTGCCTTGACATAGGCAAATCGGGCACCCATGTTCCACTGCTGCTGCCAATCGATGCTCGGCTGATGGCCGCTTACGTCCAGTCCCTGCACTCCAAACGTCGGCATCCAGGTGCCTTCTGTTCCGAGCGACTCAGCGCTGAGCTTTTTGAAGCTGGAGCTTGACGATGATGCAGCCACTCGTGCGGAGCGTTGGCCCATTTCCGCACCGCCAACGCCAATGGCGTCCGCCATGGACTCGTTGATGCTGGCTGGATCAGGAGAGGGCGTCGCTGTCGGAGTCGGCGTGACGACGGGCGGCGGTGCAGCTTGCGAAGAAGATCCGGTCGGAGCAGTGACCGGCACTGGCGAAGAAACTGCAGGAGTGGGCGCGGGCCCGGATATTGAAGGCGTCGGAGTCGGGCCGGGCTCAACGGCGAAGGCCACCCCGGCCAATCCGGGTCCCGCCACGAGAGCGGCAGCCAAGACTGCTGTCCCCAGGACATGCAGCAGGGGACGGTGACTGTTGGACTGGGTCCGCTTCATTTTGGCTCCGGAGAAAATGAGGCGCCAACTTGAGCGCGACACTAGTGGGTTGCAGTTCAGGGGGAGACGCTGAACTGGAAATCGAGACTGAATGCGCCTACCCTAACACCGCAGTGACTGCTGTAACCAGAGTTTCGATTGTTGCCAATGTGAATGATGCGCCACTGTTATCCACACCCTGTCCCATATGACTTGGCGGCGTGCGCTACGCTCCCTAGGCTGTATCCCAGTTGAACTGCCTCCGCCGGGGGCGGCAGTTGTATTGGGGAACTACATGGACGCTGTGCGAATCGTGGAAGACGAAGTCCGCGAGCTGATCCGCCGTCGCGGTCTGGATCCGCTGCGGCAGGCGGGCGAGGTCCGTCGTCTCGTAGAGGCGGCTGTCAGCGATTACGACGAACGCGCACTGATGGGGCCACTGCCTCCGATTGGTCCGTTGGAAGCCGCTCGCAGATTTGTCTTTGACGCTGTGGCCGGGTTCGGTGTCCTTCAGCCGCTGCTGGACGATCCCACCATCGAGGAAGTCTGGATCAACGCGCCCAACGAAATCTACGTGGCCAGGAACGGCGAGTCGGAACTGACCTCGCTCAGCCTCACTGACCAACAAGTTCGCGATCTCGTGGAGCGCATGCTGAAGAGTTCCGGCCGGCGCCTGGACATGTCATCGCCCTTTGTCGACGCCGCACTCCCCGATGGTTCCAGGCTGCATGTGGTCATCCCGGATGTCACCCGCAGGCACTGGGCCGTAAATATCCGCAAGTTCGTGGTGAAGGCCAGCCGCCTTGAACACCTCGTCGAGCTGGGCACGCTGACGCCCCAGTCGGCCCGGTTCCTCGGTGCAGCCGTATCCAGCGGACTGAACATCCTTGTGTCAGGCTCCACCCAGGCGGGCAAAACCACCATGCTCAACTGCCTGGCAGCGAGTATCGGCAGCCGTGAGCGCGTCATTACGGTCGAGGAAATCTTTGAGCTCCAGTTCCCCCTCCGGGATGTCGTCGGACTCCAATGCAGGCAGCCCAACCTCGAAGGCGAGGGCGAAATCCCTCTGCGCAGGCTTGTCAAGGAAGCCCTCCGGATGCGCCCGGACCGCTTGGTCGTTGGAGAGGTACGGGAAGCGGAAAGCCTCGACATGCTCATCGCCTTAAATAGTGGCTTACCAGGCATGTGCACCGTCCATGCAAACTCAGCCCATGACGCGGTGACCAAGATCTGTACCCTTCCGTTGCTCGCCGGTGAAAATATCTCGTCTGCCTTCGTGGTCCCTACCGTCGCGTCCTGCATCGACCTCGTGGTTCACTGCAGCCGCCACGCCAACGGCCGCCGCCAAGTAACCGAGATCCTTTCCCTCGGCCGGCGGGTGGAAAACGGCATCATCGAATCCTCCATGGTTTTCGCGATGGAGGATGGCCAGCTGCAGCCGCGGGCCAACTCCATGCCCGCGGCGGAGAAGTTTTCCCGAGCAGGGTACGACGTCGCGGCGCTGCTGGAGCCGCGCTGATGGCGCCTCTGTTAGGGGTGCTTGCAGGCGCCGGGCTCTTCCTGATCTGGTGGTCGTTCTGGGAGAAACCGGCCGCGCTGAAGCGCCGCCCGAGGGTCAGCCGCCTCGAGGACCTGCTGGCCTCGGCCGGAATCGAAAGGGTCACCGGGCCGGGCCTTGTCGCCTCCTGCCTGGGCTTAGGCATTTTTGTGGCTCTCATCTTCTTTGTGGTCAGCCGGTCATGGCCGATCTCTGTCTGCTTCGGACTGTTCGGCGCCTGGCTGCCCGTCAGCATTGTCCGGTGGCGGGCAAACAGGAGAACCGCCGTCCTACGCCAGCTCTGGCCGGACGTTGTAGACCACCTGCGCTCGGCCATCCGCGCCGGGCTTTCACTGCCGGAGGCCCTGATCCAGCTGGGGGAGAAGGGCCCCGAGGAGCTTCGGCATGTTTTCCGGGATTTCGGAGCCGACTACCGTGCCGGCGGGCAGTTCGATGCCTCTCTTAACCAACTCAAGGACCGGCTGGCGGACCCTGTGGCGGACCGGATTGTCGAGGCACTCCGGCTGACCCGTGAAGTGGGCGGTTCGGACCTGGGGAAACTGCTGGGCACCCTCGCGGAGTTCCTCCGGGAAAATGCGCGGACCCGCAGTGAGCTTGAGGCCCGGCAGTCCTGGACGGTTAACGCCGCCAGGCTCGCGGTGGCCGCTCCATGGATCGTTATGCTCCTCCTGGCCACCAGGCCGGAGGCCGTCTACGCCTACAACACCCCCGTGGGAGCCGGTGTCCTCCTCGGCGGGCTCGTAGTGTCGCTGGTCTGTTACTCCATCATGCTGCGCATTGGCGCCCTTCCGCAGGACGAACGGGTGCTGCGATGAATGGGATCTCGGCGGCCGCGTTTGTTTGCGGCATCGTACTCGGAACGGGCCTCTGGCTGATCTTCGTCCGGCTGCCCATTATGCGCCCGCTCACGTTCGTCGAGCGCATCGAGCCACAGCTGAAATCGCAAAACCTTGAATCGCGGTTGCTGCGGGCAAGCGGGCAGAACGCCACTCCATTCGGGCCATTGGAACGGATCGTGCGTCCACTGCTTCACGACGGACTCGCCGCCCTTGGGAAGTTAAACCTCGGGTCAAAGGCGCTGACCCGAAGGCTTGCTCAAGCGGGGATCAGCAAAGCACCTGTCGATTTCCGGGCCGAGCAGCTTCTCTGGGCCGCCGCGGGATTCGCCGCCGCCCTGGCGGCGGTGGTACTGGGCGCGGTGTCCGGCCGCTTCAGTCCCTTCCTCGCGGTTGTGGCCGTCCTCGGAAGCGCGCTCGGCGGTTTTCTGTTCCGGGACTTCTGGCTCGGCGTCCAGATCAGCAGGCGGGAATCCCGAATGATGGCAGAATTCCCCAGCCTCGCCGAGCTTATGGCGCTGGCGGTCGGTGCCGGTGAAAGTGCCACGGGTGCGCTGGACCGCGTCTGTCGCAGTGCGAGAGGAGAACTGGCCAAGGAGTTTTCCAAGATTCTTGCTGAGACCAGGGCTGGGAAACCGCTGGTGGAAGCGCTCCAGGAGTTTTCCGCCCATACAGATCTGGGGCCGCTCGTCAGATTTGTTGACGGCATCATCGTTGCGGTCGAGCGGGGTACCCCGTTGGCCGATGTGTTGAGGGCTCAGGCCCAGGACGTCCGGGACACGGCAAAACGGGATCTGATGGAGTCGGCGGGCAAAAAGGAAATTGCCATGATGGTTCCCTTGGTTTTTGGTGTCCTTCCCTTAACGGTGGTCTTCGCAGTTTTCCCCGGCATCGCGGCCATCAGCCTCGGATTGTAGCCATGACCATCACTTCTGCGCTCATATCCCTTAGCCGCCACGTCAATTACACAGCGTCACTTACACAATGAATGGGACGGAAATGAAAAACATGGGAATCTCGAGCAGCGTGTTGCTCCTTGCGTTGCTTGCCGGCCTTTGGGCATGGGCCAGTGGTACCGCGTCGGGCAGAACAGACGTCCGGCATGGCGGCGAGGCCTCTGTCCACGACCACCCGGAGCGTGGCGACGTGCCTGGTTGGGTGATGATCACTTTAATGTCTGCGGTCCTGGTGGCTGCCTTGCTGGCTCTCGCCGGCCCGGCTCTCGAAACGATGTTCAATCAGGCCATGGACAAGGTCGGCAAGTAAAACATGCTGGGCGCCAGCCAGTGCTCGTCCAGCAGGCTACCGCGCCGGTCCAGGGACGGCGCCGAGCCGGGCTGGCGCGCGGATGAACGCGGCTCAGCAGTAGTGGACTTCGTCATGGTTGGCGGCCTGCTCACCATGTTCTTCCTGGCGATCATCCAGCTGACCCTGGTCCTGCACGTCCACAACACACTGATCGACGCCGCCGCCTCCGGGGCGCGCTACGGAACGCTCGCAGACCGGGGAGCGTCAGACGCCGAAGAACGGGCGGCGATGTTGATTGTGACCGCGCTCAACACTGACTTCGCGCAGGACATCAGCACCACGGAAATGACGTTCCAGGGCCTGCGGACCCTGGAAGTAACCATCAAGGCTCCCATGCCCGTCATCGGGCTTATCGGCCCGCGGGACCTGCTGGAGGTAAAAGGGCATGCAGCCATCCAACCCTGAAAGCCTGCGAACCCGTCTCCACCAGAGATTCCGGGAGGCACTTGGCGAGGGATCAAGGGAAGAAGGGAGCGCGGTGGTCGAATTCACGTTCCTCGCCCTGCTCCTGATGGTCCCGCTGGTCTACTTCATCATCACCGTAGGCCAGATCCAGGGCGGGTCATTTGCCGTAGTCGGCGCCGCTGACCAGGCCGCCAAGGTGTTCGTGGCCCAGCCGGATGCACCATCGGCGCAGGCCGCCGCCGAACAGGCAGCCCTCATCGCCCTCGCGGACTTCGGCCACGATGCCGGGCAGGCACGCGTATCTACCCGGTGCGTCCCTGCCGACTGCCAGGCCGCCGGCACGGCCGTCACCGTCACGGTCAACCTCACTGTGCCGCTGCCCTTCGTGCCGTTCAACGAGGACTTCAGGCTCAAGGCCAGCGAAGTTGAGGCCTCGTCCACCCAACTTGTGGGCAGGTTCAGGTGACCCCAAAGATGACGCACAAAGCGATCCCCGAAGCCAAACCCAGCGACTCAGGCGAGGACGGCCAGATGATCGTGATGATCATTGGCTACGTCGCGGTGGCCCTGCTGGTGGTTACGGTGGTCACCGGCATTTCCAGCGTCTACCTTGAACACAAAAGGTTGCTGTCACTGGCCGACGGCGCCTCGCTGGCTGCCGCCGACAGCTACACCTTGGGCGAGGTCGGGGGAGAGGGCGGGAACCCCTCAGCCATATTGGGTTCCGGCCGCGTCCGCAGCGTTGCGGCCGACTTTGTCGCCCGGAGCCCGTCGTCGGTCCGGTTCGACGGGTTAGCCGTTTCAGCGGGGACCGGCAGCCCTGACGGATCCACCGCCGTCGTGGTTCTCAGCGCTGTTGTCCACCCGCCGATGGTGAACTTCCTGGTGCCTGATGGAATCAGAATCGAAGCGGCCTCCATGGCGCGTTCCCGGCTCACGCGCTGACTGGACGCGGAGAAGTCAGGGAAGTCCGGCACTTCGGCCTAATAGCGTAGGCTTAAACAACCATGGCCACTATTGATTTTTCCGCAGAGATCCGCGCTCTTCGCGCCACCTACACCTCCATCGAACAAGTCAGCGATGTTGAGGCCCTGAAGGAAGACATCGCCGAACTGAGCGAACGCGCCGGCGAGCCCAACCTGTGGGATGACCCCGCCGCGGCCCAGAAGATCACCTCACGCCTGTCGCACCGCCAGTCCGAGCTGGAGCGGCTGAACAAGCTGGTGTCGCGGATTGATGATCTCGAAGTGCTGGTGGAGCTCGGACAGGACGAGGACGACGCCGATTCCATGGGCGAAGCCGCTGCCGAGCTGGAGTCCATCCGGAAATCCCTGAAAGACCTCGAAGTGGTGACCCTTCTTTCCGGAGAATACGACGAACGCGAAGCCGTGGTGTCCATCAGGGCAGGGGCAGGCGGCGTTGACGCCGCGGACTTCGCCGAAATGCTGATGCGTATGTACCTGCGCTGGGCCGAACGCCATGGTTACCCCACCACCGTGATGGACACGTCCTACGCCGAAGAGGCCGGACTGAAGTCCGCAACGTTCGAAGTCAAAGCACCGTACGCGTTCGGCACACTCAGCGTCGAAGCCGGAACCCACCGCCTGGTAAGAATCAGCCCGTTCGACAACCAGGGCCGCCGCCAGACGTCCTTCGCCGCCGTCGAGGTCATTCCGCTCATCGAATCCACGGACTCCATCGACATCCCGGACAACGAGATCCGCGTTGACGTGTTCAGGTCCTCCGGTCCCGGCGGGCAGTCGGTTAACACCACAGACTCCGCCGTCCGCCTCACCCACATCCCCACCGGCACCGTGGTGTCCATGCAGAACGAAAAGTCGCAGCTCCAGAACCGGGCAGCTGCCCTGCGCGTTTTGCAGTCCCGGCTCCTTCTGCTGAAGAAGGAACAGGAGGACGCCGAAAAGAAAGCCTTCGCCGGCGATGTCAAGGCATCCTGGGGCGACCAGATGCGTTCCTACGTCCTGAACCCGTACCAGATGGTCAAGGACCTCCGCACCGAACACGAGGTGGGCAACACCTCCGCAGTGTTCGACGGCGAAATTGACGACTTCATCGACGCAGGGATCCGCTGGCGCACCGACAACCGCAACGCCGCGAAGTAGCACCTGCCGTGCCTACCGGCTAGGCCCGATCGCGCGACACACCCCCGTAGCCCCCGAAATCCGGCCAAGAGGCTGCGTATAGTCGAGGAGCCGGGGCTCTTCTTCCCCCAAACGAATGCCCGCGCACCGGCTGCAGATCTGGGCTGTATCAGCCGTGCCTGCAGGGTACTTAGGGCCATGATCCGATTCGAAAATGTCACCAAGGTCTACGACCAGACGGCCCGGCCTGCGCTGGACGATGTCAGCCTTGAGATTGACCGTGGTGAATTTGCCTTCCTCGTCGGCGCTTCCGGATCCGGAAAGTCCACCTTCCTGCGGCTGGTGCTGAAGGAAGACCGGGCATCCTCCGGCGCCGTCTACGTGGCCGGGCAAAACGTCGCCAAGATCTCCAGCTGGCGCGTGCCCAGGCTCCGCCGTGGCATCGGCGTGGTCTTCCAGGACTTCCGGCTCCTTCCGCAAAAGAGCGTGTTCGCCAACGTTGCCTTCGCGATGCAGGTCATCGGCAAGAGCCGCAGCGTTATCCGCGACACCGTCCCCGAAGTCCTCAAGACCGTGGGCCTGGAAGGCAAGGAAAACCGCCTTCCCCATGAACTTTCCGGCGGCGAGCAGCAGCGTGTGGCGATTGCCCGCGCGGTAGTCAACCGCCCCGGCATCCTTCTTGCCGACGAACCCACCGGCAACCTGGACCCCACCACTTCGATGGGCATCATGGGCGTGCTGGACAAGATCAACCAGAACGGCACCACCGTGGTCATGGCCACACACGACGACGACATCGTCAACGAGATGCGCAAGCGCGTTGTCGAGCTCAGGAACGGCATCGTGATCCGCGATGAGGCCAGGGCTTTGTATACCTCCATGATCCCCGTAGTAGGCCAATCCCGCCGGCTCAGGGACGCCAGTGGCCGGGACGAAGCCCAGCCCCCCGCACCCGGGGAACGGAATCCCGGCTCAGGGGAGGAGCAGCGATGAGGCTCGCCTTTATCCTCGGTGAGATCGGCAGCGGACTGCGGCGCAACATCACTATGGTGGTTTCGGTCATCCTGGTCACCTTTGTTTCGCTGACATTCGTCGGCGCCGCAGGCATGCTGCAGCTCCAGATCAACCAGATGAAGGGCTACTGGTACGACAAAGTCCAGGTTGCCATCTTCCTCTGCAGTGACGGTTCGACGGCGGCCGGTTGCGCCACCGGGCCGGTCACCGCGGAGCAGCAGGAGAACCTGAAGACCCTGCTGGCCTCTCCTGCAGTGGCCCAGTACGTCAACGACTTCCAGCACGAATCCAAGGACGAGGCCTACAAGCACTTCAAGGACCAGTTCTCCAATTCTCCGATCGTCGACTCCGTCACGCCGGACCAGCTCCCTTCATCCTTCCGGATCAACATGAAGGATCCGGAAAAATACCAGATCATCAGCGAGACGTTCTCCTCGCAGCCGGGCGTCGAAACGGTCATTGACCAGCGCCAGCTGCTCGAGCGGCTGTTCTCTGCCATGAATGCCGCCTCCCTGGTGGCCGTCAGCATTGCTGGCGTGATGATCGTGTGCGCCATCCTCCTGATCGCCACCACCATCAGGCTCTCGGCCTTTAGCCGCCGCCGAGAGACCGGGATTATGCGCCTGGTGGGTGCGTCCAAGATCGTCATCCAGCTCCCGTTCATCCTGGAAGGCGTGATAGCGGCTGTGATCGGCGCAGCCCTGGCGTCCGGCACATTGTGGGCGGTGGCGCACTTCTTCCTGGGCGAGTACCTGTCCAAGCAGTATCCAGACACGGCGTTCATTTCACCGGGGCAGACGCTCATTCTTGCGCCTGCCTTGCTGATCCTTGGCGGATCTTTGGCAGGAATTTCGTCCCTCTTGACCTTACGCAGATATTTGAAGGTTTAGGCTGTGCAAACCGAACAAGGAATCCTGATGAACGAATTGCACCGAACTGTGCCCCGGCACCGGGCCGAACGCACGCGACCTTCAGGCCGCCGCGCTGGCCTGATCAGCGGCGTCCTGGCACTGCTGCTCGCCGCCAGCATGGGTGCCTCAGCCCCGGTGGCGCATGCTGATGAGCTCGATGACAAGCGTGCCGCCCTTGAAGCTGAGGCGGCCCGGGTCCAGCAGTCCTTGGAATTCGTGGATTCGCGCATCGCTAAGGCCGCCGGCGACCTGGTGATCTACCAGGGCCAGCTGCCAGGCGCCCAGCAGGCCCTCCTGGAGGCCCAGGGGCGCGTGGCCAGTGCGGTCAAGGAAGTCGAAGCGCTGACGGCGCGAGTTGACCTTGCGCAGCAGAACAAGGCCAAAATCACGCAGCAGCTTGAGGCTGATAAGCAGAAAATCGCCGACACCAAAAAGCTGATCGGCCAGATCGCCACCCAGGCCTACAAATCCGGTGGCGTTCCGTCGAACCTGACCCTCTTCTTCGGGGCCAACAACGGCGGCAGCCTGACCGACACCATGGACCTCGCGGACCAGGCCATGCGCAGCCAGAACGCCGCCATGGACAAGCTGTCCCAGCAAAGCGCCACCAACGTAAACTCCCAGGCCCGGCTTGAAGCCGTCGAGGCTGAGATCAGGGACCTCAAGGCCAAGGCCGATGCCGCACTGGAAAGGGAAAAGGCTGCCCGTGACGAGGCCGCTGCCCAGAAGGCCCAAGTTGATCAGTTGATCGCCGACACAACCAGACTTGACGCTGAACTCCAGGCGGCCAAGCCAGGCATCCAGTCCCAAATTGCGGCGGTTGCAGCAAGCCAGAACTCCGTCGCCAACGAAATCGCCGAACGTGACCGAAGGCTCCGCGAGGCCTGGGAAGCCGAGCAGCGCCGCCTCGCCGAGGCTGCCGCTGCAGCGGCGGCAGCCCGGGCGGCCGCCCAGGGCCAAGCTCCGCCAGCACAAGCGCCGTACGTTCCGGTGACCGGATCGCCGTCGGCCTTTGGCCTGCGGCACCCCTTCTCCGGTGACGTGCCCATCACGTCCGGCTTCGGCTGGCGTGCCACGCCGCCGGGAACCATCGACTTCTACGGCACCGGCGGTTACCTCCACACCGGCATCGACTTCGGCGCCGCCTGCGGCACACCGGTCTACGCAGCGGCAGCCGGCGAGGTCTTCTCCTCAGGCTGGAACTCCGCCGACGGCGGCGGCTGGCGCGTGAAGCTCTCCCACGGAGTGGTGCAGGGCAACTCATTGACCACCATTTATTATCACAACAGCAGCATCGTGGTCTCCAACGGCCAGCAGGTATCGCAGGGACAGCTCATCGCCTACTCGGGCAGCACCGGCAACTCAACGGGCTGCCACGCACACTTTGAAACCTGGCTCAACGGCACCGCAGTTGACCCGATGCGCCTGCTGTAACGCCGGTCCGCGCCTGCCGTACACTGGTATGACTCCGCGCCGGAACGGCCGGAGCCAACCAGGATCCAAGAACTGAGGAGTTCCACCGTGCCCAAAGAAAGTGGCCGTAAAGTAGTGGCCACCAACCGTAAGGCCCGGCATGACTACCTTGTGCTGGACACCTACGAGGCAGGCATCGCCCTGATGGGGACCGAGGTCAAGTCCCTGCGCGAAGGCCATGCCTCCATGGTGGACGGCTTCTGCACGTTCTATAACGATGAGCTGTGGATGGAGGGCATCCATATCCCCGAGTACAACCAGGGGAGCTGGACCAACCATTCCGCACGCCGCCGTCGCAAGCTGCTGCTGCACCGTGAGGAGCTCAACAAGATCTCCGTGAAGATCCGCGAGTCCGGCTTCACCGTGGTCCCGCTGCAGCTGTACTTCCTCGACGGCCGGGCCAAGGTGGAAATCGCGATCGCCCGCGGTAAGCGCGAGTACGACAAACGACAGACCCTGCGTGAACAGCAGGATAACCGCGAAGCCCTTCGCGAGGTCCGGGAACGCAACCGCCGGTAGGAATGTTTTCCGCCGGACATGCGTTAGGATAAATAGTCCGGCAGGGATTTGTGCCTGCACAGCCCGGCCGGTTTGAAAACAAAATACGGGGATGATCGGTTTCGACGATGTTAGTCGCGACAGGTGAAGCGGGCCGAGGATGCAGAATTATCTCGTAAACGCTGTCTGCAAACCAATAAGTGCCAAATCAAACCGCACTGACTTCGCTCTCGCTGCCTAAGCAGTAAGACAGTCCGTCAGCCCGAGGTTGCTATTGCCCCGGATCCTGGCGTCATTTAGATAGCCACTGCTGCTTGCCTCCGTCATCGGGGCAAACGGGACTCTTAGATGACTGGGCCCGGATCAGCCACCTGTTTGCAGGAGGGCTGGGGCCGAGAAAATCCGACGCAAACTGCGCCCGGAGAAGACCTGTTAACACGACATCGGACGGGGGTTCAATTCCCCCCATCTCCACATTTTGAATGTCGCAAGACATTGCCAGAAGACCCGGACCCAGCGTCCGGGTCTTCTGGCATTTAAGTGCCGTGTCTGCGCCCTTGTTCACCCACGGCGTAGCCGTTCCGGGACTACCGGAGGCCACCGCGTGGTTGTCGCCAATAGGCTCCGGCGCAGCACAAGGTCTGGAAACCGGAGGCAGCCACGCCAGCCAGGAGGTGCGCCATGGACCCGGCCAGTGAATCCCGTGCGGAAGAGTACGACGACGGTCCGCTGGACTCGTATTCGGAGACCGTCATGCGCGTGGCCGAGACGGTTACCCCGCATGTTGCGGCCATTGAAATGACCGGAAACCGACGCAACGGCCGTTTCCGGATGGGTGCCGGCTCGGCAGTGCTGTTCACGGAAGACGGTTACCTGCTGACCAATTCACACGTGGTAGCCGGCACGCACCAAGGCCATGCCGCGTTTGCCGACGGCAGCAGGACCGATCTTGAACTGGTGGGGGCGGATCCTTTGTCTGACCTCGCGGTGGTCCACGGCCGGGCGCCGAAAGTGGCCCCAGCGCAGTTCGGCGATGCCGAGACGCTCCGGGTGGGCCAGCTGGTCATTGCGGTGGGAAATCCGCTGGGCCTGGCCGGATCAGTCACAGCTGGCGTGGTCAGCGGCCTGGGGCGCGCCATTCCGGTGTGGTCCAGCGGCAACCGGCGCGTGATCGAGGACGTCATCCAGACTGACGCGGCACTCAATGCCGGCAGTTCCGGCGGAGCCCTGGCCGATACTCACGGCCGCATCGTAGGAATTAACACCGCAGTGGCCGGCGCGGGGCTGGGCCTGGCCGTGCCCATCAATACCACTACGCGGCGCATCATCTCGGCGCTGCTGAAGGACGGCCGTGTCAGGCGGGCTTATCTCGGCGTGGTCAGCACGCCGTTCCGGCTCAATGCCAGCGCGGTGATCAGGACGGGACAACGGGACGGGCTGCGCGTGGTGGAGATTCTGGCCGGTTCGCCTGCAGATCGCGGGGGCCTGCGGGCGGGTGACGTCATCCTGACAGCCGGAAGCCGCCCCGTCAGCAACGCCGAGAGCTTGCAGAAGCTGCTGTTCGTCGATGCGATCGGCCAGCCGCTGCCGATTCGGGTGCTGAGGGACGGCCAGGAAGTGGACATTGTGGCAGTGCCCGAAGAGATGGCCGGGAACGGGTAACCGCTACCGGCGCTTCTTCAGGTGGGCTACCGGGTCCTGCGGGCCTTCAATCGGGCTCTTGGCCTTCTTCTCCGCGCGTTTTTCCTTGATGGTTTTAACCGGTTTCTTGTGCAGCTGCTGATGTGGTGACTTATCCGGCATGGCGTGCTCCTTACAGTGGGGGACGGGCTGCGTCCCACTTCGTAAAATACGCCTGTTCAGCCCCGAATGTAATGCCCCGGATCAGTCCGGAACTGCAACGTCCGCAATGCCCACAAAACGGGTCCCGACGCCGTCGAACTCGCTCCTGATAAGGCCAGCCCGCAGCGGGGGCACCTCGTCCGGGGAATGGTGCTCGCACACCACATACGTGAATTCCGGCCACCATTTCTTAGGCCGGGCCGCTTCTTCATAGCCGCAGACGGCGCATTCCAGGTGCACCCAGACCGGACGCTTGCCGGTCCGGTTGGCCCTCGACTGGATCAGCCATGCCGGCGGGTTGTCCAGGATTTCGCCCAGCTCCGCCTCGGTCATTCGTTTGGGGATGCCATGGCGCTGGGCCATTTCCATCGGTACATCAAGGGCAATTGCCGCGTCACGTCTGCTAATCATCAGAGTCAACGATACGGGACGGGGCCAAACCGAAGGAGCTTCCTACGACGCCAGGGCGATGCCCACAGCCGCCGCGGCGAAACCGGCGGCCAGGTTGGCGCCGACGTTCAAGGCTGCGGCCCCGAACCGCGACTCACTGAGCAGCCGCACCGTCGCGGTGGTCCAGGAGCTGAACGTGGTGAGGCCGCCGGCAAAACCGGTGGCGACGGCGGTCTGCCACTCGGGAGCGAGGCCCAGCTGTTTGGTGATGCCGATGGACAGCCCTATGATCAGGCACCCGGTGACGTTGACTGTCAGCGTGGCCCACGGCCAGTGCCGCGGCGTCCCGCTGGAGCCCACGGCGCCACGGAGCCCCGAACGGTGGGCGAACCAGCTGTCGACGGCGAAGCGCAGCAGGGCGCCCGCCATGCCGAACACTCCCACCAGGACCGCGCCCATCATGATGCTGCCTCCAGCCGGTCGGTGAGCAGCCGCCCGGTCCGCCAGCCACCGGCCGCGGCGCCCAGACCCAAAACCAGGGACAGCCCCAGGTAAGCCATCCACACCGGATATTCACCAGCCGTGGCCAGCTGGTCAATCGAGAACATTACGGCTGAGAACGTGGTGAACGAGCCCAGAAGTCCTGGCCCGAGGCCGGCGCGTAGCCAGAATGCAGTCCGCGGCCGGGCGATCCAAACCGTGGTGAGGCCGGCCAGCACAAAGCTGCCAGCCACATTGATTCCCAGGGTGGTCAAGGGAATTGTCCCCGCGGCTTCCGGAAACGCGAGTCCCAGGCCGTACCGGAGTTCGGTTCCGGCCAGGCCGCCCGTCGCCACGGCCACCCAGGCCTGCCATGCCGGCGCGCGGGTGTTCGTCATTCAGGTGCCACTGAGGGTGCAGCCGGTGTGGGGGTGGTCGCTGTGGACCCAGAGCGCAGCGGTGACTTCATCCGCGAGATCATAATCCCGCTTCCTGCCGGGGCTGCTGATCCGCACCACCAGCGCGCCGCCGAACGGCTTGCGGCCCACGACCTCCACCTCGGCATCGAGATCGATTTCCTCGGCGGAAAGATACCGGAGCAGATCCGGGTTCTCGTCGCTGATGCGGGTGATCCGGCCGGTGTGTCCGAGATCGAGTTCGCCGAGCAGATGGGCCTTCGGCAGCAGCACCGTGCCGTCCGCGGCGGGGATCGGGTCGCCGTGCGGGTCGCGTTGCGGGTTGCCGAGTTTCGTCGCCATGCGCTCGATAAACGTGTCCGACACCGCATGCTCCAGCAATTCGGCTTCGTCGTGGACTTCGTCCCAGCTGTAGCCGAACTCCTGGACGAGGTAGGTCTCAATAAGCCGGTGCCGGCGCACCATGGACAGTGCCAGCCGGACACCGGAGTCCGTGAGGGTGATGGCGCTGTAGGGCTTGTGGTCCACCAGGCCCTGGTCCTTGAGCTTGCGGACCATCTCTGAGACCGAAGAATTGGCCACCCCCAGGCGCTGCGCGAGCTGGGAGGACGTAATTGGTTTATCCTGCCACTCCGTGAAGCCGTAGATGACCTTGACGTAGTCCTCGATCGAGGAGGAGGGCGCGCTGGTCTTCACGCCTCCAAGCCTACCCGGTGGTCTGCGCCCGTCACGCCTTCGCTGCCCGCCACGTCAGCGTCAGGTACGGCAGGCTGATGTCCCCTTCCACGGCGTGCCCCAGATGCGTGTGCAGATACCAGTCCAGATTGGCCAGGACCTTGCTGCGGGTGGCTTCGCCAGCGCTCAGGTAGTAGCTGCGGGACTTCGTTAGTTCCATGATGTCCGCCGTGCTGAGGCTGTCCTCCCACCCCGCCACATGGCTTTGGAGGCCTTCAAACTCCGGGCCCACCACCGGTCGGAAGCCGGGCTTGTAGACGTCGCCTGCGTGCATGATGCGGGACAACCGGTGGACCCACGGCACGGACGTGTCCAGCTGGTTCCAGATCAGGGCCATGGTTCCGCCGGGCCGCAGGATCCGCGCCAGTTCGGTGCTCGCTGGAAGCGGATCGCACCAGTGCCAGGCCTGCGCAACGCTCACGACGTCGAACGAGGACTCAGGGAGGCCGGTGGCCTCTGCGGTCCCCGGGGTCGCGTAAACCCCCGGGTAGTGTGCCCGCAGCTGGTCCAGCATGTCCGGGGACGGGTCCACGGCGGAAACCGCCAGGCCGCGTTCCATCAGCAGGGCGGTGAACTTGCCGGTCCCGGCGCCCACGTCCACTGCGTCTTTGGCTCCGGAAGGGATCAGCCAGTCCGCTGATTCGGCGGGGTAGCCAGGGCGTACGCGCTGGTAATGTTCGCCGCCGTCCTGGAAACTCTGCCCGAGTTCCAGGCGGCGTCCGTGCTCAAGCCTGGGGCCACCCCGTGCCACGTCCGGCCTCCTTCAACTCTGCCAATGCCGTATCCGTCGAATTTACCGTATAGGCCTCCACCCGGTGGGTGGCCGTCAGATCAGGAGGTACAGGACGAAAGGCTCAGTCAGTCGTCAAGGCACGGAGCCGCGCCGGCCGTACCCGGCGTGTTGGGCGCCCAGTGCGGGTAGGTGCGGGTGTCGTTAGCCGGAACCCAGCGGCCCGCGTCCACCACGTAGTCCCAGCCCAGGCCGGTCCGGCGGAGTTGCTCCAGGCCTGCAAGGAGCCGCTGGGCATCCTCCAGCCGGGAGCCCACGCCGAAGCTGGCCCGCAGCGAACCGGAGGGAAGGCCGAGGCGCTTGAGGAGTGGGTGCGCGCAAAAGCGGCCGTCCCGGAGGCCAACTCCGTGCTCGGCCGACAGGTACGCGGCCACGAGTCCGGCGTCGTATCCTGCCACGGAGAAGTTCACCACGCCGATGGTGCCGGTGTCGGCGTCCGTATCCGAGAAGATCTGGTGCACGGTGACGCCGTCGATCTTCCCGAGCCCGTCAACCAGGAATGACCGGATGGCCGCTTCGTGGGCGTGCCAGCGGTCCTGGTCCAAGGATGCGATGACCTGGGTGGCCCGTGCCAGGGTAGCCGCACCCAGGACGTTGGGGGAGCCTCCCTCGTGCCGGGCCGGGCCGGTGGCCCAGCTGACGCCGTCGAGCTTGGCCTCGCGGACGGCGCCGCCGCCGGCCAGATGGGGAGTACCGGCGTCGAGCCAGTCCGTGCGGCCCACCAGGACCCCGGAGCCGAAGGGCGCGTAGAGCTTGTGGCCGGAGAAGGCAAGGTAGTCGACGTCGTCGGTGCTGATATTGATGCGTCGGTGCGGCGCCAACTGCGCGGCGTCCACCACGATCCGCGCCCCGTACTCATGGGCGAGGGCGGCCAGGGCCTTGACCGGCAGGATCTCGCCGGTGACGTTGGAGGCGCCCGTGACCGCGAGGAGACTGACGTTGCCCTGCTCAAGTTCGGCGCGCAGGACCTCAAGGGTCCCCACGATGGTGTCCGCGGCGACGACGCTGCGGTGCGGGACGCCCTGCCACGGCAGGAGGTTGGCGTGGTGCTCGATGTCCAGGTAGAGGACATCTCCATCCGGCCGGCCATCCGTCGCTGGCAGGCAACCTGCGAGCAGGTTCAGCGAGTCGGTGGTGTTCCGGGTGAAGATGACGGAGTCGTCCGGGCGTCCGCCCACAAAATCGCGCACGATGTTCCGGGCGTTCTCGTAGACAGAGGTGCTGATCTGCGACGCAAAGCCCGCGCCGCGGTGGACGCTGGCGTAGAACGGCAGGATCTCGTTGAGGTAGGCGGACACCACGGAGAGGGCAGGAGCGGATGCGCCGTAGTCCAGGTTTGCGTAGCGGACATGGCCGCCCTGGATCAACGGTGCCTGGATTTCCGCGCCGGTGACGGCGGATAGGGGGCGTCCGGAGACCGTAGCGGCATCGTGGATCAGCGCAGCGGCGTTGTTGGGGGAAAAACTGGCGGGGGAGACGGTGGCAGTTGTCAAGGAGACCTCACTCTAAAAGGACTCCCGGTACCGGGAATCCGCGCTTGCCGTGTCCATTCCGGACCGGCCTGGTCGTCACCCGGGGCACCCCACCGCGAATGGAGGGTTGCCGGCCAGCAAACCGGGGTTTAGCGCTGGCACTCGTGACCTGTTAAGAGCGTAGAACATGTGCCGGGGCGAGAAGGAAGCCCGCCCCAATGTTAAGGGCTTTGTTACGCACGTTTGAGGAATGGAATATTTGTCGAAGATACGACGGCGGACGCCCCAATCAGGGGGCGTCCGCCGTCGATAATTCGTAAAACGACCTAAAGAAGGTCGTCCAGATCCGGGTTCAGCCGCTTGAGGACTTCGGAGTGCAGGATGGAATTCGTGGCCAGGGCGTTGCCGCCGAACGGTCCGTCCTGGCCCTCCAGGGAGGTGAAGCGGCCGCCGGCTTCGACCACGATGGGCACCAGTGCGGCCATGTCGTACAGATTCAGTTCCGGTTCGCAGGCGATGTCAACGGCACCTTCGGCCACCATGCAGTAGGACCAGAAATCGCCATAGGCGCGTGTTCGCCACACGTCTTCGGTCAGTCCCAGGAATTCATCCAGGTTGCCGCGTTCCTTCCAGCCGCCCAGGCTGGAATAAGACAGGGAGGCATCCGAGAGCTTGGAGACGTCCGAGACCCGGAGCCGCGTTGCGGCCGCGAGGGACTTGCCCATGTAGGCGCCGGAACCCTTGGCGGCCCACCAGCGCTTGCCCAGCGCGGGTGCACTGACCACTCCCACCACGGGTTCGCCTTCGTCCACGAGGGCTATCAGGGTGGCCCACACCGGGACGCCGCGGACAAAGTTCTTGGTGCCGTCGATGGGATCAATGATCCAGCGGCGGGAGCCATGGCCCGAACTGCCGAATTCCTCGCCCAGCACGGCGTCGCGGGGACGCGAGCGGGACAGCTGGCCGCGGATGGCTTCCTCCGCGGACTTGTCCGCGTCCGTGACCGGCGTCAGGTCCGGCTTGGTCTCGATGCGGAGGTCCAGTGCCTTGAAGCGGCTCATGGTCTGGTCATCCACGGAATCTGCCAGCACATGGGCAAGGCGCAGGTCATCGTTGTAGCTCGAAGCGGGTTGGATCATGGTTACAAACTACCGTCTCCGGGCCGTGGGGTTGGGGACGTCGGCTTTTGGCCGCTAGCCTATGCTGCCCAGTTCCTTGGTTTCCTGGCCAACCAGGCGCGGATCAGTGCCGAGCAGCCGCCGCAGGGATGCTAGCCGGGCCGGGCCAGTGGGGCCCGCTTGACCGGCCGCCACCCAGGAATCCACACCGCAGTTGACAGCCGCGGTGTTGTGCTTGCAACCACGCTCGCAGGCATCCGTGCCCGGTTCCAGGTCCGGGAAGGACCGCAGGATCCGGTCAGGGTCCACATGGGCCAGACCGAACGAACGGATGCCAGGGGTATCGATGATCCAGCTTCCGGCGGGAGCTCCCGTCAGCTTCAGGGCAAGGGCCGACGACGACGTGTGGCGGCCGCGGCCGGTCACCGCGTTCACACCACCGGTGGCCCGTTCGGCCCCGGTGAGCGCATTGACCATGGTGGACTTGCCCACGCCGGAATGGCCCAGCATCACCGAGACCTTGCCCTCGAGGTACGCGCGGAGCTGCGAAACCGCGTCTCCGTCCAGGCGGGCAGAGAGGCCGTCATCGGAGCGGGCATCAATACCTGAGGCCTCGGAGTCCGACGTACGGCTGATGATCACCGGGAAGTCCAGGTGTTCGTAGTTGGACAACAGTTCCGCGGGATCCCTGACATCCGCCTTGGTGACGAGCAGCAGCGGCTCGATGCCGGCGTCGTACGCGGCCACCAGGGCACGGTCAATGAAGCCGGTGCGTGGCTCCGGGTTTGCGGCGGCCACCACCACCACCAGCTGATCGGCGTTGGCCACCACCGCACGCTCGATCGGATCAGTGTCATCGGCGCTGCGGCGCAGCAAGGTCCGGCGTTCCTGGATCCGGACCAGCCGGGCCAGCGTGTCGGGCTCCCCGGACACATCGCCGACAAGGGAGACGAAGTCGCCGGCCACCACGGGGGAGCGGCGCAGTTCGCGGGCCCTCGCGGCGATGATGATCCGTTCGTCGCCCGAGTCCTCACCGACGACGGCGGTGTACCGGCCGCGGTCCACGGTGATGATGCGGCCCGTGACGGCGTCGTCGTGGCTGGGGCGGTCCTTCGTGCGCGGCCGGGAGCCCTTTTTGCTGGGCCGGATCCGGACGTCGGACTCGTCCCAGGAATCAGTGCTGCGTGCCACCAGCGGAACCTTCCGTGGCGTCGCCGGCGGCCGCGCCCTGGGTGAGCATGTCCGCCCACATCTGCGGGAATTCCGGCATGGTCTTGGCCGTGGTGGCGATGTCCTGGACCTCGATGCCCGGTACTGCGAGGCCGAGGATGGCGCCGGCAGTGGCCATCCTATGATCCGCATAACTGTGGACGACGCCGGCGTGCAGCTTTGCCGGGCGGATCACGAGGCCGTCGCTGGTCTCTTCCGCGTCGCCGCCGAGGCGGTTGATTTCGGTGACGAGCGCGGCCAGCCGGTCCGTCTCGTGGCCGCGCAGGTGCGCGATGCCGGTCAGCTGTGAAGGTCCGGTGGCCAGGGCGCAGAGGGCCGCCACGGTGGGGGCGAGCTCGCTGGTTTCGTGAAAATCCGCGCCCTTGATCTCTGGCCCGCCGGTGACGGTCAGGACGCCGTCAGCCAGGATGACGTCCGCGCCCATATCCGCCAGGATGCTGCGCCAGAGATCGCCCACCTGGGTGGTGCCGGTGGGCCAGTCCGGGATGCGGACGGTGCCGGCGGAGGCCAATGCTGCGGCCAGGAACGGGCCGGCGTTGGAGAGGTCCTGCTCGATGCGCTGATCAAAAGCGCGGATGGGGCCCGGGGCCACCACCCAGTGGTTCGGCACGGAATCGTCCACGGTCACGCCGACGCCGCGAAGTACGGCAACCGTCATGTTGATGTGGTCCAGGCTGGGCACCGGCTTGCCCACGTGCTCCAGGTGGAGTCCGTCAGTGAACCTGGCGCCGACCAGCAGGAGGGCGGAGACGAACTGGGATGACGCGCTGGCGTCGATCACCAGATGGCCGCCTTGGACTTGCCCGGTACCTTCAACGGTGAACGGCAGTGACGAGGGGGTCCCGCCGTCGTCCGCGGTCAGCGCCACTCCGAGGGCTCTCAGGGCCTCGATGATGGTGCCCATGGGGCGCTTCCTGGCGTGGGGGTCGCCGTCGAACACGCTCACGCCGGTGCGCAGCGCCGCGAGCGGCGGAACAAAACGCATCACTGTTCCGGCGAGGCCGCAGTCAATGTGCGTGCTTGACGACGGCGCCTCCTGGCTCAGCGGCGTGACCTCAAGGTCCGGCCCGAATGCTCCGTCGCCGGGCACCTCCGTAATGGTGGCCCCCAGCTGGCGCAAAGCCTCGATCATCAGGGCGGAGTCCCGGGAATGCAGGGGTGCGCGGAGACGGGACGGCCCGTCAGCCAGCGCAGCCAGGACCAGGAACCTGTTGGTCAGGGACTTGGAACCAGGCACCGTGACGGTGGCGTTGATGGGCCTGCTGGCGAAGGGAGCCGGCCAGAACGGAACGGTGTCGGTGCTGATGCGGGGGTCCGTGGCTGCGGGCGGGGTGGAACCGGTCATCCGTCCTTACGCCCCCGTTGCGTGATCCACGGCGCGGCGCACGGCCTTGTCCGCCTTGTGGAACTTTTGGCCGGTGGTCTTCCGCGCACCTGCAGCAGACTTCCGTGCGTCTGCGGCGAGATGCTCGGCACGCCAGGCCAGGCCGGGCTTGCCGGCGGTGTCCACTGAGGCGAGCAGGGCGCCGCCGCTGAGGGAGACGTTCTTGAGCAGCTGGTTCCGGCGGGCCTGGCGGCCTTCCTTGGTGCTGATGTCCGCGCTGCGCCACTCCACAAAGGTATTAAGGAGGGAGATGACGGTCAGCAGTGATGCCGAGAGGCGGCTGAACTTGCCCAGGCCGAACAGTACGCCGGCACCCACCTGCGTTCCGCCGATCACGCGTGCCAGCATTTTCTCGTCGGCCTGGAACGGCAGCGACGCGGCCGCCTTCTGCAGGAGCGGCGAGAGCTGGGTGGCGGTGTCATCGGCGTTTTTCAGCTTGTCCAGTCCGGCGACGACGAAACTGGAAGCCAGCATGGGGCGGGCGAGAGTACGGACAAAGGACATGGATTTCCTCCTGGCTGGACGAACCGCACCGAATGCGGCGGAGTCCGTTCTAGTCTTGCACTTTTGAGGAATATTTGCCTGCCGCCAGCGGTTATGAATTGCGGGTCCGCCGAACACCGGACGAATTGACACACCACGGATTGCCGGGCAGATATTTGCCTGGAACGCCCTGGCCTGAGACAGAGTGGAGTTGCCCTTGAGGTTACTGAAGGACGGGACGGAGCCCACCGGGCCCGTGGCGCTGCAGGCTCTGGAATCCGATCTTCCGGAGTACGGAACACCACGTGCCAGGGCCGTCACAGTAGACTTGAACGCAATGAGCACCCTGGATCCGGCCCTCGAGGCCATGTATGAGGCATCCGAACGCGAAGCCAAATCAAGCAGCGACGCCACTGCCAGCAGCGATGCGCCAGCAGGGAGCGGCCCACAGCCTGAAGCGGAAGTCCCTGCGACCGTTGAGGCTGTGTCCGCTGAGCCTGTGAGTGCCGAGCCTGTGTCCGCTGAGCAACCCGTGGACGTGGCCACCGAATCGGCGGAAGAACGCCGGGTCCGTTTTGAGCGTGATGCCATGCAGTACGTGGATCAGCTGTACTCGGCCGCCATGCGCATGGCCAGGAACCCTGCCGACGCGGAAGACCTCGTCCAGGAGGCCTACACCAAGGCGTTCTCAGCGTTCCACCAGTACAAGCCCGGTACCAACCTCAAGGCCTGGCTGTACCGCATCCTGACCAACACGTACATCAACCTGTACCGCAAGCGGCAGCGCGAACCGCTGCAGTCGAACTCGGACACCATCGAGGACTGGCAGCTTGCCAGGGCTGAGTCGCACACGTCCCGCGGCCTGCGTTCAGCCGAGGCTGAGGCGCTGGACCACCTGCCGGACTCGGACGTCAAGCGGGCGCTCCAGTCGATCCCCGAGGAGTTCCGGCTGGCGGTGTACTTCGCTGACGTGGAGGGCTTCGCGTACAAGGAAATTTCAGACATTATGAACACGCCTATCGGGACGGTGATGTCCCGGCTCCACCGCGGCCGGAAAATGTTGCGGGACATGCTGGCGGATTATGCCGCCGAACGAGGATTCAAAGGCGCCGTCGAATCACAGGACACGGCCGCGACCACAAAACAGGAGAACAGGAAATGAGCGACTGCCAGGGATTGGGCGATTGCGATGACGCCCGGATGCAACGCATCTACGAATACCTCGACGGGGCGTTGACCCGCGAGGACATCACGGAAATCAAGACCCACCTCGATGAGTGCCCTGAGTGCACCGAGCAGTACGACCTCGAGTGCGTGATACGCACCATGGTGAAGCGCTCGTGCACCGAGGCCGCTCCGGAAAACCTGAAGAACGCCATTTTGGACCGGATCCACTCCATCCGCCCGGTGGACGCCTGACACAAGCGGCAGCCGTCTGCAGTAGTGCCGTCGTAAAGAACAGCGCAAAGACGAAGGACCCCGGAAGCCGAGTGGCTTCCGGGGTCCTTTGCTTAAACCGTTTTCCAAGCTCTAGCTTAGGCGTTGGGGCGCTTCCCGTGGTTCGCGCCGCCACGCTTACGGTCACGACGTTTACGTGCACGCTTGCTCATAGCTGGCCTCCTTAAATGTTGGTACTCAAAAGAGCTGCCCTCAAGTCTCCCACACCATGGGACACGCCGCGAAACCGAAACGGGGTGTGGCCGGGGCCAATACTGAGCGGCGGCGCCGTCCGGCGGCTTGCTCAGCCCGTCGGCTCAGCCAGGCAGTGAGTTGCGGATGGAGATGCGCGCCTGGTCCAGCACGGTCCTGACGGTTTCCAGCGTGAGCGCGCTGAGCGGTTGCCGGGTGGCCTGCAGCCGCAGCTCCACCCGCAGGTCGTCCCGGAACGCCTGCAGCAGCATTTCCGCTTCCTTCAGCTCCCGGAACCCTTCGGACGACTGGCGGCCGGCCTTCCTGAAGTCGGCGGCCCGCGCCGTGGAGCGGGCCGCCTCTGCCGTGGCCGCCAGGTCTGCCCGCAACCCGCGCATGTTGGCGCGGATATCCGCCCGCAGGTTGTCCGCCAGGCGGCGGACGGAAGCGGAAATGTCGTTCTCGACGCCGGCGAGTTCCTCCCGGCGCTTGTTGAGTTCAGCAAGTCCAGCCGTAGTGATGCGGTAGTTGGTGCGGCGGCCGACAGACTCGGTGTCGACGAGTCCCTCTTCTTCGAGTTTCCCCAGCCGTGGATAGATGGTCCCCGCGCTGGGGGAGTAAGTGCCGCCGAACCGTTCGCTGAGGGCTTTGATCAGTTCATAGCCGTGTTTGGGGCCTGACTCCAGCAGCGCGAGCAGGTACAGCCGGAGTGCACCATGGGCGAACACCGGGGGCATCAGTGCCCCGCTTCCGGGCTTCTTGCGTCGTCGCTGCGGGCCGGCTGGCCATGGAAGATGGACGTCTTGCCGGACACTGAGTTGGTCCGGACCAGCATCAGCTTGCCGTCCGGTCCGGCAATGGTTTCCACCTTGCCGCCTTGCTGGGAGTACTGCTGGTCATCAATCACCACAACGCCGCTGGCGGACTTCGCCACGATGTCCACCCCGACGTCGTGGGGAAGCCTGATGGTGAGGTCACCGGAGACTGAATTGGCACCGAAATCGTGGGTGAATCCGAGCAAGTCAAAACTCATGTCGCCGCTGACCGTGTGCGCCCGGATGTTGCTGAACCGGCCGGAGGCGGTGACCTCGCCAGAAACGCTCTTGGCGGTCAGGACGCCGTCGTGGTTTCTCGCGATGACCTCGCCGCTTACCGTGTTGACATGAAGTTCCCCGGTGGTGCCGTCCGCCATCACTGAACCCGAGACGGTATTGAGCCGGGTGTGCCCGCTGGTTCCTGAGACGAGGCCATCGCCGCTGACCGTGCCGGCCTCCACCTCCACGCCGGCCGGCAGGGCAATGCTGATAACCGCTGAGTTGTTGCTGTTGTGGTTGACCGTGCCCATCAGGTTCTTGAACCAGCCCTGGGGGCCGTGCAGCTGATGGCGGACCTCAAGCCTGCCGTCGGTCAGCGTCACCGACACAGGATCGCCCTGGACCTCGTTGATCTCCACGCGAACAACGGCCTCCGGGTGGGTTACGACGTCGAACCTGCCGCGGACCATGCCCAGCTTCAGCGACCTGACGGGGCCAACATCGATGGTTTGCGGACCTGTGACGGTCCAGCTGTCCTCTGTCATGAATCCTCCAAAACCGCGATATATCGTGACTGATACCCCAAGATACAACGGGCCAGCGGAGCCGGTCAAGATATATCGCGACTGAGGGGGCTGGAAACCTACTCGGGGGCGTCCATGCCCAGCCATTGGAACCAGCCGCGGTGGAGGACCAGCCAGGCCATCAGGCCATAGCCCGCCTGCCCCGGCGTGCCAGTGTTGGCCGCAAGGTCCTGGCGCCACTGCTCGTGGTTCAGCAGTGGGGAGAACGTGTCCACATAGAGGTGCTTGCGCCTGGTGGTGACGTCAGCGAAAGCGGTGTTGAGATCGGCGAGCCGGCGGTTCTGTACCGGGTCCAGCGTGGGCGGCGGGCCAACGACAAAGACCTCGATCCGGTTCTGCGTGGCCGTATCCAGGATATTGGCCAGGTTCAGGCGGCTGCGGGCGGTGGAAAGGCCGAACTCGATGTCCCGGCCCGAGAGGCCGATCACCAGGCGGTTTTCGTGGTGGTCGCCGAACCGCCGGCCGGCCTCTTCCTGCCAGCGGGCAGCCAGCCCTTCCGTTCCTTCCTGGGGACAGGGGAGGGCGTACGCTTCCATGACCATTCCGTCCTGCGGAGTGCGGGCCAATACGCGGCCCAGCCAGCCGAGGGCCCTGGGGTCGCCCAGCCCGGCAAGCAGTTCATCTCCAACAGCTGCGATCCGCAGCTTCCTGTCTTCCACAAGTCCCTCTTAACGTCCGTGCCGGTTGTGGCCAACCGGCGTGGCTATGATCCATCTTCATTAAACAGAACTGCCCGGCCGGAGTCTGGTATTTCGACGTCCGGCCGGGCAGCCACTGGTACTACTTCCGTGCAAATGCCTGCTTGAGGAGCGTATCCTGCTCGGCAGCGTGCCGCTTCATGGAGCCCGCCGCAGTGGAGGCCGACGCGGGACGCGACACCAGGCGGACGCGCCGGTCCAGCGCCTCCGGGAGGTTCAGTCCCATGAACGGCCACGGCCCCTGGTTTGCGGGCTCGTCCTGTGCCCAGACAACCTCGGCGTTCGGGTACTTGGCCAGTTCCGCTGCGATTTCTTCGTGCGGCAGCGGGTAAAGCTGCTCCACGCGGACAATCGCGGTGGTCTTGTCATCGGTCTTCTGCCGGGTGGACAGGAGATCGTAGTACAGGCGGCCGGAGACCAGCAATACGCGTTCGACGGCGTCTGCCGCCAACTGCTCGTGGTCGCCGATGACGGGGCGGAAGGCGCCCGTGGTGAAGTCCTCGACGGACGACGCGGCTGCCTTCAGCCGCAGCAGCTGCTTCGGCGTGAAGATGATCAGCGGCTTGCGCGGCCTGCTGTACGCCTGGCGGCGCAGTAGGTGGAAGTGCGAGGCCGCCGTGGTGGGATTGGCGACGATCATGTTCTCTTCGGCGCACATCAGCAGGAAGCGTTCGATGCGTGCCGAGGAGTGGTCCGGGCCCTGGCCTTCGTAGCCGTGCGGCAGCATCAGGACCAGGGAGGAGCGCTGACCCCACTTCTGCTCGGCCGAGGAGATGAACTCATCGATGATGGTCTGCGCGCCGTTGACGAAGTCACCGAACTGCGCTTCCCACAGCACCAGGGCATCCGGGCGTTCCACCGAGTAGCCGTATTCGAAGCCCATGGCCGCGTATTCGGACAGCAGGGAGTCGTAGATCCACAGCTTGGCCTGGTCATCGGAGAGGTGGCCCAGGGGCAGCCACTCGCCGCCATTGGCGCGGTCGTGGAACACTGCGTGGCGCTGCACAAACGTGCCGCGGCGCGAGTCCTGGCCGGCAAGCCGGACGGGAACGCCTTCCATGATCAGCGATCCGAAGGCCGCGATCTCGCCAAAGCCCCAGTCGATGCCGCCTTCGCGGGACATCTGCTCGCGCTTCTCAAGGAGCTGCTTGAGCTTGGCGTGGACGGTGAAGCCCTCGGGGATCTGGACGTGAGCCTTGCCGATGTGCGCCAGGGTCTCCGGCGAAATGGCAGTGGAGGCCGGGGCATTGGCGCCGAAGTCAGCCTGCTGGGCGATGGGACGCTCAATGTCGGAGACTGCGGCGGAGTCGGCGGTGATGATCGGGATGGGCGAGGTCTGCGCCGCGTGTGTTTCGGCGAAGACCCGTTCCAGACGTTCTTGGTAGTCGCGGAGCAGCTGCTCGGCTTCTTCCTCGGTGATATCGCCACGGCCGATGAGTGCCTCGGTGTACAGCTTGCGGACGGAGCGCTTGGCTTCGATCAGGTTGTACATCATGGGCTGGGTCATCGAGGGGTCGTCACCCTCGTTGTGGCCACGGCGGCGGTAGCACACCATGTCGATCACAACGTCCTTGTGGAACCGCTGGCGGAACGCGTAGGCGAGCTGCGCGATGCGCACCACTGCCTCGGGATCGTCACCGTTCACATGGAACACAGGCGCCTGGATCATTTTGGCGACGTCCGTGGAGTACGTGGACGAGCGTGACGACGACGGCGCCGTGGTGAAGCCCACCTGGTTGTTGACCACCACGTGGATGGTGCCGCCGGTCCGGTAGCCGCGGAGCTGGGACAGGTTCAGCGTCTCGGCAACCACGCCCTGGCCTGCGAAGGCAGCATCGCCGTGGACCATCAGGGGCAGCACCGGGAAGGCCTCGCCCTGGTCCAGGCGGTCCTGCTTGGCGCGGACGATGCCTTCGAGCACGGAGTCGACCGCCTCGAGGTGGGACGGGTTGGCGGCGAGGTAGACCTTGGTCTCGTTGCCGTTTTCCGAGGTGAACGTGCCTTCGGTACCGAGGTGGTACTTCACGTCGCCGGAGCCCTGCACGGAGCGGGGATCCTGCGTGCCTTCGAATTCGCGGAACACCTGGGCGTAGGTCTTGCCGGCGATGTTGGTGAGGACGTTCAGGCGGCCGCGGTGGGCCATGCCGATCGCAACCTCGTCCAGTCCGTCGTCAGCGGCATCGGAAATGATGGCGTCCAGCAGCGGAATCAGGGATTCGCCGCCTTCCAAGGAGAAGCGCTTCTGGCCGACGAACTTGGTCTGCAGGAAGGTTTCAAATGCTTCAGCGGCGTTGAGCCGGGACACGATGCGCAGCTGCTCTTCGCGGCTCGGCTTCGAGTACGCGTGTTCCAGCTGGTCCTGGAACCACTTGCGCTCTTCCGGCTCCTGGATGTGCATGTACTCGATGCCGGTGGTGCGGCAGTAGGCGTCACGGAGGACACCGAGGATGTCGCGGAACTTGAGCATCGGCTTGCCGCCGAACCCGCCGGTGGGCCACTCGCGGTCCAGATCCCACAGGGTCAGCCCATAGGTGAGAACGTCAAGGTCCGGGTGCTTGCGCTGGACGTACTCAAGTGGATCGGTGTCTGCCATCAGGTGGCCGCGCACGCGGTAGGAATGGATCAGCTGCTGGATCCGGGCAACCTTGTTGATCTCGTCGGCCGGGTCTACCTGCAGGTCCGGGCTCCAGCGCACGGGCTCGTACGGGATCCGGAGGGATTCGAAGATGTCGTCGTAGAAGTTCTGGGCACCGAGCAGCAGTTGGTGCACAAGCTTCAGGAACTCGCCGCTGCCGGCTCCCTGGATGACGCGGTGGTCATACGTGGACGTCAGCGTCAGGACCTTGCTGATGGCGTTCTGCGCAATGATCTTTTCGCTGGAACCCTGGAATTCGGCTGGGTAGTCCAGGGCGCCGACGCCGATGATGGCAGCCTGTCCCTTGGACAGACGCGGCACGGAGTGAACGGTGCCGATGCCGCCGGGGTTGGTCAGGGACACGGTGGTGCCGGAGTGGTCATCAGCGGTCAGCTTACCTGCACGGGCACGCTTGATGAGGTCTTCATAGGTGTGCCAGAACTCGGAGAAGTTGAGGGTCTCCGCCTTCTTGATATTAGGCACCATGAGCAGGCGGGTGCCATCCGGCTTGGGCATGTCAATGGCGATGCCGAAGTTGACGTGGGCCGGCTGGACAGCGCTGGGCTTGCCGTCGATTTCGTCGTAGTAGACGTTCATCGAAGGGAACTGGGCCAGTGCCCGGATCACGGCGTAGCCGATGAGGTGCGTGAAGGAAACCTTGCCGCCGCGTGCACGGGCGAGGTTGGAGTTGATGACCACGCGGTTATCGATCAGCAGCTTGGCCGGAATAGCCCGGACGCTGGTGGCCGTGGGCACTTCAAGGCTGGTTACCATGTTGGTGGCAATGGCCTTGGCCGGGCCGCGAAGAACGGAGACCACGTCTTCTTCCGGGGCCGTGGGTGCCTTGACGTTCTTGGGAAGCTGGGCCGGAATCGGCTGGGCCCCGCTTCCGGGCTCGGTCTTCTTCGCGCCATCGCGGGCGACCGTAGCGGGAGCTTTCTTTGCCGCCGCGGGGGCGGTGGCCGGCGCCGCCGGCTGTGCGGCCGGCGACGTTGCCGGTGCAGCAGTTGCAGAAGCCGGAGGTGCCGACGGCACAGCCGGCATTTCGCGGGTTGCTGGGTGGGCCACGGCTACCGCCGTGCTTCCGTTGGAAGAAGAACCGCTGCCTGAATCGAAGGACTCGAAAAGGGGCCACCATTTGGTATCCACTGTGTTCTTGTCTTTCTGATACTGCTCGTACAGTTCGTCAACGAGCCACTCGTTTCCGCCAAATTCCTCTGGTAGACGGTGGCTAGGCTGCTCTGGCACTTGAAATACGCCTCTTCCATGAGTTTGATTTCTCTCTGGCCGCCACGGTGCCGCAGCACAACATTCGAACCAGTCTCTGCGTCCTGAACCCGGACCGATGCCAGTCTAATGAGCATTCTGTGTTAACTGCCAATATCGGTGACCCAAATCATGGCAATGACGCGGAGATCACGGATTGTGGCGTCCGGAAGCTTTCCCGGTGCGGGCGCGACGCGACCTCCCAGCGCCCAGCCGAAAGGCGCAATCTGCTCCTGTAGACTGAAATTCTTATGGACAGTAAATCTAGGTGCCGGCCTGGGGGCTGTCAGCGGAGCATGAAATACAGCACCGCGCAGTCCACCCGCAGAGCCGGCAAACCCCGAACACGCGCCCATCACTCTCCGTCAGCCCACCCCGGCGGAGCCCCTATGGAAACAGCATCGGCTTCGGCCGATCATCCTCCGCCGGGCCGTTTCCCCCGGCCTCGCACCATTGCCTCCGGCCTTCGGGCGGGATGCTGAATGGAGTGGTTCCTCCTCGCGGCAGGCCTCCTGCTGATTGCCGGCACCGGCTTTTTCGTCGCCGTCGAATTTTCCCTGATTGCCCTTGACCAGGCCACGGTCCAACGTGCCATCGATAACGGTGACACGGGTGCCGTCCCGCTGCTCAAGTGCCTGAAATCCCTCTCAACCCAGCTTTCCAGCTGTCAGCTCGGCATTACGCTCACCACGCTTCTGACCGGCTACGTGATGGAACCGTCGGTGGGCCGCCTCCTCGAGGGCCCGCTGGCCGCCGTCGGAATTCCCGAAGTGGCTGCGGCATCCGTTTCCCTGGTTATCGCCATGGTGCTGGCCACGCTGCTGTCCATGCTGCTGGGCGAACTGGTGCCCAAGAACATGGCGATTGCGCTGTCGTTCCAGGTTGGCAAAGCATTGGCACGGCCCCAGTTGGTCTTCACGGCCATCTTCAAGCCCGCCATCGTGGTGCTCAACGGTTTTTCCAACAAGGTACTGAATGTCTTTGGCCTGGAGGCCAAGGAAGAGATTTCCGGTGCCCGGACGCCGGCCGAGCTCGCCTCCCTGGTGCGGCGCTCCGCCGCCATGGGAACGCTCGACGCCGGGACGGCCAACTTTGTGGCGCGGACCCTTAACTTCTCAGCCCGGACGGCTGCCGACGTTATGACGCCGCGGATCCGGATGGAGACCATCGATGCCGACCAGCCTGTATCGGACATCCTTGACGCCGCCCGGCGCACCGGGTACTCCCGTTTCCCCGTCATCGGGGAATCCTCCGACGACATCAAGGGCCTGGTCCACGTCAAGAAGGCCGTTGCGGTGCCGTGGGACCGGCGGGCCAACCTGGAGGCCGGAGCCATCATGACCGATGTCCTCCGCGTGCCGGAGACCATCCACCTCGATGCGCTCCTGGCCGAGCTGCGGGAGGGAAACCTCCAACTCGCGATCGTCCTGGATGAATACGGCGGAACCGCCGGCATCACCACCCTTGAGGACCTGGTGGAGGAAATCGTCGGAGAAGTGTCCGACGAGCACGACAAGGTACGCCCGGGACTGCTCCAGAGCGCCTCCGGCGACTGGTACTTCCCCGGGCTGCTGCGCCCTGACGAGCTTTCCGAACAGATTCCGGGGCTGACCGTTCCGGACGAAGCCGCCTACGAAACGGTGGGCGGGTACGTCATGAGTGAGCTGGGACGGATCGCCGCAGTGGGGGACACCGTCGAGGTCAGCGGCGGCACGCTGAGAGTGACCAGGATGGACGGCCGAAGGATCGAGCGGATCTCCTTCCATCCGGCCGCGCCCGTAGTGGAGCCTGCTCCGGCCGACAGGAGGGAACGATGAGTGACTGGGCCGGAATTGCCTGGCTGGTTGTCCTCCTGCTGGGGAACGCGTTTTTTGTCGGCGCCGAGTTCGCCGTGATGTCTGCCAGGCGCAGCCAGATCGAACCTCTCGCCGAAGCCGGTTCCAAGCGGGCGCAGACCACGTTGCGCGCCATGGAAAACGTCTCCTTGATGCTGGCCTGCGCGCAATTGGGCATCACCGTGTGCTCGCTGTTGATCCTGCAGGTCGCCGAACCGGCCATCCACCACCTGATGGCGGCGCCGCTGGAAGCTGTTGGGCTGCCGGTGGAAGTTGCCGACGTCGCAGCGTTCGCCATCGCCTTGATGGTGGTGACCTTTCTCCACGTGACGTTCGGCGAGATGGTGCCTAAGAACATCTCGGTATCGGTGGCGGACAAGGCTGCCTTGCTGCTGGCCCCGCCGCTGATGTTTGTTGCGAAGCTGGTCAACCCGGCCATCGTCGCGCTGAACTGGTCCGCCAACCACATCCTCAAGCTTCTGCGGATTGAGCCCAAGGATGAGGTGAACTCGTCCTTCACGCTCGAGGAAGTCCAGTCGATCGTGCAGGAATCCACCCGTCACGGGCTGGTGGACGATGATGCGGGCCTGATCACCGGCGCCCTGGAATTCTCCGAATACACGGCGTCGCACATCATGGTTCCGCTGAACGATCTGGTCATGCTGAAGGCGGCCACCACCCCGGTGGAATTTGAAAAAGCCGTCAGCCGGACCGGGTTCTCACGGTTCCCGATGCTCGACGATGACGGCATGTTGTCCGGCTACCTCCACGTGAAGGACGTGCTGTCCATTCCCGAGTCGGATTACCAGCACCCCATCGCCGAGAGCAGGATCCGCTCCCTGGCGAACCTCGCGCTGGACGACGAAGTTGAAACGGCCATGTCCGTCATGCAGCGCACGGGCTCACACCTGGCCCGCGTGATAGGTGCTGACGGGCAGACCCACGGCGTCCTCTTCCTGGAAGACGTGATCGAGCAGTTGGTGGGAGAGATCCGGGACGCCACGCAGGCCACCGGCATCAGGAGGCTGGGCGAGCCGAACGGTGACTGAGCGCGCCCGGGTCCGCAGGGGACCGGCCCGGCTATCCTAAATAGGAATCATTCACATTTAGGGGTAAGCTTTTTGGAGACGCAAAAGTCCATCCCTGTACTGAACTGAGGTTTCCGTGGGCCACCCCGCCGCCATCCGAACGTCCCTCGCAGCCCTCGCCGGGGTGAGCCTGCTGCTCACCGCCTGCGGCTCCGGAGGCGGTGCAACGTCGGCGACGTCCGGCGCCGACTCATCTGCCGGCGTCGTCGACGTTGTGGCCTCTACCAACGTGTACGGGGACATCGCCGCGATCATCGGCGGGGACAAAGTCAACGTCACCGCCATAATCACCAAGACCAGCCAGGACCCGCATTCGTACGAGGCCACCGCGCAGGACCGGCTGCTGGTGTCCAAAGCGGAACTGGTGATCGAGAACGGCGGCGGCTACGACGCCTTCCTCCACAAGATGGCCGACGACAGCAACATCCCGCACAGCAATATCGTCACGGCCGTGGAGGTAGGCGGCCTGGCGCTGGCGCCGGAGGAAGCGCACGCCGATTCGTCGCCGTCGCCGTCGGTTAGCGAATCAGCCGACGAACACGCGCACGAGCCCGGTGCATTCAACGAACACGCCTGGTACAGCCTGGATGCCATGGGTAAGCTGGCTGATTCGCTGGCGGCCAAACTGGGCGAACTCGAACCGGGCTCTGCAGCTCTGTTCACATCCAATGCCGCAACCTTCAAAGCCGGGGTGGACGCCCTGGCCGGCAAGCTCGCCGCACTGAAGGCCAACGGAACAGGCGCAGCCGTGGCCGTGACCGAACCTGTCCCGTTGTACCTGCTCGAGGCAGCCGGGCTGGAGAACAAGACTCCGGCCGACTACACCGCCGCGATCGAGGAAGGCTCGGACGTTCCGCCCTCGGCGCTGAAGGCAGCCACGGACCTGGCGGGATCCAAGGGCATCAGGTTCCTGGCCTACAACGCGCAGACAGAGGGACCCCAGACGCAGGCGCTGAAAAAGGCAGCCGAAGCAGCCGGCGTTCCCGTTATTGACTTCAGCGAAACACTGCCCGAAGGCAAGACGTACCTGCAATGGATGACGGACAATGTTGACAACGTCAGCAAAGTTTTGGAGAAAAATAGTTGAAACCGGTGGTCAGCCTCCGCGGGGCGTCCCTGCAGTTCGGCAAACGCTTGCTGTGGGAGGATCTCGACCTGGATATCAGGCCCGGTGAGTTTTTCGCCGTCCTGGGCCCCAACGGCAGCGGAAAGACCAGTTTCCTCAAGGTTCTCCTGGGCCTGCAGGAACTGCAGTCCGGCACTGCCACGCTTGGCGACCGTCCCGTGGAGCGGGGCAGTAACCTGATTGGCTACATTCCGCAGCAGAAATCCTTTGCTCCGGATACCCCCATGCGTGCCCGGGACCTGGTGGGGCTCGGCGTGGACGGCCACCGCTGGGGGCTGCGGCTGGGCATGTCCCGGGCAAACCGCAGGATCGATGAGCTGCTGGAACTGGTGGGCGCCAGTGACTACGCCAAAGTCCCGGTGGGCCAGCTCTCCGGCGGCGAGCAGCAGCGCCTCCGGGTGGCCCAGGCGCTGGCCACGGACCCTAAGGTCCTTCTCTGCGACGAACCGTTGCTGTCCCTGGACCTGCACCACCAGCAGGCCGTCAGCGCGCTGATCAACAAGCAGTGCCACGCCCAGAACAGCGCGGTGGTTTTTGTCACCCACGAAATCAATCCCATCATCGATTACGTTGACCGGGTGCTGTACCTGGCCGGCGGGCGGTTTCGGGTGGGTACGCCGGAAGAGGTCATGACCACCGAGGTCCTGTCAGAGCTGTACGGCAGCCACGTGGAAGTCATCCACGCGAACGGGCGCATCGTCGTCGTCGGCCTGCCCGACGCAACCACGCACCACCATGCCGATGTCCACGCAACGGTGGGGGAGGTGGCCTGATGGATGCGGACAGCATCATCGGAGCGATCTTCAGCTTCGAGAACTACGGCGAGCTGCTGGTGCTGGTCCAGAACTCCCTCTGGGCCGGGGCCGTCCTGGGCCTGCTGGGCGGGCTGGTGGGCACCTTCGTGATGAAACGGGACCTGGCGTTCGCCGTCCACGGCATCTCAGAACTCTCTTTCGCCGGGGCGGCCTTTGCGCTCCTGATCGGCGCGGACATCGTGTTCGGCTCGCTGATCGGCTCGGTGGCGGCGGCGCTGCTCCTAGGCCTGATGGGCGTCCGGGCCCGGGACAAAAACTCCATCATCGGGGTGATCATGCCCTTCGGGCTTGGGCTCGGCATCCTGTTCCTGGCGCTCTACCAAGGCCGTGCCGCCAACAAATTCGGGCTGCTTACGGGGCAGATCGTCTCCGTGGACACCGTCCAGCTCCAGGTCCTCGCCGGCGCCGCCGTGCTGGTCATCGCAGCCCTGGCGGCCATCTGGCGCCCGCTGAACTTTGCCAGCGTTGATCCCGAACTGGCCGAAGCCCGCGGGGTGCCCGTGCGGACGCTCGCGCTGATCTTTATGGTCTTGTTGGGAGTCAGCGTAGCGCTGTCCATCCAGGTGGTGGGGGCGCTGCTGGTACTCGCATTGCTGATCACCCCGGCAGCCGCGGCGCTCCGCGTGACCTCCGCTCCGGTGGCCGTGGTGGCGCTCAGCGTTGTTTTTGCCGTCACGGCCACGGTGGGCGGAATCCTGCTGGCTCTGGGTGGGCGGATCCCCATCAGCCCCTATGTCACCACGCTGTCGTTCCTGATCTACGTGGTGTGCCGCATCGTTGGCGGTGTCCGGGCCAAGAAGGGCATCAACGGCCGTCTGGTGCACGCCCGTTGACACGGTCAACCGTGATGAACCAGGCAGCGCCGGCTGTCAGAGCTTGCTGGCGGCCCTGAGGGCGGTGCAGTCCGGGCACAGGCCGAAGATCTCCACGGTGTGAGCCACCTCTGTGTAGCCGTGTTCCGTGGCGATCCGGGCCGCCCAGGTTTCCACCGCCGGAGCCTCTACTTCCACGGCTTTCCCGCAGCTGCGGCACAGCAGATGGTGGTGATGCCCGGTAACAGCGCAGCGCCGGTAGACGGCTTCGCCCTCGCCGTTGCGCAGGACGTCCACGAGGCCGTCGTCCGCGAGGGACTGCAGGATCCGGTACGCCGTTGCCAGTGAAACTGAGACGCCCTTGTTCTGCAGGATGCGGTAGAGCTCCTGCGTGCTGACGAAGTCATCCAGCTCGTCCAGGGCAGCGCTGACGGCTACACGCTGCTTGGTGACGCGCTGCTCCTTGCCGGGCGCGCTGACGGTTCCTGCGCCGGATGCAGCGTTCGACGGCGTCGCGTCAGTTTTGGTGCCGAACGGCATGAACGTACTCGCTTCCCTGAGGGACGGTGGCAATCATCAAGATTACCAGCCGGGAGCGCGCCGCCGGACGTGCCGTGGACAGGCCTGGGGCCGGACCCTAGGCTGGCGCTATGAAGCTGACAAAATACACCCACGCGTGCGTCCGGCTTGAGCAGGACGGCCGGGTGCTGGTGCTGGATCCGGGAACATACTCCGAGACCGCCGAAGCCCTGGCCGGGGCGCAGGCCGTGCTCATCACCCACGAGCACGCCGACCACGTGGACGTGCCGGCCATGGTCCGTGCCCTGCAGGGCACGGACGGGGTGGCGGTCTTCGCGCCGGCCGGAGTGGCCGACCACTTGCGGGAAGAGGCACCCCAGGTGGCAGCCCGGATCCACACCGTTGAACCCGGCTCGACTTTTGACGCGGCCGGCTTCAACGTGCGCAGCTTCGGCGGACAGCACGCACTGATCCATCCGCAGGTTCCCATCGTGGCCAACATCGGCTACCTGGTTGACGGCAACGTGTACCACCCGGGGGACTCTTTCATCATCCCGGACGGCCTCAGCGTGCAGACGCTGCTGGTTCCGATCCACGCACCGTGGAGCAAAGTCAGCGAGGTGGTGGATTTTGTCATCGCCGTCCGGGCCCCCCGTGCCTTCCAGATCCACGACGGGCTGCTGAACGAAACCGGCCTGAAGGTCGCAGAATCCCACGTGGCCCGGCTGGGCCGGAAATACGGTACCGAGTACACCCGCCTTTCCCCGCGGGAATCGGTGGAGGTCTGAACAGCAGCTACGCGCTCCAGACGCCGGTCTCGAAGAACCGGCGGATGACGGCCTCATGCGGCTCGGGGTCCAGGCCCTGGCCGGACAGCCACGCCGGATTGTAGTAGTTGCCGGCATAGCGGTCGCCGCCGTCGCACATCAACGACACAATGCTGCCGCGCTGTCCCGCGGCGACCATTTCCGCCATGAGTTGCCAGACACCCCACAGGTTGGTACCGGTGGACGGTCCGGCATGCAGGTCGGCGACCGTGCGCAGGTGCCGCATGGCTGCGATGGACGCGGCATCCGGAACCTGGATCATGTGGTCGATGACGGCGGGCACAAAGCTCGGTTCCATCCGCGGGCGGCCGATGCCTTCGATCCGTGAGGGCAGGCCGGTGCTGGTCCCGCCCGCACCGTTCACCCAGCCGGGATAAAATGCGGAATTCTCCGGGTCCACAACCGCAAGGCGCGTGTTGTGGCCGCGGTAGCGCAGGTAGCGGCCGATTGTCGCGCTTGTGCCGCCGGTCCCCGCGCCCACCACGATCCAGTGCGGAACGGGGTGTTTCTCCAACGCCAGCTGCCCGAAGATGGACTCCGCAATGTTGTTGTTGCCGCGCCAGTCCGTGGCCCGCTCCGCGTAGGTGAACTGGTCCATGTAGTGGCCGTTGGACGTGGCAGCGACGTCCGCAGCCGCGGCGTAGACCTCTGAGGCATGCTCAACCAACAGACACGAGCCGCCGAACTGTTCGATCAGCGCGATCTTCTCCGGGCTCGTTGTACGGGTCATGACTGCCACGAACGGCAGCCCCAGGAGCTGCGCGAAATATGCCTCCGAGACCGCGGTGCTGCCGCTGGAAGCCTCTACGATGGTGGTACCTTCGCGGATCCAGCCGTTAACCAGGCCAAAGAGGAACAGCGAGCGGGCCAGCCGGTGCTTGAGGCTCCCCGAACGGTGCGTGGATTCGTCCTTGAGGTAAAGCTGGACACCCCAGTGCTCCGGGAGCGGTACCGAATAGAGGTGGGTATCGGCGGACCGGTTGTTTTCTGCATTTACTTTTCGGATGGCCTCATCAGCCCAGGCCCGGTCCGCGCTCGCGTTCTTCACCCAACCAGCCTACCGGCGGCCCTCCCTGCCGGCCGCTTTGCCGGAGCTAGAGTTGGATCAGGAACTGCACACCCCGCAATTGCCAAGGAGAACGATGGGTCCACTAATGGATGTCCCGGCTTTGGCGGCGCGTTTCGACGCCGGCCTGCGAACCGTGGTGCTGGACGTCCGCTGGGCGCTGGGAGACCCGCACAGCCGGGAACACTACCTTGAAGGGCACCTCCCGGGCGCAATTTTTGTGGACCTTTCCACCGAGTTGGCGACGCCGGCCACTCCGGCCCTCGGCAGGCACCCGTTGCCCACCCACGACGAGTTCCAGGAAACTGCCAGGCGCTGGGGGATCAACAACGGCGACGTCGTGGTGGCCTACGACAACAGCGGCAACATGGCTGCCGCCCGCCTCTGGTGGATGCTCCGGAACGCCGGGTTCCAGGGCGTATACCTGCTCGACGGCGGCCTGGCAGCCTGGCGGGACGCCGGACTGCCGCTGGACACCGGACCGGTGGACGCCGCCGTCGGGCGTGTTTCCTTTGATGTTTCCCCCGCTGGAGGCAGGATGCCCAGCATCGACGCGGCCGGAGCGGCGGACTGGCCCTCAACAGGCGTCCTCCTGGATGCCCGGGCCGGCGAAAGGTACCGGGGCGACTTTGAACCCGTTGACCCCCGCGCCGGCCACATTCCGGGCGCCCGCAGCGCTCCAACAACGGAGAACGTGGACGGAGCCGGCCTCTTCCTGCCGGCCGACCTGCTGCGGCGCCGGTTCGAGCACCTAGGCGTCCGCGACGGCGTCCCCGTGGCCGTCTACTGCGGCTCGGGCGTGACCGCCGCCCATGAGGTGGCCGCCCTCGAAATCGCCGGGTTCCAGGCCGCGCTCTATCCGGGATCCTTCTCGGAATGGTCCAACAACCCGGCCCGGCCGGTGGCCACGGGAAGCGGCCCGAGCGGCCATGCGGCCGCCCGCGGGGGTATCGTCGAAGGATGACCCCGGGACGCCCCGTACCGCAGCCCCTTGACCACCCCGTTGTGCGAGAGCTGCCTGGACGGCCTGGAACAGTACTGGGAAAGCGGGCTGACCGGGACCTACGGCGCCAAGGATCCACGCAACGGCGACGCCATCACCCAGGGCGGCTACGGACCTTTCCCTCAGATCGACCTCATCATTGACACCGTGGCCGCGCCGCACGACCTGAATCCGTTCTTCCGTACCCTGCGCGCGGACGGTGCGCTGTTCCAGCTGGGCTTGCCGTCCGACGCCATGCCGCCGGTCAACCCCGGAGCCCTGATCAGGCGCCGGGCCAGGGCAGCGGAGCTCCTCGGCATCGTGGGACTCTCATCCTGCGCGGACAAACGCCCGCACCAGCTCTCCGGCGGACAGCGCCAACGGGTCAACATCACCCACGCCCGGATGGGAGACCCCAGAATCCTGCTTGTCGACGAACCCACGGCAGCTCTGGACCACGAACGCAGCGACTCCATCGTCTGATGCTGCGCCGCGTCACCGACGACTTTATGGTTGCCACCGTTATGGTCACGCACGACACCGAATTCGTCCCGCTGTCCGACGCGGTGGCCACCATGCGCGACGGTCACCTCACTGCCCCCGTGCTGACGGCGGCCTGAGGCTGCGCCCCGGTTCCGGGGAAAGCTACTGGCCGGTATCGCTGTGAGCGGACGAATTAGATAACGGTACGGCAACGGGCGTAACGTCAGATTATGACTCCAGGACGCCCCGTACCCCCGCCCCTCGCCACGCCCCTTCCCGAGCTGGGTGACGTCCAGCTGAACGATAACGTCCAGGCTGACGGCAGCACCCTCGTTGCAGCCTACGGCGCCACGGCCCCTGACAGCGGCCTGGTTCCGCTGACCGTTGCACGCCGTGCACCCAAGGCCGACGACGTCGAGATTTCCATCGACTTCGTCGGCCTGTGCCACTCCGATGTCCACGCCACCCGCGGTGAATGGGGCGGCGACAAGTACCCGCTCGTCCCGGGCCACGAAATCGTCGGCCGTGTCAGCCGTGTCGGCTCCGACGTCGACGACTTCGCGGTCGGTGACCGCGTCGGCGTCGGCTGCATGGTCGATTCCTGCCGCGAATGTGAGGCCTGCCTCGACGGCCTCCAGCAGTACTGCGAAAACGGCATGATCGGCACCTACGGCGCCCAAGACCCGCGCAACGCCGACGCCGTCACCCAGGGCGGCTATTCCACCTCCATCGTGGTGGACCGCAATTATGTTCTGACCATCCCGGAGGGTCTGGACCCGGCCGCCGCGGCGCCGCTGCTCTGCGCTGGCGTGACGACCTACTCGCCGCTGAACCACTTTGAGGTCGAAGAGGGCGACGTCGTTGGTGTCGTTGGCCTCGGCGGACTCGGCCACATGGCCGTCAAGATCGCCAAGGCCATGGGTGCGGAGGTGAAGGTCTTCACGACCTCGGAGAAGAAGTTCGCCGCCGCCCGTGAACTCGGGGCAGACGACGTCATCCTCTCCAAGGACGCGGCCGCGATGGCCGCCGCGGACCGCAGCATCGATGTCATCATCGACACCGTCGCCGCCCCGCACGACCTCAACCCGTACTTCCGCACGCTCCGCCAGGACGGCGCGCTGTTCCAGCTGGGGCTGCCCTCCGAGGCGATGCCGCCCGTCAACCCCGGTGCCCTCATCAGCCGCCGCATCGCCTACGCCGGATCGCTGATCGGCGGAATCGCCGAGACCCAGGAAATGCTGGACTTCTGCGCCGAGCACGGGGTGGTCTCCGACATCGAAATGGTGACGGCCGAGGAGCTGAACGAGGCGTACAACCGGATGGTTGCCGGCGACGTCAAGTACCGGTTCGTCCTGGACGTGAGCACCCTGCACGCCCCCTCCGGAAGCGCTGACGCATGAGCACCATCTTCACCCGGATCATCAACGGTGAAATCCCCGGCCGGTTCGTGTGGCGGGAGGACGATGTGGTCGCGTTCCTGACGACGGGTCCGCTGGCCGACGGCCATACCCTGGTGGTGCCCACCGAGGAAGTCGACCGCTGGACCGATGCCTCTCCCGAGCTGCTGGCCCGGGTCATGGAGGTGGCACGCAAGATCGGCGCCGTCCAGGTCGACCTCTTCGGCGCCGCCCGCGCGGGTCTGATCGTGGCCGGCTACGAGATCAACCACCTGCACGTCCACGTGTGGCCCTCCAGGACCATGGCTGACTTCGATTTCGCCTCGGCGGACCAGAACCCGGACCCCGCGGTGCTGGACGCCAACGCCGAGAAGCTGCGCTCCGGGCTCCGGGCCGCTGGCTACGCGGAGTTCGTTCCCGCAGGCTGAGCCTGATGCTCGCGCCGGTTTAGGTCGGCGCGAGCGCCTTGTTCAGGACAGCCCTGATCCGCTTTTCGGAGACGGAATAGGCAGTTCCGAGCTCGACGGCGAACAGGCTCACCCGCAGCTCTTCGATCATCCAGCGGACCTGGATCAGTTCGGCACCCACCCGCCGTCCCGGCAGCAAGGCCGACACAGCGTCGTCGTAATCGTCTTCCAGCCGCTGGACCGCGGCCATGATTAGCCCATCCCGCTGGACGTTGCCGGGGAGCTTTTCGATGCGTTTCTCGATGGCGGCGAGGTAGCGGGGGAGCTGGCTCAGCTGCCTGTAGCCGGTGCGGGCCACAAATCCCGGGTACACGAGCTGCTCAAGCTGGCTCCTGACATCGTTCAGGGCGCTGATGAGCGCCAGGCTGGTGGTGCCCTTCAGCTGTTTCTCGATCAGCCGGGTGCTGGCCAGGATGCGCTCCACCACGGCCGTCACACTAAAGACGGTATCGATCAGTTCCGCGCGGACCTGTTCATAGAGGGAGTCGAAGGACGCCCGGTCCCACGGAAGTTCCGCCGGGGTCAGTTTGTCCACGGCAGCAAGGGCACAATCGGCAATGAGGGCTGACACCGAACCGTGCGGATTCTGGCTGAACGTCAGCTTCTCCGTGTTGTTCAGGTGCTCCAGGACGTAGCGGTCCGGTGCCGGCACCCTGAGGGCGAGCAGCCGGATCACACCGCCGCGCATGGCCTCGAGCTGCTCCGAGGAGGTCTGGAAGACGCGCAGCGCCACCGACGTTCCTTCATCCACCAACGCCGGGTAGCCGGTGACGGTGTGGCCCTTAACGGTGTTGCTGACCTGCCGCTGCAACGTGCCGAAGGCCCATTCGGTCAGGCCGGCCTGTTCATGGAAGCCTGTGCTTGTGCCCGCCGAATTTCCGCCTGCCGATGACGCGGGTACATTCCCGCCGGACTTTCCCTGTGACTTCGAATTTCCACGGGACTTCGGCGCGGTGGTTCCGGGCGTCGCCCCCAGTGATTCCGCAATGGCGCGGCGTGTTGCCGGGGCCAGCCGCTCCTGCAGGGCCGCGAGGTCCTTGCCCTCATCCAGCGCCTTGCCCTGGGTATCGACAACCTTGAAACTCACCCGCAGGTGGGGCGGCACAGCGTCCCAGTTCCATGAACCTGCGGGGATGACGTGGCCGCGGATCCGGCGCAGGGCCAGCTCCAGTGAAGCTTCCAGCTCGTCATGCGCCGGATCGAAGTCAGATTCCAGGGCAGCGACGGCTTGCCGGGCCACATCCGGGGCGGGGACAAAGTTTTTGCGGACCTGCTTGGGGAGTGACTTGATCAGGGCAGCCACGAGTTCCGCGCGCTGGCCGGGGATCAGCCAGCGGAAGGCGGCATCATCGAGCTGGTTCAGGAAGAGCACCGGGACTTCGGCCGTGACACCGTCGGACGGGTTGGGCGGTGACCCTGGCGCCACCGGGTGGAACTCGTAGCTGAGCGGCAGCTCGAAGCCCTTGTGCATGAGGAACTTAGGATAAGCGGCCTCGTCCAGGTCGTCGGCGTCGTAGAGCAGCAGTGACTTGTCGTAGTCCAGGAGGTCCGGACTCTGCTGCCGGGCCTCCTTCCACCATTTGTCGAAGTGTCGTTCGGACACAACGTCGGGGCCGATCCTGGCGTCGTAGAACTCAAACAGCGTTTCGTCGTCCACCAGCAGGTCGCGGCGGCGCATCCTGGCCTCAAGTTCCTCGACCTCAAGGAGGAGGGCGCGGTTGCGGTGGAAGAACTTGTGGTGCGTTTTCCAGTCGCCTTCCACCAGGGCGTGCCGGATGAACAGCTCGCGGGCCAGCACGGGATCCACGCGGCTGTAGTTGACCCGGCGCTGCGGGATGATGGGCACGCCGTATAGGGTGACCTTCTCGTACGCCATGACCGCGCCCATTTTGGTGGACCAGTGCGGCTCGCTGTAGCTGCGTTTGACGAGGTCCGGTGCCACCTGTTCTGCCCAGGCGGGATCGAACTTTGCTGCGACCCTGGCCCAGAGGCGGCTCGTTTCCACTAGTTCGGCAGCCATCACAAACGTCGGGGACTTCTTGAAGAGGGACGAGCCGGGGAAGATGGCGAAGCGGCTGCCGCGGGCGCCCGCGTACTCGCGCTTGCGCTCGTCCAGGATGCCGATGTGGCTTAGCAGGCCGGACAGCAGGCTCATGTGGATGCCCTCGTGGTTGCCCACGGGATCGGCCAGGCGCTTGTTGTCCAGGCTGATCCCCAGCGGGCGGGCCATCTGGCGGAGCTGGGCGAAGAGATCCTGCCATTCCCTGACCCGAAGGTAGTTAATGAACTCGGTCCGGCACAGGCGGCGGAACTGGGTGGATGAGAGTTCCAGCTGTTTCTCCTGCAGGTAGTTCCACAGGTTCAGGAAGCCGGTGAAGTCCGAGTTCTCATCCCGGAACCGCGCGTGCTTCTCCGCGGCGAGCTGCTGCTTGTCCGTCGGGCGTTCCCTGGGGTCCTGGATGGTTAGTGCCGCGGCCAGAATCATCACCTCGCGGACGCAGCCGCGCTTGCCGGCCTCCACAATCATCCTGCCGAGGCGGGGATCTACCGGGAGCTGGGCAAGCTGTTGTCCGACGGCGGTCAGCCCGCCGCTCTTGGCGTCACCTGGCCTGACGGCATTCAAGGCTCCGAGCTCGCGCAGGAGCGTCACGCCGTCGTTGATTGCCCGCGAGTCCGGCGGCTCGACAAACGGGAAGTTTTCCACATCCTTGGGCCCGCGGGCCACACCCATGGCGGTCATCTGCAGGATGACTGCCGCCAGGTTGGTGCGCAGGATTTCCGGATCCGTGAACAGCGGCCGGGACTCAAAGTCCTCTTCCGAATAGAGCCGGATGGCTATACCGTCCGACACCCGGCCGCACCGGCCCGAGCGCTGGTTCGCCGAAGCCTGCGACACACGCTCGATGGGCAGCCGCTGTACCTTGGTGCGGTGCGAGTAGCGGGAGATGCGGGCCGTGCCGGTGTCGATGACGTACTTGATGCCGGGGACGGTCAGAGATGTCTCGGCCACGTTGGTGGCCAGCACAATCCGGCGGTTTCGGCCCGGGTGGAACACCTTGTGCTGTTCCTGCAGGCTCAAGCGGGCGAATAGCGGGAGCACTTCGGTGCCGGCCAGGCGCCGGTTGGACTGGATCCTGGCGTTCAGGGCCTCTGCGGCGTCGCGGATTTCGCGCTCGCCGGAAAAGAAGATGAGGATGTCGCCGGGGGCCTCGGTGGCGAGCTCGTCGACGGCGTCGCAGACCGCGTCGAGTGGATCGCGGTCCTCTTCGAGTTCGTCGTCGGAGGCGTCTGCATCTTCGAAACCGGCGGGTCCGCCGGCTGGCTGGGACAGAGGCCTGTACCGGATCTCCACCGGGAACGTGCGCCCGGACACCTCGATGATGGGGGAGGGCTCGTCATCGGAGCCGAAGTGCTTGGCAAAACGCTCCGGATCGATCGTGGCCGAGGTGATGATGATTTTCAGGTCCGGCCGCTGCGGTAGGATGCGCTTGAGGTAACCCAGGATGAAGTCGATGTTGAGGCTGCGCTCATGTGCTTCATCAATGATGATGGCGTTGTATTTGCGCAGCAGCTTGTCGCGCTGGATCTCTGCGAGCAGGATGCCGTCAGTCATGAGCTTGACCTTGGTGGCGCGGCTGACTTCCCCGGTGAACCGCACCTGGAACCCGACTTCCTGGCCGATCTCCACACCTAGTTCCTCGGCAATGCGCTCAGCGACCGTGCGGGCTGCTAGCCGCCGTGGCTGAGTGTGCCCGATCAGGCCGTTGTCGCCCAGGCCCAGCTCGAGGCACATCTTGGGGATCTGGGTGGTCTTGCCGGAGCCGGTCTCGCCGGCGATGATGGTCACCTGGTTCGCTGCAATGGCAGCCTTCAGGTCCTCGCGGCGCTCGGAAACGGGCAGCTCAGCAGGGTAGGAGATATGAAATGTCATGGCTGCAGCCAGTCTACTGGGCCGCGCCTGTTTCCCGCTCTTGCTGCTGGCAACCCCGCCGTCGCCCCGGACGCTGATCCCGCCTTGCCCCGGACTCGCGGACTCCGCCCACCCAGGATATGAGGACAGGACCCGGCTCTTATGCGCCGGGTCCCGTTGTGTTAGTGCTGATGGGTAAATATGGGCAGCTTGAGGCATGCCTGCGGGTTAGAAGATGCGCAGTGTGTAGTTGGTCTAGGGATGTCCGGGGCGGACCAGGCCTGGTTGGAGGTGAGGCATGCTGAAATCAGTGGCAGTCATAGTGGTTCGGAACTTCTCGATCTTCGAGTTCGCCACGGCGTGCGAGGTGTTCGGCATCGACAGATCGGAGCGCGGCAGTAACGTCCTCGCCTTCGACTTCCGTGTCTGCACACCGCAGCCCGGTGATGTCCGGATGAAATCGGGACTCTCCATGAATGTATCGCTGGGATTGGACGCTACTGCGGACGCGGACCTCGTGATCATGACGCCGTTCGGCCGGAACGAGGACGTGCCGGAATCGGTCTTGGAGGCACTGGGCGCCGCGGACGCCCGGGGCGCCTGGGTGATGTCGAGCTGCTCCGGAGCCTTCGCCCTGGCCAGCGCCGGTCTTCTGAATGGCCGGCGGTGCACCACCCATTGGCACTATTCCCATGAGCTCGCAAGCCGGTACCCGGAAGTGCAGGTCGATGAAAACGTGCTCTATGTACAGCAAGGCAACCTGATCACCAGTGCCGGTACCGCGGCGGGAATTGATGCCTGCCTCCATCTGGTGCGCGTTGAGCTGGGCGCCAATGTGGCGGCCTCTATTGCGCGGGACATGGTGGTGCCGCCGCCGCGACGGCGGCCAGGCGCAGTTCATCGACCGGCCCGTGCCTGCCTGTGGATCGGCACCGATGGAAGAGCTGCCGCGGTGGATGGTGCAGAACCTGGAGCAGGAGCACACAGTCGTTGAGTTGGCGTCGCGCGTGCACATGTCAGCCAGGACCTTCGCCCGCCGCTTCCGGTCCGAAACCGAGGCCACGCCCGCTGCCTGGCTGAACTCGCAGCGGGTGCTCCGGGCGCAGGAGCTGCTGGAATCCACGGACCTGAACATCGACGAAGTTGCCCGGGAATCGGGCTTTGGCCAGCCCGTCCTGCTCCGGCATCACTTTGCCAAGGTGCTGGACACCCGCCCGCAGTCCTATCGCCGGGCGTTTCGGGGGCACCTGGTAGCGGCAGGCTGACTGGAGAGGCTGCTAAGCCTTGGCGGAGCCTTTAAGCCGAGGCAGGCACTTGCGGACCAGCGGTGTCCCCCCGTCCGGGCCTGTCCTCGGAGGCCGCCCGGGTGCTGTCCACCAGCACACGCCACGGTCCTGTGACTGCCTGCTCGGGCAGCGCCGCGCGGCGCTGGCCGGCCCGGATCGAATAGATGAATCGGTCTGGTTGGTTGCCGTGCACCTCGGCGGCCGCGGCCCTGACGGTCTTGGGTACCGCGTCCCAAGGGCATGCTTCCACAATTGGTTGCCACTGACTTTTGGCGCTATCGGTCTGGGCGTGCACTGTCCAAACTCGGGTCACGGCCGCGATGCCGCCGCTGCGCTCCACGCTGATCTTCATGGCCTCGGTCCTGGGCTTCCCTGCAGCCTGGCCGCTGGCTCGCGGCGGGCAGGCGTTCAACTAAAGCTTGACCTTCACAGTTTCCCACGCCTGCCGCACGGCGTCATGCTCTGGCGAATCGCTGCCGAAGAGGTCCATGGCGGATACCGCCGTTGCCTTGGCGAATACGCGGAAAGTGGCGGTGGCAGGCAGCGAGCCGCCGGTCAGTGCGTCGTACCAGATCCGTCCCGGTGCCTCCCAGGCGTTGCCGCCAAGTGACTCCGCCGTGAGGTAGAAGGCCCGGTTGGGGATGCCGGAATTGATGTGGACGCCGCCGTTGTCGGCGCTGGTGCGCACATACGAGTCCATCGAATCTGGCTGCGGATCCTTGCCCAGCACGTCGTCGTCGTACGCTGTACCCGGCGCCTTCAGGGAGCGGAGAGCCGATCCCTCAACCTGAGGTGTGAAGAGTCCCTCACCGATGAGCCAGCTGGCATCGGTCACGGCCTGGCTATTCAGGTACTGTTCCACGAGCGCGCCGAAAACATCGGACATGGATTCGTTGAGTGCACCTGCCTGGTTGCGGTAAGCCAGCCCCGCCGAGTACTGGGTGACGCCGTGCGTCAGTTCGTGCCCGATGACGCTCAGCGACCGCGTGAATCGCTCGAAAACTTCGCCGTCCCCGTCGCCGAAGACCATCTGCCGGCCGTCCCAGAAAGCATTGTCATAGAGCCTGCCAAAGTGCACTGTGGCATCGAGCGGCAGGCCTTCCCCGTCGATGGATTTGCGGCCGAAGATGTCGGCAAACAGGCGGTGTGTGTGCCCAAGGCCGTCGTAGGCCTCATCAGCAGACTGATCGCCGAAAGCCGGTTCGCCTTCCTTGCGCACCAGCTTTCCCGGCAGGTTCTCGGAACCGCCGGCATCGTAGATGCTCCTGTTGGGCGCGCCGGTGCGGACCTGCCGCAGTGCCGGGGGAACGGCCGGGACCGGCAGGGTACGGGCCGACAGGACGGACCGGACGTGGCTCAGTGCTTCCTTGGCCGCCCGCGCAGCCGCAGAAAATTGTGGCTCTTCCAAGCGAGCCAACCGCCGCAACAAATAAGGCGGAATGATGGAACAGAATGTGGCTGGAACGTGCATGGCCTACCCCTCGAGTTCGTTGAATCAGCCTACGAGGGACCACCGACAATCTGATGAAGGCGCACGCAATCCAGCGCGAACGGACAGCTGTGGCGACGACCACGCGCGAAGGGTCATTTAAGCCCCACCCGGCGCAAGGGGACGCTGGAGGCTCTGAAGTGCGCGGCGCGATTGAAGGCATCGAAAGTCGCGTCGATGTTCTCCGAGCCGCGGAGTTATGCACATAGCCATTGGGCCTCGGCGTTATTGTCGGACCCTCACGGGATGATTTGTGTATGGATAGCAGAGCAGCTGTGGCGGCGGCGGAGGCCCTTTCGGTGTCTTTCGCGGAGCTCGCTGCTGTGCTCCGGGGCGGGCCGGAAGCCGCCGGTTTCCGGGATGCTGATCCGTTGCGCCGGGTGGCGGATGGATTCCTGGACGGGCTGGCGGAGATCTCACGGTTGGACGCGAAAAGTGCTGCCCTGAAGGTCTGGCTGGCTGCCGGTTACAGCGCCGCTGCCGAGGCCCTGGCGGGCCCTGCTGAGTCGCCGCAGGACCATAGCGGGCAGGAGATGGCCGTGATCGCTGAGGTCGCGTGCGTGCTGGCGGTCAGTGAACGCGCCGCCAGTGCGCTGCTCGCGGAGGCGCGCGCGCTGACCACGGCCCTGCCGCTGACGTTCTCGGCGTTGCAGGCCGGGGTCATTTCGTGGCAGCACGCCCGGATCATGGTCGATGAAACCACTAACCTCGACAGGGCGGCCGCGGCGGCCCTCGAAGCGCATTTCCTGGACCCGGACGTCGCGAATCCGGCCCGTGGCTTCGCCGGTGAGCTCATCCCCGGCCGGTTCCGGCACAAGGCCCGCACCTGGCGGGAACGCCATCATCCGGTCAGCATCGAACAACGCCACCTACGCGGTATCCAGGACCGGCGGGTGGAGTACGCCCCGGACCGGGACGGGATGGCCTGGCTCTCCGCGTACCTGCCCGCCGATCAGGCCGCGGGGATCTGGGACCGGACCACCGCCGCCGCCCGGGCCCTCCAGGGGCCTCATGAGGGCCGGACCCTCAGCCAGCTCCGCGCAGACACCGTCGCGACCTGGCTCCTGACCGACACCAGCGCGAGCGCCGGGGCCGGAACCGGTGATGAGGGTAGGGAAAACAGCGGCAGCACGACCGGTGAAACGAGCCACCAAGAGACCGGGGGCATCGCCGTGAGCGACGGTGTTCCCTCGCCCCGGGCACAGGTGCTCATCACCGTGCCGGTGTTTGCGCTGCTGGGCCTCACGGATGAACCGGCCATGCTCGACGGATACGGACCGATCCCACCGTCCATGGCCCGCCAACTCGTGGCGGAAGGTGCGGAGTCCTTTCACCGCGTCCTGATCGATCCGCGGGACGGTGCTCCGCTGGAGATCGGGCGGACCAGCTACCGGCTCACGAAAGCGCAACGCCAACGGCTCAGACTGCGGGACGGCAAATGCCCGTTTCCCGGCTGCAGCAACCACTCCCTCGACAACGAAGCCGACCACCTCCTCCCCTGGGCCTACGGCGGCACCACCGGGATCAGCAATCTCGGCCAGCCGTGCCACAAGCACCACAGGCTCCGCCACACCACAGCCTGGACACCCACTACGGCCACCAAGAACAAACCACCCGGCTGGACATCACCCACCGGACGCCACTACACCAGCGAACACCCCGACTGGGAACCACCCCACTGGCCAGCGATGCTGACGACAGGTGCATCGAGCGCCACACCGCCGTAGCTCGGGCAGCATCGCGGGTCTTGAATCCAGGCCCACGGTCAGGCGAGGAGTCTGACGAGCCGGCCTGCGGCTCAACACGGTGGCCGCTATCCGCACGTACGACTTCGCTACGGCGTCCAGTGTCCCTTGGTGTTGGGCGCTAGGGCCCCAAGTGTTTGCGCGCGTCCGGGGTGGAACGCAGAAAACCCCCGCCGCTTTTGCAAGCGGCGGGGGTTTTTCTCTGTGCCCTCGATTGGAATCGAACCAACGACCTTCTGCTCCGGAGGCAGACGCTCTATCCCCTGAGCTACGAGGGCAATTCAGGGATCCTGCCGTTGCCAGCGGGACGTCCTAGAGCTTAGCAGGAAGGTGCCTGCAAGGAAAAACGGCCCGCTTCAGTAGCCGGAAAACGAGTCAACATGCACCCGCCGAGCGCCGGCTTTCCGGGCTGCACGGCGCAGCGAAGCGACGCTCGCAGGGGACCCGGAGATGTAGACAGCGCGGTCGGCAATGTCGGGCACCAGGACTTTCAGGGAATCTCCGTCCAGCCGTCCAGCGGCGGCACCCCCGGACTCCGGCGTCCCGGCATCGGTGATGAACGACGGCGGGACGGAACCGTCTGCGAGGCGAGCCAGGATGCGCGCCCCGGACGCCTGCAACTCGGGCGCATAGGCAATTTCCGCAGGATTGCGTGCCAGCAGAAGCAGCACCACGTCCCGGTCCTGGGCCGCGCCGGAAGACAGATGGGCAAGAAAAGGCGTGATGCCGATGCCCGCCGCGATCAGAAGGACGGGGGCCCGGGCATCGCGGGGCAGGACAAAATCTCCGCCCACGGACGTGGCTGACACTTCATCACCAGGCTTCAGGTCCAGCAGGACTTTCTTCGCCGCGGACAGGGGCTCCGCCGTCCGGACGCCAAACGTCACCGTCTCCGAACCGGGGGCACTGGTCAAACTGAACACCCGACGTCGGCCTTTACCGTCTGACTTCGCATGCGGCAGATCCAGTTCCATATACTGTCCCGGCACAAAGCGGATGGGCCGGGACGGTTCAAAGGCAAACTCCGTGGTGCTCGGCGTCAGAGGACGGGAGCCAGTGAACCGGAGCCTGAGCCCGCCCCGCTGGCCCACGAGAAACGCCAGCAAGTTGCCGGTCAGCAGTGCCAGTTCCGGAGAGTTGGCGATGAAGCCGAAGTTGTAAGGGAGTGCGAAGAGCGCGCCAACGAAGGCAGCGAGTGCGAGCTGTTGCCAGCGGCGTGGCGCGAGGGTGAGAGGCTCTGTCAGCATAAAGCCGACGAAGAACAGCAAGGGTCGTTGGGCGAGTGCCTGCCAGAGTGCGCTGCCCAAGGTGAGCCCTGCCTGCATCAGCTCAGCGCTCACAATTGCCGTGGCAACCACAAGGAACAAGGTCGCCATCAGCAACTTCCGTGTCCTGTACAGGACCAGGAGGATCCCCGGGATCAGCAGCCAGAGCATGGCGGGGGTCGCCGCCCACCATGTCGCTATGTTCAGCCCGGTCAGCCCGGTCACGAACGCTCCGGCAGCGGCGGGGTTGAAGATGTGCCGGCCACGCCAGGCCAACGCGTATTTGGAGGCGGAGGCCAGCACACAAGCCAGGGCCACCCCCGCCATATCCAGGGGCGTAAAGGAGGGCCAGAACAGGAAAAACAGCAGCAGGCCGGTGATCAGCGACGACTCGGAATGCGGGCGGACGTGGAAAAGGGCGGCCAGCCCGCGGTTGGACACATAGGTTAGGCCAAGACACAGCGCCAGGTGGACCAGCATCTGCGGGATGCCGAACGTCAGCCAGCCAAGGGCGTTCAGCAGAAGGCTGTACGCGGCAAGAGCAGCCAGTACCAGCAGGATCAGCCGGTACATCGTGTACTTGCCCAACAGGGCGTCCAGCCGGACGGCGGTGAATACGGCAGTTGCCTTGGGGGCGTCAACGGGGCTCATGAGAACAGTGTCCCTTCAAATCCGGCTGAGTAGGCAGCACTGCCATCAGAAAAAACCGTGAGCCAGGAAAAATCGAATGTCTGTTCCAGTTCGCTGCCGGGGACAAAGAACAGGGCCGTGGCCAAAGCATCGGCAACCATGGTGCTTTCCGCTATGGTCCACGTGCCCACCGCGGTGCTGACGGGCAGCCCTGTGGTGCCATCGAGCACATGGTGCAGGCCGTCGCCCCATGCCCGTCGGTTTGAGGCTGACGCGCACAAGGCGTTGCCTGCCAGCGACACAGTGCCGATGGCCCTCGCCGGATCGTACGGGTGCTCCAATGCCACGGACACCGGATCAGGCCCGCGGTGAAGCAGGTCGCCGCTGGCGTCAATCAGGAAGGAATCCACGCCACAGGAGCGTAACTCAACGGCGAGAAGGTCCACCAGCTGTCCTTTCCCAACAGCACCGATATCCAGAACCAGGGGGGCGAAGGTGGTCAGAACCTGGCCGTTCCACGTCAGGACGTCCTCCCAGCGGGGTGCCGGAAGTGCGGACCCTTCAGGCCGGAGGGAATATGCGGCGTCGTACCCGAGGCGCTCCAGGCTGCCGCCGACCAGGGGCGTCATCGCTCCGCCGGTGATGTCATACAGCGAGCGGTACAGCCAGCCAAGGTCGGCGGCTTCCGCCGGCAGCTCATACCGCCCTGGCTCGCGGGCCATGGCACTGACTGTCGAATCGGACCTAAAACGGGACCAGTCGCCGTCGTACCGCTCCACCAAGGTGAGCAGTCGGGCCCGGACACCGGCATCGAGCGGACGGGGCGTGGAGATTTCCCACCGGGTACCGATGCCGTCGAAGCGGAAGTCCTCCGGGCCCGGCACGGCCTACTGGGCCTCGGCCTTGATCTTGTCCAGCGCCTGGTTGAAGCCGCCGCTGGTGAGCGAGGACCCGGCCACCTTGGAGACCTTGAGTTCATCGATGCTCTTGCCCACAACCTGCGCCGCGATCCCGCCGGCGAACTCGCCCTGGAATTTCCGCGTGTTCGGGCTCGAAGGGTGCTGGGTGATGTTCACGGCCGTGACCGTGCCGGAGGCGAGCGTCAGCTCAACCCCGACGGTTTCGGTGCCATTGGGGGACACATAGGTGCCGTCGGCACTGTAGGTGCCGTCTACATAGGACGAGCCGCTGCTGCCCGTCGTTGATGCTGTGCCGGAAGGGGCGGTGGATGCCCCGGAGGTGTTCTCGGATGTTGAGGCGGGTGTGGCAGACGGCGCGCAGCCCGCCACTGTTCCGGCGAGGGACAGGCCGGCGATGCCGACGAAAACACTCTTGCGGACTGACGGACTCATATTGGGGCTCGCTTCGTGGGCTGGGTGCTTACGGTGTACTCAACGTCTGATTCATCGTATTGGTTCACCCTGCGTATTAGCAGTGCGTCCGCTGTGTGGAAAAGTTGTCCGGAAACAGTCATGCACCATGCCGAAATTCGTCCATGTGGCAGCCGCCGGTAGGCTAGAGGGGTGACTCCCGAAGAACTCTCCCTCGCCATATCCGCCTGCCTGAAAGACGCCGTCGCCGCTGGCGAAATCGCGCTTTCTGCATCAGCTGTCCCTGATGAGGTGCGCGTGGAGCGACCGAAGAACCGGGAGCACGGAGACTGGGCCACCAATATAGCCCTCCAGCTTTCCAAGCAGGCCGGCACCAACCCGCGTGAATTCGCCACCATCCTCAGCGCCCGGTTGAAGTCCATCGACGGCGTCTCTGCCGTCGATATCGCTGGCCCCGGTTTCCTGAACATCACGGTGGACGCCGCCGCAGCGGGTGCCCTGGCGAAGGCCATTGTGGAAGCCGGCCGGGACTACGGCACCACCACCACGCTCGCTGGCCACGTGGTGAACATGGAATTTGTGTCGGCGAACCCCACCGGTCCGCTGCACATCGGCCACACCCGCTGGGCCGCCTTGGGCGACGCCATCGCCCGCGTTCTGCGTGCTTCAGGCGCGGAGGTCACCGCCGAGTACTACATCAACGACGCCGGTTCGCAGATGAATGTGTTCGCGAACTCTGTTTATTCCAGGCTGCACGGACTTCCGGTGCCGGAGGGCGGCTACCCGGGCCAGTACATTGCAGACCTCGGCCACGACGTTCTGAGCGCGCACCCCGATATCCGCGAGCTCACCGAAGTCGCCGCCCTCCCCGTCATCCGCGCTGCCGCCTACAAGGCCCAGCTGAAGGACATCAAGGACACGCTCGCCGATTTTGGCGTTGCCTTCGACGTCTACTTCTCGGAGCAGGAACTGCACGACGCCGGCGCGATCGAAAGTGCCGTGGCCCGCCTTCGCGAGCAGGGCCACGTGTTCGACGACGGCGGTGCGGTCTGGTTGCGTACCACCGACTTCGGCGACGACAAGGACCGGGTGATGATCCGCGCGAACGGCGAACCCACCTATTTCGCCGCGGACGCCGCTTACTACTTGTCCAAAAAGGACCGTGGCTTCACCGAGAAAATCTACCTCCTCGGCGCCGACCACCACGGCTACATCAACCGGCTTAAGTCCATCGCTGCCTGTGCCGGCGATGATCCCGACGTCAACATCGAGGTGCTGATCGGCCAGCTGGTCTCTGTCAATGGCGCCAAGCTGTCCAAACGGGCCGGTAACATCATCGAGCTCAAGGATCTCATCGACTGGCTGGGCAAGGACGCCGTGCGGTACTCCCTGGCCCGTTTCCCTGCGGATTCCCCACTCACCCTGGATCCTGACCTGCTGAAGAAGCACAGCAACGAGAACCCGGTCTTCTACGTCCAGTACGCCCATGCGCGTACCCGCGGCGCGGCCCGCAACGCCGTGGCTGCAGGCGTGGACCGGAGCGCCTTCGAGGCCTCGCTGCTGGACCATGCCACGGAAAACGAACTGCTCTCCTACCTCGGCAGCTACCCGTCCATCGTGGCCAAGGCCGCAGAATTGCGTGAGCCGCACCGCGTGGCCCGCCATCTTGAGGTCATCGCCGGCGCGTACCACCGCTGGTACGACGCCTGCCGCATCGCACCCATGGGTGACGAACCGGTGACCGACGTTAACCGGACGCGCCTGTGGCTGAACGACGCCACCAGCCAGGTGCTGGCCAACGGTTTGGACCTGCTGGGCGTATCCGCGCCGGAACGGATGTAAGACCCATGCCTGCAGAGGAAATTTCAGCACAGGGCAAGCCAGCGCAGGACACCAACCCCGCATCCCCGCTGGGGCCCGAATGGCTCGCCGTTCCCGCGGACCTGAATGCGCTCCACGAACCAATGTGGGCGCAGGATGTGCAGAAGAACGACGTCGGTGAGCTCGCCATCGATGGCATCGCTGTCAGCGAGCTCAAGGCACAATTCGGCACGCCGCTCTTTGTGATGAGTGAGACCGATTTCCGGGCCCGCGCCCGCTCCTTCAAGGACGCCTTTGACGCCGCGTTTGCTGACATCTGCGGAGGAGTGGACGTCTACTACGCGGGCAAGTCCTTCCTGTGCACCGCAGTAGCTGCCTGGGTGGCGGACGAGGGACTCCGGCTGGACACCTGTTCCGGCGGCGAGCTCGCTGTAGCCGCCCGGGCCGGCATCAAGGGCGAGAACCTGGGCCTGCACGGCAACAACAAATCCGACGCCGAGATCAACCGTGCGCTGGATATGAAGCTGGGCCGCATCGTGGTGGACAGCCTCGACGAGCTGGATCGGGTTGCGAAGATCGCCTCGGGCCGCGGCGAAATTGCCAACGTTATGCTGCGCCTGACGCCGGGCGTGCACGCGCACACCCACGAGTTCATCGCCACCGCCCACGAGGACCAGAAGTTCGGCCTCTCCATGGCCGGCGATTCCACGGAGCAGGCCGGACTGTCAGCAGCGGAGGAAGCCGTGGCGGCAGCCACGGGCTACGCCAGCATCGAACTGCTGGGCCTGCACTGCCACATCGGCTCGCAGATCTTCGAGCCGGACGGCTTCGAGCTCGCGGCGCAGAAGCTCCTGCGTTTCCACGCGGCCATGCAGGAAAAGTACGCCATCGTTATGCCCGAGCTGGACCTTGGCGGCGGCTACGGCATTGCCTACACCCCGGCGGACACCCCCCGCCCCGCAGCCGAGATCGCGCAGGCGATGGCCGCCGTCGTGCGTTCCACCTGCGCCGAGCTGGGGATCACGTCACCCCGAATTTCCATCGAACCCGGACGTGCGATTGTTGGCAGCACAACCTTTACGTTGTACGAGGTGGGCACCCTGAAAACCGTGCGGGTGGATGTCCCGGCCGGCGACGCAGGGCAGGAGAACGTTACGCATCCCCGCCGGTATGTGTCAGTGGACGGCGGTATGAGCGATAACGCCCGCCCGGTGCTCTACGACGCGGATTATTCGGCGATTCTGGCCTCGCGCACGTCGGCCGCGGCTCCGCGACTGTCCCGCGTGGTGGGCAAACATTGCGAGAGCGGCGACATAGTTGTTAGAGATGTATATCTGCCCGAGGACGTGGCAGCCGGTGATCTGCTTGCTGTACCGGGGACCGGCGCCTACTGCTGGGCCCTGTCAAGCAACTACAACTATCTGGCCCGGCCGGGCGTTGTCGCGGTGCGCGGCGGATCTGCCCGGCTGATTGTCCGCGGGGAAACCGAAGAAGATCTGCTTAACCGCGACATGGGAGTGCCGAATGACTGAATTGCGAACCCTGAAAGTAGCCCTGCTGGGCTGTGGCAACGTTGGGGCCCAGGTTGCGCGGATTCTCATTGAAGACGCCGACGCCCTTGCCGCCCGTACCGGGGCGCGCCTGCAGCTCAGCGGCATCGCGGTGCGCAACGTCAATGCCAAGCGGGATGTGGACCTGCCGCAGGACCTCTTCACCACCGACGCCGACACCCTGGTCAAGGACGCGGACCTGGTGATCGAGCTTATGGGCGGGATCGAGCCTGCCCGCACGCTGATCCTCTCCGCCCTGCGCAACGGCGCCTGTGTTGTCACCGGCAACAAGGCCCTGCTCGCCCAGGACGGCCCCACCCTCTACGAAGAGGCGGACAAGGCCGGCGTGCAGCTGTCCTACGAAGCCGCCGTAGCCGGTGCCATCCCCATCCTGCGCCCCATCCGGGACAGCCTGGCCGGCGACCGCATCACCCGTGTGCTGGGCATCGTCAACGGCACCACCAACTTCATCCTGGACCAGATGGACTCCACCGGCGCCCAGTTCGCGGACGCCCTCGCCGAAGCCCAGCGCCTCGGTTACGCGGAGGCTGACCCCACCGCCGACGTCGAAGGCCACGATGCCGCAGCCAAGGCCGCCATCCTGGCCTCGCTGTCTTTCCACACCCGCTTCGCCCTGGAGAACGTCCACTGCGAGGGCATCACCTCCGTTAGCGCCGCGGACATCGCCGCGGCCAAAGACGCCGGCTTTGTCATCAAACTGCTGGCCATCGCCGAAAAGCTCACCGATGCCGACGGCGGAGAAGGCGTCTCCGTGCGCGTGCACCCCACGCTGCTGCCGCAAGAGCACCCGCTGGCCGCCGTTCGCGGCGCGTTCAACGCGGTCTTTATTGAGGCGGAAAACGCCGGCGAGCTGATGTTCTACGGACGGGGTGCCGGCGGAACTCCGACGGCATCGGCCGTGCTGGGTGACCTCGTTTCGGCCGCCCGCCGCATTGTGCTGGGTGGTCCCGGTCGCACGGAGACCACCACGGGCCACGTCCCGGCGCTGCCCATCGACGCGGTCATGACCAGCTACTACATCGGCCTGGATGTGGCTGACCAGCCCGGCGTGCTGGCCCGGATCGCCCAGCTCTTTGCGGAGCAAGGCGTGTCCATCGAAATCATGCGGCAGACCATCCACCGGGACGCAGAGTCCAACGTGGAGTCGGCCGAACTGCGGATCGTTACGCACCGCGCATCAGAGGCTGCCCTCGCAGCCACCGTCGAGGCCGTCAAAGGCCTGGACGTCATCAATTCAGTAACATCCGTTCTGCGGGTAGAAGGAGTCTAAGTGGCTCACCAATGGCGCGGCGTTATCCGCGAATACGCTGACCGTCTGCCTGTCACGGAGTCCACCCGGGTCATCACGCTGGGCGAGGGCGGCACTCCGCTGGTCCACGCGCAGAAGCTCTCCGAGCTCACGGGTTCCACCGTGTACCTGAAGGTCGAGGGGATGAACCCCACCGGTTCCTTCAAGGACCGCGGCATGACCATGGCCATGACGGCCGCTGTTGCGTCCGGTGCAAAGGCAGTCGTGTGCGCGTCCACCGGCAACACCTCAGCTTCCGCCGCGGCGTACGCCACGGCAGCGGGACTGAAATGTGCGGTGCTGGTCCCCGAGGGCAAGATCTCCATGGGTAAGCTGAGCCAGGCCATCGCGCACGGCGCCACGCTGCTCCAGGTGGACGGCAACTTCGATAACTGCCTGGACATTGCACGGAAGCTGGGGGAGTCCTACCCGGTGTTCCTGGTCAACTCCGTGAACCCGGCCCGCATCCAGGGCCAGAAGACGGGCGCGTTTGAGATTGTCGATTCGCTCGGCGATGCTCCGGACATCCACGTCCTTCCCGTCGGCAACGCCGGTAACATCACCGCGTACTGGAAGGGCTACAAGGAATACTCGGCGCCGTTCGAATCCGAAACAGCCGGAACCCTGCCCGCCGTGTCCACCAAAACCCCCCAGATGTGGGGCTTCCAGGCAGCCGGCGCGGCACCGTTCGTCGCGGGGCACCCGATCACGGAGCCGGACACCATCGCCACTGCCATCCGGATCGGCAACCCGGCATCCTGGGACGGTGCCATCGCGGCCCGCGACGAGTCCGGCGGATTCATCGATGCCGTGACTGACGAGCAGATCCTCGATGCCCACCGCTGGCTGTCCGCCCGCGAAGGCGTTTTTGTGGAGCCCGGGTCCGCCGCCGGTGTGGCCGGCCTGCTCAAGAAGCATGCAGCCGGTGAAGTTCCTACCGGCAAAACGATCGTCATCACCGTTACCGGCCACGGACTCAAGGACCCCCAGTGGGCCCTCCGGACCGAGGACGGCAGTGAAGTGCAGCCCGTCAAGGTCTCCAACGACGTCGTGACAGTCGCAGCTGAACTGGGACTGGAAGAAAAGTAGCCTTGGAAACCACCTCGACCACCGCCGTTGACCTGCCCGTCATCGAGGCAGGACAGCGCGTCACCGTCAGAGTCCCGGCCACCAGCGCCAACCTCGGACCGGGTTACGACAGCCTGGGCCTCGCCCTGGCACTGCACGACACCCTGACAGTGGAAAGCCTTAAAACTGATGAGCTCCTGTTCGAGCTCAGCGGCGAGGGGGCGGACAGCCTGCCGCGCGACGGGAGCCACCTCGTGGTCCAGGCCATGGAGGCCGCTTTCTCGCGGCTGGGCTACCGTCACGGCGGGCTAAAAATTACGGCGACGAACGTCAATCCGCACGGCCGTGGCCTGGGGTCGTCAGCCTCGGCGGTGGTGGCCGCAGTATCCGCCGCCAACGCCATGGTGCCGGCGGCGGGGCAGCGAGGGCGGGACTGGATCCTGCAGCTCACCAGCGAGATGGAAGGCCACCCGGACAACGTCGCACCGGCGATTTTCGGCGGATTGGCGCTATCATGGCAGGACAGTGACCAGTACAGCAGCACCTGCGCCACCGTTGTTGGTTCGGTCATTCCCATCGTCGCAGTTCCTGACTTTGAACTGTCCACCGAAGCGGCCCGCGCGCTGCTGCCGGCGTCCGTGGGCCACCACGCCGCGGCGATGAACTCCGGCCGGGCTGCGCTCCTCATCCACGCGCTGACCCGGAAGCCGGAGTTCCTGGTCGCCGGTACCGAGGACTACCTTCACCAGAGCTACCGGGCCGAGGCAATGCGCCCCAGTGCGGCCCTGATCAGGGCACTGCGCAACGCCGGCCACGCGGCAGTGGTTTCAGGGGCCGGGCCGACAGTTCTGGTTCTCGCGAACGGCGAGGCCGAAGCCGCCGAGGTGCTTGGGTTTATTGAGTCCTTTACTGAGGCGAACACCCCGGGTATCGGCTGGCGCGTCCTGAAGCTGGCAGTGGACGTCGAAGGTGCTAAGGTGGACTTGCACCGGCGGTAATCCCGCCTATCTGATCGGCAGCTGCATTCAGTTGTTAGTGATCTCCTACTGCGAAATATTCTCCGGTGCCGCCTGCTTGGTCTGTCGCAGGAATCTGCAGCTGAATTGTCTGCCCCTGAACCGTCAGTCCGGCGCCCCGCCATTAATCGGTGCGTGAGGTGAATCAATATCCGGCCCTGCTGGCCGAAATCCAACCGGCAAGACCGAAAATGTCGGCTGCAGATCTGAACTGCAGCCCAGATCAAAATCATCGCGTCCAGCTCCCAGTCTGGACGCCGTCGAGGGGGAAGGATCCTTCGTGACCGAAACCACTGAGCTGTCTTCAGCTGTGGAACCATCAACTTCTGCTGCCGGATCGTCAACGGCCGCACCCGCCAAGAGCAGTGGCCTCGCTGGCCTTAAGCTCGCCCAGTTGCAGGCACTTGCCAGCCAGCTGGGGATTTCCGGCGGATCCCGTATGCGTAAGGGGGATCTGGTGACCGCCATTTCCGCCCATCGTGCAGGTACGTCAGTCAGCAAGGCTCCGGCCAAGGCTGCCGAAAAGGCGACCGAAAACCACGTGGCGCCGGCTGCTGCCGCACCCGTGGCTGCCGCAAGCGAAACCTCGGAGGCTCCGGCCGCTGAGGGGACCCGTGCACGCGGCCGTGGACGCAGCCGCCGCGCTGTCAGCGACGGAGTAGTTACGGCACCCGCCGCGGCAACTGCCGCCGAAGCTCCGGCCGCTGCACCCGCTGAGGCTCCGGCGTCGGCGCCCGTTGAGGCCGCCGCTGAAGGGGAACGCCGCCAGCCGCGTACCCGCAACCGCCGCCGCGGCGATGCGGCAGCCACGTCAACGCAGCCAGAAGAAATTGAGGCTCCGGCCGAGCAGCCCGCCGCTGAACAGCGCCAGGCTGACCGCACCGAAACGCAGCGTTCCGATTCCCAGGCCGCCGAAGCAGGCGACAGCCAGCGTGCTGAGCGCCGTGAGAGCGGGCGCACCCGTGGCGCCCGCGACACCGCAGCCCGGGACACCACCGCCCGTGAAACCCCTGCCCGCGAGAGCACGTCTCGAGACACCAGCGCCCGCGAGACCACCGATGGTGGCCGCGACAACGCAGGCAGCCGCGACGCCGGCCAGCGTGATGGTGCCCGCCGCGATGACAACCGCGACAACGACGATGCTGACGGCGGAAGCCGCCGGAACCGCCGCAACCGCAGGGACCGGAACGATCGCAATGACCGCTCCGGTGGCGGCCAGGATAGCCGGGACAACTCCCGCAACGACCGTAACGACCGTTTCCGCGACCGGAACGACCGCCGTCGGGGACGCACCCAGGGACCGGACGTCGACGACGTCGAGGTCACCGAGGACGACGTCCTGCTGCCCGTCGCCGGCATCCTGGACGTGCTGGAGAACTACGCGTTCATCCGCACCTCCGGCTACCTGCCGGGCCCGAACGACGTCTACGTCTCTCTCGCCCAGGTCAAGAAGTACAACCTGCGCAAGGGCGATGCCTGCGTCGGTGCCATCCGTGCACCGCGTGAAGGCGAAGACCGCAGCCAGCAGACTGCACGCCAGAAGTTCAACGCCCTGGTCCGTGTCACGTCCGTCAACGGAAAGACGCCGGAAGAGCTCAAGGACCGCGTCGAATTCGCCAAGCTGGTTCCGCTGTACCCGTCCGAGCGCCTGCGCCTCGAGACGGATCCCAAGAAGATCGGCCCCCGTGTCATTGACCTGGTTGCCCCGATCGGCAAGGGCCAGCGCGGCCTGATCGTCTCCCCGCCGAAGGCCGGCAAGACGCTCATCCTGCAGTCCATCGCCAACGCCATCACCATCAATAATCCTGAAGTCCACCTCATGATGGTGCTCGTTGACGAGCGTCCCGAAGAAGTCACGGACATGCAGCGCACGGTCAAGGGTGAGGTCATTGCTTCTACCTTCGACCGTCCTGCCGATGACCACACCACCGTTGCCGAGCTCTCCATCGAACGCGCCAAGCGCCTCGTGGAAATGGGCATGGACGTGGTGGTCCTCCTGGACTCCATGACCCGTCTGGGCCGCGCCTACAACCTGGCAGCACCGGCCTCCGGCCGAATCCTGTCCGGTGGTGTCGACTCCGCCGCGCTGTACCCGCCGAAGCGTTTCTTCGGTGCAGCCCGCAACATCGAAAACGGCGGCTCGCTGACCATCCTGGCAACCGCGCTCGTCGAGACCGGTTCCAAGATGGACGAGGTCATCTTCGAAGAGTTTAAGGGCACCGGCAACATGGAGCTCCGCCTGTCCCGCCAGCTGGCGGACAAGCGCATCTTCCCGGCTGTGGATGTCAACGCGTCCGGCACCCGCCGCGAAGAGAACCTGCTTTCCCCCGAGGAAGTCAAGATCATGTGGAAGCTGCGCCGTGTCCTTTCCGGACTCGAAACGCAGCAGAGCCTTGAGCTGCTGACCAACAAGATCCGGGAGACCGGGAGCAACGTCGAGTTCCTCATGCAGGTCCAGAAGACAACGCTTGGTGCGAAGTCGGATAACGACAAGTAGCGGCGCTCACCGCTCAAAATATGCCGGCCTGATGGCCGGCATATTTTGGGCGGTTCGTCGTTAAGTCCCATGAAACTAGACTTGCAAGAGTCGAAAGAGGTTTTGAAATGTTTGAGTCCGTACAGGGCCTGCTTGATGAGCATGATGCTATCCAGTCGCAGCTTGGTGACCCTGCTGTTTATGCTGACCAGCGGCTGGCCCGGAAGCTGGGGCGGCGGTCCGCGCAGCTCAATGGCATCGTGGAGGCATACAACAAGTGGCATGCCCTGGAGGACGACCTCGCCGCGGCCAAGGAAATGGCCGCGGAGGACCCTGAGTTTGCTGCCGAGGTTCCCGTGCTGGAGGCAGCGCTGGAGCAGGCTTCCGCGAAGCTGCGCAGGCTCCTCATTCCGCGGGACCCTGACGACGCCCGGAACGTGATCCTCGAGGTCAAGGGTGGCGAAGGTGGCGACGAAGCCGCACTGTTCGCCGGCGACCTCCTGCGCATGTACACCCGGTACGCGGAATCCCGCGGCTGGAAGACTGAACTCATCTCAGCCAACGAGTCCGATCTTGGTGGCTACAAGGACGTCCAGATGGCCGTCAAGGGCAACTCGAACGATCCTGCCGAAGGCGTTTACGCTCGGCTCAAGTTCGAAGGCGGCGTCCACCGCGTGCAGCGTGTGCCCGTCACCGAATCGCAGGGCCGCATCCATACCTCTGCCGCCGGCGTCCTGGTCCTTCCCGAGGTCGATGAGCCCGAAGAGCTGGACATCAACCAGAACGATCTTAAGATCGACGTCTACCGCTCCTCTGGTCCCGGTGGCCAGTCCGTGAACACCACGGACTCCGCTGTCCGTATCACGCACCTTCCCACCGGCATCGTGGTGGCCATGCAGAACGAGAAATCCCAGCTGCAGAACCGCGAAGCAGGCATGCGCGTCCTTCGTGCCCGAATCCTTGCGCACCAGCAGGAAATCATCGACGCCGAGAACTCGGCCCAGCGCAAGTCCCAGATCCGCACCATGGACCGTTCCGAGCGCATCCGCACGTACAACTACCCGGAAAACCGGATCGCGGACCACCGCACCGGCTACAAGGCATACAACCTGGACCAGGTCATGAACGGTGACCTGGAACCGGTCATCCAGTCCGCCATCGAGATGGACGAACAGGCACGCCTGGACGCCATCGGCGACTAGCCGCCGGCACTCATGACACTCGGGTCCGGGCAGTCCCTCGCGGCTGCCGTTAGCGAGGCCACGGCGATCCTCCGGGACGCCGGGGTCCCCAGCCCCCGCGTCGACGCGGAACTCCTGGCGGACCACCTGCTCAGTGTGGGGCTGGGCAGGCTCCGGGCGATGATGCTGGGGGACACCCCCGCACCTGTTGGCTACGCCGAACTTGTTGCTGAACGGGCCCAACGGATCCCGCTGCAGCACATCACCGGGGTGGCGCATTTCAGGTACCTGGAGCTTGCCGTCGGGCCCGGGGTCTTTATCCCCCGGCCGGAAACAGAGTCCGTTGTCCAACTGGTCATCGACCACGTCAAGGGCATGGCACACCCGCGGATTGTGGACCTGGGAACGGGGTCGGGCGCGATCGCCGGCTCCATTGCCCACGAGGTGCCCGGCGCGGAAGTCCACGCCGTGGAATACAGTCCGTTCGCGCACGCGTGGGCGGCCAGGAACCTGGCGCCGTTGGGCGTCAAGCTGGTGCTGGGGGACCTCCGCGACGCGCTGCCGGAACTTAACGGAACCTTCGACGTCGTAATTTCCAACCCGCCCTATATTCCCGCCGAAGCCATCCCGAATGAACCCGAAGTTGCCCTGCACGATCCTCCCGAAGCCCTGTACGGCGGGGGAGCGGACGGCATGGAACTTCCGACGGCGGCGGCCGCCTCGGCTGCCCGGCTGCTGGTTCCCGGCGGCTACTTCGTGATGGAACACGCGGAAGTCCAGGCCGGCTGGATCGCCGGCATGATGCAACGGACGGGTGCCTGGCGGGAGATCACCACACACCTGGACCTCAACGGCAAGGAACGCGCCACCAGCGCCGTCCTTGCCGGTCCGCACCACGAGTGATGAAAGAATAGGCCAGTGACCACAACCTACAACTGCACGTCAGCGGATCAGCGCGCCCTTGGCCTGGAGCATGCCCAGCGTGCCATCAGCGAAAAGAAGTGCGTGGTGTTCCCCACGGACACGGTTTACGGAATTGCCGCCGACGCCTTTTCGCCGCAGGCCGTCACCATGCTGTTGGCCTCCAAAGGGCGCAGCCGCACCATGCCGCCGCCCGTACTGATTCCCCGGATCAACGCGCTGGACGGCCTGGCCACAGATGTTTCCGCTGATGCCCGCAAGCTCGCCGAGGCGTTCTGGCCGGGGGGACTGACCCTGATCCTGCACGCCCAGCCGTCACTGGACTGGGACCTGGGCGAGACCCAGGGAACCGTGGCCCTGCGTATGCCCGCCGACGAAGTGGCCCAGGAACTACTGACCTTGACGGGTCCGCTGGCTGTGTCCTCCGCCAACCGGACCGGCCAGCCGCCGGCGCAGACCGCCGCTGAGGCGCGGGCCCAGCTCGCGGAGTCCGTGGAGGTCTACCTCGAAGGCGGTTTCCGGCCGGTGGAAGGAACCGACGCCGTTCCTTCCACGATTGTGGACGCCACCGGTCCGCTCCTGCGGGTGGTGCGCAACGGCGCCGTGTCCCTGGAACAACTCCGCGAGCACGTTCCGGGAGTATTGGGCCTGGGCGAAATTCCGATGGCTGAGCCCGAGGAAGAATCTGAGGAAGTCGCTCTTCCGGCCGAATCAGACGCCGAATGGGACGCATCTGATGGACCTGCCGCTGAAAAAACTGTCGACGGGCCGGCCGCACCGGTCCGGGAGACTGACGGGTGAGCCTGGCACGCCAGAACATCCCTTTCCTCGGCGTCGATGCCACTCCGCTGACGGTGGACGGACTGGTTGAGGTGCTCTCCGGGTTTGTCGACGACGGGACCCGACGCACCGTCGTCGGACATAACCTGCACAGCGTGACGCTGACCCATTCCGGCGCAGGATTCCGCTCTCTGTACGAGAACAGCGACGTGGTGCTCCTGGACGGTGCACCGGTGCTGTGGTTGTGGGGCAGGACGGGAAACGCTGTCAGCTCGCTGATGGATTACCGGCTGGGGTCGACCGACTGGCTGCCGTCCCTGGGCCTGGTGGACGGCCTTGAACGGATCGCCGTGGTCGGTGCCGGCACGGAAGCCAACGCCAAAGCGGTCACACGGCTCCAGGGCATTGCCCCGGCCGCCAGCGTGACAGGGTTCCCTGGCGAAGGCTGGAACGACGACGTCGAAACCGCCGCGGTGGGCTGGCTCGTGGAGCAGCAACCCCAGCTCGTCCTGCTCGGGCTGGGCATGCCACTCCAGGAATCAGTGCTGCAGCGTCGCCTGGATATGCTCCCGCCGGCCATCTACTGCACGGTGGGCGGCGCCATCGAGCAGCTGGCGGGCGTGCAAAAACTGGCACCGCGCTGGCTGGGAAGGCTCGGGCTGGAGTGGGCGTGGCGCCTGCTGCTGCATCCGCGCAGGGTTGCGTACCGCGTTTTCGGCGAGCCGTGGGTACTCCTCTGGCTCCTGGTCCGGCGCCGGCTGCGCCGCGTATCCTAGAACTCCTGGTCCTCAAGCGGCGCGAAGCCTTTAGCACGCAGTCCTTTCGTAAAGGACCGTGCCCAGGCGAGCAGTCCAGGCAGGTCACGGCGCTTCGCAAAATAGCCAAGATAGCCGCCGACGTCGGCCACCAGCGACTTGACCCGGAAATAGCGGCGGATCAGGTACCCGCGGTTGCGGTAGTAGTAGTAACGCTTGAACGCCGAATCCGGCACAATCACATGCCAGCGTGCACCAAATACATGCTGCGTCTCGGAAAACGCATGCGGGTGGGTGATGGCGGTGGTGGTCACTGTGCCGAACCTGATACCAGCCTTGCGGAGGCGGATGGTGAAGTCCACTTCGTCGCCGCGGATAAAGAGGCGCATGTCCGGCAGGCCCACCTTGAAAAACACGTCGGACCTGATCAGGGCACCGTTAAAGAAGTGTCCGTCGTTGGGCAGGAAACCTACTTTTTCCAGTTCGGCCCGGTCGTGGCTGACTTTCCCATCCAGCCGGAAGAAAAAGGACAGCCGGTCGGGATGGCCCGGGGCAACCACCAGCGGGACCACGGCTTCAAGGTCGCGGGCCTCGGCTTCACGCAGCAGCGTGGCGAGGCATTCGGGATCTGTCGGCTCGGCGTCGTCGTCCATCATCCAGACCCATTTGGCACCGCTGGCCACCGCCTTCAGCGCGGCGAGGGCAAAGCCGCCTGCGCCGCCGAGGTTCGCTTCGGAACGGACGTAGTCAACATTTGTGTGCCGCACGGCAACATCGCGTGCGGGGTCCGTGCCGCTGTCGACAAGGCAGATGGTGTCCACTGCCGCGGACTGCGCATTAATGGCGTCCAGCAGGACGGACAGCTCCTTATGACGGTTAAATGTCACGGCGGCAACTGCAACCCGGACGGTCATGGGGATTCCTTTCAGCATGGCCTTCAGGGGATTCCCCGCTCGCAATGCGCCAGTGTGGCGCGAAGCCATGGAGCCGTTGGCGCTAGTATCTTGACTAGAGTCCACTGTAATACAGCCCTGTAAGGCACCAAGCACTGCCTACTGCGCGCCCGGCGACGGAGAAGTTTCATTTATCGAAAGTCAGATTCCCCGCCAGTGAGCCCATCGATCGAGGACCACCTGTTCGGGCCGCTGTCCATGCCTGAGCGCACCCGCAGGGTTGCGCCGAACACCGACGAAACGGCCGCTATCGCATGATTATGTACCTGCTTATGGGGCTGACGGCTGCCGTCGTGTCCTACGGAGCCACTTGGGGTGCCCGTGTCATCGGGCACCGGCTTGAACTCCACGCTCCCATCCGCAGCCGTGACATGCATACGACGCCGGTGTCCCGGCTGGGCGGGGTTGCCATCTTCCTCGGCGTACTGGTGGCCCTCCTCGTGGCCAGCCAGTCCTTCTTCGTCAAGGACATCTACCGGAACAACTTCTCGCCGTGGGGCGTATTGGCGGGCGCGGCGCTGATCGTGCTCGTGGGGATCGCGGACGACCTCCTGGACATCCGTTGGTGGATGAAACTCATCGGCCAGAGCGCTGCAGCCCTGGTGGTGGCGACCTGGGGAGTCCAGATGACGATTGTGCCGTGGGTTCCGGAGCCGATCTTCCTTGAGAACGAGATGCTTCGAGTGGTGCTGACAGCCGGGCTCATCGTCACCACCATGAACGCCTTCAACTTCATTGACGGCCTCGACGGGCTGGCCGCCGGCGTGGCGATCATCGGCGGAACCGCGTTCTTCCTGACGGCCTATTGGGTGCACCGGAACTCAGATGTGCTAGACAAATCCGATCTCGCGACGCTCCTGACCGCGGTCGTGGTGGGCGGTTGCATTGGCTTTGTGCCGCACAACTGGTTTCCGTCGAAAATCTTCATGGGTGACTCCGGTGCCATGTTGATTGGGCTGCTGATGGCCTCCGCCGGTATTGTCTCCACCGGCCAGATCACGTCCGGGCTGTATGACCGGGCAAACGGTATCTCCACCGTCATACCCATCCTGCTGCCCTTCGCCGTACTCTTCCTGCCGTTGCTTGACCTGGGCCTCGCCGTAGTGCGCAGGACAGCCCGAGGGCGATCACCCTGGTCCGCCGACCGGGGACACCTCCATCACAAGCTGCTGGACATCGGGTACTCGCACCGGACCGCCGTGATCCTGCTCTACTTGTGGACAGCGGTGCTGTCGTTCGGCGGCCTGGCTTTTGCCGTGTTCCCGTGGCAGGTGGTGCTGGCGGTGGACATCTTCGCAACGTTGGTGATGGGCTTGGTCACGGCCTGGCCGTACCTGCGCCGGGGGAGCGACGAGTTCACCGCGTAACCGCGTTCGGATTTATTTCTATCTCGTGTAGAATTCAGGTGCAGCCAAAGCTGCCCTCCACCCCAGCCCCAGGGCGCCGACGATTGGGATCTTGTGACCTCCAACGCCGAATCCGGACATGCGTCCGGCAGCGGACCCGTTGGTGTTTCCGGTCCCACGCGGTCTTTGTGGCTTCGCCTCCTCGCGCTCAGTTCAGCTGCCGGTGCAGGCGCGCTGATCCTGGTGGGCATCCCGGCGGTGATCCTGAACGGCCCCAGCGGCCTTCTGTCCAGTACTTTGGGCGGCCTCCTGGTGATGCTCTTCTTCGCCGTCAGTCTCCTTGTGGGCCACTTCATGGGGCGCAACAACCCCTCAGGTGCCATCGGAATGTTCGTGGCCACATATTTTGTCAAGGTCGTGGGTTTCGCAGTTGTCCTGTTTGTGATCGGAGCGCCTGCCTGGCTTCACGCGCAATGGTTCCTGATTGGTGCCGTTGCCACTGTTGTCTTCTGGCAGGCCGCCGAAATCTATGGCTTCAGCACGGCACGCCTGCAGATTTACAACGACCCCGAGCCCAAGGAGCCGAACGATGTCTGATCGGAAACGACCAGCCGAAAACGGCTCTTCCGCGCCCAAGAACGCTGCTCCCACGATGGGGGTGTCGGCCGAAAACAACGACGGCGGATACAACGCCGGAATGGCCGTCTTTAGCTACATTATTGGCGGAATCATCGTCTGGAGTTTGATAGGGTGGGGTCTGGATAATCTGTGGGGAACCCGCTGGATCGTGCTCGCAGGCGCTCTGCTTGGAGCTCTCGGGGGTTTCTATCTTTCCCACATGCATGGCCTTACCAGTTCCAGAACCACGGCCGGTAAGAGCAGAGCAGACAGCGGCCCGTCCGCGGACGGAAACACAAATGCCAAATAATTTCACAGGGGGAGCTGCGGAGCACAAATCCGCGGGTCCTCGACCAACGCCCAATGATGGACACTGCAGAGAGGAAACGCGTTGATCGCGCTTGCGCTCCCGGCCCAAGATTCAGGAGAGTTTAATCCTCCTGGAATTGAAGAAATGCACCTGCCGGCAATCCTGCCGTGGGGGGTGGCTGACGGATTCTCCAAGCAGATGCTGCTCGTAATCCTGTCGGTCGTCATTATCGCCACATTCTTTCTGCTAGCTGCGCGGAAGCAGCAGCTTGTTCCCGGCAAGCTCCAGTTCGCTGGTGAAATGGCCTATGGCTTTGTGCGTAACAGCATCGCCAAGGACATTATCGGTGGCAAAGACTTTATGAAGTATGTGCCGCTGTTGTTCAGCCTCTTCTTCTTTATCCTCGTAAACAACATTTACGGCGCCATTCCCGTGATTCAGCTGCCGAGCTTCTCGCACGTCGGCGGCGCCTATGTCCTGGCGGGCATTGTGTACGTCACGTGGATTGGCATTGGCATCAAGAAGAACGGCCTGAAGTACTTCAAGCTGGCCACGGTACCCTCCGGTGTACCGGTCTATATTCTCCCTCTCATCATCCCGATCGAGATCATCTCGAACTTCCTGGTCCGGCCCGTCACGCACAGCCTCCGTCTGTTTGCCACCATGCTGGCCGGCCACCTGATCGTCATGATCGCCGGTTCCGGCATTGAGTTCCTCATCATGCAGGAGAGCGTCCTTCTCAAGGGAGCCTCGGTACTCGTCCTGGCCGGTTCCATCGCCATGTACATGCTCGAGGCGCTCATCATGGCCCTCCAGGCGTACGTCTTCACGCTGCTGACTGCCATCTATATCGAAGGCGCGCTGCACGCGGACAGCCACTAAGGCACCCACAATCTTCCCCTCACGGGGATGAAGCAACCCAAACAACCTGCCACATGGGTGGCATCTTGAAAGGAAGAAAAATGGAAGGCTCCATCAACGGCTCCCTCAACCTCATCGGCTACGGCCTCTCCGCCATCGGTGGTGGTATCGGTGTGGGTCTCGTGTTCGCCGCTTACATCAACGGCGTAGCACGTCAGCCGGAGGCCCAGCGCGTCCTGCAGCCGATCGCATTCCTCGGCCTGGCCCTGACTGAAGCCCTCGCCATCCTCGGCCTGGTCTTCGCCTTCGTTCTCAAGTAAACCTTCAGAACCAAGCGAACATCCAGAACCGAGTAGATAAGGACGGGTGAATTATGTATCAAACGATCATCTCAGCCGCCGTGGAAGGCGCCGAGGCGACCAACCCGCTCGTTCCCAACGTCTGGGAAATGGGCGTTGTCCTCGTCGGCTTTGCTGTCCTCATGTTCATCGTGGTCAAGTTCGTTGTCCCGATGTTCGAGAAGACGTTTGCAGAGCGTGCCGAGGCCATTGAAGGTGGCATTGCCAAGGCAGAAAAGGCGCAGGCAGAGGCTTCTGCAGCACTCGAAGAGTACAAGCAGCAGCTCACGGAAGGCCGCGCGGAAGCTAACCGCATCCGCGAGGAAGCCCGTGCTGAAGGCGCCCAGATTCTTGCAGATCTGAAGGAAAAGGCTGCCGCTGAGTCTGCCCGCATCACGGCACAGGCACACGTGCAGATCGAATCGGAGCGCCAGGCCGCAGTTGTGTCCCTGCGCTCCGAGGTGGGCACGCTGGCCACCACGCTGGCAGGCCGCATCGTTGGCGAAGCACTCAACGATGACGAGCGTTCTGCCCGTGTGGTTGACCGCTTCCTGGCAGATCTGGAGAACCAGAACGCAGGTGCAGCTAAGTAATGTCAGGTGTATCGAGCGAATCGCTGACCAAGGCGCTGACCCAACTGGAAGCAAAGCTTCCGTTGGCCTCGCTGCAGTTGGCTAAGGAACTCTTCGGAATCCTGGGAACGGTGGACAGCTCGGCTGGCTTGCGCCGCGCCCTGACTGACCCGTCCCGCACCGGTGACGAAAAGTCGGCGCTTGTCAGGCAGCTGGTTGGCGGAAAAGTCTCCGCTGAGGCTGCGGACATCGCGGGCGGACTGGCCAGTTCACGCTGGGCATCGGCCCGAGATATCGGCGATGCACTCGAGACGCTTGCCGCAACGGTGGTTATCGCCGTTGCTGAAAACAAGTCGGCCGTTTCTGCCTCCGGAATCTCTGGGCTGGAAGAGCTGGAGAACGATCTGTTCTCCTTCAACCAGGCCGTTGCCTCCAACCACGAGGTACAACGTGCTCTGTCTGAGCCGCAGGCCAGTGCTGCAGCGAAGACCGGGTTGGCGCAGAAGTTGCATCCCGGCGCAGGCGAGGCAGCAAACGTCCTCATTGCGCAGGCGGTTTCCCAGCCCCGCGGCATCAAGCCGACCATGCTGCTAGCCCGGTTCGCCGAGCTGGCAGCCAAGCGGCAGCAGCGCTGGATTGCAACGGTCAGTGTCACCCGTCCTTTGACGGAAACGCAGTTCGCCCGCCTCCAGTCAGGGCTTAATTCCCTGTACGCTCGCGAGCTCAAGATCAACCTCACCGTTGATCCTGAACTGATCGGTGGAATCCGCGTCCAGGTGGGTGACGAAGTGCTTGACGCTTCGGTTATAACCCGGCTGGGTCAGCTTCACCGCCAACTGGCCGGTTAGCCGGACAAGCACAACTTAACGAAACGAAACCCCGGTCATCGTGAGCAACGATGATCACGAAAACAGGAGAGCAGGGACTGCAGATGGCCGAATTGACCATCAACGCCGACGACGTCCGTAATGCGTTGAACGAGTTCGCGGCGTCCTACGAACCCGGAAACGCAGAGCGCGTAGAGGTTGGCCGTGTAACAACCGCAGGTGACGGCATCGCCCGTGTTGAGGGCCTTCCCTCGGTCATGGCGAACGAGCTGCTTCGCTTTGAAGACGGCACCCTGGGCCTGGCCCAGAACCTTGACGTCCGCGAGATCGGTGTCATCGTACTCGGTGACTTCACCGGAATCGAAGAGGGCCAGGAAGTCCACCGCACGGGTCAGGTTCTGTCCGTACCGGTAGGCGACGCCTTCCTCGGCCGTGTGGTTGACCCCTTGGGCCAGCCCATCGACGACCTCGGCGAGATCAAGGCCGAAACCACCCGTGCTCTGGAACTCCAGGCGCCCGGCGTGACCCAGCGTAAGTCGGTCCACGAGCCGATGCAGACCGGTCTGAAGGCTATCGACGCCATGATCCCGATCGGCCGCGGCCAGCGTCAGCTGATCATCGGTGACCGCCAGACCGGCAAGTCGGCAATCGCTATCGACACCATCATCAACCAGAAGGCCAACTGGGCTTCCGGCGACGTGACCAAGCAGGTGCGTTGCATCTACGTGGCAATCGGTCAGAAGGCATCCACCATTGCGGCTGTCCGTCAGACCCTTGAGGACAACGGCGCTCTGGAATACACCACCATTGTGGCTTCCCCGGCGTCTGACCCCGCAGGCTTCAAGTACCTGGCACCGTACGCCGGTTCGGCCATCGGCCAGCACTGGATGTACGGCGGCAAACACGTCCTCATCGTGTTTGATGACCTCTCCAAGCAGGCCGAGGCGTACCGTGCAGTGTCACTGCTGCTGCGCCGCCCGCCGGGACGCGAAGCTTACCCGGGCGACGTCTTCTACTTGCACTCCCGCCTGCTGGAGCGTTGTGCCAAGCTCTCTGACGAGCTCGGTGCCGGTTCGATGACCGGCCTGCCACTCATCGAGACCAAGGCAAACGACGTCTCTGCCTACATCCCGACCAACGTGATCTCCATTACCGATGGCCAGATCTTCCTGCAGTCGGACCTCTTCAACGCTAACCAGCGTCCGGCTGTCGACGTGGGTGTCTCTGTGTCCCGCGTTGGTGGTGCTGCCCAGGTCAAGTCCATGAAGAAGGTCTCCGGTACTTTGAAGCTGGAATTGGCCCAGTACCGCGACATGCAGGCTTTCGCCATGTTCGCTTCGGACCTTGATGCCGCATCGCGCCAGCAGCTGACCCGTGGTGCCCGCCTGATGGAGCTGCTCAAGCAGGGCCAGTACTCTCCGTTCCCGATCGAGAACCAGGTTGTGTCCATCTGGGCCGGTACCAACGGCTACCTCGACGAGGTTCCGGTTGAGGACATCAACCGCTTTGAGACCGAATTCCTGGAGCACCTCAAGCACAAGTCCTCCATCCTCACCACGCTGGCGCAGACCAACGTTATGGACGATGACACTGCCGAAGCACTGAAGACTGCAATCGTGGCCTTCAAAAAGGGCTTCTTCGGTGAAGGTGACAACCGCCTGGTAGGCGCCGGCCACGAGGAGCACGACGCTATCTCCGAGGGTGCCGTTGACCAGGAAAAAATCGTCAAGCAGAAGCGCTAGTTTCGCTGGCAGGGACTGCCGGGACCTTTGAGGTTCCGGCAGTCCCGGCCATCGGGATCTTAGGAAAGGAAAAGTATGGGAGCCCAGATTCGGGTCTACCGCCAGAAGATCAGCTCGACCACGTCGATGCGCAAGATCTTCAAGGCGATGGAACTGATCGCTACCTCGCGCATTGGCAAGGCCCGCGCACGCGTAGCGGCTTCACTGCCTTACGCAAACGCGATTACGCGTGCCGTTTCTGCTGTCGCGAGCCAGAGCGAAATCGACCACCCGTTGGTCACCGAACCGGAGCAGATCCGCCGGGCCGCCGTCCTGGTCATCAGTGCTGACCGCGGCCTTGCCGGTTCCTATTCGGCAAGTGTGCTTAAGCAGGCGGTTGGCCTCAACGAACTGCTCCGCGGAGAGGGCAAAGAAGTCAAGACGTATGTGATGGGCCGCAAGGCGCAGGCGTACTTTGACTTCCGCACCCTTCCTTACGAGCGGGTGTGGACCGGCAACACGGATGCGCCCGAGTTTGGAACTGCACGTGAAGTCGGCGCGGCACTGCTCGAAGCCTTCGCGACAGACTATGAAGAGGGTGGCGTGGACGAGATCCATGTCGTTTACACCCGCTTCAAGTCCATGGTGATGCAGGAGCCGACGGTTATCCGGCTGCTTCCGCTCGAGGTTGTTGAAGAGCAGGCGGCGTCCGAGTCGGACCTCCTGCCGCTCTACGAATTCGAGCCGGAGGCGGAACAGGTCCTTGATGCCCTGCTGCCGCGCTACATCGAGTCACGCATTTTTGCCGCCATGTTGCAGGCCGCAGCTTCCGAGCTTGCAGCCCGTCAGCGGGCGATGAAGTCTGCCGGCGACAACGCCACGGACCTTATCAAGAAGTACACGCGTCTGCGCAACACAGCCCGACAGGCTGAAATTACGCAGGAGCTTTCTGAAATCGTTGCCGGTGCCGACGCCTTGAACGCGTCCTAGCCCGGTCCGGTCCAGCTGTACCTGCACTAAAGAACAAACTTAACCCCACGCCATCTACTGAGTGAAGTGAGAGAGATGACTGCCACTGCTACCGAACACGTAGCCGCGACGACCGGTGCTACCGGCCGTATTGCACGTGTTATTGGCCCGGTTGTCGACGTCGAATTCCCGGCTGACGCAATCCCCTCGATTTACAACGCACTCACCACCGAGATTACCCTCAACGGTGAGACCAAGACCATCACGTTCGAGGTTGCCCTGCACCTCGGCGACAACGTGATTCGCGCCATCTCCCTGCAGGCAACCGACGGACTGGTCCGCGGTACCGCTGTGGTGGATACCGGTGCCCCCATCTCCGTGCCCGTCGGCGACGTCGTCAAGGGGCACATCTTCAATGTCCTCGGACAGCCGCTTGACGTGACGGAGGCCGAACTCGAGATCACCGAGCGCTGGCCCATTCACCGCAAGGCCCCGGCCTTTGCGACGCTTGAGGGTTCCACGGAGATGATGGAAACCGGCATCAAGGTCATTGACCTTCTCACCCCGTACATCAAGGGTGGAAAGATCGGCCTGTTCGGCGGCGCCGGCGTGGGCAAGACGGTTCTGATCCAGGAAATGATCACCCGTGTGGCCCGTAACTTCGGTGGTACCTCTGTATTCGCCGGTGTTGGCGAGCGTACCCGTGAAGGTAACGACCTCTGGGTCGAAATGGAAGAGGCAGGCGTCCTCAAGGACACCGCCCTTGTATTCGGCCAGATGGATGAGCCGCCGGGAACGCGTCTTCGAGTTGCACTGTCTGCCCTGACCATGGCGGAGTATTTCCGCGATGTGCAGAACCAGGACGTGCTGCTCTTCATCGACAACATCTTCCGCTTCACCCAGGCAGGCTCCGAGGTTTCCACCCTCCTCGGCCGCATGCCGTCGGCCGTGGGCTACCAGCCCAACCTGGCTGACGAGATGGGCCTCCTCCAGGAGCGCATCACGTCCACCAAGGGCCACTCGATCACCTCGATGCAGGCCATCTACGTTCCCGCAGATGACTACACCGACCCGGCCCCGGCCACGACCTTCGCACACCTCGACGCAACCACGGAACTTTCCCGTGAAATTGCTTCCCGTGGTCTGTACCCGGCCGTTGACCCGCTGACGTCGACGTCCCGTATCCTGGACCCGCAGTACATCGGTCAGGACCACTACAACACGGCTGTCCGCGTGAAGCAGATCCTGCAGAAGAACAAGGAACTCCAGGACATCATCGCCATCCTTGGCGTTGACGAACTGTCGGAAGAGGACAAGATCGTTGTGTCGCGTGCACGCCGTATCCAGCAGTTCCTCTCCCAGAACACCTACACCGCCAAGCAGTTCACCGGCGTCGAGGGCTCTACCGTCACCATCAAGGACACGGTTGAAGGCTTCACTGCCATCTGCGACGGCGAGCTTGACCACATTGCAGAGCAGGCGTTCTTCAACGTCGGCGGCCTGGACGATGTTGAGCGCCAGTGGGCCAAGATCCAGGAACAGACCAAGTAATATGGCTGAGCTTGAGGTTGAGATTGTCGCAGCGGACCACTTCGTGTGGTCCGGAGCGGCCAAGATGGTCAAGGCCCGCACCAGTGATGGTGAGATCGGAATCCTGCCCGGCCACTCGCCCCTGCTGGCGATCCTGGCCGAAGGGGAACTGGCCATTGAGCCGGTTTCCGGGAACCGCATTGCCGTGGCTGTTGACGGCGGATTTTTCTCCGTCGACAACAACCGCGTGGTGATTGTTGCTGACAACGCCCAACTGGGTGACGCGGCTACTGCTGGGATCCGCTAGCACGACCCTGATGGACGCGCCCACTTTTACGTTCATCGCCTTGGCAATCGTTTTCGGATTGCTGATTTTCGCACTGTGCCTTTCGGGGGTGCGCCGCTTCAATCTGCGGCGCGCCCTGGGCACGGTGGACGCCTCCATTTGCATCGCTGGAAACAGTTGGCAGATGGGGGTTTGTCGTTACCAGGACAACGACCTTGAGTGGTTCCGGCTGCTTTCCTTGAGCGTGCGCCCCAAACACAAGTTCAAGCGCAGCTCCCTGGAGCTGCTGGGCCGTCGCAAACCCACCGAGGCCGAGGCTGTGAAGGTCCAGCCGGACGTCGTTATTGTCGAGTTGCGATACGAAGGCCAGGATCTGCGGCTGGCCATGAAATTCGATGCCTACACGGGACTGTCCTCCTGGCTGGAAGCCGGGCCGGTCATCGGCGTGGGTACCTGGCGCTAGCCACGTGGATTGGATTGCTGATATCCGGTTGACCGACGGACCGGTGTACTGGGCCGCCTGGGTCCTTGGTGCCGCCGCCGCACTGTCCCTGATCTGGCGCCCGCGCGCCCTTCGCCGCCGCCGCTGGTTCCTCAGTGTTGCCGCCTCAGTGGCTGCCGCAGCCGTCGCAGTGCTCCTGGTCCATTGGGTCCTCATCTATTGGGCCTCAACGTTCCCCGAAGAACTACCGTTCGACGTCCTGGCGTGGGTGTTTCCCGCTGTGGCCGCACTCCTGCTGGTGATGCTCCGGCTTCGCACGGCGTCTTGGTGCCGCCGTGCGCTGGATGTGCTTGCCCTCTTGGCAGTGGTGCTGCTTGCCGCGGTGCAGATCAACGCCTATTTCGGCCTCAACCGGACAGTTGCGGACCTGACGGGAACGGCGCTGAGCCGCATCCCGGCCCTGGAACAGGAGTTAATGCGCCAGCCGAACGGCCCGGCAACATCTCTGGACGGATGGAAACCGGCCACTGAGCTCCCCGCCGATGGCGTTCTCCGCACCGCATCCATTCCAGGAACCGCCTCGGGCCTCCAGGCCCGCGACTCCTACATCTACTTTCCACCGGCCTACTTTGCTTCGAACCGTCCCAGCCTTCCGGTGCTGGTTCTGGTGCCCGGCCAGCCCGGCGGCCCCGCCGACTGGCTGACCGGCGGGTCGCTCAGGGCACGCATGGACACTTTCGCCGCCCGGCACGGGGGAGTGGCGCCGGTTGTTGTGGTGGTTGATCCCAACGGCAGCCAGTCAGCGAACAACCTCTGCATGGACAGCGCCATCGCCAAGGCGGACACGTACCTCTCCGTTGACGTGCCCGCATGGATTTCAGCAATGTTGGACGTGGACGCCGATCACCGGCAATGGGCCATCGGCGGTTTCAGCTTTGGTGCCACGTGTGCAGTTCAGATGGGCACCCGCCACCCGGAGGTGTACACGGGCGTTCTGGCCTTCTCCAGCGAGATTGAGCCAGCCCTGGCCAAGGAACGCCAGAAAACGGTTGACGCAGCTTTCCACGGCGACACCGCCGCGTTTGACGCCCAGGTACCGCTGACCCTGTTGAAGGAGCGCCAGTATCCTGGCAGCGTGGCGTATTTCGCGGCCGGGGCCACCGACCCGGAGTTTGTGCTAAATATGCGGACCCTTGAGGCGGCGTCTTCAGGGGCAGGTTTCACCGTCGGCTCGGACGTCGTGGCTCACACTGGCCACTCATGGGACGTGCTGACTCCCGGCATGGGCAACGGGCTTGAGCTGCTGGCTGCACACGGGGGGTGGGCGAAATGAGGGAAGCAGGCGAATCCCGTGCGCCGGGTTTGCTCTGGTCAACGGTCCTGCTTCCGGCTTGCCGACGGCTGGGGGATTACCTGCGGTCGGTGCCGCTGACGCTCAGCATCCTCGGCATTTTCCTGTTGGTCGGGGCGGTAACCGGCAGCTTCCTCAGCGGACCGCCTGAGGAGCTTCTTTCCGTCGCAGGCGTCAGCGCCCCTGGCCTGAAGGCGGGCAACTGGTGGGCCCTTATGACGTCGCTGTTCTTTGCCACGAACCCGCTGGCCTATCTGGTGGCGTCCCTGATGATCCTGCTGCTGTTGGGCCTGGCCGAGAGGACCCTTGGGCTGCTTCAGACTGCAGCGTTTTTCCTTGGCGGCCAGTTTGCTGCTGTTACGGTCTTTCTGCTCCTGACCCAGTTGGCGAGGTATGCGGGAGACGGCTGGCTGGGGCTGATGGCGGACTACAGCCTGATCGGGCCCTACGCCGCTGTGCTGGCAGCGTCCCTGGCCGCGAGCGGCAGGATTCCTGTCCTGTGGCGGCGCCGGCTGCGGACGGCGCTGCTCTCGGTGTCGCTCCTGCTGGTTCTGTATGTGGGGCATGCCGAGACCGTCATCGGCCTGGTAGGGGCCGTGGTGGGTCTCGCCGCCAGCTGGTGGAACCAGGGCGACCACGGCCAGCTTCACCCGCCGCGTTCGAGCGGCAGGGAAACCAGGAACCTCCTCGCCCTCACGGTGGCCGTGTTCGCTGTGGGACCTATCCTGACCGCCGTTGCCCGGACGCCCACCGGCCCCCTGGCGCTGCTCCGGGACGTGGTGCTGAACCCCATGCCCACACTCGGCCAGCTCGAAGCCAACTGTGGAGCAACAGTGGAGGCATCCTGCCTCGAGATGGGGCGGACGGGCTTTGCCGGCCCCTTCGGCCTCGCGCTGGCTGTGGTACCGGTGGTTCTGCTCCTCATTTGTGCTGACGGAATGCGCCGGGGCCGCCGCATGGCCCTGCACATCACGTTGGCGCTCCAAGTAGCGGTCACGGCGATGGCGGCCGTCTACCTGGCATTGTTTGCGCTGATCCCGCTCTATCCCGCGCGTCCTCATACTGCCGCCATGGGTTCGGGTTTTGTTCACATCCTGCCTTTGGTGATCGTCCCACTGCTGCTGGCAATCCTGCTCTGGGCCAACCGCCTGCAGTTTCGCGTCGAGACAATCCCGGCCGCCCGCCGTCGGCTCCTAGGGGTGGTGGGCGGCGTCTGGCTCCTGCTGGCCGGGAGCTATGCAGTGGCCTGGTTTGCCGCGGGGGGAATGACGCGCGACGGCGGCCTGCTGGGCTTGCTTGCTGAACTTTCCAGGCAGTATCTGCCGGTTCCACTGCCGAATCTCTACCACCGGGTTTTTGCTGATCGGGACGGCCTCGAGGCCCTGATTTTTGCCTACTCCGGACCGGTCTTCTGGCTTGTTGCGTTGGCCGGAGTCTGGTCCGTGCTCCTAGGACGGCACCATGGCAGTGATTCGGGCCACGATGACAGGGCGGCAGCGCGGACGCTGTTGCACGAGGGCGGCGAGTCGCTGTCGTGGATGGCTCTCTGGGAACCCAACCGGTACTGGTTTAGCCCGGACGGATGCGGTGCGGTGGCCTACCAGCTGCACGGCAGTGTTGCCCTGACGCTGGCGGGCCCCTTCGGCGCGGCGGATGCCCGCCAGCAGACCGCAGAAGGGTTTCTCTCGTATTGCGGCAACCGGGCGCTCAGCCCGGCGTTCTACTCGTGCGATGACACGCTGTGGCCACTCCTGCAGGACCGGGGGTTCCAGCGAGTGTCCGTGGCGCAGGAGACCAGGCTGTCCGTCCGGCACCTCGAATTTTCCGGCAAAGAATGGCAGAACGTCAGGACTGCGCGCAACCGCGCCGCCAAGATGGGCGTCAAAGCCGTTTGGGGTACCTACCACGGGCTTCCCTCCGCCCTCCGTGCCCGGCTCAGCGAAGTGTCGGAGGAATGGGCGGCGGGCAAATCAGTTCCGGAAATGGGATTCACGCTCGGCGGCATGGATGAGCTGATGGACGACGAAGTGCTCTGCTGCCTCGCCGTGGACGGCGAGGGCCACGTGCACGGCGTAACGAGCTGGTTGCCCGTTTACGACGGCGGGACGCTGGTCAGCCGCACGCTGGACGTCATGCGCCGGGGTGCCGACGGGTTTCCCGGGGTGATGGAGTTCCTGATCGCTTCGGCAGTCCTGGAGTTGCGCGAATCCGTGGAGGTGATCTCGCTCTCCGGGTCACCGCTCGCCAGCCGGCCCGGCGACGAAACACCGGGGGAGCCGGTGCAGGCAGAGAACCTCGTCCGGATCCTCGATGTTGTGGGCCACGCCCTCGAACCGGTCTACGGGTTCCGGTCCCTGGCCGCTTTCAAATCACGCTTCAAACCTGAATACCGGGCGCTTTACTTGTATTATCAGGATCCTTTGCAGCTGCCGGCGATCGGACGGGCGCTCACCCGGGCCTATTTGCCCGGCCTTTCGCTGCAGCAGGGGGCACGGCTGATTCGGGGCCTGGTGGGCCAGGGAAGCTGATCCCCGCAGCGGCCCGAACGATTTGCGACTGGACAGTCACAGTGGATAAAAGAGCGCCGGTGGACAAAGAAAAGATCCCCGGCGCGGGTGCCGGGGAGCTTCTCTTCGGTGGAGGCCGCGCAGATGGTGGCCGCTGGGCGGGGGACTAGACCAGCGTTACGCCGGTAGCCTGGGGGCCCTTGGCACCCTGACCGATTTCGAACTGAACGCGCTGGTTCTCGTCGAGGGTCTTGAAGCCACCGGTCTGGATTTCCGAGTAGTGAACGAAGACATCGCCATCGGAGTCATCCGGGGTGATGAAGCCGAAGCCCTTTTCAGCGTTGAACCACTTGACGGTTCCCTGTGCCATTTATTTCTCCTCATTATGGGACTTGTCTAAGTCCGGCACACCTCGTGCAGGACTCGGTCACTCCGCGAGAAGAATCCTTCAATGCCGTTCCTGGGAACATGCGCTGCAGGAGCTTCGCGCTCGCAACATGTCTTGCGAGCATGAAAAACACCTACACAAAGACTGGTCTAAGAATTTCACGCCGATTCCGTCAGGTCAACGCTTCTGAACGGTCAATACCGCAAATTTAGCCGATAAAACGGATGAATCCCCTTGTCAGGGCCGAATGCCGGCGCCGGTGCGGACACCCGGCTCCAGAAAAGCGGTTTGCGGGCCTCAGAAAAGCCGGGAATCGCTGTCGTCCACACCGCGCATTGCATCGTAGTCCAGCGTGATGCAGTCGATGCCGCGGTCGTTTGCCAACACCTTGGCCTGCGGCTTGATTTGCTGGGCAGCGAAGATGCCACGAACCGGGGCCAGCAGCGGGTCCCGGTTCAGGAGTTCAAGGTAGCGGGTGAGCTGTTCCACGCCGTCGATGTCGCCGCGCCGCTTCAGCTCAATGGCCACGGTGGCCCCGCTGGCGTCGCGGGCCAGGATGTCCACGGGGCCGATGGCCGTGAAGTATTCGCGCCGGATGAGTGAAAAGCCTGAGCCGAGGGTCTCAATCTGATCGGCGAGCAGGCGCTGGAGGTCAGCTTCGACGCCGTCCTTGATCAGACCGGGATCCAGCCCAAGGTCGTGGGAGGACTCGTGCAACTGCTCGTGGATATTGATGATCAGGCGGTCATCGGTCTTGGCCGACTGGACGGTCCACTGTTCCGTGACGCCAAGCTCAAGGTCAATGTCCTCCGGCGAGGACACCCGCAGGGTGGCGGGCGGGCTCATCCAGTTCAGTGGCTTATACGAGCCGCCGTCGGAATGAACCAGCACCGAGCCGTCGGCCTTGACCAGCAGGAGCCTGGTGGCTAGGGGGAGATGGGCTTTGAGCCGGCCAACGTAATCAACTGAACATCGGGCTATGACAAGTCGCACGCCGTACACACTACCGGGGCTGGGGCAGAATAGAGGCATGCCCCGTTCCAACCGCCCCCGCCGACCTGCCTCCGGAAGGCCGGGCATAGCTGCCGGAAAGCCGGCCGGCAAGAAGGGCAACAGCGACGTTCCTGAGCTGGATTTGGAGCGGGCGCGGGCTGGAATCGCCCGGCGGGAAAGCGCGCCCGACGGCGAGTGGATGGTCAGGACGATGACCGCCAGAAACGCGGAAAAGACGTACGTTTGCCCTGGATGCTCCACCGCTGTTGTCCCCGGCATCGCCCACCTGGTGGTGTGGAAAGATGATCATATTTTCGGTGCCGCGGCAGGGCTGGCCGAGCGCCGGCACTGGCACACAAACTGTTGGCTGTCCCGGACCTACCGTTACCGCTGACTTTGAATAGCCCGGGCGAACGGCGCCCCGTAAAGCCGCGCTACGATCCGGGGCACCGCGACTGGGGGACTCCGGAAGTCGCTAAGCTGGCAGGCATGACTTTTGATCCGGCGTCGTATGAATTCAGCCAGCCATCAGGGCCCGTACCCATCCGCGCGTCAACGGTGCTGCCGGCCCGGCGGGAGAACATCGAGCTACGCACCGAGGATGGCCACATTCTGGTCGGGGAACTGGCGCTGCCCGAGTCCGGCCCGATCACTGCGACGCTGATCACCCTGCATCCGCTTCCAACGCACGGCGGTTTTATGGACTCGCACGTGTACCGCAAGGCGTCGTACCGGCTTCCTGCCCTCGCCGGCGTCGCCGTGCTTCGGTTCAACACGCGCGGGACCGGTTCGCCGCGGGGAACCAGCGCGGGTTCCTTCGAAGAGGGGATCGGCGAGCGGCAGGACGTAGAGGCGGCGGTGCGTTTCGCAGTCGAACGCCAACTGCCCAACCGGTGGCTGGTGGGCTGGTCCTTCGGTACCGAACTGGCGTTGATGTACGGTGCCGTTGAGCCGGTTGCCAGCCAAATTGAAGGTGCCGTGCTGCTGTCGCCGCCGCTGCACCGTGCCACCGACGCCCACCTGCGCCTCTGGGCAGACTCCGCGAAGCCGCTCACAGTGCTCGTTCCGGAGCATGACGACTACCTGCAGCCCGAGGCCGCCGCTGAACGCTTCAGACTGGTGCCGCTGGCCAGAGTGGTGGGGGTGGATGGCGCCAAGCACCTTTGGGTAGGGGAGAAGTACGCTTCCCGCGTGCTCAATGAAATCGTTGATGATGTGACGGAAGCAGGTTCCGGTCCCGAGGGCCTGCCGCAGGTGTGGAACGGCCCATTGGCTACCTCAGCTGCCTAGCACGCCCGCAAGGGTTTCTGTCTGTCAGTGTTTGTCCTGGCGGACGATGTAGATCTCCTTGATCAGGAGCAGGATGGCGGCCGCCGTCGGGATGGCGATGAGTGCGCCCAGGACCCCCAAAAGGCTGCCGCCGGCAATCACGGAGATGACGGCAACGGCACCAGGTACGGCCACGGCTTTCTGCATGATGCGGGGCGAGATGAAGTAGGCCTCGAACTGGAGGTAGGCGAAGTAGCAGATGCCGTAGACGGCGGCCGTCTGCCACCCGACCGTCACGGCGATCAGCACAACGACGACGCCGGCGATCATGCCCCCCACCAGGGGGATAAAGGCCAGCAGGGCCACTACGAAGGCCAGCAAGAGGGCGAACGGAACACCCACGATGGACATCACGATGAACGCAAACGTGGCATTGAGCAATGCCACGCAGGCCTGCCCGATCACGTAGTTGCCTACGGAGCGGGTGATTTCTTCGGAAAGGGCTTCCACCCGGGCCCGGCGTGACCGTGGGGCAAGCCGGTAGCCCCACTTCTTCATGGCCGGAAGGGCTGCCAGGAAATACAGGCTCAGGACCAGGACGATCAACGTGCCGAAGAGGCCGTTGGCCAGGGTGGAACCGAAGCCCACCACGCCGCCGAAGATCCCGCCCATCGCATCGGGGTTTTTGACGAACTTGTCGAGTTCCTCGTTGATGCGGTCTCGCACACCGAACTGGTCGTCCACGGTGCGGAAAAATTCAGAGTCGATGAAGTCCCGTACCCAGGTGGGTGCCTGCACCACGATTTGGGTGACCTGTTCCACGATGGTGGGGATGAGGGTGGCGAAGAACCCGCCCACGGCCATCACCAGGACCAGTACGGCCAGTAGAATGCCGGCCGGGCGGGGAATCCGGCGGTTCTCCAGCCAGCCGACCACAGGTTCCAGGCCGAGGGCAATGAACAGGGCAGCCACGATCCACAGCAGCAGCTGCGTGGTGTTGGAGCCAATCCAGTAGACCAGCAGGGCAAGGCCGACGCCGACGGTTCCCATGAAGCCCATATAGAGGGGATGTTGCATCGACATCTGGGGACCCGGAGGGCCGAACTGCTCGGGCGTCCCGGCGGACTCGTCGACGTCGGTGGCGGCAGATTCTTCCGTGTCGTTGTATTCCGGCGGGAACTCAAACCGGCGCCTGGGCTGGGCGCCCGGCAGCGGCTGGCGCAGGCGCCGCGCCAGCTGCCCAAAGGCCACAGCGGCGGGCCCTCGTCGCTTCGCGGTGGCAGGGACGTCCGGCGAGGATTCCAATGCGTCAGCGGCCGGTTGATTTTCGTGTCCCGTGGAGGACTCTTCCGTCTTGTCAGTCACTGGTTAATGGGGCCTGTTCCGTGCGTGGCGCCGCGTATGCGGGCCGGTGTGATGATCATCGCAAACACTATCAGCAGCCTTGTCAACAGGAGCGAGGGCGCCCGCCGGGCCGCCCGGGCTGGCCTGTTTCCGGACTCCTCCGGCGCCCAAACGGGGGTTCTGGTAACAAAACGGTTACTATTGAAAGTAAACCCCCGCGAATGATAGGTGTTTCCTTTGCGCTTCAAGACTGCAGTTGCACTCGTGCTGCTCGGCCTCCTGACACTTCTGGCCGGAATCGGCCAAAAGACAATCTGGGCTCCCTCCGATACCTTCACGGCTTCCGTCCCGGCAGATGCCGCGGAGGCTCCACTGGCCGTCATCGACCAGAACCTGCGCACCGCGCAGGGCGGAACGGTGAAGATCAAAATCGAGGGCGACGGCAACTTCCTGCTCGCCGTCGGCCGGCCTGACGACGTGGATGCCTGGGTGGGCCCGACGGCCCACAACACCATCACGGGGGTTTCCGAGGACAACAAATCCCTGCAGGTTGAGCACACCGATGGCGACGCAACAGCGCCAAATCCGTCCAGATCCGATCTCTGGGTTTCCACTGAGAACTCGAGCGGTGAGCTGGAGTACTCGTGGACGCCGCCGGCCGACGGCGAATGGTCACTGCTGCTGGCGTCCGATGGCACCAAGCCCGCACCCTCGTCGATCTCAATGACGTTCCCGAACGACACCTCCACCCCGTGGGCCGTCCCGCTCATGGTGATTGGCGGCCTGCTGATCCTGGCCGGCGTCGCCCTGCTGGTCATGTCCGCCCGCAAGCGCGACGGTGACGGTGACGGCAAGGGCAGCCTGTTCGCCCGGCGTGCCCAGGCCAAGGCTGAGGCAAAGTCCTCCGCACGGCTCGGCATGGTTTCCGGCGGCATGGTCACCGCCGCAGTGACCGCCCTTGTTGTGGCCGGAACGGGTGTTGCTGCGAACGCGGCCACCACACCCGCCCCGGCGCCCGCCACCGGATCTGCGGCACCGGAGGCCGCCCAGACGGCCGCGCCGGTCCTTCTGGACGCCCAGTTCCGCAGAATCCTGGAGCAGGTCTCCAGCGCCACCGACGCCGGCGACGCCGCGAAGGACGCAGCCAAGCTTGCAGAGCGGGTCGCCGGGACGGAGCTTGAGGTCCGTACCCAGAACTACAAGATCCGTTCCCAGGTGGGCACCTATGAAGCCCGGATGCCCGTCCGTTCCACAAAGCTCCTCACCACGGTGGTCACCAGCGACCGGACCTGGCCCCGTTCGGTTCTCGCAGTTACGCAGGGTGACGGCAACGTCGTCCCGCAGCTGCTCACCCTCGTCCAGCCCTCCCCGCGGGAGAACTACAAGCTGACCGAGACCACCCCGCTGCAGCCGGGAACCACCTTCCCCGCCATCGTCCGAAACGGCACCGACACGCTCGCCGCCAACGACAAATCGGGTCTGCTGTACAGCGGTGAAGAGGCCTTGGCCGGGCTGGCCGACCGCCTGACCAATTCAGAGTCGAGCTTCAAGGACAAACTGGTGGAGGGCGCATCCTCGCCGTACATCGCCGACACGCTCTCGTACCAGGCCGAGGTGGTCAAGTCGGGCGAAAACGGGAACTTCTCCTTCACCCACAAGGTAGTGCCGGAAAGCACCGTGGTGTTCAGGACGGCTGACGGCGGGGCGCTGGTGCTGGGCCGGATCAACTTCGGCTTTGATGGCACGCCCAAAGCCTCCGGTGACAAGTTGACCATCGGCGACGACGCCGCGGCGCTCGCCGGCGGCAAGGAGACCACCACCGGCATGGTGCTGAACTTTGCAGAATCAATGGCGGTCTACGTCCCGCCGGCAGGTTCGACGGATCCCATCAAGCTGGTGGCCGCAACGCGAGGGCTGGTAGGCGCCAGCTTCAAATAGGCACGCAGGGTCCAGTCCCTGAAGCAGTACCCCCGGCAGCGGCCGGAGTGGCTAGAGTGGAAAGCATGAGTTCGCCAGCTTCCCGCCCAGTCCCTCCAGCCGCTGCCAGCCTGCTTAACCTGCGTGGCGCCGTCGACCTTTCAGCCCTGAAACAGCGCCAGGCACCTGCTGCGGCTGCCGGCAATCCGCCGGTTTCAGGGGACACAGGTGCAAGCCCGGAGGCAGGTTCCGCAGCGCCCGACGACGGCGCGGCGCCGTTGCGGGTCACTGTCACCGAGGGCAATTTCCAGGAACTCGTGGAGCTTTCCGCCCAGGTGCCGGTGGTCTTCGCGCTGTGGGCGGCGTACTCGCCGGAATCCGCCGCGATGCTCGATGCGCTGGAGCGGGTCATCAACAGCTACGGTGGCCGCCTCGTATTGGGGGCGGCGGACATCGAAGCCTTCCCGCAGCTTGCACAGGCCTTCCAGGTCCAGGCCGTGCCCACCGCCGTCGCCGTGCTCAAGGGCCAGCCCGTACCGCTCTTCCAGGGTGGCGCCGATGAAGCCCAGATCCGGCCACTCCTGGATGAACTGCTCAAAGTGGCGGCCGCCAACGGTGTCACGGGCAGCCTCGGCGGGGGCGGTACGCCGCCGGAAACCGAACCCGCGCCCCTTCCGCCGCTGCACCAGGCCGCCTTCGACGCCATTGAGGCAGGCGACTACGAGGCAGCAGCCGTAGCCTACCGCCAGGCCCTGCTGGAAATGCCCGCCGACGCCGAGGCCAAGGCAGGCCTCGCTCAGGTGGAGTTGATGGCCCGGCTCCAGTTGCTCTCCGCCGAGGACTCGGAAGCGTTGCGTACCGTCGGCGCCAACGAGCCTGACAACCTGGCTGCCCAGCTGGGCGTGGCGGACCTTGATGTGTCCGGCGGCCACGTGGAGGACGCGCTGAACCGCGTGGTCAGCTTCATCGGCCGGAACTTCGGCCCGGAACGGGAGACCGCCCGGGTACGACTCCTGGAACTCTTTGACGTGGTGGGTACCTCCGACCCCCGGGTTGCCAAGGCACGCCAAGGACTCGCCAGGGTGCTTTTCTAGTGCCGGCCCTGTTCCAGCCGCTCAGGCTCCGTTCCCTGGAGCTCACGCACCGCGGCTGGGTCTCCCCGATGTGCCAGTACAGCTGCGGGCCCGACGGCGCCCCGGGGGTTCCGAACGACTGGCACCTGATGCATCTGGGCTCCTTCGCCGCGGGCGGCGCCGCGTTGATCCTCACCGAAGCGGCAGCCGTGAATGCAGCCGGCAGGATCAGCCCCCGGGACGCCGGGCTGTACAACGACGAGCAGGCCGAGGCCTGGCAGCGGATCACGTCGTTCGTGCACCGGCATGGCGCGGCGGAAGCGAAGATCGGTGCCCAGCTTGCCCATGCAGGCCGGAAAGCGTCCACCTACTGGCCGTTCGCCGGGCAGCGGGGGAGCGTGCCGGAATCCGACGGCGGCTGGCCCACAGTGGGTCCGTCAGGGCTCGCTTTCGACGGCTATGCCGAACCCGCCGCAATGACCGAGGCGCAGATCCAGGACGTTATTGCCGATTTCGCGGCGGCCGCCGTGCGGGCGGTTGACGCCGGCTTCGATACTGTGGAAATCCATGGTGCGCACGGCTACCTCCTGCACCAGTTCCAAAGCCCGCTGATCAATACCCGGACGGATTCCTGGGGCAGGAACGAGGCTGGCCGCAACAGGCTGGTGCTCGCCGTCGTTGACGCCGTGCGCAGCATCATCCCTGAATCCATGCCCCTGCTGCTGCGGATTTCAGCCACGGACTGGGCGCCGGGCGGCGTCGATGCCCAGGCTTCGGTCCGGCTGGCCGCGCAGGCGGCGGAGCGCGGGGTGGACCTCATCGATGTCTCCAGCGGAGGGGCAGTTGCCCACCAGGACATCGATCCGGGTCCGGGTTATCAAACGGAGTTCTCCGCGCGCATCCGCCGGGAGGCCGGCGTCCCCACGGGCACCGTGGGCCTGCTGACCTCCGCGGGCCAGGCGGAGCATGCCGTGGCCACAGGGCAGGCTGACGGCGTGTTTATTGCCCGGGCCGCGCTCCGGGACCCGCACTGGTGGCTCCGGGCGGCTTTTGAACTTGGGCATGACCTCCCCTGGGCGCCACAGTACGAACGGGCCCTGCCGCGGCATTCGTTCTAGGCTCGCCTACGCCTTTGGCCCTACTCCTGCGGGTGGACCCGGTCGACAGGGTCCTGGGTCTAGGCTGGCGTTATGACTGCTCCGCATCCTGGTCCCCACTCTGATCCGGTGGCGCACACCGGGCCCGTGCCTGCCCTGTCCATCCGCGGGCTCGCCAAGCGCTTCGGTGAAAAAATCGCCGTCGACGGCATCAGCCTGGACGTTACGGCGGGTTCGTTTTTTGGCATTGTAGGGCCCAATGGTGCCGGCAAGACCACCACGCTGTCGATGGCCACCGGCCTCCTGCGTCCGGATTTCGGCACAGCCGTTGTGCACGGGGTGGACGTCTGGTCGCGTCCATTAGAGGCAAAGAAGCTGATGGGCATCCTCCCTGACGGCGTGCGCCTCTTTGACCGGCTCACCGGCGAACAGCTGGTCACCTATGCCGGGCTCCTGCGGGGGATGGACAAGGATGTGGTCGCAGCCCGGGTGGGTGAGCTGCTGGAGGCCCTTGACCTGGCGCAGGACGCCGGGACCCTCGTGGTGGACTATTCCGCCGGCATGACCAAAAAGATCGCCCTGGCCTCGGCCCTGATCCATGCGCCGCGGCTGCTGGTGCTCGATGAACCCTTCGAGTTCGTGGATCCTGTCTCGGCGGCCAACATCCGGTCCATCCTGGACAGTTATGTAGCGTCCCGCGGGACGGTGATCGTCTCGAGCCACGCTATGGACCTGGTCCAGCGCATGTGCGACCACGTCGCCGTGGTGGCGGCCGGACGGCTCCTCGCTGCCGGGACCGTGGACGAAGTACGTTCCGGGGCAACGCTGGAAGAAAGATTTGTCCAGCTTGTCGGCGGACGCAACCACACGGAAGGCCTGGAATGGTTGCGCACCTTCTAAGGCTGAAGCTGACCCTGCTGCGCAATGGCCTTCGCCGCAGTCCATGGCAGCTTGTGGGCCTGGCCATCGGCGGCCTCTACGCGCTCGGAATCGTAGGTGCTCTGGTGATGGCGCTGGTACTGCTGCGCCGGGCCGATCCGGAACTGGCCCACACGGCGGTGGTGCTGGGCGGGTCGGCAGCAGTCCTGGGCTGGGCGCTCATCCCGGTCGCAGTCTCCGCCGTGGACATGACCCTGGATCCTGCACGTTTCAGCACCTTCGCGGTGCCAATGCGCCAGCTGCTGACCGGACTGGCCCTTGGCGGCCTGATAGGCATTCCCGGGTTCGCCACGCTGCTAGTGTCCCTCGTTACCGTTTGGACCTTCTCGCACGGCCCGTTCGCCGCCGGTGCGGCCCTGGCGGGTGCTTCTGTTGGCGTCCTGACCTGCGTTGTAGTGTCCAAGGTGGTCACCACTGGAACCGCCAGCCTTGCATCGTCCCGCAGGTTCAAGGATGTCAGCTCCATTGCGTTCATGATCCCGCTGGTCCTGATGGGCCCCATCGTGGCCGGAATCGGCCGGGGAGTTGTGGCATCAGCGGGCTTCCTGCCGGATCTGGCAGCCACCCTGTCCTGGACGCCCCTGGGCGCGGCGTGGTCCCTCGGCGGCGATGTTGGGTCCGGACGCCCGGCGGAGGCTGTCCTGAAATTCCTCATCGCGGTGGCCACACTCGGTGCTCTTGCCTGGTGCTGGAAGATCCTGCTGGAACAGGCCCTGGTTACGCCGCCCTACGCCGGCAGTGGGAGCCGTAAGGGAGGGAAACTGGGCCTGTTCGCCCTGTTCCCAGCCACTCCGGCCGGGGCCGTGACGGCGAGGTCGCTTACGTACTGGCTGCGCGATCCCCGTTACGCCGGTTCCCTGGTGGTGGTCCCGCTGCTGCCCATCCTGCTGGTGTTCCAGGGCAGCAGGTCAGGTGATTACGGGTCACTGGCGTTCGCGGCACCCTTGGCAGCGTTCCTGCTGGCCTGGTCCATTTCGGCGGACGTCTCCTACGACAACACGGCCTTTGCCCTGCATGTGGCCATTGGCGTCCGCGGTGTGGCTGACCGGTTGGGGCGGGCGCTGGCCTGCCTGGCACTGGCGTTGCCTGTGGTGCTGGTCTTTGCGGTGGGCCAATGTTTCTTTACCGGCGGCTGGGCAGAACTGCCGGGCCAGCTGGGCCTGAGCCTGGGCATCCTGTTTACGGGCCTGGGGCTGTCGTCCGTGGTGTCGGCCCGCTACACCGTCACGGTCCCGTTGCCCGGCGACAGCCCGTTCAAGAAGCCTCCGGGCAACGTGGGCCAGACCATGGCCGTGCAGTTTGCCGGCATGGGCATCCTGGGACTGCTGGTCCTGCCGGAGATCGTCTTGCTGATAGCCCAGCGTGTTACCGGGAATCTCCTCTTCGGATGGGCCAACCTTGCAGTGGGCCTGTTCCTGGGGCTTGGCCTTTTTGTGGCCGGAGTAAGGTTGGGCGGAAAATGGCTTGACGCCCGTGGGCCTGAACTGCTGGCCCAGCTGACCATCAACCGCTGATTTCCGTATAGCACCAGAAAGGCGGCCGGACATGGAAGTCGTCATCCTTCCAGGCAGCAAACAGATCGGCATGCTGGCCGCTGACGCGATCGAGGCCCTGGTCCGGCGCAAGCCCGCCGCAGTACTGGGCCTGGCCACGGGGTCATCTCCGCTGCCCGTCTACGACGAGTTGGCGGCTAGGCACCAGCGTGACGGGCTGGACTTCAGCAAGGCCCACGCCTTTGCCCTGGACGAATACGTGGGGCTGGCCCACGGGCATCCGGAGTCCTACCGGGAAGTCATACGGCGGGAATTCACCAGCCGGGTCAACATCGACGAAGGTAACGTCCATACTCCCGACGGGGCGGCCGGGGATCTGGCCGCCGCCTGCCGAGCCTACGAAGATGCCATGCGGGCAGCGGGCGGGGTGGACCTGCAGCTCCTGGGCGTAGGTACGGATTGCCACATCGGATTCAACGAGCCCGGGTCCTCGTTCGCATCCCGGACCCGCATCAAAACGCTGATCGAGCAGACCCGCCGCGACAACGCCCGGTTCTTCACCAGCCTGGCAGAGGTGCCGCACCACGTGGTGGCCCAGGGTCTGGGCACCATCCTCGAGGCACGGCACGTTGTCCTCATCGCTACCGGGGCGCAGAAGGCGCCTGCGGTCCGCGACTTCGTGGAAGGACCCGTTGCCGCCATCTGCCCGGCTTCGGTCCTCCAGTTCCATCCGCACGCCACTATCCTGGTGGATGAGGCCGCGGCGTCGTCGCTTAAGCTCGCCGACTTCTACCGGCACACGTACGATCACAAACCTGACTGGCAGGAGCTGTAATTCCGGCCACACACTGCGGGCGGGCGGGAACCGGCGTTGCGGGGAACCGGCGACGACGGACGGTGCGGTGAGTGCAAAACGGTCCTCCCGCCGTCGAACGTCCGCCCTCCCGGGACGCTAAGATGGATGCCATGACTAGCATGACGGACCCTCTCGAGAACGACCCGATGCGCGAGCTTTCCGGGGCTGGAACGTCCACGGCAACCATCGAGCGCGAAGAGTTGCGCCAGGAAGTGGAGCCCGGTGACCGGGAACGCTTCTCGCACTATGTGCGCAAGGAAAAGATCATGGAATCCGCGCTGTCGGGTGATCCTGTCATTGCCCTCTGCGGCAAAGTGTGGACGCCGGGCCGGGATCCGCAGAAGTTCCCGGTCTGTCCCATGTGTAAAGAGGTTTATGACGGCCTCCGCCCGGGTAATGACGGCGGCAAGGGTCCCGGAGGGGACTCGGGCAACAACAAATAGTGACGGAGACGCTCTTTGGCGGCCCCACCCTGCCACCGGCTTATCCGGAACGCGCAGCCTGGGGAACCGCCCAAAAACTCCGTGCCTGGCAGCAGCAAGCCCTTGACCTCTACTTCAGGACCGATCCCCGCGACTTCCTGGCCGTAGCAACTCCCGGCGCCGGTAAAACTACCTTCGCGTTGCGCGTGGCCTCCATGCTCATCGAATCCGGGGCGGTCAACCGGGTCACCATTGTGGCGCCTACGGACCACCTGAAACGGCAGTGGGCCGACGCCGCGGCCAAGGTGGGCATCGCCATCGACCCCAACTTCAAGAACTCCGACGGCCAACACGGCCGCGGATTTGTTGGCGTGGCTGTCACCTACGCCCAGGTGGCGAGCAAGCCCATGCTGCACCGGGCCAAGACCGAGGCCGCCCGGACGCTGGTGATCCTTGACGAAATCCACCACGGAGGCGAAGCACTGTCCTGGGGCGATGGCCTCCGCGAAGCGTTTGACCCTGCGGCACGGCGGCTCTCCCTGACCGGGACGCCGTTCCGCTCCGACACCTCGCCCATCCCGTTTGTTGAATACGCCCAGGACAAGGACGGCATCCGGCGCTCGAAAGCTGACTACACTTACGGCTACGGCAACGCCCTGCGTGACCACGTGGTGCGCCCGGTCATGTTCATGGCCTACTCGGGCCAGATGCGGTGGCGCACCAGTGCCGGCGAGGAAATGGCGGCTTCCCTCGGCGAGGCCGCGGTCACCAAGGACATCACATCGCAGGCGTGGCGCACGGCTCTGAACCCGGCCGGGGAATGGATTCCGGCGGTCCTGGCGGGGGCGGACAAACGGCTCAGCGAAGTGCGCCGCACGGTTCCGGACGCCGGCGGGCTGGTCATCGCCACGGACCACGACGACGCCAGGGCCTATGCCGGGCAGCTGAAACGGATCACCGGCGAATCGCCCACCGTGATTCTTTCCGACGATGCCAAGGCCTCCAGCAAGATCGAGGAATTCACCGTGAGCGAGAAGCGGTGGATGGTAGCCGTCCGGATGGTGTCAGAAGGTGTGGACGTGCCCCGGCTGTCCGTCGGCGTCTATGCGACATCCACTTCCACACCGCTGTTCTTTGCCCAGGCGGTGGGCCGCTTTGTGCGTGCCCGGAAACGCGGCGAAACCGCTTCGGTCTTCCTGCCGTCCGTGCCGACGCTGATGGCCCTGGCCAACTCGATGGAGGCCGAACGCGACCACGCGCTGGACCGACCCGAGAAAGAGGACAGCGACGGCCTGTTCAATCCCGAGGACTCGCTGATGGAAGAGGCCAACCGGGAGGACAAGGCGTCCGACAGCCTCACCAAGGGCACGTTCGAGGCCCTCGACTCGCAGGCGTCCTTCGACCGGGTGTTGTTCGACGGCGGCGAGTTCGGCACCGGGGGTGAGGTGGGCTCGGAGGATGAACTGGACTTCCTGGGCATCCCCGGGCTGCTGGACGCCGAACAGGTGGGGACGCTGCTGCGGCAGCGCCAACACGAACAGCTCAACCGCAAAAACAGGCGCGCACCGGCAGCCGAGCCGGCCGCCGCGGCTCCGGCCATACCGGACCACCGGATGCTGATGGACCTGCGCAACGAGCTGGCCAAAAACGTGGCGGCCTGGTCGGCGCGGACCGGAACCCCGCACGGTGTGGTGCACACGAAGCTGCGGACGGTTTGTGGCGGCCCGCCGGTGGCGCAGGCGAACGAGGAGCAGCTCCAGTCCAGGCTGCGCAAGCTCCAGGACTGGTTCATCGGCCGTAAATAGCGGCCCAGGAAACAGCAGTGGCCCGGTGCTCTGCATCCTGGGCCATGCTTGTTATAGGTCCTGTATCAGGCGGCTGGTGCCAGGCGTCAGGAGACTTCGACGCCGCCGAGCTCCATCTCCGCAACGGCATCCTCCAGGTCCTCGGCGATGCCGGCGGTCAGTGAGCGGATGACCGTGACGGAGTAGCCGGCTTGGACCGCGTCCAGCGAGGTCGCCATCACGCAGTAGTCGGTGGCAATCCCCACGACGACAACGTCCTCCACATCGTGGCTTTGCAGCCAGTCGTCCAGCCCGATGGCGTTCTCCGCCGGCGCGTAGGCAGCTGCGTCAGCGGGCATGGCACCAGGCTGGCGTTCCCCGGTGGGGACGGCGTCCTCAGGGGCCAGCAGGCCCTCAAAGCCGGAATACGCCGCGGTGAACTGGCCCTTCTGGAAATAGGCCTGAATGTATTCGGTGTCCAGGTCCGGATGGAGTTCGGCTCCGCGCGTGCCGGCGACACAGTGCCGGGGCCAGCTGTCCTTGAGGTCGGGCGTGTCGGAAAAATGCGCCCCGGGATCGATGTGCCAGTCCTGGGTGGCAACAATGTGGTCGAACTCGTTGTGGTGGGCGTCCACGTACTCGCTGATGGCCCCGGCAGTATCGGCACCGCCGGCCACGGCCAGGGAGCCGCCCTCGCAGAAGTCGTTCTGCACGTCAACGATGATCAGGGCGCGGGACATCAGTTCTCCTCGTAGATGGTGGGGATGGCAGGCTCGCCGCGCTGCAGGCGGTTGACGACGCCGGGCAGTTCGGCCATGGTGTCCGCGTGCCGCTGGCGGGCGCGGACCACACCCTCGTGTCCGGTCCAGCCCGGCAGCAGTTCGCCGTTCTTCATAAACTGCTGAAGCAGCGGACGGTCGTTGCCGTCGTCTTCGGGACGGTGGCCGATGCCCACAATTTCCTGGGTAGCCACCCCCCGCTCGTTGAGCTTGCGCAGTGCGTACTTCCGTCCGCCCTTGCTGGTTTTGTTCTTGGCCGCCTTCGCCACGGAGACGAAGTTGCCCGCGTCGTCGGTCCGGCTGACGAGCTTGTAGACCATGCTCGCTGTGGGTGCCCCCGAGCCGGTAACCAGGGATGTGCCCACCCCGTATGAATCCACCGGCGCCGACTGCAGTGCGGCGATGGCGAACTCGTCCAGGTCCGAGGTAACCACAATCTTGGTGTTCACATTGCCGAGCTCGTCCAACAGTTGCCGGACCCACTGGGCCTGCGCCACGAGGTCCCCGGAGTCCAGCCGGACGCCGCCCAGTTTGGGCCCCGCCAACTCGACAGCGGCACGCACCGCCGCTTCGACGTCGTACGTGTCCACGAGCAGCGAGGTGCCGGGACCGAGGGAGGCGATCTGCGCCTCAAAGGCGTCCCGCTCGGTGTCATGCAGGAGTGTGAAGGAGTGCGCGGCGGTGCCAACCGTCTTGATGCCGTAGCGGATGCCGGCCTCAAGGTTGGAGGTGCTGTCGAAGCCGGCGATGACGGCGGCGCGGGCGGCCGCGGCTGCGGATTCCTCGTGCGTGCGGCGAGACCCCATCTCGATGCAGGGCCGGTTGCCGGCCGCGGTGATCATGCGGGATGCGGCGGAGGCGATGGCACTGTCATGGTTCAGGACCGAAAGCAGGTACGTCTCCAGCATGCAGGCTTCGGCAAACGTTGATTCGACAATCAGGATGGGGGAGTTGGGGAAGTATGCCTCGCCCTCCGGGTAGCCCCAGATGTCACCGGAAAAGCGGTAGGTCGCCAGATAGTCCAGGGTGTCCTGGTTGACCACGCCGGTCCGGGCCAGGAACTCCAGTTCCGCTTCGCCGAACCGGAAGTCGGCGATGCCTTCCAGCAGGCGGCCCGTTCCCGCCACAATCCCGTACCGCCGGCCGTCGGGCAGGCGCCGGGCAAAGGCCTCGAAGACCGACCGGCGGTGCGCGGCGCCTGAATGCAGCGATGCCTGCAGCATGGTCAGCTCGTAGTGGTCTGTGTAAAAGGACGTGCGGGGATGGTCCCAGCCGGCGGAGGTACTCACGAAATTCACTCTAGTCCCCACCGGCTCCCCCGTCTCGCTTCGCTTCGCCGCGGGGCCCTCGCCAGCGTGGGCCCAGCCGGCGTGGGCCCATACTCCCCATAGAATGGACAGATGACCTTAAGCGTTGCGCTCGGCCCTGATACACAGGAGGGCACCCGGACCGGGACAGAGGCGTCCACCGACTCCCTGACTGCCCCGGACATCCCGTGGAACCTGGTGATCTGGAACGATCCCGTCAACCTGATGAGCTATGTCAGCTATGTTTTCCAAAGCTATTTCGGCTACTCCGAGTCCAAAGCCAACAAGCTGATGATGGAAGTCCATAAAAAGGGCCGGTCCATTGTTGCCCACGGCAGCAAGGAACAGGTTGAGCGGCATGCCGTGGCCATGCACGGCTTCGGCCTCTGGGCGACCGTGGAGAAGGCCACCGGCGGGAATGGTGGAAGTTCCAGAAACACAGGAAAATCCGGCGGGTCCGGGCAGGGCAAGGGGAAACGTGGCTAAGGCATTCAAGTACGGGCTCAAGGGCATCACCGGGTTCCTGGAGCCCGCCGAACGGGAACTGCTCCGGAGCCTGATTGATGATGTCATCTCCATGCTCCAGCCGGTCGAACACGCCAGCCAGGATCCGCTGGCCGCCCTGATCGGACTGGACATGGATGTCCAGGAACCGACGGACCGTGCGGTTAAGCGGTTGCTGCCCAACGTGATGAAGAACGACGACGGCGCGTCCCTGGAGTTCCGCCAGCTCACCGAGCGCTCCTTGCGGGAAACCAAGATCGGCGCGCTGCGCGCTACCGCGCTGGACCTGGACAAGGACGAGGTGGTCCTCACCGCAGAAGGAGCCAGGCTCTGGTCCATGGCATTGAATGACGTGCGCCTGGTGCTGGCGGAGCGCCTGGACATCCGGGATGAAGAGGACGCCCAACACGTGCACCTGATGCAGGACTGGTCCCAGGCCGAGGACGTGGAAAGCTACCTCGCCCTGGTATACAACTTCACCACGTGGCTGCAGGAATCCCTGGTCCAGGCCATGCTCCAGTCCCTGGATTCCCGGGCCTGACCTGCTGTCACGTTCCGGAATACTACCCCCAATGTGACAAATTTGACATGAGTCGGGCGCCACAATGTGATGGCTGCGGCCCCGGGGAAGACCTATCCTCGAATAATCATGACTACAGCCTCGAGCATGGATCCGTCAGCCGCAGTCGCATCGGACTCCGCAGCCAGCAGCACCACCGGCCAGGTGGGGTCGCGCCCCATCGGCGTCTTTGATTCCGGTGTCGGCGGACTGACGGTGGCCCGTTCCATCATCGACCAGCTCCCCAACGAGTCCATCCTCTATGTGGGGGATACCGCCCACGGGCCCTATGGGCCGTTGCCCATCGCCGAAGTCCGTGCGAACGCACTCGGCGTGATGGACGAACTGGTGGACTCCGGCGTCAAGCTGCTGACCATTGCCTGCAACTCGGCGTCGGCCGCTGTCCTGCGGGACGCCCGCGAGCGGTACACCGCAAAATATGGCATTCCCGTCATCGAGGTGATCCAGCCGGCCGTCCGGCGGGCTGTCGCCGCTACCAGGAGCGGGCGTATCGGCGTCATCGGTACTTCCGCCACCGTTGGTTCGCGGGCTTACGAAGACACGTTTGCCGCCGCGCCGGATCTGGCGATCACCTCCGTGGCCTGCCCGGAGTTCGTGAGCTACGTGGAGGCCGGGATCACCACCGGACCCGCCCTGCTGGCCATCGCCGAAGAATACCTGGCGCCGTTGAAGGCGGCCGGCGTGGACACGGTGGTGCTGGGCTGCACACACTATCCGCTGCTGACCGGCGTCATTTCCTTCGTGATGGGCGACGCCGTCACCTTGGTGTCCAGCGCCGAGGAAACGGCCAAGGACGTGTACCGGGCCCTTGCCACCCACGATCTTCAGCGCACCGCCGCGTCCCCCCCGGAACACCACTTCATCGCCACCGGTGACGCCGGCCAGTTCGAAACGCTGGCCCGCCGGTTCCTGGGTCCGGAGGTCCTGTCCGTCCGGCACGTGGACCACGTGGCGGCCCAGTACCCCACCGGCAGCCTGGCGAGGATCACCCCCGAGATGATCGCCGCCGCGCAGGCCACCAGCGCCCGGCAGTCGTCGTCGGGACCCAGGATTTCGAACTTTGTAGGCGCCCACCGGGCCGGAGGTCCTCTCCTGTGAAGCTCACCATCGTCGGCTGCACCGGCTCCTTTCCCGGCCCCGGCTCGCCGGCGTCCTGTTACCTCCTGACCGCCAACGACGGCGAGCGGACCTGGAAGATCGTGATGGACCTGGGCAGCGGAGCGCTGGGCGCCATCCAGCGCTACACAGACCTTGAAGACATCGACGCGATCTTCCTCACCCACCTGCACCCGGACCACTGCATGGACCTGTGCGGGCTGCACGTGGCGGTCCGCTGGAAGCCCGGCGGCTGGGGACGCGGCAGGATTCCGGTCTGGGGGCCGGCCGCGACGGCGGACCGGATGGCCACCGCCTACGGCCTGGAGCTGGATCCGGGGATGCACGAGGAATTCGACTTTACGAACTGGACCGAACGGGAGTCCGTCACGGTGGGGCCGTTCACGGTGACGCCCTTTGCGGTGAACCATCCCGTGGAGGAGGCCTACGCCCTGCGGGTGGAAGTGACCGAACCGGACAAGCAGGGCAACCTGGTCAGCCGGGTCCTGACGTATTCCGGGGACACCGATTCCTGTGCCGGGCTGGAGGAAGCGGCAAAGGACGCTGACCTGTTCCTGTGCGAGGCCGCGTTTGAAGAAGGCCGGGACGACGACATCAAGGACGTCCACCTGACCGGAAAGCGCGCCGGTCAGGCTGCTGAGAGCGCAGGCGCACGCCGGCTGCTGCTCACGCACATCCCCGTCTGGACATCGCCCACCACTGTTATGGCCGAAGCGCGCCCCGTATTCGGCGGCGATGTGGCCGTTGCCGTGGCCGGTGTGCACTACACCGTCTGATCCCATGCTTGCCGGGTCCGCCGCCCTGCGTGGTTGGCTGCCCCGGCTGCGGCGGGACTGCTCGCCGCGAGTCGATAAGCTAAAGGCATGACTTCTGAAGCAACCGCAGTGCCCGTAGTGCGCGCCGATGGCCGCGCCCCCGACCAGCTCCGCCCCATCAGCATCACCCGCGGATGGTCCAAGCAGGCCGAGGGATCGGCCCTCATCGAGTTCGGCAACACCAGGGTCCTGTGCACGGCGTCCCTGACGGCCGGGGTGCCGCGCTGGCTCAAGGGCGAAGGCCGCGGCTGGGTCACGGCGGAATACGCCATGCTTCCCAGGGCAACCAACACCCGCTCCGACCGCGAGTCGGTCAAGGGCAAAATCGGCGGGCGGACCCACGAAATTTCCCGGCTGATCGGACGCTCCCTGCGTTCCATCATTGACACCAAGGCCTTGGGCGAAAACACGATCGTCCTGGACTGCGACGTCCTCCAGGCCGACGGCGGAACCCGCACCGCGGCCATCACCGGTGCCTACGTGGCACTCGCGGACGCCATCCGGTTCGCCCGCGACAACAAACTGATCGCCAAGAACGCCCAGCCCCTGATCGACACGATCGCAGCCGTTTCGGTGGGCATCATCGACGGTGTGCCCATGCTGGACCTGCCCTACGTTGAGGACGTCCGCGCCGAAACCGACATGAACGTGGTGGTCACCGGCTCCGGGAAGTTCGTGGAAGTCCAGGGCACCGCCGAGGGCGCTCCCTTCGACCGTGACGAGCTCAACCAGCTGCTGGACCTGGCCCTCATGGGCACCACCGCGCTGGCGGCGATCCAGCGCGAAACCCTCGCAGACGCACTGTGAACCCGAACGCCGTGAACGCTGAATCCGCTAGCGCGCCTGTGCTTCGCCTCGTCCTGGCCACGCACAACAAGGGCAAGCTCAAGGAGCTCCGCGAGCTGCTGCGCGGACAGGTCCCCGGGCTCGACGTCGACACCCAGGTAGTGGACGCCGCGGCGGCAGGTGCGCCCGACGTCGTCGAAACCGGTGTCACGTTCGCCGAGAATGCGCTGTTGAAGGCGCGGGCCGTGGCCGAAGCCACGGGCCTGGTGGCCATTGCCGACGATTCGGGGCTCGCCGTGGACGTGCTCGGCGGGGCGCCGGGTATCTTTTCCGCGCGCTGGTCCGGCCGGCACGGTGACGACGCCGCCAACCTGAGGCTCCTGCTTGACCAGCTCGCCGATGTCCCGGACGGGCACCGGGGGGCCGCATTTGTCTGCGCTGCGGCCCTGGCGGTCCCGGGGCCCGGTGCCGGGAGCCGCGAAGTGGTGGAGTACGGCCAGCTTGAGGGGACCCTCCTGCGCGAACCCCGTGGTGAGGGTGGCTTCGGCTACGATCCCGTGCTGCAGCCCGCCGGCGGGGACCGCAGCTGCGCTGAATTGTCAGCGGCGGAAAAGAACGCCATCAGCCACCGCGGGCAGGCCTTCCGTGCGCTGGTGCCGGCCATTGTCGACGCGCTGGCGCGGCAGTAAGGCCGTTCCGGAAACGCCTTAACAGCGAAGGGAGCCCCACCATGGTGGGGCTCCCTTCGCTTTGCCTTGGCTGCAGCGCCGCCCAGCAGCGCTGCAGGGAGCTAGTCCAGGTTAGTCTTGCGCTCTTCGTGGGGAGCCTGTTCCTCGATGAATTCGTCGACGGCGTCGGTGCCGAACTTAGCCGCCTGGCGCTTGGCGGAAATGCCGCGGAGTACTTCGATGCCGATGGGAATCACGGAGACCAGCACAATTGCGATAAAGATGATGTCCAGGTTCTCACGTACCCACGGGACCCTGTCACCGAGCAGGTAGCCCAACAATGTGACGCCGCTGCCCCACAGGACCGCGCCGATCACGTTGAACAGGAAGAACTTTTTCTTGTCCATCTGGGCCACGCCGACGATCACAGGCACGAAGGTCCTGATGATCGGCACGAAGCGGGCCAGGATCAGGGCCTTGCCGCCGTGCTTTTCGAAGAAAGCGTGGGCGTTCTCAACGTTTTCGCGCTTAAAGAGGCGGGAGTTCTGCTTGTTGAAGATGGCGGGGCCGGCCTTGGAGCCGATCAGGTAGCCGGTCTGGTTGCCGATGATGGCGGAAATAGTGATCAGGAGCGCCAGGAGCCAGACATTGAACTGGATGGTGTCCGTTGCCACCAGCAGCCCTGCCGTGAACAGCATCGAGTCCCCGGGAAGAAAGAATCCCACCAGCAGGCCCGTCTCCGCGAAGACAATTCCGCAGACCAGCAGCACCACCCAGGGCGCGAGTGCGGGATCGGCCAGGAAAATCTGGGGGTTCAGCCAGTCGGGCAGGAAGGAGGCCAGCTGCGGCTGGACCGGTCCTGCACCACCCAGCATGGGCGGGGCAAGGTCGCTGATCGCAAGAAAGTTCACCTCCTCAGGGTACTTGACGCACCTGGGCGTCCCTGTTGCATCAGCACCTCACGCTGCGGCGGGCGGTTCCGCAACCCCGCCACCCGGCGTCGGACGCGTGATCTGCGCGACAGGGCCGCCCCGGTGACACGGAGCGGCCGTGTCCGGCGGTAAAGTATGGGCCGTGGGTTTGGACTTTACGGCGATCGACTTCGAGACGGCCAATGGCTTCCGGGGTTCACCGTGCGCTGTTGGCCTGACGAAGGTCCGGGGCGGGCGCGTGGTGGATGAGGCGTCGTGGCTGATGCGTCCGCCGGTCAACCACGACCACTTCGAGTACCACAACGTCAGGGTCCACGGCATCAAGGCTACGGACGTGGCCGGCCGTCCCCGCTTCGGTGAGCTGTTCCCGGAGATTGGTGCCTTCATCGGGGACGACATCCTGGCGGCGCATAACGCGGCCTTTGACCTGGGCGTGATCCGGTCCGGGCTTGAGGTCTCCGGCCTGCCCGGGCCTGCCTACGACTACGTCTGCACGGTGATGCTGGCCCGGCGCTGCTACTCCCTGGTCTCCAATTCCTTGCCGTTCGCCGCGGAGGAAGCCGGCGTGCCGCTGGTTAACCATCACGACGCCGCAGAAGACGCCCGGGCCTGCGCCGGCATCCTGATCGATATCGCTGCGCGGAACAACGCCAACAGCATTGCCGAGCTCTACCTGTCGCTGGGTCTGGTCCTGCCGCATCAGGCGGCTTTTGACCCGGCGCACGATGTCCTGTCCAAAGCCAGCCTTACTGCACTTGCCGGTGCCGCTGGCGGAGGCAGCGCAGCGCTGGTCCGCCCGTTCGTGTCCGGGTGGCCGGAGGAGGGCGACAACCCCGTGCCCAATGCCGACGCCGAACCCTCCCACCCGCTGTACGGCCAGACCGTTGTCTTCACCGGCGAGCTCTCCATGGCCCGGCCGGAAGCGAAGGTGCGTTCCGCCGAGCTGGGTGCCCGGCCGGAAAGCCGGGTAACCGCCCGCACCACGGTGCTGGTGGTGGGTGACGGCTTTGTGGCCGCGGACCTGCGGTCCGGCAGGCTGACCGGCAAGGCCCGGCGCGTCCTGGAGCTCCATGACCGCGGCCAGCCCATTGAAGTACTCTCCGAAGGCGAGTTCCTGCAGATGGTGGGCGGCTGAGCCGCACTGCGTTCATCCGGCGCAACAAATCTTCCCTGCGGCGTGCCCGGCTCCTAGCCTTGCAGGATGAGCAAACTAACGGACGGCCAAACAACCGGAATCAACTGGTCCGCCGTGTTCGCCTTTCCCAACCCCGTCAATGAATACGCGGCCAGGATCACGGCCGGCCTGGTGGTGCTCCTCGCGGGCGCCACGCTGCTGAGCGGGTCCGTGTGGGGACTCGTGCTCATCGCCGCGGGCTTCTGGCTGCGGGTGCTCTTCGGCCCACGGATTTCGCCGCTGGCCCTGCTCTCCGTCAAGGTCCTGGCACCCCGGCTGGGCCGCGTTCGCCTGGTTCCCGGACCGCCCAAGCGTTTTGCCCAGGGCATGGGGACTGTAGTCTCCACCACGGCGCTGATCCTGTTCCTTGCCGGCGCCGCCCCGGCAGCGTGGATTGTGCTCGCGGTACTCATCGCGGCTGCCTCGCTGGAAGCCTTCGCCGGATTCTGCCTGGGCTGCGTTATCTTCGGAGTGCTCCAGCGCCGGGGCCTGATCCCGGAGGACATCTGCGAGGCCTGCAACAACGTCGCGCTCAAGCGGTCGTAACGCCCACCAGAAGGTCGGCCATGCCGCGGATGACGTCCAGCCCTTCGAATGCGTTGAGCCATTCCGGGGGCAGGCACTCTTCGCCGTAGTAGGCGCCCAGGATGTTTCCGGCGATGGATCCCGTGGTATCGCTGGCGCCGCTGTGGTTGACGGCGAGCGCCACGGCTGCCCGGAAATGGTCTTCCGGCGACAGGGTGGAGTCCGCATCCGGCGCTGTGGCCAGGACAGCGTAAAGCCCGACGGCGAACGCCTCCTCCGAGACCCAGCCCCCGCCGAGCTGCCGAACCAGTTCCTCCGGCGACAGGACGCCTGTTCCCGCACAGCGGATGGCCGCTTCAAACCGCTCGGGAAGTTCCGCCGCCACATCCTTCAGGCCACGGACTTCGGCCAGGACCGCTGCCGCCGCGTCCGGCAGGGTGTCACCGGCCACCAGGCGGTGGATCAGCAGGCTGAAGCTGCCGGCACTTTGCCGTGCGGACGGATGGCCGTGCGTCAGGGAGGCGGCGTCGGCACTTAACTTATAGACGGCGTCGGACGCTATGTAGGGAATCAGGCCGAACGGCGCGGACCGCATCACCGTTCCGCGGCCTTTCGACTCAGGGTTCACCGGCCGGTAGACCGTACCCATTTCACCGGTAGCCAGTCCGCTGATGCATGTCTTTTCCGGGGCGCGGCGGCGCCTCAGCACCTCGTTGCCGTCGATCCACCGCGGCGGCTGCGCCGGGGCCTGCGGTGGTACAGACTCACCCTGGGTGTCCAACCAGCGGAGATAAGCCAGCCACACGCAGGCGTTCGCATCGGCGCCCACGCCGTCATTGGCCCATTCGAGCACCTCCACCAGTCCGTCCACGGTGTACAGCGTCATCTGCGTGTCGTCCGAAAAGTGGCTGCCGCCGTCGAGCCCTGCCAGGTCCGTCAGGCCCGCCGGGCCGAAGCGCTGGCGGATGGCCTCGATCGAGTCGGACTCCACCGCGTAGCCCAGCGAGTCTCCTAAGGCGCCGCCCAGGAGGCAGCCGTGGATGCGTGACTTCAGCGGGGGTGCGGGAACGGCGCCCGGTTCAATGCTCATGACAGTAAATTTACCGTGGGGCGGTGGTGCAACGCGCCGGAGGTGCCACACCGTCCGTCCACTAAGCTCGGACTCAGCCAACGCCCAGAATCCCTTGGCAGAATGCAAAGGCACCACACCCCAACGTTAAGGATTGCCCCACCATGACCACGCCTGTGCCCGTCCACCGTGACCCCGCCCCCGGGCTGACTGCCGGCAGCGGTGCCGAAATCCGGCACGGGCTGGTGTCCAGGCTGTCTGCGGAAGCCTTTGGCAGCCTTTTCATCGTGGTGGCAGGCCTGGGCGTGCCGCTGTTCTCCATCCCGCAGTCCAGCCCGCTGCCCGCCGCCCTCGCAGCAGGCCTGGCAGTGACTGCGGCGATGCTGGCCTTCGGCTACGTTTCCGGCGGACACTTCAACCCGGCGGTGACCGTTGGCCACGCCGTTGCCGGCCGGATCCGGCTCGGTGACGCCGCTGCTTACATCGGCGCGCAGCTGGTGGGCGGGCTCCTGGGCGCCCTCGCCCTCTTCGGCATCCTGCGCACACTGCCGGGCATCCAGGACAGCCGCACGGCGTTCGACACCGTGACCGCCGGATTCGGCGAACATTCCATCATCCAGGCGCCCCTCGCCGGCGTGCTCCTGCTGGAAGTACTTGGGGCCGCCATCCTGGTTGCAGTCTTCCTGGGCACCACTGCGCGCAACAACGTCAGCAAGACGGCAGCCGCCGTAGCCGTGGGCCTCTCCGTCGCCGTCCTGCTGCAGCTGGGCCTCTCCGTGGGCAACGCACCGTTCAACCCCGCCCGTGCCACTGCCTCGGCCCTCTTCAGCTCCAGCTGGTCCCTAGAGCAGCTGTGGCTGTTCTGGGTTGCTCCCTTGGCGGGCGCGGCCATCGCCGGGCTGGTCTTCCGCGGGTTCGCTGAGCCGGTTGTTTCCGTAACTGCTTCGGCCGCTGGCGGGTCAGTGCCTGACGACAGCGACGCCGACGATGTTGAGGATTTTGACGACGAGGATGTTGACGTCGATACCAACGATGCCGACGTCGCCGACGAGGCCGCTACGGTGCCTGCAACGGCAGCTGCCCCGGTGAAGGCCGCACCGGTTCATTCCACCGCGGACCAGCCGGACAGCCGCGACGAGGCCCAGGATTTCTTCGACGGAAAGCGCAGCTAGCTGGCCTGACTGGGCCACGGCCTGTTGCGGCGGTGTCCTAAACTGTCGGTGGCAGCCGCTAGCGTAAGAATATGCGGTTATTGCACACATCGGACTGGCACTTGGGCAGGTCCTTCCATGGCGTCGGGATGCTGGACGCCCAACGGTCATTTGTTGATCAGCTCGTCAGCGCCGTCACCGAAAACGCGGTCGATGTTGTCCTGATTGCCGGCGACGTCTACGACCGCGCCCTGCCCGGCGTCGACGTGGTAGGGCTGTTGGACGATGCCCTGGTGCGGCTCACGGATGCCGGTGCCACGGTGGTGCTGACATCCGGTAACCACGACTCCGCCATCCGGCTGGGCTTCGCGTCCAGGCTGCTGGAACGTGGCGGCGTCCACCTGCGGACCAGGCTGGCGGACCTGGACCAGCCAGTTGTCCTGCCGCTGGGCCCGGGTGACGGTGCGACGCCTGGGACCGTCCTGGCCATCTATGGAATCCCCTGGCTGGAACCGCGCCTCGTCGCCGAACAACTCGGCGCGGAAACCGCCAGCCACTTCGAAGTCACGCGCGCCGCCACTGACCGCATCCGGGCGGACCTCGCGCAGCGCAACGCAGCGGGAACGGTCCATTCGGTGGTCCTCGCCCACACGTTCGCCAGCGGCGGGATCAGCTCCGACAGTGAGCGGGATCTCAGCATCGGGGGAGTCGGAGCCGTGCCCCTGGACCTGTTCGACGGATTCAGCTACACCGCGCTGGGGCACCTGCACGGCCGGCAGACGCTGTCGCCGCAGGTCAGGTACTCGGGATCGCCCCTGGCCTACTCGTTCTCCGAAGCCAAGCACGACAAGGGAAGCTGGCTGATCGACGTCAGCCCGGACGGTGTGGCCGGCGTATCGGAACTGATCTGGGAAGCCCCGCGGAAGCTGGCCGTGCTCCGCGGCGGAATCTCGGAACTCCTGGAGTCCGCAGAGCATTCCTGGGCCGAAGGGGCGTACTGCCAGATCACGCTCACGGATGAGCAGCGGCCCGCGCAGGCCATGGAGCGGCTGCGGGCCCGTTTTCCGGACACGCTGGTCCTCGGGTTTGATCCGCAGGGCGGCGCCGTCAAGGCGTCCAAAAGCTACAGCAGCCGGCTCGCCGAAGCCCAGGATGATCTCTCGCTCTGCTGCGGATTCCTCGATCACGTGCGGGGGCGGGACGCGGACGACCACGAGCAGTCGGCTATCGCCGCGGCGCTGGATAACGTCCGCCTCAGGGAGGCATCGCTATGAGGATCCACCGCCTTGTCATCTCCGCCTTCGGGCCCTTTGCGGGCACCGAGGAAATCGACTTCGACAGGTTGAGTGCCCACGGACTCTTCCTCCTCAACGGACCTACCGGAGCAGGGAAGACCAGCGTGCTGGACGCTGTCTGCTTTGCGCTGTACGGATCCGTGCCGGGGGCGCGCCAGGACGGCAAGCGCCTGCGCAGCGATCATGCCGAGCTTTCGCTGGAGCCTGCGGTCACCTGCGAGTTTTCCGCCCAGGGCCGGCATTTCGAAGTCACCAGGTCGCCGGCTTGGGATAAACCCAGTGCCCGGGGAAAGAACGGCTTCACCACACAGCAGGCCAAAACGCTCCTCCGGGAACGCCTCAGCGGAACGTGGACGGAGCGATCCGGACGCAATGATGAAGCCGGCGCTGAAATCATCGCACTGCTCGGAATGGACCGGGAACAGTTCACCCGAGTGGTGATGCTGCCGCAGGGCGATTTTGCCGCCTTCCTGCGGTCCAAGGCAGCCGATCGCCTGGAACTGCTGCAGAAACTCTTTGGCACCCAGCGGTTCGAAGCCCTGGAACAGGAGCTGTCGGCGCAGGCCCAGGCCGCGCGGAGCGATGTTGCCCGGCTGAACGCAGAGCTTGAGCTGCTGGCGGCGCGGGCCGAAGCCGAGGCCGAGGCGCTGGCCATTGATGATTCTGCGGCACCTGCCCAGGAGGAGCCGGCGGACCGGATCGAATGGCTGCAGGAAACCGTGGCCCACCGCGCAGTCGAACTGGCTGCGGCGGCGGACGCCGCAGCGGCCGTCAGCAGGCAAGCGTCAGACCGGCTGGAGAACGAATCCGCGCGGCGGGAGCGCCACCGCAAGCTGGCAGCCGCCGAGGCCCGGAAGGCCGCCGCTGAGGCAATCCTGCCATCCCTGCAGCTCCATGGCGCCCGGCTCGAACAACACCGCCGCGCCGAGGTGCTCACCGGTCAGCTGCAGGCTGTCCAGTCCAGCCAGACCCAGGTCCGGCACGCCGCGGGAGCCATGGAATCCGCCATCACACTGCTGCGGATGGCCGCGGATGAAGACCCCGAACTGGGCCAGCTGGACCTCGGTGCCTTGGATGCAGACCACGGCGATGCCGGGCTTTCCGCCGCCGCGGCACTTGACGTTGTGGGTGAGCTCAGCCGCCTCAGGTCACTGTTGGCCGTTGTGGAAGCCAGGTTGCCGGATGAGGAACGCCTTCAATCACTGGTTGCCAGGCGCGCCTCGCTCACCACGAAGCAGCAGGAACTCACCCAAAAGGACATTGACCTTGGCGTTTCGCTGCAGGGTCTCCGCGCGGAGCAGGAAACCCTGACGGCAGGCCTGGAGCCACTGACGGAACTGGCCTCAGCCGCCACGCTCCATGAGAAGGAAGCCGCTGCGGCCGGGGAGCTTCTTGACGCCGTCCGGCGCTGTGCGGCTGCACGCGCCGCGCAGGCGCTCGCCACGGAGCGTCACTCGGCGTCCCGGGAGATCCAGCTCGAGAAGAAACTCCGTTGGCTGGACCTGCGCGAGGAAAGACTCGCCAACGCCGCCGCCGAACTCGCTGCCCAGCTGGCCGAAGGCGAGGCCTGCCCCGTTTGCGGCAGTGCGGACCACCCGGCTCCTGCGGAGGCTGCGGCGTCAGCGCTGGGCCTCAGCCAGGCCGAGGAAGCTGCCCAGCAGGACCATGAGGCCGCAGAGACAAAGCTGGCAGCGCGGGCCCGTGAGTTGGGCGACGCGAACCAGTTGGTGGCTGTCCTTGAAAGCCAGGGCGGGGACATGCCCGAAACGGATGCGCTTGCGGCTTTCGAGTCCGCCCGCAATGCCGCCGGCGAGTCGCAGCTGGCGGTGAAAAACCTCGCGGACCTCCGGCAGCAGCTTGAGGCCGCGGAGGCCCGAATTGCGGCAGCGGATTCCGCCAGGCACGGCGCGGCATCCGAACTCGCACAGGTCACCGCTGAATTGTCAGGACTGGTGGACCAGCTGGCGTCCCTTGACAGCGCACTCTCTGCGCTGCGCGGCGGTCACCGCAGACTCACGCAGCGGCTGCGGGCGCTGCAGGATGCCGCCGCCACGTTGGAGAAGGCCGTGGAGGCCCAGGCATTGCTCAGCCGAGCCAAGGCCAGGGCCGAGGAAGCACGGAACCAGCTTGACCTGGCGTTGCCGGAGGCTGGTTTCAGTTCTGACCTTGAAGCCCGGGCACAGCTGCTGTCATCTGCTGATGCTGCTGCCTTGCAGGCCGAGGTCCGGGCCGGCCAGGACGAACAGGCGCGGATTGCCGAGCTGTTCGCATCCGAGGATCTGCTGCTGGCACTGACTGAAGAGGCCGCCCATCCCGTGGTGGACGAAGCCCTCCTCGCTGACCTGCAGGACGCCGCGGAGAAGGCCGGACAGGAAGCACGGGCTGCCGATGTTGCCGCCGCCATGGCCGCGCGCTGTGTGGAGGCGCTAGCCGCTGTCCGCAACGATTACCAACAGCTGGCCGGTTCCGGGCGCGTTCCCAGGGAACGCGCCCAGCTCCTGACAGCCCTGGCTGATACCGCGGCCGGCCGTGGAGACAACACCTACCGTATGAGCCTGAACACCTACGTCCTCGCGGCACGGCTCGAACAGGTGGCCTTGGCTGCTTCCGAACGGCTGGTCGCCATGAGCGATGGCCGCTACCTGCTCCAGCATTCAGACGCCAAGGCCGCGCGCGGCGCAAAATCCGGGTTGGGGCTGGAAGTGGTGGACCAGTGGACCGGTCACCGCCGGGATACCTCTACGCTTTCCGGTGGCGAATCCTTTATGGCGTCCCTGTCCCTCGCCCTGGGGCTGGCAGACGTTGTGCAGCAGGAATCCGGTGGCATCCAGATCGAGACGCTTTTTGTCGACGAGGGTTTCGGCAGCCTGGACGAACAATCTCTAGAACAGGTCATGGATGCCCTCGAAGGCCTTCGTGACGGCGGCCGCGTTGTGGGTCTGGTCAGCCATGTGGGGGAGATGAAACAGCGCATCGGAACCCAACTCCAGATCCTCAAGGGTCGGAACGGTTCCACGCTCCGCATTTCCGACGCCGCCGAGGCGCTGGTGTGACTGCGGCCATGCCGGACTGGACTGGGCCAAACCGGCCTATATGATTGAACAGTTACCGGGTCGCGCGCATCGGGAGGAGGGACGATGCGCATTACTGAACGAGCCCGTTACCTTGAAATCTTCAGCGATGTCCTCCCTGTCCGCTTCCCTGGAGGCGCCGGTCTCTGCCGGCGCCGACGCTCCCGACACTGTCCATCCCGACAATGCGCCGGCGTCCGTTGCGCTGGCTCCGCCCACGGGTCGGTTCGCCAGGCTCCCGCACCTCGCCGGCCGCAGCTTTATCCCCCTGGGCCTGTTCGCCCGGCTGCCCCTGGCCATGCTGACCGTCGGTGCACTGACCCTCGTCACGTCCGTGACCGGCTCCTACGCGCTGGGCGGTACGGCCGCCGGTGCCGTGGGGATCGGCTCGGCTCTCGGCGCCCCCTTCTTTGGTGCCCTCGCAGACCGCAGGGGGCAGCGGCCCGTCCTCCTGGTTGCGGCGGTGCTCAATGCCTTGGCCGTCCTGGGGCTGATCGGTACGGCCTGGGCCGCGCCCGACGCCGGGTCCTTTCCCGTCGCCGTAATCACTGCAGCGTTCCTCGCCGGTGCCAGCTGCCCGCAGGTAGGGCCGTTGGCCAGGGTGCGCTGGATGGCGCTCACCTCGCGGGGCAAGGAAGCGAAGGACCGGAGGGACCTTGATACGGCCCTGTCCTACGAGGGCACCGCCGATGAACTGACGTTTGTCCTGGGACCGGCCCTAGTGGGAATTTTGGCCAGCCTGGTGGCCCCTTGGCTGCCGTTGGCCCTTGCTGCAGCCATGACCATCACGCTGGTTCCCGCCTTTGCCATGCACTCCACCCACAAGGCGGTTCCCGTAAACCGGGTCTCCGCTGCCTCGCGCAAGGCAGCCAGGATTCCCGCCGTCGTCGCACTGCCCGTCCTGGCGATGGTGGCCATGGGCACCTTCTTTGGGTCCGCCCAGACGTCCTTGAGCTCGTTCTCTGCGAGTTTCGCCTCCTCTGAAATCGCCGGACTGCTGTATGCGGTCATGGGATTGAGTTCTGCCGCCGCAGCCCTGTCCGTGGCGTACTGGCCCCAGCGCTTCACGCCGGCGGCCCGGTGGCTGGTCAGCGCGGCACTGATGACGGTGCTTGCGTTGCTGCTTCTGGTGCCGGGATCGTTGGGCGGCATGGTGGTGGTGCTGCTGGTCCTGGGACTGCCGGTGGGTCCCGTGATGGTCACGGTCTTCGCGATCGGAAGCCTGGTGGCGCCGGTGGAACGGCTGGGGACCGTGATGACGGCTTTGGCCAGCGGTATCGTGGCCGGCACCGCGCTGGGTGCCGCGGTTGGTGGCCAGTTCGCGCAGGCCCACGGCTACCACACGGCATTCGTTGTGCCTGTGGTTGCTGCTGGCGGCCTGCTGGTGCTGGGTGCTGCGGCCGCAGTCATTCTCCGCAAACGCCACTGATCGGCGCCGGGCGGTGGTCACGGCCAGTCGGGGTATGCCGCGGTCAGCCCAGCTGGGCCTCAATGCGCCCGGCGCCCGCCACTAGCGCCGCGGCGATTTCGTCCGGATTCTGGGTTGCCCGGATGTAAACGACGGCCAGCGCGGCCGGCCGGCCGCCAGCGACCCGGACCGGAACTGCTACGGAGGAGACGCCGGCGAGGACTTCATCGTGGCTGGCGGCAAAGCCCAGTTGCCGCGCGGTTCCCGCCTCGGGCCGGTAGGGGATTCCGGGCGCGGCCGCATGCCAGTCAGCTTCTGAATACGCTGACTGGATCGCAATTCCGGGGGCACCGGCGCTGATTGGATGCCGGGAGCCAGGGTGCTGGACAATCGCGGCGCCGGTATGCCGCGGGTCCACAGTGACGATGGTGACACAGTCGTCGCGGTCCCAGACGGCCACAAAGGCACTCATGGTCAGGGCGTTGGCGAGTTGGGTCAGCTCCGGCAAGGCCGCCGTTTGGAGATCGCGGGCCACGCCCCGCGCCAGGACGGCGAGCCCGGGCCCTGGCTGGACTCTGCCGGCGTCATCGCGCACCAGCAAGGAATGATCCTCCAGGGTCCGCAGGATCCGGTAGGCCACGGAACGGTGGACTCCCATGGCGTCGGCAAGCTCCGCAATGGTCAACGGCGCCTGCGCCGCGGCCAGGATTTCCAGTGCCCGGATTCCGCGCGACAGGGTCTGGGAAGGGGAAGCCTGAGCTGCTCCGGAGGGGACTGCGGTGGGCGTCATGGATTCATCCTAGGCGGCTGTGCAGGAGCTGCGCGTGCACCGTGACGGCGCTTCGCGCACCCCGGTAGGTGTGCTGATTCTCAAAAAAGCTGTGTGTTGATTCCGAATAGAAGTTCAACTATGGAATTGATCCGCACGAAGATTCAAGAAAAGTCGTGCGTTTCGTCACATCTTGGCGTAACGTCGTACTTACTGACCGTTCGATCAGTAAATCGAACGACCTGAATCCACCCCGGCAGCCGGAATCCCTCACCAGGCTGCCCCCAAGCCACGGAGTGCCAATGACCGAAACTTCACGCGTCGATTCCGAGGTGGGCCCGAGCAGCAAGCACGAGGAACGCAAGGTTCTCGCTGCAACCCTGGTCGGCACCACCATCGAGTGGTACGACTTCTTCATCTTCGCGCAACTGACGGGCACGCTGCTGTCCCCGCTGTTCCTGGCCCCGCTGAACGAATCCAACCCGGGCCTGGCCCAGATCCTGTCCTTCGCGCTCATCGGCATCAGCTTCCTGTTCCGCCCGCTTGGTGCAGTTGTCGCTGGCCACCTCGGCGACCGGCTCGGCCGCAAGGCAATGCTGGTCTTCACCCTCCTGATGATGGGCGCAGCCACGTCGCTGATCGGCATGCTCCCGACCTATGCGCAGATCGGCGTCTGGGCTCCCATCCTGCTGATCCTCCTCCGCGTTGTCCAGGGCTTCTCCGCCGGCGGTGAATGGGGCGGTGCTGCGCTGATGGCCGTAGAGCACGCGCCCAAGAGCCGCCGCGGTGTGTTCGGTGCGTACCCGCAGATCGGGGTCCCGGTCGGCATGATCCTGGCCACCGGCCTGCTCTTCGTTCTCAACTCGAACATGTCAAAGGAAGACTTCGCGGCCTGGGGCTGGCGGGTGCCGTTCCTGCTGTCCATAGTGCTGATTGTGGTGGGATACCTGATCCGCCGGGCTGTGGCCGAGAGCCCCGTCTTCCAGGAGATGGCGGCCCGAAAGGCCGAAAGCGGGGCTCCCCTTAGCGAGCTCATTCGTAACCATAAGAGGCCCGTGCTCTACTCGACCATGATCTTCATTGGCAACAACGCCGCTGGCTACCTGTTGATTGCCTTCTTCATCTCCTACGCCACCAGGACGTTGAAGATGCCGGTCCCGGAAATCCTGCTGGCCACCACCCTTGCCTCCTTCGGCTGGCTGATCTTCACGCTCGCAGGCGGCTGGCTCTCGGACCGGATCGGCCGGGTCAAGACGTTCCTGATCGGTTATGCAATCATCTTCATGTGGATGATCCCGATGTTTGCCCTGATCGACACCAGGAACATCTGGCTTTACGCTGTGGCGCTCTTCGTCCTGACCATCGGCCTCGGCCTCTCCTACGGCCCCATGTCGGCAATGTACGCCGAGATGTTCCCGCCCAATGTCCGCTACTCGGGCATCTCCATCGGGTACGCCTTCGGCGCCATCCTCGGTGGTGCTTTCGCTGCAACCATTGCCGAGACTCTGCTGCTGAGCACCAAATGGACCGGATCCATCGGCATCTACATCATGATCCTGTGCGTGATTTCAGCAGCCGGGGTTCTGCTCGCCAAGGAGACGAAGGGCAACCCGCTCGGCGTCAGCAGTCACCACTAGGGTAGTCCGCATCGCACAACGGCGGGTTCCGGCCATCTGGCTTGGGCCCGCCGGTTGCCGTGAGCCCGCCGGTTGCCGTGAGCCCGGTGGCGCCCTGAGGGCTGGGCTGCTGCGGGGCGCCTACTGGTTCAGAAGTCTGATGGCGTCCTCATCGGCAAGTTGCTCGAAGTGCCGGTAGAAGCTACCCACGGCGCGGAACTTGCCCGGCAGATGCAGGCACAGCACGGCATCGCACACCCTGGACACTGCCGCGTAGGCCTCCACCGAACCCACCGGGGCTGCGGCGACGACGAGTGCCGCGCCACCCGAACGGGCGGCCTCGACGGCGGCGCGCATGGTGGCTCCGGTGGCCAGGCCGTCGTCGAGAAGGAGGATTGTTTTGCCGGTGAGGTTGTTGCTGATCCCCGGGTAGGTCCCGGCCCGGCGGAGCAGCTCGGCCCGCTCGCGTTTCTCCACTTCATCCAGCCATTCCTGGCGGACTCCGTGATCCAGAATGCGGGTGATCAGGGGACGGTTGAGCAGGCGCACTATCCGGCCTCCGGACCAGGCCAGTGCGCCGAACGCTGTTTCGTCGTGGCCGGGGATGCCGAGTTTACGGACCAGAACGGCGCCGAGCGGCAGGTACAGGGCCTTCGCGGCCGCGGCGGCGACGGGGATACCGCCGCGGGCCAGCCCCAGGACGATGGTGTCGGGGCGTTCCCGGAACTGGGTGAGCACCGCCGCCAGCCGTTCACCGGCATGGGTGCGGTCTTCAAAACGCGTGCTCATTTGCTCCCTCTCCGGCTGTCTCCGCCCGATTCCAGCCTACCTTCTGCCGCCGCAGCGGGAAGCGGGGATACGGCCTCCCGCCGCAGCTGAGTCAAGCGAGCGCGGCGGAAACGGTCTTGGTGATGTCCTGGATCGGCGCCGTCCGTTCGGGGACGTCGCTGAGGTCGGCACGCTTTGTGAAAACCACCAGCACGAAGCTGCCGGCGGACATGGAGAGGATGGCGGCGTCGTGGAGGTCGGAAAGGCGCACAGCGGCCATCAGCAGGCTCCGCGATTCGTTGTTGCTGTCCTGGACCATCGCCTGGAGCTGGAACTCCGAGGTGAACGCGCCCAGCGGATCATCGAGGGACGCCGAACCTTCCTCCACCAGGTGGGAGTAGGCCGTGGCAGTCAGGATTTTTGAAGGATGCTGCATCTGAGGATCCAAGCAGCGGAACCTATGCGGGAGCCATGAAATCCCTGTCAGGAATCAGCCGCCAGGGGTCAGCCGCGCTGTGCTCAGACTCCCAGGAAAGCGATGGCGCCTTGTTTGAAGGCCCGGCTGGTGATGGCGTTGGTGTGGCTGCGGCCAGGCAACGTCAGCTGTTCAGCCATGGACCCTGCCCGGATTCCAAGTTCGGCGAGCTTCGGCATGGTGGCCGCACGTTCATCCTGGTCGCCGGCCACAAGAAGCATCGGCATGTGGGGAACGGCTTCGGCTGGATCGAAGGGTTCGGCCTTGATGGCATCCACCAGGGACAGCAGCGCGAAGATGTTGTTGCTCGGCAGGAGCATGGCCATCTTGAGCAGGCCGGACGTGGACGGGTCCGCGATGGGGGTTCCGTCGGCGAGGTAGTTCTGGGCGGCGATGAGGTCAAAGGCTGCCAGCGGATCGGCGATGTTCGGTCCGCCCAGGACCAGGCGGTGGACGATCTCGGGCTGGGTGGCGCCGAATTCCCAGGCAAGCCGCGCGCCCAAGGAATAGCCCACCACGTCAACCCCGCTCGTGGGGTCACCATTGCGCAATGGCCGCACGCCGGCGTCGAACGCTATCTGCAGCAGGTCCGCGCGGATCCGGCTGGGGGAGTAGGAGTCCATGTCTTCGGGAGCGCCGCTGCGGCCATGGCCGGGCAGGTCCACGGTGATGACGCGGCGGCCTGCCTCCAGCAGGGCCGCCACCCAGCCGGTGTCATGCCAGTTGAGTTTGCTGGAAGAGGAGAAGCCGTGTAGCAGCAGCACGGGGCGCAGTCCGGCGTCGTCCTGGGGATCGAGCACCTCCACGTACAGCTGGGGGTCCGTGCCCTCAACGGTGTGGGAATGCATCTCGCCGGTGTGCCTGCCGCTCATGGTGTCATTCCTCATCAAGTACGGCGCTCAGGCGGACCCGGGCGCGTCGGTGCCTCGTCCTTCGGGACCGTGCCCACGATTCCGGCAGTGTTGTCCGGTACCTCGAACACGATCAGGGGTTCGCCGGCCTTGATCCTGTCGCCTGCACCACCGAAGGTACGCACCACTTTACCTGCCTTCGGACCGGGCAGTTCAACAGCGGATTCGCTGGTTTCCACCTCCGCCAGCGGCCGGTTCCGTTCCACCGGCGCCTTGAGCGTGTTGGAGCAGCCGGCAGTATCGGCGCTGGCCATATAGCGGTAGGTCATGGCTTAGAAGAGGACGGGACCGTTTCCTGCTACTTACTTGGGTTGGCGATCGCGGGTGCCCGGCCGGGCGCCCAGCCAGCAGGCTGCGGCGAGGCAGGCAACCAGAACAAAGGTGCTCAGCAGCTGGCCGCGGGTGCTTTCCGCGCTGAAGCCCACAGCGAAAATCAGTCCCAGGAGGACGAGTCCGAAGATGGTCAGGCCCGGGAATCCGTGCATCCGCAGCGGAAGCGCGGCACCATCCCGGTCCGCGCGGTGCCGGAGGATCAGCTGCGAGACAAGGGCCGTGCCCCAGACCACCAGGCACGTGGATCCGACCAGCTGGAACAGTGCCGGCAGGATCCGGTCCGGGAACAGCAGCTCCAGGACCGTGGCGAAGAAGCCGAACGCCACCGACACGCCCACTGCCACCATGGGCACGCTGGCGCCGCTGAGCCTGGCCAGGAACCGGGGAGCCTCGCCCCGTTCGGCGAGCGAGTACACCATGCGGGACGCGCCGTAGAGGTTGGCGCTAAGTGCGGAGAGAAGCGCGACGACGGCAACCAGGGTGATCGCCGTCCCGGCGCCCGGGATCCGGGCCGCGTCGAGCACGCCGGCAAAGGGCGAGGCGAGTCCTTTGGAGGAGACCGGCAGGACTGCAGCGATGACAAATACCGAGCCGATGTAGAAGACCAGGATGCGCCACAGCACTGTGCGGATCGCCTTGCCCACGCTGTGCTCCGGGTCCTCCGTTTCCGCGGCGGCCACGGCAACGATCTCGGTTCCGCCAAAGGCAAAGATCACTACGAACAATGCCGTGGCGATTCCGCCAAGCCCGGCAGGAGCAAAATCGGTGGTGATGTTGGCGAGTCCGGGCGAAGCTACTTCGGGCAGGAGGCCCAGCAGCAGGGCGGCCCCCACGGCCAGGAACGCCACAATGGCGGCGACCTTCAGGATGGCGAACCAGAATTCGAACTCGCCGAAGTTCTTCACACCCGTCAGGTTGATGGCCGTAAACACAAACATAAAGATCAGGGCCAGGGCCCAGACGGGGATAACCGGCCAGACGGAAAACAGGAGGCCCGCTGCGCCCAGGGCTTCCGCAGCGATGACCACCACCAGCTGGAGCCACCACAGCCAGCCCACCGTAGCGCCGGCGGTTTTTCCCAGCGCCCGTTCGGCGTACACGGAGAAGGCGCCGCTCGTGGGATTCGCAGCGGCCATCTCGCCCAGCGCCCACATCACCAGGATGATGAGCGTCCCGGCGACAAGATAGGAGATCAGCACGGCAGGCCCGGCGGCCTGGATGCCGGCCCCTGAACCCAGGAACAGGCCGGCGCCGATGGCGCTGCCCAGTCCCATCATGGTGAGCTGCCGGGATTTCATGGTGTGGCCGAGGTGGGATGCCGGCCGCACTGCCGTGGACGTCGATGTCATGCCTGAGAACCTTCTTGGGGTTGGGGTGGGTGCCACTAAGGGGACCATTTGAATTTACCGCCTAAGTCGCTGGCTCGCGGGCAACCGGTCTGCAACGATGCCGGCACTTTGAATCATTTGGATGACTATTGGCTGGCAAGTTGCTTACCCCAAGGTGCTAGCGAAGGCGGTTGTCTAAACGTCGAGGCCTTGGATGCCAAAATTGTTCGACGTTTTACCGACAGTCCGGGGTGCTGGCTGCGATCCCGGAACTGATCGAGGTTCACACCGTTTCCGGCAGTCCGGACCTGCGGCGCGTTTTGGATGCGATGATCGCCACCCGGTCTGGCGGACCAGCCACAGGGGCCTTCATCCGGTTGCATTGTGCGGCGAAACATTTTGAATCAGGGGAATGTGGCCGTAGAATCAGTTCTAGTCATATTGACTATAACTAGGTGATGGCAGTGAAGCCCAAAAGCAGGGAGCGGGTGAGTGACCGTGTACAGCAGTTCAGCGAACGTCTCCGAGCGGGCCACCGCTGCACCCTCGCTTGCCATCTCCACCGTCATCTTCGCCCTGCGGCCCAGCGAAACCTCGGGCCGGCCTACGCTGTGGCTACCCCTGGTCCGCAGGATCCGTGAGCCGTACAAAGACCTTTGGGCACTTCCCGGCGGACCGCTGACGCATGTTGAATCCCTGCAGGATGCTGCGTCCCGAAACCTCCGGGAAACCACCGGACTCACCCCGAGCTACCTGGAACAGCTCTATGCGTTCGGCGGGCTGCACCGCTCACCCACGCAGCGCGTTGTGTCCATCGTCTACTGGGCCCTGGTCCAGCCCACCGAAGCCGCCCTGGCCGACGAATCGGAGAACGTGAAGTGGTTCAGGGCAGACAAGGTGGGGGACCTGGCCTTCGACCACAACGCCATTGTTGAGTACGCGCTCCGGCGCCTGCGGAACAAACTGGCCTACGGCTCGGTGGCCTACCACTTCCTGGGTGAGTACTTCACCCTCGCCCAGGTCCGCGAAGTCTACGAAGCAGTCCTGGACACCCGGCTGGACCCGGCCAACTTCCGCCGCCAGCTCAAATCCACGCCGGAGATCGAAGAAACCGGCGAGTACCTCCAGGGCGGCAAGCACCGCCCGCCACGTCTCTACCGCTTCACCGGCCGCCCCGGCCTTGATCCCGACAACAGGAGCACACCATGAGCAGCGTCAACACAGCCATCCAGCTGATCACGCGCGAACAGGCCGAAAGCGCGTCCCGGAGCGCGGCTGCAGGCAAAACAGCAGCCACCTGCAGCCCGGCGCTCGCCAAGGGGCCGTGGGAATACGACCTCGCAGGGGCGCTCGCCGGTGCCCCGGCTTATGGTCCCGGCGCCTCCAGTGCTGACGTTGCGCCGGCCGCCACCCCCCGTCAAGGCCAGCTTCCGGAGGAATACAAACGCGCCGGCGATGCCGAGCTGGACGTCCGCATCCGTGCGGCGAAAGAAAAGCTGGGCGACCGGGCAGTGGTCCTGGGCCACTTCTACCAGCGCGACGAAGTCATCCAGTACGCCGACTTCGTGGGGGACTCCTTCCAGCTGGCCAACGCCGCGCTCACCCGGCCTGACGCCGAGGCCATCATTTTCTGCGGCGTGCACTTCATGGCCGAAACCGCGGACATCCTCTCCACCCCGGAACAGGCCGTCATCCTGCCCAACCTCGCCGCGGGCTGCTCCATGGCAGACATGGCGGACATCGACTCCGTGGAGGAGTGCTGGGAACAGCTCGAAGAAATCTTCGGCACCGAGGCCGACGCAGAGGGTCGGGTTCCGGTCATTCCGGTCACCTACATGAATTCCTCCGCCGCCCTGAAGGCTTTCTGCGGCCGCAACGGCGGCATTGTCTGCACCTCCTCCAACGCCAAGGTGGTCCTGGAATGGGCGTTCGAACGCGGCCAGCGGGTCCTGTTCTTCCCCGACCAGCACCTGGGCCGCAACACCGCCAAGGCCATGGGTGTGCCGCTGGAGCAGATGCCCATGTGGAACCCGCGCAAGGAACTGGGCGGCAACGATGAACAGGCCCTGCTCGATTCCCGCGTGATCCTCTGGCACGGCTTCTGCTCGGTCCACAAGCGCTTCAACGTCGGCCAGATCGAAAAGGCCCGCGCCGAGTTCCCCGGCGTCAACGTGATTGTGCACCCCGAGTGCCCCATGGAGGTGGTGGACGCTGCCGACTCCGCCGGCTCCACCGACTTCATCAAGAAGGCCATCGCGGCCGCCACCGAACCGACCACCTTCGCAATCGGCACGGAAGTCAACATGGTTAACAGGCTCGCTGCCGAGTACCCGCAGCACACCATCTTCTGCCTAGATCCGGTGATCTGCCCCTGCTCCACGATGTACCGCATCCACCCCGGCTACCTCGCCTGGGTCCTGGAGGAACTCGTCGAAGGTCGCATCGTCAACCGCATCAGCGTGGACCACTCCGTCCAGGACAACGCCAAAACCGCGCTCGAGCGTATGCTCGCCGCGCGTCCCCTGTAGCCCGCCGCTGCAGTCCCGCCCGCTGTAACCCTGGAAACCGAAACGAGCCCCACATGAGCGCAGCGAGCCCAGCCGGTGGTCCGGTACCCCGGCGGCTGATCGTCGTCGGGAGCGGCATTGCGGGACTGTACTCCGCGTTGCTTGCCGCCGACGCCGGCGCCGCAGTGGTGCTGCTGACCAAGGGCGCGCTCGCGGACAGCAACACCTACTACGCCCAGGGTGGCATCTCCGCCGTGCTCGACGAACCCGCGCCCGGAGATACTGTGGCCGCGCACATCGCAGACACGCTGAAGGCCGGGGCCGGGCATTGCGACGAAGAGGCAGTCCGCGTGCTCTGCACGGAGGCCCGTCTGGATATCGCCGGCTTGGAACGCTTCGGCGTGCGTTTCGATATGGACGACGACGGCGACCCCTCACTGGGTCTCGAAGCCGCCCATTCCGCGCCGCGGATCCTGCACACCGGCGGCGACGCAACCGGTGCCGGGGTGGCCAGGGCGCTCATCAAGACCGTCCTGGATGCGCAGGCAGCTGGCCGGATCCAGGTTATCGGGCACGCCCAGGTGACGTCCCTGTCCCAGAGCGAAGGACGCGTGGACGGAGTGAATTTCCTCCACGACGGGCGGGAACTCGCCATCCGCGGCGATGCCGTGCTCCTGGCCACCGGGGGAGCTGGAAGGCTGTTCGCCCAGACTACCAACCCCGCCGTGGCAACTGCCGACGGGCTGGCGCTCGCCTGGCGGGCTGGAGCCGCAGTGGCGGACCTGGAGTTCTTCCAGTTCCACCCCACCTGCATGGTGCTCCCGGCCGATGCCCTTGAGGCAGCCGGCAACGGGGCTGAACCGCTCCTGATTTCCGAAGCCGTACGCGGCGAAGGCGCCATCCTGCTGGACGCCCACGGCGAACGCTTTATGCCCGCCTACCACCCTGACGCAGAACTTGCCCCGCGCGACGTCGTCTCCCGCAGCATCGCCCTGCACCTCGCCACCCTTGGGGATCCCAACGGGCACGTGTTCCTTGACGCCATGGTGGTCGAGGCCCTGCACGGCAAGGGGTACCTCGAAAAGCGATTCCCGACCATCAGCACCCGCACCCGCCAAGCCGGTGTCGACTGGACCCGGGAACTCGTCCCCGTGGCACCGGCAGCGCACTACTGGATGGGCGGCGTTGTTGCCGACCGTTACGGGCGGACCTCTGTACCCGGGTTGCTGGCTGCCGGCGAGGTTGCCTGCACCGGCGTCCAAGGTGCCAACCGGCTTGCCAGCAATTCTTTGCTTGAGGGTCTGGTCTTCGGGCGCCGGGCTGTTGAGGGGTTCCTGGCTTCCGGTCCGTCGCGGGACACCGATGCTCCGCGTGCTGTCTCGGCCGCGAGCGGCCTCCCCTTGACGCACGCTTCCGCACCGCTGTCCCACGACTTCGTGGAGGATGCGCACCCTTCTGGATCACGTTTCAACGAGGCATCCGCGTCCACTCCTTGGCAGTTTGAAACAGTCCCGCCACCTGGTCCTCGTGAAACTTCCTTCGCTGCGGCGGGGCCGTTTTCCCGGGTGGCTCTTCGGCGCTTGATGACTGCCAACGCTGGGGTTTTGCGTCATGGCGTGTTGCTTAGGGAGGCTTCGGGCTTGCTTGGGGCCTGGGCCTCCGCTGACGATCCGGTTACCGTTCCTGACTCTTTCGATCCTCGCGATCATGAGGATGCCAATCTCCTTTTGGCTGCGCAGCTGCTGGTGCATGCCTCACGCGAGCGGCGGGAATCCTTGGGGGCGCATTACCGCAGCGACAGTGTGTCCGTGAATGCCGCCGTCGAACATTTTGATAAGCGTTACACCATGAGCCGGAAAGCGAGCCTCGTCAATGACTAGCCTGACCCTCCCCGCAGGACCCGTCCGGGACATACTGGAGCGGGCTTTTGCCGAGGACGCGCCCAACGGTGACATCACCTCGCAGCTGCTGATCCCGGCCGACGCCCGCGCCACCGCGGTTCTGAACGCGCGGGTGCCCGGCGTCTTCAGCGGTGGAACGGTGTTCCGCGACGCCATGAAGCTTGTGGACCCGGACACCGACGTGGAACTGCTGCTCGCTGAGGGGGCAGTGTTCGACGCCGGCACGCACCTCGCGCGCGTCACCGGCAACGCGCGCTCGGTGCTGCTCGCCGAACGGGTCGGGCTGAACCTTGTGCAGCGGATGAGTGCCATCGCAACCAAGACCGCGGAATTCGTCCGGCTCGTCGAAGGCACCAAGGCGCGCATCACGGACACCCGAAAAACCACGCCCGGCCTGCGAGTGCTGGAGCGCTATGCCGTCCGCTGCGGCGGGGGAGCCAACCACCGCTACAGCCTTTCCGACGCCGTGCTGGCCAAGGACAACCACCTGGCCGTCATCACAGGCGGAGACTCCGCGAAGCTCACCGCCCTGCTCGCCGCGGCCAAGGCCCAGCTGGGGCACACCACGCACTTCGAAGTGGAGGTGGACAGCGCCGAGCAGATTGAACCTGTCCTTGCTGCCGGTGTGGACACCATCATGCTGGACAACTTCACCCTCGACGAGCTCCGCTCCGGTGTTAAGCAGGTGGACGGACGCGCCATTGTGGAAGCCAGCGGCAACGTCAACGTCGGCACCGTCGCCGACATCGCCGCGGCCGGCGTGGACGTCATCTCCATCGGCGGTCTCACCCACAGCGTGGCTGCCCTGGACCTGGGCCTGGACGTCGAACTAAGCGTCGGGTGAAACGCCCATGATCTTCCTCGACGCCGCCGCCACCACCCCGATCCGCCGCGAGGTCCTCGAGGCCATGTGGCCCTACCTGAGCGGCGAGTTCGGCAACCCCTCCAGCCGCCACACCTTGGGCGAGGCTGCGGCGTCCGCGCTCGCAGGCGCCCGTGCGGCCGTGGCCAAGGTGCTCGGCTGCCGTCCGGGCGAGGTCACCTTCACCTCGGGAGGCACGGAGGCGGACAACCTCGCCGTCAAGGGCGTTGCCCTGGCCCGGCAGGCTGCGGACCCGGCCCTCAACCGCGTGGTGATCAGCGCCGTCGAACATCCAGCCGTGGAGGAGTCCGCGCGCTTCCTGGAACGGTTTCACGGGTTCACCGCGGACGTGGTTCCGGTGGACGGGACCGGCCGGGTGACGCCGGAGGCGCTCGCCGCCGTGCTCCGGCCGGAAACTGCCCTGGTCAGCGTCATGTATGCGAACAATGAGGTGGGCACCATCCAGCCGGTCGCCGAACTGGCCACCGTCGCCACCAGGCGGGGCATCCCGTTCCACACCGACGCCGTCCAGGCCGCTGGGTGGCTGCCCTTGGACGTCAAGGCCTTGGGCGTGGACGCCCTGAGCATTTCCGGCCATAAGCTCGGCGCGCCCAAGGGGTGCGGCGTGTTGTACGTCCGCGGCCGGACCCGCGTTGAGCCCCTGGTGCACGGCGGCGGCCAGGAACGCGGCCGCCGGTCCGGGACCGAAAACGTTGCCGGTGCCGTGGCGCTGGCTAAGGCCCTGACGCTCGCCCACGCCGAGCTGCCGGAACTCGCCGCCAGTGTGGCTCTTCTCCGCGAACGCTACATCGCCACTATCCTGGACACCGTTCCCGGCGCCCTGCTCACCGGGCACCGGACGGAACGGCTGCCGTCCGTGGCATCGTTCTGTTTCCCCGGCACCAGCGGCGAATCCGTGCTGTTGGAGCTGGAGCGGCAGGGTGTGGTGTGCTCGAGCGGTTCGGCCTGTGCCGCCGGCTCGGATGCGCCGTCGCCGGTGCTGACCGCGCTGGGTTATGACGCCGAAGTGGCGCAGACGGCCGTGCGGTTCAGTTTCACCTCAGACGTGACCGCGGACGAACTGGAGCAGGCGGCGGCAGCGGTGGGCACCGCCGTCGGACGCGTCAGGACCCTCGGCCGCTAGATATGGCGGGCGCGGCGGAAAATCCAATGCCGTAGCATCGTGAACCGCACGGCGGTGGCTACGAAGCCTGACAACGTGGTGGTCCACAGCTCATCGGACACGCTGGCGTCCGGGTGCAGCCAATGCAGCACGCCCAGGCTGCCGCCGGTGATGACCAGCGCAACGGCAATGACGATTATGCCGTTCAGGTGGTCACGGGCCATCCGGCGCTGCCCGGAGATCTTGAACGTCAGCCTGCGGTTCAGTGCCGTGTTCATCAAGGACGTAAGCACCAGGGCGGCCGCATTGGCCAGCTGCGGTCCCAGCCAGGGGCGCAGCAACGCATACAAAGCCAGTGACGTGGCGGTGCAGATAATGCCGACGCCGGTGAAGCGGAGGAGCTGCCGGACCAGTGGAAACCTGAAGATTCCACGGTAGTGTCTGGTGGCAGCCGCTCCACGGGTGGGCTGCTGCGTCAGCTGGGCACTGGGCGCAGCAGGAGATTCCATGGCCTAAGCCTGACATATCAGGCGGGAGTTTCCTCCCAGGACGCAGCCTTGACCGGGTTGCGGAGCTCGCCAATGCCCTCCACACGGCACAGAACAGTGTCTCCGGGCTGGATGCGTGCACACTCCGCCGGGAAGCCCGTGAGGACCAGATCGCCGGCGTGCAGGGTCATAAACGAGCTGAGGTACACGAGGATTTCGTCCACCTTCCAGCCGAGGTCTGCGCTGCTGGCGGCCTTCAGCTCGGCGCCATTGTGCACCATGCTGATGGCCAGGTCCGAATCGTCGAGGTCCGTCACAATCCAGGGGCCCACGGGAGTGAAGGTGTCCTGGCTCTTGGCGCTGATCCACAGTTCGTCCGACTTCTGCAGATCGCGTGCCGAGACATCGTTGCCGATGGTGAAGCCCAGGATAGCGCTCTGGGCGGTCTCCAGCGTCAGGCCGCGGACGGTGCGCCCGACGACGACGGTCAGTTCCGCTTCCGGGTCCACGTAGCCCACCGTTGAGCTCAGTTCAATGGCGTCGCCGGGGCCGATCACGCTGGATGCCGCCTTGTGGAAGGCCTGCGGCGGGAGGTTCCGGCCGGCCTGGCCAGTGTTATGCGCCATGCCGAAGACATTGGCGGGGACGGACGGGGCCAGGAAAGTGAAGGACTCCTGGTCCACTACGGTGCCGGTCTCCCACCCCGGCCGGGCCGGGTGGTTGGCGTTTGCGCGGGACGCCTCGAAGGGGGAATCAACAACTGTCCAGGACCGGCCTGCGTCGGAGCCGAAGTCGTGGGCGTCATTGGCCACGAAGAAATGTTCGTCGGCAACAGTGGAAGACAGTGGGCGGACACGGGCAAGGCGGTGGGGGGCGCTGGCAGTCATGATGACATCCTACGTCCTCCGGGCGAGCCGTACCCGGATCTTCACAGGCCCAATCACCGGGTTGGTCGGCTCAGTACAGCTCTCCCACCGGGATCTCCACAGCCAGGCGGTTGGACGGGCCGGGCAGCGGGCAGGCCCAGGCCTCGTTGTAGGCGCAGGACGGGTTGTAAGCAAAGTTGAAATCCAAGACGAACTCGGCTCCCGCCCCGGAGCCGTGGACCCCGTGGAATGCGCCCTTAATAGTATCCATTAGGTACCGGCCAGCGCCGTACGTTCCGCCGGGCTGACCGGCGGTGGCATCCCGGAACGGCACGAAAATCCCGCCGCCGTAACCCTGCAGCTTCCACACACCCAGCTGGCCCAGTTCGGGAAGGTCGAATGTGCCCAGCCGGACAAAACGGACAACACCGTCAGTGGCGGTTTCCACGGTCACTTCCCGGCCGGCGCCCTCAAGGGTCAGGGGAACATAAAAGCGGTAGATGGGATCGTAGTCAGCCGTCTTCAGGCCGGAGAACTGCGATTTGTCGTTTGCGCTGAGCGCTGAGGCCGGATGCGTTGCGAACATACGGTCGCGTTCATGCCGCCAGAGGGAATGGGCCTCCGCCGGATCTTCGGCGGCAACCTTCCGCACAGCGTCGTACAGGGCAAAAGTCCGCAGCCGCCAGTCCGCAATGTCGATGGCAGAGATGTCCGCCAGGCTCTCAAGGTCCGCGCCATAATGCTCATCCGCCATAGGCACCAGCCTAGTCCCTTGCACGCGGGGAATGTCCGACGGCGACACGAGGGTGCGGCTCTTGGCCGCCGCCGTCCGCCACTAGGCTGGCTGCATGACTCATAAGGCGGCAATGTGGGGAACGCGGACGGCCGCGCTGCTGATGGCAGGGACGCTGGCAGTCGGGTGCAGCGCTCCTGGTAGCAGCGATTCAGCGTGGACGGCCCAGCCGGAAACGTCGGCCAGCCCTGTCGCCGGCACGGGCTCAACCGCCGGCGCTACAGGGTCCCCGTCGGCGGATCCTTCTGTCACAGATGGCGCCTCGACGTCCGCCTCACCCGGCCCGGCCGCAACGGCAACTGCCTGGAAGACCTTCACTGACCCGGCGAAGACCATCAGCTTCGACCTGCCGGAGGAATGGATCGCCCAGTCCGGCACGCCCGAGGACGGTACGCTGCCGGGTGCCTTGAGGATCGAGGTTAAGAAGCAGGACGGCACGGTGGTGGCTGCCCTGCGGACAGGACTGCCGCCGTCCTCGTCTGAGTGCGCCGAAGCTGCCCGCAAACCCTATGTGGTGATCAGCAGCGTGCCGGTAGAGCTTCCCGGTTTGACGGGGGAAGGGCTGATCGTGCCGCACGTGGTGTTCCGCGTCATCCAGGGTTACCGCTATTTCGGTTCCTACGGCATTACCAACATTGTGGGCGGGGCCGGCGGCCAAGCCTGCCAATTGCGTAACGTGGTCCGTGGCCCGGGGGGAAAGGGCGACTACTCCTTCGGCGACCTCGGCGTCCTGAAGGCCTTTGCCCCGGATGAGCAGGTGGCACCGGCCAAGGCGTTCGACACCCTGGCTCAGGCCGAAAAGTACGTGGACGGGAGCCCGGAATTCGCGAACGTCCAGCGGATGCTAATGTCTCTGGAGATCAAAAACTAGTCCCGCTCTTGCCTTCTCATCCCCGGGCTGAGCGGGAAGTTCTGCCACTACCTCACACCCGGAGATACATGGAACGCACCGTTTCAGCACGTATGGTTTTCAGGACCATCGCCGACACGAAGGCAGCCCTCGCCATCGCTGTGGCCAGGAATCCCGGCTATACCTCGTTTGATGAGTCCCTGACTGTCACGGCCGACGGGCAGCCGGTTCCGTTCCAGGAACTCGCGGACAACCATGGCGGCCGCCTGCACTATTTGGAATTCGTTGAACCCACCGAGGTCACCGTGGAGTACTCGGCCACGGTTGCAGGGCAGGCCATCGCGGAAGAAGCCACCCTCGCTGAGCTCATCCGCTACGTGCGGCCAAGCCGCTATGCGGAGTCGGACAGGCTGCTGCCCACGGCCTACGCCGAATTTGGCGGCCTGCACGGTGCCGAACTGCTCCAGGCCGTGCGCAGCTGGGTCTTCGGGGAATTGCGGTACATCAGCGGTTCCTCCAGGGGCACTGACGGCGCCGTCGAAACCCTGCTGCACCGCAGGGGAGTGTGCAGGGACTTTGCGCACCTGGCCATCGCCCTGCTGCGTTCCAAGGACGTCCCGGCAAGGCTCACCGCCGTGTACGCGCCAGGGCTGAGTCCCATGGATTTCCACGCGGTAGCCGAGGCGCATGTCAACGGCGCCTGGCACGTCATCGACCCCACAGGGCTGGCCCCACGGGAGTCGATGCTGCGGATCACGGCAGGCCGCGACTCGTCCGACACCGCGTTCCTGTCCACAGTGGGCGGGCGCCTGACGCTGACCGAGCTGCGTGTCAGCGCTGTGGTCAACGGGCAGTTGCCGGCCGAAGATCCGGCCAGGCTGGTCATGCTGGGCTAGTTTCCCGGCTCGGAACGACACCTCCCGGCCGGTGCCGGGCGGTGAGTTCCCGGCAAGTCAGTTCCCGGGCGGCTGCTTTGCCGGCCGCGTTCCCACGGAATGCCGGAGTTTCTCGGTCAGCCGCTGAAGTTCCCGCTGCTCGGCTGCCGTCAGGGCCGGCCCCACCAGGGTGGCGATGTCCCTCACATGTTCCCGGCCGATCTCCTTCTGGAGGGCGGATCCCTCCTCGGTGAGCTTCAGCAGCACGCCGCGGCCGTCGTCGGGGGCCGCCATCCGGACCACGAGCCCGCGCTTCTCCAGCCTTTCAACCAGCCTGCTGAGGCTTGACTGGCTCAGCAGGACATGGTCGTTGAGTTCATTGAGCCGGAGCCAGCCGGACGGACACCGGGACAGCGTGAACAGCACGTCGTATTCGTTCAGTGCCACTTTCCGGAAAGCGGGACCGGCCTGGAGCTTCCGCATAACGGCAACCTGCGCCCGGAACAGGGATTCCCAGGTTTCCGCTGCCAAACGAATGGGTGATTCATTGCCGCCGGCAGCCATCATGCCTCCGAAGGGGCAGTGTCAGACGCCTGCGAGGCCATCAGCGCGGCGACGCGGCCGGCGTGCGTAGGCGGGTCCGGGACGTGCGCGGGCTTGAGGGCCGCGTATTCCTTGCGGAGGACCGGGAGTACTTCCTCGCCAAACAGGTCAAGCTGCTCCAGCACCGTCTTCAAGGGCAGGCCCGCGTGGTCGATCAGGAATAGCTGGCGCTGGTAGTCGCCGAAGTACTCGCGGAACGTCAGGGTCTTTTCGATCACTTCCTGCGGGCTGCCGACTGTCAGCGGCGTCTGGGAAGTGAAGTCCTCCAGCGACGGGCCGTGGCCGTAAACGGGCGCGTTATCGAAGTAGGGCCGGAATTCCTTCACGGCGTCCTGGGAGTTCTTCCGCATAAAGAACTGGCCGCCGAGGCCCACGATGGCCTGATCCGCCTTGCCGTGGCCGTAGTGCTCGTAGCGCTCACGGTAGAGGCTGATCAGCTGCTGATAGTGCTCCTTGGGCCAGAAGATGTTGTTCGCGAAGAACCCGTCGCCGTAGTAGGCAGCCACCTCGGCGATCTGCGGTGTACGGATGGAGCCGTGCCACACAAACGGGGCCACGCCGTCGAGCGGGCGAGGAGTGGACGTGAAGTTCTGCAGCGGCGTACGGAACTTGCCGGACCAGTTGACCGTGTCCTCGTCCCACAGCCGGCGCAGCAGGCTGTAGTTCTCTACGGCCAGTTCCACGCCGTCCTGGATGTTCTTGCCGAACCACGGGTACACCGGAGCGGTGTTGCCGCGGCCAAGGACCAGGTCCACGCGGCCGTCCGCGAGGTGCTGCAGCATGGCGAAGTCTTCGGCGATCTTGACCGGATCGTTGGTAGTGATCAGCGTCGTGGCAGTGGAGAGCGTGATCCGCTCGGTCTGCGCGGCGATGTAGGCGAGGGTGGTGGTGGGCGAGGAGGAGAAGAACGGGCGGTTGTGGTGCTCGCCGAGGGCGAAGACATCCATGCCGATGTCCTCGACTTTTTTGGCGATCGCCACGGCCGCCTTGATGCGCTCGTTCTCCGTGGGCGTCCGGCCGGTGGTGGGGTCAGTGGTGATGTCACTGACGCTGAATACGCCGATCTGCATGGTGTGCCTTCCGTTTCCTGGACTTCTCTGGGCTTGCTTCCACTATACGCGATTTGCATGCATTTGCATGTATCGACCGGTATAACGCCGCCGCGGCGAGAATATTCCAGGATTTACTCGGGGTCGCCCGGAGCGGCTCGGCGGCCACTGACGCGGGGCACCTTACCGGTGGTCCAGTCCCGGAACTCGGCATCGACGTCGTCCGCTGCCGCAAACTCCGGACGTTGCTGCATGGCAAGAAGCAGTGCTTTGGTTTCCCGCCGTCCCTCCACCAGCCGGTACAGTACCGGAACCAGCACCAGGGTCAGCATTGTGGAAGAAACCAGGCCACCGATCACAACTACGGCCAGCGGTTGGGAAATGAAGCCGCCACCCCCGGTCAGGCCAAGCGCCATGGGTGTCAGGGCGAAAACGGTGGCCAGTGCGGTCATCAGGATGGGCCGGAGGCGCTGCCTCGCGCCATGGGTGATTGCGTCCGCCACGCTCATCCCGGCGCGGCCGTCCCGTGGCCGCCGGTACTGGTTGATGAGGTCGATGAGCACGATGGCGTTGGTGACCACAATGCCCACCAGCATCAGCATGCCGATCAGCGACGGCAGGCCCAGCGGAACGCCCGTGGCCAGGAGCAGGGCGACGGCTCCGGTGGCGGCAAAGGGGACGGAAACCAGCAGGATCAGCGGCTGGATCAGGGACTTGAAAGTGGCCACCATGATGACGTAGACAATTGCGATCGCCGCCAGGAGCGCGAGGCCAAGCTGCCGGAAGGACTCGGCCTGCTGGGTGGTGGCGCCGCCGAGTTCGGCGGTGACGCCGGCGGGCAGGCTGACGTCCGTGAGGCGCTTCTGCACCTCCGCGTTCACGGCGCCAAGGTTGGAGCCCGACGGCGTGACTGACACTTTGGCGGTCCGCTGGCCGTTGCTGGCGGTAATAGAGACCGGCACGTCCACCTGTTCCACGGAAGCGATGCTGCCCAGGGTCACCGGTGCGCCCCCGGCGGGGAGCGCGATGTTGCGCACGGCGTCAACGCTGGTGAACCGGGTGCCCTTGCCGATCTGGACCGGAAAATCGTTGGTGTCGATCCGGACCGTGCCTGCAGGGATCGGGCTGATCGTGGCAGCCAGGACGCCGGCTACCTGTTGCTCGTTCAGTCCGGCTGCCGCGGTCTTGGCCCGGTCAACCTTGACCTGGACCACCGGCTGGTTGGCCGCCAGGTTGGTTGCCACCTCGCTGGTTTCCGGCACGCCGGTCATTGCATCCACCATGGCCTCGCTGGCTGTGCGGAGATCCTCGGATGTTGCAGCCTTGATGGTGATGTCCACCGTGGAGGACGTCCCGAAACCACCCTGCTGTGAGCCGACCGTAATCTTCCCGGAACCGGCCACCTTGCTTACCTCAGTCCGGACGGTTTCCTGCAGCTTTGCCTGATTCGCCTTCTCATCCGTCACCACGGTGAAAGTGGAGTTGGCGGATCCGGAGGATGTCAGGGCGGCGAAACCGGCCTGGGCGTTGCCTGTGGTGACCTGCACATTCCTGACACCCTCGATGCCCCGAAGGACGTCCTCGACCTTGGCCGCGGCTGCGCTGGTGTCGGCCAGGCTTGTCCCGGCGGGCATCACCTGGCGGACCGTCATGCTGTTCTGGCCGGATTCGCCGAGGAGGTTGGTGGAAAGCAGCGGCGTCATGGCAGCAGTGGCGCCGAGGACTAGGACGGCGGCTACCAGCGTCACCACCGGATGCTTCTGGGTCTTGCTGAGGACGGGCAGGTACGCGCGCTGCAGCCGGCTCTTTTGTTCCGCCTCCTGGGCGTGGGCACGGGCGGCGTCGGCAGCACGGGCAGCATCTTCGCGGGCAGCCGGCGAACCTGTTGCCGAACCGGCGGGGCTCTTAAGGAACCAGTAGGCCAGGACCGGAACGATCGTCAGTGATACCAGCAGCGATGCCAGCAGCGCCATGGTGACGGTCAGTGCGAAGGGCCGGAAGAGTTCGCCGGCGAGCTCACCCACGAATGCAATGGGCAGGAAGACCGCCACAGTGGTCAACGTGGAGGCGGTGATGGCGCCGGCCACCTCCCGGATGGCGGTGAGGATCGCCGAGACTTTCTCCTCCCCGTAGCTGAGGTGGCGTTTGATGTTTTCGATCACCACAATCGAGTCGTCCACCACCCGGCCGATCGCAATGGTGAGTGCGCCCAGGGTCAGGATGTTCAGCGAATAGCCCGTCGCGGACAGGCCAATGAAAGTGATCAGCAGCGACAGCGGAATCGACACCGCGGTAACAAGGGTGGATCGGGCTGACATCAGGAAGAGAAGGATGACGGCGACGGCGAAGCCCAGCCCGAGCAGGCCTTCGGTGGTGAGGTCCTTGATGGACTTCTCGATGAACGGGGCCTGGTCAAACACTGCAGTGAACTTTGCATTGGACCCCAGTTCGGCCTCGAGGGCCGCAAGCGACTCATTCACTGCGTGGGAGATTCCCACGGTGTCTCCCTCGGGCTTCTTGGTCACAGAGACTGCCAGCGTTTCCTGGCCGTTGGTCCGGGTGATGGACGTCCGTTCGTTGTCCTCCAGGCTGACGTCGGCCACCGTGCCGATCGTTGCGGCATCCTTGGCCCCGCCCAGGGGCAATGCCTTGATGGCGTCCAGGGAATCCACCGGGCTGCCGATCTGGAGGGAGAGCGTTTTACCCTGCTCCTGGATGGTCCCGGCCGGGATCAGCGCACCGTTGTTGGAGAGGGCGTTCCGGATGGACTCGATCGTGGCGCCTTTGGCGGCCATTTCCTTGGGCCGGGGGAGGATCTCGATGTGCTGGGTGGCGCCGCCGGTCACGTCGGCTCCGCGGACGCCGTCGATCTTCTGGAGCCGTGGAACGGTCAGGCGCGCCAGGTCAGCGTTCAGTTCGCTCAGCGGCTTGTCCGAAGACACGGCCAGGAACACAATGGGGAAGTCGCTGATGCTGCCCGCGATGGCCTGTGGCTGCACCTCCTCAGGCAGGGAACGCTTGGCGTTTGAGATGGCCCGGTCGATCTGGTTGCGGGCGCGGTCGAGGTTTGTCCCATAGGTGAACACCATTGAGATCTGCGAGACGCCGTTGCGCGACGTCGAGGACGTGGACTCCAGGCCCTCCACGCCGTTCAAGGCGGTTTCCAGCGGTGCGCTGACCTGCTTGTCCACCACTTCGGGTGACGCGCCGGGCATCGCGGAGAGGACGGTTATCTGCGGGAACTCAATGGAGGGGATGAGTTCCTGTTTCAGCGATGACATGGTGATTACGCCGAACACCGTCGCGAAGACGGTGATCAGCGCGATCAGCGCCCGGTTTGCCAATGAAAGTTGTGCCAGCCGGAACATCGCGGGTCTCTCCTGGGGTTGACGGACTCCTGCGGACCAGACCGTCCAGCCGGTTCTTCACGCCTGCCGGACAGCCCGAATCAGTGATTGGCGGAAACGCTCTCGAGCTGCAATGCCTTGGCCGTTGCCGCCTCGAGCTCTGCGGCCAGATCCGGATTCTCATCCAGCTTCACACCGTAGCCCGGCATCATGTCCTTGAGCTTGCCTTGCCAGGCCTTGAAGTTCTTGGGGAAGGATTTCTGCAGCAGTTCAATCATGATGGGCACGGCCGTGGAGGCGCCGGGCGATGCGCCCAGCAGCGCGCCGATGGTGCCGTCGCGGCCGGCGATGACCTCGGTACCGAACTGCAGCACGCCGCCCCGCTTCGGGTCCTTCTTGATGATCTGTACGCGCTGGCCTGCGGTGATCAGCTCCCAGTCGCCGTCCTTGGCCTCGGGGTAGTACTCACGCAGTGCCTCGACCTTGTCGCCGTGGCGCTTGGCCACCTCCTTAACGAGGTAGGCCGTGAGGTCCATGTTGTCCTTGGCCACAGCAAGCATCGGGATGATGTTGCTGGGCCGGATGGACAGCGGCAGGTCAAGGTACGAGCCGTTTTTCAGGAAGTTCGTGGAGAAACCGGCGTAAGGGCCGAACAGTAGTGAACGCTTCCCGTCCACGTAGCGGGTGTCCAGGTGCGGGACTGACATGGGCGGGGCACCCACCGAAGCCTGGCCGTAGACCTTGGCGCTGTGCTGGGCGGAGAGTTTCTCGTCGGTACAGCGGAAGAACTGGCCGGACACGGGGAAACCGCCGAAGCCCTTGCTCTCCGGGATGCCGGAGGCCTGGAGAAGGTGCAGTGCGCCGCCGCCTGCGCCCACGAACACAAACTTGGCGTGGATCTTGCCGTGTTCCCCGGAAGCCGGGTGCTTGATCGAAAGGTCCCAGCCGCCGTCGGCCGCTTTGGAGATGCCACTGACGTCATGGCCGTAATTGATTTCGACGCCGTTGTTCCCGAGATAGGTGGTGAGCTCGCGGGTCAGTGCCCCGAAGTCAACGTCGGTCCCCTCGGCTGCGCGCGTGGCGGCGATGTTCTGCTTAGGGTCCCGGCCCTTGACGATCAGCGGCGCCCATTTAGCGATCTGAGCGTGGTCCTCGGAGTACTCCATGCTGCGGAACAGCGTGTGGGGCTTGAGTGCCTCGTAGCGGGTCTTGAGGAACTTGGCGTTGTTCTCGCCGATCACAAAGCTCATGTGCGGGACGGTGTTGATAAAGCCCTTGGGCGAACCGATCAGGGATTCGTCCACAAAATGGGACCAGAACTGGCGGGACAGCTGGAACTGTTCGTTGATGAGCAGTGCCTTGGCAGGGTCCACCGAGCCGTCTTTGGCTGCGGGGGAGTAGTTGAGTTCGCACAGGGCGGCATGGCCGGTTCCGGCGTTGTTCCAGGGGTCGGAGCTTTCCAGCCCGGGCTGATCCAGGCGTTCGAACAGGGAGATGGTCCAGTTAGGTTCAAGCTGCTTGATGAACGCCCCGAGTGTGGCGCTCATGATGCCGCCGCCAATCAGTACGACGTCGGCATGTTGGGTCTTGGATATGAAGGTCACAATCAGTCTCCGATAGCAGCGGCTCTGGCTGTCAAAGAATATCCCCGGGCGGCCCGCATACTGAAATTGGGCCGGACCGTCAAGCCTTTAGCTCTACTTTTGTGAAAACTTCATTCAGGACCGGGGACGCCGGGTAGATGCTGACGCGGTCCGAGAGTGCCAGAGCCGAGATGGGGAAGGCGATGGGAACGGCCGGCACTGTGGCCGCGATCTGGGCGTTGATGGTGTGGTATAGCTCGTCGCGTTCCTTGCCCGCAGGTAGGCCGCGGGCGCGGTTGATCTTGGAAAAGACCTGCGGGTCTTGGTAGCCGAATTCGCCGTTCTTTTCGCCGAACAGCGGGCCCACAAAGTTATCGGCGTCAGCGTACGCGCCGTTCCAGCCCAGCAGGTGGAGCCCGTGGTCCCCGGGTGACTGCACTTTCTGGAGATAGCCCGCGGACCAGTCCACCGGGACAGGTTTGATGTTGAGCCCGACGGCGGTCAGTTGCCGGCTGATTTCGGCGTAGATTTTCTCCGGCGTCGGCAGATAGGGGCGGGTGGCATTGAGCGGGTAGTAGAACCTGATCTCTTCCCCGATGTAGCCGGCCTCGGCCAGGTAGGCCTTGGCTTTGACCGGATCGTGGCCCAGCGCGGGGGCGTCGTTATTGAAACCGCTGATCTTGGGTGGAACGAACTGTGATGCCTTGGCCGTGTTGTCGATGAAGAACTTGCGGATCAGGGTTTCCTTGTCGATGGCCAGCTCAATGGCCTGCCGGACCTTTTCGTTCTGCAGCACCGGAATTTCCTGGTTAATGCCCAGGTACATCACCGAGAACGGATCCCGCTGGACGATCTGCATGCCCCGTTTGACCAGCTGATCGAAATTGCCCACGGTGACGGCGTCGTAGCCGTCGATCTTGCCGGCCAGGAGGGCCTGAAGCCTCGTCTGGGGGTGGTCGTACGTGACGAAATTGATGGTGGAGATCTGCCCGCGGTCACCCCAGTAGTTTTTGTGGCTGACGAGCCGGACACTCGCCTCGTCCCAGGCGGCCAGGCTGAACGGCCCGGTTCCCACAGGGTTGGTGGCGAACCTGGAGATCGGGTTTCCGCCACGGGTCTGGTCCAGGACATCCGCCGTGCCCGCGGCCAGGGCGGCCGGGGACGCGATAGCGAATGCCGGCAGGGTGAGCGCTTGGAGGAAAGCGGTGAAGCGCTGGGTCAGGTCGATCCGGACAGTGTCAGCGGAGAGGGCCGTGCAGCTCTTGAAAATGGACAGCGCAGCGTCGTCGGAATGTGCCTTGAACACGCTCTTGAACGAGCTTCCCGGCGCCTGCCGCCGCAAATCCGGGGAGAAGGCGAACCAGCGGTTGAAGTTGGCGCATACGGCGTCGGCATTGAAGGGCGTGCCGTCCTGGAACGAGACGCCGCTGCGGAGTTTGAACGTGTAGGAGCGGCCTTCGTCGTCTTCGGACCAGTCCGTCGCCAGCAGCGGCGTGGGTTTCCCGGTGGTCTGGTCCACGCCCACCAGGCCTTCGAGAATCTGCCGCGTGATCCGGTAGCTTTCCACATCGCTTGAGAGCGCAGGGTCGAGGCCAAGGGGCCGGGACGCCGTGCCGAAAGTAAAGGTTTCGGTGGGCTCAATGCCGGCGGGAGCCGTTGAAGGTGATGTGGGTGTTGCTGACGGCGACGGGATGCCGGTACAGGATGTCAGGCCTAACGCCATAAAAACGGCCCCGGTCTTGATGACCGTTCGCCGCGAAGTACTGCTGGGCACTCGTCTATCACCTCTGGCTGCTTTTGGCGGGCGCCGCCTACTGCGGGCCAAGGACACAGTCTAGTTGACAGACCTCCGTGCTCCCTGGGCACACGCCAGAGGCCTGTTCCGGCGGGAACAGGCCTCTGGGTTTTAGAGCGGACTACTTGGGCATCAGCACCGAGTCGATCAGGTATACGGTGGCGTTCTTGGTCTGGACCCCGCCGCAGATTACGCTGGCGCCGTCAACCATGAGGGCATCCTTGCTGCCGGTCACGGTGACTGATCCGCCCTCGACCGTGGCGTGTGTGCCGGCGATCTTGTCCGGGGTGATCTGGCCGGGGACCACGTGGTAGGTCAGGATCTTGCTCAGCAGGGCGTCGTCGGTCTTGAGCTTTTCGATGGTGGCCGCATCGATCTTGGCGAAGGCGGAGTCTACCGGAGCGAAGACCGTGAACTCGCCGCCGTTAAGGGTGTCAACCAGGTTAACCTTGGGGTTCAGCTTGCCGGAAACAGCAGCTGTCAGGGTGGTCAGGATGGGGTTGTTGGATGCCGCGACCGCTACCGGGTCCAGGGCCATCCCGGCAACCGAGCCTGCACCGGTGGGGACCTTCTCCGCGTAGCCGGCGCAGCCTGCGCCAACGAGGTTTGCGGCCGGATCCATGGCCTTAGCACTGGCGGAGGGGGACGGAGCCGCCTTCGTTGCTGACGGTGCGGCGGCCGGAGCCGAGGAGCTCGGGGTTGTTGTCGCGGCTCCACCGCAGGCGGTGAGGCTCAACAGGGCTGCAGCTGCAACGCCTGCGACGGTGAAGGATGTGCGCTTGAATGACTGCATTTCGGTTCTCCTTGTTTTGTGGTTTCTGCCGAGTTCTTGCCTGCCGCAGGCGTTGTGCCTGCTGCGTGGCCTTTTCCGACTGTTGGGCACCTGCCCTTGGCTGGTGTCTCAATGGGTATTCGGTCGAAGCGCGGAAGCGGATGGGTGGACTGCCAAGAGTTTTTTAGTTTTGTCGCCAGCCCGGAGAAAAAGCCCACTAGAACACGGTGTCTGGGGGCAGTTAAACGACAGAGACCCCAGGCCTCCGGGCCTGGGATCTCTGTGTATGTGTGCGCAAGGGGGGACTTGAACCCCCACGCCCGAAGGCACAGGAACCTAAATCCTGCGTGTCTGCCAATTTCACCACTCGCGCTTGGCGGTTGCCGCCATTCGTCTTGACCTTGGCCATCTGACCAACGGGATAAAACGTACGACGGCGGATGCCAGTTTCCATTGTAGCTGCGGGCAAGCGCGGTTCGGGTCAGTCGGATCCTCCACGCCGGAACCGGCGCCCCGTAAGGCGCAATGCGTTAGGAGTCCAGTTTGAGGTCGCGGCGCAGTTTCGCCACGTGTCCGGTGGCCCGGACGTTGTACTGGGCTAATGCCACCTTGCCGTCGGGGTCGATCACCACGGTGCTGCGGATCAGTCCCTCATAGGTCCGTCCGTAGTTCTTCTTCTCGCCCCAGGCGCCATAGGCCTCGGCGACGGCGTGGTCCTCGTCCGAAAGCAACGGAAAGCTCAGGTCCTCTTTGGCGGCAAAGGCAGCAAGCTTATTCACAGAATCGGGGGAGACGCCCAGGACCCGATAGCCGGACGATGTGAACGACGCGAGGCTGTCGCGGAAATCGCAGGCCTGCTTGGTGCATCCCGGTGTCGCGGCGGCGGGGTAGAAATAGACGATGGTGCTGCCGCCGTGACGCGAAGCAAGACTGACGTCCTTGCCGGACGAGTCCTTCAGGGTGAAGCCGGGCGCTAAATCCCCGGTCAAGAGTCTGTCAGCCACTATTAATCTCCTCGTTGCAGGCGGAACACACCATTTTAGTAAGCATTCAGGGCCGGTACTAACCAGCCTTAGCTATACTTGCTCGTATGCCTGACATGGATCGCTGGCCCACTGGGCGCCTATTGTCCACTGCGGCACGCCTCGTTGAACACTCCTGGAACGAAAAGCTAAGCGCCATCGGACTGACGCATGCCGGCGTGATCGCTATCGAAGTTCTCTCAGCACAAGGGCCGATGACGCAGGCCCAACTCGCCCAATATGTGCGCGTTCAGGCCCAGACCATGGGTAAGACGTTGAGTCGGTTGGAGTCCCACGGCCACATTGTCCGCGTCCGCAGCACTTCGGACCGCCGCAGCCAGGTGGTGTCCCTCACCGACAGCGGACGGGAAGCTGCGGCCGCGGCAGTTGAGATGGAACGCTCCGTACTCGCCGCGGCAACCATTGATCCCGACTCCCTGCGGCAGGAACTCCAGGCCGTGGTCCGGGAATTAGCCAGCCAGTTCGCCTCGCCGTCAACGCGCGCCCTGATTGACGGTTCCCCGCTAGGCTAGCAATCCCCGGAGTTCGGAAAAAGACCCCGCCGGTATGGCCGCTGCGAAGTGTTGCAGTGGTGGCGCCGGTTTTTGCCGCTGTAGTCCTGTCAGCACAAGCTGATCTTCCGCCACTAACAAAACAGCTCCTGGCCAGCGTTTCCGCGTGCCAGGAGCTGTTTTTTCCTTGGTGCACCCCCCGGGACTTGAACCCGGAACCCATTGATTAAGAGTCAATTGCTCTGCCAATTGAGCTAGAGGTGCATCTCTCATGTGATGACCTTCCGGGCTTTTTCTTTCCCGGTTGATCTCCGCAACGACATGAAACTCTACACGAACTTTCGGGCCATGTGAAATCGAAGCTGCTGGGGCCAGCAGGCTCACCCGGGAGGGGCCAGAACCAGTACAAAATCAGGGTTTCTGTTGTTGGTGAGCAGCCATAGACCGCCGTCGGGGGTTTGGGTGACGTCACGGATCCTGCCGTATTCGCCTGTGAAATAAGCCACAGGTGCTCCTGCTTCTGCGCCGGACAGTGCCACAGTCCAGAGGCGTTGGCCGCGCAGGGCGCCGAGGTATGCGGTCGACCCGACAATTTCCAGGCCGCTGGGTGAGGAGTCCGCCGTCGAAGGCCACACCACCTTTGCGTCGCGGTACTCCTCCCGATGCGGCGCCCCGGTCACTGCGGGCCACCCGTAGTTGGCGCCCGGTTCAATGAGGTTGAGTTCGTCGTTGACGTCCGGGCCGAACTCGCTGGCCCAGAGCCGGCCGGAACTGTCCCACGCCAGACCCTGGACGTTTCGGTGCCCCAGGCTGTAGACGGCATTGCCAAAAGGGTTGCCGGGGGCGGGGTCTCCCTCCGGCGTCAGCCGCAGGATCTTCCCGCCCAGGGCATTCGGGTCCTGCGGCTGTTCCCGGCGCTGGGAGTCTCCAGTACCCACGTACAGGAACCCATCCGGGCCGAACCGGATCCGGCCGCCGTTGTGCGTGGACGCATTCGGGATTCCGGAAAAGACCACCTCAGGCTCGCCGAGGTCCAGGGCTCCGTCAGGCTGTTCAGTCAGTTTCAACCGGGCGATCCGGTTGTCCTCCGCGGACGTGAAGTACAGGTAAAGGTAGCTGTCGGCCGGAAAATTGGGGGAGAGGGCGAGGCCCAAAAGTCCTCCCTCACCGCCTGGAGCAACGCCGGGGACCTGGCCGAGGGTGATGGACTTGCCATCACGGACAGCTTTCAGCAGCGCAGAGTCACGCTCGGAGATGACGGCAGTTCCGTTCGGCAGGAATACCGCGGCCCAGGGGATGTCGAGCTGAAGATCGAGCCGCGCCACAATCTCGGGCGGCGTCGTGCTTCCCGGGACCGGTCCAATTTCCGTGCCGGGTCCGCTCACTCTTCCCGAAATGCTGGCGGTGGGGGCAACGGTGGCGTCCCCAGTGCAGCCCGACAGCAGCAGGGCCAGGATCACTGCGAAGGCGCCCGCAGGAGGCGTGGCCGCCGCGAACCTATGAAAGCGCGTTCCCGTCCGGTCAGATTCGGGTGCGTCGGGGAGCCCGGAAACCTGCAGCTTCGGCATGGGCCGCTGACTCAAACCAGACGTCGGCTGTCGTCTGCTCATAGTCAGGATGCCCCTCCTCGTAATAGACCATGGTTCCGGCGTTGGCCTTGACCTCGAAATCCGCCGGGCCGCTGCCGTCCGGGCCGGGCGACGCGGAACCGGCGCCATAGGGCTGATCCGCGGCCAGATGCCCGGTTGGTTCCGGCGCAGCGTCGGAGTCCGCCACCGCTGCGGGCTCCATGGCCGCGGATTCCGTTTCAACTGCTTCGGCAGCGGCCGTTTCGGCGCCGGGCAGCGTGGGCGCGTGGGGCTCCGTGTACTCCGGGTGATGCTCAGGCCCGGTGCCCTGGGTCGCTGGCAGTTCGGACAGCGGGATATCTGCCATCATGGTGGCTGAGTCGTCTGATGGCCTGTGGCTGGCCGCGGGTTGGGTTGGCGCACTTGCCTCTGACCACTGGGTTTCCCACTCAGATTCGTCTGCCTGCCGGCTCACACTCTCCTGGCTGCCGGCTTCTTGGATTCCAGGTTGCTGCGTTGATACGTCCTCCGGGCGGACCGGATCCTCCGCGTCAGCGTCCGTGGAACCGGCAGCGACGGGTTCAAGACCGGCGTCCAGCCCATCGCTGGGATCCTTTTCAACGTCGACTTCTTCAAGGCCGGTTTGATGCACGGCGGCGGGATCCTGGAGTTCTGCCATGCTGTCGTGCTCGGGCGCATCATCGGCCGTCATTGGTGGTGCCGGCTCAGCAGCGCCGAAGCCCGCAGCGCTGGGAATGCCCGTTGTGCCGGCGGCTTCCGCCGAGGCAGCTGCGCTTCCGCCAGCGAGCCCGCCGTCCGTCCGGATCGGCGTGGAGTCGCCGGTGCTCGAGGAGTTGCTGCGGTTCAGCAGCCACCACACAACGCCCACGATCAGCACGATGAGGATAATCCAGAAGACAAAATCCATAGCAGGGCCCTTCAGTCCGGATGGCACGGTTGCCGTTCCCTGACGGTACGTCGGCGCGAACGGGGCTGTCTAGGTTCCGCCAGGCCCATAAGAGTCCGTCTCAGAATTTGAGACGAGAGTCCACTATTTGATCGAAATATTCCTGAAAATGGGCCAACCGTGCTGTTCGAGTCGTTGGCGTCCCGATCGGAGCCATAGACTTTGACCCATGAGTGAGGACACCCAAACAGCAACCGAGAACAAGATCGACATCAAGCCCCGAAGCCGGGTCGTTACCGACGGGATCCATGCCGCCCCCGCGCGCGGCATGTTCCGCGCAGTCGGCATGGGCGACGACGACTTCGCCAAGCCCCAGATCGGCGTTGCCAGTTCCTGGAATGAAATCACTCCCTGCAACCTCTCCCTGAACCGGCTGGCCCAGGGCGCCAAGGAAGGCGTCCACGCGGGCGGCGGTTTCCCAATGCAGTTCGGCACCATCTCCGTCTCCGACGGCATCTCCATGGGCCACGAAGGCATGCACTTCTCGCTCGTTTCCCGTGAAGTCATTGCCGACTCCGTGGAAACCGTTATGCAGGCCGAGCGAATCGACGGCTCCGTCCTGCTCGCCGGCTGTGACAAGTCCCTGCCGGGCATGCTCATGGCTGCCGCCCGCCTGGACCTCGCCAGCGTCTTCCTGTACGCGGGCTCCATCATGCCTGGCTGGGTCAAGCTTGAGGACGGCTCCGAAAAAGAAGTCACCCTCATTGACGCCTTCGAAGCCGTCGGCGCCTGCGCCGCCGGCAAGATGAGCCTCGAAGACCTGACCCGCATCGAAAAGGCCATCTGTCCCGGCGAAGGCGCCTGCGGCGGTATGTACACCGCCAACACCATGGCCTGCATCGGCGAAGCCCTGGGCATGTCCCTCCCCGGCTCGGCCGCCCCGCCCTCGGCAGACCGCCGTCGTGATGAATTTGCCCGCAAGTCCGGCGAAGCCGTGGTGAACCTGCTCCGCCTCGGCATCACCGCCCGGGACATCATGACCAAGAAGGCCTTCGAAAACGCCATCGCCGTCACCATGGCCTTCGGTGGCTCCACTAACGCCGTCCTGCACCTGCTGGCCATCGCCCGTGAAGCAGAGGTCGAGCTGAACCTGGAGGACTTCAACCGCATCGGCGACAAGATTCCGCACCTCGGTGACCTTAAGCCGTTCGGCCGCTACGTCATGACTGACGTTGACAAGATCGGCGGTGTTCCGGTCATCATGCGCGCACTGCTCGATGCCGGGCTGCTGCACGGCGACTGCCTCACCGTCACCGGCAAGACCGTTGCCGAGAACCTCGCCGCGATCAACCCGCCGGACCTGGACGGCAAGATCCTCCGTGCCATGGACAACCCGATCCACAAGACCGGCGGCATCACCATCCTGCACGGCTCCATGGCGCCTGAAGGTGCGGTAGTGAAGAGCGCCGGTTTCGACGCCGACGTCTTCGAAGGCACGGCCCGTGTGTTTGAGCGTGAGCAGGGCGCCCTGGCCGCACTGGACCAGGGCCTGATCAAGGCCGGCGACGTTGTGGTCATCCGTTACGAGGGCCCCAAGGGTGGGCCGGGCATGCGCGAGATGCTCGCCATCACCGGCGCCATCAAGGGCGCCGGACTGGGCAAGGACGTACTGCTCCTCACCGACGGCCGCTTTTCCGGTGGAACCACAGGCCTGTGCATCGGCCACGTGGCACCGGAAGCAGCCGACGGCGGCCCCATCGCCTTCGTCCAGGACGGAGACCGGATCCGGGTGGACATCGCCGCCCGAAGCTTCGACCTGCTGGTCGGCGAGGCCGACCTCGAATCCCGCAGGATTGGCTGGGAGCCCCTCCCCGCCAAGTTCACCAAGGGCGTGCTCGCCAAGTACGCCAAGCTGGTGCACAGCGCGAGCACGGGTGCATACTGCGGGTGATACCCAAGTACCTCAAGCCTCCGGTGGCGACGCGGCTGCCGGAGGCGGCAGGGCTTAATAAGGGCTGATCCAGGGTCCCCGGGCGGACGGCGCTTGCGCCGGAGATGCGGGGTAGGATCAGTCCGTGGACAATGGAGTCCACACTGTGAGATGCGCACAGTCCTCGTTGACAGGCATCTCACGCAGAGGGAAAACTGAACGCATGATCGCATTCGTTACAGTCGGCGCCGCTTTGGGTGTATCCGTCGTCCTTACCAAGCGCGTGGCTGACTAGCCCGACTGGTAACGAACCGTCACGCGCAACCCCTCGAAGGCCACCTGGCTGAGGGGTTTTTTTATTTCCGCATTTTCCAAGTACACAGATGATCCACAAGGAAGAGTCCGATGAGCAAAGGATCGCCGATCAGCCCCTCGCTGATGGCTACTAAGTCCGCTGGAGCCCCCAAGGCTCCGGAACGCGCCGACCGAACGGCTGACCAGGCCGCCGTCGTCGCTGATCTTGCCGCCGTCTCTCCTGTCCTTGGGCCGAACAACGTTGTACCCCCAACGGTGATGACCGGCTCACAAGCTATTGTCCGATCGCTCGAAGAACTCGGCGTCGACGATATTTTTGGTTTGCCCGGTGGCGCGATCCTGCCTACCTATGACCCCTTGATGGCTTCCAAGATGAATCACATCCTGGTCCGTCACGAACAGGGAGCCGGCCACGCCGCGCAAGGCTATGCCATGGTTACCGGACGGGTTGGCGTCTGTATCGCCACCTCGGGCCCCGGTGCCACCAACCTCGTTACCGCCATCATGGATGCCCACATGGATTCCGTGCCGCTGGTGGCCATCACCGGCCAGGTATCCAGCGCCGTGATCGGCACCGATGCGTTCCAGGAAGCAGACATCGTGGGCATCACCATGCCGATCACGAAGCACTCCTTCCTGGTCACCAACCCGCAGGATATTCCGCATGTCATGGCCGAGGCCTTCCACCTCGCGTCCACGGGCCGCCCCGGCCCGGTGCTGGTGGATATCGCCAAGGATGCCCAGCAGGGACAGATGACGTTCTCCTGGCCGCCGAAAATCGACCTTCCAGGCTACCGCCCGGTGACGCGCGGCCACAACAAGCAGGTCCGCGAAGCCGCCAAACTCATTGCCGCAGCTAGCAAGCCCGTCCTGTACGTCGGCGGCGGCGTGGTCAAGGCGCACGCCGCTGCTGAGCTCCGCGAGCTGGCCGAACTGACAGGCGCGCCTGTGGTCACCACTCTGACAGCACGCGGCGCCTTCCCCGACTCCCACCCGCAGCACGTGGGCATGCCAGGCATGCACGGCACCGTTTCCGCCGTCACGGCGCTGCAGCAGTCCGATCTGCTCATCACCCTCGGAGCCCGCTTCGATGACCGGGTGACGGGCATCCTGAAGTCATTTGCGCCCAACGCCAAGGTGATCCACGCGGATATTGATCCCGCCGAAATCTCCAAGAACCGGACCGCCGACGTACCGATCGTGGGATCCGTCAAGGAAATCATCCCCGAACTCACCGAGGCGGTCCGCACACAATTCGAGTCCGCCGGCACGCCGGAACTCACCACCTGGTGGGCTTTCCTTAACAACCTTAAGGAAACGTATCCGTTGGGCTGGACCGAGCCGGAGGACGGGCTCAGCGCCCCACAGCGCGTCATCGAACGTATCGGCGCGTTGACAGGACCGGAAGGCATCTACGTTGCCGGCGTCGGCCAGCACCAGATGTGGGCCGCACAGTTCATCAAGTACGAGCGTCCGCATGCCTGGCTGAACTCAGGCGGCGCCGGCACCATGGGCTATGCCGTCCCGGCTGCCATGGGTGCCAAGGTGGGGGATCCGGACCGTGTGGTCTGGGCCATCGACGGTGACGGCTGCTTCCAGATGACCAACCAGGAACTGGCCACCTGCGCCATTAACAAGATCCCCATCAAGGTAGCCATCATCAACAACTCCTCGCTGGGCATGGTCCGCCAGTGGCAGACCCTGTTCTACGAGGGCCGCTACTCCAACACGGACCTCAACACCGGCCACGAGACGGTCCGGATCCCGGACTTCGTCAAGCTGGGGGAGGCCTACGGCTGCGCTTCCTTCCGCTGCGAGCGGGACGAGGACATTGATGCCACCATCCAGAAGGCTCTTGAAATCAATGACCGACCCGTGGTCATCGACTTCGTGGTGAGCCCCGACTCCATGGTGTGGCCAATGGTGCCCGCCGGCGTGAGCAACGACCAGATCCAGGTTGCCCGCAACATGACCCCGGAATGGGAAGAGGAGGACTGAACATGACCCGCCACACATTGTCCGTGCTGGTCGAAGACAAGCCCGGTGTACTGACCCGCGTCGCGAGCCTCTTTGCCCGACGCGCCTTTAACATCAACTCCCTGGCCGTCGGCCCGACGGAAGTTCCGGGCATGTCCCGGATGACCGTCGTCGTCGACGCCGACGGTGACCTTATTGAACAGGTCACCAAGCAGCTCAACAAATTGGTCAACGTGATCAAGATTGTTGAGCTGACCTCCGAATCTTCCGTACAGCGAGACCACATCCTGGTCAAGGTACGTGCGGATGCCGCAACTCGTCTGCAGGTGACCCAGGCTGCAGACCTGTTCCGTGCTTCAGTGGTTGACGTCTCCACAGACTCCGTGGTCATTGAAGCAACAGGCCACCCCGAAAAGCTCACGGCGCTGCTCTCAGTGCTCGAGCCCTTCGGCATCCGCGAAATTGTGCAGTCCGGCACCGTGGCCGTTGGACGGGGATCCCGCTCCATGAGTGACAGGGCTTTGCGCAGCGCTTAGTCAGGCGGGGCACGTCCCACCTGCGGCGCATTGCCCGTGCAGTACCGCAACACCCCAGACTATTTACCCAGCAAAAACACTCAAGAGGAGTTACCCAAGTGACTGAAATGTTCTACGACGACGACGCTGACCTGTCGATCATCCAGGGTCGCAAGGTTGCCATCGTTGGCTATGGCTCCCAGGGACACGCCCATGCGCTGAACCTGCGCGATTCCGGCGTCGAGGTTGTCATTGCCCTCAAGGCGGGCTCGAAGTCGATCGCCAAGGCCGAAGAAGCCGGCTTCAAGGCCCTGACCGTTGCCGACGCCGCCGAATGGGCCGACGTCATCATGATCCTGGCACCGGACCAGCACCAGCGCTCCATCTACAACGAATCCATCAAGGATAAGCTGACCCCCGGCAAGGCACTGGCCTTCGCCCACGGCTTCAACATCCGCTTTGGCTACATCGAAGCGCCTGAGGGCGTTGACGTCATCCTGATCGCCCCGAAGGCTCCGGGCCACACCGTGCGCCGCGAATTCGAAGCCGGCCGTGGCATCCCGGACATCATCGCCGTGGAGCAGGACGCCTCCGGGGCAGCCTGGGACCTGGCCAAGTCTTACGCAAAAGCCATCGGCGGCACCCGCGCCGGCGTCATCAAGACCACCTTCACCGAAGAGACCGAAACCGACCTCTTTGGCGAGCAGGCTGTCCTGTGCGGCGGCGTGTCCCAGCTGGTCCAGTACGGCTTCGAGACCCTGACCGAGGCCGGCTACCAGCCCGAGATCGCCTACTTCGAGGTGCTTCACGAGCTCAAGCTCATCGTTGACCTCATGTGGGAAGGCGGCATCGCCAAGCAGCGCTGGAGCGTATCCGACACCGCAGAGTACGGCGACTACGTCTCCGGCCCGCGCGTCATCACCCCCGCGGTGAAGGAAAACATGCAGGCCGTCCTCAACGACATCCAGAGTGGTGCCTTCGCCAAGCGCTTCATTGACGACCAGGACAACGGCGGCGCCGAGTTCATGGCCCTTCGTGCCAAGGCTGAGCAGCACCCGATCGAGGGCGTCGGCCGCGAGCTGCGCTCCCTGTTCGCCTGGCAGCAGACGGACGAGGACTACGTAGACGGCTCCGCAGCCCGCTAAGTCTGCCCTTCCGGCGCCATCACCGTGCAACCGTGAGGCCGGGCTCACACTTAACAATGTGAGCCCGGCCTTTCTGTCAGCCTAGACTTGTTCCCATCCCCAGGACTGCAACGCAGAGGATCAGCCGTGTCAAAACCCGTAGTACTGCTCGCCGAAGAACTTTCGCCCGCCACCATCGAGGCCCTCGGCCCGGACTTCGAGATCCGCCACACCGACGGCGCAGACCGGGCCCAGCTGCTCGCCGCCATCGCTGACGTGGACGCCATCCTGGTCCGCTCCGCCACACAGGTGGACGCCGAAGCCATTGCCGCCGCCAAGAACCTCAAGGTCATCGCCCGCGCCGGTGTTGGCCTGGACAACGTTGACATCAAAGCCGCCACACAAGCCGGCGTGATGGTGGTCAACGCCCCGACGTCAAACATCATTTCGGCAGCGGAACTGACGGTGGGCCACATCCTGAGCCTCGCACGCCACATCCCGCAGGCCAGCTCTGCGCTGAAAAACGGTGAATGGAAGCGCTCCAAGTACACCGGCATCGAACTGTTCGAGAAGAAGGTCGGCATCATCGGCCTGGGCCGCATCGGCGCCCTCGTTGCTGCCCGCCTCCAGGGTTTCGACACCGAAATCCTTGCCTATGATCCATACATCACCTCTGCACGCGCCGCGCAGCTCGGCGTCAAGCTCGTGACCCTCGACGAACTGCTGGGCCAGGCTGACTTCGTCACCATCCACATGCCCAAGACGCCGGAAACCGTCGGTATGCTCGGCGCCGATGCGTTCACCAAGATGAAGTCCACCGCCTACGTCATCAACGTGGCCCGTGGCGGCCTCGTGGACGAAGAGGCACTCTACGCCGCCCTGCAGGACCGCCAGATCGCCGGCGCAGCCGTGGACGTCTTCGTCAAGGAACCCAGCACGGACCTGCCGTTCTTCGCCCTGGACAATGTAGTGGTCACCCCGCACCTGGGTGCATCCACCGACGAAGCCCAGGAAAAGGCTGGCGTCTCCGTAGCCAAGTCCGTGCGTTTGGCGCTGGCCGGCGAACTCGTACCGGATGCCGTGAACGTGGCCGGCGGCGTGATCGCCCCCGACGTCCGTCCGGGCATCCCGCTGATCGAAAAGCTGGGCCGGATTTTCACAGCCCTGACCCACGCCTCCCTGACCCAGATCGACGTCGAGGTGGCCGGCGAGATCGCGGCCCTTGACGTCAAGGTCCTGGAACTTGCCGCGCTCAAGGGTATCTTCGCCGATGTGGTGACCGAACAGGTTTCCTACGTCAATGCCCCGGTCATAGCCGAACAGCGCGGCATCAACGTCCGCCTCATCACGTCGGCGGAAGCGGAGGACTACCGCAATGTCCTGACCATCCGGGGTGCTTTGAGTGACGGCAGCCAGATCTCAGTGGCAGGTACGCTCACTGGCCCGAAGCAGATCCAGAAGCTCGTCGGCGTCAACGGCTACGACGTGGAGATCCCTATCAGCGAGCACCTCGTGGTGGTTGCCTACGCCGACCGGCCCGGTGTGATCGGAACCATCGGACACATCCTGGGCATGAACAACATCAACATTGCCGGCATGCAGGTCGCACGTCAGGCGGAAGGTGGCCAGGTACTGGCATTGCTTACCATCGACAGCTCCGTTCCGCAGCAGGTGCTTGACGCCATCAAGGCAGGCATCGGCGCCGAGATGGTCCGCGAAGTGGACCTCGAGGACTAAGAACTGCACCGCCATGAACTCGCGTGACCGAAGCTTAACCTCGGCCACGTATGATTGGCCGGTCTGCTTACAATGGCTGAGTCCCGTTTCGGGACCAGGCCGGCAGACCGGCCAATACTTTTTGCACACCAGTCAGGAAATCCTCCATGTCCGCCGCCTGCGGATCCCGGTGTGCGCACGCAATCCAGGTTTCAGGGAGCCCCATGAACGCCGTCCAGCGATTCATCAGAAGCAAAGTGCTGCTGCTGACCGCGGCCATCTTGATCGCAGCCATGTGCTTGTCGGTCCTCGTCCAAGGCCAGTCTCAGGCCGCGCTAAACCGAACGGTGGATGAGAACTCACGGGGCCTCTACGATGTCCTCGTGCAGGCCAAGGCAGGCTCCGCGGCGCTGATGCAGCCGGAGATCGCCAACGGCGGCGGCGGCATCAGCTTTGACCAGCTCGAGAACATCCGGAAGCTTTCCGGAACCTCCGTGGCGGCCCCCATCAGCCTGGTGTCCCGTGTGACACAGAACCTGGAGGCTCCGCGGCTCGACGCCATGGACTACCTGGGCTATAACTCCGGATTGGCAGGCACGGCCACCACAGACCAGGCCGCCGGCGCCACAGAGCCCAGCAAATGGCCCGCCGCCGAGTCAGTTCTCGGCGACGCCGCCAAGAACTACCGCCTGACCGCCAGCGCCGTCAGCTCCGACGGTGTCTCAGAGCAGACCCTGTTCAAGTCCACCGCCGAGGGCCGCCTGGGAAAGGCCCGCCTGGTCGAAGAGAAGACGGCCGGGGGCACCAGCATCCGGATCGCACCTCCCGCAGGCGAGACGGGCATCAAGTTCCCCGCTCCTGCCGGCGGCTCCGAACACAACCTGTTCAACCTTTCTGTATCCCTGCCGCTGTCTCCCGAAGTGACCGAGTCCGTGGTGGCCGTCGATCCCGTTTCCGAGCGCGCCTTGCTTGGCTCGGCCGGCGACTTCCTTGCCCCGTTGGAGAAAGCTCCGCCTGCTGATGCGCGCAACGCCGGTGCGATTGGCCGGCACTTCGAAAGCCTCTTCACCAATGGCATCAGCACGCAAGAGCTCAACGAAGGCCCCGATTTCCTCGGCGTCAAACTCAAATACTGGGCACCGCTGATGACGCAGTACCAGCAGGCCAAGCGCAGCGGACAGCTGACCGCGGACTCGCAGGCGATTCCCCTGATTGTCCGTTCCGGCACCTCCCTGGACCTGAAATACAACGTAAAGATCGAGGAGATCGACGCCGCGGGCAAGGTGGTCAAGGAAGTCGGCACCGCCACGCGCTCCCTCGGCAAGGACTACCTGCCTTTCGTGTCCAAGGACCCCTTCGCGTTGTCCTGGCCCGGTTCCACCGATCACTCCGGCCTCTTTGGCAGCGCCGGCAACTTCAACCAGGGACTCTATACCCCGGCTACGTGGAGCAATGACTTCGCAGCCGCGCCGAAGTACACCGACGGCGAAGCCGCAGCCAATGGCGCAGTCCAGAAGACCGCCGTGCCCAGCGACTGGGTCACCGTTAACCGGCTCCCGGAGAAGGGTGCGAACGGCGCCCCGGTGGACCAGACGCAGCGTGAGCCCGTGGATGAACGTTCCTACCGGGAAGACCTGGCAACGGGGGAGAAGCTCGCGGCTCCTCTGGCTATGGTCTATGGGACCTTTGACCCCTCGGCCGTCGAAAAGGCGGCCGGCGACGTCAACCGCCTCCCGCTGGGTGGCTATGACCCCACCCCGTTTACCCTCACCAAGGACGCCGACGGCAAGCCGGTCACCGCTGCCGGCCTCAAGCCTTCACTCAGTGCCACCGGACTGGCAAGCCAGTCCGCTGGCGCCATCACCGACTTCTACGGCCTGGCCGCGGCCCGCGGCTACAAGGACAACGCCTCTGTGATCGATGCGGTGCGTGTCCGGGCCAAGGCCCCCGGCAGCTGGAAGGAAGCCCAGCCGGACGTCGAAAAGCTCGCCAGCGAGATCCGCGAGATGGGTCTCGAGGCTACTGTCGTGGCCGGTTCCGCGCGTGAAGACGCCAGCATTTTTGTCCCCGGCTACTCAAAGGACGACGCCGGCAAGGAGTCAGCGCTGGGCACAGTCCAGCAGTCCTGGGTCCGGCAGAACGCTGCCGACGCCGTCTCCGGCTCGCTGTCCGGGTCCAACGTCACACTTCTTTTCCTCACCCTCTGCGGAGCCGCCCTGCTGACCGGCGCCTCCACCGTCAGCTACATCCGGAAACGCAAACGCGAAGCCGGCACCCTCCGCGCCATGGGCTGGACCCAGCTGCGCATCAGGAAGTGGGTGCTCGAGGAATTCGCCGTCGGCGCTGCGCTGCTTGCAGTAGCCGGGATTGTCCTGAGCCTGGTGAGCTGGAGCGTGACCACAGCCATCGTCTCGGCCTCCGTTCTGGTCCTGTATGCGGCAGCAGCTTTCTTCGCCGCGCAACAGCTGCGCCACCGCGATGAGGTGGACCAGGAACCGCAGCACGACGAGCGGCTGATCCCGGTCGACTCTCCGCTGACGTTTGCCAACCGGCAGCTCAGTACGAACAAGTTCAACACCCTGTCCCTGGCTGTCGCAGTGGGCGTGTTTGGCGCCGCGGTGGGCGGGCTGGTTGCCTTGCTCATCGACATCCCCCGTGCAGCAGGCGCGAGTGCGCTCAGCGGACTGGCCGCAGCAAGCGTCGCGCTGCCCAGCATGGTCCTTGCTTTCGCCGGCGTCGTCGTGGGCCTTACCCTGACGTTGGTGACCGGCAGGTTTGAGCTGAACGCCAAACGCCAATACCTGGGCATCCTTGAGGCCATGGGCTGGAACCCGGACATGCTGCGTCAGGTCCGGCTCTTCGAAAACGCGCTGGTAGGCACGGTGGCCCTGCCCCTGGGCGTCCTGGGCGCGCTGGGCATCGGGCTGCTTCTTGCCCCGTATGCCGCACTGTGGGCCGGCGTCGCTGGCCTGGTGGCTGTACTTTGCTGGATACCGATTGCAACGAAAGTGGTCCAATGACAAACGAGACGAATGTTCACCGGAGCCGGAGGTCCGGCCTGGCTGAGGCGCCCCTGCAGACCCGTGCCAACACCATCGTCAAGGCCGCGGACCACGGGACCCCGCTGGAACTGAGCGGCATCACCATCCGCTACGGCGGCGGCAAGGGCGGTGCCGAAGCAGTCAGTGTCGTGGAGGGCTTCGACCTCACGCTGCACGCCGGCGAGATGCACTGCGTGGCCGGCCGAAGCGGATCCGGCAAGACCAGCATCCTGACCGTCGGCGCGGGTCTGACCCTGCCGACGTCGGGCCGTGTCTTCTGGGAAGGGGATTCCCTCGAAACCATGGGCGACGACGAAATCGCCGACCGCCGTCGGGCCCTGATCGGTTACGTCGACCAGGGCGGTGCCCTGATCGACGGCATGAGCGCCCTCGAAAACGTCCTCCTGCCGGCAGTGCCTGACGGCGAGGTGGACCAGCGCCGCGACATGGCCAAGGACCTCCTGGACCTGGTGGGCCTGGGCCGTCGGATGCGGCACCGTCCGGCCCAGTTGTCCGGTGGCGAACGCCAGCGAGTGGCGATCGCCCGCGCACTGATCCTGGGCACGCGTGTGCTGGTGGTTGATGAGCCCACGGCCAGCCTGGACCGGGCCTCCGCCAACCGCATCATCAGCATCCTGAAGGACACCACCTCGGACGGAATCGCAGTACTGGTCGCTTCACACGACCACGAACTGGTCCGCCTGAGCGATACGCTGACTGAACTGATCTAGCCCTACCCCTTCGCACTAAAGGTAACGTCCGCACGTGAACGCAACAGTCAAAACCCCGTTCTACATCACCACGGCCATCACCTACCCGAACGGTGTTCCGCACATCGGGCACGCCTACGAGTACATCGCCACCGACGCCATGGCGCGCTTCAAGCGGCTTGATGGCTTCGACGTGATGTTCCTGACGGGCACTGATGAGCACGGCATGAAGATTGCGCAGGCGGCCGAGAAGGAAGGCCTTACGCCCAAGGCGCTGGTGGACCGCAACGCGGAAGTCTACAAGTCTGCCCACGCCGCCCTGGGCATCACCTACGACCGCTTCATCCGGACCACTGACGCTGACCACTACGCCGCGTCGCAGGCCATCTGGAAGAAGATGGAAGCCAACGGCGACATCTACCTGTCCAAGTACGAAGGCTGGTACTCCGTCCGGGACGAGGCCTTCTACGTCGAGGACGACACCGTAGTCAAGGACGACGGCGTGCGGTACTCAAAGGAGACGGACACCGAAGTGACGTGGACGGCTGAGGAGAGCTACTTCTTCCGGCTGTCCTCCTACCAGGACCGCCTGCTGGCGCTGTACGAGGCCCAGCCGGAGTTCGGCGCACCGCAGTCCCGCTTCAACGAGGTCATCAGCTTCGTCAAGCGCGGCCTCGAAGACCTGTCGATCAGCCGCACCACCTTCGACTGGGGCGTCCCCGTCCCCGGCAACGACAAGCACGTGATGTATGTCTGGGTGGACGCGCTCACCAACTACCTGACCGGCGTCGGCTACCCGGACGTGGAGTCGGAATCATTCAAGAAGTTCTGGCCCGCCGACGTGCACGTGATCGGCAAGGACATCTCGCGGTTCCACGCCATCTATTGGCCGGCGTTCCTGATGAGTGCCGGCATCGAGCTGCCCAAACGCGTGATGATCCACGGCTTCCTGCACAACAACGGCGTGAAGATGTCCAAGTCGCTCGGCAACGTGGTGGCGCCGGCAGACTTCGTGGCGCAGTACGGCCTGGACCAGGTACGGTTCTTCTTCCTCCGCGAGGTCCCGTTCGGCGCCGACGGCAGCTACAACCATGAGGCCATCGTGGGCCGGATGAACTCGGACCTGGCCAACAACTTCGGCAACCTGGCGCAGCGTTCGCTGTCCATGGTGGCCAAGAACTGCGAGGGCCGGGTCCCGGTTCCGGGTGCCTTTACCCCTGAAGACACCGCGATCCTGGCGCAGGCCAACGGCCTCCTGGAGACTTCCCGCGCCGCGTTCGAAAAGCAGGAATTCAGCCGCGCCCTCGAGGCCATCTGGGGGGTCCTGGGGGACACCAACGCCTACTTTGCCGAGCAGGCCCCCTGGGTGCTGCGGAAGACCGACGTCGAACGCATGAACACCGTCCTGTACGTGACGCTGGAAGTGCTGCGCATGGTGGCGATCCTGGCCCAACCCGTGATGCCCACGGCCACGGCCTCGCTATTGGACACCTTGGGACAGCCCGACGGCGGATCCCGCCAGTTCGCCGCGCTTACTACGCCGATTGTCGCCGGAACGCCCCTGCCGGCTCCGGCGCCCGTCTTCCCGAAGTACGAGGAGCCAGCCGAAGCCTAGGTATTCCCCGGTCGGCCACCTGCTGGTACGCGGTCTGAGTACGTTTCCGGGGCCGGAGGCTAGGGTCCGCCATGGAAGGCAGTGTGGACCAGGTGACCTCACCGGAGGACCCAGCCCTTCGTCTCAATAAATGAGACTGATTGTCCGGCATGCGGATGATCTTAATATTCTTGGAGCATGAGCGCATCCACGATCAATCTCGCTGTCATTCCCGGTGACGGCATTGGCCCAGAGGTCATTGCCGAGGCACTGAAAGTCCTCGAAAAGGCTGTCGCCGCTGAAGGCGTGGTCCTCGAGCAGACCCATTACAAGCTCGGCGCCGAGCACTGGCTGGCCACGGGCGAGACCCTTCCGGACGAGGTCCTTGCCGATCTGCGCACGCGGGACGCGATCCTCTTCGGAGCGGTAGGCGCCGCCCCCGGTGACACCCGGATTCCGTCCGGCATCATCGAGCGGGAGATGCTGCTCAAGCTCCGCTTCAGCCTGGACCACTACGTCAACCTGCGGCCGTCGCGGCTGTACGGAACGGTAGGCAGCCCGCTGGCGAATCCCGGCATCATCGATTTTATCGTCGTCCGGGAGGGAACCGAGGGGCCCTACGTGGGGAACGGCGGCTCCCTTCGCACCGGCACGCCCCACGAGGTGGCCACCGAGGTTTCGCTGAACACGGCATATGGCGTTGAGCGCGTTGTCCGCGACGCTTTCCGCCGCGCCAGTGCCCGCGAACGCAGGCATGTGACCCTGGTCCACAAGCACAACGTCCTGGTCTACGCCGGCCACCTGTGGAAGCGCACCGTCGAGGCGGTGGCCCAGGAATTCCCCGAGGTCACCCACGATTACCTGCACGTCGATGCGGCCACCATCTTTATGGTCACCCACCCGTCCCGCTTCGATGTCATTGTCACCGACAACCTCTTCGGCGACATCCTCACCGATCTCGCGGCAGCCATCACCGGCGGCATCGGGCTGGCGGCCTCCGGCAACATCAACATGGACCGTACTGCTCCGTCCATGTTTGAACCGGTCCACGGCTCGGCCCCGGACATCGCCGGCCAGCAGAAGGCAGATCCCACCGCGGCCATCCTGTCCGCGGTGCTCCTGCTGGACCACCTCGGCTACGCCGCCGCGGCCCGCCGGATCGAAGCTGCGGTGATCGACGACGTCGAAACCCGCGACGGTGGTACCCGCAGTACCAGCGCGGTCGGGGATGCGATCGCTGCCGCGCTGTAGACCGTGCTCATGAGACTCGGTTAACCGGCGTAAGCTAGTTTCGAATCACCAAATGCTGCCCTGCGGTTCAGTGCTGAACCACATCCAGAAGGCAGCCGATTGTGGAGGAACCATGACTCAGACCGCCCATGGCGTCGAATTTAACCAGCAACTCTCGGCAACCCCGAAGTCAGCTGAAGAGCGTGCAGTCATCCTGGCGAACCCGGGATTTGGCAACTACTTCACCGACCACACCGCCGTCGTCGACTACAGCGTCAACGAGCAAGGCGAAGGTGGCTGGCACACAGCACGCGTTGAGGCCTACGGACCCATCTCCCTGGACCCGTCTGCGGCGGTGCTGCACTACGGCCAGGAAATCTTCGAAGGCCTCAAGGCATACCGCCACGCTGACGGATCAATCTGGACCTTCCGCCCGGAGGCGAATGCGGCCCGCCTGAACAAGTCGGCCCGACGCCTGGCGCTGCCGGAACTGCCCGAGGAATACTTCCTGGGCGCCATCCGGGAACTTGTGCAGGCGGACAAGGAATGGGTTCCCGCCGGTGACGGCGAGGCCCTGTACCTGCGCCCCTTCATGATCGCCACCGAGGCGTTTCTGGGTGTCCGGGCAGCGCGTGAGGTGTCCTTCCGGGTGATCGCCTCTCCTGCCGGCAACTACTTCGGCGGCGAGCTCAAGCCTGTGTCCATCTGGATCTCCCGCGAGTACGCCCGCGCAGGCCGCGGCGGCACCGGTGCGGCCAAGTGCGGTGGCAACTACGCCGCCTCCCTGATCGCGCAGCAGGAAGCCGAGGCCAACGGCTGCAAGCAGGTGCTGTTCCTGGACCACTTTAACGATGACGCCGTGGAAGAGCTCGGGGGTATGAACGTATTCTTCGTAATGAAGGACGGCTCACTGGTCACTCCGGCTTTGAGCGGCACCATTCTGGAAGGCGTGACCCGCATGTCCGTCATGCAGGTGGCCAGGGACATGGGCCGTGAAGTGACGGAGCGCAAGATCACCCTTGATGAATGGCGCGACGGCGTGGCCTCCGGCGAGATCACCGAGGTCTTTGCCTGCGGCACCGCAGCGGTGATCACGCCGATCGGGGTCCTGAAGGACACCGCCGAATTCATCGGCTCCGAGGACGCGGCGGCGGGGGAAACCACCATGGCCATCCGCGAACAGCTCCTGGGCATCCAGACCGGAACCGCGCCGGATACCCACGGCTGGCTGACCCGCCTGGCCTGACCTCCCCAACCCTGGCCAGTACAACGCGGGGTCACTTAACGCCCATTAACCGCATCGGGACGGGCGCTATGTGACCCCGCGTTGTCCTTTAACTGCGCGCAGTTCCCTCCCAGTCGTTGGGCTCACCAGCCCTGGGGGGTGCGGCTATTCCGTGCCGGCCGGATGCGAAGATGGTGCAGTGAACTCCACTTCGAGCGGCTCCCTCCACACCTGCAGCCCGCTGACGGCTTTCATCCTGGCGCCCAACCCCGGGCCTATGAGCCTCGACGGCACCAATTCGTACGTCATCGCCGCCCCCGGGGCCGGCGCATCCGTGGTGGTGGATCCGGGCCCCGCGGATGACGGCCACCTCCGCCGACTCGCGGACGCGGGCCCCGTGGAACTCATTCTTGTCACGCACCGGCATGCAGACCACACCGCGGGCTCCCTGCGGCTCCATGAGCTCACCGGCGCCCCGGTCCGCGCCGCCGATCCCCGGCACTGCCACGGCGGCGGCGAACCCCTTCAGGACCGTGAAACCATCCAGGCGGCGGGAGTGAGGGTCCAGGTCCTGGCCACGCCGGGCCATACCTCCGATTCAGTCTGCTTCCATCTTCCCCACGACGGCCCCCACGGTTCAGTGCTGACCGGCGACACTATCCTGGGCAGGGGCACCACCATGCTGGACTACCCGGACGGCAGGCTGCGGGACTACCTCCGGTCCCTGGACCGGCTCGAAGCCCTTGGTCAGGCCGCCGTCCTGCCGGCCCACGGCCCGGTGCTGCCCTCCCTGGAGGCCATCACCCGCGCCTACCGCGAGCACCGGCAGGAGCGGCTGGAACAGATCCGCGCAGCGCTGGCCCGGCTGGGCCGGGACGCCACGGTGGCGGACGTGGCAGACGCCGTGTACGCCGACGTTGACCCTTCCGTCCGGCGGGCGGCCGAAATGTCGGTTGCCGCGCAACTCGATTACCTCCGTGGGCTGCCCGGCACCTGACCATAGGGCCTGACGCAAAGGCAGGTGCCGCCGCTCAAGACGGTAGGCTGGAGACCATGCGTATTGCCAGGTTTGTAGTCGATTCCGATCCCCTCTACGGCGTTGTTGAAGGTGAACCCGGCAGTGAGGAAATCACTGTCATCAACGGCGACCCCTTCTTCAACGGGGTGGAGCGCACCCACGTCAAGCACAAGCTCGAAGACGTCCGGCTCCTGGCGCCGATCATTCCCCGCAGCAAGGTGATCGGCGTGGGCCGCAACTTCGCCGAGCACGCCGCCGAACTGGGCAACGAAGTGCCGCAGCAGCCGCTGCTGTTCCTGAAGCCGAACACCTCCGTCATCGGCCCCGGCGACCCCATAGTGCTGCCGGAATTTTCAGACGAAGTTTCGTTCGAAGCCGAGCTGTGTGTGGTCATCGGCCGGATCTGCAAGGACGTCCCCGAAGACCGGGTCGACGACGTCATCTTCGGCTACACCTGCGGCAACGACCTCACCGCCCGCGATGTCCAGAAAACGGACCTGCAGTGGGCCAGGGCCAAGGGCTTCGATACCTCGGCACCCCTCGGACCCTGGATCGAGACCGAGCTGGACACCGAAGACCTGGCCATCAAGGGCTGGCTCAACGGCGAACTGCGCCAGGACGGCAGCACCAGCCAGATGATCCGCGGTGTCCGGGAAATCGTCTCCATCGTGTCCCAGGCCTTCACACTGCTCCCCGGTGACGTCATCATGACAGGCACCCCGGCCGGCGTCGACCTCGTCACCGCGGGGGACCGTTATGACGTCGAGATCGAGGGTATCGGCCGCCTGTCCAACCCGGTGGTCCGCCGCTGACGGGTAAAGTTGGAACCACTATGACTACTGCCTCCGCGCTGAACCCTGCCGCCATCCCGTCCGTCACTGCCGAAACCCCGGTCCGGGTGCGGTTCTGCCCGTCACCCACGGGCACCCCGCACGTCGGCCTGATCCGCACGGCGCTGTTCAACTGGGCCTATGCACGGCACACCAAGGGCACCCTGGTTTTCCGCATCGAGGACACGGACTCCGCGCGGGACAGCGAGGAAAGCTACCACCAGCTGCTGGACGCGCTGAAGTGGTTGGGCATCACGTGGGACGAAGGTGTCGAGGTGGGCGGCCCGCACGAGCCGTACCGCCAGTCCCAGCGCAGCGACATCTACCAGGATGTCATCGATCGTCTGAAGGCCGGCGGCCACATTTACGAGTCCTACTCCACGCCGGCTGAAATCGAAGCCCGCCACCGTGCCGCGTCCCGTGACCCCAAGCTGGGGTATGACGGGTTTGACCGGCACATCACCGAGGAACAGCTGGCCCAGTACAAGGCCGAAGGCCGCCAGGCCGTGCTGCGCCTGCGGATGCCGGACGAGGACCTCACCTTCAAGGACCTCGTCCGCGGCGAGATCACGTTCAAGGCAGGCTCCGTGCCGGACTTCGCGGTGGTCCGTGCCAACGGCGCGCCGTTGTACACGCTGGTGAACCCGGTGGACGATGCCCTGATGGGCATCACCCACGTGCTGCGCGGCGAAGACCTGCTCAGCTCCACGCCCCGCCAGATCGCCCTGTACCGTGCCCTCTACGCCATCGGCGTGGCCGAGTACATGCCCGAGTTCGGCCACCTTCCCTACGTCATGGGCCAGGGCAACAAGAAGCTCTCCAAGCGCGACCCCGAATCCAGCCTGTTCCTGCACCGCGAACGCGGCTTTATCCCCGAGGGCCTGCTGAACTACCTGTCCCTCCTGGGCTGGTCGCTGAGCGCCGACGAGGACATCTTCACCGTCAAGCAGCTCGTGGAGCATTTCGACATCCACGATGTGCTGGCAAACCCGGCACGTTTTGACCTGAAGAAGGCAGAGGCCATCAACGGTACGCACGTCCGGCTGCTTGAGGCCGCCGATTTCCGTGCCCGCCTGGTGCCGTACCTCCGGGCCGCGGACCTGGTAGGGGAGATCCTCACCGACCGGGAGGAAGAGATCCTCACCGAGGCCGCACCCCTCGTCCAGGAGCGGATCACCTTGCTGGGGGAGGCCCCGGAGATGCTCGCCTTCCTGTTCAAGGCCGACGACGCGATCGACGTCGCAGACGACGCCCGCAAGGGCCTGCCAGCCAACCTGACCGAAGTACTTGACGCCGCACTGGCGGCCCTTGAGCCTGTTCAGGACTGGAACCCGGAGGAGATCCAGGCGGCCCTGAAGCAGGCGCTCGTGGAGGACCTCGGGCTGAAGCCGCGGCTGGCCTTCGGTCCTGTGCGCACAGCCGTCTCCGGGCGCCGGATCTCCCCGCCGCTCTTCGAATCCATGGTGATCCTGGGCAAGGACTCGTCCCTGAGCCGGCTCCGCGCCTTCCGCGGCTGATGTCCGCCACCGGCACCACCGCTGACGGAGTTCTGCAGACGCGCTTCGGGACCATCCGGGGCGTCCTGTTCGACATCGACGACACCCTGGTGGACCTCGAATACGCCATGACCACAGCCCTGCGCGAGGTCAGCGAGCACCTCCTGCCCGGTCTGGACCAGACCTCGTGGGAGCGTTTCGGCAGGATCTTCACGCACGAGACCACGCACTACTACGACAGGTACCTGGCGGGGGAGCTGACCTTCAATGACCAGCGCCTCCTGCGGGGGCGCGCCGCCCTGGGGCACTTCGGGGTGGAACTTGCCGAGGGCGAAGAATCGCACGGGTGGCTCTCGGCCTACAGCCGGCTGCAGCCCAGCTATGTGCGGGCCTTTGAGGACGTGCTGCCGCTCCTGGACGTGCTGGACGCGGCCGGCATCCCCTACGGTGCCGTCAGCAACAACGTGCACGACTACCAGCGGGCAAAGCTCGACAGTGCCGGCCTGGAACGCGTCATGCGCCTGGTTGGCACGGACACCGTAGGGGTGGCCAAGCCCCAGCCGGCCATCTACCTCGAAGGAGTCCGGCTGCTGGGGACCGCACCGGAGGAAACCCTCTATGTGGGGGACAACAGGATGCTGGATGCTGAAGGTTCGACGGCGGCGGGCCTGATCGGCGTCTGGCTCAACAGGGTGGGGGAGCCTGCGCCGGATTTCGCCGGTCACGAGGTCACGTCGCTGTCGCAGCTGCTGGGCTGAGCGGCCTTTTACTCTGCAGCCTGCAGCCTTCGCCTGTTCCATAGAACGACGTAGCTGCTTGCGGATCCGAACACAAGCCCAGCAACCAGTCCGAGGGGGCACGGCTGTTGAGCTTTCCACCCGGCGCGGCGAAGCCGTCTGTCAGGCGCCCTGTTGCTCCGTGCAATGGTGACGCCCCTTGATCGAGCCTGCCGGGGCCACCCACCTGAACCAAGCGGTAGCCCGGACGACAAAGGACATCCGGAGGACCTGGGGCAAGGGCAGGACGATGGTTATTCATTAGTAACTTACCGAGAGCAAATTATTCCGGGGATATGGCAAGGGCTTCGGCACCCAAGCCGTCAGCGCCGATTTGTGCCAGCCCAAAGTCTCGGGTAAAGTAATTTCTCGTGCTGAGGCGCACGGAGCGCGGCTTGAAGCCCGAAACTCCGGCCCGAAAGTATCATTGGGATATGGTGTAATTGGCAACACTACGGTTTCTGGTACCGTCATTCTAGGTTCGAGTCCTGGTATCCCAGCTCTGTTTGGTCGCAGGCTAACCGCGGCAAATCAGTGGTTTCAGATCGGTTCGCCGATTTGAAACGCGCGCTGAGTGTATGAAATACTCACTTAGCAAACCGGCCTGGCGCCGGTTGGAAGTGAAAACTTCCTGGAAGTACGCGGCCCCATCGTATAGCGGCCTAGTACGCTGCCCTCTCACGGCGGTAACGCGGGTTCGAATCCCGCTGGGGTCACCATGAAACGGTCCCGGGCCTCAGCCCGGGGCCGTTTTTCGTTGTGGACTCCGCTCCGGCGGAAACAGGACAAAACCGGGGGCCGGTGGAAAAGCGGCGCAACTGGCATGATGATCCTGTGACCTCCTCAGACGGGCTTCGTCCCACGCAGCCTCCGCAGCCTATGCGCGCACCGAAAACGCAGGCTGGCCCGCCCAACCCGACGCCTGATCCGGCCGTGGCCTTGCTCGAGGCGGTACGTGAGGACCTTTCCGCGGTGCTGTTGCCGCTTGCCCTTGCGGACGTCGAACAGGCGCGCCAGGACACGCGGAACGCCGTTGCCCAGCTGGATGACTACATCCTGCCGCGATACCGCAGCTTGGACGCACCGCTGCTTGCCGTCGTCGGGGGTTCCACGGGCGCCGGCAAGTCAACGCTGGTGAACGCCCTGGTGGGGCACGCGGTCACCCGCTCCGGCGCCATCAGGCCCACCACCCGGCAGCCCATTCTGCTGCACCACCCGGCTGATGCCGGCTGGTTCGAAGGCCACCGTGTGCTGCCCACCCTCAACCGTATCCGGGGGACTGTTTCCACGGAACCCGTCCCGGCCAGCCGGGCCGGCGCAACACCCGATGTGGAGGCCATTTCCTCTCTGGTACTGGTATCGGACCGGGCTGTTCCGCAGGGGATCGCGCTGCTTGATGCTCCCGACGTCGACTCCATTTCCGACGACAACCGCAGACTGGCCGGACAGCTGCTGGCCGCCGCGGACCTCTGGGTTTTTGTGACCACTGCCAACCGCTACGCAGACGCGGTCCCGTGGAAGCTGCTGCTGGACGCGTCCTTGCGGGACATCATGGTGGCCGTGGTCCTGGACCGTGTGCCGGCCGAGGCGGAAGCCGAAGTCAGCGCCGATCTCCGTGCGTTGCTGCAGAAAGAAGGGCTCGGCGATGCCGGACTGTTCATTGTGCCGGAGACGGACCTGGACCATCTCGGCATGCTGCCAACACACGCCGTGGAGCCGCTGCGGCGCTGGCTGCAGGATCTTGCAGCCGACGCCGCGGGACGGTCCGGCATTGCCCGCCGTACGCTCAACGGAACGGTGAAGGCGCTGGCCGGGCGGGTCGGAACCGTGGCGCACGCGGTCCAGGGGCAGGAGCGGGCCGCGGCCACGCTCCGGGCAGACGCTGAGGCCGCCTATCGCAATGCCGGAACCCGGATCCTCGACGCAACAAAGGACGGCGCCCTCCTCCGCGGGGAAGTACTGGCGCGCTGGCAGGATTTCGTTGGAACCGGGGAATTCTTCCGGGCGCTGGAACAGAACATCGGACGGCTGCGGGACCGGGTGGGAGCCTTCTTCCGGGGGGAGCCGACGCCGGCCGTCCGGGTTGAAGCCGCCATCGAAACGGGGTTGCAGGCCGTCATCCTGGACGAGGCCGCCAACGCCGGCGAGGAAACTGACCAGCGCTGGCGCTCGGACCCGGCCGGCCGCGAGCTTCTGGGCACTGTCGATCTGTCCGGCACCAGCCCAGGTTTCGCCGAGGTGGCCGCAGCGGAGATCCGGGCCTGGCAGGCCGCCCTGATGGAACTGATCCGCACTGAAGGCCAAGGTAAGCGCACGCAGGCGAGGTGGCTTTCCTTTGGCATCAACGGGCTGGGTGCCGCCCTGATGATCGTGGTGTTTTCCATGACCGCCGGCCTCACCGGGCTGGAGATCGGTGTGGCGGGCGGTACAGCCGTCGTCGGCCAACGACTTCTGGAGGCGGTGTTCGGCGAAGACGCGGTGCGCCGGCTTGCGCAGACGGCGCGGGATGACCTCCACGCCCGTTGCCAGCGGCTGCTGCAGGCAGAGCAGCAGAAGTTCCTCCAACGCCTGCCGGAGGGCGGCGCGGACACCGGCCGGATCCTGACGGACCATGCCGCTGCACTGGCCCGGCTGGCGGCCCAAGCATGAGCCGCCACAGCGTCGCCCGTGAAGCGTCGCAGCTGGACCGCAGGCTCCAAGCCCTCAATGATGCCCGCGAACTCGCCGAAGGCGTCCTGCCGGATGCCGCACTTGAGGGGTTGTTCCGGCTCCTGGAACGTGCGAGCTCCCGGCGGTCACTGTCGGCTGATCACACCGTTGTAGGGTTCTTCGGTGCCACCGGTAGCGGAAAATCGTCACTCTTCAACGCGGTCAGCGGCGCTGAAATCGCGACGGCGGCCGCCCGCCGGCCCACAACGTCGGAACCTTTGGCTGGTGTCTGGGGAGCGGACGGCAGCGAGCCGCTGCTGGACTGGCTTGAGGTGGGCAACCGCCACCATGCGGAGCCCGTGGCAGGCTTCGCGGACGAGGGCACGGGGCTGATCCTGCTGGACCTGCCGGACTTCGATTCCACCAGGGCCGCGAACCGCGAGATCGTGGAGCGCATGGTTGGCCTGGTTGATGTCCTGGTCTGGGTCCTGGATCCGCAAAAGTACGCCGATGCGGCGGTACACAACGATTTCCTGGCGCCCCTGTCCGCGCATGGCGCCGTGACCCTGGTGGTCCTCAACCAGGTGGACCGCTTGCCCGAACGGGACGTGCAGCCTGTGCTGGAGTCCTTGAAAGGGATCCTTGCCCGCGACGGGCTGGGAAAGGTTCAGGTCCTGGGCGCATCCGCCCTGAAGGGCACCGGCGTGGACAAGGTCCGGAGTGCCATCCGCGGTGTGGTGGTGCAGCGCCAAGCACTTTCGCAGCGGCTGGCCGCGGACGTTTCGCGGGCCTCAGGGCAACTCCGGAAAGCCGCCGGCGCCGGGGAAGCCGTCGGTGTCAGGCCGGCGTCGAGATCCCGGCTCACCGATGAGCTGGCAACGGCCGCCAACGTGCCCGTGGTGGTGGACGCAGTTGCGCGGTCCTACCGCATCGAGTCGACGCGCCGCACGGGGTGGCCGGTGACGCGGTGGCTGGTGCGGTTCCGGCCTGATCCGCTCCGCCGGCTCAATCTGAGAAGTTCTTCTCCGTCCCGACTTAACCGGACCTCGCTCCCGGCCGCGGGCGCCCCGGAACGTGCCCGGACGGATGCTGCTGTCCGTGAGTTTGCGGACGCGGCCAGTGCGGGCGCACCCGGACCGTGGCGTGCCGCCATCAGGGGTGCTGCCCGGCAAGGGCGGGAGGCGTTGCCGGATGCCTTGGACCAGGCCATCGCAGGCACGGACCTGATGGCGTCCCGGAAGTCCTGGTGGTGGGGCGTGTTCAACGTCGTCCAGTGGCTTGCGCTGCTGACAGTCCTGGGCGGACTGGGCTGGCTGGGTGTGCTGGCCGGGCTCGGCTATCTCCAGCTGCCCGTGCCGCAGGTTCCGAAGATGGAGGGCTGGCCGGTGCCCACGCTGTTGATTGCCGGCGGTGTGGTGCTGGGGATCTTCCTGGCGCTGACTGGAAAATTCATTGGGTCAGGAGCCGCGAGGGCGCGCGCAGCCAGGGCCAGGAAACGGCTGCGGGCAGCGGTGAGCGGGGTTGCCCGGGACTTCGTGGTGGAGCCGGTTGAAATTGAGGTCAGCAGGCTCGCGTCATTCAACGCCGCACTGAAGGTCGCGGGCGGAAACTAAGGTAGTTACGCCAGTGCGGTTGCGGCGTCCCTGACCTTGATCAGCGTCCGCAGGTTCCGCGTGGTAGTGGTTGCCTTGAACCTGGCCTTGGACGAAATCTTGCCGAACGGGCTGTCCAACGTCCCCCCGGCCGGAGCCAGCCAGGCCAATGCCTCCGGGCCGAGGCGTTTCTGCTGCGTACCTTCAAGGGCCGCTCCGGCGGCGTCCAGCTCGTCGAGCATGGCGGTGTCCGATGCCAGCGTGATGTAGGTGTGCGTTGCCTTATCGTCCGCCGGGTACGGGCAGGCCGCCACAAGTTCGGAGACCCGCTGGGCGGTCAAAACCACCACCCAGGCGTCGTAGCCGAACGCGTCACGCAGGCACTTCTCAAAGGTCCGTTTGACGGCAGCAGGATCCTCGTCGCTTGCAAGCACCACGTTGCCGCTGGCCAGCAGCGTCTTGACGTCCGCGAAGCCCCGCGATGCAAGGGCGTTCTTGAGGTCCGCCATCTTGATGTTGATCCCGCCGACGTTGATCCCGCGGAGGAAGACTGCGTAGCTGTTCATGCGCACAGCCTAGCCGCCATGCGCACAGCCTAGCCGCGGGCAGCCAGGCCTGGACGGAGGCGGGACCTCAATCGGTGCTCTTGCGCAGGGCCTCGGTGAGTAGCCGGGCGGCGTTGCAGACCACCTCGGCGTGGAGCCGGCCCGGCTGGCGGGTGAGCCGCTCGATGGGGCCGGAGATCGAGACGGCGGCGATCACGCGTCCGGACGGTCCCCGGACGGGGGCCGAGACCGAGGCGACCCCGGGCTCGCGTTCGCCGAGGCTCTGGCCCCAGCCCCGCCGTCGTACGCCTGCCAGCACGGTGGGCGTGAAGCGCGCGGCCTGAAGGCCCTCAAGAAGCCGGTCGTGGTCTTCCCAGGCGAGCAGCACCTGCGCGGCGGAGCCGGCCTTCATGGAGAGTTTCGTGCCCACGGGGATGGTGTCGCGCAGGCCGATGGGGCGTTCCGCGGAGGCGACGCAAATACGCCATTCGCCCTGGCGGCGGAAGATCTGGGAACTTTCGCCGGTGGCGTCGCGCAGCTGCATCAGGACCGGGCCTGCGGAAGCGATGAGGCGGTCCTCGCCGGCGGCGGAGGCGAGCTCCACCAGGCGGCTGCCGAGGACAAACCGGCCCTGGATATCGCGGCTCACCAGCCGGTGGTGGATCAGGGCCAGGGCAAGCCTGTGCACGGTGGGCCGGGCCAGGCCAGTGGCGGCCACCAGCTGTGCCAGCGTGGTGGGTCCGGCCTCCAATGCATCAAGCACATGGGCTGCTTTATCAATGACACCGACTCCACTAGAATTGTCCATGTAATGATATTGACGTCTCATTATCTGAGATGCAAATCTTTGGGCTGGCACAAAATGCAGCCCTGCTGGTTCAGTGGAACCAAACAGCCAAACAGCAGTGAAGGGAGATGGCCGTGGCAAAGACACTGGCCGAGAAAGTCTGGGACGCACATGTGGTGCGCAAAGGCGAGGGCGAAGGAGCCAATGCCCAGCCCGACCTCCTCTTCATTGACCTTCACCTTGTCCATGAGGTGACTTCTCCGCAGGCTTTCGAGGGCCTGCGCCTGGCCGGCCGCAAGCTGCGCCGCCCGGATCTCACCATCGCCACGGAGGACCACAACACTCCCACGCTGGACATCCACAAACCCATCGCCGATCTCACCAGCCGCACGCAGATTCAGACGCTGCGCAACAACTGCGCGGAGTTCGGTGTCCGCCTGCACTCGCTCGGCGACGCGGAACAGGGCATTGTGCACGTTGTTGGCCCGCAACTGGGCCTCACCCAGCCTGGCATGACCGTTGTCTGCGGTGACTCCCACACGTCCACCCATGGCGCGTTCGGTGCCTTGGCGATGGGCATCGGCACGTCCGAGGTGGAGCACGTCATGGCCACCCAGACGCTGTCCCTGAAGCCGTTCAAGACCATGGCCATCAACGTTGAAGGCACCCTGCGCCCGGGCGTCACCGCCAAGGACATCATCCTGGCCGTGATTGCCAAGATCGGTACCGGCGGAGGCCAGGGCTACGTCCTGGAATACCGCGGTTCCGCCATCCGAGCGCTGTCCATGGATGCCCGGATGACCATCTGCAACATGTCCATCGAAGCCGGTGCCCGCGCCGGCCTGGTGGCCCCGGACCAAATCACCTACGACTACATGTTTGGCCGCCCGCATGCGCCACAGGGTTCGGACTGGGATGCCGCCGTCGCGTACTGGAACACGCTAAGGACCGACGACGACGCGGCGTTCGATGTCGAGGTGGACCTGGATGCCGACACGCTGGAGCCGTTTGTCACCTGGGGCACTAACCCGGGCCAAGGCGTTTCGCTGTCTTCCAAGGTGCCGTCCCCGGAGGACTTCGGCGACGAGAACGCCAAGGCTGCCGCCGAACGCGCCCTGCAGTACATGGGACTGACCGCCGGTACACCCATGAAGGAGATCCGGGTGGACACGGTCTTCCTGGGCTCCTGCACCAACTCACGCATGGAGGACCTTCGCGCGGCCGCGGACATCATCCGCGGCCGCCAGAAGGACCCCAACATCCGGATGCTGGTGGTACCCGGTTCGGCGCGCGTGCGGCTCGAAGCAGAGGCAGAAGGCCTGGACAAGGTCTTTAAGGACTTTGGTGCCGAGTGGCGCTTCGCGGGCTGCTCAATGTGCCTGGGCATGAATCCGGACCAGCTGGAGGTGGGGGAGCGCTGCGCCTCGACCTCAAACCGCAACTTTGAAGGGCGTCAGGGCAAGGGCGGCCGCACCCACCTGGTTTCTCCGGTGGTGGCAGCGGCCACGGCCATCCGTGGCACCCTGAGTTCGCCGTCGGACCTCGATCCTGCTCCCGAGTCCGCCGCCATCCGCACCAACGCAGCCTAGGAGGCCGCCATGGAAAAGTTCACCACCCACACCGGCATCGGCGTCCCGCTGCGGCAGAGCAACGTTGATACGGACCAGATCATCCCCGCGGTCTACCTCAAGCGGATCACCCGTACCGGCTTCGAGGATGCCCTGTTCTCGGCCTGGCGCAAGGACCCGGCCTTCATCCTGAACCAGGCGCCGTTCAACGCCGGCTCCGTCCTGGTGGCGGGCCCGGATTTCGGCACCGGTTCATCCCGTGAACACGCCGTCTGGGCCCTGAAGGACTACGGCTTCAAGACCGTCCTCTCCTCCCGGTTCGCCGATATTTTCCGCGGCAACTCCGGCAAGCAGGGACTGCTGGCCGCCGAGCTCGCCCAGGACGACATCGAACTGATCTGGAAGGAACTGGAAAACGCCCCGGGCACCGAAGTCACCGTTGACCTGCCGTCCAAGACCGTCAGCTGCGGCAGTATCGTGGCACCCTTTGAGATCGACGATTATACCCGCTGGCGCCTTCTGGAGGGCCTGGACGATATTGGCCTGACCCTCCAGCACGAAGAGGACATCACCGCCTTCGAGACCACCCGTCCGGCCTTTATGCCCACAACGCTTCCGGCCCGCCTTTCCTGAGTACCGCTGGGGCAACGCGGGGTCACTTGCGGCCCATGTCAGGTCCCAGGACGGGCCGTAAATGACCCCGCGTTGCATCTCTCCTGGCGGTGGCGACGTTGGGAAGTCACGACGGCGCTGCGCACGCCGTATTTCGGTTCGGTAACGCAACCTCCTATGCTTAGCTGGAGCCTTTGCATGGATTTTGGGGCGAGTAATCGTAAGGAAACCGGTATATGAGTAGTGTTCTGACAATCCGCGGCGGAGTCCCGCTTACAGGCCGCGTCAGCGTCCGGGGGGCCAAAAACCTTGTTCCGAAGGCAATGGTGGCAGCATTGCTGGGCAACGAGCCGTCGGTGTTGCGGAACGTTCCGGAGATCAAGGATGTGGAGGTTGTCACCTCGCTCCTGCAGTTGCACGGAGTCACAGTGGTCAAGGATCCCGTCAGCGGCGACCTCACCCTGGATCCGAAGGCGGCAAAAACCGCCCCGAGCACTGCGATCGATGCCCACGCCGGTGATTCACGGATCCCCATCCTGCTCTGCGGACCCCTGATCCATGCGATCGGTGAGGCTTTCATTCCGGACCTTGGCGGCTGCAAGATCGGTGACCGGCCCATCGACTACCACCTCAACGTGCTCCGCCAGTTCGGCGCCGTGGTGGAGAAGCGCCCGGGCGGCATCCATATCTCCGCGCCCAAGGGCCTGCACGGCGCCAAGATCAATCTGCCGTATCCCTCGGTCGGCGCCACGGAACAGGTGCTGCTCAGCGCCACCCGCGCCGAAGGGATCACCGAGCTTTCCGGCGCCGCCACCGAGCCTGAGATCATCGACCTCATTGCCGTGCTGCAGAAGATGGGCGCCATCATCAGCGTCCAGACAGACCGGACCATCCGCATTGAAGGCGTCCGTGACCTGGGCGGCTATAACCACCGCGCCCTTTCGGACCGCAACGAATCGGCGTCGTGGGCCTCCGCGGCGCTGGTGACCCGCGGTGACATTTTCGTTGAAGGCGCCTCACAGCGGGACATGATGACGTTCCTGAACACCTACCGGAAGGTGGGCGGCGGCATGGACATCGGCGAGGACGGCATCCGCTTCTACCACCGGGGCGGCAAGCTCAACCCGCTGGTTCTGGAAACCGACGTGCACCCCGGCTTTATGACCGACTGGCAGCAGCCGCTCGTGGTGGCGCTGACCCAGGCCGAAGGCGTATCAATCGTCCATGAAACCGTCTACGAAAACAGGTTTGGCTTCACCGATGCGCTTATCCGGATGGGCGCCAGCATCCAGGTTCACCGCGAGTGCCTGGGGAGCGTGCCGTGCCGCTTCGGCCAGCGCAACTTCCTCCACTCCGCCGTCATCTCCGGCCCCACCCAGCTTAAGGGCACCGACATCGACGTACCGGACCTGCGGGGCGGCTTCAGCCACCTGATCGCGGCGCTGGCCGCTTCCGGCACGTCGCGGGTGACCGGGATCGATATCATCAACCGCGGCTACGAGCGTTTCACCGAAAAGCTGTCCGGCCTCGGCGCCGACTTCGACATCAGCTCGACAAAGTAGCGGTGGGTACGTGAAGGAAACGGCCAAGAGCCAGGCCACATTCGTTGTGGTCGCAGCTATAGTGCGACCGGTGCTGAACGCAATGATGAACAAGAAGTGGGAAGGCCTCGAGAACCTCCCCGCCGGCGGATTTATTGCTGCGCCCAACCACTGCACGGAAATCGATCCGCTGATCGTGGGGCATATTCTCTACAACCAGAAGCGCGCCCCGCACTTCCTGGCCAAGGCCGGACTGTTCAAGGTTCCGGTGCTGGGCGCGGTCCTGCGTGCCACCCGGCAAATCCCGGTGGAACGCTCGACGGCGGGAGCGAACCGCTCGCTGCAGCTTGCCCAGGAGATTGTGGCGGACGGCGGTGCCATCATCATTTACCCCGAAGGTACGCTCACGCGCGATCCCGCCATGTGGCCGATGAAGGGCCACACCGGCGCTGCCCGTCTTGCCTTGGAAGGCGGCATTCCTGTGGTTCCGATCGCTCACTGGGGGGCCCATGAGGTGTTCCCGCGTTATGCGAAGCGGTTCCACCTTTTCCCGCGCAGGACGTCCAGGGTGATGGTGGGCAAGCCCGTTGACCTCAGCCAGTTCATGGGCCGGCCACTGGACAAGGCAACGCTGACCGCGGCTACCGAGAAGATCATGGATGCCGTGACCGGTTTGCTGGCCGACATCCGCGGGGAGGAGCCGCCCGCTGAACGCTGGGACCCTTCCAAGCACAATCAAGCCACGCACGGTCGCTTCGTTGTGCGGGAAAATCCTGACGACGCTGCGGATGCCACCTGATGGCTGACGGAAGCCGTCAGGGTTCCGCCCGGTCTGTCGCTGTCCTGGGCGCCGGTTCCTGGGGTACCACATTCGCCAAGATTCTCGCCGACGCGGCCGGCGTAGCGGGGGAAGAACGTAGCATCCGAATCTGGGGCCGGCGCAGCGAAGTGGTGGAGCAAATAAACAGCACGCACCGCAACGTCCAGTACCTGAAGGACACCGAACTGCCGCCCTGCATCTCAGCGTCCACGGACGTCCGTGCCGTGCTGGCGGGCGCGGACCTGGTGGTCCTCGCTGTTCCGGCCCAGTCACTGCGCCTCCAGCTACGTGAATGGAAGCCGCTGATTGCTTCTGACGCCATGGTGGTGTCACTGATGAAGGGCCTGGAGCTCGGCACCGACGCTCGGATGAGCGAGGTCATCAGCGATGAACTGGGGATTCCCGCGGAACGCATCGCAGTGGTTTCCGGCCCCAACCTGGCCATGGAGATCGCCCGTGAGGAACCCACGGCCTCAGTGGTGGCCTGTACCGATGCGGCCGCCGCAGGCTGGATCGCGAGGAGCTGCACAGCGCCATACTTCCGTCCATACACCACAGCGGACGTGGTCGGCGTGGAAATCGGCGGAGTCGTCAAGAACGTCATCGCGTTGGCCGTGGGCATCTGTGAAGGTAAACAGATGGGGGACAATACCAAGGCCTCCGTGATCACGCGGGGCTTGGCCGAAACGTCAAGGCTCGCGCTTGCCCTTGGTGGCGACGCCCGGACCATGGCAGGGCTGGCCGGTCTGGGGGACTTGGTGGCAACGTGTTCCTCGCCGCTGTCACGAAACCATACGGCTGGCCGGATGCTGGGCCAGGGACTCACCCTCGAGCAACTGGCCCAGCAGATGACCCAAACAGCCGAAGGTATAAAGTCCGGCCAGGCTGTCCACGAACTTGCCGGGAAGCTGGGTGTTGAAATGCCCATTACTGCCGCCGTCGTAGCCGTCCTGGCCGGCAAACTGTCCGTTGACCAACTGGGGCCGCTGCTGCTGGCCCGGGACCTGAAACCCGAAGGCGATTACTGACGATGTCCGACGATAACCTGACCGCAGCGGACTCAGCCCCCCGGGCCAAACCCCGCGTCGCGGTGCTTTTTGGTGGCCGGTCCAGCGAGCATGCCGTGAGCTGCGTGACCGCCGCCGGCGTGCTGGGCGCCATCAGCAAAGACAAGTACGAAGTCATCCCCATCGGCATCGCCAAATCGGGGCAGTGGGTGCTGGCCTCGGGGGATACCACCCAGTGGTCGCTATCCGCGTCGTCGCTGCCGGAGGTAGCTCCGTCAGCACAAACCGTGACACTGGCCGAGATCGGCGGCGAGCACCAGCTGATCGTCGCCTCGCCGAACCAGGTCGCGCAGGAACTCGGCACGGTGGACGTTGTGTTTCCCCTTCTCCATGGTCCCTTTGGCGAGGACGGCACCATCCAGGGGCTCCTGGAACTGTCCGACACCCGCTACGTCGGCGCCGGCGTGCTGGCGTCGGCTGTAGGCATGGACAAGCACTACATGAAGGTTGTGTTCGAGGCCGCCGGGCTGCACGTGGGGCCCTACATTGCCGTCACGGACCGGCAGTGGGTCAAGGACGCGGAGGCCGTCCGCAAAAAGGTGGACCAGCTCGGCTTCCCGGTGTTCGTCAAGCCGGCGCGGGCGGGTTCGTCCATGGGAATCTCCAAAGTGGACTCGCTTGAGGAACTCGACGCCGCCGTCGAGGAAGCCCGACGCCACGACCTCAAGCTGGTCATCGAGGCCGGCATCGTAGGGCGGGAAATTGAATGTGCCGTCCTGGAAGGACGCGGGACCGATTCCCCCCGGACGTCCATGCCGGGTGAAATTTCCGTCGCCGCCGGAACGCACGAATTTTACGATTTCAACGCCAAGTATGTTGAAGACGACGCCGCCTCGCTGAGCTGCCCCGCCGACATTCCCGAGGAAGCCATCGTGCGCGTCCGGGAACTCGCGGCGGCCGCCTTTGACGCGGTGGGGGCCGAGGGCCTGAGCCGCGTGGACTTCTTCTATACGCCCGACGGTGACCTGATCATCAACGAGATCAACACCATGCCCGGGTTTACGCCCAAGAGCATGTACCCGCAGATGTGGGCAGCGTCAGGCCTGGACTATGCGGCCCTGATTGATGAGCTGATTTACCTGGCCTTAAACCGGAAGACCGGTCTTCGGTAGTCCCCACCGGTACCCTAACCTCGCTCCGCTTCGGCCAGGGAACCCTACCGGCGTGGGCCCACCACCTGCCCTTCTACCGGGTGGTGGGCAGGTTCTGCAGATCTGCCTGGCCCACGCAGTTCCGGCTGGCCGGGACCTTTCCGACTGACGCGGAAAGATCCGCCAGGACGGTCGCGGAGCTGATCTTCTCCGGATCCATCAGGATTTCCGTGGCGGGTTCGCGGCCGAAGGTAGTCAGCGTCCACACTGGATCGCCTTCCTTGATGACCCAGTCGATGCCGTTGACACTCACGCACCGGTCTGTCGTCGGGCCCGGAACATTAACGCCGCAGCGCAGGATCACCTGGGACGGGTCCCCCCACGCCGCAGTGGCCTGGCTGTTGGTTTTCCGCAGGGCAGCATCGCCGATGGCGTCCGGAAGGGCAACCATCATCGGTGCGCAGGCCGGGTTCGCCGCATCGCCGGCGGCGGTGACATCCACGGTCGGGGCGCAGGCGGACAGAAGAGCTCCTGCGACGGACGCAGTCAGCAGGATTCCGGACACGCGGATAGGCAGGGGAAAACGGGGATTGCGCATCCATCCAGCCTATCGTCGCTGCCGTGTGCTGCGGGACGCCCAATGGACCGTGCGGCCCTCTAGAGCAACTGGCCAGCGACTGGCCGATCAACAATGTCGGTGCCGCGCTGTAGCGTAGGGGCGTGCCTGAAATCCCGTTGACTGAAGAAACGCTGACTGTCGCCGCGCTGTCCGAAACCGAATTGCTGGCCCGGATCTTCCCGCGGCTGGAAATGGGTGGAAATCACGGTTCGGCAACCCTGCTCGGCCCTGGAGACGATGCCGCCATTGTCGCCGCTCCGGACGGCAGGACGGTAATCAGCATCGACACCCAGACCCAGGACCAGGATTTCCGCCTCGAGTGGAACAACGGCTACCGGACCACAGGCTTCGACGTCGGCTGGAAGGCGGCGGCCCAGAACCTGAGCGACATCAACGCCATGGGCGCCGTGGCCACGTCGCTCGTGGTGAGCCTGACGTTGCCGCCCGCAACTCCTGTCAGCTGGGTGGCGGACCTGGCGGACGGCCTGACCGCGGGTATCAGGGAACTCGGGGCCACCGACTGCTCGGTGGCCGGGGGTGATCTGGGCCGCGGCAGGGAAATCTCTGTGACGGTCGCCGTGCTGGGTTCTTTGGCTGGCGGCAAGGCCGTGCTGCGGTCAGGGGCCCGGGCCGGGGACGTCGTGGCCTTGGCCGGGACCGTGGGCCGGGCCGCAGCCGGTCTGGCGCTCCTGGAATCGGAGAACGCGGTGCAGTCACTGCCACCGGCGCAGCGGATGCTCGTGGAACTCCAGTGCAGACCGCGGCCGCCACTGACGGCCGGGCCGCTGGCCATGGCCGCCGGTGCAACCGCCATGCTGGACATCTCTGACGGACTGGTGCGCGACGGCGGCCGCCTCGCCGCCGCCAGCGGCGTCGCCCTGGACCTTGACCCCGCAGCACTGAAACCTCTCGCAGAAGCCCTGCGTCCGGCGTCGGACCTTCTCCACGCTGACCCCATGGCCTGGGTACTTGGCGGGGGAGAGGACCACGGGCTGCTGGCCACGTTCCCTGCCGGCGTTCAGCTGCCTGCCGGATTCACTGCGATAGGCTCAGTACATGCCCCGGAAAGCTCCACACCACCGGGCGTCACAATTGCGGGTCACGCCGCTGGCACCGGGGGATGGGATCACTTTGCAGACTAAGGTTGCGGCCAACGCGCTAGCGATGAAGCGGTGGTTGGACAACGCTGAAACCGCCGTGGCCAACCACAGCGACCGCCTGAATGCCATCAACATCTTCCCCGTGGCGGATGGTGACACCGGCACAAACCTTTACCTCACCGTGCGGGCAGCCGCCCGTGCCCTGCACAGAGACCCTGCAGGGCAGGACGAGGCAGTCCCTGCTGATGCTGGCCAGTCGGATGTCGGGGCAGTGCTGGCGCGCGCCGGCCGGGCCGCGATGGAGCAGGCCCGCGGTAACTCCGGAACCCTCTTCGCGGTCTTCCTCTGCGCCGCGGCTGAGCCCCTGGCCGGTCACACCCGCCTGACGTCCACCCTCCTGGCCGCCGCATTGAACCGTGCCCAGATCCGGGCCTGGTCCGCGTTGAGCGATCCCGTCCCAGGCACCATGCTCTCGGTCATGGAAGCCGCCGCCCGGGCCGCCGCGGCGGTGGACGCCGGGCACAACGGCGACGACAGCAATCAAGCCCTGGGCAAAGCCCTCGACGCTGCCGTCAACGGTGCATTAGAAGCCGTCGTCAGCACCGAGAGCCAGCTGGCCGCCCTTGAAGCCGCCCATGTGGTCGATGCCGGGGGCGTTGGCATGCTGCTCATCCTTGACTGCCTCCGTTCAGCCGTCCTGGGCGAAGGGCTGCAGGGCGAACTCCTCGACGGGCTCCACGGCTATGACGTGCAGGACCCCCACATCCATGCTGACATGCCGGTTGACGACGGCGTTGAGGTCATGTGCACCATCAGCCTTTCGCCTCTCAGCGCGGCCACCCTGCGCCAGCGGCTCGACGAAATCGGCGAGTCCGTCATCATGAGCCAGGTGGACAGCCTGGCCGATGCTGAGGGCAGCTACCGGTGGCGGGTCCACGTCCACGTCCCGGACTCCGCACCCGCGGTCGCCCTGATCCGATCCCTTGGTGAACCCAGTGACATTTCGGTCAGCGAACTCGCCATGGCCCGGGATCCCGAACCAGCTCCGGTGAACTCCAGTGGGCATGAGCGCTGAACTCGGCCTTGGCCTGGAACGCCTGATCGGAAAGCGGTCAGCGCAGGCTATTGAGAAGCACCTGGGCATCGCCACAGTGGGCGGCCTGCTGAATTACTTCCCCCGCCGCTACCTGAACCGCGGCGAACTGACACCCATCAGCGAGCTTCCCGTGGACGAGGAGGTCACGCTCATTGCGCGGGTGCTCTCCAACAGCACGCGCAAGATGCATACCCGCCGCGGTTCCATCACCGACGTCGTGATTACTGACGACGCCGCCTCCCACGGACGTCCGCGCCTTGCCGCCGTGGGCCCCGGCAGCGGGCACGGCACGCTCAAGATCACCTTCTTCAGCGGCTACCGGGCCCAAGCCCAGCTCCTGCCCGGCCGCCGCGTGATGTTCTCCGGCAAGGTGACCAGGTACGGCCCCTCACTGGGGCTGACCAACCCGGACTTCCACCTCCTGGACGAGGACCCGGACATGCCGGCCACAGACCCCGAAAAGCTCGCCGCCATGCCCATCCCGGTGTATCCGGCCACCGCAAAACTCACCAGCTGGTCGATTCAGAAAGTCATTTCCACGCTGTTGGAAACAGTGGATCTGGACGCCCTGCCGGATCCGCTGCCGGAGGCGGTCGCCGCGCGGGAGGATTTCCTGCCTGTGGCTGAGGCCTACCGACTCATCCACAAGCCGGAATCGCACGCAGACTGGAAGAAGGCCCAGGAGCGATTGCGCTACCAGGAGGCCCTGGTCCTGCAGGCGGCATTGGCACGACGCCGGGCCCAGCTTGCGGCCGAAGAAGCCACGGCGCGGCGCCCGGCCACCAACGGGCTCCTGACGGCGTTCGACAAGCAGCTTCCCTTCACCCTCACCGCCGGGCAGGACGCCGTCGGAAAAAAGCTTGCGGCAGAACTGGCGCAGGACAGCCCCATGAACCGGCTGCTGCAGGGCGAGGTCGGCTCGGGCAAGACCATCGTCGCGCTGCGGGCCATGCTGCAGGTGGTGGATGCCGGCGGGCAGGCTGCGCTTCTGGCGCCAACGGAGGTCCTCGCCGCCCAGCACTTCGATTCCATCCGGCGGACCCTGGGCTCCCTGTCCCGCGACCCCATGCTGTCCCCTGACGGGCTGCTGGGCAGCCTGGCCGAAGGGGCCGTGCAGGTCACTCTCCTCACCGGCTCCATGCCGACCGCCGCCCGGAAACGGGCCATGCTGGACGCCGCATCCGGCGCGGCAGGGATCGTGATCGGCACGCATGCGCTGCTCAGCGACAACGTCGCGTTCTACGACCTTGGCCTGATCGTGGTGGACGAACAGCACCGGTTCGGCGTGGAGCAGCGGGACGTCCTGCGGTCAAAGGCGAACAAGCCGCCGCATCTGCTGGTCATGACGGCCACGCCCATTCCACGAACCGTGGCCATGACGGTCTTCGGCGACCTCGAAACCTCCGTCCTGGACGAACTCCCCGCCGGCCGGGCGCCGATTTCCACGCATGTGGTGGGCCTGGCCGAGAATCCCGGCTGGGCCGACCGCATCTGGTCCCGATCCCGTGAGGAAATCGACGCCGGGCACCAGGTATATGTGGTGTGCCCCAGGATCGGAACGGACGACGACGGCGATTTCACTCCCGGGGAAGCGGAACCTTCCGTGGCTGACGTGGCAGGGGACGGCGCTGCGCGCGAGCTCGCGTCGGTGACTGCCGTCGTCGAACATCTCCAGCAGGAGCCGGCCCTGGCCGGTGTGCCCCTTGGGCCGATGCACGGCCGTTTGGACGCCGCAGTGAAGACCGCCGCGATGGCCGACTTCACCGCCAACCGGACCAAGCTCCTGGTCTCCACCACCGTTATCGAAGTCGGCGTCGACGTCCATAACGCAACGCTGATGGTGATCCTCGACGCCGACCGCTTCGGCATTTCCCAGCTGCACCAGCTGCGCGGCAGGGTGGGCCGCGGCGGGCTTCCCGGGACGTGCCTGCTGGTCACCACCCTGGAACGCGGGCACCCGAGCCGCCGCCGGCTGGACGCCGTCGCGGCAACCACCGACGGCTTCGAGTTGTCGCAGGAGGACTTGAAGCTGCGCCGCGAGGGCGACATCCTGGGCGCTTCGCAGTCCGGCGGCCGCTCCACACTGAAACTGCTGCGCGTGCTGGAGCACGAGGACATCATTGCGCAGGCGCGCCAGGACGCCCAGGAAATTGTGGGCGCAGATCCTGCCCTGGCGCGGCATCCGCGGCTGGCGGAGGCCATCGACGAATACTTGAACCCCGAGAAGGAGGCGTTCCTTGAGCGCGGATAGGAGGCGGCCATGAGCCGCATCATCGCGGGCGCCGCAGGCGGGACACCTCTGGTCAGCGTCCCCGGCTCCCTCACCAGGCCCACCACCGACCGCGTTAAGGAGGCGCTGTTCTCCCGGCTCGACGCCTTTGGGATCATTGCCGGTGCCCGGGTCCTGGACCTGTACGCAGGGTCCGGCTCGTTGGGCGTGGAGAGCGGCAGCAGGGGCGCTGACACCGTTGACCTGGTGGAATTCGATGCCAAGGCCAGTTCCGTGTGCCAGCGCAACGCGGACCTGATCAACGGTGTACTGGGCCGCAAGGCCGTGACGGTCCACCGGTCCAAGGTGGAGTCCTTCCTGGAGCGCGCGGCGGAGCCGTCCAGCTGGGACCTGGTGTTCCTGGACCCGCCGTATCCGCTGGATGATCCGGCCCTGTCGGCGGTGCTGGGCAAATTAGCGCATCACCTGGCCCCTGCTGCCGTGGTGGTGGTGGAGCGGTCCACGCGTTCACCGGAGCCGTTCTGGCCGGCCGGCCTGGAACAGTTCGCGGAGAAGAAGTACGGCGAAACGCGGCTCTGGTTTGCCGAGCCTTCGGTGCTTCCGGAGGACTGAGATTCAGCCGGCGAGCCCATCCAGGTCCACGCCGGCGAGAACCTTCGCGGGGTGCGGGCCTCGTTCCGTCAATTCGGCTGTCCAGGCTTCGGGCCACGGAGTCTGCGTTCCGGCGAGGATGATGTTGCCGGGGTAGCGGCCCGCGAACATCCCGGTTTCGGCGAAGGCGGCAACGTCCGCCATGGCGCTGCGCATGGCGGCAGCCTGACTCCGCACCAGGGTCAGCCCGGGTTCGTCGCCCACGTTCACGATCAGCAAGCCTTCCGTTGCGAGGCGTGCCCGGACCTCCTGGTAGAACTCTTGGCAGGCGATGTGGGCCGGGGCTTCCGGACCAGAGAAAATGTCCAGGATCACGACGTCGAAGTGAAGTTCAGGGTCCAGCTCCGCCAGGGCGTCGCGGGCATCGCCGATCACGGAATGCAGGTCGGTTCCGTCAGGAAGGGGGAGGTGCTGCAGGACAAAGTCGAGGAGCTCGCGTTCCAGCTCCACCGCATACTGGACGGATCCAGGCCTCGTCGCCTGGATGTAGCGCGCAAGGGTCAGGGCTCCGGCACCAAGATGGAGCGCGGTGATTGGCCGGCCTTCGGGAGCGGCGAGGTCCACCATGTGGCCGATCCGTCGCAGGTACTCGTAGAAGATCTCCTCAGGATGCGCCAGATTAACGTGGGACTGCTCGGCCCCGCCGATGCTCAGCACGTAGCCGCCGTCGGTGAAGGCATCGGGCTCGATGGAGGCGTGCTGTCCAGTGGTCCGCAGGAACCGCGTGGATCGTGTGCCGCCCGGCTCCGCCATCAGAGCTTTCCGCTGAGGGTTGCCAGCCTGGCGGCGGCCTCCTCGAGGAGCTCAACTTTCTTGCAGAACGCGAACCTGAGCAGGCTCCGTGTCCGTTCCGCGCCCTCCGGGTGACAGAAGACGGGGACGGGGATGGCGGCCACTCCCACCAGTCCGGGTAGCCTTCGTGCCAAATCCACGGAGTCGCTGATGCCAAGGGGTGATATGTCCACGGTGACGAAATACGTTCCCTGCGGCGTGTAAACGTCGAATCCTGCGGCGCGGAGGCCCTCGCTGAGGATGTCCCGCTTCTTCTGGAGACTTGCCGAAACGCCCCGGTAAAACTCGTCCGGCAGCGCGAGGCCGGTCGCAATGGCCGACTGGAACGGTGTACCGGAGCTGTAGGTCAGGAACTGCTTGACCGTGCGGACAGCCGCCACCAGGTGTTCCGGGCCGGTCAGCCAGCCGATCTTCCAGCCGGTGAAGGAGAAGGTCTTTCCGGCGGACGAGATGGTGATGGTCCGCTCAGCGGCACCCGGCAGCGAGGCGACGGGAATGTGCCTGACCCCGAAGGTGAGGTGCTCGTACACCTCGTCGGTGACGATGAGGCAGTCATGCTTTGTGGCAAGCTCGACGACGCGCTGCAGGACATGCCGGGGGAAGACGGTACCGGTGGGGTTGTGCGGATTATTCAACAGCACCACCCTGGTGCGGTCGGTGAAGGCCGCTTCCAGCGCCGTCATGTCCGGGTAAAAGTCCGGAGCCAGCAGCGGGGCCGTGACGTGGGTGGCGCCGGACAGGCCGATTACGGCGCCATACGCGTCATAAAAGGGTTCAAACGTCAGCACCTCATCACCGGGGCCGACGAACGCCAGCAACGTTGCGGCGATCCCTTCGGTGGCGCCGGTGCTGATGATGACCTCGGTCAACGGGTCCGGGGTCAGCCCGTAGAAACGCTCCTGGTGTGCGGCCACGGCCTCACGCAGTTCCAGGATGCCCTTACCGGGTGCGTACTGGTTGGCTCCGGCTTCGATGGCGGCCACCGCGGCCGCCTTGATTTCCAGCGGTCCGTCCTCGTCAGGAAAACCCTGCCCGAGGTTGATGGCGCCGGTCTGCCCCGCCAGCGTGGTCATCTCCTCGAAGATGGTGACGCCCAGTTGGCCGGCGGGTCCCAACAGGTTGGCGCCTGAGGCGGTGCGCTGCCACGGGGCAGGCACTGTGGACATGGAAAGGTCCCGTGGTGGATGCATCCAGTCATGGTATCCCGGCCGTCCCATGCGGTAGGTTCGGTGGATGAGACGCGCTGTCTGCCCCGGATCCTTTGACCCCATTCACAACGGCCATCTCGAGGTCATCGCCCGTGCCGCGGGCCTCTTCGATGAGGTGATCGTGGCGGTGTCGACCAATTATGCGAAGAAGTACATGTTCAGTCTGGGGGACCGCCTGGATATGGCGCGCGAAACCCTGGCGTCACTCAAAGGCATTGTGGTGGAACCGGTGGGCGACGGTCTTTTGGCCGAGTACTGCCGCCAGCGAGGGGTCTCCGCGATCGTCAAAGGTCTCCGCTCGTCCTCAGACTTCGACTACGAACTTCCGATGGCCACGATGAACCGCCAGCTCAGCGGCGTCGAAACGGTGTTCCTGCCGGCCGAGGCGCACTACCTGCATTTGTCATCCACCCTGATCAAAGAAGTGGCCGGTCTGGGTGGCAGCGTGTCCGACTATGTGCCCCGGTCGGTACATAAAAGGTTGCTCGCGGGCGGGTCTGCCTCCGATCAGCCGCCAAGAGGGTAGGCTAGTCCGGTACTTCGACGGCCGTCCGTCGCCTGGTTTGAGTCCCTGCGGTTCTTCAGGCTAGGATGGTACGTCGGTCATATGTTCAACAGGAGTTCTCATTAAACGAGATGCTAGTTCGCCCTTGGCGTTCGACGTCAAGGACATCGGGCGCAGCCCGGGAAGCATGCGGACACTGAAAGAACATGTACCCGCACCAAGTGACCTTGGTGTGGCACTCATTGGCGTTCAGGAAGGCTCGGACATCGAGCTGGATCTGAGGCTTGAGGCCGTACACGAAGGAATTCTGGTATCAGGAACCGCGGTCGCCGAAGTAAAAGGCGAGTGCGGCCGATGCCTGGATCCCCTTGCGTATGACCTTGAGGTCAATGTGCAAGAACTTTTCTTCTACGAGGGCGCTCAGTTCTCCGACGGAGAAGACGAAGAAGAGCAATATCGAATCGAGTACGATCTAATCGATCTTGAGCCGGTGTTGCGGGACGCAGTTGTAACCATGCTGCCGTTCCAGCCGGTGTGCCGGGAAGACTGCCAGGGCCTTTGCTCCGAATGCGGAGTACGCCTGGAAGACGAGCCGGGGCACCACCACGAGGTCGTAGATCCTCGCTGGGCTGCCCTAGCTGACTTGGCTAAGCCTGACCGGCAAAACTGATTTGTAAGTGTTTTTCTAGAGAGAAATGAGTTAGCCGTGGCTGTCCCGAAGCGGAAAATGTCTCGCTCGAATACCCGCGCCCGCCGCTCCCAGTGGAAGGCAACTGCCCCCCACCTGGTGAAGACCGTAGAGAACGGCCAGGTTACTTACAGCCTGCCGCACCAGGCGAAGGTCGTTACCGACTCGGCTGGCACTGCGTTGTTCCTTGAGTACAAGGGCCGCAAGGTCGCAGACGTCTAATCGGCCGCTTGGGCTGACATGATGTCTTCAACTGAAGAGCTTCTGAAGCGTCTCGGTGTCTCCATTGACGCCGGGACGCTTCGTCTTGCTCTCACACACCGTTCCTACGCCTACGAAAACGGCGGCATCCCCACTAACGAGCGGCTCGAATTCCTGGGCGACTCCATCCTGGGCTTCTCCGTGACCGATGCCCTGTACCGGGACAATCCCACCCTGCCAGAGGGCGACCTTGCCAAACGCCGCTCTGCGGTGGTCAGCACGCGCGCCCTCGCCGGCATCGGCCGAAGCCTCGGCATCGGGGATTACATCTACCTGGGGCAGGGCGAAAAGCTCACCGCGGGCAAGAACAAGGCTTCCATCCTGGCGGACACCATGGAAGCACTCATTGGTGCCACCTACGTGTCCAACGACATCGAGACTGCCCGTCAGCTGGTTATGCGCCTGATTGGCCCGCTCCTGAAGGATGCTGCCGCCCTCGGCGCCGGCACCGACTGGAAAACCAGCATCCAGGAACTGTCAGCCAGCAGGCAGATGGGCACTATCTACTACGCCGTTGAGGGGGCGGGGCCGGACCACGCCCGGACCTTTACAGCGGTCCTGAATATTGGTGGCAAACCGTACGGCAACGGATCAGGCCACTCGAAGAAGGAAGCGGAACAGGAAGCTGCCGCGGACGCCTGGCGTCAGCTCTCCGGAACTCCCGGAGCCGCCGCTGCCCCTGCAGCGGAGGGCGCATCACCAGAGTCTTCCCGCAGCGTCTAGGCTGAGCCGTGCCCGAACTGCCTGAAGTTGAAGTGGTCCGCCGCGGACTGGTGAGCTGGGTCCGCGGCCGAACCATCACAGGGGTAGACGTGCTGGACCCGCGCTCCCTCCGCCGGCATGCAATGGGCCCTGAAGACTTCAGGGGCAACCTCCAGGGCACCAAGGTTGTGGACATTGTGCGCCGCGGAAAATTCCTGTGGATGCCGCTGAGCGCGGCTGCGGAGTCCGCTGGCGCACCGCCTGTTGCCCTGATGGCCCACCTCGGGATGAGCGGCCAGCTCCTGATGCAGGACGGCGAAGTGCCGGACGAGAAACACCTCAAGGTCAGGCTGCGGCTGAGCCCCGTGGCCGGAATGCCTGAACAACTCAGGTTTGTTGACCAGCGGATTTTCGGCGGGCTGTTCGTCACCGGCATGATTCCCACGGACGACGGCGGCCCTGGCGGCCAGTCCGAATCTCCCGTTGCGCTGATCGCTGAGGAAGCTTCCCACATCGCCCGGGACCCGCTGGACCCGGCGTTTTCCTTTGACCTTTTTTACGGCAGGCTGCGCAAGCGCAGGACGGGCCTTAAACGCGCGTTGTTGGACCAGGGACTCGTCTCAGGAATCGGCAACATCTATGCCGATGAGGCCCTGTGGCGGGCAAAGCTGCACTACGCCAGGCCCACCGACACGCTGCGCCGCGGCGACGCGGAACGGCTTATCACCAGCTCCCGCGAGGTCATGCTGGACGCTCTGGCGGCAGGGGGCACCAGTTTCGATGCGTTGTACGTCAACGTCAACGGCGCCTCTGGTTATTTCGACCGCTCCCTGAACGCCTACGGGCGGGAAGGCAAACCCTGCAGCCGTTGTGCCGCCGTCGGAATGAACTCCACGATCCGCCGCGAGCAGTTCATGAATCGGTCCTCATACTCCTGCCCGGTCTGTCAGCCGCGCCCGCGCAACGGACGCTGGTAGCGCGCCGCGCCCTGCCGGGCATGATCGGGCGCTGTCCGGTGCAGGGACAGACGCCCGGAAATCCGCGGCTTTCCGCTATAACACAGTAGATTTGGGGCAGCAAAGCAGCCGCTTCAGCCACTCAGGAGACCAGAAACACCTTGCACCTCAAAAGCCTTACCGTCCGTGGGTTCAAGTCGTTTGCATCGGCCACAACCTTCGATTTTGAGCCTGGCATCACGGCAGTCGTGGGGCCGAACGGCTCCGGCAAGTCCAACGTGGTGGACGCCCTCTCCTGGGTGATGGGGGAGCAGGGAGCTAAAACGCTCCGCGGCGGCAAAATGGAGGATGTCATTTTTGCGGGGACCTCCGGGCGCCCGCCGCTTGGCCGGGCCCACGTCTCCCTGACCATCGACAACACCGACGGTGCCCTGCCCATCGAATACAGCGAAGTCACCATCTCGCGGACTCTCTTCCGCACCGGCGGCTCAGAATACGCCGTTAACGGTGCCAGCTGCCGCCTCCTCGACATCCAGGAGCTGCTCTCGGATTCCGGTATGGGGCGGGAAATGCATGTCATTGTGGGCCAGGGCCAGCTGGACAAGGTCCTGCACGCCACGCCGGAGGACCGCCGCGGCTTCATCGAGGAGGCGGCCGGGATCCTCAAGCACCGCCGCCGCAAGGAAAAAACGGTCCGCAAGCTTGAAGCCATGCAGGCGAACCTGCAGCGGCTGAGCGATCTGACCGGGGAGATCAGGCGCCAGCTCACGCCACTCGGCAAGCAGGCCGATGTGGCACGCCGCGCCCAACGGGTCCAGTTCGACGTCCGCGACGCACGCGCGCGGCTGTTGGCCGACGACCTCGTCCAGGAACAGAGTTCACTTGAGCAGGACGTGGCCGACGAAACGGCGCTGAAGGCCCGCCGCGCGGTGGTGGAGCAGCAGCTGGAGGCGGGCCGCCGGCAACAGGCAGCCGTGGAACAGCTCGCAGCCGAGGCAACACCAAAGCTCAACGCCGCCCGGGATACGTGGTACCGGCTCTCCGCTTCCAGGGAACGGCTTCGTTCCCTGGGCTCACTGGCCCAGGAACGCGGCCGCCTGCTGGGTGCCGTTGATGCCGAACCGTACTCGGGCAGGGATCCTGAGCAGCTGGAACGGCAAGCCGTCCGGGTCCGGGATGAGTTGATGGAGCTGGAGCGCCACATCCTTGACCGGCGCAGCGCGCTGGACTCGGCGACGGCGGCGAAGAACGCGGCCGAACTCGAGGCGTCTGCCGAGGAGAAAAGGCTGACTGCCGTCCTCCGGGCCGCAGCGGACCGCCGCGAGGGCCTTGCGAAGCTTGCCGGACAGGTTGGTGCCGCACGATCGCGGGTTGAATCCGCGCAGGCCGAGCTGGGCCGTCTACGGGAGTCACTCGCCGCCGGACAGGAACGCCGCTACCGGGCCCAGTCCGAGTTCACCGCCTTGGAAACCCAGGTGGCGGGGGCGGAGGAGGGGGAGGAAAGCCTCGACGCCGACTACGAGGACGCCAGCGCAGAGCTCGACGCCGTCGTCCAGGAGATTGCCGAGCTTACGTCCGTGGGGCGGGAAGCTGTCCGCGAACGTGACGCCCTCTTGGCCCGCAGGGACGCACTGCAGCTTGGCCTCAACCGAAAAGACGGCGCGGCGCACGCCCTCAACTCCGGGCTGGATGGCGTTGCGGGGGCGCTTGCCTCGAGCCTGACTATTCAACCGGGTTATGAGGCTGCGATTGCCGCGGCGCTGGGCGGGGCCTCCGAAGCGATCGTGGTCCTGGATCCTGACGTGGCCGCCGTCGTGGTTCAACTTCTTAAAGACGACGATGCGGGGCGTGCTTCCCTGCTGCTGGCGTCTGCTGTGCCCGTGCGGGACGCAACTTCCGGCACGGGCGAGCTCCTGCCGGCAGGCGCACGCTGGGCTGTGGACTTGGCATCCGCCGAGGGCGGGGCCGCCCTTACGGTGGCCGCGCTCCTGACCGGGGTGGCAGTTGTTGAAGACCTGGATGGTGCGGGGCTGCTCGTTGCCGAACGGCCGGACCTGACAGCCGTGACCCGGGCCGGGGATGTGTTCACCGCCCTGACGGTGACCGGAGGCTCGGCAAATGCGCCGTCCCTGCTCGAGGTGCAGGCCGCCGTGGACGACGCCGAGGCCCGGCTGGCCGTTGTCACCGCGGATCTGGAACGGAACCGATTCGCCCTGGCCGGCGCCGAGGCCCGGCGCGCCGAGGCCCGGACGAGAGCGGAGGCTGCCCTGGACCGCCTGCACGATTCCGACGCCCGGCTCGCGGCCGTGGCCGAAAGGCTCGGCCACCTGAACTCCATCCTGCGCAGCGCCGTCGGTGAAAGCGACAGGCTGGCCACTTCGCTGGCCAGGGCGGAGGCGAATGTTGTGACAGAGGAGCAGGCGCTCGCCGCCGTTACCGCGCGCCTTGCTGCGGCGCAGGAGGCGCCGGCTGAAAAGGAACCCTCCACCGAACAACGTGATGCCCTCGCTTTGGCGGCGTCGTTGGCCAGGTCTGCGGAGATGGACGCGAGGCTTTCGCTGCGCAGCACGGAAGAGCAGTTGACCGCCACGAGCAACCGGGCTCTGTCGCTGGAACGGGCAGCGGCCACTGAACGCCGGGCACGCGAAGAGGCCGCCGAACGGGCGCGCCGCCGTCGGATCCAGGCCCAACGGGCGGCTGCTGTCTCCGCTGCGGTGGAGCTGGCACTCCGGTTCATCGACGTGTCTGTGGCGCTGGCCCGGCATGAACGCGACCTCGCCGAAGAGAACCGGGAAGAAGGGGACCGTGCGCTGCTGGAGACCCGGACAACCAATGACATCCTGGCCCGCGAGCTGGCGGAACTAACTGACTCGGTTCACCGGGACGAACTGGCCCGCGCCCAGCAGCGGGCGCGGATTGGAGCCCTGGAAACACGTTCCATCGAAGAACTCGGGATCACGCCGGACGTCCTGGTGGCGGACTTCGGCCCGGACGTTCCCGTGCCCGTCCCCGCAGCGGAAAGTGGCGACAAATGGGCGGCCCTGCGGACCCCGGTGGACGACGACGGCACACCGGTCCCCGACGGCAAGCCCTTTGTCCGCGAGGAGCAGGAGAAGCGCCTCCGGAAAGCCGAAAGGGACCTGTCAGCCCTGGGCAAGGTCAACCCGCTGGCGCTCGAGGAGTTCGCCGCCCTGGAGGAACGGCACCAGTTCCTCAGCACCCAGCTGGAGGACCTGAAATCCAGCCGCAAGGACCTGCTGGACATCATCAAGGAAGTGGATGACCGGGTCCAGCGTGTCTTTACCGAGGCCTTTGAGGACACCCGGGACCAGTTCGTCCACGTCTTTGAACGCCTCTTTCCCGGCGGCGAAGGCCGGTTGGTGCTGACGGATCCTTCGGACATGCTCACCACCGGAATCGAGGTCGAAGCGCGACCTGCCGGCAAGAAAATCAAGCGCCTCTCACTGTTGTCTGGAGGAGAACGGTCCCTCACCGCCGTCGCCCTTTTGGTTGCTATCTTCAAAGCCCGCCCCTCGCCGTTCTATGTTATGGACGAGGTTGAAGCGGCCCTTGATGACACCAACCTCGGCCGGCTCATCACCATCTTCGAAGAGCTGCGGGAGTCCAGCCAGCTGATCGTGATCACGCACCAGAAACGGACCATGGAAGTGGCTGATGCCCTGTACGGCGTCACCATGCGCGGCGACGGCGTGTCCACCGTCATCAGCCAGCGGCTGGGCGCCGACGTATAGAGTCCGCGCAGGTGGCCACCCGATCCCCTGCCACGTTTGTGAGAAGCTAGGGGAGTGAATGACATCCTCCCCATTATTCTGTCCATTGTTGCTGCCCTGGCGGTTATTGGCGGGCTGATCCCGGTCCTGTTGAAGACGCGGAAGAACATCACCCAGTACCCCGGGACCCGTGACGCCAATGATCCCGTCGCCGGCGGGGGAACACTGCTCGAGGACGCGCCCGTGGTTCCGGCCGAGCGCAACGCTCCCGCCGGCGTCGACCTCGAAGTCCTTGAAGTCACCGACGTTCCTGATGACGTGGCAGGCCTGGAAACCATCCAGGTTGAGACCCCCCTCCCCGTTGCCGGCCGCCTGACCCGGCTCCGCGAGCGTCTGGTCCGGTCGAACAACATCCTCGGCAAGAGCCTGCTTGCGTTGCTCTCCAGCGACAAAATCGACGAGAACGTCTGGGATGAAGTGGAGGAGACCCTCCTGCTGGCCGACCTCGGCACCGAACCCACCATGCAGCTGGTCGACGCCCTCCGGGAGCGCGTGAAAATACTCGGCACCAGGACACCCGACCAGGTCAAGGCTCTGCTCCGCGAGGAACTGATCAAGCTGGTGGACCCCACCATGGACCGCGCACTGCGCACCGACAGGCACGCGGACAAGCCGGCCATCGTGCTGGTGGTCGGCGTCAACGGCGTGGGCAAAACCACCACCGTGGGCAAGCTCGCCCGCGTGCTTGTTGCCGAGGACAAGGACGTCCTGCTGGGCGCGGCGGACACCTTCCGCGCCGCAGCCGCCGAGCAGCTGGCCACGTGGGGCCAGCGTGTGGGTGTACCCACCGTGAAGTCCGACGTCGACGGCGCAGACCCAGCGTCCGTCGCCTATGAGGCGGTTAAGGCCGGCATTGACCAGGAAGTCGATGTTGTCATGATCGACACCGCCGGCCGCTTGCAGAACAAGACCGGCCTCATGGATGAACTCGGCAAGGTCAAGCGTGTCATCGAAAAGCTGGCCGAGGTGGATGAGGTCCTGCTGGTTCTGGACGCCACCACCGGCCAGAACGGCCTGAACCAGGCCCGCGTCTTCGCCGAGGTAGTGAACATCACCGGCATTGTCCTGACCAAACTGGACGGGACCGCGAAGGGCGGCATCGTGGTGGCCATCCAGAAATCACTCGGCGTGCCGGTCAAGCTGATCGGACTCGGCGAAGGCGCCGATGACCTGGCCCCGTTCGAAGCCGAGAGCTTCGTCGACGCCCTGCTGAACTAGGAACCGGGTTTACCCAAACACCGGGTTAAGCAAACGAGGGGTGAGTCCCCGCCGCTAAGCCGAAGCTTCAGTGGCGGGAACTCACCCCTCAATTCGTTTAAGCGGCTCTCGCGTCACAGCCCAGCAGGCCGCCGCGAGCACCAGCACACCGCCGGTGACCCCGAATGCCCAGCCGTAGCCCAGCCGGTCTGCCAGAACTCCCACCAGGACCGGTCCGGCAATGGCGCCGACGTCCGAGGTCATCTGGTAGGCGGCCAGGACGCGCCCGCCGGAGCGCTCATTGCCGATGACATCAGCGACGGCTGCCTGCTGGGCAGGTCCCAGCAGACCGGACCCCACCCCGGCTACAACCGAGGCGGCCAGGAACCACCCCAGGTGGGACGTGAAGCCGATGGCGGCCGTGGCGAGCCCGGCGACCAGGAGCCCGACGACCATCAACGGCCGCCTGCCCAGGCTGTCCGCCAGCCGGCCGGAGAATGTCAGCGCGGCGGCATTGCCGGCAGCAAAAACGGCCAGCGCCAGCCCGGCAGCCTCCGGACCGGCGCCGAGCGCAGCAACCGCAAACAGCGGGACGATGGCCATCCGCACACCGAACGTGGCCCAGCCGTTGGCGAAGCTGGACATCAGTGCCGAGCGGTACGCACCAACTTGCCAGGCCTCGATGAACGGCATGTCAGGGGCGCGGCCCACCGTGGACCGGTCCGCCGACGGCGCGTGGCTGAGCTGGGTCTGCACCACAGCGGCAGCAAGGATCAGCGCGGCCGCGTAGCAAAGGAACGGGACCCGCAAGCCGAATCCAGCCAGCAGCCCGCCCACCACCGGGCCCAGGACGCTGCCGATCAGAAACGCGGATGCGTAGGCGCCGGATATCCTGCCCCGGCTTTGCGGCGGTGCCAGTCGCACCACAAGGGCCATGGAAGCCACCGTGAACATCACTGAGCCCACACCGCCAAGCCCCCGGAAGACCAGGAGCTGCCAATAGTCCTGGGCAAAGGCGCATGCCGCGGTTGAAACCGCAACAATCAGCAGCCCCGCCACATAGACCGGCCGCTCACCCCAACGGGCTATCAAGGCCCCGCCCGCCGGCGCGAACACCAGCCGCATGAAGGCGAAGATGCTCACGATCACGGCGGCGGCCGTCGCCCCGACGTCGAAAGTGGTGGCGAACTGGGGCAGAACCGGCGCCACCAGCCCAAAGCCGAGGGCAATCAGGAACGCCGCAGCGAGCATCACCTTGATGTCGCGCGGAAGCGTGGGCCTCTGCGGGCGGACAACTGACAAAATCCGCGTTGTGGCGCGGCTCACGCGTGATGGTGCCGTCATGGGGCGGTTTCCTTGCAAGGTAGGCAGCCGAGGGTCGGCGGCAGTGGTGAAACATAACCGTAACAAGCCAGATATGCACCATTTACTTCCGGGAGGTTGTTGTAACAAGCCAGCAATGAAAATCCTCTGCGGCCGAAACACCGCAGCGACAGACTCGATGCAGGACGCAAAAGGCGTTAGTAAGGCGGAGTATTCCGCAGCATCGATCACAGGGAGGACGTGCACCATGGAACTTACCGCAGGTCACGTATGGCTCATGGTGGCAGCAGCACTCGTGCTGTTCATGACACCAGGTCTGGCATTTTTCTACGGCGGCATGACGCGCGCCAAAGCTGCACTGAACATGATGATGATGAGCTTCATCTCCATCGGCATGGTCGGCGTAGTCTGGGTGCTCTGGGGCGCTTCGATGAGCTCCGGCGAGGGGTTCCTGCAGATCGTCGGGAATCCGTTCGCCACCTTCGGCCTTGAAGGCATCACCAGCCCTGACGGGCTCATCAAGGTCGGCTATGCCGCCACCTTCGCCATCATCACCGTCGCCCTCATCAGTGGCGCGATCGCTGACCGCGCCAAGTTTGGCGCCTGGACCGTCTTCGTCCCCGTCTGGGTCACCCTCGTCTACTGCCCCCTGGCCTACATGGTCTGGGGCGGCGGCCTCTTCGGCTCCGAAGGCGCCATTGGCCAGGCCCTCGGCCCGGCCATCGACTTCGCCGGCGGCACCGTGGTCCACATTAATGCCGGTGTGGCAGCCCTCGTACTCGTCCTGATCATCGGCAACCGCCGCGGATTCGGCAAAGACCCCAACCACCGCCCGCACAACATCCCGTTCGTGATGCTCGGTGCAGCCATCCTGTGGTTCGGCTGGTTCGGCTTCAACGGCGGCGCGGCCACCACTGCTGAGCAGGGCGGCCTGATCTGGGTCAACACCCTCGCAGCCCCTGCCGCGGCAATGCTCGGCTGGCTCGTCACAGAGCGCATCCGCGACGGACACCCCACCTCCCTTGGGGCAGCCTCCGGTGTGGTTGCCGGCCTGGTTGCCATCACCCCTGCCTGTGCCAACGTCAGCCCGGTGGGCGCGCTCGGTCTCGGTGTCGTCGCCGGTGTCGCCTCGGCCCTGGCCGTCGGCCTCAAGTTTCGCTGGGGCTTCGATGACTCCCTGGATGTTGTGGGCGTTCACTTGGTCTCCGGCATCATCGGAACGGTTGCCCTGGGCTTCATCGCACTCCCCGCCGACGGTGTGGGCGGCGGCCTCTTCTACGGCGGCGGCGCGGCCCAGCTTTGGGCCCAGCTCGCAGCGGCAGGCATCGTCATCGCCTACTCGGCGACCCTCACGGCGATCATCGCCTTCGCCATCCACAAGACCATGGGCTTCCGGGTATCCCAGGAACAGGAAGCTGTTGGCGTTGACCTCAGCCTGCACGCCGAAACGGCGTACGAGTTCGGAGTGGGCGGCCACGGCGGGAGCTTCCAGCCGTTTCACGAGCTGATCACGGGCAAGGGCTCTGCCGCTGACGGCGAAGTTGCCGGCGCAAAGAAGTCCGATCCGGCAGCGGGCAAGGAAAGCGTGGAAGCATGAAACTGATCACAGCGATCGTCCGCCCGGAGAAGCTCGAAGCCATCCGGGAAGGCCTGGAGTCATACGGTGTCCAGGGGCTGACGGTCAGCGCAGCCAGCGGCTACGGCCGCCAGCGCGGCTACACGGAGGTCTACCGCGGAGCGGAATACAACGTGGACCTCCTGCCCAAGATCCGGGTTGAAGTCCTCGCCACGGAGGAACAGGCTGATGACATCCTGGACGTCATCATCGCCAGCTCCAACACCGGCCGGGCGGGCGACGGCAAAGTCTGGACCGTGGACGTCTTCGAAGCCGTCAGGGTCCGGACCGGCGAACGCGGCGTCGCCGCCATCTAGCTGTTCCGGAAGTCCATTGATCCAGGCGAAAGAGCGGGCAGGGAACCTCCAAGGTTCCCTGCCCGCTCTGTTTGTTCTGGCCTACTCAACCGCCGCGGAACCTGGCCATCCGGCGGGACCGGCCGAACCGGCGTCGTACTTTTCCAGCGGCACCGTGCCCCGCTGCCAGGCCTTCAGCACCGGCTCAAGAATCCGCCAGCAGTCCTCCGCTGTGTCACCGCGCACCGAGAGCAGCGGATCACCGCTCAGGACGCCCTCGAGCACTTCGCCATAGGGCAGCAGCTCAGAAGCGCTCAGCTCCGCATTCAGCGTTGCGCGGCTCAGGCTGAACATGCTGCCGGGACCGTTGACGTCGACGTCGAAGGCCAGCGTATCCGGCCCGAACCCGATCCGCAGCCGGTTAGGGGAGTCCACGCCGGTGAAGCCCGCCGGAAGGTGCGGCACGGGCCGGAAGGTGACCACGGCCTCCTTCCGTTGCACACCGAGGGCCTTGCCCGAACGCAGAATGAAAGGGACCCCCTTCCATCGCCAGTTATCGATGTCCACGCGGACTTCCGCCAGGGTCTCCGTCCCACGGGATGCGTCCACGCCTTCTTCCCGCACATAGTCCGGGACCTTCCTGCCGGCAATCGAACCCGCCGTATACGTGGCCCGGCGCGTGGATTTTGCGTAAGGGGCGCTGATGCTGCTGGCGCGGAGCACGGCCGCGATGGCGTCCCGGAGGTCCCGCTCCCCGAGGGTGGCCGGCGGCTCAATGGCCATGAGCGCCATGATCTGCAGCAAGTGGCTCTGGATCATGTCGCGCAGGGCGCCGGCATTGTCGTAGTACCGCGCCCTGCCCTCCAGCGCCAGGTCCTCGTCGAAGATGATCTCGACCTTTTCCACATGCTCGCGGTTCCATACGGGTTCCAGGAAATTATTCGCAAAGCGCAGGCCCAGGATGTTCAGCACCGTGGCTTTCCCCAGAAAATGGTCCACCCGGTGGATGTGGTCCTCCGGCACCAGCGCAGCGAGTGTGCGGTTAAGGGAACGGGCGGAGGCTTCACTGGAGCCGAAAGGCTTCTCCATGACCAGCCGTGTTCCGGCCGGAACCTGGTCACGGTGCAGCGACTCGCAGGCCAGCTGGCTGACATGGGGAGGCAACGCAAAATAGATCGCGGTGGGGCCGTCCAGCCCGGCCAACAGTCCCGCCAGGGCTCCTTCCGCCGTAACATCAAGCTGGTGGTAAGCGGTGGCCTTAGCCAAGGCGGTGAGCGCCTTTTTTCCAACCGTGTTGGCGGCCTCCGCAGCTGGGGCGAAGGCCTCGTGGACCCGGGTACGCCACTGTTCCGGCGTCCAGGCGTCGGATCCGGCGCCCACCAGGGTCAGGCCATCAGTCCGGCCGGTAGCCACCAACCGGGCCAGTCCCGGCAGCAGGAGGCGGCCGGTCAGATCGCCTGAGGCGCCGAGAATGAGCAGGGTTTTTACACTTGTTTGGCTCGTCACCCTGCCAGCATGCCATCCGGCAAGCCCGACTTGGTACCCTAGATAGTCGAGTCCCCCCTGTAAATCCACTGAAAGAAGTGCGCGGCGCGTGTTCAATTCACTCTCTGACCGGTTGACAGCAACCTTCAAGAATCTCCGTGGCAAGGGCCGCCTCACTGAGGCCGACGTTGATGCCACAGTCCGGGAAATCCGCCGCGCCCTCCTGGATGCCGACGTCGCCGTTTCCGTGGTGCGTGAATTTACGGCCCGCATCCGCGAGCGTGCCCTCGGGGCAGAGGTTTCGGGGGCGCTGAACCCCAGCCAGCAGATCGTCAAGATCGTCAATGAGGAGCTCGTTGAGATCCTCGGCGGCGAGACCCGCCGCATCCGCCTGGCCAAGTCCGGACCCACCATCATCATGCTGGCTGGCCTCCAAGGTGCCGGTAAGACCACCCTCGCGGGCAAGCTCTCCAAATGGCTCAAGGCTCAAGGTCACAGCCCCCTCCTGGTGGCATGTGACCTTCAGCGGCCCAATGCCGTCACTCAGCTCCAGGTTGTGGGCCAGCGTGCCGGCGTGCCCGTTTTCGCGCCGCACCCCGGAGCCACTTCGGAACTGGAGCACCCCGCCGGTGACCCGGTCGCCGTCGCCCGCGCCGGCGTCGACGAAGCGCGCCAGAAGCTGCACGACGTCGTGATTGTTGATACCGCCGGGCGCCTTGGCGTTGACGCCGAGATGATGGAGCAGGCGAGCCAGATCCGCCGCGCCATCGTCCCCAATGAAGTGCTGTTCGTGATTGACGCCATGATCGGACAGGACGCCGTGAACACGGCTGTCGCGTTTGACGAGGGTGTGAACTTCACCGGAATCGTGCTGTCAAAGCTCGACGGCGACGCCCGCGGTGGTGCCGCATTGTCGGTCGCGTCGGTCACCGGTAAGCCGGTCATGTTCGCCTCCACCGGCGAAGGCGTGGATGACTTCGAGCTGTTCCACCCGGACCGCATGGCCTCCCGCATCCTGGACATGGGTGACGTCCTCACTCTGATTGAGCAGGCCGAGAAGAACTGGGACAAGGACGAAGCCGCCCGGATGGCGAAGAAATTCGCCGACCAGGAAGACTTCACCCTGGATGACTTCCTCTCCCAGATGCAGCAGATCCGCAACATGGGCTCCATGAAGAAGATGCTCATGATGATGCCCGGTGCGCAGAACATCCGCGAGCAGCTGGAGAACTTTGACGAGCGCGAGATTGACCGGGTCGAAGCGATCGTGCGATCCATGACGCCGCACGAACGAGTCGCCCCGAAGATCATCAACGGCTCCCGCCGGGCACGCATCGCCCGCGGTTCAGGCGTGCACGTGTCCGAGGTCAACGGCCTGCTGGAGCGCTTCGGCCAGGCCCAGAAGATGATGAAGAAGATGGCCCAGGGCGGCGGTATGCCCGGAATGCCGGGGATGCCCGGCATGGGCGGCCCCGGCAGCGCGCGGAAGGGCGGCAAGAACGCCCCGAAGAAGAAGGCCCGCTCAGGCAACCCTGCCAAGGCTGCCCAGGAGCTCAAGGACGCCGAAGCCCGTCGGGCCGGCGCGGCGAAAGCTCTCCCCACGGGGGCGTCGTTCGGCCAGCAGGGTGGCGACTTCGACCCTTCGCAGTTGAACCTGCCCAAGGGATTCGACAAGTTCCTCGGCAAGTAACCACCCCGCCGGGCCGGGTAGCTGCAGGTGTTGTGTTGAGCACTCACGCCGACACATACTGCTGCCCAATCGGGATGTCGGCGCCGTGGAATAGGGTTGGGTCATGTTCAAACAGCGGGTAGTGTTCGTGCACGGCGCCGGACCTTTCGGTGCGGCGGCGTGGACGCGTCAGCACGGGATGGCGCTGACGTACGACGCCCTGTTCCTGCGGCGGCACGGCTTTGACCCCGTTGCTGAGCCCCTGGAGTCCTCGTTCGCCGAAGACACCGCCATCATCCTGAGCTCTCTGGCCGATGACGGCCGCGGTGCCGCCGGCGGCCATGTTGTGGCCCACGCCGAGGGTGCCATTGCGGCCATGATGGCCGCCGTCGATCGCCCCGATCTGGTGTTTTCCCTGACGCTGATTGAACCGGCGTGCTTGTCTCTGACCGCCGAACAGCCGGCCACGTCTGCTCACAGGGCGCTGATGCAACCGCTGTTCGATGCCCGGCACCAACTCAGTGATGATGATTTCCAGCGTGAGTTCGTGCGGAGAATGTTCGCGGCAGACCTGCAGGAGCCCGCCACGCCGGAGGAAAAACGGTCGGCGCGCCGGCTCCGGTTGCAGGCGCCGTCCTGGGAGGCCCCGCTGCATATTGTTCCGGGCGTCCCCACCATGGTCCTGACGGGCGGCTGGGAACCGCTCTACGAGGAGATCGCCGGATATCTGCAGGAAACCGGTGCCCTGCACCGCATTGCTGCGGGAGGACACCGGCCCCAGGACTCTGTCGAAGGTGACCGTGCCATCCGGTCGTTCATCGCCGCCGTAGGCAGGTCACGCTCGGTTCAGGCTTCCTGAGCCGTCAGCTCCCGGCCGGAATCCGAAGCTCCGGGAGGTAGACCTTCCCGCCGGCGGCCAGGAACTCCGCACTCTTTTCGCGCATCCCGCTGTAGGCCTCGGCGATGGCCGCCTGCGAATCTGCGGAACCGTATTCGTCCCTGATGTCCTGGCTGATCTTCATGGAGCAGAACTTCGGGCCGCACATGGAACAGAAGTGTGCGGTTTTGGCCGGTTCGGCGGGCAGAGTCTCGTCATGGAAGGCCTCCGCCGTGACGGGGTCCAGGGACAGCGCGAACTGGTCGCGCCAGCGGAACTCGAACCGGGCCTTGGACAGGGCGTCGTCCCGTTCATGGGCGCCGGGGTGGCCCTTGGCGAGGTCGGCTGCATGGGCGGCGATCTTGTAGGTGATCACCCCGGTCTTCACGTCGTCCTTGTTCGGCAGGCCAAGGTGCTCCTTGGGCGTGACGTAACAAAGCATGGCGGTGCCGTACCGGGCGATTTCGGTGGCGCCGATGGCGGACGTGATGTGGTCGTAGCCCGGGGCAATGTCCGTGACCAGCGGCCCCAGTGTGTAGAACGGGGCGCCCTTGCAGAGCTCCTGCTGGCGTTCCACGTTCTCGCGCACCAGGTGGAACGGGACATGCCCGGGACCCTCCACCATGACCTGCACATCGAATTCCCACGCCCGCTGCGTAAGCTCCGCGAGCGTGTCCAGCTCCGCAAACTGGGCGGCATCGTTGGCGTCCGCGGTGGCTCCCGGGCGCAGTCCGTCGCCCAGGGAGAACGCGACGTCGTACTTGGCGAAGATCTCGCACAGCTCGTCGAAGTGCGTGTAGAGGAAGTTTTCCTGGTGGTGGGCCAGGCACCAGCCCGCCATGATCGCACCGCCCCTTGAGACGATGCCGGTGACGCGGTTGGCCGTCAGCGGCACGTAACGCAGCAGCACACCGGCGTGGATAGTCATGTAGTCCACGCCCTGCTCGCACTGCTCAATGACGGTGTCCCGGAAGATTTCCCACGTCAGTGCGTTGGCCTCGCCATTGACCTTCTCCAAGGCCTGGTAGATGGGCACCGTGCCGATGGGCACGGGGGAGTTGCGGATGAGCCATTCCCGCGTGGTGTGGATGTCATCGCCGGTGGAGAGGTCCATCACCGTATCGGCGCCCCACTGGGTGGCCCACTGGAGTTTGTCCACTTCCTCGGCAATGGAGCTGGTCACCGCGGAGTTGCCGATATTTGCGTTGATCTTGACCAGGAACGCCTTGCCGATAATCATCGGTTCGGATTCCGGGTGGTTGATGTTGTTGGGGATGATGGCGCGGCCGGCAGCGACTTCGCTTCGGACAAGCTCCACGTCGCAGTTCTCGCGAAGGGCAACGAACTGCATCTCCGTGGTCACCACACCCTGCCGTGCGTAGTGCATCTGGGTGACGTTCCGGCCGTCGACGGCGCGGCGGGGCACCGGCTGTGCCCCCTTCCACTCCGCAGAGGCTGCGCCGCGCCGCACGGCCGACTTGCCGTCGTCGAGCAGGTTCCGTTCCCGTCCGCTGTAGGGCTCGGTGTCGCCGCGGGCGGTGATCCACTCCGAGCGGAACGGGTTAAGGCCCACCACCGGATCGCTGCCCGGCCCGGCCGTGCGGTAGGTCCGGAAAGGCCCGTTCGCCGAGCCGTTCGGCGACGGTTCCAGTGCGATCTCGGTCACGGGAACCCGGATTCCGGTGGCGTCATCAGTGATGAACGCCAGTGAGTGGGACTTCAGTGACTGGGTTTCAGGCTGGAACGTTTGATCCTGGTCGGCGTCAGTTTGGGCAGGGATCAGCTGTGTTTCTTGTGTATTCAATGAATACTCACTTCCTTCGCCGGCATTACCCGGACAGGTTCAACGGTCGCAGGCAGCGTCAGCCCGATCTCAGCCCTTACAAGGGCTCCCGTGTGGTCAACTCGAAACTACCACAGGCCGAGGGCGGCCAGGTGACGGCAATCACGGGACCGGGGTCGCAATCTGCCCCTCCAACCACTTGAATTAAATTGAAGCTTCAAGTAAATTAGTGGCATGGCCGCCTTCGCCCCGAAGGCCAACGGACCGGGAGCGTTCAATGACTGCAGAAGCCACCAGCCGGGATCTCCTTCCCGCCGACCTCTCCATGGGCACCGTCATGCTCAAGGTGGGCGACATGAAGCTGATGACCGACTATTACCAGCGCGCACTCGGCCTGGAGGTTGTGGCCGAAGAGGACGGCGGCGTCTACCTTGGCCGCCTTCAACGCCCGCTCGTCCATCTCGCGGCCGCCCCTTCGCTGATCCTTCCTGGCAGGGGAGAGGCCGGGCTGTTCCACACCGCGCTGCTCTTTGACAACCAGGCATCGCTGGCTGCCACGGTGGCCTCTGCGGCCCAATACGAACCCCGGTCTTTCACCGGCAGCGCCGACCACCTCGTCAGCGAGGCCTTCTACTTCAATGACCCCGAAGGCAACGGCATCGAACTGTACTGGGACAGACCCCGCGAAAACTGGTCCTGGAATGGGAAGGCTGTAGTGATGGACAGCCGGGCACTGCCGCCGCAGCGCTACCTCGAGCAGCACCTGACCCAGGAATCCGTGGCCGGCCAGCGGGCTAGCGAAGCCGGCGTGGGCCACGTCCACCTCCAGGTGGGCGACGTCCAGTCAGCGCACGATTTCTACGTGGGCACGCTGGGCTTCGAAAAGACCGCCGGCTGGCACGGGCAGGCGCTGTTTGTCTCGGCGGGCGGGTATCACCACCACATGGCCATGAACGTCTGGAACAGCCGCGGAGCCGGTCCCCGCAGGGACACCCTGGGCCTGGGCGAAGTGCTCATCGAGGTCCCTTCCGGGGATGACGTCGGAGCGCTCGCCGACCGCCTGATGGTCGCCGGTGTAGCCTCGCACCACACGGGCGCCGTGCTTCGCTTCGAGGACCCGTGGCGCAACAATATCCGTGTCGCCGTCCGCTGAGTGCGGATGCCAAAAGAGCGGCCTGCCTTGTACTAGGCTGATTCTGAACGGACGGGGCGGCACCTGATGCAGCCCTTCCGGGCCGCACCGTCGACGGAATAAGGGCTGTTCCCATGGGCTTCACTGAAATTTTTGTTTCCACTCACGATGCCGCGCTGAAGCGGGCCGTCGTCCTGGATGCGGGCGGCTCCCCGGCGGGCGAGGGTCTGCGGATTCCCGGAATCAGCGATTTCGAAATCGAGCAGCTCGGCGATCTTGCCGGTGCTGCGGTGCACGCCGGCGGCGCGGACTATGAACTGGCCATGGTGGACGTGGCGAGTGATTCCCTTCTCGGGGTTCCGCCGGCCATGGTGCGTGCGCTGGCCGACCTGCTCAGTTATGAGACTGAGGGGGAGGGTAATGTCCTGGATGACGTCGCTGAAAAGTGGGCCGCCCAGGATGACATGCCCTTCGGCGTGGCCGAGGCCCGGACGTACGTCAAGAAGGTCGCCGAGCTGGCGAACTCGATCGATGACGCCGCGCGCACCGGTGTCTACGTCTGGTCGTCGTAGGCCGGCCGTGGCCCGCCGGGTCCGACCGGCTGCCCCATCCCGACGTGTCAAGTCGAAATCCGGCCGCTGATCTGGCACAATAAACAGGTACTCGATCTGCGTGGCCCCTCTCTCCGCGTCCGGATCCTGTCCTTTGAACCCTCAAGTATGGCCCGCCCCACGGGTGCAGAACGTCGGTTTACCCCTTTTCTGAAACAGGAGTGACCACAAAAGTGGCCGTAAAGATTCGCCTTAAGCGCTTTGGCAAGATGCGCGCACCGTACTACCGCATCGTCGTCATGGACGCACGCTCCAAGCGTGACGGCCGTGCCATCGAAGAGATCGGCAAGTACCACCCCACCGAAGAGCCCTCATACATCGAGGTTGACACGGACCGTGCCCAGTACTGGCTCGGCGTCGGCGCGCAGCCGTCCGAGCAGGTTGCCGCGATCCTCAAGATCACCGGTGACTGGCAGAAGTTCAAGGGCCTCCCGGGCCAGGAAGGCACCCTGAAGACCAAAGCTCCGAAGGTTGCCTTTGTTGCCCCGGAGAAGGGTTCCGTGATTATCCCGGAAGCCATCACCAAGAAGTCAAAGCAGTCTGACGCAGCCGAGGCCCCGGCCGAAGCAGAGACCACCGAGGCTGAGTAGATTGCTGGCAGAAGCGCTCGAACACCTTGTCCGGGGAATCGTTGATTCGCCTGACGATGTCAAGGTCAGCTCGAAGAACAACCGCCGCGGGGACACCCTCGAGGTTCGTGTTCATCAGGATGACCTGGGACGGGTGATCGGCCGCCAGGGCCGTACCGCACGGGCATTGCGCACCGTTGTGGCAGCACTGGCAGACGGCGAACCGGTCAGGGTCGACGTCGTCGATACCGACCGCCGCCGTTAAGCGCTCAGCAACATCAGTTTTTGCTCCGGCCCTTCCACCAGCAACGGTGGAGGGGCCGGAGTGCTTTCACCACATCGCCTAATCCGGGCACGATCACAGACAGAGGAACAGATGCAGCTTCAGGTGGCACGAATCGGAAAACCGCATGGAATTCGCGGCGAAGTGACGGTCCAGGTGCTGACCGACGCTCCCGGGGACCGGTTCGTTCCCGGTACGGAGTTTGTGGTGGAGCCTGCATCCGCCGGCCCCCTCATTGTTGAGAGTGCGCGGTGGAATAAGGACATCCTGCTGCTCGCGTTCGAGGGAATCGAAACCCGCAACCAGGCAGAGACCCTGCGTGGCGCCAAGCTCTTCATCGAAACCGAAGAGCTGGACGAGGACGACGACGAAGGCTGGTACGAGCACGAGCTCGTGGGGCTCGAAGCCCGCGTGGGTTCGCGGGTAGTCGGCAAGGTCGCCGCCCTGCACACGTTGCCTGTCCAGGACCTGCTCGTGGTTGAAACACCGGACGGCAAGGAAATCCTGGTCCCGTTCGTGGAGCAGATCGTTCCCGAGGTCAATGTGGTCGGCGGTTTCGTCCTGCTGACTCCGCCGGACGGACTCTTTGAGGTCAACGACGGTGAAGCCGCTACCGGCGCCCCGGAGGAAAACGCGTAGATGAGAATTGACGTCGTCAGTATCTTCCCGGAGTACCTGGCGCCCCTGGAACTCTCGCTCATCGGCAAGGCCCGCCAGGACGGCCTGCTGGACCTGCGAGTCCATGATTTGCGTGATTTCACCACGGACAAGCACCGTTCAGTGGACGACACTCCGTACGGCGGCGGTGCCGGCATGGTGATGAAGCCCGAGCCGTGGGCGCAGGCGTTGGCTGCTGTCGCCGGCGCCGGTCAAGCCGAAGCAGGCGCCGAGGCCGCGGGGGGAAAGCCCGCCAGGCCGGTACTGATCGTCCCTTCGCCGGCTGGGGAGCGCTTCAGCCAGGCCCTGGCGTATGAGCTCGCCGAAGAGGACCAGCTGGTTTTCGCCTGCGGTCGCTATGAGGGCATCGACGAGCGTGTCACCGAGTGGGCGGAAGAGTACTTCAGAGTTCGCCCCATGAGCCTTGGCGACTATGTCCTGAACGGCGGCGAAGTGGCCGTTCTGGCGATGGTCGAAGCCATCGGCAGGCTGCTGCCGGGCGTGGTGGGCAACCCTGATTCGTTGGTGGAAGAGTCACATTCGGACGGGCTGCTGGAATACCCCGTATACACCAAGCCCTCCAGTTGGCGGGGCAGGGAGGTCCCTGCCGTTCTGCTGAGCGGCAACCACGGGAAGATCGCTCAGTGGCGCCGCCACGAGCAGTACCGGCGGACGGCGAAACGCCGCCCGGACCTGCTGGAAACGTTCGACGCCGGGAAGCTGCCACGTGCGGACCGGACGGCTTTTGGCGACCTCGGGTACGACGTCGTCGACGGTCACCTCCGGGCGCGGCGGCAGGCCGGGACCAACCACGACGCCGGAACCGACCCGTCAGCCTGAACCGGCGCGGCAGCGGTCGGCGGCGGTTGGCTGTAGGCCTGTGAGTGTGGCAAAATTAGTCTTTGTGTCTGCTGGGTCCGCACCTGCCACAGGGGGAGCGCCACCAACAGCTGGACACCCCGGGACCTTCAATCAGTGAAGGAACCGGACCCACTTAACTTTCGGCGGTAACTCCCGGGGCTTCCGGGCCTGCCCGCCGTGACCCAAAGTGAATGACCAGTGGCGTTCACCAGGAGTGCAATCATGCATATTCTCGATTCCGTAGATGCAGCCTCGCTGCGCACCGATGTTCCCGTCTTCCGCGCGGGTGACACCCTCAAGGTTCACGTGAACATCATCGAAGGCAAGAACTCCCGTGTCCAGGTATTCCAGGGCTTCGTCCTGGGCCGCCACGGCGACGGTCTGCGCGAAACCTTCACCATCCGCAAGGTCTCCTTCGGCGTCGGTGTGGAGCGTACCTTCCCGGTACACTCCCCGATCATCGACAAGATCGAGGTCGTCTCCAAGGGTGACGTGCGTCGCGCAAAGCTGTACTACATGCGCGATCTGCGCGGCAAGGCTGCAAAGATCAAGGAAAAGCGCGACTTCCAGCCCAAGAAGTAAGTCCCCAGGGACCTACAACGCAGGCCCCAGCCGGCCCAGGCCAGCGCCGGAGCCCTTCGCAACAGCGCCCCAGGAATACGGATCATGGACCAGACAAAACGCCAGCCCAGAAGAATGGGCTGGCGTTTTGTGTTTCTGGCGGTTCTCCTGGCCGTGGCTGTCAGCGGCCTGGTTCGTTCCCTGTTGCTGGATGTCTACTACATTCCGTCCGAATCCATGGAGCCGGTCCTTGCGGACGGGGACCGTATCCTGGTCTCAAGGACAGACTTCCACACCGAACCCATCCGGCGAGGCGACATTGTGGTCTTCGATGGCAGGGGATCGTTCGCTCCCCTGAACAGTGGGGAGGGCCCCCTTCTGGATTCCGTGGCCGCGGCTGGTCAGTGGCTAGGCCTGGCCGGCAGTGACACCACGTACGTGAAGCGAGTTATTGGCCTGCCGGGGGAGACCGTGGTCTGCTGCGATGCAGGCGGAAAGATCACCGTCAACGGTGAGGCACTCGATGAGCCGTACCTGTTCGACGGAGACAGCCCAAGCAAGCAGAACTTCATCGCGGTGGTGCCGGACGGGAGACTGTGGCTGCTCGGTGACCATCGCTCGGCATCTGCTGATTCGCGCAGCCTGCTCGGTGCGCCCGGCGGTGGCATGGTGCCGATCGACCGTGTCATCGGCAGGCCGGTCCAGATCGTCTGGCCACTTGATAGATTTGCTGCAGTACTACGGCCGCCAGCGGCAGGATCAACGACAGAGGACGCACAGTAAATGCCCGAGAACAATGCCCGGACACCCGAGCCGCCTCGCGACGGCGCCCCTGGTGCCAACGCCGACGGTATGTCCGCCAATACGATTTCCGGCGGCAGGACCTCCGACGGTGTGATTGCCGAAAACGTTATTGACAACCGCGGCGACTCAGACGACGTGGCGGTCGGCAGACCGTCGGCGCCATTGTCCGGCAGGCGATCCGCGGCTCCGACTACAGAGCCCGCCGCGCACAGCCAGCTCTTTGTCTGGCTGAAGGAGGTCGCCACGGTGGTGGTGATCGCCGTGGTGCTGTCCTTCCTGATCAAGACCTTCCTGTTCCGCGCGTTCTATATTCCGTCTGAATCCATGGTCAGCACCCTGGACGTCAACGACCGCATCTTCGTGAACCTGCTTGTTCCGGAGCCGTTTTCCCTCTCTCGCGGAGACGTTGTGGTGTTCCGCGACACCAAGGGCTGGCTGAGCACCGTGCCGGATGAAGCGAAGGGGCCATTCACCTGGGTCCAGGACGGCCTGACATTTGTGGGACTGCTCCCGGACAACTCCGAGCAGCACCTCGTCAAACGAGTGATCGGGCTGCCCGGTGACGAGGTGATCTGCTGCGACGACGGAGGTAAACTGACCATCAACGGATCCCCTCTTGATGAAGCCTATGTCAACGGGGCTGAAGTGCCGCAGATCCGTGCCTTCGACGTCGTTGTTCCGGAAGGAAAGGTCTGGGTCATGGGCGACAACCGGAACCACTCCGCGGATTCCCGTTCGCACATGGAGTCCAATGGCGGATTCGTCGACCTCGTGGACGTGGAAGGCAAAGCCGCCGTCATCGCGTGGCCGCTGAACCGGATCACGGTCCTTGACAACTATCCGGCCGTCTTCCGGAACGTGCCTGCGGGAGGCTAGCAGTGTCCGCAGTGACGCCGGCCATTCCGGCTCCGGCCACGGCCTCAGCCACGGCTCCGGCCCGCCTTACGTCCAGGGTCCGCTCCAAAGCACCGACACTGCGGCACGAGCGGACCTTCAAAGCGCAAGGCGCCCGCTACCTGGCGGGCGTGGACGAAGTGGGACGCGGAGCGCTGGCAGGACCTGTAAGCGTCGGGATCGCCGTCGTGGACCTCCACACCCAGAAGTCCTTGGCCGGTGTGCGGGACAGCAAGCTGCTCAGCCCCGCCGAACGAGAGAGGCTGGAACCCCTGGTCCGACGCTGGAGTGTTGCGTCCGCCGTCGGGCACGCTTCCGCGCGTGAGATCGACGCGTTGGGCATCATTGCTGCGTTGCGGCTGGCCGGTACGCGCGCCTGGCAGGACATCCTTGCGGCTGGCATCAGCCCGGATGTGGTGCTCCTCGATGGCAGTCACAACTGGCTCTCGCCCGCCGGGCAGCCTTCCCTGTTTGACGAGCCACCGGTGGACTTCGCATGCACTGCCCCCGTCCACACCAAGATCAAGGCGGACGTGCAGTGCCTGAGCGTGGCCGCCGCCAGCGTGATTGCGAAGGTGGAACGCGACGAGCAGATGCGCGGCCTGCACAGTGAGTACCCAGAGTTTGGCTGGGACGTCAACAAGGGCTACGCCACCGCAATTCACCGGGACGCGCTCCGCGCTGCTGGCGCCACGCCGTACCACCGGGTCAGTTGGAACCTCCTGGGCGGCGAATTCTGATTCCTTGCCGTACTGGTGCCTACCGCACTGGTGTACGGCTGATGGGGTGCGGACGCTGCGAGTGCGGCGCCCCGGATAGTGCAAGATGGAAGCATGAGTGCTGAGGATCTTGAAAACTATGAAACCGACATGGAGCTGCAGCTCTACCGTGAATACCGCGATGTTGTCGGGCTCTTCAGCTACGTTGTCGAGACCGAACGCCGCTTTTACCTCGCAAACCACGTTGACCTGCAGGCCCGAAGCGCCGACGGCGAAGTCTACTTCGATCTGACTTTGCAGGATGCCTGGGTGTGGGATGTGTACCGTTCGGCACGGTTCGTCAAGACTGTCCGGGTCCTGACGTTCAAGGATGTCAACGTCGAAGAACTGCCCCGCAACGAGGAACTCGCCCTGCCGAAGGATGTTGACCTCGGCAACTGAGGCAGGACCACTGTTCCTCCACAGCACTGCTGTATTCGGGCGATTTTCCGAGGTTACGCACATACACCAGTAGCCTCCTGTCCTCCGCTGTCCTGCCATTGCAGGCTGGTTGCGGAGGTAGAAATGAAATCCAAAGACCTGTTGGGCCGGCGCGGCGAGGAGCTCGCCGCCGGCTATCTTGAATCGCTCGGCATGCTGGTGGTGGAACGCAACTGGCGCTGCACCGAAGGTGAAATAGACATTGTGGCCCTCGACGGGGACTCCTTGGTGATTGCAGAGGTGAAGACCCGCCGTTCCCTGGACTATGGGCACCCGTTCGAAGCCGTGGGGCCGGACAAACTCGCCCGGCTGCATCGGCTTGGTTCGGCGTGGTGCCGGGACCGGGAGCTGCGGATGCCGCTACGGCGCGTGGACGTCATTGCCGTGGTGGACGACGGCGCCGGCGAACCCCTGGTGGAACACCTCAAGGGGGTGGGGTAGATGGCGCTGGGCCGGGCCTACTCCGTGGCGCTGGTGGGTTTGAACGGGTACATCGTCGAGGTGGAAGCCGACATCGGCCAGACTTTGCCGGCATTTGTGATCCTGGGCCTGCCGGATGCCGCGCTCAACGAAGCCAAGGAGCGGATACGTTCCGCGGCCAAAAATTCCGGAATTCCGTTAAGCCGGCGGAAGATCACGGCCAACCTCATCCCGGCGTCGCTGCCCAAACGTGGTTCCGGCTTCGACCTTGCCGTGACCATGGCGGTCCTGAGGGCCGCGAATGACATCAAGCCCACTGGACAGACTGTCTTCATTGCCGAACTCGGGTTGGATGGCCGGCTGCGGCCGGTGCGCGGGATCCTGCCTGCAGTGATGGCATCGGTGCAGGCCGGCTATCCGGACGTGGTGGTGGCACACGCCAACCTCGGCGAGGCGTCACTGGTTCCCGGAGCCAACGTCCGCGGATACCGGACGCTGGCGCGGCTTGCGCTCGATTTCGGTGCCGACCCGCAGGAGCTCGCACTGGACTTCGAACCGGAGGACGAGGCCGCACACTGCTATTCCGAACCGGGGGCTCAGACAGTACCTGACATGGCAGACGTCTCCGGCCAGGGCGAAGCCAGACGTGCACTCGAGGTGGCCGCGGCTGGGGCACACCATCTGCTCCTGACCGGACCCCCGGGAGCGGGCAAGACCATGCTGGCCGAAAGACTTCCCGGTCTCCTGCCTGACCTTGCTGACAATGAGGCCATGGAAGTCACCGCCATCCACTCGCTCTGCGGTCTTCCCTCATCCGCCGTTCAGCTTGTGCGGCGGCCGCCGTTCGAAAATCCGCATCATTCGGCCACGGCGGCCGCCATCATCGGCGGAGGATCGGGGTTGCCCCGGCCGGGTGCGGCATCCCGGGCCCACCGCGGGGTCCTATTCCTGGACGAGGCCCCGGAATACGAACGGCGAGTCCTGGACGCCCTTCGCCAGCCCCTGGAGAGCGGGGAGCTGGTCATACACCGCTCGGCTGGCACGGCGGCCTATCCTGCACGGTTCCAGCTGGTGCTTGCCGCCAACCCCTGTCCCTGCGGCAAGGCTTCGGGGAAGGGCCTGGACTGCACGTGCACGCCGATGATGCGGCGCCGCTACGTGGCCAGGATGTCCGGTCCGCTGCTGGACCGGGTTGATATCCAGCTGCAGGTGGAGCGCGTGTCGCTGGCCGACTTTGGCCAGGCAGGCGCCGAAGAAGATACAGCCGCCGTGGCCCGGCGGGTCGATGACGCACGCCGACGGCAGGCCGAACGGCTGCAGCCGCTCGGGATGGACACGAACTCGCAGGTGCCCGGCCGGATTCTTCGCGGGGCCCTGCGGTTGCCGGCCGGCGCCACCCGGATCCTGGACCACTCACTGGAGCGGGGCGTGCTGACGGCCAGGGGCTATGACAGGGTCCTGCGGCTGGCCTGGACTCTGGCGGACCTGTCGCACCGCGACATGCCCGACACCAACGATATCGGCCAGGCCCTTGGCCTCCGGCAGGCTGCCTCGGCAGCTGTGTGAAGGAAGAGAACCACATGGACAACGAACGGATCGCCCGGGCCGCCTTGTCGCGGCTTATGGAGCCGCAGGACGCTGCCGGACTGGCCCTCGTGCAGGCCACCGGTGCACTCGACGCCTTGCAAATTGCCACCGGACAGGCGGCCGCAGGCCCTGCACTGGAACGGGAGATCACCGCATTGCTGGCGGACAACGGTGCCGGAACCAGCTGGGCCGGGATGGCTGCCTGCCTCAAACGCTGGGCGCCCCGCATTCCGGATCTGGCGCCCGAGCGTGACCTGGCCACCATGGCACGCCTTGGCGGCCGGCTGATTGTCCCGGCTGACGACCTCTGGCCTGCCCAGCTCGGCGACCTTGGGATGCAGGAACCTATCTGTCTGTGGTGGCGGGGCCTGGAACAGGAGCTTCCCGGTCCCGCCCGGAGCGTGGCGCTGGTGGGGTCCCGCGACAGCACCAGCTACGGCGCGTCGGTGACCGGGGACCTGGCCTACTCCCTGGCACAGCGGGGCTTCACCGTGGTTTCCGGGGGCGCGTACGGCATCGACGCGCACGCGCACCGTGCAGCACTGGCCGGGGGATCAGCGGCGGTGCCTACGATCGCGGTGATGGCTGGTGGTGTGGACCGGTTCTACCCGTCCGGAAACGAGGATCTTCTGCGGGCGGTCTGCAACCAGGGAGCGGTTCTCGCCGAGGTGCCGCCGGGATCGGCGCCCACCCGCTACCGCTTTCTCCAGCGGAACAGGCTGATCGCGGCCCTGGCTGCCGTGACGGTTGTGGTGGAAGCCCGCTGGCGGTCCGGTGCGCTGAATACGGCCCACCACGCGGAGAGCCTTGGACGGGCGGTGGGAGCTGTACCGGGGTCGGTGCACAGCGCCAACTCCGCCGGCTGCCACCGGCTGCTCCGGGACGGCGGCGCTGTCTGCGTGACTGACGCCGCGGAGATCGCCGAGTTGGCCTCCCCAAGCGGCCTGGGGCTTGCGGAGCCCGGATCCGCGCATGCGGCCGACCATGACGGATTGACCTTGGAGGACCTGATACTTCTAGACGCCCTGCCGCTGCGGTCCACCACATCTGTGGACAAGCTCTGCGCAGTTGCCGGCCTCAGCGCGGACTCCGTGCGGGCCGGGTTAGGCAGGCTAGGCCTGCTGGGGCTCGCAGCTTCAGAAAGAGGCGGCTGGAAACGGGCCAAGGAATCCGTGTAGTTGGCTGTGTCCGGCACGGCATTGCCCACGGACTTCTGGGACAGTGGAAGAGTGGATAATCAGGAACTGACCCTGGAGTTTGAGCAGGCACTTGCAGACTTCGGCAGATACCTGACCGCCGAGCGGGCCCGGTCCGGGCATACCCTTCGGGCATACCTGTCCGACCTTCGAAGCCTCCTGGAATACGCCGCCTCCGAGGGTGTCACGGATCTGGCAGGCCTGGAGCTGGGCACCCTCCGACGCTGGCTCGGGGCGCAGAGCCAGGCCGGAATATCCCGGGCCACCCTTGCGCGGAGATCGGCCACAGCGCGTTCCTTCACCACGTGGGCCATGCGGGAAGAGCTAATCGCGACCGATCCTGCCCTCCGTCTCAGGGCTCCCAAAGCGGAAAAGTCACTGCCCGGGGTGCTGCAGTCCCAACAACTCCTCAGGCTGCTGAACAGTCTGGCGGAGGCCGCGGCTGACGGGTCACCGGTGCCGGTGCGCAACCGGGCCATGGTGGAGCTTCTATACGCCACGGGCCTGCGGGTGGGGGAGCTGGCCGCATTGGATGTGGACGACCTCAACCCGGACCGCCGGACTCTGCGGGTGGTCGGCAAGGGCAACAAGGAAAGGACGGTGCCCTATGGTGTCCCGGCAGCCGTGGCCGTCGACGACTGGCTACGCAGGGCCAGGCCGCTTCTGGCCACGGGGCCCAGCGGACCGGCGCTATTCCTGGGCGCCAGAGGAAACCGTGTTGACCAGCGTCAGGTCAGGACCGTGGTGAATGCCCTCTTCGAAGCTTTGGGCGACACCTCAGCGACCGGTCCGCACGCGCTGCGGCATACTGCGGCAACGCACCTGCTCGATGGCGGCGCGGATCTTCGTGCGGTCCAGGAAATCCTGGGCCACAGCAGCCTCGCCACCACGCAGATCTACACCCATGTGTCCGTAGAGCGGCTCCGGAGCAGCTACCAGCAGGCACATCCCCGGGCCTGAGCGCCGGCGGATTCCCGCCGGGGACCGGCAAATCCAGCCCCTGTCAACTGTGGCGAATCGCACTGGCGTAATTACGCGGCGTACGGCACAATAAGAGTCACGTCCGGCAACTTTCAAGTTTCGCTTGAAGCTCTTTCGCTTCGCGCGTCACCCGCAAGTCCGGACACAGCTTAATAATCAGGCAGGGAACGCCACCGCTGGAACGTACAGCAACGGGCAGTTTCATCCAGGCAGAGGTCGTTGGGGAAGACGTACCTACAGCTATGGAGGATGGAATGTCTGTTGCAATGACCCGCGGTGTGCTGTTTGTTCACTCAGCCCCTAAAGCACTGTGCCCGCACGTTGAGTGGGCCATTGGATCCGTCGTGGATAAGCGGACGGATCTTGAGTGGACCCCTCAACCCGCCGCGCCCGGAATGTTCCGCGCCGAGCTCTCCTGGACGGGAACTCCGGGCACCGGATCGCTGCTTGCTTCCTCACTTCGCGGTTGGGCCCATCTGCGCTACGAGGTCACTGAAGAGCCGAGCCAGGGCGTAGACGGCGGCCGCTGGTCGCATACCCCCGAGCTGGGGATATTCCACGCCACCACAGATGTCCACGGCAACATCATGGTCTCAGAGGACCGCATCCGCTACGCCTACGAATCGGGCGCCGGAGATCCCTCTGCCGTGTATCACGAGCTTTCCCTGGCCTTAGGCGAAGCGTGGGACGAGGAACTTGAGCCGTTCCGCCACGCAGCCGAGGGCGCACCGGTCCGCTGGCTGCACCAGGTGGGCTGACCGCCGTCGGACATCACTGCGTCGTGCTCCGGTCCGCTTTCCCGGCACAGCGCGTGCCGGATCGGAATGCGGCGCTCCATAGCAACAGCAGAGGCCCCGCCACGTGGCGGGGCCTCTGCTTTGTCTGCGGTACTTGCTGTTCCCGCGCTGCTGCTAGATGCTGCGGACAGCGATCACGGCGTTGTGGCCGCCGAAGCCGAACGAGTTGCTCAGCGCCGCGATGTCACCCGCCGGCAGATCCCGCGCCGACGTGACGACGTCGAGCGGGATCTCAGGGTCCTGGTTCTCAAGGTTGATGGTGACCGGGGCCTTGCGGTGGTACACGGCCAGCACAGTGAGTACTGCCTCCACGGCACCTGAGGCACCCAGGAGGTGGCCCATCTGTGACTTGGTGGCGGACACCGCGACGTTGTCGAGGTGGTTCCCCAGCGCCGAGCGGAGGGCCGTGTACTCCGGCTTGTCACCTACGGGAGTGGAGGTAGCGTGCGCGTTGACGTGAACAACGTCCTCGGCCTGGATCCGGCCGTCGAACATGGCCGCCTTCAGCGCGCGGGTGGCGCCCAGGCCCTGGGGGTCCGGGGCTGTGATGTGGTAGGCGTCCGCCGTAACAGAGGTGCCGGCCAGTTCACCATAGATGCGGGCGCCGCGGGCAATGGCGTGTTCTTCAGCTTCGAGCACCAGCGCGCCGGCGCCTTCGCCCATCACGAAGCCGTCGCGGCCCAGATCGTAAGGGCGTGAGGCGCCCTGGGGGTCGTCGTTGCGGCGGGAGAGCGCCTGCATGGACGAGAACGCGGCCAGGGGCATGGGGTGGATGGCTGCCTCGGCCCCGCCGCACATTACTACGTCGGCCTTGCCGGAGCGGATCAGCTCCAGGCCCAAATGAAGGGCCTCCGTGCCCGACGCGCAGGCCGAAACCGGGGTGTGGGCGCCAGCACGGGCGCCAAGGTCGAGGCTGACGGCTGCTGCAACGCCGTTGGGCATCAGCATGGGCACCGTCATGGGCAGGACGCGGCGCGGGCCTTTTTCCTTCAGCGTGTCCCACGCGTCCAGCAGGGTCCAGACGCCGCCGATGCCGGTGGCGAAAGCGACCGCAAGGCGGTCGGGGTCAATCTCGGTGATGCCGGAATCTGCCCAGGCTTCACGCGAAGCGATGACACCGAACTGGGTGGAGGGGTCCATTCGCTTGGCCTCTACGCGGCTCAGGACCTCCAGGGCGGGAGTGGAGCAGCGCGCGGCGAAGTGAACCGGCAGTTCGTATTTGGCAACCCAGTCGTCTTCCAGCGTGCGGGCACCGGAGACCCCCTTCAGCGCGTTGTTCCACATGGTGGGTACGTCGCCGCCGATGGGCGTCGTGGCACCCAGACCGGTAATGACTACTTTGCGTGTCATTGGATCACTCTCTGTCGGTGGGCAGGCCGTATCCGGTTGTCCGGCGGGGTCCCGCGTGTGGGGCAGTTGGCTGCCGAAAAATGTGGTGGGCTGCCGGTCCGGCCTGAGTACGGACCGGCAGCCCAGTCAGCCATAAGGGGCTGAATCCTTGACTAGGCCTGTGCGCCGGCGATGAAGCTGACAGCGTCGCCGACGGTCTTGAGGTTCTTGACCTCTTCGTCCGGGATACGCACGCCGAACTTCTCTTCGGCGTTGACAACGATAGTCATCATGGAGATGGAGTCGATGTCCAGGTCCTCGGTGAAGGACTTGTCCAGTTCCACAGCCTCGGGGGCAAGGCCGGTTTCTTCGTTGACGATTTCAGCCAAGCCGTTGAGGATCTCTTCGTTGCTAGCCATTGATGGCTCCTTTTCTTGTTATTGCCGGCAGGGGGTGCCGGAAACGGTGCAGTCCGCGGATGCGGCCTGTGTGGGACGTTTCTAAGGAAGGACGATTACCTGGGCACCGAAGACCAGCCCGGCGCCGAAGCCGATCTGGAGCGCGAGGCCGCCGCTGAGCTCAGGGTTTTCCTTGAGCAGGCGGTGGGTGGCCAGGGGAATGGAGGCTGCCGAGGTGTTTCCGGCATCTGCGATGTCCCGGGCCACAGTGACGGATTCGGGAAGTTTCAGTTTCTTGACCATCTCATCGATGATCCGCATGTTTGCCTGGTGCGGGATAAAGGCGACGAGGTCTTCAGCCTTGACGCCAGCGGCCTCCAAGGCCTGCTGTGCCATTTTTGCCATTTCCCAGACCGCCCAGCGGAAGACCGTCTGCCCGTCCTGGCGGAGTGTGGGATAGAGTTCCTGCGCTTCTTCAAGGAGGGCAAAGTCGCCCGGCTCGTCGGACTGGCGGGCCGCCATGCTGAGGTCGCGGACATCGAGGATGGAACGGGTCATGCCGATCGCGTCCCACTTGCTGCCGTCCGACCCCCACACCGAGGGTCCGATTCCGGGGGTGTCCGAGGGGCCGATGACAACAGCACCCGCGCCGTCGCCCAGCAGGAATGAGATGGTGCGTTCCCGGTTGTCGATGACGTCGGAAAGCTTCTCCGCGCCAACCACCAGCACGTAGGTGGCGGTACCGGAACGGACCAGGGCATCAGCCTGGGCGATGCCGTAGCAGTATCCGGCGCAGGCGGCAGAGATATCGAAGGCCGGCGCCGGCGTCGCACCGATGCGGTCAGCCAGGGCGGCGGCAGCCGACGGCGTGGCGTACGGGTGGGTGACGGTGGAAACGATGACAGCATCAAGCTGGGACGCTTCGATGCCTGCCTGCTGCAGGGCCTCCCGGGCGGCGCCCTCTGCCATGTCGACGACGCTGACGTTGGCAGCGGCCCGGTGCCGGGTCACGATGCCGGTCCGCTGGCGGATCCATTCGTCCGAGGAATCAATCCACTGGCAGACGTCGTCGTTGGTGACGATGACGTCAGGCCGGAATGCCCCGAGGCCGATGATGCGGCTGTATTCGTTGACGGGAACCTGTTTCAGCGTGGGAACGCTCATGCATTTCCCTCCAGTTCTGCGAAGAGTGCCAGTGCGGCCGTGAGGTCGTCCGGGGTTTTGACTGCAACGGTCTTGACGCCGGGCATGCCGCGCTTTGCGAGCCCAGCCAGCGTACCGGCCGGGGCCAGCTCAATGACACCGGTCACGCCGCGCTGCACAAGGGTTTCCATGCAGAGGTCCCAACGGACCGGCCGGGAGACCTGCGCGATGAGGCTCTCGACGGCGGCGCCGCCGTCGGTCACTTCCCGGCCGTCAAAGTTCGACAGCAGGGGCACTTGAGGCTTCTGCGGCTTGAGGCCCGGCTTGAGCGCTTCAAGGGCACTCACGGCGGGGGACATGTGTGAGGTGTGGAACGCTCCGGCCACCTTCAGCGGGATAACGCGTGCCTTGGCCGGCGGGTTGTCCGCCAGGGCCTTGAGCTGTTCGAAGGTTCCGGCTGCCACGGTCTGGCCCGCGCCATTGACATTGGCCGGTGTCGCGCCGGTAGCCTCGATGGCGGCCAGGACCTCGGCAGGGTCCCCGCCCACCACGGCACTCATGCCGGTGGGGGTGACGGCAGCGGCGGCGGCCATGCTGTTGGCGCGTTCACGGACGAACGTCATGGCTTCCTGCTCGGTGAGCACGCCGGCGAGTGCCGAGGCGGTGATTTCACCAACGGAGTGACCGGCAAGGATCACTGGAAGCGCGCCGAGCTCGACGTCGAACAGCGACTTTGCGGCGACCAGTCCGGCGGCAACAATCAGGGGTTGCGCGACGGCGGTGTCCTTGATGGTGTCCTCGTCAGAGGTGGTCCCGTGGGCGGTCAGGTCGATGCCTGCGATCTCACTGAGGGTGGCCAAATGGCCTGCCACCGAAGGCAGTTCCAGCCAGGGGGCCAGAAAACCCGGGGTCTGTGAGCCCTGTCCAGGGCAGACTATTGCAAGCACGTATCCAGCTTTCCAAATTACGGAGTCATCCAGGGGTGTTTGTCTGTACCAAGCTCAAGGGGTCAGATTGTAGGAAGTCTACAACGACTCATGTCTGATTCCGCGCCGGATGACGCTCTTGCGGGGCTTTTGGCGGTGCCGAAAGCCGGCCGACTACCAACGCCGCCTGCAGGACAAACGCCTCCCGGGGAAGAAGCGGATCCCAGCCCGTGACGTCGCAGACGCGCTTGAGCCGGTACCTGACGGTGTTGGCGTGGACAAACAATTCACGGGCAGTTGCCTCGAGGGAATGACCCAACTCCAGGTACGTGCCCAGGGTCTCGACCAGCCCGTTGGAGGCCGCGACCAGCGGACGGTAGATGTTCTTCACCAAGGATCGGCGCGCAGCTTCGTCACCCGAGATGACGCGTTCGGGCAACAGATCATCGGCGGCCACGGGCCGGGGAGCGGCGGGCCATGCCCTCGCGGCGGTCAGGCCGGCAAAGGCCGACTGCGCTGATCCGCTGGCCTCCAGCAGGGAACCGGCTTCCGGGCCGTAGACCACCGGGCCGGGGGCGAACATGTCGCTGAGTTTCAGGTACGCGGTCTCCCGGTCCTGGACGCCGCCAAGGATCAGAATCAGCCGGTCGCCCTGGATACCCACCAGCGCATCCTCGGCGTAGCGGCCCGCCAGTCGACGCAGCTCGCTGACATAGCTGGCACTGGGTTCAGACGGCGAATTGCCCACCATCACGGTGAACCTTTCCTGTGCCTTCCAACCCAGGGCGGCGATCCGGGAACGCAGCGCGTCCGTGTTTTCGCCACGGAGGATGGCGTCCACGATCAGCGCTTCCAGCCGCGTATCCCAGGAACCGCGGGATTCTGCTGCCCTCGCGTAGACGTCCGCCGCCGCGAAGGCCACTTCCCGTGAGTAACGCAGTACCGCCTCGCGGAGGGAGGGCTGGTCAGCTTCGGGGGCGATCACCGGCACCTGGTCTTCCACCACTTCGACCACGATCCGGATGAGCTGGAGCGCTTTCTGGAGGCTGATGGAACGCGTCAGCTCCGTGGGGGCCGTCCCAAAAACGTCGGAGAGGATCCACGATGGCGAGCTGGGCCGCTCATACCAGGTGACAAACGCTGCGATGCCGTTCTGCGCCACCATTCCCAGCGCCGAGCGCTCATCGGAGCTGAGCCGGGAATACCACGGCAGCGATTTCTCCAGCTGGCGAAGGGTGGTGGTGGAAAGCTGGCCCACACTTGCCCGGAGCTTTTTCAGGGTTTCGGATTTCTCCGGTGTCATGCTGCGTGAGGACGGCTTGCGCTTCACGGGCGGGGTGGTTGGCTCTGGCATCCTTCGAGCATACGGTGCCTGCCCGGCAAGCTCCATTTGTGCGAAGGCTACAACCTTGTTGGACCTGCATCACAGGCGGTCTCCTGTACGGAAACCCAGGGAACGACGACGGCGACCCTCGCCTTTCGGTGAGGGTCGCCGTCGTCGTTCATCTCCGCTGTCAGCAGGAGTTGATCAGGACTCGCCGCCCGCGTTGCCGGTGGAGCCGGCGTTGACGTTGTGCAGCTTGTACTTCTCGATTGCCTGGGCCGGCGCCTGGGCGTCAACTTCGCCACGGCGGGCCAGCAGTTCCAGGGAACGGACCACGATGGAGTGGATGTCGTTCTTGAAGAAGCGGCGGGCAGCCGCACGGGTGTCGGAGAAGCCGAAGCCGTCAGCTCCGAGCGACGCGAACTCGTTCGGTACAAACTGGCGGATCTGGTCCGGAACGGCCTTCATATAGTCCGAGACCGCAACTACGGGCCCTGTGGCACCGGCAAGCTGCTGCGTGACGAACGGGACGCGGGCGGGCTTGCCCGGGTTCAGGAACGCTTCTTCCTCGGCAGCCATGCCGTCGCGGCGCAGTTCGTTCCAGGACGTCACGGACCAGACGTCGGCGGAAACGCCCCAGTCCTCGGCGAGCAGCCGCTGGGCTTCAATGGCCCAGGGAACCGAGACGCCGGAGGCCAGGATCTGGGTCCGGGGACCGTCGATCTTCGCCGGAGCCGCGAGGTAGATGCCCTTGAGGACACCTTCCACGTCGAGGTCCTCCGGTTCCGCCGGCTGCGTGATGGGCTCGTTGTACACCGTGATGTAGTACATCAAGTTCCGGTCGGCCGAATCGGGTCCGTACATGCGCTCGATGCCGTCCCGGATGATGTGGCCCATCTCGTACCCGTAGGCGGGATCGTAGGTGACCACCGCCGGGTTCGTGGAGGCCAGCAGCGGGGAGTGGCCGTCGGCGTGCTGGAGGCCTTCACCGGTCAGGGTGGTCCGGCCGGCGGTGGCCCCGATGATGAAGCCTCGGGCCATCTGGTCCCCGGCGGCCCAGAAGGCGTCGCCGGTGCGCTGGAAGCCGAACATGGAGTAGAACACGTACACCGGGATCAGCGGTACACCGTGGGTGGCGTAGGCCGTGCCGGCGGCGGTGAACGCCGCGACCGCGCCGGCTTCGTTGATGCCGGGGTGGATCAGCTGGCCCTGGGCCGATTCCTTGTACGCGAGGACGAGGTCCCGGTCCACCGACAGGTAGTTCTGCCCCTTGGGGTTGTAGATCTTCGCCGTGGGGAAGAACGCGTCCATGCCGAACGTGCGGGCCTCATCGGGGATGATCGGCGCGATGTGCTTGCCGAAGTTCTTGTCCCGCATGAGGTCCTTGAGGAGCCGGACAAACGCCATGGTGGTGGCGGCCTGCTGCTTCCCGGACCCGCGCTTGGCAACCTCGTACGTTTTTTCTTCGGGGAGGGCGAGCTCCTGGTGCTTGGAACGGCGCTCAGGAACAGAACCGCCCAGCTGGGCGCGGCGTTCCATCATGTACTGGATCTCCGGCGCATCGGTGCCCGGGTGGAAATACGGAGGCTGGTACGGGTCCTTCTCCAGCTGCTCGTCGGTGACCGGGATCCGCAGGTGGTCGCGGAACTTCTTCAGGTCATCGAGGGTGAGCTTCTTCATCTGGTGGGTCGCGTTGCGTCCCTCGAAGTGGGGTCCGAGTCCGTAGCCCTTGACCGTCTTGGCCAGGATGACGGTGGGCTTGCCCTTGAATTCGGTGGCGGCCTTGTACGCGGCGTAGACCTTGTTGTAGTCGTGGCCGCCGCGCTTGAGGTTCCAGATGTCGTCATCGCTCAGGTCCGCGACCATGTCCTTGGTCTGCGGGGTCTTTCCGAAGAAGTGCTCGCGGACGAATCCGCCGGACTCTGCCTTGTAGGTCTGGTAGTCCCCGTCCGGGGTCTCGTTCATGATCTTCACGAGCGAGCCGTCGGTGTCCTTGGTGAGCAGGTCATCCCACTCCCGGCCCCAGACGACCTTGATGACGTTCCAGCCCGCGCCGCGGAAGAACGCTTCGAGTTCCTGCATGATCTTGCCGTTGCCGCGGACGGGTCCGTCGAGGCGCTGGAGGTTGCAGTTGATCACGAAGTTCAGGTTGTCCAGGTTCTCGTTCGCGGCGAGCTGGAGCAGGCCGCGGGACTCGGGCTCGTCCATTTCGCCGTCGCCCAGGAACGCCCAGACCTGCTGGTCGGAGGTGTCTTTGAGGCCGCGGTTGTGCAGGTACCGGTTGGACTGGGCCTGGTAGATCGCGTTCATCGGGCCGATGCCCATGGACACGGTGGGGAATTCCCAGAACTTCGGCATGAGGCGCGGGTGCGGGTAGGAGGAGAGCGCGTGGCCTTCTTTGGACTTTTCCTGCCGGAATCCGTCCATGTCCTCTTCGGAGAGCCGGCCTTCCATAAACGCGCGGGCGTACATGCCGGGGGAGGCGTGGCCCTGGAAGAAGACCTGGTCGCCGCCGCCGGGGTGGTCCTTGCCACGGAAGAAGTGGTTGAACCCGACTTCGTACAGGGTGGCGGCGCCGGCGTACGTGGAGATGTGTCCGCCCACGCCGATGTTTGGCCTCTGGGACCGGTGCACCATGATGGCGGCGTTCCAGCGCATGTACGCCCGGTACCGGCGTTCGAACTCCTCGTTGCCGGGGAACGGCGCTTCCTGGTCCACCGGAATCGTGTTCACGTAGTCCGTGGTGGTCACCATCGGCACGCCGACGCTCTGGGCGCCGGCCCGCTGGAGCAGGCTGCGCATTATGTACTGGGCACGCTCGGTGCCCTGTTCCTGAATCAGGGTATCCAGGGACTCCAGCCATTCGGCGGTCTCTTCCGGATCACGATCAGGCAGCTGGTTAGTCAACCCGCTGAGGATATGGGAGGTATCTTCTCCTGCAGCCACGTCCAACCTCTCTTTGCGCGCATGCATCGGCGCCCTCACTCCGGGCAGGGTGACTGTCCGGAGTGAATGCGACGTGTGCGACGTATCGGTTACAACAGCCCGGTCATGTGCGCCGGGCAGGGTCCTTTCACGCCTATGTCTGCCATTGAGTTCCAGGCGGTCGCCCCGCAGGCATAGTTGTCACCAGCCACTCTAGCTGTGACTTCAGCGCGATGCGTAGCCGCGTCTGTGGCGTCCCTGTTGTATTTCGCCGTCATACTGGTTGTGTGACGAAAGCCGCTGCAACGCAGGCTGACGGCGCCGGATGTGATGCAGAATATGGCGGATCGCGGTGGTGGCAGCTTGAAGCGCGGGCACAAAGGGTGTTGGCTGGGAGTAATGGAAATCACTATGCGCATCGCATGTATTAGGCATTGGAGGAACACGTGAGCGAGGCCGACGCCGCCACTTCGGTAAATGTGGCGGAAAAATTGGGTTTCAAAAATGGGGATCTGATTCAGGAGTTCGGTTACGACGACGACGTCGATTTCGACTTACGTGACGATATTGAGGACCTGACAGGGTCCGAACTCCTGGACGAGGACGACCACGACGTTGTTGACGCCGTCATTTTTTGGTGGCGGGACGGCGACGGGGATCTGATCGATACCCTCATGGATTCCCTGACCACCCTGAGTGAAAACGGGGTTGTCTGGGTGTTGACGCCAAAGTCCGGGCGCGCCGGGTACGTGTCGCCGGCGGAGATCCAGGAAGCGGCGCCCACCGCAGGTCTGCACCTCACCACCTCTGCAGGTGTGTCGAAGGACTGGAGCGCCACCCGCCTGGTCAGCCGGAAGAACAAGTGACGTCAACTCTTGCCGTAGCCGGCCAGACTGTTCCGGCGGTGGGGGAACATGCCCCGGACTTTGAGCTGGTGAACCAGTTCGGAGAACCTGTCCGGTTGTCCTCTTTCCGAGGGCAGAACGTTGTTCTGGTGTTTTATCCGTTTGCATTTTCGGGTGTCTGCACCGGTGAACTCTGTGAAATCCGTGACAACCTGACAGCGTTCGAGGATGCCCGGGCCACGGTCCTGGCAGTGTCCGTGGACAGCAAGTTCAGCCTGCGGGCCTATGCCGAGAAGGAAAGCTACGGCTTTGATCTTCTGGCCGACTTCTGGCCGCACGGCGCCGTCGCCTCCGCCTATGGTGTCTTCGACCCGGAGAACGGCATGGCCGGGCGCGGGACGTTCATCATCGATGCAACCGGAACAATCCGCTACGTTGTGGTGAATCCGCGTGGCCAGGCCCGCGAGCTCGCAGACTACCAGGATGCTCTGGCAGGCCTGGAACAGAGCTGACGCCGCATGGACCAGCAGCGGCACGGCATCGGCCTGACGGGCTTCGCCAGCCTGCCGGCCGCTGACCCTGCTGCGCTGTCCAGCACGGATCTGCAAGGGCTGGAACGCGTCCGGGAGCTGTTGTCCGGCAAACGGCTGGCGCTGCTCACCGGCGCAGGGCTGAGCACCGATTCGGGCATTCCGGATTACCGGGGGCCGGACGCCGTGCCACGTTCGCCCATGACCTACCAGGAATTTGTACGCGAGGGTGCCAGCCGCCAGCGCTACTGGGCACGGAATCACATCGGTTGGTCCAAGTTGCGGCACGCGGAACCAAACCCCGGACATCGTGCGGCAGCAGAACTGGAGCGGCGGGGCCTGCTCACCGGATTGATCACGCAGAACGTGGACCGGCTCCATGAAGATGCCGGCAGCCGGAATGTCATTGACCTCCACGGACGTTATGACCGGGTGGTTTGTCTTGCGTGTCAGCACACGTACACGCGTCACCTGCTGGCGGGGGTCCTCGAAGAACTGAATCCCGGCTTCCTGGCACGCGCCACCACGTCCGGCCTGGTGGAAATGGCGCCCGACGCCGACGCCACAGTTGATGACTCGGCGCTGATCAGCAGTTTTGTGGTCGCTGCCTGCCCCGCCTGTGGCGGGATGCTCAAGCCTGACTTTGTCTACTTCGGCGAGAACGTGCCCAAGGACCGCGCAGAAGCCGCGTACGCGATGGTGGACGCTGCAGGGGCATTGCTTGTTGCCGGCTCATCGCTGACCGTGATGAGCGGACTGCGGTTCGTCCGCCACGCGGCGAAGGAGGGCAAGCCGGTAGTGATCATCAACAGGGGCGATACGCGGGGCGACCAATACGCCACCATCAAGCTCCACGCAGGCGTCAGCGAGGCGTTGACCTGGCTCGCCGCCGAACTCCCCGATCTTGACCCATGACGGGGACGAGTTCGTCGATTGGCTTTTCGTCCCGCCCGTCAGGTAGAGTTTATGTTCGTTGGTTGACGCGCTGAGGCGAGAAAACCGGCCGTTCGGGTCTTTAGCTCAGCTGGTAGAGCGCCACGTTTACACCGTGGATGTCATCGGTTCGATCCCGGTAGGACCCACCATCAAACCCCGTTGTTCCTGGCCCGATTGGCCGGGAACGGCGGGGTTTTTGTTTCCCTGCGCCGTCTTCCGTACTGAGCTCCGCAGGCAGTGCGCGTTAATTGTCGGTGGCTGTCCCTAGTGTTCCTGCTATGGAATACGTGGTGGTGAAGACGGCCCAGGACGGCAGCCCGACGGCGGTAGTCAGCAACGGCAGGGAATGGGCCGTCGGAGCCGATGCGGTGAGATGGTTTGAACGTGTGAGCTGGTGGGAGGCGCAGCGCCGTATGCCCAAGGGGCTGGGCCGTGTGGATGTTGAGGTGTTGCAGGTCCAGGTGCGGCTGGGCCACAATCCGCATTCCGCGCTGACCACTATGGTGCTGGAGCGCGACGGACTCGGTGGCGGCTGGAGGCTGAGGGAGGCGGTGGTGGACGTCGCCTGAATCCGGCGGCAGATGCCCAGAGAACATTTGGGCATTGGAAAACCCTCCACCGCGACTATTGGGGGATGCCGCGGTGGAGGGTCTGCAATGAATATACCGTGAACTTCCTGAAACAAACAAATGCCACGCGAAACGTGGTTCTTGGCGTGTCGGACGCAACCTTTAGCCGGGCCCTGAAACGCCGCCAGACCACTATGATGGTTTCTGTTCACCAGAATGAACGCATCTATGCGAAGCGCCCTGGCGTGCCGATCGAAGGAGAATCATGGCCGATTCCCGCACCCCCCGCTCCTCCGAGGGTTTGGGCAGCACGTCGCCCGCGCCGGCGGTCACGCGTGCCGCCGCCGTCATGGACGCGTTGGCAGCCTCTGTTACCGGAAGGCTGACGCTTAGCGACCTGGCCCGCGAGCTGGGAATCCCCAAGTCGTCCACCTCCAACCTCTTGCTGGCGTTGGAAGAAGCCAGGCTGATCAGCCGCCAAGGCGCCGAATTCACGCTGGGCCGCAAGCTCGTGGAACTCGGCGCGGCATATCTGAGCCGGCTTGACGAAGTGCAGGAGTTCTACCGGTTCTGCGAACAGGCGCCGACCCTTTCCGGGGAGACCGTACGCATCGCGATGCTGGACGGAATTAATGTCATCTATCTGGCCCGCTACGAGGGCCATCCGGCGGTCCGCCTGACGTCTAACATCGGCGACAAGATGCCGGTGTCCCTATGTGCCGTGGGCAAGGCCCTGATTGCCCGCCTTCACGACCACGACGTCGACGCCATGTTTTCCGATGACGCCGAACTTCCGGTCCTGACCCCAAAGTCCCTCCGCACCGGAGCCGAGTTGAAGGCGCAGCTGACCACCATCCGGGAACAGGGCTACGCGTTCGAGGACGAGGAATCTACTACGGGAGTAGTCTGCCTGGCTGTGTCGGTGCCTACGCGCGGCGCCCACGGCCCGAGCCTTGGGTTGTCAGTCACGGCCCTTAAGGCCACATATTCCGCGGAGCAGGGTGCTCAGATGGTCAAGGAACTGAACGAGCTGGCGCGGTCCCTGGGCAACCCCATGGGCTAAGTACTCTGCCCTGACGGGTCTACTCCACGTCCATAGCACCGGTGTGAACAAAAATGTCAGTCAACCACTTGCTCCTTGTTCAGCTTGCTGTACTCAGTTCAATATAGTGATCGACGCCATGGGGTGTCCTCGCTATCCCACCAGGCCAACGGGGGCCTGGAGTGTTTTTGAGGGAGTTCTTGTGACATCTCGTACTAAATCACCGCAGACTGACCTGGACGGCGCCGCCGTCGATCCGGACCAGCTGCGAAGGGCAACTCTTGCCAGTTCTGTAGGCTCCGCACTGGAGTACTATGACTTCTACATCTACGGCCTTGCCTCGGCATTGATCTTTGGACCGCTCTTCTTCTCACCGCTGGGGGAAAGCGGCGCCGTGATCGCCTCGTTCGCCACCTACGGTGTGGGCTTCGCCGCCCGGCCGTTCGGCGGCGTTGTCTTCGGCTACATCGGCGACCGGTTCGGCCGGAAGATGGTCCTGATCCTGACCATCGGCCTGATGGGCATGGCCAGTTTCGCCATCGGCCTCCTGCCCACCTTTGAACAGGCCGGCATGGTCGGCGCGGTGCTTCTGGTGGCCCTTCGAATCCTCCAGGGCCTGGGTGCCGGTGCCGAGCAGGCAGGCGCCACCACCCTGATTTCAGAAGTGGCCCCGCGCCGGCGCCGTGGTTTCTTTGCCGCACTGCCGTTCGTCGGCATCCAGCTGGGCACCCTGCTCGGCGCAGGCACCTTCGCTTTGATGGCACTGGCCGACAAACAGGTGCTGCAGGGCTGGCTGTGGCGCGTTCCGTTCCTGGCGAGCGTCATCCTGATTGCCATCGCGGTCTTTATCCGGCTCCGGCTTAAGGAAACGCCGGTCTTCCAGGAACTGGAAAAGCACAAGGCCGTGGTCAAGAACCCTGTAGTGCAGATCTGGAAGCACTCAAAGAAGAACGTGCTCATCGGCATCGGCCTGCGGATGGGAGAAAACGGAAACTCCTCCATCTACTCCGCCCTCCTGGTGTCCTTCATCAGCCTGCCCGCCGGAGTCTTCGCCGGCGACAAGTTCATCGGCCCCACCGGCCTCCTCATCGCCGCCGGATTCGCAGCGGTCATGGTGGTCACCTTCGGCGCCCTGTCCGACCGCTTCGGCCGCGTACCGGTGTACCGCTACGGCGCCCTCTTCCAGGCCGTCATCGCCCTGCCGGCCTTTTACCTGGTCACGCTCGGCAATGTCACCCTCGTCTGGGTGGTCATGGTGGTGGGCATTTCGCTCGGCGTGCAGTCAATGCTGGGCCCTCAGTGTGCCATGCTCCCGGAACTCTTCGGCTCCCAGCACCGCTTCACGGGTGTAGCGCTGAGCCGTGAACTCTCTGCCGTCCTGGCAGGCGGATTCGCGCCCATGATCGGTGTGGCGCTGCTGGCTGCGACCGGCCACTCCTGGCTCGTTCCCGCGATCTACTCCCTGGTCCTGGCGCTGATCTCCTTCGGCACCACCTTCTTCGCCCCCGAAACCAACGGCCGGGACCTGCTCCTGGTGGAGGATGCCGGTTAGGCACTCCGCTGACGCAAAAGGCGGCCTCCCATGCATGGGGAGGCCGCCTTCCTGCTTTAACGCGCACTCCGGGTGCGCCTTCCCGGTGCCGCCCGGCTGGTTGTTCCCCTGCTGGACGCCCAGATAACGGCCGACACAAGCGTCGGGCAGGACGCCGACACAAAAGAGCCCCTGCCGTGGATTCCCGTTTCCAGGATCCACGGCAGGGGCTCTTTGGTTCAGGGCGGCGGCTGTCCCTCAATAGAAGTGGACCGGGTCTACGAGGTGGGGCAGGTCGCCGCCGTTGAGGAACGTTCGCAGGTTGCTGCAGAAGCGCTCCGCAATCAGCCGGTTCTCCGCGGCGCTGAGCGCCGAGGTATGCGGCGACACCATAACCTTGGGGTGGTTCCAGAGCAGGCTGTCCCGGGGGAGCGGTTCCACAGCGAAGACATCGAGGCAGGCGTAGGAGACCTGGCCGCTGTCCAGGGCCTCCAACAGGGCGTCCTCGTCCACCACGGTGCCGCGGCCCACGTTCACAAACACCGTTCCCGGCTTCATGGCGGCAAACATCTCACGGTTGAACAGCGTTTCCGTGTACGGCGTGCCGGGCAGGGTGTTCACGACGGCGTCTGCCGTGGCGAGCAGCCCGGGCAGTCCGTTGTTGCCGGCGACCTGCTCGATTCCTTCGATCGGCTCAAGGTTTCGCTTAGTGCCGCTGACCGTCATGCCCAGGGCGCGTGCGATCCGGGCCGTCTCCAGGCCGATCTCGCCCAGGCCGGTCACTACCAGTGTGGAACCGCTGACCAGACGGGTGGGGGTCCGAAGCTCGGGCCACACCTTGGCGGCCTGGTCCTGGGCCAGTTCGGCGCTGCGCTTGAAGCCGTTGAGGATCCCCAGGGCAGCGAATTCTGCCAGCGGCAGGGCGTGGACGCCGGCTGAGGTTGTCACCTTGAATTTGAGGAGGGTTTCCTGGTCCAGCCCGGATGCCTTAACGGCGCTGCCGGCGCCAGCGGCCATGGCGTGGACCCACTGGAACCGTGGATTTTGGCGCGCGATGCGGGCCAGGCCCGCGGGGCTTTCATTGGGCAGGCCATACAGAACCTGCGCCTTTTGGAGCATGGCCCAATACCGCTCCTCCTGCGCAGGCGTGCGTTTGAAGTCCGGATCCCCGGAGTGGTCGGCCGGAAAACGCTCCGGCGGAAGCAGGTCCGGCTCATAAAGTACGGTTACGGAGGGGTCTACGGCGCGGATGCGCTCCACCAGCTCTGCTTCGAGCGGGACGGCGATCGCGACGGTGGTTAGAGTCGTCATAGTGTTCATCATACTGAATAGCGGCTAGGATATTGGACAGATTTCCTTTCATTAACCACACAAACGATGTGAGTCGAGGCCTCTTTATGGAAGACAGAACAGCGGGCTTTGTAGGCCTGGGGCTGATGGGGCTGCCGATGGCGGCCAATCTGGTCCGCGCCGGCTGGGCGGTCACCGCCTGGAACCGATCCGAGGGACCCCTGCAGGAGTTTGTGGCGCAGGGTGGCTACTCCGCGCCGGACGTTGCATCCCTGCGGGACCTGCCAATCATCGCCCTTATGCTCCCGGACCTTTCCTTCATCGAAGAGGCATCGGCGGGGCTGCTGACGAGTTGGGACGAAAATCCGCCGCAACCCGGCACTGCCGTGGTGGTCACAAGCTCAGTCTCACCGGCAAACGTCCAGGACTTCGGGCGCCGGGTACGCCAGGCAAGCCACGGCCGCGCCACCGTAGTGGACGCCCCGGTCAGCGGCGGCACCAAGGGCGCGACCGAGGGGACACTGGCAATCATGGCCGGCTGTGCCGCGGACGACTTCCGGAAGCTCGAGCCCTTCTTCAACGCGATGGGAACCACCGTCAGGCATATGGGCCCACTGGGCGCGGGGTCGCTCGCCAACGCCTGCAACCAGCTCATTGTAGGAACCACGACGGCGGCACTGGCCGAAGCGGCTGAGCTCGCCGAGCGCTCCGGGATGGATCCGGCAGCGCTTTTCGATGTCCTGTCCGGTGGCCTTGCGGGCAGTCGCGTGCTGGAGAACGTGGGACCGCGTTTGGTTCGGAAGGACTACACACCCACAGGTCCGGCGAAGTTCATGCATAAGGACCTGTCCTTTGTGCTCGAATCAGCCCGGGCGTCCGGCGCTGCCGTGCCGATGGCGACTGCCGGCGTCGAACTCTACGCCGAACTCAAGCGCCAGGGCCTTGGCGAGCAGGACCTTGCCGTGGTCCGCCAGGCCATTTCGAATCTGAGCGACAACACCAATATCGCGGAACCTGCGGAGACTGACGAAAGGGAGAGCTGCACCATGAGTACTCTTTTTGATTTGACGGGGAGGGTTGCCTTGGTGACGGGTTCGAGTAGGGGGATTGGTAATGCGTTGGCGCGGGCGTTGGCTGGGGCCGGGGCGACGGTGGTGCTGAACGGGATTAATGCGGAGCGGTTGAAGGCGGCGGAGGTTGTGATGGCCGCGGATTTTGCCCCGGGTCGGGTGCGTAGTGTCGCGTTTGATGTTACGAGTGATGCCGAGGCTGCGCGGGGTATTTTGTGGGTGGAGGAGCAGGTGGGGCCGTTGCAGATTCTGGTGAATAATGCCGGGATCCAGCATCGGGTGCCGATGCTGGAGCTCGATGTCGCGGATTGGGAGCGGGTGATCAGGACGGATCTGACGAGCGCGTTCCTGGTGGGGCGTGAGGCGGCGCGGCACATGATCCCGCGCGGCAGGGGCAAGATCATCAATATCTGTTCGGTGCAGACGGACCTGGCCCGGCCCACGATTGCCCCGTATGTGGCGGCAAAGGGCGGGTTGCGGAACCTGACCCGGGCGATGACGGCGGAGTGGGCGGGTTCGGGGCTGCAGATCAACGGGATCGCTCCGGGTTACATCCATACCGAGATGACGCAGAACCTGGTGGACGATGAGCAGTTCAATGCCTGGATCCTGGGCCGGACCCCGGCGCACCGGTGGGGCACGGTCCAGGACCTGGCGGGCCCTGCGGTGTGGCTGGCCTCGGACGGGTCGGACTTTGTGAACGGGCAGACGATCTTCATCGACGGCGGAATGACGGTGGTGGTCTGATGGGCACCGGAATGCTGGCTCAGGGGACCGAAGCAACAGTGCTGCAGGTGTCGGGTCCGGCGGTGGTGGCGTACGCGGCCGGGGATCTGCGGGTCGAGGCGGTCCCGTTGGTTGTGCCTGGCCCGGGCGAGGCCGTGGTGGAGGTTGCGTATGGCGGGATCTGCGGGTCGGATCTGCATTACTGGCTCCATGGCGCTGCGGGGGAGTCGGTCCTGAAGGCGCCGATGGTGCTCGGGCATGAGATTTCCGGGACCGTGGTGGCGGCCGCGGCGGACGGGACCGGCCCGGGTGTGGGGACCGCGGTCGCGGTCCACCCGGCCACCCCGGGACCAGGTGCGGGTGATGTGCGGTGGCCGGCGGACCGGCCCAACCTGTCCCCGGGGTGTACGTATCTGGGCAGTGCGGCACGGTTTCCACACACCGACGGTGCGTTCGCCCGGTATGTGAACCTGCCGTCCCGGATGCTGCGGGAGCTCCCGGCGGGCGTGGACCTGCGGACCGCGGCGCTGATCGAGCCGGCCGCCGTGGCCTGGCACGCCGTCGCGAGGGCCGGGGACGTGGCGGGCAAGAGTGTGCTGGTGATCGGGTGCGGCCCGATCGGTGCGCTGGCCATCGCGGTCCTTAAACGTGCCGGCGCGGTACGGATCACCGCCGTCGACGTCCATACCAAACCGCTGGAGATCGCCGCCGTGGTCGGCGCGGATCAGACCCTGCAGGCCGGGGACACGGACGCGATCGCCGCGGTGCAGGCCGATGTGGTGATTGAGTCCTCGGGCAGCCACCATGGCCTGGCCTCAGCCATCCAGAGCGCGGGGCGCGGCGGGACCGTGGTTATGGTCGGGCTGCTGCCCACCGGGCCCCAGCCGGTCCTGATTTCCCTGGCCATCACCCGGGAACTGGACCTGCGCGGGTCCTTCCGCTTCAACAACGAGATCGACGACGTCATCACCGCCCTCGCCGACGGCACCCTCCACATCAACCCCGTCATCACCCACGAATACCCCCTCAGCCAAGGACTCGAAGCTTTCGAAACCGCCAGGAACTCCGCCGAATCAGGAAAAGTCCTCCTCAACTTCCAACCCGAATAGCGCGATGTAGAAGTGCTGGTCTCTGGCTGGTTCCGAGTGAGGTCAGTTCCGGCGGACCGGGATAAACACCCGGGGCTGGTCCGTCCAGGTTCCGGACAGCCGGGAGGTGGTGCGGCGCATGATCTGTTCGGACGCGTCCCGGGCTGTGGCGGCGTCCCCGGCGGCGACCGCTTCGGCCAGATCGACGTGCCACTGGAGCGCCCCCTCGTGGGGGTGGTCCGGCATCAATCCGTGGACTGTGCGTCCCGTCAGGGTCTCTGCCACCTGCCCCATCAGGTTGGCAAACATTTCGTTGCCCGAGCCGGAAAGCAGGACCGAATGAAAAGCGATGTCCAGCTCCAGGAACTTCTGCGCGTCCCCGGAGTGGCCGGCGTCGCGCAGCGCGTGGGCGATGTCCACCAGTTCCCGCCGCAGCTGCGCCGGGGCATTGTTCGCTGCCAGCTCGGCCGCGGCGGGCTCGACGGCGGAACGCAGTTCGATCAGTGACCGCAGCTGGGCGCCGCGGGCGTCGCTGGACAGCCGCCAGCGGATGACCTGGGAGTCGAAGGGGTTCCAGCGGCTCGGGGGCAGCACGCGGATACCTACCCGCTTGGTGGTTTCCACGAGGCCCAGGGACTGCAGAACCCGCACGGCTTCGCGGACCACGGACCGCGAAACCTTCAGCTCTTCCTCAAGGTGCTCGGCCAGCATGATGTGTCCGGTCGGCAGCTCGCCCGTGATGATCCGGGTGCCAAGGTTCTCAATGGCACGGTGGTGCAGGCTGGTCGACATGGACTCAAGCCTAAACTGGGATTGACTGGCCACGTCCCACAAAGTGGGCACCACTTCCCTCAAGCCGATTGAATATATATGCTTTATTAGGATCCATCGGTTCGTGACAGCGTGCTTCGCAGCGAACGCGGAGCCATCTGCACATCCATTGCACAACGAAATTGGAGTTTTGATGTCTGCACACATCGGTGTCACCGGCCTTGCGGTGATGGGCGCCAACCTGGCCCGCAACCTGGCCCGCAACGGCTTCACCGTTGCCCTGCACAACAGGTCGGTCGAAAAGACTGACGCGCTGCTCGCAAAGCACGGCACGGACGGCGACTTCGTCCGCACCGAAACGCTGCAGGAGCTTGTTGACTCCCTGGAGAAGCCCCGCCGCGTCCTGATCATGGTCAAGGCCGGCAAACCGGTTGACTCGGTCATCGAGCAGCTTGAACCTCTCCTGGAAGCCGGCGACATCATTATCGACGCCGGAAACTCCCACTACGAGGACACCCGCCGCCGCGAAGCCGCGCTGGCGAAGAAGGACCTGCACTTCGTCGGCATCGGCGTCTCCGGCGGTGAGGAAGGAGCCCTGAACGGCCCGTCCATCATGCCCGGTGGTTCCAAGGAGTCCTACGACGCCCTCGGTCCGCTGCTCGAAAAGATCGCCGCGCACGTGGACGGCAAGCCCTGCTGCGCCTGGATCGGCACCGACGGCGCCGGCCACTTCGTCAAGATGGTCCACAACGGCATCGAATACGCCGACATGCAGGTCATCGGCGAAGCCTTCGATCTCCTCCGCTCCGGCGCCGGCCTCGAGCCCGCCGACCAGGCCAAAATCTTCGAAGAATGGAACAAGGGCGAACTCGCCTCCTTCCTCATCGAAATCTCCGCCGAGGTCCTGGGCCACGTTGACACCCGCACCGGCAAGCCGTTTGTGGACGTTGTGGTGGATGCCGCCGGCCAGAAGGGCACCGGACGCTGGACGGTCATCTCCGCGCTGGAGCTGGGCTCCCCGACGTCGGGCATCGCCGAGTCGGTCTTCGCCCGCGCCCTGTCATCGCAGACCGAGCAGCGCAAGATCGCCCAGGAACTGCTCGCCGGCGAGGAAATCGCCGTCGACGTTCCGGACACCTTTGTTGAGGACGTCCGCCAGGCGCTCTACGCGTCCAAGCTGGTTTCCTACGCCCAAGGCCTGGACATGCTGACCTCAGCAGCCAAGGAATACGGCTGGGACCTCAAGCTGGACGAGATCGCTTCGCTGTGGCGCGGCGGCTGCATCATCCGTGCCGAACTGCTCAAGGAAATCACCAAGGCCTACGCCGCAGAAGACAAGCCGGCCAACCTGCTGTTCGCCCCGGCGTTCACGAAGGCCATCGCCGATGTCCTGCCGGCATGGCGCCGTGTGGTCTCCACCGCCGTCCAGCTCGGCATCCCCGTGCCGGTCTTCTCCTCGTCACTGGCCTACTACGACGGCCTGCGCCGCAAGCGCCTGCCGGCCGCAGTGATCCAGGGCCAGCGTGACCTCTTCGGCGCGCACACCTACGGCCGTGTCGACGCCGAGGGCACGTTCCACACCCTGTGGGGCGAGGACAAGTCCGAAATCGAAGCAGTGGACACACACTAGTCACCACGCTCTGATTGCATCAAGCTGCGAACCCTGCGGCCGGCAGTTCCCGGATATTCTGGGAGCTGCCGGCCGTTGGCGTTTCCGGCAGTTGTGGTGTCCTTCCATCCAAGGAGTCAGAATGCCCAAGCCAGTCGCATTAGTTACGGGAGCATCCACGGGTATCGGCTTCGAGGCGGCGAAGAAGCTCAGCAGCCACGGTTTCGTCGTCTACGCGGGCGCCCGCCGGGTGGGCAGAATGGAGCCGCTGAAGGCGCTGGGCGTCCAGGTCCTGGCACTGGACGTGACGGACGATGATTCGATGCGTGCCGCCGTCGCCCGTGTCCTTGAAGAGCGCGGGCGGATTGATGTCCTGGTCAATAACGCCGGCTACGGGTCTTATGGGGCACTGGAACAGGTGGACTTGACCGAGGGCCGGCGCCAATTTGAGGTGAACGTCTTTGGCCTCGCCAGGATGACGCAGCTGGTCCTGCCGGCCATGCGGAGTGCGGGACGGGGCAGGATCATCAACATCTCGTCCATCGGCGGAAAATTCTACGAACCCCTTGGCGCCTGGTACCACGCCACGAAGTTCGCCGTTGAGGGCATGAGCGATGCACTGCGGCTCGAACTCAAGCCGCACGGCGTCGAGGTAGCCATCATCGAACCGGCAAGTACGCTCAGCGAGTGGGGCCGGATTTCCGCTGACGGGCTGCTGTCCAGCAGCGGCGAGGGGCCGTATGCTGTACAGGCACGGCACATGGCGGATGTCCTGGCGTCCACGGACAGGCCAGAAACGTCCACGCGGCCGGCGGTGATAGCGGCAGCTGTCCTGCACGCGGCCACGGCCACCCGTCCCCGCACCCGGTACCCGGTGGGCAAGGGAGCGGCCGCAATTCTGGGCCTGCGGCGCGTCCTGCCGGACCGGCTCTATGATGCGGTGGTCACGGCAGTCCTGAAGCGTATCGCCCGGTAGGGATGCATAGGCGGATCAGATCCGGTATTCGATGTCGTACTCGGCCGGATCCACGGCGGGCTTGGTTTCGCGCTGGGCATCACGGTGGCGCCACTTGGCCGGCACACCGGTCACAATCGATTCCGGCGGCGCGTCCTTGACCACCACGGCGTTGGCGCCCACGGCGCTGTCCCGGCCTATGGTGATGGGGCCCAGGACCTTGGCTCCGGCGCCGATAGTGACCCGGTCCTCGATGGTGGGATGGCGCTTGACCTTGGCCAGGGAGCGGCCGCCCAGCGTGACGCCGTGATAAATCATCACGTCTTCGCCGATTTCGGCGGTTTCGCCAATGACCACACCCATGCCGTGGTCGATGAAGAAGCGCCGGCCGATCGTAGCGCCGGGATGGATCTCGATTCCGGTCAGGAAGCGGCCCAGCTGCGACACCAGCCGCGCCGGGAACCGAAATTCCGGGGTTTGCCACATATGGTGCGTCAGCCGGTGGATCCAGATGGCATGCAGCCCGGAATAGGCGAAAAAGTTCTCAAAAGAGCCTCGAGCCGCCGGGTCGTGTGACCGGGCGGCGTCGAGGTCTTCCTTCAGTCTTGCGAAAAAGCCCACAAAGTTCTTTCTACAGGAAACGGGGCGACAACGGGCTGATCAGCCGCGGATGTCGTCATAGAGCACTGTGGAGATGTAACGCTCACCGAAGTCGCAGACAATCGCGACGATCAGCTTGCCGGCATTCTCCGGACGCTTGGCCAGTTCCAGGGCGCCCCAGACGATGGCGCCGGAGGAGATGCCGCCGAGGATGCCTTCTTTGACGCCGAGTTCACGGGCGACCCGGACGGAGTCTTCCAGGGTGGCATCCAGGACTTCGTCGTAGACGTTTGTGTCCAGGATTTCCGGGATGAAGTTCGCGCCGATGCCCTGGATCTTGTGCGGCCCGGGAGCGCCGCCGTTCAGGATGGCGGAGTCCTTCGGTTCGATGGCGACAATCTGGACCTCAGGATTGCGCTCCTTCAGGACCTGGCCGACGCCGGTGACGGTTCCGCCGGTGCCGATGCCGGCGACGAAGATGTCCACCTTGCCATCGGTATCGGACCAGATTTCCTCGGCGGTGGTGGTGCGGTGGATCTCAGGGTTGGCCTCGTTGGCGAACTGCTGGGCCCAGATGGAGTTTTCCGTGTTGGCCACGATTTCCTGGGCTTTTTCCACGGCGCCGCGCATGCCCTCGGAACCCGGGGTCAGGACAATCTCGGCGCCGAATGCCCGGAGCATAACGCGGCGTTCGGTGGACATGGTCTCAGGCATGGTCAGGATGACCTTGTAACCGCGGGCCGCACCCACCATGGCAAGGGCGATGCCGGTATTGCCGGAGGTGCCTTCAACGATGGTGCCGCCGGGCTTGAGGGCGCCCGACTTCTCGGCGGCGTCAACGATGGCCACTCCGATGCGGTCCTTGACGCTGTTGGCCGGGTTGTAGAACTCAAGCTTGACCGCCACAGTCGCGCCCAGTCCCTCGGTCAACCGGTTCAGGCGGACCAGCGGAGTGCCGCCGACCAACTGCGTTACATCGTCATAGATCCGTGCCATGTAGATATGCCTATCTCTCAAGTGTGAATGCTGAGGTCAGCCTAACGATGGCTGAGCGGGCGCTGCTAAGCATTAAGCCACGGAGAGTAATATTTCCTGGCCTTGGCGAGTTTGGGATTGATGATCACCTGGCAGTATCCCTGCTCGGGATACTTGGCGTAGTAGTCCTGGTGAAAGTCCTCCGCGACATGGAATCGGGGGAGCCTGCTGACCTCCGTAACGATCGAATGGGACCAGAGAGCCTGGTTCCGGTTGATCGCCTCCTCGAACAGGATTTTTTCTTCGGTGGTCTCATAGAACATTGACGAGCGGTACTGCGTGCCCACATCGTACCCCTGGCGATTGAGCGTTGTGGGATCGTGCAGCGCGAAGAACATGTCCAGGATGACCTCAGCCGGGATGACGGATTCGTCGAAAGTGACCGCCACGACTTCAGCGTGGCCAGTGGTCCCGCCACAGACGGAGTAGTAGTCCGGCTGGGGGTCATGGCCGCCCGTGTATCCGGAAATCACCGACGTGACGCCTTTGGTTATTTGGTAGACGGCGTCGAGGCACCAGAAGCAGCCCCCGCCGAGAACAAAAGTTTTCATGACCTCTTCAATGGTTGAGCGCGCCAGATGATTCCCTGACCACCTTACGAGACTGTGACACATGCGAGCCAGATGGCTCCATGGGGTAAAACTGAGACTATGGAACCTGCAGACATCGGCGTTACAGATGCGGACAAGCTCGACGACGGCACCCTTGCCGGGGCGGGCGCTGGTCCGGCTGGTCCGGCTGCTCCCACGCTGGCGCAGGTGCTGCTGGCGGTCGAGGAACTCTGGCCCGAGTCGCTGGCCGAAAACTGGGACGAAGTGGGGCTGGTGGCCGGGCACCCGTCATCGCCCGTGACAAGGGTGATGTTCGCCGTTGATCCCACGCTTACGGTAATCGAGGAAGCCGTGGAATGGGGTGCCGAGCTCCTGATCACCCACCACCCGTTGCTCCTCAAAGGCGTCACGTCCGTGGCGGCCACCACTGCCAAAGGGCAGGCTATTCACCGCCTCATCGAGTCCGGAACCGCGCTGCTGACCGTCCATACCAACGGTGATTCCGCTGTCGGGGGCGTTTCCGACGTCCTGGCCGATGCGCTGGGACTCGAGGGCGTTGTCCCGCTGACGGTGGCCGCGAACGGACTGCCCGAGGAAGGCATTGGACGTGTGGGTGATCTGGCGGACGTGATGAGCCTGGGCGATTTCGCGGCCCGGGTGTTCGGCATCCTGCCAGCGGTGGCCGGCGGAGTCCGTGTGTCCGGGGACAAGGACGGGCTGGTGCGGCGCATTGCGGTGTGCGGGGGTGCGGGGGATTCGTTGTTCAACGAGGTGCGGGCCAACAACGCCGACGTCTATGTCACCGCCGACCTCCGCCACCATCCGGCGTCCGAAGCCCGTGAAGCGGCAGTGAACGGCCGGCCCTACCTGATTGACGTTTCGCACTTTGCCAGCGAATGGCTGTGGCTGCCCGCTGCGGCGTCGGCGCTGGGCAATGTGCTCTCCGATCAGGGCCACGACGTCGATATCCAGGTAAGCACCACCAACAGCGATCCGTGGGACTTCATTCTGACTCCGGGCTAAGCGTGGCCGGCGAATCCGTGCTGGGACCACACCGGCGAGGGACCCACTCCGAGCGCAGCGAGGTGCGGGAGCCGGTGGGGACCTAGCGAGGCAGGGGAGCACGCCAGGCGCTAGAGTCTATAAAGCGCCGATACGGTGCCCGGCTTCGGCCGGATTGGATTTAGCGGAGGTAAATAGTGGCCAAGGCAGCACCGGCGGAACAGTTGAAGTTGCTCGAACTGCAAGGGCTGGACGCAAAACTCAAGTCCCTGTCCAACCGCCGCCGTGCCCTGGAAACCGATCCCCGGATCGAGGACCTCCAATCGGCCCTGTCCGTCGCCAACGGTGAACTCGGCTCCGCCAAGATGGCCGTGCATGACGCCGAAGCCGAGCTGAAGCGCGCCGAGGCCGATGTCGAGCAGGTTGCCTCCCGCATCGAACGCGACGAAGCGCGGCTCAACAGCGGGACGGGGCTGTCAAAGGACCTCGTGGCCCTGCAGAAGGACATCGCCTCCCTCAACAAGCGCCGCTCCGACCTTGAAGACGTGGAGCTGGAAGTCCTGGAACGCCTGGATTCACTGCGCGAGCGTCAGGCTGCCCAGCAGCTCATCGTGGACAACGTCCAGGGCTCCTTCGGCGGCATCCGCGCCGAACTCGATGAAGCCCTGGCCGAAGTGGCCGCTGAAGCGACCATAGTCCGCGGCAAGCGCGCCGAATTCGCTGAAGGCCTCGACGCCGGGATGCTGGCTATCTACGAAAAGACGCTGGCAAAGCGGGGCGTGGGCGCTGCCCGGTTGTTCCACGGAACCTCTGAGGCCTCCGGCATGAAGCTGAGTCCCGGGGACCTCGCCGAGATCAAGGCCGCCTCCGACGACGACATTGTGTTCTGCCCTGATTCGGGTGCCATCCTGGTGCGATCTGCCGAGTGGAACACTCCCGCCCCAGCTAACTAGCAGCCGATGCAGGGCGCTCTAACTGCCGTCGTGAACGCTCGGAACGACTGTTTGTGCTACCTGGTTGGGCAGGATGATGTTCAGGGCATGCGGTTTCCGCGCTGAACCATCCACCAGCTCGGCGTCCCATTTTTCGCGCGTGGCCTTCAGCAGCTGCCCCGGGGTCAGCGGGGCATTGCCGCGGCGGGCCAGCAGGTGCCGCGCCAGCTCGCCGCGGGTGTGTTTGGCGAAGTGGCTGACCACCTTGCGCACGCCACTGACCTCCGTAAAAACGTTGACGGCCACCGTCTGGGCCGGCGGCGGTGCCCAGGCGGCGGCATAGGTGCTGGAGCGGCAGTCCACGAGCAGATGCCCGGACGCCGACTCCGCGAGGGCCGCCGAAATCTTTGGCTTCCAGAACGAGGCGAGGCGGCCGACGTCGGGCAGTGCCGTTCCCATCGACAGCCGGTAGGCGGGCACACTGTCCGCGAAGTGGATGGCGCCCCACAGCGCCGAGATGACCAGCACAGATACATCGGCCTTCCGCCGCTGCGCCGGCGTCAGGGTTTTGTAGCCGAGGGCGTCGTACAGAACGCCGGAATAGATCTGGTGTGCCGGGGCGGCCGGTTCGGCGTGGAGCCGGGTGTTGCGTTCGACGTCGTCCTGCAGCGATGCGCCGACGCCCAGCAGCGCGAGGGCATCCTCATGTGCGCTGACCGTCCCCAGCGCCTCCAGGACTTTTGCCCGATAGGTGTTGAGTTCGGGGAAGCTCAGTGACGGCCAGTCGACGGCGGACCCGCGGACTGCGGGGGTCTTGCCTTCGGAGGGGGGCAGCAGAATCAGCACCGTACGATCTTACCGGCGACAGCGTGGCCTTCTGCCGGCGGTAGACTGGGCTGCGGATGGGTTGACTAGGCGGCCGCGCGTCACGCAAGTGGCTCGAGGAACGTCCGGGCTCCGCAGGGCAGGGTGGTGGGTAACGCCCACTCGGGGTGACCCGCAGGCCAGTGCCACAGAGAACAGACCGCCTGCGTCTTCCGGCAACGGAAGCTCAGCAGGTAAGGGTGAAACGGTGGTGTAAGAGACCACCAGCTTCCCGGGTGACCGGGAAGGCTAGGTAAACCCCACCCGGAGCAAGGCCAGACAGGACACGTTTGAGGGCTGCCCGCCCGAGTGTCCGGGTAGGCCGCTGGAGGGCGTCGGCAACGGCGTCCGTAGATGGATGGCCGCTACTTCCGCGCTGGTAACGGCACGGGAGCACAGAACCCGGCGTATCGGTCAACCCATCCAACACCTCCCGCCGGGCACGGACCCGCCCCGCATGTGAGTGATTTCACGCTGGTGGCGGCGGTCCGCGGGTCTGCTCCAGCCTAGAATGGAGAGCGAACGTAGAAGTTCTGCCGCCGGGTCTGCGTTCGCAGCCGGTGGCTTTTCTTTACGCTTCTCCACGGCACCCGGGATGGACCGCATCCTGCCGGTGCCAGAGCCCCTGGACAACATCAGGTGGCCGCCAACCGCTTACGACGACGTATGCGGCTGAACCGAGGAAGGTAGTTCTGTGAGCCAGACGTCAGATTCTTGTCTTGATACGTGGATGGGCCGGGAGGCTCTCGCCGAGGCCATGATTCCGGTGATTGGCCGGCTGTACCGCGAAAACAACGTGGTCACCAGCATTCATGGCCGGAGCCTGATCAACAAGTCCACCATGAACATCCTCAAAGCGCACCGTTTTGCCCGCCGCATGAGTAACACCGAGCTCCTGCTCGAAGAGACCGCACCGCTGCTGAACATCCTGGCTCAGCTGGAGCTGGGTGCGGCGGCTATCGACGTCGCCCGCCTGGCGGAGAAGTTCAAGGCAGAAGGCGACGGCGCCACCCTGGAAGAGTTCCTCCGTGCCGAGCTTGCCGATGTCGTGGGCAAGCGCGGTGGCGATGACCGGACCAGCACCGACGTCGTGCTGTACGGCTTTGGCCGGATCGGCCGGCTCCTGGCGCGCCTCCTGATCGAAAAGGCCGGTGGTGGCCACGGCCTGCGACTGCGCGCCATCGTGGTGCGCCGCGGCTCGGACAAGGACCTCACCAAGCGCGCCAGCCTCCTGCGCCGCGACTCGGTCCACGGTTCCTTCGAGGGAACCATCCGGGTGGATGAGGCTGTCAACACCATCACCGCGAACGGTGTCCAGATCCAGGTCATCTACTCGGATAATCCTGCCACGATCGACTACACCGCCTACGGCATCCACAACGCCCTGGTGGTGGACAACACCGGCCGCTGGCGCGATGCCGAAGGCCTGTCCCAGCACCTGCAGAGCAAGGGCGTTGCACGGGTACTCCTGACGGCGCCGGGCAAGGGCGCGCTGAAGAACATCGTGCACGGGATCAACCACGGCAGCATCAAGGACACGGACCGGATCGTGTCCGCAGCGTCCTGCACCACCAACGCCATCACCCCGGTCCTGAAGGCCATCAACGACAAATTCGGCGTGATCCACGGCCACGTGGAAACCGTCCACTCCTTCACCAACGACCAGAACCTGATCGACAACTTCCACAACGGTGACCGTCGCGGCCGCTCCGCCGCGCTGAACATGGTTATCACCGAAACCGGAGCGGCCACTGCTGTGGCGAAGGCCCTCCCCGAACTCCAGGGCAAGCTCACCGGCAGCTCAATCCGCGTCCCCACGCCGGACGTCTCGCTGGCCATCCTGAACCTGAGCCTGGAAAACGGCACCACCAAGGATGAGGTGAACGACTACCTGCGCCAGATGTCCCTGCATTCTGACCTCCGCAAGCAGATTGACTACATCGATTCGCCCGAGGTTGTTTCCACGGACTTTGTTGGCTCACGCCGCACCGGCATCGTGGACGGCCTGGCCACCATCTCCAACGACAAAAACGTCATTCTCTACGTCTGGTACGACAACGAGTTCGGTTACAGCTGCCAGGTAGTCCGGGTCATGGAAGAGATGGCCGGCGTCAACCCGCCGGCGTTCCCGGCCAAGGAAGCCGCTGCGGCCTTGGCCGCAATCGCCGTCTAGGCCGTTCGCCGGGCTGGCTGCCCGACATTCCCGGCTGATGCGCTGGAATCAGCCGGGAATCGGGACCACACTGGTGGCATGGATAACGAAACTCTCCACGAGACCACCCTTGAACACGCCCTCGACGTCGCCAAGGCCAACCACAAAGAAGCCATCAGGCTCCTGGACCAGGCGCGCGGGTCCCGGGCTTCCGGCGATGTCGGTGACGACCGGGTGCGGCAGCTCGAAGGGCTCCTCCAGGTTGCCGAAGAAGACCTGCGCCGTGTAGCCCGGGAGCAGTAGCCGGTCTCAGTAGTGGGCGGTATGCCCGGTCCACTTCTCCTCCCCGTTGTGGATAACTGCTTGGGTGTCGGTGGGGTGACCTAGGCTCTTCTGGTGCGTTACATTTCCGGAAGAGCTGGTTACCCATGACCGTCAGCTGGCGTGCCTACCGCAGCGCCCGCCGCCGTTCGAGGCAGTCCTGGGCCCTGCTGGCTGTGCTGGCCCTGGCTGCAGTCGGCTCCGCAGGATGGTTTTTCACTGCGGGGCAGTTCGCAGCGGCGGAACCAGCCATCGCAGGGCCCAGCGAGGCGCCCGTTTTCGACGGGACCTGGATGAAGCCCGTGGTGCCGGTGCATGCTGTACCGCAGGGGAGTGCCCGGGACGCCCTCGAGGGGCTGCCCGTCAAGGGCAGGGCTCCCAAGGACAACTACCAGCGGGAGGCCTTCGGGCAGGCCTGGCTGGACGTGGACCGGAACGGCTGCGACACCCGCAACGACATCCTTCGCAGGGACCTGACCGCCGTGGGCTTCACAGAGGGGTCCAAATGCAGGGTAGCGTCGGGTGCCATCCAGGAGCCGTACACGGGTAAAGCCGTGGAATTCCGGCGCGGTCCGGAAAGCAGCAAGGAAATCCAGATCGACCACGTTGTGGCGCTCGGAGACGCGTGGCAGAAAGGCGCACAGGCGCTGACCCCGCAGCAGCGCCAGAGCCTGGCCAACGATCCGCTGAACCTCATCGCCGCGGACGGTCCCGCCAACCAGCAGAAGAGCGCAAGCGACGCTGCTACCTGGCTGCCGAAGAACAAGAACTTCCGCTGCCACTATGTTGCCCGCCAGATCTCGGTGAAGGCGTCCTACAAACTGTGGGTTACGCAGCCGGAGAAGGATGCAATGAAGCGCGTCCTGGACTCCTGCCCGGACCAGCCAACCATCAGCGCCCGGTAATGCGTCGGCTCAGTGGCCGAACGGGTCCGGATCCACGCCGGGCATCCAGGTCAGCCCGGGCACACCCCAGCCGCTCTTCCTGGCCAGTTTCATGGCCTTCCGTGCATAGCGGTCCATCAGCCGGTTGACGTAAAGCTTTCCGTCGAGGTGATCGTACTCGTGCTGCAGAACCCGGGCGAACCATCCCGTGGCCTCGAACTCAACGGGCTGCCCGTAGCCGTCAAAGCCTTCCACCCGCGCCCACTCCGCACGCTTGAGCGGGTAGGCGCCGCCGGGGAAGGAGAGGCAACCCTCTTCCTCTTCCTCGGGGTCCGGCAGTGCGCCAGAGATCTTGGACAGGGTCAGCACCGGGTTAACCAGGACTCCGATGGGCGGGGCGCCGTCGTGATTGGCGTACTTGTAAACAAAAATTCTCTTGCCAACACCAACCTGCGGCGCCGCCAGGCCCACGCCGTTGGCAGCCTCGTTGGTTTCAAACATGTCCGCGATCAGGGCGCGCAGCCCGTCGTCGAACACCTCCACCTCAGCGGCGCGGTGGTGCAGCACCGGCTCTCCCCAGACGGTGATTGGCAGAACTGTCATCTCAGGCGGCCCTTCGTGCGTGCGGCGTGTCGCCGGCGTTTATGCAAAAAAGTGGAGGCCGTACCGGATATCCGGTACGGCCTCCACTGAACGGCAGTTACTGCCGCCCTATGAGGGTGAGCTACGGGGGTTGAACCCGCGACCTCCTGGACCACAACCAGGCGCTCTGCCAACTGAGCTAAGCCCACCATGTGCCCGCAGATTCCCGGTCATCCGGTGCTCTGGAAAGGCAACTCAAATAGCTTACCTGCTGTCGGAGGCGGCTTGTGCCACTTTTTGGGTTTTTACGGAAAATTCCCCCGAATGTGGTGCAGATTACTCTTTTGGGGTACCTGTGCCGGGCGTGGCAGTGATGCGCTGGGCGACTTTCCGGGCAGAGTCGCTGTCAGGTCCGGGAGCCGGAACAAAAACCGCCTCGCGGTAGTAGCGGAGCTCGTCGATGGAATCCTGGATGTCCCCCAGTGCGCGGTGGCCGCCCCTCTTGGCGGGGGATTGGAAGTAAGCCCGGGCGAACCAGCGGCGGGAGAGTTCCTTGATGGTGCTCACATCGATCACGCGGTAGTGGAGGTGCTCCACGATGGCCGGCATGTCGCGGGAGAGGAAGACGCGGTCTGTCCCCACGGAGTTGCCGCCCAGCGGTGCCTTGCGCGGGTCCGGCACCCACTTTTCGATGTACTCCATCACGGTGGCTTCGGCCTCGGCCATGCTCTTGCCGTGCGGCAGTTCCTTCAGCAGCCCGGACCGGGTGTGCATGTCCCTGACGAAGTCGTTCATCTGGGCGAGGGCAGCGTCCTCGGGCTTGATCACCACATCCACACCGTCCCCGAGAATGTTGAGCTCTGAATCCGTCACCAGCGCCGCCACCTCGATCAGGGCGTCGTTCTTGATGTCCAGGCCGGTCATTTCGCAGTCGATCCAGACGATGCGTTCGTTAGATATAGGCACCGGACCAGCCTACCGTTTGGCTCCGGCGCAACCGTCCGATGCTAGGATTTCGGTTACATGGGGGCGAGGGTTTTGCCGCTGTGCTGTGCCTGCGCGACCCGGGCTGCCACTGCCGCCCGCGGGGTTGGAGCGCCAAGTGTAAAGAGATTGGACGATCCTGAGATGACGGCGCCTGTGCCTGGAACGGGGGAGATGGCCGCCAGCGTGATGCTGAAGCCCGCAGAGGCAGAAGTGGATAACGCAAGGTCCCCCATCCTTGCCGGTCTTGTCGGCTCGGTCCTGATGGTGCTCGGATCCCTCGGCGTCGGATGGCTGGCCCCCGTTTCCGAACTCCGCCGGGTACCGATCTTTATCTGGATGCGCACGGAGGCCATCGGCGTGGCCCTGGCCATCGTGCTGGTCGCGGTGGGCGGCATGCTCCTGGTCCGCTCCTGGCTGAGGCTTGGCCAGCGGATCCGCGTGTGGGGGCCGGCCGCGCGAAAGGCAACGCTGCAGGCCATCGCAGCATGGGGCCTGCCGTTGATGTTCACTGTCCCGCTTTTCAGCCGCGACGTGTACGCCTACATTGGTCAGGGCCGGCTGATGGTGGAGGGATTCAACCCCTACGAAAACGGCATCTCGGCGCTGTCCAACTATTTCCAGCTTGGCGCCGACAAACAGTGGACTGAAGCTCCCGTGCCGTACGGCCAGCTATTCCTGTGGATTGAGCAGTTTGTGGTCTGGTCCACCAACGTCCAGCCCGAGGCCAGCGTGATGCTTTTCAGGCTCGTTGCGCTGTTCGGCGTGGTCCTCTGCGTTATCTATGTGCCCAAGCTGGCCGAGCTTCACGGCGTCAACCCGCACCGCGCAGTGTGGCTCACCGCCGCCAACCCGCTGTTCCTCACCAACTTCATCGCCAGCGTCCACAACGATGCCCTCATGATCGGATTGGCCCTCGCCGGATTGTATTACGCGGCCACCAGACGCGTGGTGCTGGGTATAGTCCTGGTCACCCTTTCCATCGCCGTCAAGCCCATCACCATCGTTTTCCTGCCGTTCATCGGCCTGATCTGGGCAGGCAAGAACGCCGGCTGGCCGCGGAAATTCATGTTCTGGGGACTGACGGGAGGGCTTAGCCTGGCCATTCTGTATGGCCTGAGCCTGGTCAATGGGTTCGGTTTCGGTTGGATCAACGGGCTATCGGCCCCCGGAAGCCTCTTCATCTGGTACGCGCCGGTGGGACTCGTGGGGTTGATGGTCGCTTCAGTTTCAAATGCCTTCGGCCTTCATGGGTGGACGCTCGCAGACTGGGTGTTCGACGCCGGCAAACTACTGGCCGTAGGCGTCGTCGCCTTCCAGATCTTCAAGGGTGAGCATAACCGCCTGATCCGCCGCCTCACCTTGGCCTTTGCGGCCATTGTGGTGCTGGCCCCGATGATCCAGTCATGGTACGTGGTGTGGCTCATCCCGCTGTTTGCGGTGACAGGCATCCGCAACGACTGGCAGGTCAAGGCCCTGTACTTCATCGTGTCGTTCTTCATGATCTACGCCATTTCCGACCAGCTGGAGGTATTTCCCTACCTCCAGACGGAGGATCTGGGACTTGCCCTCGTGCTGGCCCGCTTCGCGGCCGCAATAACGGGCCTGCTCTTTGCCATGTACCTGATCTTCATGGATCCGGACACCAAACGGCTATTCCGGAAGTCGGCCGAGCCAGTGACCGAACGCCCCGTCATCTAGTCTCCGCAGGCACCGTCATCCGGCGCCGGTGGCTCCCCGCGCCGGGCCCCCTTCCAGGTGTCGCATTGCTTCCTTCCGGGACAGCGGACTCAGGCGTGTGCCGTTCTGCGCCACGAAATTGCGCACCCAATCCGGCTCGGACTTGGCGTATTCACGAAGCACCCCACCGATAGCCTTCCGGATGAAAAATTCCAGGTCCGCCAGGTTCGGCTCGATCACGGCCCGCAGCAGGTCCTGATCCGTGCGGGGCTTGGCCTTCAACTGCGAGGTGATGGCCGACCGCCTGATCCAGAAGTCCTGGTCGGTGCTCCGGGTCAGCAGCAAGTGCCTGAAGAAGCCCGCCGAGGTTAAGGGATGGGCGGCGGCAGCGGCCTTCGCCAGGTGTCTGACCTCCGGGACCCTGACGCCCAGTGACGGCACTGCGGACTTCATGTAGGCGTGCGCTCCGGCGGCCCGCTCCGGCTCGGTCCGCTCCCGCAGCGCCGCGCGGACAGTGTCCACCAACTCGCGGTTCGGAGTCTCCGTGGCCCGATCCTCCGTGTCCGAAGGTGCCTTGTCCAGCGTTTCCCCATGCGGCAATAATCCGTCCATGGTGCAACTTTAGCGAGGGGCCGGTGACATGCCGGCCGGTCCGTTCCAGGCTGGACGGACCTAGAGTGGGACCAGCCAAACTGCACGTTCCCTTGGGCCGTGCCACCCGACGCCGGAGGTTCCCTACATGTCCATGATTAAGACTCCCGAGCAGATTGCCCTCATGCGCGACGCCGGGCGGGTGGTGGCAACCACTCTCGCGGCTGTGCGTGCGGCAGCCGGAGTGGGTGTAACCCTGCGTGAGCTCGATACCCTTGCCGCAGACACCATAGCCACGGCGGGAGCCACGCCGGCCTTCCTGAACTACCACCCGCGGTGGGCCTCAGTCCCGTTTCCCGGAGTGATCTGTACCAGCGTGAATGACGCCGTGGTTCACGGGATTCCCGGCGGGTACACACTCCAGGACGGTGATCTGCTCAGCGTGGATTGCGGGGCATTCCTGCAGGGCTGGTGCGGCGATGCGGCCATCAGCTTCATCGTGGGAACACCCGATCCTGTGGATCAGGCCCTCATCGATGCAACGGACGCCGCCCTGGCGCGCGGGATTGAGGCCGCCCGGATCGGCAACAAAATGGGCGATCTTGCCTACGCGATCGGCGGCGCCGCGCGGCGGGCGGGCTACGGTCTGCTGGCTGATCACGGCGGCCATGGCATCGGCCGCACCATGCACGCCGAACCGCCTGTGCCCAACGACGGCAGGCCGGGACGGGGCATCAAGCTCACCGAGGGGCTGGTCATCGCCATCGAGCCCATGCTGATCCTGGGCCGCAAGGACGACTACTACCACGACGACGACGAATGGACGCTGCGTTCAGCAAACGGCCGCAGGGCTGCCCACAGCGAGCACACGGTGGCCATCACTGCTGATGGCCCGGTGATCCTCACGCTTCCGTAACTGCCGACGGCTCAGGCCGACAGTTCAGTCCTCAGTGGTCCATCCCATCCTGTCCAGCTAGGCCGCACACAGCGATGTCCATTGATCCGGTCCCGGCAGCTCCCGGGCCAGCCCGAGGCCATGGCGGCCCTGCGGAAAAACGTGGAGTTTGGCCGGCACGCCCGCGCGCATCAACGCCCCGCGTAAGAAACGCTGTGGCGGACGGGTACAGCCGCATCATCGGCAGTGTGCCACACAAAGGCCGGCGGGGTAGTGGCCGTGACCTGGAGATCTGGAGACAGTGCCCGGAGCAGATCGTCCGACGGCGACCCGCCCGCTAAGTTGTCCACTGACCCCTGATGGACCGCGTTCGTGAAGGATACGACCGAATAGCACAGAACCGAAAGGTCCGGAAACGGCGGCCTCGACGTCCAGCGAGGCGTTTCCGGTGGAGACCGCCGTCGACAGCGTTGCCGCGAGGTGGCCGCCGGCCGAGAAGCCCAGGACGCCCACCCGCGTCCTGTCCACCGCCCGTGGTCGGCCTGTCCTGCATACCCGCCACCCGGAAGGACCGGAACCGCTGGACGCGGACCTGCATTGCCGCGGGCAGGCACGGCAGTCATTGAGACCGGGAGCATCCTCAGGCCACTGACTCAGCGCTGCTGGGTTGGGCCACTTCGGTGCTGCGCCGCAGAGTGACCTGTCCGGTTATCGGCGAAGATCCGGCCCCGCGGTCGCCCATTCCCGCCGCGCTGCTGGCAGCCTGCCGGCCAATTTCCTCCAAGGGAAGGTGCACTGTGGAGAGGGCCGGGCGGAAATCGCGCAGGGTTTCAATATCGTCGAAACCGGCGACGGCGGCATCCAGCGGGATCCGCAGTCCCTGGGAGCGCAGCGCAGCGGCGGTCCCGATAGCCATGACATCGTTGACGGCAAAGATGCAGAGCCTTGGTGCATTGCCCCCGGTCCGGGGCGCTGTGATCCGGGCAGCCATGGCCAGGCCGGCCTCGAAACCGCCGGCACGGTTGAAGTCCGTGCGGATGACATCCGCGGCTGGCAGGCCTGCGACGGCTAGGCCACGCTGGAACCCTCGGATCCGGTCGTCGGACGTAAACAGCCCTTCCGGGCCGCCAATGATGACGAAGTCTTCCCGCGACGCCGCCAGCTCGGTGGCGAGCTGCGCGGCCAACTCCTCATTGGGCACACTCACCACGTGGTAGCCGTCTGCTGCCGTGGCGCCCACAATCCCGTGGCCGATCACGCCCACGTGGCCGCCATTGCGGCAATAACGGTCCAGTTCTGCGGCCAGTTCAGCGTTGCCGTCCCGGTCCTCGACGCGGGAAGTCCGCGAACCTGCGATCACGATGGAATCGGCGCGGCGAGCCGCGAAGGCACCCACGGCTTCCTTCTCGCTTTCCGGAGCGCCTTCGGTGGTGGCCAACAGCACCATCTTGTGCTGTTCCCTCGCGGCTTCCTGGACGCCGCGGGCTATGGCGGCAAAGTAGGGATCGGCGATGTCGTGCACAATCAGCCCGATCAGTCCGGAGCTGGACTTCGCCAGTCCCTGGGCCTGCGCGTTGGGAATGTAGCCGAGGGATTCGGCGGCCTGGCGCACACGGTCGGCAATATCCTTGCCGGGTATCCGGGCGGAGCCGTTCAGCACGCGGGAGGCGGTGGCCGGCGAAACGCCCGCCAAACGGGCCACCTCGGTGAGGGTACTGGCAGCCACAGCTTCTCCTGTTCGTACGTACTTCAGCGCTATAGGCGCCGACCTCAGTATGGCAGTTTGAAGGTAGGCAGGGAAAGCGCTTGCCAATATGCGGTGACCCGTGCATGATGGATTCAGTGGGAATGCGCTTTCCCAAGACATTTTGAGTAACTCACCGCGGAGGACAAGTGGGCTTCGAAACAAAGACGATCCGCATCGCCATGAACGGCATCACCGGCCGGATGGGTTACCGCCAGCACCTGTTGCGTTCCATCCTCCCCATCCGTGATGCCGGAGGCTTTAGCTGGAGGACGGCACCAAGGTCCAGGTGGAGCCGATCCTGGTGGGCCGCAACGAAGCCAAGATCCGCGAACTGGCGGAACTGCACAAGGTGGCGGAGCGGACCACCGACCTCGATTCCGTGATCAACGACCCCTCCGTGGACATCATGTTCGATGCCTCCATGACCAGCCTCCGTGCCGCCACCCTGAAGAAGGCAATGCTGGCCGGCAAGCACATCTTCACCGAAAAGCCCACGGCTGAAACCCTCGAAGAGGCCATCGAACTGGCCCGCATCGGCAAGGAAGCCGGCGTCACCGCGGGCGTTGTGCACGACAAGCTGCTGCTGAAGGATCCTGCGCTCGCCGTGTTCCGGATGTCCGACTACCTGCGCATCAACGGAGTGGGAGTATGACATTAAATTCAGGACCGTCCCCTTTTTCGCGCCTTTCGATCAACAGCGCGACCACCAAGAAGTGGACCCTCGCACAGGTCGTCGACGCCTGCGTCAACGCCGGCATCCCGTCCATCGGCCCATGGCGTGACCGCGTTGAGGAAGCAGGGCTGGACAAGGCCGCCAAGCTGATCAAGGACGCCGGCCTCCGGGTCTCCTCGCTCTGCCGCGGCGGTTTCCTGACAGCGGCCAACGCCGAAGGCCAGGCCGCCGCACTGGCGCCGGCGGAGAAGGACGTGGTGGCTGCCCGCCAGCGCGTCGCCGACCGCCTCGCCGACCTTGTTCCATTCGCCTCCGAGAACGGGATCCGGCTGGTGCTCGAACCGCTGCACCCGATGTACGCGGCTGACCGTGCCCTGATCTCCACCCTGGGACAGGCCCTGGATCTCGCCGCCCCGTTCGACACCAAGGCTGTTGGCGTCGCCGTCGACACCTTCCACGTCTGGTGGGATCCGGAACTTAAGGCCCAAATTGAACGCGCCGGCCGGGAAGACCGCATCGCCTCCTACCAGGTGTGCGACTTCAACATGCCCATCGCCGCGGATCCGCTGCTGTTGCGCGGATACATGGGCGACGGCGTCATTGACTTCGCCACCATCGGCACCTGGGTCCGCGACGCCGGGTACACCGGCGACATCGAAGTCGAAATCTTCAATCAGGAGATCTGGGACACCGATGGCAATATCGTCCTTTCCACGGTCAAGGAGCGCTCCGCGGAACTCGTGCTGCCTTACGCCTGAGAAACGGCAATTTCACACCAGCCACACAATGAAAAAACACCCCGGTCTGCTGACCGGGGTGTTTTTTGCTGACCGGCGCATCCGTCAAGGACGTGCCAAGTCATCATCTTGTGCCCCAGGAGGGAATCGAACCCCCGACCGGCGGATTAGAAGGCCGCTGCTCTATCCCCTGAGCTACTGGGGCACGTGGCGCCACGACCAGAGATCAGGCGCATCAAAAGTTTACATGGCACCACGGTGCAGTCGCTTCACCAGGGCGGGCTGCCGGAACTTCTCCTCAACAAGGCAGTTGCGGGAAGGGTTGTGCACATACGCGAACTTATCCCTCGCGGCGCGGTGCCGTCCGCGCGAAGCTGGTTTTGCCGCTAAGGCGCTACCTTTCGAGACAGGACAAGATGATGACTGACTACCAAACGTTCCGGGGCTTCGTTGCCACGGATATCAAGACCTCCACAACTCCGGGCGGCGTTGGCACTGCCTCGTTCCGCCTCGGTTCAACGGCGCGGCGCTTTGACCGCGCCACCAGCACCTGGGTGGATAGCCACACCAACTGGTTCAACGTCCAGGGCTATCGTCAGCTTGCCGGGAACATGGCCTGCAGCATCAAGAAAGGCCAGTGCGTCATCGTCGTTGGCCGGCTCAAGCTGCGCAGCTGGGAGAAAGACGGCCGGATCTACCATTCAGCCGAAATCGATGCCGATTCCGTAGGGCACGACCTCAAACGCGGTTCGGCCAACTACATCCGTACCAGCGACACCGGACTGCACCTCGTCTCAGACAACGGCGCGGCAGGCCAGGAAGCCGCAGCGGACGGCAGCGGCATCGGCCCTGCGGATCCTGACGACGACGGGGGCGACCCGGAGGAAGGGGAACACGCGGACGACGACGCTGCAGCCTTGGGAGTCTTCCACGAGGACGCAGACGGCAACCACATTCCGGTGGACGCTGAAACGGGCGAGCTCGCCGGAGCCGCCGTCTGAAAGTGCTGGCGCTCGATACCGCACAGGAAGCGGGCGGACCCGGTGCCGGCAGTCCGCCCGCGCCGGGACCGTTCCGTCCCATGCATGGCCGCGTGACAGAATGGCGGCATGAATCGTGCGACGGACAACCGGCAGGCAACCAGAATCACCAGACGGATTACCCGTTCCCTGCGGCGTGCGCCACGTGCCGGACGGGCGCCCGTGGCGCTCGCCGGAAGCCTTCTGATGATTTTCGCGCTTGCAGCCTGCACTGGCGGCTCCCCAACAGGGGCCGGGCTAACGGGGGCCGGTCAGGGCGCGGCCACCGCCAGCGAAGTAGCCACTCCCTCGGACCCGGCCACCACCGGAACCCGGCAGGCCGCCGCGTCCCCGGCGGAGGATCCGGCCATCGCGGTCATGAAACAGACAGTAACGGATGCGCTGGGCCGGCTGGCGGCGGGGACACCAAGGCCAGCCACGGCCCAGATGACCGATGCCCTCACCGGTGCCGGGATTGCCGTCGCGGCCCTTGAAGTGTCGGCCAGCCGGACGCCCACCGGGCTGGAAGCGGACGCCATCGAAGCCGCAGTGTTACAGGGCACCAAATGCGTGGTGGGACAGGTCCGTGACGGCAGCGTCACCGTCATCGTTCTGCCGGTCCTGGCCAGCGGTAAGTGCTTCGTGGGTACGGCTGTCTGACGCCTCGAATGTGAGTTAAGCCCGCCAACCCACTAGATTTGGAACCATGGCGGAATTTATCTACACAATGACCAATGCCCGCAAGGCAGTTGGCGAAAAACTCATTCTTGACAACGTAAGCATGTCGTTCTTCCCGGGCGCCAAAATCGGTGTTGTTGGCCCGAACGGTGCCGGTAAGTCCACCATCCTGAAGATCATGGCCGGACTGGACATCCCTTCCAACGGTGAGGCCAGGCTCAGCCCCGGCTACACCGTGGGGATCCTGTTGCAGGAACCGCCACTGAACGAGGAAAAGACTGTCCTGGGCAACGTCCAGGAAGGTGTTGGCGAGATCTACGGCAAGATCCAGCGCTTCAACGAAATCTCCGAGGAAATGGCCAGCCCCGACGCTGACTTCGACGTGCTGCTCGAAGAAATGGGTCAGCTGCAGGAAGCCATTGACGCCGCGGAGGCCTGGGATCTCGACTCCCAGCTTGAGCAGGCCATGGACGCCCTCCGCTGCCCGCCCGCGGACGCGGACGTGACACTGCTCTCCGGCGGTGAGCGCCGCCGCGTGGCCCTCTGCAAGCTCCTGCTGCAGAAGCCAGACCTCCTGCTCCTGGACGAGCCCACCAACCACCTGGACGCCGAGAGCGTGCTGTGGCTGGAACAGCACCTCTCCAGCTACGCCGGCGCAGTCCTGGCCGTCACCCACGATCGCTACTTCCTCGACCACGTCGCGGAATGGATCGCAGAGGTTGACCGCGGCCACCTGTATCCCTATGAAGGCAACTACTCCACGTACCTGGAGAAGAAGCGTGCCCGCCTGGAAGTCCAGGGCAAGAAGGACGCGAAGCAGGCTAAGCGCCTCACCGAGGAACTTGAGTGGGTTCGCTCCAACGCCAAGGGCCGCCAGACCAAGTCCAAGGCCCGTCTGGCCCGCTACGAGGAAATGGCAGCCGAGGCTGACCGTACCCGGAAGCTTGACTTCGAAGAGATCCAGATTCCGCCGGGCCCGCGCCTGGGCGGGCTGGTCCTGGAAGCCAAAAACCTGCAGAAGGGCTTCGACGACCGCACGCTGATCGACGGTCTGTCCTTCACGCTTCCCCGCAACGGCATCGTCGGCGTCATCGGTCCTAACGGCGTGGGCAAGTCCACGCTGTTCAAAACCATCATTGGCCTGGAGCCGCTCGACGGCGGCGAGCTCAAGATCGGCGATTCGGTCAAGATCTCCTACGCGGACCAGAGCCGCGGCGGCATCGACCCGAATAAGACCCTGTGGGAAGTTGTTTCCGACGGCCTGGATTACATCCAGGTGGGTCAGGTCGAAATGCCGTCCCGCGCCTACGTTGCCGCTTTCGGCTTCAAAGGCCCGGACCAGCAGAAGAAGGCCGGGGTGCTCTCCGGTGGTGAGCGCAACCGCCTCAACCTGGCGCTGACCCTCAAGCAGGGAGGTAACTTGCTGCTCCTTGACGAACCTACTAACGACCTCGACGTCGAGACCCTCAGCAGCCTTGAAAACGCGCTGCTGGAGTTCCCCGGCTGCGCCGTCGTGGTATCGCACGACCGCTGGTTCCTGGACCGGGTGGCAACGCACATCCTGGCCTACGAAGGCGACGAGGAAAACCCCGCCAAATGGTACTGGTTCGAGGGAAACTTCGAATCCTACGAGGAGAACAAGGTAGAGCGGCTCGGACCCGATGCGGCCAAGCCGCACCGCGTGACGCACCGCCGCCTCACCCGCGACTGATCGCAAAGAAAGGCCGGCACCCCGCCATCAAGGGTGCCGGTCTTTCTGCTGCCCGCCAGACATCTGACTGCCGAAAGCCAGCTGACCCTCCGCAATCAGCCCGCTCAGCCAGCCCCGCCCCGGGTCAGTTCCGCCCGGCCTTGCGGATCTGGTGCTCCAGGACTTTGGACTGTAGGGCGCCAACTACTTTGTTCTTCAGGTCCGTGGGCACCCGGACCATGCCCTCCTGCGCCACCGAGGCAACGTGCTGCCCGGCCCGGTTGAAGATCTTGCCCGTGGCGAGGCCGCGGGCTCCCTGGGCGCTGGGCGATTCCTGGACGTAGAGCAGCCATTCGTCCACCCGGGCGGGGCGATGCCACCACATGGCGTGGTCCAGGCTGGCGACACTCATACCGGGCGTGATCCAGCTCAGCCCGTGGCGGCGCAGGATGGATTCCAGCAGCGTGTAGTCGCTGCCGTAGGCCAGGGCGGCCCGGTGCAGGTTTGAATCATCGGGCATGGGCCCGAACGTCTTCATCCAGACAGCGTTACTGGCCTCCTTCTTGCCCTTGGCCGAGACGTACAGCGGCGGGTCAACGTGTCGGATATCAAAGGGCCGCTCATAAGCCCAGTGCTGGGCGATCGGGTGGTCGAACTTACCCAGCAGATCGGCCGTGCTCGGCAGCGACTCAGGATCGGGAATGTTGGCGGGCATCTTGGATTCATGGTCGAGCCCTTCGTCCAGATCCTGGAAGGAGGCGATCATCGACAGGATGGGGACGCCCTCCTGGTACGCGTGGACACGCCTGGCCGAAAAGGACCGGCCGTCACGCAGGCGCTGGACACCAAACGTGATGGGCTTGTTGGCGTCGCCGGGCCGGAGGAAATAGCCGTGCATGGAATGGACAAACCGTTCCGGGTCCACCGTCCTCATGGAAGCGACCAGCGACTGGGCCAGAACCTGCCCTCCGAAAACGCGCTGCCGGGGCTGCTGCTGCGATGGGCCCAGGAAGATGTCCTCATCGGTCCGGGCGCCTTCAAGCTCACCGAGGTCAAGGAGCTGGATGAGCGTTTCGGTGGGGTCGCCGCTGGGTGGCGCCAGCAGTCCGGTTTCGGCTTCAGTCATGGATTGACTCTAGACGTCGCCCTGCCGCTGCTCAACCAGGCTTCAGCCGGTAGTGTTCTTAGTGTGTCTGACCTACTAACGAAGTCCTTCCGGTTCGCTGACCCGCGTGATCTCGCGGATCTGCGCACGTTCACCACCCGTGCCAAAACGGTCGACGACGGCGCCATCCGGCTTCAGGCCGCAGGTTCCGTTCTCGCGGCCTACGTGTGCCTGCTGCGGCCCCGCCTGCTGGGCGAATCCACCCCCACGATCCTGGGCCTGCGCACCATGGCGCTGGCGGAACCTTCCGCGATCGACGTGACGGTGCCGCTCTCGGCTGTCCTGGACCGGCTTGCCAGGGCAGGAGAGGACGGCGTCGAGCTGCCGATTCCGCCGTCCACCGTCACCGAATCGTGGACGGGCGTCGGCGCGCCCCGCAGCGGCTGGGAGCTGGTGGGTGTGTTGTCGGATGCCGAACTCCGGCGCGCGGCTGAGGCCGGCATCACCGAAGTGGCCAGCATCATGCCCGCCCAGCCGGGGGCGCTGATCGTCAACAACGCGCGCGCCGCTGTGTGGGGCCGGGCCCTTGATGACTCCGGCCTCCCGGCAGGAGCCGCGTTCGCGGCCCTCACCCTGGGATTCCTCGCAGACGCGGACCAGAAGCTTTACCGGGCGGGCCGCTGGTTCCGCCTCAGTGGCCCGCGCGGCCATGTCCTGGCACGAACCGGCAGCGGTCTCTAGTACCCCGCCAGCCGTCGTCGTACGGGCTAAGACTCCAGCCCCGTATGCGGAGTATAGGCGTCAGGCGTCCGAGGGGCTGTTCACCATGGATAACGCGGCGCGTTCCATGTAGTCCCAGAGTGTTCCCTCGTACAAGTAGGGCAGTACCAGGGCGTCGACGGCTGTCCGCATGTGGAACAGCCAGCGGTCCTTGGCTTCAGGCGTGACCCGGAACGGCATGTGGCGCATCCGCAGGCGAGGGTGGCCGCGCTCCTCACCATACGTGGCGGGGCCGCCCCAGTACTGCTCCAGGAACATCAGGAACCGCCGCTTGGCCGGCTCAAGGTCCTCGTCCGGGTACATCGGGCGCAACAGCGGGTCCGTGGCGACGCCGTCGTAAAAGACATCGATCAGCTTGACGAACGTCTCGTGTCCGCCCACGGCATCGTAGAAGTTCTCCGTGTAGCCGGGTTGGCTGAAGGGATCGTTCTGCATGAGTTGGCGGGGCTGCTGCGGCTCGGCGGGTATGGTCATGTCTCTATTCTCCGGCCTTTTGCTCAGTCTTTTTCGCCTCGGTGGCAGGCGCACTCAGGGCAGTGTCCTGAGCGGCGACCGGCGAGTCCTGCACCGGCACGTATTTGCCCTGCGAACGGTTGCCGACGCGAAGGATCTCGCCATTGCGGAGGTACCAGATGGCGCCGTCCTCCGAGCGGACCCGGGTAATGCGCAGCCCCATGGACTCGACCACACCCACCACCTCGCTGGTTTCGATGACATCGCCGATCCCGTACTGGTCCTCAATGGTGATAAAGATGCCGGCAAGGAAGTCGCGGATCAGCTGCTGGGCGCCAAAACCGATGGCGATACCCAGGATCCCGACGCTGGTCAACAGTGGTGCGATGTTGATGTCCAGGTTCTGGAGCACATACATGATGGTGATCACGGCCACCAGCACGCCCACGATGCTGTTGAGCAGGGAACCGATGGTCTCCGCCCGCTGCACCCGGCGTTCATGGTCCAGTGCCCGCAGCGCGGGGGCAACCCACTTGAAATGCGGTTTTTTGAAGAAATTGCTGCCCGCGGCCACGCGCTTGCTGATCCGCGAAATCACGAACGTCGCCACCAGCCACACGGCGATTCCGACGCCAAGGCTGATCGCGATGCCCGTGATACTGACGCCGTCGGGCTGCGCGGTGAGAGGCGGGGGTGTAATCGACATCGCGCTGAACATAGAGGCAAAACTCCTGGGGGTCACCGGCGGCGGCCGGGGGATGAGATCGGCCCAATGCGCAGGTTCGCCCGCGGCATAGGCTCTATTCCCTTTCAACCCTAGCGCCGTAGCCCGGCCCCGGACGCATCCTCATTCTGGGTGGAACTGCCTTTCGCCCCACTGAAATCGCCCGGCAGGCCGTTTCCGCAGGTCACGCACTTACATGCCTGGCCGGCGAATCCGCGACGGAACCGCCAAACGGTGTCCGGTGGGTCAACGCGGCCCGTTCGCTCGGCACGGCCGGTGAACTCCTGTCAGGCCACCACAGTCACGGGTGAATGATGCACGGCGAAGTTGACGCTCCGGGCGATGAAACAGACCGCGTTGGCTTCGCGGTGCAGCCGTTCGGCCAGATCCACATGGGCCGCGTCCACCACGGTGACCCGCGGGTTCAGCGTGACGGACTCAAACTGTCCGCTGCCGTCGCGGTTCAGGCGCATCACACCGGTGGCGTCGTCCTGATAGCCGGTCACCACCACCCCGTGCTTCACCGCCACATGCAGGAACGACAGCATGTGGCACTGTGCCAGCGCTGCAAGGAGCAGCTGCTCCGGGTTGTAGCGGTCACGGTCCCCATGGAACGTCGGATCGGCGGAACCGGGCAGGACCGGCAGCCCGGGGATCCGGATGTCGTGGTCCCGTGAGTAGCCCCGGTACGACGACGTGCCGTTACCCAGGTTGCCGGTCCACTGCACCGTCAGGGAATAGTGGTGCTCGCCCAGGCCCACGGCGCCAGACTAGGCTTCGCCAGGCAGCACGTCGGCCGAGCGTGCCCGCAGGGCCCGGGCCACGCCGTCGCGGTTTTCCAGCATCATGCGCCGCAGTGCGGCGCTGTCGGCCGGAAGGCCTGCCAGGAAAGCATCCGTCCGGTCCACCGTTGCCTGCGTAGTCAGCAGCGCAGGGTAAAGCCCGACGACGATCTGCTGGGCGAGTGCGTGTGTGCGGTTTGCCACTATCGAGGGAACAGCCTCGAAGTACTTTTCCGCATACGGTTCCAGCAGCGAACGGTCCAGCACGCGCATAAAGCCATTGACCGCTGAACCTTGGAGCGCATTGGAGAGTTCTCCCGTGACCACTATCGAGTCCCAGGCGGCGGCCTTGGCTTCGGCGGTGGGGATGGCCGCCGTGGCCAGGGCCGCGGCGTTCTGTCCACTCGCGGTGTTGTCGTGTTCCAGTTCAGCAGCGATCTCAGCCTTGCCCAGCCGGCCACCGGCCACCAGAGACGTCAGCAGCTCCCAGCGCAGGTCCTGGTCCACGGTCAGCCCCTCCAGAGTCGCGGTGCCGTCCAGCAGCCCGGCCACGGTGTCCAGCTGGCCTGAGCTGCGGGCCAACAGGGCAAACGACTTCAGAAACTGCAGCTGGGCGTCTGACCCGCCGAGTGCGGCGCTGGCAAGATCCCACAGCGCGTCCACGGCTGTGACCGTGGTGGCCGCGCGGTGCTCTTCGGCCACATAGAAGTTCAGCGTGGTGGCCAGCTGGCGCAGCTGCACCAGGATCACCGAGGAATCCGATTCTGCGGCCACGTTAGCCAGGACCAGCTCCACGTACCGGCGCGCGGGGGACTCGCCGTCGCGGGCAGCGTCCCAGGCGGAGTTCCACACCAGGGTACGCGGCAGGCTCTCGCTGAAGTCCTTCAGGTGCGCCGTTGCCGTGGCGAGGGACTTCTCGTCCAGCCGGACCTTCGCGTAGGCGAGATCGTCGTCGTTAACCAGGATCAGGTCAGGCTGGGCCAGGCCCGCCAGTGCCGGCACGTCGGTGCGCTCGCCGTCGACGTCGAGCTCCTCGCGGTGCACGCGCTCCAGCTTGCCCGCGCTGTTCAGGGTGTAGAAACCGACGGCAAGCCGGTGCGGACGGATGGTGGGCCAGTCCTCGACGGCTGACTGCACGATGGTGAAGGATGTCAGCGTCCCGGAGCCGTCCACAGCGAGCTCCGGCTTGAGCGTATTGACGCCGGCGGTCTCCAGCCAGAGCCGGCCCCACTGGTCCAGGTCGCGGCCGCTGGCCTTCTCCAGCTCCGCCATCAGGTCGCTGAGTTCGGTGTTCTGCCACGCGTGCTTGGCGAAGTACTCCCGGACCCCGGCCATAAACTGCTCCGGCCCTACCCACGCCACCAGCTGGCGCAGGACTGAGGCGCCCTTGGCGTACGTGATGCCATCGAAGTTGACCTCGACGTCCTGAAGGTCGCTGATGTCGGCGAAGATCGGGTGCGTGGTGGGCAGCTGGTCCTGGCGGTAGGCCCAGGACTTTTCCACCGAGGCGAAGGTGGTCCAGGCGCTTGTGAATGACGTGTTTTCCACGGCGGCGAGGTGGGACATGTATTCGGCAAAGGATTCGTTGAGCCAGAGGTCGTTCCACCAGCGCATGGTCACCAGGTCCCCGAACCACATGTGCGCGAGTTCGTGCAGCACGGTGATGGCCCGGCGCTCGATCTGCGCCCCGGTCACCTTGCTCCGGAAAACGTAGCCTTCGAGGATGGTCACCGCGCCGGCATTCTCCATGGCGCCTGCGTTGAACTCCGGCACGAACAGCTGATCGTATTTCTCGAAGGGGTACGGGAAGCCGAATTGCGCCTCGAAGAATTCGAAGCCTTGGCGGGTCAGGTCAAAGATGTTGTCCGCGTCGAGGTACTGCATCAGGGATTTCCGGGCAAAAACACCCAGCGGGATCACGCGGCCGTCGGAACTGGTGACCTCGGACCGGACAGCCTGGTACGGGCCGGCGATCAGGGCGGTGACATAGGAAGACAGCCTCGGTGTGGGGGTGAACGCCCAGACCGAGCCGGCGCCGCCGTCCGTCCCTGGCGTGGCTTCCACGGGGGCAGGGGTGGGCGAGTTGGAGATGACATCCCAGTGCGAGGGCGCCGTGACCGTAAACCTAAAGGTCCCCTTGAGGTCGGGCTGCTCAAACACCGCGAACATGCGGCGCGAATCGGGAACCTCGAACTGCGTGTACAGGTACACCTCGTTGTCCACCGGATCGACGAAGCGGTGCAGGCCTTCGCCGGTGTTCATGTACGGCGCGTCGGCCACCACCGTGAGCTCGTTGGAGCCAGCCAGTTCCTGGAGCTGGATCCGGACGCCGTCGGAGACGACGGCAGGGTCGAGGGCGCGCCCGTTGAGCGTGACGCTGTGCACGGTGTGGGTGACGGCATCGATGAATGTGGCGGATCCGGGCTCTGCCGTGAACCTCACCGTGGTGGTGGTCCCGAAGACCTTCTCGCCCTTGGTCAGGTCCAGGATGACATCGTAGGAGTCAACAGTGATGAGTTCGGCACGCTCGCGGGCTTCGGCGCGAGTCAGGTTCATACCTGGCAAGTGGGGCCTCCAGAAGGGGTTGCGGTTGCCGGCGGGCGGTGGCCTGCATCGGCACAGTGAAGTCATTCTGTCACGGCCTCCGGCGGGAGTAGCGTTAATGCATGGGAAAGTTCCGGGAGTCGGTGGATACCAAGGCATTGCGCTTTGCAGTGGGCTTTCCCGTGGTCCTGGCGGTGGCTTTTGTGTTCTGCGCATTCTTGTTGCGGCCCGATCTTCCGGACCCCGTGGCGATCGGCTGGACGGCCGACGGCGGTGCGGCCTTTGCCCCGTTCGGCGCCTATGCAGCCGGTGGGGCGCTGCTCATCATCGCCGCAGGGTGGTTGGTACTGTCCCAGGCGGTGCCCTTGTCCCGGCCGGCCGTGATGCGCCGGATCATGATGGGAACCGGGCTGTTCCTGAGCCTGTTCATCACCAGTGTCCTGGCCGCCGGGCTGGTGGGCCAAACCGGCCTCGCCGATGCCCGGGAATCCCGGGTGGACCTCACGGTCCTTGCCTTGGGCAGCGGGGCTGCGGTCTCGCTGGGCGTCACCATGGGGTTCGTCTTCAAAGCCGATACCCGGTGGTCGCTCGACGACGACCGGGCCCTGCAACGGGCCCTCGCCCGCGAACTTGACCCGGAGCTCGCCGGAGACACCTTCCGGATGTGGGTGCACGCCCGCAGTTCCGTGTTTGTGATGATCGCCGTGGCCAGCCTGTTCCCGGCTGCGCTGATCGCCGTGGCGCTGCCGTGGCTCGGGGCCCTGATGGTGGCCCTCGCTCTGGTGGCCGCTGCTTTCCTCTGCGCCCGGGTCAAGGCCGACCGCCGCGGCCTGCGCGTCCTGGTGGCCGGCGTGCTGCCGGTGATGGCAGTGCCGGCAGCCGCGATCTCGACGGCCAGTGCCGCGGATGTCCGCGCCGCCGACTACGGCGGGTGGGGCTACCGCAACCACCGCGGTACCGCCGCGATGCTGGTCAGCAGCGGCCCCGCCGTCGTCGTGCATCAAACCGATGGGCGCAACCTTGCGGTCAGCGGCGGCAGCCCGGCATCCGCGGCCCGGCTGGCAGAAATACTGACCCGGGTGGCAGCGAGGGCGCACGGGGGTGCGTCCGGCGAACGTGCCCCGGAGTCTGAGTCCTAGTAACCTTGTCCGTGATGATCTGACCCTGGCCTGAACCAGCACTGCTGGCCCCGGGCGCCGAAACGAACGGATACTGCTGTGACTTCTTCCCCTGCCTTCCCGCGGGTACATATCGCCACCGACCATGCAGGCATGGAACTCAGCGCCCATCTGGTCAGACACCTCACGGCCAAGGGCTACGACGTAGTGGATCACGGACCCAAGGAATACGATGCCCTGGACGACTACCCGTCCTTCTGCATCAACGTGGCGCTCGCCGTTGTGGCTGACCAGCAGGCAGGAATCCATGCCCTGGGCATCGTCCTGGGCGGCTCGGGCAACGGTGAACAGATTGCGGCCAACAAGGTCAAGGGGGTCCGCGCAGCCCTCGCCTGGAACCACTCCACCGCCACCTTGGCGCGTGAACACAACAACGCCAACGTGGTGGCTGTGGGCGGCCGACAGCACACTGTCGAGGAAGCAACCGAACTGATCGAGGCCTTCCTGGCTGAGCCGTTCAGCAACGACGAACGGCACGTCCGCCGCATCGGCAAGATCGCGGCTTATGAAAACACCGGCGAGGTCATCGAGTAGTGCCCGAAGGGCATTCAGTCCGCCGCCTGGCGCAACAGTTCGGGGACGTATTTACCGGGGAGTCACTGTCCGTGAGCAGCCCGCAGGGCCGGTTCGCTGCCGGCGCGGCGCTGCTGGACGGCCAGGTCATGAAGGATTCGCGCGCCCACGGCAAGCACCTCTTCCTGCATTTTGACCATGCCGTGGTGCTGCACGTCCACCTGGGGCTCTATGGTGCCTGGGACTTCGGCGGCGACGCCACGTTCAGCGGGGCCTCCAGTATCGGCGCGCCAAGGAAGATCGGGGAGCGCGAGGTTTTCGGGGACCCCGAAAGTACCAACGACGGCGGGACCGTTGAGTACGCAGGCCCGCCCGAGCCGCGGGGTGCCGTGCGCGTCCGGCTTGCCAGCCGCCATGGCTGGGCTGACCTGCGCGGTGCCACCACGTGCGCGGCCATCACCGAGGCAGAAGCGCGGGCCGTCCTGGCCCGGCTGGGGCCGGATCCGCTGCACAATCATCCCGCGGACAGGACCCGCTTTGTGACGGGCCTTTTGTCCCGCAAGACGCCCATCGCTGCGCTGCTGATGGATCAGAAGGTGATTGCCGGCGTCGGGAACGTCTACCGGGCCGAAGTGCTGTTCCGGCAGCGGCTGGATCCGTGGCTGCCCGGTACTGGACTTTCCAGCAGGGCCGCCGGTCTGTTGTGGGACGACACAGCCGCAGTAATGGCAGACGGCGTCCGCGACGGCCGGATCATCACCACACCGCCGGTGTATTGGGAATTGGACCGCCGGGAGCGGGGTCACCTGCAACCGCGGGCGGTCCCGCCCGCGGCCGGCGACGCCCACTTTGTATACAAGCGTGAAGGGCAGCCCTGCCGGGTCTGTGGCGTGCCGGTGGCCATCACCGAAATGGTGGGCCGCAAGCTCTACTGGTGCCCCGGTTGCCAGCAGTAGCCAACAAAGCAGCTAACTTCCAAGTCAGCTAAACAAAAAAGCAGGGCCCCTCAGCGAGGGGCCCTGCTTGATGTGGAGGGGACGACGGGAATCGAACCCGCATCATCAGTTTGGAAGACTGAGGCTTTACCACTAAGCTACGTCCCCGGAAAAATACAGCCCAGCTGTTGCATCAGGCTGAATTGCGTTTCTTCGGGCCGGCTGTTGAAGCCGGATACAACTAAACCTAATTCATGCCCCACGTGTCAAATGTGCAAAGACCGCCCGGATGAACGTAGACTTGCCTGTGCACTTACGGGGTGTAGCTCAGCTTGGCTAGAGCACCTGCTTTGGGAGCAGGAAGTCGCAGGTTCAAATCCTGTCACCCCGACTCTGCGGCTCGGGCCGTGCAAACGGCCCGGGCAAAAAACTGCGTTTGCAGAAACCCATCCCACAAACCCAGGAGTACTTAGACCGTGAAGAGCGCTGTCGAGAACCTCACCCCCACGCGGGTCAAGCTCAATGTTGAGGTCCCTTTTGAGGAATTGAAGCCCAGCATCGACGAGGCATACAAGACTGTTGCTTCGCAGATCCAGGTCCCTGGCTTCCGTAAGGGCAAGGTCCCGTCCAAGCTGATCGATCAGCGCGTTGGCCGCGGCTACGTGCTGGAGACGGCCATCAACGAAGGCCTCAACGGCTGGTACCAGGCTGCAGTCCAGGAATCAGGCATCCGCCCGCTGAGCCGTCCCGAGGTTGAAATCACCGAGGTTCCGGACCCCAGCTCCACGGACGGGGAACTGAAGTTCCACGCCGAGGTTGATATCCGCCCGGAGATCGAACTCCCGGATTACGCCGGCATCAAGGTTGAGGTAGCCGCAGCGGAATCCTCCGACGAAGACGTTGACAAGGCCCTGGATGAGCTGCGAGGCCGCTTCGGCACGCTGAAGTCCGTGGACCGCCCGGCCGCCGATGGCGACTTCCTGACCATCGACATCACCGCCACCATTGACGGTGCCGACGTTGATTCCGCGTCCGGTCTGTCCTACCAGGTGGGCACCGAAACCATGCTCGAGGGCCTGGACGAGGCCGTCACCGGCCTCAGCGTTGACGAAGACGCCATCTTCGAAACCACCCTTGTGGGCGGTGACCACGCCGGCGAGTCCGCCCAGGTGAAGGTTGTTGTCAAGGCCGTCAAGGAGCGCGAGCTTCCGGAAGCCAACGACGACTTCGCCCAGCTGGCCTCCGAGTTCGACACCCTGGCTGAACTCCGCGAGGACCTGGCCAAGCAGGCTGCCGAGTCCAAGGTCGTCGAGCAGGGCGTAGAGGCCCGCGACAAGGTCCTGGACAAGCTCGTTGAACTCGTCCAGGTTCCGGTTCCGGACTCCGTGGTCGAAGAGCAGGTCGACGCCCATTTCAAGGAGGGCAACGGCCACGGTGAAGGCGAGCACGACACCGAAGAGCACCGCGAAGAGGTCAAGGCCAACACCGCCCGCGCTTTCCAGAACGAAGTCATCCTCGACGCCATTGCCGAAAAGGAAGAAGTCAACGTCAGCCAGGCTGAGCTGATCGACTACATCGTCAGCGCCGCCAGCCAGTACGGCATGGACCCGAACCAGTTCGCCCAGATCATCGATCAGAGCGGCCAGGTTCCCATGATGGTTTCAGAGGTCCGCCGCCGGAAGGCACTGGCCGTAGTCCTGGGCCAGGCCGCCGTCACCGACACCGATGGCAAGTCTGTTGACCTCAGTGACTTCGTCCGCCCCGGCGGCGAAGAGGAGGCTCCCGCCGTTGAGGCTGAGGCCACTGAAAACATAAACGCCGAGACCGACGCCACCCCGGGTGACGAGCCGGCAGCAGTGAAGTTGTAGCACGCCCCTGGCAGTGCGACTGAAGGCAGCCCCCGGACCTACTGGTCCGGGGGCTGCCTTGGTTTACGGGCAGTTGCAGGGATCGTGCGCCGTCAGCGAACAGCGCGATTCCGGCGAACAAATCGGCCACCAAACCGGTTAGTGTCCAAGTAGTGAAGTTCAGTGATGTCACCGTCACCAGCGAGAGGTAAGTACATATGTCACAGCACGCAGAGGCGCCCCGGATGGCGACTGTAGATCCGGCCGGCCAGGACAACTACATCTACAACCGCCTCCTGAAAGAGCGCATCATCTGGCTGGGCTCCGAGGTGCGTGACGACAACGCCAACGCCATCTGCTCGCAGTTGCTGCTCCTGTCCGCCGAGAACCCGGAAAAGGACATCTACCTCTACATCAACTCTCCCGGTGGCTCCGTGACCGCAGGCATGGCCATCTATGACACCATGCAGTTCATCCCGAACGACGTCGTCACCGTCGCCACCGGCCTGGCAGCCTCCATGGGCCAGTTCCTGCTCTCCTCCGGCACCAAGGGCAAGCGATACGCCACCCCCAACGCCCGCGTCCTGATGCACCAGCCCTCCGGCGGCATCGGCGGTACGGCCTCGGACATCAAGATCCAGGCCGAGCTCATCCTGCACATGAAGAAGGTCATGGCTGAACTGACCGCGGATCAGACCGGACAGTCGGTGGAAACCATCCTCAAGGACAACGACCGCGACAAATGGTTCACTGCTAAAGAAGCCCTCGAATACGGCTTCTTCGACAAGATCGCTGCCCACGCCGGCACCGTGGCCGGCGGCGGCGGAACCGCCAACGGCCCCTCCGGCGAGTCGGCATCCGAGAAGTAACCCGGCAATAGAACCTTTAGATCAGGAGCAACAACAATGACTTACAACTTCGGATCGACTGCCGGTAACCTTCCGACCAGCCGCTACGTCCTTCCCCAGTTCGAAGAGCGCACGCCTTATGGCTTCAAGCGCCAGGACCCCTACACCAAGCTGTTCGAGGACCGCATCATCTTCCTCGGCGTCCAGGTGGATGACGCCTCTGCCGATGACGTCATGGCCCAGCTGCTGGTCCTCGAGTCCACCGACCCGGACCGTGACATCACCCTGTATATCAACTCCCCGGGTGGCTCGTTCACGGCCATGACGGCGATCTACGACACCATGCAGTACATCCGGCCCGAAATCCAGACTGTCTGCCTGGGCCAGGCGGCCAGCGCTGCCGCGGTTCTGCTCGCCGCAGGCACCCCCGGCAAGCGTTTAGCGCTGCCCAACGCGCGTGTCCTGATCCACCAGCCGGCATTGTCCGGCGGCCAGGGTGGCCAGGCTTCGGACCTCGAAATCCAGGCCGCGGAAGTCATGCGGATGCGGTCTTGGCTTGAGGACACCCTCGCACACCACTCAGGCCGCACGTCCGAGCAGGTCAATAACGACATCGAGCGCGACAAGATCCTGACCGCGGCAGACGCCCTGGACTACGGTCTTATCGACCAGGTCCTTGATTCCCGCAAGATCAAGCCACAGGCAATTACCAGGTAGTACGGCTATTCGGCGGCCGGTGCGGTCCAGCTATTTGGGCCGCACCGGCCTTCGCTTTCCACCCTTGGACGCAATTGTGACCTAGAGTGGAAGATGTCACGGCCGGTCCTCCCAGGCCCGCCACGATTCCAGCAACGGTGCACAGCTGCCTCGCAGCAAGATACTAAAGGGGTTCACATATGGCTCGGATTGGCGAGAGCACGGATCTGCTGAAGTGTTCTTTCTGCGGAAAGAGCCAGAAGCAGGTACGCAAGCTCATTGCCGGGCCCGGTGTCTACATCTGCGACGAATGCATTGAACTCTGTAACGAGATCATTGAGGAAGAACTCGCGGAAGTCGCCGATCTGGGCAGCTTCGAACTGCCCAAGCCCCGCGAGATCTTCGACTTTCTGCAGGAATACGTCATCGGCCAGGAACCTGCCAAGCGTTCCCTCGCCGTCGCCGTCTACAACCACTACAAGCGGATCCAGGCCGGCCACGCCCCCAAGAGCGGCAGCCTCGCCGAGGGCGGCCACCACGACGATGTTGAAATTGCCAAGTCCAACATCCTCCTGATCGGCCCCACTGGGTGCGGTAAAACCTACCTGGCCCAGACACTGGCGCGGCGGCTGAATGTTCCGTTTGCGGTCGCCGATGCCACAGCGCTCACCGAGGCCGGCTATGTGGGTGAGGACGTGGAGAACATCCTCCTCAAGCTCATCCAGTCGGCGGATTACGACGTCAAGAAGGCCGAACAGGGCATCATCTACATTGACGAAATCGACAAGATTTCGCGCAAGAGCGAGAACCCCTCCATTACCCGGGACGTCTCCGGTGAGGGCGTGCAGCAGGCCCTTTTGAAGATCCTTGAAGGAACGGTGGCCTCCGTTCCGCCCCAGGGCGGACGCAAGCACCCCCACCAGGAATTCATCCAGATCGACACCACCAATGTGCTCTTTATCGTGGCGGGCGCCTTTGCCGGGCTGGAAGAGATCATCGGTTCGCGTTCCGGACGCAAGGGCATCGGCTTCGGCGCCCCGCTTAACGACGCCAGCAACAAGGTGGACTCCTACGGCGAAGTGATGCCCGAGGACCTGCTGAAATTCGGCCTCATCCCGGAATTCATCGGCCGCCTGCCCGTAATCACCACGGTCTCCAGCCTGGACCGGGATGCACTCATCCAGATCCTCTCCACGCCGAAGAACGCGCTGGTCAAGCAGTACCAGAAGATGTTCCAGATCGACGGCGTGGAACTCGTTTTTGATGAGGACGCCCTCAACGCCATCGCCGACCAGGCCCTTGAGCGTGGCACCGGTGCCCGCGGCCTCCGCGCCATCATGGAGGAAGTGCTGCTTCCGGTGATGTTCGACCTCCCCAGCCGCGAAGACGTGGCCAGCGTGGTCATCACCGCTGACGTTGTCCTCAGCAAGGCCGAGCCCACCCTCATTCCGCACGTGACCAAGCGACGTAAGTCCGCCTGACGCGTCCGCCGCCCCGCCAGCCCCTGCCCCCGTCCATCCCCGCACGCTCAGGAACCCGAGGACTCACGCATGACTGAAACAACCATCAACCAGGCCGACTTCTGGTTCGATCCGCTGTGCCCATTCGCCTGGATCACGTCACGCTGGATCGGCGAGGTTGAGGCCGTCCGCGACATTGAGACCGTGTGGCATGTGATGAGCCTGGCCGTCCTCAACGAGGGGCGCGAACTGGACGCCGGCTACCGGGAGCTCATGGACAAGGCCTGGGGCCCGGTTCGGGTCATCATCGCGGCCCAGGAGCAGCACGGCGACCACGTGGTGAAGCCGCTCTACGACGCCATGGGCACACTGATCCACCTTGGCGGGGAAAAGGACTATGGCGTTGTCATCAGCAAGGCACTCGCCGAGTGCGGACTCCCGGCCGGCCTGGCAGACGTTGCCACGATGGACGCCTTTGACACCCAGCTGAGGGCCAGCCACGAGGAAGGCATCTCGTTGGTGGGACAGGACGTCGGCACGCCGGTTGTCGCCTTCAACGGAACGGCCTTCTTTGGGCCGGTGCTGACCCGGATCCCGCGCGGCGAGCAGGCCGGCCAGTTGTGGGACGCCACCGTCACGCTGGCTTCCTACCCGTACTTCTTCGAGATTAAGCGCAGCCGCAGCGAAAGCCCTGAATTCGACTGACGCCAGGCTGACGCAGACGGCAAAGAGCCCCGAACGAACTACTCTGATGTAGTTCGTCCGGGGCTCTTGCGCATCCAAACCTTCGGGACAACAATGGTTCTTACCCACTTCGAAAGAAGTGAGACGCAGGAACCAAAGATTCAGTGATATGTATCCGACGCAGCCATCGGCAAAGTCAGATACAAGCTACCAGTGACGAGGTAGGAAGACCTGAAGATCCAAGGATCTTGCCAGACCATCAAAGACGTCACGAGGATGGCCGAAAAGTCGAAGCCCCACCAACGGCAAAACGCTGATGGGGCTTCCCCTTTGCCCAAAAACAGGCCGGCCCCAAAACAGGGCTGCTGCTCCGGAACGGGACCTAAATCCGGTCAGGCCTTGGGCTGTTCCTCCGGCGCCGCCAACACGACGTCGCTGACGGTCAGTTCGCCGTCGCCCGCCACGAGGGTCAGCTCGCGGGCGTTCGAGGCTGCCTTCAGGTCGCCAAGTCCTGCCTTCAGCTGCGTGGTTAGGGATTCCGAGGCCGTGATGGTCGCGGAAAGAACCTCGGTCCGCTGCTTGACTTTGGCTTCGGACTTCGCCTTGCGGACACCGCTCAGGGCCGTGCCAACGGTGGCAAGCAGAGTGGTGTCGCCGTCCACATCCACTGCGAGGGGCCACTGGGCAACGTGTACGGAGCCGTTGCGCCACCAGCCCCAGACCTCTTCAGTGGCGAAGGGCAGGAACGGGGCGAACAGGCGAAGCAGTGTGTCCAGACTGGTGGCAAGTGCTGCCAGCACGGAGGCCTGCTCAGCGTCGCCGGCGGCACCGTAGGCGCGGTCCTTGATGAGCTCCACGTAATCGTCCGTGAACTGCCAGAAGAAGCTCTCGGTGATCTGCAGGGCCCGGGCGTAGTCGTAGTTCTCGAACGCCTTGGTGGACTGGCGCACGACCTCGGCCAGCTGGGCCAGCACCGCGCGGTCCAAGGGATTCGTGAGGACCGAAAGATCGGTGGAGACCACTGAATTCTCCGTGGCGCCCAGGTTCAGGACGAACTTTGAGGCGTTCAGCAGCTTGATGGCCAGGCGGCGGCCGATCTTCATCTGCGCGATTTCGTAGGCCGTGTCCGCGCCGAGCTTGGCGGACGTGGCCCAGTATCGGACAGCGTCGGAGCCGAATTCGTCCAGCACGTCGGTGGGAACCACCACGTTGCCCTTGGACTTGGACATCTTCTTCCGGTCCGGGTCCAGGATCCAGCCGGAGATGGCGGCATGCTTCCACGGCGCGGCGTGCTGCAGCGCATCAGCCTGGACTACCGAGGAGAACAGCCAGGTGCGGATGATGTCGTGGCCCTGGGGGCGCAGGTCAAACGGGAAGACCTTGGCGAAGAGGTCCTCGTCCCGGCTCCAGCCGCCCACAATCTGCGGCGTCAGGGAAGACGTCGCCCACGTATCCAGGATGTCGGCGTCGCCGGCGAAGCCACCGGGGACGCCGCGCTGGGCTTCGTCGTAACCCGGTGCGGCATCGGCTGCGGGGTCAACGGGCAGCTGCTCATCCAGGGGCACGATCGGGGCGCCGTACTGCGGGTTGCCGTCAGCGTCCAGCGGGTACCAGACGGGGATGGGCACACCGAAGAAACGCTGCCGGGAGACGAGCCAGTCGCCGTTGAGCCCGGAGATCCAGTTCTCGAAGCGGGACCGCATGAAGGCCGGGTGGAAGTCGATCTCGTGGCCGCGCGCGATCAGGCGGGCGCGGCGCTCTTCGTCGCGGCCGCCGTTGCGGTAATACCACTGGCGTGAGGTGACGACTTCAAGGGGCTTGTCGCCCTTTTCGTAGAAGTTCACGGGGTGCATGATCTTCTTCGGTTCGCCGTCGATCAGGTCTTCGGCGGCCAGGAGCTCCACCACTGCTTCCTTGGCGCTGAAGACGGTCTTGCCCGCAATGGCTTCGTAGGCGGTGCGGCCGGCGTCGGTGGTGATCCAGTCCGGTGTTTCGCCGATGATCCGTCCGTCCCGGCCAACGATGGCGCGGGTGGGCAGCTGCAGTTCCCGCCACCAGGTGACGTCGGTGAGGTCACCGAAGGTGCACACCATGGCGATGCCGGAGCCTTTGTCCGCCTTGGCCAGCGCGTGGGCCCTGACTTCAACCTCAACACCAAAGACCGGGGACGTGACCTTCTTGCCGAACAGCGGCTGGTAGCGCTCGTCGTCGGGGTTTGCCACCAGGGCGGCACAGGCGGCCAGCAGTTCGGGACGGGTGGTCTCGACGTAGATCTTTTCGCCGTCTTCGGTGAAGAACGGGTAGCGGTAGTACGCGCCGGCAACTTCGCGGTCTTCGAGTTCCGCCTGGGCCACGGCCGTGCGGAAGGTGATGTCCCACAGGGTTGGCGCCTCGGCCATGTAGGCGTCGCCGGCTGCCAGGTTGGCCAGGAAGGCGCGCTGGGAGACTTCGCGGGAAGCGTCGTCAATGGTCCGGTACGTCAACTGCCAGTCCACGGAAAGCCCGAGCTGCTGGAACAGGCTTTCGAAGACCTTCTCGTCCTCCACGGCCAGTTCCTCGCACAGCTCGATGAAGTTCCGGCGCGAAACGACGTCGAAATCGCGCTGGTTCTTGGCGGGCTCGGCCGGAGCACGGTAGCCGGCATCGTACGGGGTGGCCGGATCGCAGCGCACGCCGTAGTAGTTCTGCACGCGGCGCTCGGTGGGCAGGCCGTTGTCATCCCAACCCATCGGGTAGAACACGTTCTTGCCGATCATGCGCTGGTAGCGGGCCAGCACGTCCGTCTGCGTAAAGGAGAACATGTGCCCCACGTGCAGGGAACCGGACGCTGTGGGCGGGGGAGTGTCGATCGAGTAGACCTGCTCCCGGGTGGTGTCCGGGTTGAACTTGTAGGTCCCTTCGGCAAGCCAGCGCCGCGTGAGGGCAGCTTCGAGCCCCTCAAGGGCGGGCTTGTCCGGAACGTTGATAGGGGCAGTGGAGGGCGTGTCTGTACCCTGAGTGTCTTCAGCCATCTGGCAATTGTTTCATGGTCTGTTCAGCCCGCGGCACGGGAGCCTGCCGTAGCATGCGGTAGATGGGCACAACCGGTGAAAATTTTGTGATCAAGCGCATCTATGACAGGCCGGCGGATGACGACGGCTGGCGGGTCTTGGTGGACAGGCTCTGGCCCCGCGGGGTCAGCAAGGAGGACGCGCAACTTGATCTCTGGCTTAAGGACATCGCGCCGTCACCGCCGCTGCGTCAGGAGTTCGGGCACATGAAGGAGCGCTTCGACGACTTCCGGCTGAAATACCGGCAGGAGCTGGAAAGCAACGCGGCTGTTGCCACCCTCCTGAAGTTGGGGACCGAGCACAGCCGCGTGACCCTCCTGTATGGAGCCCGGGATCCTGAGGTCAACCACGCCCGGGTGTTACTGGAGTTCATGCGGGAGCACCCCGAGCGCCGATGCCTTTAGGGTGGTGCCATGACTGAGGATTCACGGAACAGGGCAGCAGTAGTCACTGGCGCAAGCACCGGCATCGGCGAGGCAACGGTCCGCGCCCTGACGGCAGAAGGCTGGAAGGTATTCGCAGTGGCGAGGCGCGCGGAACGGCTGGCCGCGCTCGAAGCGGAGACCGGCGCCGTCGGAATTCCCGCCGACATTACCGAAGACGACGATGTCGCCCGGCTGCTGGCCCGCGTCACCGAAGCCGGGGGTGTGGGAACACTCATCAACATCGCCGGCGGTGCCCGGGGCGCTGACCTGGTGGGCGCTGCCAACACCGAAGACTGGGAATGGATGTACCGGGTCAACGTTCTCGGCACCATGAAGCTCACCCGGGCGTTCCTGCCGATGCTGCGTGCCAACGGCGAAGGCACCGTCCTGAACCTGACCTCTACGGCCGGCCTGGTGGCCTACGAGGGCGGCGCTGGCTACAACGCCGCCAAATTTGCCCAGCATGCACTGACCGGGGCGCTCCGGCTCGAAGAAGCAGAGCACAACATCCGCGTCATCGAGGTGGCCCCCGGGCTGGTCCAGACCGAGGAGTTCGCCCTCAACCGGCTCGGCGACCCGAACGCTGCGGCGAAGGTCTACCAGGGCGTGGAGAAGCCGCTGACGGCAGCCGATGTCGCCGACGTGGTGCGGTACGCCGTCAGTGCGCCGCATCACGTCAACCTGGACCAGATTGTGATCCGCCCGGTGGCCCAGGCGGCCACCCACAAGCTGATCCGCAAGGCCTGATCTCCAAGAACCGGTCAGCAGGAGCCGGTCAGCCGGCAGGAATGGCCAACGTTGCCAGAACGGCTGCGTGGTCCGTTCCCGGCACGCGGTGGACTTCGTAGGCTGAGCTGGCCAGTCCGGGGCTGGTGACCAGGTGGTCGATGGTGATGCCGGGAAGCAGTTGCCCGTCCATGGGCCAGGTGGGCACCACCCGCGAGCCCGAGGCCGCCCCAACGTCCACCATCCTGTCCGCAGCGCTGCCCCCGATGTCCAGGATCCTCCTGAATTCGGCGTGGTCGTAGGTGGCGTTGAAATCACCGATGAGCAGCCGGTTGCCAGGCTGTTCCGCCACCCTGCCCACCGCGGCCAGGTCACTTCGCCACTGGGCAACCCTGACATCCACGGGCGGCAGCACATGGACGCTGGTCACTTCCAGCGTGGCCACCGACCCGCCCGCCTCCGCCGTCACGCGGACCGTGGGCATCCTGAACGGGGTGTCCGGGACAACGCCCACCAGCTCCATTGGGTAGCGCGAGTACAGGGCGCTGCCGCCGGCGTCGTTGGTGGGTTGGCTGAACCGGTTCGGCAGTAACCGGTTCAGGCCCTCCGCCGAAAGCCGGTCCTGGAGGCCCTTCGTGTGTTCCTGGATCGTGAGGAGATCCACGCCGCTGTCCCGGACAAGGCGAACGATTTCGCCGGCGTCGGCCTGGCCGAACTCGGAGTTGAGGTTCATGACTTTCAGCTGCACCGCCGGGAGGCCGGCGGCCGGAGCGGGCCGGGCCGCGTCCAAAGGGAAAAGCCAGAAGGCATGGCACGCCACAAGCACTGCGGCCACGGACTGCCGCCAGCGGCTCCGTCCCAGGAACGCCAGGAGCAGGGCTGCGGCGGCTGGCACCGCAAGCCACGGTGTAAAGGACAGCAGCTGCACCACCAGAACGGGCCACTCCGCCGGAATGGCGCGGAAGACAGACAAGGCCAGCACTGGCGCCGTGGCCAGGAGCCATAGCCACCTGAACAGCGTGGTGGGTCGCGTTCTTGCTGTGGCGTGGCCGGAAGCAGTCATGACCGTCAGTCTAAGCACCACCCTGAGCTCCGGAGCACTGGTGCTGTGCGCGCGGGCCGCCCAGGAATGGCGGAGGAGAGCCAAGCGATAGTAGACTCGAAGGTGGCTACGACCCGGCAATCACCGGTGAGCTTCCGGAAGAACGCGCTGACCGCCAGGAGACTGGCGTCGACGTCAGTAGAACCGGACGGGTAAGCCCGTCACAGCAGTAATGAGCGGCCGGCGCACCAACAAGCTTCCCCGGAGCATGGTGGAGTGCCGGTAAGTGAGGTGGTACCGCGGTAAGCGTGCAGTCCCAGGACAGCACACGAGCCGTCCTCGCATCCTGAACGGAACCAGTCAGCAGCGGCTGAATGGTTCACCAGCTCAACCCAGGATGTCGAGAATGACGTATTACCCTAAAGCCTCCGCCTCCCCTTCGGCTGACGTTTCGAGCGGTGCTGCCGCCGGTGTCTCCCACTCCGTGAAGTTTCCGGAGATTGAAGAGCGCATCCTGAAGTACTGGGACCAGGACGGCACCTTCCAGGCCAGCATTGACCAGCGCAGCGCCGACGCCCCCGGCGGGCAGCCCGGCAGCAACGAATTCGTCTTCTACGACGGCCCTCCCTTCGCCAACGGTCTGCCCCACTACGGGCACCTCCTCACCGGTTACGCCAAGGACCTGGTTGGCCGCTACCAGACCCAGCGCGGCCGCCGCGTGGAACGCCGTTTCGGCTGGGACACCCACGGACTGCCGGCCGAGCTGGAAGCCATGAAGCAGCTGGGCATGACGGACAAGACCCAGATCGAGGCCATGGGCATCGACAAGTTCAACGACGCCTGCCGCGCCTCGGTGATGAAGTACGCGGACGAGTGGAAGAGCTACGTCACCCGCCAGGCCCGCTGGGTGGACTTCGACAACGACTACAAGACCCTCAACGTCGAATACATGGAATCGGTCCTGTGGGCGTTCAAGCAGCTGCACGAAAAAGGCCTGACCTACAACGGCTACCGCGTGCTGCCATACTGCTGGAAGGACGAAACGCCGCTGTCCAACCATGAACTGCGCATGGACGACGACGTCTACAAGAACCGCCAGGACCAGACTGTCACGGTGACATTCCCCATCACGGCAGGGGAGTCGGAGCTGTCGAAGCAGCTCGCCGGCGTGCAGGCGCTTGCCTGGACCACCACGCCCTGGACACTGCCCACCAACCTGGCGCTCGCCGTCGGGCCCTCCATCACCTACGCCGTGCTGCCGGCCGGGCCCAACGGCGTCAAGGCCGCCTCGCCGGACGCGCCGGTTACCGGAAGCTTCCTCCTGGCCGCTGACCTGCTAGCCGCCTACGCCAAGGACCTGGGCTATGAGGATCTGGATTCCGCTGAGGCCGCCGTGACCTCAACCCACACCGGTGCCGAACTTGCCGGCCTGTCCTACGAGCCGCTGTGGAACGACTTCCGCGACGACGAAAAGTATGGGACGCAGAACGCCTGGCGCTTCCTCGTGGCCGACTACGTCACCACAACCGACGGCACGGGCATCGTCCACCAGGCACCTGCCTACGGCGAGGACGACCAGAAGGTCTGTGAAGAGGCCGGCATCCCGGTGGTCCTGTCAGTGGATGAAGGCGCCAAGTTCCTGCCGCTGTTCGGCCACGGCGACCTGCACGACATCGTGGGCCTTCAGGTCTTCGAGGCCAACAAGCCCATCACCCAGGTGCTCCGCGCCCAGGGCCGGCTGGTCCGCCAGGCCAGTTATGAGCACAGCTACCCGCACTGCTGGCGCTGCCGGAACCCCCTGATCTACCGCGCCGTGTCCTCCTGGTACGTGGAAGTCACCAAGTTCAAGGACCGGATGTCCGAACTGAACCAGGACATCAACTGGATCCCCGGGAACGTCAAGGACGGCCAGTTCGGCAAGTGGCTGGCCAACGCCCGCGACTGGTCCATCAGTCGCAACCGCTACTGGGGCAGCCCCATTCCGGTGTGGCAGTCCACCGACCCGGAATTCCCGCGCACCGATGTCTACGGCTCCCTGGCCGAAATCAAAGCCGACTTCGGCCGCCTGCCGCTCAACAAGGCCGGCCAGGTTGACCTGCACCGGCCGTTCATCGACGAACTGACCCGCCCCAACCCGGACGACCCCCGGACCCCCGAAGAGGGACAGTCCGTGATGCGACGCGTCGAGGACGTCCTGGACGTCTGGTTCGACTCCGGCTCCATGCCCTACGGCCAGGTGCACTACCCGTTCCAAAACGAAGCCTGGTTCGACACCCACAACCCGGCGGACTTCATCGTCGAGTACATCGGACAGACCCGCGGCTGGTTCTACATGCTGCACATCCTCTCCACCGCACTGTTTGACCGGCCGGCCTTCCGGAACGTCATCAGCCACGGCATCGTGCTCGGCTCGGACGGGCAGAAGATGTCCAAGAGCCTGCACAACTATCCGGACGTCTCCGAGGTCCTGGACCGCGACGGCTCCGACGCCATGCGCTGGTTCCTGATGTCCAGCCCCATCCTGCGCGGCGGCAACCTGGTGGTCACCGAACAGGGAATCCGCGACGGCGTCCGCCAGGTCATCCTGCCGCTGTGGAACGTCTACAGCTTCTTCACGCTCTACACGAACGCTGCCGACGGCGGTAAGGGCTACGACGCGAAGCTCCGCTACGACGGGTACGCCGACACCCTGGACCAATACCTGCTGGCCAACACCGGCGACCTGGTCCGGAACATGACCGCCCAGCTGGACAGCTACGACATCTCCGGTGCCTGCGACGAACTGCGCAGTTACCTGGACATGCTCACCAACTGGTACGTCCGCCGCAGCCGCCAGCGCTTCTTTGACGAGAGCGCTGACGCGTTCGACGCGCTCTACACGGCGCTCGAAACCGTGTCCCGCGTGGCCGCCTCGCTGCTGCCGCTGGTCACCGAGGAGATCTGGCGCGGCCTCACCGGCGGCCGCTCCGTGCACCTGGCCGATTGGCCCGACGCGGACCTGTTCCCGGCGAACGCTTCGCTGGTGGAAGCGATGGACCGCGTGCAGCAGATCTGCTCCGCCGGATCCTCGCTGCGCAAGGCCGCGAACCTGCGCGTGCGGCTGCCGCTGCAGGAACTGACCGTTGTGGCTCCCGGCGCGGATGCGCTGGGAGGCTTCGCCGCCGTCGTCGCCAATGAACTGAACCTGCGCTCCGTGCGCCTGCTGGACGCCGAGAGGGCCTCCCCGGAGGAGTTCGGCATCGAGCAGAAGCTCGTGGTCAACGCCCGGGCCGCAGGACCGCGCCTGGGCAAGAACGTTCAGCAGGCCATCAAGGGCGCCAAGTCCGGTGACTGGTCGGTCCAAACAATCGACGGTGTCGACGGAGTCGTTGTTTCCGGCGGCCTGGAGCTGGAACCCCAGGAATACACGCTGGAGACAGTAGTGGCGGAGTCCGACGGCGGTTCAGCTTCAGTAGCTGTCCTTCCGGGCGGCGGCTTCGTGGTCCTGAACACCGAAGTCACTCCAGAACTTGAGGCCGAAGGGACTGCACGCGACATGGTCCGCGCCATCCAGCAGGCACGCAAGGACGCCGGACTGAACGTGAGCGACCGGATTCGGACCACCGTCACCGCCGTTGCCACCGTGTTGGAGGCCCTCCTGGCCAACGCCGAGCTGGTCAAGACCGAAACCCTGACCCTGGAGCTGGCCACCGTTCCGGCTGAGTCCGGCGAATCACGCATTGCCGTCGAAAAAGCAGAGGCCTGAGCCATGACTGACGAATTCTCCGTGGAAAGTGTCTACGCCGAGCTGCTGGGGCGTGCACCGGAAAACAAGATGGAACCTCGTCTTGCGCCGCTGTTCCGGGCGATGGATGTACTGGGGGAGCCCAACAAGGCGTTCCCGATCATCCATGTGACCGGCACCAACGGCAAGACCTCCACGGCCCGGATGATTGAGGCCGGGCTGCGCGCGCACGGCCTGAGCACCGGACGCTATACCAGCCCGCATCTGTCCAAGGTCACCGAACGGATCAGCATCGACGGCCACCCCGTCTCTGACGAAACGTTCGTCCGGATCTGGGACGAGATCCGCCCGTACCTGCAGATCGTCGACGACGAACTCACCGCTGCGGGGGAGCCCCGGCTCACGTACTTCGAGTGCCTGACCATCCTGGGCTTCGCAATCTTCGCGGACCAGCCCGTCAACGTGGCCGTGATCGAGGTGGGCCTGGGCGGCATCACCGATGCCACCAACGTGGGCGATGGCCTCGTTTCCGTGGTCACCCCTATCTCACTGGACCACACCGATCTGCTGGGCGATACCACTGAGGAGATTGCCTACGAGAAGGCCGGCATCATCAAGCCCGGCGGTTACCTCATCAGCGCCTCGCAGCCTGTTGATGCTGCTCAGGTGCTGCTCGAAAAAGCCAAGGAAGTGGCAGTCCCGTTCCGGTTTGAAGGCGTGGAGTTCGGCGTCGAATCCCGGACAGTGGCCGTGGGCGGCCAGGTGGTGAGTATCCAGGGCATCGCCGGCCGTTACCCGGAACTGTTGCTGCCGCTGCACGGCGCGCACCAAGCCCAGAACGCCGCAGTGGCAGTGGCAGCCCTCGAGGCCTTTTTCGGCGGCGAGAAGGAACTTGACGCCGAGGTGCTCCAGGAAGCCTTCGCATCCGTCACGTCCCCGGGCCGCCTTGAGGTTGTCCGTACGGCGCCCACCATCATCGTGGACGCGGCCCACAACCCGGACGGCATCAGGGTCTCGGCCGAGGCCATCCAGGAGGCCTTCACTTTCACCCGGCTGGTGCCGGTGGTCGGAGTTCTGAAGGAGAAGGACGCCGAAGAGATCCTGCGCCAGCTCAAGGAATCCCTGGGCGACATTGCCCAGGAATACTGCTTCACCCAGTCCAACTCGCCGAGAGCAGTGCCCGCGGCCGAACTGGCCGAACTGGCCGCGGAAATGGGCTTCGGCGAAGACAACATCCACATTGCGGAGAAACTCGACGACGCCATCGAATGGGCCGTGGAACGAGCCGAAGCCAACGACGACCTCTCCGGCGGGGTCCTGGTCACGGGGTCCATCACCCTCGTGGCGGAAGCCCGGATCCTGCTCGGAAAGACGGAGGCCTAGGCATGGCCAAGCTGACCAAAGCCCAGCGAGAATGGCGCCCGGGAATGCCCAGGAAGCGCCGGTCCACCAAGGTGATGTTTGCCTCCACCGTCCTGCTCCTTGAGGCGTTTGTGGTGTTCTTCGCGACGCTGGCCGTCTTCGGACTCAAGCGCGGTGAGTTTCCGCCGGCGCTGATCCTGGGGATTGGCATCGCTTTGAGCGTCGTGATGGTCCTTGCCTGCGCTGTGCTGTCCAGGCCGTGGGGCGTGGCGCTGGGCTGGATCCTGCAGATTGTGCTGATCCTGACGGGCATTATTGAGCCCATGATGTTCCTTGTTGGCGCGCTGTTCGGCCTGGCCTGGTGGTATGGAATCCGCACCGGCATCAGGATTGATTCCGAAGCCGCAAAGCGCGAACGCGAACAGGCTGAGTGGAGCGCCTCGCAAGGGGACGCCCCGGAAGCCTCGTAGAATTGTCCCAAAACCCACCCATTACGCATTGGAGCAGCTATGACCATTGAGCGCACCCTGGTACTGATCAAGCCCGACGGCGTTGCCCGCAACCTCAGCGGCGCCATCCTGGGCCGCATTGAGGCCAAGGGCTACACCCTGGCTGAACTGAAGAAGGTCGACGCCAGCCGGGAACTATTGGAGCAGCACTACGAAGAGCACGTGGGCAAGCCGTTCTACGAGCCCCTCGTGGAATTTATGCTCAGCGGACCGGTTGTGGCCGCGATCTTCGAAGGCCACCGCGTCATTGAAGGCTTCCGGTCCCTGGCCGGCACCACCGATCCCACCACTGCCGCCCCCGGCACCATCCGTGGCGACTTCGGCCGCGACTGGGGCCTGAAGGTCCAGCAGAACCTGGTGCACGGCTCCGACTCCGTGGACTCGGCCGAGCGCGAAGTCAAGATCTGGTTCCAGGACTAAGTCCACCCGCCAGCTGCGCGAACGGACACTTGAGGCCCACAGCGCGAACGGACACTTGAGGCCCCGGGAAACCGGGGCCTCAAGTGTTCGTTCGCGCTTGTTCGTTCGCGCCGTTTGTGCGTCTTCCGGGGCCCGCGTTAGAAGCCCGACGGTCCGGCAAACACCTGGATGAACGCGAAGAAGATGCTGGCGATGACGGCCACGTACAGCAACGCCGTGATAATCCAGCCTGATTCGCCCAGCACACGTGCTGCTGCTGACGGGACGGGGATGATGCCGTGGACGACGTTACGGATGGTTACCCAGACGAAGAGCGGTATCATTACGGCCCAGACGATCATGCAGAACGGGCACAGGATGCGGATGTCGTAGAGGGCCTGGAACCAAAGCCACACCACAAACGCGAAGCCGAGCGTGACGCCGGTCTGGAGTCCTGCCCAGTACCAGCGGGCGAACGTGGCGCCGGACAGCAGGGCCATGCCCACAGTGATGATGACAGCGAACGCCACGATGCCCATAAACATGTTGGGGAACCCGAACGCCGAGCTCTGCCACGTCTGCATGACCTGGCCGCAGGAGATAAACGGATTCACGTCGCAGGCTGTTACGTGATTCGGGTCCTCCAGGAGGGCGATCTTTTCAAGGACCAGTGATCCTGAGGCCAGCCAGCCAATGGCGCCGGTGATGACCATCAGCCAGCCGAACGGCCGGTTACGTGCCATCGGCGGCACAGTCCCTGGCGAGTCGGGCAACGGCTCTGCCGCACTGGAGGCAGCCGGCGTGTCGGTGCCGTGGGAGGAAATGCTAGGCATGGTGTGTGGCGTCCTTTGCTTCGGGTGCTCCTTGCCCCGATTGTAACGCCGGCGGCTGGAAGGAGCATTCAACCGGGGCCATCACCTACGGATCCGTCGCCCTTGCTTCCGTCGCCCTTGCTTCCGCCGCCTTCAGCCCGGGTGTGAGAGAATGAAGATGGCTGGAGGCCGACCCACATGCGGACTCCGGTCCGGTGGCTTGTTTCAAGACCGCCAATGATGAGCAGGGCAGGCTTCGGATTCTCTGATCCGGCTTCCCGCAATTCCATTGGTCGGCACCTGGTTGTGGCGTGTAGAACAACGGGTTTCAGGACACAGCCGACGGCTCCCACGGGCTGCCGCACCCCTCTGCCGGTGCGAACCTGGGAGTATCCACTTGACTTCTGTCAACGCCCGCGGGTTTTGACAATATGTGCCCCAACGGGTGCCGGATGTGGCGGTGCGTCAGGGGCAGGAGTGTTGCCACATATGCAAAACGAACAAGCACCAGCCGTTAATGATGAAGCCGTTGCCGAAGTTACCGAAGCGCCCAAGAAGGTCGCCCGGACGCGCCGGAAGGCAGTGCCGAAGGCTGCGGAGGAAGGGCCCGTAACTGACGCCGTCGAGGCTGAGCCTGCGACGGACGCCGCGCCGGAGCCCAAGGTGCCGGTTCGCCGGACCCGCGCACGTAAGAAGGTGGACACCGCCGAACCGTTGCCGGCGTTCGCTGCTGAGGTTCTGGAGACAGCTGACGCCGTTGTTGCCGAGACGGGCGTAGAGCCTGCTGTGGTCGAACCCGCCGCCGAAGCCGCAGCCTCGGAGGTTGCAGCCCCAGAGGCTGCAACGGAGACCAAGCCCGTCCGCCGACGCCGCGTTGCCACGCGCAAAACGTCGGCCCCCGACGTCGCCCCCACGGCCGTAGACCTGACAGCTCCCGCGGAGCAGGCAGCCGCCGAAGCAGCAGTAATTCCGGCCCCGGACGCAGCGGGAGCCGCAGCTGCGGAAGCTGCCGCGCCCGCAGCAACCGCCGCCGCCGCGCCCGTCAAGGCGGCCGCCGTCGACGCTGCCGCCGCGCAGGCTGGAGAACCGGGTGCTGCCGAGTCTGCCGGCCCGTTCAGTTCACTGTTCCTTGAGCCGGCGTCAACCACGTCGGTGCTTTTCCAAGCCCCTGACCTCAGCAGCGCGGTCCGTCCGGCACCGGCTGCCGCCGTGGCTGAAGAGCCGGAAGAGGACGAGGCCGAAGACGGTGAAACGGACGACGCCAGCGGCCGCCGCAGGCGCCGCAGCCGTGGCCGGCGGGGACGCAGCCGTACCGGCGAAAGTGATGCTGACAGTGACAACGAAGGTGAAGACGGCGCAGCCGAAGAAGCTGATGAGGAATCCGCCGGGCAGGCCGACGAAGGCGTGACCTCCCGTCGCCGTCGCCGTCGCCGCCGTGGCGACCAGGATCTGGAACTGACCGGCGGAGAAGGCGACGACCCGCCCAACACGGTGACCCGCGTCCGTGCGCCGCGTGCAGCCACGGAAGCGCCGGTCAACAACCGCGTCACATCCGTCAAGGGTTCCACCCGCCTCGAAGCCAAGAAGCAGCGCCGCCGCGAATCCCGTGATACCGGCCGCCGCCGCACCGTCATCACCGAGGCCGAGTTCCTGGCCCGCCGCGAATCAGTGGACCGGCAGATGATTGTCCGCCAGCGCGACGACAGAATCCAGATCGGCGTCCTCGAAGACGGTGTGCTGGCCGAGCACTTTGTCTCCAAGACCCAGCAGGACTCCCTGATCGGCAACGTCTACCTCGGCAAGGTGCAGAATGTGCTGCCGTCCATGGAAGCGGCGTTTGTTGACATCGGACGCGGCCGCAACGCCGTCCTTTATGCCGGTGAAGTGAACTGGGAAGCCGTTAACCTCGAAGGCAAGCAGCGCCGGATCGAAAACGCGCTCAAGTCCGGCGACACCGTCCTGGTCCAGGTCACCAAGGATCCCGTGGGCCACAAGGGTGCACGCCTGACCAGCCAGATCTCGCTGCCCGGCCGCTACCTCGTCTACGTGCCCGGCGGCTCCATGACCGGCATCTCCCGCAAACTGCCCGACGTCGAGCGCAACCGGCTCAAGCGCATCCTCAAGGACCGCCTCCCCGAGCACGCCGGGGTAATTGTTCGCACCGCTGCCGAAGGCGCCTCGGAAGAGGAGCTCACGCACGACATCAACAGGCTGCGCGCGCAGTGGGAGGGCATCGAAAGCCAGTCCACGTCGACCAAGATCCTCGCGCCCGAGCTCCTCTACGGCGAACCGGACCTCACCATCAAGGTGGTCCGTGACGTCTTCAACGAGGACTTCTCCAAGCTTATTGTCTCGGGTGAAGAGGCCTGGGACACCATCGAGGCCTACGTCACGTACGTTGCCCCGGACCTCGTGGGCCGCCTGGAAAAGTGGACCAAGGACCAGGATATCTTCGCCGCGTGGCGGATCGACGAGCAGATCCACAAGGCCCTGGAACGTAAGGTCTTCCTGCCTTCGGGCGGCTCGCTGGTCATTGACCGCACCGAAGCCATGACCGTAGTGGACGTCAACACCGGCAAGTTCACCGGCAGCGGTGGCAACCTCGAAGAAACCGTCACCAAGAACAACCTCGAGGCAGCTGAAGAAGTGGTCCGGCAGCTCCGGCTACGGGACATCGGCGGCATCATCGTCATCGACTTCATAGACATGGTCCTGGAATCCAACCGGGACCTGGTTCTTCGCCGCATGGTGGAGTGCCTGGGCCGTGACCGGACCAAGCACCAGGTTGCAGAAGTGACGTCGCTGGGCCTCGTGCAGATGACGCGAAAGCGCATGGGTACCGGACTCCTGGAAGTCTTCGGGGAGCAGTGCGAATCCTGTGCAGGCCGCGGAATCGTCACCCACGACGACCCCGTAGAGCACCGCCGCGCCAATACCGTAGCCGCTGAGCACCATGTGCACCACGTGCAGCGGGTGGACAGCCGGCAGGAACCGCGCATCAACGATCAGCATGGTGACAGCATGCGCGCTGACACCATGCGCACCGACAGCCAGCGCCCGGACAGCCAGCGCTCGGACAGCCAGCCGGGTGGCCGCACTGACCGGAAGCGCCGCCGCGGACGTGGCGGCCAGCAACTGGAAACGGCACCGGCAGCGCCGGTGCAGATCCACACGGTCCACCCGGAACCCAGTGACGCCGAGCGCCACGCCAAGGCCGAGGCCACGCGGGCCGCGCTTGCGAACATTGCGGCCGCAGCCCACGCTGCGCACGTGCACGACGACGAAGTGGCTCGCGCATCAGCTGCGGCGGGACAAGCTCCGGCTGCACCAGTGCCGGCTTCGCGGCCCGAGATGGACTCCAATGGCCGTCCGGCCGCTGTGCTGACGTTCGGCGGCGAGCAGGTGGTGCTGCCGTTCGTGGCCCATCACGAGGACCAGCCGCACGCACCGGCCCTGACGCTTGACCGCCTCGCGGAGGCCTTCGCCCACCTTGGCGAGCCAGCCCCTGTCGTGGAAAACGAGCCGTCCGCAGTCCAGGCAGCTGCAAGCCAACCGGGCGAACCTGCCCGTCAGCACCAGCCGGCAGTGGCGGAGGAGGATTACTCCGACCACACCGAGGCGCCCCTCGCCCGCCGTCCCCGGCGGAACCGGAGCGCCAGCCGTGCCCAGGGCGCAGCCAACGCCACGTCTGTGGAGCATCACGAAGCCGGTCCGGCGGCTGCCGCTGGACACTCCCACGCCGCCAAGGCCCCGGAGTCCGTCAAGGTGGCTGAGAAGCCTGCGGCCATCAACGCGCCTATCATCCTCGGTGTTGGGGTTCCGGCCTCGGAGCTCTAACGAAGCAGCAGGGCAAGCCTCTACAACGGCGCCCGGACGTGTCTGTGAATCACAGGCTGCGTCCGGGCGTCCTGCGTTAAATCCCGAGGGACGCTAGGCTGGTGACTGACACGGGGTGCCGCGCAGAGAGCCGGCTGAGATCCACACCCGTTGAACCTGTCCGGCTAGCACCGGCGAAGGGATGTCTCCTTTGGCTTCAAGTTCTGTCCTTCCTCCTGCAACGCCCGCGGCGGTTCTGCCGGATATCTCAGCAAACCAGGGTGAGGTCCGGCCTGCGCCAGGCCGGTCTGGCAACGTCCAGGTGCTGCGTGACGTCCCGCGGGTGCTGTCCATTGCCGGATCGGACCCGTCAGGCGGCGCGGGCGTCCAGGCCGACCTCAAAAGCATTGCGGCTCTTGGCGGCTACGGCATGGCGGCCATCACTGCACTGACAGTCCAGAACACCCAGGGGGTGCAGGCGGTTCACGTGCCGCCGGCATCCTTCCTGGGCCAGCAGCTGGACGCCATCAGCGACGACATCACCATCGATGCGGTCAAGATCGGCATGCTCGGCGATGCTGCGGTGATTGGCGTGGTCCGGGACTGGCTGGAAAAGGCGCGTCCCGCCGTCGTCGTTCTCGATCCGGTGATGGTGGCCACGAGCGGTGACCGGCTGCTGCAGGAGTCTGCCGAGGCAGCTCTGCGGGAGCTGCTCCCGCTCGCTGACCTGATCACCCCCAACCTGGCCGAATTGGCCATCCTGGTGGGGGAGCCGCAGGCGCGGGACTGGCCTGATGCGCTCGGACAGGGGCAGCGGTTGTCCGCCGCGGCCGGTGCCACGGTCCTGGTCAAGGGCGGCCATCTCGACGGCGGTGCGTGCCCGGATGCCCTGGTCAACGCCGCCGGGCTGCTCGCCCAGGAGGTAGTGGAAGTGAGCGGTGACAGGATCCCAACCCGCAACAGCCACGGCACCGGCTGCTCGTTGTCGTCGGCTATGGCTACGGCCCAGGCCAGGCTGGGGAACTGGGAATCCGCGCTACGGCAAGTGAAGCCTTGGCTGGTCGGCGCACTGCAGGCCGCTGATCAGCTGGAGGTGGGCGGTGGCCACGGCCCCATCAACCACTTCCACCACATGAAACAGGTTCCGGCAGCCGGCGAATTCGCCCAGACGCTCCAGCGGGCGTCGGCGCCGGATCTTGCGGCCATCTACGGGCTGGATTTCATCCGCGACCTGGCGGGCGGCACGTTGGCTGAGGAAGAGTTCGGCTACTACCTTGCGCAGGACGCCATCTACCTGAACGGCTATTCGCGGGTCCTGGCCCGGGCCAGTGCGCTGGCGCCCACGGAAGCCGCGCAGACGTTCTGGGCAAAGTCTGCCCGGCAATGCCTTGAGGTCGAATCCGAGCTGCACCGCACGTGGCTGAGCACCAGGACGGTGGACTCCGCCCTTGGCCCAGTCACCAAGTCCTACGTGGACCACCTGCTGGCAGCCTCGGCCTCCGGCAGCTACGCGGTCCTCGTCGCTGCGGTGCTGCCGTGCTTCTGGTTGTACGCCGAGGTGGGACAGACCCTCCACGCGGAGTTCCTGGCCGCCGGTGCACCGAAGGAACACCCCTATGCCGACTGGCTGCGGGCCTACGCTGACGAGGACTTCGCGCAGGCCACCCGCGACGCCATCGCCTTGGCTGACGAGGCCGGCCGGAGCGCTTCCGCGGATGAACGTGCGGCGATGCTCGTGGCGTTCAGGCAGTCGTGCCGGTTCGAAGTGGAATTCTTCGACGCGCCGCGAATTCATTCCTGACAGTCAAGGGCCCGCGTGGCCTGTACGATAGTCAGGCACGGTTTCGGATTGTCAGTGCAGTACCTGCTTATGGGTCCTAGCACAGACAACCGACCGTAACCAGCCTCATTTGCGGCCGAAGGCAAAATTAGCGTATTCTAGATCTTCGGTGCTTACGCCAACACTTGGGTTACGACCCCACGGCGTTGAGGCACAGCGAGAACCCGGCCGATTATTGAATCGGGTTCAGCACGCAAATTTAGTAATAAACGTCGAGAGAAGTGAGTTCCCAAGTGGTGTACGCGATTGTCCGCGCAGGCGGCCGCCAAGAGAAGGTTTCCGTTGGAGACTTCGTTACCCTGAACCGCGTCCCCGGTGGAGCCGGCAGCACTTTTGAGTTGCCCGCACTGCTCCTGGTAGACGGTGACAAAGTCACCTCTGCTGCTGCGGACCTGGCCAAGGTAACGGTTACGGCTGAGATCCTCGAAGACCTCCGTGGTCCGAAGATCGTCATCCAGAAGTTCAAGAACAAGACCGGTTACAAGAAGCGCCAGGGTCACCGTCAGGAATTGACCAAGGTCAAGATCACGGGTATCAAGTAACTCTTCGTTACTGTTCAGGTTCTTCAGCAGATTCCCCAGAATTTAAAGGCAGGCATTTCAAATGGCACATAAAAAAGGCGCGAGTTCCACTCGCAACGGTCGTGACTCCAACGCCCAGTACCTCGGCGTCAAGCGCTTCGGTGGTCAGGTAGTTTCCGCAGGCGAGATCATTGTCCGCCAGCGTGGCACCCACTTCCACCCGGGCGCTGGCGTTGGCCGTGGCGGCGACGACACACTGTTCGCACTGGCACCGGGAGCCGTCCAGTTCGGCACACGCCGCGGTCGCCGCGTTGTCAACATCGTTGCTGCTGCAGCTGCAGAGTAACAAATAGTTCTGAAACGGTGGAGCGGGCCATTTGGTCCGCTCCACTATTCTTTTAACCGCATTACAATCATCTTGGCGCCCTTGGGCGTCCGGAAACAGCACTGAGGAGATCCACGTGGCGAGCTTTGTAGACCGGGTAGTACTGCACGTATCCGGCGGTACCGGCGGCCACGGCTGTGTCTCTGTTCACCGGGAGAAGTTCAAGCCCCTGGGCGGTCCCGACGGCGGCAACGGCGGCGATGGCGGTGACGTCATCCTGCGCGTTGATCACCAGACCACCACGCTGCTGGACTACCACCACGCCCCGCACCGCCACGCCACCAACGGTGGCCCCGGCATGGGTGATTGGCGCGGCGGCAAGAGCGGGGAAACCCTCATCTTGCCCGTACCGGACGGCACCGTGGTCAAGGCCAAGGACGGCACCGTCCTGGCGGACCTCGTCGGCGAAGGCGCCGAATACGTGGCGGCTGCCGGTGGTCTGGGCGGCCTTGGCAATGCCTCACTGTCCTCGCAGAAGCGCCGTGCCCCAGGCTTCGCCCTGCTGGGCATCGAGGGTGACACCCGTGACATAGTCCTGGAACTGAAGTCCATCGCGGACATCGCACTGGTGGGTTTCCCCTCTGCCGGCAAATCAAGCCTGATCGCGGCCATGTCTGCCGCGCGGCCCAAGATCGCTGATTACCCCTTTACCACCCTGATCCCGAACCTGGGTGTTGTCCAGTCCGGTGACGTCCGCTTCACCATTGCCGACGTCCCGGGCCTCATCGAGGGCGCCAGCGAAGGCAAGGGTCTTGGCCACCACTTCCTGCGCCACGTGGAGCGCTGCGCCGCCTTGGTACACGTACTGGACTGCGGCACGCTTGAATCGGACCGTGACCCGTTGGCGGATCTCGCCATCATCGAGGCCGAGCTGGAAAAGTACTCCGTAGACATGAGCTTCGCGGGTGCCGACGGCGAAGTGGTTCCGCTGAACCACCGCCCGCGCCTGGTCGCCTTGAACAAGGTAGACCTTCCGGACGGCAAGGACATGGCTGAATTTGTCCGCCCGGAACTCGAGTCACGCGGCTACCGGGTCTTCGAGATCTCGGCTACCAGCCACGAGGGTCTCCGCCAGCTGGGCTTCGCCATGGCGGAAATCGTCCAGGCCGCCCGTGCCGCTCTCGCGGCCGCCCCGCCCAAGGTCCAGCCGCCCATTCTGCGGCCCCGGGCTGTCAACGAATCCGGTTTCAAGATCCGCCGCGAGGAAAAGAACCTCGAGCCGCTCTTCCGCGTACTGGGCGACAAGCCCGTCCGCTGGGTCAAGCAGACCGACTTCACTAACGAGGAAGCCATCGGTTACCTCGCCGACCGGCTGGCTAAGCTCGGCGTCGAAAATGAACTGTTCAAGCAGGGCGCCACTCCGGGCGACACTGTGGTAATCGGCGAGGACGACGGCGTTGTCTTCGACTGGGAACCCACTATGATGGCCGGCGCGGAACTGCTGGCGGCGCCACGTGGCACCGACGTCCGCTTCGCCGACATTGGCGACAGGCCTACCCGCGGGCAGAAGCGGGACGAGCAGGTCGAACGCCGGGAGGCCAAGGCCGCCGCCCGCGCCGAACTCGAGGCAGAGCGCAAGGCCGGGATCTGGACCGAATCGGTCAGCGGCCGCCGCGCTGCCAAGCCGGTCACTGAAAGTGGACTGGGCGTTGAAGATGACGAGTGAGGCCACTGAAATGACCGAAAATTCCGCCGTAATCATCGAGGAACCCAAAGACGACCGCAGTGTGCTCGCCCGGGCCCGCCGGATTGTTGTCAAGGTAGGGTCGTCGTCGCTGACCAGCATCAAGGGCGGCATTTCGGAAGAGTCCCTCACCGCCCTCGCAGATGTTTTGGCCGCCAAACATAACGCCGGCGCGGAAATTATCCTGGTTTCCTCGGGAGCCATTTCCGCAGGGCTTGCCCCCCTCGGTCTGGTGAAGCGCCCGCGCGACCTCGCCACCCAGCAGGCCGCCGCCAGCGTGGGCCAGGGCCTGCTCATGGCGCGCTACACGCACGCATTCGGCGCCCACGGCGTCACCGTCAGCCAGGTGCTGCTGACTGCAGATGACCTCATGCGTCGCAGCCACCACGCGAACGCGTTCCGTGCACTGAACCGCCTCCTCAACCTCGGCGTGGTGCCGGTGGTCAACGAAAACGACACCGTTGCCACGCACAAGATCCGTTTCGGCGACAACGACAGGCTCTCAGCGCTAGTGGCCCATCTGGTCCGTGCTGACGCCCTGATCCTGCTGTCCGACGTCGACTCGATATACGATGGTCCGCCCGCCAAGGGCGCCAAGCGCATCTCCCAGGTGGACGGCCCCGAAGATCTTGAGGCAGTGACCATCGGGAAGCCGGGCAAGGCAGGCGTAGGCACCGGCGGAATGCAGACTAAGGTCGAGGCTGCCATCATGGCCGCCGATTCCGGCATCCCGGCGCTGGTCACCTCCACCGCGAACGCCGCAGCCGCCCTGGCCGGTGAAGACGTGGGGACCTGGTTCACCGTCAACAGCGGCCGGAAGTCCGTGCGGATGATGTGGCTCGCCCATCTGGCGCATGTCCAGGGCCGGCTCTTTCTTGACGACGGCGCCGTGCATGCTGTGCGGGACAATCGCTACTCGCTGCTCCCCGCCGGAATTTCATCGGTGGACGGCACCTTCGAAGCCGGCGACGCCGTCGAGATGGTGGCCGGCGACGGTACCGTCATCGCGCGCGGTTTGGTGAATTACTCTTCCGAAGAGTTGCCCCAGATGCTGGGCCGCTCCACAGTGGAACTGGGCGAGTCCCTGGGCCGCGGCTTCGACCGTGAGGTTGTCCATATCGACGACCTGGTGCTGGTCTGAGCGGTCCGCTCGCCTAGACTTGAAGGATGACTGAGGCACTGATTTCCCAAGCCCCTGGCACTTCCAACAATTCGAACGCGGTTCCTTCCGGGCCGGAACGGGGGAGTACCCCCACTCCGGCGGAGGTCGAGGCAGCCGTCCACATCATCGCTGACCGCTCACGGCAGGCTGCCCGCCAGATGTCCGGAGCCAACCGCGCCTTGAAGGACAGTGGCCTCCGGGCAATCGGTGCTGCACTGCTGGAGCGGAAGGACTTGATCCTGTCCGCGAACGCCAAGGATGTTGCGGCCGGCAAAGCCAACGGCACGTCGGCGGCCCTGCTGGACCGCCTCACCCTGACTGACACCCGGATCGACGGGCTCGTCGCTTCCCTGGAGAACCTGGCCAGCCTGCCGGATCCGGTAGGAAACGTCGTCCGCGGCCAGACCTTGCCCAATGGGCTGCGCCTGCGCCAGATCAACGTGCCCTTGGGAGTGGTGGCCGCCATTTACGAGGCCCGCCCTAACGTTACGGTAGATATTGCCGGACTTGGCCTCAAGAGCGGGAACGCCGTCATCCTCCGCGGCGGTACTGCGGCCGCTTTCACCAACGAAGCACTGGTCCAGATCCTCCGCGAAGCCCTGCACTCCGTCGGGCTGCCGGCGGACGCCATTCAGACTGTGGACCAGTTCGGCCGTGAAGGTGCGAATGCGCTGATGCGTGCCCGCGGCCGGGTTGATGTCCTGATTCCGCGCGGCGGCCGGGACCTGATCCAGTCCGTGGTGCTGAACGCCGCCGTGCCGGTCATCGAGACCGGTGAGGGCAATGTGCATATCTTCATCGATGAATCCGCCAGCGAGGACATGGCGGTGGAGATCCTCCTGAACTCCAAGACCCAGCGGCCCAGTGTCTGCAACACCGTGGAGACCCTGCTGGTCCATTCGAAGTCCACTGTGTTGCCCGCTGTGGCCGCCGCGCTGCGCGGTGCCGGCGTCACGCTCCATGCCGACGAGCGCATCCGGGCGGCCCTGCCGTCCTCTATTGAGTCCGAGCCGGCAACTGATGAGGACTGGGCAACCGAGTACATGGACCTGGACCTCGCCGTGGCCATGGTGGACAGCCTGGATGATGCCGTGAAGCACATCCGGACCTGGACCACGGGCCACACCGAAGCCATCCTTACTAACAACCTCGCTAACGCGGAACGGTTTATCGCCGAGATTGATTCGGCGGCGGTGATCGTCAACGCGTCCACGCGGTTTACTGACGGCGGTGAGCTGGGCCTGGGTGCCGAGGTTGGCATCTCCACGCAGAAGCTGCACGCGCGCGGCCCCATGGGACTGACTGAGCTGACCACCACTAAGTGGATCGTTCAGGGCGAGGGCCAGATCCGCGGGTAGCAACGCGGTAATATAGACAGAAGTCCGGAACGGCGGGACAATCCGCTGCCACATCCTTGAGCCTTAGGGGAGAAAATGCTACTCCAGCAGATTGCCATGACCGTTGCCGAAGGTGGGGAACACGCCCCCGCTCCGATCTGGGCTGAGCCGTGGGTCTTCGGCGTATCCATTTTCGCCATTCTGCTGGTGCTGATGTTCGTGACGTGGTCCTACTCCAACCTGGGCAACCGGCATGCGGTAACGGACGAGCACGCTGATCCGCACCGCCAGCACCCCAACAAGCACGACCACGGCCAAGGCCACTGACATTTCGCGTGTTCTGCACCGTGACGGTGCGCAGGGGCGGCTGCGGCTGGGCGTGATGGGCGGGACGTTTGATCCTATCCACCACGGCCACCTTGTTGCAGCCAGCGAGGTGGCCGCCAAGTTCGGCCTGGATGAAGTGGTCTTTGTCCCCACGGGGCAGCCGTGGCAGAAGTCGCACAAGCAGGTCAGCGAGCCTGAGCACCGCTACCTTATGACGGTGATCGCCACGGCATCAAACCCCCGGTTCACCGTCAGCAGGGTGGATGTTGATCGGCCCGGTCCCACCTATACCATTGATACCTTGAGGGATCTCCGGACCCAGCGTCCGGATGCGGATCTGTTCTTCATTACCGGCGCGGATGCGCTGGCGCAGATCCTGTCCTGGAAAGACATTGACGAGCTTTGGTCCCTGGCGCATTTTGTCGGCGTGACACGGCCAGGACATGTGCTTGATGGCATGGGCCGCAAAGACGTGAGCCTTCTCGAGGTGCCCGCCATGGCCATCTCGTCCACGGACTGCCGTGTCCGCGTAGCCGGGAACAACCCCGTTTGGTACCTCGTGCCGGACGGAGTGGTCCAATACATCGCCAAATATGGTCTGTACGCCGAGGGATCAGATCCCGTGGACGTCCGAACTACCGAAACAGATGAGCCAGCCAGTACTGAATGAGTCCTCAATGAGTCAGGAAAAGCCCCCCGTCCGCAGCCGCCGCGAACTGCGACAGGCCAGAGATGAGAACACGGCTCCCGGGTCCAACGGCCCGGGCCAGATTTCGCCTGCCTCAAAACAACGGCGCGCGGCTGATACCCCGGTGGACTCCGTCCCCGAGCAGACCCCGGCGCAGCGGTCCTCGCAGATCAGGGCCCGCGACCGCGCGGCCCTTCGTGCCATCAAGGAACTTGAAGAGAAAGAGGGCCAGCTTTCCGCTGGGGGCCCTCCGACCCGCAGGCAGCTGCGGCTCCAGCAACTGAAGGAACAGGCCGTCACTTCGGCCAATCCCATCATTCCCGCTCCCATGGGGCAGCCCCTGCCAAGCCAACCTGCGCCGAGCCAACCTAAGCCAGGGCAGGCCAAACCGGGCCAGGCCAAACCGGGTCAAGCCAAGCCAGGTCAAGCCAAGCCAGGCCCGTCGAAGCCGGGTCACGGCACCGCTGTATCCGCAGAAAATGCCGGGCCCTCCGCGCCGAACAAGGATTCAGGTATTCCGGCTGGCATGAGCGTGGAACAGGCTCTCGCGGCCCGCGCCCTCATCGCCGAGCAGGCCAGGAACCAACTGGCCAAGATGGAACACATCGCCTCGCTGGACCCCGAAGCCGTGGATCCGGACATCCTTGCGGAACAGATCGCCTTGGCCGAGCGTGCGGCGGTGCTCAACCGCCGGGCAATGGCCAAGCAGAAGCTGGCCGAACAGGCTGCCCCTGCGCAGCCGGTACCAGCGCCCACCCAGGCTGCCACCACGCAGGCCACCCAATCCGTTCCCCAGACTGGCCCGGCCACCGCCGACAACCTCGCCATGGTGACGCCGCTGGAATTTGTGCGGGTACCCGGCATCGACCGTCCTGTGATGAAACCCCCGGCGACCTCCTACGTGCCACTGATGACCCAGCCCGGACCGAGGGTCCGGGCCGGCGGGAAGGGCCGCCGGCCGTCCACTGCTTCAACGGCGCCGGCCGCGGGTTCTGCGCAGGCAGCCGCTTCGGGCCGTTCCAGGGTGATCGCCCGGGCGGAAGCTGCTGCCAGAGCGGCCACGGCGCCGAAACGTATCGTCCCCGTCCAGCCCGTCATGGCTGATACGCCGGTGGGGGAGCCGGACGACCTGTTCGCTGACCTGCCGCGCATCCCGGCGCGGTCAGCACACGGGCTGGAGCCGCTGGATGCGGCAACGGCAGGCCTGGCCCGCGCGAAACGGCTCCGGCTCATGCAGGTCCTCGTTCTGGCTTTTGGGATCGTGGCCCTTATTTCCGGCGTCATCCTCATTGTCAGCGGCATCTCCGGCTGACAAGGTAACGCCCCTTTTACGAAGCTTTAGAAAACTACAAGGAGTCCCATGACTGCAACAGATTCATCCATCGCCATTGCCCGCCAAGCCGCCAAGGCCGCCGCGGACAAGATCGCCCACGACATCGTGGCCCTCGATGTCAGCGAACGCCTGGCGCTGGCAGACGTTTTCCTCATCGCATCCGCGCCGAGCGAGCGCCAGGTCAACGCCATCGTTGACGGCATCGAAGAAGAACTTTCCAAGCAGGACCTCCGTCCGGTACGCCGCGAAGGCCGCTCCGGCGGGCGCTGGGTGCTGCTGGATTACTCGGACATCGTCATCCACGTCCAGCATGAAGAGGACCGCGTTTTCTACGCCCTGGAGCGTCTGTGGAAGGACTGCCCTGTAGTTGACCTGCAGCTGGGCGAAGACACCTCAGCCAAGACGACGGCGGCTTCCGACTCCGAATAGCAGGCCTCGCGGGCCCGAATATGCCCGATTTGGAATTTTCGGAAAAGCTGGTCTAAGATATTTGAGTTGCTCCGGGGAGACCGCGGAGTAACGAAGGTCCGGGGCTGTGGCGCAGCTGGTAGCGCACCTGCATGGCATGCAGGGGGTCAGGGGTTCGAGTCCCCTCAGCTCCACCGGATAATCCGCCGGAATCGAAAGATTCCGGCGGATTTTTTTATGGCAGGAAAACTCACCTACCGATTGGCGCACCGCGCAGAATTCTATTAAGCTGATCAGGTTGCTTCGGGCGGTCTGCACCGCTTGTAGAGCAGAAGTTTGGGGCTGTGGCGCAGCTGGTAGCGCACCTGCATGGCATGCAGGGGGTCAGGGGTTCGAGTCCCCTCAGCTCCACCAAACAGGACCATGGTCCGTAAAAAAGGAGCCACCCGGCCGGGTGGCTCCTTTTTGTTTCCTGAGCGAGCCCGGAGCGGTAGGCACCCGGGTAGTGAAAGCTCAGATCCACTCACTCCGACGCAGCGGCGGCCCGTCTCCGCCCGCACGCTGGACCAGTACCTGGTTGACGCCCGTGATCCCGGTTTCAAAGCCAAGGGCACTTGAGGCCATATAGAGCCGCCACACGCGTGCCTGGCCCAGGCTGGTGAGCCGGACGGCTTCGTCCCAGTTCGCTTCGAGCCTGCGCACCCACGCCCGCAGGGTCAGCGCATAGTGCTGGCGCAGGGCCTCCACGTCCAGCACCTCAAACCCGCCGGTCTCCAGCGAGCTGACCATCTCGGCCAGGCTGATCATCTCGCCGTCCGGAAAGACATAGCGCGGAATGAAAGAATCCGGATCAGGCTTGGTACGCCCGGCGTTCCACGAGATGGCGTGGTTGAGCAGCCGGCCGCCGGGACGGAGCAGGCCGTGCAGCACGTCGACGTAGTGGGGTGTCTGTTCCCGGCCCACGTGTTCGGACATCCCGATGGAGCTGATGGCGTCGAACGGCCCGTCGGAGATATCCCGGTAATCCTGCACCCGGATATCGATGTTTTCCGTCAGACCGGCGTGGGCCGCACGTTTGCGTGCGAGCACGGCCTGCTCCGTGGAGAGCGTCACCCCCACCACCGTGACGCCGTAGTGCTGCGCCGCGTGCAACGCGAAGCTGCCCCAGCCGCAGCCCACATCCAGCACCCTCATCCCGGGCCGCAGCCCCAGCTTCCGGCAGACCAGGTCCAGCTTGGCCTGTTGTGCCTCATCCAGTCCGGCCGGAAGGCCGCGGCCGGCGGGGACGCCGCCGTCGGGTCCGTCCGCCCACACGGCGCAGGAGTAGACCATCGACGGTCCCAGTACGAGGGCGTAAAAGTCGTTGCCGACGTCGTAATGGTGCGAGATGGCCGCGGCGTCGCGCTGCCGGGTGTGGAGCCGGCCCTTCCGCGTGACCTTTGCTTCCTCCGGCGGCGGAGCAGGGTTGGCGCCCACCGCGCCAAGCCGGACAGCCGTCCCGAACAGCGTGGCGAGTTCACGCGGAGTCAGGGGCCGGAAGGGGCCGGGCTCGGAAAACTTTCCCACCGAGCTGAGCGCAGTGAAGGCCGCAAAGATGTCGCCGGGGGCGTCGATCTCCCCGGCGACGTAGGCGCGGCTGAGCCCGAGTTGCCCGGGTGACCACAGGATCCGGCGCAGGGCCCGGCGTGACCTGAACTCGAGGACCGGGGCGTCGGGCGGCCCCGCCTCGGAACCGTCCCACGCCCGGAGGCGCAGGGGAATCTCCGCCGTGCCCAGCACGATGCCCAGTGCGTTGGCCAGCAGCGACGCTGCCCCTTTTTCCGTTGTCATGGTCCTCGCCTTTCGTCTGCCTAGGGCCAACAGTACGACGGCGGCGCGCGCCTGTCAGCGCAGCGGCGCGATTATCATGGGGGAGTGAATGAGACGTTGCCGCCATGCCCCGAATGTTCCAGTGCCTACGCCTACGAAATGGGTGCGCTCCTGGTCTGCCCGGAATGCGGCCACGAGTGGACCGCCGAGGCAGCGGAGGCCACGCCAGAGGCCGGGCCGCGGGTCATCAAGGACGCAGTGGGGAACATCCTCGCCGACGGCGACACCGTCACGGTGGTCAAGGACCTGAAAATCAAGGGCAGCTCCGGTGTCATCAAGGTAGGCACCAAGGTCCGGGGCATCAGGCTGATGGACGGTGTGGGCGATCACGACATCGACTGCAAAGTGGACGGTGTGGGACCGATGCAGCTCAAATCCTCTGTGGTGAAGAAGGTCTAGCAGGAAAGCGGCCACGAGCATGGACAACGGAACCACAGACGTTGTGGTCATCGGCACAGTGGTCATCGGCACTGTGGGTGGCGGCACAACGGGGTGCGTTGGACCGGCGGCCCATGTTCACCGCCGTAGAGCCCGACGGCGTCCGGCTCCCCGATGGGAGCTTGCTCCGTGCCGAGCTCGAACACCTGGTGCGGCTGCACCTCAGGGGACCCGGCGGCGGCATCGCCATGGAAAAGACCCGGGTGGCAATTGAGCGGCGCGTCCGTCTGGTGGGTCATGGGCCGGCGTCGTCCACCATCGGAGCAAACAGGGCGGGCCGGGCGGCCGCCACGGCGATCCTCAAACTGCCCGCGTTTGCACCAACCGCATCAACCACCACTACTTGACCAGATCGCAGGAACCCGTGGCACAGAACGCTCTTGAGGACATTTTCGGCACGCTCCGGCGCCACCCGGACGTCGAAGCCCCGAACCTCCAGGCCTGGGACGCCACAGACCGGCTCCTGGTGGAAGCCGCCGAAGCGCGCACGGAACCGGACGCACGGCTGGCAGTGATCGGGGACCGCTACGGTGCCCTCACCCTTGGTGCACTGGGCGCCCTGGGGGTCCGGCGGGTCCGCGTTCACGAGGATCTCATCACCGGGGAGCGCGCCCTGCGGAACAACGCCGCCGGGTTGGGCTTCGAAGCCGCAGCCCCCGGGGCCATTGACGCCACGGGGTTCGAACAATTGCCGCTGGGGGAGGAGCTGCTCGCCGGCGCGGAGCTGGTGCTGCTTCAACTGCCGCGGACGCTGGCAGAGCTTGAAGAAATCGCAGCCGCCGTGGCGCGCTATGCCGCCCGCGGCGTGGTGCTGCTCGCCGGCGGGCGGATCAAGCACATGTCCCTGGGAATGAACGCAGTCCTGGAACGCCACTTCGAGACCGTCCAGCCGCAGCTGGCGCGGCAGAAGTCGCGCTTGATCCTGGCCAGCGGCGCCCGGCCAGCTGAGACGCACCAGTGGCGTCCCGCCGTCGAACGTCTTGCTGAACTGGACCTGGACGTTGCTGCGCACGGTGCCGTCTTTGCCGGAGCGAAACTGGACATCGGGACCAGGTTTCTCCTGACGTTCCTGCCGGAGATGCCTCCGGCCGGGCACGCCATCGACCTGGGTTGCGGCACCGGTATCCTCGCCGCCATGTACGCCCGCCAGAACCCGGCGTCCAGGGTCACGGCAACGGACCGGTCCGCAGCCGCAGTCGCCTCCGCCAGGGCCACGGCGCAGGCCAACAGCCTGGAGGACCGGATTACCGCCCTCCAGGATGACGCGATGAGCACGTTCCCCGCCGGAAGCGCCGAGCTGGTCCTGTTGAATCCGCCCTTTCACCTGGGCGCCAGTGTGCATGCCGGTGCGGGCATCAAACTGTTTGAGGCAGCCGCCAGGGTCCTGGCCCCGGGCGGGGAGCTGTGGACGGTCTTCAACCGGCACCTGCAGTACCTCCCGGCGCTGGAGCGGCTGGTTGGTCCCACCACTGTGAAGGGCGGCAATCCAAAGTTCACGGTGGCGGTCAGCACCCGACGGCCGTAGGTGCCGGCATGCCAACGTGGCGCCCCGGCCGCGACGCGGCCCGACCTCCGGCTCTGGGCGTTGAACAGGAGGTAACGTACCATTCAGACATCATGAACACGCGGCCGAAGACCTAGGGGAGACCGTGCCAGAAATCCGCCAGTCCTCGGCGCCACGGCGCGGGACTAATCTTCCGCGCATGGGGGACTTTAACCTCACGGTCATCCTCGATGCCATCCGCCGGTCATCCGGAGGTCTGAGCCGCGTGGAGCTCGCCCAGATTGTGGGCCTCTCGCCGCAGACTATCTCCAACATCTCCCGCCGCCTGCTGGACCAGCACCTGATCGTCGAAGCCGGCAAAGAAGGCAGCGGCCCTGGCAAACCGCGCACCATGTTACGCCTCAATCCCGGCGGCATGTACGCCATTGGCGTCCATCTGGACCCCGCCGTCACCACGTTCGTGGTCCTCGATCTTGTGGGCGCCGTTGTACAGCATTCACGGATCAAAACACCAGGCGGGAATGATCCCGCCGCCGTCATGTCCACCATGGCCACCGAGATCGAACAGCTGGTCGCCGAGTCCGGCGTGGACACCAGCAGGATCGCCGGCCTGGGCCTGGCCGCGCCGGGACCCATCGACCTGGACAATGGCACCGTGGTGGATCCGCCGCTGCTGCCGGGCTGGGACCGTGTGGAACTCCGGGACGCGCTGGCCAAGGCCACGGGCTATTCCGTCCTCGTGGATAAGGACGTCACCAGCGCCGCCGTCGCCGAAACATGGGCCGGCGGGCCCAGCGGCTCGGGCAGTTTCATCTTTATGTACATGGGAACCGGGATCGGCTGCGGCATCGTCCTCAACGATGAAGTTGTCCGCGGAACCTCGGGGAATGCGGGCGAGATCGGCCACATTGTGGTGGATCCCGATGGCCCGCTCTGCGACTGCGGCCTCCGCGGCTGCGTAAAGTCCTCGGCCATCCCGCAGGTGCTCGTCGCCGAGGCCGTGGCCGCCGGTATTCTGGACGGCTCCGGAAAGGACGCCAGCGGCGCCGAAGTGCAGCAGAGCTTTGCTCAGCTGTGCGACCTCGCCGATGCCGGCGACCCCAAGGCCCTGGCGATCATCGACACGTCAGCCGTGTTGGTGGCCCGGGCCGTCTCCGTGGTCACCAACACGCTGGATGTGGAACGGGTGGTGTTCGGCGGGCCGTTCTGGAGCCGGATCGCTGACCGTTACCTGGCCAAGATCCCGGCACTGGTTGACGCCAACAGCGCGGCCCGCCTGATCCACACCATCGAGGTAGTCGGGACGGGTGTCGGTGAGGACGTGGGCGCCATTGGAGCAGCCTGTCTGGTCCTGGAGCATACGCTGGCGCCCCGGGCCCAGCGGCTTCTCCTGGAAGTCTGAACCGGACGTCTGACCGGGGTCTCCTTGCCAGTGGCAGGAGCCCCATCTAGCATGTGGATATCGCCGCGGCTGGGGCCCGCAGGTACAGGGGACGGCAGCCATTGACTGAATGGAGCATTATGCGTTGCGCCCTTAAGATCACCTTAATTTTCGCTGCGGCGGGCTTAATGCTGACGGCGTGTTCCCTTGGCGCCCCCGACGCGGAAACCAAAACGCTTAAGGTGGTCTACCAAAAGACCGATTCGTTCCTTGCCCTGGACACGCTCTTCCAGGCGGCCAAACAGGAGTTTGAGGCCGCCAACCACGGCGTCACGGTCGCCCTGGAGCCGATCCAGGCGAAAGACGACGACTACGGCACCAAGCTGGCCCTCGCCCTCCGTTCGCCCGCCACGGCCCCGGACGTGTTCTATGAGGACACCTTCAAGGTCCGTTCCGACGTTGACGCCGGTTACCTCCTGAAGCTGGACAGCCACCTCGCGGGCTGGGAGGACTGGGATACTTTCGATGACGGCGCCAAAGCGGCCGGCCTGGGGGACGACGGCGGCACATACGCCGTTCCGATCGGCACCGACACCCGCGGTATCTGGTACAACAAAAAGGTGCTTACCGCTGCCGGCGTCAGCGTCCCGTGGGAGCCCCGCACCTGGCAGGACATTTTGGACGCTGCCCGCAAAATCAAGGCCAGCGATCCCACCGTAGTGCCGTTCAACATGTACGCCGGCAAGGCCACGGGCGAAGGCACGGTGATGCAAAGCTTCTACGAACTGCTCTACGGAACGGATTCCGAACTCTACGACGCCGACGCCAAGAAGTGGGTGGTCGGTTCCCCGGGGTTTACTGACTCATTGGCGTTCCTCAAGACCCTGTACGACGAAAAACTGGCCGTCTCCCCGGCGGAGGCCCTCGACGCGAATGTGTGGAAGAAGGTCTTCGGTGAATGGCTGCCGCAGGGCAGGATGGGCGCCACCGTTGAAGGGTCCTACACGCCGTCGTTCTGGCAGAAGGGCGGCAGCTACGAATGGGCCGAGTACGGGCAGGACATGGGCGTGACGGCGTTCCCCACCCAGAACGGGCAGGCACCCGGCGGCGTCAGTATGTCCGGCGGCTGGACCCTGGCGGTAGGGGCGGAGACCAAAAACCCGGCCCTCGCGTTTGAGTTCCTCGCCACGGCCCTGAACCAGAAGAATTCCTTGGCCTTTAACATCGCCAACTCCCAGATCGCCGTGCGGAAGGACGTCGCCGCCGACGCCGGCTACCAGGCAGCCAACCCGTTTGTGAAGGACGTGTCCGAGCTTGTGGCCGTCACGCATTACCGTCCCGCAACTGCCGACTACCCCCGGATCTCCGCGGCCGTCCAGGAGGCCACGGAAGCCGTGATTACCGGGGCGAAATCCCCGGAGCAGGCAGCCGCCGACTATGACACGGCGGTGAAGGGCATCGTGGGTGAGGCCAAGACCGTCGCCAAGTAGCCTGTGGGGGTTTTCCTTACGCGTGAGCAGACCGGCCACCGGCGGCGTCGCACCGGACTCCGGCGCCAGGCACGGCTGCTCCCCGTCCTGCCGGCCGCGGTTCTCCTGCTGGTTTTTTTGGCCGGACCCGTGCTGTGGGCCTTCCACGCGTCATTCACCAATGCAGCCCTGACCGGCCGCAATGCCCGCAGTCCCGGTTGGATCGGGTTCGACAACTACGCCAGGCTCCTCTCGGACCCCATGCTGCCGCTCTCGCTGGGCCTGACGGTCCTGTTCGTGGGCGGCTCTGCCATCCTGGGCCAGAACCTGCTGGGGCTCACCCTCGCGGTGCTGATGCGGCGGGCGCGCCGACCGGTGGCCGCCGTCGTCGGTACTGCAGTGGTGGCTGCGTGGGTGCTGCCCGAAATCGTGGCCGCCTTCGCCGCCTACGCCTATTTCAGCCGGGACGGGACCCTGAACCAGCTGCTGGGCGGGCTGGGGCTCGGGCAGACCGACTGGCTGTATTCGTTCCCGATGGTCGCCGTCCTGCTTGCCAACACCTGGCGTGGCACGGCGTTCTCCATGCTGGTGTACCGGGCCGCCCTCAATGACATCCCCGGTGAGGTCACGGAGGCCGCACTGATGGACGGCGCCGGTGGCTGGCAGCGCCTGGCCTTCATCACCATCCCCATGATCCGCGGCAGCATCGTCACCAACCTGATGCTCATCACCCTGCAGACGCTGGCGGTGTTCACCCTCATCTGGGTGATGACAGCGGGCGGTCCCGCCAACGCCAGCACTACGCTGCCGGTGCTGGCGTACCTGGAGGCCTTCAAGTTCGGCGACATCGGCTACGGCACGGCGGTGGCGTCGGTGCTGATCCTCATTGGCGTGGTGTTCGGTGCCGCCTACGTCCGGCTCCTGCGGGAGAGCAAACCATGACGACGACGGCGGGGACCTCCGCGCGGGGGCAGCTGCGGTCCGGGACGGGCGCGGTTTCCCGTGCCCGGCGGCGTGCCCGGCTGCCAGCGGACGTGTCCCTGGCCCTGATCGGCGCCTGCTTTGTCCTGCCGCTGCTCTGGCTGGTGTTTGCGTCCCTTGATGCCTCCGCCGGACACGAGGCAAGGCTCCCGGGTCGGGTCTCCCTGGATAACTTTGCCGCCATCATGACACCGGGGCTGCTGTTCCAGCCGATTTGGAACAGCATGGTGCTGTCCGCCGGCACGGCCGCCGTGAACCTCGTGGCAGCAGTCCTGGCGGCCTACCCGCTGTCCCGCTACCAGTCCAGGTTCAACAAGCCGTTTATGTACACCGTCCTGTTTGGAACCTGCCTTCCCATCACGGCCATCATGGTGCCGGTGTATGGGCTGTTTGTGCAGCTTCAACTGCTGGATTCGATGCCTGCCACGATCTTTTTTATGGCCACTACCACGTTGCCCATGGCCATCTGGATGACCAAGAACTTTATGGACGCCGTCCCGGTGTCTTTGGAGGAAGCGGCCTGGGTGGACGGTGCGTCAGGATTGACGGCGCTGCGGACCATCGTCCTGCCCCTGATGCGGCAGGGGCTGGGTGTGGTGTTCATTTTTGTGTTCATCCAGGCCTGGGGGAACTTCTTCGTCCCGTTCGTCCTGCTGCTATCCGAGGCCCGTCAGCCGGCGGCGGTGTCGATCTTCAGCTTCTTCGGACAGCACGGCGCAGTGGCGTACGGGCAGCTGGCCGCTTTTTCCATCCTGTATTCAGTCCCGGTGCTGGCCCTGTACGTCATCGTGGCCAGGGGCGCTGGCAGCTCCTTCGCGCTCTCGGGTGCGGTGAAGGGCTGACGCCCGGCTTCAGTCGATGTCCTCGATGACAGTCCCAAACGGGATGGAATCGTCCAGATGTGCCTGATGTCCGTGAGGCAGGTTGAGCACCCGCACACCGTGGGCCTGATCCGCCGCCGACTGCATCAGGATGGGCCGAACGGTGTTGATGAAACTCTCGCTTTTTCCTGCGAGATACTCCTGATAACTGGCTGGTAGCTGGCTCATTCCACCAGAATAGACCCGCCGACCCGCGATGGGGAGGGGTCCCCATCGCGGCCTGACCTGCAGGTGGCTTGGATAGGATGGCGGACGGAGTGGAGCCGCACGGCAGCACACCCAGGGCAACATCCGTAGACCACCAGCCATCAGGGGGAAATCCACTGCTTCAGACCAGTGCGCCCGCACGAATCGACCCGGCGGAACTGGCCAGGGCACAGCAGGTGGTGGCGAACATTTCCCGCAGTTTCGATGCCAAGGTGGTGGGCCAGGCGCGGCTGCGTGATCCCTCCTGGTGGGCCTGATGACCGGCGGGCACATCCTGCTGGAAAGCGTTCCGGGGCTGGCGAAGACCACCGCCGCGCAGACGGTGGCCGAAGCAGTGAGCGCAGAGTTCCGCCGGATCCAGTGCACGCCCGACCTGCTCCCCAGCGACATCGTGGGCACCCAGATCTACGACGCCGCCAAGGGCACCTTCATCACCCAGTTGGGGCCGGTGCACGCCAACATCGTCCTGCTCGATGAGATCAACCGGTCCAGCGCCAAGACCCAGAGCGCCATGCTGGAGGCCATGCAGGAGCGGCAGACCTCCATCGGGGGAGAGGAATACCGGCTGCCGTCCCCGATTATGGTGCTGGCCACCCAAAACCCCATCGAGCAGGAAGGCACGTACCAGCTGCCTGAGGCGCAGATGGACCGTTTTATGCTCAAAGACGTGCTGGACTACCCCACGCCGGCCGAGGAAACGGAAATCATCCGCCGGATTGACGCCGGGGTCTTCAGCGCGGAACAGAAGCCGGCGGCCGCCGCCTCACTGGACGCCGTCATTGGCGTGCTCGAACGGGCAGCGGCGGATGGCGACGTTGTGCTGCGCCAATGGCGGCAGCTCCGGCCGGAAGAGGGAGTCCGCACATGATGCGGCCAGCGCCCAAACCGGCACCGCCCAAGCCGACACCGCAGAAACCGGCAGCCCCGGTGAACTCACGGGACCGGCCGGAGCGGCGTCGTCGGCTGTTGTGGTGGCTTGCACGTCCCGCACTTCTGGTCCTTTGCCTGTCCGCCAAACGGCTCAGCGTGGGCATACTCGCCGACACTGCTGCCCGGTCTTTCGCGGCCGGGACGCCGGCGCCGTGGCGGATGCTGCGGCCGGACTGCGGATGGCCAACTTCGTCGAACCGCAGATGGCGCCGTTCGCCGAGGGTGACGGGCTGTTCCTTGCGGGCGACTTCGCTGCCGCCCGCCAACGCTTCGAGGAGGCACTGTCCCTGGCGGGCACGGCCGACGAGTGCGTCGTCCGGGTCAACCTGGCGCTCACCATCGAACGCCTTGGGGACGCCCAGGCCACTGCAGAAGATCCGACGGCGGCGGCCCGGCTCTTCGCCGAAGGTGTTGCCGTGGTCAAGGCTGCGCCGGAGGGTTGCTTCGAAACCGCCGGAGAGGAGAACGGCGCAGGGGAGAAGCTGGGACAGGCGGCGGAACGGCTGCAGCAAAAGGCCGATGCAGCGGCGGCGGACAAGGCCAGTCCGCAACCGTCCGAACAGCCTGGGCAGGACGAGCTTCCCGCTGATCCGGGACGATGACTTCGGACCGGGCGTCGACCGGCCCGGGTAACAGGCCAAAGCTGCCGGGCCCGCAGTATGCCCCGATGAATTCTTTGACTAAAACGGCGAACAAAATTCTGCACCAGGACGAACCGCGCCGTAAAACTGCGTCTTAATTCGGTAGCCGACTTGAAGGGTGCCCCGCGGGCTCCTAGACTTCTAAACAAGTTACCGAGGTAACGTGTCAGCGATCCTCCGATTGTGGAGGGTGTGGGTGCCCCCATGTGGGCCTGACATTTGCTCACGGACAACTTCATTACAGGCGTAACAGTCGCGGCTGCGTCCCTGTGGAGTTTTTCGTGTTCCCAAACTCAAATTCATTCCCGGCACCACCGTCACATTTGCTGACCGGTATCCGGCAATGGCCCAAAGCCAAGGACGCAAATGTCACCGCCAAGCCTTATCGAAACGCATCCGAATCTCTCCGAGACCGCCCCCGTGGCGCTCTCGTACGAGCTCTTCCCGCCCCGCACGCCGGCTGCGGCCGAGTCACTCTGGACCACCATCCGGGAACTGGAAACCACCGAACCGGACTACGTCTCCGTCACGTACGGTGCCAGTGGCTCGAACCGGGACACCGCGGTCGAACTCATCAACCGGCTCCTGTTGGAAACCACGCTCCGACCGCTGGCCCATCTCACCTGCGTTGGCAACACGCCGGAGGAACTGGCAGAGATCATCGGCGACCTCCTGGACACAGGGGTTCGGGGCATCCTGGCCCTCCGGGGCGACCAGCCCAAGGGCGGTGCGCCGCTTGCCGCAGGGTCACTGCGGTATGCGCAGGACTTGATCGAACTCATCCGGCGGGTTGAACAGCGGCGGTCGGCCCTTCTGTGTGCAGGCAAGATCGCCGTGGGCGTCGCCGCCTACCCCACCCGGCACCCGGAATCACCCAGCGAAGCACACGACGTCGAGGTGTTGCTCGCCAAGCAGCGCTCCGGCGCCGACTTTGCCATCACCCAGGTCTTCTTCCACACCGAGCAGTACGCAAACCTCATAAGCCGAGCACGCCGGGCCGGGGTCACCATCCCCATCATCCCGGGCGTTATGCCGCTCACCAGCCTGCGCCGGGTCACACGGCTCGGGGAACTGACAGGCGTTGAGCCGGCACCGGAACTCCTTGCCCGGCTGGCAGCCGCGGACACTGATTCCGAACGCCTCCGGATCGGTGTCCGGGCCACGGTGGACCTGGCCAACGCGGCCCTCGATGCCGGCGCGCCCGGTATCCACATCTACACGTTCAACGAACATCAGAGCGCGTTGGAGGTGCTGGACAAGCTGGCACTTCCGCGCCAGTCCCGTTCAGGTGGCCGCCGCAGCGCCACCCTCCGGCGCCAGCTCGCCAGCTGACCTTCCAACATCCGCCAGACCATTCACAGTTTCCACTAACACTCAAGGAATCTCCCATGACTGAACAGAACACCGCCCCGTTCCCGGCCGCGTCACTCCTCGGCTACCCGCGCATCGGCCGCCGCCGCGAGCTCAAGAAGGCCATCGAAGCCTACTGGGCCGGCAAGATCGACGCCGCTGCACTGGACGCCGCCGCCAAGGGCATCCAGCTGACTATCGCCAAGCGCCTGCAGGAACTGGGCCTCACCGAAGCCGCCGCCGTTCCGGGCACCTTCTCCTACTACGACCAGGTCCTGGACGCCACCGCCCACCTCGGCGCTGTCCCGGCCCGCTTCGGCAAGCTCCTCAACGCCGAAGGCCAGCTCGACATCGACGGCTACTTCACCCTGGCCCGTGGCACCAAGGACCAGCAGCCGCTGGAAATGACCAAGTGGTTCGACACGAACTACCACTACCTCGTTCCGGAGATTGGCCCGGAGACCGAGTTCACCCTCGCCTCCAACCGCATTGTTGAGGAATTCGAGTTCGCCCTGGCCAACGGCATCGAGACCCGCCCGTACATCGTCGGCCCGGTCACTTACCTGCTGCTCTCCAAGGCATCCGATGAGGCCCCCGCAGGCTTCGCCCCGCTGTCCCGCCTCGAAGACGTCCTGCCGGTTTACGTACAGCTGCTCGAGAAGCTCGCCGCAGCAGGCGCCAGCTGGATCCAGCTGGACGAGCCCGCACTGGTTGTTGACCAGGACACCCCGGCCGCAGAAATCGAAGCAGCCGTTGCCCGCACCTACGAAGTTCTCTCCGCGGCAGCCAAGCGCCCCCAGATCCTCGTCTCCACCCCTTACGGTGCCCTCGACGGACAGCTGGGCACACTTGCCGCCACGAACATCGACGCCCTGCACATTGACGCCTTCAAGGGTGCAGCCCCGTCCGCAGCTGCGCTGGCCGGCCTTGGCAACAAGACCCTGGTTGCCGGCGTCGTTGACGGCCACAACATCTGGCGCAACGACCTAGCCGTCGCCGCCGCCAAGCTGGACGAACTGAAGGCTGCTGCCGGCCGGATCGCCGTCAGCACCTCCACCTCCACCCAGCACGTCCCGCACGACGTCACCGAAGAAGGCCAGCTCTCCGAAGAGCTGCGCAGCTGGCTCGCGTTTGCCGACCAGAAAGCCGTAGAGGTCAAGACGCTCGCGTCCTACCTGGCCGACCCGGCCTCCGCGCAGGCAGCCATCGACGAGGCGTCCGCCATCATCGCAGCCCGTGCCATCGCCGAAGGCGTCCGCCGCGACGACGTCCGGGCCCGCACCGAGGCACTGACCGCAGCGGACTTCAGCCGGTCCGCCTACACGGTCCGGGAAGCTGCCCAGGAAGAGGCCCTGCACCTTCCGCCGCTGCCCACCACCACCATCGGCTCCTTCCCGCAGACGTCCGAGATCCGCTCGGCACGAGCCCGCAACAACAAGGGCGCCCTCACCAACGAGCAGTACGAGCAGCTCATGAAGGACGAGATTAAGCGCGTTGTTGAGCTGCAGGAAGAGCTCGGCTACGACGTCCTTGTGCACGGCGAGCCCGAGCGCAACGACATGGTCCAGTACTTCGCCGAGAACCTCGAAGGCTTCGATGTCACGGTCCACGGCTGGGTCCAGTCCTACGGCTCACGCTGCACGCGCCCGTCCATCCTCTGGGGCGACGTCACCCGCAGCGCCCCCATCACGGTGGCCTGGGCCGAGTACGCCCAGTCGCTGACCAGCAAGCCCATGAAGGGCATGCTTACGGGTCCGGTCACCATCCTTGCCTGGTCCTTCGTCCGCGATGACCAGCCGCTCGGCGAGACCGCCAACCAGGTTGGCCTGGCCTTGCGCGACGAAATTGCGGACCTCGAGGCTGCCGGCATCAAGGTCATCCAGGTGGATGAGCCCGCTCTGCGCGAACTCCTGCCGCTGCGCAAGGACGATCACGCCGCCTACCTGAAGTGGTCAGTGGATTCTTTCCGCCTGGCCACCGCCGGTGCCGCTGACGCCACGCAGATCCACACCCACCTCTGCTACTCGGAGTTCGGCGTGATCATCGACGCCATCGACGGCCTCGACGCAGACGTCACCTCCATCGAAGCGGCACGGTCCCGCATGGAGGTTGTCCACGACCTCGAGTCCCACGGCTTCGGCCGCGGCGTTGGTCCTGGCGTCTACGACATCCACTCGCCGCGGGTTCCAGGCGAAGCAGAGGTCACCGAGCTCCTGGCGACCGCCGTCAAGCACGTCCCGTCCCGCCAGCTCTGGGTCAACCCGGACTGCGGCCTGAAGACCCGCGGTTACGCCGAGACCGAAGAATCCCTGCGCAACCTGGTCAAGGCCACCAAGACGGTCCGCGCCGGCCTGCTGGAATCCGCCAAGTAACAACGGTCTCACTAAGAGAGCTCGAAGAGGCTCAAGGGCTAGTGCGGCCTGCCGCGCTGGCCCTTGAGAAGCGAGCGAACGGGCGGCCGGTCACCAAAGGTGACCGGCCGCCGTCGTGCGTTAAGAGTGTTTAGGACTCCCAGAGGATTTCGTCGTCCACCACGCCGTCCTCGTCAGCGGCTACCACCAGCACCTCGTCCGTGAAGTGGGCGCCCAAGGTGAAGTCCATGACAAAGTAGCGCTCCGGCTGGCCGGGGAAGATGCCCACGTGGCCAAGCTTGAGGGCCTTGAGGAACACATCATTGGTGAGCTGGCTGCGCTCTTCAACGCCAAAGACTTTCTGCAGGTGTTCGTCCTTCAGCGCGCTGCAGTGGAAGTGAAGGTATTCCTGCGGGCTGGTGCCTTCCTGCTCCAGCTCCTCGGCGATCATCTGCCGGACCTCGTCCACAAGTTCGGGAAGGAACCGCAACCGGTAGTCCACTTTGTGCATGGCCGCTTCGTCAAAGTGGTCGTGTGCGTCAATATTCAGGTCGAGTTCCAGTAACTGGCCACCCAGCTCATGTTTGGCGGCGATGTTGTGATCCCTGCCGTGGTTGAGCTCGATTTCTCCAAAGTGCTGGCTCGCTACCCTGTTCATACCTTCAACATAGACCCCAAGTGCTGCGCTTTCCAGCATTCGGGACTAATTCCCTGCAGCCCCCAGGCCAGCCAGCGTTTCGGCGAGCAGGTCCACAAACAGCTGCACCCGGGCGGTCTTCTTCTCGTTGATGAGCAGGGCAAACACGTTCCGTGCCAGCCGGATCTCTGGAACGTCCAGCACCACAACTCCGGCCGGCCAGTGCCGCAATGCGAGCTCGGGCACCAGTGCGGCGCCCAGTCCGGCGGCCGCCATTTCGAGGCTGGCATGGAAATCGTCGCTATGGGCCACCACGCGCGGATGCAGGTTGCAGCTGGCAAAGAGCCGTTCGATGACCACGGCATCGGGGCTCCCGGGGTGGTGCATGATCCAGGGCAGTTCGGACAAATGGTCCGCCGCCACCTTGGCGTCCGTGCGGAACCCCCAGCCCGCGGGCAGCACCACGCGGAAGTTGTCGTCGCCGATCCACTGCCGGTTGATGGTGTGCGGCCAGGCGAGCCCCGACTGGCCCACCTGAAAGACCAACGCCACATCCAGCTCCCCGCCGGTGCGCAGTCCCTGGATGGTCTGGGCCGGCTCGGCCACGGACACCTTGAGGTCGATGCCCAGGTGTTTCCACGCCGGATTCTTAAGGATGCGGGGGAGGACGTAGGTGGCCAGGCTGGGAAAGATTCCCAGCCGCAGCTCTTGGCTGGAGCTGCTGTGCGTCTTCGATGCTGCCGCCATCAGGGCTTCGATGTCCGTCAGGACCTTCGCGGCGTGCCGGGTCATCACCACCGCGGCTTCGGTGGGGACCACACTGCGGGCCGAACGCTGGAACAGGACCACACCCGTCTCGCGTTCCAGGGCGGACATCTGTTGCGACACCGCCGACGCCGTGTATCCCAGGCGTGCCGCTGCGGCCGCAAACGAGCCCAACCGGGTAACTTCGAGGAGAGTCTTCAGATGAACGGGATTTACCAAGGCAGTCCTTCGGTCGGGGCCGCCTGAACACCGTGTGGTACCGGTTCTGGAAGGCCCGCTTTATTCTGGCACAAAGAATAACTTCAAACTCAGTCATCCACCGGCCCCACGGCGTCGAACTGCCCCTAGAGAGTTTGCACCGAGCAAGTGCACCACGAAGTCCGAGCAGGGGAGTAGAACAGTGTTTTTGGCAGGGAACTCGACCTTCAAGCCGCAGGGGCGGCGCATTGCCGTTGTGGGCAGTGGAGTGGCGGGCCTGACGGCCGCGTATGTCCTGAACCGCCACGACAATGTCACCCTCTTTGAGGCGGACAGCAGGCTGGGCGGTCACGCCCACACCCATGACGTTCCGCAGCCGGATGGATCCACCCTCGGCATCGATACCGGCTTCATTGTCCACAACGAGCGGACCTATCCCACCCTGTTGCGGCTGTTCGCGGAGCTGGGTGTGGAGACGCAGGATTCGGAAATGAGCATGTCCGTCCGCTGTGACGGCTGCGGTCTGGAGTACGCCGGGGCCCGTGGGGGCGGCCGCGGGATCATCGCGCGCCCGTCCAGTCTCCTGCGCGGACGCTACCTGCTGATGCTGCTGGAGGTCATGCGCTTCTACCGCAGGGCCCGGGCGCTGATTGAGGCGGGCCCAACGTCCGACGCCGGCCCTGGTGCGGGCGGCGCGGAGCCCACCCTCGGTGAATTCCTGGCAAAGGAGCGCTTCAGCAAGTACTTCATCTCGCATTTCATGACGCCGGTGGTCAGTGCGGTCTGGTCGTGTGACCCCACCACAGCGCTGTCCTACCCGGCGCGGTACCTTTTCACCTTCCTGGGACACCACGGGATGCTGGGCGTCAAGGGTTCGCCGCAGTGGCGGACGGTCACCGGCGGTTCGGGGCAGTACGTGGAGAAACTGGCAGCCACGTTGCCGGATATCCGGCTTAACAGTCCTGTCACCGGTATCCGGCGCCACGCGCTCGGTGTGGAACTGACCACCGAACAGGGAGTTGAAGATTTCGAGGCAGTGGTCATAGCCACGCACCCGGCCCAGGCCCTGGGCTTCCTTGCGGACGCCTCGCCGGCCGAAAAAGAAGCCCTCGGGCAGATGCCGTACTCCGTCAACCACACCGTTTTCCACCGGGACGCGGCCGTCCTGCCCACCGCGGAGAATGCCAGGGCGTCCTGGAACTACCGGCTCCCGGACTGCAAAGCCCGGCCGGACAAGGTACTGGTCAGCTACGACCTCACCCGGCTGCAGCGCCTTGAGCCGTCGGATGGCCAGCCTTACCTGGTGAGCCTGGGGGAGTCCGAGCTCATCGCGGAGAACCGCGTCCTGGAGCGTATGGTCTACGAACACCCCCAGTACACGCCTGAATCACTGCGGGCACAGCAGCGTATTGCGGCCCTTAGCGATGACCGCATCGCCTACGCCGGCGCCTACTTGGGCTGGGGCTTCCATGAAGATGGCGCCCTGGCCGGTGTCCGTGCCGCAGCGAGTCTGGGGCGCACCTGGGATACGCCCAGGATTCAGGCGCACAAGCCTGAGCTGCTTTCCGCCTCGGAGGGCGCATGAGCTCAACCGCAGCCATCTACCGCACGTCCATTTCCCACGTGCGCCAGAGCCCGCTGAAGAACGCGTTCACGTACAGGAGCTACAGCTGGTTTGTGGACGTGGACCGGCTCCCCGTTCTGCCCGGGTTCATGCGGCCGCTGGCTGTCTTCCGGGCCGCCGACCACCTGGGCGATCCCGGGGCCACCATCCGCAGCAACGTTGAACGGTACCTGCGGACCCGGGGGATGGAGCCCGACGGCGGGGCCATCCGGATGCTGACCAGTGCCCGGGTTTTCGGCCACGTCTTCAACCCGCTCACGCTCTTCTGGTGCTATCGGATGTCCGGGGAGCTGCAGTGCGTCATCGCCGAGGTCCACAACACCTACGGCGAACGCCACTGCTACCTCCTGGAAACGGATCCTTCCGGGCGGGCCAGCGTGCCCAAGGCCTTCTACGTTTCACCGTTCAATGACGTTGACGGGCAGTACAGGATGAAGCTGCCCGCGCCGGAGCAGCGGCTGTCCGTCTCCATCGTCCTGGAGCGGGAAGGGCAGCGGCCGTTCGCCGCGACCATGGACGGGGACCGGCGCCCGGCCACCGTCAGGAACATCCTGGCAGCGGCCGTTGCGGTCCCGGCCGCGCCGCTGCTGGTCTCGGCGCTGATCCGGATTCAGGGCATGAAACTATGGGCACGACGCCTGCCAGTCATCAAAAAACCACATCACCCCTCACAGGAGGCAGTCCAATGACCATGACCGATGAAAACGGAACAGCCGCGACTGCGGAGGTTTCCGCCGCGAAGCCAGACGCACGGCACCTGGTGACAGGGCAGACTGCTGGCGGGGTACCGGCGTCGCCGGACACCATTGATCCTGACGTATGGCCCGGTGTTGCCCACGCGCCGTCGGGAACTAAAGCGCTGGTGGCGGGCAAAGCCGCCGGCCTGCTGTTCAAGGCGGCCGTCCGACGGCTGCCTCTGCGCGTTGCCTACCCGGACGGTTCAGTGCTGGGCACCGGCGGCCCGGACGCGCCGGTGATGACCATGGTCAGGCCGGCAGCATTCAATCTGCGGATCGGGGACAACGGCCTGATCGGGCTGGGCGAATCATTTATGGCGGGGGATTGGGAAGCGTCGGACCTCGCCGGGGTGCTGGAGGTCTTCGCCGCGTCCGTGGACACCCTGATCCCCGCACCGCTGCAGAGGCTGCGGAACCTGTACCTGCCGCGGACGCCGCGGCAGGAACGCAATGAAGAGCAGAACACCCGCAGCAACATCTCGCGGCACTACGACCTCTCCAACGAGCTCTTCTCCAACTTCCTGGACACCACCATGAGCTACTCCTCGGCGCTTTTCCCGCTGAGTGACGGTGCACTGGATTCGGTCCCGTGGGACGCGTTGGCGGAGGCCCAACAGGCCAAGATCGACAGGCTGCTGGACAAGGCCGGCGTCGGATCGGGCACGCGGCTGCTGGAGATCGGCACCGGCTGGGGTGAATTGGCCCTCCGGGCAGCAGCCCGCGGTGCCACTGTCTACAGTGTGACGCTCTCCAGTGAACAGCGGGCGCTGGCGCAGGAACGCATTGCCGCCGCCGGCTACGCAGACCGGGTGACCGTGGCGCTGCAGGACTACCGGGCCGTGGAAGGCGAGTTTGACGCCATTGTGTCAGTGGAGATGATCGAGGCGGTTGGTTATGAGTACTGGCCCATTTTCTTCCAGACCATCGACCGCGTGCTGGCCCCGGGTGGGAAGGTGGCCATCCAGGCCATCACCATGCCGCACGGCCGCATGCTGGCCACGCGCAACGCCTACACCTGGGTGCACAAGTACATCTTCCCCGGGGGCTTCCTGCCGTCCGTGCGGGCCATTGAAAGCGTGACCCAGCAGCACACCACGTTGCGGGTGCGGGAGCGGATGGGCCTGGGCGATCACTACGCCGCGACCCTCCGCCTCTGGGAGGAACAGTTCATCGCGCGTTCGGCGGAAGTCGGCGGGCTCGGCTTTGACGCGGTGTTCCAGCGGATGTGGCTGTTCTATCTGTGCTATTCACGGGCGGGTTTCCAGTCCGGCTATCTGGACGTGCAGCAGATTGTCCTGGATCGCCGGGAGGCCCAGCTGTAGCAACGGTCCCGCCGATCGGCCCTTCTTAAGCCCGGACATGGAAGAGCCTCTCCAATCCCTCTTCCCCAAGCGAAAGTCCGATGTGGACAAGGTCCGGGTAGCCGTCCGGGAGAGTTTCCTGGGGTTTGAGTTGGTTGGGCCAGTGAGGTGGTTCCCAGTCTTGATGTTCACTTGTATAGCGCCTGCCCGAGGGGGAAATCCAGCCTGGTGGTTCGGTTTTGGAGGCTGGTGTGGGTTGCCAGCCTCCGTTGTGCCGGAGTTTGTGGTGTTTGGGGCATGGCTGTCCCAGATTCGAGACCCCGGTGGTGCCGCCCTTGGCCCAGGCGAGGATATGGTCGGCCTCGTTGTCCAGTGAGTTGTTGCTGCAGCCCGGGAAGGGACACTTGCCGTCCCGCAGTCGCAACCACTGCCGCATGGCCTTGCTCAGCCGGTAACTGGACCGCCCGATCTCCAGCGGAGCCCCGTCCCTGGGGTCAATCAGGACCCGATAGAACGAGTCGGCACCGTTCGCCACGACGTCCCGGGCCATCGATGCCGGGATGGGGCCATAGCCGTCCAGCATCGCTGGCTCATCGGTGGCGCCGAGCAGGGAGAACACCGGGACCGTCACCAAGACTTCGGCCCGCGGCGGCGGAACCCGTCCGGGTTCGCTTCCCTCAGCGCTCCCGTTGCTGCCATGGTTTCCGTTGCCATGGTTTCCGTTGCCAAGGAGGGCGGCGGCGAAAACGTCCGCCCGGAGTTGGGTGAGAGTCAGGGGCTCGTCGGGGCCTTGTAAACCACGAGCCACAGCGGTGGTCCGGTTCCAGATTGCGACCGCCTGGTCCGCCGGGAGGTAAGCCGAAAGCCAGGCCATCCCGTCCTGGTCCGGCGCGTACTCGATGCGACGGTCCAGGACACCTTTCGCGTGGCGTTTCTCGATGCTCTCGGCGTGGTGGCGTTCGCGCCAGGTACGGGCCTTGTGCCGGAACCGGAATGCCGGCATTTCGCCGGCGGGACACCCACTGGCCGAGCCCGGAGCGTCCGGGTCCAGGAAGTGGGCCTCAAGCGCGGCGGCACCGGCCTGGTCAAGGGTGGCGGCTTCGTCCGCCATGACCCGGGCGTGCTGCCAGGAGATGGTTCCGGACTGCAGGGCGGCCATGGTCAACGGCAATGTATTGGTCAGTGCGTGGGAGACCCCCAGGAACGAATCGGCCGCCCGGTCACCGATAGTCAGGGCACACCCAACCTCCGCCGTGACTGCCATCTCCTGCGCCTGGACCGAAGCATCCGGAGGAGCCACCGCCCGGGCAATATCTGCGTACTTCACGGCAGCCCCGGCCTTCACTGCCGCCATCTGCGCATCCACTGCCGCAGCCCCAATCAGAATGTCGAGGCAATCTTCGGACAATCCCGGCAACGGATCGCCCTCCGCTGAAAGTCCACCGGAACCGTGTTCGTTCACGACGCCGGTGAGCATAGCAACGGCTGCGGTGATGTCCGCATATGCCTTTGCCACTGCCGGGTTCCTCATATATCCATCATGACAAGGGGGTCTGACATTCAAGCGGCGGCGAAAGGACCGCTCATCCGTCTGCGGCCCGGTAGGATTCTTGCGGCGTGCAGGTCAGCGCGCACACTCGGCAAATTCCGGCGGCAAGGACTGATGATGAAGAAGACCACGCGGCAGGCGCCCGGCGGCGATACGGGGCAGTGTGCGGAAGCCCAGCCGGGTCAGCCATGGAGTGGGCGTCCATGGACCAGTTCCTATGGGACGGGTGTCCCGGCGGATCTGGTGCTCCCCGAGGGTTCGCTGGTGGACCTCATGGACACGTCCGTGCGGCGCTACGGGTCCAAGACCGCTTTGGAGTTCTTCGGCGCCGGCACTACCTACCGTGAGCTCGGAAAACTGATCAGCCAGGCCGCCGCGGGCCTGAAGAAACTGGGTGTCAAATCCGGCGACAGGGTGGCCCTCGTGATGCCGAACTGTCCCCAGCACGTGGTCGCCTTCCATGCCGTGCTGCGCCTCGGCGCCGTGGTGGTCGAGCACAATCCGCTCTACACGGACCGCGAACTGCGGCACCTGTTCGAGGACCATGAGTCCGCCGTCGCGATCGTTTGGGACAAGGCTGTGGAGCGGGTCCGCCAGCTGCCGGCCGACGTCGGGCTCCGCACTATTGTCTCGGTGGAGCTCATCTCGGCGATGCCGCTGCTGCAGCGCCTGGCGCTGCAGCTTCCGGTACCCGCCGCCCGGAAGGCCCGTGCCGCCCTCACCGTCGGCAGGGGCGAACCCAGGGGCGAACCCAGGGGCGGCCCGGCGCCCGGCACGCGCCCGGTGCTGCCCTGGAGGCAACTCCTCGAAGCTGGAGAGCTCAAGAAGAAACATCCGCGGCCCGGCGCCCGGGACCTTGCCGTCCTCCAGTACACGTCCGGCACCACCGGCTTGCCGAAGGGCGCCATGCTCACCCACGCCAATCTGCGGGCCAATGCCGCACAGGGCCGTGCGTGGGTGCCCGGGCTGAAGGAGGGCAAAGAGACCGTCTATGCGGTGCTGCCGATGTTCCACGCTTATGGCCTCACCCTGTGCATGACGTTCGCCCTCAGCATCGGCGCGAAGCTGGTTCTGTTCCCCAAGTTCGACGTGGACCTCGTGTTGAAGGCGCTCAAGAAGTCTCCCGCCACGTTTCTGCCTGCCGTACCGCCGATCTATGACCGCATTGCGGTCGCGGCGGCGCAACGCGGCATAGGGCTGGAAAGCATCCGGTTTTCCATCTCCGGGGCCATGAACCTGCCCACAGAGACGGTGGAGACCTGGGAGAAAGCGACGGGTGGTTACCTCATCGAAGGCTACGGGCTGACCGAAACTTCCCCTATCGCCATTGGGAACCCCTTCGGACCGAGCAGGAAGCCCGGCACCGTGGGTGTGCCGTTCCCGCTGACAGACATCAGGGTGGTGGATCCGAAGAACGTGGCCCTGGACCGTGCCCCGGGGGAGGAGGGCGAACTCCTGATCCGCGGCCCGCAGGTATTTTCCGGCTACTGGAACCGGCCGGAGGAGACCGAAGATTCATTGCTCGACGGCGGCTGGTTCCGCACCGGCGACATCGTCTCGGTAGATGATGACTACTTCGTCACCATCCGGGACAGAATCAAGGAACTGATCATCACCGGCGGCTTCAACGTTTCGCCCAGTGAGGTGGAGGACGTGTTGGCCACCTTCCCGGGCATTTCGGAAGTCTCCGTGGTGGGGTTGCCCCGGCCCGGCGGGGGCGAGGACGTGGTAGCCGCCGTGGTGCCCATCCCGGGGACCACCATCGATCCTGCCGCTCTCCTGGCTTATGCCCGGGCACAGCTGACTGCCTACAAGGTGCCCCGCCGGGTGGTGGTGCTCGATTCCCTCCCGCGTTCGCTCATCGGCAAAGTCCTGCGCCGGGAGATCCGGGACAGCATCGCAGCTATGGGTTGAACCGGCAGACTATTTGCGCCGGACGCCGGTTCCGGAGTTCAGCCGCGCGATTGCACTGGACAGCACGGTGGCGAAGCCGCACCACGCGGCGTAGGGGGCAAGCGAACTGCCCGCGGTGCGGTTGAGCCGGTAGGTTCTGCGGACCAGGTCCGCGCTGCTGGCCGCCAGCACAGCGCATTCCGCCGCGGCCAGCCATGGCCGGCGGGAGCGCCAGAAAAGCCAACTCCATGCAGCATTGAGAATGAGGTTTGCGGCCAGGGCGCCACGATAGGCGCGGATTTCCTGCTGTCTGTCGGACCCGCCGGCTAGTGGAGCCGCGGCCGCCCCAGCACTGTCCAGGGCGACGGCCGAAGTCAGCGCGAGGTCCGCATACAGGGCCGTCCACACGACGGGGAAGGCAATGGCGGGCGGCTGCCAGCCCGGCTTGCGCAGCCGGAGGTACCAGGAGCTGCCCGGATCGGTGGCAACGCCACCGGCAGCAGCCGAAGCGGCGGTGGCGACCGTCGTGAAAACCAACGTCTTCAGCTTCATGTCAGATCCTCTGTTCCCGTCGATTGTCCCCGCGCCGGGCGGAGCCCCGCCATAATCGATGGTAGGCCCGTTGCGTCCGTCGTCGCGTGTCAGGCGCCACTAGATGTAGTGGCCATGCACTCATTTCCAGTGCCTCGCCACCAGCAGCGACACGCCGTCCCGTACGCGACACGCTGGGGGTTAATTGTGGCTAAGTACTCCACAGGGTGTGGATTTCGTCCGCAAAAATGGCGGGATTCCGGACATTTCGCAGGCGCTTGCCTGTGGATTAAAAGTGCATTAAATGACATACTTGTAATACATCATCTTGGGGTTCCGAAGAGCCGTCTGCACTACATGTAGTATCGACGTACAGCTTGGGCAGGACTAGACGAGCGAAGATTTCGATAAAGGGGACAGGGACAATGACCGTTACGGTTTACACCAAACCTGCGTGTGTACAGTGCAACGCAACCTACCGTGCGCTGGACAAAAAGGGCATCACTTACCAGAGCGTTGACATCTCCCAGGACGCCGATGCCCTCGAGCGTCTGAAGGCGCTGGGCTACATGCAGGCACCTGTTGTAGTCACGGACCAGGACCACTGGTCAGGCTTCCGCCCGGACAAGATCGAGGAACTGGCACTGTCTGCCGTTTCCTCCGTGGCCTAAGGCCTTAAACTTTTCGCCAGCCGGCAACTTTCAATCCGCACACATGAGGTGACTCCCGTGTCAGCACTGGCAGTAGCCAGGGCCCAGGTGGCCCCGTTGGCGCCTGTCACCACACAGAGCCAGCTCATCTACTTTTCCTCCACCTCCGAGAACACCAGCCGCTTTGTCGCGAAGCTCGGACGTGAGCTGGCACGGATCCCGCTCCATGCAAAGGATGCACCCCTCCTCGCCACCCGGCCTTACGTGCTGGTAGTGCCGACCTACGGGGGCACCGGGGGAGAGGGCTCCGTACCCAAGCAGGTGATCCGCTTTCTGAACGACCCGCAGAACAGGCAACTGATCCGCGGGGTTATCGGTGCAGGCAACACAAACTTCGGGGACAACTACTGCATGGCCGCGGACATCATTGCCGCCAAATGCAACGTCCCCAGGCTCTACAGATTTGAACTTATGGGCACGCCAGAAGACGTCGCCCGCGTACACAATGGATTGGACACGTTTTGGACACGACTGTCGCAGACACAGAAGTAACCAGGGCCGAAGGCCAGGGCACCGCCGCTGCCGAAAAGCGGAGTGCCGCCGTCGAAAAGCCCGAGATGCCGGCCGCCTATAAGGGGCTGGGCTATCACGAGCTCAACGCCATGCTGAACCTGTACGGCCCCAACGGAGAGATCCAGTTCGAGGCCGACCGCGAAGCTGCACACCAGTACTTCCTGCAGCACGTGAACAACAACACCGTCTTTTTCCATGACCTGGAAGAGAAGCTCGACTACCTGGTGAAGAACCAGTACTACGAGCGCGAAACCCTCGACCAGTACACGATGAACTTCATCCGCGAGCTCTACAACCGCGCGTACAAGAAGAAGTTCCGTTTCGAAACCTTCCTGGGCGCGTTCAAGTTCTACACGTCCTACACGCTGAAGACGTTCGACGGCAACCGCTTCCTGGAGCGCTACGAGGACCGCGTCTGCATGGTGGCCCTGCACCTGGCCCGCGGTGACGAGAAGCTCGCCCTGCAGATGGTGGACGAGATCATCGAAGGCCGCTTCCAGCCGGCCACCCCCACCTTCCTGAACGCCGGCAAGCGCCAGCGCGGCGAGCTGGTCTCCTGCTTCCTGCTGCGCATCGAAGACAACATGGAATCGATCGGCCGGTCCATCAACTCGGCGCTGCAGCTGTCCAAGCGCGGCGGCGGTGTGGCGTTCGCGCTGACCAACATCCGCGAAGTGGGTGCCCCGATCAAGCAGATCGAGAACCAGTCCTCCGGCGTCATCCCCGTGATGAAGCTCCTCGAGGACAGCTTCTCCTACGCCAACCAGCTCGGTGCCCGCCAGGGTGCCGGTGCGGTGTACCTGCACGCGCACCACCCGGACATCTACCGCTTCCTGGACACCAAGCGCGAGAACGCGGATGAGAAGATCCGCATCAAGACCCTCTCGCTGGGCGTTGTCATCCCGGACATCACGTTCGAGCTGGCCAAGAAGGACGAGGACATGTACCTGTTCTCCCCGTACGACGTCGAACGCGTCTACGGCATGCCGTTCTCCGACGTCTCGGTCACCGAGAAGTACTACGAGATGGTGGACGACTCCCGGATCAAGAAGACCAAGATCAAGGCGCGCGAGTTCTTCCAGACCCTCGCCGAGATCCAGTTCGAATCCGGCTACCCGTACATCATGTTCGAGGACACCGTGAACCGGGAAAACCCGATCGACGGCAAGATCATCATGTCCAACCTGTGCTCGGAAATCCTCCAGGTTTCCCAGCCCACCACGTACAACGATGACCTGTCCTACGCCGAGACCGGCAAGGACATCTCCTGCAACCTGGGTTCGCTGAACATTGCGAAGGCCATGGACAGCCCGGACTTCGGCCTGACCATCGAGACGGCCATCCGGTCCCTCTCGGCAGTCTCGGACATGTCCAACATCACCTCGGTGCCGTCCATTGCCCGCGGTAACGACCAGTCCCACGCCATCGGCCTGGGCCAGATGAACCTGCACGGCTACCTGGCCCGCGAGCGGGTCCACTACGGTTCCGAAGAGGGCCTGGACTTCACCAACATCTACTTCTACTCGGTGGTGTACCACGCGGTCCGCGCCTCGAACCTGCTGTCCATCCAGACCGGGCAGACCTTCGGCGGCTTCGAGAAGTCCAAGTACGCGTCGGGTGAGTTCTTCGACAAGTACACGGAGCAGGAGTGGGTGCCGCAGACCGCCAAGGTTGCGGAACTGTTCAAGAACATCCACATCCCCACCCAGGATGACTGGCGCGAGCTGAAGGCTTCCGTCATGGAGCACGGCATCTACAACCAGAACCTGCAGGCCGTCCCGCCGACGGGCTCGATCTCCTACATCAACAACTCCACCTCCTCGATCCACCCGGTGGCGTCCAAGATCGAGATCCGCAAGGAAGGCAAGCTGGGCCGCGTGTACTATCCGGCCCCGTACCTGACGAACGACAACCTGGAGTACTACCAGGACGCGTACGAGCTCGGCTACGAGAAGGTCATCGACACCTACGCCGCAGCCACCCAGCATGTGGACCAGGGCCTGTCCCTGACGCTGTTCTTCAAGGACACGGCCACCACGCGCGACATCAACCGGGCCCAGATCTACGCCTGGAAGAAGGGCATCAAGACCATTTACTACATCCGTCTCCGCCAGCTCGCGCTGGAGGGAACTGAGGTGGACGGCTGCGTCAGCTGCATGCTTTAATCTTCAACTAAATCTGGCCAGTACGACGGCGGGCGCCCGCCCGCCGTCGTACGCTTAACTTCAAAGAACAACCCAACTTTTAGGGGATGACATGACCGAGAAGGTCAAGCTGCTTAGCCACGTCGAAGCGATCAACTGGAACCGCATCCAGGACGATAAGGACGTAGACGTCTGGAACCGTCTGGTCAACAACTTCTGGCTGCCCGAGAAGATCCCGCTCTCCAACGACGTGCAGTCGTGGGCCACGCTGACTCCGGACGAGCAGCAGCTCACCATGCGCGTGTTCACGGGCCTGACCCTGCTGGACACCATCCAGGGCACCGTCGGCGCCGTCTCGTTGATTCCTGACGCGATCACCCCGCACGAGGAAGCCGTCTACACGAACATTGCGTTCATGGAATCCGTGCACGCCAAGAGCTACTCCTCAATCTTTTCCACGCTGGCCTCCACCAAGGAGATCGACGAGGCCTTTCGCTGGTCCACAGAGAACGTGAACCTTCAGAAGAAGGCCCAGATTGTCATGGACTACTACCAGGGTGACGATCCCCTGAAGCGCAAGGTGGCCTCCACCCTGCTGGAGTCCTTCCTGTTCTACTCGGGCTTCTACCTGCCCATGTACTGGTCCTCACGGGCCAAGCTGACGAACACGGCCGACCTGATCCGCCTGATCATCCGCGACGAAGCCGTGCACGGCTACTACATCGGCTATAAGTTCCAGAAGGGCCTGGAGGGCCTGTCCGAGGAGCGCAAGCAGGAGATCAAGGACTACACGTTCGAGCTGCTCTTCGAGCTGTACGAGAACGAGGTGCAGTACACGCATGACCTTTACGACTCCGTCGGCCTGGCCGAGGACGTCAAGAAGTTCTTGCACTACAACGCCAACAAGGCGCTGATGAACCTGGGCTACGAGGCCATGTTCCCGGCCTCCGTCACCGACGTGAACCCGGCCATCCTCTCGGCGCTGTCGCCGAACGCCGACGAGAACCACGACTTCTTCTCCGGGTCCGGGTCCTCGTACGTCATCGGTAAGGCCGTTAATACTGAGGATGACGACTGGGACTTCTAGCAACAACAACAACACCACACCACCAACGATGTTCCTGTAACTAGACGGGCCCATCTGCTAAAGCAGATGGGCCCGTCTTTTATTTTTGTAGCGTATTACTCATCAGCCATATACCTGTCGCGCGGAAGAGCACTTCCAGCCCCTACTGCCGGACTAGAGATCCATCTCCGCGCTAGTGTAGAGAGTCAATTTATTCGGCCGTCGCCATCTCTCGCTCCTCGGCCTCAATGAGACCAATGCAATCTTGCAGAAGCTTTTCGCGCTTCACTCGGTCTCGACTTGGGTCCCCCGCGGAAGCCGTTCGGACGATCGCTGCAGCCTTCTCAAAGTACTGAAGCGACACAACATCATCACTCAATATCTCGACTAGTTTGTTTGCGTAAGTCGTGGCACTCTTTGTCGATAGGTCCCCCGGCTGCAAATCCGGCAGTGCCACTCGCCTGAATACGTTCATCATGACGAATCGAGACGGTTTTAGGGAGGAATCTATCCTGCCAGTTCGAAGCCACACGTCGAGTCGATACCAGCAGAGTGCGCTAGCGAAGTAACTTTCGAGCTTGTGCCCAGATCGGAAGATCTTCTCTGGGGATAGTTCGTAGAGTTCTCCGGGAAAGCGACTGGAAATATGAGGCACATTGAGAAACATCGCCGCAAAGGCTTTCATCTGGATCAGCTTCGTGACAACTCTTGTCTGCTCGACCGATTCTTCAGCGAACTGGCCTGAACGTCGTTCGTAGTAGAGGCGTTGCTTCGACCGCGCGGATGCCATGGACTTGTAGAACGTCTCTAGCTCCTTTTGGAAGTCCGTCGAGGCTATCAGATCTTCTTTTGTGATTGGCGTCTGACTATTGGTCGCTTGAGTTATCTTGGCTGTTGTGTCTGCATCATTCGTTACAATCAGACGTAAAGGAATGTATACGCTCGATAGATCGAGTTCTCGCGCAAAAAATAATACGTTGCTCGTTTGGCAGCCATTTACGATTTGGTAGTCCTCAATAGTGAAGTCATCGCCAGCTATGCGCACTTCTTTAGCAACCACGGTGACACCGTTGTTCAATACTGCAAAGAGTGCCTTTTTATCACTGTCAAGCGTTGAATACATTTCTTCGTTGACGGGGTTCCATTGCTGAAAGTCCCTCACGTTATCAAAGAACGCTGATTTTCGGAGACTGCCAGCGTCGGTGGCGAGCATTTTTATGAGCTCAGCTCCGGCTATGGCCCCGATGTACGCTTGTTCAATACCGGGGATGCGGGGAAGAGGGGTTTGTCTAGGAAAGCTGACCGTGGCTTCTACTTTATTAACTGTCGCATTGTACAGTCGGAGTAATTGTGATGCGCCCAGGACATTTGTGTGTACCGAGCGGAACATTGCTCGATTGTCAATGCCCGTTTCAAAGGTCCTAATAGTATCCTGATAGAGTGAATCATTGAAGGGCGGTGTTCCTTGGAATGCAAAGTAAACGCGCAGTTCCGGTGCACCACTCCTGAACTTTGCGCTAGCAGCGTAGATTTCCGTAAAGATTTCCCTTAGTTTCGCCCAAAAGGGGTGCGAAATGACGCTCTGCCGACCATCGATGAAACCCTCAACGGCATCCATGAAACCCAGGACTAGGTCACGGCTGTACGAAACAGACGTTTTGGCCTGAAGGAAGTGAAAGGAAACATCCAAAGACTTCGAGGCACCTATGAGGTCCCGGGCATCACTGAGGTTATTTACCGGCTGACCATTAATAACGATCAAGGCAGAATCGACGCCGATAGTTCCGTCCCCCGCCATGTAGTCGCTTATGTCTTCGTCAGTTAAATATTCATGCCCGAACGCCACATGTGTTGCAAAGTACTCAAACTCCGTATGGGCAGCCATCTTGGGTAGCTCGAACGATTGCTTATACTCATTTATTGGGCCCGCAAGTAGCAAAGTAGATCTCCTCTATCGATTCTTCATAAGTAGGTTCAGTAAGAAATTCGTGCCTCGGCAAACCGCGGCGCCATGGATTCCATCTGCTCCATGACTAGCTTGATTGCCTCGGGTTGCTTGTCCGGCGGGTACCCGTTGATGACCAACAGCCGTTTGATCGACGAGCGGAGTTTGGCCCGGACATCGTCACGTACCGTCCAGTCGGTCCGCACGTCCCGCCGCATTACATTCACGAGCTGCCGCGCGATCTCAGCCAACTTTCCTTCGCCCTGGACCTCCACCGCAGATTCATTCAAGGCCACGGCGTCATAGAACGCGAGTTCGTCGGAGTTCAGCGGGGGAGTGAAGTGCGCACCGCGGTTACCTTCGGCCGCAACCTCCCGCGCCAGCTCAACTAGTTCGGCAATGACCTCAGCCGAGGTCAGCTGCTGGTTGGTGTACTTCTTCATCAGTTCCGTAATCCGCTCCGAGAAAGCCCGCTGCCGGATCACGTTATTCCGGGTGGAAGACGCAGACTCGTCGGCAATCAGCTTCCGCAGCGCCTCGATGGCCAGCTGCGGGTTCCGCGCCTTCTGCGTCTTGGCAATGAACTCCGGCGTCAGGTCATCCAATGACGGCTTCGGCATGCCGGCGGCGTCGTAGATGTCCAGCACCTCACCGGAGGACGTTGCGGACGCAATCAGGTTCCCCAGCAGCCGCTGGATCTCCTCCGGTACAGGTTCGCCGCTGGCCTGCCGGTCGGCGGCGTCCATTTTTGCCATGAAGACGCGAATCTCCTCGTATACCGCTATCTCAGGGCGTAGCGACTCCAGATCCGCGGAGGAAGAACAAAGCGCCCACGCTCTTGCGAGCTGGCTCGAGACCCGTCGGTACTGCGCAGCGAGAGAGTCTTCGCCATCAGCCGGGCGGTTGCCTGGAGTATTTACATCGCGAAGGTAGTTTACGGAGCCCCAAGTTGCATTGAGAAACGCCTTCGGGCCGCCCTTGTGCCACACAGCTTTCCAGTCATAGCCAGCTAAGAGGCTGCGGCAGGCCGCCACTCGGTCGCGGACCAATGCCACAGCCTCATCGATATTCTTGCCCACAGGCTTGTTCGCCTGGTCCGACTGTGTGTACTCGCCCAGCGCCTTCGCCAGGTTCTCCGCCAGCGGCGCGTACGCCACCAGCAGCCCGTCTTCCTTGCCGCGAAACGTGCGGTTCACCCGCGCGAGCGTCTGCATCAGCAGCGCGCCCTTCAGCGGCCGGTCCAGGTACAGCGTGTGCAGCGGAGGAGAGTCGTAGCCGGTGAGCATCATGTCCTTGACGATCACCAGCTCCAGCTCGTCATCAACGTTCTTGAGCCGCTCCTTCACCTGGGCATTCAGCGAATCCCGGCGCACATGGTCGGAAACCGGCGGCACATCGGTCGCGTCGCCCGAGTACACCACCTTGATTTTGCCCATCGACAGGTCGTCCGAATGCCAGTCGGGCCGCAGCTCCACGATCGCCGCGTACAGCTTGGCGCAGATCTCCCGCGTCCCGCCCACGATCATCGCCTTGCCCGGCGCCTCGATGAACTTCCCCATCCGCTCGCGCCGGTTTTCCCAGTGCGCCACGAGGTCCTCGGCCAGGGCAGCGATTCGCTGCGGCGCACCATAGACGGCGTTTACGACGGCGACACTCGCCTCGAGGCGCGCCCGCTCAGTGTCGTCCAGACCGACCGTGGCCTCGTCGGCGGCCTGGTCAAGGATCTTCTCCGTGACATCCTCAGCTAAGCCCACTTTGATCAGCCGAGGCTCGAAGTACACCGGCACCGTAGCCCCGTCTTCTACAGCGCGCGAGAGGTCGTAGATGTCGATGTAGTCGCCAAAGACATCCTGGGTGTTGCGGTCATCAAAGGAAATGGGTGTGCCTGTGAACGCGATCAGGGTCGCGTGCGGCAGGGCATCACGCAGGTGCCGTGCGTAGCCGTCCAGATCGTCGTAATGCGAGCGGTGGGCCTCATCCACCACCACGATGATGTTGCGTCGGTCGGACAACAGCGGGTGGTCCGCGCCGGCGTCCTTTTCGGACTTGCTGCGGCCGAATTTCTGCAGCGTGGTGAAATAGATGCCGCCGGTGGTCCGGTTACTCAACTCATCCCGCAGTTCGGAACGCTTCTTGATCTGCTTCGGCGACTCTGCGAGCAGCAGGCTCCGGTCGAAGCCCTCGAATAGCTGGCCGTCCAACTCATTCCGGTCGGTGATCACCACGACTGTGGGGTTCTTCAGTTTCGGCTGCCGAGCCACCATGTTGGCGTACAGCTCCATTTCCATGGACTTGCCCGAACCCTGGGTGTGCCAGACAACGCCGGCCTTGCCGTTGCTCTCCACCGCCTGAATGGTGCTGGCCACAGCTTTGGTGACCGCATAGTACTGGTGTGGCTTGGCGATACGTTTGGCCAACCCGCCAGAGCCCTGGTCGAATGCCGTGAAGTTGCGTGTCAGCTGCAGGAAGCGTTCCTGGTTGTAGAGACCGTCCAGCGCTGTATCCAACGCGGTGACGGCGTCGCCGTCGATCATCAGGCCCTGCGGAACCGGCACACCGTCGTCGTCCACGTTCCATGGTGAGAAGTGGTTGAAGGGGGTGAACGGCGTTCCGTACTTCGCCTGGATGCCGTCCGAGGTGAGCGTGAACACGCAGAAGCGGAAGGCCATGGGGAATTCGCGGAGGTAGGTCTGAAGCTGGGCGTGGGCGCCGGGAAGGTCGGCGTGGGCGTTGCCGGCCTTTTTGAGTTCGATGATGCTGACGGGCATGCCATTGCAGTAGAGGACGATGTCGAAGCGGCGTTTGTAGTCGCCTTCCACCAGCGTCACCTGGCTGACGGCGAGCCAGTCGTTCTGGTCCGGTTCCTGGCTGATGATCCGGATGGTGGGGCTGGCTTCGTAGCCGTCGGAATCGATGTAGGAAAGCCGGTAGCCGTCAACCAGGCAGTCGTGGATACGCTGGTTCTCCGCAACCGCGTCGTTCGATTCGGGTGACGCGATTTCCGACAGGGCCTGCTGCAGGTACTGGGCAGGGACCGTCGGGTTGAGTCGCCGCAGGGCTTCGAGGAGCCGTGGCCGGATGAGCAGCTCAGCCCACGAGTCGCGTTCCCCGGAACCCGGTGCAATGGACTGGCCCTCCACGGGTTTCCAGTCGAGTTCGCCGAGCCTCTCCTTCGCCGCTCCCTCCCAGTCCGCTTCGGAAAAGGCTACTGCTGGTGCTGTCACGGTGATTCCCCCAAAATCGATTTGTTGTTCAGCTTACTCAGGCTTCGGCCGGCTATCCCCAGCTGCCACTACCATCCCCGCTGCGCGCTTACACCCCGGCGTTCTCCAGGGCTTTCTCCGCATCCTTGACCGGGAGCTTTCCGGACATGAGCTGTGGGAGGAGCGCGTCACGGGTCGCGGCGAGGTTCGAGTTCTCTGACAGCGCCGAGGCAATGGTGTGCTCAAATGGTGCCAGCCTTGTTTCCAGGAGTATTTGGTGCTCAGGCCTCAGCCGAGGCACCTGAAGGGAAGCCAGTTGGCCCTTGTTGATGGATCCAAACACTGTGCCTTCAGCCTCGAACGATGCCCAAGCGTCGTGCGAGTCCTTGAGGAGGTGAAAAACGGTGAAGGGTTGTTGATGGGTTGAACGCACTGAGGCCACGCCACGCCCTATGCACGTCTCTTCCGTTGCGAGATTCACACGGCCGACGGGGGCTCGGACACTCAAAAGTGTGTCGCCAGGCATGGCGAGGCGGACAGGGGCAGTCGTCCAAACCCGGTTGCTTGGAAATCGAACGCCGAAGTCTCGGACTCCCTGGTAGAAGACGGTGCCCTCCCCGGTCTCGTTGAAGCTTGAGCCCGAGGGCGATGACCCCATGACTATGTCGGCGATTTCGGATAACGCAACGGATCCGGTGGTGTCCACGGCAAACCGAGTAAGCGAAGCAGCCAGTTCGTCTGCCAATTCAACGAGTTTGGTGTTGGCGGCGATCTTTTCGTCGAGGGCGCCTAACACCTCAGCTACAGCTCGTTGCTGTGACATGCTGGGAATCGGAATCATGACGTTGGCTAAATCGCGAACCGGAAGTTGTGGTTGCGCGCTGCCGGACGTTAGGGACTCGATCTGCGCCACAAAGGATCGCGACCGTACAAATTGGTACAAATAGCGAGAGTCGAGGAGCGACTCCTCCGTCCGGAGGATAAGCATTCCGGAGTTGATACGCACGTTTTCGAAGGGAACGGAATTGTCGTAGTACGCCACGTTGCCTACGGTTCCCCTTGTGGTAATGACGACGTCACCACGACAGACCTTTCCAGCACGAAGGGAGGCGTCTTTTTCAGCCGAAATGAAAGAAGTCTCCCCGAACATGAATCCGGATTTAGTCACATTTCGGGCGCTAAGAAAAAGGCAGTCTCCGTCCGTCGAAAAATCGGTTCCATTGGGATAGTTCTTTCCTCGATCTCCGTCGATCATCCGCAATGGTGCACTGCCGAACGAGTCAACATGCGGAGAGTTCATGAAACCCTCCCCAGCTGCTCGCGCACAACAGCGGCCAGTCGCTCGGACTCTTCGAACTGCTCAAACAGCTCCTTGGACAAACGCGCGATCTTGTCTTCGATCGGCTCGCCGTCATCCTCCACGTCAGCAGCACCTACATACCGTCCCGGCGTCAGTGCGTAGTCTGCCGCCTTAACCTCGGCAAGTGAAGCCGTATGGCAGAAGCCGGCCTCGTCGTCGTACGTCAACCCTCCCTCAACCGCCGAAGCAGTCCCGCGCCAGGCGTGGTAGGTGTTGGCGATCTTGGCGATGTCCTCGTCGGACAGGGCTCGCTCGGCGCGGTCCACCATGTAGCCCAGGTTCCGGGCGTCGATTAAGAGCACCTGCCCGGTCCGGTCCACCGAGCCGCGAGATCCGGCGGTTTTGTCTTTGGCGAAAAACCAGGTGCACACCGGGATGCCGGTGCTGCGGAAGAGCTGGGTGGGCAGCGCCACCATGCAGGAGATCAGGTCCGCTTCGACCAGTTGGGCGCGGATCTCGCCCTCGCCGCCGGAGTTGGAGGACATGGAACCGTTGGCCATGACAACGCCGGCGCTGCCGCCGGGGGCCAGCTTGGAGATGATGTGCTGGATCCAGGCGTAGTTGGCGTTGCCCACCGGGGGAACGCCGTACTTCCAGCGGGGATCGGATTCGGAGCGGGCCCAGTCCTTGATGTTGAAGGGTGGGTTGGCCATGATGAAGTCCGCGCCGTTGGTGCCGCTCAGCTCCGGGTGCTGGTCGCGGGCGAACGTGTCGCCCCAGCGCGAGGCCAGGTTGGCATTCAGGCCGTGGATAGCCAGGTTCATCTTGGCCATCCGCCAGGTGCGCTCGTTGAGCTCCTGGCCGTAGACGGAGATGTCCGAGCCCTCCATGTGGTGGGCCGCCAGAAACTTCTCGGCCTGGACAAACATGCCGCCTGAGCCGCAGCACGGATCGTAGACGCGGCCGCTGTGGGGTTCCAGGACCTCCACCAGCACACGGACCACGCCAGCCGGCGTGTAAAACTCACCCCCGCGCTTGCCCTCTGCCTTGGCGAACTTCTCCAGGAAGTACTCGTACACCTCGCCGAGCAGGTCGCGCGCCTTGCTGGCACCCTGGCCCGTGAAACGTGCGGAGTTGAACAGGTCCAGCAGTTCGCCGAGGCGGCGCTGGTCCACGTTGTCCCGGTTGTAGATCCGGGGGAGGGTGGCGGCCAGGGACTTGTTGTCGGCCATGATGAGGTCCATGGCTTCATCGATGAGCAGTCCGATGGACTTGGGCTCGGCGCCGTCGATGGCGTCCAGGCCCTTGGCGTGCTCCGCCAGGTAGGTCCAGCGCGCCCGGGGTGACACCCAGAACACGCCGCGGCCGGTGTACTCGTCCACGTCGTCGATCAGCTGTGCGATCTGCTCCTCGTTGAGTCCGTCCGCTTCCAGCTCGGCCTGGATCTGCCCCCGGCGCTCCTCGAACGCGTCCGAGACGTACTTCAGGAACACCAGCCCCAAGATCACATCCTTGTACTGCGAGGCATCCATCGAACCGCGGAGCTTGTCCGCCGCCTTCCAGAGGGTGTCCTTGAGTTCCTTCATGGTGGACGGGGCGAGGTCCACCTTCAATTTCGGAGGCATTATGCAGTTCCTTCTTCTGGTCCGGCGTGGGTCTTGGGGTCTGTCAGGGTGAGGCTTCCGCCCGCTACGCCGTCCGTAATCAGGGTAGCGAGTTCTTCCAGTCGTTCGAGACGTTGGCGGGCTTCGGCCTGCTCGTGTTGCAGCCTGGCTAACGCGTTGGAGAGCGGCCGGCGTTGCACTTCCGGTGCGCGGCGCAACCGCCAGTTCCGCCAGGATTTGTCTGCGGCGGGTCGGCTGTTGATGTCGGCTGCAACCACGTCCGGCACCAGACCGCCGGGGTCGCCGCGGTCGATTCTCAGGATCCGGGCAGGGAAGACGACGACGGCGCCGCCCTCCGTGTCCACCATCGCTGCGGGCCGCGGGCTGGTACAGAAGACAACGTCACCAGGGTCGGTGAGGCGCCCGGCCGGGTAATTGGCGGCGAAGTCGAGGAGCGTGACGAACCGCGGTTTGGCGTCGTGCGAGTCCATGAGTTCGTCACGGCAGAGGATCCTGCTTCCGGCCTTTCGGTTGAGGTCGGTCCCTTGAAGCCTGATTCCCTTGACGTACTTGAGGTTTCCGGCGGTCAGCAGTTCCTGAATTGAAGCGGGCCGGGGACCGGTGCCGGGCCAAGCCGGCTGAACTCCGGGCAGCGCCGCCGGCGTGAAGCTTCGTGGCGACAGGAGACGCGTGAGTTCCTCGACCCGAAGCGCGCTCTCGGCGCTGCCAGCCGCCGTCGTACTTCTGGCAGTGGGGACGCTGACGAGAGAACCTTTTCCGGCAAGGAGGACGCGGGTCTGTACGAGCCGGGTGAACCTGAACGAGTGCGCGCGGATGGTGGCGCGATCGCCCATGGATGCGACGACGTCACTGATCAGGTCCTGGCTGACATCCAGGGTGAGCGGGGTGGTGCTCAGGTCCGCCACGCTGGTCCAGCGTTCCGCAATCGGCACATCAGCGAAGGACGGTCCCAGCACCCAGAGGGCCTGCGGCTCCCGGGGCTTGGCACGAAGTAGCCCTGGCTGGAGGCGGACGATGGCGCGGACTCTGCCCGACCGCAACAGGTCTGAGCGCAGGTTGCCGGCTTCTCCGGTGAGAGCGTCGCACAATACCCGGGCCGGCGCGATGACAACGGCCCGCTGACTGTCGTCCATTTGCAGGACGATGTTTTCAATGCTGTTCAGGATGCCGGTGGTGTCCAGGGCTGGATTGCCCGGGGCGGGATATTGCGCCACGTGCACCGCAGGGCCGCTGACCGCGAAGACTCCCTTGGCGTCAATCTTCACCGGGCTGCTGTCCGTGCCATGCACTGCCAGCCGACGGCGGGCCAGCCGTGACGCGCTGCCGTGGTGGTCGGCTGCCAGGAGAGTGATGGGCCGTGATTCTCCGAATTGCTCCACGATGCTCAGCATCACGTCGCTGCCGCCGGGCGTTGAATCGACGAAGAGCAGCCTGCTGTCCAGAGTGGAGGCCAGTTCCATGGCAGTTGCGCCCACGAGCTTCAGTGCGTCGCCTGTCAGCGCGGTGTCCGATTGCTCGCGCAGTCCCTCTTTGAACCGGTGGGCGAGCAGCTTTTCGAAGGCCGCGGGCGCGCTGAACGCACTGTCCGCCAACCTGTCGGCGAAGCCGGCCAAACCAGCGAGCGCCGAACCGAGGGCCTCCAATTCGGAGTAGAGGAACACATCGTCAGGGTCCGCTTCGTCTGCGCCGTCCAACAGTTCGGCTGCAGAACTTTGTGCCAGGGCCTGTCCCGAAATGACCTTCAGGGCGAGGAGTGCGGTCAGGCCATCGAACGTCTGGCGGCTGTCCCGTGGTGCTTCCGCGGAAGGGGCCGAGAGTCTCGCGAAGACCGCGACGTCGTTCCGAGCCTCCGGGTTGTTCCCCCGGCCGGTGGCCTGGAGCCAGGCGGTGACATCATCGGCGTCGAACAGCTCCACGCCGTTCACGTGGGCGGCTGCCGTCGGGAACGGCAGCGGGCCTCCGCTGCTTCGCTTGCGCCACATGGAAACGACGGGACGCTGAACCTGGGCGAGCGAGGCGACATCGGAGAGCGTCATGCGCAATGTTTCCGTGGTTGTCTCCATGGCTGCCCCCTTCAGTCGTGATCGTCCCATCAGCTTAGTGTCGGCCGAAGACAATTCAGGCTTGGGTCTGATAACCCGGGTTATCAGACCGATCTTGCGGTGACTTTCGGGTTCGACCGTAGGTTCATTCTGCAGCCACGAAGCAATCTTCCGGAGCTGCGACGGCGGCGGGGAACCGCGTATTGGGGGATCAGTATCCCGCCGCCGTTCAGCGGTCATCCACAAACAAAGGAAGAGAATATGTTGAACACTGACGACGCCGGCACGCCGGTGCCAGACGGCGCGGAATATTCGGAGCCGGAGGCTCAGCCGGCAGCTGGGACGCCGAAACGCAGCCGTAAGAAGGGCACCCTGCTGGCGACAGCCGCCGTCGTACTTCTGGCCGGCGGAGTGGCCTTCGGAACCGTTCTTCCTGACCCGAAGGCCAGCGACGCCTACACGGCGCTGGCGGACGAGAAGGCAACGGTCGAGATTGAGCGCGACGCCGCGCTGTCCAGCTACTCGTCTGTGAAGGGGAAGTACGACAGCCTGCAGGGCGGCATCACAACCCGGGAATCCAAGGTTTCCGCACGGGAGACCGAAGTGGGCAAGGCCGACGCCGCAGTCAAGACTGCCGAAGCAGCGGTGAAAGCCCGGGAAGAGGCTGTCACTGGAGCGGAAAAGACCAAAGCGGCCAACACCGTCGGGGACGGCACCTGGACCGTGGGTACCGACATTGAGCCCGGCACCTACCGGGCATCCGCTGACGTCGGCTCCTCCTGCTACTGGGGCATCTACGCCACCGGCAGCAACGGCAGCAACATCCTCGACAACGACCTCCCGGGCGGCGGCAGACCCTCCGTTGCACTGTCCGCCGGCCAAGATTTCAAATCCAGCCGCTGCGGCAAATGGGAAAAGCAATAGCAACCCCACGCACTCACACCATTCATTCACCTGTAGAGAGGCACCACATGTCACATGAGAATTACTCCCAGCCCTTCCCCGCTGCGATGGCAGCACCTGAGCCCCGGTCGTTCTTCAAGAAGAAGCGCTTCCTCATCCCCATCGGCGTCCTGGTGCTGGGCATCGCCCTGGGCTCCTGCTCCGGCGGCGCCAAACAGGCTGGTGACGTGAGCCCGGTGGCGGTGCCGTCTTCCGCGGCTGCTGGAGCGGCCGCCCCGGTTGCTACTGCTGCTCCGGCGGTCGCCGCTCCGGCGCCGCAACCGACGGTTGCGGCCGGACCCGTCGTCGGGAAACCTTTCAGCGTCAAGATGGGCAACGGCGTCATCGCGAGGATCACTATTGTCTCCGCCGTACGAACTGACGCGGTCACGACCACAGCTTTCGCGACGCCCGCCAAAAACGGGAGCTAGCTGCTTCTCGATGTGTTGTGGGAGACCGAAGCGGGGAAGACCAGCTCCAACCCGTTCTACTTCTCGGCCAAGGACGCTAATGGGCGCAAAGCCGATTTAAACCTCTTCGCAAACAACCAGCTTGGCTCCGGCGACGTTCTGCCGGGTGACAAGACTCGAGGATTCATTGCCTTCGACATTGCGCCCGGTGCTTCGACCGTGATGATCTCCACCCCGTTGATGCAGGAAGCCGCACGGATCCAGATTCCGGGGTAGGGCGCCTAAGGAGCCGTGTCCGGGATGCCCGGCTCCCTCGCGCCGCTTACAGTTCAACTGTTCACTTTCGCGTTATCTATTGGGGGATTCCTTGAGCATCAACAAAGAGCACGCTTCGGCGTATAGGCAGATGCCCGTCGCAGAAGCCGGAAGCATGGTGGCCCCCGGGGCCGTCACCGCGGCACAGATCTATCAGTTTCGTGGCGGGGCTGCTTCCTGGTTCGGCACCCAGATCCTCGGCGTCCTGATTACGATCTGCACCATTGGGATCTGCTACCCGTTCGCCTTGGTCCTCGTTGAGCGATGGCGGGCGAAGAATACCTACCTCCAGGGCCGGCAGCTTCAGTTCGTCGGCACCGGGTGGGGCATCTGCGGGCTGTGGATCAAATGGGCGCTCCTGAGCATCATCACGCTTGGCATCTACACCTTCTGGGTCTATCCGAGGCTGATGCAGTGGAAGGTCGAAAAGACCGTCTTCGCGTAGTCAGAAACGGCACTGCATCCTTCGGGGTGCAGGGCTTTTTCTTGCGCAGGCACCGGAATCTTGCGATTGTGGGAAACTGCTCCGTTGGCCCTAGCCCCGGTTTCCCGGAAGGGCGCGGCGCTTATCTTTCGAGAATCATTTCTACTCCTGCTGTTAGAGTCCGGATATGACATATGAATACAGTTCTGAAGCAGCAACACTGACAGAGAAATGCCGGTCATTGTTCGGTGATGAGTCGCGTTGGATTACGGCAGGCGGCTATCCCCACGGCCTGGCTCTTTCCATTATCGATTCCATCTTCTCGACGGGTTCGCACTACCAAAGTGTCATCAACGTCGTGAGCGAGTATCGGGCGTACCGGCTCGGTCAGGGTGGTGACGCTGATCAGGACGGCACCAAAGAATTACTGGCTACTTTCGAGGATGTCGGGGGAAGTGCTGGCTGGGCAGATCTTGTGAACAACCACAAGCCGGCTCATACTAGGCCAAACGCTCTGCTGAAAGCCGAGGTCGTCAAGCGAGCCGCTGAGGCGCTCCAGAACAAGCTGGACATCACGACTCGGGAAGGCGTCCATTCCGCGTACTCCATAGACAATTCCCTAGCTGAACTCAAGAAGAATTGGCTGTGTTTGCCGAGCCAGTCCTCTGGCGTCACGTTCAACTACTTCCTTATTCTTTGCGGGTTCCAGTCCGTGAAGCCTGACCGAATGGTTATCCGCTTCGTGACAGAGCACGCAGGCTTGGAAGGCAAAGACATCACACCTATGCAGACGGCCGAGCTGATCGGACAAGTTGCAGAAAACTACCCAACGCAGCCGAGACGGCTCGACCACGTGATCTGGCGCCATGTATCGGGTCGCGAAATCTTCACGGCGGATGAGCTCAACTAAGGAGCGTTGAATAGGCGGCTAGGCAAGGGTGCCGCAGTGGAGGACTACTTCATTTGGGTTGGGGAAGGAATGCTTGTGAAAGTCTTGCCTGACACTGCGATGTCAATGGTCGGGAAGCTGCTCGAGGAAGTCTCGTGGGAACGCGCCACCAGTTACCGGCAAGGCGGCCGCGGACGAGAAAACGTACTGAGCGCAGAAGTCATGATGGCCCTGGATTTCCTTCCCCGCGATCACTTCCTTGGTGCGGCAATGCGTGCCGCCAAGGGTGCCGAACAGGCTAGGAACGTCCTGATTAGTGAGATCGAAGAGGCCGATCTTCGATTCCTGCCCGGGGACATGGCGCTCGCGCCGAATCGGTCGGGAAATGACCAACTGGTGGTGCAGCCAGACGCCCTCATCACGTCTCCGAGCTCGTTTGTCCTCGTTGAGGCGAAGCGTGTCAGGGCGAGTTCGTACCAGCCAGAGCAGTTGGCAAGGGAGTATTTGGCAACGATGGCGCATGCAGGAACGCGCACGCCTCTGATCTTGCTGTTAGGAGCAAAGCCTCCGGTTCTGGTCAGGGGTAGGGGTCGAATGAGGCTCGAAGATGCCATTTCTTCGGAACTTGAGTCCGTCCTACGGCGAGCCAACAACGAGCAGCTAGCTTTGGAAGGGCTGGTTGAGCGGATCCCTGATGTCTTCTGTTGGATCAACTGGCCGGAGTTGTCGGACGTGATCCGCACTCAGATCGCTGCCTTCTCGACGACGGACCCCTCCGTCAATACAGCCGTCCACCGACTCGCGGAGTCCATATGCTCGTCGATTGAGTGGCACGCCTAACCGTCGGGCCGGGCGGTGTCCTTGTTTGGGGATTGGCTAGCTACCAACGAGGGCTGGCTCAGCGTCCCTCGTTCGCGCGGTCAACCACGTAGACCTGGCGGAGGGGCATACGTGTTTGCCATCGCGGGGCCAGCTTCTCATAATGCGTGAGTGTCAGTTCTACGACGTCTGCACCAGTGAGCAGGCGCAGATTCTGCCGTTCGCGCTCATAACCGACGGCGTCTTTGCTGTAGCTGCCTAGACAGACGAAGAGTGCAAGTTCGCCGTGCGCCAGGGTGCCGCTTAGACGCTGGACATCAGGCCGCGACTGCTGGGTACTGGTGTGTTTGCACTGGACCTTGATCACTGGCGGTTCGAGTCCCAAGGGGTCCCTATGCGCAACGACGTCGATGCCACCATCTGATGAATACGGCGTGACTCGTGCTTGGTACCCCATGGCTCGAAGGAGGTCGGCTGTGAAATGCTCAAACTCTTCGTGGGAGAGATCTTGCAGCAGAGTTTTCAGGATGAAGTCGCGGGTGAACTGGTCCAAACGGGCAGCACTTGGCTCGGTCTCGATCCACTCGTCGACGGTTTCCGGTTCAATCCCCTCGGGTTCTTCCTGAGCTATGTCCTCGGCTCCGAATTCTAGGAATCGTTCGAATACCTGGACGTTTTTCTTGACCTTGAACAACGTCAGTGCGGAGCCGATTTCATACAAGGCCTTCTGTGGGAACAGGCCGCGAGAGACTCCGGTCTTGATCCAACGGACAGACCGACGGTGCGGGTGCACCGGAGCGTCGTGAAGAAATTCGTACTCGCCAATGATGACACCGAAATTCAGTGTGCTGTCGGCGCGGTAGGGAGCGATGACGATGTCGCCCTTCTTCATCTCGTAAGCGAAGCGGAGGAGAATTCCGGCCCAGACGGGGATGGCACCAGCCTTTGCCTCGGGATAGGCCTGCTCCAATGCCTTCTTAAGGAGATCGCGGTCGCTCCCGATGTTGCGGATGTCAGGAATGGCATCCCATCCGATGCTGACAAAACCGCCGTCGAGCAGTTCGTTCGACAATGCATCGTTGTGGATTCCCCATACTGCGACCACGGCGGTCCCTATCTTTCCTCGGCTCTGCCTGACTTGTTCTCGCTCAGCCTATCGTCGGCGATGAGGACGGCCGATCTACGGTGCCCGTGTGCATCGCCGGAAGTGTCCAAGCTGCCTTCACATAAGTGGCGCCGGTAGGATGCCAACAGCACTTTTGCCCAACACAAAGGACCCCAGTGCGAATCGTCTCGTGGAACTGTTCCATGGCCTACTACAAAAAACGCCACCTGATCGAGGCGCTGCAGCCTGACGTCGTCATTCTCCAAGAGGTCGCCAAGAAAGACATTTCCGCGGCTGAGCAACCCTTCGCAGCATGGACCGGCAGCAATCTGAACAAAGGTCTCGGAGTTATTGGATTCGCCAACGCCCGCTACAAAGTTTCCGAACGCGCAGATCCCAATTTGCCCTGGCATCTTCCCTTTTCGATCGACGGCCTCAACATCATTGCCCTCTGGGCGCATCAGTTGAATCGCGAGCTCAGGTATGTTCGCGTTACCCATCAAATGGTGGATCGCCACGCTGGATTCCTTACTGGCGGCAACGCCTTGCTCATGGGGGACTTCAACAGCAACACAGTCTGGGATAGGGCGCATCCGGGTAGGAACCACAGCATGCTGGTCGAAAAGCTTACTGGGCTTGGGCTGAGCAGCGTGTACCATCGCGCCGCGGTGAACGAGCAAGGGGCGGAGCCGACGAAAACGTACTTTCACACCCGGAACCTCCGCTTCGGGCATCACATCGACTACGCATTCCTGAGCGACGGCATCCCGGCCGATCTTCGCGTAGGGGACTCCGAAGATTGGTTGGCGCATAGCGACCACATGCCGCTGATCTTGGACATCGCCCAGTAACACGCGGTTTCAAGGCGCCGAAGCCTGCTCAGCAACCTTCGTGCGCGCTGCACCGAATTGCCGGCGGCAAGTGGAGACTTCCCACGAGCCCTGCCTGGACTAACCTTCGGGCCGTTCCTGCCGGTGAAGATAAGGACCATCTTGGCTGTCCACAGAGAGACGGTAACAGGCCAAGACCACCGTGAAATTAGAGGACAGGAGAACGGTCCCCAGGACCAAGTAGCCTGTCCATCTACATTGCAACAACGCCATATCATTAATGCTGTCAGCGCCGGCGACCATGCCCGCGACCACGGGGAAGGCTTCATATTCGTCGACGTGGACGACACCATCGTGGAAGTCCACGGGTACCAGAAGCAGGGCTCCGGCTACGGGTACTCCGGGGTCCGCGGGCTGAAACGCCCTGATCGCCACCGCTTCCGCCGAAGACACCGCACCGGTGATCGTCGGCCAACGGCTGCGCAAGGGCGGGACGAACTCGGCCCGCGGAGCCAAGCGGTTCGTCACCGACGCGCCGGGCGCCCTCAAACGCACCGGGGCCCAGGACTCTGGACATGGGGTGATGGTGTTCGACTGACTTCCGCAGGATTCCGGTGTTTTTGTTATGGGTACGGCTGTTAATCCTCCTTCTCTTGCGATAGAATCTAAGTAATAGATTGTTCGGTTTTGGAGGGGTGGCATGATGAGCGTGATGACTGCCCAACTGCCTTTTCCTCAAGCAATGTATGCCGGAGCGGTGCCGATAGGGCTCGCGGCGTCACTGCTGGAGGATGCCACGGGTGGGCGCGTGTTCGTTCATGGGGAACTCTCCTACGCCTGGGACGAGAAGGACATCGCGACCCGCCGGTTCGCGGCGGCGAAACTGGCGGACATCAAAGCCGCTTCGGTCGCCGGGATCGCTGCCGCGTTCGGTGTTGATGCGATCACCTTGTGGCGGTGGCGTCAGGTCCTGGCCGCGGAAGGGGTGTTGGGTCTGGCCCCGGAGAAGCCTGGTCCGAAGGGGCCCAGCCGGCTGACGGAACCGAAGATGTCCGAAATCCGTGCCTTGCGGGCGACCGGACTGTCGCTGCGGGCGATTGGAGCAAAGGTGGGCGTCTCCGAATTCAGCGTGCGACGGACACTGGCCATGCCGGTGCCCACCGGTCCGGAACCGGTGAAGCTTGATCCGCTCGCCACATCTGAAGCAGCAGCACCGGCAGCCGGGTTGCCGGTGCTGCCGGCACCGGTGGACCGGTCCGGAGAGCGGGCCTGGGCCCGGGCCGGGTTGGTGGAGTGCGCGGCACCGGTGTTCACCCCCGCGGCCCGTGTGCCGTTGGCCGGGCTGTTGCTGGCCCTGCCCGCCCTGCAGACCACGGGACTTTTGGAGTGCGCGAAGGAGACCTTCGGGGCGCTGCCGAACGGGTTTTACGGGTTGGAGACCATCCTGACCGGCGCCGTGTTCCAGGCCCTGGCCGGGGAACCACGCGCCGAAGGGATCACCCGGATCGACCCGGCAGCCCTGGGCCGGGTCCTCGGCCTGGACCGCGCCCCGGAAGTGAAAACCCTCCGCCGCAAAACCGCCGCGCTGGCCAGCAGAGGCAAGGCCGGGGAGCTGCTCACCGCGATGGCTGCCAGGCACCTCAACGGCAGCAACGAAGGAGGTGGGGATCTGGCCGCGGTGCTCTACGTTGACGGACATGTCCGCGCCTACCAGGGCACCAGGAAGATCGGGAAGGTCCATTCGACCCGGTTGAAGTTCCCCGTCCCGGCGACCGAGGAGACCTGGGTCGCCGACGCTGCCGGCGCGCCGGTCCTGGTGGTCATGGCCGAGCCCGGGGCCGCGCTGACCGGGGAACTGCGCCGGCTCCTGCCAACCCTGCGCACCATCATCGGCGATGACCGCCGGGTCCTGGTCGGTTTCGACCGGGGAGGCTGGTCCCCGGCCCTGTTCAAGCACATGGCAGAGAACAAATTTGATGTGCTGACCTGGCGCAAGGGCACCACCGAAGACGTTCCGGCATCCCTGTTCACCGAGGTCGCTCACACCGACGGGCACGGACAAACCCGTGCCTGGGAAGCGGCCGACACTGCCGTGGAGGTGCCGGTAGGCACTACCGGGGAAGTGTTTCCGATGCGCCAGCTGTCCCGCCAGGTCAACACCCCCGGCGGCAGGGTGCGGCAGATCCACATCCTCACCACCAACACCGAGATGACCGCCGGGGAAATCATCTACCGGATGGGCGCCAGGTGGCGGCAGGAAAACTACTTCCGCTACGCCCGGATCCGCTTCGCCCTCGATTCCCACGACGCCTACACATCCACTGACGATGATCCGGAACGCTCGGTGCCGAACCCGGCAAAACGCAAGGCCTACCAGCAGGTCCTCGCCGCCAGGACCCGGTACGAGAAGACCCTGGCCGACACCGACGCGGCGATGCTCGCGGCCCGGACACCGCCGCCAGGAACACACACTGTCCTGATCACCAACACCATGCACAACAAAATCACCGCGGACCTGCTCAGCGCCGAAACCGCCCTCGAGGCCGCGCAGGCAGCCCACAAGGGGATCCCTGCCCGGGTTCCGCTCGGCGAGATCGCCCCGGGCCAGCGGGTCCTGGAGAGCGAGACGAAACTGCTCAGCCATGCGATCCGGATGGCCGCGTTCAACACCGCATCAACGCTGGCGAGGGAGGTCCGGACCAACACCGGCTACGCCCGCGGCGAGGACGAAGCCCACACCCTGATCCGTCAGGTCCTCACCGGCAGCGGAGACATCGACCCCCGCATCGACGGCTACCTCACAATCCGCCTCGACCCGCTCCCCACCCAACGGGCAACCACCGCGATCAGCGAACTCTGCACCCACCTCAACACCACCGAAACCCGCTACCCCGGCACCGACCGAATTCTGCGATTCGAGATCAAAAACAAAGAAACGTCAGCCAACAATTAAAACGCTATGTCCAGAGTCCTGGGGCCACGGGGAAGGTGTTGTGCCGTTTTGATTCCGCCTACTACGGCCACGCCGCGGTAGCCGCAGCCCTGGCCGGAGGTGCTGATGTCTCCGTGACGGTGCGCATGGACCCGGCCGTCAAACGGGCTATCGCCGCCATCCCCGAGAGTGCATGGGAGGCCATCGAGTACACCAACGCCCTCTTCGACGAGGACTCCGAAATGTGGATCTCTGCGGCGGAAGTCGCAGAGATCCAATTTTCCGCGTTCAGTTCCCGGAAAAAGAGCGAGCGGATTACCGGGCGGCTGGTGGTGCGCCGCATCCCCGAGCTGAACCCCAAAGCCACCCAGGACCAGCCAGCCTTGTTCGGCACGCATCGCTTCCACGCGTTCTTCACCACCGTCCCGGCCGCAACACTGGGCACTGTCGCAGCGGACAAGACCCATCGCAAACACGCCCGGATCGAGCAGGTTAACGCCGACCTGAAAGACAGTGCCCTGGCCCACCTGCCTCCGGCAACTTTGCCGCGAACTCGGCCTGGCTGGTCGCCTCGGTCATGGCCTACAACCTCACCCGCACCGCGGGGATCCTCGCCGCAGGGCCATTTGCCAAGGCAAGGACCGGGACCATCCGGCGCAACCTCATCAACGTCCCCGCCCGGATCGCTTCCAGCGGATGAAGAGTCCGGCTCCGAATGCTAGAGTCCCCCACCGCAAACAGCGTAGGACCCGTCCATCCAGCCGGTCCGGCGCAACCAGGAACCAAAACGTGGAACACCAACGGCAGCGAGGTCCGGCGATGACTCCTGCCCAAAAACACAAACCCGGCAAAATTCAGGATTCAGCACGACCCGAACCCGATCGGTGGATCAAGGCTAAGGAGTGACCATGAATTATCCAAGCACTATGTCGGCCCGGTCTTACCCAGGCGCTGAGACGGCGCGAGGTATCGAGCCGCGAGCTGCTGGATCACTATCTGCACCGGACCGAACAGGACGGCGGCGCCGTTAACGCCGTCATCACCATCGATGAGGACTCCGCCCGGGCACAGGCAGCGGCCGCGGATGAAGCACTGGTGCGTGGCGAGCCGAGCGGACCGCTGTGCGGGCTCCCGATGACAGTCAAGGATGTCCTCGAGACAGCCGGCCTGCGCACCACCGCCGGCGCCCCGGAGCTGACCGGGGATATCCCGTTTCGTGACGCGGACGCGGCGGCCCGACTGCGGGCAGCCTGTGGGTTATCTTCGGCAAGACGAACACGCCGCCGTACGCAACGGACTACCAGACGAACAATCCGCTGTTCGGCCGGACCACCAACCCGTGGGATGCGAGCCGGACACCCGGCGGTTCGGCCGGAGGATCGGACGCCGCTCTCGCGGCCGGACACACAAGCTTCGAGCTCGGCAGTGACCTGGGGGATCCATCCGTATTCCGGCGGCCAACTGCGGCGTCTTCGGACTCAAACCCAGCCATGGCATCATCGCGACCCGTGGACATATCCCCGGCACTCCGGGCATTCTCGCCGAACCCGAATTCGCCACCCTGGGACCGCTCGGCCGAAGCGCCGATGACCTGAACCTGGGGCTCGACGTGCTGGCCGGTCCCGACGCACGGTCCGCCCACGCATGGCGCCTCGAATTGCCTGGGCCGCGCCACTCGACATTGGGCGGCCACCGGCTCGCTGTTGTTTTCGATGATCCCAACTGCACCGTCGACACAACCGTGGTTGAGGTGCTGACCTCGCTGGTCGCCGCGCTTAGATCAGCCGGGGCCACCATCGCGGAAATTTCACCGTCGGCACTGTTGTCCCAGACCGATCCCCTGTACCAGCAGACTCTGGCCGGCGTCACCGCCTCATTCCAGCCGTCGCGGGCCATCCTCCTCAGACCCCAACACGGCCCCCGCCGAACCCATCGAGGAGGCGATTTTGTCCGAACTCAGATAACTGATCCGCTCGGTGTCGAGAAACTCCACCACTCAGCGAGACGTGCCCGTGGATGTGCGTCACCCTCCGCTCGCCCGGCCAGCCTCATGAGGGGCGAGTCGATCTTGGGAGGCAGTCGCGATGTTCCCGCCCCGGCTGATATCCGATGTGGGGCCGGCGGGGCATCGGTCGTGTCGTTGCTCTCAGTGGCAGTGGAAGAATTCGTTGACTGTGCCGTTCGGTCGGACGTTGAAGTGGTCGTCGACATGGTTCGTAAATGTCGACCCGTCCGATCCCGTCCCGCGCACGTTGAAGGTGAACGTACCTTCGACGACCTTGCCGACGTCGTTGAAGCCGCCCCAGACCGTGAACTTGCCCGTGTAGCTCGGGAGGCCCGCCGTGAGCGGCACGGCGACGAAGGTCCCCGTCTCGGTGAACGTGGCATGAACCCGGCCGTCAGCGAAAATCGTTTCGTGGGATACGAAGTTGCTGGTCGTGGTGATCGTGTAGAGTGGCCCGCCCGGTTCGCAGCTGGGCACAACGTCAACGAAGGTCTCGACGAGATCCTTCTCGGTGATGGTCTGCGTTATGGGTCCGGCGGCGAAGGCCGGTGCTCCGACCCACATCAGGGCTGCGGCCAGAAGTACGACAAGCATGCGGCGAAGCATGGTAATCCTCCTAGTTTGTGATCCAATCCTGCCCAGGGCGCCATGCGAAAATGCGTCCCAGCTGAACTACTGCTCAGGCTCCCCGTTATACTCGGGCCCGACATGTCGCACAAGATCTGCAGGAATCTATGGCTACCTTTGTGTCCACGACGCCCTGCGGGCCCCACCGCGGGGTGGCAGGGCCGGGTGTTCGCCAAAGAGGTCCGGGTCCGCCGGGACTTCCTCCACGTTCACCACCCGGGAAGCAACCGCACTCGCGCTGTAACGGCTTCGCGGGCACCCTCGCCCTTATGACTCTGCGGGAGCGGTGTTGTCTCCTCCGGCCAGATTACCGATATTCAGGCGGCTCGGCCGTTGAAAAGCGCCGCGCGTTATGTTGCCAACTTGTCCGTGAACCTTCACGATTGGGTGCATGAGTAGCGATCCGGAGGCGGTGGCGCAACGGTGGATCACATCCCTGTCGGCGCATGACCTGGAAGCGGCCGTGGATTGCTTCGACGCCGCCAATGTTGACGAAGCGCCGGCACGCCGCGGGGAATCCGTGCAGGGGCAGGACTCCGTCCGTCGAAATTTCAGCATTGAGAGGCCCTAACAGCTCTGTTCCATGCCCGCGCACTCGCGGAGCAGAAAAGTGCTGAGCCGCTCCGAACAGCAGGGGTCCACAATGCGCTGGGGATACTTGCGAAGGCCACCGGAAACTACCACCAAGCCGCCTTCCATTACGCCCAAGCACGACTGCTGATAGAGACCACGCTCGGTACCGATGCCCTGGAATTGGCGAGTTTGCATCACAACCTCGCTGGCCTGTTGCACATCCAGGGCCAGCACCTCAAAGCGGAACCTGACATCCATACCGCTCTGGAGCTCCGCCGAAGTGCCCAGCCTCCGGACAGGGTCGGAATCGCGGCCGACCTGTCAGTTCTTGGCGCCGTCTGGGCTGGCCAAGGGCGGTTTGAGGAAGCGAAGCAGTCTCTCGAAACGGCCCTTCGGATGTGGGAGTCGCTCTGCGGCCCGCAGCACTACGAGGTCGCAGTCCAGCTCTACAATCTGGCAAGCATCCACATCAGAAGGCCGGTGACCCAGACGCCGCCAGCGTCAACTTCTGCCGGGCCTTGCAGATTAAAGAGCGCAGTCTAGGCGAAAGCCACGTCGAGATAGGGGAGTTGCTCTATAACTTCGCGGCACTGCGTTGCGAACAAGGCATCATGACGGAAGGGCTGGGGCTCTTCGCCCGGGCACGGGCCGTTTTTGATACCTCGCTGGGCCTCGATCACCCGAGGACGCAGACGTGTGCGGCAAGGCGAAGTCGCGCCGCAATGGCTATTTCCAACTGAAAGGTCAATCTAGAGGACTTGTTGAAAATGAGAATCAAGCGAGCGAGAGCGCCTGATGATTGGGCGAGTGCCGTGAATTCTCTCGCCTGGCAGAAGTGATCCTGGACATCAGGAGCGCGCGAAGATCAGGGAGATGCGCCGGGGCAACCGTACCGTATTGACAGCATCCAACTGTCGGGCCAATCTAAGAAGCACTGAATTCATGCCGTTGCTAGCGTGAATTCCCAAATTCCTCAATAACGGATCATTTCACGGTTTGGCGCTGGGACGCCCGCGACTTGGCAGAAGAAAAGGACGCCGTGTCTGTGCGCAATCCCCCAATCGCTATAGATACCGCACCGCCGGGGCGCCGAATCCGGAAAGCGCTGGGCGTCAACGGATCCGGCCGTCATGCTGAGTCTCGGTTGCCGAGTTCATTGTGACGCGGGCCATATTCCTGCTCGGACGGAGCGCCCGGTGCGGAATCAAGAGAGGAAAGGCTCCTTGACCGCCGCAATTTACTTATGAGCGCGAGCCTCGGGTTCGCCGAGGCCGTCGCGGCCGGCCCTCCGCGTTCGAGGTCGAGCCGCTCGATGACCTCGTGAGCTGGACTTTCCCGGAACGCACAGGCCAGTAGCGGACCCCGCACCCGCACCTGCACCCGCACCCAGCACCCCCACCCTTATAGGAGAACCCAATGATCGCCAGACGCCTGCGCCGAGCCGCACTTCTCACAATGCTGCCGGCCGCGCTACTGCTCAACATGTCCGGAGCCTCCGCCGCGACGCTCAGCCCCCTGGTCGTTGCAAGCGGGGCCAGCCCGTTCTCGGCCTGCACGTTGGGCTCCGCTCCCGGCGCCGTGAACTACCCGAACGCCGAGGTCGAGCCGTGGGTCGCCGTCAATCCGGCCTACTCCAACAACATCATCGGCGTGTGGCAGCAGGACCGCTGGTCCGACGGCGGCGCGCGCGGTCTCGTGGCCGGTTACTCGAGGAACGGGGGCGCGACCTGGAACACGGTAGCCCAGCCGTTCTCGGCCTGCGCCGCGGGCGGACCTTCCCGCTACGACCGTGCCTCGGACCCGTGGGTCTCGATAGGACCGGACGGCACAGCATACTCGGTATCCATCTCGTTCCAAGGCGTCGGCTACGATAATGCCGTTCTCGCCTCGACCTCTCACGACGGCGGAGCAACATGGACTGCGCCGAAGACCCTGATCGAAGACCTCGGGTCTCCACAGTTCTTCAACGACAAGGAGTCCGTCACTGCTGACCCCTTGATCCCGGGCACGGCCTACGCAGTGTGGGACCGGCTCGTTTCACCGACCGATAACCCACGGGCGACGGCCCATGCGTCCGCCTACAAGGGACCAACGCTCTTCTCTAAGACGACGGACTCAGGCGCCACGTGGAGCCCGCCGACGGTCATCGTGCACACCGGCAACAAGCAGCAGACCATCGGCAACCAGATCGTTGTCGGCCCGGACGGGACGCTGTACAACTTCTTCGACCTCATCCTGGGCGCGGGCAAGAACGGTATCGACAAGCTGCACGGGCTCAACGTGGCCTACACCAAGTCCACGGACGGGGGCGCCAGTTGGACGGCCCCGCAGGTCATCGCGAAGCTCAACACCGTGGGCGTCACCGACCCCAACACGGGTGCGGCCGTTCGGACCGGGGACATCATCCCAGAGCCAGCTGTCGACCCGGCCACCGGGCAGCTCTACGTCGTGTGGCAGGACTCACGGTTCAACGGCGGGCACTACGATGAGGTCGCGATCTCGACGTCGACTGACGGCGGCGCGACCTGGAGCGCGCCAGCGCAGGCCAACACGCCGAAGGGCGTCCCGGCGTTCACCCCGAGCGTCCGCGTCGCCGGCGGCAAGGTCGGCGTCGCATACTACGACTTCCGGAACCTCACCGTGGGGAACACGAGCACGCTTCCCACGGACTACTGGTTCACCTCCTCCCCAGTGGGCACTCTTGCGCTCGGGGACGAGACGCACGTGCACGGCCCATTCGACATGATGACGGCGCCCGTGGCCCGCGGGTTCTTCGTGGGCGACTACGTCGGTCTGGCCCCCGTCGGCTCGTCGTTCGCGTCGCTGTCCATGCGGGCCAACGACGCGAACACGTCCAACCGCACCGACGCCGTGTTCACGGTCATCGCGCCGTAGGCGAGCCGCCCGCACACGGCAGGCACCGGCCAAGGCTAAGGACTCAAGCCGCACGGTCGTCATCCTGATGTCGACCTCGAGCTCTCGCCCAGCATAGAACCAGTGGACCCCAGAGTCAGTTATGAGATCAAGATGGACCCTGACGGTGACCTCGGGGCGGGTCTGGCGTGCCACATCCTCTTCGATCGCGCAGGGACGGCCCCTTCCAGTCCGCACAGCCTGCGCACCTTCGCGACGATCGCTCTGGACAACGGGATGGCCCCGCATGATTTGCAGGACAGCCTGGGGCAGGCGGATCCGCGCACCACCCGCCGGTACGACCGGTCGCTGTACGGGCTGGCGAAGCCGGCCGGCTATTACGTGGCGCGGTCGCTGGCGTAGGCTCGGCTCCCCTCGAAGCGGGACGGGGCAGAATCCTGTGAGCCTCGTCCGTGTCGAGTCTGTCTGCATCAGGCATTGATTTCGTCCACTGTCGTGTAGAAAATTCTTCGGCCTAGGGTTGTCGCTGAACCGTTGGGGTTGGAGCATATGACCATGGGGAGGAACTACCCCAGCTAGGAGCCCAGCAATGACGGCAAAGATGGAACACATCCCACCCGTCGATTCGGCCAAGTTTCTAACCGACCACGTGAACGGGGTCATCAAAAACTACGAATCAGGCCAGGTGAGCGTCCAGGTGGTCACTATCGTGGTGCCGGACCAACGCAGCCGGACGGGTCCCAGAATCATTTACGAGGCGTTCATCATTTACTCGTAGCTTGCCGCCGCCGCTCCATCCTTTCTTGGAGTTCCTTGTTGCGCTCCTCATAGAAGGCCGTGGGAGTTTCTACGATGTCGAAATCCCTAGGCTCGCGCCCCAAATCGATCAGCTTGCCTTTCGACCAACGCCGCCAGCGCACCCCGGAGCATCGCGTTCCGTCGCTGACCCGTCAAGGCACTCGTCGCGGTCGAACACGTCATGCTCACCGGCCTGGCACATGCTCGCCACCGGCGAACTCTACAATGACCCCGGGAGCCGATTACTTCACCCGGCGCGCACCCGCGAAAACCAAGGCTCGCGCGATCGGACAACTCGAAGCCCTGGGCTACAAAGTCACCATCGAGCCCCTCACGGCAACCGGATAGATGCCAACCCGAACGGCCTGCCCTGTTCCCCGCGCCGCAATCGCCGGCGCGGCAGCGCTTCTCGAGCTGGTCAACGACTGGGCTATGGAGCTCAACGACCCTGAGGGCGTTGAGAAGCTCGCCCGCAAGCGAGGTCTGGACCTCAACAGTTTTACCGAACTGCGGCAGCACGACCTCAAGGTTTGCGACCGGCTGCTGAAATTCAACACCCTGACGTGGCGGACAGCTGGCGCGCTGGAAGGTGGGACGATGGGTGTGCTGGCTCTGACTCCCGTGGCCGGGATCCCTGTCGCGATGACAGCGGACATTCTTGTCATCCAAGTCTTGAGCACATCGATTGCATCGCGGATCGCGTACTCCTACGGCTACGACGCAAAAGACCCCAATGAGCAGATCTTCATCCAACGCCTGGTACGCCGGTCATTCGTGGCGCAAGCAGCCAAGGTCGCGCCGCTGCGTGAAGTCGCCCGTGCAGCCGAAGCGATCAATGGACGTGTTCGGTGGTCCGACAAACTCCGCGCCGACCACCGTCTGCTGGCCGCCCTTGACAAGTTACTGCAGCACCTTGGTCCTGCCGGCTCCAAGGTTCCGGTTCAGAACGTTGCAAAGGTGGTGCCGTTCGTGGGCATCCTCATTGGTGCCGGTATGAACTCAGCGGTCCTCGGCAATGTAGCCGCCGACGCACAGCGGTACTGCCAGACCCGATTCCTGTGCGAGAAGTATGGGTTGCCGCTGCCAGCCGCGCTCGCAACCCATTCAGACAGCGAGCCGTCCGCGGAGGCCCCTTAGGCAAGGGCAGCTGTGTCGGTCTCAGCTCCCCTGCTGGCATCCCCCGCAAGTCCTGGACAGTAACCGTTCCGGCCTTCAAGCATGCTGCGAAGCCCGTAGCCGTAATTCCCTTAGAACAGCGGCCAGGGCACCGCCGACATCTCACCGCTCGGAGCTGGGAACCGACGCGCCAAGCGCAACCGGGCGCAGCGCGCGGCAAGCGACGCAATTTCTTCGGCGCTGAGCAGGTTCGCCAGGTTTCGGCCCAGCTCACCGTTCAGTCCTTCGCTGACACGATTGATGCCCTCGAGTTCCTCGACGGTCAGGGCGTCTCCCAGCCACCCCCACAGCACCGTGCGCAGCTTGTGGTCACGGTGAAAGGTGAGCCCATGGTCCACGCCATGCCGGTGTCCGTCTGACATGGCAAGGATGTGATCGCCTTTGCGGTCGGCGTTGTTCACGACGACGTCGAACACCGCCATGCGTCTGAGCGCCGGAGAGTCCTCGTGTATGAGGGCGACCGTCCGGCCGTTCTCATCCTGGCCCTCGAGGACGTGTTTCCAGCCGATCTCCGGTACGTCGTCCGACGCAACGAGGTCCACCGCGTTCTGGTCGGAGTCTGTCTCCTGCCACAGCTGCACCATCCCTTCGCCGAACGGACCATCGCGCAGCCAGGTGCGTGGCACCACGTTCCAGCCGAGGACCTCCGAAACCAGGTAGGCGGCAACCTCCCGGTGGGCAAGGAAGCCGTCGGGAAAATCCCACAGCGGTTTCTCCCCTGCTATCGGCTTATAGACGACTTTCGTGTCGCCGATGCTGCCCAGGAAGGTGGCGTTCGACGCCGTCGTGATACGGCCGGTAAGCGTCAGCTCGGCAGTCAGCAGGTCGGACGCCGGCATCAGACCTCGGGCAGGGTGCAGACGTGCCCGTCGGCGTCTACGGGGTAGCCGCAGAGCGGGCATGCGGGACGCCCGGCGCCCACAACCTCACGCGTGCGCTTAGCGAATGCGCGCGCGGTGCCAACCGGCATCCGCACCAGCAGCATTTCGGGCACGTCAGCGTCGTCCTTATCAAGCGACTCGTCGTTGCTGTCAGGGTCGACATCGGTGATCGGGTAGGCCTCTATTAAGACCTGCGCCGTCGCGGGGTCCCAACCCAGGCTCATGGCGCCGGTCCGAAACTGCTCCGTAACGGCCTCGAGCTGGTCATTGTCGACGAGTTCGATCGGAGTACTCGTGGGAATGCTGTGGGGGTTGCCCTCGACGGCGAGAAGCTGGTCGAGCAATTCGTCGACCTTCTCTGCGAGCAGAGCCGACTGCTGCTTCTCCAGGGCAATACTTGTGATCTGGGTCCCTGCGCGCACCTGCAGGTAGAACGTTCGCGCCCCCGGAAGGCCAATGGTGCCAACGACGACCCGATCAGGCCAGGCAAACTCGTGAACACGTGTAGGCATATGAGTATTCTAGGCACATGAGGTTCATGTGGCCTTCTGCCCTGCACCGCCACCCACCGGCGCATCGCCAGGGTTGAGGCCGTTCGACAGCCATGACAGATCCCCCGCGTCGGTGTTGGTCGCGTAGACGCTCGGCCGGCGCGCGCCGTAGTGCACGATCGATACGGAGGCAGGGCCCACGTTAATACGCTGGAACAGGTCGAGGTGCATGCCGAGCGCGTCGGCGAGGATTGACTTGATGATGTCACCGTGACTCACCGCCACCCACACGGCCCCCGTCCCGTACTCGGCTTCAAAGGCTGCATCGTGGCGTCGAATCGCTGCCACCGACCGAGCCTGCATCGCGGCCATGGATTCACCGCCGGGAAAGATGACGGCGGACGGCTGTGACTGCACGGCCGACCACAGATCTTCGGTTGCGAGATCACTGAGCGTGCGGCCCTGCCACTGGCCGTAATCGCACTCGGTAAGATCGGATTCCAACGGCGCGTACGGAGCGCCAGCCTGGCGATCAAGGATGAGCTGGGCGGTCTGCTGACAACGCTCGAGAGGGCTCGATACCACCCCAACTACGGGCACGGCCGCGAGCCGCTCTCCGGTCAAAGCCGCCTGCTCACGCCCGATCTGGTCCAGGCTGACACCGGAGGCCCGTCCGGCCAGCAGTCCAGTGGCATTGGCTGTGGTGCGGCCGTGCCGCACGAGAATAACTGTCGCCATCCACCCAGCCTAACCGTCCACTCGATGGCTGTGTTTGCCCACACTTTGGAAATTGGAATAGCTTCCTCGTGGTGTGCTCGTAGAACCGGTCCTCCCCAGGTTCAAAGGACCGCACGACGGGGTGACCGACGGTGGGCGCGTGGGAGGGTCGAGGCGACAACCGGGGGCCGATACAACTCCGACCGAACGACGTTTCAGGAGGCAACGAGCACCCCTTGTCCCCAATGTCTCAGCGCGAGTATCGTGGGCGCCACCGAACCATTGAACCGGAAAGACGGCGGCCAATGACTACTCGGTTCCGATCATGCTGATTGCTACCCCAGACCCGACCTCTCGGCGCATTCTTGGAGATGAGTCACGTCGACTCCCGTGGCCGGCGGGCGGCCTGGCGGGCGAGGAGAATGCACTGGGTGCTGCGTGAAGCTGAGAGGCCCGCTAGGCTCGCCCTGTGACGAGTTCGCAGAACGGCAACGAACGCTACGTCGTTCGCCGGTGGTGGAGGGCAAGATCACTGCCCTGGGCGGTTTTGGTCGTTGTCTCCATCGTCGTCACAGGGATTGCCCTAGAACGGACAGCATTCTTCATCTACACGCCGGTCCCGGAGTTCATAGAGCGGTTGCGCGTTGGCAGGCTGCTAATGCTCGCCGGGTCTGCCATATCGCTTGCAGCAGCAATATGGTCGCAGGTCCGCGGTAACCCGCTTTGGGTGACGATCTGCGTTGCCTCGCCGGCAGTGCTGGTGGGCATGGCTACCATGATCATGACGCCCCCATCTCTGATTCCACAGATCACCGGTCTTATCGCCCTTCCGGCAGCCCTGGCGGGACTCATAGGAGGGCTCCTTCCCGACACCAGGCCGCGATCGTGAGTGCCGATAGGGGGTGCCATCGTGAGCCTGTTCGCACCGGAGGCCCTCGGCGGGGGTGTTTCCAGCGAAGGAACCGGAGTGACCAATGTTGAGCCCGTGGTCTTCGTCTGGCCGGTCGCGTTCTGCGTAGGTGTCGTCGCCGTCCCGGACCCCGAGACGGTGATGTACTGCGCGCACCTCGATCTCGCCACCACCTCTGCGGCCCATAAGGCGGAGTAGGTCGCGCGCCTGTTGGAACTCGGTGCGACGCCTGCCGACGTGGGCCAGGGTGATGTGCCGTGGACGGTCCTGGCCGACCCGGAGGGACATGTGTTCTGTGTGCTGGAGCCGCGACCGATCTACCGGGATACGGGGCCGATCGCCACTGTGGTGGTCGACTGCGCGGACCTGCGGGCCATGGCCCGGTTCTGGGGCGAGGCTACGGATTGGACCCTGCACGAGGTGAACGACGATCATGCGGGGAAGCGGCAGAAGTGGCCCGGCTGCGGGCTCTGGGCGCCACGTACGCCGACGGCGGCCAAGGCGATGGTTCATGGGTGTGCCTCGCCGACCCGGAGGGCAACGAGTTCTGCGTTCTCACCCCGGGATGACGCCGGGTCACTGACAGTCAGATTCGAAGCGCTGTCCGCCTGGTAGGCCCGGCATCCGGGCTTGCATGTACCGGGGCTGTTCACTGGGCGCCCGGCGGACCCTCTCCTCGTCGTCGTGGGGTGCGCTGCTTTCATTCTCGACGCCGTCGACGGTCCGGTCGCCCGGCGTACCGGCACAGCATCAGCGGCGGGAGCACGCCTGGACACCAGCACGGATGCCGCTCTGGTGCTGGTTCTATCGTTCGTAACTGCGGCCGCCATCGGCTTCTGGACCATTTGTATCGGAGCCGCCTACTACGTTTTTCAGGCCGCCGGCTACTTCCGGCCCCACCTTCGCGGAAGCCTCCCGGCGAGCGCAGCGCGGAAGGCAATCGGCGCCTTCCAGCCGTTCGCACTGCTTCTGGCGCTTGTCCCGGGGGTACCCCCGGCTTTTGCTGCAACGGCCCTCGCCTGGGCCCTCGCGCTGCTTGTGTTCTCCTTCACCTGCGACGTCGTCGAGCTGGAGCGCGGCCGCGGGGCCGGATCTCCTGCCGCCAAAGTGCGGCGTCCCCTTTTCCGTTGACCGCTTATACGGCGGGGGAGGCGGAAACTACCGGAACGGGACGAAGCACTTTCAGGGCCCCTGCCCAGGCGATGACCTGGTCGAACACCGCCGGCAATCTTTTCTCTGCCGCCTCCGAGGGCTTGAATATACGGTAATTTTCAAACTCCGTTGCCAGGTTCAGGGCCACTTGTGCCCGCACATCGGCCAGTTGCAGCTCACCTGCCACCGCACGCAGATGTTCCACAGCCCGGACGCCACCGGCACTGCCATAACTTACGAAGGCCGCTGACTTGTTGTTCCACTCCAGGTAGAGATAGTCGAGGGCGTTCTTCAGGGCCGCCGGAATGGAATGGTTATACTCGCCCGTGACAAAGATGTAGCCGTCAAAGCGGCCCACAGCCTGGGACCAGGACTTTGTGTGCATGTGGCTGTATTGGCCCTGTGACGGCGGTCTGGGCTCATCCAGCAGGGGGAGATCGAAGTCAGCGACGTCCAGGAAACCGAAGCTCGCGTCGGTACGTTCCAGGGCCCGCGAGTATACCCAGTCAGCCACCGCCTTCCCCAGCCGTGAGGGTCTAGTGCTCCCCAGCACAATTGCAATCCGGATCATGGCAGAAACCCTTTCGTCAACGAAACTGCCCCTATCCAAACAACACTCCAGGTGCCGGGAAGCTTCCGATGAGGACGTTTGCACCGGTGATCATTGCGTCGACGTCGCTGGCGAGGTAGGCGAGAAGCGATGCCATTTCCTCGGACTCTGTGCGATCAAGGCATCTGTGCGGGTGGGAGGTTCTTGGCGGCCGGCCCCTGGATGACGGTGCCCTCGGGGGTGAATCGGGAGCCGTGGCAGGGGCAGTCCCAGGTGGCGTCGGCGGTGTTGAAGCCGACGGTGCAGCCAAGGTGTGTGCAGGTGGCGGAGACGGCGTGGACCTGCCCGTCTGCGTCTTTGTAGACGGCAGTGCTCTCGCCGTTGACGGTCATGACTTTCCCCTCACCCGGCGACAGCTCCGTGTGGCCGGGCCGGCCGCGGAGTTTGCCGGCCAGGACCGCGGCCACGGTCTTGACGTTCTCCTTCATGAAACGTCTCGCGCTGGCCTGCGGGGTAATACGGTTGCTGTTGAACACCGAGGCCCAAGGGTTCTCCCGGCCGTTGAGGGTGTCAGCGAGAATGAGCGCGGCCGCGGTTCCGTTGGACAAGCCCCATTTGCGCAGACCGGTGATGACGTACACATGTTTGGCGGTGGGGGACATAAGGCCGGCGTAGGGCAGCCCGTCGAGCGGCATGCCGTCCTGTGTTGACCAGCGGTAGGCGACCTTGTCCACGCCGAGGCGGTCGTGGGCGAAGGCTGCGAGTCTGCGGTACCGCGCGGCTGTGTCGCCGGACTCCGATACGCGGTGGCCCTCGCCGCCGGTAAGCATATAGCTGGTGCCACTGGCGCTCGCGGTCAGAATGGACCGCATCGGTTCGTCGACGCTGATGAACGTGGCGTCCAGCGGTGGGGTGTCCACGCGTCCGGCGACAATGTAGGAGCGGTGCGGATGACACCGCAGGTAGAACAGGCCCTGGCCGCCGAACGGCACATTCGTGGCGACGATGATGTTGCGGGCCCGGACGGTGCCCTGTTCGGTATCGACGACGGCCGGGGAGCCGTCGTGGATTCGCTGGGCCCGGGTCTGCTCGAACACGAAGCTGCCTTCACCATCAACCACGCGGGCGAGCCCCTGGAGGTATTTCACGGCATGGATTTGCGCCTGTCCGTCGAAGCGGACAGCACCCTTGACCGGGAAGGGCAGCGGTACCTCGGTGGTGAAGGAGGCGGGCAGGCCGAGCCTCGCTGCCAGGTTGGCTTCGACGCGGACGAGGTCGAGCGCGTTGTCGGTTTCGGCGTAGGTGTAGTTGGCAACTCTGCGGAAGTCACAGTCGATGGCTTCCTCGGCCACTAATTGCGCGACGTATTCGACTGCGGACTGGTTGGCCTGCCCGTAGGTGCGGGCGGTGTCGTCGCCGTGTCGGCGTGCAAGGTCCGTGTACGCCAGGCGGTGAAGGGAGGTGACCTTGCCCGTGGTGTGGCCGGTGACGCCGGTTCCGACGCGTGCGGTCTCGATGACCGCAACGGTCAGGGCGGTGCGTTTGAGCGCTAACGCGGCGGTCAGCCCAGCGATGCCGGCCCCGATGACCGCGACGTCCACCTCCAGATCCCCGCGCTGGACCGGATAATCGGTGGTTCCGGCGGTGGCGACCCAGAGGGAGCGGGATTCACCTTCAGGCCGTCCACTGTTCGATGCGTCATTCACTGCGTCACCTCAGGATCACCCGGTGTACTGCTCGGCTGTGTTAAGGCTGCGTCAGCAGCAGCCGACGCCGAGGGAGGCGACGGCGGGCCGTCCCGAGGATTTCGCGCCCGGGGGACGGCCGCCATCGTCGGTTTTCCACGAACCGTGGCGCTATGGGGTGCTTCCCCTCATCTTCGCCATGGCATCCCTGCCGAGCCAGAGGCCCAAGCCGATCATGCCGAGGCCCAGAACCAGGTGCAGCCAGTTGTCAGCAGTGTTGAACGGGACGAAGTTGGCAGCCGCGTTCATGTCGATGACCAGGCCGTAGATCCACAGCAACAGGTACACGATGCCGCCGCCGAGCAGGAACCAGCGGGCCATCGGGTTTGTCCGGGCCATAACGATGCCAGCCACACCGAACAGCAAATGCACGATGTTGTGCAGCACTGACACTTGGAAGACGCCAAGGAGCATGGCCCCGGACTCATGTCCCGCGAACGCCCATATCGTACTCCTGAAACCCCGTGTGTGCAGGGGAAACAGTGCCTTCGAGGCCTCGGATGGTCGGTGACCGGAGCCCTGGAAAGCAAAGGCTTGCCGCGGCCATCTTTTCCAGTGCTCACCGTCGCTGACATGCTGGTGGGGTGACCTTAGCCTCGACACAGCCACCCCGCACTGTGCTCAGCTGGAAGCTGGTCCCTGCGGTGCTCCTCTCAGCGTCCGGAGTGCTGTTATTCGGCGTCGAGAATGAGCCCGTGGGCTACAGCGTGCTCGCGTTGAGCCTGGTCACCGCCGCGCTGATCGACAGCGAATTCGTGCGGCACCTGGCTCTGGTTGCGGCGGGAATGGTGATCATCAGCCTGGTTCCGCTGAACGCTGACTTGAGCATCCCGCACATGACGCTGATGGGTAGTGCCCTTGCGCTGGCCGTGGTGGTGCCGTGGCTGGTGTCCCGTTTCGTCTACCGCGAGAAGATCATCAAATTTCCGGTGAACACGGGCCGTAAATGGCCTTTGTCAGCGAAGCTGTATCTGATCGCTGTTGTGGCCCTCGGTTACTTGATTCTGCCGGTCTACCTGATCCGCACGGACGTGTATCAGAACTGGCCGGACGCGTCCGACCCCACCATTTTCTGGCGGCTGTTTCTTGGCGTCAACGCTGTCGGAATTTGGGACGAGCTGTTCTTCATCTGCACCACCTTCACCCTGCTGCGGCGGCACTTTCCGGACTGGCTCGCCAATATCCTGCAAGCCGTGGTCTTCTCGTCGTTCCTTTGGGAGATCGGGTACATGGCCTGGGGTCCGCTGCTGACGTTCCCGTTCGCGCTGCTGCAGGGCTACACCTTCAAGCTGACCAAGTCGTTCACCTATGTGGTGACGGTGCACCTGGTCTTCGACTTCGTACTGTTCCTCGCGCTGGTGCACGCGCACAACCGCGACTGGCTGCCGATCTTCCTGTATTGAGGCCGCTCTCGAAAATGCGTGCGGCGGAGGCACCAATCAGGCTGTCAGGTTCAGCTCACGACGTCGATGCCATCGTTGGTGAGGACCTGATCGAAGGCCGGGGCTGGCTGAGGAAGCTGTGGTCTTGATCCTCCGTGCAGAATCCCATGGCGCGTTCGACGCCGGAACGGTTGTAATAGGAGCAGTCGATGATTTCGCCTGCTGCCGGCAGGCGGGCAACGCAGCGTCGGAAGTACAACCCGCTGGGAGCGCTACATCATGGCATCCCGGCCAAGTGCGCGCACGCGTCCCACAAGCGCTTCCGGGCTTCGGGGTCCGATCCCATGCCGGGCGTCGGAAGCTCCTTGCGCTTGGCCCATAGCTGTCCGGAGACTCCCGCTGTTTCGAGTGACGTGGCGAGCCAGATCGGTGTATCCGCTGCGTTGCCGGCAGGTGCGCCAAAGGTGTTAGTGATCCAGCGGAAAGGCCCTCCAACATCCATCAGGAGCGAAGTGTTCTTGACCGGTCCCGGATGAACGGCATTGGCGACCACGCCTGAGCCGCGCAGTCGCTCAGCGAACTCCTGGGTGAGGAGAACACGGGCGAGCATGGTGGGCGGCGTCGAGCGAAGATAGGTGTACGTTCCGTTCGCTGTCTGGAGGTCGTAGAAGTTCAGCTTGGCATTGCCGTATCTGGACGCGATGTTAACGATGCGGGATACACGCTGCGATGCGGCAGGTCCGGACCCGGTTCCGGCGTTACCCCCTGTCATGGCGGGACAGGAAGTCTCCCGCTGCCGTATGGATCGAGGACTGGACAGAGAGGTCACAAACCAGCGGCTCAAGCAGGGCACCAGGAACGAGCCGGCGGATGCCTTGCATCGCTTCTTCCGCCCGGGTTGTTGAGCGCCCACCACAACCACCACAGCACCTTCGCGGGCAAGGCCAGTAGCCACAGCGCTCCCCAAACCGCCGGCCGCGCCTGTCACCAATGCCACGGTTCCATCCATGGAAGCCATCGCCTCGCCTCCTGACGCCTTGCTTCGTTGTCAACAGCACAGCACATGTGAATCGGACTGACCAGACTCGTGGATAAGTTCAGCGGGACTTAACGATCGCCCAGCTCCGGGCCGTTTACGAGGCTGTCTGGGGCACCCGCTCGCGTGACTGACGCCCCTTAGCGGCGGGGGAGCGGGGGATCCCGCTGTGGCCGGAGCTTCACCAGCCGGCCGGCGGCACCAACCGCGGCGTTGCGGATTCCTGAGCCGGCATCCAGCATGGCGAATCGGCCCATCAGGCGTGAGGCCAACACCAGCCGCTGAGTCCGTGCCCGGCGTTCCTTGTCGAACGCCGCAAGTCCTGCCTCAACGGAGGGGGCCTGTGCCGCGGACCGACCCAGCGTGGTTCCGTCAACGATGGCCTCGCAGGCCCCACGTCCAAGGAAGGGCGCCATTGCGTGGGCGGCGTCGCCTACCAACTCTGTCCTTCCTGTGGTGTACGACGCCAGATTCGGAGCCTCGAACAGTCCATGATGCAGAATGGCCCCTTCTTCGATCCTGTCAATCAGCTCCCGCACGCCGCGGTGGCAAGACCCGAAATGGTTCAATATCTGCGGCAGATGCGGTCCGTCAAGATCTGTTGCAAAGCGCGGGGCCGTCGTGGACGTGGCACAGCAACTGGATTCTTTTTACTCGATAGGACCCTTGTCGTCGCAGGAACGACAACGGGACGGACGCCCACAGAGGCGTCGTCAGCGAGTGTATGGGTCTGCTATTCCGATGTATTGGGTGGTGGTGTATTCGGCGATGCCTTCGGTGCCGCCTTCGCGTCCGAGCCCGGATTGCTTGACTCCGCCGAAGGGCGCGGCCGCGTTGGAGATGACTCCGGCGTTGAAGCCGACCATGCCGAACTCGATCTGTTCGGCTACCCGGAGGAGACGGTTGAAGTCGCGGCTGTAGACGTAGGAGGCGAGGCCGTATTCGCTGGCGTTAGCCAAGCCGATGGCGTCTTCCTCGGTGGCAAAGGTGGTGACCGGGGCGACGGGGCCGAAGATTTCCTGTCGGAGGATCTCCGCGTCATTTGGCACGTTGGCCAGGACGGTGGGCTGGTAAAAGTAGCCGGGCCCGTCTACGGGGGCTCCTCCGGTTATGGCAGTGGCACCGGCGTCGACGGCGGCGCTTACCAGGGCGTGCACGTCATTCCGGGCGTTGGCGTCGATCAGGGGTCCGACTTGGGTGGCGGGGTCGGTGCCCCGGCCGGTGGTAAGGGCGCCCATGGCGGCGGCGAACCTTTTCGTGAACTCGGCGGCCACGGATTCCTGGACCAGGAAGCGGTTGGCGGCGGTGCAGGCTTCGCCCATGTTCCGCATTTTCGCTGCCATGGCACCTTCGACGGCTTTGTCCAGGTCGGCGTCCTCGAAGACGATGAACGGGGCGTTCCCGCCGAGTTCCATGGACGTGCGGAGCACGTTCTGCGCGGCGTCGGCCATCAGGCGTTTGCCCACCGCTGTGGATCCGGTGAAGGAAATTTTGCGGAGCCGCGGGTCGGCGAGCAGCGGCCCGGAGATCCCGGCCGCAGAAGACGAGGAGACCACATTTAGGACACCTGCGGGTAGGCCGGCGTCGAGCATGGTCTGGGCGAACAGCTGTGCGGTCAGAGGTGTGAGTTTGGCGGGTTTGAGGACCATGGTGCAGCCGGCGGCGACGGCGGGGGCGACTTTGCGGGTGGCCATGGCGAGGGGGAAGTTCCAGGGCGTGATGAGCAGGCAGGGGCCCACTGGTTTGTGCTGGACGAGGATCTTGTTTTTGCCCTCGGGGGTGGTGAGGTAGCGGCCGTAGTCCCGGACCGCTTCTTCGGAGAACCAGCGCAGGAATTCGGCGCCGTAGGTGACTTCGCCGCGGGCTTCGGCCAGTGGCTTGCCCATTTCCAGGGTCATGAGCAACGCGAAGTCTTCAGCGCGTTCGGTGATCAGGTCGAAGGCGCGGCGCAGGATCTCGGCGCGTTCACGGGGTGCGATGCGCGCCCAGGATGCCTGGGCTGCATCGGCTGCGTCGAGTGCGGCGAGTGCGTCGTCGCTCGTGGCGGACGCGAGGGTGGCGAGCACCTCCCCGGTGGCGGGGTTGTGGACATCGAACGTGCCGCCGTCGGACGCGTCCCGCCACTGCCCGCCGATGAGCAGGCCGGTGGGCACGGAGGCGAGCAGCGCGGATTCACGTTCCGGTGACACAGCGGGAGAGAGGGTTGAAGAAGCTGTCATCTAATAAGTCCTTTGGAGTGGTCAGTAGCTGGCGGGGGTTTCGTCGCCGTCGGGCGTGATGAATTCGGCCGCGAGGGCTTCGGAGCCGCGTGCCAGCAGGGCGACGTCGGCGCCCACCAGGATGAAGGCGGCGCCTGCCGCCAGGTAGTGGCGGGCGGTATCGGGGTTGAAGGCATTCACACCGGCCGGTTTGCCGCCCCTCTTGGCTGCAGCGAGGCAGTGTTCGACGGCGGCGCGCACCTCTTCGTGTTCCTGCTGTCCCAGCAGGCCCATGGAGGCGGCGAGGTCGGATGGTCCCAGGAAGATGGCGTCCACACCGTCCACCGCGAGGATCTCCTCGACGGCCTCAACTGACGCCGTCGATTCAATTTGCACGGTGACGCTGATGGTCTCGCTGGCGCGCACGAGGTAGTCCGGGACCCGGTTCCAGCGGGCGGCGCGGGCCAGCGCGGATCCCACACCCCGGACGCCGTGGGGTGGGTAACGGGTGGCGGCCACTGCCGCTTCCGCTTCGGCCGCAGAGTTCACCATGGGGATCAGCAGGTTCTGCACGCCGACGTCCAGGTACTGCTTGATGAGCACGGTGTCGTTGACCGGCGGGCGGACGAGAGTGTGGACCGGGTAGCCGTGGATGGCCTGGAGCTGGCCGAGGATGGATTCGAGGCCGTTGGGGCTGTGCTCGGCGTCCACCAGAAGCCAGTCCAGGCCGGATCCGGCACAAAGCTCGGCGACCAGCGGGCTGCCGGAGCAGACCCACATCCCCGCCAGCGGCCGGTCCGCCGCGGTGAGGGCGTGACGGAAGGTGGGTTCTATTCGAAGCGGCATGTCACTACCCCCAGTGGTCCGTAGTCGGCGTGGACGGTGTCGCCTTTGTGGACCCACATGGGGCGGGTGAAGGAGCCGGCGAGGATGATGTCCCCGGCTTTCATGCTGTCACCGTGGGCAGCGATTTTGTTGGCGAGCCAGTGCACCCCGTGGGCGGGGTGGTCCAGAACGCCGGCAGCCACGCCTGTTTCCTCCACGGTTTGGTTTTTGTAGAGGATTGCTGCGACCCAGCGGAGGTCGACGGCGTCGGGCTTGACGGGGTTGCCGCCGATCACCATGGCGCCCATCGCGGCGTTGTCGGCGATGGTGTCCACGATGGTCCGGCCCTCCATTTCAATCCGGGAGTCCAGGATCTCCAGGGCCGGAACCACGTAGTCGGTGGCGTTGAGGACGTCGAAGATGGTGCAGCCGGGGCCTTTGAGTGCGCTCTTGAGGACAAACGCGAGTTCAACTTCCACGCGCGGATGGGTGTACTGGTCCCACTCCACGGAGCTGCCGGTGTCAAGGACCATGTCATCGAAGATGGCGCCGTAGTCCGGTTCGGTGATGCCGGTGGCGGCCTGCATGGCCTTGGACGTGAGGCCGATTTTGCGGCCCACCAGGGTGCGTCCGGCTTCCTCGTTCCGCCGCCGCCACAACTGCTGCACGGCGTAGGAATCCTCCACCGTCATCTCTGGATACCGCGCAGTCAGCCGCGGGACGGGGGTGCGGGACCGGCCAGCCTCCAGCAATTCGTCGGCGATGGCCTCAATGGTCTGGGCATCTAGCATGGCTACAGCTGCGCCCCGAGCTTGAAACCTTCGGCTGCGCTCTCTGCGTCCTTACGGGTGTAGGAGAAGCCGTCGGCGCCGACGGTGACGGCCATTTCGGAGGCGTCGGTGCGTTCGATGACGGGCTGGGGGTTGCCGTCGAGGTCCAGGACCAGGGAAGCCTCGGTGTACCAGGAGGGGACTACGGGGTTGCCCCACCAGTCGCGGCGCTGGTTGTCGTGGACGTCCCAAGTGACGGTGGGGTTGTCAGGATCACCGGTGTAGTAGTCCTGGGTGTAGATCTCGATGCGGTGCCCGTCGGGGTCCAGGATGTAGAGGTAGAAGGCGTTCGAGACGCCGTGCCGGCCGGGGCCGCGTTCGATCCGGTCACTGATGCGCAGGGCGCCCATTTTGTCGCAGATCTGGATGATGTTGTGTTTTTCGTGGGTGGCGAAGGCGACGTGGTGCATGCGCGGGCCGTTGCCGCCGGTCAGGGCGGTGTCGTGGACGGTCTGTTTGCGGTGCATCCACGCAGCGTACGTGACGCCGTCGGAGTCCTTGATGTCTTCGGAGACGCGGAAGCCGAGGTCTTCGAGGTAGGCACGCCCGCGGGGCACGTCGGGGGTGACCTGGTTGAAGTGGTCCAGGCGGACCAGTTCACCGGCGGAGTAGAGGTCGTAGCGCTGGGTGAGGCGTTCCACGTGCTCCACGTCGTAGAAGAATTCGTAGGGGAAGCCCAGCGGGTCCTCGACGCGGACGGAATCACCGATGCCCTTAGTGAAGCCGTCCTTGCGGCGCTCAACCCGGCACCCGAGTTCCTTGTAGTAGGCCTCGGCGGCGTCCACTTCGGCGGGCGACTTCACCCGGTAGGCGAAGACGGCGACGGCGGCGATGGGTCCCTTGCGGAGCACCAGGTTGTGGTGGATGAACTCCTCGAGGGGGCGCAGGTAGATGTTGTTTTCATCTTCCTCGGTGACGTGCAAGCCGAGGACGTCGACGTAGAACTCGCGCGATTTAGCGAGGTCGGTGACCACAATTTCCATGTAGGCGCAGCGGACGATGTCCGGGGCCGGAACGGTGGGGGTGGGAACGAAGGTGGCCATGGTGTTCTCTCTTCTTTGAGCAGGTAAGGGGGGAGGGGACTAGCTGTCGCCGGCTGCCGCGGCGTCGTCGATGCTGCCGAATTTTGGCGTGTGGACCGTGCCGAGGCTGATGTGCACGGCTTGCTGGTCGGTGTAGAAGTCGATGGAGCGGTAGCCGCCTTCGTGGCCCAGGCCCGAGGCTTTGACGCCGCCGAAGGGGGTGCGGAGGTCCCGGACGTTGTGGCTGTTGAGCCAGACCATGCCGGCTTCGACGTTCTGGGAGAAGTTGTGCGCGCGGGTCAGGTTCTGGGTCCAGATGTAGGCGGCCAGCCCGTAGCGGGTGTTGTTCGCCAGGGCCAGGGCTTCCTCGTCCGAGTCGAAGGGGGTGATGGCAACGACGGGGCCGAAGATCTCCTCCTGGAAGATCCGCGCGTCCGGGGCGACGTCGGCGAATACGGTGGGTGCGATGTAGTTGCCTTCGGGGAGGTGGTCAGGCCGTCCGCCGCCGGCGAGGAGCCGGCCTTCGGACTTGCCGATTTCCACGTAGGAGGCGACCTTGTCGTAGTGCTCGGGGTGGACCAGGGCGCCGACTTCGGTTTTGGGGTCGTGCGGATCCCCGACCACGATCTTCTTGGCCCGGGCGGCGTACTTTTCGCAGAACTCGTCGTAGATGGCGCGTTCTACGAGGATGCGGGAGCCGGCGGTGCAGCGTTCGCCGTTGAGCGAGAAGACACCGAACAGGGCGGAGTCGATCGCGGCGTCGAGGTCGGCGTCGCCGAACACCACGCACGGGGATTTGCCGCCGAGCTCCATGGACAGGCCCTTGAGGTTGGCGGCGGCGTTGCTGAAGATCGTCTGCCCGGTGGTGGTCTCGCCGGTGAAGGAGATCAGCGGGACGTCCGGGTGCTTGACGAGGGCGTCGCCGGCTTCCTCGCCCAGGCCGTTGACCAGGTTGAAGACACCGTCCGGCAGGCCGGCGTCTTTGAAGATCTGTGCCCAGAGTGATGCGGAGAGCGGGGTGAATTCGGCGGGTTTGAGGACCACGGTGTTGCCGGTGGCCAGGGCCGGGGCAAGCTTCCAGGACTCAAGCATGAACGGGGTGTTCCACGGGGTGATGAGGCCGGCGACGCCGATTGGTTTGCGGTTGACGTAGTTGATCTGGGCGCCGGGGACCTTCATGGCATCGTCGAACTGGGCCACGATCAGGTCGGCGAAGAACCGGAAGTTCTCCGCAGCGCGCAGGGCCTGGCCCTTGGCCTGGGTGATGGGCAGGCCGGTGTCAAAGGTCTCGAGTTCCGCGAGCCGTGCTTCCTGGGCCTCGACGGCATCGGCAATCCTGTTCAGGACGCGGGCACGTTCGCGCGGTTTCATCTTCGGCCACGGGCCGTTGGTGAACGCTTTACGGGCGGCGGCGACGGCAAGGTCGATGTCTTCCTTCTGGCCGGCCGCGGCCGTGGCGTAGTTCGTGTTGGAAACCGGGTCCAGGACATCAAAGGTCTTGCCACCCACGGAGTCAACGAACTGGCCGTTGATGTAGTGCTGGATGTGCGTGGGAAGGTCCTGCGGAACGTAGTGGGTGGTGGTAACAGGAGCGGTGAACGTCATTGTTGTTTCCTAACTAACTGATCTTGCAACGCGGGGTCACTTCTGGCCCATGCGGGGGCCATTAATGGGCGTTAAGTGACCCCGCGTTGCTCTGTGGGAGGGGTTGAGCCTGGGCGAGGTAGGCGTCCAGGGTGGCGGAGCGGTGGAGGCGGGCGGACTTCTCGATCACGTCCGCGTCTGCGCCGGTCTCGATGAGTTTCAGGAGCGCTTCGTGCTCGTCCACGGACTCGTGGGCGCGGCCGGGGACGAAGCGGAACGTCGAGGACCGGAGGGAGGCGAGCCGGTTCCAGCCCCGGTGGACGAGGTCCAGGATGTGCGGGTTGGGGCAGTACTCAAACAGGATGCTGTGGAAGTCCTGGTTCAGCTGCGTGAAGCGGACGGGGTCGAAGTGCTCCAGGCATTCGCGCATGTCCTCGTTCACGGCCCGGGCGCGGGCGATCGCCACGGAATCGATCAGCGGTGCGGACAACGCGGTGGCGGCACCTTCGACGATGCTCAGGGTCTGCATCGTGTAGAGGTACTCGGTCGGGTCGATCCCGGAGACCGTGGCTCCGACGTTCCGCTCGAACGTCACCAGCCCTTCGGCCTCGAGGCGGCGGATCGCCTCCCGGACCGGGACCACGCTGACGCCCAGATCCTTGGCGATGGCGGCCAGGACCAGGCGGTAACCGGGGGAGTAGGCGCCTTCGACGATGCGCGCCTTCACAGCGGCGTAGGCCTGCTCCGATTTGCTGCCTGTGGCCATCAGGGTCTCAGTCATTTGCTTGGCCCGCTTCCCATGCTTCATATTTGGCCCGCCAGTCCGCGTTCAGCGGGTAGAGCCCGTCCACGCTGTGGCCCTGTGCCACCATTTCCGCGATGAACGTCTCCTCGCGTTCCTGGCTGATGGAGTCGTCGGCGAGCTCTTCGGCGAGGGCCGGCGGGATCACCAGGATGCCGTCGGCGTCAGCCACGATGATGTCCCCGGGCTGCACGGTGGTGCCGCCGCAGGCGATGGTGATGTCCGTGTCCCACGGGATGTGCCGGCGCCCCAGGACCGCGGGGTGCGGATTGGCATAGTACGTGGGCATGTCCATCGCGGCCACCGCGGAGAAGTCCCGGACGCCGCCGTCGGTGATGATCGCCGCAGCACCCCTGACCTGGGCGCGCAGGGCCAGGATGTCCCCGATAGTGCCGGTGCCTTTCTCGCCGCGCGCTTCCATGACCAGGATCTCGCCCTCGTTCACGGAATCGATGGCCTTCTTCTGGGCGTTGAACCCGCCGCCATGGGTCTTGAACAGGTCCTCGCGGTTGGGTACATACCGGAGCGTCCGGGCCAGGCCCACGATCCGCTTCTCCGGACGGGTGGCCTGCAGGCCGTCGATGCTCACGTTGTTCAGGCCGCGCTTGCGCAGCTGGGAAGAGAGCGTGGCGGTGCAGACGCTTTCGAGCTTCGCCTTCAGTTCCGGGGTCAGGACATGCCCGACGGCGGCGCTTTCGACCGCGGGAAGGCCCGCCGCTTCCCGCGAACCATACGCCTCCTCCCGCTGTGCGTCGTCAGCCTTGGGCCGGGCACCAAAGTCAGCGAACGCCGTCGTGCCTTCCTGCACCCGGGTGACCAAGCGCCCGGTGTTCAGTACACCAGCGCTGACCTCAACCTCGACGACGTCACCCGGGTTTGCTACCGAAGCGCCGGCAGGTGTGCCGGTGAGGATGATATCGCCCTCCTCGAGGGTCAGCAGCTGGGACAGGTCTGCGACAAGCCGGGCGAACGGAAAGAGCAGGTCTTCGGTGGTGTCGTCCTGGACGAGGTCCCCGTTGTGCCAGGTCCGGATCCGCAAAGCTGCGGGGTCAACGGCGTCCGCGGCGATCAGTCCCGGGCCAACCGGGGTGAAACCATCGCCGCCCTTGGACCGGAGGTTGGAGCCCTTGTCCGCGTAACGCAGGTCGTAGACTCCGAGGTCGTTGCTCGCGGTGACCCATTCAACGTGGCTCCATGCATCCTGGATGCCTACGCGGCGGGCGGGTCTGCCGATGATCAGGGCAATCTCACCTTCGTAGCCCAGCAGCTCGCAGCCCGCAGGCCGCTCCACTGTTGAAGGTGTCTCCGACGAGCCGAGCGCCAAGGACGACGACGGTTTGAGGAAGTAGGAGGGCTGCGCGGGAGTACGCCCGCGCTGGGAAGCGCGGCTGGGGTAATTGATGTGCACCGCAATGACCTTGCGGGCCGCGGCCACGGTGCCCTCGTTGACCTGCTCCAAATTGTCTCCTCATGAAGTACGAAATCGTATATGATGACTATTGCCCACGAAGAGAGCTTCGTCAAGCCCCTGTATCACCGCTGATTGAGTCTCTTGTTGTTCGGATCACACTGCCGTACAGTGTTGGACCAACCCCAGCGTCTCTAATATAGAATCGCTAATTCGCATATAGAACACCGGCTTGGTGATCAATACCCACAGTGAAGTGAGGAAAGCCCGTGCAGTTTCACCACCATGGATACGTATCCGGAGATCCGCGGGTGCAGCCCGCTGCCGGAGTCGGCATCAATCGGCCCGCAGAGCTTCCCGACGAGGTAGACGTGCTCATTGTGGGGTCCGGGCCTGCCGGCATGCTCGCCGCGGCGCAGCTGTCCCAGTTCCCGGGCGTCACAACGAGGATTGTGGAGCGCCGGGGCGGGAGGCTCGCCATCGGCCAGGCTGACGGCATCCAGGCCCGCAGCGTCGAAACCTTCCAGGCCTTTGGCTTCGCCGAGCGGATCATCGCCGAGGCGTACCGCATTACGGAGATGGCGTTCTGGAAGCCGGACCCGTTGGATTCCACGCGCATCATCCGGACCGCGCGCGCCGCAGACGACCCGGCTGGCGTCAGTGAGTTCCCGCACCTGATCGTCAACCAGGCCCGCGTGCTGGACTACTTCGCGGAATTCATGGCGAACTCGCCCACGCGCATGGCGCCCGACTATGGCCTGGAATTCCGCAGCCTCGACAGCGCGGGCGAGGGGGAGTACCCGGTGACCGTGACGCTGGTGCATACGGAGGGCCCCAACGCTGGCCGGGAGCGAATCGTCCGGGCCAAGTACGTCGTCGGCGCGGACGGCGCGCGCAGTAAGGTCCGGGAGTCGATCGGCTGCACGCTCGCCGGCGACAAAGCCAACCATGCCTGGGGCGTGATGGACGTCGTCGCCGTCACGGACTTCCCTGACATCCGTACCAAGTGCGCGATCCAGTCCGGTACCGGCGGCAGCATCCTGCTGATCCCGCGCGAAGGCGGGCATCTGTTCCGGATGTACGTTGACCTCGGCGAGGTCAACGAGAATGATAACGGCGCGGTGCGCAACACCACGATCAACCAGATCATCGGCAAGGCCAACGCGATCCTCCACCCCTACACACTCGACGTCCGCAACGTCGCCTGGCATAGCGTGTACGAGGTCGGTCACCGCCTGACCGACAGGTTCGACGACGTTCTCCCGGAGCAGCGGGCCACCCGCACCCCGCGGGTGTTCATCACGGGAGACGCCTGCCACACGCACAGCGCCAAGGCCGGCCAGGGGATGAACGTCTCCATGCAGGACGGCTTTAACATCGGCTGGAAGCTCGGACACGTGCTTGAAGGCCGCAGCCCGGAGAGCCTGCTCGCCACCTACTCGGCGGAGCGCCAGGTCATCGCAAAGGACCTCATCGCCTTCGACAAGGAGTGGTCAACGCTGATGGCGAAGAAGCCCGAGGAGTTCGATAGCCCCTCCGAGCTTGAGGACTTCTACGTGCGCACCGCAGAGTTCCCCGCCGGATTCATGACCCAGTACGCACCCTCCATGATCATCGGCGCGCCCGCACACCAGGACCTGGCCACCGGGTTTACGATCGGCAAGCGCTTCAAGTCCGCGCCCGTGGTACGGGTCTGCGACACCAACCCGGTCCAGCTCGGCCACCACGCCACGGCGGACGGCCGGTGGCGCATCTACGTCTTCGCCGACCGTGCGGCGCCCCAAACGGGAGAACAGGCTACGGGCTCCGCTGTCGCGAACTTCGCCGAATGGATCGCGAACGCGCCGGACTCACCGCTGGCGGCAACGCCGGCGGGGGCCGACCGTGACGCGTGGTTTGACCTGAAGGTGATTTACCAGCAGGACCACTCCAGCGTCGACATCGGAGCCGTGCCCAAGGTGTTCAAGCCGCAGGTAGGACCGTTCCGGCTCGCGGACTATGAGAAGGTCTACGCCACCGAGCCCGCGGCGGACATCTTCGAACTCCGAGGTCTGGACCGCGGCGGCGTCGTCGTCGTCGTGCGGCCCGACCAGTACGTGGCAAATGTCCTGCCGCTGAAGGCGATGAGCGAACTGGCCGCCTTCTTTGGGCCCCTCCTGCCGGCCCGGCACGCAGAAGCAACTCCACCCGAAGCGCAATCCGCCGGATCCGGGGCGCGCACCGGCCTCGTCCTCAATCGGACATCAGCGGAATGATTGGCGACACCGAGCTCGCTAAGTCGTTCATCCACGCCGCGGAGGTGGACGGACAGGTGTACCACGCGGGTGCACCGAAGCGGGAATGCCGATGCCAGGTGCCAGCAGCGAGCGGCACCTGCAGGCCCAACAACGACCAGAACCACCCATCGGAGACGTGGAACCCAACGCCCAACCGCCAGAATCAAAACCAGGACCGGACACCCAACCCAACCATCATGAAAAATTCAGTACGCTCGAATACGGGGCTTCGTGCCCTTACTCCGGCTTTTCCTTGGACAAGGCGATGATCCAGTCCGGCGTCACGTCGCCAGTGAGCTTATCCAAGGTGATCCTTGCTCTGGCGGCAGCGATCTGAACTTTTCGGTCTTGTGGGCTGACAGATGCAGGACGGCGGGACGGCGGGACTGATTCCACACTTGTTTGGGTGGGCCTGCGACGGGTTCCCGGGTGTGCCATGGCCATCGTCGACCTCCTACCTGCTTGCGCCGTCATTTGTTGTCTTCTTCATTCTCGCGCCTTGCTTCCGGGTCGTCCAGCCTCGTCAGGCGAGCCTCGACGTGATCTGAGACGGCAACTGCGTCGGCGGCTTCTGCAAGGCGGGCGGCGTTTGCCGCTTCGAGCGGATCGTCGGTGCCAATTTTCAGGAGAATTCCGTCCTCTGGCGTGGCCAGTTTGCTTCGGCCCAGGATGTTGATGGCCTGCTGTCCCATCTCGGCCCGCTTGGGCTCATCCGACATGGAAGCGTCCAACGCCCATTGCGCGCGGCGCCACCATTCGGCGCGGTTGTCAGCCCGGCGTCTCTGCCACAGCGTGAAAAAAGCGATGAGGGCCGCAATGACGGCTGCTATGAGCGGGGCGAACGCTGCCCATACCTGCCAGTCGGCCGCGGGGGCGTTGTGGACGAACACGTCGATCGGGCCCGGGGATGATGTCGGTGGCATAGGTTCACCCTAGGCCGCGGTCTAGACGGCGCCCGGCGTTGTAAAGGTGTGGCGTGGTTCCGGTGGACCCGTGCGATCTCGGCGGCGATCTTGCGCAGCTCCAGCTCCGCGGCGATCTCGGTGGCCGTGAACGGGAACAGCGCGGCCAGTCCCGGGGCGGTGTAGCCGTTATTGTCCCCCTGGATGACCCCGCAGCTTGACGGCGCGCCGGTAGCGGGCGTTGAGATTCGATCGTCTTGGTCGAGCAGATCACGCGCCGGATTTCCACGTCGTAGTCCAGGAACGGGATGAACTCCTCCCACGCAGGTCCCGGCCGGCGGGTCGGAGAGTGCCCCGAAGGAGGCGTCAGTGCAACCCAGAATAGGTGACTCATATGATCACCTATTCTGGGTTGCTGGGTGTCTAAATGCCGGCTTTCCGCATGACCCACGAAATGAGGGGCCGCAGGTTTCTCGTGTTATCTGGACGCAGCAAGACGTGCATCCAGCAAGCCGGCAGCGATTGCTGGAGCAAGCCCTGGTGCCAGTGGAAGTCGCGGGACCACCAGGCAGTGCCAGAGGTGATAGATGTCCGCCTTGCCGGACCACACGGTCGAGGTGACATTGCCGTTCTCGTCGAGTTCCTGTTTCCAGGACCCGTGGTCGTAGTCGATGAACCAATCGCGGGCGTGGTCCCAGATTCGCTCGTACCAGTCCGCGTACTTCTGGTCACCGGTGGCGATGTAGAGGGCTGCCGCGCCTCCAATTGCCTCGGCGGGAACCCAGCGGATGCGGGTAGTGACAACCGGCTTGCCGTTCCAGTCGACGGTGTAAACGAATCCCGGATGACCGTCCGGTTCCCAGGCGTCGCGAGTGGCGGCGTCGAACAAGCCCCGTGCATCCTCCAGCAGCCAGGGCGGAACCTCCATGCCGCGGGCTTCGAGCCCGGCACGGACATGCAGGAGCAGGCGTGCCCACTCAACCCAGTGGCCTGGGGTTCCGCCGTACGCGCGGAACTGGCTGGCCCGGTCATCGGTGTTGTACTCGGGCATGGGGTTCCACTCAGGGTCGAAGTGCTCGAAAACCCGGTAGTTGTTGTTGCGCGCAAATTCGTGGATGAGCACCTCGGCGATATGGAGTGCCCGTTCGAGCCAGCGGTTCTCCCCGGTCACGTCGGCGACGATGAGGTACGCCTCGACGGAGTGCATGCTCGCGTTCCCACCACGGTACGCTTCGGTTTCCGTGAACTCCCGGTTCCAGGAGTCGAAGCACATGCCGGCGTCGTGGTCCCAGAACTTCGTGTCAGCGATACGCAGCGCCTCGTCGAGCAATTCCCTGGCGCCCGGGCGCTTGGCGGCAACGGCGCTGGCAGCAGCGAGCAGAACGAAGGAGTGCTGGTAGCCGGACTTGGTGTCGTTTACCGGTCCATTCCCGTCTATCTCGGCATACCAACCGCCGAACTCATCATCGTGGAAGACGCCGCTGAGCGCGGTGATGCCGTGGTCCACGAGTGCCGCAGCACCAGGGCGTCCCATGAGGGCAGCGACGGCGAAACTATGGATCATACGCGCAGTAATCCAGAGGTGGGTCGGCTTGTCGGTAAACACCGCGCCGTTGTTGTCGAGCCAGCCGAATCCTGTGGGCACCTTTGAACCCGCGGCGAAATTGATCAGCCGATCGGTTTCGGCCTCGAGCCATCGTGCGTGAGCGGCACTGTTCAGCCACGTCATGTTATTTCCTCTCTATGGTGCGGGTGCAATTGAGAATGATGCCTGATTAGCGAGTGCCGAAGTCGGAATCTGTGTAGGCGCCTGCGCCACGGGCAGCGCCCCCGCAGTTGCAACGGTCTCCTACTTCGAGCTGGATGGTCACCGGAGCGCCCGCATCAATCGTCAGGGAGACGGTCTCGCCCTTTATGGTGGACACACGCAGGAGGTTTTCTTGCGGAGAAACGACTGGCATAGCCGCCCTTTCGTTGGTGGTTCGGTGTGGGCGGGATGGGCGCCGCAGCGGTTGCTAGCCGACGACATCGAGCACGCCGCGGATGGTGGTGGCAGCCGCTCCGAGGTACGCCAGGACGATCAGCAGGACCTGGGCGGTCCGGGCCGGGACGAACCGGGCAGCGACGTCGCCCAGCACCAGGCCTGCGAGGCAGGCCATGGCGACGGCCACCCACATTCCCCATGGCAGCGGGGGGAACGTCTCCGGGGCAGTGAGAGCTTTGGAGATCAGGGAGAACACGCCGATGGTGAAAAAGTACGGTTGCATGGTGGCAGCGAAGGATTTGTGCTGCCACCGGGTGGCGATGGAGTACATGCTGACGGCAGGCCCGCCCACCCCGGCTGCCGTGTTCATAAATCCGCTCAGGCCGCCGGCCGTGAAAAGGTAGCGGCGGCGTGGAGTGAGCGTGGCGGACTTGAGGCCAAGCAAAATGGTGAGCCCAACGGCGAGGAGCACACCGATGGAGATCTCCAGCACCGCCGGCGGGATGAGCCGGATCAGGAAGGCTGCCGGGATGATCCCCAGCAGCGCCGACGCGGCCAACGCCGCGTACCGCTTCCAGTCGATGTCCCGCGCCACCCGGAAGATGATGGCTCCCGCCGTCACGGCCCCGCAGAGATTCACCAGCACCACCCCTTCCACCGGGCCAAGGAGCAGGACCAGGAAGGGAGCAGCCACCAGCGCGAAGCCCATGCCGGTGATGCGCTGCATCCCGGCTCCCATGACGATGGCGCCCAGCACCAATCCGGTGGTCAGCATTTACGGCTTCCAGGCCACGTACTGGACCTCCTCGAACTCCTCGAGCCCAAGGCTTGATCCTTCGCGGCCCAGGCCGGACTGCTTGACTCCGCCCATGGGAGCGAAGGCCACGGAGGGAAGGGGATCGTTGACCCCCACGATGCCGGCTTCCAGGCGTTCGGGGATGTCCCAGGCGCGCTTGGGATCGCGGCTCCAGAGGTACGCGGCGAGGCCCATCTCGGTGGCGTTCGCCTTGCGGATGGCGTCCTCGTCCGAGGTGAAGGTCACGACGCCGGCCGCCGGGCCGAACACTTCTTCGCTCACCAGGGGTGCGTCGTCGGGGACGTCCGTGAGCAGTGTGGGAGCCATGAACGCGCCGCGCGCCGGAACCTCGGTCCGCTGCGTGACGCGGCGGGCGCCGCGGGCGAGGGCGTCGTCCACCAGAGCCTGGACGGCGGCCACCCGATCGGCGTCGATCATGGGACCGAGGTCCGGGACGTCCGAACCGTCGTCGGGAACGCCGTGGCCGATGCTCATGGCGTCGAACCGTGCCGCCAGTTTCTGTGAAAATTCCTCGGCGATGCTGTCCTGGACCAGGAACCGGTTGGCGGCCACGCAGGACTGGCCGGTGTTGCGGAGCCGGCCCAGGACTGCGCCGTCGACGGCTGCGTCCAGGTCCGCGTCCGCAAAGACGATGAACGGTGCGTTGCCGCCCAGTTCAAGCAGCGGACGGACCACGCGTTCTGCGGCGGAGGCCATGATCTGCTGGCCCACGCCGGTGGATCCGGTGAAGCTGACGGCCCGCACGGCGGGGTGCTGGAGCAGGGTTGCGGTGATTTCGCGCGAGGGTCCGTGAACCAGGTTGACGACGCCGGCGGGGAACCCGGCGTCGTGCATGACCTCGAACAGGCCGGTGGCGGCGAGCGGCGCCTTTTCGGACACCCGGCCCACCACGGTGCAGCCTGCGGCCAGCATTGCGGCGAGCTTGCGGGCCTGGATGGATACGGGAAAGTTCCAGGGGGTGAGGCTCAGTGCCACGCCGATGGGTTTGCGGAGGCTGAGGTGGCGCCGGCCGTGGAGTTCGGGTGGGCTGACGGTGCCGGTGGAGCGGCGGGCTTCCTCGGCGAACCAGCGGAAGTACTCCACCGAGAAGTCCACCTCACCCTGGGCTTCCGGGAGCCGTTTTCCGGCTTCCAGGGCCAGCGTGTGGGCCAGTTCGTCGCGGCGTTCGGCCAGCAGGTCGGCGGCGTTCCGGAGCAGGTCTGCCCGGTTGCGCGCGGTGGTCCGGGACCAGGAACCGAAGGCGTCGGCCGCGGCGTCAGCGGCCGTAGTGGCATCGTCGGCGGTGCCCCAGGCCACTTCGCCGACCGTGCTGCCGTTTCCGGGGTCGGTTACGTTCTTGGAACTGCCGGCGGAGTGCCAGGATCCGTTCACCAGGTGTCGGGCTGATTTGAGGTTCACGTATGTTGCCTTTCGTTGGGCTGGTGGAGGTCCGGCACCGCCGGACGGGCGGAGCCGTCCTCCGTCCAGGAGGGCGTCGACGGAGCAGTCATGGCTGGTGCCTCATCCTTTGCTTGCTCCGGCGGTGATCCCGGCAACGAAGTAGCGCTGCAGGAAGACGTAGGCCACCACTACGGGCAGGGAGGCCAGGATGACGCCGGCGAACAGCAGCGGGTAGTTGGTCTGGAACTCGCCCTGGAAGCTGAGCAGTGCCAGCGGCAGGGTCCGGTTGCCCGGGGACTGGATGAACAGCAGCGGGTAGAGCAGCTCGTTCCAGTGGATCACGAACAGGAAGATGGCCGCGGCAGCAACGGACGGGGCAGACAGGGGGAGTGCGATCGACACGTACGTCCGCCACGGGCCGGTGCCGTCAATCGAGGATGCTTCGTAGAGTTCCTTGGGTAGCGTCCGCATGAACCCGCCGAGGATGAAGACGGCGATCGGCAGGGTGGACACCACGTTGGCCAGGATCAGGCCCGCCAGGCTGTCCAGCAGCCCGAGCCGGCCGAACAGGACGTATAGCGGCACCATGTTGGCCTGCGCGGGGATGGCCATGCCCAAAACGAGGAAGCCGAAGATGGCCCAGGCCATGAACCCCTTGAGCCGGGAGATGGCGTACCCGGCGAGGCTGGCCAGCAACAGGGTGAGCGGCACGGAGATGGCGGTGACAATGACGCTGTTGGTAAAAGACGAGCCCAGGTCCTGGCCGCCGATCACCTCGGCGTAGTTGGCCGGCGAGAGGGACTGCGGCAGGCTGAACGGTCCGGCGAACAGTTCCTGCGTGGACTTGAAGCTGCCGAACCCCACCACGGTCAGCGGAACGATGATGATGACCGCGTAGATCGCGAGGATTCCGCGGCGGGTGACTGAGGCGAGCATGCTGTCATTCCCCCTTCGGGGTGAGGCGGAGCAGCCGGCGCTGCAGCCAGGTGACCAGGGCGATCATCGCCATGAAGATGATCGACTGGGCGGCGGCGTAGCCGAACTCCGAGTTGGCAAAGGTGCTGTAGATGCGGGTGGAGAGGATGTCCAGGGACTGCTTGGGCGGGTTGCCCGCGATGCCCAGGATCAGGTCGAAGGCCTTGAAGGACTGGACGGTGGTGTAGGCCACCACGATGGACGTTGCCGGGGCGACGAACGGCCAGGTGATGGACTTGAACTGCTGCCACCTGCTGGCGCCGTCCATCTCGGCTGCTTCGTAAAGTTCCCGCGGGATGGCCTGCAGGCCGGCGATGTAGACCACCATCATCTGCCCGGAGTGGAACCACACCTGCGTCACGGCCACCCAGTACAGGGCCTGGGCGTTGTTGCCGAGGTAGGAACCCTGCAGGGCTTCGAGCCCCACGCCGCCCAGGACCGCGTTGGCGAGGCCGAAGTAGGGGTCGTAGATGAACTTCCAGATGAAGGCCACGGAGACGGAGGACAGGATGGTGGGGAAGAAGAACAGGGCCCGGAGCAGGATGCTGCCGCGCGAGTTCTTCGTCAGGAGCAGGGCCAGCACTAGCGAAAAGGCGGTCTGCGCGATCACCACCAACAGCACAAACTTCAGGTTGTTGGTCAGCGCGTTGGTGAAGAGCGAGTCGTTGGTGAAGGCACGGACGAAGTTGTCCAGCCCCACGTAGTTGAACGCCGCCGAGAAGCCGTTCCAATCCGTGATGGCGTACTGGAACGCCTGCAAGGTGGGCATCACCAAGAAGAACGCAATGATGGCGACGGCGGGAAGCGGGAAGAGGTACAGTGCTGGATTCACCCGTGTGGGGGAGCGGCGGCGCCCCTTCGCGGCGCCGGTTTCAGTCCCGCCGTCCGGTGCCTTCCGTTCGTCAGCCATTTTGGTGTGGGTGCTCATAGCCGTTCGTCAACGATCTTCTGGGCGGCTTCGGCAGCCTGCTCGGGGCTGATGCCCGAGATGACGGCCGTGGCGCTGGCCTCCACTGCGTTGCGGACATCGAGGTTCTGGAACTGGAAGCGGGCGGCCAGCGCGGTCTTTTTGTCCAGCCAGGGGCTGAGGCGCTTTAGGTCCGGGTTGGTGTATTCCACGTTGTTCACGGCCACGTGCTGGGCTGTTTTGTTGGCGTAGTAGCCGGCGTTCGCGGGCTCGGAGAGGAAGTCGATCCACGCCGCGGAGGCGGCCTGGTTCTTGCTTGCTGAGTTGACGCCCAGGATGAACGTCGCGTTGTAGGCGCCTTCGAACTTGCCGCTGCCGTCGGAGGTGTTGGGGAACACCAGCTCGATGGGGAACGTCGCGCCTAGGCCGCGGACGGCGGCGATGTGGTACGAACCAGTGGCCAGCATGGCGGCCTTCCCCTGGGAGAACAGGTTCTGCGCCGGCTCCACGGCCGTGCCTGTGGCGTTGGGCTGCAGGTACGGGACCAGTTCCTTGTACTGGCCCAGCATTCTCAGGAACCAGTCGTCGGTGCACTTGAGCTTGCCCTGCTCGATCTGGGCGCACATGTCGTCCACGGGGGCGTTGTTGGCGATCATGCAGTTGAACAGCTGGCCGCCATTTCCGACGTCGCCGCCCGGCCAGGAGATGGGAATGACGCCGGAGGCCGCGAGCTTCTCGCACATGGCCAGGAAGCCGTCCCAGTCCTTCGGGGCGATCTCCGCGCCGGCCTTATCGAACAGGTCGCCGTTGGCCATGGGCATGGGGAAGACCACCTGGTATGGCAGGCCCAGTTGGCTGTCACCGGACTGCCCGGCGGTCAGCAGGCCAGGCTGGTAGTTGGCGGCGGCCTTGCTGCCTTTGAGTTCGGTGTAGATCCCGGCCTCGGTGAAGTTCTTGAACTGGGCACCACGGAAGGTAGCGAACGCGTCGCCGATGGCTGCGCCGCGGACCTTCTGAAGGCCCTGGGCGTTGTAGTCGTTGGATGTGGAGATGTCCTGGGCCACCTCCACGCCGTCGTGCAGCGCCGCGAAGCGCTTGATCAATTCATCGAATACCACCTTGTCCTCGCCGCGCCAGTGGGCGAAGGAGACCTTTCTCGTGACGGCTCCTGTGGAGGGGGCCGCCGGTCCGGTGGCGCCACCGGGGGCCGTGCTGCCGCCCGGCCCGGCGCACGCTGCCGCGGTTGCTCCGAAGCCCAGGGCTCCGAGAATCGCGATTGCCTGCCTGCGTGAAATCTGACTCACAATATTCTCCTCGTTGAGTGTGTTGCTGTGCCTTGCTTGTTGCCTACGGAATGGCTGTCACCAGGAAGCGCTTGGTGCGTCAGGACTGCTCATGCACTGGTCTTTTGCGTCGAGACCACGTCGTCCACCACGGCGCAGAGGCGCTGCAGCCGCTGGACGGCGTCCGTGGAGAGGGATTCGACGACGTCGGGGGCACCAATGCAGGACGCCCAGACGGCGCGTCCGGAGAGGAAGCCGCTGGCGCCTTCGAGGCAGGCCCATCGGACCGCGTCGGGGAAAACATCTTCGGGGACGCCGGAGGAGAGGACCACCCACGGGCCGTCGATGGCCCGGGTCAGGTCGGCGCAGGCTGCGCGCACCTCGGCTTCGGGGGCTTGGCCATGGAAGGGGACCTCGGCCTTGTAAAGGTCCGCGCCGAGGCTGCCGAGTTCCTTCGCGGCGGCGAGGATCCCTGCGTTCCAGTCGAAGTCATCGCCGGACAGCGGTTTGCGGGAAACTGGCTCAATAATGCTGATGAGTCCTGCGGACCGGCAGATCTCCACGAATTCGCGCACCATGGCCACGCGGTCGTCGGCGGGCTCGTCCGGGCGGTACAGCACCAGCAGCTTGAGGGCCTTGGCGCCCAGTGCGGCGTATTTGTGTGGGTCCACCAGCCGGTCGATGGTGACCTCGCCCACCAGTTCGCCGTGCGCGGATTCAAAGTGGTCGGCGGAGGCGATGAGCCCGCAGCCGGGGTCCACCACGTCGTCCTCAATGGCCTGGTCCAGCGCGAACTGCCGGTCGATCAGGACGCCGGAGGCGTACGGGGTGAGAATTCGGGCTGCCTGGAGCTTGAAGTCCTGGAGGTCCTGGTCCGTGACGGGAGCATCCTGGTGTTCGGCGATCATGTTGCGCATCGCCTCGCGCTGGTCGACGGCGAGCATCGCGAAAGCGCCTGACGGGCGCTGCAGGGGGGAAAGATCGGTGGAGGTCATGGGCTGCTTCTTTCAGCTAGGGGTGAGGTTGGAGGCAATGGCGGGGGTGATGCTCTGGTGCGGGATGCCGGAGCGGCCGTCCAGTCGCCCGCAGGAGGCGGCTGCGGTGCGGCCGGCGAAGGCTGCCGCGTCCACCAGCGGCAGGCCGGCGGCAACGGCCGCGAGCAGGGCGCCGTGGTAGACATCGCCGGCGCCCAGGGTAGACACGATGGTGGCGGGTGTCGCGGGCACGTGCACGGCATCGGTGTGGCCGGTTTTGACCCAGGCCCCTTCGGACCCGGCGGTCGCGACGACGGCGGAGGCGCCGTCGTCGATGGCCTTCTGGAGCAGCGCCGCAACACTGTGGTGGTCACCGTAGTCGGCGCGGAGCCGTTCGATGGTGGGGACATACAGGGCGACGCCGCGCGGACTGAAGGAGGGGATGGGGTTGCCGGCGTCCACGCTGAGGTTCAGGTTGCCGTGGTTGAGACCGGGGAGGTTGGCGACGGCGCTCCAGCCCAGGTGGTCCACGTGCACCCACGCCGAGGCTTCCAGGAGTTCCCGGAAGCGCCCCTCGGCAGGGAAGTTGACCGGCGGCACCGGGCGGGTGACGATGGCGCGGCTTTCGGTGGCCTTGCTGACCACGATGACGCTTGCTCCGGTTTTGACTTCGGGATCGCGGACCACGGCTGAGGTATCCACGCCTTCAGCTTGCAGACCGCTGATGATGCGGTCGCCTTCCTCGTCTGTGCCGATGACTCCGGCGAAAGCGGCCTGCGCGCCTGCCCTGGCGGCAGCAACGGCCGCGGTGGCAGCCGGTCCGCCTCCCGCCGTCGTGAAGTCTGTGGCAACGGTCCGGCTGTCTGCGGCGGGATAATCCTGAACCAAGGCTATGGAGTCCAGGGTGGCGGAGCCTATAAAGAGTAAGGTTCCGGTTGATAGTTGGGACACGTTCCACCTCGTTGTAGTCGGCTTGTACTGAAGAAATATACACACGCTATGTTGGAATAACAACACTTTCTGTATAGTTGTGTTTGGGATGCAACGCCGCGGTCCCACACTCAACGTAGAGAAACGGAGCAGCTCATGTCATTGCCTTCTGCGGAATCGGTCCGGACCATTCGTTACGGCCTTATAGGTGCCGGCCATATGGCACGCGAACACGTCCGGAACCTTGCCCTGATCCCGGGAAGCCACATCGCCGCCGTAGCCGATCCACAGCCGTCATCGCTGGCAGAGACCGTTGCGGAAATCGGCTACGAGGTACAGACCTTCTCCCGCCACCAGGACCTGCTCGCGTCCGGGCTGGTGGATGCCTTGGTGATCGCCAGCCCCAACGACACGCACCTGGCCATCCTCAAGGACATCTTCGCGAGGGGCACTAACCTGCCCGTGCTGGTGGAAAAGCCCGTGTGCACCACGGCGGAACAGGCGGACGAGCTTGAATCGCTGGCAGCTGACTACACCGCGCCGGTGTGGGTTGCCATGGAGTACCGCTACATGCCGCCGGTGCAGGAGATCATCCAGGCAGCACACGGCGGCAGGCTCGGCAACGTGTACATGCTCTCCATCGTGGAGCACCGCTTCCCCTTCCTGCACAAGGTGGACGCCTGGAACCGCTTCACCGAGCGGACCGGAGGCACGCTGGTGGAGAAGTGCTGCCACTTCTTTGACCTGATGCGGCTGATCCTGCAGGACGAGCCCGTCCGCGTCTACGCCAGCGGCGGCCACGACGTCAACCATATGGATGAGATGTACAGCGGCAGGGTGTCGGACATGATCGACAACGCGTACGTGATTGTGGACTTCAAGGGCGGGCGCCGGGCCATGCTGGAGCTGTCCATGTTCGCCGAGGGTTCCAAGTTCCAGGAGCGGATCTCCATTGTGGGCGACGCCGCCAAGATCGAGACCCTCATCCCGGTGGCAGCCAACCACTGGATTGACGGCGACGAGGCGGAGGCGACGGTGGAATTCAGCCCGCGCTCGCCGCTGGGGCCGGAAATGCACGAGGTTCCTGTGGACGAGGCCGTCCTCGCTGCCGGCGCCCATCATGGCTCCACTTACTATGAACACCTTGGCTACCGCAGGGCCATCCTCGGTGAGGGGCCGGTGGAAGTTACGGTTGCCGACGGCCTGCAGTCCGTGCGCATGGGCCTGGCGGCCGAGCGCTCCATCATCGAAGGACGCCCCGTAGAGCTGACGAATGCGGGTGCCGGGCTCAGCCACTGAGTAGATTTGAGTTGGAATTGCAACACCCTGGCAGGCCAAAGTCGCCCGGTTAAGGGAAGCAGGAGAAGGGTATATGAGCAGCTCACCGAAAGAGGCGCCGTTGACGCCCCGCCAGCGCACCATACTGGACCAGCTCGAGCAGCGGGGCTTCATCTCCACGATGGACCTCGCCGAAACGTTCGCGGTCTCGGACATGACGGTGCGCCGGGACACCCGAGTGCTGTCCCAAAAGGGGCTGGCGCGGGTGGTTCACGGCGGCGTCAGCGCCGTCAACGCCAGCGGGCAGAACGCGGACTTCGCGGCCAGGGTCCGGGCGGATGCTGACGCCAAGCAGCGGGTGGCCCGGGCCTGCGTGTCCATGATCGGCGAGCGGGACGCCATCATCTTGGACGCCGGGACCACCACGTACCAAATTGCTCTGGAGCTGCCGCCGACGTTCGCGGGCACCATCATCACGCACTCCGCGCCCGCGATCCAACGCTGCCTGCAACTGTCGGCGGCGCGGACCATCTGCCTCGGCGGTGAGCTGCTTCTGGACAGCCAGGCGTTCAACGGTCCCATGACGGTGAGCGCCGCCGCCGGCCTCCGGGCCAAGACGGCGTTTATCGGGGTCAGCGGGCTCCACGACGAGGCGTTCTACATTGAGCGGGACGTGGAGCGCGCCACTAAGATCGCCCTTATGGATGCAGCTGAACAGGTGGTGGTGGTGGCAACGCACCAGAAAATGCTGCGGTACGCGCTGGCGCGGCTCGCCGCCTTCGATGCCGTGGATGTGCTGGTGACGGACGCGCCGCCGCCCCGGGAGATCGAGGACGCACTGGGTGCCGCCAACGTCAGGATCGTGGTGGCCGCGTGACCGGGCCGCTCCGGGTGGCCCTGCCCGACCGGAAGATGCTGGACGAGCTCGAGCCGATTGCCGGCGTCGAGCTCGTCCTGTGGGACCTCACCGGCCCGCCGCCGTCGGGCCGTTTCGACCTGCTGGTGCCGCCCTACATGGGCAAGCCTGCGGCGCTGGCCGCGCTGGACTGCGTTGAGGTGGGGCTGGTGCAGAGCCAGTCGATCGGGTATGACGGCGTGGCTGCAGTCCTGCCCGGCGGCTGCCTTTTCGCCAACGCGGCCGGGGTCCATGAGACGTCGACGGCGGAACTCGCGTTGGGCATGATGATCGCCAGCCAGCGTGGGATGCCAGACTTTGCCCGGAACCAGGCGTCCGGGACGTGGGACAACAGCCATCGGCCCAGCCTCGCGGACCGGCGCGTGCTGCTGGTGGGCTACGGGGGAGTGGGGAAGGCCATCGAGGCCAGGCTCCTGCCGTTCGAAGCCCACGTGACGCGGATGGCCAGCCGGGAACGCGACGACCAGGGGGGCCGGATCCACGGGATCGACGCACTCTACGAACAGTTGCCGCTGCACGACATCGTGGTGATCAGCGTCCCCCTGAGTGAGCGCACACACCAGCTGGTGGACCGGAAGTTCCTGGCTGCGATGCCGGACGGAGCGCTGCTGGTGAATGTGGCCCGAGGCCCCGTGGCGAACACGGATGCCCTGCGGGCCGAGACGTCGTCCGGGCGGCTGCGGGCCGCCCTGGACGTCACCGACCCCGAGCCGTTGCCGGCCAGCCACCCGCTGTGGACTACTCCCGGCGTGCTCATCACCCCGCACGTGGGCGGGGCAAGCTCGGCGATGTTCCCGCGGATGGTCCGGCTGGTCAGGCAGCAGATCTCGCTGCTGCTGGCGGGCGGGGAACCGGTGAACGTGGTGCTGGGCCGCTAGGCCCGGATCTGCTGCAGGACGGCGTCGCGCACCTGGGCCATGGTGGCGGCGTCGGCGGCTTCGACGTTAAGCCGCAGCAGTTCCTCCGTGTTGGAGGCCCTCAGGTTGAACCACCAGTCCCCGCCCTCGCTGCTGACACTGAGCCCGTCGAGTTCATCGATCACGGCACCATTCGCGTAGCTGGCCCGCACGTCCGCTACCTTGCCGTCCACGCCGTCCACGGATGAGTTGATTTCGCCGCTGGCCGCGTACGGGTCGAACTCGCGGGCCAGCTCGGACAAGGGCAGTTCCTGTTCGCCGAGGGCGGCCAGGACGTGCATTGCGGCAAGCATACCCGTGTCCGCGTTGTAGAAGTCGCGGAAATAGTAGTGGGCCGAGTGTTCGCCGCCGAACACGGCGCCCTCCTCGGCCATCCGGGCCTTGATATAGGAATGACCCACCCGGGTCCGGACCGGCCATCCGCCCGCGGCGGCAACAATTTCCGGCACCGCGCGCGACGTGATCAGGTTGTGGATGATCACCGGATTGGCTTCCCCGGCGGCCTGGGCGCGGCGGATCTCCCGGACGGCAATCAATGCCGTAACGGCCGACGGCGTCACAGGCCTTCCGTTCTCGTCGACCACGAAGCAGCGGTCGGCGTCGCCGTCGAAGGCCAGGCCAATGTCGGCGCCGTGGGCGATGACGGCGGCCTGAAGGTCGCGGAGGTTCTCCGGCTCAAGGGGGTTGGCAGGATGGTTGGGGAACGTCCCGTCGAGCTCAAAGTACAGCGGCACAACCGTGAGCGGCAACGCAGGGTGGAACTGGTCCCCAAGGACCGCGGGAACGGTCAGGCCCGCCATGCCGTTCCCGGCGTCCACCACCACCTTCAGTGGCCGGACTGCATCCAGGGGCACCAGCGAGCGGAGCTTTGCGGCATAACCGGCGAGCACGTCAAGCGTGGACACGGTGCCCTGGGCCGCGGCTGCAGGGATCCCGTGGTCGACATACTGCTGGGCCAGGTCCCGGATGGCCGTGAGCCCGGTTTCGGCGGAGACCGGCACGGCGCCGGCCTTGGCCATCTTGATCCCGTTGTATTCCGCGGGGTTATGGCTCGCGGTGAAAATGGCCCCGGCCATGTCCAGGGCGCCGCACACGTAGTAGAGCTCATCAGTGGAGATAAGGCCCAGGGACTTCACGTCCGCACCGCGCCGGGCAGCGCCGGCTGCAAAGGCAAGGCTGAAGCCGGGTGAAGAGGGCCGCATGTCCCCTCCGCAGGCGATGGTCTGGCCGGACAGGCCCAGCACGTCCACAAACGCGGCGCCCACGGCTTCGGCGCTTTCCGCGCTGATAGAAACGCCGACGAGGCCCCTCACGTCATAGGCCTTAAAGGACGGTGTCAGGTCCATATTGCTCCCGGGAAGTCATGGCCATGCGCATTAGTAGCTATGCAGACATGGATTGTTGGAATTTCAACACCACTTTAGCAGGTGAAGGTCGCGTCGCACGGAAACGGCTCAGCGACAATTTTGCCGTCTGACTGGGCTGTACAGCCGCCGGACTGTCCCGGATTCCGCATGTCTCCGCGGCTGCCCGGTAACTATAGGGGTTGGAATGCAGTCCGGGTCCCACCTCGGGCACGTGTTTTCCCTGCTCAGGGCCCTTGAACCGCACACTTGAGGTCGTCAATTCTGGGTACCCGGGACCTATTCTTGTTGGACGACGGTTTCCTTGGGTCCCGGCCGCTGCCGGTTAGAGGAGACTGAGGCACGCAACTGAGCCGCCGTGCAAGGTCCGCAAGACAGCAGGGGAGAACCGCCATGATCCAGACCGTCCAGTCCGCTGACGGAACCACCATTGCCTATGAGCAGGCGGGGTCCGGGCCGGCGCTCATCCTCGTGGGCGGGGCGCTGAACAACCGGCATTCCGCTGCCAGCCTGGTCCCCTTGCTGGCGGACGCGTTCACAGTGGTCAGCTACGATCGCCGCGGGCGCGGTGACAGCACGAACACGCCGCCCTATGCCGTCGACCGCGAAGTCGAAGACCTGCAAGCACTCGCGGCCGCAGCGGACGGCCCCGTGCATCTGTATGGACACTCCTCGGGAGGGATTCTGTCCCTGGAGGCGGCCGCGGCGGGAATCCGGGTCGGGAAGGTCGCCGTCTACGAACCGCCCTACCTGACCGGCGGCGGCGATGGCTGGCAGGCTTTTGTGGACAAAGTACGTTCCCTGGCGGACAGCGGCCGCGGTAGTGAAGCGGTCGAGGCATTTTTCCGGCACGCCGGTGCCGGCTTTGACCCCGGAATGACCAGGGCGCCCTGGTGGCCGGCGTTGGTGTCCCTGGCACACACGTTGCCCTACGACCTGACGCTCTCGGCCGACGGCGGTGTGCCGGCAGACCGGTTTGCGGGCATCGCCGCCCCCGTCCTTGCCCTGCATGGTGGCTCCAGTGCTTCCTGGGCAGCGGCAGCGGCCACCGCAGTGGCCGCTGCCGTGCAGGACGGGCGGAAGAACGTCATCGACGGCCAGGCCCACGCGGTGGCGCCCGACGCCGTCGCTCCCGTCCTGCTGGAATTCTTCCGCTGACACTCAATTACGGTCATTGCCCATCGCGGGCGGTGTTTAACCCCTCGGTCAGTGACGGAAGTGGATGCTCCACTGTAGCTGCCAGGCCTGGGCTGGGCCGAGCCAGCGCAGCCCTTCACCGCTGTTGAACGCATCGGGGGGAGCGGTCATCGGTTCCACCGCGACCGCGGTAACCATCCCGTTCTCCGTTGGGAAGCGCTTAGTGGTGAATGCCTGGACATACCCGAATGAGGCGTCCATGTGCAAACGTACCTGTCGTCCGTCCGGCGCCTCCAAGTAGTGGGCGGAACCGCCGGAGCGGTCCCGGCGAACATCTGCCCAGGCATCGTCCAGGTTCGCTGTCCCGATGGTCTGTCCGGCCCGTAAATCGTGCCGGGTTCCGGCGACGCTGGTCGTAGTTCCAGTGGGGTTTTGCCTGTCGTCGACTTCAATGTGGGTGTCGGCATCGATGAACAGTTTCAGCTCATCCGTGGCCACCGTTCCCAAACAGAGGAATGGGTGGGCGCCCACTGCCACGGGAGCTGGACGGGTACCGCTGTTCTTCAGAAGGTGGGTGACGGTTATGCCGTCCTCTGTCAGTTCGTAATGGACGGATGTTTTCAGTTCGAAGGGATAACCGGGTTGTGATGAGATGTCGGCGGCCAGGGTGATGCTGCCCTGGGTCCTACGTGCGATGCGATAGGCCGAGTGTGAGAGGAGCCCATGCATGGCGTTGTGGTTCTCCGGCTCCGTTATGTCCAGCTGCAGGCTCTCGCCTTTATAGGTCCAGCAGCCGTCGGCCACCCGGTTTGGCCACGGGACGAGCACCCACCCGGCGCAATTTGGCGGCTCCGCATCGACGGGGTATTCCTGGATCAGGGCCACACCATCCACGGTGAGGCTGCGCAGGCTTGCGGCGACTTCCGTCACGACGGCGTGCTGGTGGCGGCCGCCGATGGTGGCCGTGAGGTCAAAGGATGCGCCCATGGGCGAGGGGTTCGGGACGGGCATGTCAGCCTTCCGGGAGGGCGGGCGCGGGCAGGGTGCCCAGGCTTGCGGGATCGGCCAGGAACCGGGTGAAGGCGAGCTCGGCGGCGCCGATCATCATGAGGTCCGGGCCCAGCGCTGAGCGGTGGATTTTAAATTCGTCGGCGGGGCCGTCCAGGGCCTGGGACCGGATGAGCCGCTTCAGGGTGCCGGGGGAGAGCCCGTGCAGGACGCCCAGGAAGCCGTCCAGGACCAGTGCCTCCGGGTTGAACATGTTGACGGTGTTCCGCAGCGCGATGGCCAGGTACTCCAGCTGCCGGTCAACTTCCTCCGTTACCCCGGTGCCGCCGGTGTTCCGGAGCGCGCGTTCCAGCTCGGTGGCGTCGCCGCCGTCGAGCCCGGCAAGGTCGAAAAGCCGGGACTGGGAGACCTCCGTCTCCAGGCACCCGGTGGCGCCGCAGTGGCAGGTCGATCCGGACGTCCGGACGAAGGTGTGGCCCAGTTCGCCGGCGTAGCCAGAGGCGCCGCGTAGCAGCACGCCGTCGCAGATAACTCCGCCGCCGATGCCGGACGCGCCGCCGTTGACGTAGACCAGGTTTTCCCGGCCGGCGCCGGCGCCGAAGATGAGTTCGGCTTCGGCGGCGAGGGAGGCATCGTTGGCAGCGCTACAGTCAAAGCCGGTTGCGTCGCTGAGCATTTGGGCCACGGGTTCGTTGCGCCAGCCCAGATGGGGGGCGTGCCGGACGACGCCGTCCGCCCGGTTGACCAGTCCCGGAACGGCAATGCCGATGCCGGTGATCCGGTAGGAGGCCTCGAGCTCGGAGCGCATCCCCTCGATGACCGCCGCGGCGCTGTTGACGGCTTCCCGGGCGGTGGGGATCCGCTCCGTAGCGAAACGGATCCTCCGCTGGACTTTCCCGCCGAGGCTCACCAGCCCGATCGTCACAGCATCGATTTCCGGGTTGACTGCAAGGGCCGCCGTGGACCGGCTCGGGTGCACCTCGGGGCTGGGCCGGCCCACCTGGGCCTCACCGGTGGGGGCGGTCTCATAAACCAGCCCCCAAGCCACAAGCTGACCGATCAGGGTTCCCACCGTGGACCGGTTCAGCCCGGTCCGCTTGGTCAGCTGGGCCCGGCTGAGGACGCCGTGGTGGTGGATGAGGGAGGTGAGCAGCGCCAGGTTGTTTCGCCGTGACGGATCCGGCTCGGCGGACGGCGGGGCGGGGCGCGGGATTGAGGTGGGCATCATCGCGAGATTATCAGCTGCCGAACACAGTGCGGTCCAGGAAGCTGTTCCGGAACTTCCCGGCCGGATCCAGGCGGTCCGCAAGGGCGGTGAAGTCACCGAAACGCGGGTAGAGCGGCGCGAGGGTGCCGGCGCCGGCGTCGAACAGTTTGCCCCAGTGCGGGCGGGCCCCGAACGGTGCCAGTTCCGCTTCGATCAGCGGCAGGATGGCCTCGACGGCCGGCTGGTCCGGGCGCCAGGTGAAGTGCAGTGCGATGCCGTCGCGGCCGTAGTTGGGACTCATCCACAGCCTGTCCGCGGCGACGGTGCGGATTTCGCCGACCAGCAGCAGCGGCGTGACCACGTCCGAGAGCCGGCGCATGGTGCGGAGCGCGTCCGCGGCGTGCTCGCGGGGGAGGAGGTATTCGCTCTGCAGCTCATCGCCGTTGCTGGGGGTGAATTCCATCCGGAAATGGGCCAGCCGGTCCGACCACGGGCCCGGCACGCCCAGCTGTTGGGTGCAGATACTGCCGGAGGCCGCGGGCAGCGGGTGCAGGGCCGCCGTGGCGGGGGTGCCGCCGAAGAACCCTGCTTGGTCCGGGACGGGATCGCCGGTGCGGCTTTTGAGCCAGGCCTGCCCGATGGTTGATCCGCTCCAGTCGGTGAAGAGGCTCACGCTGTAGGCGGCGGATGTTACGGCGTCGAAGTTCGCCAGGACCTGGTCCCAGTCGAGATTTTCAAACACCCGCTGGCTGACTTCGAAGCTGGGTTCGATGTCCAGGGTAAGGCGGGTGACGATGCCGAGGGCTCCGAGTCCCGCCACCATGCCGTCGAAGTAGGCGTCGCCCCGGCGGGCGGAAAGGACTGTGCCGTCGGCGGTGACCAGTTCCAGTGCCCGGACGGCGGTGGCGAGGTTGCCGTTGGCATCCCCGGAACCGTGCGTGGCCGTGGCGACGGCGCCGGCTACGGAAATGTGCGGCAGGGACGCCAGGTTGTGCAGGGCGAAGCCCTGACGCTGCAGCTCGGCGGCGAGGCTTCCGTAGCGGGTGCCCGCGCCGACTGTCACCGTCATGCTTGCCGGGTCCACGCTGATCCCGGCATTCGGCCGGACCGCATCCAGGCGGTCCAAGACTGCCAGGGTGCCGGAGGTGTCCGCAATGTCATTGAACGAATGCCGGGAGCCCAGCGCCCGCACCCTATCCGCGCCGGCCACCAGTTCCTGCAGCTCCTCCACGCTGGCCGGGTGGGCGATCCGGGGCGCCCGGTACGTGTGATTCCGGGCCCAGTTGCGTTCGGTCACGAGCTGCTCCATTACAGGCCATCCTTTAACTTTGAGCCTCAGGGGCCCGGATTTGGTGTTTTCTAAAACATAACCCTACCGGCAGGCGGATTCGGTGGAAAGACTTTTCTGCGGAGGGTTGGTGCAGCAGAAGATTTTTCCGGAAGTGGTTGACATCACCACGATTTCGAATATGTTTGGTTGCAGAACAATTTATGCGGGTCGCTACCAAACGGCCCGGACCGGCACCATCCACCACAACACTCTTTGGAGCTTTCAATGGCGATTCAGCCCACCCGTGAAGACAAGTTCTCGTTCGGCCTCTGGACCGTGGGCTGGCAGGCCCAGGACCAGTTCGGGTCCGCCACCCGCCCGCCGCTGGACACCGTTGAGGCCGTCAACCGGCTCAGCGACCTCGGCGCCTATGGGATCACCTTCCACGACGATGACCTCTTCCCGTTCGGCTGCTCCGCGGCTGACCGCCAGCGGGAAATCGACCGCCTCACCGGTGCGCTGAAATCCACCGGCATGGTGGTCCCGATGGTCACCACCAACCTGTTCAGCCACCCCGTGTTCAAAGACGGCGGCTTCACCAGCAACGACCGCGGCGTGCGCCGCTTCGCCCTGCGCAAGGTGCTGGACAACATTGACCTCGCCGCTGAACTGGGCGCCGAGACGTTCGTGATGTGGGGCGGCCGCGAAGGCAGCGAGTACGACGCGGCCAAGGACATCCGCGGCGCCCTGGAACGCTACCGCGAGGCTGTGAACCTGCTGGGCGACTACGTCACGGACAAGGGCTACAACATCCGGTTCGCGATTGAGCCCAAGCCGAACGAACCCCGCGGCGACATCCTCCTCCCCACCCTCGGCCATGCGCTCGCCTTCATCGAGACCCTGGAACGCCCGGAACTGGTAGGCGTCAACCCCGAAACCGGGCACGAGCAGATGGCCGGGCTGAACTTCACCCACGGCATCGCCCAGGCCCTGTACCAGGGCAAGCTCTTCCACATCGACCTCAACGGCCAGCGCAGCATCAAGTTCGACCAGGACCTGGTGTTCGGCCACGGCGATCTGCAGAACGCGTTCTCGCTGGTGGACCTGCTCGAAAACGGCGGACCCGACGGCGGCCCGTCCTACCAGGGCCCGCGCCACTTCGACTACAAGCCCAGCCGCACCGAGGACATCGACGGCGTCTGGGACTCTGCGGCCGCCAACATGCAGACCTACCTCCTGCTCAAGGAACGCGCCAAGGCCTTCCGCGCCGACCCCGAGGTCCAGGCAGCCCTGCTGGCCTCCCGGGTGGCCCAGATCAACGAGCCCACGCTCAACGCTGGCGAAGGCTACGAGCAGCTCCGGGCCGACCGGTCCTCCTATGAGGACTTCGACTCCGGCGCGTACTTCGGCGGCAAGGGCTTCGGCTTCGTGAAGCTGCAGCAGCTCTTCATCGAGCACCTGCTCGGCGCGCGCTGAACCCATGACACTGGTTGCCGGGGTGGACTCATCCACACAAAGCTGCAAGATTGTCGTTCTGGATGCCGTGAGCGGCGCCCTGGTCCGCGAGGGCCGCGCCGGGCATCCGGACGGCACAGAGGTCCACCCCGACCACTGGTGGCAGGCCTTGTCAGAGGCCATCAACGACGCCGGCGGGCTGGGCGGCATCAGTGCCCTCTCTGTCGGCGGGCAGCAGCACGGCATGGTGCTGCTCGACGCCGAGGGCAACGTGGTGCGGCCGGCACTGCTCTGGAACGACACCCGCTCGGCGCAGTCCGCCGCGGACCTCACCGCCGAAGTCGGCGCCGAGGACTTCTCGCGGCGGACCGGGCTGGTGCCGGTGGCGTCCTTCACCGTCACCAAGGTCCGGTGGGTACGCGATCACGAACCGGAATCCGTAGCCCGGGTCGCCGCCGTCGCACTGCCGCACGACTGGCTCATGTGGCGCCTGCGCGGCTACGGCCCGGCCGGGTCCAGCCCGCTGGGCCCGGACCTGGAACAGCTGACCACTGACCGTTCCGATGCCAGCGGCACCGGCTACTGGAGTCCTTTCTCCGGCAGCTACGACCTGGACCTGTTCAAGCTGGCATCCGGGCGCGACGCCCGGGAAGCCGGGGCAGCAGGGGAGCACGCCGCGGCGGTCATCCTGCCGCGGGTTGTGGCCCCCGGGGATTCTGCCGGACGGGTCCACCCGGATTGCTTCGGTGCCGACAGCGGCACTGTGGTGCGCGGAGCCGGAGACGGCAGCATCATCCTCGGCCCAGGCGCCGGGGACAACGCCGGTGCCGCGCTCGGGCTCGGCGCCGGGCCGGGCGACGTCGTGGTTTCGGTCGGGACCAGCGGCACGGTCTTCGCCGTCGCCTCGGAACTGCATTCGGACAGCACCGGCACGGTGGCGGGGTTCGCTGATGCCGGCGGGGCATACCTGCCCATTGCTGTGACCCTGAACGCTGCCCGGGTCCTGAGCTCCATTGCCGGGGTGCTGGACGTGGACTTCACGGAACTGGCACGGCTGGCCCTCGATGCCGAACCAGGCGCCGGCGGTGTAGTCCTGATCCCGTATTTCGAGGGTGAACGGACCCCCAACCGGCCCCACGCCAAGGCAAGTTTCCACGGGCTCAGCATCGAGTCCACCACCCGGGCCAACCTGGCGCGCGCCGCGATCGAAGGCATGCTCTGCGGGTTGTCCGGAGGCCTGGACGCGCTGCTGGAGCTGGGCTACCCGGCCCGGCGGCTGCTGCTGATCGGCGGGGCGGTACAGAATCCGGCGGTGCAGCGGATTGCCGCGCAGGTGTTCGACGTCCCGGTGGTGATCCCCACCCCCGGCGAGTATGTGGCCCGAGGCGCCGCTGTACAGGCGGCCTGGGCGCTGACCGGCAACCGGCCGGCCTGGCCCGTTGCCGTGGACGCCACCCCTGCGCCGGATTTCCACCCGTCCATCAGCGCGAACTACAAGAAGATGGCCGCACACAGTGACGCCGGTAACTGAAACGCGCCTTGTCGCGACGCCGCTGCTGGCAGCGGGTCTTCACGACCCGCTGCCGGCTACGGGCCGCCCGCTGCGCTGGGGGGTTATCGCCACCGGGCGGATTGCATCCATTGTGGTCAGTGACCTGGCCTTGCTCCCGGACGCGGTCCTTCAGGCCGTGAGCTCCCGGACGCAGGCCGGCGCCGACGCTTTTGCCGCCGAGTTCGGCTTCGTCAGTGCTTACGGCGACCTGTCCGACGGCGGTCTGTCCGGCCACCGGCGGCTGCTCCAGGATCCCAGCGTGGATGTTGTGTACATTGCGACGCCCCATGCCAACCACTACCAGGTGGGGCTGGAGGCCCTGAGCGCCGGTAAACACGTCCTGTGCGAGAAACCGCTGACCCTGAACGCGCGGCAGGCGGAGCACCTCGTCAGCGTCGCCCGGGACAAGGGCCTGTTTCTCATGGAAGCCGTCTGGACCCGGTTCCTGCCCAGCGTGCAGCGGGCAGCCGGAATGATCGCCTCGGGCGAACTGGGGGAGGTGCGCTGGATCCAGGCCGACCTTGGCTTCCCCGCACCGTACGACCCGGAAGCCCGGCTGTGGAAGCTGGAGGACGGCGGCGGTGCCCTCCTGGACCTCGGTGTCTACCTGCTGACCTGGGCTCAGATTGCGTTGGGCCAGCCCCAGTCGCTGACAGCCACGTCCGCCCTGAACAGTTCCGGGGTGGACACTGAGACCGCCATGTCCCTCGTCTACGAGTCCGGGGCACAGGTGCAGTTGATGACGTCCCTGACCACAGTGTCCACACAGACAGCCACGCTGTCAGGGACCAAGGGGACGCTCAAGTGCAATGCGCCGTTGTTTGCTCCGACGGAACTGACCATCACGACGGGTCCGGGCGAGACCCGCGTGGAGAAGTTTGTTCTTGCCGGCCGCGGCTACACATACCAATTGCGCGACGTGATGCGCTGCATCCAGCAGGGCATGACCGAGAGCCCGACCATGCCGTTGGCGGACACGCTGACCATCATGTCCCTCCTGGACGAGGTGCGGAGCCAAGCGGGAATCCGGTACCCGGGGGACTAGTGCTGCGGAGACCACCTTTATATCTTGAATAGGCAGAGGCCGGCCTGAGGCCGGTCGGCCGAGTGCTTCCGGGTCCGCCGGGCGTGACCGCCCCTATATCTGAGCCGCCATGCGGTCTTAGGTCCAGGGACGTGACCGCCCGGCGGACTCTTTGGCGTTTCCGGGCGGGGCCCGGCCGGAACCTGCCTGAAAGTGCCCGGCGGTTCCGGCAGGCTGCACGCGGCAAACAACAACCCCACGCGATCGACGCCGACGCCGCCGCCGGGAGCATCCCGGGAAGCGCCGCGGGAAACGTCCGCCACGGACCCAAAACCTCCGGGAACCGGCTCACGCTGGCCCACAGCCGGGCAGCACCATCAGGCCCCGCAGGATCTTCCGGATAGCCGCGCGCCGGAGACCGGAAGGTTCTCCGCCCGGCGGATGCGTCCGGGCACAAAAGGACTGGGGTGAACGGCGCCGCGGTTCGGCGTCGTTCACCCCAGTCCGGAGTGTATCCGTCAGGCCTTCAGGGTGACCTCCTGGGCCTGGTTGCCCATGGCAGTAGCCCGCAGGTCCGTCAGTTCCACCAGGTCCGGCCGGGACGCGGTGCTCTGGATCACCACGGCTGATCCGCTGCGCGCTGATTCCAGTACTGATTCCATGACCTCGAGCGCATGGTAGGCCACCTGCCCGCCGGCCCGCGGTTCTGATCCGGCCGGGGTCGCGGCCAGGTCCGCGATGCCGAAGCCGCGGCCCGAGTCCAGGTACCCGGCCGAAACCGGAAGGGTCTCCCAGGCGTCGGCGCCCAAGGCGAAGAGTTCGACGTCGCCCTCGAAGTAGTTGGGGTCCGGAACCACGAGCGTCCCGCGTTCGCCGTGGATCTCGATGTTCGAGGATTTGGTGTTTACCGCGTCGAAGCTCATCACCAGGGTGGAGAGTGCCCCCGAGGCGTGGACTAGGATCCCGGTGACGTGAGAGTCGGTGGAGACCGGAATCACCTGGCCCTCGCGCGGGCCGGAGCCGATGGTGCGCTCGGTCCTGGTGTGGCTGGCGGCACCGATCACCGAGACCACCGGCCCCAGCATGTTGACGAGGGCGCTGACATAGTAGGGGCCCATATCCAACAGTGGCCCACCGCCGGGCTGGTAGTAGAAGTCCGGGTTGGGGTGCCAGCGTTCGTGGCCGGGGGTGACCATGGTGGCTGTGGCCGAGATGGGGGCCCCGATCAGGCCGTCGTCAATGGCTTTGCGGGCCGTCTGCACCCCGGTCCCCAGGACGGTGTCCGGGGCGCAGCCGACGGCGACCCCGGCCTCGCGTGCCGAGTCCAGCACCTGGCGTGCTTCGGCAGTCGTAGCCGCCAGCGGCTTTTCTCCGTACACGCTCTTGCCGGCCGCGATCGCCTTGAGGGCCACTTCGGCGTGCGCGGCCGGAATGGTGAGGTTCAGGACCAGGTCCACGTCCTCGGCGGCCAGCAGGTCCTCGACGGAGACGGCCCGGACGCCGTCGTAGCCGTCGGCCACAGCCTGGGCGCGGCCCGGGTCAAGGTCAGCGACGGCCACCAGCTTGAGTGCCTCGAGGCGGGGGATGTTGGCCAGGTACTGGGCGATGATTGCGCCGCAGCCGATGATTCCTACATTTAACGGCTTGCCCACAGCAGGCCCCTTTCGATGATGGTTCGGACGTTGCTGTCCTGGAGGATTTCGACGTTGTGGCCGGGAGTGGCGACAAAAATGCGGCCCCGGCCCCACTGCCGGGTCCAGATGGCGGGCGAGGTCACTTCACGGTGCCAAGGGTCCCATTCGCGGACCTTCTGCGTGGTGGTGGCCAGGACGTCGATGTAGTCGTCGGTGAGGACCCAGTACTGTTCGGTGACGAGGTCGAAGTCGCCGATGCCCCGGGTGATCGGGTGGTCTGCTGCGGCCGGGAGCATGTTGACCGTGTAGGGAACGTAATTGTCCGGCTGCTCGCCCTTGAGCTCGTCGGGGTGCTTACCGGGGTGGCAGGCGAACTGGCCGCCGATCAGGTGGAGGTAGTCCGAGGTGTTCCGGTAGGAGTCGGCAATCCCGCCGTGCCAGCCGGCCATGCCGGTGCCGTTCTCGACGGCTCTGCGCAGGCCTTCGAATTCGTCTTTTTCGATGGTGGTCATGGTCATGCACTGCATGACCAGGTCCACGCCGGCCATGTACTCGGCGTCGGCGTAGATCTTTGTGGACTCCTCGACCCGGACGTCGTAGCCCTTGTCCTTGAGGAACGGGATGAAGAGTTCCGTGGCCTCCAGGGGCTGGTGGCCGTCCCACCCGCCCCGGACCACCAGTGCGGTCTTGTTTTCTGTCATGGCATTTCCTTTGTTTGGATTGCGGTCCGGAGACCGGAAGTTGTGGTGCTCAGCGGCTCGAGAAGGCGGAGTCGAAGGCGGCGCCGGGAGGGGCGATGCGGGCGAGTTCCTGGACCATGGCCAGGGCCTGGGGCGCCCCGATCATCCGGTCCATTCCCGCGTCTTCCCATTCGACACTTGTGGGTCCCTGGTAGCCGATCGCGTTGAGGGTGCGGAAGATGGGTTCCCATTTCACGTCGCCGTGACCGGCCGTGACGAAGTCCCAGCCCCGGCGTGGATCCGCCCAGGGCAGATGCGATCCCAGCCGGCCGTTGCGGCCATCGAGCTGCCGGATGGATTCCTTGACGTGGACGTGGAAGATTTTCGGGGCGAAGTCCTGCAGGAACATGACCGGGTCCAGGTCCTGCCAGATGAAGTGGGAGGGGTCGAAGTTCAGGCCGAAGTTTTTCCGGTGGCCGAGTGCCTCCAGGGTGCGCTTGGCGGTCCAGTAGTCGTAGGCGATTTCGGAGGGGTGGACCTCCAGGGCGAAGCGGACTCCGGCGTCGTCGAAGACGTCCATGATGGGGTTCCAGCGGTCCGCGAAATCCTGGTAGCCGCGTTCGATCATGGCTGCGGAGGCTGGCGGGAACATGGCCACGGCCTTCCAGATGGAGGACCCGGTGAATCCGGTGACGGTGGTGGCGCCCAGGCGGGCCGCGGCCCGGGCCGTGTCCTTCATGGCCTCGGCGGCCCGCGTGCGGACGCCCTCCGGGTCGCCGTCGCCCCACACGCCGTCCGGGAGGATGTCCCGGTGTCGCTCGTCGATGGGGTCGTCGCAGACAGCCTGGCCGGTGAGGTGATTGGCGATGGCAAAGACCTTGAGGTTGTTCTTTTCCAGGATGTCCAGCCGGCTCTGGAGGTAGAGATCGACTTCGACGGCGCGCCGGGGGTCAAGGTGGTCGCCCCAGCAGGCGATTTCCAGGCCTTCGAAGCCCCACTCGCCGGCGAGGCGGGCCACCTCCTCGAAGGGCAGGTCAGCCCATTGGCCGGTGAACAGGGTGATAGGTCGTGTCATGGAGCGTGCCTCGTTTTCGGGTACAGGTCTGGTTTTGGGTTCCGGCATTTGTCTCAGGCGTTTTGCCATTGGCTGGAGTTCGCGGCGCTGGTTTCCACGGCGGCCAGCACGCGCTGAACCTGCAGGGCATCGGCAAACGACGGTTCCGGCTGGCGCTGTTCCGCGAGGGCGTTCACCAGGTCGACAACCTGGTGGGTGAAGCCGTGCTCGTAACCGAGGCCGTGGCCGGTGGGCCACCAGTTGGCGGCGTAGGGGTGTTCGGGTTCGGTGACGAAGATCCGGCGGAAGCCGGCATCGGGAGATTCGGCGGCGTCGTAAAAGGACAGGACGTTCATCTCTTCGAAGTCGAAGGCCAGTGAGCCCTTGGTCCCGTTGATCTCGATCCGCATGGCATTCTTGCGGCCCAGGGCGTAGCGCGTGGCTTCGAACACGCCGATCGGGCCGCCGTCGAACCGTGCGGTGAAGATCGCGGCGTCGTCGACGGTGACTGTCCCGCGCGGCGTGTCTGCGCCGACGTCGCCGTGGCCACCCAGGCCCACCATGTCACCGGCAAGCGGCCGTTGCTGGACGAAGGTCTCCAGGAGGGCCGAGACGCCGGTGATTTTCTGGCCGGTGATCCATTGGGCGGCATCGATGATGTGCGCTCCGATGTCACCCAGTGACCCGGACCCCGATTTGGACTTGTCCAGCCGCCAGGTCATGGGGGCGTTTTCGTCGCTGAGCCAGTCCTGCAGGTACTGGGCCCGGACGTGCCGCACGGTCCCCAGTCGGCCCTGCTGCACGAACCGTTGGGCCAGCGCAAGCGCGGGGGTGCGGCGATAGCTGAATCCGCACATCGAGAACACACCGCGTCTGGCTGCCGCGTCGGCGGCCGCTGTCATGCGCTCCGCCTCCGCGACGGAATTGGCCAGCGGCTTTTCGCACAGGACGTGTTTGCCGGCTTCAAGGGCTGCGATTGCGATCTCCGCGTGCGTATTGCCTGGGGTGCAGATGTCGATCAGGTCGATGTCGTCGCGTTCGATCAGCCGGCGCCAGTCCGTTTCCGTGGAGGCCCAGCCGAGCTTGGCAGCTGCCGCGCGGACACCGTCCTCATGGCGGCCGGCGACTGCGGTGAGCTGGGGTTCCAGCGGCAGGTCAAAGAACCGGGGCGCGGTCCGCCAGGCGTGGGAGTGGGCGGCGCCCATGAAGGCGTAGCCGACCATTCCGACCCCTAAGGGCTGTGCGGTGGTCATCGTGATTCCTTTCGGGGTTTGGGGCCCGGTTACTTGCTGAACCCTGCTGTGAGTCCGCTGAGGAGTTGGCGGCGTGCCACGACATAGATCACCAGAAGCGGCAGGGTCGCGAGCACCACGGAGGCCAGGACGGCGGGGATGTTGACGCTGAATTCGCCCTGGAAGGTCCACAGTGACAACGGCAGCACCCGTGTGGAAGGGCTTTGGGTCAGGATGAGCGGCTCTTCACGGTTCCCGGGGAAATAGGTTCGTGTTGTAGCAAGCAGAGGACTCGTGGTCCTGCTGGGATGAGTGTTACTACGCATTCAACCTGAACAGGAACCACGAGCCTTGTTAGAGCCTACTGGGGCTGGCCATGACGCTGCCAGCTTGATCTTCAACCTGCCCGATTACCGAGTCGCCGGCACCGTCCTGCTCCCGGGCGGGATCCGCCACGTCACCGTGGAGTCCACGTTCCCGCCGGGCTGCCCGAGCTGCGGAGTGATCGCTTCCCGGGTCAAGGAGCGCCGCTGCCAGAAGCTGCGTGACATCCCGGTCGCCGGTGCGGTAGTGCTCCTGTGGGACAAGCGGCGCTGGTTCTGTGACGAGTACCTGTGTGAGCGGAAATCGTTCTGTGAGGCGACACCCCAGGTCCCGCGCCGGGCGCGCTCCACACGCCGGCTCCGGGAGACACTGGTGGACGCGGTCATCACCTCGGGACGGGCCGTGTCCGAGACAGCCCTGGCGTTCGGGATCTCATGGTGGCTGGTCCAACAGGTCATCGGTGACGCCGCTCTCCGCCTGCCTGACGTGGACCTCCTGGCGCCGAGGATGCTGGGGATCGATGAGCACCGGTATCGGTCCGTGCGGTTCTTCCAGGACCCTGCCACAAAGGCGTGGACCCGGTACGAGCCGTGGATGACCACGATCGTTGATCTGGACACCGGGCAGGTCCTGGGCATCGTGGATGGACGGGACCACAAGGGCGTCGGGGACTGGCTCTTCGCCCGGCCCCTTGAGTGGCGGCTCGGGGTTCAGGTCGTCGCAATCGACCCGTCCGCGGCGTTCCGGAAGGCGCTGCGGATGTGGCTGCCACGCACGGCGGTCTCGGTGGATCTTTTCCACGTGACGATGTTGGCCAACGACATGCTCACCACCGTCCGGCAGGGCCTTTCCCAGCAGGTCCGGGGCCGGCGGGGCAGGGCCACGGACCCGGCGTGGGCGAACCGGATGCTGCTGCTGAAAGCCGAGGAGAACCTGTCAGAACGGGCCCGGCACCGGCTGGCCGGCTTCTTCGCCGCCGATGATCCGACCGGCAGCCTCGAGGCCGCCTGGCAGGTCAAGGAACAGCTCCGCACGCTGCTGAACACCAGCTCCCTTGAAGACGCGGGTGCGGCCAAGGACGCGCTTGCTGACCTCGTGGCACGCGCCGCGATGCCGGAAACAAACAGGCTCTACCGGACCGTGTGCCGTTGGTGGGCCGAGATCGAAGTGCTCATCGTCACCGGTGCAACCACCGCCAAAGTAGAAGCCAACAACACGGCAATAAAACATATCAAGCGAACCGCGCGCGGCTATCGAAATCCGGACAACTACAAATCGCGTATCCTCTTGAGAAGTGCGGCCCGAATGGCAGCATGAGCATTCATCTCAGCAGACCATTCCCCGGGAACCGTGAAGAGCCGGATGAGCGGGAACAGGAAGCCGTTCCAGACCCCCAGCGCGTTGTAGATACCGACTGTCACGACGGCGGGTCTGGTCATGGGCAGCGCCAGCCGCCACATCATTGCCCAATCGGAGCAGCCGTCCAGGCGCATGGACTCGAACAGTTCGTTGGGTACATCCCGCATGAAATTGGAGAGTATGAGGACGGAAATCGGGATGGAGAACGCGATCGAGGGAAGAATGAGCGCCAGCAGCGTGTCGTAGAGGTGTGCCCGGGTGATCATCCAGTAGATCGGGATGATCGTGGCGTGCAGCGGAACTGCCAGGCCGAGGAGGAAGAGGCTGTTGGTCCAGCTCAGGAACCTGGACTTGCCCCGGACGATCGCGTAGGCGGCCATGAAGGACACCAGGAGGGCCGGGATCACGCTGCCGATCGTGACGATCAGGGAGTTCATGAAGTACTTGACGAAGTCGTTTTCCAGGACGAGCTTGTAGTTGTCCAGGGTCGGTTCGGTTGGCGGCAGCATCGGGTTCGAGGTGAAGAAGCCGGCCTGGTTTTTCAGGCTGGTCACTACGACGTAGTAGATAGGAACGATGATGACGGCCAGCCAGGCCCAACCGCCCAGGCCACCGAGGAAGTTGGGGCGGAGGCGTCCGGGCCCCTTCGGCCGGCGCGGACTGCCGCCGCTCTTTGTGCTCGTCGCGGGGGGAGAGGGAAGCTGGGTTGTGGAAGCCATCAGGCACCTTCCAATTGGCTGTCGTTTCGGTTCTTGCCGCCGAGCCGCTGCAGGATCAGGGCCAATGCAAGGCCGATCACTACGAGGATGACGCCGAGGGAGCTGGCCGCACCCATATCGTTGGCCTTGAAACCGGTCAGGTACATGTGAAGTGGCAGCAGTCGCGTGGCATAGCCCGGTCCTCCGCCGGTCAGGACGAACACGAGATCAAAGTATGCGAGCGAGCCAACGACCATCAGTGTCGAGGACGTGATGATCGTGTACTTCAGCTGCGGCAGGGTGATGCTGAAGAACTGCTGCATGCGCCCTGCCCCGTCGATCTGTGCCGCCTCATACAGCGACGTGGGAATCTGGCGGACGCCACCTTGGTAGATGAGCGTGTGGAACGGAACAAACTGCCACGCGATCACGAAAACGACCACGAAGAGCACCAGATCCGAATTACCGAGCCAGTCCTGGGTGAGGAAGGGGAGGCCCAGCCCCGGCCCGAGGCCGAAGTTCGGATCCAGCAGGGCCTTGTAGGCGATGGCGACAGCGGCCGAGGAGAGCAGCAGCGGGACGAAGTACAGGACCGCGAGTGCAGCCCGGTATTTCTGTCCTGCAGCGGTGAAGACGCCCAGCAACAGGCTGATCGGTGCCTGGACGACGAAGGAAAAGAACATAATCTTCGCAGTCACCAGCAGCGCGTTGCCGGTAACAGGGTCCGTCAAGACCGTGGTCCAGCTGGAGAAACCGTCAAGCTTGATCTCGCCGAGGCCGTCCCATTTCGTGAAGCTGAGAAACAGCACACCGACCAGAGGGATGATCGCGAAGAGAAGGAAGAAGATGAGGGCTGGGGCGGCCAGCCACCCCGACGGGCCCTTTGCAAGGGCCCGTCGGGAAGATCCGGTTGAGACAGACACTGTTTTACTTTCCGATCGTTGCGTTCATCGTTGCGACGAACTGATCCGGGCTGATCTTCTTCAGGAAGATCTGGTCCAGGTTTGACAGCATGACGTCGCCCTGGGCGGGGCTAAGTGCCTGGTCCCACGAAAGCGTGAAGTTCGGAGCGTTTTTCGCCATGCCGTAGACATAGGTAAGGAAATCCTTGTCGGGGGACGCTGCCAGTTTGCTTTCAATGCCGGTGGTAACGGGCACGGCTCCGGAGTCGATCAGGGACTGGGTGTCGGCCTCGGTGAACATCCCGCTCTTGACGTAGTCCAGCGCTGCCTTCTTCTGGCTGTCGGTGGTCTTGGAAGAGATGGACCAGAAGTTCGACGGGTTGCCCACAACGTTCGCGGGATCTCCCTTGCCGCCGGAGACAGACGGGAACGTGGTGTAGCCGAGTTTGCCGCTCTTGACGAAGTCCGCTGCGTCCTTCTTCATGCTCTGGTAGATCCAGCCGCCCTGCAGGACCATGGCCGCTTTACCCGTGTAGAGCAGAGCCTGGTCGGCGTTGCTGTCCGCCGCAATCGAGGAAAATCCGTTGACGAATCCGCCGGCGTCCACCAGCTCCTGGATCTTCGTCAGGGCCTGGGTGACTGCAGGATCGGACCAGGCGTTCGGCTTGTTAGCGGCAATGTTGGCGAAGACATCGGGCCCGCCGATGCGCTCCACCAGATACTCAAGCCACATCAGGTCCGGCCACTTTGACTGACCGCCCAATGAAAACGGTGCCACGCCGGCGGCCTTGAACTTCGGCACCAGCGCCATCAACTCGTCCCAGGTCTTGGGGGGCTGGGCGCCGATCTTGTCAAACACGTCCTTGTTGAAGTACAGGACCACGGGCTGGACGTTGTTGTTGGGCAGCGCGTAGGTCTTGCCGTCAATCTGGCCGTTCTTCAGGACTGAGGGCAGGTAACGGCTCTGGACATCAGGATTCTGCTTCACGAATTCGGAGAGGTCGGCCACCTGTCCGGCATCCACGTAGGACTTCAGAACCCCGCCGCCCCAGCCGTAGATGAAGGTCGGTCCCTGTCCGGCGCCGACGGCCGTGCGCACCTTGGTCTTGTAAGCATCATTCGCGAAGAAGTCGAGCTTGATGGTCTCGTCTGGATGAGCAGTGTTCCAGGCATCCACTGACTTCTGCGTCACCGTCTGGTTGCCGCCGGTGAGCCCCCACATGCTGGGCGAGTCCGCGCTGACAGCGGATCCCGCCGGGCCGCTGGATCCGCATGCCGCGAGAGTGATCGACAGGGCGGCTGCGGATACGGCCAGAGCGGCTGAGCGTAGCTTCGGAGTATTCATTTGCATTCCATTCATCCTTCGGGCTCGACACTGATTGCCCGGCTTTGTGTTCGGCAGTCCGGCCTTCGGATGAGGCAGCACTGCCGTTGAACTGAGTCTAAATTATTCAAAACCGAGTTTCGAAATATTTCGCTAAAACTTGCGGTCTGTCAGATAAAGTTAGCGCTGGATGAACCTGTCGTCAAGCCTTTTTAGTGAGCAAATTCACTCTTTGGGGAGACTTCGGTTGACCAAATAGGCGCGAAGCGGCAAACTGAGGGCATCGAAATTTCTCGAAAGGCAAAGGGAGTCGGATGTCCACTGTTGAACAGACGGAGAAGCTGACGCTGGCGGCGGTTGCCCGAGAGGCAGGCGTTTCAGCGCCAACAGTCTCAAAGGTCATCAATGGGCGAGATGACGTCTCGGCAGACACCCGCGCCAAAGTGCTGACCGTGCTGGCGCGTACAGGGTACAAATCTCCGCTGCAGCAGCGCAAAAACATGGCCGGACGGCAGGCTGTGGAGGTCGTCTTTGACTCGCTGAATTCGGCATACGCCGTGGAAGTGCTCAATGGTGTCCTGGAGTACGCCGCTGAATCCGACATCGAAGTCCTGCTCAACGTCACAGGCAAGCAAGGCGCCTCGACCCTGACATCGGAGCAGCGGGCACAGCGGATTATCGACCAAGGTCGGTGCGGGATGATCGTGGTGACATCGGCCTTCGGTGCCGCCCAGTTGGACGCCTTTCACCGCCGGGGAATTCCCGTAGTGGTCATAGACCCGCTCAATCCACCGCCGGCAGATGTGGTCAGCGTCGGAACAACCAATTGGGCGGGCGGCAAGGATGCCACTTCACACCTCCTTGAGCTGGGCCACCGCGGGATCGCCTACCTCGGGGGCCCCGATGCGGCCGAATGTAACCAGGCCCGGCTGCACGGATACATGGCCGCCCTGAGGGCGAAGGGAGTCCCCGTCGAAGACCGGTACATCCTGTCCGGCCCTTTCCGGTCTGACCATGGCGCCCACGGCATGAGGACCCTGCTCCAGCTCGAAAAGCGGCCGACTGCCATCTTTGCGGCAAGCGATAGCATCGCGCTGGGCGTGCTCGCTGAGGCGCGCAGGCAGAATATTCGGGTTCCGGAGGACATGAGCCTGGTCGGATTCGATGGCACCTATCAGGCCGAGGAATCAGTGCCCGCACTCACTTCGGTCACACAGCCGCTGCAGGAGATGGGCCGGGCCGCTCTTCGGTTTATTCTGCGCCAGATGCGCGGAGAGGTGCTGGATTCCAGCAGGGTGGAGCTCGCCACCCATCTCGTCGTCCGCGAATCCACCGCCCCGCCCCGGGACTACCAGCGCGGGTGAACGGCCCCGCGGAAGTTTCTGTCGTAAATCTCTTGCACACCGTCGCTGAAGTCCCGGCCAATGGACTCCATCACCGCTGCCGCTGCGGCGTTGGAGCGGGCCTGTTCCGGGCTCCTGGTCCCGGGGATGACAGTGCTGACGCCGTCCTGTGGTGCGATCCAGGCAATGGCGGCCTGGGCCGTTGTTGCCCCGGCAGGAACGAGTTTTCCGAAGTCCGCCACAGCCTCCAGCCCCTGCTCGAAGTCGACGCCGGAGAACGTCTCGCCCACGTCGAAGGCAGCACCGCTGCGGTTGTAATTGCGGTGGTCGTTCGCGGCGAAAGAGGTGTCCCGTGAGTACTTTCCGGACAGCAGTCCGGAGGCCAGCGGGACCCTGGCGATGATCCCGACACCAGCGGCCTGCGCCGCCGGGAGGACCTCCTCCAGCGGTTTGAGCCGGAAGGCGTTCAGGATGATCTGCACGGTAGCTGTACCGTCATGGCTGATAGCTTCCAACGCTTCGTCTGTACGTTCGACGCTGACGCAGTAGTTCCTGATGACGCCTTCGCTGACCAGAGTGTCCAACGCCTCGTAGACTTCCGGGCGGCTGTAGACGGAGGTCGGGGGACAGTGCAGCTGCACCAGGTCCGGGCAGTCGGTCTGCGGGTTCCGCCGCGAACGGTCCACCCACTGTCGGAAATTGGCCAGCGTGTAGTTCTCAGGCTGCTGTTCCATGCGCCGGCCCATCTTTGTGGCCACCGTGATGTCCAGGCCGGGGTTCGCGGCGAGGTAGGCCCCGATGGTCTGCTCGCTCCGCCCGTCGCCGTAGACGTCTGCGGTATCAAAAGACGACACTCCGGCGTCCGCCGCGGCTGCCAGGATCCGGCCGGCCTCGGCTTGGTCCACGCTGCCCCAATCGGCTCCCAGCTGCTAGGTACCCAGACCCACCACAGAGACCGTACGCCCTGTCTTGCCTAATATAGGAACGCCGGCCTCCACCGGAGGAGCAGTTCTTTAGAATCTGAACCATGCTCCAGCTTCCCGGGGCGGCCGCCCTGCAGGGCGTACCGTCAGCCGCCAGGTCCTCGCAGACGTCAAGCAGCCAGGAGGCCCAGCGCCGGCAGCAGCCGGCGGCGGAACTCGCCAACGTCTGACTACGGTTTAGCCTCCACCACGGATCCAAGGAGGAACCATGACCCAGATCTTCGACAACCCCGGCCGACTTCGCTGATGAGGCGGCATTGGACCCGCCGACAGGCTGCTGGCCGGTTCGGCCCTGCTGCCGGTCTCGCACCGATGATATGAGTTGGGGAGCCCGACGGCGGCACGACAGCAGACGCCGCGGACTTTGTATTCGGCCAGATCGAAACAGCCGTTGCCGCCCACTGGACCTTGGCCGTCCGGTTCATTGTCCCTATGAACCCGTTGGACCCGTCGGCGATGCGGAACCCGCCGCCGTCGGGTATGTGTCAGACGTAGTCCAACAGCCTCGGGGACGGTTTTGCGCAAACCGGAGTGCGGGAGTTACGAGCTTTATGCGGCGGCTCGGCCAATCCCGGGCCGCTGCCAACGCTCCATGGTGTCTCCGGATCTTTTCCGGGCCGCTTTGCGCACGATCCAAACAACTCCCGCAGGGTCCTGGACGAGGCACTCGCCCTGAGGGCAGCTGGTTGCCGGCGTCTGATCCCCGGCAGGTCAGCCGGATTGGAGTTCGAGGCGGGCGCCCAGCATGATGAGCGCACCATAGAGATCAGGGACACCCCACCATTCGACGGCGAGGCCGTCCTCAAAGCGGAGGACGTGAATGGAGACCACCGTCACCGGTTTGCCGGTAGCTGCCAGACCAAGGAAAGGCCCGGTGTGTGTCCCGCGCCACGTCACACGACCGGCAACTTTGTCCCCTTCCACAACAGTGTCCTCGACGCTTCCCGTAAAGGCGGACAGGCTGGCATGGAATCCCCGCATCCAGAAGACAATTCCGGCCAGGCCTGGAGGCTGGCCTGGACCGGCGCCGTGGTCCACGATGTCCGAGCTGACGATTCCGGCCAGCGCATCCTCGTCGTTGGCTGCGACGGCCCCTATTAGCTGGCGGTACGCTCGCCGCAGCTCATCACTGTTGCCCATTATTCCTCCTTGAACGGAGCCCTCGCAGCCAGAACGGCTGCTACGAACTAGTTTGGACGCCGCGCGGGACGCAGACAAGGGAGCCTGTTGCGGCCCAAAGGGGGGAGCTCATTCCTCATGCTGCCTATTAGCCGACCGATGGTGCGGCTGGGGCTTAGGACGGGAGCCAACCCTGGACGTCCTGCTCCGGCGTTACTCTCGCCAGCAGGGTCCGGGCGGCCATCTGAGCCATCTTGCGGGTCGCGGGGGAGAGATACGCACCCTCCCGCTGAATCAGGGCGATCGTGTCATACAACGGCTCGGCAAAAGGAACAGCACGAAGGTTCTTCGGAAAACCCGGTGCCTTGGTGGTTGCTTGGGGGACAAAGGTGTCGACCGCTCCGGTTGCCGCAAGTCCTAAGGCGGTATCAACATGTTCGACCTCGATTGCGGGGTCGATTTTAAGTCCCTTGAGTCGGGCTCGCTCCAGGACTTGCCGCCTCGTCGGGTCTTGCCAGCCAGCGAAGGCGTCATACAGGACCAGCTTTGATTCCGTCAGTTCCTCGATGGTCACCGGACCACGCGTTGGACTCCGGGTGGCCGATACGTAAAAAACTTCGTCACGGAACAGGGGCCGGACCTGAAGGCCAGCCTCTGCCACGGGCAGGACGATCAGCCCTGCTTCAATTTCTCCCGACAGTACTGATTCCGCCACGGCCAAGGAATTCAGCCCGACGAGGCGCACCTTTACCTTGGGATACCGCCGGTGGAAGCGCTGCACCAGGTCGGCCAGGTCGTAGTGGGCGCCGTACCGCAGGACACCGAACGTGCAGACGCCTCCTTCGAGTGATGACATGGATTTCAGAGCCTCCACGCCGCTGTCGAACGAGGTGACGGACTGCAGCGCATGCACCTGCAGTTCGACGGCGGCCGTGGTGGGTAAAAGACGCCGCCCGCCCCGGGTAAAGAGCCTGTGTTCAAGCTCGTGCTCCAGCCGGCCGATGAGCTCGGACACGGAGGCCTGACTTGTTTCCAGTTTTTGCGCCGCGGCAGTGAAGGAACCCAGTTCATACGCTGCGAGGAAAGCCCGGAGTTGCGCGAGGGTCATGTACCCATGCTAGTCAAAGCCCGGAATATCAGGGTTTTTGGGGGTTCATTGTGACAGAGACGGCTCCGTTACATGGCTGAAACAGACCACTCAACGCATAGGGAAACCCTGTGGGTGGCACTTGTTTAGCTCCCGTTGTGCGATGGCTGGAGAGTCATTAGCTTTGGAGCATGCACCTATCCGCACGTGACACAACGCACATTCAGGGAAGCTTCCATACCCTGAAAAGCCCGGCCATTGGCGGCGTTCCCGCCCAGCGGCTGCCCGAAGTTGTGTCAACCGTGTCGGCGATCCTCGCTGACATCGAGGCCAACGGAATGGACGCCGTCCTCAAATACGCCAACAAGCTGGACGGATGGCAGGGGTCAAACCCGGAGATCAGTCAGGGCGACCTGGCCAGGACCGGCGACTCGCTATCCCCTGAACTTCGGGAGGCGCTCATAGCCAGTGCCGAGCGGACCCGGCTATTCGCCGTCGAGCAGCGCGAACGCCTCCTTGACTTTGAAACCGAACTCCTCCCCGGCGTCTTCATGGGACAGAAATACATCCCGGTGGCCCGCGTCGGCGCCTATCTCCCGGCAGGCCGGTTCCCGATTCTCGCCAGCGCATTTATGACGGTAGGGGTCGCCAAAGCCGCTGGCGTCCGCAATGTTGTGGCCTGCACGCCACCTTCCGGGCCCGACGGCGGTAACCCCGCCGTGCTGTACGCCGCCTATCTGGCCGGTGTGGACCGGGCCTTCGCCCTCGGCGGGGTGCAGGCGATGGCCGCCATGGCCTTCGGCCTTCTGGGGGAGCAACCGGCGGACATCCTGGTGGGGGCAGGAAACGCCTATGTTACGGAGGCTAAACGGCAGCTCTTCGGGCGCGTCGGAATCGATCTCCTGGCCGGCCCGTCCGAAGTTGCCGTGATTGCGGACGAAACCGCCGACGCCGAACTTGTGGCTGCTGATCTCCTCGGCCAGGCCGAACACGGTCCGCAGTCACCGGCTGCGCTCGTTACGACGTCGCATAAGCTCGGCGAAGAGGTCATTCGGCACATCGACAAGCAGCTGCGGACCCTGGCCACGCGGGACATTGCCGGACCGGCGTGGCGGGACTACGGCACGGTCTACGTGGCCGAGGACCGTGAAACGGCGGTACAGATCATGGACCTGCTGGCGCCGGAGCACCTGGAGATCCAGACCTCCGACGATTCTTACTATCACGAGAACCTGCAAAATTACGGTTCCATCTTCCTGGGGCCCTGGTCCACGGTGGCCTACTCGGACAAAGGCTCGTCCGGCACAAACCACGTGTTGCCCACGGGCGGGGGTGCCCGGTCATCAGCCGGACTCTCCGTGGCCCGTTTCCTCAAGCCGCTCACCTTCCAGCGGGTCGAAAAAGACGCAACCCCCCGTCTGGCCAATTACGTCACAACGATTTCCGACGCCGAAGGTATGGCAGCCCACAAGGCTACCGCCGCACTGCGTCTCGACCGTTTCACTCAATAGACAAAATCTCTAACAAAGGTTCGCAACGATGAAGAACAAAATGCTCCGCACCCGTTTCGCTACGCTCGTGCCAATGGGTGTTGCAGTTGCCCTGGCCTTGACCGCATGCGGTGCAACAGGCGGTGCAGCCAGCGGCGGTGGCACCGAAGAGAAGACCATCACCATCGCGACGTCCAACGATGCGCCGTTCTCCTTCACGGACCAGGCAACCGGTGAGCTCAAAGGCATCGATGGGGACATGATCAATGCCATCGCAGAGGCCAAGGGCTGGAAGGTCAAGGTCTTCACCTCGGAGTTCGCCACACTGATCGCGGCACTCAACGCCAAAAAGGCCGACGTAATCGTCGATGCCATGTACATCACCGATGACCGCAAGAAGGAGATCAACTTCACCGAGCCCTGGTACACCGAAGGCGAAGCCATGGTGGTCCCGGCCGATTCAAATCTGGCCTCCCGCGACGACGTCAAGGGAAAGGTCCTCGGCGCCCAGACTGGCACCGTTTTCAAGGACCTCGTCGATAGCCTGGGCGGCAGCCAGGTCAAACTTTTCGACTCGCAGGCGGCCCTGCTGGCGGCAGTGGAAAACAAGCAGGTTGACGCCGTCTTCACCGACAGCGCCGTGATCGGCTACAGCCTGGTCCAGAAGCCGAACCCGAAGCTCAAGCTCGTATCCCCGTACGAGCCGTTCTACCCGGGCCTCATCGGCGCCGGCGTGCGCAAGGACGACACACAGTTGTTGGAAGACCTGAACTCCGGCTTGGCAGAACTCAAGAAGAGCCCCAAGTACCTGGAGATCCTTAAGAAGTACGGCCTCGGCGAAGCGAACACGTCCAAGTAAGTTTCAGAATCACGCAGGGACCGGCGGGCATCCGCTTCACAAGCGGTGCCGGTCGGTCCCGGCCCGACCCTACTTAGGGATTTCCAGTGGACTTCATCAACAACACTTTCGCCGTTTTCCCGGCACTCCTCCAGGCCGTCCCCGTTGTCATCCAACTGGCCCTGGGTGCCATGGTGCTGGCCCTTGTTCTGGGGCTGCTCATCGCCCTCGCGCGCATTTCATCGATCAAAATCCTCAGGGGCATTGCAACGGTCTACCTGGAGGTCATACGTGGCACTCCGCTGCTGGTTCAATTGGTCTACATCTTCTTCGTGCTTCCGAGCATCGGCATCAGTATTGAGCCCATACCGGCCGGTATCCTGGGCCTTGGCCTGAACTACGCCGCCTACCTCTCCGAGGTTTTCCGCTCCGCGATATTGTCCGTGGAACACGGCCAAACGGAGGCAGCGCTGTCGCTCGGCTACACGCCCAGCAAGACTTTGTGGAAGGTGGTCATTCCCCAATCCTTCGTGGTTTCCATGGGGCCGATCGGAAACTACTTCATCGCAATGATCAAGGACACCGCACTGACCTCGGTCATCGCCGTGACAGAGATTCTGAAGACCGCCAATATCCTCAACAGCCAGACCTTCCAGACCACGGCGATCTACACCGCAGCGGCCATTCTCTATCTGATTATCAGCCTTCCACTTTCGCGCGTCGTGGTAGTGCTTGAACGAAAGGCACGGGCCAATGGCTGACAACACCATTATTGACGTCCGGGACGTCCACAAGACCTTCGTCTCCGACACGAAGCCGACCCTTTGGCAGCGGCTCAGAGGCCAGGCCCACGAACGGAAAAGGGTCGAGGTACTCAAAGGCGTCGACCTGGTAGTCCATCGCGGTGAGACCATAGCCATCCTGGGGTCCAGTGGGTCCGGCAAGAGCACCCTGTTGCGCTGCATGAACAAGCTCGAGACTATCGACGCCGGCCGGATCTACGTCAATGGACACCTGATCGGCTACGACGAACGAAACGGTGAACTGGTCGCGGAAAAGGCGTCAATCACTGCCCAGAAACGGACCGATATCGGCTTCGTGTTCCAGCACTTCAACCTGTTCCTGAACAAGACGGCCCTGGGGAATGTTATGGCGCCACTACGCGACGTCAAAAAGCTCTCTGCTGCCGAGGCGCGTGCCAAAGCCGTTCCCAACCTTGAAATGGTGGGCTTGGGCGACAAGATGGAGAACTATCCCAGCAAGCTTTCCGGCGGCCAGAAGCAGCGGGTCGCCATCGCCCGGGCTCTCGCCATGGAACCCGCCGTGATGCTCTTCGACGAGCCGACTTCCGCACTGGATCCCGAGCTGGTGGGTGAAGTCCTCGCGGTGATCCAGAAGATTGCCCAGCAGGGCACCACGATGGTGATTGTCACCCACGAGATGCAGTTCGCCCGCGAAATAGCGGACCGTATTGTCGTCATGGACCAAGGCGTCATAGTCGAAGAGGGGCCGCCAAGCGAAATTTTCACGTCCCCGAAGCACCCGAAAACGCAGGCGCTGCTCCGCCGCTCGGGCATCATGCCTGCGTAAGCGTCACGATGAGACGGGACGCCGGCAATCGATAACCAGATTTTGGGGAAGACACAAGCCGAGCGCGTCAGCGTCAAGTGTGTCAGCCTAAAGACGTGCCGCGCCCCGTAGGTGTGGGCCGCGGCCGGCGGCATGTTCAAGGCACACATGCACAGGTTGGAGTGCGCCCCTACGGCCCGGCCGCCCAATGACGATGCCTCGCCGGTATGAACCGCATCCAGCACCGGATACGAATCGCGGAACGGGGCTGGCCCTGCGGCAAAGTAACACCGCAGGGCAACCCACCTCTCCATAGCGTGCCTCCCAATAACGCGGCGGTAACGCCATGGGCGTCTACTGGAAACACTGCATGAGCCCGTCCGAGTGAGGCGATATGACCTGCGTGAGCGCTTGGCGCGTCCGGCTTCTTGAACCGGGCGATTCGAACCCCCGGACCGGGCCGGACCCACTCCGCCCCCGCTGCTCGAGGCTGCTTACCGTCTCGAGGTCGGCCCCGAGCGCTGCCGGCTTTGTTGGAAAACCAGGCAAATGAGACAGGAAATCCAATGACTGAAACCGCGCCTACGCTGAACCTTCTGGATCGACCGGAGATTCCCGAGGACGTCAAGATGCTGCTCAGGGTGATTCCGGGACAAGAACAGACCGAACAGGGTCCTCCTGAAACGGCGCCGGATGAAGGGCAAAGGACGGAGCCGTACTGTCCACCGTGGGCTACCTTCACCGACCCGGCTTCTGTTGAGTCATTCTCGGTGGAGGGGCAGCGATTCATCGCGCCTGCGGTGCACGAAGAGCCTAATCCCATGCTGTACCCGATGTGCACTGTCGGAATCGTCCATAACACGAACGGAAGCGTCACCGGGTACGACTACATCATCTGCAAGCTGTTCAACCCGCTGGGCAGGGCTCTGGGGTGGATGGGGGCGGCGTCGTTCGGCAACGAAGACGAGTACTACAACAAGCGGTTCGTCTCTTCCGGTTACCCTGGCACCTACGGTGACAGGCCCGCGGTGGAACTCGACATGGGTGTTCGCGACATCGACAACGACAGCCCCGGCAAAGAGATTGAATTCGCCCTGCGTGCTGATCTCGGTCCAGGGAGGGCTCGTGGACCTGGTCCGACACGGCCAAAGGAACTGGCCCGGGTGACCCAATATTGGAAGGAACGTCTTCGCATATCTGAGGAGTCACGCACGTGGATGAAGATGCGATCCTGGACACCATCCGTCATCATGGGGCAGAGGCGGCCGGCGCCCTCCTCGCGGTCCAGTCCGGAGACAGCCCGCTGACTGTCGAGGCGATCAATGTCGTGGCTGCCCGCGTGAATAAGGATCCAGCCAAGTTCTGGCTGGAACAACTTGAGGCCATGGGACTCGTGGCGTCATTCGTCGGTGCCCTTCGCGCCCGTGGCCTTCAGCTCGATGACAGCGTGCTGGACGATCCCGACGGCGTCATACCCACTGAGGAGCTGCGTCGGTTCCTCGCCCAGGCCCAGGCCTTCCGCTGCAGGGTACTTAAGAATAATCGTGTGGCCGGCAGCGGCGTGCTGGTTGGACCGAGCCTGGTCCTTACGTCCTGGCATGTCATCGCCGTCGCTGGACCGGGGAAACCGCAGGAACCCGCACCGAACTTGGAGGTCTTGCTTGCCGACAACATGAAGTTCGCCATCAAGGTCCCCACAATATTCCGGTCAGAGTGCGGCGATGCTGAGTATGAGAGCCGCGCACCCCTCAAGGACTCGGATGTCAATGACCGCCACGATGTAGCCCTGCTGCAGATGGTCCTGCCTGCTGCGACCCACCTCGGGCACATAAGACTTATGTCGCCCCCGCCCCTGCCCAGAAACAGGGGCCGCGTCGTCCTGATCCACTTCCCGGGTGGAACGGATCATGTCATCGACTTCGGCTTCGCGGCCAAGATCAGTAACGTCACAGCCCGATGGCGTCACAACGTCCCTACGGCAGGTGGCTCGTCAGGCGGAGCGTGCTTTGACAAAAACCTCCAGTTCATAGGGATACATCAAGGTGAGTTCGACGCCAGTGCACGATTTATCCCCGCCGGGAGCTTCATCAATTCGATTGTGGACCACGTCCGTAACGATGTAGCTCCACCGACGCTCTGGTCGCTGGATGGGACGGTCAGCGGACCTCTCGTCATCGGCCGCAACCAGTTCTTCCAAGCCATCGCCGAGGCCGGCCACGCCGCCGGTCGCGTCCGCGGCGTGCGGATCAAGCGGGCCGTAATCGAATCCACCTCGACGGGTCTCGGATTCAGCCACGACATCCTTCAACAACTCCTCGTCCGCCAAGGCCCCGAGCATTGCCTGGTCCGCATCATGCAGGATCAGATCGTGGATGACCTAATCGCAGACATCCGCCGCAGAGTGCGGCTCGGAGGACTGGACCTTCCCGAACCCCTTGCCGAACAAGCCAGCGCGGCAGCAGGTAAGGCGCCACCGGAAGCGGCTGCCAGGGAACGGGCAGAGAATCTTGCTGCAGCAATAGAAGCGGCAGCGGCCAAGGCAGGAAGGACAGTGTGGTTATTTATCGATAATCCCACGGTGCCATTGACGGAAGCTGCCCGCGTCACAATCGAAGGCCTCGTCGGCGCCTCCCTCACCAAACCCCGGCTGCGGCTCGTCATCGCAGGACTCGAGACGCTTACCCTTCCAGGACCCGAATTCGCAGGTTTGCCGGCCACTGAGACCGACCGCTCGCCCGGCCTCGTCGTCGAGTTCATCGGAGACTTCCGCCGCGCCGACATCCTCGATCTGCTCACCGTCGCATCGATGGATTTGACCGGCGCCGTCGAGGAGGGCCGGGTCGCGTACGCGACCGATCGTGCATTGTTTGACCTCCCTCACGTCAACGGTCTCTACGCTCAGGAACTGCTCGCTACCGTCAGCGAACGCCTTAGGGCCGACCTGCGACTCATCGCGGGCGGCGGCGGATGAGCATCGAAGAGGCCCGCCCATTCATCGAACGCGCCCGCAGGTTTGCTGCGCTCTCCGGTCCCTTCGACCCGGGAGCGCTGCTGAACATGCTCGGTGATGTCTCACCAGACGCCGCCCTGGCTGTCACCGTCAACCTGGCCAATGCGTGTGACACGAGCAAACCGAGCGGGTGGTTGATGCGCGGCACCGTGCGCCGTCGCGAACTTGCGGCGTTGGAATCCGGAGGGACCCTCGACTCGGAGATCCGTTTGCGGCGCCAATATCCGCGGGATCCCGCTACCGAGGCACTACTCGACGCCCTCGCGGGGGTGTCCCCCTACACTGGAGCAGGAATCACACACCTGCTGGAGCCACCGCTGGACCGTGACTCGCTCGCGCGTGTGGCCACGGCCCTTGATCGCGCTGGCCCGCAGGCCGCCGCGCACCAGGCACTGGCATCCGTCCGCTCTGCGCTGGGGCGTTTTGATGCGGACGCCCGTGCGCAGCTGATGCAGGACCGAGGTTTCTACGGCCGGCACGCCGAGATTGCGCAGGCTGAACGCTGGCTCAGCCGACCGTTCACAGATGGGCCGGTAGCCGCCCTTTACATCACCGGACTTCCCGGAATCGGGAAATCGACGCTCATCGACGAGACGGCCCGCCGCGCAGGCATCCAGGCCCCGCCGTGGCTGGTCGTCAGGCTCGACTTCGACCGTGGGGGACTGGACATTCAGGACCAGGTCGGTCTCACTGTAGAGATAAGCCGCCAGGTCGCGCTTGAGTCGGGTCCGACCACGTCGCCGCTTCGTCAAGCCCGCTTGGCAGCGGCGGGAGCCGGGTCGTCTCCGGACGGAAACACCAAGGGTTCCGGGCGCCAGCACATTCCCCAGGAACTGTCGCGGGTGCTCGGCGAGACCGTCCTCGTCGTCGGCCGCCCGGTCCTGCTGATCCTCGACACGGTTGAGGTGCTTCGGGGCCGGGGAGAGACGCACCCGCTTCGCCTGTTCGAGACTATCGACGAATTGTGCAGACAAGGGCTGCGCCCGCTGGCGGTCATCGCGGCCGGCCGGGGGCCAGCACTCGAGAGTGTGCCGGAACGAGTGGGCGAACGGATCGAGCTGGGCGGACTCGACGACGAGAACGCCGACCGCCTGCTCAGCCGCTACGACGCGGGGTCCGACATGTTCCAGCGCATACGTGAAGTATCCGATGGAATCCCGCTCCTGCTCCGGCTGGCTGCCTTGGCTGTCCGCCAGTCCGGACCGATGGCGCTAGAGGGCGTCTCGGGACAAGGGGACCTCGCGGCCGTCTATCTCTACCGCTTCCTGCTGTCCCGAACCGGTGATGAGAACCTGCGCCTACTCGCGCAGCCCGCCCTCCTGATACGCAGGATCAACGCCGACATCATCGCCGAGGTGCTGGCGCCGCACGTAGGGCTGGATGACATGCAGGCGCCCGATGCAGTCGCCGCTTTCGAGGCGCTGGCCAATCAGCGCTGGCTGGTTGAGCCTGACGCCGTGCCAGGCTGGGTCCGCCACCGGCCGGACGTGCGGGCCTCCTTGCTCGAACTGCTGTACAACGCCGGGGAACCTTCCGCAACGGTCGGCCTGAACCTGAGGGCCGCGAGATGGTTTGAGCGACGCCCCGAACCGTTCGCGCAGCTCGAGGCCGCCTACCACCGCCTTCAAGCGATGCGCTCGGGCGGACGGCCTCCTCGTATCGCACCGGAGGTACTTCAACAGCTTGACCGCCAATCCGTCTCGGAACTGCCCGCGGCCGCACAAGACCTCGTACGGGACTCCATCGGCCTGCGAACGTCGAAGTTCCGACGCGGCTCGAAATCTGCTCTCTCTGTGGACCACGAGGGTGCCGCCCGCGAACTCGAAGCGACCCTTGAGCGTGGGGATATCCGGGAAGCCGCCTATGTTTACGGGAGGTCCTTCGGCCAAAGCCCTGGTGACCCTCACTCACCGGCCTTAGACGTGGCCCGCTCCTTCTTGTGGCGCGCGGGCCGCTGGTCAGATGCCCTGCACGGGTTCGATCCGCACCGGTACTTCGATGGCCGCTTTCGCGAGAGGGCGCAGACTACTACCCTTGCCCACCTCGAGATGTGGGCCGAGTCGGGATTCGCAGCCCTCGAGAGTGCATTCACGGCGGACCCGGGGCTGGCTGAACTCGCCACCGAGCTGCGTGAACGGGGGTTGAACGGTTCGTTGGCCAACGGAGCCCTCGGGTTCGCACTGGTGCATACCGGCGCACCACAACTGCGCTCTTCATGGGGTGTCAGCGACCCCGTCGATGCCGCGGCCGTGGTTTGGTCGCCGACGACGACGTGGGTGTCCGGCGTGCCGTCACCGCAAGTGCTCGATTCGCTGGCGGTGCAGGCCAGCCGGTTCGCGGCGAACGTGACTTCACCGACCACCACGGTCAGGGAGACGAACATGCCGGTCCCAACGGCACCCGACCTTGCCACGCCGGCCGGGGCAGCACGTGTCCTCGCCAGTGCGACGCCCTACGGTCCGGTCACAGAGACGATGCAGCAGCTGGATCCGGGCGATGCCATGCTCCGTCATCTCGCGCGCACGGACTTTGAGCTGGCCGAGGCCGGCGGCCTGCCGCCCAGCGGTGCGGGGGACTGGAGCATCGCTCCTGCGCCTTCCCCGGGCGGGTCAATCCAGAACCTTGCCGCGCTCGGTCTGCTCGCCGAGTGGCTAGGGGCAGCCGCCGTCGCGCTCCGTCGTCCAGACCTCCGGCTGCTCGCTCGAAGTTCCGAACGATGGCGCCGTACGGCAGCGGGCCAATGGGCCTATCCATCACGGCTGACCAGCCACCCTCCGTCTTGGACGCGACGCCCGGACGAAACAATGGTGGACCGTATCGCCCAGCTCGACTCGGAAGAGGCCTGCCTCGAACAAATCCGGATCTGGTCAGGCGCAGTGAACCTTGGGAAAGCGCGGGAAGAGTTTCAACGCCTGCGCCGGCGCTACCCGGCCGCCGATCGAGAGGCGCGACGCTCGGCGCCGGACGATGCCGCGGCGGCTCTGCTTGCGCACCATGTCCCTTCTGCATTCGTGCCACCCATGGCGGTTCTCTATTCGTTCGAAAGGAAATGGTCACTATGACAACGGCGCAACAGCGGCTGCAGGAATCCCCAAAGCTGAGGGCCGCCCTCGAAAAGCAGGTCGCCGGCGGCCTCCTCGCACGAATGGGGCTCACTAACCTCGCGGTAACCGGCCTTGGCAGCCACCCGGCCAGAAGCACGGCCGACCAACTCGAAAACGTCAGCTCCATGGACGACCTCGAAGCGATTGTGCAGCGCGTGGGCCGTCCACCCCTGCTGATCAAGAACAACCAAGTGGTCCTCGGCGCGGGGCAGGACGACAGCCTGGACGATTTCCCGCCCGGAACGGACGCCCGCATCCGCGGCACCGAGAAGACCATCCCATCGGTCGGCCGGGTTGAGTTCACCAATTTCCGCATGGCCTGGGGCGGAACAGGCTGGGTCATTGCGGCGGAAGGCGCGGATCGTATCGTGGTCACCAACCGTCATGTGGCCGCGCTCGTGGCGCGGCGCACGGCCGACGGGCAGGGGATCTTCATGCGCGACCCATCCCAGATCCGCTATGGAGCGTCGCTCGACTTCAACGAGGAGTTCGGCAGCATCGCCAGCGAGGCGACGCCGTTCACTGTCGTCGACGTCCCCTACCTCGCCGACACAACGTCTCCCGATGTGGCGTTCCTGCGGATCACGGGAAAGAACTTGCCATCACCGTTGGCGCTCGCGGACAGTGATGCCGCCGTCGGCGACCTCGTTGCACTCGTTGGCTACCCTGCGTATGACGACCGCAATGACGCCTCTGACATGGCGAGGTATTTCCGCGATCTGTACGACGTTAAGCGATATGCGCCCGGGAAGATCCTGCAGGCCCTGGCGCCCGGGGTTGCCTTGCGTTACGACTGCACCAGCCTCGGGGGCAACTCAGGTTCGCCGCTGATCCGCCTGGTGGACGGCAAGGTGGTGGGCCTGCACTACTCCGGAATTTTTGGGCGCTTCAACAGCGCGGTGGGGGTTGGGACGCTGCGGGACCTGCTCGACGGCAGGCGTCCCATTTTGATCACTGCCGCCGACGCGGGGACTGCCGAGGCACGCCGGGACGGAATCCATAACCCAACAGACCTTGCCGGTCGCGCCGGCTACGATCCCCATTTTTTGGGTACAGGTGACCTCGCGGCTCCGTGGCCGGTCGTATCGAGTACCCTCGCCGCCGATCTGGCAACGCCGAGCGACGAACTCCCGAGCCAGCCGTCCGAGATCCGTTACACACACTTCGGGGTGAAGTTCTCCCGCAGCCGCCGCCAGCCGGCAATGACGGCGGTCAACATCGACGGGCTGCATCACGTTGCTATCAAGCGCGGGGACGATAGATGGTTCCAGGACGGGCGGATCCCCCTCACCATCCAGCTTCGCAAGGAGGATTACGCCCACCCGGACATTGACCGCGGTCACTTGGTCCGGCGCGAGGATCCGAACTGGGACGATACACCGCCGGCAGGCGGCCCCGGGGAGGAAGCGAACGGGCTCGCCCGGAGGGCCAACGACGACACTTTCCACTATACGAACGCCGCCGTCCAGCACGGGGACTTCAATTCCAGTTCCCAGCTTTGGCTCGGACTTGAAAATTACATCCTGACGAGCGTCAAGACGCACGGCTTTAAGGCGTGCGTCTTCACGGGGCCGGTGATGCGGGAAGACGACCAACAGATCGCACCGGGCGTGATCGCGCCACGGGAGTTCTGGAAGCTAGTGGTCATGGAGGCCTCCGGGACGCGCGCGCTGCATGCGACGGCCTACGTGATCAGCCAAGGAGAAATGATGCGGGAGTTGCTCGAACGTCGCGCGCGGACGGAGGCCGTGGAGGGATTCGTCCTTGGCGCGTACCGCACGTTCCAAATCGCGATCGCCAACCTCGCCGAATCGACCGGACACGACTTCTCCCGGTATGTGCCGTTTGATCCGTTAGGAGCGGTGACCGCTCAAGAGGAAGCAGCCCACATAGAGCCGCGCTACCTCCCGCTGGACGCAGTCCACCAAATAGTGTTGTGACCCTGCTCAGTCGGCGACTGCCGAGTGGGCTGTAAGGAGTTCTACGAGCCGATCGTTGAACACGGAGGTGGAGTTACGCTGGCTTTCCGAATTGACGATCTCCAGTCCACGAAGCGACTGCTCAGCCATCTTGGCTACCTCTTCGGCGGCCTCCGGGTAGAGCAAATGAAGCCCCCGTTTGTCGCCCGTCGACAGATCATTGCCGGGGCCTGCGGGAGCGCAAGCGCTGGGACTCGACTTGTAGAAGAACGGAGCGAAGCGATAGAGCATCACCGAAGAGGAATCGAATTCGCCCATCACCGAATTTGGGTCATTCGTTGTGCGAAGGTTGTGGTCCACCTTGGCCTTCGACCACCTGTTGGGCGGTCCGGCGAGGTAGGTGTAGATACCTGGCCTTTTTCCTGCAACATCGGGGACGAACACGCCCCTTGGGTCGGTCGTCGGTACGTATCCGGGGTCGTTTTCCCAGCGGAAGTCCGCCTCGCAGGGGCCGCGGAAGTTCTGGTGTTCGTGCTTGAACGCCAGAGCGTGCATGAACTCGTGCCGGACGGTTCCCTCCCAACCCTGGGGCTTGGACACCTTATAGCCGCCCAGGTTCAGGCTTCGCTGATTCGCCATGCCGCCGATCGGCCCACCGGACGGGTCTATCGTGGTGTCAGTGCTGTCGGTGCCCACCAGCGACCAGTAGCCGTTCGTGTCGAAGCTCACTCTGATCTCAGCCTTCAGCTGGGTATCGCTCAGCGTCCATCGTCTGTACGTTCCGTCGTCGAACCCGAAATCTAGTGTGAGATTCATGGCGGCGGAAATTTGTTCTGTCGCTGTTGCCACATCGGCGTGGAGTGCGGAGTCTCCATCGAGGAACGCGACCCGCACCACCGATCCCACCGGCCACCTCTGCAGATCTGCAACTATGAACTCAAGAGCTTCGATGTTCTCTGCCAATTCCCGACGCCAGGCATCCCGGACTTCAAGGGCAGCCACCACCCCGTCCGGAAGCGCTTCGAGTGTCTCGCCCAGCCTGTTAGTGCTAGGATCGAGGCCCTCGCTGAGGCGGTCAGCTGCGCTATCTTTGGCTACCGCTGTGCGTCCATCCTGTGGTCCAGCCATCATGCACCATCCGCTTCCTGGTTGAGTCTTCGCATCTTTAAGGGCGTTGAATCGTATCCGCCTCCGGCCGCATTATGATCCTGGAGGCGTTACGGAGCCGTTACTGCACTGTGCAGTACGGATCGGACAACATCTCAGTTTCCGGCGGCCGGTGCGTCGTTGTACTTCTCAACCATCAGCTTGTCCGGTGCCCACGACTGGATCCGGCGGGGGAAGGAACCGCCCGCAGCCGTGGCAATCGTAATTTGTGCCTGGCCGTTTCCGATATCCTCCCAGCGGCCAGGGGTGGACTGTCCGCGGTCGTCAGGGCTGCTTCCATGCCAGATGCAGGTGCCGTCCGCCCGCAACTCAAGTGCGTCCCGCCAACGAGCCGGGCGTAAGGGGTAGTCTCGGGGGCGGAAGACCATCGATGAGGGAGTGTCTTCCTCGTGACAGTGCAGCCAGATACCGGTGATTTCAGCTGAGGGACCGGTCATGGCTCTCACCGCCCGGCTGGAGTCATCATCAACCCATCATCCACCCGTAGTGTTGACGCTGTCACTGTTGAGCGCGTCCCGGATGCCATTCAGCATCAACATCGCGTTGTGGTTGTCTTGGCGGAGCCGTTCGACTTCGTGCCGGAGACGGAGCAACTCCCCGTCCCCGTGGGACGTAGGCGAAGCAGCCGCGGCCAGGAAGGAAGCCCGGGCACCCTCCAGGCATGCGTCCATCCGCCTCGACTGGCCCTTGGTGAACATGAACATGGCAACGTCGTCGGTATAGTCCATGTAGTTCATGAACATGTTGCCGTTGGGTCCGTTGCTGCAGCTGATTTGCGGGAACGTCGGACTATTGAAGGTGGCGTCGGCCTGGTTGGGCGTGTCCTCCACCATGTCGCTGCCACTGCAGGAGCCGCGGTCGTCGCCCCAGATGTGCCGCAGGTCCAACCAGTGACCGATCTCGTGGGTAGCGGTCCGGCCGAGGTCGAAGGGAGTTTGGGCCGTTCCACCCTTGCCGAAGCAGAAATTCGCGATGACAACACCGTCGGTAGTGGGCGGGCCCCCGGGGAATTGAGCGTAGCCGAGAATGACCCGGCCAATCCCGTCCCGGAGGTCGTTGCACACCCACACGTTGAGGTACTCGTCACTGGGCCAGGGGTCTGCGCCGCCGGTGGCCCTGGACTTGACGTCGTCCAGCTCAGTGGTGAAAAACGGCACCGTCGAGGCGGTCCGCGTAATGCCATCGGTCGGATTTCCGCCCGGATCTCGGGATGCGAGCCGGAACTCAATATTGCAGTCGGCCAGTCGGTCCGCCCAAACCGGCGGCACGCCGGACGCATCGGAGTTGTTGGCCCGGAAATCCTCGTTCAGCACCTCGACCTGGCGCTGAATCTGCTCCATACTCACGTTCTGGGCAGGAACAGCGGGATTGTGCACCACGTGGACGACGGCGGGAATGACAAGGACGCCGCTTCGGGCGACACCGCGTGTCTGGTCTTCGTATGCCAGGGCACGGTTATCAATCAGTGCCCGGCGTTCCTGGTAAGTGACGCTCACGTTCAGCAGCCGGCGGTGAACTTCCATCGTCCCGCACAATTCACGGCTGCGCGGCTCCGAGAGGTTCAGTTGGTTGATCTCATGCATCTTTGGCTCTCCTTCACCTGATGGGTCAGCAACATTGATGTGAGGCCGGTCTGAACGGTCAGCGAAGTGCCGCTCCGTCCTCAGTCTTGAGCATCGCGTGTTACCCGGGCGTTACTGCTTTCCCGAAGTGGCAGGCTCAGGCGCCCCGTCGCGGGGGACTGCTGATCCGCCGTCGGACTTTCAAGGGGGTGCGGTAATAGTCCGCTAACGCATCGGCCGGCGTTCACGAACCTATTTGCGTGAGCGGATTAGGCGTCGCCGGCATTGGATGTATATATCCAAACGGATTCCCGGCCGTTAGACACCTTTGGCGACCGCGGGACAACATCCATTTCCGTTGACTGGCTTGACGATGGTTTTTTCGGATAGTCAGCTCTCGACAATAAAAATTGGAAGCCAAGCATATTGACATTATCCAGCGTTTTGGGGATCCTCGTTTTACCTGCTCTAAACACTTCAGACCGAACCGGAATCAGGGTTCCATGGGCGACGACGGCTATGGAGAATTGAAATTGGATCTACTTGGGTCGTGGCGGCTTCGCCGGGGCGCGGTGGTCCTTCATGTTGCAACACGTCAGCAGCGCCTTATCGCGGCGCTGGCCATCCGGGGTCCGAGCCTCCGCAGTTATCTCGTTGGCCAGTTGTGGCCGGAGTATCCTGATGCCCGGGCGCTGGAGAGTCTGCGTGTGACTGTTCACCTAATTTCACGTCAGGTGCCCGATTTGATGGTCAATGCGGGCGCGATGCTGTCCCTGACCGATCACGTTGAGGTGGACCTGCATCGGATACGCGCCCGGATCCGTGCCCTGGGCCAGGCCGGGTTTGACGACGACGTTGCCTCCTCGTTGCATGAGTTGCGTGATGCGGAGGTGCTTCCGGGCTGGTATGAGGACTGGGTGATTTTTGAACAGAGCAGGCTGCGGCAAGATCGGCTTCGCGCTTTCACGGCAATTTCGCGTCTGTCACTCGCCCGGGGTAATTCTGAGGTGGCAGGGGCAGCGGCAGAAGCCGCGTTGGAGCTTGAGCCGCTATATGAGAAAGCGGTGGGGCTTCTCATCGCTGCGGAGATGCGGCAGGGCAATCCCGCCGCGGCGCTTAGCGCCTACGAACGGTACCGGGGGAAACTTGAGGAGGACATGGGTCTCCTGCCTTCCGATTCCGTCAAAAGTCTCCTAGCTGGCGCCCTTGACCGCCAAGCCCGGGCAAGGGAGGAGCGCCTACCGGCCAGCTTTTCCTGGCTGACCGGCGAGCCAGCCTTGCACCACTCGTAGGACCTCGTCGGGGTCAGCGGTGGACACCGCGCTTTGGGCAATACCCGGAGTTTGTCTGTAAGTTATTCTCGCCCGGAAACTCATAGTGTGACCGGACTCAAGCCATTTGCTGATGATTTGATCATGATAGCCATCCACTCCCCGTCTTTAACCTCATCCATTTGGAGCGTCCGGATTTTCAGGCACCCAAACCAATCCCTACCAGCCTGCGAGATGCCTGACCTGTTCAAAGTAGTCCACTTCTTCTGGCTGTTACGAACCTGCTGCAGAACTATCAGGAGTTGGCCTACCTTTGCGAAATAATGGCTCAAGATTCAGCTGAGCCGCTCGTGTCAATTTGCCACCACGCTGTGCAGTGTCTGCCTCATAACTGACTCCCAGCAGGCTGTTTCACATTTGAACCCAGTACAGCGTGACCTCGTTATTGCTGCGTTACGACCGTGAGCTGGAGACACGTCTTGTGCCAGGGTTCACGGTTCATTAACGCTGCCTCCACGGTCTGCCGGTAACGCCGCCGTAACGCCTCCATGATCAACTCACCACATAACCGTGCACCTCAGTGCTTCCTGGCAGGTGCATCCGTTTTTGGAAAAGGAATACAAGATGGGCTACCCGGGCGACGACGGCAGGCTCCCAGTGATTTATGTCCGGGGCTTCGCAGGCAGCGGATCGGCTATAAACAGCGCCGTGGACGATCCCTTTTATGGCTTCAGCCAGGGATCGGTACATGTCCGTGCTGACAGCAACGGAAGGGCGAAATTCCACCAGTTTGAATCCCCGATGCTGCGGCTGGTAACGGACCACAAATATGAGGTACCCGTTCACGGGGATCAGTGGACTTTCCTGAACAGCGTGGAAGCCGGCACTGTAAATTCGGCGTCCGTGTGGATCCATCGTTTTTATGATGGATCTGCAGATTCGTTTTCGGAAGAGCCGGAGAGTTTTTCATTCGAGAACGCCGCCCGCAGCCTGTTCAACCTGATCAAGCTGGTGTTGGAGAAGACGGGTGCGCCAAGGGTCTTTCTCGTTGCGCACTCCATGGGTGGGCTGATCTGTCGCTCACTCCTGCAGCGGGTCATCCCGGAAGCCCTCGCCGACGTAGGCGGGGAGATCGACCCAGCCGCCGGGAACAGGTATGTGGCAAGGGTGTTCACGTACGCCACGCCGCATGGGGGAATCCGCTTCGCAATAGGTTTCGGGATTTTTGAGCGCATCCGCGACGCCACAGGAATCCAGGGGACAGACGTCTTCGGCCCCGACCGGATGTATGACTACCTCACGCCGGCAGCATTGAGACGGGCGCGGACGCGCGACGACTTCAAACCGACAGAACTCCCAGATGACGGGTTTCCGGTGGACGAACTGTTCTGCTTGGTCGGTTCGAATCCAGAGGACTACGACGTGGCGTTCGGTCTGTCCTCTAAGGCGGTAGGAGCCCGCAGCGACGGCCTCGTCCAGATCGACAACGCCGCGGTTCGCGGGGCACCGCTGGCCGTGGTGCATCGCAGCCACAGCGGACGCTACGGCATCGTTAATTCAGAGGAGGGCTACCAGAACCTTCAGCGGTTCCTCTTCGGGGACCTCAAAATCCAGGTGGAGCTCGTGGGCTTTACTGTCGGCAGGGCCGCCCCACCCGAGGTTGAGTTCCAGCTCGACGTCGGACTGGCCATAAGGGGTCTACCCGTCCTGGTCCATGAGCAAAGCGCCGCCCACTTCTGTCCCGTCCAGATCGAGCACTGGAAAGAAGGGGACCCCATAGACTCACCCGTGCCGCTGCTGACGACCTTCCTTTCGTCGAAAGCACCCCGTCCGCGAGTGGGAGGCAGGGAAGTGCCCCGGTTGCGTCATGCGCTCAAACTTCGGCTGATGTCCATCACCGAAAAGGAAGGACATTTCTTCTTTGACGACCATATGGAACAGACCGAGGACTGGCAGGACACCCTGTTAGTTGACATCGAAGCGCCATCGGCAGGCCGGCCGCTGCCCAAAGCATGGGCCGCGTGGAACAGTACCATTCCTACCGCTCTCCGTGACTGGAACCCCGGCCACGATGATCAGCTGAAGGACACCGACAGCACACCCGAACGCTGGCAAGGACGCATCGACGTCCCAGAATTCGCTAAAGCCCTGCTTGGAGTCCACGCAGGCATCCGCCTCACCGTCACCCCACGGAAGCTCATCCTCTCAAAGTAGCTGGCGGGTTTGAGTGGGTGGCGGGTTCAAAACCCCGGGGGTTGGTCAGCGGCTAAAAGCCGATGCCTGCCTAATGTCGCGGAGTTCCGTTTGCATGGCGTCGATCGCCGCGCCCGCCGCTTTGCGCCAATCTTCGATTTGTTGGGATGTTGTCCCTTGGGGTGGACTATCGGAGCTGCCGGAAGGGGCAAGAATGTTGATCAGTTCATACAACCTGTCCAGAGGCCGGCTGCGGCGGTCCGGCGTCATTGTGTAGCTCGACAGCCGCCCAAGAGTGTCCTTCACCTGCACAGCGGTATCGCGGGCGCTTGCAGAGCCGAATATCAGGCCAGAGTCGAGGTCTCTGACATGCGCCCTTAGTAATCCGACGTCGCGCATTGCATCAGTAATCCATGGCGCAGTACTCCTGGTTGTTTCCATCAACGACAGGTAGCGTCCTAAATCGGGTGTATCCGATAGAGTCTGCGCCTCGCTGGACCGAAGGAAACTAGAGAATTCATGGGGTAATACTCCGACGTCGCGCCAAATGTCTTCGAAAGCGGTATCCTCACCTGATCGGAACCTCTTCAGCGTGTCGACGAATACGTCAGGTTCAGCCAGTACCACCTCTTCATAGATCTGCTCCCAGTCGCCGCGGAAGTCAATTGTCTGAAGTGCGAGCATTGTGTCGGGCTCCAGATCCGGGCGGACCATTCGGTTGAGCGTGTAGGCATTGATGTAGCGCTTGACTTCTCGGGGATTTATTCGGCCTTCTGTGGCTACATACCTCAGATATTTGCGTACCCGTACGTTGAGGTCGATCTGTTGCTCAGGAGCCAGCTTGCCGTGAACGATGAGCCATTGCAGAAGGTCGTCCAGCTGGCCAGCCATCAACGGGGGAAGTGTGTATGGGACTTGGAACATTTTCTTCAGATAGTCCCGCTCCAGCTGTCGATCAATGTTCAGTCCTCCAGGTTGCCCTGCGAACTTCGTCCTGACCGCCGATTCGACCACGCGTTCATCAAGCCCTACGACAAAGATGAAGCCTGGCATGTCGAAGAATAGCTTCATCGACTCCAAGACAGTTAGTGATTGCTGCGGGAGGCAGCGGTCGAGGTCATCGACAAACACGACAATCCGCGACAGCCCAGCTTCCCGCACGTCAGAAAAAGCCGACGTCAGCTGTTGAAAGGCTCCAAAGTAGAGGGACTGTGCGGTGGCGCCAATATCGTCAGGATGAGCCACGAACTCGTCTAGGGCTTTTCCCGGATCAAGGGACAACGTGGGTCCACTGGGAACGCCAATTTCAATTCTTGTCGAGCGAACGAGGGCCCTCACAACCTGCCCGATCTGCCGCGTAATTTCTCTCATTTTGGTTTGCTGCGCTGCGTGCTCCACCTGGGTTGCCCATTCAGCGAGAGATGACCTTATCGTGTCGAGGAGCGGAACGATGAGATGCGATTCGCGTTCATATCGCCATGCGTTAAATCGGACGATGATCGCAGTCTCATCTTGGGCAATGAGCTGTTCGATCTCATCCATAAGCGTGCTCTTACCAGAACCCCAGCCGCCGAAGATGCCAACGGCGAAACGAGGCTCACTGGTTTGAACGATCTGGGACAGTGCCTGCGCAATCTGAGTGAATCCGAGGGATGGATTCTTCGCGGGCACATCGAGGAGGATGTGGCCGACGTATGTCATCGCGACTCCATTGGTCAAGTGGAAGCGGAAATCGCCGGGGCCACGAAATTCAGCAGCGATTCTGAAATAGCAGCTACCCCAGCACGATCCCGGCCACTCCATCCTTGGGATAGGGGTCCTGCCACGTTGGCCGTCCAGCCTCCGTTGTTGATAGCCCCCAGGGCCAGAAGCGAGAGCGACGTCCCGCCTGAAGCGACGGAGCCGCGCGGTGCACCGGACGGCCCAGACGCGGCTGTTGTCCTGAGCATGACGTCCGCGGTTCTCCTACTGACGAAGGCTCCTGAGCTTACTTTCTACAGTGTTTGCTGACTCAATTCTGCTACCGCAGCGTTATCAGCGCGTTACAGGGCAACGAGGATTGCTGGACTGGCGATTTGACCAAGTCCTCCCGATGCGGTCACAAGACCGAACTGATCTTCGTCCCGCATGCCTGGACGCCGGTGGCCGTCCCACTGGCGGCCACCGGTCGATCACGACGGCGGGCTGTGGCACCTTTTGGCTTCAAAGGACACCGTTCCGGAATAGTGAGTTAAATAGCTGCTGCGACTGCGTCCATTTCAATGCGCTTTTCCCCACGGAACCGCGAAACCTCCACGGTGGTGCGTGGCGGGAGCACGCAATCGCCGAAACGCTCCAGATAAGCTGCGTTGTATTCATCAAATTCGTCCAAATCCGCAAGGAAGACTGTGATCTTCAGGATGCTGGATAGATTGGCCCCGGCATCAGCGAGGACCCTTTCCAAGTTGTCGAACACTACATTCACTTGGTCACGCAGGGACTTGGGAGTGGATCCGTCGGCCATGGTCGGAACCTGCCCACAGGCCCAGACGACTCCTCCAAACGTTGCCGATGCCGTGTAGGGGCGCGGTTTTCCGTCTTCGTGCCAACGACGCTGGATCCCGCTCATGCGTCAGCCACCAGGTAGCCGGCCGCCACGGTGCGGATTTCGGCCCAGGTTTCGGCGTTCACGAGTATTCCGGCATGGGCGGTCTCGGCTCGCTTCAGGTCCCGTTCGGCCGTTGTTGATACGACAAAGGTCCCCTCAGGGGCGGTATCGGCCGTATAGAAGCGCGAACCGTGTCCCGCCGCAGGGGCATCATGCGGTGCGGCTTGGCCCGCCGCGCTGAAACCAGTGCCCAGGTCTCCGGCAGGCGTGGCGAACGTGGTGCGGTTCGCATCGCCGGCGCTGCGGTGCACCACCGTGAAGCCTGAGCTCGCGGCGGCATTCAGCAGAGCCTCGTCAAGCAGATGCGAATCGTGTTCGACGCCGTTGCACAACACCTCGCTGCCGACTCCGGTGCTGGCCACATCAACCAGCAATACCCCGTGCACCAGCGCATCGCAGCGCGAACCGGAGTCCACCGCGAAGCTCTGCCCGGCGGGAGTCGTCGAGCGGATGTACGTCAATGCATCCAACGCCCACGATGCCTCCCGCAGCCACGAGGCCAGGGTCGCCAATCCGGTGCCATGGTGCACCTCGGCGAAAAGGACCTGCCGGGCTGCTGCCTGTGCCTCGGCATTGCTTGCTCCGCGGGCCATGAGCGCGCGGTATGCGGCCTCACGCACTTCCCGCATAGCCAGACGCACCACGGGCGCCGAACCGCTGGTTTCCATCGTTGCTACTTTCTCGGTCATAACGGTCATCAGATCTTCCTTCCGGGGAAAACATCGTCGAAGAGGCGCAGCCAGTTCTCACCAAGCACGCCGCGAATAGTTTTTTCGTCGAGTCCCACCTTGACCAGCCCATCGGTCAATCGGGGAAAATCCTCGGGTCCGACAAACCACTCGGGCCATTCGGGCCAAAGGGGCTTGTTGTCCCCCGGGGGCTGCCAGCGGCCATTGCGCAACCAGCCAACATAGTTCTCGTCCCAGTTGCGCGTGCAGTCACTGCCCAAACCAACCCGCTCGGGTCCCAGCTCATCAACGAGGCGAGCGATCATCTGGCAGAACTGGTCCAGGGTCGTTTTCTTCCCGCCAATGACAAGCGGGTAAAGGCAGCAGCCCAGCATTCCGCCCTTGTCGGTGACCGCACGGATGACTTCGTCGGGCTTGTTGCGCGGATTCTCCACAAACCAGGTGGGGTTCGAGTGGGTGATGGCCACCGGGGCAATCGAAGCCTCGACCGCATCCAGGGAGGTCCGGTTGCCCACATGTGAGAGGTCGATGAGCATGCCCACGCGGTTCATTTCCGACACGATGGTCCGACCGAACCGAGTCAGGCCGGAATCCTCGGGCTCATAGCAGGCTCCGCCGACCAGGTTTTGGATGTTGTAGGTCAGTTGGGCGATCTTCACTCCCAGCTTGTGGAAGACCTCCACCAGGCGGAAGTCATCCCCGAAGGAGCTCGTGTTCTGGAATCCCAGCAGCACCGCGACGCGCTCATCCAGTTTGGCCTGGCGAATATCCTGGCTATTCTGGGCCAGCACCATCAGGTCGGGATTCTGTACAGCGAGCTGATACCAGTCCCCGATGGCCTTGAGGGTATCGGCCGGGCCCTCCCAGACCGCGCAGGTGGCGTTGACTCCGCTGATGCCGCCGGCGCGCAGTTCCTCCAGGACGCCTCGGTCCCAATTGTTGATTTGCAGGCCGTCGACGATGGTGGCCGCGGCATGAAGGCCAGCGGCGTCCTGTCGGTTCCCCGGGTCCAACGCCGAATGGCTCTGGACCGTCTCAATTTGTGGCCCGTCGACGACAGTGGCCGGACCCTGGAAGTTAGACATGATCTGCCGCCTCCCGGGGCCGAAGGGTGAACATCCACGAATCATCGGCATCCCCGGACGCCAGGTCCGCGATGCGCGGCGCCCCGGCCATCAGGGTCACGCGCAGCCAGTCGGTGGACTGCGGGGTGTAATTCTCCATGCCGTAGACCGCGAGCTGGAATCGCTGGAGATTCAGCGGCAGGAATTCCGCATCCAACAGGTTGTCCCGCACCTCGCCATAGGTCAGCTTGCCGACGTTCTGCACACGGGCCACGGTCGCACGATGCCAGGGATGGGACAGCAGGAACTCGCCCACGCTCATCTCTTCATCAGTACCGGCCAAGTCCGCGCGTAGTTTCGCCACGGCCCGGGCAATATCCACGGGGTGTTGAACATTTTCTCCCGGGTCCGCTCCCAGCCGGGCGCGCCGGGGCTCCTCGTTGTCCACCGAGGAGAACCAGAAGTGCTGCTGCGCCGTCGGAGTGGAGAAGTCGAACGCCCCGGTCCAGGAGTATTCGTCATCGATTCCCCGGGCCAGACGGGCGCAGGTGTCACCCGGGGCGATGCGGCGGGACTCATCGCAGCGGAGCAGCGCTTCGACTTTCTCATCCAGATCGTCGCTGAGTTCGGTGAGCACGGAGGCCACCATGCCCCGGCAACCCGGTCCACGCAGGGCCGCCGCATCATGCAGTTCTTTCCAGATGTGGCTGGTTTCTTTCCCTGTGAAGCGCCCTGTGGTCGCCCACGACCGCAGCTCACCCAGTAGTTCTTCGAGCTGTACAGCCAACTCGGGGCCTGCCGCGAAGGGCGCGCTCTGAATGTCTGCCTGCTCGGCCAAATAGTCGATTGACTCGCTCAGTAGATCCATGACGCGCTGCACTGTTGCCTCTGTGGGTGCAACGGTGCGGGCGATGACCGAAGCCAAAGGGATCTCCCGCAGCAGCGCCCAGGCGTTGATGACCTCGGGGTGGTTGATGGCGTAGGGCACCATGCCCAATCCGGTGGCGTTGCCCATGCCCAGGTAGCGGCGCCAGGGCCCGCTGAGCCTTGCGGCCCGGGGGTTGCGGGCTGCGGCGCAGGCCTCCACCAAGTCGTAGCTGAATTCACGCATGAGCCAGGCGGTGACCATGTGTGCCCGGTAGGGAACCGCCAAAGGGTGGCCGTCCTCGAAACCTTCGTAGTCGGCCAGTCCGCATTTTCCGTTGCTGTAGAACGCCGTGCTGCGAATGATGTAGGGAGAGCCGCCAAACTTTTCGCTCTCGGGCTGCTCTCCGTCGGCCAAGCGGTCCGCGACGTATTCGAAAAATCGTTCGCTGCGGTTGGCGCGGGTCCAGATCAGGGATCCTTGCTCGGCGCGGCCGGCTTCCTGCAGCGGCACCTGGGCCCGCATCCGGGCCAGGCGATCCGCATCCACGCTTCCTTCAACCAGAGCAGCGGTGATGTCCCACGCCTTCGCGATCACCCGGTCGGTACGCTCTGACTCGCTCAGTCGTTGCGAGAATGCCACAAAGCTCCACAGGTGGGATTCCGCACGGACCTCATAGATTGCGTCGCCGCGGCCTTGGGCGTCGACATCAAAGTAGGTGCGTTCGATCTGCCAGCCGGCACGCACAGCGCGGCGGATCATCGAACGAATGAAGCTGTGCCGGGAGGCCCGGGCACCGCCCATGTCCACCGGATCCATCACGGTGTTTGAGGGACGCAACACAGATTCCGTGGTCATCTCAATGCCTTTGGTCAGTGCAGGCGTGCTCACGAGGCACGTCCCTGCGGTGCGACGCGTACGTAGGCTGTCTTGGTTTCGGTGAAGAAGTCCGCAGCAACATCGCTGTTTTGTTCGCGCGGGGCCGGGAAGGAGGAATCGCGAAGACCGCCAAACGGCGCATGGACCTCGGAACCGGTGGACGGTGCGTTGACCTTGATCAATCCGGCAACCACCTCGTTGAGGCAGCGGCGGATTGCGTGCTCGTCGCTGGTGAAGACCGATGCGGTCAAGCCGAACTCGGTGGCATTGGCCAAGGTGATGGCCTCGTCGAGGTCCTCAACGCGCATCAGCGTCACGATCGGGCCGAACACTTCTTCGTGGGTAATGGTCAAGGCGTCGGTTCCGGCGAGCAGCGTGGGCAGGACGTAGTGCCCCGGAGCGTCCGACTTCGAACCTTGGGCCAACACCGTTGCACCTTCGGCCTGGGCCTGGGACAGCGCGTCTTCAATGTCGCGTCGGGCACGGGCTGAGACCACCGGGCCCATGTCGGATGTTGCCTCGGTTCCCGGGCCTGAGACCAGCGCTTTAACCAGCGGCACCAGAGCCTCGACCAGACGGTCGTGGACATCTCCGACGGCGATAATCCGGCGGGTGGCAGTGCACTTCTGGCCGGTGCTGCTCATGGCTGCCGCGACTATGGCGGCCGCCGCACTGGCAACATCAGCATCCGGCATAACGATGGCGGCATTGTGCCCGCCAAGTTCCATCTGCAGCTTCGCACCACGGAGCACCACACGTTCGCGGATCTGGTGGCCCACCGGAACGGAACCCGTAAAGGTCACCGCGGCGATGCCCTCGTGTTCGACCAGGCGCGAACCCAGGGAGCCCGGGCCCAGGACCAGGTTAAGGACACCGGCGGGAACGCCGGCCTCAACGAGGATCTCGGCGAAGGCCAGGGCGACGGCGGGGGTATCGCTGGCCGGCTTCCAGACGACTGTGTTGCCCCACAGGAGCGCCGGTGCGATCTTCCAGGCCGGAATCTGGAGCGGGAAATTCCAGGGGGTGATGACCCCGACCACGCCCACCGGGCGGCGGATGGTACGGACCAATTCATCGGCATTGCCCGACGGGTAGGTGACGCCGTCGGCGCGGCGGGCCGAGCCGGCCTGGTAGTACAGGGTCTCCACGGTGGCACCGACTTCGCCGCGGGAGTCGGCCAGCGTCTTGCCCTGTTCGCGAGTCATCAGCACAGCAATGTCTTCGCCGCGCTCCTCCAGGAGCTGGGCAGCACGCCGCAGCACGCGTCCGCGGCCCAGGATTCCCACCCGGTCCCAGCCGGCCAGCGCGGCACGGCCAGATGCGACGGCTGCGTCCAGCGTTTGCGGGGTGGCTGTGGCGTAGCGGGCAACCAATTCTTCGGGGTCGGCGGGGTTGAAGCTGTGGGCTTCGGCTCCTGTTGCGCTGTCCCACTGGCCGTTGATGAGCTGCTTGAGTTCTAGGGTTTGGGTGGTTGTGGTGTTCACGGTGGGGTTCCTGCCTTCTAGCTGCGGTGTGCTGCGGTGTGTCGACTCTGTGATCCACGATACGTCGGCCGCTTATCATAGAGAAGTATTTATTGCCTATTGATTCATAAGTAGAGACACTTAGTGTTTATGGAACTGAGACAGCTTCGCTACTTCATCGCAGTCGCCGAAGAAATGCATTTCAACCGGGCAGCCGCCCGCCTTCACATCGCCCAACCGGCGCTGAGCCAGCAGATCCAACGCCTGGAAAGAAGCCTGAAAACCAAGCTCTTCGTCCGCACTACCCGATCGGTGGAGATCACCGATACGGGCCGCGTGCTCCTCGAGGCAGCCCGCCGGGTCATCTCAGAAGCGGAGCGCGCAGAAAGCCAAGTGGAATTGGCCACCCGTGGCAGCACGGGGCTCCTCCGGGTTGGATTTGTCAGCTCCGCTGCCCTCTTCCTGTTGCCGGGAATGGTCAACCGCTTGCATGAGCAGTGGCCGCAGGTGCAGTTCCAGCTCCAGGAAAACACCACCGAACGGCAAATTCAGGCGGTGTTGGAGGGCCAACTGGATGTCGGAATCGTTCGGGAAATCGAGCCCATCGAAGGAATTCACGTCACCGCACTGAGACGTGAGCCGTTGATCGTTGCGGTGCCGCAATCCCATCCACTGGCCGAGCGGACCAGCGTCCCATTGAAGGACCTCGCAGGGCAGGATTTCGTGGTTTTCCCGCGCCATCAGGTCTCGCGGCTTTACGACCTGATTTCCGCCCTGTGCATCCAGGCCGGGTTTCACATCCGGGTCGCCCAGGAAGCCATCCAGTTCCCCACCATCCTGGGCCTCGTGGCGGCCCGCACTGGAATCGCCATTGTCCCGGAGTCGCTGCGTGCGCTGCAGATCCCCGGCGTGGCCTATCTGAACCTGTCCGATGAGGCGGCCTATTCACGCGTATCGCTGATTTGCGCCGAGGGCCGACAGGATTCGGCGCTTGTGGAACGGTTCATGGAAGCCGGTGGTGTGTAAGACCGCCACACGGCAGGACGGCGGCCGGCGAAAGGGCCCCCGGCATGATGCCGAGGGCCCATCGCAGGCTCTTCAGGAAAGGTCGTATCGGGTTTCGCAGTTAGGGCCGCACCCCACGTGGCTGCCGGTCAAGGACTCCCTCCTCCAGTGCCATGCGTTGGACGAACACCGGGGCCGCGAACAAGGACGGCAGGATGATGAAGCCCACGGGAACTGCGGTGATGACGATGAAGGATTGCAGCGCGCTGATCCCGCCGTCGCCTATGGAGATCAGCACCGCGGCTGCCACGCCCATGATCACAGCCCAGGCGGCGCGCAGCTTCGTCGATGGCTCGCCCTCAATGGTGCACGATTGGGCAATGCTGAAGGACATGGAGTCCGCCGTGGTGGCCACAAACATGATGGTGAGGACCAGGAACGCCGTCGCAATAATTCCAGAGAAGGGCAACTGCTCGGCAATGGTCATCACCACGGCCGGCAGGCCGTCGCTGGCCAGCGGCCCGGAAATGGAACCAGGATTCTGCTGCTCGAACATAATGCCGGTGCCACCGAGGACAGTGAACCAGAAGCAAGTGACGATCGGTGGCAGGACCGCCGTAAACAGGATGAGTTCACGGACTGTGCGGCCGCGGGAAATGGTGGCCACGAAGATGGCCATCAGCGGTGCATAGCCCAGGAACCAGGCGAAGAAGAAGACCGTCCAGCCCGAGACCCACCCCTGGTCCGCCTGATAAAGCGAGGTGCCCACGAAGTTCTGCAGGTACACGCCGAAGCCGCCGACGAAGGACTTGAAGATGTAGGCGGCCGAGCCCAGTACCAACACGGCGGCCATGAGGCCCAGTGCCAGCCAGACATTGAGTCGGCTCATCAGCTGGATGCCTTTGCTCAGGCCGGAGGAGACCGAGAGGGCAGCCAGGCCGGTGAGCACCGCGATGACGATCAGCTGCGTGCCGTAGTTGTTGGGAACCCCGAACAGCCGCGAAAGTCCGTACGAGACCTGGAGTCCCAGGAAACCGATCGGACCGACAGTACCGGCCACCACGGCAATGATGCACACCACGTCCGCCACGGTGCCGATCCAGCTTTTGAGCACCTTGCGCCCCATGACCGGGTAAAGCAGCGTGCGCGGCCGCAACGGCATGCCCTTGGATACGGCGTGGGTCATGACAATGGCACCGAGCGAACCCAAAATGGCCCAAGCCAGGAAGCCCCAGTGCACAAAAGTCTGCCCCAGCGCGATATTTGCTGCGTCGGTCGGATCGCCACTGGGCTCACCGAAATACGGCGGACTGGAGATATAGTGTGAAATCGGCTCCGCGGCGGCCCAGAAGACTCCGCCGCCGGCGAGGAGGGTGCACATAATCATGGCAACCCACTTGAAGCGACCGTAGTCCGGGGAAACGGGTCCCCCAAGCCGGGCCTTCGCGTAAGGGGTCAACGCCAGCGCAATGGAGCACAGAAGGGTTGCCAGCAACAGTGCTTGCCAGTAGAAGCCGACCCACTTGGCGGAGAAGGCGAAGCCCTCGTTGATTGCGGCGGAAGACTCTTTCGGGAATATCAGGCTGGCGAGCACGAAAATGGCCAAGATCCCGAGGCTCGCAATGGTGACCTTGCGATCTGCGACGGGCGCGATCCCTTCTTTGGGGGCGCTCTAAGGATGTTCCGTGGCGATTAGAGGCTCGCCGTCTTCATGTTTCAGTGGGGCGATTCGGGTATTCATCGGGATCGACAACTCTCCTGTTAGCTGTATCACGCGCAATGCGTCTAACTGAGAGTAATTTCACATCATTTACCGGGCCCAAGACTTAGTTGATCATCATTGATAACCTACTGATATAGATGCTCCTGATGAACTATATACTCTGACCGGCCTGTCTCGAGCCGCGGCCCACGCGGGCGAACACCATGTCGCCTCCGCTCTCGGGACGTCTGCAAGCTCGCCGCCGTGAACACCGACCGCGTGCTCCACGGCTCGGGCCATATGGGAACTTGCCGCCGTTGTGCTTCCTGCGATCATGCTGCACGACATCGGCTGGTCCCAGGTGCCGCCGTCGGACGTCCGATTCCGGAGGCCACCGGCTAACGCACGGATCATCTCTTATGTGTCCCGGATCGCAGAACTCGGACGAGGGTCGCACCTAGAATCGTGGGGACAACGATTTCACCACGAAAGGGTCGCCCTCATGAAGGCAGTACTTAACGGCATCGTGCTTGCGGACGCACCCCGGGACGAGCTGATCAAGATAGAGGGAAACTGGTACTTCCCGCCCAAAAGCGTCGACTCAGCACTGCTTATTGCCAGTGCAACACCGTACACCTGCGGGTGGAAAGGGAGGTGCCAGTACTTCAGTATCAGCGACGGCGCGAACCTGCTGCCGGACCGCGCTTTTAGCTACCCAGACCCGTATCCCGCGTCTCTGGAGCGGGTGGGCCGGGATTACAGCAACTACGTCGCCTTCTGGAGAGAAATCCAAATCACCGAATAGCAGACGTGCCTGTCGGTCTCACCGACCTGGCAGCGTCCGCCCGCGGCTGGCTCCACAGGTCCGGAAACCAGGGATTCATCAAACTCGTCGAAGACGCCGATCACGGGGTTCTGGTGGGTGCGATATTTGCCAGGCCCGCCGGGGGAGAGGTGCTCGGCCCTGGCTCTTGCCGTCCACGCCGGGATTCCGGTCTGCACACTGCGGCGGATGATCTACGCTTATCCGACCTTCCACCGCGCCATTGAAGACGCACTGGACCGTTTCGAGTGAATCAGGCAGGTGTCCCGATGACCAGTGAGCCCATCGCCAACTACGCCATGCTTTCCGATTGCCGCTCTGCCGCGCTCGTGAGCGCCGCAGGTTCCGTGGACTGGCTGTGTTTCCCCCGTTTTGATAGCCCCTCGGTGTTCGGGCGGATCCTGGGCGAGGACGCGGGTTATTGGGCGATCCGGCCCGCGGGCCCGCACACTTCGAAGCGGAGGTACCTCGGGCCGACGATGGTGTTGGAAACACTCCACACCACAGCAAGCGGGACCGTGAAAGTCACCGACGCCCTGGTGCTGGGAGACGGGAACCGGGGCCACGAACTCGGCGCCGGGGCTCCAGGCACGATTCTGCGGCAGGTGGACTGTGTCGATGGCGAAGTCGAGATGGAGGTGGTCTTCGCGCCGCGGCCGGACTACGGCCTCGTCCGGCCGCTCCTTGAGGACACCGCCGGCGGAATCCTCGTCCACGGCGGGGCCGACATGCTGGCCTTCTCCACCCCGGTCCCCTTCGAACTCGATGATGGCCAAGCGCGTGCGAAGCCAGTTCTCCAGGCCGGAGACGTTCTGGGATTCGCGCTTCACCACCGCAACGCAGGGCCGGTACCGCCGGTGTTCTGGAGCCAGCCGGACATTGCGCGCCGGCTTGTGGACACACTGGAGGGCTGGGGCAGCTGGTCCCGGATGCATCAGAGCTACGACGGACCCTGGCATGACCTGGTCGCTTCCAGCGGCAGAATCCTGCAGGCACTGACTTTCTATCCGACCGGGGCGATCGTCGCAGCCCCGACGACCTCCCTGCCCGAGGTGGTCGGCGGCACCCGGAACTGGGACTACCGGTACACCTGGATCCGGGACGCCAGCATGACCCTGCAGGCCCTGTGGGTGGCCGCCTGCCCGGATGAGGCCGGAAAGTTTTTCCAGTTCCTCGCAACCGCGGCCGCTGGCCGGCTGAGCAGCGGGGACGAACTGCAGATCATGTACGGCGTCGGCGGGGAACGCGACCTGTCCGAACGCGAACTGGCCCACCTTCCGGGCTGGCGCGACAGCGCCCCCGTCCGGGTGGGCAACGGCGCTTGGGACCAGCGCCAGCTCGATGTCTACGGCGAACTCCTCGACGCCGCAGCGACCCTCCCGGAGTATCTGAATGATCTGGACCCCGGGACGCGGCAGTTCCTTGCCGACGCGGCCGACGCGGCAGCATCTCGCTGGCAGTCCATGGACCAGGGCATCTGGGAGGTCCGCGGCGCTCCCCGGCACTACCTTCACTCAAAGCTGATGTGCTGGGTGGCCGTGGACCGGGCCATCGGCCTCGCCGGGGTCCTGAGCGCCGAAGACCGGGTTCCCCGCTGGGAACAGACCCGGGCACAGCTCGCCGACTCGATCCGGATGAACGGCTGGAACGAAACAGCCAACGCCTACACTCAGGCCTACGGCTCCGAAGACCTCGACGCGTCGGTCCTGATGCTCTCCATCGTGGGGTTCGTGCCCGCCGATGATCCCCGGATGCTCGCGACGATCGATGCCATCGAAGAACGGCTCACCGACAGCCGGGGCCTGGTGTACAGGTACCAGGGCGACGACGGGCTCGCCGGGGAGGAAGGTACATTCTTGCTGTGCACGTTCTGGCTGGCCCATGCCCTGGCCCTGGCCGGACAGCCCCGGCGCGCCCGGGCCGTCTTCGAACGGGCTGCGGGATTCGCCACGGAACTGGGACTGCTGGCCGAAGAGGTTGCCCCGGACAGCAACGAGCTGCTCGGCAACTTTCCGCAGGCCTTCAGCCATATCGGCCTCGTCAATGCCGCCTGGGCCATCCGCACCGCCGAGGACAAAACCCGGGCCCCTGCCGCCGTCGGGGGTAACGCCCCGTGACGGGTTCTCTCCCGCGCAGCAGACGCAGGGCCGTGATTCGGCTCGGAATCCTGCTGGTTCTCGTCGTCGCCGCCGCCGTGGTGGCGCTGGTTGTTCCGCTTCCGCCGGTCGAGGACATCCGGAGCTATTTCGGAACCGCCGGTTGGTGGGGGCCAGCGGCTTTCATCCTGGGCTACGCCGTGCTGACGCTGGCGCCGGTGCCCAAAAACGTCCTCTCAGTAGCCGCGGGGCTGGTCTTTGGGTTCGCCGGCGGAATCGCCGTCGTCTTTATCGCCGCGATCCTAGGGTCCGTCGCCGCGTTCTGGCTGGGCCGCTGGCTGGGCCGGGAGGCGGTGGAGAAATTCACCGGGGCACGGGTGGAGAAAGTCGATGAGCTGCTACGGCGCCGCGGCCTGCCGGCCATGATCGGTGTCCGGCTGGTACCCGTGCTGCCGTTTACGGCCATCAACTATACCGCCGGGCTGACCTCCATCCGATGGTGGCCCTACTTCCTCGGGACCGCCATCGGCATCCTTCCGGGAACGGTGAGTTTCGTGACCCTGGGTGCGTTCGGCCTGCAGCCGGGATGGCAACTCAACCTTGCCCTCGTGGCACTCGGCATTCTCACGGTGGCCGGGCTGGCGGTCGCGGTCCGGCGACGCCGGAAGGGCAGGGCCACCGATGTTTGATGCCCGGTTGCGGCGGGTCATGGAGCCAGCTCTGGGGCGGGCCGCCGGCTGGCTGGACCGGCCGTGGATCACTCCGGACCGGCTGACGGGCCTGAACCTGGTTCTTGGCCTTGCCAGCGCGGTCCTTGCGGCGGTGCAATGGTGGCTGCCGGCCCTGGCCGCGTGGCTGCTCTGCCGGGTGGCCGACGGCCTCGACGGCCCCCTGGCCCGGCGCCGGAACGCCCGCGCGGGGACTGAAGACACCGGGCGGGGCGGATTCTGGGACATCTGCGCTGATTTCATCGTCTACGGCGCCACAGTGGTCGGCGTCGGGATCGGCGCGACAGAGGGCTTCGGTGCCCTGTGGCTGCCGTTCCTGCTGGTCCTTTTCGCCTACTACATCAACGGCACGGCGTTCCTGGCCTTCTCCTCCATCGCTGAAAAGACCGGCCGCCAGCTCCGGGACGGCCGGTCCTTGTCGTTCCTGGGCGGCCTGACTGAAGGCGCCGAGACCGTGGCCGTACACAGCTTGTGGCTGGTCTTGCCGGGTGCCGCCTGGGAAATCGCGGCTGTCTGGGCGCTTTTAGTGACCGCCAGCGGCGTCCAGCGGATCATCGCCGGCTACCGGTCCCTAGGCGAGGTACGGGCCGGTCCAGCCAGCGGCGCCGGAACCAGACCAGCCCCGCCATTGCCCCGCGCATGCTTGGCGACGCCAGACGCTCCCTGACGTCGGCGACGGCGGCAATCCACACCCCGTCCGAAAAGGTCGGGTAGGGGTGGGTCGTTCCGGCAATGTCCGAGGTGGTCATCCCTTTCTGGACGGCCAGGGTCAGTTCAGCGAGGGATTCCCCCGCCCGCGGGCCGACGATCGTGCCGCCCAGGATTTTTCCCCGCCGGTCCACGATCAGCCGGGTGAACCCGCCCGTCGTGTCCTCCGTGACGGCCCGATCGACATGGGTATGGCGGACAGTCCGGGCGCGGTGCTGCAGACCGCCGTCGGGGGTGGTGAGCCCGACGGCGGCCACCTCCGGGGAGGTGAACGTCACCCGCGGCACGGTGCCGCTGACCTGGCGTTTAAGCCCGAGCACCGCGTTCGACGCCGCCACAGACGCGTGGACTCCGGCCAGGTGGGTGAACTGGGGGTTCGCGGTCACATCTCCCGCCGCCCAGATGAGCGGGTTGGAGGTCATCATCCGGGTGTCCGTGATCACCTGGCCGTCCTTGTCCAGGCTTACCCCGACCCGCTCCAGTCCCAGACCCGCGGTCCGGGGCGTGCGCCCGGTGGCCAGCAGGACCGTGTCGGCGTCAACGGCGGCAGCGTCCCGAAGCAGGAGCCGGGATCCGGTGCCCGTGGCGACCGCGTTCTCGACGGTTGTGTTTTCCAGGAGGCGGACACCGTCGGATGCCAGGCTGTCCCGGACGAGGTCGACGGCGTCGGGATCTTCCTTAGGGAGGATCCGGGAGCGGACGATCATGGTGACCTCGGATCCGAGGCGGGCAAAGGCTTGTCCGAGTTCGCAGGCGATCGGGCCGCCGCCGACAATCGACAGCCGCCCCGGAAGCGTGGCGAGTTCCCAGATCGTGTCCGAGGTCACGGTAACCTCCGGGTCCAGGCCCGGGATGCCGGTGCTTACCGGGGCCCCACCGGTGGCGATCAGTGCCTGCCGGAAGCGGATCGTCCTGCCGTCCACCTCGGCCACCCCGGGGGAGCGGAACGTCAGAGCGCCCTTGATGACTTCAACTCCGGCGGCTTCGAGTGCGTCCGGGGAGTCGACGGGCTCGATCGTATCGATCGCGGCAAAGATGCGCTTCCGTACATCAGCGAATGCCGCGGGTCGGCCGGTCAGCGCGCGGGCTGTCGTGGCGTGTTCGGCTGCCGAGAGGAGGGTCTTGGACGGCACACATCCGGTCCACAGGCAGTCACCGCCGGTGCGGGCCTGTTCGACCAGCAGGGTTTGCGCTCCGAGCCCGGCCGCCGTTTTGGCGCCCACGATTCCCGCAGTTCCCCCGCCCACGACCAGCAGGTCAACGATCGGGTTCTCGACTGCCATGATGGACTCCTCGTAAGTGATGTTAAATGCCGGACAAAAGCGCCCGGCGGTGCGGTCTTCCGCGACCGTGCCGCTGCGGCGGATCGAACCAGAAGGAGACCACCATCCGCGATAAATACACGCTGTTCGCCCCGTTTTATGATCTGTTCTCGGGCGAATACCCTGTCTATCATGCCGGAAGGGTGCTCGGCATTGACGTTCTGGCCCCCACAACGGGCCAGCAGGTGCTGGACATCGGCTGCGGAACCGGGTTGAACTTTCCCCTGCTGCAGGAGCGCGTTGGTTCCTCCGGGACCATCGTCGGCATCGACCGCAGCGCCGAAATGCTCCACCAGGCGCGGCGCCGCGCCCAGGCCCACGGCTGGCAGAACGTGATCCTGCTCCAGGCCGACATGGTGCTGCTCGATCCCGGGACCGTCGCTGCCCGCATTGAAGAAAGCGGGGGAGCCGAGGTTTCTGATGCAGCCCTGGCGACCTATTCGTTGTCCCTGATGGGGGACTGGGAGCAGGCGTGGACGAACATGACGAGACTGCTGGGCACACAGGCGCGGGTCGGTGTTGTGGACCTGCAGGAACCGGAGGGATTGGCGAGTTGGTTGTCTCCACTGGCGCGGCTGGCCTGCGCGGTCGGCGGATCCGACATCACCGCCGCCCCTTGGCGGGCCGTGGAGGAACGGTGCGTCGACGTCGTCCGGGCTTCCGCGCGGGGCGGACACCTCCAGATCCGGGCCGGGAACTTGAGGCACGACAGATGAGGGTAGCCGCCGCGTTCACAGCCCGGTTCGCGGGGGCGCAATGCACCGCGCCCGCCATGAGTGTCTGCTGTGTAGTGCAGATTACTGAAGGGTGTCCCGGTCCAGTCATACCTTGAAGACATCAGCAAAACCTCTTCCATGGAAGGTCGCCGTCATGGCTTCTGCTTCAGCTCTTTCCCGCCCCACGTCAGCTACCGGCATTGGACGGCGCGTCCTCGCCGGGGTCGCCGGAGGTATTGCCGGCGGTATCGTCTTCGGCATGCTCATGGCCATGATGGACATGCTGCCCGTCATCGCGTCCATTGTCGGCTCCGCCTCGGCCGTGGTCGGGTTCGGCGTCCACCTGATGATTTCGGTGATGATCGGGCTCGGCCTGACGGTGCTGTTAGGCAACCGGTTTCTCACCGGGTACGGCCGCGGCGCCCTCGTCGGACTCGGCTACGGGGCCATCTGGTGGGTCCTGGGCCCGCTGATGATCATGCCGGTCATGATGGGCATGCCCCTTTTTACTGTTGATCTCACCGCGCTGATGAGCCTCATGGGCCACATGATCTATGGCGTTATTCTGGGAGTGGTGGCGGTCCGCGTCCTCAAGAGCCGGGCATGACCGATTCCTGCCGGGTCGATGTGGGGGCCACCGTCTCCGGAGACCTGCGACCGTGGGCCCCGCGGCAACGAGAGGCCGATCCCCTCATGGCAGGACCCACTGACCCGTTCAGTTGTTTGAATGAAGTTGATCTGTTCGCAGACCTCAGTGCGCAGGAGATCGAGGCCATGGACCTTATGGCTCCGGCCCGGCTGTTCCGCCGCGGCGAGCTGTTGTTCAGCCAAAGCCAGCCCGTCACGGCCCTTTTCATCCTCAAGTCCGGCCGGGTGCGTGTTTTCCGGGTGGCCGAGGATGGCAAGGCCCTGACCATGGCCATCCTGGAGCCGGGCGCGGTGTTCGGGGAAATGATGCTCGTGGGCCAGCGGATGTATGACAACTACGCCGAGGCCATCGAAGACGCGGCGATCTGCCAGCTCAGCGTGGAGGAGGTGGAACGGTTCCTGCTCTCGGATCCGCGCATCGCGATCCGGATCTCGCGGCTCCTGGGCGAACAGGTCGCCCGGCTCGAAGAACGCCTCACCGACCTGGCATTGCGGCCGCTCTCGGCCCAGGTGGCGTCCACCCTGCTCAAACTCGGCGATGCCGCGGGGCCGCCGCGCTTCGGGCAGGCCCGGACCATCCACCTGACCCACGAACAGCTCGCCGGCCTCCTCGGCGCCTCACGGGAAGCCACCAGCAAAATCATGGGTGACCTCACAGCCAAAAAAGCCATCCGTCAGGGCCGCGGACGCATCGTCATCCAGGACCGCGACGTCCTGCAAAAACTGGCTAGGAGCTCCTCATGATCACCGCCACGTTCCACGGCCAGGTGATCGCCCGCTCCGGGCAGACGGTGTATCTGGAAGGCAACCACTACTTCCCCGCAGAGTCGCTGGTGCCGGACACACTGGAAAACAGCTGGGTCCGCACCCTGTGCTTCTGGAAGGGTGTGGCCCGCTACCACCACGTCCGCGCCGGGGACCACAGGGCACCGAACGCCGCCTGGTCCTACCCGCGGCCGACACCCCTGGCCCGGATGATCAAAGGCCACGTCGCCTTCGCCCCCGGCGGGGGCGTCATCGTCAGCGACGACCATCCCTGAACGTGCCCCTGCGCGTCGGTTGGCTTCTTCCCCACCCACCGTTTTGTCCTGTCAGTCCCAAAAGATATGAGAGTTTCCGCATGCCACGCATTCCCGCCCACACCGTTGCCACAGCCCCCGAAGCGTCCCAAGGCAACGCACGGAAACTGGAGCAGAAAATGGGCAAGCTGCTCAATATCCACGCCGGGATGGCCCACTCGCCGGCCGTGATCGCCTCCTATATGGGGATGTCCGCCGCTATCGCCGAGCACGGCAGCTTTGACGCCCGCACCCGCGAAGCGATTGCCTTGGCCGTCGGAAACCAGAACGGCTGCGATTACTGCCAGGCCGCCCACACCCTCTCGGCACGCCGGGCAGGGCTGGACGATGAGCAGATCCTCGCGATCCGCGCCGGTGAAGTGGACTTCGACGACAAACTCGAAGCGATGTCCTCGGTTGCCCGTGAAGCCGCAGCCAGGACCGGGAACGTCTCCGACGCGACCTGGCAGGCCGCCCTGAACGCCGGCTGGAGCGCCGAGGAACTCTCGGAGGCGTTCGCCCACATCGCGGCCAACCTGTTCACCAACTATTTCAACCACTACGCCGGAACCGAACTGGACCTGCCGGCCGTCCCGGAACTGACCGCCTAAGACACCGCCCCGTTCCCGGCACCCTTTCCAGAGGAAGCGCCGATTAGCCTCACACCAGCACAGCAGGAGACCATGAAGATCGCAGCCCTCCTCCGGAGCGTCGAGCTCCTCACACGCCCGGTCCACCCGGAGAGCAGGGCTGCGATGGATCAGCGCTGGGCCGGGCTCCCCGGACACGTGAAGACCCCGGCGCAGCTGCTGGGACGAAGCGCCGTCGGCTGCGAAGGCACCCACGGCGTGTTCCCCAAATGCAATCTGACCTGCTCACCGTGCTACCACTCCGCGGACGCGAACAAAGTCCGGATCGACGGCGAACACACCGTCACGGCCGTCACACAACAAATGGAGTTCCTGCGCCGGGTCCGAGGCCCCCGCGCCCATGCCCAGCTGATCGGCGGAGAAGTCAGCCTGCTGCCGGCCAACGACCACGCTGCAGCACTGCAAGCCATGCACGCTAACGGCCGCGAACCCATGTCCATGACGCACGGCGATTTCGACTACGACTACCTCCTCAACGTCGTCCTGGACGATGAGGGCAGCCCCCGGTTCCGGAAAGTGTCCTTTGCCGCCCACTTCGATTCGCTGATGCGGGGACGTCGCGGGGCCGCACGCCCCCGTAACGAAGCCGAACTGAACCCGTTCCGTGCCCGGTTCGCGGAAATGTTCGTCGCCCTCAAACACGACCACGGCGTCAGCTCCTATATTGCCCACAACATGACCGTCACCCCCGCCAACATCGACCAGGTCGCCGGGGTGACCCACGCGGTGCTCGGCATGCAGTACGACATGCTCTCCTTCCAGCCGGCTGCTTACATAGGGGACGACCGGAGATGGTCCGCGGACTTCGAGGAAATCACCATCGACGCCGTATGGTCCCGCATCCAAGCAGGTGCCGGGCAACCCATTCCCTGGCAGGGAACCCAGTTCGGGGACACCCGGTGCAACCGGACCGCCGTCGCCCTCAGCACCGGATCGGTACTCACTCCACTGCTGGACCCGGACGATCCCCGGGACCTCGCCGCGCGCGACAGGCTCCTGAAACACCACGGCGGCATGTATTTCGGCGGCACCCCTGCGTGGATCGTCGGCACCAAAATCCTCCGGGCACTCCTGGCCCATCTGGACGACCTTCCCGTCGTCGTGTCCTTTGCCCGCCGCCTCGTGCGCCGGGCTGGCGGCCTGGGTACGGTGGCGTCCGCAGCCTGGAGCCGCCGGCTGTCGTTCAAAACGTTCGTGGTGCACAACTTCATGGACGCCGCCGATGTCGCACCGGCCTGGGCGCTAATGGAGCGCGGCGTGACCAGCGATGACCCGAAGATCCGGGAAACCCAGGAACGCCTCGGCTCGTGCATGTACGCGATGAGTCACCCCGAAACCGGGCGCCTGGTCCCGGCCTGCGTCCAGCATTCGACCCTGGACGCGGCAGAAAACGCCGGGCTGCGCAAAATGCTCCCTCTCCGCCCCGTCACACCGGTGGCCGCGGGCGGGGAGCCGCAGCCGTGAGAACAGCCAATACCCGGCGAAGAGGCCCCGCCGTAGACGATCACTACCCCGACAGGACCGGCACACCGCCCATAACTTTTACCCTCCGCGCCAGAAACATGCTCTCCGGTACGGCCGCGAACGCGGTCGCTGCGCTGGCCCTGGCTGACTGTGCCGCCCCACCGGGGGCGCAGACCGACTTCACAGGCTGGGACCAAGTCACCGCAGCTGCCCAGGGCCAGACCGTACGCCTGTGGATGGTACCCCCGCACCGCCGGACTTCACCGACTCCGTCTTCACCCGGCAGGTGCTTTGCAGCGTCTCCGGCGGATACACCAAGGTGCCGCTGGGCTTCGACCAGGCCTCATCGTCCAGGGCCGCTGGTGCGGCCGGGTCGTTGCCGCCGTCAGTACCCTTAGGATCCCTTTTCCGCACATCGTAGGGGCCGCGTCCGTCGGGTTGCTGCTCTCGGACTCCGGTCTGCTGTCCCGGCCGCCGTCTCGTGACGGCCCCCTCCGGCGGGCAAGCCCAGCGGGTGGCCATCGGCCGGGCCCTTGCCGCCCGGCCTGCCATCCTGCTCCTGGACGAGCCGTTCAGCGCCCTCGACCAGGAACTGCGCTCCAGCATGCACGAGCTGCTGGCACAGCTGCGGAAGAGGCTGGCCCCCACCATCCTCATGGTCAGCCATGACCGCGACGAAGCGGCCGCCGTCGCCGACCACATCGCGGTCCTCAGCCGATGCGGGCTGCTCCAGGACGACCGCGTCGACCTCTTATACTCCCGGCCCGCGTCCCTGGAAGTCCACCGGCTCATGGGCGGCACAAACGAAATCACAGGAACCGTACGGGGCGGAGTCCACTACTCGGCCCTGGGCGACCTTGACCTGCCCGCGGACACCGACTGGCCCGACGGCCCCGGCGTGATGGTCATCCGCCAGGAAAGCATCAGCATCCTGGACGATGCCAGGGGCCCCGCAGGGCACGGCGTACCCGCAATCGCGACGGATATGCGGGTGCTGGGACCCCGCCGGCTGGTCACCGTCGACGTGTCCGGCGTCACCCTCCAGACAGAGGCGCCTGGGGGTCGGCTGCTGGGCACCGGTGATGCCATTCGAATCACGATCCCGGTCTCCGCGCGGGCCCTCATCGCCGACCCGCCGGGCACTGGCGGACCCACCACGGGAGACACCGCCGCGGCAGTCATGGCCACCGGCAGAACGTGACTGACCGGCGCCCCGCGGTCGACGTCACCCATCATCCCGCCCTTGAACTGCCGGGGTAAGAAAACGAACACGAACATGAGGCATTGTCTGACACGGACCGTTGCCCTGGCAGCGGGGACCCTACTCACGCTCGGGCTGGCCGCCTGCGGCGCCGGTTCCTGTCCGACGGGAACGGGAAGTTCACCCTCCCCGGATGTGCATCGACTCGAACTCAGCGGCAGAGCGTACGTCAATGACCATGGTCCTGATGCTCGGCGACCCGGCTGCGCAAGGTCCTGACGCCAGAGCGCCAATGGCGGCGAAGGGGAAAAGGGAAGACCTGGGGGCCGCTCGAAGAGGTCGTTGGTGTATACCTCACTGAGTATTATAGATACCCCCGGCGGGTATGCAAAACACCCGAGGGGGTATATAATGAATGGCAAGATGCCCACTTTCTTGGAGACTTCATGCAACTCGATTCGACTGAACTGACCCCTGTGGTCAACCGCCTCAAGCGCGCGCAGGGCCAGCTCGCTGCTGTCACGCGCATGCTGGAGGAGGGGAAGGACTGCAAGGACATTGTCACGCAACTGGCTGCCGTTTCGAAGGCCCTGGACAGGGCCGGCTTCGCGATCATCGCCAGCGGGCTGGAGCAGTGCATCGTCCGCGAAGACACCACCATGGACAAAAAAGAACTGGAAAAGCTCTTCCTCTCCCTCGCCTGACAGGCAGGGACCCAAGACCCGGTGCCGGGGGAGTTTCCCCAAACTGTCCCGGCATGGCGACGGACTGGCCCGGACCCGAACATGTCACGACACATTAGGAGCAAACCGATGAGCTACACGCATACCGTTAACGTCCCGCTGTCCTGGGAGGACGCAGTCCAGCGCACGCGTGCGGTGCTCAGCGAACAGGGCTTTGGCATCCTTACTGAAATTGATGTCCGCTCCACTTTCGAGACCAAACTCGGGATCGACGCCGGGGATGCCGTCGGTGACTACATAATCCTCGGGGCCTGCAACCCCAAGCTGGCGAGCCGTGCCCTCGCAGCCGATCCGGCGCTCGGAGCATTACTGCCGTGCAATGTCGTTGTCCGGCGAGGCAAGGACGCGCGCGAAACCACCGTCGAAGCCATAGACCCACAAACCATGGTCCAGCTCAGCGACAGCCCCGTCGTCCGCGCCGTCGCGGACGACGCTGACGCCAGACTCCGCGAAGCCCTCCACAGGCTGACCGATGCTGCGGACGCAAGCCCAGCGGCCCTCTAAAACCGCCCCGACACCGTCCGCGCCGGGGATATCACTGTACCCGCCGCTGAACGTCGAACCGGCTGCGAAATCTTACGGTACGGGCCTAATGGCAATACCGTTTACTTAGGTGGCTTGGGTATTCGTTTGAGTGGCCAGCCTGACAACTTGCGTTTGCTAAGGCGCAGGCCGAGGAGAACATCCTCCGCACGCAGGTGCCGAATCTTGTGCCACGCAATCCATCGCCGAACTTTCCGGGAAGACGGAGTACTGGCCGGGCAACCAGGGCCGCCTTTCTGAGCTGGTGGTGATCCGCGAAGGGGAGCCCCACTATTCCTCGACTCCTGGGCGGAGATATGCGACCTGAACGGTGAACGCATCCGGGCGGTCATTGACCTCCGGTTCGGTGGGAGGCGGCTGAAAAGAGGTTCAGCGGGAAGCTGATCGAGGGTAAAGACCTTATGGTGCTCGGTGTAGGTAGTCAGCTTCGCGGATGCTGTGCATAAAGGACTGAGGCCGGCCCCATAGGGGTCGGCCTCAGTTTTCCCTCAGCAAATGGAAATCTGTCGTTCAGCCTCGTCGGTGCGGGAGTTATTGGTCCGGCGGGGATTTTCCCAGGAAATGTCCACGGCGGAGGCGGCCTGCTGTTGGATGGCCAACATGGACAATTCCAGCACGTCCTGGCCGCGGGTGGCTCCGGCGGGTGCGGCGTCGTCCTCCGTGAAGATGACCCTTACTTTCGGGTCGGCGGCAAGCAAGCAGGTTCACCACCGCATAGAAGAGGGCCATAACGATCACGAGTGCCTGCACCACGGGCAGATCCCTGTTGGTGACGGCGTCTATCAGCTGGAATCCGACGCCCGGGAAGCGGAAAAGGAACTCAACGATCACCACCCCTCCGATCGGCCAGGCGAGCTGTAATGCAATCACCTGGACAACCGGGCCGATGGCGTTCGGCAAGGCATGGCGCAGGATCACCACGCGCCAGCACCAGTGTCAGGACCGGAAGCGCCAACTGTACGGGGCTGCTCCAGACCTGTTCGCCCGGGATGAGGACGTACACGGCCGGGAAAAGATGGCGAAGTCCTGTTGACAGGAACAGCACGCGTTGGCGTGGTGCTTAAGCCCGCTAATGTTGCAGCCATCTGTTATCCGGGCCCCGGGGCTCCCATTGTTTGTCGGCAGGCGTCCCTGACTTTGGCGACGAGGGGTGAGTCGGTCATGTCGTTGCTGTAGATCAGGCTGACGCGGGAAATGGCGCGGGCGTCCTGGATGTCCAGGTAGGCAAGGCCGGGCATGGCGAAGGCGCGGAGGGATTCCGGGACAACTGCGATGCCCAGGTGGGCGGCCACCAGCCCGAGGATGGTTGGGAACTGGACGGCTTGCTGGGCGAGGTCGAAGTCGACGTCGGCAGCGTGAAGCAGTGCAGCGATGTGGTCGAAAAGCCGTGAGATCCGGTCCCGCGGGAAGGCAATGAACCTCTCCCCCTTCAGTTCTCCAAGCCCGACCGAGGTCCGTCGGGCCAGGGGGTGGCCTGTCGCGACCGCCACCACGAGGCGTTCGTTTTGCAGGAGCGTGGTGCTGAGGCCCGGCACGGTCCGGACTTCCCGGGCGATTCCGGCATCCAGCGCTCCGGCGGCAATGAGGTCAATCTGGGCGTCGGTGGTCTCCTCGCGGAGTTCGAGGTCGATGCCGGGCCATTGCGATCGGAGTTCCCGCACCACGGGCGGAAGAGCCGAGATGGCCGCCGATGAGACAAAACCGAGACGCAGACGCCCGATTTCGCCGTCCCGGGCCTGCCGGAGTGCCGCTGTCATGGTCCCGTACTGGCTGAGGACTTTACGGGCGTGTTTCAGGAGCAGCTCGCCGTCGGTGGTGAGCTGCACGTTGCGGGAGTTGCGCACGAACAGCTGGGCCTTGCATTCCTCTTCGAGTTTGCGGATCTGCTGGCTCAGCGGCGGCTGGGCCATATGCAGCCGTTCTGCGGCACGGTTAAAGTGCAGTTCTTCGGCCACTGCGACGAAAAGCTCCAGGCGACGAAGGTTCATACCAACAAGACTAAACGCATATTGATTCTCATCAAATAGATACTTCAGCAGACGGCGTTTCGGGTCTACCGTTGATCGTGAGAACAGTCACAGATCAACAACCACTAAGAGGTTCGAGAATGCCCGTGATGACCAAGCCCGCCAGCAGCTTCATCAACAGTAGTTGGGCTGACGGGACCCCCTGCCTCCCCGGAACACCGTGCAGGTTGCCCGGTTCAGAGGCGAAAAACGCATCGAGATCGATGCGGTCGCAGCCGTAACAGCCTGACCGGACCACACCCACGGATCTGTTGGGTTACCAACGTCGCTTTCCCTCATCCCAGATCGGAACCTCCATGCTTTCCCACGCACCAGCACCGGCGTCTCAGATGACCATCGATTCAGCACCGCTGAACTCCTTCCACAAACGCCTCACCCTCTTCAGCTCAGGAGGCCCGTTCCTCGACGGATACATCCTGGCCATCATCGGCATCGCCCTGGTCCAGATCATCCCGGCCTGGCAAATGAACGAATGGTGGAACGGACTCATCGGCGCATCCGCCCTGATCGGAGTCTTCCTCGGCGGCCTGATCTTCGGCAACATCACCGACAAAATCGGGCGCAAACTCATGTACACGATCGACCTCATGGCCATCATCGTGTTCTCTATCGCCCAGTTCTTCGTCCAGGACCCCTGGCAACTGTTCGTCCTGCGGCTGCTCATCGGCATCGCTGTCGGCGCCGACTACCCCATCGCGACGTCCCTGGTCGCCGAATTCGTGCCCAAAAACTGGCGCGCCCGGCTCCTCGGCGGCCTGAACGCCATGTGGTTCGTCGGCGCCACCGTCGCCGCTTTCGTCGGCTACTGGCTTCTCTCCGTCGAGGACGGATGGCGCTGGATGCTGCTCTCCTCCGCCGTTCCCGCCGTGCTGATCCTCATCGCCCGGGCCACCATCCCCGAGTCCCCGCACTGGCTCGTCGGCAAAGGCCGGCATCAGGAGGCACTGGAGATCCTGAAGAAGACCATCGGCGAGGGCGCCACCCTGGACGGCATCACCGCACACGACCCCAACGCGGCCAAGCTCAGCACCACCCAGGCCTTCAAACTGGTCCTGACCGGCGGCTACCTGCACCGGGTCATCTTCATCTCCATCTTCTGGACCTGCACCATCGTCACCCTGTTTTCCATCTACGCCTTCGGACCCCAGATCCTGGCCCTGTTCAACCTTCAGTCCGGCGACGAAGCCAACATCGGCTACGGCCTGATCAACCTCTTCTTCCTCGTCGGCAACGTCGTCGCCCTCCTCGTCGTGGACAAACTCGGCCGCCGGCCCGTCCTGATCTGGGGCTTCATCCTCTCCGGCGTCGGCCTGCTGTTCCTGGCGCTCTTCCCCACCGCACCCCTGGGCCTGATCGCACTGGCCTTCGCCTTCTACGCCATCTTCAACGGTGGCCCCTCGATCCTGGAATGGATCTACCCCAACGAGCTCTTCCCCACCAAAGTCCGGGCAACCGCCGTGGGACTGTGCACCGGCACCAGCCGCATCGGCGCCGCCATCGGCACCTTCGCCACCCCGCTGGCCCTGACCCACCTCGGGCTCTCCGGCACCATGTGGATCGCCGCCGGCATCGCACTACTCGGCGCAGCCGTCAGCTTCTTCATGGCCCCCGAAACCAAGGGCCAAAACCTCGAACAAGCAGCCGCCCTCCACCACTGACCCCACCAACCGCAGCGAGGCGGGAGCGGCTGTCCTTCCAAGGCCACGCCGCTCCCGCCCACGCGCGAGGTGAACCCACTGCATCCGCCTCCGAAAGAAAGCAAGAACCATGCGCCCGACAACCCTGACCCTGGACGTCAGCGGCCAAGACCCCGACACGATCCAAACCAACCTGACCGCCGCCGTCGACACCGCCATCACCCAGGCCATGGCAGTAGGCGGTCACGGAATCCTGGTCACCCAGCACGCCTACAACGACTTCACCGTCACCCTCCACCCCGACGTGCCGTACGGTCAAACACGCGAGGAACGACGGCTCGGCAACACCCCCGGATAGGCAACCCCACCGGGATACCAACCCAACAAGGAATGCCGATCCGCCACTGGGAAGCTGGCGCGACAGTCCCGGCTGCAGACCGTTTACTCGTCCACGACGCCACGAGACCGGCCCATCACCGGCTACACCATCCCCGCCTGGAAAAAGCCGGGCGCCCGGCGAGGGATCGCCGCGTGGCCCGGAGGGTGCGTGTGAAGGAGAACTGGAGGGGGTCTTCGTCGAATTCTGCGGCGACGGCGCCGATCAGGGACCGGATCGCGTAGTGCGCGCAGAGGTAGCCGTAGATTTCCTGGAGCACTCCGTCGGGTGTTTTGGAGCGCAGGACGATGTCGGGGCCGCGCTGGTGGGTTTTCAGTTCGTCGAAACTGGACTCAATTTCCCAGCGGCGGGCATAGAGGCCGGCCAGGTCCTTGGAGGAAGCAGCGGCCGGGTCCAGGATCGTGGTGATCAGCAGGAATTTGCTGACTTCCTCTCCGGTGGTGACCTCGTACTCAATCACCCGGACCGGGATCCCGTTCGTATCCTGGCGCCGGTCTTTGGTGGACGGATACACGGCCGACAGGTAGGATCCGTCCTCGAACTCCTCAAGCACGGGCAGCACGCTGTTGGCTTTCATCCGCCACAACAACGCCGCCCCCGTCGCGGCACTGTCCTTCCACGCCGTATAGGAGAAGAATCCGCGGTCGGCCATGGCCAGCATGTCCTCGGCCAGGTCCGCGAGGAGAGCCGGATACATGTCGTGTTCGGAGGTGTGATAGCCGGAGACCACCAACGAGGTGACCGCATGGGTGCCGCACTCCACCAGGCCCAGCACCCGTGCCTGCGGGAACGCGCTCTTGAACTCCGTCTTCGTCCCCGGCCGCCCGTACGCGCGCTCGTTCGCGGCGGTGTCGGCCAGATCCAGGGTGGTCCCGTCCACGGACATCAGCCGCCATTGCCTGTAGAACCCTGGACCGCCCGGGACCGCGAACGGCTTGGCGACCTCGGCGAACAACGCCACCATCACCGCGGACCCCAACCGGTTCCTCGCCTTGTAGATCCCTGCTTTCGTCGGCATCGTCCACTCACGGAACCGCCCCGTCAGCCACTCCATCCCGGCCAGCAACGACCGCATGACCTCCTCATACGAACCATTGGAAAACAACGCCAACGCCATCACGTAATAGACCATCAACCGCGACGGCAATAACCGATTCCGTTGCTCCAACGCCCCAGTACGCTCGACCACCGCGCCGACCACATCAGCCGGGAAGACCCGCGTCAACACGCCAAGAGAAACGTGGTCACTCAACCGCTCGGGACCCTCCGGGGCCACCGCGTTTGCCACGTTGGGAAGATCGCCGGAACGCACCGTCTGCAGTCCTCTGAGCAGCGCCAACGCAGCCAATGCCCTTTGCCCGGGATCCGCAGGCTCACCAAGGCTGCATACGGCACTGTGCCGATGATCAGGCAGGCGGGAAGTTGCCCCTTCCCTTCTCCATTGAGGGCTGCCAGCCCCAGGTACCGGGTTGGGCAATGGGAGGGGCAAAATGTGTAGACTTACTGGAGGTGAGCCGGGAAGTCTGGTCGGCACGTTCTTTGTCGCCCCAAAGTTTAGGACACCTTCATGAGTAAAAACCCTTCTGCTCCTCCGCGTTCCTCCGTTTTGGGACGGGGGAGCTACGGCGAAGTGCTGCGAATCGGTGAAATCCTGCGGAAGGAAACCGTTGGCGGGATCTTACTGGTCGCCGCAGCAGTCATTGCCCTGATCTGGGCCAATTCCCCGGTCTCCGATAGCTACTTCGCGTTGCGGGACTTCCGCCTCGGTTTTCAGCCCTGGCATCTGGAACTCAGCTTGGGGGCCTGGGCTTCAGACGGTTTGTTGGCGATCTTTTTCTTTCTTGTGGGGCTGGAACTCAAACGTGAGTTCGTGGCCGGAGACCTTCGCCAGTTCAGTAAATCCGTGGTGCCCATCGCAGCGGCTGTCGGCGGTGTAGCAGTTCCTGCCGTTATTTATGCGCTGATCAATCTGGCCAGTCCTGAGACCCTGCAGGGCTGGGCCATCCCTACGGCAACCGACATTGCTTTCGCAGTGGCTGTGCTGGCGATCATCGGGTCGCACCTGCCCAGTGCGCTGCGGATCTTCCTGCTGACTTTGGCCGTGGTCGATGACCTTCTGGCCATCAGCATCATCGCGGTGTTCTACTCCTCCGATATCCAGGCCGGGCCACTGCTGCTGGCCCTGCTTCCGCTGGCGGTTTACACGTTCCTGGCACAGAAGTACCGCCGGTTCTTTGGCACCAGAGCCGCCGCGGCGTGGGTAATCCTTCTCCCCGTGGGAGTAATCACCTGGGCGTTGGTGCATGCCTCCGGTATCCACGCCACCGTCGCCGGTGTACTCCTGGGGTTCGCCATCCCTGTCATCCGGTCCCAGGCCAGCGGCGGCCCCGCTGCCGGACCTGGCCTCTCCGAGATCTTCGAACACCGGTTCCGGCCTATTTCCGCCGGCATCGCAGTCCCGGTTTTCGCTTTCTTCGCCGCCGGTGTCGCCGTGGGTGGCTGGGACGGTCTGATCTCGGCTCTGACCGATCCTGTAGCCATCGGCATCATCGTGGCGTTGGTGCTGGGCAAACCAATCGGAATCCTGGGCACCACCTGGCTCCTCACCAAGGCCACCCGCGCGTCTCTGGACAAGTCCCTGAAGTGGATTGATGTATTCGGAGTCTCGCTTTTGGCCGGGATCGGCTTCACGGTTTCACTCCTCGTGGCCGAGCTGAGCTTCGGACAGGGCAGCGCCCACGATGACCACGCCAAGGTCGGAATCCTCGCCGCGTCGCTGCTGGCCGCCCTCCTGGCGGCGGCAGTACTGGTCACGCGGAACCGTCAGTACCGTGCCGTGCAGGCCGAAGAAGCCATCGATACAGACCAAGACGGCATCCCGGACGTTTACCAGGAAGACCGCCACCGGTGACCTGACCGATCCACACACCTGAAGGGTCCCCTGCCGCCTATGCGGTAGGGGATCCTCCGCGTAAGGGAGGGCGCGGGGGTCAGTGGCCGCCGAGTTTGCCTCCGAGGCGTTCACGCATCACGATGCTGGCATCGTTGAGGCCGACGATTTTCACGTCAATAGCGTGGTGGCGGTACTTCTCGGTGATCGCGTCCAGGGCCGCAATCGTGGACGCGTCCCAGAGATGGGAGGCGTGCATATCGATGATCACGTGTGCCGGGTCCAGAGCGTATTCGAACTGGGTGTAGAGGTCGTTCGAGGAGGCAAAGAACAGCTCTCCGTCCACCACATAGGTCGCGGTTTCGTGCCCGCCAACGGAGGTGACGGTGCGTTCGACTGTGACGAGGTGTGCGACCCTGCGGGCGAACAGCACCATCGCCACAAGGACACCGACGCCGACGCCGATGGCTAGGTTGTGGGTGGCGACGACCACGATGACAGTGGCGACCATGACTAGGGTTTCGCTCTTGGGCATCATCTTTAGCGTCCGGGGGCGGATGCTGTGCCAGTCGAAGGTGGCCCAGGAAACGAAGATCATGACCGCGACGAGGGCGGCCATCGGTATCACGGAGACGAAATCCCCGAGGGCGACGACAAGGATGAGCAGGAAAACGCCGGCGAGGAAGGTGGAAATCCGGGTGCGGGCGCCGGAGGCTTTGACGTTGATCATGGTCTGGCCGATCATCGCGCAGCCGCCCATGCCGCCGGTGAACCCGGTGACGATGTTTGCCACGCCCTGGCCCCAGGCCTCGCGGGTCTTGTGCGAGCGGGTATCGGTGACGTCATCGACGAGTTTGGCGGTCATCAGGGATTCGAGCAGACCCACGAATGCCATGGCGAGGGCGAAGGGGAAGATGATCTGCAGGGTCTCCAGGTTGATCGGGACGTTCGGGATGAACAGGGTCGGCAACGACTCGGGGAGCTCGCCCTTATCTCCCACAGTCGGGACAGCCACGGAGACGAAAACCGTGATGAGTGTGAGCACTACGATGGCGACCAGCGGGGCCGGCACAGCCTTGGTCAGCTTCGGCAGGCCGAACACGATCACGAGCGCCAACACAACGAGGGGGTAGACCAACCACGGAACATTTATGAGTTCGGGAACCTGGGACATGAAGATCAGGATGGCCAGGGCGTTGACGAAGCCCACCATCACCGAGCGGGGAATATAGCGCATCAGCTTTGTCACACCTGACAGACCGAGAACGATTTGGAAGACTCCGGCCAGGATGACGGCGGCGACGAAATAGTCCAGGCCGTGGGACTTCACCAGCGGCGCGATCACCAAAGCAATCGCACCGGTCGCCGCCGAGATCATGGCCGGACGGCCGCCGACGAAGGCAATCGTCACGGCCATGGTGAAGGAGGCAAAGAGCCCGATCCGCGGATCGACGCCGGCGATGATCGAGAAGGCGATCGCTTCAGGGATCAGTGCGAGGGCGACGACCAGTCCGGCGAGGACTTCGGTCTTGAGCCGGCGCGGGGACATCAGGGTGCCCCTCACGGATTGCAGCTGTTCGGGCGTGAAGGCCTGGGGGTCCCCGGCGGTTTTAACGGCCATTGCTGGCTCCGTTCATGGTCAGGAAGGCGCAGGGCAGCGTCTTCGCTTTTTCGAAGAATGAAGGGGCGCAGCGCCGCGCCGGGAGGAGGGGGATTACCTATAAAGGTCTCACCGCTCATCATAAACTCTAACTTAACGTGATGGTAAGGTTTGAATCGGATAAAGAACGGAGGTCCCCTGATGACAGCGAAAACCAACAGCAACACGATGCACATCGGTGAACTGGCAGAACGGACGGGCCTGTCCCTGCGGACCATTCGCCACTACGACGACGTCGGCCTGTTGCCGGCCACGGCACGGACCGACGGCGGCTTCCGGGTGTATTCGGAGGATGTTTTCGACCGTCTCATGATCATCAAGCAGATGAAGCCGCTGGGGTTCTCGTTGGAGGAAATGGCCGAAATCCTTGGTCTCCTGGCCCTAGGCCGGGCCACGGACTCACCGGAAGAAGCGCACGCCCGGCTCTCAGATTTCCTGGAAAAAGCGATTTATCAACGGGCCAAGATGGCCCGCAATCTGGCCCAGGCGGACGAGTTCATCCAGAGGCTCAGCGCACGGCCCTAGACAATATGAAGTGTGGTGCTGAACTTGCCCGTCCGGGCCGGCCATTATCGCCGGGCGGTCCCTCAGCGCCGGCTTGGTGTGATCCGTTTCCTGTCTCAGGAATGCGGCGCTGCGGGGCCTGATCCCCGGCGGTGATGTCCTTTATCCCGGACGGCAGGTGACGTTAGGGAGAAGTGTGAGGGGGCCGGGGCCTTCTGTTTCACAGAGGTCCGTGGGTTGCCATTGACGGCTCCCTTGGCCCGACGGCTCGTCGGGGGTGGAATGGTAGTGCCACATGTGAAGTTTGGGAGGTCCCGGCTATGTTTGAGCATACTTTCATCGGTCTGGATGTTCACGCGGTCAACGTCGTGGGCTATGCACTGAACCCGGCCACCGGCGAAATCAGCAACCGCACCATGCCCGCTGACCCGGCCATGGTGCTGGAGCGGGTCTTCGGGTTGATTGGTTTCCAAGGACACCGGCTGGCTGGGAGTTTCGCTTTGGAGTGGCGGCGCAGCGGGGCACTGACTGGTTCGGGCTTTGATCCTTTTTCGGACGTACCAGGCTGCCGCCGCGGCCGTGAGGACGGCCAGTAGTGCGATGGTTACTGTGGGTCCGAAGGTTTTGGCGGCCGTGAGGTAGGCGTTTCCGGCGAAGTATCCGGCAAGGACTACCGCGGCCCCCAGAGGGTGCCTCCGGCGATGTTGAAGGCCAGGAATCGGCGGTAGGGCATGTGGGATAGCCCGGCGAGGGCGGGCATGACGGCGCGGAAGAACGCGGTGAACCGGCCCAGGAACACAGCGGATCCTCCCTTGCGGGCGAGCAGGTCCCGTTCCCGGTCCAGCTGTGGCCGGCGTTTTTGGAGCAGGGGGATCTGTAGGATCCGGGACCCAAATTGGCGGCCGATCTGGTATCCGACGGTGTCTCCGATGATGGCTGCGGCGATGACGAGGAGCAGGATGAGCCAGAGTTGGAGATGGTGCTGGCTGGCCAAGACCCCGCCGAGGACTGCTGCGGTTTCACCGGGCAGGATGAATCCGATGAACAGGGCGTCTTCGGCGAAGACCAGGGCAGTAATGATCAGGTAGGCGGGCAGGGACCCGGCGTTGCGGATGGCATCGATGATCCAGGTCATGACGTGCGGTCCTGTTCTCGGGCCGCCGGACGGGTTGATCCTCCAGCGGCCGTCTGGCTCTGGCTCGGACTCTTCATGCGGATCTCCTGCGGGTTCGTATCGGTACTACCAGCATTGATGATGACGCCTGAGGGGATCCTGAGGCGTGGCCCTGCACCGTCGCGTGGCCCGGCAGTAGCCTGTGTCAGTCCAGTTTTTCGCCGGTGCCCTTGGCTTTCGTGGCGGTGGCGGTGGCTGGTGCCAGTCCGGGCGCGGCGGCCTCAACGCTGATTTGTACTTCGTTGGTTGAGGTGCGGTAGAGGCTGTATTTGTTTTCCGGGTAGTGCCCGGGGTCGTTGCCGTTGTCGAAATACACGGTGGCGGACGTGTCCGGGGCCAGGGTCAGTCCGTCCAGCTTCTGGTAGTAGGACTCCGTTTGTCCCGTGACTGAATCCCTCATGGTGTAGTACACCTCGATACTGCTGATCGGGGCGGGGGTGGAGTTGCTCAAAGTGAACTGGATCCGGTCCGGAATGGCGGCGTTGGTTTGCGGGTCGGTGTTGTCTTCGGCCTTGGCTTTGCTGATGGTGAGTCCCGGGGCGGTTCCGGTGGTGGCGATGGGGTTTTTGGTGACGGGCAGCACGGTGGCCGCCGGGGCTGTTGATGAAGGCTGGGCCGATGGTGTGGGGGCCCCGAGGGTCCCCTGCCAGATCAGGATCGCGGCCAGGGCGGCGACGACGACCAGTGCCAGGGGAAGAATTTTCTTGAGGGTGAGCGTCTTCATGGTTCTAGGCCTTTCGGAGGAGTTTGTCCCGGGTGCCGGCCAGGAGTGCTGCGGTGACGGCCGCGGAGAATCCGGCGAGGAGCCAGAGGCTGTGGTTGAACGTCCCTGCCCACACAAATGCAGGGCTCTGTTGGTTGAATTGGTTTTTGATGCCGAGCCAGGCGAAGAGGGGGCGTTCGTATTGTTTGGTCAGGGAGGTTTGTTCGATGAGGTCGCGGGCTGTTTCGTAGCCGGTGAAGTTGGCCATGACGGCGTGTTCGTGGGCTTTGTCGATCTGGAGGCTCGCGAAGAGGCCGCCGGGGATCTGGTTGTCCGGGTCCATGGTGTCGCCGATTTGCGGGATGATCAGGACCACCACGAGCCAGAGGACCAGGGCCAGGATCAGCCCGGTAGCCGGGGCCCGGGTGAGGGCGGCCAGGGCCAGCGCCGCGAGGGACCACAGGGTGAGGTAAATGGTGGTGTGGGCTGCAGCAATGAGCAGCCGGATGAGGTCTGTTCCCGTCAAGGGGGCGTTGCCGGCGATGAACAAAGTCGCGGTGATGACGGCGAACAGGGCAGTGGTGACGGCGATCCAGATGATCAAGGCGGCCAGGATTTTCCCGGCGGCGACGCTGTGCCTGCCAAGAGGGCGGGTGAAAAGCAGTTGCAGGGTCCCGTTGTTCTTCTCCTTGGCGATCAGTCCGTAGCCGAGGATTACGGCGAAGAGGCTCCCGACGATTTCCAGGTATTCCATGCCCGCACGGAGCATCTGTAGCGGGAAAAGGTCAGGCGGCGGCGCGGTCACGGCACTACCGCTGGCTCTAAGGGCCGCGAGATAGGTGTTGTAGTCGGCAGTTTTGGTCCGGAAGTCCGCGGCCGCGACGAGGACAGAGAGCACGACGACGACGGCCAGGAAGAGGATGAGCAGCCTTACGGAACGGTTGCGGGAGAGGTCCCGGAGTTCCTTCTGGCACAGCGTGATGAGGTTAGTCATGGATTTCCTTTCGCATGCTGGGCCGTCCGGTCATGACGATCGCGCCGATCCCGGCCGAGAGGAAGGCCAGGATCACCGTGATCCCGTCGGTTATGGTGCCGGTGGCTTGGGGGTCCTGGAGCAGGATTGCGGCGACGTGTTTGAAGTGCTCCCCGAGTGACAAGGGACCGGTGAGGGCCGCGGTGAGCGCAAAGATGCCGGTCTGCGGGGCCGTAGGCGGTGTCACGGGGTTCAGCAGAGAGACGGGGTGGACCGCGGTCCCGAGCAGCGGCAACACGAAGATAATGACGCTCCAGATCACGATGGGGATCAGCATTGCAGAGGTGTAACTGGATGCGTGGATCCCGCTGAGCATGCCCAGGGCCACGAAGAAGAGCAGGAAGAGCCATGCCACGCCAAAAAGTGCCGTGAGTCGGAGCAGCTGATCGGGTGCGGGGATGGTTCCGGTGACGGCGCTGATGCAGGCTGCGCTGATCAGTGCCGAGGTCCCCAGGACGGCGAGGAGTCCCAGGCTGATGCCGGCCATTTTCGCGGACAGGTAGCCGGCCGGGGACAAGCGCCGGGTCATGACCAGATCGACCGTCCGGGCACGCCGGTCCCGCATCGCGGACTGGACACCGATCACGATGGCCAGCAAGGCCCCGATCAGGAGGATGTAAATGACGGTGTTGCGGGCATAGTAGAGCGGCGGGACATTCCCGAACGGATTGGGCGCACTCGTGAGCCCCTGGCCGGCCGCTGAGTTGTATACCTCGGTGACGGTTGCCTTCGCGGCCGAGCCGATAAATGCCGAGGCGGCGGTCATCCCGATGAATACCATCATCAGCAGTTGGGGCAGGCGTTCACGGCCGGCGCTGCGCAGTTCGTGGCCGACGGTGGCTAACCAGGGATTCATGAGGGGGTGTCTGATTCGATGTGGAGGTAAATATCTTCAAGCGATGCCTGGTCCGGGAAAGCCTCCAGGGTGGCCGCGACGGAGTTCTGGTAGATCAGCCTTCCTGAGCTAAGGATCCCGATGCTGGTGCAGGTCTTGGTCACTTCTGCCAGCAGGTGGGTATTCATGAACACGGTCATTCCCACGGACTGGTTGAGGCCGATGATGATTTCCCGCAGTTTGGCCACACCCTGCGGGTCCAGCCCGGAGGTCGGCTCGTCCAGGAACAGAACCTTCGGTTCGTGCAGGATGGCCTGTGCGATCCCGGCGCGTTGACGCATCCCTTTGCTGAACGTGGACATCCGTTCCTGGCCGTGGCCGGTGAAGTCCACGGCAGCCAGTGCCGCCTCGATGCGGGCGGCGGGATCCGGTACCCCTGAGAGCCGGGCGAAGAACATCAGGTTCTCCGCCAGCGTGAGGTTGTCGTAGAACTGGACATTCTCCGGAAGGTAACCGATCGACCGGCGCACCCGGTCAGCGCCGGTGCTGACGTCGTGGCCCGCTATCCGTGCCGTGCCGGACGAGGCAGGCAGCAGCGTGGTCAGGATATTCACGGTCGTTGTCTTGCCCGCCCCGTTGTGTCCGAGCAGGCCGAAGATCTCGCCTCTGGGAACTTCGAGGCTCAGGGCCTCAAGGGCCTGTTTCGATCCGTAGGTCTTAGCCAGCGCACTGGTTTCGATTGCCATTTCCGTCATGCTTAGCAACTTATGCCGCTGCCGATAAGAGAACCCTGAGGATGCGCCGAACCCTTCGGATTCCGACATCAGGGGTACAGCCCCAGGGCGGGCGCGAGCCAGTCCACGGCCGGAGCCAGGGACTGCCGTGTAACCTCCCAGGAGTGTCCCAGCCCGGGCACCAGGGCCGTCTTGACGTCAAAGCCGGCTTTAGCTGCTGCGTCAGCGATCCGGGCCTGGTAGCCGGCGAACGTGCCGTCCTGCGCCCCGGCGGCGAGGTAGATCCTGCTGTGGGTGTAGTGCCGGGTGGCCAGGACTTTCAGGGGCGCGACCGCGTCGAAGGCGGCGGTGTCTGAGCCGAACGCCTGTGCGATGGTCGCGGCCCGGTCGGGGCCCAGTGCCGGTTCCGCTTCGCCGCTGACGTCGATTACTGAGGGGTGTATGTCGGAGTGCAGGGACGCCATTTGCAGGGCGCAGGTCCCGCCAAAAGAGAAACCGCCGATCGCCCACCGGACAGGGTCAGGATCCACTCTCAGGGTGGCTTTGATCCAGGCGGGGACATCGGTGGAGAGGTACTTGCCGGCCTTGGCGATGCGCGAATCCATGCACATTGTGCTGGCCGTGGCGGAGCCGTTGACATCGGGTATGACTACGACGGGTGCGAGTCCGTTGTGTGCTGCGGGCGGCGAAGCCGGACGCCGTACCCGGAATCTGCGCCGAGTTGATCGTCCCGGCCGCAGGGAGACCCGTCGGCTTCACCCATGTGGCCGCCAACGGGCCCGTATTCGGGCCGGGTCCTGACGGGTCCGCGGTCCGGGGCACCAGCCGGGAGCCTGACGGAAGCGACTGGATCGCTGCGGTATTGGCTCCGGTCAGCTCACCGAGGGGCCGGTAGGTGCCGAAGCAGGCATTTACTTCCAACGCGGCGCCCAGAATCAGTACCGCCATGGCCACCGGTGCAGTAATTTTGCGCCGCCAGCCGGTTCCCGCCATGTTCAGACCCGCCAACAGGAGAGCCAGGAACGCGACACCGATCCACCCGGTCACGGGCCAGGGCAGTGCCTGGGCTGATACTGCGGCCACATGGACCAAGTACCAGCTTGTCCCCAGAGCCAGCAGGGCCGCGGCGGAGACCGCCGAGGCTATCTTCATCCACCAACTCCGCCCGCGGCGGAGCAGGAGGAGCAGCGCCGCCGCCCCTGCCGCGGACCCGACACTGACCGGAACGACCCCGGTGAGCAGATCCAACCCGGAAAGAGTGTTCATACCGTAGTCCTTCGAACTGCCGGTGCTCCCGGACGCCGGGAGTTAATACCGGACGCTGGTGTTGTTGCCCAGGCGCCGGAAGACCCGCGAAGCGGGGTGCTTCGCGGGTCCCGGTACACCGGCTGTGCTGTGCTCTCGGCCGGTCCGTTCCTCAAGGCCGCCTGCGCGGGTCGGTGCTACGGGGAACCGGGGGCGTCCCCGGGATCGGTGTGGTCACCGGTCTGCTCAATGTTCGGACCGGAATCACCGGGCGCCTCCGGTGCGTCTGCCGCTTCGGTGCCCTCGACAGCACCCGGAGCATCGGCCGTGTCGCCCGGGGTGGGCGTGTCGACGGCACCTGGTGTGTCAGCCGTATCGCCCGGGGTGGGCGTGTCGACGGCACCTGGTGTGTCAGCCGTATCGCCCGCGCTGGGCGTGTCCGCTGTCACGGATTGGGTGGTGGTCGGCGCCGGTGTTGCAGCGTTTGCGGCCCCAAGGCCCAGCCCGGCCATGCCGAGGACTCCTGCACTGACGATGACGATTTTGGTGTTGGTTTTCAGGTCTTTGACGTTCATGTCCGGCTCCTTTCGTGGCGGGCTCTTGGGTCCGCCGGTGCCTCCCGGTGCGGGTGGCGATGGTTCAAGTGTGGCCCGTGGCGCCTGAGAGGAGACTTAGCGTGCTTGAGGTCCGGCTGAGACGGGACCCGGGGGAGGGGTTTGTTTTCTGCCCTGCGCCGGGCCCATCCTTGGAACATGGATGCTGCTCAGGGTTTGGCGCGCCGGCGCAGTGCGCGTTGGGGTGTGCGCAAGCGCGCGACCGCGACCGCGGTGCTGGTCGTCGCGGCAGCACTGGCCGTGGGCGGGATCGTCCTGCTCGCCTTGCTCCAGAGCTCCCTCGTGGCGTCAACGGAAACGACGGCGCGGCAGCAAAGCTTCGACGTCATCGCACAGATCTCCGGACAGGACGTCGCCGAGGCCGGCCAATACATTGCCTCGACCGCCCATACCGGTCAATACGTGCAAATTCTCGCACCGGGAGGTTCAGTATTTGCCTCATCGATACCTGCAGCTGCCGCGGCCCCATTGACTTCCCTTCGCCCCGGGGCCGGACAGACCCTGACCCAGGACGTGACCGGATTGGACAGCCTCCATGACAACGACGATTTCCTGATCGTGGCGACCGGCGTCGATGTCGGGGACCGGCTCTACACGGTGGTCGTCGCCGCGACCGTCCAGGTCCAGGCTGACACCGTTTCCACAGTGGCCTGGTTCATCCTCGGGGCCACCCCGTTGCTGCTGGTGGTCGTCGGTATTTCCGTCTGGGTCCTGGTCGGGCGGTCGCTGCGGCAAGTGGAACTGATCCGTGGTCAGGTCGCAGGGATCAGCGCACGGAGCCTGGACGGGCGCGTGGACGTGCCGCCCACCGCCGATGAGATCCAGTCCCTGGCCGAGACGATGAACATGATGCTGGGCAGGCTGCAGGCCTCAGACCAGGAACAACGCCGCTTCGTCTCGGACGCCAGCCACGAACTGCGAAGCCCGCTTGCGACACTCAGCGCCGGAGTGGAGATCGCCGCCGCTGACGATTCCGGCGCGACGTGGGAACAGATGAAAACCGTTTTAGCGGGGGAAACAGCCCGGATGCGTTACCTGGTGGAGGATTTGCTGACCCTGGCCAAAACCAACGACGGCGGTCTCCGGCTCGAGAGCACGGACGTGGATCTGGATGATGTCCTGAACGAGGAGATCCGCCGGCTGCGTTCCACCAGCACCCGCGTTATCGAGGTCAGCCTCGAACCCGTCAGGGTATCCGGGGACCCGCGGCGTCTGGGCCAGGTCGTGCGCAACGTCCTGGACAACGCGGACCGGCACGCCGCATCCCGGATCAGCATTCGGCTGCGCAACACCAATGACGGGGCGCTCATTAGCATCGACAACGATGGATTGCCGGTGCCGGCGGCTGAACGGGAGCGGATTTTCGAACGTTTTGTCCGGCTGGATCAAAGCCGGTCCCGTGAAAGCGGCGGGAGCGGTCTGGGCCTGGCAATCGCGGCCGGAATTATGGCAGCTCACCACGGCTGGATCCGCACCGGTGAAACCCCCGGCGGGGGCTGCCGATTCGAGCTGGGCTTTCCTCCGGCTCCCGCCACCGCCCGCCAACCAGAGGGGCCGGACCTGGCAGTGGACCCGCGGCTCGCCGAAGCTCCATGAAGGCGCTGTGACCGGCTTCGCAAGGATTCGAAAGCCCGGGCACGGGCCAGTTGCGGCTTCATCGGGTTATGTGGGAGCGGCCTTGGAGCGCGGGACGTCACAGCGGTTCCTCAATTCCAGTGCGGAAGTGTTCTCCGTATGAACCTTCGCAGCGCAACCAGCACCGGATTGGCGATCATCGTCGCGCTGACCCTTGGCATGGGTTCGGCTTCCGCCGCGGAACACGGTAAAACGACGGGAACTGCCGCCAACGCCGCCCGGGCCGCGGGTCCGGACGCGCCGGACCGAGGTCAGGGCGGCCCGGATATGGTTATCCTCACCGGGTACCCCCAAGAAGTCCACACTGACGAGCGAATGATCGAAGAGGAACTCGAATTCGGGGAAGCCGCTCCGCACACGTTATGGCGGTCCCACACCGGCAGCGCTTAGAGCCCCGGCCGGCCAGGCCCGCCCCCCACCACGTGCCGCTCGTTGCACCGGAGCAGGAGAGCCGGGCGCGGACATCACTTTTTATCCGGTTGGCCGGTCAGCGGTCAGCATGTATCCCATTCCCCGGACGGTGGTCAGGGTCTGCAGACCGAAGGGGCTATCGATCTTGCGCCGCAGATACCCGATGTAAACTTCCACGACGTTGTCGCCGCCTTCGAACGCCGGGTCCCAGACGTTGTCGAGAATCTGGGATTTCGACACGACCTGGTCATGGCTGCGCATCAGGTAGTGCAGCAGGCCATACTCCCGGGCTGTCAATTCAATGAGGGAATCGCCCCGGCGGACGTTGCGGCTGCCGGGGTTCAGTGCCAGCGTCCCCAGGGTGAGGGTGACGGGCCGTTCCGGGGCGCCACGGCGGATCAGGGCACGGATCCTGGCGACGAGCACGAGGAAACTGAAGGGTTTTGTTAGGTAGTCATCGGCTCCCAGATCGAATGCGTCCGTCTGGTCGTATTCCCCGTCCTTTGCCGTGAGCATCAGAACAGGGGTCCAGATCAGCCGCTCCCGGAGTTCCTTGAGAACGTCGTACCCGTTTTTGAGCGGAAGCATCAGATCAAGCAGGATCACGTCGTACGGGTTCTCCGTAGCAGCCCACAGGCCGCTGACCCCGTCATGGGTAATGTCGACCACGAAGCCCTCATTAGTGAGTCCGCGCCGGACCGTCTCGGCCAGCATTTTTTCGTCCTCGACCAGCAGCACCCGCATGCCCGGCCCCCTTTCGTTGGTACTTGCAGTATCCCGGACGCCCGTTGAGCGGAACCTGAGAAGCGGCGGAGCGGCTCTCAGTTTTTTCTCAGGGCAGGTGCCGCAAACTGGTGGCACCCCGGCGCATCAGCGCTCATACCGTCAGGACTGCACCATGGATTCCTCCCCCGCCCGCCGGACCACGATCTTTCCGGGGCTGCAGTCCTGGTGGTGGGTCACCGTGGCCGCGTCCTTATTCGCCACCACGGCCGCGGCGGGGATGGCGGCGAAGTCCTTCGGACCACTGGCCCCGGAGCTGGGCCTGGACATCTCCTGAGCCATGGGAGGAACAGTGCGTTGATTGCGGTCAGTGAGGCCATTCATTACGGTCTTGGACCGGCCGGTGCCCTGGCGCTGGTGATAATGATCTGCGGGGCCAGGCCGAGCTGGCGGGCAACGAACGGGCCCATAATGCCTGCCCCGATAACCACCGCCTTCATGTCCTGCCTCCAATGATCAGATATGGCGGGCTGAAGAGGGCCGACCCCAAGCGCAGGAGCACCGCCAACACCTGCCGGATAATTCCTGACTCCTTCCCCGCAGGCGGTCCCGCGCGAACGTCTCACCACCAGCGTCCGGACAGGAGCCTCCTGCAACTATGACCGCTGAACACCGGCCCGGTCAGTCCCGCCGTTGATTGAATCTAAACCCGCACGCGCACCTGTACGTCAGCAGGCCGCCGTCATTCCTTCCTGGGGACGCGACAGGCAGGCCCAGGTCGACGGGTACCGGCTGCATGGGCTCACCGCAGTGGATGTGTGTGGTCAGCATCCGGCGCAGTTGCGGATCCTCTGAGAGCCAGTCACGCGCTGCGTTGCTTGGCTGTGCCTTCTGCCGGGCACCACGATCCGCCCGGGAAATCTGTGAATGTGTCATTATTGCGCCCCTCAGCCCAACGAGGTGAGGAGATCAGCGCACGCCTGCTCGCAGCGGCGACAGGTTTCGACGCACACCTCGCAGTGGCGGTGCATCGACGCATGCTGCCCGCATTAATGCTTCCGAGGTCCTCTGGTTGGGCGTCCAGCATGGACTGTGCATGTGTCATTGGTTTCTCTTTCGGGATCTGAACAGCGGGTCGTGACAAAGTGGAACGGCGAACCGTTTCTACGTCCTGCCGATGGAAAGCTTGACCACGGTCAGCGCCGGCAAAGCCGGTTCCGAAGGCACAACGCTACAAAGAATTCCGCCACCAGGCTCCTGGTGGGTCAAGGGCGGCAGGTCCACTGCGCCCATCCCTCAACGGTGCCGGTTCGCTCCGGGGAGCCAGACGCCGTTCACAGCATTCCTGATCCAGAGCCTCAGGCTCCACGGACGGGTTGGCCTCGTGGACGACGCTGACGGGCTGGGATGCCGATGCCGAAGGGCCGGCATGGCTGGCTGCGGTGTCCGGCGGCATTGCTTCAACGTCTCTTTTCTCGACTGACTGGAAGGAACTGTGACCTGGGACGAGGTCGTACCGGCTGCCGTGAGTGTAGGAGGCTGCCCCCGCGAGGAGGAGGGCCAGAAGGAACCATGCGAATACGCCCCGCACCGGGACCGGGCAGCGCAGCATTCCTCTTGAAGACCAACTCAGCGCGGCCATTCCCACTTCCTGGTGGACACCATCTGTCCAGGCTAACCTCCGGCCACAGTTCAAACCATCACACGTGCATTACTTTTGGCGTCGGTTTGGAAGGCCACGATGCGGTACGCGCCTGGCCACCAGGCAAGAGGCTGCGACGAGTATGGTCGCCGCCTTGGCAACCTCAAGCGCAGGTCACAAGCCCCGGCCGGGCACTGACTGTCCCGTTCCGGGCAGGGAATCTCACGGGCTCGCCGGGTTGCCGGGGTGCAGGTTCTTTGGCTGCATGCGGTCTATGGAGTCGGCCTGCTCCAGCAGGCTCCGCCGTTCTGCCGGCGAATAGTCAGCGGCACCGATGGCGTTGCGCATCCGGCCCAGATGCTCTCGGATATCCACCCGGTATTTGTCCTTCCGGTCGCACCAGGTGAGCTCCTCAAGCAGGCCCAGGAGCCGGCCTGCAACGGCCGGATCTGCCGCTCCGTATTGCCGGGGCTGGTTCATCGCCATGTTGAGAAGGTCTTCGAGTTCCGGAAGCGAAACCACAACCCTCACCCGCCCGCCGTCGTCCCTGAGCTGCTCAGGGCCAGGGTTTCGCTCCGCCAGCCGGCACAGGAGTACGGAGAGGTGCCCGATGACGTGCACTGCGGTGGTGGGATCGTTGATGCCTGGGGAGAGTGCACGGGCAGCGACGTCGACCAGCTGGCGGAATCCGAATCCGACGTCCTGGACGTTGGTGCGTTCAAACCCGGTGGCCACAGCGGCGTTGACCTCCTCAATCAGCCTTTCTCTGGCTGAAGTGGTGAGCGTTGCTCCCGGTTGAACGGCCCAGACGGTGGCGAAGGGAACACCGGCCACCAGGGAACTGCCCGGTTCCCGGTCTATCCGTATCACTGCCCCCGCATCTTCCGCGGCCCGCTTCAGTGCGCCCTTGTCAACGGAGGTCAGGAATCCGGAACTGGTGGAGTTGATGAGGATCTTCCCCTCTGCCGGGACCGGATCCGGTCCCGGCGCCGGCAGGGGGCGGTCCTCCGGGAAGACGCGGTTGATGGTCTCCTGGGTTTCCACGTTGACCCTGCGCATCATGGTTTCCACCCGGATCTCCCTGGTGAGATGCGCCAAGAAGAGCACCAGCCCGATAACACTGCCTATGGCGAGAACGAACGCGACAGTGACGGAAATTTCCGGGACGAACGGGCTGGTTCCGCTGCCTTCGCCGCGGACGCTTCGAAGGACAGTCAACGCGAAAGCGAAGGCAGCCAGGAAGAGGGCCAGCGTCCCGTGGACGAAACGGTCCGAGGTAAAAGTCCGCAGCAGCCGCGGGGAAAATTGGCTGCTGGCCAGCTGCAGCGTGACCACGGTGAGCGAAAACGTCAGGGACGTCACCGTGATCAGGGAACCCGAGATCGCCTGCAGCACTGACCGGGCCGCCTCCGGCCCTCCACTGAAGAGCAAAACAGTGACACTTTCTGGCAGCTTGCCGTCAACTGCAGCATCCAGGGCAGGCACCGCCGTCCCGAGAACCACAGCCAGCGCAACCGCCAACACCGGAAGCGGCCAAAGCTGTGTCCGCAATGCATCCATCCACTGCGCGCCACGCCCAGTCATCGGGAACATGCCGCCAGCCTTACAGGTGCATCAGTCATTGTCTACACTCCCATCAGAGGATCAGATCCGGAGAGTCCTTTTCCTCGTCATCCGTCCCCTGGGCGCTGGATCCAAGCTCGCCGAACCGGAAATACTACGCGTACTGTCCACTACGTCCCGTTGTACGGAAGATGCAGCCAAAACCCGCCTATGGCGTACGAGTACCCATGCAACAGCACTGTCGCCTTCGGATCAACTTTGGCCACAATCCTGCTCAGTTCCGACGTCGCCGTCTTTGAAGGGTCGGCGGCGCATGCCCAGCTGCGTAGAAACCGCCTCAGCGGGTCCGAGGTGCTGCAGGCCACGGCACCGCTGGTACGCTCCCGAAGCGGCGCTACGTGCCAAATGTTTCCAACCAGCGCAGCAGCGATTTCTCGCCGCGAAGCTTCCTGCGGTGTGTTCCGGCCGGGACCGTCCACGTACGCGCGTCGGGTCAGGTCACGGGTGGCGGTCTTCCTGGTAAACGTCCGGGATGCCGTCTCGGTCTATAGCGATGCCTTCTTCGGCCTGCACAGCACGGTACTGCCGGATCCGCCCAACCAGCAGTGCCGCCGCCAGGAGGGCCGGCAGCAGTGGCCCGGCCTGGATATCGGAGGCGTAGAACACCGCGATGATGCTGATGGCCAGAAGGTCATCGACCACGGCCAAAGTCAGCAGGCAGATCCGCAGCGCACTGGGCAGGTGCGACCCGATGATCGCCAGCACAGCAACGGCGAAAGCAATGTCGGTTGCCGTGGATCGCCCAGCCCTGCAGGGTCTCAGGACTGGCCAGACCGATCAGCGCATAAATAACGGCGGGAACTGCTACACCGCCGACAGCCGCTGCGATGGGCAGCACGGATTTACTGAACTGCAATATCCGCGCCCATCCAGTCCGCGAGTTGTTCCGAAGTACAGGTATCCCCGTCCGGGGGCACCAACATCACACTCGCGTGTATGAGGAGATCTTTTCAATGAATAAGACACTTCGCTTTATGGCCGTCCCCACGCTGGCTTTGGCCGCACTGGCCCTTTCCAGTGCCCCCGCGATGGCAGCGGATCAGTCCTACCAGTCGACCCTGGGCCAGATTAACGGCAGCACAGGCTCGGGCACCGTCACTGTTGACGTTACGGGCAATCAGGCTCACGTTGTCCTGAATGTTTCGGGCCTGGCCTCGACTTTTATGGACGCGCCGTACCCGCACGTCCAGCACATCCACGGCGGAGCCAAGGGCACCTGTCCGGCACCGTCGGCCGATAAGGACGGCGACAAGGTCATTTCCACCACCGAAGGTGCCCCGTTCTACGGCGGAATCCTCACCACGCTCTCCACCAGCGGGGACACCAGCCCGGCAGCGGGCTTGGACCTTAAGGTCGCCGGGCAGGGTGCCTCCTACACCATTGACCGCACGTTCGAGGTGAACGCCGAAACCAAGGCCGCCCTGAAAGCCGGTACCGCCGTTGTTGTGGTCCACGGCCTTGACCCCGCCACCCTCAGCGCAGCCGGCCAGGCCGCCAAGTCAGACCTCGCGCCGACCCTGCCGCTGGCCGCGACGTCCCCCGCACTGTGCGGTACCTTGACGGCCGGGCAGATGAAGATGCCTGCGGGCGGTGCTGACACCGGCGTCAGCCAGGAGACAGGGAACGACGCCGGAGCCCTCGCCCTCGGCGGTGGCCTGGTCCTGGTCGCTCTCGCCGGTGGAGCGTACGCTGTGCGCCGCCGCAACGCCAACGCAGCAGCCTAAGCCCGGGCTGAGCGGATCACTACTGTGAGAACCAAGAACCACGGCCGCCGCGGGGGCTTCCTGGCCCCCGCGGCGGCCGGGGTTCTGCTCCTGCTGGCCCTGACCGGCTGCGCCGCCGGAACAGCGGGAACTCCCGACGCCGGCGCGGTGCCTTCGGCCTCTGCCTCCTCTTCGGTGCCGCCCAGCCCGCCCTCGGCCCCACCCGCCGTGCCGTCACCGGCTGCACCGGCGGCGGCCCAACAGCTTCCGGTGTTGGGTGCTTCAGCTCCGGTCACCCTGAGCATTGCCTCGATCGGGGTCCGGACCGACCTGCTCCACCTGGGCCTGCGGGAGAACGGCTCCCTGGAAGTCCCGCAGGACACCGGCAACGGCGCACCAGCGAGCTGGTACAACGGCTCACCAACCCCAGGCGAACGCGGGCCCTCCGTGATGCTGGGCCACGTCAACGCGCTCGGCGGCAACCAGGGTGTTTTCGCGGACCTCCGCAAACTCACACCCGGTACCGAGATCAACGTCTCCCGAACCGACGGCAGTACGGCCGTGTTCACCGTTGACCGCGGAGCCCTCTACAGCAAAAACGAGTTCCCCACCCTCGAGGTCTACGGCAACACCCCGGGAGCCGAACTCCGCCTGATCACCTGCGACGGCTACGACCCCGCCACCGGGCTCTTCGACGACAACTACGTCATCTACGCCAAACTCAAAGCCTGAAACGGACCTCTCCTGCGGAGCGGGAACAGGCAAGGACGGACAACATGACACACCGACACCACACACTGGCCGCCTTGGCCATCGCCTCTCTGCTGCTCTCCGGCTGCGCTACTGCGGCGGGATCGGTGGACGCGGTGTCCGCCCCGCCGTCGGACGTTTCAGCGCCGGCCTCAACGGGACCTACGCCGAGCGCAGGACATTCGGGCAGCAACGCCAGCGGACACCATGGCGGCGCCGCGGCAACGCCCGGCGCAACTCCGGCCGGACCCAGCGACGCCGCCCAGATGGTGTGCGGGGACCAGCCGATGGACAGGCTCACCTCCATCCTTGACCTGAAGGAGGACCCGCACACCGTCAACCACTGGGCGGACAGCACCTTCACCTGCACCTACCACCTGCAGGAAGGTGCGCTGGATATTTCCGTCCAGGAAGCCGGAGACCCCGTAACCGCAAGGAAATATTTCGACGCGATGCAGGCCCTCGCAAAGGACGCGACCCCCATCAAAGGCCTGGCAAACCTGGGCTTCCCGGCCTTTGAAACCGCTGATGGTTCGGCCGTGTTCCAGAAAGACAGCTTCGTCCTGCACGTCGATGCCTCGGACCTGCCGAACACTGTGGGCCCGGAAAGCATCAGCCGAAACGCCTTGGCCTACCAGCTCTCCACCACCATCCTCGCCTGCTGGGTAGAGCACCCCTGACATAACGCATCCTTTGTTGCTGTCCGTATCACTCATCGTGGTGGAAACAGTCATGCATCAGGATGAAAATGTTGAGTCCGTTGGATCCAAGCAGGAAGACGCTGCCACCTCAGCCCGGGGAACGCCGTTGTCTCACGACTGCGGCAACCAGAATTAGTGCGGCGGCGGCGGCGCCCAGTCCCAGCCGGGCCACCAGTTGGCCGTATGGTTCGGCGCCGGTGAAATACATCATTGCCAGTACGGGGGCGATGGCGGTGAACTCGCAGCGCCGGCTGAGCACCACGAACGGCAGGAGCAGCAAGGCGTACCAGGGGTAGCTGGGCGAGACGAGCAGCAGCGTCCCGCCGAGCATGACAACCTACCCGTCCCATGGCCGGGCGGCGTTGGTGGTCCGCCAGACATACACGGCCAGGCTCAGCAGCAGCCCGACCAGCTGGAAGGCAATGAACCCAACCTCTGCGCCGGGGAGGAGCCGGACGGCGAGGAAATACAGCTCCGCCACGGCCGGATAGACAGTGGGCACGGAGGGCCGGTTGATTCCCGTGCACAGGGTGCCGCCGCCGGGAATGTTGGTGGTGGTCTCCGTGCCGGACGAAAAGGGGTTGGTGTGGCAGGTTCCGTCCGGTCCGGCGTCCTGGAACAGCCATTCCGGTCGCAGCTGCCGAAGAGCCTCATCGGCCGGCACGTATCGGTAAGAGCTAATTCCCGCCTTCTGGACGATGCCATCCCAGGCGTAGCGGGCGGAGTCATTGCTCGTGGCTGGCGGTGCCGAAATCGCCGCGGTGCCCAGCAGTACCGAGCCCAGCAGCACGACGGCGGCCGCATGCCGGGCGGGCATCCGGCGCGCCATCAGGGCGGCCAAGAGAAAGAGTACCCATGCCGCCAGCGCGCCAAGGGGGGACACCCACTCCGCTGACGGATCGGTGGTGACGGTCCACCAGACGGAGCCGGCCAACAATGCCACCAGCGCCAGCGCCGCCATGGTTGCGCCGGCGCGCGGCGTCCCGTGTGCCGCCGGGCTGTCCCCCGCTGGCCCGGGAGCCTGGCCGGCCCGCGCGCGGCGGCGTGTTCGTTCGCTCACCGCTTGATCCTGCACCACGTGCAGGACGGTGGGCCATGGAACCACAGGAGCGTTCGCGTTTTGTAAGGTCTGGCCCGGGACTGGGTGCGGGCCTCGGTGGTCTGATGTGAGTATGGACAGATTGACCACCCTCCTCCAGCAGCGGATGGAGGCGGTGAACGGACGGTTTTCCTCCCGATTGCGGAGCAAACGCCTGGCGGTGGTGCTGGGCCGCTGGCTTGGCATGGCGTTCACGGTCTGCTTCTTGACCGGACTCTTCAGCCACCTCCTGCAGGATCCGCCCGGCTGGATGTTATTACCGACCCGTCCGGTGTGGGTGTACGCGGCTACGCAGGGCATTCACGTCACTACCGGGATAGCTTCCATTCCGCTGCTGGCGGCCAAGCTTTGGTCCGTATTTCCCGAACTGTTGCGTTGGCCGCCGCTGAAATCCGTGGTGCACGCCCTGGAGCGGGCCTCGATTGCCCTCTTCGTGTCCGCCTCTCTGGTGGAAGTCACCATCGGATTGCTCAACACCTTCCAGTGGTATCCCTGGCCGTTTTCCTTCAAGGACGTCCACTACTGGCTGGGCTGGGTGATCATTGGCTCGCTGGCCTTGCACATTGCAGTCAAGCTGCCGCTCATCCGGGCGCACTGGAGCCGCCGGTCGGAGGCTTCCGCCATCACGGGTGAGGCTGCTGAAGCAGCGCCGGAGCCCGAAACCGTTCCAGCTGCCATGGCGCCTGCCACCAGGCCCGGGTGGAGCCGCAGGGGGTTCTTGGCGGCAATGACCGCCGGTACCGGCGTCGTCGTTCTGACGACTGCGGGCCAGTCGTTCGCCTGGCTGGAGGGCCTGAACCTCTTCGCACCGCGCCGGATGGACGCGGGGCCGCAGGGGGTACCGGTCAACCGGACCGCGGCCCAGGCCGGTGTTGAGGTCGCTGCGCTGGCCCCCGACTGGGTACTGACCGTGTCCTCGGGACCGGTGCAGAAGACGCTGACGCTGTCCCAGCTGGCCGCCCTGCCCCAGCACAGCTACGGACTTCCCATCTCCTGCGTGGAGGGGTGGAGCCAGGGCGCCCAATGGCGTGGTGTCCGGATTCGGGACCTGATGGCCTTGGTAGGGGCGCCCCCGGACGCCGGACTGCAGATTTCCAGCTTGGAGAAGGGCGGCGTGTACGGGCGCTCCTTCATGCCCGCCGCGTACAGCCAGGACGATCAGACGCTGCTGGCGCTGGAGCTCAACGGCGCGCCGCTGGACCTTGACCACGGTTATCCGGCACGAATCATCGCCCCCGGCCGGCCGGGGGTACTGCAGACCAAATGGGTGCACAAAGTGGAGGTGATCTGATGCGACTGCCATTGATGGGTCCTCCGGTGACGATGGAGAGCGGACCGTTTTGGTGGGTGCGGGCAGCTCTGGGCGCTCTGGGCGTGGCAGCCCTCGGCTATGCCGTCTTCGGATTCCTGGCCAATGTGCCGCTTGCCCAGTTGGTCGGCGTGGCGGCCTGGCTTGCCGCAGCACTGGTGGTGCACGACGGCGTGCTGGTCCCCGTGACGACGTTGGCCGGCGGCGGACTGTCGCGGCTGACGTATGGGCTGCGCCCCGTCCAGCAGGCGATAGTGCGCGGCGCCCTGCTGGTAGGGGCGGTGGTGACCTTGCTGGCAGCCCCGCTGATTCGCGCCCAGCAGGTGCTCCAGCCAAGCGGCCCGGGAAGCGGGGCCAACGGTACAGTGCTGCAGGGGGACTATGTGCAGGCCTTGGGCATCTTCTGGCTGGTTCTGTTGGTGGCCGCTGCGGGGTTCGTGGCCGCCGTCGGACTTTACAACCGACGTTCCAGCGTCAAAAAGACCCGGCCCTGAACAGTCCGGGTGGCGACGGAGGCCAGCCCCGCCCGGGCTGCATGGGCTGCCAGAGCTTTCGCGCCGGCGCGGGCCCAGGGAAAGGCGGCGCTGGCCCGTCCGGCCGAATCCTCCAACACGGCCAGATAGGCCACATCAAGGGAATCGGGGGTTTCGGCCTCTGCCAACGCGTGCCCGCCCGGTGCCAGCAGTGCGGCAACACGCTCCAGCAGCACCCGTATGTTCCCGCCGATTCCGATGTTCCCGTCCAGCAGCAGCGCCGACGCCCAACCGCCCTCGTGCGGGATCGGGTCAAAGATGGAGCCATGAATCGCCACTGCGCCACGGCTGGTGGCCACCCGCACCGCGGGAGCGCTCGCGTCAACGCCCATTGCCACCAAGCCCAGTTCACCGGCGGCGGCAAGCATCCGGCCAGGGCCGCAGCCCACATCAAGAACCGGCCCGCGAAGGGTGCGCAGCAGTTCGCGTTCGCAGGCGGTGGCCGGGGCGGACCAGCCTTGCATGCTGAAGTGGACCGGCCCGATTAGTTCCGGGCGGGCGGATTCCGGGCGGAGGGTCAGGTGCCCCAGGCCGAGCGACAGGCTGCCTGCGTACGGCTCGTGTCCTCCTTGGCCAAACGAGGCGACCGGGATGCTGCCGCCAGCAGATCCGCCGCCTGCCCAGGGGCCGGTATTGGTGGACGCTGTCTGGGCGCTCATCCCTGGGCCGGCCCTTGGGTTGCTGCGCCGGTCGGCACCGGAACGGGCTCCTTCGCCGTCGGCAGCCCCAGGGCCAGGCGGTCAACCGCGCGGGCGAACGGTGTGCCGGAACAAGCGCGGGCGGCGGCCAAGGCATCGGCAAAGTGGTCAACGTCCGTCAATGTGGGCAACAGCCCCACCGTCAGGCCGGCGCCGGTCAGGCGGGCCAACTGGTGCGACCCGGTCTGAGGGGTGGACATTTCCACGCCCCGGACCAGGTTGCCGTAGGGCCGGTGCAGCCCCAAGGCCCAAAAGCCGCCGTCCGTTGCCGGTCCGATCCAGGCGTCGTAGCGGCGCGTCGGGGCGGACCAGTCCGCCACCAGCCTTGCGAGTGGTGTAAAGGAAATCTGGGGCGTGTCCATGCCCAGAATCAGCAGCGGGCCGGTGACCAACGAACAGATAACCGCCAGCCGTTCGTCCAGCGGCCCACCACTCTGGGCAACCACTTCAAAACCCGCAGCGTCCCTGCGGTGCGGCGCCCCGTCAAACACCAGCAACCGCCTGGCCGCGGGGAAGGACCGCACAGTCTCGAGCGTCTGACTGAGGCTGGTCTGGGCCAGGGCTGCTGCCTGCGCAGGCGTGAGCGGTGGCGTGAGGCGCGTCTTGACTTTGCCCGGGATGCATTCTTTGGCGACGACCGCGATGGTGAGGATCACGGCGTCGCTCCCCGGGACTCGGCCGGGGGTCCGCCCGCGGTCGGTCTACCGGCGCCGGTAGCTGGCGTCCACCGCGATGCGGCGGCCAGTTGCGCCCTCATGTCCTTGAGTGCTGTCAGGGTTCCACGCACCGTGCCGGTCACCTTGGACTTGCCCAGGCGCGGCGCATAAGCGACCGGAACCTCTGCCACGCGCCAGCCGTCGCGGTGGGCTTTGAGGAACATTTCCAGCGGATAACCGCTGCGCCGGTCGGTGAGGTCCAGCCCGAGCAACGCAGTTCGCCGGGCCACGCGAAGCGGGCCCAAGTCCGTGACGGGGATTCCCGTCAACCGGCGCAGCCGCCTGCTCAGGACGATGTTGGCCAGCCGGGCATGGACCGGCCACGCGCCGCGGGCTGGCCGCCGGGCACCCAGGACCAGATCGGCACGCCCGGTGCGCACCAGCTCCAGCATCGGGGCCAGTTGTGCAGGATCCAGCGAACCATCGCAATCGCAGAAGGCCACAAACTCCGCCGTGGCAGCCACCAGGCCAGCATGGGCTGCCGCACCAAAGCCGCGCCTCGGTTCATGAACGACGGCGGCCCCCAGACTGGCGGCGAAGCTTTCCTGAGCCATCGGTACAGCCGTTGTCCACCACTATTGCCCGGTATCCGGGCGGCAGGGCCCCCAGTACCTGGGGGAGGGCCGAAAGCTCGTTGAGGCAGGGCAGCACGACATCCACCAGCACGGTGGGTGCGCGGCCGGCGTTGTCATCCGCTGCGCAGGGGGCGCTGACCGTGCCGGTTCCTTCGTGCGAACTGCTCTGTTTTTTCTCCACCCTTCGACCGTAGAATCCGCGGGACCGGCGCGGCAGGTGGAAATCCTTACGGAACCGGGACGCTTGCCCTCCGGAAGCCCTATGCAGACCCAAAGTGGCGTCCACGAACCTATGCTGGGTACGTGAATAGTGTTCAGCCCGACCCGGACCCAGGGGACGTTGGCAACCGGCGCATCCTGCTCGTTGAAGACGAGGCCACCATCGCCCAGGTGGTGCACGACTATTTGGTGCTGGCTGGTTTCCAGGTTGATACGGCAGGTGACGGATTTAGTGCCCTGCATCTGGCCCGGACGCACAACCCGGACCTGATCATCCTGGACCGTATGCTGCCTGGTTTGGACGGGGCGGAGGTATGTCGGCGGATCCGGCTCACCCACTCCATGCCCATCATCATGCTCACCGCGCTGGGCACCGAAGACGACCGCATCCTGGGCCTGGAAATGGGCGCTGATGACTACGTCACCAAGCCCTTCTCGCCCCGTGAGCTTGTGCTTCGGGTGAAGTCCGTCCTGCGCCGCAGCGTCAAGGAATTCACCCCGGAACCGCCCGTGGAGCTGGCCGGCTTTGCCCTCAACCCGGCCTCGCGCATTGTCAGATACCGCGATAAGAACCTCATACTGACAGCTAGGGAATTTGACCTTCTGGCGTTCTTTTTGCGCCGCCCCAACCAGGTCTTCAGCCGCGACGTACTCATCAAGGCCGTCTGGGGCTGGGACTTTGGCGATCTGTCAACGGTGACAGTGCACGTGCGCCGGCTGCGCGAAAAAATCGAGGCCAACCCCACCACGCCCGTGCTGCTGAAAACGGTGTGGGGCGTGGGGTACAGGTTCGACGACGGCACGGAGCCGGCCAGCCATGACTAGCGGCGATCTGTTCATCATTGTCACGGTTGTGCTGTCATGGGCGTTGGCCATCGGCGCCGTGACTGTGGTGCTGCAGCGACTGCTCGGCAGGACCTCCATTGTGGTGCAGATCCTGCTCGTGGTCCTGGCCACTATCGCCATCCTGGTGGCAGGGATGGTGAGCGCCTTCAACGCCATGTTCATCTCGGAGGCGGATCTTCAGGTGATGTGGTTCATCCTGGCGATCGCCTCGGTCGTTGCCACGGTGGTCGCAGTGGTCTTGGGAGTAGGGCTGGCAAGGAACACCAACCGCCTGGCCGGGGACGCGGCCAGAATCGGCCGCGGAGAGCCCGTGGCACCGCAACGGAAAATGACCTCGGAACTGTCCGCGTTGGCCGCCGAGCTTGCTGCCACCAGCCATAAACTCGAAGAATCCAGACAACGGGAACAGGCAGTGGAGGCTGCACGGCGCGAACTGGTGGCCTGGGTTTCCCACGATCTGCGTACCCCGCTGGCCAGCATGCGCGCCATGGCCGAGGCGCTGGAGGATGGCATTGCCGAGGATGTTTCCGGCTACCACCAGCGAATAATCGGCCAGACCGACCAGATGGCCGTGCTGGTCAATGACCTGCTCGAGCTCTCCAAGATCCAGGCTGGAACCTTGGTGCTGGACCACCGGCCCTTGGACCTGTACGACGTCGTCAGCGACGCAATTGCCGACCTCGCCCCTGTCGCGGCCGGCCGGGCCATTGCCATCAACGGCGACGCCGTGGCCCCCACGTTGGTGGCTGCCGATGGCGCGTCGTTGTCCCGGGCCATCCGCAATGTGGTCCTCAACGGCATTCTGTACAGTGCTCGTGGCAGCACCGTGTCCATTGCCGTGACCTCCGCCGCCGGCGAGGCGGTGGTAGAGGTACGGGACGGCTGCGGCGGGATCCCGGCGGAGGACCTGCCCCGGATGCTCACCGCGGGCTGGCAGAAGGACGCCGGTCGCACCAAATCGCGATACAGCGGCGCAGGGGTTGGCCTAAGCATTGTCCACGGCATCGTGCAGGCCCATGGTGGTGCTCTGGAGGTTGCCAACGTTGCGGGTGGGTGCCGGTTTCGGTTGCGGATCCCCGCTGGCCAGGAGGCTCTGGGACCGGCCGTCTAGGGCAGTTCCCCACGCAGCGGGGCGGTGGCGAACTCGCGCATGCCGTCCTCGAAACTGCGCCGCGGAGCCCAACCCAGTTCGGCTTTGGCCCGTGCAGAGCTCGCGGTGATGTGCCGGACGTCGCCCAGCCGGAAGTCCCCTGTGATCACGGGGACCGGGCCGCTGCCAACAGCGCTCAGGACCCCGGCCATCTGACCAATGGTATGGACCTCCGAGGCTCCTACGTTGTATGCCCTCATACTGCCTGCCGCCATGACCCCGCCTGCCGCCAGCGCTTCAACGGCGCACAGGTTTGCCTCCGCGATGTCCGCCACGTGGATGAAGCTGCGGCGCTGGCCGCCGTCCTCGAACACCCGCGGCGCCTCCCCGCGGGCCAGGGCCGAGCGGAACAGGCTGGCCACGCCCGCATAGGGTGTGTCCCTGGGCATCCGGGGGCCATAGACGTTGTGGTACCGCAGGGCCGCGGCAGTGCCTCCGGTTGAACGGGCCCACGCCGATGCCAGGTTTTCCTGGGCCAGTTTGGAGGCAGCATAGACGTTCCGCGGGTCCAGCACCGCGCCTTCGGTGACCAGTGTGGGCTGCAGGAGCTCGCCGGTGACAGGGTCCCGGGGGTCAAAGATTCCGTGGTTCATGTCCTCCACCCGGCGTGGGCCGGGCCGCACCAGCCGGCCGGATGAGTCCGTGTAGGCGCCCTCGCCGTAGACCACCATGGAGGAGGCCAGCACCAGCTTGTCCCTGCCGGCCGAGGCCATGCCTGCCAGGAGTACGGCCGTGGCCAGGTCATTGTTGCGGACATAGTCCGGCGCATCGGAGAAGTCGACGCCGAGGCCCACCTTGGCGCTCTGATGGACAACGACGTCGATCCCCTCCAAAGCCGCAGCAACGGTGGATGCATCGCCAACGTCGCCCACCAGCAAAGACGCGCCGGGATGTGCTGCCGGCCTGACCGGATGCACCACCGGATCCAGCGAATCCAGGGTCCGGACCTCCCAGCCGCGGGCCAGGGCGGCCCCGACGATGTGGCCGCCAATGAAACCGGCTCCGCCGGTGACCAGAATTTTCACGGCGTCCTCCTTCCAGTACCGGGGCTGACCGGGCTGGCGGCGCCCATCACAGTGGCGACGGCGTCGGCGGGCATAAGGGCCATCCGCGGGAATCCGCCGCCGTCCGCCGTTTCCACGCAGGCCAGCCCCGCGGATACCCTCCTCGCCGCCTCGGATAGCACGGCCAGAACCCGCGGCTGCGCGGCCGCCAGGCGGCCGAGTACCAACTCCGCGGTCACGGGCTCGGAACCGTCGTGGCCGGTGTCGGCGTCGGTGATGAACGCCAGCGCCGCGAAATGCATGTTCAGCTCCGCCGCCAGCACCGGCTCGGGGTATTGGGTCATGCTGACCAGATGCGCACCGGCCCGGACCAGGGCTGCCGACTCGGCCTTGGTGGAAAAGCGTGGCCCGTTGATGACAGCCACGGTTGCAGCCGGTGCGAAGTGTTCGCCCTGCACCTCCAGAGCGTCGAGGAGTGCGGCGCGCAGCGGGGCACTGTAGGGCTCGGCGGCGGGCAGGTGCTGCACGCCGGTGGGCAGCGAGCCGTCATAGAAAGTGTCCGCCCGGCCCCAGGTCCTGTCCAGAAACTGGTCGGGTACGGCAAAGGTCCCGGTTCCGTGGCTCGGAACCAGTCCGCCCACTGCCGCGGACGAAATGACAGCCTCCACACCCATGCTCTTGAGCGCCCAGAAGTTGGCACGGTGGTTGATCTGCTGCGGGGCAATGCTGTGTCCGCGGCCGTGCCGGCCCAGGAACACGACCACCGGTCCGTCCGCACCTCCGGGACCGTCCCGTGCAGGCAGCCGGGCAACGGTGACGGGGCTGGACGGCGGGCCAAAAGGCGTCGCGGCATCCAGCGTCTCCAGCACGGCAGCGCCGGGCAGCCGGTACAGGCCCGTGCCGCCAATAATGCCGACGCGGGCGAAGGGTTCCGAGGGATAGTCCATGACCCCATCATGCCAACCACGCGCAGCAGTTGACGCGGGTGGAATCCTTAAAAGTCCCGAACGAGCTGCGCCGCAGTCCAGTTGTTGTTGTTGGCTCCTAGCTGTACACGTGCTCCAGTAATCGTCAAAAGTGCGCGCCATTTTCGATCGCGTGGCCTTGCTTAATGCGTTAGCCGGAACTAACGTATTAAGTGTGTTGGATGCCTTGGAGATCGCTGCTGAGCCGAGCCGGCGGCGGTTGCTGCGTCTCCTGGGCCGCCAGGAACAGTCCGTGGGGGATTTGGCCGCCCACTTCACGGTCAGCCGCTCGGCGGTCTCCCAGCACCTGCTGCTACTGGAACAGGCAAGCCTGGTAATTGCGCGCAAAGAAGGGCGGAACAGGTTTTACCGGCTCAACCCCGAGGGCATGGGCCGGCTCCGTGCAGTGGTCGAGCAGTTCTGGACCGACGAACTGGATTTGCTAGCCGCGGACGCGGCCGCATTGGCAGCAGGTCGGCACGGTCCAGGCAAGTCTGCACCAACCCGCTAGGTACTTCGCTTCAAGACAAAGGACCGCTCTTATGAGCTTCGACAAAACCATCCACCTGCCCGTCGACGCCGACGAAGCTTTCGCCCTGATCACGCAGCCAGAACGCCTGCGCCGCTGGAAGACGGTGGCCGCCCGTGTGGACCTTCGCGTAGGCGGCGAATACCGCTGGACCATCATCCCGGGACACCACGCGGCCGGGACGTTCCAGGAAATCGAGCCGGGCAAGCGCATCGTGTTCACCTGGGGCTGGGAGTCCGGCACGGACCTGCCGCCCGGCGCGTCCACGGTCACCATCACGCTGGAGCCGGTCGACGGCGGCACGTCGTTGCGCCTGGTGCATGAGGGCCTCACGCCTGAGCAGTCCACGGCACACGCCGAAGGCTGGAACCACTACCTGGGACGTCTGGTCGCGGAGACGTCGTCGGATGCCGGTGCAGGCCCGGACGAATGGTCCGCTGCCCCGGACCCCATCGACCACCTCATCGCCGCCGATGCGTCGCTGGCAGTCCTCCTGGGTGTCCTGCGCCAGCTCACACCGGAAGACCGCGAGAAGCCGACGCCGTGCGAGGACTTCACTGCCCATGAACTCCTTGAGCACCTGGGCGGCTCCCTGAAGAACATCGCCTCGGCACTGGGTGCGGACGCCACGGACCGCGTCGATGCGGCTCCCGAGGTCCGCATCGCCGAACTTGCGCAGCCCACGCTGGAAGCGTTCGCCCGCCGCGGCCTTGATGGCACCATCGACATGGGCTTCGCCAAACTTCCCGCCCCAATGGTGGCCAGCATCCTGAACCTCGAGCTGTTGGTCCATGCGTGGGACTTCGCGAAGGCAAGCGGCCAGCACCTGGCCGTGTCCGACGTCGTCACGGACTACGTGGAGGGCCTGGCCCTGGTGACTATCTCCGAGCAGGTCCGCTCCGGCGGCAGTTTTGCGCCGGCCCAGCCTGTCGCGGAGACCGCCGGCAGCCTTGAACGCCTCATTGCGTTTACCGGCCGGACTGTCGCCGTCTGACCGTTTCGCCCCGCAACAACAAGAACAATAACCACGAAGGAAGGAACGAAAATGTCCAAGTTTCTCTTCATCTATCACTCTCCGATGACACCCGCCGAGGCCGCGCCGCCGGCGCCGGAAGACATGGAAGCCGCTATGGGGGAGTGGAACGCATGGGGTGCCAAAGTGGGCGAAGGGCTGATCGACTTCGGAACCCCTTTGGCCAACGGCGTCCGCGTTTCGCCGGGTGGAGCCACAGCGCCGAGCCAGCTCGAGGTCTCCGGATATAGCCTCATCGAAGCCGAGACTTCCGAGGCAGCCCTGGAACTCGCCAAGCAACACCCGCACCTGAATATGCCGGGCAGCGAAATCGAGGTCCACGAGGGCCAGCAGATTCCCGGAATGTAGCTGCGGACCTTCTCGTCATATCCTGCCGGGGCCGCCGCGCCATCAGGGCGGCGGCCCCGGCACCCTCTGAGTCAGGAATTCCCATGCCTGCACGAACGCGAGGACCGTTGCGAGGGCGATCGCGGTCGAGGACGGCGAAAAGCGAGCGGTCGGATTCAAACTGGCTGAAGGCATGGAGATTTCGGAGGAACTGGCATCACGTTTCACGTTTGCCCGCCAGAAATCAAAGCTGGCAGGCGTTATCCGCGGTTCCTACTTCGTGATTAAGGGCGAGTACTGATCAGCTGACTTGCGCGCCCGGCAGCATCCCGAGTGCGGTTTCCGCCGTCTCGATGGAGAGTCGATGCCTGCCGGGGATGTTTAGGGCAGACTGGTGGCGTGAGCGGAATCCGGTGGGTGCTGCACGTCGATCTTGACCAGTTCATCGCGGCGGTCGAAGTGCTGCGGCGGCCGGAGCTTGCGGGCAAGCCCATCATTGTGGGCGGTCGGGGCGATCCCACGGAACGGGCGGTGGTGTCGACTGCATCCTATGAAGCCAGGGCGTTCGGTGTGGGTTCCGGGATGCCCTTGCGCGTTGCGGCCCGGAAAGTGCCCGACGCTGTGATCCTGCCCGTCGATCATGAGGCCTACCTCGCGGCGTCTGAAACGGTGATGGCTACCCTGCGCGCGCTGTCCGGCGCCACCGTGCAGGTGCTGGGTTGGGATGAAGCCTTTGTAGGCACTGAGGCGGAGGATCCGGAAGCCTACGCCCGGCAGGTGCAGGCAGCTGTCCTGGAGCGAACGCAGCTGCATTGCAGCGTGGGTATTGGCGACACGTTGCTCCGGGCCAAGGTCGCCACCGGTTTCGGCAAGCCGGCCGGTGTCTTCCGTCTTACCGCCGGGAACTGGCTCGACGTCATGGGTAGCCGGCCCACCAAGGACCTGTGGGGCGTCGGAACCAAAGTGTCGGGCCGGCTGGCCAAGCTCGGCATCAACACAGTTGCCGAGCTCGCCGCGTGCGACCCGCAGGACCTGGTCCCGGAGTTCGGCCCCAGGATGGGTCCGTGGTACGCGGAGCTCGGGCGCGGGGACGGCGCCAGCGTTGTGGACGATACCCCGTGGGTTGCCCGCGGGCATAGCCGCGAGACTACCTTCCAGCGGGACCTGACCGAGCCCGCCCAGGTGGACGAGGCCGTGCGGGAGCTTACAGCGCGTGTCTTTGAGGACGTTGTGGCCGAAGAGCGGCCCGTTGTGGGGCTGACCCTGAAGGTACGGTACGCACCGTTCGTCACCAAGACCCACGCGAAGAAGATACCCGAGACATTCGACCGGAACGAAATCCTCGCGCGGGCATTGGACCTCGCAGCCGGAATCGAAGCGGGCCGTCCGATCCGGCTCCTGGGCCTGCGGGCCGAGATGGCTATGCCCGACGCGGCCCGAAAGGGACATACGCCTACGCGTGGCGGTTGGTGACGGCGCCGCTCCTGTTCTCACCAGCGCGGAAGAATCACTTCGATGACTGTGGTGGCGCCGACCTGCACGATCACCCAGGGTGACGCCGGGTCAGCCCAGTGCCAGGCGCATCGAGACCTGGTACCGGTCCGAGCGGTACGTGGAGATGGCGTACTCAATGGGAGTGCCCGGTTCCTCGGTCCCGGTGAAGGAACGGCGCTTGAAGAGCAGGACGGGTGCTCCCGGCGCGATGTCCAGCAGGGCAGCCGATTCCACTGACGCTGCAGCGGCCCCTACGGTCTGCTCTGCCTGTTGGACCGGGTGCCCGGCGGCTCCCAAAGCCCGGTACAGGGACCCCGTCAGATCTGACGAGAGCAGGTCCGGCAGCAGGTCCGGCGGCAGCCACGACTCATCGACGCTGACTGGTGCGCCGTTGGCCAGGCGGAGCCGCCGGACCCGGTAGGCAAGCTGTTCCGGAGCCAGCCCCAGGTGCTCGGCGGCCGCCGCAGGGGGCACTGCCGTGGACACGTTGATGACCCGTGTACTGGGCACGAAGCCTGCCTGCCGCATGTCCTCGTTGAAGGAAGCCAGGTGCAGGGTGGAACGGACCAGCCCGTGCGAAACGAAGGTCCCTTTCCCCTTGATCCGAACCAGCGCCCCGTCCTGGACCAGATCCGTGATGGCCCGGCGGACTGTAATCCGCGAAACCCCGAACTGCTCCTCCAGCTGCCGTTCGCCCAGCAGGGCATCGCCGGGCCGCAGTGTGCTGGACACCAGGTCCTGGAGTTGCCTTCTGAGCCAGACGTGTTTCAGTTCCCCTGCCGTATCCATGTCTCCTATTTTCCGGGAAGATCGAACAGGCGCGCGCCCGCTTCCACGCGCCAGCCGGATGCCGGCGCTTCGATGGCGTCCGCCGCGCTGTCCAGGATCACCACGGGACTGCACATGCTCAGGTCCTTTGATCGGACCAGGGTAACGTCCACGGTGATCATGGGATCGCCGGCGCGGACCTGGTCGCCCTTCTGCGCGATCACCGTGAAGCCCTCGCCCTTTAGGCGTACGGTGTCGATTCCGACGTGCACCAGCACGGCGGGCCCGGACGCGTGCTGGACGATGTAGGCGTGCGGCATGACCTTGACCACCTTGCCGTCAAGGGGGGCCACAGCGGTGATCACGCCGGCGTCGTCATCAGGGATAACGGCTGCGCCGCCGCCCACGAGCCCTTTGGCGAACACCGGGTCCGGCACTTCGCTCAGCGGGATGAGCCTGCCAGGCAGCGGCGAGGCCACGCTGATAATTTGAGCGGTTGTTTCCGTGCTCAATTCAGGTGCGGTCACGTCAGAACGGCTCACATCAGGTCCTGAATGTCTTCGGCGAGGCTCTCGGCTTCCGGGCCCACCACTACTTGGACCACTGTGCCGGACATCATCACGCCGTGGGCGCCGGCGGCCTTGAGGGCGGCCTCGTCCACGCGGCCGGCGTCCACCACTTCGGTGCGCAGGCGGGTGATGCACCCTTCGATCTCTTCGACGTTCCCGGCGCCGCCAAGGGCGGCGAGGATGATTTCTGCTTTGGTCATGTTTACTCCCTGTGTTGGTAAGCGGTGAGGGGCGGTGGTTCCGGAAGCCAATTTGGAGCTTGAGGTTGACAACTGTGGCCAGCGCCCTTCACAGTGATGGTTGTCACTGGTTATAACCAGTTAGCTAGACTCTACTGAATCAAGCATCCCCGCACAAGCACCACCCTCTTCGAGACGAGGAACATCATGACCACGGAAAATCCCACAGCCGGCGCCGCGGCGCCGGAAAAGGCCAAGGGCAGCGGCAAGGCCCTGCAGAACATGCAGCGCTTCGGCCGAAGCCTCATGCTGCCCATCGCCGCCCTCCCCGCCGCCGCGCTCCTGCTCCGTCTGGGCCAGGACGACCTGTTGGGCAGGTTCGAATCCCTGACCACCGTCGCCCAGGTCATCGGTGCCGCCGGTGGCGCCCTGTTCGAGAACCTGCCGCTGCTCTTCGCCGTCGGTATCTCCTTCGGATTCGCCAAGAAGGGTGACGGATCCACGGCCCTCGCCGCCGTCGTCGGGTACCTGGTCCTGACCAACGTCTTCAAGGTCATGGCGCCTCTGGTGATGGGCGCGGCCCCGGACGGCGGGAAAGATCCCGTCATCAACTACGGTGTGCTGGCCGGCATCGTGATGGGCCTGACGACGGCGCTGCTCTGGCAGCGCTTTCACCGCACCACCCTGCCGGACTGGCTGGGCTTCTTCGCCGGCCGCCGGCTGGTGCCCATCCTGACGTCCTTCGCCGCGATTGTGATCGGCGTGCTCCTGTCCGTGATCTACCCGTATTTCAACACCGGACTGACCGCCGTCGGCAACGCAGTGGCGGACAACACCGTGGTGGGCAGCGGGGTCTACGGCACCCTCAACCGGCTGCTGATCCCGCTGGGACTGCACCACATCCTGAACTCCGTCGTGTGGTTCATCCTTGGTGACTACAACGGCGCCCACGGTGACCTGAACCGGTTCTTCGCCGGGGACCCTACCGCCGGCGTCTTTATGACCGGCTTCTTCCCCATCATGATGTTCGCCCTGCCCGCCGCCGCCCTGGCCATCTGGCAGGAAGCCAAGCCGTCGCAGCGGAAGATCGTGGGCGGCGTGATGCTCTCCACCGGCCTCACCGCCTTCCTCACGGGCATCACCGAACCACTCGAATTCTCCTTTATGTTCGTGGCCTGGCCGCTGTACATCGTGCACGCCTTCCTGACCGGAACGTCCATGATGCTGGTCAACTTCCTGGGCATCCACCACGGGTTTGGCTTCTCCGCCGGGGCCATCGATTACGTCCTGAACTTCGGCATCGCACAGAACCCGCTCTGGCTGATCCCGATCGGGCTGGTCTACGCCGCCATCTACTACGTGGTGTTCCGCTTTGTGATCCGCCGCTGGAACCTGCGCACCATGGGCCGCGAAGATGAAACCGACGAGAACGGCTCCATGGCCAAGGCCGATGCAAGCTGAGCTTTTGTCGGCCCGGAGCGGCGGGGACGACGGCGTGGTGGCGCTGCGGGGCCGCCTCGTTACCGGCCACCCAGGCGACGCAGAGATTGACGACGGCACCGTAGTGATGGCCGGGGGATCCATCCAGTGGTGCGGCCCGACGTCGGACCTGCCGGCAGGACTCGACGCCGAGGTCCGGCTGGTGCCGCTGATCCTGCCCGGGCTCGTGGACGTGCACTGCCACGGTGCCGTGGGGCACACCTTTTCCGCGGACGCTGACGGGGCCAGGCTGGCCGCCGCCCATCACGCCTCGGAAGGCACGACGTCGGTACTCGCCTCGCTCGTTTCGGCGCCGTCGCACGTGCTGCTGGAGCAGATCGCGGCGCTGCGGGACGTGGTGGCAGACGGCGCCCTGGCCGGCTTGCACCTGGAAGGGCCGTTCATCACCAAGAGCATGTGCGGGGCCCAGGACCCTGCAGCCATCATCGACGGCGATCCGGCGGTCCTGAAGCAGTGGCTTGAAACGGGGCGCGGGACCGTGCGGTCACTGACCCTGGCCCCCGAAACCCCGTACTTTGCTGAGCTGGTGCAGCTCTGCCGGGAACACGGCGTTGTGCCTTCCCTTGGGCACACCGCCGCTACGGCATCCCGCACCCGGGAAGTCCTGGGCGCTGCTGGCGGTGCTGGTGGTGGTGACCGCCAGTGGTCGGCCACGCACCTGTTCAACCGGATGCCTTCGCTGGGCCACCGGGCTGCCGGGCCCGTCGCGGTGATGCTTCAGGCCGCCGAGCAGTCACCTGGGCACATGGTGCTTGAGTTGATTGCCGACGGTGTTCACCTCGACCCGGAAATCGTCCGGATGGTTTTCAACCTCGTGGGTCCCCGCTCCGTTGCCCTCATCACGGATGCGATGGCGGCGGCCGGAATGTCAGATGGGCACTACACCCTCGGCAGCCTGGACGTGCTGGTCCAGGACCGGGTGGCGCGGCTGGCGCCGGCGGGCAGGACCCAATCCGGGGAAGGGGAGGAAACCGGAGCGATCGCCGGGGCCACGAGTTTCCTGCTGGAAAACGTGCGCCGCTGCGTCGAATGGGGGATTCCGCTCGCCGACGCCGTGGCTGGGGCTTCGTCCACGCCGGCCCGGCTGATGGGCCTTGACCGGGGCCCCACCAGGGTTGGCGCCATCGCCGCGGGATATCGCGCGGACATACTGGTGGCCACCGACAAACTTGACCTCGTGCAGGCCTACCGTGCCGGCACATCACAAACGCAGGAAAGGAAAGACCGTGCAGATAGTTCTGTGTGAGTCCGTCGATCACGTAGGAGCCCGGGCGGCAGACATCATTGAGGCCAGGGTGCGGAGGGGTCCGGCGGTCCTGGGCCTGGCCACCGGAGGCTCCCCGAGTTCCACCTACCAGGAGCTCATCCGGCGGCACCACGAGGAACAGCTCAGCTTCGGCCAAGTCACCGGCTTCACGCTCGACGAGTACGCAGGACTGCCAAAGGAACATGGGCAGTCGTACTACTCCACCATCCGGCGCGAGTTCGTAGACCAGGTCGGCCTGCCCCTGGAGCAGCTTTTCACCCCGCAGGGCGACGCGGCGGACCTCGTTGCCGAGGCAGAACGCTACGATGCAGCGATTGCGGCGGCCGGGGGAGTGGACATCCAGATCCTGGGCATCGGCGCGAACGGCCACATCGGGTTCAACGAACCGACGTCGTCACTTGCCTCGCGGACCCGGGTGAAGACTCTGGCGGGGGCTACCCGCACTGACAACGCCCGGTTCTTCCCGGACGGCAGCGTACCGCGGCTGTGCCTGACCCAGGGGCTGGGGACCATCCGCGAGGCGAAGCTGGCCGTCCTCGTGGCGACGGGGGAGAACAAGGCCGCCGCCGTCCAGGCGATGGTGGAGGGCCCGGTCAGCGCCAACTGTCCGGCGTCGGTGCTGCAGCTTCACCGGAGGGCCGTGGTCCTCCTGGACCCGGCGGCCGCGTCCCGGCTCTCCATGCTCGAGTACTACCGGGACGCGCAGGAGTTCAACGACCAGCTCGGCCAGACCCCTACCAGACCGTGGCTGATCAGCTCTTCAACCTGAAGTCGGATGCCGAGGATGGCGTTCGCCACTCATGGTGCGAGCACTCCGTGGCGGGAGCATTCGGCGGTCCAGCCCAGCGGCGTCACCTGGACTTTCATGCGTCGCCGGCAGGCGGCGCAGTAGCGCGGCGGTTCCATTGCGAGGCGTTCGCCGCAGCGGTGGTGAACGTCCGACGCCGGGCTGTCGCCGCCGTCGGACGGTACGCCGCAGTGCCCACAGAACGTAGCGGTGGAGCCGGTGGTTGATCCAGTCGGGCCTGAGGATCGGTTGGGGATCATAATGTCTTCTGAAGTTCCTTGATGGGCATGTTCAGCTCGACGAGCAGGTTCAGGTCGGCGTCTGCCGGGCGGCCCAGCGTGGTCAAGTAGTTGCCGACGATGACGGCGTTGATGCCGCCCATGAGGCCTTGGCGGGTGCCGAGGTCGCCGAGGGTCAGCTCGCGTCCGCCGGCGTAGCGGAGCACGGTGCGGGGCATCGCCAGCCGGAACGCGGCGATGGCGCGGAGGGCGTCCTTGCCATCCATGATGCCTTGGTCTTCCAGCGGGGTTCCGGGACGGGGATTGAGGAAGTTCAGCGGGACTTCGTGGGGTTCCAGGGCCGCGAGCTGGGCTGCGAGTTCCGCTCGCTGTTCCAGGGATTCGCCCATGCCGATCAGGGCGCCGCAGCACAGTTCCATGCCTGCGGCCTTGACCATGTTGCAGGTGTCCAGGCGCTCCTCGTAGCTGTGCGTGGTGACGACCTCGGGGAAGTAGCTGCGCGCGGTTTCCAGGTTGTGGTTGTAGCGGTGGACGCCCCATGCGGCGAGCTGGTCCACCTGGTGCTGGGTCAGCATGCCCAATGAGCAGGCGATGTTGATGTCCACTGCTTCGTTGATCCTGTCGATGGCGAACTTGATCTGGTTCATGAGCTTGATGTCCGGACCGCGGACGGCGGCGACGATGCAGAATTCGGTGGCTCCCGTCGCAGCGGTCTCTTTCGCGGCCTTGACCAGCTCGGGGATGTCCAGCCAGACGCCGCGGACGGGGGAGTCGAACAGGCCGGACTGGCTACAGAAATGGCAGTCTTCGGGGCAGCCGCCGGTCTTGATGGAAATGATGCCCTCCACCTCGACGTCCTCCCCGCAGTGCCGCAGACGGACCTCGTGGGCGAGCTGCAGGGCGGCCGGCAGATCCCGGTCCGGCAGCCTCAGGATTTCCACCAGCTGGCTTTCGGAGAGGCCGATTCCCTTTGCCAGGACCTGTGTCCTGGCGGTTTCGAGGATAGTGCCGGGGTTGGCCTTGAGGTCTGGCTGAATCGTCATCAATAGTCCTTTTTGGGGGTGCTTAGCTGCGGATATTGCCTCGGAACAAACGCTAGTTCTCAGTTCGGAGCGGGATTTTGTCGGGTTTCGACAAAGCGATGACGCTGAAATTGGACCCCGGATTCTGGAGTGCGGACCTTATGGGGGTGGCTTGTGAAAAAGTGAAATATCCGACGCTAAGGCTGGCGAGGCCGTGTGGGTGGTCCTGGGCAGTGGCTATCAGATAGGGCACCCGTAGGCGGGGCCGGGGCCCGCTCGCTGCACCACTGCTACCGGTAAAAGCACATAGACGCAGAGTACGACGGCGGGGCTCCTCCACCGTCGTACTCTGCTGTCAGGCGCCGATGCAGCCCGGCCGCAACCTCCGGATCAGTAGCATCGGGCCAGGACGAAGACGTCCACATAGGCAGCAAGGAGTATTGAATGACGAGAATGCTGATTATGGGTCCGCCCGGCTCGGGCAAGGGGACGCAGGCGGAACGGATTTCGGAGCGCCTCGGCGTTGTGGCCATTTCAACCGGCGATATCTTCCGTGCCAACGTCAAAGGCGGAACGCCGCTGGGTTTAGAGGCCCGGAAGTACATGGATAACGGAGACTTCGTTCCGGACAGCGTCACGAATGAGATGGTGCGCAACCGGCTCAGCCAGGACGACGCCAAGGAGGGATTTCTGCTGGACGGCTACCCTCGCACGGTGGCGCAGGTGGACTACCTCGACGGAATCCTCGCTGCCGGCGAACACAAACTCGGAGTGGTCCTGCAGCTGACCGCGGTTGACGAGGAACTGGTCTCCCGCCTTTTGGGCCGGGCCAGGGAAACTGGGCGGAGCGATGACAACGAGAGCGTCATCCGTCACCGGCTGGCCCTTTACCACCAGCAGACGGAGGCCGTGGTGGCCAGGTATGCCGGCCGCGGGATCCTTGCCGAGGTGGACGGGATGGGCGGGATCGAGGACGTCACGGACAGTGTCATGGGCAGGATCGACGACGTGCTGAGCGCGCCCGCCCGCGGACTGTAGGAGGCGCAACAGCGGGTGAACGACGGCGGTCTCTCCCGCCGTCGTTCACCCGTGGGCACTGTTGTTAGTTATCGATCACTTTCTGTCAATGAATTCCCTTACCAGCTTGGAGATTCAGCTGCAAACACGAATAGCCCGGTGCGCGGCAACTGCCACGCACCGGGCTATCAAGTGGGGAATTGGCGTTTGACGGCGTCCAGCTTGAGCATTTTGGCGTTGATGCCGTCCAGCTCGGAGTCGTCGAAGATCTTCTTCCAGTCGTCCTTGATGATGGTGTCCTTGCCGTACTGGACGGCGATTTCGCACGCCTCAGAGATTGGGTTGGAACCACGGAGGGCGTTGGTCAGGGTGATCTGCACGTGGCCGAACAGCATGGCCTTGGCCGCTTCTTCGGGAACGCCGGCGGTGTGGACGGTCTCGTGCAGCGCCTCGTTGAGTAGGGTGCCGATCATGCAGGCAACGGTCTCAACCATGGTGGGCTCGAGGATGGCGAGCTGCTTCACGGTGACGGAGGGGTGGCAGGGGTGCGCAACCGCCTGGACAACTTCGTCGCGCTTTGCCAGCAGTCCGGCGTAGGCGGCGGCGGGGTCCACAGTGAGCAGTATCGCGCCAGCCTTCAGCTGGGGGAGTACGCCTTTGGAGACGATGCCGAGGACGGTGTCCGGGACGGCGAGGATGACCACGTCGGCGTTCTTGACGGCATCCTCAGTGGAGGTGATGTCCCGGCCTTCGGCGCGGAGGCGCTCCTGGCCGGCGCGGGAGTTCTCGCTGTAGAAGACGGTGTGGGCGCTATTCTGGAGGTTCCGGGAAACGCGCATTCCCATTTTGCTGCTCACATTTCACTTGCTCCTTAGGAATTCGATGCTGTGTTTGGTCCACTGGTTTTCGAGGCGGATAGTATCGGCCTCGGAGTCCTGCCACGGCAGCCAGTGTTCGATGACCAGGTTGATATTTCTTTGGTGGGGTTGGAACTTGGTGACCATGTAGTCGTAGTCGAGCAGGTCTTCGCCGAGCGGTGCGCCGGCATAGGTGAACCCGACCCAGCCGTCCTTGCGGCTGAACGCGAAGTCCTTAACGTGCATGTTCAGGACGTAAGGCGCGACGGCGTCAATCACCTCGCTCGGCATCTCCAGGGCCGCGACGGTGTTGGTCGGGTCGCTGCAGATGCCGAGATAAGGGCTGTCCACGCCGCGGATCACGTCCAGGATCCGGGGGGTGGGCATCTGTTCATAGGTTTCCACCGCGATCTTTACCCCGGCGGCTTCGAAATCGGGCGGGACCTTTTTGAAGATCGCCACGGCTTCCCCTGCCGTCGGGGTGTGGCCCGGGACGTTGAACATGGTCCGCAGGTGCGAGCCCAGGATCCCGGGCCATGTGCAGGAATTTCCGCAGGTGCTCCACGCGGATGCCCTTGGTGCCGAGCTCCAGGGAGATGCCCAGCCGGTCCTCGGTGGCCCAGACGGCAACGAGCTCGGAGTCCGTTATGGTTTCCAGCGGGGCGTAGTCGCAGACCTGGAACAGGTCCACACCAAGTTCCGCAGTCCGCTCCAGTGCCTGGTGGATGCTGAGCGGTTCGGCGACCTTGTCCGAGAGCTGCCAGAAGAAGGCGTAGCTGATCAGCCCCGGTCCGGCGCTGCCGCCATAGATGACGCGGCTGTCAATTTCCGCGGAGCATTGCGCGACAGCCTCTCCCGGCGAACCGGCGTGAAGCTCGCCCACGCACAGGATGGGCGTGAGGCCGTTGCGGCAGGCGGCGGCCGTCTTCAGCCCGATGACCGTGTCATCCTCGCCGAAGATCCGGCGGCGTTCGGCATGGCCCACTTCGGCGTAGCGTCCGCCGAGCTCGGCCACGGTCTTGCCGCCCACTTCGCCGGTGCGAACGCTGGCGTGCTCGTCGCTGGCGGTGGTCGCCTTCTTTTCGGTCTCCAGAGCGCCGGTCAGCCAGGTCTTTTCCTCGGCAGTCAACCATTTGGCCGGGCGCGGGGGAGTCAGCGAGGTAGAACCAGGCGATGATCCCGATGATGATCGCCGGAAGTGCCACGCCGAGGAACATCACGCGCCAGGCCCTCGAGGCCGAAAAGGCCGTGTTGCTGGATGAGAAGGCCGGCCACTACGGAGCGGCCTGGAAGTGCAGGCCGTTCAGCTGGCCGCGACGAGGATTACCGAAGCGGCTCTTGGAGCGGATGCGCGCCAACCTTGAATCCATGGAGCGGAATCTGGACAACCCTTTCGGCTTTCGTAGAGGCCGATCAATGCCTCCAGGCCAAAAGAATCTCGGACTTCAGTGGCCGGCTCAATCCTGCCGGCGAACTCCTGAAGGAGCTCGCGGCGCTCCGGGGCAGCGCTGTAGTGTCGGTCCAGGACCTCTGGCGATCCCCAAACCTGCGAGGTTAAGGCGGACGCCTGGGTTCTCAGCCCTGGGCTGCAGCCACCATGCGTTTACCGTTGAAGTATTCGAGGTGCCAGCCCTCGGTGACATGGTGGTGGGCCAGATTCAGCACCGCGTTGTCGATCCTGTGCAGGGTGCGGCCGATAGCGAGGTTGAGGCTGACCCGAAGGAGCGTGCCGTGGGCTACCACCAGGACGCGTCGGCCGGAGAATTCATGGGCCAGTGCTTCCAGCGCCCCCAACCCGCGAGCGGCCGCGTCATCTTCGGTTTCGGCGCCGCGGTAACCGCCGGGTATGCGCACAGCCTCCAGCTCGAGGCCGGCCTGCAGGCCCTCGGCCTGTCCGAAGCTGCGTTCGGCGAGCGACGGAATATGCCGGGTAACGCTCAGCCCCAACCCGTCTGCTATCATCTTGGCCGTTTCCGCGGCACGGCTAAGCGGCGAGGACACGATCGCGTCCCACTCATAGCCAGACAGGACACCAACGGCGTCGCGCGCCTGGCCACGACCGACGTCGTTCAGCGGAATGTCGGTGGCCCCCTGCAGCCGACGCTGCGCATTCCAGTCTGTCTGGCCATGACGGATCAGGGCGAATGTCGTAAGGGTCATGATGACTATTCTCCCTGACGGCAGGCACGGACCGGGCAGCCGTCGGGATAAAAGCAACTTGCTGGACCAAACGGTCGGGAGGCGTGGGGAGTCAGCAGTGTTGGTCCTCACCGTTTGTGCAGGCACCGCGATGCTCCTGCGGCGGTGAGGGAGTTGCGCGTTCCTTGCCCTGTCTTGGCTGCACGGCGATGCTGCACGGGGCTCTGCCGATAGCCGCGCAGCTGCTTCCGTGTCAGGATCAGGTATGCCACACCGCCTGATGCTGCTTGATACTGCGTCCCTGTACTTTCGCGCCTTTTATGGCTTGCCGGACACGATCCGCCGTGCTGACGGAACGCCGGTGAACGCGGTTCGCGGCCTCCTGGACATGATCGCCCGCCTCACCACGGATTACGGGGCCACGCATCTGATTGCCTGCTGGGACGACGACTGGCGTCCACAGTGGCGCGTGGACCTCATCCCAACCTACAAGTCGCACCGGGTCGCCGAACGTGTAACGGATGCCCCCGACATTGAGGTGGTCCCGGACGCGCTTGAGGCGCAGCTTCCGATGATCCGCCGCGTCCTTGAACTCGCCGGCATCGCCATCGTGGGGGCTACTGAACACGAGGCCGACGACGTCGTCGGCACCTATGCAAGCCACGCGGACCTACCCGTCGATGTGGTCACCGGGGATCGTGATCTTTTCCAGACCGTCAACGATGACCGTCAGGTGCGGGTGATCTACACGGCGCGGGGCATGAGGAACCTCGAAGTCGTGACGGACGCGGTCGTCGTCGGGAAGTACCGCGTGCTGCCCGAACAATATGCCGATTACGCGACCCTGCGCGGCGACGCCTCCGACGGGCTGCCGGGCGTTGCCGGCATCGGTGAGAAGACCGCCGCGTCGCTCCTGGGCGAGTACGGCACGCTGGAGAACTTGCTCGCTGCAGCAGCTGACGGGGGAGGCGGGGTATCCGCGTCCGTGCAGTCCAAGCTGGCCGCTGCCGCCGACTACCTTACGGTCGCGCCAACGGTTGTGAAAATCGTGCGCGACCTCAATCTTCCCACCCTCGAGGAAGCGGGAGCACAGCTGCACCCGGTCGACGGCGAATCGCGCGCCGAACTGGAGCGTCTCGCCCTCGAATGGAACCTTGGAGGCTCGGTCAAACGGCTGCTTGACGCGCTTGACCGACAATAACGGTCACTGCGCATTCGCCCTGCTAGACCGGCTGGGGGATGCTCCACTCCGGCCACGGCTCGTCGACCGGTGCCTGTAGCCAGCTCCACTCCGGCAAGGGATCTACCGGGCACAGATCCACAGGCGGAGGTTCGCCGGGCAGGATGTCTTCGGGCACGGCCGGGCCAAGTTCCCGGTGCCATAGTTGGTTCAGGATTTCGGGTGGCCAATCGGGTGGTTCCCAGTCCTGTTGTTCGCTGGCGTACTGACGGCCTGTCGGTGAAATCCAACCGGGTGGCTTGTCGGTGGTCGCCCCAGTGGGTGTCCAGCCGCTGGCGTGTTTCAGCCTGTGATGCTTGGGGCATGGCTGCCCGAGGTTAATGATGCCGGTGGTGCCGCCGTCGGCCCAGGCGAGGAGGTGGTCGGCCTCATTGTCCAGAGACTGGTTGCTGCAGCCGGGGAACGGGCATTTCCCGTCCCGCAGACGGAGCCAGTGCCGCATGCTGACGGGGATGCGGTAGCTGGTCCGTCCGATCTCCAGCGGCGCCCCGTTGCGGGGATCAGTCAAGACACGGTGGAACGACGAGGAACTTTCGGCCATCAGACGACTGGCCATCGACGCCGGGATGGGGCCGTACCCATCGAGCATTGCGGGTTCGTCGGTGAGGCCCATGAGGGCGAACACCGGCACGGTCACGAGCACCTGCGCCGACGGTGGCGGCACGTGCTCCGCCGTGCCGCCAAGGAGCCACTTGGCGGCCACGTCGGCGCGGATTTGGCTCAGGTTCCGGTCCTCATGGGGTCCTTGGAGGGCGCAGGCCGCGGTGGTGGTGCGGTCCCAGATCCCGGCCGCCTGGTCCGCGGGGAGGTACGCGCTCAGCCAGGCCATGCCGTCCCGGTCCGGGGCGAACTCCAGCCGGCGGTCCAGGGCGCTTTTGATGTGGCGTTTTTCGATGCTGTCCGGGTGGTGGCGTTCGCGCCAGGTCCGGGCTTTGTACCGGAACCGGGATGGCACGAGTTCCCCGGCGGGGCAGCCCTGTGCAGGGTTCGCGTCGGGGTCCAGAAAGTGGGCTTCCAAGGCGGCGGCGCCGTCGGGGTCCAAGTTCGCGGTTTCCTCGACCATGGCCCGGGCATGCTGCCACGAAATGTTCCCATCCTGCAGGGCGGCCAGCGTCAGCGGGAGGGTGGTTGTCAGTTCGTGGGCCTCGGACAGAAGCGCACCGGCCGTCCGTTCGCTGACCGTCAGGACGTATGCGACCTCGGAGACCACGGCCATGTCCTGCGCGATGAGGCCCTGTGGCTGCGCATTCGGGGAGGCCACCGCCTGCGTAGTGTCAGCGAACCCGGCGGCGGCGTGGACTACCAGGGCAGCCGTGGCAGCTTGCAGCCGGGTAGCCTCCGCGAGCGTGTCCAACCAGCCGTCAGACTGCTGCCGCAGCGCATCCGGTTCCCCTTGACCCTTAGGATCTGCGCCAGGGATCACCAGAGCAAGCGCAGCGACAGAAGCCTTGATGGCCTCGAACGCCTCCACTGCGGTTGTCCCCTTCATACTCACATCATCTTGCGAGGCACTGACATTTAAGGGTCCCCGCGGACCTGTCCCGAGGAACCCGGCGAAAGAACTTCGGCCACCCGCTGGCTGGGGGCCGATACGCCATGCGGTGGCGGGCCTGGAACAGCGCCGCCATGCTCCGACGCGCTTGCTGCTCAGGCAGGGGCCGGGAGGAACCGGCCGTTCCTGATCCGCGACGGGCCAAAAACGACGTTCAGCGGGGCAATCGTCCGCGGCCCGTGTTCCCGCGACAAGGGGCGGCCGACGGCGACGTGGGGCACCCAGTGCGGGTACCGGTAGCCCAGCGACGGTGAGCTAAGGATGAAGTCGTCCACATTGTCCACGAGGAGGCGGTCCAGGAGGTCATGCAGGCCCTGCACCAAGGACACCCGGTAGTCGTGCACCCGACCGGGTACGTCCACTTCGAATCCGGAGATGCCGCCGCCACCCAGCACAATCAGTTGTGCCGAGGTGCCCGCAAACCCGTCCAGAACGGGCAGGCCCTGCAACCAGCCCGTTGTATGCCGGACGGCATCACCGGCCGGGGTGATCCCCTTGGTCCAGTCCGCGACGTCCTGCGCAAAATCCGCCAGGATGCCTATATGCAGCAGCGTCAGGTGCAGCCCTTGCGGCCTGCGCAGGGCGTTGACATAGCTGCCCAGGGCCTCGTAGTCGGAGGGGGCTGATCCCACCGCCAGGACGGGAACCTCCACTGTGATGCGCGGAACAGGCTGCATGGCTCCCTCTCACAGTGGCACGGACTCGTGGGTCTGGCTGCCATTATCCTCCGCTGCGGCCACCCCGACCCGGGGGTTGCTCTTGCCCTTGCGCCCGCCAGGGTGTCGAATCAAAGAACACGATTCGGCCCGGTGCATGGCAAAGATGCCAGGAGGTTCCCATGTCAGTGAAAGGCGCAAAGGAAACAGCGCGGACACCGGGGCGTGGAGGGCCGGAAGTGCGCCGGGCTGATGCTACTAACGGCATCGCGGCAACGGATTCCAAGCAGGTGCGCAACGTGGCGCTGGTGGGGCATTCGGGCGCCGGCAAAACCCTGCTTGTCGAAGCGTTACTGGCTGCCCACGGCATGATTACGCGCAAAGGCTCCATCGCGGACGGCACCACCGTGAGCGACTCCGACCCGTCAGCAGTGCGGCAGCAGCGGTCGGTCACGCTCTCCCTGGTTCCGCTGCTCATCAACGGCATTAAGGTCAACCTGCTGGATACCCCGGGGTATCCGGACTTTATCGGCGAACTCCGGGCGGGCCTGCGGGCTGCGGACTCGGCCCTCTTTGTTGTCTCCGGCGTGCACGGTATCGACGCCACCACTACGGCGCTCTGGGGCGAATGCGAACGCCTCGGCACGCCGCGGGCCGTGGTCATCTCCCGCCTTGACCACCCCAGGGCAGATTACGACGGCGTCCTGGCCGCCTGCCAGCAGGCGTTCGGCGAATCGGTGCTCCCGCTGTACGTCCCCGTCAGGTCCGGCGGCGAAACCACCGGGCTGCTGGGATTGCTGACGGGCACGGTCTCGGACTACTCCGCCGGCGATGCGGACGCCGGTCCCCGGGACGCTGACGCCGGCGAGCGCGCGGGTTCTGAGGGCGGCGCCCGCGGCCGGCTCATCGAGGGGATTATCGCCGAAAGCGAGGACGAAACCCTCATGGACCGGTATCTGGGTGGTGAGGACGTCGATACTGATGTCCTCATCGCGGACCTGGAAACCGCCGTCGCCCGTGGTTCCTTCTTTCCGGTCCTGCCAACCTCGGCTGTCACCGGGCTCGGCACGGCGGAAGTGCTGGAAATCCTGACCAGGGGCTTCCCGTCGCCGGTGGAGGGCGGCCTCCCGGCGGTGACTGACCTGGCGGGCGCTCCCTCGGCGGCCCTGGCCTGTGACCCGGACGGGCCGCTGGCGGCTGAGGTGGTCCGCACCACCATTGATCCGTTCCTCGGCAGGGTCTGCCTGACACGGGTCTTTTCCGGCACGTTGCGTGCTGACACGCCCGTGCACGTCGGCGGGCACGGGCTCGCGGACCGCGGCCATCAGGACCATGACACCGACGAGCGCCTCACCCACCTGTATTCGCCGCTGGGTCCCAACCTTCGTCCTGTGGCGCAGTGTGTGGCCGGCGACATCTGCGCGGTGGCGAAACTGGGGAGCGCCGAAACCGGGGACACCATCTCGGCCAAGGACCAGCCGCTGCTGCTGGTCACCTGGGAGATGCCGGAGCCGCTGATGCCGGTGGCGATCGAGGCGGACTCTCGCAGTGACGAGGATGCGCTGGCCCGGAGCCTGGCGAAGGTTGCCGCCGGCGATCCCACCCTGAGTGTGGAGCGGAACGCGGAAACACACCAGCTGATCCTCTGGTGCATGGGGGAGGCGCATGCCGAGGTGGTGCTGGACAGGCTGCGCGACCAGGGCGTGAAACTGCACACTGTTGGCGTGGTGACGCCGCTGCGGGAAACGTTCGCCGCCCCGGCAACGGGCCACGGCCGGCACGTCAAACAATCCGGAGGACACGGGCAGTATGCCGTCTGCGACATCGACGTGGAGCCGCTGGACCGTGGCGGCGGGTTCGAATTCGTCGACAAAACGGTGGGTGGGGTAATCCCCGGAACGTTTATCTCCTCGGTGGAGAAAGGGGTAAGGGCGCAGATGCAGAAAGGGTTGGCCGCCGGGTTCCCCGTGGTGGACCTGCGCGTCACCCTGGTGGGCGGGAAGGCCCACAGCGTTGACTCTTCCGACGCCGCCTTCCAGGCAGCCGGCGCGCTGGCGCTCCGGGAGGCCGCCGCGGCCGGCCGCATCCAGCTGCTCGAGCCGGTTTCCTCGGTCAGTATCACAGTGTCCGAGGCGCACGTGGGTGCCGTGATGAGTGACCTCTCGGCACGCCGCGGCAGGCTCACGGGTACGGCCACGTCCGGTAGCGAGCTGACCGAGATCAGCGCGGAAGTCCCTGACCAGGAACTGCTGAAGTACGCCGTGGAACTTCGTGCGCTGACTGCCGGGACCGGCCGGTTCCGTCGCCGGTACCTCCGGCATGACCCGGTACCCAGCGGTTCATGAGCGCCACGTCATGAACGCCGCCGCGCGGAAGATCCAGCGCATCTATCTCACCCTAACGCTGGGCAATACTCTTGCGGCCTCCTTCATCTGGGGAATCAATACGCTTTTTCTGTTGGATGCCGGGCTGAGCAACCTCGAAGCCTTCGCGGCCAACGCCTTCTTCACGGCCGGCATGGTCCTCTTCGAAGTGCCCACCGGGGTCATCGCGGACGGATGGGGTCGGCGGGTGTCCTTCCTGCTCGGTACGGTGACGCTGGCGGCCTCGACCTACCTGTACTACCTGCTCTGGCAGTTGTCCGCTCCATTCTGGGCCTGGGCGTTGGTGTCCGTCCTGCTGGGCCTGGGCTTCACGTTCTTCTCCGGGGCCGTGGAGGCCTGGCTGGTGGATGCGTTGCGCTTCTCCGGCTACGACGGTGAGCTGGAAGCAGTGTTCGGGCGGGCACTGATGGTCTCGGGCGTCGCGATGCTTGTGGGTTCGACGGCCGGCGGCGTGATTGCCCAGGCCACGGATCTGGGCGTACCGTTTTTGCTGCGTGTGGGCGTGCTGCTGGCCATGTTCGGGGTGGCATTCTGGCTGATGCGTGATGTGGGTTTCACCCCGGAGCGTTCTCCCCATCCGCTCAAGGCGAGCCGGGACGTGCTGTCTGCCTCCATCGACAACGGCCTGAAAAACCCGCCCGTCCGGTACATCATGTTGGCCGCGCCGTTCAGCGCCGGTGTCGGGATTTATGTTTTCTACGCCTTGCAGCCCTACCTGCTGGAGCTCTTCGGCGACCCGCACGCCTACTCCGTCGCCGGACTCGCCGCGGGCATTGTGGCCGGGGCGCAGGTGGTGGGCGGATGGCTGGCACCGATGGTCCGCCGCCTGGTCCGCAAACGCACCACCGTGCTTGTGGTGAGCAGCATCATGGGCGCCTTGATCCTGGTGGCGCTCGGCATAACGCGCGTGTTCTGGGTGGCCCTGCTGCTGCTGGTGCTCTGGGCGCTCGTCTCCGCGGCGGGCACCCCGGTACGGCAGGCGTATTTGAACGACATGATCGACTCAAGACAGCGGGCAACACTGCTCAGCTTCGATTCGCTGATGGGATCCAGCGGTGGAATCGTGGTGCAGCCGCTCATGGGCCGGGCAGCGGACGTGTACGGCTATCCCACCTCGCTGGCCATCAGCGGTGTCATTGAACTGTTCGCCGTGCCGTTCCTGCTGGCCAGCCGGCGGCGGCGCTCGCCGGCCGACGCAGCAACCACCGAAGCCGTCACACCGGCCTGAAGCCATGGCCCGTGCCCATGGCACTGGCACTGGCACTGGCACTGGCACAAAAAAATGGAGCTTTGAGAGTCCCTACCCGGCGGAGTATCGTGGCGCAAACCCACCTTGCGCAACACCCTGACCCGGGAGAGATCATGCCTAGTGTGCGACGTCGATTGGCAGCTGTGACGGCTGTCCTGGCCTTGAGCGTAACGGGTGGGGCGGTGACCAGTCCCGCGTTTGCAGACCCCCGTCCGACGGACAGGATCCCTTCGGCCACCGGGTACGGCGGGGCGGTGAGCACCGTTGACCCGGAGGCGTCCGCTGCCGCGATCGAGGTCCTCCGGAACGGCGGTAATGCCGCAGATGCGGCGGTCGCCGCGGCCGCGACCCTGGGTGTGACCGAGCCCTACAGCGCCGGCATCGGCGGGGGCGGATACTTCGTGTTCTACGACGCGAAGACCGGCAAAGTGGGAACCATCGATGGCCGCGAAACGGCGCCGGCAACGATGCCGACGGACGCGTTCATCGACCCGGCCACCATCACGCCTGCGAACCCGGCCGGCAGCCCATACCGGTTTACCCCCGAACTGGTGACCAGTGGCGTCTCCGTAGGCGTCCCCGGAACACCAGCCACGTGGGAACGGGCCTTGGAACGGTGGGGAACGCTGGACCTTGGCGACGCCCTCAAGCCCGCCATCAAGGTGGCCAACCGTGGATTCGCGGTGGACGAGACCTTCCGCCAGCAGACACTCGACAATAAGGTCCGGTTCTCGGCCTTCCCCGCCACGGCGAGTCTGTTCCTTCCCGGCGGTGACGCTCCCGTCGTCGGCAGTATTCTCCACAACCAGGACCTCGCTAAGACGTACCGGCTCCTCGCGAAGGAGGGAACGGCTGCCTTCTACGGCGGACCGCTCGCGGCGGAGATCGCCGCCACGGTCCAGTCACCGCCCAAGAGCGACACCACCACGCTGCCTGTTCCGGCCGGCCACTTGACGACGGCGGATCTCGCCGCATACCGGACTCTGGACCGGGAGCCCACGCATGTTGAGTACCGCGGCTACGACGTTTACGGCATGGCGCCGTCCAGCAGCGGTGGCACCACAGTCGGCGAAGCCTTGAATATCCTGGCGCCTTTCAACCTCCGTGAGATGACCGCGCCGGACGCGTTGCATCACTACCTTGAAGCGAGCGCACTCGCTTTCGCGGACCGTGCCAAGTACCTGGGCGACCCGGCTTTCGTCAACGTCCCCACCAAAGCCCTCACCGACCCGCTGTTTGGGAAGGAACGGGCGTGCGCCATTGACCCCACGACGGCGGCAACAAAGCCGGTGCCGGCCGGGAACGCGTCAAACTACAGCGGAGTGTGCAAGCTGGCGCCTGCCGCAGTGGAGGACGAGAAAGACACCGAAAACATCTCCACGACCAACCTGACTGTGGCTGACAGGTGGGGCAACGTGGTCGAATACACCCTCACGATCGAGCAGACCGGCGGGTCCGGGATGGTGGTTCCCGGCCGCGGGTTCCTGCTCAACAACGAGCTCACCGACTTCTCTACCGTTTATGTCCCCACCGACCCGAACCGGATCGAACCCGGCAAGCGCCCTCGGTCCTCGATGTCGCCCACCATCATCCTCAAGGACGAAAAGCCGTTCCTGGCGCTCGGTTCGCCCGGCGGATCGACGATCATCACCACCGTGCTGCAGACCATCCTGAACAGGGTGGACCTGGACATGAGTATTTTGGACTCGTTGGCGGCCCCGCGTGCGTCGCAGCGCAACACCCCCAACGTCACCGCCGAACCGGACTTCATCACACAGTACGGAGACGCCTTGGCACCCTACGGTCACAAGTTGGTCCCCGCAGGTGACGCCTTCACCTCGGCAGCCGAGATTGGTGCGGCGACCGCCATCGAGTTCGGGCCCGGCAAGCGCGTGACCGCGGTTGCCGAGCCCGTGCGGCGCGGTGGGGGTTCGGCGATGGTGGTCAGACCCGTTCGGTGAACCAGCTTGCCACCGTCAGCTTCGAGGGGGCAGTGACCCGGGTTACTGCCCCATGCCGGGCTGAACGGGAACAAACTCGATGGTGGTTTGGACCTTTTTCTGCGGACCACGGGAAAAACCCTTGGCATCAAGCTGGTTTTGGGCGCGGTATAAGGCCAGGGCGTCGTCGTAGAGCTCGTTGAGCCGGCGGCCGGAGACCTCCTCCTGGGAGCCGTCGCTGAACGTGACAGTCACTGTGGCACTGGCGGGAAAGTGCCGCTTCATGCGGATGAAGCCTTCGGAGTCCTGCTGGAGATTGATCAAGGGAAATCCTGCTTTCATGGTCGACGACCTCCAGTCTGACCTATCCAGGGCGCACCTGCGCTGACGCCGGTGCGGGATTGCGGCGACAATGGACGGGTGACATTGCCAACCAACTCCGCCGCTGTCCCTGCGGAGACCTCTGCCGCCAGCACCTCTGCCGCGGGGACCTTTGATCTGGCGGCCATCGGTACCGGTCTGGCCTTTGCTGAATCGCTCGGGGAGTTGTCCTCCGTGCTGCACGCCGGCGGTGCAGCGGGCACGGCCGTGGTGCAGGCCCCGCCCGGCACCGGTAAGACCACGCTCGTCCCGCCGCTGCTGGCCAACCTTGCCACACCCGAAGGAAAGCCCCGGCGCGTGGTGGTCACCCAGCCCCGGCGCGTGGCCGCCCGCGCAGCTGCCCGGCGCCTGGCCGCCTTGGACGGCAGCCGGATCGGAGACCGCGTGGGGTACACCGTCCGCGGCGAACGCCAGGCCGGGCCCGCCACCCTGGTGGAATTTGTCACGCCGGGGATCCTGCTGCGGCGCCTGCTCGATGATCCCGGCCTGGAGAGCATCGACGCGGTCATCCTGGACGAGGTCCATGAACGCGGCCTCGAAACCGACCTGCTGCTGGGCATGCTCACCGAAGTGCGGCAGCTGCGCGGCGACCTCACCCTGGTGGCGATGTCCGCCACACTGGACGCGCCCCGCTTCGCCGCCCTGATCGGGGGCGCCGCCGGGAATGCGGGGACAAGACACCCCCTGACAGAAGACGCCGGGACCGCGGACGACGGCGGCGGGCCTGCTCCCGTCGTCGACTGCCCCTCAGCGCTGTACCCCCTGGAGGTGGAGTGGTTGCCCGCCGCCGTGGCGCGGCTGGACGACCGCGGGGTCACACGCGGGTTCCTGGACCACATTGCCGATACGGCCGCGCAGGCCCACTCGGCCGCGGTGGCGCAGGACGCGGGCACCGATGCGCTGGTGTTTGTCCCGGGCGCCTGGGAGGTGTCCTATGTGGCGGCCCGCCTCCGCGGCCGGGCGGCTCCGGGGACCGAGGTGCTGGAACTCCACGGCCAGGTCAGCCCAGCCGAGCAGGACCAGGCAGTGTCGGGGCGCCGGCCGGGCGGCCCTGCACGGATCATCGTGTCCACGGACCTGGCCGAGTCTTCCCTGACTGTCCCCGGCGTGCGTCTGGTGATCGACTCCGGGCTGACCCGTGAACCCCGCCGCGACGCAAACCGCGGCATGTCCGGACTGGTGACTGTTTCCTGCTCCCGGGCCTCCGCGGAGCAGCGCGCGGGCAGGGCCGCGCGGCAGGGTCCGGGCCGGGTGGTGCGCTGCTACGACCAGAGGACCTACGGTGCCGCCCCGGCGCATGTGACACCGGAGATTGCGGTCGCGGACCTGACCGGTGCTGCGCTGGTCCTGGCTTGCTGGGGATCACCGGGCGGCGCCGGGCTGGCGCTTCCGGATGCACCTCCCGCCGCGGCCATGGGCGAGGCTGGAGAGGTGCTGCGCGAACTCGGAGCCGTGGCCCGCGACGGGCAGGCCACACAGCTGGGGCGGACGCTGGCCAGGGTCCCCGCCGATCCCCGGCTGGCCCGGGCACTTCTCGGCGGCTCAGCGGCCGTAGGCCAGCGCGCCGCAGCGGAAGCAGTGGCCCTGGTGGCGGGGGACCAGCGGGCCCCGGGGGCCGATCTCACCCGGCTGCTGACAGTACTTCGCGCCGGGAAGGATCCCGCCGCCCGGCGCTGGGCGGAGGACGCCCGCCGGTTGGAGGCCATTGCGCGGAAGGAGGCCACCGCCGTCGGCCCGTCCGCCATCGCCTCCCTGGTGCGCACCGCGCCGGTGACTGCGGCAGAGGCGGTGGGCGTCGTCGTCGCGCTGGCGTTCCCGGACCGCGTGGCCCGGCTTGTCCCGGGGGATGGTCCGGCGCGGTACCTGCTGTCCTCCGGCACGCGCGCGGGGTTGCCGGCGGGCAGTCCGCTGGCCGGGCAGGAGTGGCTGGCCGTGGCGGAAGTTTCGCGCGCCGCCGGCCGGGATGCCGCCGGTACCGGCGCGGTGATCCGGTCCGCGGCGCCGCTGAGCGCCGATACCGCCGAGGCGGCCGCCGGGCAGCTCCTGACCGACACGGTGGAAGCGCAGTTCAGCCAGGGCCGGGTGAAGGCCAGGCGGGAACGCCGGCTGGGTGCCATCAGCCTGTCCTCCACCCCCGAACGCCCCTCCGCCGAGGACGGCCGTGCCGCTGTGGCCCGCGCTCTCGCCAAGGAGGGGCTGGGAACCATCGGATGGTCGACGGCGGCCGATGCGTTGCGTCGCCGCCTCGCCATTCTGCGCCGCGAACTGGGTGAGCCGTGGCCTGATGTTTCCGAACCCGCCCTGCTGGCCCGGCTGGACTCCTGGCTGGGTCCGGAGCTCGCGGCAATGGCAGGTGGCGCCGCCACCAGCAGCATCGACCTCACCGACCCCTTGCGGCGGCTGCTGCCCTGGCCCGAGGCGGTCCGTCTGGCGGAGCTGGCACCTGAGTCGCTGAAAGTGCCGAGCGGATCGATGGTGCGGATCGACTATCCCGACGTTTCGGACAATGCGGCGTCGGGCAGTGCCGGGTCAGTCGGTGCCGTGCCGGACATGGCAGGATCCGGGCACGCGGTACCCGGGCAGGCAGGCGCATACGACGGCGGCCGGCCTGTTGTCGCTGTCAAGCTGCAGGAGTGCTTCGGCTGGGCTGCGACGCCGCGGCTGGTGGACGGCAGGGTACCGGTCCTCTTCCACCTGCTCTCACCCGCGCGGCGGCCGCTGGCTGTGACGGATGACCTGGCGTCGTTCTGGTCCGGGCCCTACGCGCAGGTGCGGTCCGAGATGCGCGGCCGCTATCCCAGGCACCCCTGGCCGGAGGATCCCTGGACGGCTCAGCCGACTGCCCGGACCAAAGCCCGTATGTAGCACCTTCCCGTCCAGCGTTCTGCTTTTGGGTGCACAGGTGAGATGTCCGATACGTAGCCGAAACGTTGCGTCGACGCGCTGAAACATGGCGTAGTTAGGCTCATTCCTACGTGGACAACGTAGTCCGGCCCACCACACGAGAGGACGCAATATGTTGCTTTTGAGTAGCCTGAACCTCCTGTTTGACGCCGGCCACGGAGAGGACAACCGCCCGCACAACGGCGGAATCTGGAAGACCGATTTCCCCACCGGCCGGCTGACTTCCACCGCCTGGGAAGGCTGGTGGCACGAGGACGCCGCGTAGCCGACACAGCTGATCCCGAGCGCCTTACTGTTCGGGGATCCAGTACGGAGCCGGGACACCTGCTCCGGTGAAGTTATCGCAGCGGAGCAGCTGAGTGCCGATTCGGGTGAGCAGGCAGTTTTCGAAGCTGGGACGCCCATCAGAGGATGCGGAATCCATCCTGGCGCTTGCACCCGCATCGGGCCCGAGCGCAAGCAGGACCAGGGTGAGCAGAATACCTGCCCGTTGGGAAGGCTTGGTGGGCTTGTACATGGCAAATCCTTTCAAAGAATCCTTGGTCTGACACCTTCACCTTCCGTCGCCCATGCCTCGCACCACATCAGGCATGACCCCTTAAAAGCACACGGAGTACCCTCAGATCTGTACGCGCCTGCGGCAGGGGTGCAAGCTGGGATGGTGGCGACACCGTGGGATGCCGGCGGCCCGGAGTTGGTAGGACGGGAAGCGGACTTGGCGCAACTGACCGATGTCATCAGCGGTGTCTGCGCCGGCACAGCGAGGACGTTCATCGTTGCCGGGGACGCCGGTGTCGGGAAGAGCGCGCTGGTCAGCCGGGCGTGCGCGTCCGCTCCGCCAGAAGCGCTCATGCTGATGGGCGGGGCCCTGCCGCTGGCGTCCGTGGACGTCCCGTTCCTCGCCTTGAGATCAGCATTCCGTGCGGCAGCCAGCGGCGGCCAGGCACTGCTGCCGCCTGACATGTCCGGCGATGCGCGTCCGGATTTGCTGGTCCAGATCGATGAGTGGCTCACGGGGCAAAGCCGTTTGAGGCCGGTGTTCCTGGTAATCGACGATCTCCACTGGGCGGACCAGAGCACCCTCGATGTGCTGATGTACGTCCTGGCGGGTCCGAGTGACCGGCCGCTGGGTGTGATCGGGACTGTGCGGAGCAACGAAATCCGCCAGGGAGGGGGACTTCACCAGTGGCTCACCGACATCCGGCGGCTGCCCCGGGTCCGCGTGCACCCGCTGGGACCATTGGACCGGCCTGACACGGAGGCGCAGCTGAGCGGGCTCCTGGGCGTTCCCGCGCATCAGTCCCTTGTCAACGAGGTTTTCACCCGCTCGGCCGGAAACCCTTATCTGAACCTGCTGCTCGTCACGGGGCTGGAGGCCGGGGCCCGGCATTTGCCCCCAGGCTTCCCACCCGATCTGAAGTCGGCGGTCCTGCGCTCATGGCGTGGGCTCTCGGCCGGCGCCCGCGAGTTGACGCAGATCATGGCGCTTGGCGGCCGGGCGGCCGCCGCGATGGAACTGAGCGCGGTGGCTGGTTCCGCCGTCGAGGCCGATGGCGTGCGGCCGCTGCTGCGCTCGGCAGTGGAGTCAGGCCTGGTGGACCTTGCTCCGGACGGGACCTACTGGTTCCACCATCCGATCATCGCCGAAGCGCTGGAACAGGGGCTCGATGCAGGTGAACGGCGGCGCTGGCATTCGGCGTTCGCCGCCTTCTACGAGCGGCAGTTCGACGACGACACACCGCCCGAGGCCGGCGTCGTCGTATCCCTCGCCGATCACTACTATGCGGCGGGTAGAACGGCTGACGCCTACCGGTGGTCGCTTACGGCGGCAGGTCTGGCATCTGCGAACGGTGCACTCAGTGATGCCGTGCGGCTCCTGCGGCGATCCCTGCAACTGCGGGACGCCTTGCCTAGCGAAATGGAACGGCCGCGGGAGCTTTGGAACAGGCTCCGTGCCGCAGCCCGGGAATCCGGGGCATTACTCACCGAGCTCGAGGCCATCGAGGGGTTGCTCGCGTGCATCGACGCCTCGGCCGAACCGCTGGAAGTGTCCCACCTGATGGTGCGCCGCATGCATCTCCAGTTCTCCACGGGGCAAACCTTCCTTCCGATGGCCGACATCCGGGAAGCAGTCCGGCTGTCCGCCGCGGCGCCGGACAGCTGGCAGCACGCCCTCGCGTTAGCCGAACTGGTCCACGCGAGTATGCGGCATGACGAGCCTGCCCATGAGACTCAGTCACGGCAGGCGCTCGCCCTTGCCCGTGAGGCAGGCAATCACCTGGCACTTTCATACGCGCTGACCGCGGCGGCCATCGTAGCGAACCTGGCCAGCCGGTCCGCCGAGTCACGCAACCTGGCGGCCGAAGGAGCCCTGGAAGCGGTCCAGGCCCGCGATTTCTGGGCGTACGTGCATGCCACATACTGGACGGCCAACGCCCAGGGCCCTTGGACCAGCGAGGAGTACGCGGTCCTCCTGCGTCGGGCTCGGCAGGTAATGATGGAACAGGGGGCACCCCATACGTACATTGCCAAGATCGCGGCCGACGAAGCGGCCAGCTACCTGGCCGTCGGCGAATGGCGGCAGTGCCGGGCGGCCCTGCGGATCGCACTAAGCTTTGATCCGGGCCCAATGGGCGAAGTGAGCGTGCGGCTCACCGCTGCGCGGCTGGCACAGCTCCAAGGCAGGAACGTCGACGCCGGCATCCACCTCGACCGGGCTGACGAGCTGAACCACGTAAACCAGGAAAACTCCGCACGCCTCAATCTGGACTATGACGCCGTCCGTGCCGAAGTACTTGTGGCCGCGGGTCGGCCGAAACTGGCATTCGCAGCGGCAATGGCAGGGGCCACCGCCCCGGGGCCGCCACCCACGATGTGCGAGTGGCTGCTGCCGCTGGCTGCCCGTGCGCTCGCCGACCAGGCGCAGCTGGCCAGAGACGTGGGCCACCCCACTGTGGAACTGCTGGTTGCCGCCAAGGAACTCGAGGAACGCTTTCCCGGCGTCCTTCACGAACCCCCGGGCCAATCGGCGTTCTACTTCCGGCAAGTGGCGGCTTTCGAACTCCTTTACAGCACCGAACTGGGCAGGGTCCGGAACCAGCCGGGCAGCGCGGCAGCATGGGCACAAACAGCCGATGCCTTTCGTACGGCGCACCTGCCGTGGGAAGAGGCCTACGCCTGCAGGCGGGCCGTGGAAGCGCTGCTGCTGCAAGGGCACCATCGGAGTCCCAAGGCCGCAGAACTCCTCCGCCGGGGGCTGACTCTGGCGGCGGACCTTGAGGCGGCCCCCATCAGGGTGGCACTGGAACGCCTTGCCGCCCAAGCGAGGATTCCGGTGGCGCCGGTAACGCCCGGGCCGCAGCCCCACGAAGCCAGGCTGCCGGGACTGAGCCCAAGGGAGCAGGACATCCTGGAACATGTGATGGCCGGCAGGACCTACGGCGAAATTGCCCGGGGGTTGATGATCAGCGAGAAAACCGTCAGCTCGCACATCTCGAACCTTCTCCGGAAGACGGGCGCAGCCAACCGAGTGGACCTTGCGCGGCTGGCATCGGGGGAGAAATCAGTCAGTCATGGACGCATCAACCGTGGCTCCGCATGAACTCGACTACCTTCGGCGCCAGAGACGCTCCGATCTCTGCTGCATCGCGCTTCTTTCCTGCGACGGCGAAGGAGTGGTCACCGCCGTCGATCCAGTCAAGGACAGCGGATGAGCCGATCCGGGAGACCACACCGTCCAGCAGCTCCGTCGTCGCGAAGGTGTCGCGGGTGCCCTGCAGGAACAACATGGGGAGCGTTAGCCCGTAAAGGTGCTCGTCGCGGAGCTTTTCCGGCTTGCCGGGCGGGTGGAGGGGATAGCCAAGATAGACGAGTCCGGCACTTTCCATTCCCTCGGCGACGGCCATGGACGCCATCCGGCCACCAAACGACTTACCGGCAGCCCACACCGGTCCGCTATCACCGTGCTCGGTTCCTCGCCGCGTTGCTTCCTGCATGGCAGCGCGCCAGGCGGCGATGGCTGCGGGCGGCCGGTCCGGGAATTTCCGGCCGGCCTCGCGGTAGGGGAAGTTGAAGCGCAAGGTGGCAACGCCGTCGTCGTTCAATGTCCGGGTGAACCCGATCAGGAAGGGGTGCTCCATGCCCGCCCCGGCCCCGTGCGCCACCACCAGGGTCCCAAAGGGGCTGTCCGGGCGGGCGTAAACGCCGGAGACCTCAACGTCGCCGACCGGGAAGGTGACAGGGAATTCAGCAACGGCCATAGGTCCATGATGCCGGATCACCGGCGGCCACGCGCCGAGGTACAGACGCCGCGCGCGGCGCAGGGTAGGTTGTCCCCATGGCGAGCGAACAGACCACCCTCACTGTCCCGGGACCGCACGGCGAGCGCGAGATGCGTGTTTCCAGCCCCAGCAGGGTGCTCTGGCCGGAGCTCGGTCTGACCAAGCTGGACCTGGCACGATACATGGTGGATGTGGGGGAGGCGTTCATTGCTGCGAACGGTGACCGACCCGTGGCGCTGCAGAGGTACTCGGACAACGTCGAGGGGGACCAGTTCTTCTCCAAGAACCCGCCCAAGGGAACCCCGGATTTCATCCGGTCGGTGAAGGTGACGTTTCCTAGCGCACGCTCGCACCCCATGCTGGTCCTGGACGAACCCGCCGCGGCTGTATGGGCGGTCCAGATGAATACGGTGGTGTTCCATCCGTGGCCGTCGAATACAGAAAACACCGACAACCCTGACCAGCTCAGGATCGATCTTGACCCCCAGCCGGGCACGGACTTCGACGACGCCATCCCGGCCGCCCTGGCGCTGAAGGACGTGCTGGGGGAGGCCGGGTTGGAAACGTTCATCAAGACATCGGGGAACCGCGGCCTGCACGTCTACGCTCCCATCGCGCCCAACCATGAATTCCTGGACGTCCGCCACGCGGTGATTGCCGCGGCCCGCGAGCTGGAGCGGCGGATGCCGGACAAGGTGACCACGGCCTGGTGGAAGGAGGAACGCGGCGAGAAGGTGTTCCTGGACTTCAACCAGGCGAACCGCGACCGGACCATCGCCGGCGCGTACAGCCCCCGCGCGCTGGCCCATGCGCCCGTCTCCTGCCCGCTCAGCTGGGACGAACTGGGCAGCGCGGATCCCAAGAACTTCACCATGCTGACGGTCCCCGAGCGGCTAAGGACCGTGGGAGATCCCTGGGCAGGCATGAACGGGCATCCGGGAACTATCGACGTGCTGTTGGGCTGGTGGGAGCGGGACCTCAAGGCCGGCCTCGGCGAGCTGCCCTTCCCCCCGGACTACCCGAAGATGCCTGGTGAGCCCATGCGGGTACAGCCGAGCCGGGCGCGCAAGCAGGACTGAGTCTGTTTGAGCCCGGTCTACTCGAACCGGGACGGGTCCCCGGTGCCGCGACGCACCACTTCGGCCACGCCGCTGGAATAGTCGATCACCGTGGTGGGCTCGGCCCCGCAGTCGCCGGAATCGATGACGGCGTCCACAGCGTATTCAAGGCGTTCCTTGATTTCCCAGCCCTGGGTCAACGGGTCTTCCTCGTCCGGGAGCAGCAGGGTGCTGGAGAGCAGCGGCTCCCCAAGCTCGGCCAGCAGCGCTTGGACCACCCGGTTGTCCGGGATCCGCACGCCCACCGTCTTTTTCTTCGGGTGCAGCAGCCGGCGCGGCACTTCCTTTGTGGCAGGCAGGATAAACGTGTAGCTGCCGGGCGTGACGGCCTTAATGGCGCGGAAGACATCGTTGCCGATGTTCACGAACTGGCCCAGCTGGGCGAAATCCTTGCATACCAGCGTGAAGTGGTGCTTGTCATCGAGCTTGCGGATATTCCGGATCCGGTCCAGCGCATCCTTGTTGCCCAGCTGGGCGCCGAGGGCGTAACAGGAGTCCGTAGGGTAGGCGATCAGCCCGCCGTCGAGCACGATTTTCACGGCCTGCGTGATGGCGCGGGGCTGGGGATCCTGGGGGTGAACATCAAAGTATCTGGCCATGCCCCTGAGCCTACGACAATTGCCGCCCCTGCCAGTAGACAGGCACGGTTCCGTGCGTACGAGGCCGAAGGCGTATAGGTTCAGGGCGTACAGGTTCAGTCAGTCCGGTGAGTCCCGGGCGGACAAAACGAAAGGTGGCAGCATGCCGATGTGGCTTCAGGCGTTGATGTGGGGAACCGTGGCCGGTGCCGCACTGGTGTTGGGGGCGGCCGCGTCGTGGAAATGGGCCATACCGTCCAAACTTGTCTCCACGATCATGTCCTTTGGGGCGGGCGTGCTGATTTCGGCCCTGGCGTTCGAGCTCGTCGGCGAGGCGGTTGAGGGAGGAGGCCTGTGGCCAACGGTGACCGGTTTCCTGTCCGGCTCCGTGGTCTACGTCGGAGTAAACATGCTCCTGAACCGGGCCGGCGCAAAACACCGCAAACGCTCGGGCGGCCAGCAACCGTCGGAACAGGAGCGCCCCGGCAGCGGCACGGCCATCGCCTTCGGCGCCCTCCTCGACGGGATCCCGGAGTCGGTAGTTCTCGGCGTCGGACTCATCACCGCGGGATCGGTCAGCCCGGCCATGCTTGTGGCCGTGTTTATCTCCAACGTTCCCGAGGGTCTGTCCGGTACTGCGGGGATGAAAAAGGCAGGCCGCAGTACCGGATACATTTTTGGGGTGTGGGGAGGCATTGCCGTGTTGTCCGGGCTCGCCTCGCTGATCGGGTTCGTGGCGTTGGAGAACGCGCCGGACGTCGTCGTAGCCTTCATTACCGCGATCGCGGCGGGCGGGATCCTGGCGATGCTCGCCGACACCATGATCCCCGAAGCGTTCGAGGAGCATCACAACCTCACGGGACTGACCGCTTCCGTAGGGTTCCTGACGGCCTTCACAGTCCACCAGCTCGGGGGGTGAGCTCCCGGCGTCGTCAACGGTCAGCCCACATGCACCCACGGCCGCTTGGTGACATCCGGTTCGGCTTCGCGCAGGATCTCGCGTGTCACGGGAGCAATCTCGCCTTCGCGGTGGACTTGGCTCGGCGGCAGGTTACGAGGGAGGGGAACGTCGTCAGGCTGACGCCGACCGAATGGAACATCCTGGAACTCCTGGTCCGGAACCCTCCGCGGTTGGTGACCCAGCAGCAGGGGTACCGGTTTTTGCACTGAACCCGACAGGAAATCAGGGTCCCATAACCCTATGAACGCGGTTGGAAGTGCGGCAGGATGTTGACTGTTTCCGAGTCCGTTTCACGTCCGCACCACAAGGAGAACCGGCCATGCCAACGACGCTCAACCCCTACCTTGGCTTCCGCGAGAACGCCCGGGAGGCGATGACCTTCTATCAGTCAGTGTTTGGCGGTGACCTGGCCCTCAGCACGTTCGGGGAGTTCCACGCCAGCGAAGATCCGGCGGAAGCCAACAAGATCATGCACGGCATTCTGACGGCCAGCAACGGCCTGGTTCTAATGGGGGCTGACACGCCCAACGGCATGGACCTAGCGAGCGGCAGCTCCATTTCGGTTTCCGTCAGCGGCGACGACGAACCTGAACTGCGCGGCTACTGGGACAAGCTGACCGCCGACGGCGGCACTGTCACCGTTCCGCTCGAACGGGCGCCCTGGGGCGACATCTTCGGCATGTGCACCGACCGGTTCGGTACTGCCTGGCTGGTCAACGTCAACAACCCGCAGGCAGCTCCCGCGCCGTAGGTGCTGCTTCAAGCCAGACTGCAGGCGCTTCGTCCAGGAATCCTTTAGGAGGGCTGCACCCAATGCAACGATTGCTGTGTGCAGCCCTCAACCAGCTACTGCCCAGGCCCGGTCTGCCGGCGTAAGGGAGTGCGATATGCGGAACATCACCCTGTACCTGGACGTCGACGGCGTGGTGTGCCCGTTCGGAGCAACGGGCGATACACCGTGGGGTACCGGCTGGCGCCTTGCGAATGCCGGTCTGCTCGAAGTGGCTTATGCTGGCCAGCTGGTTGACGGGCTGAACCAACTTTCCCGCGCGCCGGGAGTCCGCTTTGTGTGGCTCACCAGCTGGGAGGACATGGCCGCGGAGTACCTGTGTCCGGCTATCGGTCTGGCCGGCAGCCGCTGGCCCTGCCTGACGGCGGAGGGCGGCGGAACGGGGGAGGGTTGGTGGAAGCTGGCCGCCCTCCAAGAGGACCTGGCGGCCAGCGACCCGGATGGCATCGTGTGGATCGACGACCAACTCCGGTATGAAGAGCAAGCAATGGGCTGGGCCGCTTTCCTGGGCCCGCGGATCCTGACCGTGTCGCCTGACCCCCGCCGGGGAATTTCTCCGGCCGAGCTGGCCGCCGTCAGCGCGTTTGCCACCAAGCAGCTGTTTTGACCTGATGCCAGGGGCGCGTACGATCGATAAGGTTTCAACCCGGCTCTGTTAACACCGCAGGTCATTCCACGTGAACTGCAGGTGAACTACGCTGTGCAGGGCAGGCGGGGGTAATGGAACTGCTGAACGTCGTCTCTGCAGATTGGGCAACAGGTGGACATCACCTTTATGGTGGCGCTGGTCATCGGACTGGCACTATTTTTTGACTTCACTAACGGCTTCCACGACACCGCCAACGCGATGGCTACGCCCATCGCCACCGGTGCCATTAAACCGAAGACGGCAGTGACCCTCGCCGCAATCCTGAACCTGGTTGGTGCCTTCCTTTCAACGGAAGTGGCCAAAACAGTCTCCGGCGGCATCATCCGGGAAGGCTCCGACGGTGTCCCGATCACCCCGGAAATTATTTTCGCCGGGCTTATGGGCGCCATCCTCTGGAACATGATCACCTGGCTCAAAGGCCTGCCGTCCAGCTCATCCCATGCGTTGTTCGGCGGGCTGATCGGCGCGGCCATCGCCGGCATCGGTTTTAATTCCGTGAACCTGGAAACGTTACTCCAAAAGGTTATCCTGCCGGCGATCTTCGCCCCTCTCATTGCCGGCCTTGTGGCGTACCTTTGCACCCGGCTCGCCTATGCGCTGACATCCCGGCACGATCCTGACACCGGCAGCAAGCTGACACAGAAGCGCGGCGGGTTCCGCACCGGCCAGATCTTCACTTCCAGCCTCGTGGCGCTGGCCCACGGAACCAACGACGCCCAGAAGACCATGGGCATTATCACCCTGGTGCTGATTTCCGCCGGCACCCAGGCCCCGGGCTCGGGCCCGCAGTTCTGGGTCATCACCGCGTGCGCCCTGGCCATCGCTGTTGGCACCTACACAGGCGGCTGGCGCATCATCCGGACCATGGGCTCCGGGCTCACCGAGGTCAAGCCCGCCCAGGGCTTCGCGGCCGAGACCAGCACCGCTTCAGCCATCCTGGCTTCCTCCCACCTGGGATTCGCCCTCTCCACCACGCAGGTGGCATCCGGCTCCGTGATCGGGTCCGGCATGGGCCGCAAAGGAACCACGGTGCGCTGGAACATGGTGGGCAAGATCGCCCTGGGCTGGCTGTTCACGCTTCCTGCTGCCGGTATTGTGGGCGCGCTGACCGCGCTGGTCGTGAAGACGGGCGTGGTGGGTGTGGCGATTGCCGCCGTCGCCGGCACCGCGGCGGTGCTGTTTATGTTCGTCTACTCCCGCAAGTCGTCGGTGGGCCACCACAATGCCGTGGAAGTCGAAGAAGCGGGCCACGCCGTCCGCTTCGCCCAGAAGAAAGCCCTCGCCCGGGCCCGTGCCAAGGCGAGCCGGCAGAAGGATGCCGCCATGGCAGACCAGCAGAAGGATGCCGCCAAGGCAGACCAGCAGAAGGACGCCGCCAAGGCGGACCAGCAGAAGGATGCGCAGCTATGAAGTGGTTGGAACTCTTGACCGTGGCCGGCACCACCCTGGTGTCCGCAGTAACGGTGGTGGTCCTGTATTCGCTGGGCGTGCGGCTGACGGCCATCGCCGGCGACGCCGAGCAGGCCTCACCCCGCGCCAAGCGCTACTTCGCCTACACCTGCTTTGGCCTCTGCGGCCTGGCTGTGCTTTTCGGGCTCTACCTGATCATTCCTTACTTCAGCAAGTAGCCCTTCAGCCCGTCCACACCGCAGCGCTACTCTGGTTCCATGTCCAGGATCCAGTATTTCGTCGCGGCCTCCATCGACGGCTTCATTGCCACCACGAAGGATGACCTGGCTTGGCTCCTCGAATTCGACGGCTTCGAGGGCGGCAAGGAAAGCTACGAAAACTTCATGGCCGCCGTCGGCTGCATTGTTATGGGCGGCGAGACATTCGCCTGGCTGATGGAGCACGAACCCGACAACTGGCCGTACCCTTCCACACCCTGCTATGTGTTTACCCGGCACGAACACGTGGCCCCGGCCGGCACGGACATCACGTTCGTCCGCGGACCCGTCCAGGAGTTCATCCAGGACTTCAAGGATCACGCCGGTGAGAAGAACGTATGGGTGGTGGGCGGCGGCAACCTCGCTGCGCAATTCGCCGATGCCGGGCTGCTGGACGAACTCATCCTGTCGGTCACCCCGGTCGTCCTGGGCGAGGGGAAGCGGCTGCTCCCTTTGAAAGGCCCGACGACGCCGCTGGAGTTGACGGCGTCCCGCACCATGGGGCGGGGGATCGTGGAGTTGCGTTACACCCTGGCAGCCCCGGATCCGACCCGCTAGCGGCCTGACTGCCTCAAGCTGTCAGGCCTCCGCCGGCTCGTTGTCCCGAAGCATGTTGGTGATGCGTGCCGTGGAGAGGCGGCGGCCTTTTTCGTCGGTCATCACAATTTCATGCGTTGTCAGGGTCCGGCCCAGGTGGATTGCCGTGCAGGTGCCTGTTACGGTGCCCGCGGCGATCGCACGGTGGTGTGTCGCGCTGACTTCAATGCCCAGGGCGTGCCTGCCCGGGCCGGCGTGCATCCCGGCAGCGAAAGATCCCAGCGTCTCGGCCAGCACCACATGGGCGCCGCCGTGCAGGATGCCCGCCACCTGGGTGTTCCCTTCCACCGGCATGGTGGCCACCGTCCGTTCCGGGCTCATCTCCAGGAAGTGGATCGCCATCTTCACGACCAGCGCGCCGATGCCCATGTGACCGAGCCAGTCGTGGAGGTCCGCCGGGATGCCTGCTGTGACCAATTCCTCAGTGAAGGGCCCGGGCGTGAAATTGTCCATCATGGCAACTAGGCTGGCACCTGTGAGTGAAACTACCAAACCGGCCCCCTTCCCGACCGAAACTACTGCGCTTGACGCTGCAGATGCCTTACAGGACATCAACGTCCTGCCGGTCGGAGGCCGGGTCTCCGCTACGGAAGCCCCAGTGGTTCCCAGCACCGGCCAGCCGCGGCTTCTGGTGCTTGACGGCCATTCGATGGCTTTCCGCGCCTTCTTCGCCCTTCCGGCGGACAAATTCTCCACCGCCAACGGACAGCACACCAATGCAATCCACGGTTTCACCTCCATGCTCATCAACCTGATCAAGGAACAGAAGCCCACCCACATCTGCGTCGCCTTCGACGTCTCGGATGACACCACCCACCGCAAAGCGGAGTACAGCGAGTACAAGGGTGGACGCAACGAGACTCCCCGTGAGATGAGCGGCCAGATCGACCTCATCGACAAGGTCATGGGCGCCTGGGGTATCAAGACCATCAAACTGCCCGGCTACGAAGCTGATGACATCCTGGCAACCCTCGCCGCCATGGGGGAAAAGGCAGGCTTTGAAGTACTGCTCGTCTCGGGCGACCGCGACGCCTTCCAGCTGATCACGGACAACGTTTTTGTGCTCTACCCGAGGAAGGGCGTCAGCGACATCCCCCGGATGGACGCGGCCGCCATCCAGGAGAAGTATTTTGTGACACCCGCCCAGTATTCGGACCTTGCCGCGTTGGTGGGGGAGACCGCGGACAACCTCCCGGGTGTTCCCGGCGTCGGTCCCAAGACCGCGGCAAAGTGGATCAATCTATACGGCGGTCTCGAGGGCGTTCTTGAGCACCTGGATGCAATCGGTGGAAAAGTAGGGGACTCCCTGCGTGCCAACGTCGAGGACGTCAAGCGCAACCGCCGGCTGAACAGGCTCCATACAGACCTTGACCTCCCGCTCACGCTGGACGACCTCGCCGAACCGCGGCCGGACGAGGCCGCGCTGGAAACGCTGTTCGACGAGCTCGAATTCAAGAGCATCCGTACCCGCCTCTTTGCCCTGTACGGCAGCGAGGAAGTGGAATCCGCGGAGCGCGAAAGCATCGCCACGCCGGACTTCGTGATCCCTGCCGAGGCAGCTGAGCTGGGTGCCTTCCTGGCGGCCGGCGCTGGCAAGACCTCGGCAGTCGCCGTCGACCTGGTCCCCGGGCGCATCGGCGAGGACGCCGCCGCACTGGCCATCGTCCGTGACGACGCCGCCGTCTATGTCGATCTCGCTGCACAGGACGCCGCTGCCGAAAATGTCCTCGCGGACTGGCTGCGCGATGAAAACTCCCCGAAGGTCATGCACGGCTACAAAGCTGCGCTGAAGGCCCTCTCCAGCCGGGGCCTTGGCCTGGAAGGCGTGGTGGACGACACCTCAATTTCCGGCTACCTCATCCAGCCGGACCGCCGCACGTATGAACTTGCGGAGCTGGCCCAGCATCACCTCAACGTCAGTGTCCCGTCGGAGGCCTCCAAGGCGGGCCAGCTGGAGCTGGCGTTCGACGGCGACGACGCCGCCGCTGCCGGTGCCCTGGTGCAGGTAGCGGCTGTGGTCCGGTCCCTGAGCCTGCACTTCGAATCAGAACTCACCGAACGCAAGGCCGGGGACCTGCTGACCACCCTCGAGCTGCCGGTCAGCCGCGTGCTGGCCGACATGGAAACCACGGGCATCGCCATCGACCTGCCGCGGATGGACGAGCAGATCGCTGATCTGGCCAAGGTGATTGACAACGCGCAGGACCTTGCCTTCGCCGCGATCGGCCACGAGGTTAATCTCGGATCGCCGAAGCAGCTGCAGACCGTGCTCTTTGACGAACTCGAACTGCCGAAAACCAAGAAGATCAAGTCCGGCTACACCACCGATGCCGCGTCGCTGAAGAACCTGCTGGAAAAGACCGGGCATGAATTCCTGGTCCAGCTGATGGCGCACCGGGAGTCTTCAAAGCTGCGCCAGATGTTGGAGTCACTCAAGAAGTCCGTTACGGAGGACGGCCGGATCCACACCACCTATGCGCAGAACGTGGCAGCGACGGGCCGCATCTCCTCGAACAACCCGAACCTGCAGAACATCCCCATCCGCAGCGAGGAAGGCCGTCGCGTTCGCGGCATCTTTGTGGTCAGCGACGGCTACGAGTGCCTGCTGTCCGCGGACTACTCGCAGATCGAAATGCGGATCATGGCGCACCTTTCGGGGGATGCCGGCCTGATCCAGGCCTACCAGGACGGCGAAGACCTCCACCGGTTTGTGGGCTCGAACATCTTCCATGTGCCCACCGAGGAAGTCACCAGCGCCATGCGCTCGAAGGTCAAGGCCATGTCCTACGGACTCGCCTATGGCCTGACCTCATTCGGCCTGTCCAAGCAGCTGGAAATTTCCGTGGACGAGGCCCGCACCCTGATGAAGGACTACTTCGACCGGTTCGGCGCCGTCCGCGACTACCTTCGCGGCGTGGTGGACCAGGCCCGGGTGGACGGCTACACGGCCACCATCGAGGGTCGACGCCGCTACCTGCCGGACCTCACCAGCACGGACCGGCAGCTGCGCGAAAACGCGGAGCGCATCGCCCTGAACTCACCCATCCAGGGATCGGCCGCGGACATCATCAAGCGCGCCATGCTGGGCGTGCATGCTGAACTGGCCGCTCAGGGCCTGAAGTCGCGCATGCTCCTGCAGGTCCACGACGAACTGGTGCTGGAAGTCGCCGCCGGCGAACGTGTTGCCGTGGAGAAGCTCGTCACCGAGCAGATGGGCTCGGCCGCGGACCTCAGCGTCCCGCTGGATGTCCAGATCGGCGTGGGCCCCAGCTGGTACGACGCCGGCCACTAGGAGGCGGGAGCGCGGCGCCTGGGGGAACGGCCGGCGTGTTGCTGTTGGCCAGGCGCCGGAATCATTGGTTAGGCTCGGCGGTGTGGCTGAACTGAGTGATGACTATGAAATCCGGCGCTTCACAGCGGCATCCAAAGGCGAGGCGGGTTACCCCGACGCCGAATCGTGGGTAAAGGCGGTGGCTTTTGGCTTCCACGAACCCACGCGCACGCCGGAACACGTTGCGAAATCCCTGGAGACCTACGCAGCTGACCGGCGGATCTTCACCGGCGCCTACCAGACGCGGGAAATCGCGCCGGGATCCCTCCCCGCGGACGTGCCCGTGGCAACCTTCGGGACCCTGCGCAAAACGCTCAACATCGGCTTCGGCAGGCTGCTGGAAACCCAGCTTGTCACCGCGGTGACGGTCCGGACCTCACACCGTCGGCGCGGCCTGCTGCGCCGGATGATGTCCGAGGACCTGGCCATGGCGAAGCAGGATGGCCTTGCAATGGCAGCCCTGACAGCGTCCGAGGGCTCTATCTACGGACGGTTCGGCTACGGGGTGGCCAGCTTCGAACGCACGGTGAAGGTTGACACCACGTCCCGCTTCCAGCTCAACTTCCACGCCGCCGGCAACGTGGACATCGCGGACCCGCGTGTGCTGCTGGACCTTGCGCCGGAGGTCTTCGACCGCGTGCACCGCCTGACCCCGGGATCGATCAGCCGCCAGGAGTGGTACCGGCAACTGGCTTCCGGGTCCCTGGGGCAAGACGGCAAGGAAGACCCCGCCGTCAAGGTGGCCCTGCATTACGGCCCCGACGGTGCCGTGGACGGCTACGTCTCCTACAAATTCCTCGGCTGGGACACCGAGCCCTACACCATGCAGGTAGTGGACCTTGTGGCCGCCACGAACGAGGCGTACCTGGAGCTCTGGCAGTTCCTCGGCGCCATCGACCTGGTGGAACGTGTCACGTGGGAGGAAGCGCCGCTGGATGACCCGCTCACCTGGGCGCTGGCGGATCCGCGCTGCATCGACTCCTCAGACAGCCGGGACATGCTCTGGCTCCGCATCCTGGACGTGGCCCAGGCGCTGGAGGCTCGGCATTACCCGGAGGATGGCAGGCTTGTGCTCGACGTGCAGGACCTGCTTGGCCTCACGTCTGGAACGTTTGCCCTGGAGGTCAGCGGCGGCGAGGCCGCCGTCGTACGCCTGGAAGAGACAGCCGGGGCTGACCTGACATTGGATGTCTCCGCCCTGTCATCAATTTATCTGGGAGCGGTCTGTCCGGTTACGCTGACTTCGGCTGGGCGAATCCGTGAACACAAGCAGGGCGCGTCGCTCCGGGCACGGGGGATGTTCGCGGTTGAGCGGGCCACCCACTGCCTGACCCATTTCTAGGGGCTCCTGCCTCGTTCAAGGACAATTCATGGGGGATTTTGGTGTGGCCGGGCGGACTGGCCGCCGGGCTATTTTGCTCGGTCTGGCGTCCGGCGTTCTTGCTGCGGTGACAACCTGTTCGTCGGCGGACACGGCCGCGATTGAGCCTGTGGCTCTTTCGGATGAACACGGGGACCCCGCGGTGCTTGCCCCGCCCGTGCCAAACGGGCCAGAAGCGTCGGCGGCACCGTCGCAGGTCCCGGCCGCGACGGCAGCCGCGGTCCCGCTTCCGTCAAAAGCGCAGCTGGTGACGGAATTCGACGGCCGCCGGCCGACCGAGTGGGGTCTGGGCGTCACCGGCGTGGTCACCAGGTCGCCAGGCAGTCATACGGTGCTCACCTTCGATGCCTGCGGCGGCCCCGGCGGATCCGGCGTCGACCAGGAGCTGCTCGCTACGCTCCGGCGGCTGAACATCCCGGCCACCCTCTTTGTGAATGCCCGGTGGATCCAGTCAAACCGGCAGGTCGCCGCCGAGTTGGCGCACGACCCGCTCTTTGAACTGGCCAACCATGGCTGGCAGCACCGGCCGTTGTCCGTGACCGGCAAATCAGCCTATGGCATCCCAGGCACCAGGAATGTGGCCGACGTATATGACGAACTCACCGGCTGCGCGGATGTCTTCCGGGAAGTGACGGGGCACAAGCCACGGTTCTTCCGCTCCGGAACAGCCTATTTCGACGAGGTGGCCGCCGCGATGTCCCGGCGTCTGGGCATGTTGCCGGTCAACTTCAGCATCAACGCCGACGCCGGCGCCACGCTGGCGCCGGCGGCGGTTGCCTCCGCCGTGGCCACAGCACGTCCTGGCGACATCGTCATAGCGCATTTCAATAAGCCCGGCGGCGGCACAGCCGCTGGCTTCCGGCAGGCGCTGCCACAACTTAAGGGCGGCGGAACCACGTTCGCCCGACTGGGCGACGTGTTGCCTGCGCTTTGACCCCCGTTGGCCGCTGCGACTAGAATAAGTGGGCGCGTACTACGTGCACGTTTCTAAAATCCACAAATCAGGAAGACCCGGAAGATCCTTGTGATCGCCCGAAGACCTGCGCCTGCGTTCCATAACGCGGGCGCGGCGGTTTGCCTGACCAACTAACTATCCACAACGGAGCCCCTACTACATGACCATCACCTCCACCGAGAAGCCCGGTACCCCCGTAGTCGCCATTAACGACATCGGTACCGCTGAGGACTTCCTCGCAGCAGTCGACGCCACCATCAAGTACTTCAACGACGGAGACCTCGTCGAAGGTACCGTCGTCAAGGTCGACCGCGATGAAGTTCTGCTCGACATCGGTTACAAGACCGAAGGTGTCATCCCCTCCCGCGAGCTGTCCATCAAGCACGACGTTGATCCCGGAGACGTTGTCTCCGTTGGCGATCTCGTCGAAGCCCTGGTGCTCACCAAGGAAGACAAAGAAGGCCGCCTGATCCTCTCCAAGAAGCGTGCTCAGTACGAGCGCGCCTGGGGCGACATCGAGAAGGTCAAGGAAGAAGACGGTGTCGTTACCGGTACCGTCATCGAGGTTGTCAAGGGTGGTCTTATCCTCGACATCGGTCTGCGCGGCTTCCTGCCCGCATCCCTCGTCGAGATGCGCCGTGTGCGCGACCTCGCTCCGTACATCGGACAGAAGATCGAAGCCAAAATCATCGAGCTGGACAAGAACCGCAACAACGTTGTGCTGTCCCGCCGTGCATGGCTCGAGCAGACCCAGTCCGAGGTTCGCTCCACGTTCCTCAACAAGCTGGAGAAGGGCCAGGTCCGTCCCGGCGTTGTTTCCTCCATCGTCAACTTCGGTGCATTCGTGGACCTTGGCGGCGTAGACGGCCTCGTGCACGTTTCCGAGCTGTCCTGGAAGCACATCGACCACCCGTCCGAGGTTGTCGAAGTTGGCCAGGAAGTCACCGTCGAAGTTCTCGAAGTCGACCTGGACCGCGAGCGCGTTTCCCTGTCGCTCAAGGCTACGCAGGAAGATCCGTGGCAGACCTTCGCCCGCACCCACGCCCTCGGGCAGGTTGTACCGGGTAAGGTCACCAAGCTTGTTCCGTTCGGTGCGTTCGTCCGCGTCGAAGACGGCATCGAAGGCCTCGTGCACATCTCCGAACTCGCCGTCCGCCACGTGGAGCTGGCTGAGCAGGTTGTCTCCGTTGGTGACGAGCTGTTCGTCAAGGTCATCGACATCGACCTCGAGCGCCGCCGTATCTCGCTCTCCCTCAAGCAGGCCAACGAGGGCGTTGACGCCGAGTCCACCGAATTCGATCCGGCTCTCTACGGCATGTCCGCTGAGTACGACGAAGAGGGCAACTACAAGTACCCGGAGGGCTTCGACCCGGAGTCCAACGAGTGGCTTGAAGGCTACGAGAACCAGCGCGCCGTCTGGGAGCAGCAGTACGCTGACGCCCAGACCCGCTGGGAAGCACACAAGAAGCAGGTTGCCCAGCACGCTGCCGACGACGCTGCAGCTGCAACGTCCGGTGACAGCGATTCAGGCACCACCAGCTACTCCTCCGAGCCTGCTGCCGAGTCCAACACCGGCGCCGGTACCCTGGCTTCGGACGAGGCTCTTGCAGCTCTGCGCGAGAAGCTGACCGGCAACTAATTGCCACCGGCCCGGGGCTTCCCGGGCCAGCACAACGGGCCCCTGCGAGAGCAGGGGCCCGCTGTGCTTAACCCGCAGTGTTCAGGCGGCCACTTGACCGGCACTGAACGCTCCCAAACCTGAACGCTCCCAAACGCGGGTTTCGGTGCGTCTACTGCGAGCCAGATGAGAGCACGACGACGGCACTCACCGCGCCGCCGTCGCCGTGCGTTAATACCGCGCCGGCAGCGGTGAGGAGCCGCTGCGCACCTACGTTGCCTGCCGTGGTGTGGGCCTGCATCTGCCGCAGTCCGGCGCGGCGGGCTTCCGCCAAGACCAGCATCAGCGCGGCGCCGCCCACACCGAGGCCACGGTAGTTCCGGCCCAGCCAGATGCCTGTCTCAGCAGTTCCGGATTGTGCCGTTCCGTCGTCAATCATTTTGAGCCTGACCGAACCGGCCGGGCTGCCGTCGCAGAGAACAGCCCAGCTCTTTTCCGCGCCTGGTCCGTCCAATCCGGCGGCCGCAGACCGGTGGAAGTTTCGGAACCAGTTGATGCGTTCCGTGTTCCAGCCGGTCCCGTTGCCAAGGGGCGGCGTGGCGTCGTCCGCGGACGCGTCCCGCTGCGCCAGTTCCAGCAGCCGCTCCAGCGTGGGTTCGTCGACGTGTGCCAGGCGGACCTCAGGGGAGCGGGACATCGAGCCACTCCGTTCCGGCCGGCGTGAGCCCGGTTCTCCCGGCGGTAAGCGACAGCACGCGTTCGGTGGCTGCAGTGATTTGCTCAGGTTCGTCGGGTACTGCCAGGCGCAGGATCGTGTATTGCGCTCCGTAGCTGGTTTCCGCCATCACAAACCCGGCCGCCCGAAGATCATTCTCCAGCCGTCCGGCAGCGGCATGCGGCACCGACACAGAGCAGAGCCGCAGCCGGCTCCGCCGGACCAGGGGAGCCCGTTCCAGGGCGGCGGACACCGATTCCGAATAGGCGCGCACCAGTCCGCCGGCGCCCAGCAGGATGCCGCCGAAATAGCGGACGACGACGGCACTTAAGTCGCTGAGGTCAGTCACGCCAGGTGCTGTTTCCCTTTTGACGATGGCCTCCAGCATCGGGATGCCGGCGGTGCCCGAAGGTTCGCCGTCGTCATTGGAGCGCTGGATGTCCCGGTCCGGTCCCAGGACGAACGCCGAGCAGTGGTGGCGGGCGTCGTGGAACTCGCGGCGCAGTCCGGCCACCAGGTCCCGGGCGGTGTCCTCATTGTCGGCGCGGCCCAGCACGGTAATGAACCTGGAGCGTTTGATCTCGATCTCGTGCCGGAAGTCCTGGCCCAAGGCGAGGGTGGTGTAGGCCGTGGCGCGGCTGTCTTGCTCTTGCACCGCCCAAGTCTATTCCCCACCGCCTCCCTGAATTCGCTGCGCTCGCCCAGGGAACCCTGGCCGCGTGGGCCCACTAGTAGGGTGGTGGGATGCTCAAGATCGGTTTGACGGGTGGCATAGCATCCGGGAAGTCAGTGGTCGCCTCACGCCTCGCCGGGCTCGGTGCCGTGCTGGTGGACGCGGATGCGCTGGCCCGGGACGTGGTTGAGCCGGGAATGCCGGGACTGGCCCGTGTGGTGGAATCCTTTGGGCCGGACATGCTCGACGCCGGGGGCCGGCTGGATCGGGCCAGGCTGGGTTCCGTGGTGTTCGGCAATCCCTCGCAGCTGGCTGTCCTGAACGGCATTGTGCACCCGCTGGTCCGGGCCGCCGCGGCCAGGATCATCGCCACAGCCCCGGCCGGCGCCATTGTGGTCCAGGACATTCCACTGCTCGTGGAAACCGGCCAGGGGAGCGGCTTCCATCTGGTCCTGGTGGTGGATGCACCCGATGACGTCCGGATCGGCCGGATGCTCGAACACCGAGGCATGACAGCCGAGGACGCCGGGTCGCGGATGGCGGCCCAGGCGTCGCGTGGTGCGCGGCTTGCGGCTGCCGACGTGGTCCTGGACAACTCCGGGTCATTGGCAGACGTGACCGCGCAGGTGGACCGGCTGTGGACGGAGCGGCTGGTCCCGTACGCGGACAATATCCGCCGCGGCGTCAGGGCAGCCCGGATCGGCACCGCCGTGTTGTTTGCGCCGCGCGAGGACTGGGCGGACCAGGCCGCACGGCTGGGATCCCGGATCGCCGCCGCCGCAGCGGACGACATTCTTGCAGTCGACCATATTGGCTCCACGGCCGTGCCTGGCCTGGCAGCCAAGGACGTCATTGACCTCCAGGTCACGGTGTCGGATCTCAATACCGCGGACCGGATCGCGCCGCTGCTGGCGGACGCGGGATTCCCTGCCGTGCCAGGGGTGGCCTTCGACACTCCGAAACCGACGCAGCCAGATCCGGAGCAATGGAAGAAACGCTTCCATGCCAACGCGGACCCCGGCCGCGCCGTGAACGTCCATGTACGGGCTGCCGGGTCATCTGGCTGGCGGTACGCGCTGCTCTTCCGCGACTGGCTCAGGAGCGATCCGGAGGCCGTCAGCCTGTATGCGGACCACAAACGTGTTTTGTCCGAGCAGTTTGCCGGGTCCAAAGGTACCCATGCGTACGCGGCGGCGAAGGAGCCGTGGTTCACGGACGTCGCCTGGCCGCAAATGGACAGCTGGGCGGACCGCACGGGGTGGGTGCCGCCGTCGTACACCCCCTGAACTCCCGGCCCCCGCGGCTGGCTGTTCGCCGGTAACTGATCCGGCTGTCACTGTCGGTCCCCGGTTGTAGATTAGTTGCATGAGCCTTGCCCAGGAGATCAACCGCGTCGTCGCTCCGTTTGAAGTCATCAGCGAGTTCCAGCCGGCCGGCGACCAGCCTGCCGCCATCACCGAACTCACGGAGCGAATCAGGAACGGCGAAAAGGACGTTGTCCTGCTGGGCGCCACCGGTACCGGCAAGAGCGCAACCACGGCCTGGCTCATCGAACAGGTCCAGCGGCCCACCTTGGTCATGGTGCAGAACAAGACCCTGGCCGCCCAGCTCGCCAACGAATTCCGGGAACTCCTGCCCAACAATGCGGTGGAGTACTTCGTTTCGTACTACGACTACTACCAGCCTGAGGCGTACGTAGCGCAGACGGACACCTTCATTGAGAAGGACTCTTCCGTCAACGAGGAAGTGGAACGGCTCCGCCACTCCGCCACCAACGCCCTGCTGACCCGCCGCGACGTCATTGTGGTGGCCACCGTGTCCTGCATCTACGGCCTGGGCACGCCGGAAGAGTACATTGCCGGCATGGTCACGCTCCGCAAGGGGGCGCAGATGAACCGCGACGACCTGCTCCGGAAATTCGTCGCGATGCAGTACGCGCGCAACGACATGGACTTCCACCGCGGCACGTTCCGGGTACGCGGCGACACCGTGGAAATCATCCCGATGTACGAGGAACTCGCCATCCGCATCGAATTCTTCGGAGACGAGATTGAGAACATCCATACCCTTCACCCGCTGACTGGCGAACTGATCAGGGACGAAGAGGAAATGTACGTCTTCCCGGCCTCGCACTACGTGGCCGGGCCCGAACGGATGGCCAGGGCCATCAAGCGGATCGAGGACGAACTCGCCGAACGCCTGGCCGTCCTGGAAGGCCAGAACAAGCTGGTGGAAGCCCAACGGCTCCGGATGCGCACCACCTACGACCTCGAAATGATGCAGCAGATGGGCTTCTGCAACGGCATCGAAAACTACTCGTCGCACATCGACGGCCGTGCCCGCGGGACCGCTCCGCACTGCCTCATCGACTACTTCCCGGACGACTTCCTGCTGGTGATCGATGAATCCCACGTCACCGTGCCGCAGATCGGCGCCATGTACGAAGGCGACATGTCCCGCAAGCGGAACCTCGTCGACTTCGGTTTCCGCCTGCCGTCGGCCATGGACAACCGCCCGCTCAAATGGGACGAATTCCTGCAACGCGTAGGCCAGACGGTCTACCTCTCGGCCACTCCCGGCAAGTACGAACTGGGCAAGGCGGACGGCTTTGTGCAGCAGATCATCCGGCCCACCGGACTGATCGACCCCGAGGTGGTGGTCAAGCCCACCAAGGGCCAGATCGATGACCTGCTCGGAGAGATCAAGACCCGCACGGCAAAGAACGAACGCGTCCTGGTCACCACGCTGACCAAACGGATGGCGGAAGACCTCACCGACTACCTGCTGGGCCACGGCATCAAGGTCGAATACCTGCACTCCGACGTGGACACCCTGCGACGGGTTGAACTGCTCCGGGAACTCCGGATGGGTGTCTTCGACGTCCTGGTGGGCATTAACCTGCTCCGGGAAGGCCTAGACCTGCCAGAAGTCTCGCTCGTAAGCATCCTGGATGCGGACAAGGAAGGCTTCCTGCGCTCGGCGACTTCGCTGATCCAGACCATCGGCCGTGCCGCCCGCAACGTCTCCGGCGAGGTCCACATGTACGCGGACCGCATCACCGACTCCATGGCCAAGGCTATCGATGAAACCAACCGGCGCCGCGCCATCCAGGTGGCCTACAACACGGAACGGGGCATCGATCCGCAGCCGCTGCGGAAGAAGATTGCCGACATCACCGACCAGCTGGCCAAGGAAGACGCCGACACCCAGGAACTGCTCAACAACAACCGGCTGGCCAAGGGCGCCAAACGTGGCAAGTCCGCGGCAAAGGGTGCGGCACAGGTCCGCAAGGACGGCCTCGCCGCAGCACCGGCCGAAGACCTCGTGGGCCTCATCGAACAGCTGACCGAACAGATGCACGGCGCTGCCGCCGAACTCCAGTTCGAGCTGGCCGCGCGGATCCGGGACGAGGTCAGTGACCTCAAGAAAGAGCTCCGCCAGATGCAGGCGGCCGGCCACGCCTAGGACACCCCCGGGCGGCGGGGGCACGCAGCGTTCGGGGCATGTTCCCGCGTGCGGGGACGCCTGCTGTACAGTTAACGTCACGTAGGGGAGTATCCCGAGCGCTACGATCGTCAACACGCCAGGCACAGTTGCCTGGCCGGGCGTAGCGGGCCGCCAATTCAGCACCAAGTGCACAGGCTGGCCGGAGAGACTTACACCAATTCTCTGTACCCTGCGAAAGGCTACCCGTGCCCGAATTACCCGTATGGTTTGAGGTCGGCTCACTTGTCGTCCTCGGCTTGATCCTCCTCATTGACCTTCTGCTGGTCGTCCGGCGTCCCCATGAACCTTCCATGAAGGAAGCCGGCCTGTGGGTTGCGTTCTACGTCTCCCTGGCCCTGCTGTTCGCCGGGGCCATGTTCTTCTTTACCGGCGCCGAATTCGGCGGCCAGTTCGTGGCCGGCTGGGTCACTGAATACAGCCTCAGCATCGACAACCTGTTTGTCTTCATCATCATCATGGCCCGCTTCTCCGTGCCCCGTAAGTACCAGCAGGAAGTCCTGATGGTGGGTATCATCATCGCCCTGATCCTGCGCGGCATCTTCATCCTTCTCGGCGCCATCGTGATTGAGCAGTTCAGCTGGGTGTTCTACATCTTCGGCGCGTTCCTGCTCTGGACAGCCTGGAAGCAGGCCCAGGATGAAGGCGAAGACGAAGAGGACAAGGAAAATCCGCTCATCGCCCGGATCCGCAAGGTCATCCCCATGTCGGAGAAGTTCGACGGCGGCAAGCTGCGCACCACGGTGGACGGCAAGAAGGTCTTCACGCCCATGCTGATCGTGTTCATCACCATCGGCCTGACCGACCTCCTCTTCGCGGTGGACTCGATTCCCGCGATCTTCGGCCTGACGCAGAGCCCGTTCATCGTCTTCACCGCCAACCTGTTCGCGCTGATGGGTTTGCGGCAGCTGTACTTCCTGTTGGGAGGGCTGATGAACCGTCTGATCTACCTGAAGCACGCGCTGTCCTTCATCCTGGCGTTCATAGGTGTGAAGCTGGTTCTGCACGCCATGCACGTGAACGAGCTGCCGTTCATCAACGGCGGTCACCACATCGAATGGGCCCCGGAGATTCCGACATTGGTCTCCCTGGCCGTCATCGTGGGCACCATCATCGTTGCCGTGATTGCCAGCCTCCTGAGCTCCAAGGCAGAGACCTCCCACCTGGACCCCCGCCTCGAGGAAGACGCCCAGAAGAGCCTCAGCGAAGCCGAGTAGGCTTTCTCCGCGTTTCGTTGACGCAAACTGCATTTCCACTGATCCCGTCCGCACTGCGGCCGGGATCAGTGACTTAATCTGCCCCCTGTAGGACCTGGCCGCCCGAGGACTATGCTCGGACCATGGCCCGCACCCTGATCACGGAAAGAGGAGTGCGCCAGGTGCAACGGCGCACCGTGGTGCTGCTGAGCGCGGCCCAGGTTTTCGGCGGCATCGGCACCGGAGCCACGGTTTCCATTGGTTCCATCCTGGCCGTGGAACTTTCAGGTTCCAGCGTGTGGGCGGGTGCCGTGGCAACGGTGATGACCTTGGGGGCCGCGCTGACTGCCCTGCCCCTGGCTTCGCTGGCGGACCGGCGGGGCCGCCGGGCCGGGCAGGTCACGGGGCTTTCCGCCGCTCTGGCCGGCACTGCGCTGATAGTGCTGTCCATCGTGTCCGGCTTGTTCGTCCTGCTGGTGCTGGGGGGAGTGGGCATCGGGGTGGGCACCGCGGCCAGCCTGCAGGCACGCTTCGCCGCCGTCGACCTTGCGGATGCTGAACACCGCGGCAGGGCGCTTTCCGCAGTCGTGTGGGCTGTGACGGTCGGCGCAGTGGCCGGACCCAACCTGATCCAGCCCGGCACCGTTGTGGGCCTGGCCCTCGGTCTGCCTCCCGTCGCCGGACCGTTTGTGATCGCCGCGGCCGGACTGCTGCTGGCGATTGTGCTGCTTTTCGCTGGCCTCAGGCCCGATCCGCTCCTGTTCGCACGGGAAATCGCCGCCCAAGAGACCGCCGCCCAGCCAGCTGGCGGGAAAATGCAGGGCACGCCGCCAGGTACGGCAAATCAGCAAGGCGCCACAGCGCGCAACGCAGTCGGGGGATCGCTCGTCCGCGGGCTGCGGGCAATCCGCCAGTCCAGGGCTTCCTGGCTGGCGCTTGCCGCCGTCGTCGGAGCGCACGCCGTGATGGTGGGCGTGATGTCCATGACCCCGCTGCATTTGCAGGAACTCGTGGCCGGGCCTGGTGCTTCCCATGCCGGCCACGCCGCCTTCGGCGATGTCCTGGTGATCATCGGCTTCACCATCTCCCTGCATATCGCAGGCATGTTCGCGTTGTCGCCGGTCATGGGCTGGCTGACGGACAAGGCAGGCAGGACTGAGACAATCATGATCGGCTTCGCCACGCTCATCGCGGCCGTCGCCGTCGCAGGGTTTGGCCAGACGTCCACCGTCGCGGTGGCCGTGGGACTTGTCCTGCTGGGCATTGGCTGGTCTGCGGCAACGATTTCCGGATCCACACTGCTGGCGGAGAGCGTTAGCCAGGAGTCCCGTGTGGTGGTCCAAGGTGTCTCGGACATGCTGATGGGCACCGCCGGTGCGGTCGGCGGGGCCACCTCCGCCCTGATCCTCAGTTGGGCCGGCTACCTGGGGCTCAACATGGCAGGCGGCCTGGTGGGGGCTGCAGTGCTGACCGCCGCCGTCGTTGTTTTTGTGGCGCGCCGCCGCAACCCCACCGCCGGCACAACCACCGGTTCAGTTGGCGGCTCTGCTGCCGGCTGAGCCGGCAACCGAGCGCACCATACCCAGAAGCCGCCCGAAAATAGCCTCGCCGTCGTCCGCTATGCCGTCATGGTGGAAGTCGGCCGTCTCCCATACCCGGAGTCCGCGCACGGCAGCCGCCGTCTCCAGTGACAGGCTGCGGTCCACGTAAATGTCGTCCTGGTAAACCGCGGCGGCGACCGGCACGCTGTTCGCGGCCAACTGTTTGGGGTCATACAGCGGCTTCCAGTCAGTTTTAGTGGCCAGTAGATGGGCCACCTGCCGCAGCGGCACCAAGGCGGGATCCTGTTCGAAATACCACGGGTACACCATCTCGCCGGTCAGCAGCAGCGCTTCCGCATCCGGGTGGAATGCCGGATTTTCCTGCAGCACACGCCAGGCAGCCCAGTCGGTCGCCTGTCCCTGCCCGTAGATGGACTCGTGCAGCAGGGCATAGAGCGGGTTCGCCAGGCGGGACACGATGCCCTGGACCTGCTCCAGGAAGGCATCGGAGAGCCTGTTCCCCTGTGGTGTCTCGGTGAAGGCGTCTTCCAGCAGGTAATGCAGGCCGTCTACCCGCGTGTTTCCGCCCAGGAAGGAGCCCACCATCTGGAACCGTTCAACTGTGAGCCGGCCGCCGTCGGGAAGGAACTCCTCGGTCTGCCGAAGGTGCGATGCGATCGCGTTCACTGTCTGGCGGTCCTCCGGATACCAGCTGAAGTACTCGGTGTTGCGGGCCGCAACGCGGTCGAAGGTGGCGCGGTAGACGTCGTCGGCGTGGCCGGCGAGCGGCGCCAACCCGCCCGTGATGAGGGCTTCCTTCAGCCCGTCCGGGGCAAAGGACAGGTACGTCAGCGCACAGAATCCGCCATAGCTTTGGCCGTAGATGCTCCAGGGGCCGGAGCCGAGCGCCGCCCGGATGAGCTCCGCGTCGGCCACGATGGAATCAGCACGGAAATGCTCAAGGTACCCAGCCTGTGCCTCGGCCGTTCCACGCGCCGGCAGCGTGTTCCGGTCAAGGGGAGTCGAAAGCCCGGTGCCGCGCTGGTCCAGCATCAGGATCCGGAAGTCCCGGGCTGCCGCCTTGCTCCAGCCGCTCAGCGAAGCCAGCCGGTTGCCGCGGCCGCCCGGGCCGCCCTGGAGGAACAGCAGCCAGGGAAGCGCTTCGGCTTCAGCCTGGGTATGGGCCGACGAAACGTACTCACGGGCGAAAACGGTGATGGTCTCAGCGGCGCCGTCGCCGCTCTCCGGCGGGAAGTGGTCCAGGGGAACGGTGAAGTAGTGCTCGGCGGTGCGCATGCCCCGGAACTCGTGCCGGGCCTTCACAAAATGCGGGACAGGGGTCCGCGTCTGCATGATTTCGGCGGAAGCGTCGCGCTCAGCCACGGATGGACGCCGCCGTCCTGGTGCCAAAGCTCTCCAGGGCGTCGCCGGTCAGCCGGAACGTGGACCAGCCATCCAGGGGACGGGCGCCGAGGCTGCGGTAGAAGTTGATGGACGGCTCGTTCCAGTCCAGGACGCTCCACTCCACCCGGGCGTAGCCGTTCTCGACGGCGGTGGCAGCCAGGTGCTTCAGCAGCGCCTTGCCGTGCCCCTCGCCGCGGGCGTCCGGGCTAACGTAGAAGTCTTCCAGGTAGATCCCGTGGACGCCTTCCCATGTGGAGTAGTTCAGGAACCAGAGGGCGAACCCCTGGACCTCGCCCGCGCTGTTCTCGGCCATCGTGGCAAACACGCGCGGGTTCTCGCCGAACAGGACCTCCGCCAGCATTTCCGGGGTGTTGCGGACTGCGTCCGGTTCCTCCTCGTAGATGGCCAGATCGTGGATCATCTGCAGGATGGCGGGGACGTCTTGCCGCGTGGCGGGGCGGATTACACTCATGGTCCGAGTTTACTAGCGGGCCCGTGGTCTATGCCGCAGGATCGCTATTGCCAGCGAAGCTGGGATGTCCCGTAGCGGACTGGTCCCTCACCGTATTCAAGCGGCGCACCGTCCGCCATGATGGGTGGTCCAACGCACCGTAGCCGGCCGTAGGGGCTCTCCATCACGCGGTAGTCCGGTTCAGGCAGGGAAACGCCGTGGCCAGCCAAGGCGGGGAGCCTGAACAATTCTTCGGCGGTGCGGGCCAGGGAAAGCCGGGCCGCGCCGCCACGTCCGCTGCGCAGCCGTTCGGCCAGCAAGGCAAGTGCTGCCGCCGCCAGGCCATATCCGGTGGCATGGTCAAGCGCCTGCACAGGCAGCGCCCCCGGCCGCCACCCGTCATCGGTCGTCCGGCCATACCGTCCGGCTATGCCGCAGGCGGCCTGCACCAGGCTGTCGAAACCGCGCCGTCCTTTCCAGGGCCCGCCGCTTCCCCACGCACTGAGGGTGACGATCACGACGTCGGGCCGTGCCTGAAGCAGCGCTTCGGGCGCCAGTCCGAAACGGTCCAGCCCGCCGTCGCGGTATCCCGTGACCACCACGTCGGCAGATTCAATAAGACCCCTGACTGTTTCCATCACGTCCGGCTCCCGGAAGTCCGCCTCCGCGCTGCGCTTGTCAAAGCCGGAGTCAACAAACACGTCGCTCAATTCCGGAAGCTGGGGCGGGTCGATGCGCAGCACGTCCGCACCCAGGGCGCCCAGGAGGCGCGTGGCCGCGGGACCGGCAATGACGCGGGTCAGGTCCAGCACCTTGAGCCCGAGCAAGGGGTGGCGCGAAACTGCCCCTGGAACCCACCGGGGGAGCTGACGACTCTCACTGGCGTCCGTCGATGGCCGGGAGATGCTGATCCACGGCCCGGCGCTGACCGTCCCATACATTGGGGTGGCGGCCCACTGCTCCCGCGTGCGCACAGCAGCAGCGACGCCCTTGTTGGCCGTAATGGCATCCTCGGCTGCCAGGGACGTCATGCTTCGCAGGGCCCGTTCCACATCCTGTGCCGTGCTGACGGAGAGTGCCGCCATCAGCCGGGCTGCGTGGTGGGGATAGTTGGCGTGCAGGCGGATCCAGCCGTCCGACGTGCGCCGAAAGCCGGATGCCGGAGCGAATCCTTGGGGTTTCCCGCCTGCGATCCGCAGGTGTCCGAGCGAATCGAAGGACGCCGCCGTGGCTCCGGATGCCAGCGAATACCTGCCCGGCACACCAACCAGTGCGTTCAGTGATGTCGCTGCTGCCTGGACCGCCCCCAAGGCCAGCCCCTCGACGTCCAGCGCGCCGTTCCACCACTGCCGCGGACCGTTGGCGGGCGCCACGGGCTGGCCCTCAAGGGCTTCCAAAACCCGAAGGCTGCCGGTCAGGTCGGGGACGGATTCCACGGGGCCACAGCCTAGAGCCGGTTGACGTCGGTGACCCGGACCACTGCCGTACCGGTTTCGTCGGAGGCCGCCAGGTCCACTTCCGCGGAGATGCCCCAGTCATGGTTGCTCGCCGGATCGTCGAAAATCTGCCGGACCTTCCATAACCCGGGCTCTTCGGTGATCATGAGCAGTCCGGGGCCGCGGGCATCCGGGCCGGTGCCGATGTCGTTGTGTTCGTCGAAGTAGTCGTCCAGGACGTCTTCCCAACGGTCGGCACCCCAGCCTGCGCCGCCGTCGAGCTCGCCCAGGGCAGCTGCGTTCTCGTCCGCGAACAGTTCCACACGGCGGAACATCTCGTTGCGGACCATCACACGGAAGGCCCGGATGTTGGACGTCAGCGACGGCGGCGGGGGAGGGGGAGCGTCGTGCGGGGTAGGCATGGCGCCGGACGTCAGCTCCTCCCATTCGTCCAGGAGGCTGGAATCCACCTGCCGCACCAGTTCGCCAAGCCAGGCGATGAGGTCCTCAAGGTCCTCCCGGAGCATGTCCTGCGGTACGGTCTGGCGCAGCGCCTTGAAGCAGTCGGCGAGGTAGCGCAGCACAATGCCCTCGGAGCGGGCCAGCCCGTAGAACTGGACGAACTCGCCGAAGTTCATGGCGCGCTCGAACATGTCGCGGACCACGGACTTGGGCGCCAGTTCAAAGTCGCCCACCCAGGGCGCGGCCTTGCGGTAGACCTCGAAGGCTTCGCCCAGGAGTTCCGCGAGCGGCTGCGGATAGGTGACGTCCTCCAGCATGGCCATGCGCTGGTCGTACTCGATGCCATCAGCCTTCATCGCGGCAATCGCCTCCCCGCGGGCCTTCTTCTGCTGCGCGGAGAGGATCTGGCGGGGCTTTTCGAGAGTCGCCTCGATCACCGACACCACGTCCAGGGCGTACGACGGCGAATCCGGGTCAAGGAGCTCCAGCGCCGCCAGTGCAAACGGCGAGAGCGGCTGGTTCAGGGCAAAATTGGCCTGCAGATGGACGGTGAGCCGGACGGTCCTGCCGTCGTGGCCCTGCTCTTCTGCCGGGATGCGCTCCACCACCTCAGCGGCAAGGAGCTCCCGGTAGATTCCCAGGGCTTTTTTCATCAGCCGCAGCTGCGAGGACCGGGTCTCGTGGTTTTCGGTCAGCAGCCGGCGAGCCGCCGTGAACGGGTCGCCCGGCCGTTCCATCAGGTTCATCAGCATCGAATGCGTCACGCTGAAACTTGAGGTCAAAGGATCGGGCACGGATTCCACAAGGCGCTTGAAAGTGGGTTCACCCCAGGAAACGAAGCCCTCCGGCGGCTTCTTCTTGACAACCTGGCGGAGCTTCTTTTGGTCGTCACCAAATTTGGCGGTGGCCTTGGCCATGGCCTTCACGTTTTCGATCACGTGTTCCGGGGCCTGGACCACGACTGTCCCGGCGGTGTCATACCCCGCGCGGCCGGCCCGTCCGGCAATCTGGTGGAACTCCCGGGAGTTAAGCGGACGGGTGCGTACGCCGTCGTACTTGCTCAGTGCGGTGAGCAAGACGGTGCGGATGGGCACATTGATGCCCACGCCCAGCGTGTCCGTACCGCAGATCACCTTAAGCAGGCCCGCCTGGGCAAGCTGTTCCACGAGCCGCCTGTACTTCGGCAGCATGCCGGCGTGATGGACGCCGATACCGTGCCGGACCAGCCGGTTGAGCGTCTTGCCGAAGCCTGCGGCGAAACGGAAATTCGCGATCAGCTCGGCGATCTTGTCCTTCTCTTCGCGGGTGCAGACGTTGATGCTCATCAGCGTCTGGGCCCGGTCAATGGCCTCGATCTGGCTGAAGTGCACCACATAGACGGGGACCTGGCGCGTGGAGAGGAGTTCCTCGAGCGTTTCGTGGACCGGCGTCTGGTGGTAGTAGTAGTGCAGCGGAATGGGACGCTCGGCTGAACTCACGGTGGTGGTGGGCCGTCCCGTGAGCTCGGTGATGCCGGCCTCGAACCGGCTGACATCACCCAGGGTTGCGGACATCAGAAGGAACTGGGCCTGGGGCAGTTCCAGCAGCGGGACCTGCCAGGCCCAACCACGCTGGGGGTCGGAGTAGAAATGGAATTCGTCCATGATGACCGCACCGAGTTCGGCGTCGGCCCCTTCACGGAGGGCGATGTTCGCGAGAATTTCTGCCGTGCAGCAGATAATCGGCGCGTTCTGGTTCACGCCGGAGTCACCGGTGATCATGCCAACGTTTTCTGCACCGAAGATGTCGCACAGGGCAAAGAACTTCTCGGAGACCAGCGCCTTGATGGGGGCGGTGTAGTAACTGCGCTGGCCCCGCGCCATGGCCTGGAAGTGCGCCGCGATGGCCACCAGCGATTTGCCGGAACCGGTGGGCGTGGCGAGGATGACGTTGGCACTGGTGGCCAGCTCCATGATGGCCTCGTCCTGGGCAGGGTACAGCTCCAGGCCCCGGCTTTCGGTCCACTCCAGGAATTGGGTGTACAGGGCGTCCGGGTCGATGCCTGCGCCGGAGGTGTTTGGGGCGGGCAGGACAGGCAGCTGGTCAACGAGTTTCATTGATTTCCAGCTTAGTGCCCAGCCGGTGCCTGATATCCGGGCGGGCCGGTATTAGGCTCGCGGTACTGCCATGGAGCACCAGGCGATGGAGGTAACTGTGAAGTGGGACCCCGTAAAGTACGTCCAGTTCGACGACTACCGCGACCGGCCCTTTTTCGACCTGACGGGGCGGATCCAGGCGGACCGTCCACGGCGCGTTGTGGATCTGGGCTGTGGTCCAGGGAACCTCACGGCCATCCTCGCCCGGCGATGGCCGGAAGCGAAAGTGGTGGGGCTGGATTCGTCCGGGGAGATGCTGGACAAGGCTGCCGCGCAGGCAGCCCGCCATGCGGGCCTCAGCTTCAGGCTGGCGGATATCGCGGCCTGGACGCCCCCGGCTGACACCGACGTGGTGGTCACCAACGCCGCCCTTCAGTGGGTGCCGGGCCACCAGGAAATGTTGGCGGGCTGGCTGGCGGCGCTCAAGCCCGGTGCCTGGTTCGCCATGCAGGTGCCGGGAAATTTCAACGCCCCGTCCCATGTCCTGATGCGGGACCTCGCGGGTTCGGCCCGCTGGTCTTCCCGGCTCGTCGGGGTACTTCGCGGTGGGGACTCCGTGGGCGAGCCCACAGACTACCTGCGCATCATGCTGGACGCGGGCTGCACGGCGGATGCTTGGGAAACCACGTACCTGCAGGTCCTCACAGGGGTGGACCCGGTGCTGGACTGGGTTCGGGGCACGGCGTTGCGCCCGGTCGTGGTGGCCCTTTCAGCCGAGGACAGCCTCGCCTTTGAAGCCGAGTTTGCGGCGGCCCTGCGTGCCGCGTACCCGGGAACGGTCCACGGCACGGTGTTTCCCTTCCGGAGGATCTTTGCCGTAGCGCAAAAGCAGCCCAGCACATAAACTCCATTCGTTTGAAGTTCTCGACATGGTCGGCAATGCCCTGTGACTAAGAAGAGAATGTGATGCTGGTTACAATGACGAATGCGGCTCCTGGGGATGGCACAACGGCCGGACCCTGACCAGCCTCCCAAATCCCGTCCTGGAGGTGCGATGCTTTTCGGCTTAATGGTCCGGCTTCTGGCTGGCCATAAGGGTGCCGTGGCCGCGATCGCTGCTCTCCAGCTCGTCCAGACCGCAGGCAACCTACTCCTGCCCACTGTTAATGCCGCCATCATCGACGACGGCATCGTGGCCGGGAACACCCCGGAAATCTTCCGCCTGGGCACTGTGATGGCTGTGATCGCCGCGGTCCAGGCAGCGGCGGCCATCGGCGCGGGCTACATCGGGGCAGTGGTGGCTATGAAGATCGGGCACCAGCTGCGCGCCGAGGTCTTCAGCAGGATCCAGTCCCTCTCTTCCCAGGAGGTGGCGGCCTTCGGCACACAAAGCCTCGTCACCAGGGCCAGCAACGACACCCAGCAGATCCAGTCGTTCACCGTCCTGGTTTTCACCACGCTGGTGGCGGCGCCGGTTATGGCGGCTGGGGGCGTCCTGCTGGCATGGCAGCAGGACATAGTGCTTTCAAGCGTCGTAATCGCCATCATGCCCATCCTGCTGCTGATCATGTATCTTATCGTCCGGCGCCTGGTGCCCCTTTACCGGCAGGGCCAGGAGCTCCTGGACCGGACGGGTGAACTCCTTCGCGAGCAGATCATCGGCGCAAATGTGATCCGTTCCTTCGTCCGGCAGGGACACGAAACACGACGGTTTGCGAAGACCAACAGCAGCCTAACCGGCAACAACCTTCAGTCGTCGCTGTTGGTTGCCGGCATGCTGCCGCTGATCATGATTGTGGTCAACCTGTCATCGGTGGCCGTGGTGTGGTTCGGTGGCCATCGGGTTTACGACGGCGGGATGAACATCGGCGCCCTCACGGCCTTCATCGCCTACATCCTGCAGATCCTGCTGGCAATCATGATGGCCATGTACGTGTTTATGACAGCTCCGAGGGCCGCCGCCTGCGCAGAGCGGCTGGGTGCCGTGCTCAACGCAAAACCATCAGTCCAGTACCATCAGATGTCCCGTGGGACCGGCCATGGGAGCCCACTGGATGGCGGCAGCGTCACCTTCAGGAACGTGAGTTTCTCCTACCCCGGCGCCGAAAATCCAGTACTTGAAGACATCAGCTTCACAGCCCGGCCAGGAACCATCGTTGCAATCGTCGGTTCCACGGGCAGCGGAAAATCGACACTCTTGAGCCTGGTGCCCCGTTTCGTGGACTCCACGGCCGGAACCGTCAGCATCGGCGGCCGGAACATCTGTTCCATGCCCTTGGATGTCCTCCGCCGGACCATGGCGGTTGTGCCGCAAAGGTCGCATCTTTTCTCCGGAACCATCGCCGATAACCTGCGCGTCGCAGCTCCGCAGGCATCCGACGGCCAGCTGTGGGAAGCCATGGAGACAGCCCAGGCGGCCGGCTTCGTCCGTGCGCTGCCACTGGGTATGGACACAGAGGTCGGGCAGGGGGGAACCACCCTCTCGGGCGGCCAGCGGCAGCGCCTCTGCATTGCACGTGCCCTCCTGCGGAGAGTTCCCGTCTATCTGTTTGACGACAGCTTTTCCGCGCTGGACTTTGCCACCGAGGCCCGAGTGCGGGATGCCCTGGAGTTGGCACTTCACGGCGCAGTGGTCATTGTCGTGGCGGAGCGGATCTCCACCGTTGCCGGCGCCGGCCAGATCCTGGTACTCGACGACGGCCGGTTGGTCGCAGAGGGGACGCACCTGCAGTTGCTGGAGACATCTGCCACCTACCGGGAAATCGCCGGGTCCCAACTGGCACTGGGCGACGCGCCATGATGGCTGTATCCGGCACCGGGGCGGCGTCCAACGGCTTCTGGCCCACTGCACGACGTGTCCTTGCATTGCTGCGCCCGTCGCGGGGCCGGATGCTGGGTGCCGTTGCGGCCACCTGCGCTTTTGTGTTCCTCAACGTAGCGGCGCCGAACTACCTCGGTGATGCCACCGATGTGGTGGTGGATGGGGTCTACAGCGGAGTGCTCGATGGGCAGCGGCTGGGAATCCTGCTGGCCGCCGTTGCCGCGATGTACGTCGGAGCTTCCCTGTTCAACTGGATCCAGGGAGCGTTGACAGCCAACGCGGTACACGGCCTGATGTATGGCCTCCGGGCATCCGTCCAGGCCAAGCTGCACCGGCTTCCTTCCACGTACTTCCAGACGCAGTCCAGGGGAGACGTCCTGAGCCGCGTCACCAACGACATCGACAATATTTCGCAAGCGCTTAGCCAGGTCCTCACGCAGCTGATTATGTCCATTCTGATGCTCAGCGGTGCCCTGGCCATGATGCTGTGGATCTCTCCTCTCCTTGCACTGATCGCTCTTGTTTCCGTGCCGCTGTCCACCCTTATCACCGTTCTGGTGGCCCGGAAATCCCAAGCACATTTTGCCCTTCAGTGGACCGAAACGGGTGCCTTGAACGCCCACGTGGAGGAGTTCGTCACCGGGCACGAGGTCATCAAGGCCTTCGGGTACCAGGACCAGGCGGCTGCAGCCTTTAAGGAAAGCAACGACCGCCTTGCCAGGGCATCGGCACGTGCCCAATATTCATCGGGCCTTGTACAGCCGTTGATGGTCCTCATTGCCAATGTGAATTACATTGCCGTGGCGGTGGTGGGGGCGCTCCAGGTCACCACGGGGGCCATGACCATCGGCGGGATCCAGGCGTTCATCCAGTTCAGTCGGCTTTTTACCCAACCTGTGGGCCAGATCGGCGGCATGCTCAACGTCATCCAGTCCTGCGTGGCATCGGCGCGCCGCGTGTTCGACCTGCTCGATGCTGAGGAGCTACCTGCTGAGCGTGAAGGTGATGGCCGCGAAGCCGGTCCGGGCGGTCGGATTGTGTTCAGCGATGTCACGTTCGGCTATGTCCGGGCTGACCCGGTGGTCCGTGGACTCTCGTTCACGGTGGAACCGGGCCGGACTGTGGCAATTGTCGGCCATACGGGCGCCGGCAAGACCACCATTGTTAATCTCCTCCAGCGGTTCTATGAGGTCGACGCCGGCAGCATCACCATCGGCGGTACCAACATCGCTGATATTCCGAGGGACGTCCTGCGTGAAGGTTTTGGGGTGGTGCTCCAGGATGCGTGGCTGTTTTCCGGCACCATCAAGGAGAACATCGAATACGGCCGGCCTGGGGCCACAGATGCTGAGGTCACCGCGGCGGCAGAGGCGAGCCATGTGGACCACCTCATCAGATCGCTGCCCGCCGGATACGACACGGTGCTGGGCAACGGCGGAGAGCCGCTCAGCCAGGGGCAGCGCCAGCTGATCTCCATCGCCCGGGCGCAGTTGGCGAACCGCGCTGTGCTGGTCCTGGACGAGGCAACCAGTTCGGTGGATTCCCGTACGGAGGCCCTGATCCGCCAGGCTACTCAGAGGCTGCGCCGCGGAAGAACAAGCTTTGTCATCGCCCACCGTTTGTCCACTGTCCGGGACGCTGATCTAATTCTGGTCATGGAACACGGACGCATCGCAGAACAGGGAACCCATCGAAGCCTCTTGGCAGCCAACGGCCGCTATGCGCGGCTGTACAACGCGCAGTTCGCCGGGCGTGCCGGCCGCACCGGCACGTTGGAGGCCGGACGATGACCTCAGGCGGTCCGTTCCCCGGCACCTGGAAGCCCAATCAGTCGAGCACGGTGCCACTGTTTGAACAGCTGCGCCTGCACGTAATCCGTCTGGCGGACGGTGGCGCCCTTCCGCCGGGAACCAAGCTGCCGGCGGTGCGTACGTTGGCGGGGCTGCTCGACGTCGCACCCCACACCGTTGCGCGGGCGTACAAGGAGCTGGAGGCAGCCGGTGTGGTGGCTACGAACGGCAGGAACGGCACCCTGGTGTGCGCGCGTGATGAGCGGGAGGATGCGCTGTCCCTTGCCGCCAACTCCTATGCATCGGTGGCAAAGGCCCAAGGTGCCACCTTTGCCGAAGCAGTCAAGCTACTGGCAGCAGCGTACGACGCCGGCTAGCCGGGCCCGCATGGAAATTCGAAGAAGTTTTCGATTAGCATTAGTGGGTGCCTAAAGCCGTAGCTGAAGAAACAGCAGTCGAATCCGTCCCCGTCGCCGTTACCCGGGCCTCAGCCATGCCTGCCCGGCCAGACCTCTCCCGCCTTGTGGTTAAGGGCGCGCGGGAGCATAACCTGCGCAATGTGGACCTGGATCTGCCCCGTGATGCCATGATCGTTTTCACCGGGCTATCCGGCTCCGGGAAGTCATCGCTGGCATTCGACACGATCTTTGCCGAGGGCCAGCGGCGCTACGTTGAGTCCCTGTCGGCCTATGCCCGCCAGTTCCTCGGCCAAGTGGACAAACCGGATGTCGATTTCATCGAAGGCCTCTCGCCTGCGGTATCGATTGACCAGAAGTCCACCAGTAAGAACCCCCGCTCCACGGTTGGCACCATCACCGAAATTTATGACTACATGCGTTTGCTGTGGGCACGCGTGGGTCGGCCGCATTGCCCCGTTTGTGGCGAGGTTGTGGCCCGGCAGACGCCGCAGCAGATCGTGGACCAGCTGCTTGAGCTTGAGGAGGGCACACGATTCCAGGTCCTGGCGCCGGTGGTACGTGGGCGCAAGGGCGAGTTCGTGGACCTCTTCAAGGAGTTGACAGCCAAGGGTTATTCGCGTGCCCGGGTGGACGGCGAGCTGATCCAGCTGAGCGAGCCCCCCAAACTCGGCAAGCAGTTCAAGCACACCGTTGAAGTGGTGGTGGACCGCCTGGTGGTCAAGGAAGGCATCAGCCAGCGCCTTACGGATTCCGTTGAAACGGCGCTTGGCCTGGCCGAAGGCCGGGTACTGGCCGAGTTCGTCGATCTGGACGCAGACGCGCCGGGACGGCTGCGGGCATTTTCGGAGAACCTCGCCTGCCCCAACGAACACCCCCTGGCCATCGATGAAATCGAGCCGCGCTCCTTCTCGTTCAACAATCCCTTCGGCGCCTGTTCCACGTGCAGCGGCATCGGTACACGGCTCGAGGTTGACGAAGAACTGATTATTCCGAACCCGGAGCTGTCGTTGTCCGAGGGCGCCATCGCGCCGTGGTCACTGGGCACCGCGACCACTGAGTATTGGAACCGCCTGCTCGAAGGGCTGGCAAATGAGCTTGGATTCTCCATGGACACACCCTGGGAGAAGCTGGGCAAGGACGTCCGCCAGACTGTCCTGCACGGCAAGGACCACAAGGTGGTTGTCCAGTACAAGAACCGCTTCGGACGGGAACGCAAATACAGCACCGGCTTCGAGGGTGCCATCCAGTACGTCCACCGCAAGCACGGTGAGACGGACTCCGAGTGGGCCCGCGACCGCTATGAAGAATACATGCGGCAGATCGCGTGCCCCGCGTGCAATGGCGCCCGGCTCAACCCCGCCTCGCTGTCCGTCCTGATCAACGGCAAGTCCATCGCAGATGTAGCGGCCATGCCCATGCGGGTGTGCGCGGACTTCCTGAACAACCTGGTCCTGACCGGCCGCGAAGCCCAGATCGCCCACCAGGTGCTTAAGGAAATCCAGGCCCGGCTGACCTTCCTGCTCGACGTCGGGCTGGAATACCTGAACCTTGAGCGCCCCTCCGCCACCTTGTCCGGCGGCGAAGCGCAACGGATCCGCCTCGCCACCCAGATCGGTTCCGGCCTGGTGGGCGTCCTTTACGTCCTGGACGAGCCCTCCATCGGCCTCCACCAGCGCGACAACCGCCGGCTCATTGACACCCTGACGCGGCTCCGGGACATGGGAAACACGCTCATCGTAGTGGAACACGACGAGGACACCATCCAGGTGGCGGACTGGATCGTTGACATCGGACCGGGCGCAGGCGAGCACGGCGGACAGGTCGTCCACTCCGGTTCGTACCAGGACCTCCTGTCCAACACCAAGTCACTGACCGGCGACTACCTGTCCGGACGCAAGAAGATCGACATCCCCAAGAAGCGGCGCAAATACGACAAAAAGCGTGAGCTGAAGGTCGTCGGGGCCCGTGAAAACAACCTGGTCAACGTTGATGCGGCCTTCCCCCTGGGCCTGTTCACCGCCGTGACCGGCGTCAGCGGCTCCGGCAAGTCAACGCTGGTCAACGAGATCCTCTACAAAGTGCTGGCCAACAAGCTCAACGGCGCCAAGCAGGTAGCGGGACGCCACAAGAGCATCATGGGCCTGGAGCACCTGGACAAGGTGGTGCACGTGGACCAGAGCCCCATCGGGCGCACCCCCCGGTCGAATCCCGCCACGTATACCGGTGTCTTTGACAACATCCGAAAGCTCTTCGCCGAAACCACCGAGGCCAAAGTCCGCGGCTACCTGCCAGGGCGGTTCTCCTTCAACGTCAAGGGCGGGCGCTGCGAAGCTTGCGCCGGTGACGGCACACTGAAGATCGAAATGAACTTCCTGCCGGACGTCTACGTTCCCTGCGAGGTGTGCCACGGCGCACGCTACAACCGGGAAACCCTTGAAGTGCACTACAAGGGCAAAACCATCGCGGATGTGCTCAACATGCCCATCGAAGAAGGTGCGGAGTTCTTCGCAGCCTTCTCGCCGATCGCCCGGCACCTGAACACGCTCGTGGACGTGGGCCTCGGCTACGTCCGGCTGGGACAGCCGGCAACCACCCTCTCCGGCGGCGAAGCCCAGCGCGTCAAGCTTGCCGCGGAACTGCAGAAGCGCTCCAACGGACGCAGCGTCTATGTCCTCGACGAGCCCACCACGGGCCTGCACTTCGAGGACATCCGCAAGCTACTGATGGTCCTGCAGGGACTGGTGGACAAGGGCAACACGGTGATCACCATCGAACACAACCTGGATGTCATCAAGAGCGCCGACTGGATCGTGGATCTTGGACCGGACGGCGGTTCCGGCGGCGGGCAGATCGTGGCCACCGGCACTCCCGAGCAGGTGGCGAAATCCACCAAGAGCCACACGGCATCCTTCCTCGCGGAGATACTGACTTAGGCGGTTGGCTTCCAAGGACGTATGCCGTGTCGGGCATGCGAGTTTCGGGCATGCTCGGTGTCGTGAGAAACTAAGCCGGTGACTCAAACAACAGTGCCCGTGATCTTTGACCTGGACGGCACTCTTGTCGATCCGGCCGGCGGTATATCCGACGGAATCGCAGCCGCCCTTGCCGCCGCAGGTCTGCCGGTTCCCGGCCAGGACGTCCTGCAGTCGATGATCGGCCCGAAACTAAGCGACGCACTCCAGAGTGTCTGCAAGGTTCCGGCCGAGATGCTCGATGAAGTCATCCGGACGTACCGGCAGTACTACCTGGCCACGGGGATAGCCCAGAGCCTGCTGTACCCCGGGATCAAGGAAGTGCTGGAGACTTTTGCTGCGGAAGGCAGGCCCGTGGCCGTCGCCACGCAGAAGCCCGAGGGGCTGGCCCAGATCGTGCTGGGCCACCACGGCATCGCCGGGCTGTTCCAGTCCATCCGGGGTTCGGCAGACAACGAACTCTCAACGGACGGTCCGGTAGGCAAGGCAGAGATCATCGCCGCCGCACTGACCGACCTGTCCACCCAGCATGCCGTTATGGTGGGTGACCGCGCCCAGGATGTGGCGGGAGCCATCGCCAACGGGCTAGACTGCATCGGCGTGGGCTGGGGATTCGCCCCCGACGGCGAACTCGAGGAAGCCGGGGCCGTCACCGTGGTGGACACCGCCGCGGGCATGCTCGCCGCCATCGGGCGCCTCGAAGCCATCCGCACCGCCGCGATGAGTGAGGTGCGCAACGATGGCGCTGTTTGAGGCGGTCCGCTGGACATTTCGCGGGCTCGTGGCGGGCACCTGCCGGCCCACCGTCGTCGGCCTTGAAAATGTCCCAAAAGAGGGGCCCTTCATTGTGGCGCCGAACCATCTCTCCTTCTTTGACAGCGTCATCGTCCAGGCACTGATGCCGCGGCCGGTGGCCTTCTTCGCCAAAGCCGAGTATTTCACCACGGGTGGCGTGAAGGGAAAGGTCATGAAATCCTTCTTCGAGTCTGTGGGCTCCATCCCCGTGGAGCGTGGCGAGCAGGCGGCGAGCGTCCAGGCGCTCAAAACTCTCTTGGACATCCTGGAGTCCGGCAAGGGCATCGGCATTTACCCGGAAGGCACACGGTCGCGGGACGGTATTCTCTACCGCGGCCGCACCGGTGTGGGTTGGCTTGCACTGGCAACCGGAGTTCCCGTGATCCCGGTCGGCCTGATCGGGACGGAAAATCTGCAGCCGGCCGGTGAGAAGGGCTTCAGGCCGCATCACTTCACCATGAAGGTGGGGGAGCCTCTGTATTTCGACAAGACCGGACCGGATCATTCGCTGCCGGCGCGCCGCCAGGTGACGGACCGCATCATGGATGCAATCGCCGAACTCAGCGGCCAGGAACGCTCCACCAGCTACAACCAAAGTAAGAGCACGGATTAGTAGAATGAAGTAGTGGCAGATCCAGCAACGTACCGGCCCCAGACGGGTGAAATTCCCACGAACCCCGGGGTGTACCGGTTCCGCGATCCACACGGCCGGGTCATCTACGTCGGCAAGGCTAAAAGCCTTCGCTCGCGCCTGAATTCCTACTTCGCGAACCCGGCGGGCCTGCTGCCCAAAACCCACGCAATGGTCCACACGGCCAGCAGCGTCGAGTGGACGGTGGTGGGCAGCGAGCTGGAGTCGTTGCAGCTGGAATACACTTGGATCAAGGAATTCAAGCCCCGGTTCAACGTGGTCTTCCGCGACGACAAAACCTATCCGTACCTGGCCCTCACCATGAGCGAGAAGCTCCCTAGGGTCCAGGTCATGCGGGGGGACCGCCGCAAAGGCACCCGGTATTTCGGCCCGTATACGGCCGGCGCAATCAGGGAAACAATGGACACTTTGCTACGGGTTTTTCCCGTCCGCAGCTGCAGCGCCGGCGTTCTCAAACGGGCCCAGGCAAGCGGCCGGCCTTGTCTGCTGGGCTATATCGATAAATGCTCCGCTCCCTGTGTTGGCCGGGTCACCCCGGAGGAACACCGGGTCTTGGCGGAGGACTTCTGCGCGTTTATGGGCGGTGAGGCTAAACGCTTCATCACCAAGCTCGAAAAGCAGATGGCCGAGGCTGTCAGCACTCTCGACTACGAGCGTGCCGCGAGGCTCCGTGACGACATCACCGCGTTGCGGAAGGTCTTTGAGCGTAATGCGGTAGTGCTCGCCGACGACACCGACGCCGATGTCTTCGCGCTGCACGAGGACGAACTGGAAGCCGCCGTCCAGGTCTTCCACGTCCGGGGCGGCCGGATCCGTGGCCAGCGCGGCTGGGTGGTGGAAAAAGTTGAGGATGCCACCACCCCGGATCTGGTGGAACACCTGCTGCAGCAGGTCTACGGCGACGACGGCGACAGCCATGGGCGGCTGCCCCGCGAAGTCCTGGTGCCCGTAGAGCCCAGCAACGCGGCGGAACTGACAGAATGGCTCGGCGGCCTGCGGGGAGCCAAGGTGGATATCAGGGTGCCGAAGCGCGGCGACAAGGCTGAGCTGATGTCCACTGTCCGTGAAAACGCCGAACACGCGCTCAAACTGCATAAGACCCGCCGCGCCGGGGACCTCACCGTACGCTCCCAGGCACTCCAGGAACTGCAGGAAGCACTGGACCTGCCCGTGGCGCTCCTGCGGATCGAATGCTACGACGTCTCCCATGTCCAGGGCACCAACGTCGTGGCGTCCATGGTGGTGGTCGAGGACGGGCTGCCCAAGAAGTCCGACTACCGGAAATTCTCCGTCACCGGGGCCGCCGCTGCGGACGACACCGCCGCCATGCATGATGTCCTGACGCGGCGCTTCCGGTATTACCTGCAGGATAAGTCGGCGCAGGTCGAGGCGTCCGCCCTGCCCGGGCATCAAGCCGCAGTGAAAGCAGCCGCCGATGCCGCCGTCCTGGACACCACTACGGCGGCGCCGCGAGCAAAATTCGCGTACCCGCCCAACCTGGTGGTGGTCGACGGCGGCCAGCCCCAGGTCAACGCCGCAGCCCGGGCGCTGGCAGAGCTTGGCATAGAGGATGTGTACGTCGTGGGCCTGGCCAAACGGCTTGAGGAAGTCTGGCTGCCGGACAGCGACTTCCCCGTGATCCTGCCCAGGACATCGCAGGGACTCTATCTGCTGCAGCGGATCCGTGACGAAGCCCACCGCTTCGCCATCACCTTCCACCGGCAAAAGCGCGGTAAGGCCATGACCGTCTCGGCGCTGGACGGCGTGCCAGGCCTTGGCGAGTCCAAACGCAAGGCACTGCTCACCCACTTCGGGTCCGTCAAGGGTGTCAAAGCCGCCACCGCGGCCGAGCTCACGTCGGCGAAGGGCATTGGACCTTCCCTTGCCAACGCCATCGTGGCCCACTTCAGCGGCGCAGATGCGGCCGGCGATGCAGTTCCGGCCGTGAATATGGCCACCGGCGAAATTATTGAAACCTAGGTAGGGTAAAGAACGCAGGTTTCCGCCATTGCGGTTGCCTGCCTTCATCTGGACAGAAACGGGGCGGAACGAATGGCAGACTCTACGGCGGAATCCGGGACAGGGCAGGACGGCATGACGCCGGTCAAGCCCGTCGAAGCGGAACTGCTGGTGGTCACCGGTATGTCAGGGGCGGGACGGAGCACCGCCGCGGACGCGCTGGAGGACCACGGCTGGTATGTCGTGGAAAACCTGCCGCCCCAGATGCTCGGCACCCTGGCCGAGATTGTGTCCCACGCGCCGCAGTCCATTCCGCGGCTGGCCGTGGTGATGGATGTCCGCAGCAAAGGACTCTTTCTCGACGTCCGAGCAGCCCTGGGCGCCCTCGCCGCCAGCGGTGTCAAGTTCCGGGTCCTTTTCCTCGACGCCAACGACGACGTCCTGGTCCGCCGCTTCGAGCAGGGCCGCAGGCCCCATCCCCTCCAGGAAGGCGGCCGGATCCTCGACGGAATTGCCACCGAACGTGAGGTTCTCAAGGAACTGCGCGACAGCTCCGACGTCGTACTGGATACCTCCACGTACAACGTCCACGCCCTGGCTACCGCCGTCACGGAACTCTTCAGCGATTCCGGTCCGGTAGCCCTGCGGCTCAACGTCATGAGCTTCGGCTTCAAGTACGGCCTGCCGGTGGATTCCAACTACGTTGCGGACGTCCGGTTCATCCCGAATCCGCACTGGGTTCCGCAGCTGCGCCCGCATACGGGCCTGGACAAGGATGTCAGTGACTACGTCCTCGAGGCGGAAGGCGTGAAGAACTTCGTGGACCGCTATGTCCTGGCCCTCGAGCCTGTCCTGGACGGCTACCGGCGCGAAAACAAGCACTACGCCACGATTGCCGTCGGCTGTACCGGTGGCAAGCACCGGTCGGTGGCGGTCGCCGTCGAACTTTCCAAGAAACTGGCACAGTATCCCCGCGTGACCGTGACCACCACTCATCGGGATCTGGGCCGCGAGTAATGGGGATGTTCACCGGGCCCCTCCCGCTGGTACCGATTTCCAGCGGAACGGCATCCGGCCAGCAGGACAAGGGCCCCAATGTTGTGGCGCTGGGCGGCGGGCATGGCCTGTCTGCTTCGCTTTCGGCGCTGCGGCTGCTTACCTCCGAGCTGACAGCCATTGTCACTGTGGCGGACGACGGCGGGTCTTCCGGGCGTCTGCGCGACGAGTACGGTGTCCTCCCGCCCGGAGACCTGCGGATGGCACTCTCCGCCTTGTGCGACGACACAGACTGGGGCCGCACGTGGCGTGACGTGATGCAGCACCGTTTCCGGCCCGGCCAAGGCCGCGGCGGATCGCTGGACGAGCACGCAATGGGCAACCTGCTCATCGTCACCCTCTGGGAGCTTCTGGGCGACACCGTGGCCGGACTGAAGTGGGCCGGCGCCTTGCTCGGCGCCCGGGGGCAGGTGCTTCCGATGTCCACCGTGCCGCTGACCATCGAAGGCGACATCCGCGTCTCCGCACCTGACGGCACGTCAGCGCTACAGACGATCCGCGGGCAGGCGCGCTGCGCCGTTGCGGGTTCGCTGGAACAGATCCGGCTCCTGCCCGAACAGGCGCCGGCCTGCGTTGAAGCCCTGACAGCCATCGAGCTGGCCGATTGGGTCATCCTCGGGCCGGGGTCCTGGTACACGTCCGTGCTGCCGCACCTGTTGCTCCCCGAAATGCGGGCGGCATTGAGTGCCACGGCGGCAAAACGCTGCCTCACCATGAACCTGGCAACGGACACCAAAGAGACCACGGGCATGTCTGCGGCGGACCACCTGTACGCCCTCCACCGGTATGCGCCAGACTTCAGCGTCGACGTCGTCCTGGCGGATCCCGCGTCGGTGCAGGACCGGCAGGAGTTCGAGAAAGCCGCCGGGATGATCGGCGCCGAGGTTGTCTTGGGTAAAGTGGGGGCGTCGGGCCGCCGACCCGTCCATGACCCCCTGCGTCTGGCAGCGGCGTACCACGACATTTTTGGGAACAGTTAGGAAGGTGCCATGGCACTGACATCATCGGTCAAGGAAGAACTGTCCCGCCTGGACATCAAGAAATCCTCAGTCCGCAAGGCAGAGGTTTCGGCCATGCTGCGCTTTGCCGGCGGCCTGCACATCATCTCGGGCCGGATCGTGATCGAAGCCGAGGTTGACCTCGCGTCAACGGCGCGCAGGCTCCGGGCGGCCATCGCGGAGGTTTACGGGCACCAGAGCGAGATCATCGTTGTCTCCGGCGGGGGACTGCGCCGCGGCAGCCGGTACGTGGTGCGGGTAGTCCGCGACGGCGAGTCCCTGGCCCGCCAGACAGGTCTGCTGGACGGCCGTGGCCGGCCGGTGCGGGGGCTTCCCTCAGCTGTGGTCAACGGCTCGGCCGCCGACGCCGAGGCCGTCTGGCGTGGTGCTTTCCTGGCCCATGGTTCGCTCACCGAGCCGGGCCGTTCGTCATCGCTGGAAGTCACGTGCCCGGGGCCCGAGTCCGCGCTTGCCCTCGTTGGTGCCGCCCGCCGTCTCGGCATCCAGGCGAAAGCCCGCGAGGTCAGGGGAGTGGACCGGGTAGTGATCCGCGACGGCGACACCATCGCCGCCCTCCTCATCCGGATGGGCGCCCACGACGCTCTGATGGTTTGGGAAGAACGCCGGATGCGCAAGGAAGTCAGGGCCACGGCCAACCGGCTTGCCAATTTCGACGACGCCAACCTGCGGCGCTCCGCGCAAGCGGCCGTGGCCGCCGGTGCCCGGGTTGACCGGGCACTTGAAATCCTGGGCGACGACGTCCCGGACCACCTCAAATACGCCGGCGCACTCCGCGTGGCCCATAAGCAGGCAAGCCTGGACGAGCTCGGGCGCCTGGCCGATCCGGTGATGACCAAGGACGCCATCGCCGGCCGCATCCGCCGGCTTCTGGCCATGGCGGACAAGCGGGCCATCGATCTGGGGATCCCCGGCACTGATGCCAATGTGACGCCTGAGATGCTGGACGAGTAGCGGCGCCCCTAGAATCAGAGCGTTCAACCTGATCATCCGGATGCCAGTCATCCGGATGCACAATCCGAGATTTACAACCCGGACAGACCGTCCACGATATTGGAGGATTTTGTGACCGAGTACGTACTGCCAGAACTCAGCTACGACTACGCAGCGCTTGAGCCGCACATTTCGGCGCGCATCATGGAGCTGCACCACAGCAAGCACCACGCCGCGTACGTTGCGGGTGCCAACAATGCCCTTGCCCAGCTGGCAGAGGCACGCGCAAAGGGCGACTTCGCCAACATCAACCGCCTGTCCAAGGACCTCGCGTTCCACACCGGCGGCCACATCAACCACTCGGTGTTCTGGAACAACCTGTCCCCGGACGGTGGCGACAAGCCCGAGGGTGAGCTGGCAGCTGCCATCGATGACGCCTTCGGTTCCTTTGACGCCTTCCGTGCCCAGTTCTCCGCTGCGGCCCTAGGCCTGCAGGGATCGGGCTGGGGATTCCTGGCCTACGAGCCGATCGGTGGCAACCTGGTCATCGAGCAGCTCTACGACCAGCAGGGCAACGTAGCACTCGGCACCACGCCGCTGCTGATGCTGGACATGTGGGAGCACGCCTTCTACCTGGACTACGTAAACGTCAAGGCTGACTACGTCAAGGCATTCTGGAACATCGTCAATTGGGCAGATGTCGCCAAACGCTTCGATGCTGCACGCACCAACGCTACGGGCCTCATTACCCTGCCGTAGTGACCTGCAGTACATGTACGTGTAACAAACTTCACATTTCGGCGTGATTTCGGCTGGAATGCGGTTGGTCCGCCCCCGCACTTGCGGGGGCGGACCAACTTAAACGTAAGATGGATCACGGAAGGCGGTCTGCCTTCAGCAACGTGGCTGGTCGCCCTCCGATCTGTTAATCATCTCTGCCCAATGGCGTGCGGGATCTGTTAGTTGGCTTCAATGCCCGCTCAACTAGTTAGTGCTTATTTAGGCACCAAGGAGACTGAACAAGTGACGACCCGTATTGGTATCAACGGCTTCGGCCGCATCGGCCGCAACTACTTCCGCGCAGCCCTCGCTCAGGGCGCGGACCTGGAGATCGTTGCCGTCAACGATCTCACCAGCCCTGAGGCGCTGGCCCACCTGCTCAAGTACGACTCCGTCGGCGGCCGCCTGAAGGAAACCGTTGAAGTCAAGGACGGCAACATTGTCGTCGACGGCAACGTCATCAAGGTTCTCGCCGAACGCGATCCCGCTAACCTGCCTTGGGGCGAGCTGGACGTGGACATCGTCATCGAGTCCACCGGTTTCTTCACCAAGGCCGCTGCCGCGCAGAAGCACATCGATGCAGGCGCCAAGAAGGTCCTGATCTCCGCACCGGCCTCCGATGAGGACATCACTATCGTGATGGGTGTCAATGACGGCCTGTACGACAACGCGGCGCACAACATCATTTCCAACGCGTCCTGCACCACCAACTGCCTGGGCCCGCTGGCCAAGGTCCTCAACGACACCTTCGGCATCGAGCGTGGCCTGATGACCACCATCCACGCCTACACTGCTGACCAGAACCTGCAGGACGGCCCGCACAACGACCTCCGCCGTGCGCGCGCCGCCGCCATCAATATGGTCCCCACCTCCACGGGTGCGGCCAAGGCGATCGGACTGGTCCTGCCTGAGCTTAAGGGCAAGCTGGACGGCTACGCCATCCGAGTGCCCGTCCCCACCGGCTCGGCCACTGACCTCACGGTCACCGTCTCTCGGGAGACCACCGTCGAGGAAGTCAATGCAGCGCTGAAGAAGGCTTCGGAGTCCGAAGAGTTCCAGGGCATCCTCACGTACACCGACGCTCCGATCGTTTCCTCGGACATTGTGGGGGACCCGTCGTCGTCAATCTTCGACTCCGGCCTGACCAAGGTCATCGGCAACCAGGTCAAGGTTGTTTCCTGGTATGACAACGAATGGGGCTACTCCAACCGCCTCGTGGACCTCACGGAGCTCGTCGCAGCGAAGCTGGGCTAGGGTTAGACACATGACATTCCACACCCTCAACGAACTGATCGCTGAAGGTGTCCGCGGGCGGCACATTCTTGTCAGAAGTGACCTGAATGTGCCGCTCGACGGCTCTACAGTGACTGACGACGGCCGCATTAAGGCCTCTCTGCCAGTACTGGGAAAGCTCACGGACGCCGGTGCCCGCGTGCTGGTAACAGCGCACCTCGGACGCCCCAAGGGCGCTCCGGAGGAAAAGTACTCCCTCCAGCCTGCCGTAGCGCGGCTCGCCGAACTCGCCGCCTTCAAGGTCTCGCTCGCGCAGGACACTGTGGGCAGCTCAGCGAAAGAACTCGCTGCCTCGCTTCAGGACGGCGAAGTCCTCGTCCTGGAGAACGTGCGTTTCGACGCCCGGGAGACCAGCAAGGACGACGCCGAACGCGGCGCCTTCGCGGACGAACTGGTGGCCCTGACAGGGCCCAACGGCGCCTACGTTGACGACGCCTTTGGTGCCGTACACCGTAAGCATGCCAGTGTGTTCGACGTCGCCACCCGCCTCCCGTCCTACCAGGGCGATCTCGTACACACCGAAGTGGAGGTCCTGCGGAAGCTGACGGCTGACACGCAGCGGCCCTACGTGGTGGTACTCGGCGGCTCCAAGGTCTCCGATAAGCTGGCGGTCATCGACAACCTCATCGGCAAGGCCGACACCATCCTGGTGGGCGGCGGCATGCTCTTCACGTTCCTGGCGGCAGAAGGCCACAGCGTGGCCGGCAGCCTCCTGGAAGAAGACCAGATCCCGGTTGTCCAGGACTACCTGAAACGGGCTGCCGGAGCCGGCACGGAATTCATCGTTCCCACCGACGTCATCGTGGCCAGTAAGTTCGCGGCCAACGCAGACTACGAGACCGTCCCCGCGGACGGCATCGAACGCAGCAGCTTCGGCGCACAGGGCATCGGCCTTGACATCGGTCCGGACTCTGCCGCCGCCTTTGCGGACCGGATCAAGGACGCCAAAACGGTGTTCTGGAACGGGCCCATGGGCGTCTTCGAGTTCGAAGCATTCTCCGGCGGAACCCGCGCCGTAGCCAAAGCCCTCACTGAGGCCGACGCGTTCACCGTGGTGGGCGGCGGGGACTCCGCTGCCGCCGTGCGGACGCTCGGCTTCGCTGACGACCAGTTCGGGCACATTTCCACCGGCGGCGGCGCCAGCCTGGAATATCTCGAAGGCAAGGAACTCCCGGGACTCAGCGTCCTGGACCGTTAGGACCCTGGACTGCCAAGTCCTCCGGCCGGCAGGGTGCCCGCGGGCACCCTGCCGGCCGCACACATATCAAGAACTTTTGGAGAACACGTGACTACGTCAACGAACGGCGCTTTTGACCGTACGCCTCTCATTGCGGGCAACTGGAAGATGAACATGGACCATGTCCAGGGCATCACCCTCCTGCAGAAGCTGGCTTGGACCCTGTCGGACGCCAAGCACGACTACAGCCGGGTCGAGGTGGTTGTCTTCCCGCCATTCACCGACCTTCGCGGTGTGCAGACCCTCGTCCAGGGTGATGAACTGGACATTGCCTACGGCGGGCAGGACCTCTCCCAGTTCGACTCGGGCGCTTACACCGGCGACACCTCCGGCCAGTTCCTGAACAAGCTGGGCTGCCGCTACGTCCTGGTGGGGCACAGCGAACGCCGCACCATCCACCTGGAATCCGACGACGTCCTCAACGCCAAGGTCAAGGCAGCGTTCAAGCACAGTGTCACTCCAGTCCTTTGCATCGGCGAAGGCCTGAAAATCCGCCAGGCAGGCACCCATGTCGAGCACACCCTGACACAGCTCCGGGCGAACGTCGCCGGTCTGGCTGCCGAGCAGGCGGCAGAGCTTGTGGTGGCCTACGAGCCCGTCTGGGCCATCGGCACCGGTGAAGTGGCCGGCCCGGAGGACGCTCAGGAGATGTGCGCTGCCATCCGCGCGGAACTGGCCACCCTCTTCGGCGACGATGTTGCAGCGAAGATCCGGCTGCTCTACGGCGGCTCGGTCAAGGCAAACAATGTCGCCGCGATCCTGAAGGAGCGCGACGTTGACGGTGTCTTGGTCGGCGGGGCCAGCCTCGATCCCGCGGAGTTTGCTAATATTGTCAGGTTCGAGAGTCACCTGGCGACGGGCTAGTCCGTCACGCAGTTCCAGGCTCCCGCAATTCCAATCTTCTGAAAGGCCGTCGTGGACGTTCTTCATGTCATTCTGCAGATTCTCCTGGGCATTACCAGCCTTCTGCTGACCCTGCTCATCCTCCTTCACAAGGGACGGGGCGGCGGGCTGTCGGACATGTTCGGCGGTGGTATGAGTTCCGGCCTCAGCTCCTCCGGGGTTGCCGAACGGAACCTGAACAGGTTCACCGTGATCCTGGGCGTCACCTGGGGCGTCGTGATCATTGGCCTCGGCCTGATTATGCGCTTCAGCGGCGCAGGGGACTCGTAGACTCTGCAACTGATCGTCGCCCGGCACTGCCGCGATGAGGATCTCCGAACTAAACTGTGGCTGTTGGCTCCCAACAGCCACAGTTTCGTTTAAACAGCGTCGTTTAAGCAGCCAGGAGTCCAGATGGTACATAGTGCGTCAGCGTTCCGCGGCACCCGGGTGGGTGTGACAGAAGGGGCCGGTCCCAAGAACCAGTCAGAAGCAGCCTCCGGCGAAAGAGTGCCCCGTATCCGGGTTTCTTTTTGGTGCGCCAAGGGGCATGAGACCCAGCTAGTCTTCCTGCGGCTGCCGGACGAGCAAATTCCCCCCCTCTGGGACTGCCGGCGCTGCGGGGCTCAGGCATCACGGGACGGCAAGGACGCCGACCTGTCCGACCCGTTGGGCGAAGGCTTTAAAAGCCATCTTGAATACGTTAAAGAACGGCGCTCCGACCAGGACGCCGAGGCTGTCCTGGCCGGAGCCCTGGAAAAACTACGCGCCGGTGGCGTCCTTGCGGACGAGTTGCTGCGGGACACGTGACGCCGCGTTTTCGTCGATAAGCCACAGGGTCCGGAAGGTCCCCCGCGGGCCTGCCGCCGGAACCTGCACCGGGTTGGCGCCAGCCAGGGCCAGGCCCACCGCACCGGCCTTGTCCTCACCGGCCACCACCATCCAGACTTCGGCCGCAGTGTTGATGGCGGGAAGCGTAAGTGAGATGCGTTGCAGTGGCGGCTTCGGCGAATTCCGGACGCCGACTACTGTCAGCTCCTTCTCCCGGATTCCGCCCTGCTCCGGGAAGAGAGAGGCCACGTGCGCGTCGGGGCCAACGCCCAGCAGCACCACATCCAGCCGCGGCAGGACTCCCGGCTGGTCCGGACGGTCGTCGGACATGTCAGCAGCATGTTCGGCCTGGGCTGCTTCGCGGAGCCTGCGAGCATAGTCCTCGGCGGCTTCCTCGGGCGTGTCGAAGTCATCCGAGGAGGCCGGCTGGTTGATCCTTGCCGGATCAACCGGAATGCTCGACAGGAGTGCATCAAACGCCTGCCTGGTGTTCCGGTCGGGATCGTCGGTACCGACGAACCGCTCGTCACCCCACCAAAAATTTACCCTGGACCAGTCGACGGCGGGCGCCGCCGGAGAATCCGCAACCGCCTTCAGCGTTCCAATGCCTACTGTGCCGCCGGTCAGCACCACCGTGGCCTCACCGTGCTTGTCCTGCACATCCACTAGCTTGGTGATCAGGCGCGCCGCAATCGCGGCCATCAGGACGGACGAATCGGGATGGATGCTAACTCTTGGCTCAACGCTCACTGGGTCGGACGCTCCTTAGATTGGTACGTGGCAGTCCAATAGTAATCACTTCGCCGAATACTTCGTCGGGGTCGAGGCGGCGGAGTTCTTCGGCGAGGCAGTCTTTGAGGCTGCGGCGTGGCAGGGAGATGCGTTGGGCGGGCTGGCCGGGCTGGGTGAGTTCCGCGACGGAGAGTCCGGGGCGGAAGAGCTGCACGTCGCCGGTGTGGCGGGTGAGCCTTACCCGGCGGATGCCGGTCCCGGCGGGGTCCGCGACGATGGTCACGGGCGCGTCCAGGGCCAGGGTCAGCCAGGCCGCGAGCAGGATCGTGGACGGGGAGTCGGAAGCGCCTTCGACGGCCACGGCGGTGACGGGTGAGGAGTCCACCTGGTCCAGGACCGCCGCGAGTTGGATCCGCCAGTTCGTCAGCCGGGTCCAGGCGAGGTCGGTGTCCCCGGCCTTGTAGGTGGCCCGGATGTTTTCCAGCGCCAGTTGAGGATCTGTTTCGTTCGCGGAGTCGGTGATCCGGCGGTGCGCGATCCGGCCCACGGAGGTTTCGCAGGCGTTCGCCGGTGCCCCGTGCGGCCACCAGGCCACGATCGGGGCGTCCGGGAGCAGCAGGGCCGCGACGAGGGATTCGGACTCGTGGGCGAGTTCGCCGTAGCCGCGGAGCACGATGACCTCCGAGGCGCCGGCGTCACCACCGACCCGGATCTGCGCGTCGAGCCGGTCCGGGGCCTCAGAGCCGGCGTCAGCGAGGACGATGATCCGGCAGGGGTGTTCACGGCTGGCCTCGTTCGCGGCCTCGATCGCTTCTTCCTCGAGCCCGGACCGGGTCACGACCACCAGGGTCAGGACCCGGCCCAGGGCGATCACACCGCCCTGCTCGCGCAAGGAGGTGATCTTCTTGGAAATCTTCGAGGTGGTGGTGTCCGGCAAATCTACAATCATGGCCTTCTCCAGGTTCGTCCGTCGCGGGCAAGGAGCTCGTCCGCCGAAGCAGGTCCCCAGGACCCCGGGGCGTAGGGTTCGGGCTGTTCAGTGAGCCCGGCCCAGTAATCTTCAAAAGGATCCAGGATCTTCCAGGACAGCTCCACCTCCGCGTGCCGCGGGAACAACGGCGGCTCGCCCAGGAGCACATCGAGGATCAGCCGCTCATACGCTTCCGGAGACGATTCGGTGAAGGAATGCCCGTACCCGAAGTCCATGGTCACGTCCCGGACTTCCATCTGCGTGCCCGGGACCTTGGACCCGAACCGGATCGTCGCACCCTCATCGGGCTGGACCCGGATCACCACCGCGTTCTGGCCGAAGTCATCCTCACCATGGTCACGGAAGAGCAGGTTCGGGGCGCGTTTGAACACCACCGCGATCTCCGTCACCCGCCTCCCCAAACGCTTACCCGCCCGCAAATAGAACGGCACACCGGCCCAGCGGCGGGTATGGATATCGACCCGGATCGCAGCGAACGTCTCGGTCTTCGAATCCGCCGGGATACCCTCTTCCTCCAGATAACCCTGGACCTGTTCCCCGCCCTGCCAGCCACCGGCGAACTGCCCGCGCGCCGAATGCGTCGACAAATCCTCCGGGAGTTTCACCGCGGCAAGGACCTTTTCCTTCTCCGCCCGCAGATCGTCCGCGTTAAAGGAAATCGGCTCCTCCATCGCCGTCAACGCCAGCAACTGCAGCAGATGGTTCTGGATCACGTCCCGGGCCGCACCCACGCCGTCGTAATACCCGGCCCGGCCGCCCGTGCCGATGTCCTCGGCCATCGTGATCTGGACGTGGTCCACGTAGTTCGCGTTCCACAACGGCTCGAACAACTGGTTCGCGAACCGCAACGCCAGGATGTTCTGGACCGTTTCCTTCCCCAGGTAATGATCGATCCGGAACACCGCATCCGGCGGGAACACCGACTCCACAATTTCATTGAGCGCCCGGGCAGACTCCAGATCATGCCCGAACGGTTTCTCGATCACCACCCGCCGCCACTTCTCACCCTCGGCCTGCGCGAGCCCATGCTTGGAAAGCTGCCGGCAGACCTGCTCAAACGCCTTCGGCGGAATCGAGAGGTAAAACGCGTGATTACCCCGCGTTCCCCGAGTCTGATCGAGCTCATCAATGACTTCACCGAGCCGCTCAAACGAATCATCGCCGTCGAACTCGCCCTGGACAAAACGGATACCCTCGGCGAGCTGGTCCCACACCGCCCCATCAAACGGGGTCCGGGAATACGCCTGAACCGAAGCCTTCACCTCGGCCGCGAACTCCGCATCAGACCAGGAGCGGCGGCCGAAACCCACCAACGCGAAGCTCGGCGGCAACAACCCACGGTTCGCCAGGTCATACACCGCCGGCATGAGCTTCTTACGGGCAAGGTCACCGGTCACTCCAAAGAGCACCAACGAGGACGGACCGGCAATCCGGTTCAGTCGACGATCCCGCGGATCCCGCAACGGGTTGCGGCCTGGCCGTCCCGAGCGCGTCGCGGAATTCCTGCCGTTTTCAGTTTCTGGCATGTTTGCTGTTGAGCCTTAGTTTTCGGTGACGGAAGCTAACCGGGCTGCAACTGCTGCAATGATCTCCTGCAGCTGTGCAACGCCGGCGGCGCGGTCGGTCAGGTGCAGTCGCAGGACGGGACGGCCATGGCCGGCCAGGACCTGGGCGTCGCCAGCGGCCTGGGCGGAAATCAATTCCCCCAACGTGAATGGACGGTCCGGGATGGCCAGGTCTTCGGCAGGAGCGGCCGTGATCTGGAGAAAAACTCCGATGGCGGGTCCGCCCTTGTGGAACTGCCCGGTCGAGTGCAGGAACCGCGGGCCCCAGCCGAACGTGACGGGACGGCGGCTGACGCCGGCAAGCGGGTCGCGGATGCCTTCGAGCTCCGCGAAAGCCAGCCGGTCAAGGTAGGCCTGGACACTAAGGTAGCTGTCCTCGGCGAGGGTTCCCAGCAGTGCGTTGACGGCATCTTCTGCAGTCGCTGCGTCGCCCAGCCAGTCTCCACCGCGGACTTCAATGACGCCGTCTACGAAGGCGGCCGGGGTCGGTTCGGGCTGGGCGTCCAGCAGGCCGCGGGCCGCAACCTTGGCTGCCTCCACGTCCGGCTGGTCAAACGGGTTGATGCCGAGCAGGCGCCCGGCCACCGCAGTGGCGAACTCCCACACCATCATCTGGGTGGCCAGGCCGCCCGCGATGGCTACTTCGTTGTTGCCGAGTTCGACGTCGGCATCCGCGGCTACCAGCCGCACCACCAGGACGTCCGGGGCACCGGAGGTGACCTCCGGTGACGTGGGTCCGGCCACCACCGGCAGGACGCCGGTGCCGAGCTTCCCGGTGGATTCGGCAATGAGCTGTTCGGCCCAGTCAGCGAAGCCCACAATGCCGGAACCGTCCTCGGCGATGACAATCTTGTTGCGCAGCGGATTGGTTCCGCCCAGGGCCGCTCCGAGGGCCAGCCCGATGTTCTCGGCGGCGTCCTCGTTCAGGATCTCAGCGGCTTCCTCGGCCTCATCCAGGAAAGCCTGGATGTCCACACCGGCAAGGCCCGAGGGGACCAGCCCGAATGCCGTGAGGGCGGAGTAGCGGCCCCCCACGTTCGGATCGGCGTTGAAGACGGCACGGTAGCCGGCCTCACGCGAGGCTTTGTCCAGGGGGGAACCAGGATCGGTGACGATGATGATCCGGCTTTTCGCATCGATGCCGGCTTCGGTGAAGGCGTGCTCGAAGATCCGGCGCTGGGAGTCGGTCTCCAGGGTTGAACCGGACTTAGACGAAACCACAATCGCGGTTTCGGCCAGCCGGTCCGCGAGGACAGCCCGGACCTGGTCGGGGTCGGTGCTGTCCAGCACTGTCAGCTCGACGCCAGCGGTGGCGGCGATGACCTCGGGAGCCAGCGAAGATCCGCCCATGCCGCAAAGCACAATGCGGGTCACGCCGTCAGCCTTGAGGGCGCCCCGGAGTTCGAGGATGCTGGGCACGAGGGCCTGTGAGACGGTGGCCGCTTCAACCCAACCAAGGCGGACAGCTGACTCGGCCTCCGCATCGGGACCCCACAAGGTATGGTCCTTGGCGAAGATCCGGGTGGCAATGCGGTCCGTGACGAGGGCGGGCAGGTGCTGTTCGAGTGCCTGCTGCGCGGCACCGGTGGCATCGTAGCTGAGAGTGCTCATAGTGGGTTAGGAAGCCTTCCGTGCAGCGGCAAGGGCACCTTCGACGTCGCCCAGGAGTTCCTTCCAGCTGGCCACAAACTTGTCGAGGCCTTCGGATTCGAGGAGCGCGACCACCTCGTTGTAGGAGATGCCCAGTGCGTCCAGTGCGTCCAGTGTGGCGTTGGCCTCGGTGTACGTGCCGGTGATGGTGTCCCCGGTGACGACGCCGTGGTCGAACGTGGCGGCCAGGGTCTTCTCCGGCATCGTGTTCACAACGCCGGGGGCAGCCAGCTCGGTGACGTACAGGGTGTCGGGGTAGGCCGGGTCCTTGACGCCGGTGGACGCCCACAGCGGACGCTGCGGACGGGCGCCGGCTTCGGCCAGCAGTGCCCAGCGCTCGGTGGCGAAGAGCTGCTCGTAGACCTGGTAGGCCAGGCGGGCGTTGGCTACGCCGGCCTTGCCCTTGAGGGCCTTGGCTTCGTCGGTGCCGATGGCGTCGAGGCGCTTGTCGATCTCGGAGTCCACGCGGGAGACGAAGAACGAGGCCACCGAGTGGATCGTGGACAGGTCGTGGCCGTTTTCCTTAGCCTGCTCCAGGCCGGACTGGAACGCGTTGATGACGGCGCGGTAGCGCTCGAGGGAGAAGATCAGGGTCACGTTGACGCTGATGCCCTCGGCCAGCGTCGCGGTGATCGCTTCGAGGCCTTCGAGGGTTGCCGGGATCTTGATGTGGACGTTGACCTTGTTGACCTTCTTGTAAAGGTGCTTGGCTTCGGCGATGGTGCCGGCCGTGTCCCAGGCGAGGCGCGGGTCAACTTCGATGGAAACGCGTCCGTCGACACCGTTGGTGGCTGCTGCCACCGGTGCGAAGAGATCGCAGGCGTCAGCGACGTCGGTGGTGGTGATTTCGAAGATGGTCTCCTCGACGCTGGCGCCGGCTGCTGCCTGGGCCGCGATTGTGGCGTCGTAGTCCGTGCCGGCGGTGATGGCGGCGTGGAAGATGGACGGGTTGGTGGTCACACCAACGACGTTCTTCTCTTCGATCAGCTTCTGCAGCGTGCCTGTTTCAAGGCGGCTGCGGGAAAGGTCATCGAGCCAGATGGATACTCCGGCGTCGGAGAGCTGCTGTGTGGGGGTAGTCATTTTTTGTATCTCCTGGAATCGGGTTCAGGCCTGCAGGCCAGCGAGGGAGTCCTTGGCGGCGGCGGCGACAGCCTCCGCAGTGATGCCGAACTCCTGGAACAGGCGCTTGTAGTCTGCCGAAGCGCCATAGTGCTCGAGCGAGATGGAACGGCCGGCATCGCCAACGAATTCCCTCCAGCCCAGGGCAAGGCCGGCTTCGACCGAGACGCGTGCCTTGACTGCTGCGGGGAGCACGGACTCGCGGTAGGCCGCGTCCTGCTTGTTGAACCATTCGACGCACGGCATGGAGATGACGCGGGCGGCGATGCCTTCGGCCTGGAGGGCTTCGCGGGCCTGGACGGCCAGCTGGACCTCGGAGCCGGTAGCGATCAGCAGCACGTCGGCCGGAACGGTTGCGCCGTCCCTGGCCGCTTCGGCGAGGACGTAGCCGCCCTTGGCGACGCCGTCAACGGAACCGAACGTGTCGCCGTCGGCCACGCCTTCACCACGGGCGTAGGTGGGGATGTTCTGACGGGTCAGGACGATGCCGGCCGGGTTTTCGTGGTTCTCCAGCATGGTCTTCCATGCGATGCCCACCTCGTTGGCGTCGCCGGGGCGGACTACGTCCAGGCCCACAATGGCGCGCAGCGTGGAGAGCTGCTCCACCGGCTGGTGGGTGGGACCGTCTTCGCCCAGGCCGATGGAGTCATGGGACCACACGTAGATGGACGGGACACCCATCAGAGCCGAGAGGCGGATGGCCGGGCGCTGGTAGTCACTGAAGATCAGGAACGTACCGGAGAATGCCCGGGTCCGGCCGTGCAGCGAGATACCGTTCACGATCGACGCCGCGGCGTGCTCACGGATGCCGAAGTGCAGGACGCGGCCGTAAGGGTTGCCCTTCCATGCATCGGTGGAGCGGGAAACCGGGATGAAGGAGGCGGAGCCTTCGATGGTGGTGTTGTTGGACTCGGCGAGGTCAGCCGAACCGCCCCAGAGTTCCGGCATGACCGGTCCGAGTGCGTTCAGGACCTTACCCGACGCTGCCCGGGTGGAGACATCCTTGCCAGCTTCGAAGACCGGCAGTGCGGCGTCCAGGCCTTCGGGCAGTTCGCGGGCCTCGATGCGCTGCAGGAGAGCCGCGCCTTCGGGGTTGGCGGCCTGCCAGGCGTTGAAGGACTCTTCCCATTCCTTCTTGGCGGCGGCACCGCGGTCAACCACCGAGCGGGCGTGGGCCAGGACGTCCTGGTCAACGTCGAAGGACTTGGCGGGGTCGAAGCCCAGCACGGACTTCAGGCCTGCGACTTCCTCGGCGCCCAGGGCTGAACCGTGGATCTTGCCCGTGTTCTGCTTCTTGGGCGCCGGGTAGCCGATGATAGTGCGCAGCGAGATGATGGACGGCTTGGACGTCTCGGCCTTTGCGGCGAGCAGCGCAGAGTACAGCTCCTGCACGTCCTCTTTGTATTCGCCGGTCTTGGTCCAGTCGACGCGCTGGGTGTGCCAGCCGTAGGCCTCGTAGCGCTTGAGGACATCCTCGGTAAAGGAGATGTCAGTGTCGTCCTCGATGGAGATATGGTTCTCATCGTAGACAACTACAAGGTTGCCCAGTTCCTGGTGGCCGGCCAGCGAGGAAGCCTCGGAGGTCACGCCTTCCTGCAGGTCCCCGTCGGAGGCGATAACCCAGATGGTGTGGTCGAAGGGGCTTTCGCCGGCGGCAGCGTCGGCGTCGAACAGGCCGCGCATCCGCCGCTGTGAGTAGGCGAAGCCCACCGAGGAGGCCAGGCCCTGGCCCAGCGGGCCGGTGGTGATTTCGACACCGGCGGTGTGCTTGTACTCCGGGTGGCCCGGGGTCAGCGAATCCCAGGTGCGAAGCGCCTCAAGGTCCTTCAGTTCCAGGCCGTAGCCGGACAGGAACAGCTGAATGTAAAGGGTGAGCGACGTGTGGCCAGGGGACAGGATGAAACGGTCACGTCCCAGCCAGTCCGGGTTACGGGGGTCGTGGCGCATCAGCTTCTGGAAGAGAAGGTATGCGGCGGGTGCCAGGCTCATGGCAGTGCCGGGGTGACCGTTGCCGACCTTCTCGACGGCATCCGCAGCCAGGACGCGGATGGTGTCTACGGCGCGCTGGTCCAAGCTGGTCCATGACAGTTCTTGCTCTTCCAAATGTGGCACGAAAACCGGGCCCCTCTCTGTGCTGATGGTGGGCGGTACACGGGATCCGCTCCGGGGCACGCTATGGTGCCTGCTGCGGTGTGTACCAGCCGTTCACCATCGAAACGTTGATCTATCATTCAGCGGGGCTGTTGGAACGCGTTTTCCAACGTATTTCTGCCGGGTGCTGATCTGGTGACAGCTTAGCTCCATTCCACTCTCCGGTCAGCGCAAATCTCACCTTTTGGACGCAATTTCCCCTTATGTGAATCGTCATTTCGTGAGGTTGAGTTAATCTGCTCGAATCACCCTGTGCGCAATCATAAGGGCCTAATCACGGGGCATCTGTTACAAATGCGCACGGTATGATACTTGGAGGCCTACGCCGGTAGCCGAGCCCTAATAAGGGCGGCGGCAGACACCAGGCGTTGCCGGGACCTACTTCTGATGACCATTGGCGGGCAGCCCGGCCAACGGCCGTAAGACACAGCTGCACCGCCAGACAGAACTGCCAACCAGAACGGGTGACTGCCACCGTGAGCACAACAGATACGCCGCTTAACGCTTCCCGCACCAGAGGGGGAGCCGGGTTCGCCCGTAAGGCCAAGGCGTATTTCGCCCTCACCAAGCCGCGTGTCATTGAGTTGCTGCTGGTCAGCACCCTCCCCACCATGATCTACGCCGAGCGCGGCTTCCCGCCGATCGGGCTGATCCTGGCCACCTTGGTAGGCGGCGCGTTTGCTGCCGGCAGCGCCGGTGCCTTCAACTGCTACCTGGACCGCGACATCGACAAACTGATGCACCGGACTGAGAACCGTCCCCTCGTCACCGGCGAGGTGACGCCCCGCGAGGCACTGGTTTTCTCGTGGCTGCTCGGCGCGGCGGCAATTGGAATTCTCTGGTTCGGGGCCAACCCGCTGGCAGCGTGGCTCGGGCTCGGCGCGATCTTCTTTTATGTGGTCATCTACACCATCATTCTCAAGCGCCGAACGGCACAGAACATTGTGTGGGGTGGAGCCGCCGGCTGCTTCCCGGTGCTGATTGCCTGGGCCGCTGTGACCAACACCGTCGAGTGGCCGGCCGTCATTTTGTTTATGGTCATCTTCCTCTGGACGCCGCCGCACTACTGGCCGCTTTCCATGCGCTACGGCGAGGACTACCGCAACGCCAACGTACCGATGCTGGGAGCGATCGCCGGCGCCAAGGTGGTTTCTGTCCAGGTAGTCCTCTATGCCTGGGCCATGGTGGCCTGCTCGCTGCTGTTGGTCCCCGCCGGTGGCGCGGGCTGGGTCTATACGGCCACCGCAGTCCTGGCAGGTGCCTGGTTCCTGAACGAGTCGCACTCCCTGTACAACCGTGCGCAGCGCGAGGACATCTCGGACAAGCGGGCCATGAAGGTCTTCCACGGCTCCATCAGCTACCTGACACTGCTGTTCATCGCCTTGGCCGTGGATCCGTTCGTCGGATCAGCGATCATCAGCCAGTAGCCCTCCTCAACAAACAACGCGGGGTCACGTACCGCCCGTTCCGGACCTCCGGATGGGCGGTAAGTGACCCCGCGTTTGACTAATCGGCAGCTGCCGGGCGGCGCGCTTACGTGACCGGGCTTGAACGGGCGAGGTCGGCGGTGTTTGTTGCCGCGCTCATCAGCAGTGCCGCGCCGAGCATGTGGGCGCCCACCAGCAACGCAGGGATGCCGTTGTAGTACTGGGTGAAGCCGATGACTGCCTGCAGCATGGTTACAGCCAGGAGCAGCAGGACGGATGTGCGGAACGGTCCCTGGATCCGGCGGACAATCACCAGCACCAGTGCGAACAGTGTTCCAGCCGTGATCACGTACGCCGGAACGGCGTGGATGTGGGAGAACAGGTCCCAGTCAAGGCCATTGCGGGGTGCGTCGGCGTCACCGGCGTGGGGCCCGGAGCCGGTCACCACAACGCCGAGCATCACGGCAAGAGCGGAGAAAAGCGCGACGGCGGCCGACACCGGACGCAGGACCCCCGGCAATGTGGGGAGCTGGATGGCCGAGTGGCGGCCTGTCCTTCCGTACGCCCGGTTGACGAGCAGTGTGGCGATCACCACGAGGGCCATGGACACGAGGAAGTGAAGGCCCACCACCCACGGATTGAGGTTGGTCAGCACGGTGATACCACCGATCACCGCCTGTGCCGGAATGCTGGCCAGCAGGCCGAGCGCCAGCAGGAAGAGGTCCCGACGCTCCTTGCGAAGGTTCCACAAGTACACAAGCATGGCCACCGCAACCGCTGCCAACGCAAACGTCAGGAGCCGGTTGCCGAACTCAATGAAGCCGTGAATCCCCATTTCGGCAGTGTTCACCAAAGAGGTGTCCGTGCAGCGGGGCCACGTCGGGCAGCCGAGGCCGGACGCGGTCAGCCGCACCGCGCCGCCGGTCACCACCAGCAGCGTCTGGCCGACCAGGGACGCCACCGCGAGGCGGCGGACGCTGGCGTCAACGGTACGGGGCAGTCTCGCGACGAGGCGGCCGGCGATTTGGGGGAGGCGTGAAGCCGTGCTCACGGATATCTCAATTCCACTTGAACCAACGGATGGCTGCTGCCCCGGCAAGAACTGTCCAGAGCAGCAGGATAAGCGCGGCGCCGCTGTTCAGCGCGCCGTGCAGGAATGCTTCGCGCATGGCCTCGCCGAGTGCGCCGGAGGGTAGATAGTGGACCACTTGCTGCGCCAGCGCGGGCATCCGCCCCGCGGGAATAACGATCCCGCCGAGGGCGCCCAGCAGGATCCACAGCAGGTTGGTGATGGCGAGGGTGGCCTCGGGCCGCACGGTGCCGGCCACCAGGAGTCCCAACGCGGTGAACGCCACGCCGCCCAGGGCCAGCAGCAACAGGCCAGGGAGCCAGCCGGAGGCAGGCGGCTGCCAGCCCAGAGGAAGCGCCACCAGTGTCACAACTGCAACTTGGAGGCAGAGTACCGCCAGGACCGCCAGCACTTTACCCGCGATGAGGCCTTCGCGGCCCAGGGGTGTGGTGGACAGGAAGCGGAGAACTCCGTACCGCCGATCGAATCCTGTGGCGATTCCCTGCCCGGTAAATGCCGTGGACATCGCGCACAAAGCCAGGATGCCTGGGACCGCCACATTGATGCGGCTGGCTCCGAAGCCGTCAAGGAATGGGGTGACAGTGAGGCCCACCAGCACAAGAAGGGGCAGGACCACGGCGAGGATCAGCTGCTCGCCGTTCCTGAGCATGGTCAGGGATTCATACCTGCCCTGCAGCAGGACGCGGCGCAGCAGCGTGGCCGGCGCTCCCTGGGTGGCGCTGGCTGCGGGAGCCGTCATCGGATGTCCTTTCCCGAGATGTCGAGGAAGACATCTTCCAGGCTTCGAGCCGCCAGGCTCATGGAACCGGGCATAACGTCGTGGGCAGCCCACCAGGCGGTCAGCGACGCGAGATCGTGGGGTGTGAGGGCACCCATGGCAACGTAGCTTCCGGCCCGCGTTTCAGAGACCGCGATGGCTTCGGGCAGCACGCCGGTGAAATCCAGCCCGGGGGGCGCCTCGAACACCAGGGTGCGCGCATGGTCCGCGCCGGCCTCCACCGCCGGATCCCGCTGCAGCAGCTGGGGAACTGTTCCCTCGGCGACGTTCCTGCCGGCGTCGATGATGTACACGTAGTCGGCCAACCGCTGGGCGTCGTCCATCAGGTGCGTTGTGAGGATGATGCCCATCCCGGTTGCCCGCAGTTCCGAGATGAGCTCGAACACCAGCTGCCGGGACTGGGGATCCAGGCCGGCGCTGGGCTCGTCCAGGAATAGGACTTCCGGATTTCCGATCAGGGCTGCGGCGAGTGCCAGCCGTTGTTTCTGCCCACCGGAGAGCCGGCGGACGGTGGTCCTGGCGAAGGTGTCAATACCAAGTCGTTCCACCAGTTCGTCGACGGAGCGGGGCCTCGCGTACATTCCGGCGATGTGCCGCAGGAGCGGGATGGGACGGGCCGACGGCGGGAGGCCGCCGTCCTGAAGCATCACGCCTACGCGGGACCGCAGGTCAGCGCCCGCTCGGCCCGGATCCTGGCCGAGCAGCGAGATGCTGCCCCCGTTGCGTTTCTGCAGGCCTTGGGCGCATTCGATGGTGGTGGTTTTTCCAGCTCCATTGGCGCCCAGGAGGGCGGTGACCTGGCCGCGTTCGGCCACAAAAGATACGCCGTTGACTACCCGGAGCATTTTTCCGTCCAGGCTGGCCAGCGGACCAACATCCTTGATTAACCCGCTGATGGACAGAACCGGGGATTCGGGGGATCGCACCCAAGCATTCTACGCGATGTAGTACTGGCGGGGCCGCAGGTGACCCCAGCCGCAGGTCAGCCTGACCTTACTAGTACGGGGGAGTAAATTACGACATGATTGTGTTGTGTATTCCATGACCAATGCTGCTGCTGTGCCGTTTGCCGGGCACAGAGCGCCACGTACCGCCGCTGATCGCGGCCACGTGGCCGCTGTGCCGGTAGCGGACTCCGACGAGCGTACCCGGGACCGGGTCCTTGGCGCCGTGCTCGAGCATGGCCCTATCAGCGCTGCGGAACTCGGAGACATGCTCGGTTTCACGCCAGCCGCGGTCCGGAGGCATCTTGATCATCTGGCCCGCAGTGGGGTTATTGAGGTCAAGCGTGCAGCCAAGGCAGGTGCAGGCGCGGGGCGACCCGCCCGCCGCTATGTCCTGAGCTCGCAGGGCCAGTCCACGCTTGGCAACGATTACCTCGACATCGCTGCCCTCGCGCTCAAGCAGCTCCAGGCAGTGGCGGGCGAACAGGCAGTCCGCGCGTTCGCCGTCGAACGTTTTGCCGACATGGAACGCCGTTACGCACCCGAGATAGAACAGGCCGGACGGGACATCACCGCCAGGGCGCAAGCATTGTCCACGGCGCTGAGCCGGGATGGGTTCGTGGCGTCGGCCGCCTCGATCGAAGCCAGGGCCCCGCTGCCGGCCGCACTGTCCAGCGTCCAGCTGTGCCAGGGGCATTGCCCCATCCAGCAGCTCGCCGCCCAGTTCCCCGTCTTCTGCGATGTGGAGACCGAAGTGTTCTCCCGTCTCGTCGGCGTTGACGTGCGCCGCCTGTCCACGCTGGCGCGCGGCGGACACGTCTGCACTACCCACATACCCACAGGCCGGCTGGCTGCCGGGGGACCACACGTCCCGCAGGCAGCCCCCGCCAGCCTGGATGAAGTAACCAACCATCAGCAAGAAAGGCCGTGATGACGGACCAACTATCAGAGAAAGCGGTAGCCGAAGACACTGTGATCTCGGAGATTCTGGAAAAGAATCCCGAGCTCCACGGCATCGGCACATATGAGTACGGCTGGTCTGACAAGAACGATGTCGGTGCCAACGCCCGCCGCGGTATCAATGAAGACGTCGTCCGCGACATCTCGGCCAAGAAGAGCGAGCCGAAATGGATGCTCGATCTTCGTCTCAAGGGCCTGAAGTACTTCGACCGCAAGCCCATGCCCACCTGGGGTGCAGACCTCTCGGGCATCGACTTCGACAACATCAAGTACTTTGTGCGTTCCACCGAGAAGCAGGCCACCAGCTGGGAGGACCTGCCCGAGGACATTAAGAACACGTACGACAAGCTCGGCATCCCCGAGGCCGAAAAGCAACGCCTGGTTTCCGGCGTCGCCGCCCAGTACGAGTCCGAGGTTGTCTACCACCAGCTGCGTGAGGACCTCGAAAAGCAGGGCGTCATCTTCCTGGACACCGACACCGCGCTGCGCGAACACCCGGAGATCTTCCAGGAGTACTTCGGCACGATCATCCCCGTGGGCGACAACAAGTTCGCGTCGCTGAACACGGCCGTCTGGTCCGGCGGTTCCTTTGTGTACGTCCCCAAGGGCGTCCACGTGGACATTCCGCTGCAGGCATACTTCCGCATCAACACGGAAAACATGGGCCAGTTCGAACGCACCCTGATCATCGCCGACGAGGACTCCTACGTCCACTACATCGAAGGCTGCACCGCGCCGATCTACACCTCGGATTCGCTGCACTCCGCTGTGGTGGAAATCATCGTGAAGAAGGGCGCCCGCGTCCGTTACACCACCATCCAGAACTGGTCCACCAACGTGTACAACCTGGTGACCAAGCGTGCCATCTGCGAAGAAGGCGCCACCATGGAATGGGTTGACGGCAACATCGGCTCCAAGGTCACCATGAAGTACCCGGCCGTTTACCTCGTAGGCGAGCACGCAAAGGGCGAGACTCTGTCCATCGCCTTCGCCGGCGCCGGTCAGCACCAGGACACCGGCTCGAAGATGGTGCACATCGCGCCGAATACCAAGAGCTCCATCATCTCCAAGTCCGTGGCCCGCGGCGGCGGACGGGCTGCTTACCGCGGACTGGTCCAGGTCCGTGAAGGTGCCAAGCACTCAGCGAACACCGTCCGTTGCGACGCGCTGCTGGTGGATACCATCAGCCGTTCGGACACCTACCCGTACATCGACATCCGCGAGGATGACGTGGTGATGGGCCATGAAGCAACTGTTTCCCGGGTCAGCGAAGAGCAGCTCTTCTACCTGATGTCCCGCGGCATGCGCGAAGACGAGGCCATGGCGATGATCGTCCGTGGCTTCATCGAGCCCATCGCCCGCGAACTCCCGATGGAGTACGCACTTGAGCTGAACCGCCTGATTGAACTGCAGATGGAAGGGTCCGTCGGATAACGATGACTGAAATCACTACTGAAAAGGCGCGCATCGGCGCGCCCTCGGCCCAGCCGTTTATCAACGGTTTCACGGAAGAGGGCGAAAGCCTGTCTCCGATCAACTCGAACGCTTCCAAGGCCCCCCTGGCCGGGGAAGCCGTCAAGCGCCACTCGCACGGCGGCGGCGTCGGCATTCCGGACAGCTCACGCGCTGGCCGGCTGACCTCGTACAACCTGGCGGACTTCAAGCCCCTCACCGGGCTTGAGGAAGACTGGCGCTTCACCCCGCTCAAGCGCCTGCGCGGCCTGCACAGTGAGGTCCTTGCGGGACCGGCTCCGACCGTAACCGTCAGCGGCCCGGAGCAGGTCACGGTTGAGACCGTGGCACGCGGCGACAAGCGCATCGGTTCCGCCGGAATCCCGGAGGATCGCGTGTCCGCGAACGCCTGGGAAAACTTCAGCGAAGCCACCGTCCTCACCATCCCGGCCGAGTTTGAAGCCGAGACCGAGGTCACTGTCGCGATCGACGGTACCTCGACGGCGGCAGCTGCCCAGCACCTGGTGATAATAGCGGAGAAGTTCTCCAAGGCCGTTGTGGTCCTGAACCACCAGGGTTCGGCCGTTGTGTCCGAAAACATCGAAATCGTTGTTGAAGACGGCGCCAACCTCACTGTTGTCTCGCTCCAGGAATGGAACGACGACGCCGTTCACGCCTCCTCCCAGCAGGCAAAGATCGGTCGCGACGCCAAGTTCAAGCACGTCGTGGTCAGCCTCGGCGGGGACCTGGTCCGCGTCACGCCCTCTGCCCGTTTCACCGCCCCCGGCGGAGAAGCGGAAATGTTCGGCCTGTACTTTGCCGACGCCGGCCAGCACCTGGAACAACGGCTCTTCGTTGACCACGCGGTGGCGAACTGCACCTCCAATGTGCTCTACAAGGGCGCCTTGCAGGGCCGCAACGCGCACGCCGTGTGGGTAGGCGACGTCCTGATCCGCAAGGAAGCCGAAGGCACGGACAGCTACGAGGCCAACCGCAACCTGCTGCTCACGGACGGCGCCCGCGCCGACTCCGTGCCGAACCTTGAGATCGAAACCGGCCTGATCAAGGGAGCCGGCCACGCCAGCGCCACCGGCCGGCTGGACGACGAGCACCTGTTCTACCTCATGGCCCGCGGTATCCCTGAGGATGTTGCCCGCCGACTGGTGGTCCGTGGCTTCCTGCACGAGATCATCCAGCAGATCAAGGTACCGGCCCTCGAGGAGCGGCTTACCGAGGCTGTTGAGCGCGAACTCGCCGTGACGAACAACTAGACGGCGCGGAAAACAGATGACTGACCAGCCAAAGGGCGAATTTGTCTGCAAAACGGATGAAATCCAGCTCAAGCAGGCTCTTCGGATTCTGATCGATGACTACCCCGTAGCCATCGTCAAGGACTCCATGGGAGACATCCACGCCATCGGGGACACCTGCTCGCACGCGGACATCTCGCTGTCCGAGGGTGAAGTGGAAGGGTGCATGATCGAATGCTGGGGCCACGGCTCCCAGTTCGATCTGCGCAGCGGTGAGCCGCTCCAGCTGCCCGCTTACGATCCCGTCCCGGTGTTCGCCGTCGAGATCGTGGGCGACGAGGTCTACGTGGACTTTACGAACGTGCTCAACGGAGTGGAAGCCCCGAACTTCAGCTAGCAGCATCAGCCGGACAGATCAGCCGCCCGCGGCAATACCAAGCAACAGAACCAAAACTTCCAGATACAGACCGCACCACCGCCGGAGGGCGCGGTGCAGAGGAGAACAAGACCTATGTCTACTCTTGAGATCAAGGACCTGCACGTCAGCATTGACACGGAGCAGGGCACCAAGGAGATCCTGAAGGGCGTCAGCCTGACCATCAAGACCGGTCAGACCCACGCCATCATGGGCCCCAACGGTTCAGGCAAGTCCACCCTGGCTTCCACCATCGCCGGGCACCCGCGTTACAAGGTCACCAACGGAACCATCACGCTCGACGGCGAGGACGTCCTCGCCATGAGCGTCGACCAGCGTGCCCGCGCCGGCATCTTCCTGGCCATGCAGTACCCCGTGGAGGTCCCCGGTGTGAGCATGACCAACTTCCTGCGCACCGCTAAGACCGCCATCGACGGCGAAGCACCCAAGCTGCGCACCTGGACCAAGGACGTCAAGGCGGCCATGGCTCAGCTGCGCATCGACGCTGACTTCGCCGAACGCAACGTCAACGAGGGCTTCTCCGGCGGTGAGAAGAAGCGCGTGGAGATCCTCCAGCTGGAACTCTTCAAGCCGAAGTTCGCCATCCTGGACGAGACCGACTCGGGCCTGGACGTTGACGCCCTGAAGGTTGTGTCCGAAGGCGTCAACCGCGCTCATGAGACGGGCAACATGGGCACGCTGCTCATCACGCATTACACCCGCATCCTGCGTTATATCAAGCCTGACTTTGTCCACGTATTCGTGGACGGCCAGGTTGTCGAAGAGGGCGGCCCGGAGCTGGCAGACCGCCTTGAAGACGAAGGCTACGACCGTTACGCCACGGGCGCCGGCGCAGCCACCATCGCTGCTGCCCAGGCCTAGTTAGGACTTGCCATGACCGAAATCAATGTGGCCCGCACGGGCCTCGAGGACGTCGAAGAGGCACTCAAGGACGTCATCGACCCTGAACTCGGGGTGAACATCGTGGACCTCGGGCTGCTGTACGGCCTGAAGTACTCCGACGAGGACGGTGCGCTGCTGATCGACATGACGCTCACCACGGCAGCTTGCCCGCTCACCGATGTCATCGAGGAGCAGGTAGGCAAGTCCCTGGACGGCGTCGTGGACGACTGGCGCCTGAACTGGGTGTGGATGCCGCCGTGGGGACCGGAGCGGATCACCGATGACGGCAAGGACCAGATGCGGGCCCTCGGCTTCAACATCTGACATGAAAAGTACGACGGCGGCCGGCTACCTCCCCAGCGGAGGAAGCCGGCCGTCGTCGTTCTTTTCTAGTTCGTGCTGCCGTCGGCGACGGATCCTGTCACAGGCTAGGCGACGAGAACGTGTCGCACTGGTTAATGTCGCCGCTGGTGTAGCCGGTGTAGAACCATTTCTGCCGTTGTTCGCTGGAGCCGTGCGTCCAGGCCTCGGGCGAGACCCTGCCCGTGGCGGCTTCCTGGATCCGGTCATCGCCCACTGCCGAAGCTGCGGACAGGGCATCCTCGAGGTCCTGCTGGGTGATCGGTTCCAGGAACGGCTGGCCGTCGGGTCCGGGCTGGGTTGAGGCGTGCTTTACCCAGAGCCCGGCATAGCAGTCGGCCTGGAGCTCCGTTCTGACAGCACCGGACGCCGGCCCCTGCGGATCCTGCTGCGCACGGTCGAGGTCCCCCAGCACGTTCTGGATGTGGTGGCCGAATTCGTGGGCCACCACGTACTCCTGCGCCAAAGGACCTCCCGAGGATCCGAAGCGGTTCACGAGCTCCTGGAAGAACCCGGGATCGAAATAGGCGGTGCTGTCCGTGGGGCAGTAGAAGGGGCCCACCGCGCTGGAAGCTGTCCCGCAACCGCTGTTGACGGCCCGATCGAAGATTACCGTCTGCGGCTGGGGATACTGGACGTTGTAGTCCCGGAGGTAGGCTGGCCAGAACGCGTTCAGGCTGTTGACCGTGGCGGTGATCCGGCAGTCCAGCCGGGCGTCAGCGTCGGCCCCCGTGGCGCAGGCCGGCGCCGTCCCTTGATTTTGGTCAGCCGTGCCAGTGCCGCCCGTCAGGCCTTCCAGCATGGCGGGATTGACGCCAAGGAGGACTGCAATGAGCAGGATGATCCCGCCCCCGATCCCGCCGCCGACTTTGGCACCGCGGCCCATGCCGCGCCGGTCCTGGACCTGGGAGGGGTCCAGCCGGACGTTGTCATTGAAGCTCATCAAGTCACAATAGCCTTTACCCGCTGCACCGAAGCCGAGTCGGCCCGGTAAAGTTGGTTCGATGCCTTTTCTCGACAAAATCCAGCGCTGGGCCGAAGAACGCCCCCATGACACTGCCGTTGTGGTGGCCGGCCAGCGGCTGCGCTGGGCTGAGCTGCGGGACGCCGCCGCAGCCGCTCTGCCAGGGACAGCAGCCGTCACAGTCCTGGCGGAGGCCAACTCCGTTGACTTCGCCGTGAAGTTCACCGCAGCCGTTGCCGGCGAGCGGCAATGCGCAGTCCTGGATCCGACCTGGCCGACGTCCCTGCACGATGAGATCGTTCAACGGCTGGCGGAATCAGCCAAACCGGGCACAGTTTCGGCAGCGGATGCCTTGGCGGACGGGCCGCCGGACTCGACGTTCCTGATCGGACTCACCTCAGGCACCACCTCGGTGCCCAAGGCGTTTACCCGGTCCAGGCAGTCCTGGCGGCAGTCCTTTGACGCGTCCGTTGAGTTCTTCGGCTTCGCCCAGACCGACGTCACGCTCGCGCCCGGCCCCCTGGCCGCCAGCCTTAACCTCTACGCCCTCGCTGAGTGCCTCTACGCGGGCTCCCAATTCCAGACGCTGGGGAGGTTCGACGTCGGTGATGTCCACACCGCCATTACGCACGACGGCGTGACCCGGCTGATCCTCGTGCCCACCATGCTGCGGCTGCTGAGTGAGCGCGGCCTGACCGGCTGCGTTGATGCCTCCGGCATCCGGAGCATCATCTGCGCAGGCTCGAAGCTGGACGCACGCACCCTTGAAGCAGCACGGCGCTGGGCGCCGAACGCCACCATCTTCGAGTACTACGGCGCGTCCGAACTTAGCTTTGTCTCCGGTGTGGGGCTGGCGGCGGGGGAGCTGCTGGACGCCGGGGGAACAGGGATCGGACATCCGTTCCCGGGCGTGGATGTCAGAATCCTGGACGACGACGGTTCCGAACTCCTGGACGGCGAAGCCGGCAATATCTGCGTCCGCAGCGGCATGGTTAGCAACGGCTACCTGTGGGGTGACGACGGGCAGGCGCTGCGCTCCTTCAACGGCTGGTTCACGGTGGGGGACCAGGGCTACCTCGCCGACGGCGAACTGCACATCCTGGGGCGGCGCGCCGACATGATCCTGACCTCGGGAAAGAACGTCTATCCGCACGAAGTGGAACTCGCCCTGGCGGCCGTGCCGGGCGTGGCTGCTGCTGTTGCCGCTGGAATACCCGATGACCTCCGCGGCCAACGGGTGGTTGCAGGCGTCATTCCGTCCCACGGCGGAATCACGGCCTTGCAGCTCAAGGCAGGACTCGAAAACATCCTGCCGCGGGACAAACGGCCCCACCAGTACTTCGCACTGTCCGAACTTCCCACGACGGACCGGGGCAAGATCAGCCGGAATATCCTGCTGGAATGGATCGGCTCCCACGACCCGAGGGCGCGGCATCTTGACCGCTGACCTGCAACCCCATGGCTTGCCGCCTGGTGACTTTGTGCCCGCGGACCGGCAGCCCGTGATCATCGCGGCGCGGCGTACAGCGATCCGGCGCGCCAACGGTGCGCTGAAGGAATTGCGTGCCCACCAGCTTCTGGCGCCGGTCCTGGTCAACCTCCTGGCCGATGCCCAGGTGCCGGCCGAAACCGTCACGGATGTGGTGATCGGCAACGCCGTGGGCGGCGGCGGCAACGTGGCCCGACTCGCCCTCCTTCAGGCAGGGCTGCCGGTCAGCGTGCCGGGACTGACTGTCGACCGCCAGTGCGGGTCAGGCCTCGACGCGATCGTCCTGGCCGCCCGGCTGGTGGCCGCCGGCGGAAACCCCGTGTATCTCGCCGGGGGAGTGGAGAGCATCAGCACGGCTCCGCTGCGGGCTTACCGGGACAACGACGGCGAGCCCGCCTTTTTTGCCCGGGCCCAGTTTGTGCCGCACAGCTTCGGCGACCCGGATATGGGGGTCGCTGCCGAGAACGTAGCGGCCCGGTTCGCGGTCAGCCGGGAGCGGCAGGATGCCTTGGCGCTGCGCAGCCATCGGCGGGCGCTGGCTGCCGCCGGAGCAGGATATTTCGCCGCCGAAATCACCACGCTGGAAACGCAGGCCGGACCCATCTGTGCCGACGACGGCCCCCGGGCCGGACTGACTGCTGCCGTGCTGAAGCGCTTCCCGCCCGCTTTTGTGCCAGGGGGGACTGTCACCGCCGGGAACTCATGCTTCGACGCGGACGCCGCGTCCGCCGTCGTGGTTACTTCATTGCAGCGGGCCCGGGAACTCGGTGCCGTTGACGGGCTCCTGGTGCTGGGCTCGGACACTGCCGGCGTGGACCCCGACGTGCTGGGGATCGGCGCAGCGGTTGCCGCGGAGCGGCTCCTGAAGGCGAGGGGACTGTCCGCGGACGGTTGTGACCTGGTGGAGTTCAACGAAGCCTTCGCGTCCCAGACCCTGGCGTGCCTGGACAAGTTGGGCATCGATCCGGAGCGGGCCAACCTTGACGGCGGGGCGCTGGCATTGGGCCACGCCTATGGTGCGTCCGGGGCAGTACTGATGGCCCGGCTTCTCGCCCACGCCCGGCGCACCGGGAACCATGGCTCCCTGGCCCTGGCTCTGATCAGTATTGCCGGCGGCATGGGAACGGCCGCGCTGCTGCGCTACGAGTTCCTGGCCGGCCGACAGGACCCCTGAGCCGAACAAAGCACATCTAACGGCCCCTCAGTCTTCCGCGTCGCCCAGCCCGCGTGCAGCCAGTGCTTCGCCGGTCTGGCGGGCGAAGGCCACGGTGGTGATGAAAACGGGCAGCACGAGGGCGCGCGGGTTGCGCTCAAGCCCTCGGGCCCGGGCGGAATCCCTGACGTCTGCGAAGGCGCCGGCGATATACGGGATGCTGCGGAGCATGATGGCGATGGTCAGCGCAAAACGCTCGGGGTCGGCGCCGAAGCGGCGGAACGGTGTGGCCAGCGATACAACACCGTCCAGGATCCGCTGCATAGGGGTCGTGGCTGTCAGCAGGGACGCCGCCACCACGCAGACCAGGATGTTAAGGACAATCCGGGCGGCCGTGGGTCCACCCAGCTGCCACCACTGGAACAGGCCGATGACCACCAGCACAAGGCCAACCGGACGGACAGCACCGACCAGCCGGCGGGCGCCGGCACCCGTCAGGAGAAACAGGACGCCGAGCGCCGCCAGCACCGCGGCAGATACCAACCAGTCGACCACCAGGAAAGACAACAGGCCGCAGCCCACCACCAGCAGAAATTTCAGTGCAAGCGGCGTCCGGTGGATGATCGAATTCCCCGGGACGTAGTTGGCCAGCAAGAAGCCGTGCCCTCTCATGGCGCGGCCAGGCCGTTGGTGACCAGGTCCCGGTATGCGTCGACGGCCGCGGCGGGGCCGCCGTCGAACATCACGCGTCCCGCCTCAACCACCAGCACGCGGTCCATTTCCAGGGCGAGGTCGAGGTCGTGTGTGGACATCACAATCTGCTGGCCGAGGCCGGAAAGTGTGCGGCGCAGGAGTTCGCGGTTCCGGAGGTCCAGGAGGGTGGATGGTTCATCCAGCACCAGGACAGTGGGACTCACGGCCAATACAGCGGCGAGGGCCATCAGCTGGCGTTCACCGCCGGAGAGTTCGTAGATGCTCTGGTCCGCGAGCGGCAGCAGGCCAAGGCGCTCCAGGGCCGCTTCCGCCAGCCTCCGCCGCTCCGCACCGTGGCGGACCGGGCGGCGCAGCGAAAGCTCCACGTCCTCGCGCCCCGTGGGCATGACCAGCTGAGATAAGGGATCCGTAAAGACGAACCCCACCTGCCGGCGTACGGCCCGCACGGCCCGGACAGTATCGGCGCCGTCCACGGACACGCTGCCGGAACTTGGCTGCACCAGGCCGTTAATCAGCCGCAGCAGTGTGGACTTGCCGGACCCGTTGGCCCCGATCACGCCGATGCGCTGTTCCGTCAGTTCAAGCGTGACGTCCCGGAGCAGGGACTTCGGTTCCGGGCGGTTGTCAACAGCAACGGCCACTGAGGCCTGCCGGAAAGAAATGGTTGCCATGGCGGGACTAGTTGCTGATCCGCTTCACCCGGCGGACCAGGACGTCGGGAAATGCCCGGTGCAGTGACACTGCGATCACCGCGGCGAGGATGTTCTTGATCACGTCGCCGGGGTAGAAGACCAGGTCTGCGAGGAAGGCGTCACCCAGTGAAGCTTTGGTGTTCAGGGCGATCCCGGCGACTCCGAACATGTGCACGAACGCGATGCTGGTGACCATCGCCGACGCGAAGAACCACAGCGCCCGGGAACGTGTTGTCCGCCGGATCACCACGATGGCCAGCCAGCCGACAACGGCTGCAGCGATGGGGAAAGCAATGATGTAACCGGCCGAGGGGCCGGCCAGAATGGCCAGTCCGCTGCGGCCCTGGCTGAAGATCGGGAGGCCGGCCAGGCCCAGGAGTGTGTACAGGGCGACGGCGGCGAAACCTCGGCCGGGGCCCAGCATCAGTCCGGTTAGCATCACCGCAAGGGTCTGGAAAGTGATGGGGATGCCGAACACGTTCGCAGCGATGCCAGGCACCATAGCGGAGCCGGCAACGAGCGCTGCGAAGACGGCGATCAGGCCCAGGTCGGTGGCATTCCACCGGTTCCGGAGGCGGGAAGTGGTGCCGGTGGCGGCGGTGTCTGTCTGGCTCATGGGGTGTTCCTGTCGTTGTTGTACAAGCGAAGCATGGGGTGATCCTGACGTTACCGGCCGCCGTCGGGCGCCATTTTGTAGGGGACCTACTAAACGGGATGCCCGGGGTTGACGGCCGGGCACAACCGTTGAGCCAACGTACGACGGCGGTGGAGCGGTTATGGGGCCAAGCTGAGGCCGGTAGACTTGGAAAGGCCGTTCTGTCGGCCATTCTGCCCGGCTGCTTCCAGACGTCATCCGATGAGCTGCGGCGTTTCCCCGTTGTGAAAGGCCTTACCTGCTGTGATTACTGTCCAGGATCTTGAACTGCGCGCCGGCGCCCGGCTCCTCATGGACCAGGTGAGCTTCCGCATCGACAAGGGCGACAAGATCGGCCTCGTAGGCCGTAACGGCGCAGGCAAGACCACCCTGACCCGGGTACTCGCGGGCGAAGGCCAGCCCGCCGGCGGCAAGGTTACCCGCAGCGGCGAGATCGGCTACCTGCCGCAGGATCCCCGCACCCCGGACATGGAACAGCTCGCCCGCGACCGCATCCTCTCCGCCCGCGGCCTGGACATAGCCGTCAACAAGCTCAAGCAGACCCATGAGGACATGGCCAGCGAGGACACCGAGGTCCAGCGCAAGGCGATGAACCGCTATGACCGGCTGGAATCGGAGTTCCTGGCCGCCGGCGGCTACGCGGCCGAGGCCGAGGCCGCTGCGATCTGCTCCAACTTGGCCCTCCCGGACCGGCTGCTGAACCAGCCGCTCAAGACCTTGTCCGGCGGCCAGCGCCGTCGAGTGGAACTCGCCCGGATCCTGTACTCGGACGCCGAAACGATGCTCCTCGATGAGCCCACCAACCACCTCGACGCTGACTCCATCACCTGGCTCCGCGAGTTCCTGAAGAACCACCAGGGCGGCCTGATCGTGATCAGCCACGACACCGAGCTGCTCGAAGCCACCGTCAACAAAGTGTTCCTGCTGGATCCCAACCGCGCCAAGGTCGACTTCTACAATATGAACTGGAAGCGCTACCTGCTCCAGCGCGAAACGGACGAGCGCGCCCGCAAGCGTGAGCGCGCAAACGCGGAGAAGAAAGCCCAGGTCCTCATCGACCAGGCCAACAAAATGCGCGCCAAGGCCACCAAAGCGGTCGCAGCGCAGAACATGGCCAAGCGTGCCGAACGTCTGCTGGGAGGCCTCGAAGCCGTCCGCGCGACCGACCGCGTGGCAGCCCTGCGTTTCCCTGATCCGTCACCCTGCGGCAAGACTCCGCTGACCGCGGACGGACTCAGCAAGTCCTACGGTTCGCTGGAGATCTTCACCGACGTGGACCTGGCCATCGACCGCGGTTCCAAGGTGGTCATCCTGGGCCTCAACGGCGCCGGCAAGACCACCCTGCTGCGGATGCTCGCCGGCGTCGACAAGCCGGACACCGGCGAGGTCGTGGCGGGCCACGGCCTGAAGGTGGGTTACTACGCCCAGGAGCACGAGACGCTCGACGTGGACCGCACCGTCCTGCAGAACATGCGCTCCTCCGCCCCGGACATGAACGACGCGGAAGTCCGCAACATCCTGGGCTCGTTCCTGTTTTCCGGAGACGACGTCGATAAGCCCGCCGGTGTGCTCTCCGGCGGCGAGAAGACCCGGCTGGCTCTGGCCACCATCGTGGCCTCAAGCGCGAACGTGCTTCTCCTCGACGAGCCCACCAACAACCTCGACCCGGCCAGCCGCGCCGAAATCCTCGGGGCACTGAGCAACTACACCGGCGCCGTCGTCCTCGTGAGCCACGATGAAGGAGCCGTCGAAGCACTGAACCCCGAACGCGTCGTACTGCTGCCCGACGGCATCGAGGACCACTGGAACGAAGACTACCTGGACCTGATTACGCTCGCTTAGCCTTCTCGGCGTCCGGTCGCCTGTCGCTTAGCCCCGCACGGGATTTGCCGCGAACTAGCTCGTTCCGTGACAGAACGTTCGTCAGTAGCCCTGCGCGTCCAGCAGGGCGTCTTCCTCTTCTTCGGCGGTCGCCTTCTTGCGTTTGCGGGCAACAGGCGGGCGACGGCGGGCTGCCGCAGCGGCGGAATGCACGGGGCTGCCGGAATCCCGCGACCCGTCTTCACCCTCAAGCTCATCCTCGGCGTCGATCGCAGCATTCCTGGCCTGCTGCCGTGCGGCGTACCCGAAGCCCACGAACATCAGAACGCCAAAGGCAAACCACTGCAGGGAATAGGACAGGTGCGTGCCTTCTTCAGTGGCCGGCTTCGGGAACGGGACGGGCGCGTCAGCGGGGGCGGGAGATTCAGACGCGAGCTGTCCGTAGGCGCCAGTCAGGACCGGGTATCCCAGTTGGTCCGCATAGGTGGGGAGATCGATGGAAGCAAGCTGGCCCTCGGGGGCGCCACGGTCCAGTTGGGGCTCCCCGTGCTTGAGGCGGACGACGGCGGTCACTGGGCCGGCAGGAGGCGCCGGAATGGAATCGGGACTCCCCGGGTTCTTGTTGCCGATGGGCAGCCAGCCGCGGTCAATCACCACAGTTTCGCCGGTCTCGAGCTTGAAGGGGACAACCACCTCATACCCGGGCTGCCCGTTCAGCGGACGGTTGCGGACAATGCGCTGACCGTCGGGAGCGTAGGTGCCTTGGAGTTCCACCTGGGTCCATTCCTTCGACGGGTCCAGCGCGGCGAACTCGTCCCTTGCCGCGTCGAAGGCGATGGGCGTGGCGGAATAGTTGGTGACCACGCGGTTGATCTCCGCGAGTGTCTCTGCGCGGCGGTCCATCTGCCAACGGCCAAGGAACACGCAGGCGGCGGCGAAGATGGCGGCCAGCAGGAGGTATCCCAGCCATTTGCTGGAGAAGAGAAAGCGGTACATTCAGCCGTCCTGCCCTACCGGCGCCCGGCCGGCGGCATGCCCCGAATCCAGGACCAGGGTTTCCTTCCAAAGGCCGCGGGTCTGGAGGTAGTCTTCGAGCCAGTCACGGTGGTCGTTGCAGGCAAGCCAGGTTTTGCGGCGTTCCGGCGTATGGATCTTGGGGTTGTTCCAGAGCAGTTGCCAGGACGCTTCCGCACGGCACGCCTTGCGGGAGCACATAGCAGCCATGGCCGGCGGTGGACCAGCAGTCCCTGCAGCCAGGTCAAGAATGTTCATGAGGCGCGCCGTTCCTGTCCTTGCGTGGGTTCGTCGTCGTCATCAATGAGTTCGCCCTGGATGACCGTGGACGTGGTGCCGTCCTGTTCCGGCAGCCCGGCTTGGCTTTCCAGCTCGGCCAGCGGGGCCGAGTCGAGCAGCGAGTCGCTGTGGATCTCCGCCTGGTCGCTGCCGTTCGCGATCACCACCGCAATCCACGGGAGGAAGACGGCGCCAGCGACCATAACGAGCTTGAACCAGCCGTCCACCACAAAAATAAGGATGAGGCAGACCATGCGGATTCCCATGGCCAGCGCGTACTTGATCATGCGCCGGCGCATGTCCTCCGAGTGGGCGTCCGCCGCGTCCGTAATGCTGTAGACCCCGGAATCCCCGGAGAAACTTTCGGGCTCTCCGGGCACGGACTGTCCGGCATGGTTTTCAAGGGTCACGGTTGATTGATCACGCTCCAAAGGCTTGCCTCAATTCTCTCACCATCGGCAGTGGCGCCCAAACGCGGGCTAAGATCGGAGGCAGCAAAAATCACACCTCGTCCTACCCGCGGCTGCACGTGCCGCAGAATCCCGGAGCGTTTAATGTCTGAAGCAGCTACATCGGCCCGCAGTGTCCTGATCACCGGTGGAAACCGCGGCATCGGCCTGGCCATCGCGCAGGCTTTTGTGGCCAATGGCGACAAGGTGGCCGTGACTTTCCGGAGCCCCTCGGAGCTGCCGGCCGGCATTCTGGGCGTAAAGGCCGATGTGACCGACGAAGCCTCCGTCGATGCGGCCTTCGCCGCGGTGGAAGCCGCCCACGGTCCCGTTGAGGTCTTGGTGGCAAACGCGGGAATCACCAAGGACACGCTCCTGATGCGGATGAGCGAAGACGACTTCACCTCGGTGATCGACACCAACCTCACCGGAGCTTTCCGGGTCATCAAGCGCGCTTCGAAGGGCATGATTCGGATGCGCAAGGGCCGCGTGGTCCTCATTTCCTCGGTCTCGGGCCTCTACGGCGCGCCGGGCCAGATAAACTACTCCGCTTCCAAGGCCGGCCTGGTGGGCATCGCCCGCTCCCTGACGCGTGAGCTGGGTTCACGCGGGATCACAGCAAACGTGGTGGCCCCCGGATTCATCAACACGGATATGACGGCGGAACTGCCCGAGGCCACCCAGAAAAACTACCTCTCCGGCATACCAGCCGGCCGCTTTGCCGAGGCTTCGGAAGTGGCCAACGTGGTCCGCTGGATTTCCAGCGACGAGGCCGCCTACATTTCCGGTGCCGTCATCCCCGTCGACGGCGGACTCGGCATGGGCCACTGAAACGAGGGTGAGCTGCCTTCTTTGTCGGGGTCCCACAAGTGATTGTGGACTGGGCGCTGGCATGATTGACACCAGACCTCAACGGATTTAGACGTTTCGAACAAAGGAGCCCATATGGGACTGCTGGATAACAAAACCGCCATCGTGACCGGATCCTCACGGGGAATCGGCGCCGAAGTGGCCAAGAACCTCGCTGCCGAGGGCGCCGCCGTCGTCGTTAACTACCGCCAGAAGGCGCCGCGCGCCAACAAGGTGGTAGCAGGAATCGAAGCTGCCGGCGGCCGCGCCACCGCCGTGGGTGCGGACCTCACCACCCAGGAAGGCGTGCAGGCCCTGGCCAGCGCGGCCCTGGAGAACTTCGGTTCGCTGGATGTCCTGGTGCTCAACGCGTCCGGCGGCATGGAGTCCGGCATGGCAGACGACTACGCCCTTAAGCTCAACCGCGATGCCCAGGTCAATATGCTCAACGCCGCCGTGCCCCTGATGAAGGAAGGCTCCCGTGTGGTCTTCGTGACCAGCCACCAGGCCCACTTCATCAACTCCGTGCCCACCATGCCCGAATACGAGCCTGTGGCCCGGAGCAAGCGTGCCGGCGAGGACGCCCTGCGTGAGCTCCTCCCGAACCTGGCTGAGAAGGGCATCTCGCTGGTGGTTGTGTCCGGCGACATGATCGAAGGCACCGTCACGGCAACGCTGCTGGACCGCTCAAACCCGGGTGCCATCGAAGCCCGCCGCGCTGAGGCCGGAAAGCTGTACTCGGTGGAGGAGTTCGCTGAAGTTGTGGCCGGCATGGCTACGGCCGACGTCGAATCCGGCCACACGGAGTACGCCGGCGGCTCCGACTACTTCGGCAAGGGCGTCAACTAAACTTCACCAACGCAGGATGGCACGTCGCAGCATTGTTCCTTGAGACCATTGCCGCGACGTGCCTTCTGGGCGTATCGGCGGAGGTTGCTTCAGACCCCGGCGATGTGGCGCACCGCGTCGAGATACGGCATGTTGATCGCAGAATCCGCGACGGCCCGGACCGCAGGTTTGGCGTTGAAGGCCACTCCGATTCCGGCGGCTCCGAGCATATCCAGGTCGTTGGCGCCGTCGCCCACGGCAATGGTGTGTTCCATCGCGATGCCTTCGGCGGCCGCCCACTCGCGCAGGTACTTTTCCTTCGCCGCACGATCGATGACGGCACCAATTACTTTGCCGGTCAGGGCGCCGTCCACAATTTCAAGCTCGTTAGCCAACCAGTAGTCCAGGCCCAGATCCTCCGCGATGGGACGCAGGATCTGGTTGAACCCGCCGGACACCACGGCCACCACATGGCCCGCAGCTTTGAATGCCGCAACCAGCTCAGCGGCACCGTCGCTTAGCTTCACTTCCGCCCGGACGGAATCGACGACGGCGGCCGGCAATCCTGCGAGCACGGCCACCCGCGCGTGGAGGCTTTGCGCAAAGTCCAGTTCACCGCGCATAGCGGCTTCGGTGACTGCCGCCACTTCCTCCCGCTTGCCCGCGTAGGCCGCCAGGAGCTCAATGACTTCTTGCTGGATCAGCGTCGAATCAACGTCCATGATCAGCAGCTTCCGCGGAGCCGAACGCAAACCTGCGGGAACGATGGCGGTGTCCAGGCCGGCCTGCGCCGCCTCGGCCACCGCCCTGCGGAGTGCGGAAATACCGTCGTCCGTGCCGTCGGCGATAGTGAGCTCGGCAGTGTGGACTTCAAACCGGTTGTCCCCGCCCCTTGATTGTGATTGGACGGTGGCGCCACTGCCCGTCAGGGCGTCGTGCACGGTATCGAGCCCGCTGGCGGTCAGTTTTAGGCCATAGCTGACCGCAGTCACGTTCGAAGTCATGGCTGCAATCTTAGTCAGCGGGGCAGGGTCTTCCGAATTGATTGCGCCAGGTTGATGGCGAACCCCTGCGGGCCGGCAGGCGTGCGGCGACTGTGACCCGTATCGCTGCCCAAGCATCAGTTATCAGTCCGCCCCTGTTTTGTCCTAGTGTCTACTCCTATGAGTGATGTTCTTGAATTGGCCGCCGTCAGCGTTGTCCGTGGGGCTAAAACGCTCCTGAACAAAGTTGACTGGCAGGTTAAAGAGGGCGAACGCTGGGTCATCCTGGGACCCAACGGCGCAGGCAAGACCACTCTCCTGCAGATTGCCGCGGCCCGTCTTCACCCAACGAGCGGCATTGCCGGCATCCTGGAGGAAATCCTCGGCTCCGTGGACGTGTTTGAACTCCGTCCCCGCATCGGCCTGTCCTCCGCCGCCCTGGCCAACCAGATTCCCGGGCACGAAACGGTCCTCAATGTTGTTGTCACCGCGGCGTACGGTGTCACGGGCCGCTGGCGTGAAGGCTATGAAAAGGCTGACGAACGCAGGGCCTTCAGGCTGCTGAATGACTGGGGCATGGGTCCGTTCCTGAACCGGGCTTTCGCGTCCCTGTCCGAGGGTGAGCGCAAGCGGGTACAGATTGCCCGCGCCCTCATGACTGATCCAGAACTTCTTCTGCTGGACGAACCTGCGGCCGGCCTGGACCTGGGTGGGCGCGAGGACCTGGTGCACCGCCTCAGCGAACTGGCCGGTGATGAGTCCGCTCCGGCCATTGTCCTGGTTACCCACCACCTCGAAGAGGTGCCACCGGGGTTCACCCACGCGATGTTGCTCCGAGACTCCAACGTGGTGGCAGCCGGACCCCTCGCGGGCGTGCTGACGGCGGAGCACCTCAGCAAGACATTTGGCGTGGAACTCGACGTCACCGTCAACGCTGGCCGCTACACCGCCACCGCCCGCCGCTAGGCCGCAGCGCCGCCAACCGTGGATCTTCTCAGTAGCATCTTTGTGTTTTTTGCCGGCCTGTGGGCCGGCACCATTAACGCCGTTGTAGGCTCCGGCACCCTGGTCACGTTCCCGGTCCTGATCGCCCTCGGGGTCACTCCCGTGGTGGCTTCCATGAGCAACGCTATGGGCCTTGTGGCCGGCACCGCAGCGGGTGCGTGGGGGTACCGCCGCGAGCTCAAGGGCCGCGGCCTGCAGTTGTTGAAGCTCCTGCCGGCGTCGCTGCTGGGCGGCATCACCGGGGCATGGTTGCTGTTGCACCTGCCGGAGAAGGTCTTCCACTACGTGGCCCCGGTGCTCCTGGTGCTTGCCCTGCTGATGGTGGTGTTCCAGCCGCGGCTGCAGGCCTGGGTCCGCAATCGCGAGGAAAACCCCGAGCACGCCATCAAGGACAAAAGGCACGGCATTCTCCTGATTGTCCTGGTGTACCTGGCCGGCGTCTATGGGGGATACTTCGTGGCCGCCCAGGGCATCCTTTTGGTGGGCATCCTGGGCGTATTCCTCACCGGCACCATCCAGAACGCCAACGCCATGAAGAACATTCTGGTCCTCGGCGTCAACCTCGTGGCCGCCGTGTCCTACCTGCTTTTCGCCTTTGACCGGATCAACTGGCTGGTGGTGCTCCTGATCGCCGTGAGCTCCACAATCGGCGGCCTTCTGGGCTCCAAAGTTGGGCGGCGGCTGTCCCCGGCTGTGCTGCGGACCGTCATCTTTGCGCTCGGCCTGATGGCGCTGGGCTTTATGATCGCCAACCTGCTGAAATAATCAGCCGGTGACAATCCATTATCTTGAATCCGCCGGGGACCCCCGCGTCTCCGACTACACGCAGCTGACGGACGTGCACCTGCGGAAGCTCCGCGAACCGGCTGAAGGAATGTACATCGCCGAATCTTCGCGGGTCCTACGCAGGGCATTAGCGGCCGGCCACCGGCCAAGGTCGTTCTTCCTGGCGGAGAAATGGCTGGCTAACCTGCAGGATCTCCTCACTGCCTACCCGGACGTTCCCGCCTTCATTGGCAGCGCCGCCCTGCTCGAAGAGATCACCGGGTTCCACCTGCACCGCGGCGCCATGGCCGCAATGCAGCGGCCGGAACCGGTGCCCCTCCACGAGCTGCTGGCTGGCGCGCACCGGGTCGCGGTCCTGGAGGACATAGTGGCCCACACCATTGTCAGTGGTTCCAAAGTACGAGAGCCAAATCGCGCCCATACACGAGGACGATCAAGGATCGCGATTCTGGAGGACTTGACCGATCATACAAATGTCGGAGCCGTGTTTAGGTCGGCAGCGGCGATCGGTGTCGACGCTGTGTTGATCACGCCGCAATGCGCTGACCCGTTGTACCGGCGTTCGATCAGGGTCAGTATGGGCACGGTTTTCCAGGTGCCGTGGACGAGGATTGACCCTTGGCCAGCTGGTATCGAACAGCTGAAAGAGGCGGGCTACTACATAGCCGGCATGTCTCTGGGGGAGGGAGCCATCACTCTTGATGAGTTGGTGGCCCAGGATCATCAGAACCTGGTGTTGATCTTCGGTACCGAAGGCGACGGGCTGAAGCCCGAGACCGATCAATTACTCGATGCCCGAGTGACGATTCCGATGATGAACGGCGTGGATTCACTGAATGTTGCTTCCTCGTCGGCTGTGGCGTTCTACGCGACGAGGTAACGAATGTCAGTGAGAGGAAGTCGGATAACGTCCTTATCAGGGGCCTTCGTTTGGCATGATCCCAGCCGGGTCGGCTGCCAGTCACAGACCGACGATTGGACTCATCTGATAGCGGGCTCAGGCGAAATATAGGGGATGGGTGTCGCAGCCCTGCCGCGCCGCGTGCCTAAGCCAGTACCCACCGATCCGGTTCGGGGTCGTGCTGACTCCTGAATTTGTCGGGTTTGTGTTTTTGGGCAGGAGTCATCGACCGGCCTCGCTGTCGGTGGTGTTCCACGTTTTGGTTCCTGGTTGCGCCGGACCGGCTGGAGGGGCGGCCGGGCTGGCCGTGGCCACAATTTCCGGTGGACTTCTCCGTCGTTCCTCGGTGCGGGCGGGCGCATCACATATCTTTCCCGTCGTGTTCCGGCCAAGTTCATACAAAGGTCGCCTTCGCCCACATCCGTTTCGGCGGGCAGCTGCCTACTCGTCGGGAGCGGTGCAGGGGCGATGGCGCAGCGTTGCCAACCCTGATGATTGCAGGCAGTGTGTCGTGGAGTGGCTGGCGGGGGCAGATCCCGGCCACACAAGCGTCTCTGCGGGATGTCGGGCTGAGAGTCCAGGGCAGCGGCCATGCCGGTGGGCAAGTGGTATTTTGAGGATCGGCATGCGCGCTCTGTTGTGAAATTCGTGAAGGGAAGTCTTTTGTCACGTCTTCTTCCGGGGTACGGGTCCGTGGGTGGCCGCCTCCGGCGTCTGGGGCGACGCTTCCTTTCAACACTCCGGGGTGCTCCAGCGACTATGGGTTTTGTTGTTCTTTTCTGGGTGCTGGGGCTTACATTTTGGTTTGCTATCACGACGGCTGCGCCTGGGTGGGATTCCAACGTTGCCGTGACGGTGCGCACCGTTCCGGGTCGGTGGTGGACGGTGGTGTCGTCGGCTTTCTGGGCCAGGGACCTGTTTGGTTATGTGCTCGGCACGGTGTTGATTCTGGTGGTTGGCGTGCCTGTGGAACGGCGTCTCGGCAGCGCAAGAGTGGTGGCGGTGGCCTCGCTGGCACAGTTCACGGGGGTTCTGGCAGCCATGGGGTTCTGGCAGTTGATTCGCCCGCTTGCGGGTGAATGGCTGATGGGCGGGATGTACTTTGCGGGCCCGAGCCTGCTGGCCTGGGGGGTGGCTGCTGCAGGTACGGCAGCGATGGGAACGTTGTGGAGGCGCCGGCTTCGGCTGGGCATTTTCGCATTGCTGGTCCTCCTGGCCCTTTACAGTGGCGGTTTCGCCGATCTGGCCCGACTGATAGCCGGGGCAACAGGTGCCCTGCTGGGGCCGTTGTTTCTGGGTCGGCGCCCCCGGAGGAAAATCTTTGTGAGCAGCCGACACGAGGGCAGGGTCCTCGTGGCCGTGCTGGTCGCAGTGTCCGCTATCGGGCCGGTCATCGCGGGGCTGGTTCCGCACGCTATGGGCCCGCTGTCTGTGCTGCGCCTGCTGTTCACCGGGATTGAACCCGTTGACGCCCAGACAGTGCAGGATCTGTGCACCGCCGCCGGCAGGCACAGGGAATGCGAGGCTGCGCGGTTGCAGCTCAGGGCCGGCGCGGGTGGCCTCTTCATGGCCATCGTCCCGTCGGTGTTGTTGTTGCTCCTTGCCGAGGGGCTACGCCGTGGCCGGCGGTTCGCTTGGGGAGCTGTCTTGGTTCTCCAATCCTGCCTGTCGGCGCTTTCGCTCGTGGTGCTGATCCAGGTGCTTCAATCAACTGGCCAGGACTCGGTAGCCGGTGAGGTCGTTTCAGCGAACCTGTCAGGCAGTTTTCCTGCCCATCCGCTGTCCCTAGTAGTCCCGTTGCTGATGCCTCTGCTGCTCCTGACGGTTTTGGTGGCGTGCCGGCGGTTGTTTCCGGTAGCTGCTCCACGCGGCACGTACGCCCGGCTCGCTATCCAAGTGCTGGTGCTCGCCGTCGCCCTGGCTGTGCTCTATATCGGCAGCGGTCTGGTCCTGGCCCAGGATTTCAGCCCGGTTCCGACCCCCGCAGGGCTGCTTGCCGATGTCCCGGACCGGTTCCTCCCGCTAGGGTTCGCGGTCGACGTTCTGCCCGCATTCTTCCCGCAGACATTTCCGGCCATCGTTCTGTATGAAGGCGTCGGTATCGTGTTCTGGGCCGTGACCGGTGCCTTAGTGCTGCGAACCTTCCTCGGGATTCGTCCGACACACTCCGGGGATGACAAAGCCAAAGCCCGCGCCATCCTGACGGCAGGGGAGGGCAGTTCCATCTCATGGATGACACTGTGGTCCGGGAATAGGTACTGGTTTTCACGTTTAGGGGACAGCTTCATCGCTTACCGGGTCATCGCTTCGGTGGCCCTGACGCTCGGCGGACCGGTCGGCCCGAAGACCCGGATGACCGAGCTGATCACGGAATTTTCGCTGTATTGTAGGGCGAACGGATGGACACCGTGCCTGTACTCGGTCCCGCAGGACGTCCGGGACACGGCCGTGGCTCTCGGCTGGGAGGCTGCAGAGGTTGGACAGGAAACTGTTCTTCCCCTGGAAAATTTGTCCTTCAAGGGAAAAAAGTTCCAGGACATTCGCACCGCACTGAACAAGGCAGCCAAAGCAGGGATCTACGCGGAATGGGTCACTTACCCTGCAGCTTCCCGCGTCATTCAGTCACAAATCCAGGAAGTCTCCGAAGAGTGGGTGGCCGAGCGCAACATGCCGGAAATGGGCTTTACCCTGGGAGGACTGGACGAGCTCGACGACCCCGAAGTCCAGTGCCTGATCGCCGTCGACCGCGAGCGCCGGGTACACGCTGTAACGTCCTGGCTGCCGGTTTACCGGCACGGGAATATCACCGGCCGGACCCTTGATGTCATGAGGAGGCGAAGCGACGGGTTCAGACCCGCCATCGAGTTCCTTATCGCCTCGGCGGCCAGCAGCCTGCGCGAGGAAGGTCTCGGGTTCATCAGCCTCTCTGCAGCGCCCCTGGCCCGGATACCCGGCAGCGGGACCCCGGACCAAATCCGGGACGATGCAGGGCCCAACGGTCTGGAACGGATCCTGAACGCCCTGGGCTCGGCCCTTGAACCGGTTTACGGATTCCGGTCCCTCCTGGCCTTTAAAGGCAAGTTCCACCCCCGCTACCAGACCCTCTTCATGACCTACCCTGACTCAGCCGCCCTCCCCGGTATCGCCCAGGCGCTCACACGCGCCTACGTTCCCAGCATTTCACTCGGGGACGCTCTGCAACTCGTGGGCCGCATCATCCGGCGTCAAAACCATCCATGAGCGAGTCCATCCCCGGGTCTGACGGCTCGGCACCCGCGTCAAACCTTCCGTGGGCGATTGCACCTACGGGCGGCCACGCGGGTGTTTACGGCGATATTTTCGTGAAAGAGGTGAGCCAGTTGCGCACGGATAGCTACGCACATTTCCTGCGCATCTTCCGGACCTGCAACTTCGCCGGTTCCAAATCCCCATACCGGTTCATAGGCGACAACGAGCCCGGCGGCCCATTCGGCGGTGAGGCCTTCGACTGCGCCGCGCAGCTGAGCGGGCGTGGTCCCCGGCCGTGAGCCGAAGAAGGGCGTGCACCGGGTCCGGCCCAAATCCGATGCCGCCGGTCAGGGCAGGGTGCCGTATCTGCGCATCAACCAGTCAAGGTTATTCTGGAGGCCAGCACTCCAGGCGTGCCATGTGTGGCCGCCCGGAACCTGATGAAGCTGCATCTCCATTCCCGCGGCTTTGGCGGCCGTGTATACGATGATTCCCTGCGGACGGTAAAAGGAGTCATCGGCACCCACGGTGACCACGCCGGCCGTGCCCAGGAACCGGCCTGTTTTCAACACATCGACGTCGTTCTGGCGGGCAAAGGCCGCCTCATCACCGTCCAAGTATTTCCGCACCAAGGCGCTCCTGCCGCCGTTGATGGTGGGTTGGTCCTCACTGGGGATATCCAGAAAGGTTGGGTACTGATCGGCATAATTCACCCCCAACTGGGTTGCGCACGTGCCGCCGTAAGAGAAACCGGCGATGGCCCAGTCGCGGGAGCCACCGCTTCCGGCGACCAGCGAGGACTTCGCCCAGGCAGGCACATCCCTGGCGAGGTAGGTGGCGGCGTTCCCGTATTTCCTGTCGAGGCACAGCGGGGGTCGCTGGCATGGTTGCCGCTGGCATCCGGCATCACCACCACGGGGGCCAGACCCTTGTGGGCTGCAGCGTACTGGTCCATTACGGCGTTGATCTGACCTGATGTGACCCAGTCCCGGCTGCTTCCCGGCAGTCCGTGCACCAGGACCAGGTCCGGGCGGTCCGGGCGGTCCTGGACTTGGTACGCCGGCGGCAGGTACAGGTAAGCTTCCGAAGTTCGCAGCTTACTCACTGTTCCCGGAATCTGTGCGGAGATTACGCGCCCGGCCTCTGGCTACAGTTTCCGCCCGGCGTCGGCCTCGTGCGGTGCTCATGTTTCTGCCGACAGCAGAGCAGCCGCACAACGGGCACCGGACCGCTCACGAACGAAATCGAGTACACAGCTGGATCCTATAAGTCTGCAGCTTGGAAATCCCCAAGCAGAGGGGGCCTTTTCAGCTGGCTAGGGCTGCGCTAAGAATCCGCTTCATCTTGTCGCGCAGAAATTTTTGTCCCCTGGCGCTGGGGTGTTCACCGTCCGGCCCGAGCAGAACATCGGCGCGGTCGCTGATCCAGTGATCGGCTATGGGATCAACGAATCTCACACCCATGTCCTGCGCGGCGGAAGCGTCAGAGCTGCTCACGTCGGCAAGCACCTGATCCGGCCCCTCGCTGCCGGACAGCGGACCGATCGCGACGAGAGTGGCCTTGGGAGCCAGGGACGACGCGGCGTCGAACGTTGCCGCGACCGCCGCCTTGAGCTCCTCCGGATCTGCCCCCTTGTCGTTGTCGGATCCGAAGAACAAGATCACGTCGGTCGCAGGTGTGACTGCCGCCTGGACTTCCATACGGAATGTGTCGCCGTCGACACCGGTGGCCAGGTAGCCGCTGCCGTTCTGGGCAGCATTAATGATTTCAACCGCCCGATTGTCGGGCAGGGGTACCGACTGCAGGAGTTTGGGCCACGCCTGTTTTGGTGACGTTCCAAGCCCCGTGCTCAGCGAGTCTCCAATCACGACAACCGTGACCGCGGGATCCATTGACACCGTTTTAGAAATGCCGCCGGACGTGGGCGAGGGCGCCGATACTGGCCGTGTGAACACAGGCTGCGGGTGGACGCCTGCGGGAGCACATGCGCTCAAAACAATCAGCATCGCAGCTCCGGCCGCCGTGGTCTTAGGGAGGCGGTGCAGGGACGACTGTTCCACCTACTCCTCCAACAGTTTCAGCAACGACAAAATCCACCAAGGCAAGCAATGATCTGTGTAATCTTACCGCCCTCCCGAAAAGCAGGCAGGAATATCCAAACGGCAGCCATGGCAAGTTGGCAGCAACCCCCACCTTTGATCCGCCCGCTGTGAACGTGGATTCGATTGACTTACGAAACTTTTCCTCAGGCTGTGGCTGTGGCGGGGGACAGGTCGCTCCGTCTTACGAGCAGTGGAGTTCGTTGCGTGGACGAAGTTGAGGCCGAGACCGGGGTTGGTCCGGCCATGAGGCGCTGAGCCGGGACATGCCTTCCGTGGCCGTGCACATTGCAACACCCACCAACGCGGGCGCCATCTTCCGGTCGGCCGCGGCACTGGACATCGACGCCGTCCTGATTTCGCCGCGCTGCGGCGATCCGCTCTATCGCCGCAGTGTCCGGGTCAGCATGGGAACGGTCTTCCAGGTGCCTTGGTCGCGGCTTGAGTCCTGGCCGGGGGACCTGTCGCTGCTCAAGAAAGCCGGCGTCACGGTGGCCGCGCTTGAACTCACCGAGGACGCCGTGGATGTGGACGGGCTCGCCGCGCGTAATCCGGACAGGCTGGCCCTGGTGCTCAGCACTGAGGGCGCCGGCATGAGCGCCGGGACGCTTGCTGCCGCCGACCTCGCCGTGAAGATTCCCATGCGCGCAGGAGTGGACTCCCTCAACGTGGCGGCGGCCTCCGCCGTGGCGTTCTGGGAACTCCGGCCCCGCGGTTAGCAGGGTCCGCGTTGATCAGCTATTATTATGAGCTGGCTGTCCTGCGCTTTCTGCCTTGCGGCAGTGAAGCAGACACCAGCCATCCCATTCATACCTGGCAGCTGGCAAAATCCAGTTGTGCGAACAAAGGCCCCATTATGAAGTCTGATATCCACCCGAAGTACGAAGCTGTTGTTTTCAACGACCTGGCTTCCGGCGTCAGTTTCCTGACCAAGTCCACAGTGTCTTCCAAGAAGACCATCGAGTGGGAAGACGGAAACACCTACCCGGTTATCGACGTCGAAATCTCCTCCGAGTCCCACCCGTTCTACACGGGCAAGCAGCGCATCATGGACTCTGCAGGCCGCGTCGAGCGCTTCAACGCTCGCTTCAAGGGCTTCGGCGGCGCGAAGTAGTTCACTTCACCCCCCAAGGTTCTTTGGAAAGCCCGCACCGGCAACGGTGCGGGCTTTTTGCGTCCTGGGCATTATCGTTTCGGGGAGCCCTGATCGTGGGGCAGGATGGATGGCATGATCGCCTCGCCATTTGCCGCTGAAGACCGCCCCCGCAGCCACCACGGTGAGTACAAAGTCCCCGGCGGCAAACTTGTGGTGGTGGACTTCGACGTTGTGGACGGTCTCCTCGCCGATGTCTCCGTCAGCGGCGACTTTTTCCTCGAACCTGACGAGGCGCTGCCCGCCATCAACCGGGCGCTGACAGGACTTCCGGAAAGCACGACGGCGGCGGAGCTGTCCGCGGCCGTCACCGCTTGGCTGCCTCCCGGCGCCGTCCTGTTCGGCTTTTCGGCCGACGCCGTGTCCGTCACGGTCCGCCGCGCGCTGGCGAAGGCAACGGCCTGGACAGATCACCACTGGAACATCATCGCCCCCGCCGTGCTGCCGACGCATATTAACGTCGCCCTGGATGAGGTGCTGACCGAAGAGGTGGGCGCCGGCCGTCGCAACCCCACCCTGCGGTTCTGGGACTGGGAGGAACCATCCGTGGTGATCGGCAGTTTCCAGTCCTTTCGGAACGAGCTGGATCCGGATGGCGTAGCCCGGCACGGCATCAGTGTGGTCCGCCGAATCAGTGGCGGCGGAGCCATGTTCATGGAGGCCGGAAACTGCATCACCTACTCCCTGTACCTGCCGCAGACGCTGGTGGACGGGATCAGCTTCGCGGACTCATACGCATTCCTGGACGCCTGGGTGATGGCCGCCCTCGAAAAAATCGGGGTGACAGCCTTTTACGTGCCCCTGAACGACATCGCCACGGACCAGGGCAAGATCGGCGGTGCTGCCCAGAAGCGCCTCGCCAACGGGGGGATGCTGCATCACGTCACGATGAGCTACGACATCGACGCCGACAAGATGGTCGAGGTGCTGCGCATCGGCAAGGAGAAGCTCTCGGACAAGGGCACGCGCAGCGCCAAGAAACGGGTTGATCCGCTGCGCAGGCAGACCGGACTGGCCCGCACGGAGATCATCGGCGCCATGATGGAAGTGTTCAGCGAACGGTACGCAGCCACCCCGTCCGAACTCACTGCCGCCGAACTCAGTGCCGCCGAACTCAGTGCCGCCCGGGACCGGGTGACCACCAAGTTCGGCGCCGAGGATTGGCTGCACCGGGTCCCGTAAGCCCGTGCCGGAGTGGCCTACTGCAGCTGTGCGGTGAGCCCGCGGAGCAGGTGACTCCGCTGCTCCACAATGATCCGGCGCAGCGCCCGGGGCGCGTCAGTGTTGGCCGTCAGCCAGGCATCCGTGCGGAGCACCACGGGGTGCTCCGCTGGCGGTGTCCCCGCCGGCAGGTTCTGCGCCAGGGGGTACAGCCCCCGGACGATCCGGCTGGCGATTTCGATGCTCCGCTGGTCCCAGACGACGCGGAGGCACTCAAAGTAGGGCTCCACATAAGGGTCCAGCAGGGCAGCGGGAGCGGTCGCAAAGCCGGCGATGCTGGCGCTGAGGAGCTGGTTCGACAGCTCCGTCCCCTCCACGGCCTCCTGCCAGGCGGCGGCCTTTACGCCGGGTTCCGGCCGGGAAGCCATCGCCGTGGCATGGCCCGCCCGGCCCGAGGCAGTGGTGTCCCGTTCAAGTTCTGCGTCCAGCTCGTCGGGGGCGGCCTGCCCGTTGGCCGCCAGGGCGTGCCAGAGGCTCCAGCGCAGCTCGGCGTCCACGGCCAGGCCGTCCACCACCACGGAGCCGTCCAGCAGGCCCCTGAGCCGGGGGAGGAGGGCGGCGTCGTGACGGCTGGCGGCGGCGAGCGTCCGCGCCCAGGCCAGCTGGTGGTCCGAACCCGGCGCTGCCTTCCCCAGCTGGGCGTCGGCGGCCGCCAGGAGGGAGCCGCGCACCGCGTCGCGTTGGGCCACGGGGGTGTAGCGTTCGACGGCGGTGGAGGCGTTCTCGAGGATGTTCAGCAGCACGCCGACTCCCGTTTCGGCCGGTCCGAACGACGTCACGGCCTCAACATAGCGCGAGGCGGGGCTTTCCCCGTCGCGGGCGGAGTTCCACAGCGCGGTCCAGCAGAGGGCGCGGGCCATGGGGTCGGTGATCCGGTCCAGCGACGCCAGGACTGTCGCCTCGGACACCGGGTCCAGCCGTACTTTGGCGTAGGTGAGGTCATCATCGTTAACGAGCAGGAGGGCGGGCCGCGGCTGCCCGGCCAGTTCCGGGATCTCCGGCCGTGCTCCGGCAACGTCGGTTTCGACGCTCCCGATGCGGACCAGGGCGCCGTCGGCGTCGAAGTTGTACGAGCCCACACGCAGCCGGTGCGGCCGCAGTTCCTCCCGTCCGGTAACGGGGTCCACCGCATCCTGGACGATCGTCACGGCGCCCAGGACGCCGTCGTGCGTTATAGTCTCCAGCGACAGCGTGGAGATGCCGGAGGTCTGCAGCCAGGCGGCAGCCCAGCCGGTAAGGTCCCGGCCGGAAGCAGCGCTGAGGGCCTTCAGCAGTTCCGCCAGGGTGGTGTTTCCGTAGGCGTGGTCGCGGAAGTACTGCCGTGAGCCGGCGATGAACGCGTCAAACCCCACATACGCCACCAACTGCTTGAGCACGGACGCGCCCTTGGCGTAGGTGATGCCGTCGAAGTTCTGCTTGGCGGCCTCGAGGTCGGGGATGTCGGCCACGATCGGGTGCGTGGTGGGCAGTTGGTCCTGGACGTAGGCCCAGGCCTTGCGTTTGTTGGCGAAGTTCACCCACGCGGTGTCCCAGTCGGTGGCACGGTCCACGCCGAGGGTGCCCATGTAGTCCGCGAAGGACTCTTTCAGCCACAGATCGTCCCACCACTGCATCGTGACGAGGTTCCCGAACCACATGTGCGCCATCTCGTGCATTAGCGTGTTCGCCCGGGCCTGGTACTGCGCGTCGGTGGCGCGGGACGTGAACACATAGCTTTCGGTAAAGGTGACCAAGCCTGGGTTTTCCATCGCGCCCAGGTTGTATTCCGGGACGAAGGCCTGGTCGTATTTCCCCCAGGGGTATGGGTAGTCGAACAGCCGGTTGAAGAAGTTCAGCCCATTTTTGGTCATGCGGAAGAGTTCCGCGGCATCGAAGGATTCCGCCATGGAAGCACGGCAGTACAGCGACAGTGGTACTTCCAGCGGTGTGCCGTCGTTGAGCGCGGCGCTCCAGTGGTCCTGGGCCTTGAAGTAAGGCCCGGCAAGGATGGTAGTGATGTAGGTGGACATGGGGCGGGTGGTGGCGAAGTCCCAGCGGCTGGTGTCCGGATCGCTCGACAGCTGCGTGCGGGCCGCTTCCATACCGTTTGAGGCCACCTCCCAGCCGGACGGTGCCATGACGTGAAACGTGTACTCGGCCTTGAGGTCGGGCTGTTCAAAGTTGGCGAACACGCGCCGTGCGTCGGCGGGTTCGTATTGCGTGTAGAGGTAGCACCGGCCGTCGGCGGGATCCACAAAGCGGTGCATGCCCTCGCCGGACCGGCTGTACAGGGCGGTGCCGGTGACGGTGACCTGGTTCTCGGCCTGCAGGTTGTCCAGGCGGATCCGGGAACCATCCACAACGTCGGCCACGGAGAGCCCTTTGCCGTTGAGGAACACGCTGTGGACTTCGCCGGCGATGAAATCCAGAAAGGTGGCCGCCGCCTGCCCCTGGCCCGGCACGGCTGCGGAGAAGTTGATAACGCTGCGGCTGGTGTAGCCCGCCACGTCCGGGTCCGCTGCCTGCCGCACATCCAGGGAAACGTCGTAACTGTGGGTGCTGATCAGCTCTGACCGTTGAGCGGCTTCATTGCGCTGCAGATTCTCATGTGACACTCCGCTATCTAATCACGGGATCCGGGCCTGCCGCGCCCCATCCCGCCGCAGCCTAGGCTGTCATCAGCAGTGCCGCAGCAAGGCCCAGCAACGCGATCAGCAGCCATGCCGCCAGCGCTGCGAGCAGTGCCTTCGCTCCGGTGTGCAGCAGTGTGCGGATCCTGACAGCGGACCCGAGCCCGAACAGGGCCGCTCCCAGGAGAATGTCCTGCAGCCCGGAACCGGCGTCGAGCAAGCCGTCGGAGAGCCAGCCCGTGGACCGGATGGCAACCATGGCCACGAAACCCACCACGAACAGGGGCACCAGCGGCGGCAGCGCATGTTGGCCCGATGTGCTCCTGCGGTGGTGCAGGCCCGCCACGGCAACAACCGGTGCCAGCAGCAGCACGCGGGTGAGCTTAACGACGACGGCGATGCCCAGTGCCGCGGTGCCGGCAGTCTGCGCCGTAGCCACCACCTGGCCGACGTCGTGCACCGACGCACCCGTCCAGGCACCGAAAGCGAGGGGGCTCAAGTGCAGGGGATGCATCAGCAGCGGCAGGATGCCGATCGCCAAGGTGCCGCACAAGGTCACCAACGCCACCGGCAGAACGGTATCCGCATGCCGGATCCGGCGCACAGCCGCCATGGCTCCGATGGCGGACGCCCCGCAGATCGAAAAGCCGGTGGCCACCAGCAGCGCGGTCTCACGCGGAAGCCGGAACAACCGCACCAGCAGGTACGTGCCGCCGAAGCTCAGAAGCACCACGCCAGTGATGAGGACCATGGCCAGCCAGCCCAGGCCCAGGATGTCCATGATGCTCACTTTGAGGCCCAGCAGGATTATGCCTCCGCGCATAAGGTGCTTGCCCGCAAAGTCGAGGCCCGGCCTGGCCCGGCCGGCGATCCACGTTGCCGTGCCGGGCAGGTTGGCGGCAAGCAGGCCCAACGCAACCGCGATGGTCATGGCCGGCAGTGCCGGCACCATGGCATGTACGGCGAAGGCAACGCCAAGCGCGGGGGTGGCTGTCAGGAGGCCGGGCAGGAGCCTGCCGGAACGTATCGTCAGTCCACGAAGCCTGGCTCGCAGTCCGCTGTGGCTGTTCCCGCTGTCTCCGATGCTCCCGGCATTACTTGTCTCTGGCACTCACTAACCTTGCCGGATAGGACACGGATCCAACGAACCGGCGTTGCCCCGGCAACACGCCACAATGGATGGCAGTAATGAATTCGAAACAAAAAGATGGTTGGCTAAAGGACATGTCAGACCTATTCCAGGATTACTCCGAGGCCGCCGGGCGCACGGGTGCCTACGACGAGATGTTCGCCCCCGGCCAGGAAGCGCGGGAGTCGTACGGTCAGGTGGCCGATGCCCTGAGCAAGCTCTCCCTCGTTGACGTCAGCGCCCGGGCTGACTCCATGGCACGGACGTTCCTGGACCGCGGTGTCACCTTTGACTTCGCGGGGGAGGAGCGGCCGTTTCCGCTCGACATCGTCCCGCGCGTAATCCCCGCCGATGAGTGGACCGTGCTGGAAAAGGGCGTGGCGCAGCGCGTCCGGGCCCTGGAAGCCTTCCTCAACGACGTCTACGACAAAATGAACGTGGTGGCAGACGGCGTCATCCCGCGCCAGCTCGTCACAACCAGCGCCCACTTCCACCGTCAGGTGCACGGCTTCGAGCCAGCAGGCGGGGTCCGCGTGCACATCTCGGGCATCGATGTGGTGCGCGACGCAGCAGGCACCTTCCGCGTCCTGGAAGACAATGTGCGGGTGCCGTCCGGTGTCAGCTACGTGCTGGAAAACCGGCGGGCCATGGCCAAAGGCCTGCCCGAAGCGTTTGGCCAGCAGCTCATCCGGCCCGTGGAAGAGTACCCCAGGCGGCTGCTGTCCGCCCTGCGCAAAACGGCGCCCGCCGGCGTCGACGATCCCACGGTAGTGGTGCTGACCCCCGGCGTCTTCAACAGCGCCTACTTTGAACACACCCTGCTGGCCGGCCTGATGGGCGTGGAGCTTGTCGAAGGCCGCGACCTCATTTGCCGCGGCAACCGCGTCTACATGCGAACCACGGCCGGTGAACAGCGCGTGGACGTGATCTACAAACGCATCGACGACGAGTTCCTGGACCCTCTGCAGTTCCGCTCGGATTCCATGCTCGGCTGCCCGGGACTGGTCAACGCTGCCAGGGCCGGCGGCGTGACCATCGCCAATGCCGTGGGCAACGGCGTGGCCGACGACAAACTTGTCTACAGCTATGTTCCGGACCTCATCCGCTATTACCTCAGCGAGGAGCCCGTCATCGCGAACGTGGACACGTTCCGGCTCGAGGAGAAGGAATCCCGGGAGTATGTCCTGGACAACCTGGCTGAGCTCGTGGTGAAGCCCGTGGACGGCTCCGGCGGCAAAGGCCTGGTCATCGGGCCGGACGCCTCCCACGATGAACTCGAGGCCCTGCGCAAACGGGTCATCGCTGACCCGCGGGGCTGGATCGCCCAGCCGGTCCTGCAGCTTTCCACCGTGCCCACCCTGGGCGGGGACAAGTTCGGCCCGCGGCACGTGGACCTGCGCCCCTTTGCCGTCAACGACGGCGACGACGTCTGGGTACTCCCCGGCGGACTCACCAGGGTGGCGCTCAAGGAAGGCTCCCTGATAGTGAACTCGAGCCAAGGCGGCGGCTCCAAGGACACCTGGGTGCTGGCAGACTCACCCCAGGTGCCGGTGGAAACTGTTCCGCGGCCCACCATATCCATCCGCGAACGGGTATCCGTCTGGCCAGTGGAGAGCAACTGGCGCGACCGCCAGTCGGAGCAGCAGCAGTGACCCCGGCCATCGAACCGGCACAATTGTTCACGGGGTCATCCCCACAGATTTCGGACGCGCAGGAGGTCACCGCGAATGCTTAGCCGTATTGCTGAGTCCCTATTTTGGATCGGACGCTATGTGGAGCGGGCCGACGGCACCGCCCGCATCCTGGACGTGCACCTGGAACGCCTGAACCACCTCCCCATGGACGAACGCCGCAGGGTGGCCCAGGAACTGCTCGCAGTCATGGGTGCCCGGCCGCAGAGCGAAGACTTCGGCCTGCCCGAACTCCTTCACGCCCTGGCGTATGACAAAACCAGCGCAACCTCCATCGCCGGGTCGCTGGGCGCCGCACGCGAGAATGCCCGCCGTGCCCGCGAGACCGTGTCCTCGGGCCTGTGGGAAAGCCTCAACACCACTTACTACGGGCTGAGCCAGCACCGTAAGGACGTCGTGGGGACGTACCGCTTCTGCAACTGGACGCTGGAACGCACGGCCATGGTCAGCGGCCTGGCCGACACCACGGTGAGCCATGACGAAAGCTGGCTGTTCCTGGTGTTGGGCCGGTCCCTGGAGCGCGCGGACATGACGGCGCGGATGCTTTCCACCCGGGATGTGCTTTCTGCGGGTATGTCCTGGGTCAACATGCTGCGGTGCGCGGGGGCCTATGAGTCGTTCCTGCGGACGCGCCGGGCCGCGTTCGGGGACCAGCATGCAGCCGAGTTCCTCCTGCTTGACCGGCTGTTCCCGCGGTCCATCGTCTACGCCCTGCGCGACGCTGATGAGTGCCTCGCCAAGCTGGACCCTTCGGCGCAGCGGGTGGGCTTCATCAACGATGCCCGCCGGATCGTGGGCCAGGCCCGTACGTTCCTCGAGTTCCACCGGACGGACGATCTGATGTCCGAACTGCCCGAGCATATGGAACGCGTGCAGAAGGCCGTCTCGCAGGCCTCGGACGCCATTTCCCGAAAATACTTCAATCAGGCAGACGAGCTCGCCTGGGTGGGAGAAGTTTCATGACCCGGCTGAGCATCATCCACACCACGGCCTACAAGTACAACAAGCGCGTCACGCTCTCCTACAACGAAGCCCGCATGACCCCGCTGACCGACCCCCAGCAGGTGGTCCTTGAATCCGTGCTCAAGGTGTCGCCGACGCAGGCGGCCGTGGGCAACTACCGGGACTACTGGGGCACGCGGGTCACCGCTTTCGACATGCAGATGCCGCACGACCACCTGGAGGTCGTTTCCAATATCACTGTCGAAGTGCACCGGGCGGAAAAAATCCCGGCCGATTCCGACATCGCCGGCTGGGACGTCCTGGCATCGAAGGAATCGTTTAATACGTTCAGTGACTGGCTGCCGCAGTCCCAGCTGAGCGGTCCCGGTGACGAGGTACTGGGCATCATTCCAGGTGTCGTGGCGGGCAAGAACCCGCACCAGGCAGCCATGGCCATCTTCGAATGGATGCGCGGCGAGATGGCATACATGTCCGGTTCCACTGCGGTCACCACCAACGCCGAGGAGGCCTGGGGACAGCGGCAGGGCGTCTGCCAGGACCTCGCGCACCTCGCCATCGGCGCGCTGCGCAGCTGCGGCATTCCCGCCCGGTACGTCTCCGGCTACCTGCACCCGAGGTCGACGGCGGCCATCGGCGAGACTGTTGCAGGCCAGTCACATGCGTGGCTGGAGTTCTGGGACGGCGAGTGGCGCAGCTGGGATCCCACCAACCACAAGCCGGCAGGCGACTACCATGTCACTGTTGCCAGGGGACGTGACTACCGGGACGTGCCGCCACTGAAGGGCATCCTGTCCGGCGGTGGAGGCTCGGCGCTCAGCGTGAGCGTGGAAATCACCCGGCTGGCTTAGGCCTCTAAGGCGGGGACTTCACCTCGGCGCGTGGCCGGGTTGGCCCTGCGTTACTCGGGAGCTGCCTTGGCTGCTCCGCTGAGCTGGGTCCACCACGTCATGGGCGCGGTGACCTTGAACCGGCGCCCGGACACAGTGCCCGGGCTCACCCGGACAAACGTGTCCTTCTTCCCGGCCTGCCATGGGAAAAGATACAGGGCCGCGGAGTCCAGGATGCCCTCGGTTCCTGTAATGGCCTTAGCCGGTCCCCTGACCACCACGCTCCAGGCCAGGCCACTGACGGCATCCACGCCGTCGGCCTCCAACGCCACAGCGGCACCGCCCGAGGCGGCGGCCAGCTTGGTTCCTTCGCCGGTGCGGAAGACCAACGTTCCGCCATCCACCGTGTAGTTGATGGGGAAAATATCAGGCTGGCCGTCCACCAGGACGGCCAGCCTGCCTACAGACACCGTCCGCAACAGGGCCCAGCATTCGTGGTGTTCCAGGTTTTGGACCTGGGACGTTGACCCGCTGGAGTTGGACTCGCTGGACGTTGAGCCGTTGGACGTTGCTGTGCTGTTCATGCCGCCGAGCCTACGCCCAACACCACGGCCATGACAGTGGCCCGCTACCAGGGGCTGGGCTTGTAGTCCTTGAGGAAGACCCCGTACTGGTCCTCGCCGTTTTCGCCCATCACGATCGGATCGTAGACGCGGGCTGCGCCGTCCACCAGGTCCAGGGGTGCGTGGAAGCCCTCCTCCATGAGCCGGACCTTGGTGAAGTGCGGGCGTTCGTCGGTGATCCAGCCGGTGTCCACAGCCGTCATCAGGATCCCGTCGGCGTCCAGCATTTCCTGGGCGCTGGTCCGGGTCATCATGTTCAAGGCCGCTTTGGCCATGTTGGTGTGCGGATGCCCGGGGCCCTTGTAGGCCCGCGAGAACTGGCCTTCCATGGCGGAAACGTTGACGATGTACTTCCGGTGTGCGGTGGCGCGTTTCATGGCATCCCGGAGCCTGCTGACCAGCAGGAACGGGGCCGTGACGTTGCAGAGCTGCACTTCCAGCATTTCCAGGGTGTCAACCTCGTCCACCACCTGGGTCCAGCTGTTGATGCCGGCCAGGTCCGGAACGAGCCCGCCGGCGTCGATCGCTGTACCGGCGGCGATCCGCTCCAGAGAGGCCGAGCCGGTGGAGAGCGCCAATGACGTGATCTCGTCACCGGCCAGCACGGGGTGATCGGTGACACTGCTCGCGAGGGCGAGGGGATGTTTGTCGTGGGCGTGGCCGAACGTCACCAGTTCCGGTCCGCCGTTGGCCGGCTCCAATGCGGCGGGCAGCGGTTCGTCCTCGGCGTCCACCAGGGGCTTATAGGCGTTGCCGGACCGGCGCACGGTCTGGGCAGCGTTGTTGATGATGATGTCCAGGGGGCCCGCGGCGTTGAGCGAATCCGTCAGGGCCATCACCTGTGACGGGTCGCGAAGGTCGATGCCCACGATCCGGAGCCTGTGCAGCCAGTCGCCGCTGTCTTCCATGGCCGCGAAGCGGCGCGCCGCGTCTTTGGGGAACCGGGTGGTGATGGTGGTGTGGGCGCCGTCCCGGAGCAGGCGCAGGGCAATGTACATGCCGATTTTGGCGCGCCCGCCGGTGAGAAGAGCACGCCGGCCTGTCAGATCCGTGCGGGCATCCCTTTTGCTGTGGCTGAACGCGGCGCATTCCGGGCAGAGCTGATGGTAAAACGCGTCCACTTGCGTGTAATGCTTCTTACAGACATAGCAGGGGCGGGAACGGATCAGGTGCCCGGCCACCTTGCCCGTCGCTGACGTCTCCAGCTTGTTGCCGCGGGTCTCGTCGTCGATCCTGTCCGGTGCTGCCGTAGCGGTCTGTGCAATGACGGCCCGGTCGGCTTCAGAGATCAAGTCCCGCTTGGTCACGCGGCGGTGACGCTTCACGGCCTTGAACATCTTCCCGGTAGCGCGGCGCACCGTGACATAGTCAGGGTGTTCCTCGTCGTAAACGTGGATGGTGTTCAAAACCTTGAGGCAGGCCTGGATTTCTTCAGGCGTCAGATCTGGGGAGCTCATTGTACCGATTTTACAGCCTCACGAAGATCCGCCCCGACCGGATCCAGCGACAAGCGGTCCTGCCGGGCCTGCCCGTTGCGGCCTACGCGCGGTGGGCGCCTTGGGCGGCATGCAATGCCGTCTCCGCATGAACCGCCGCGGCCTGTTCCACCGATTCGCGGATCTCGGGATAGTTGGCCGTTGCCGCCTGGATGGCATTAGGCACAAGGTGGAGGTTCCGGGCTGCAAGCGCCCGTTCCGCCTCCCCGGGCTCAGGCACCTGTTGTCCCTTGGCGAGTACGGTGATACCGGTCTCGGTCACCTTGAAACCGCGGGCGCGGTCCAGTTCCGGATCCAGACCGATCGCGGCGCCGGCCGGTACCTTCACGTATTTGTCCAGGATGGCCCGGTTGACGACGGCACCTTCGCCGATGTTCACCTTGTCCATCAGGACCGAGTCGATGACTCTGCTGCCGTTACCCACAAAGACGTCATTGGAAAGGACGGAACCCTCCACCACGCCGCCGGAGATGACCACACCACTGGAAACAATGGAGTCCAGGGCGGTGCCCACGGTGTCATTCTCGCCGCGGACAAACTTGGCGGGCGGGGAGATGCTTTGCCGCGTGTAGATGGGCCATTCAGAGTTGTAGAGGTTGAACACAGGCAACGGGGAGATGAGATCCATGTGCGCGTCGTAGAACGAATCGATGGTGCCCACGTCACGCCAGTACGTCCGGTCGCGTTCGGTGGAACCGGGGATGTCGTTGAGCGTGAAGTCGTACACTCCAGCCTCTCCCTGGCTGACGAAGTAGGGGATGATGTCCCCGCCCATGTCGTGCTTGGTATCGAGCCGTTCGGCATCGACGTGGAGGGCATCCACCAAAGCATCGGCGTCAAAGACGTAGTTGCCCATGGACGCCAGGAACTGGGTCGGATCGGCGGCCAATCCGGGAGTTGTGGCGGGTTTCTCCACGAATGCGGCGATCTTTTGCTGGTCCTCCTGGTCCACCTCAATCACGCCGAACTGGTTTGCCATGTTCAACGGTTGGCGCACGGCGGCCACAGTGGCCTTGGCCCCGCTCAGCACATGCTGTTCCACCATCTGGGCAAAGTCCATGCGGTAGACGTGGTCGGCGCCAACGACGACGACGATGTCGGGGTTGGCGTCATAGATCAGGTTCAGAGACTGGTAGATGGCGTTGGCGCTGCCCAGGAACCAGCTCTTGCCGACCCGCTGCTGCGCCGGCACGGACGCCACGTAGTTGCCCAACTGCGTCGACATCCGCCAGGTCTCGGAAATGTGGCGGTCAAGGCTGTGAGACTTGTACTGGGTCAGCACCACAATCTGCAAGTAGCGTGAATTCACCAGGTTGGACAGCGCAAAGTCAATCAGCCGGTAACTGCCGGCAAAAGGCACAGCAGGTTTGGCCCGGTCTGCCGTCAGTGGCATTAGCCTGTTACCCTCGCCGCCTGCGAGGACAATGGCCAGGACTCTTTTGTTCAACGGCATGGTGGTCGCTCCTGTACGCCTTCGTATCTCCCCAAACAGTCCGGCATGCCCGGACTCCTTCACACTAGAACAGATAGTGCGGAACGACTACCTTGGGTAACGTGCGAATAGACATTGTGACTAAAGAGTTCCCGCCCGAGATCTACGGAGGCGCCGGAGTCCACGTGGCCGAATTGAGCAGGGTGCTGAGTAAGCGAGTTGACCTGCAGGTTCGTGCCTTTGGAGCTCCCCGCGACGCCGATTACCACGGTGCCGGGGTGACTTCCTATTCCGTTCCCGAAGACCTGGGGTCTGCCAACGCGGCCGTCCAGACGCTAGGAGTGGACCTGCGCATCGTGCCGGACGTGGCAGGGGCCGATCTGGTCCACTCGCACACCTGGTACGCGAACATGGCCGGCCACCTGGCCTCCCTGCTCCACGGCATCCCGCACGTACTGAGCGCCCACAGCCTGGAGCCCTTGAGGCCGTGGAAGGCCGAACAGCTCGGCGGTGGCTACGCCTTGTCCTCGTGGGTTGAGAAAACCGCCTACGAGGCCGCAGCGGCGATCATCGCCGTCTCGGAAGGCATGCGGCAGGATATCCTGCGCAGCTACCCCGACGTCGACCCCGCCAAGGTCAGGGTGGTCCACAACGGTATCGACGTTGAACTGTGGCAACGCGATGAAAACGACGACGCTATCCGTGCGCTGGGCATCGACCCGGATAAGCCGAGCGTGGTGTTTGTCGGACGCAACACGCGCCAGAAGGGCGTGCCGTACCTCCTGCGTGCCGCCGCGAAGCTGCCGGCCAACGTACAACTTGTGCTGTGCCTCGGGGCGGCGGATACCCCCGAACTCGCTGCAGACACTGCACGCCTGATTGAGGAATTGCAGAGCCAGCGGACCGGCGTCGTCCTGATTGAGCGGATGCTGCCGCGGAACGAACTCATCCAGGTCCTCAGCCACGCCACAGCGTTCGCCTGCCCGTCCATCTATGAACCGCTGGGCATCGTCAACCTCGAGGCGATGGCCTGCGGTGCCGCCGTTGTGGCCAGCGCTACGGGTGGTATTCCCGAGGTGGTCCAGCACGGGCAGACGGGCCTCTTGGTGGATCTTGAGCAGGTCACCGATGGCACCGGCACACCGCTGGATCCGGAGAAGTTCGTGACGGAATTTGCCGCCGCACTCACGGAGGTGGTCTCCGATCCAGAAAGGGCGCGTGCCATGGGCCTGGCCGGCCGCCGCCGCGCGGAGGAGCACTTCTCTTGGGAATCCATCACGGAGACCACCCTTGAGGTCTACCGCTCAGTGCTTCCTGGCGGACAGCCGTAACAACAGCAGTACTGACCAAACAACGCACGACGGCGCCGCTCCCCGCCGAGAGGAGCGGCGCCGTCGTGCGTTGACCCAGGCGTGTAACGCGGAGCAGGCAGTCAGTTCCGCTGGGTGCGGCCGCCGGCAGAGGTACGCGCCAGCAGGGCCTTTTCGTCGACGGGGGCGTCGCCTCTGGCCCGCTGTGCCCTGACGTACGCGCGGGCCTCGTCCTGCCGGGCCTTCTCGGCACCCGTGGCGATGGCGGCGCGCACGTGCTCGTCGCCGTACCCGAAGGCGTCCACAAGGTCCAGTGCGTGCGGTCTGATCTTGACCAGGAGACGGTTGATGTAATCACCAACGGTGCGTGCCCGTTGCATGGAGAGCCGGCCGTTCATGAGGTACCAGGACAGGTTCTTTTCGATCAACGACAGGCCAAATAGGTCACGCAGCCAGGTCAGGACCCGCCTGGTGCCGGGGTCCGTGACATCGTCCAGCGCCTCCGTGAACGCCTCCCATTGCAGGAGCTCGGCATGGGCCTGGGCGGCGTCGATCAGCTCGTTCTGGTGCTGATTGAAGAGGGCCGCCCCCTTTTCAACGGGCAGCTTGTTGGCGCCCTTCAGGGCGCCCCCGACGTCGGCCACCATGGTCTGGACGCGGTCCGTCAGGAGGGCGCGCTGGCCTTCCTCGTCCCTGAGCGCGATAGCAGCCCTTTGGACGGATCCGTTATCGGCGACAAACTGCGCCACCTGCCGCAGGCCGGTGCGGTGGATCGCGACGCCCGTTGCCTGGGAAACCACGTAGCGCGCCAGCACGCCGAAATCGACATTCCTGAACTCCTTGGCGTAGTCGGACAGGAGGCGCTTGGCCACAAGCTGCAGCAGGACGGTATTGTCGCCCTCAAACGTGACATAGACGTCCAGGTCCGCGCGAAGGGAGGCGAAGCGGTTTTCAATCAGGAAGCCGGCGCCGCCGCACGCCTCGCGGCATTCCTGCAGGGTGTCCAGGGCATGCCAGGTGCTCAGCGGCTTCAGGGCTGCGGCGAGGGTTTCCAAGTCCTGCCGGTCCTCGTCAGTATCGTGGGCGCCGGAAAAGACGTCGTCGAATTTCTGGAGGAGCTGCTCGTGCGCGAAGCCCGCGGCGTACGTGGTGGCCAGCCTGGTAAACAGGCGCCGCTGGTGGCGCTGGTAGTCCAGGAGGACCTCTTCTTCAGTGTGCGAGGACGCGTTGAACTGGCGCCGTTCGGTGGCATAGCGGATGGCTGCTGTCAGGGCGACTTTCGACGCCGCCACAGCGGCGCCGTCGAGGGACACGCGGCCCTGGACGAGGGTTCCCAGCATGGTGAAAAAGCGGCGGCCGGGGCTGGCAATGGATGACGTGTAGGTTCCGTCCGGTGCCACATCGCCGTACCGGTTCAGGAGGTTTGTGCGGGGGATGCGGACGTTGTCGAAATGCAGCCGGCCGTTGTCGATCCCGTTGAGGCCCCCCTTGACGCCGTCGTCCTCGCCACCGATCCCGGGCAGGAACTCCTTGGTCTGGGGGTCCCGGAGGTCAACGTAGAAGGCATGCACGCCATGATTAACGCCCTTGGTCACCAACTGGGCGAACACAACAGCGGCGAGGCCGTCGATGGCTGCATTGCCGATGTAGTCCTTCCACGCAGCGCGGAAGGGTGTGTGGACCACAAATTCCTGGGTTTTGACGTCGTAGGTCGCGGTGGTGGCGATGCTGGCCACATCGGAACCGTGGCCGGTCTCCGTCATGGCGAAGCAGCCGGGGATCTCCAGGCTCATGATGCCTGGCAGCCAGTTTGTGTGGTGCTGCTGCGTGCCCAGGTGCATTACGGCCGAGCCGAAGAGGCCCCACTGGACACCAGCCTTAATCTGCAGGGACGGGTCGGCGGTGACCAGTTCCTCGAACGCCGCGATGTTGCCGCCGTGGTCATCGGAACCGCCCAGTGCCGACGGGAAGGCCCGGTGCACGGCGCTGTTGTCCACGAGGTACGTCAACTGGCCGAAGGCTCGCGTCCGGTGTTCGGCGTGCGTCAGTCCTTCAATTTTGTGCAATGCAGGGTTACTGGCCAGCGCACGGGATTGGCGACGAGAGTCCGCCCATTTGCCCAGGAGTTGCTCGCCGAGGGCGGCAACGTCGACGGCGGGCTGCGCTGCCGCACCGTGGCCGGCGGCCGGGCCCTCCGCCGCAGCGGTGGTCACGGCTGTATTGGTTACGTCAGCGTCCGGGTCGGTACGGCGGTCCACTACTTCGGTCATGTCAATATCCTTCGTTGGTTCTGACAGGAGGGTTTGGGGTTGATGAGTCGGAATCATGGCGCGCTGGCAAGCCTAAGCTCGGGCGCGATTCCCACGCATAGCCAGGCCGTGATCTGTCGGGCCATGGCTTCCTGGTCCGGCTTCGCCGCAGAATCCGGTGTGCTGAGCCATTGCTCGCCGGCATTTCGGACCAGGCCGATGGCCGCCGTGGGCCAGTAGCCGATCACTGCTTCCTTGCCGTCGCCGAGGTGGGTCCGCATCGGTGCGGCGATCATCTCCGCGATGGAATCGAAGAAGTGGCCCAAGGCTCCCGAAATGGCGGCCGATCCGTGGGGGCCGTCCGCGTCCACCGGCGCATAGCGGGTGACGAAGCTATAGACGTTGGGGCTGGTTTCCGCCATCTGGAGATAGGCCGAGATCATGGCCAACAGCCCTTCCCGCGGGGTCTGTGCGCCTTGGGCCGCTTCGCGGATCTTCCGTTGCATCTGGCTCAGGACAACTTCGCCGACGGCGTGCTGCAGGCCGGCTTTATCACCGAAATAGCGGTAGAAGACTGACTTCGATGTTCCGGCGGCAGCAGCAATCTCCTCCATGGAGGCATCGCTGCCAAGCGCGTGGACAGCCCGCCGCGCGGACTTGATGAGCTCCCGGCGTCGCTCCTCCCGGTGGGTCTGCCAGCGGGCCGAGCGGCCGTCGGCATTTCCGCCGGCAGCCGGCGTCTGGGCTTCTGAGTGGAGGTTGTTCACGATACTCAGCGTATCAGGTACGCTGGGTATCGGTAACCGTCGCAGATCAGAGGAGTCACCCATGTCCGTCAATGGACAGTCCGGCACCGGACCCCACGAATTCGCCAGCCCCACGACGTCCGGGGCGGCGCGGCCGGTCCGCCGGGCCGTGATTGTGGGTGGAAACCGGATCCCGTTTGCCCGGTCCGGAGGGGCCTACACGAAGTCGTCCAACCAGGACATGCTCACAGCAGCACTTGACGGTCTTATCGCCAGGTTTGGCCTCCAGGATGAGCGGATCGGCGAGGTTGCGGCGGGGGCCGTACTCAAGCATTCCCGTGACTTCAACCTCACCCGCGAGGCAGTCCTGGGTTCGGCGTTGTCGGCGGAAACCCCCGCCTACGACCTGCAGCAGGCGTGCGCCACCGGCCTCGAAACGGTTCTGGGCCTGGCCAACAAGATCAAACTGGGCCAGATCGATTCCGCCATCGCCGGTGGTGTCGACTCGGCGTCGGATGCCCCCATTGCTGTCAGTGAAGGCCTCCGCGAGATACTCCTGGACCTCAACCGCGTTAAGACACTGCCCCAGCGCCTGCAGGTACTCAGCCGCCTGCGGCCCAGGGACCTGGCCCCCGATGCTCCGAGTACGGGGGAGCCACGCACTGGGCTGTCCATGGGCGAGCACCAGGCGCTGACCACCGCGCAGTGGAACATTTCGCGCGAGGCGCAGGATGAGCTGGCTTTCAACAGCCACCGCAACCTTTCCGCAGCGTATGACGCAGGATTCTTCGATGATCTCCTGACGCCATACCGAGGCCTCGCCAAGGACTCCAACCTGAGGTCGGACACCACATTGGAGAAGCTGGCTACACTCAAGCCAGTCTTCGGGAAGAGCCTCGGCACCGAGGCCACCATGACGGCGGGAAATTCCACACCGCTGACCGACGGGGCCTCCACGGTCCTGCTCGCATCCGAAGACTGGGCTGATGCACATGACCTGCCGAAGCTCGCCACCGTCGTGGATGGTGAAGCTGCCGCCGTGGACTTCGTCCACGGCAAGGACGGACTGCTTATGGCCCCAGCGTTTGCGGTCCCCAGGTTGCTGGCCCGCAACGGACTGACGCTGGATGACTTCGACTTCTTTGAGATCCACGAAGCCTTCGCTGGGACTGTCCTGAGCACCTTGGCCGCCTGGGAAGATGATGAGTTCGGCCGCACCCGGCTGGGACTTAAGGGCGCCTTCGGCAGCATCGACCGCACCACGCTGAACGTCAACGGCTCCTCCCTGGCCGCGGGCCACCCATTCGCGGCCACCGGCGGACGTATTGTGGCCTCGCTGGCCAAGATGCTGGAGGCCAAGGGCAGGGTCGACGGAAGGCCTGCGCGTGGTCTTATTTCCATCTGCGCCGCCGGCGGCCAGGGCGTCGTCGCAATTCTCGAAGCACTCTAGGGGCACCGGATGACGGACAAATACACCGCCCTGGTCAACCAGAGCATCGGCAAGAACATCGCCAGGCGACTGGGCCTGCCCCAACCTGCGCTGCTGCGCCGCTTCAAGCCGGGCCAGCCACTGGTCACTGGCCCCGTGCTGGTCCAGGGCAACACCGCCGGTGCCGACGAACTGGCCGCCACGCTGCTTTCCTGGGACCTGGACGTCCGGCGCCACGCAGTGCCCCGCGAAAAGCTTGGCGCAATCATTCTGGTCCTGGATGAGCTGTCCCGGCCAGAAGACCTCGAAAAGCCCGTGCTGTCCGCGGCGTCCTCCCTGCGAGATCTTGGACCGAGCGCCCGCGTTATCACCATCTCCCGGCCTGCCGCGGAAACAAGGTCCCCTGCACAGTCGGCTGCCCGGCAAGGTGTGGATGGCTTCCTGAGGTCCCTGGCCAAGGAACTCCGGGCCGGCGCAACAGCGAACGGCATCGTCCTGGCAGAGGGGGTACAAAGCACCAGCCCCAGCGCTCTTGCCGCCCTGCGGTTCTTTCTCTCCGGCCGGTCGGCATTTGTGGACGGCCAGTTCCTGACTGTCGCAAGCGAGCAGGGCAACCTGCCCCCGGATTTCGAGAAGCCGCTCGCCGGCAAGGTTGCCGTGGTCACCGGCGCCGCCCGCGGCATCGGTGCGGCTATTGCCCGGACCCTCCACCGGGACGGGGCCACCCTGGTCCTCGTAGATATCCCGGCAGCCGGGGACCATTTGGCTGCCGTTGCCAACGAAGTCCGCGGCACGGCGCTTCAGCTGGATATCAGCAGCGCAGATGCCGGCCAGCGGATCATCGACCACGCCGTGCAGCGTCACGGCCGTCTGGACATCGTCATCCACAACGCAGGAATTACCCGGGACAAGCTGCTCGCCAATATGGACCACGGCCGCTGGACCTCCGTACTGAACATCAACATCGCCGCCCAGCTCAGGATCAACGAAGCGCTCCTTGCTTCTGAACACTTCCGTAATTCACCACGGATTGTCTCGGTGGCATCCACCAGCGGCATCGCGGGCAACCGCGGCCAGACCAACTACGCGGCGTCCAAGGGCGGCGTGATGGGTATGGTGCGCGCTTCTGCGTCCCTTCTGGCGGCGAACGGCGGGTCCATTAACGCGGTGGCACCCGGATTCATCGAAACAGACATGACAGCAGGGATCCCGTTTGCCGTCCGCGAAGTGGGACGGCGGCTCAACTCGCTGCAGCAAGGTGGCCAACCGTCCGACGTCGCGGAGGCCGTTGCCTTCCTGGCGAGCGACGCCGCGGGGGGCATTAACGGCGACGTGCTGCGCGTCTGCGGACAGAACCTGGTGGGGGCATGAGCATAGTCGGGCCGGTCATCCTCGGGGAGATGCCTTCCCTGTCCAAGCTGTACGTCAATGCCGCCGCGCAGGCGGCGCGGCGGCGCGTCTTGGGCACGCACAACGGATCAAACCTTCCTGCCACTAGCCACGAAGTGCGCGGGGTAAGGGCCGACGTCGGCAACCTCACCGCGTACCAGCACCTCATCGGGCTGTCTGCCAGGGACACCCTCCCGGCCGGCTACCTCCACGCACTGGCATTTCCGCTGGCCATGAGTGTGATGAACCGCGACGATTTCCCGCTGCCGCTCCTGGGCATGGTCCATCTCAGCAACCATGTGGAGCAGAGGTCGCCGGTGCTCTTCACGGAATCCCTGGACATCCAGGCCAGGGTTGAGAACCTCCGGGGCCACCGGGCCGGAACGCAACTTGACGTTGTGTCTGAGATCCGTGGCGCGGATACGCCGGACATCAAGTGGACCGGGCGCTCCTCCTACCTGGCCAAGGGTGTGTTCCTCCCCGGCATCGACAAGCCGACGCCCCACAACCGCCAGGCCGATTTCACGCCTCCGGACCCCACCGCGATTTGGCATTTGGGGGTGGACACGGGAAGAGCGTATGCCGCCGTTTCCGGTGACTTCAACCCGATCCACCTGAGCGTTCTGTCTGCCAAGGCCCTGGGCATGCGCCGCTCCATCGCGCACGGGATGTACCTTGCCTCAAGGGCCCTCGCGGATGTCGGGCCGGCCAAGGGCGAAACGTTCACGTGGGATGTCACGTTCGAGGCTCCAGTGTTCCTGCCGGCCCGCGTTGCCTTGGATATCAACGCCCTGGATATCACCACGGCGCAGACGCCTGGCGAAGGCTGGCAGCGGGCCGAATTTGTGGCGTGGAACCCCCGCTCCGGCCGCCGCCACTTCAGCGGCTCCGTGGCTCCGCTCTAGGACGCCGGCCGCACAGCCCTGAGGATACGGTGCAGGCTCAGGAGGATGGACTCGGACGCTGTCACGGCCGAATCCTCCTGGGCCCGCTCCGCAACCGTTGCCATGCCGGCCTCCACTGCTGACTTCGCGGCAGCGAAGAGCCGTCGCTGGTCTGCTTCATCCCCGCCGTCGAACGAGGCCAGGAGTTCACCGGTGGCAGTCATGGCCGCTGCCAGCGATGAACTGTCCTGGAATGGCACTGTGTACGGTGCGTCGTCCCTCCAGATGACATCAGACAGGACTTCTGTCATGTCCTGGATATGGAACGTAGCGCGCTCCAGATCACGAAGGTTGCGATAGTCGAGATCCACATCGCGTGGATGGAACCGGCGGCGCGGATTGGCGCGGCGGCTCGCGTCAGCCTCCTGGACCAGGTGCCGGACCGTACTGGCTGCCTCGGCCAGCTCTGTCGACCGGCGGGACCAGGCTTCATGCTCGGGAGGCCACTTTTCAGTCAGAGCCGCTCCCATGTCAGTCAGTTGCCGCCCGAGGGCCAGCCTGAGCTTGCCCAGGCTGGCGGCCGCCGCGTTGAAGTGCAGAGGAGGAAAGACCAGGAAGTTTACGGCGATGCCCACCGCAACGCCGACACCCATCTGGATGAGGTAGCCAAAGGAAAAGTCGTCCCGGTTGCTTCCGCCCACGAGTAGAACCAGCAGCGCCGCCGTCGGAATCCAATCGCTTCCGGAGCCAATCCGGGGGAGGCCGCCGAGGAGCACGCCGATTCCCATAACCACCGCTACAGTCAGCGGTGACGGATCACCAACAATGACCAGAGCAAATGCGAGCCCAATACCGAGAGCAAGGCCCACCAGCGCCTGGAGTCCCTGTCGGAATGATCCGGCCACGTTGTGGTACATCGACACCAGCGCCCCAAGCGGCGCGTAATACGGATACTCGGCAGCGGATCCTGGCATCAAGGGAGCAATGGCAAAAGCTAGGCCGGCGGCAAGAGCTGCCTTCGCGGCCAACTGCAGCCGCTGTAGCGTGAATGCGGACGAGAGCCCGGCCAGCGAACTCTTTAGGAGGCGGGATCCAGCGGCGGGCCGGTGTTGCGCTTGAGTGTCACCCATCCGACCCACATTAGGTGCAGACGTTTGCTCCGACAATCCCGACGCCGGCCGCCGGAACTCCGCAGCCAGCTGATGCGCTTTGCCCTGCGTGCGTCAGTCCTCTGCCCGCAGTGGGATGTAGCCAAAGCCAACACCATAGGCGGGATCGGCGAACCCCAGCGCAGCGCGCATGCCCCTGCAGGGGATGGACGTCGTAGAGGACAACCCGCCGGCAGAGGTCCTCCATCATGGTGGCGATGGTGAGGGCGTGGTAGCCGAAGTAGTTGCCGGGACGCCTAGCCGGACTCTCCCGGGCCAGCCGAACGGGCTAGTATGCGCCTTCCTGATGCTGGTCTGCTCCGTGGCCGGGAGTGACCTCTTCGCCGGGACGCACTGGCCCCGGTGGGGTGCCGTCGCCGAATGGGCGGCCTCCCAGCGCTTGCCTGGCGTGTGGCCCCAGCCAGCAGGACAGATCGGGGCCTTGCGGTACGATCCCGGTGGGGTTGATGTCCTCGTGGACGACGTAATAGTGCTGCTTGATCTGGACGAAGTCGATTGTGTCGCCGAAGCCGGGAGTCTGGAAGAGGTCCCGCGCGTAGCCCCAGAGGGCCGGTAGTTCAGTCAACTTTTGCCGGTTGCACTTAAAATGCCCGTGGTACACGGCATCGAACCTGGCCAAGGTGGTGAAGAGCCGCACGTCGGCCTCGGTGATGGTATCGCCCACGAGGTACCGCTGTCCGGTGAGGTGTTCTTCGAGCCAGTCCAGCGCAGTCCACAGCCGGGAATGGGCCGAGTCGTAGGCCTCCTGCGAGCCTGCAAACCCGCAGCGGTAGACGCCGTTGTTAACCTCGGTGAAGACGCGCTTGTTGACGGCGTCAATTTCAGCGCGGAGGTGTTCGGGGTAAAGGTCCGGCGCGCCGACCCTGTGGAAGCGGGTCCATTCGGTGGCGAAGTCCAGAGTGATCTGGGGGAAGTTGTTGGTGACCACCGCGCCACTGGCAACATCCACGATGGCCGGCACCGTAATGCCGCGAGGATAGTCCGGAAAGCGCCGAAAATAGGCGCTCTGGATGCGGGCGATGCCTAGGACCGGGTCCACCCCACCCGGATCGAGGTCAAAGGTCCAAGACCGTGCATCGTGGGTAGGGCCGGGCTGGCCGAGGGAGAGGGCATCCTCCAACCCGAGGAGCCTCCGCACAATCACGGTCCGGTGCGCCCAGGGGCATGCCCTCGCCGCAATCAGCCGGTACCGCCCGGCTTCGACAGGCCACCCCGGCTCGCCGTTGAGGCCGGGGTGGCCGTCGCGGGTGATCCGGTCCTCGATGTAGTTCGTGTCCCGGTTGAACTCCGCACCGCCGGTCACATAAGCGCCCCGCGTGCTGTGGCTGGCGCCGGAGTCCGTGCCGTCGGCCACAGCTGCGATCACAGCTGGTTGCGCTCTCGACGATTCCTGGTTCATGCGGACCAGCTTAGCTACCAGTGCTCAGGATTACCGAAATAGGCTGCCAGGCGACCATCCACGACCCTGCAATTACGGCTACAAACAGCGCGATCCAGACGCCGGATGGGATCGACGTTGCCCGGTACAGCAGATACGCATCGGAACTGGCCAGCCTGTCACGGCGTCGCAGGTGCACATTGGTCAGCTTTGCCAGGTCCCGAACGGCGGCCACCAGCAACGCCATGCCAAGAACGATTGCAATGTGGCCGGTGAAGTGGCTCGGCACAACGGTAACCAGCAGCCCGCCTCCTGCGACGGCGAGGCCCGTAATCAGCAGCCCCGCGACGTTTCGGATGAACACGAGCGAGACCAGGAGGATCAGGGTTCCTGTGGCCAGTGCCGCCGAACCCCAGCCGGCGAAACCGGAGATGACCAGGGCGGCGCCGGTCAGGGCAGGAACTGGATACCCCCAGAATCCCGACCAGACGGCCGCGGCCCGGCCGCGGCTGTAACTGGTAGTTGTGCCTGAGTGGTCCAGGCGGAGCCGGATACCGCCCAGTCGTTGGCCGCTCATGACGGCGGCGAATGCATGGCCCAATTCATGCGTAGCGGTGGCCAGGAGTCCAAAATACTTCCAGGTGGCCCGGGGGATGGAGAGTGCCGTTGCCAGAGCCAACACCACAGCCAGTTCGGCCACCGTGACCTGGGGGATGGCGGCACGGCTGAAGGCTTCAATGATCCGCTGCGACACTTGATCAGGAATCAAAGTCGTTCCCCGCCGGGCGGGGAGTAGTGATTGTCAGCCATAGCACTCTACGGTACTAGAGGGATTGTTCACCGCCGTCCTCCTGCCCTGTCGCTTGGGGCGCTCAACGAATCGAGGAATGCCGTGACCACTTTGAAGGAACGCCTGCACGCCGATGTTGTGGTGCATATGAAGGAGCGCAACAAAACCGCACTGACAACCGTGCGCAACATCCTGGGCGAGATCGAAACACGGGAGAAGTCGGGGAAGGCGCCTATTATCCTGGACGACGCCCAGGTGACCTCGTTGTTACAGAAAGAGGCTGCAAAACGACGTGACACAGCGAGGATCTACATAGACGCCGGCGAATCCGAGCGCGCGGCGGCTGAGATCGCCGAGGCGGAAGTTATTGAGGCCTACCTCCCCCAGCCCCTGACGGCGGCGGAAGTCGAGGCCATTATTGATGCGACCATCGATGCGCTGCGGAATGAAGGCGTGGAGCCCGGGATGCGTCAGTTGGGGGCCGTGATGAAGCCCGTCACAGCCAAAGTCGCCGGGCGCTACGCTGGCAAGGTCGTCAGCGAGATCGTACGCAGCCGTCTCACCTGAGCCATCAGACCGTCCTGGCAACGGGAAAGGCACGCCTACTGAACGTGGGCGTGCCTCAACTTCCTGCTGCGGGAACTCTGCCGCCACGGAATAGTATCCGGTGTTTTTGACTCAGCCTTCGCAGTCAGTGCAGTAGCTGTGTCCGTCTTTCTGCCGCGCAATCTGGGATCGGTGCCGTACCAGGAAGCAGGAGTAGCACGTGAATTCGTCCTCGGCCTGCGGGATAACCTGCACGACCAATTCCTCAGCAACGAACTCGCCCCCGGGAACGCCGGCGCCATCCAGCCCGTCGGCCTCATCGAGCTCGAGGACGACACTGCGGGCGTCCGGTGCATTGGCGGACTGCAGTGCCTCGAGTGAGTTGTCCTGCGACTCCTTGACGTCGGAGCGAAGTTCGTCGTAATCGGTTGCCACTTAGGTGTATCTCTTTTCTTTGGTTCGTCTGTCGCGTATGCAACCTACAGCATCCGGCGGGTATTCCCCAATAGCCTGGCAAGAAAATTTCTCTGCAGAGCGTATATTTCCCTGCGGACACCAGCTGGGATCGGTGTCGGGTGACGTTGGGCACCCTGGTGCGCCGGATAGAAAAAACCAGTAGCCACGTCCAAGGCCAGGCAAGGATCGCCCTTCAGCCGACCGGCCCGTGGTGAAGGGCTACTTCAAGGGGGCCAGCCGGCGGGGACGGCTTCACGGCCCCAGCCCAGGCCCTGGACCGAAACAGAAAAAAACCCCTGGAATCATTAGATTCCAGGGGTTTTCCATTGTGCGCGGAGGGGGACTTGAACCCCCACCCCCTTTCGAGGACTAGCACCTCAAGCTAGCGCGTCTGCCATTCCGCCACCCGCGCAGGTGGTAATTCGGACAACGTTCACGCCTTTCAGCGTTTCGCTTTTCTCCGAAGCAGCGAGAAAAACTCTAACACGAACTTTCCGGAAACATGGAATCGGGGCTGATGGGTAGGCTGAAGGCACACGAGAACGCAGGTTGTTTGCAGCCTTCCCACTGCCCTAGGAGTTTCTATGTCTGACATCCGTGCCGAGGATGAAGTTGTCCGGATCTGCCAGGAGCTCATCCGGATCGATACATCGAACTACGGTGACGGTTCGGGGCCGGGGGAGCGGGTGGCCGCCGAGTACACAGCCGGGCTGATCGAGGAAGTGGGCCTCGCCGCTGAGATCTTCGAGTCGGCGCCGGGACGGGCAAATGTTGTCACCCGGATGGCCGGTGAAGATCCGTCCGCCAGTGCGCTGGTAGTTCACGGGCACCTTGATGTGGTTCCCGCCCTGCGTGAGCAGTGGTCAGTTGATCCCTTTGGTGCAGAACTCAAGGATGGACTCATCTGGGGCCGCGGCGCCGTGGACATGAAGGACATGGACGCCATGATCCTTGCTGTGATGCGGGATTTGGCCAGATCCGGGCGCAAGCCCAAGCGCGACATAATTTTTGCCTTCTTCGCTGACGAGGAAGCCGGCGGTGAGTACGGTGCCCGCTACGCGGTCGACAAGCGGCCCGAGCTCTTCGAAGGCGCCACCGAAGCCATCTCGGAGGTAGGCGGCTTCTCGGCAACCATCGGCGGGCAGCGCACGTACCTCCTGCAGACGGCCGAGAAGGGCATCTCATGGCTCCGCCTGGTGGCGCACGGCCGGGCAGGCCACGGCTCCCAGATCAACACTGACAACGCTGTCACCAGGCTGGCTGCTGCGGTTACCCGGATCGGTGAGTACAAGTGGCCCATAGAGCTGACGCCCACCACACGGCAGTTCCTGGACGGCGTGACCGAACTCACAGGGGTGGAGTTCGATCCCGACAATCCGGACCGCCTGCTGGACCAGCTCGGAACGGTGGCCCGCTTTGTGGGTGCAACCCTGCAGAACACCACCAACCCCACGCTGCTCAAGGGCGGCTACAAGCACAACGTCATCCCGGAATCGGCTGAGGCCCTGGTGGACTGCCGGACGCTCCCGGGTCAGCAAGACCACGTCCTGGAGATCGTGCGGGAGCTTGCCGGTTCCGGTGTAGACGTGAGCTACGTACACAGCGACGTCTCACTCGAGGTGCCGTTCGCCGGTAACCTGGTGGATTCCATGATTGATGCCCTCAACACCGAGGATCCTGGGGCAAAAGTGCTTCCCTACACACTCTCAGGCGGCACAGACAACAAATCATTGAGCCGGCTAGGTATCACCGGCTACGGCTTCGCTCCGCTTCAGCTGCCCGACGATCTCGATTTCACCGGAATGTTCCACGGCGTGGACGAGCGGGTCCCGGTGGATTCGCTGAAGTTCGGCGCCCGTGTGCTCAACACGCTCCTCACCAACTACTGAGCCGGCCCTGACATGACTCCCGAGGAAGTCCTCCCGGAGCCCTTGCTCGAGGCCATCCGCGACCGTGCTGCGGGCTACGACCGGGACAACACCTTCTTCTTTGAAGACCTCGAAGAGCTGACCGCCGCCGGCTACCTCAAGCTCTTTGTGCCAGAGTCCGACGGCGGCCTGGGGCTTGGGCTGGAGGCGGCAGCACAGTGCCAGCGGCGGCTGGCTACGGCTGCCCCAGCCACCGCTTTGGCCATCAACATGCATCTGGTCTGGACCGGCGTCGCCCACATCCTGGCCGCAAGGGGGGACCATTCCCTTGGCTTCGTCCTGCAGGAGGCCGCCCACGGCGAGATCTTCGCCTTCGGCAATTCCGAAGCAGGCAACGACTCAGTCCTCTTTGATTCAAAAACGGCAGCCGTTCCTCTGCCGGGCGGAGCCTACAGCTTCACGGGTACCAAGATCTTCACGAGTCTTTCGCCCGCCTGGACCCGGCTGGGAATCTTCGGCAAGGACACACTCGCCAGGGGAGGCGAAGGCGAAATGGTGCACGGATTCATCACTCGGGCGGCCGAGGGCTACTCCATCTTGGACGACTGGAACACCCTGGGCATGCGGGCCAGCCAGTCAAACACCACAGTCCTGGACGGCGTCGAGGTCCAGCCGGAGAGGATCTTCCGCAAACTCCCCGTGGGACCCAATAACGATCCGCTGATTTTCGCCATTTTCGCCTGCTTCGAGTCATTGCTGGCCGCCGTCTACACCGGAATCGGCGAACGTGCGCTGAACGTGGGTGTTGAGGCTGTTAAGCGCCGGACGTCGTTCAAGAATGCTGGCCGCAGCTATGCGCAGAATCCGGATATCCGCTGGAAAATCGCGCAGGCAGCCATGGCCATGGATATCCTCTACCCCCAACTGCTGACCGTCACCCGCGATGTGGATGCCCTCGTTGAGCACGGGCCGCAATGGTTTCCCAGACTTGTGGGGCTGAAGGTCAATGCAACTGAAACGGCCCGCCGCGTCGTGGACCTGGCCATCAGGGTAAGTGGCGGCTCCAGTTACTTTCGTGGGTCGGAGCTTGAGCGCCTGTACCGGGACGTGCTGGCCGGGATGTTCCACCCATCAGACGATGAGTCGGCGCACAACACCGTGGCGACCGCGTGGCTGGGTCCGTTGGAAGAGTTGAACAGGCCGCTGGCCTGTTAGTCCCTACACGGTCCGCTGAACCTGCATCACCCGGCGGCGCAGCCAGAAGCGCCTGCCACCGCCCAGATACAGCTTGCTGCGTTCCAGCTCCCACTTGCCGTACTCGGAATGCTCCACGAGCCGGCGCCTGGCGTCAGGCAGTGAATCGTCAGGGCTGACTGTCAGCACGAGGTACTCGTACTGCCTCAGAATGTCCCGTTCCCGCTGGACCGAGCTGGTGAGAAAATGTTCCTTCATTGCTCTCCATTTTCGTCCTTTTCCGGCTAACGTGAAGTCATGAGCATCGATCCGCGTGTCGCGCTTCAGTCCTTGACAACCGCCTTGGAAGAACACCTTATAGCAGCATCCAACCGGCGTGGCGATGGCGATCCCTCGGTTGAAGCGGCTTTTTTTGCGGTCGCGGATGCGTTCGAAGTCTATGAAGACGCACTTTACGAGGCTTACAGCGAAGTTACACCCCTTCAGGTCTTCGAAGATGAGGACGATGAAGCCGGCATCGACGATGACGAAGACCTGGAAATCGTCCAGGACTAAGAACACCACGCCGCCAGGGCGGGCAACACCCCAACACTGGGGCCCTGAACGGCGTGTCAGCTTGGCAGGGAAACGTCCTCAAGGGCGCGGGCGATTTCGGGCGGCAGCCGGGTCAGTTGCGCGGCCACGATTTCTTTCGCCTGCACGGGAGTCCGGGGCCCGATGATGGCTGTTGCCACACCATGTTGGGACAACACCCAGCTCAGCGAAACATCCAACGGCGTCCGGCCCAAGCCCTTGGCCGCCATGGCTACGGCTTCCACCACGCTGGACGGCTGCGCCTCCAGATACGTCTCCACGTAGGGTGCTGAGTCTGTCCTGGCCGCCCGGGAATCGCCGGGGATGGCGCCGCGGTACTTGCCAGTCAGGACGCCGCGTCCCAGCGGCGCCCAGGCCATCAGCCCCAGGCCGGCATCTTCGACGGCGGGAATCAGTTCCGCTTCCGCCTTTCGCTGCAGGAGTGAATATTCAGCCTGCGCGGCTACGAGCGGAAACCCGGCCACCGCCGCTGCCTTGGCGCTTTGCCACCCGTTGAAGTTCGAGATTCCCGCGTAGCGGGCACGTCCGCTCCGGAGCGCGAATTCAAGCGCGGACAGGGTCTCCTCCAGCGGGACGTTGCCGTCCCATGCCTGGGCAAACCAAATATCCACGTAGTCAGTCCCGAGCCTCGCCAAGCTTGCGTCCAGGCCGGAGAGCATCGCATTGCGCGATGTGTCCACCGTGCGACGGCCGTCCGACGTCGACATCCCCGCTTTAGTTGAAATGCAGACTTCGGTGCGGGAGACAACGTCGCCGAGGAGGGATCCGATCATCGCCTCTGCACGGCCATCGGCATATGACGCCGCTGTATCTATGAGTTTTCCGCCACCATCGATAAATGTCCGCAATATCTCCGAGGCGTCCTGTTCGTCGGTATCGCCGGACCAGGACATGGTGCCGAGGGAAAGGGCGGAGACTCGCAATCCACTGTTGCCGACGTAACGCTGCTGCATAGCTGCAAGCTTACGGGGAATCAACGGGGTCAATGACGTAGGGTCTTAGCGTGAACTGGTTTGAGGCGGCCCTGCTGGGCCTAGTGCAGGGACTGACCGAATTTCTACCGATTTCATCGAGCGCGCACCTGCGGATTGTGGGACAGTTCCTGCCCAACGCATCCGATCCCGGGGCCGCGTTTACCGCTATCACCCAACTGGGTACTGAAACGGCGGTGGTGATCTATTTCTGGCGTGACATCGTGCGGATCGTCAGGGCGTGGACGGCATCTCTGACCGGAAAAGTCTCACGCCAGGACCCGGACGCCCGCATGGGCTGGCTGGTGATTTTGGGCAGCCTCCCCATCATCGTGCTTGGTCTGCTGTTCCAGGACCAGATTGAGTCGGTACTGAGGAGCCTGTGGCTGGTAGCCACCATGCTGATCGTCTTTGGGCTCTTCCTGGCCGTGGCCGACGCCATCGGAAAGCAGGACCTCGAGCTCACCATGCTCACCTACAAGCACGGCATCATGTACGGCTTCGCCCAGGCGCTGGCGCTTATTCCCGGAGTGTCGCGATCCGGCGGTACCATCACCGCAGGTCTCCTGATGGGTTACACACGTGAAGCCGCCGCACGGTATTCGTTCCTCCTGGCGATCCCGGCGGTGTTCGGCAGCGGCCTTTACCAGCTGTACAAAGTGGTCTCCAAGGACGGCATCACCGGCCCGTATGGCCTGCCAGAGACGGCGCTGGCCACCGTCATCGCCCTGGTGGTGGGTTACGTGATCATCGGCTGGTTCCTCAAATTTATTTCCACCCGCAGCTACCGGCTCTTCGTCTGGTACCGGATTTTCCTGGGCCTGGCCCTGTATCTTTTGCTCGGTTTCAATGTCATCAGTGCCTAGCCGTAGGCTTAGGCTGTGAAATCCTGGACCTCCCGCCCTGTCCCTGCGCTGCCCGGCGCCATGCCTGCCATCCGGCTGTTCGACACGGCAAAGGGGAGTGAAGTCACACTCCGGGCCACGGGAGAGCAATCCATGTACGTCTGCGGGATCACTCCCTATGACGCAACCCACATGGGCCATGCGGCCAGCTACGTGGCCTTTGACCTGCTGAACAGGGCCTGGCGTGACGCCGGCCAGCAGGTTTCCTACGTCCAGAACGTCACCGACGTCGACGACCCCCTGCTGGAGCGCGCGACTGCCACCGGTGTGGACTGGCGGGACCTGGCCGCGAGCCAGATTGAACTTTTCCAGACCGACATGGAGGCCCTGAACGTCCTCTCGCCGGACCACTACGTGGGTGCCGTTGAGTCCGTTGAAATGATTGTTCCGGCCATCGAACGGCTGGTTCGCCTTGGGCTGGCCTACCGTGTGCCCGGAACCGCCGGGGAGCCCGACGGCGACGTCTACTACGACGTAGAAGCTGCCGGCAAGCAGACGGTCGCCCTCGACGCCTGGACCCTGGGCTCGATCTCCCACCTTGGCGAAGCCGAAATGCTTGAACTGTTCGCCGAACGCGGCGGCGACCCAGGCAGGGCTGGCAAGCGGCAGGCGCTGGACCCCCTGCTCTGGCGCGTTGCCCGCGACGGCGAGCCCAGCTGGCCCGGCGGCGAGCTGGGCCAGGGCAGGCCTGGCTGGCACATCGAGTGCACCGTCATCGCCCAGCGCTACCTGCCGGCTCCATTCACTGTCCAGGGCGGCGGTTCGGACCTCATCTTCCCCCATCACGAGATGGGTGCCGGTCACGCATATTCCCTCGCCGAAGTGCCGCTGGCCCAGCACTATGCCCACGCGGGCATGGTGGGCCTGGACGGCGAGAAGATGAGCAAATCCAAGGGCAACCTGGTCCTGGTCTCCAAACTTCGGGCCGCAGGAGAAGATCCGGCCGCCATCCGGTTGGCCATCCTGGCCCACCATTACCGTTCAGACTGGTCCTGGACCGCGGACGGCTTTAAGGCAGCGAAGGACCGGCTGGCTGCTTGGCGCCGCGCACTTGCCACCGCGCCGGAAGGATCGGCGTCCGGTCTGATCACCGAGATGCGGTCCGCCCTTGCCGCCGACCTGAACGCACCGGCCGCCCTGGAAGCTATCGACCGCTGGGCCGTCGCGGCGGACTCCGCCTCGGCAGCGGGCAACCAGCATGATCAGGCGCTGGTCAGTGACGCGCTTGACTCCCTGCTCGGGGTCGTACTTTAGGGCTTGTCCCGTCCACGCCGTTTGAGGTAGCGCTCAAACTCGCGCGCGATGGATTCCCCGCTCGCCTCGGGAAGATCGGCAGTATCTTTTGCCTCTTCAAGCTGCCGCACGTAGGCGGCGATCTCCGGGTCCTCAGTAGCCAGCTCATCGACGCCACGTTCCCACGCAGCGGCCTCCTCGGCCAGTTCGTGGGTGTCCAGCGGGACCTGGATCAGCTCCTCGACGCGGTGCAGGAGAGCCAGCTGCGCCTTGGGTGACGGGGCCTGTGCCACGTAATGTGGGACGGCTGCCCACAGGGAAACGGTGGGAAGGCCGGCCAGCAGCGACACTTCGGACAGCACTCCGACGATGCCGACGGGACCCTCATACTGGGACGCTTCAAGGTTGAGGCGCTCCCGCAACACGGCATCGTCCGAGGATGTGCTGACAGGAATCGGCCTGCTGTGCGGAACGTCTGCCAGAAGGGCGCCCACCAAGACCACGTAGTCCACCTTCAGTGCCTCTGCGTGGACCAGCAGCTCGGCCGTGTACGCGCGCCACTTGTAGGACGGCTCGATGCCCTGCACGAAAATGACGTCCACATTCGAATCCGGCGCACTGGCTTTGTAGATTCGCGTCGACGGCCACTTGATCTTGCGTTCCCCCGAGGCGTTCCGGCGGACCGTGGGACGGGTGAACTGAAAATCGTAGTATTCGTCCGCGTCAATGGACGCGATCTTCTTGCCGCCCCAGACCCGGTTCAGGTAGCGCAACGAGTCACTCGCGGCTTCCCCTGCATCGTTCCAGCCTTCAAATGCGGCCAGCATCACAGTAATGCGCTCCCCGTCCGCCACTGGCAGCAGGAACTGCTCCGGTTCAGGTGCGGCACCCGGTTCCGTGGTGTCTCCGTCGAAGCTATTCATCCCATCACCCTACGTCCAAGAACCAGCCGGATGCATCGAATGAAGGGCCAGAAAGTGCGCCAGCGCGCGCGTGCGCCTGACGGAAATGCCAATATTCGCCGAGGGCGTATCCACCGGCTGGCGTTCAGGTGAGCCCCTTAGACTGGCATCATGCGACCCGTACCCCCCGTTTCCCCGCTCCGAGCCGTTCTTTGGGATATGGACGGCACCATTGTGGACACGGAGCGCTACTGGATTGCTGCCGAGCACGCCCTTGTGGAAGCCCACGGCGGCACCTGGTCGCATGAGCAGGCCATGCAGCTCGTGGGACAGTCACTGACGTTTTCAGCCGGAATCCTGCAGGCGGCCGGCGTCCGGCTGGAGCGCCGGGAGATTATCGACACGCTGACCGCAGAGGTCATCAGGAGCGTTCAGCGCGTGGTTCCCTGGCGTCCCGGGGCCAGGGAACTGCTGGATCACCTGCACCGCGCCGGCGTGCGGTGTGCGCTGGTGACCATGTCAGAGGAGCCGTTGGCCCGCGAAATTGTGGAAAGCCTGCCCAAGCCCTACTTCGAATTCCTGGTCACCGGGGACACCGTCACCCAGGGAAAGCCGCATCCGGAAGCATACCTGAAGGCAGTGGAGCTGCTACAGGAGGCGGACCCGGACCTGACCGTGGATCACTGCGTCGCACTCGAGGATTCAGCACCCGGAGTGGCTTCCGCTGTTGCATCCGGCGTCGCCACTGTGGCCATTCCACACATTGTCCCGATCCCTGAAGATCCGAGGCACACCATCTGGGAATCCCTGGCCGGCCGCACCGTTGCTGAGCTGGAGGCTATTGCGGCGGGCAGCCTGGCCGCCACGGCGGCAGGACCGGCCGCACTTGTACCCGGGAGTCCGTCATGAGTACTGCGCCGGCCCCCGCCCGCCGGGAAGGAATCCCGCTCGGCCGGATCGCCGGAATCCCGGTCATTCTGGCGTACTCGTGGTTTGTGATTGCCGCCTTCACCGTCATTGTCTACGGGCCCCTGCTGCTGGAGCAGAATCCGGCACTGGGCGTCTCCGCGTACTACATGGCATTTGCCTACGCCCTACTGCTCCTGATCTCCGTCCTGGTCCACGAACTGGCGCACGCCCTCACGGCCAAGATCTACGGCTGGCCCACGCAGAAGATCGTGTTGAACCTCTGGGGCGGCCACACCCAGTTCGAGAATTTCACGGCAACGCCGGCACGCTCGGTCATCGTGGCCCTGGCAGGCCCGGCGGCCAACCTGGTCCTCGCTGGCGGTGCCTGGGTGGTAATCTCCACCACCAGCATGGGCACCGTGGCCGAGATCCTCACGAACATCTTTATGTGGGCCAACTTCGTCATCGGCATCTTCAATGTCCTGCCCGGACTCCCGCTGGACGGCGGCAGGATCGTGGAATCGGCCGTGTGGAAAGCAACCGGAAGCCAGGCCAAAGGCACCGTCGCTGCCGGCTGGGCCGGACGCGTCATCGTGGTGGCGCTGGGCTTCTGGCTCATTGCCCGGCCGCTGCTGGCCGGTGAGACACCTGATTTCAGCCTCCTGATGATCACCATCCTCGTCGGCGGTTTCCTCTGGATGGGTGCAAGCGCGTCAATCCAGCAGGGCACACTGCGCGGAAGGATGCACCTGGTCAGCGCCGCTGCCCTGGCGGCTCCCGCCGTCGGAATTCCAGCCACCGCCATGGTGGCGGACATCCGCAGGCTGTCACCGGACGGCTCACGGGCCGTGGTGGTCTGCGGGCCGGACGGACGCCCGCAGGGTGTTGTGGACGCCGGTGCCCTCGCCGCGGTTCCTGACGGAGCGGCCGGCTCTACGCCTGCCACGGCAGTGTCCTATGCCCTCGCTGCAGGGGCCTACGTACCGGAGTCGTCCCAGGGGCAGGAGCTGATCCAGTACCTTTCCCAGCTTGAGGGTCACGAATATGCAGTGGTGGATCATCATGGAGCGGTCACCGGCCTCTTGGCGCAGAACATGGTGGTGGCCGCCATCACCGGCAAGGCTGACCGGTCAAATAGGCATCCGCAGGGTCAGAGCCGGTAGAGTTACGTGCCGGCCGTGCATTGCCGCCGCGTGGACGCCCGGAGGCCTGCGCCGAACCGGGCGGACCTATTTTGATGCGTGCCCCACAGTTTTACAGGAGCGAGGAAAATCCATGAGCAGCGAATCTGTCGCCGAAGCCGCAGCACCATCCACCACCGGTGTTGCCGCCAATGGCACCCAGCCGGTGGGAGCTGCCCGGCGCCGCGGACCGTTCCGTGAAGGGGAACGGGTCCAGTTGACCGACGAGCGCGGCCGCATGAACACCATCTCCCTTGAAAGCGGCGGCGCCTTCCACACGCACCGCGGCTTCCTGAACCACGACGAGATCATCGGAAAAGCTGACGGCTCGGTGGTTGTTAACAACGTCGGCCAGCAGTACCAGACGCTGCGCCCGCTCCTCTCGGATTTTGTCCTCTCCATGCCGCGTGGCGCCGCAGTGGTCTACCCGAAGGACGCCGGCCAGATCGTCACCATGGCCGATATTTTCCCCGGCGCAAGGGTTGTTGAAGCCGGCGTTGGCTCGGGCGCGCTGTCCATCTCGCTGCTCCGGGCCGTTGGCGACAACGGCTACCTGCACTCCTTCGAACGTCGTGAGGAATTTGCGGACATTGCCCGGGGGAACGTGGAAACCATCTTTGGCGGCCCGCACCCGGCGTGGAAGATTTCCCTCGGTGACTTCCAGGAGGAAGTAGTCCGCACCGAGGCGCCGGGGTCCGTGGACCGGGTAGTTCTGGACATGCTGGCACCCTGGGAATGCCTCGACGCCGTTGCCACCGTCCTCGCACCCGGCGGCGTCTGGATCAATTACGTGGCCACGGTCACCCAGCTGTCCCGGACCGCCGAGGCCATCAGGGCTGACGGCCGCTTCACCGAACCCGACGCCTGGGAATCCATGGTCCGCGGCTGGCACCTTGAGGGTCTGGCCGTCCGTCCGGACCACCGCATGGTGGCTCACACCGGCTTCCTGCTGGTCACCCGCAGGCTTGCCGACGGCGTCACCGGGATCTCCGTCAAGCGCCGCCCCTCGAAGACCGGGTTCAACGAAGAAGACGTCAACGCCTGGACACCCGGTGCCGTCGGCGAACGCCTGGTCTCTGACAAGAAGCTCCGCCGCGCCGCGAGGGATGCCATCGCCGGCACCAACGTCAAGGACGAACCGGAGATCACGAACTAGTCCACATTTCGGGAGTCTCCAGCAGTACCCGCCAACTTGGGGCTAAGGTCTTAAGAAGACGAGCAGGAAGGGGCTGATGCACAATGGAGACGCCAAATCAGGACTCCGGACGTACACCGGCGGAGCAGTCGGCCGCCAACGAACTGTCGGCTGCGGAACGGCAGGCCAATGTCCTCCGCGACAAACTCAGGCACATTGACCGGCAGCTGGCGGCCGCCACGCAGAACAACGCCAAGCTGGTCAGCATGCTCGAAGCGGCCAAAACCGAGATTCTGCGGCTGAAAAATGCCCTGGACCAGGAGGGCCAGCCCCCGTACAGCTTCGGTACAGTCCTCCAGCTCAATCCCAGACGGCTGCCGTCACCGGGCAGCAGCGGCCAGGCTGCCACCGAGGAATCGGTGGATATTTTCAACGCCGGCCGGAAAATGCGGGTGGGCATCAGCCCCCTGGTCAACATCAACCAGCTGGCGGTGGGCCAGGAAGTCCTGCTCAACGAGGCACTGCTTATTGTTGCCGGCCTCGGCTACGAACGCGCCGGTGAACTCACCACACTGAAGGAAATGCTCGGAACGGACCGCGCGCTGGTGGTGGGGCGGGCGGACGAGGAACGCGTCATCAGGCTCTCCGGAGCCCTACTCACCGAAAAGCTCAGGGTGGGGGACGCGCTGTCCATCGATTCCCGTACTGGCTACGCACTCGAAAAAGTCCCCCGCTCCGAAGTGGAAAACCTGGTCCTCGAAGAAGTCCCCGACATCACCTACGAGGACATCGGTGGCCTTGGTCCGCAGATCGAGCAGATCCGGGATGCCGTGGAACTGCCGTTCCTGCACCCTGACCTTTACCGGGAGCATGGGCTGAAAGCCCCGAAGGGCATTCTGTTGTACGGCCCGCCAGGGTGCGGCAAGACCCTGATCGCGAAGGCTGTAGCCAACTCGCTTGCCGCCCGTGCGGCGGAGCGGTCCGGCAATGTGGACCTGAAAAGCTATTTCCTCAACATCAAGGGTCCGGAGCTTTTGGACAAGTACGTGGGCGAGACGGAGCGCCACATCCGGCTGATCTTCGCGCGGGCCCGTGAGAAGGCCTCTGACGGCAGTCCAGTGGTGGTTTTCTTTGATGAAATGGATTCGCTGTTCCGTACGCGCGGAACCGGGATCTCCTCTGACGTCGAGACCACCATCGTCCCGCAGCTGTTGAGTGAAATCGACGGCGTGGAGCGGCTGGACAACGTCATAGTGATCGGTGCATCCAACCGCGAGGACATGATCGACCCCGCCATCCTCCGTCCCGGCCGGTTGGACGTGAAAGTGAAGATCCAGCGCCCCGATGCAGAGGCCGCGGCGGACATCTTCAACAAGTACATCACCACGGACCTGCCGTTCCACGAGTCCGACCTCGCCGAACACAGTGGCGACGTCCAGGCGACGGTGGACGCTATGGTCCAGCGCACGGTTGAAGCCATGTACTCCACAGAGAAATCCAACGAGTACCTGGAAGTCACCTACGCCAACGGCGATACCGAAATGCTCTACTTCAAGGACTTCAATTCAGGTGCCGTTGTTCAGAACGTCGTGGACCGGGCCAAGAAGTACGCCATCAAGGATCTCCTGACCTTGCACCAGAAGGGTCTTCGGATCGAGCACCTGCTGCGTGCCGTGGTGGACGAGTTCCGCGAGCACGAGGACATGCCCAACACCACGAACCCGGACGACTGGGCAAGGATCTCAGGCAAGAAGGGCGAGCGGATCACCTACATCCGCACCATCGTGCAGGGTAAGGCCGGCCAGGAACCCGGCAAGTCCATTGAAACGATGCCGAACACGGGACAGTACCTGTGACGGCTTCCGCGGAACGCGCCGGCGGGGGAGGGCTCCCGGCCGGTGGGGCCATGCGCGTCATGGGGGCGGAAACGGAATACGGCATCCACGCACCGTCGGCGCCAGGAGCAAACGCCACCATGATGTCCGCCCGTGTTGTTCAGGCTTATGCGCAGGTGACGCGGCAGAGGGCGGCCGGAGGGGCAGAGACCCGATGGGATTACACGGACGAGGAGCCCCTCCACGACGCCCGCGGTTGGACCCTGGAACGGGCCTCGGCCCACCCCAGCCAGCTGACCGACCAGCCGCCGGTCCTCAACGCGGAAGCGGTAGCGCTTGCCTACGGCCGTGAGGAATTGGAACTGGACGGCGACGACGAGTCCGGCAGTCTCCTAATGAACATGGTCCTTGGCAACGGAGCCCGGCTTTACGTGGATCATGCGCATCCGGAGTATTCCAGTGCCGAGGTGACCAACCCGCGCGATGCTGTGATCTGGGATGCGGCCGGGGACCTCGTAGCGCTGGCAGCCGTCCGTCGTCTGGCCGCGGATCCGGAACTGCCCCCAATCAACCTGTACAAAAACAACACGGACAACAAGTCCGTCTCCTACGGCTCCCACGAGAACTACCTCATGCCGCGCTCGGTGCCCTTCGGGGACATTGTGCGGGGGCTGACACCGTTCTTCGTCACACGCCAGATCATGTGCGGCGCGGGGCGGGTGAGTCTGGGGCAGGACAGCTCCACGCCCGGATACCAGATCAGCCAGCGGGCGGATTTCTTCGAGGCCGAAGTCGGCCTGGAAACAACTATCCGGCGTCCCATCATCAACACCCGGGATGAGCCGCACGCCACCGCCGACAAATACCGGCGCCTTCATGTGATCATCGGCGACGCCAACCTCAGCCAATCCTCGAACTACCTCAAGTTCGGCACCACGGCCATGGTTCTTAGCCTGATAGAGGCCGGATTGGCGCCCAAGGTGGAGGTCCACGAGCCCGTCGCGGCCCTGCAGGCTATCAGCCACGATACGTCGCTGACAGCAAAACTCAGGCTGTTGGACGGGCGCCGCGTGACGGCCCTCGACATGCAGTGGATATACCACGAGGCGGCGGCGAAACTGGCTCAGGACACCGGTGTTTCCGATGCCGTGGACGGGGACGGCCATACGCATGAGGTGCTGGAACGCTGGGCTGCCACACTGACCCAGCTCGATTCCGACAGGAACGCGGCGGCCACATCCGTGGAATGGCTGGCCAAACTGTCCCTCCTGGACGGGTACCGGAACCGCGACAACCTTGCCTGGGGCGACGCGAGGCTCGGCCTTGTGGACCTCCAGTGGGCAGACATCAGGCCGGAGAAGGGACTGTACTACCGGTTCCTGGCCAGGAACCGCATGCAGCGGATCGTCGACGACGGGGCCATCGCCGCGGCGATGACCGAACCGCCGTCGGACACGCGGGCTTTCTTCCGCGGACGGTGCATCAGTAGCTTCGGCAAAGACGTGGTGGGGGCCAGCTGGGACTCGGTCATCTTCGATGTGCCGGGCTACGGCCGGCTCCAACGCGTGCCAACCCGGGAACCCCTTCGCGGTACGAAGGACCTCACGGGTGGGCTGTTTGCGCGCCACCGGACGGCAGGTCCCTTCCTCGCCGAACTTTTAGGGCAAAACACCGCTCCGCCTGCGGCGTAAACTGCGCCGTCTGGCGGACAGCGTGGCAATATGGGCGTATCAGCAGATCCACCCGGATCCGAGGATTTTTGGAGGAGAGATCATCATGGCAGGCCAGGAGCAGCAGAAGCCACAATCACACGACAGCCGGGTCGAGGACGAGATCCCCGAGGCGCCTCCGGCGGCCCCGGAAGCCCAGGCGTCGGCTGCCACGCAGGGCGTAGACGACCTCCTTGATGAGATCGACGGCGTGCTGGAGTCCAACGCCGAGGAATTCGTACGCGCCTTCGTCCAAAAGGGCGGCCAGTAACCCGGAACCGGGTGTGTGGCGGAAGCCGCGTCCGGCCGGAATCTGTACCGACGTTGAGGGACCACGTACAAGGAGTGCATCAGTGCAGGAAACAACCGCCAACCAGGTAGCCGGCAACGCGACATCCTCATTCACCGAGCATCTGCAACGCGACCGGCCGGACCTGCTTCCCTACAACCGGGTCATGCCTGTTGCAGCGGGGGCAGCTCCATTGCAGGTGCCCCATGCCACCACGATCGTGGCGATGAGTTACGGCGGCGGCGTCCTGATGGCAGGTGACCGGCGGGCCACCATGGGCAACGTCATAGCCAGCCGGCACATCGAAAAGGTTTTCCCGGCCGACAGGTATTCGGTACTGGGGATCGCCGGCACAGCCGGCATCGCCATTGACCTCACGAGGCTCTTCCAGGTGGAGCTGGAGCACTACGAAAAGATCGAGGGGACACTGCTAAGCCTCGACGGTAAAGCCAACCGGCTCGGTGCCATGATCCGAGGGAACCTGCCGATGGCCCTGCAGGGACTCGCCGTGGTGCCGCTGTTCGCCGGCTTCGACACGACTGCCGGCGTGGGTCGGCTCTTCTCCTACGACGTAACCGGCGGTCGGTACGAGGAACGCGAGCATCACACTGTCGGCTCCGGTTCCGTGTTTGCCCGCGGTGCGCTGAAGAAGCTCTGGCGGCCCAACCTGGCAGAAGCCGAGGCAGTTTTCGTGGCGGTCGAATCCCTTTACGACGCGGCCGACGACGACTCCGCCACAGGCGGGCCGGATCCGGTTCGCCAATTATGGCCGGTGGTGTACACCGTGAACAGGGATGGCGCACGGCGTATCCCCGAATCCGAGCTCGCCGCAGTGGCGGGCAGGATTATCGAAGCCCGGTCCGCCGAGCGGCGGGAGGCCTGAGATGACGCAGCAGTTTTATGTCTCGCCTGAACAACTGATGAAGGACCGTGCGGACTTCGCACGGAAGGGCATCGCCCGCGGCAGGTCCGTGGTGGTCATCAGCTGCCGGGACGGCATCGCCCTGGTCGCCGAAAACCCTTCACCCTCACTTCACAAAATCGGCGAGATTTACGACAAAATCGCCTTTGCCGCCGTTGGCAAGTACAACGAATTCGAAAGCCTGCGCCAGGCCGGGGTGCGCTACGCGGATGTCCGTGGTTACTCCTACGACCGCGAGGATGTCACAGCGCGGGGCCTCGCCAGCGTCTATGCGCAAAGCCTCGGCGCCGTTTTCACCGCCGAACAGAAACCCTTTGAAGTGGAACTCGCGGTCGCCGAAGTTGGCGCCACACCGGAACTGGACCACCTCTACCGGCTCACATTCGACGGGTCCATCGCTGACGAGCACGGCTTCATCGTCATGGGCGGCCAGGCGGAGCGTGTCTCTGCGGTCATCGCCGAGGGCTGGCGACCATCCCTGAGGTTCGCCGGTGCTGTCCGCCTGGCTACCGGCGGCCTGTCCAGCAGCGCCGACCAGGCTGCTGATCAGGGCGAACCGGCAGGAATCCTTCCTGCCAAGGCCGTGGAAGTTGCCGTCCTGGACAGGCAGTCGGAGACCTCCCGGGGCTTCCGCAGGGCCTTCCGGCGGCTCAACGATGCTGATATCACGGCGCTGCTTGCAGAGGAGGACTGAGATGGACAAGAGGATCTTCGGTATCGAGACCGAGTTCGGAATCTCGTATTCGAGCCCCGATTCGAGGCCGTTGGCCCCGGAAGAGGTGGCCCGGTACCTGTTCCGCAAGGTGGTCAGCTGGGGACGGTCATCCAACGTGTTCCTGACCAACGGTTCCCGGCTGTACCTCGACGTCGGCTCACACCCTGAGTACGCCACGGCCGAATGCGACGACCTCGCACAGCTCATCGCGCACGACCGCGCTGGAGAGCTGATCCTGGACGACCTCGTTGACGAGGCACAGGCAAGGCTGGCCGCGGAAGGTTTCAACGGTACGGTCTACCTGTTCAAGAACAACACCGATTCGGCCGGCAACTCCTACGGCAGCCATGAAAATTACCTGATCCCGCGTCGCGGCGAATTCTCCCGTCTCGCGGAAATCTTGATCCCCTTCCTGGTGACCCGCCAGCTGATCGCCGGGGCAGGAAAGATCCTGAAGACTCCGCACGGGGCCACGTATGCGTTTTCCCAACGGGCAGACCACATCTGGGAAGGCGTATCCTCGGCCACCACCCGTTCACGGCCCATCATCAACACCCGAGACGAACCGCACGCCGACGCCGAGTTCTTCCGCCGGCTCCATGTCATTGTGGGCGACTCCAACATGTCCGAAACCACAGCCTTGCTCAAGGTCGGAACCGTGGACCTCATCCTGCGCATGATCGAGGCGGGGGTGATCATGCGCGACATGAGGATGGAAAACCCCATCCGCAGCATCCGAGAGATTTCCCACGACCTCAGTGGAAGGGCACTGGTCCGCCTGGCCAACGGCCGCCAGCTCACAGCGCTGGAGATCCAACAGGAATACCTCACCAAGGTCACGGCCTTTGTCCAGGAACACGGCGCCCACAATCCGCACGTTCCGTTCATCCTCGATCTTTGGCAACGGACCTTGAACGCGATCGAAAGTGGTGACACCAGCACCATTGACACGGAAATCGACTGGGCCATCAAGAAAAAACTGATGGACAACTACCGGCAGCGGCACGGCCTGGGGCTCGATGCACCCAGGATCGCCCAGCTGGATCTTACGTACCATGACATTTCCCGGGGTCGTGGGCTGTACTACATCCTGCAGTCCAGGGGCGCAGTTAGCCGGGTCGTGGACGATACTTTGATCAAAGACGCGGTGGACGTTCCACCTCAATCCACCCGGGCCAAGCTGCGGGGCGATTTCGTCCGGCGCGCCCAGGAACTGGGCAGGGATTACACGGTTGACTGGGTGCACCTGAAACTGAACGACCGCGCACACCAGACCATCCTGTGCAAGGATCCCTTCCGGAGCGTCGATGAGCGGGTGGATGCGCTTCTGGGCTCTATGGGCTGACGTTCAGGTTCACGGGCTATCCTTGATAGGGCCGTTCCTTGGCCTTGAAGCGGTGCCGAGCGCCTGATCCCGGCACCGCGTCCACCCTGCCCCGACGAAAGTTCTCTTACGTGCGCCGACTCCTAGCAATCCTGATCCCCGGCATGCTGCTGCTTACCGCTTGTGGCGGTTCACCCGCAGCACCGGAACCCACCAGCCAGTCTGCCGGTGACACTGCCAAGTTCGACTCCCTGAAACTGACGGACAACGGGGACAAGAAAGCTCCCGGTGTCGAGTTCTCCAAGCCCCTCGAGGTCACCGAACCCACCATCAAAGTGGTCACCGAAGGCGACGGCGACCGGGTCAAAGAGAACCAGATCGCAAACATCTCCATCCTCGCGGTCAGCGGTGCTGACGGATCCACGCTGGAGGACACTTTCCCCGGCGAGCCCGAACCGCTGGAGCTAAACGAGGAACTGAAGACCGGAAGCCCGGTCATCTACAGCGCGTTTGTTGGCTCCAAGGTCGGTTCGAGCCTTGCCTTGGCCATTCCCGGACCGGCCGCAACCGCAGAAGCCGCCGCCGCCCAGCCAACGCAGCTTCTCCTGATCAAGGTGCTCTCCACCAAAGATGTCGCGCCGTCTGTTCCGCCGCTCGCAAAGCCCGAAGGCGAGACTGTCAGCCCGCCGGCCGGCCTGCCCACCGTAAAGGACAACGACCAGGGCGTCCCGGAGATCTCCGTTGACGGAATCGCTGCGCCTGCTGCACTCGTGTCCCAGGACCTGATCAGGGGCGCCGGCGCTGTGGTTAAGGAAACGGACACACTGACCGTCAACTACGTTGGCGTCAACCTCGTTGGCGGCACTAAATTTGATTCAAGCTTTGACCGCGGCGAACCTGCCAGTTTCCCGTTGACCGGCGTGATTCCGGGCTGGACCCAGGGACTGGCCGGAAAGACGGTGGGCTCCCGGGTTCTCCTGGTGGTCCCCAAGGACCTCGCATACGGTGATGCCGGCCAGGGCGAAGCCAAGGGCGACCTTGTCTTCGTTGTGGACATCCTCGGCGTCAAGTAAACATCAACACATCACCCATCCTAATAATCAAAGGAGCAACCATGTCATTTGGTCAGCGCGATTTCGACCGCCAGAAGCCGGAAATTGACTTCCCGCAAGGCGATGTCCCCACCGAACTGGTCATTACCGACCTCATCGACGGTGACGGTGCCGAGGCCAAAAAGGGCGACACCGTTTCCACTCACTACGTCGGTGTGGCCTGGTCCACCGGCGAAGAATTTGACGCTTCCTGGGGCCGCGGCGCCCCGCTGGACTTCCGCGTGGGCGTGGGCCAGGTCATCCAGGGCTGGGACCAGGGCTTGCTGGGCATGAAGGTGGGCGGCCGCCGTCGCCTGGAGATTCCGTCCGAACTGGCATACGGCTCCCGCGGCGCTGGCGGAGCCATTGGCCCCAACGAAGCGCTGATCTTCGTAGTGGACCTCGTGGGCGTCCGCTGACCGAAGCCTTGCAGGGCCGGAAAGCGCGGTAACAATCAGGGTTCTGTTTTCCTGTTGTTGCCGCGCTTTCTGCTTTCCACGAAGGAGTTTAGTATCGTAGCCAGCGTGTCCGTCTCCCGTACTGAACGCCTGCTGAATCTTCTGATCGCCCTCCTGAACACAAAATACGGCCTGCGCCGTGCAGAGTTGCGGGCTAAGGTCTACCACGACACGTCCGGCAACGACGTGGCCTTCGGCAGGATGTTTGAGCGGGACAAGAATGACCTCCGTCAGTTCGGCTTCGATGTGGAAACCGTGACGGACCACGGCTGGAGCGAAGATGACCCGGCCACCACCCGCTACCGCATCGGCAAGGAATCGAACCGGCTGCCAGATGTGCAGCTCAGCCCGGGGGAGTGGACCGTCCTCCTGCTGGCGTCCCAGCTGTGGGAGCGTGCCGCCCTGGGAACCGCCGCCGCCAACGCCCTGCGCAAGCTCCAGGCCTCCGGCACGTTGTCCGACGTTGAACTTCCCGTCGGCGTGCAGCCGCGGATCCGGCCGGCGGGCCAGGCTTTTGATGACGTGGTGGCGGCCATGCACGCCCAGCACCCCGTCAGCTTCCCTTACCTGGCAGGTTCCACCGGTAAGGAAGAGCAACGGGTGGTGGAGCCGTGGGGCCTCGGCAGCCGCTTTGGCCAGTGGTATCTGACCGGCTACGATCGCTCACGCCAGGCGCCGCGCCACTTCAGGCTTTCCCGGTTCACGGGCCCCGTCACGGTGTTGGAGAAGGAATCTTACTCGGCGCCGCCGAACTTCAATGTCCGCGCAGAACTGGACCGGCTTCCGGAACTGCCGCTCCGGACCGCCGTCGTGGATGTCCGGGAGGGCCGCCACCGCGGCCTGCGACGGCGCACCACACCGGTTCCCGCCGGGAGTTCGGGAACGCTCGACGCCGGCTACGAACGTCTGGAGGTCAATTTCAGGGACGTTGAGGTACTGGCTGAGGAGCTTGCCTCCTACGGCCCCGACGCTGTGGCACATGCTCCCGACGAGCTCGTGACTGCTGTGCGGCACCGGCTGCGCAACGCGGCCGCCTTCTGTGCCGCTCCCGGCCCCGTCTATCTGTTTGCCCATGCACCGCGGGGCCGCGCCGTCCGCAAACGAACCTCTGAGGACCAGCTCAAACGCATGCTGCAGCTGGTTCCGTTCCTGGTCCACAACCAAGGCCTCCACATCAAGGATGTCGCGGCCCGCTTTGATGTTACGCCCGGGGAGCTGGAAAGCGACCTGCGGATCCTCATCTGCTCCGGACTTCCAGAGGGATACCCGGACGACCTCCTGGACATCCATTGGGAAGAGGGCCACGTTTACATCACCCAGGACCTGGATCTCAAGAGACCGGTCCGGTTTACTGTGGACGAGGCCTGTGCGCTGCTGACCGGGCTTGAGACGCTCAACGGGCTTCCCGAACTTGCCGAGGGCGGCGCACTGGAGTCCGTGACCCTTAAGCTGATGGCAGCGGCCGGCGAAGAAGGGCTCCGGGCAGGTTCGCTTGCCGGTCCGGAAGTTGGGCCCGCTGATTCGGCCCTCCTTGACGTTGTCCGTGGGGCCATCCAGGAGCGGTCGCAGCTGCGGCTCGTGTACTTTTCCGCCCAGCGCGACCAGGTTTCAGAACGTGACGTGGATCCGCTCCGCCTGTATTCCCTGGATGACACCTGGTACTTCGAGGCTTACTGCCATGCGGCCCAGGGGCTGCGGAACTTCAGGCTGGACAGGGTCCAGGCGGTCCACCCGAACGGACGTTCCGCATCCACTCAGGTCCGAGCCGGGGAAAGCTTCCCGGCCAAGCTGTTCACCCCCAATGACGACGACACCACGGTCCTCGTTCAGCTCACCAGGCAGGGCGCCGGCCTGGCGGACGACTATTACGCCGAACGTGTGGCAGCTCTTCCCGGCGGCGGCCTTGTTGCCGAGATACGGTTCGGCAGCACGGCCTGGCTGCCCATGTTCGTGGCTCAGCACGGCGGGGCCGTCAGGATTCTTGAACCTTCCGAGCTTGGGGCGGCGTCGCTGGAGTGGATCGAGGCGGCCCTGGACCGGTACGGCGGCTAGACTCGTCAGCATGCCTTGGTGGTCCTGGATCCTGATCTGGATTGCGCTGATTGCGCTCTCCCTGCTCTTTTATGTCCTTCTGGGCATCCGGCTCTACCGCCAGTTCATGTTGGTCATGAAGGATCTGGGTGCCGCCGGAACCAAAGTGTCACATCTTGCACCGGCAGCGACCAAGGCAGATGACGGCTTACGGCCGACAGAATCGTTTCAGCCGGGTGCCGCTGTTTTTGCCTCACCGGCGCAGATGCGTCATGATTACGACGCGTCCAAGTCATCCCGCCGGGAGGACCGCCGCCAGAGGCGGATCCAGCGGAGGCGAGACCGGGGCCAGCCCCAGTCACTTCGCGATCTCAATCTCAGTTAGACGTAGGATGTTGTAAGAGGAAAGGATTTCCCGTGGGAAGACTCTTTGATGGCCCGTGGCCAATTGTCATTATCATCGTCGTTGCGCTGCTGCTTTTCGCCGCGCCCAAACTCCCTGCCATGGCGCGCAGCCTTGGCCAGTCAATGCGGATCATCAAGTCCGAGGTCAAGGAAATGAAGAACGACGGCAAAACCGATACCACCGACACGGCTTCCGGCCCGGTGGAAGGAAAAATCATCAACCACCCGCCGGCGAAGCCCGGTGAGCCGACCGACGGCACTGACGTTCCGCCGTCGACCCGCGCTTAACCCGAAGTGGCAGTGACGCGGGGCCGTAAGTCCAACCCTGAGGGGCGGATGGCTCTTTGGGACCACCTCAAGGAGCTCAAGAACCGGCTGATCAAATCGGCAATTGCCGTGCTGCTCGCCGGCGTGGGTGGCTGGTTCCTTTACGACCCTGTTGTCGCCAGCCTGTCGGACCCGCTGGTTTCAATTGCCCGGGATACGGGGCGGACCGCGGTCCTGAACTTTGCGACCATCGCAGATCCTTTCGCGTTCAAGATCCAGATTGCCATCCAGATAGGGCTGGTTATTTCCAGTCCTATCTGGATCTATCAGGTGTGGGCTTTTATCACGCCGGGTCTGACCAAGAAGGAACGCGGTTACACGCTCGGCTTTATGGCGGCCGCTGTGCCCCTGTTCCTGGCTGGTGTGTTTGTCGCCTGGCTCGTGTTCCCCACCGTGGTCAGGGCGCTGCTGCAGTTCACACCCGCGACCGGTGCCAACAACATCTCGGCCACCGACTACCTGACGTTTGCCACGCAGATGTTGCTCATCCTCGGGATCTCTTTCCTGGTCCCCGTGATCCTCGTCGGCATCAACATGGCTGGCGTGGTCAGGGGCAGGACTATCCTCAAAGCCTGGCGGATTATCGTCTTCCTGGTTTTTGTCCTTGCTGCACTGGCCGCACCCGGCACGGACGCGCTGTCCATGTTCCTACTTGCTGCGCCGCTGTTGATCCTCTTTTTCGCGGCGATCGGGCTGTGCATCTTCAACGACAAGCGCCGTGACAAGCGCGAGGCGAAACAGGCAGCTGAGACGGACGCGACAGCCGACATCGCTACGCCCGGCAACGAACTGAAGAACCTGTAGCGCCCGGCGCACTAGGCTTGAGGCATGTCCTCTATCTCCGGGCCACTCTCGCCCTCTGAAAGCTACCGGGCCAGCGCGGAACGCACGGCCGAAGCGGGCACCTACCTCGGCGGGTTTGTCCGCACCCTCGATTTTGAACTTGACGAATTCCAGCGCCTCGCCTGCCGCTCCCTGCAGGAGGGCAAGGGAGTGCTGGTGGCTGCCCCCACCGGTGCCGGCAAGACCATCGTGGGCGAATTTGCCATCTACCTGGCTTTGGAACGAAACCTTAAGGCTTTCTACACAACGCCGATCAAGGCACTAAGCAATCAGAAGTTCACGGAGCTTTCCGAAAAGTACGGTGCGGAAAACGTCGGCCTCCTGACCGGGGACACGAGCATCAATGGCGACGCCCCCGTTGTGGTCATGACCACGGAAGTCCTACGGAACATGCTCTACGCAGACTCCGAAACCCTGGATGACCTCGGCTTTGTGGTGATGGACGAAGTCCACTACCTCGCGGACCGCTTCCGTGGTGCCGTATGGGAGGAAGTCATCATCCACCTCCCCAGTGAAGTCCAGGTAGCTTCCCTCAGCGCCACAGTGTCCAACGCAGAAGAATTCGGCGCGTGGCTGGATACGGTGCGCGGCGACACCGACATCATCGTTTCCGAGCACCGGCCGGTTCCCCTCTGGCAGCACGTCATGGTGGGCCGCGACATCGTGGACCTGTTCGCCGGCGAAACCACCTTCGACGAGATCGCCCCGCCCGCGGACGCTGAGACCGGAGCTCCGATACCGGTCCAGGAACAGCTCACCGCAGCCACCAAAGACGCCGACGGCCAGCGGTTCGAGGTCAATCCTGACCTGCTCAGGATGGCCCGCAGCGAGTGCCAGCAAAGTTTCACCGGACGCTTCGGCCACGGCGGCCGGAGCCAGCGCCGGCAGCACCGGCAACGGACAGAGGAGCGCCCCCGGCAAGGCGCCCAGCCCGGCACTGTCCGGAAGGCCAGCCGGCCCCAGGTCATCGCGAGCCTGGACCGGCAGGACCTCCTGCCAGCCATCACGTTCATCTTCTCGCGGGCAGGCTGCGATGCCGCTGTTGCCCAGTGTGTCTCTTCCGGACTCTGGCTGACCACGGAGAAAGAGCAGCAGATCATCGCCATGCGCGTTGACGAGGCCGGGCAGGACATCCCGTCCGATGACCTGGACGTCCTCGGCTTCTGGACGTGGCGGGACGGCCTCCTCCGGGGTTTCGCGGCCCATCATGCCGGTATGCTTCCCACCTTCAAGGAAGTGGTCGAGAAGCTTTTCGTTGAGGGCCTGGTCAAGGCTGTGTTTGCCACCGAAACGCTGGCACTGGGCGTCAACATGCCTGCCCGCTCCGTGGTCCTGGAAAAACTCGACAAGTTCAATGGTGAAGCTCACGTGGACATCACCGCGGGGGAGTACACGCAGCTGACCGGCCGCGCGGGCCGCCGCGGCATCGATGTCGAAGGCCACGCGGTAGTCCTCTGGCAGCCGGGCACGGACCCGGCCGCCGTTGCCGGCCTCGCCTCAAGGCGTACCTATCCGCTGAACTCAAGCTTCCGGCCGACGTACAACATGAGCATCAACCTGTTGGCACAGTTTGGCCGCGCCCGTGCGCGGGAAATCCTTGAGTCCTCGTTCGCGCAGTTCCAGGCGGACCGGTCCGTTGTCGGACTTGCCAAGCAGGTGCGCAGCCGCGAAGAGTCCCTCGCCGGATACGCGAAGTCCATGACCTGCCACCTCGGGGACTTCACCGAGTATGCCCGGTTGCGCCGTGAACTGTCCGACGCCGAAAATGTCACCTCGCGCAGCAAGTCCCGCGCCCACAAGTCCCTGAATGAAGACTCGCTGGCGCGGCTGATGCCCGGCGACGTGGTGGATGTCCCGGGCGGGCGGGCTCCCGGGCCCGCGATTGTGCTGAGCTCGGACCACAGCGGCAGGGAACCACGGCCCGCCATCCTCACGCTCGACAACCAGCTCAGGCGAATCGGCACGGAGGACCTTGAAGGCCCCATCGCGCCGTTGACGCGGATCCGGATCCCGAAGTCGTTCAACGCGAAGGTCCCCAAGTCGCGGCGTGACCTCGCATCGTCGGCCCGGAATGCGCTGCGCGAGAACCGCCCGCCGGCACCCGGCCGCAGCACCGACTTTGGCCTGGGATCCGTATTACCACATCAGGAAAAACGCATCACGGAACTTCGCAGGGCACTCCGCGCCCACCCCTGCCACGGCTGCAGCGAGCGTGAAGACCACGCACGCTGGTCCGAGCGGTGGTGGAAGCTGCGCCGGGAGACGGATGCCTTGGTCCGGCAGATCCAGGGCCGGACCAACACCATTGCCAAAACATTCGATCGTGTCTGCGACGTCCTTTCCGCCTACGGCTACCTGGAAGCAGGAGCTGACGCTCGCCTGGCCATCAGCCCGGACGGCCAGCGGCTCCGCCGGATCTATGGCGAGAAAGACCTGCTGATTTCGCAAGCACTGCGGCTGGGCGCACTCAACGACCTCGACGCCGTCGAAGTAGCAGCCCTGGCCAGCGTCCTGGTCTACCAGGCCAAACGGGAGGACAGGGGCCTCCGCCCGCGGATGCCCAGCGTCTCGCTTGAATCGTCCGTGGATGTGGTGATCCGGGAATGGTCGGCCCTGGAGGACGTGGAAGAGGCAAATAAGCTGCCGCTGACCGCTGAACCCGAGCTGGGTCTGGTCTGGCCCATGTACAAATGGGCCAAGGGTCGGCACCTCCAGGACGTACTGAACGGCACAGACCTGGCGGCGGGCGACTTTGTCCGCTGGGTCAAACAGGTCATCGATCTTCTCGACCAGCTCGCCAAGATTCCCGGCCTGGATCCGCGCGTGTCCAGGCTTTGTGCAGAAGCAATTTCGCTCATCCGCCGCGGCGTCGTGGCCTACTCTTCCGTACTTTGATGAACCCGCCTGATCTACTGGCACCCCAAATTCTTCCCACTAGCCCCAGGAGCTTCGCCCGCATGACCACTGAACGTTCCACCACGCCCGCACCGCACGAGCGGAAGGTGGTCCTCTACCGCAACGGCTCGGTCTACACGGCAGCGGACCCCTTCGCCACTGCCATGCTGGTTGATGGCGACACCGTTGCCTGGGTCGGCTCAGAGCAGGCGGCCTCCTCCATTGCCGACAGCTCCATGGAAATCATCGACCTCCATGGAGCCCTCGTCGCGCCGGGGTTTGTTGACTCCCACGTCCACCTCACCGAAACCGGCATCGCACTGGGTTCCCTCCAGCTGAGCGGGATCCGCTCGGCCCGGCAATTGCTCGATGCAGTGACCACAGCCAAAGGCGACGGCCCCCTGCTGGGTCACGGTTGGGATGAATCCACGTGGGAGGACCCTGCCCTGCCGGCGGCCGAGGAACTTGAGCAGGCGGCGGGCGGCAGGCCGGTGTTCCTGGCCAGGGTGGATGCGCATTCGGCGTTAGTTTCATCCTCGCTGGCTGCCGCCGCCGGGCTTGGCGGTCTCGACGGCTACACCACAGGTTCACAGGTGAAACGGGCCGCCCATACGGCCGCCCGCCAGGAAGCACGGCGGCTCCCGGAGGCCAGCCTGCTGGCCTACCAGCGGCGCGCCCTGACCGAAGCGGCCGAGAACGGTTACGTGGCACTGGCGGAGATGGCCGCGCCACATATCGGCGGAGTTTCTGATCTGCGCCTGGCCGCCACATGGAACACAGCCTCCGGCGAGGCCATGCCGGAGATCCTGCCGTATTGGGGCGAACTGGCCACCTCGGAGGAGCAGGCCAGGGCGCTGCTGGATGACCTGGGGGTATCCGTGCGCGGCCTGGCAGGCGACCTGAACATTGACGGTTCCATCGGCTCCAGGACAGCGGCCCTGAGGTCCGGCTACAGCGACGCGGCGGAGGAGCGGGGCAACCTGTACGTCTCGGCGGAGCAGGCCGGCGCCCACCTGGCGGCCTGTTCGCTGCTGGGCATTCAGGGCGGCTTCCACGTCATCGGCGACGCTGGACTTGATGCCGCGCTGGAGGCTCTGGAAATCGCTGCTGCCGAAGTAGGGGAGCAGCGGATCCGTGCAGCCGGCCACCGTTTCGAGCACGTGGAACTGGCAGACGCCGACGCAGTTCAGCAACTGGGCCGCTACGCCGTCACCGTCAGCGCCCAGCCAGGCTTCGACGCTGCCTGGGGGAGCGCCGGCGGAATGTATGCGCAGCGTCTGGGGAGCCGAAGCCGGTCCATGAACCCGTTTGCCTCGTTCTACGCTGCCGGAGTCCCGATCAGCTTCGGCAGCGACAGCCCCGTGACACCGCTCCGCCCGTGGTCCAGCGTCCGCGCCTGCCTGGACCACCACAACCACGCTGAACGGATCTCTGCCCGGGCAGCATTCCTGGGCCACACCCGCGCGGGGTGGCGGGCAGCTAAGTACCACAATCCCATGGCCGGGCAACTGGTTCCCGGCGCACCAGCAAGTTTCGCCGTCTGGGAAGTTGAGGAGCTCATGGTCCAGGTGGCGGACGGCCGGGTCCAGTCCTGGAGCACGGATCCGCGGGCCCGAACGCCGCTTCTCCCGGCAATGGACACCGGCGCGGACCCGGTGTGCCTGCAGACGGTGAGGGACGGCATTGAGCTGTATTCCAGTGCCGCACTGCGGTCCTGACCGCAGACAACGGCCAGCGCCCCAACAAAGCGCCCTATAATAGATAGTTGCGCCTGACCGCCAGCTATTACGCCGCAGTTCAGCCGCTCCGACCGCTCCCGTCCAGGAAGGCCCTTTGTGCGCGTCCTCACCATCATTCCTACTTACAACGAGCTGGAATCGCTGCCCAAGACCCTGCAACGCCTGCGTGCAGCCGTTCCGGCTTCCGACGTTCTGGTGGTGGATGACAACAGCCCGGACGGCACCGGGCAGCTTGCTGACGGCTTTGCCGGCGAGGATACGCAAGTCCACGTCCTGCACCGCAAAGGCAAGGCAGGGCTGGGAGCCGCATACATTGCCGGGTTCAAATGGGGGCTCGAGGCCGGCTATGACGTGCTGGTGGAAATGGATGCGGACGGCTCACACCAGCCCGAACAGCTTCCCCAGCTGCTGGAAGCCGTTGAACAGGGCGCGGACCTTGCCATGGGATCCCGCTGGGTTCCCGGTGGCAGCGTGGTCAACTGGCCGCTGTACCGGCAGGCGATTTCACGCGTTGGCAGCACCTACGCCCGGCTGATGCTGGGCCTGAAGATCAAGGACGTCACCGGCGGCTACCGCGCGTTCCGGCGGACCACGCTGGAAAAATTGAATCTTGACCTGGTCGATTCAGTGGGCTACGGCTTCCAGGTTGACTTGGCGTGGCGTGTAGCCAAGCTGGGCCTCCGAATCGAGGAGCGCCCTATTACGTTCGTGGAGCGCGAGCTCGGAGCGTCAAAGATGAGCGGCAACATTGTTGTTGAGGCCATGGTCAACGTCACCCGGTGGGGCCTGCAGGCGCGCTGGAACAAGCTCACAGGCAAGAAAGATCCGGCACAGGGCTGACCTGCAGCAGCGGCTAGGACAAAAAGATAAGGGCCGGCCCGGCAACGTGATCACGTTGCCGGGCCGGCCCTTTCTCAATCATTCAGCTCGCGTCAGGCCATGACGCTTGGCCTCTGCCGAGGGCCTTGACCGCCGCTTGGGGTCAGGCCGTGCGCCGTTCCCCACGGCGTTCGCGCAGGATGGTCAGCCGGTCCTCGAGGATCTGCTCCAGTTCCGGAAGGGAACGGCGCTCCAGGAGCATATCCCAGTGGGTTCGGACAGCCTTTTCGTTGCTGGTGTCCGGACGCTCTCCGTCAACGAGGAGCGCGTCCTTGCCGGTCTTGGAAACCCACACAGGAGGAATTTCAGCCTCTGAAGAGAACGTCACGAAGACCTGCTCGCCGTCCTCGCACCGGTATTCGACACGCTGGCGCGGAGCCGGCTCAACGCCGGACTCGGTCTCCATGCTCTGCGCGCCAAGACGCATACCCCGCAGGCTGCGATCGCTCATGTTTTCTCCCTCTGGTCGGTTCGCGGAGCAGGACTCCACGCAAGCCGGACCGGCATAACCGCCCCGGACTACTGTGTGCACTGTGCTGCATCATATGATTCAACGCATTGCGAAGCATTCTTGTTCCAGCGGATCTGGTCCGACCGGACAAATACTCAATTATACCGGCGTGAGGCCAAGCCGCAAAACGGGAGGGGACCCGCGACGAATCGCGGATCCCCTCCCGGCCCGTCTGAGGCAGATCCCGGTCAGGACCCAGGCTGTTTGGCGGGTTCCTCGTCGAACAGCCCGCTGACGCCGGCGCTCGGGTCCGGATTGGTGCCCCCCAGTGCCTGGCCGATGCCCTTGAGTGCCTCACCAATTTCGCTGGGAATGATCCAGAGCTTGTTCGATGAGCCCTCTGCGATCTTCGGAAGCGTCTGGAGGTACTGGTAAGCCAACAGCTTCTGGTCGGGGTTGCCCTTGTGGATGGCATCGAAGACCTTCTGGATGGCCTGCGCCTCACCGTCTGCACGAAGGATGGCTGCCTTGGCGTCGCCCTCTGCCGCGAGGATCGATGCTTGCCGCTGGCCTTCAGCCGTCAGGATGGCAGACTGCTTGGTGCCTTCGGCGGTGAGGATCGCAGCGCGGCGGTCTCGCTCGGCCCGCATCTGCTTCTCCATCGAGTCCTGGATGGAGTGGGGCGGGTCAATGGCCTTGAGCTCCACGCGCGAGACGCGGATGCCCCAGCGGCCGGTTGCCTCGTCCAATACACCGCGCAGTTGGCCGTTGATCTGGTCGCGGGATGTGAGCGCCTCTTCCAGGTTCAGGCCGCCCACAACGTTACGCAGGGTGGTAGTGGTCAGCTGCTCCACGGCCTGGATGTAGTTGGCAATTTCATACGTGGCAGCGCGCGGGTCAGTGACCTGAAAATACACCACGGTGTCGATGGAAACCACTAGGTTGTCTTCGGTGATGACCGGCTGAGGCGGAAAGGACACCACCTGCTCCCTCAGGTCCAGGAGCGGCAAGAGCCGGTCCACAAACGGGATCAGGATGGTGAGTCCCGGGTTGAGGGTCCGCTGGTATTTACCGAGCCGTTCAACGACACCGGCCCTCGCCTGCGGGATGATCCGCACTGAGCGGACCAAAACAATGATCACGAACACGATCAGGACCACCAGCACAATGGCCAAGGCGGCTCCTCCTGCATTATCCATACGTCTCCCATTCCCCAATTGTTAGGCTGTATTTATGACTGTGCGGACTGCTCCGGCGGTGCGGCGACAACTGCCGTGGCGCCGTCGATGGCCGAGACCACTGCTTTCTGGCCGGCAGGCAGGACGCCGCCGGAGGACCTGGCACTCCAGACATCGCCCCCGATCTTGACGAGGCCGCCGGTGGAGCTGACTGCTTCCATCACCAGGGCCTGCTCGCCAATGAGGCGGTCTATGTTGGTGCGCTGGTCCGCGGGTCCTTTTTTCAGATGGCTGAGCGCGACCGGGCGGATGAAGGCGATCATCAGCAGCGAGACGACGCAGAACACCACGATCTGCAGCCACAGGTCAGCGCCGGCGAAATCCGCGACGAGCGCGGCAAGTGTTCCGCCGCCGAGCATGATGAAGAACAGGTCAAGGGTGATCATTTCGATCACTGCGAACGCGAGGAAGGCTGTGAGCCACAGTGCCCACCAGTTTTCGCCGAGCCATTCAAACATTCCGTGCCCCTTGACCTTCCGGTACCTGTCTATTTATCCTAGTCTGCCGGAAAGCAGGACGGCAGGTTGCATCCGGGGCGGCGCTTGAACGTGCTCAAGTCGTTACTGTGCAGACGGTACCAGGCCGAAGACGGTGAGCCGGAATCGTGCCTCCACCTGTGGGGACACGTGGCCGCTGCCGATTTTGGCGGCAATGGCCATGCGGTCCAGGTGGTGCCCGGCCGGACCCATAAAGGCCAGGTCAGCCAGCTCGCTGGGCGTAAGCATCATCTGGATATCCAGGTCCCGGGTGGACTCGGCGACGAAGTGCGGCGAGAGGGATTCTGACAGCCGTGTGTCCTTGTCGTCCTCGATGGACAGCATCCCTGCCTGGACGGCGATGGCAGCCAGGTGTCCGGCGCGCGGCGTCACCACCACCAGTCTCCCGCCGGGGCGGAGGACTCTGGCGAATTCGGCGGCATTGCGGGGAGCGAAGATCACCGTAATGGCGTCGACGGCGGCGTCGGCCACCGGAAGAGGTTGCCACACATCGCAGGCGAGGCTGATGGCCTCGGGGTTGAGGCGCGCGGCGCGCCGGAGCGCGAACTTGGAGATGTCGAGCGCGACGGCGGTGCAACTGTTCGTAGTCCGCTGCACCGCATCCAGCACCACCCTGAGGTAGTGGCCGGTCCCCGTGCCCGAATCGAGGACTGTGTAGGCTTCGCCAGGGGTTAGCCCGGACACAACGGCGGCCGCGACGGCGTCTGCCAGAGGACGGTAGTGCCCGCCGTCGAGGAAGGCGTAGCGGGCAGCCACCATCTCGGCGGTATCGGATTCGAAGACTGTCCCCTTGCCCACCAGCAGGTTGTAGTAGCCCTGCTTCGCCGCATCGAAACTGTGCCCGGACCCGCAGACCAGGGCCTTGCGGGCAGCGTCAGCTGCGCCGCCCTGGGCATTCAGTGCGGCGCCGCACAACGGGCAGCGCAGCGGAGGGCGAGGGCTTGATGGCATACGGACCATCTTAGGGTGGGGAGCGGGCCCCGGCGGCGACCGCGGCAGCGTTCCGGCCGGGTGTTCGCCTGGAGGAAAGCCGCACGTTAGGCTCACGTGGGTGAAGCCAGAACACCTCCCGCTGCTCAATTCGGTCTCCGCGCCAGCCGTCCACCCGGACGGCAGCCGTGCTGTTGTGTCGGTAACCAGACCGGATTTCAACACTGATTCCTACGTGGGCCAGCTGTGGAACATCCCGCTGAACCAGGAACAGCTGCCGCGGCGAATTACCAGGGGCTTTCGGGATACCGCCCCTGCCTTCTCTCCTGACGGGCTGGTCCTTGCCTTCCTCCGGACAGGCGGACCGTCGTCGAAAGCGCAGCTCGTTGTGGTGGAGGCCGGCGGCGGCGAACCCCAGGTCGTAACCTGCAGGCTGCTCGGAGTGGAGTCCTTCGCGTGGTCTCCAGACTCGCACCGGATAGTTTTCAGCTCCCGCGAACCCGACGCCGGACGGTACGGCAGCAGCGAGGCCATCACCGCGGAGGCGGAGGAACCACGATTGATCTCCTCCTACCAGTACAGGCTGAACGGGGTTGGCTACACACGCGACAAGCCGCAGCAGCTGTTCATCGTGGACGTCCCGGAACTTGGCGGTGAGCCGCAAACAACCCCGGCCGCTCCGCACCTACCAGCAACCCGTCAGCTGACATCGCTCGCCACGGACACCGGCTCCGGGGTTTTCAGTGCAGACGGATCGGCCGTCTACTTTGTGGCAGCACCGCCGGAGAACGATGACGACTTGGCCACCCTGATCTATAGGGTGCCGGTCAACGGCGGCAACCCCGTACCGGTGGATCAGGGAGCAGCTGCACCTCAAAGCGTCACGGAGGTCCGGCAGTCGCGGGACGGCAAATGGCTGTTCTATATTGCCCGGGACCTGGGGAGCACGGGCCGGGATTTTGTGGCACGTAACGCCGTTTTGTACTGTGTCGCAGCCGACGGCGGCGTGCCGGTTGCGTTGACCGACCCTGATCTGATGGACGTGGCAGCCCCGGGTGCCCGGATTGAGCTCCGCGGCCCGGACCGGGCGCTGGTACTGAACGTTGCGCAGGGCACTGTTGAGCTCCTCGAGCTGGGGGCGACGGGCGGGCATGCCCTGCTGGTGCACGGTGACAAGGTGGTGACGGGGGCTGCCTGGGCAGGTGGTTCGCTGCTCGTGGTGTTCAGCGATCCGTCCACCCATGGGGACGTTGCAGTGCTCGACGACGCGCAGTTGCGGCTGCTGACAGACTTTTCGGCCATTCTGAGGACGCAGGCGGACATTGTGGTTCCGCAGGAAGTAACCGTCGAAGCGTCCGAGGGGTATCCCGTCCATGGCTGGCTGGTCAGGCCTGCAGGCAAGGGTCCGTACCCGGTTCTGTTGAACATCCATGGCGGGCCCTTCGCCCAGTTCACTGTCGCCCTGTTCGACGAAGCCCAGGTCTACGCGGCTGCCGGGTACGCCGTACTGATGTGCAACCCACGCGGCTCTGCAGGCTATGGCCGGGAACACGGACTGGCCATCAAGGGCCGCTTTGGCACCGATGACATGGAGGATGTCCTCGCGTTCCTGGACGGCACCCTGGCCAGATTTCCGGCGCTGGACGCCGGCCGGCTAGGCATCATGGGCGGCTCGTACGGCGGATACCTGACCGCCTGGACCATAGCGCACCACCACAGGTTCAAGGGTGCCATCGTGGAGCGCGGATTCCTGGACCCGGTCAGCTTCGAGGGCTCCGCCGACATTGGCTGGTACTTCGGCAGCGAGTATCTCGGCAATTCGGCTGTGGAGGTCGCCGCCCAAAGCCCGATCGAACACGTAGGCAAAGTGCAAACTCCTACGCTGGTTATCCACAGCGAAAACGATCTGAGGTGTCCGCTGGAGCAGGGCCAGAGATATTTCACGGCACTGAAGTGGCACGGTGTTGAAGCCCAGCTGCTCGTATTCCCGGGTGAGGATCATGAACTATCCCGGTCAGGCAGGCCACTGCACCGGCGGCAGCGATTCGAGCACATCCTGCGATGGTGGGCCCGGTTCCTCCCGACCGACGCGAATCCGGCAGCCGTACCGCCGGAATGACGCGGTGACGCGTGGATGTGTCAGGGATTCCCGGGCAGGAATCCCAAGGCGGCACGGGCCTTTCCGATCCCCGGCTCGGCCCAGTTGGCGGCGTACTCGGCGTTGGAACTCAAGGACCTCAACTCGGCCCGGTCAACGTACAAGGTGCCATGAAGGTGATCGGTTTCGTGCTGCACAATCCGCGCCTGCCACCCCTCAAATTCCCGTTCCGACGCCAAGCCGGCGGGGCTGTCGAATCGAAGCAACACCCGTTCAGGCCTGACCACCACTGCCTGCAGGCCGCTCAGTGAGAGGCACCCCTCGAAGAACGCGGATGTTTCCGTTCCTACAGCCGTAAAGCGCGGGTTGATGATGGTGAGGAACTCCAACGGGCTACGGTGCCGCAGTACAGCGGTCTCCGGGTCGACGTCGTACTGGTCCTCAAGGACTGCCAGCTGCAGCGGGATTCCGAGTTGCGGGGCGGCCAGCCCCACGCCAGGGGCATCGTGCATCACTTCGCGCATGAGGACTATCAACTGGTCCAACTCGCCGGCGCTGATCTGGCCGTCGAAGGCCGCAGCCCGCTGGCGGAGTACGGGATTTCCGGCCTGGACGATGGGCGGCAGCGATCCCGCGGCCAGGATTTCCTGCACCCGTTCCCTCAGGTGCGCAGGAGTGAATGAAGTGGACGGTGATACGGCTGTCATGCGGAAAGCCTAGCGGCGGACTCGGCACGGCGTCGGCGGAGTCGGCTAATGTCGATGCCATGGCTGAACCGATTGCGCCCCAAACCAACGCACTGGACGTTGTCCTGGAATTTATCCGGGCCCTGGAAGCCGGCGGCGACGGCGGGGCCATCGGGCCTTTCCTCGCCGCGGACTTCGTACTGGTCGAGGCGCCGCATCTGCTTGCGGCTGAAGGCTCCACGCGGACGCGGGACCAGGCGATGGCCGGCCTCGACCAAAGCGGCGAAGTAGTGGCGGACCAGAAGTTCGAAAGCCGCCGCACCACCTGCGAAGGCGGTCGCGTGGTGGTGGAGGCCGACTGGTCGGCGAGGACGCTGATGGACCTGCGGTACTGGGATGCCGGCGAGACCATTCGCGCCCGAACGTCGTCGGTCTTTGAAGTCCGGGACGGCCTGATCATCAGCCAGGACAGTTACGACTGCTATTTTGTGCACTCCTGAACCGGCGGGCACTGCCTGGCGGCCTCGTCCGGTGCGGGCTCACTGCATGGTGAACCGACGGGCCACCAGCCTGTTGACCGGCGGGATCCCGGACACCGCGCTGACTGCGCCGTTCCTCAACGCCAGGAACGGCGGCGCCAGCGGACGCCCCAGCGTCATATTCACTTCGGACTGCCATCGCGCCACCGAGGCGGCCTTCCGACGCCGGGTGGAATAGGCATGCAGGCGCGGACCCACCGGTTTCCCCGCCAGGGAAGCACAGATGATCGGCGCGAGTTCCGCCGCGTCCAGCCAGCCCAGGTTCATGCCTTGGCCGCCGATGGGGCTTATTTCATGGGCCGCATCACCAACCAAGACCGCCCGGCCCGCGACTGATCGGCGCGCCACCGTGGACCGGGGGCTGAAGCTGCTGAGCATGATGTTGGTGGCCGGGTCCGGCCGGATCCCCGTGCGCCGGTGGATCACCCGTACCAGTTCGACCGCGTCCGGGACCGCGGCGGGCCGGTGAATCCTGACCACCCAGCGACGCAGACCGCCCGGCAGGGGAAAAGATTCCACTATCCCTTCGCCTTCGAGATACAGGACGGCTTCGTGCAGATTTGCGCCGGAATCTGCGTAGTCACCCATCACGTAGTGGTCGGGATAACTTCGGGACGTGGCCCGGATGCCCAGCAGACCGCGCATCCGGGACCGTGAGCCGTCGGCGGCGACCACAAGGCGAGAGGTGATCCGGACGTCGGCACCGCCCGCTTTGGTGGCCTCAGCGTGCACGGTTACCAGCCCGCCGTCGTCCGCTATTTCCGTCACCCTGGCACCCCTGACCAAGGCGGTGCTGTCCAATTCGTCTACCCGCCGCTCCAGCAGGTATTCCGTTGTGACCTGGGGGAGGGACAGGACAAACGGGAAGCGCTCCGAAACGGATGCGAAGGACATTGACCCCACGGTTTTTCCCCCGCTGACCGCAATACCGCCGCGGATCTGCACGCCGGCATCAACCATGGCGCTGGCCACCGCTGCCCTGTCCAGTGCCGCGAGGGCGGGGGGATGGATGCCGATGGCCCGGGAGTGGGATTCCCGGTGAAGCCGCTGTTCAAGGACCCTCACCGCGACGCCTTCCTGAAGCAGCAGGGCGGCGAGATACAGACCCACGGGTCCGCCGCCGACGATCACCACGTCAGCCATCGGGATGGTCCGGATCGTGCAGGAGGACCTGATGGAAAGGGGAGCGGCGCTCCACGTGCCAGCCCGGGGGAGCGGCGGCGATGAGTTCTGCCGGGGTGTAGCTGCGCCTGATTGACGTCAGGCCATCCTTACGGATGAACGAGCCGCGGAACGGGAGGGCCGCCAGGGAGAAAAGTGCGTAGGCTGCAATGCTCCGGCGGAGGTCGTTGTGCACGGAAATCCGGCGCGCCAGGGCTTGCGAATCTGCCAGGAGCTGAGCCAGGTCCGCTGGTTGGAGGTGGTGGATGACGTGGTTCGAGATGACGACGTCGAACCGGCGGCCTTCGCGGACCAGGTGGGCACTGTCCGCCTGGCGGAACCGGACTGAGACGTGGTGGGGGCGGCGTGACGAGTAGCTGTATGCCCTGGCGTCCGGGTCAATGCCGGTGACGTCGAGCAGCAGTTTGTCCCGGGCAGACCAGAGGGCGAGCTGGCGTGCCAGGTCCCCACCGCCGCATCCTATGTCGAGGAGCGTGGTTTCAGAGTCGTGGGAGAGCAGAGGGCGAAGCTCGTTGCAGTACAGCTGCCGCCAGCCGGAGAAGAGCCGGTTCACCAGTTCGAATTGCCGGTACGTGAGCTCCAGTTTGGTGGGATCACAGTCCGGCAGGTCCATCATTTCCACTGCGTCCGCAGCCCTTTGCCGCATCGGGGACAACGGTCAGACCAGCGACGAGGCCGCCTCTGGCTGCACCGCCCGCTTCCCGGTAGCTGCCTGGCGGAGTTTCGTGAAGAGCCCGGTCTCCACCGTGAGTCCGGGGCCGAATGCCATGGAGCAGATGCGTTCCTCACCCTCCACTTGTGGCTGTTCCAGGATGTGCCGGAGGACAAACAGCACGGTGGCGCTGCTCATGTTGCCGTAGTCCCGCAGCGTATCCCGTGCCGGAACGAGTTGCTGGTCCGTGAGGTCGAGGCGCGTCTGGACTTTGTCCAGGATGCTCCGGCCGCCGGGATGGATGGCCCAATGGCGGATGTCCCGGTAGGGGAGTCCACACAGCGAGGGATCCCGGGTCAGCAGCGGTGTAAGCGCGCCGATGATGTGGTCGTCGATGATGTGGGGTACGTAGTTGCCCAGCACCATCTCAAAGCCATGGTCACCGATGTTCCATGCCATGGATTCTTCGCCCACAGGCGTGAGGACGGTTTCGAAGTGGTCCAGTTGCATCAGCGCAGGAGCATCCGGATTATTCCGGGACGTAATGATGGCTGCCGCCGCCCCGTCGGCGAAAAGCGCCGAACCCATGATGGTGTCAGGATCGTTGGACGTCCGGACGTGCAGGGAGCACAGCTCGGCACAGACCACCAGGACAACGGCCTGCGGATCTGCTTCGCAGAAGGACTTGGCGGCCCGCAGCGCCGGAAAAGCTGCGTAGCAGCCCATGAATCCGAGGTGATAACGCTGGACAGCCGGGTCCAGCCCCAACGCGCGGACGATCTTATAGTCAGGGCCGGGGTTGAAGAACCCTGTGCAGGAAACGGTAACGACGTGGGTTATGTCAAGTAAGGACAAGTCCGGGCATGCGTCCACGGCAGCTCGGGCGGACTCGATGAAGAGTTTAGTGACCTCCCGGGCGAAGATCTCGTTGCGCACCTTGGTGGTGGGGTTCAGGAGCAGGCCCGTGGCGGGATCAAAGAACTGCGGATCGTCCGCGCGGAAAGCCATGGTCATTTCATCGACCGCGGTATGGCGGGTGTCGATGGCGGCTGAATCAAAACAAGTGTTCACCAGCCGCGAACCCAACCTGGTCAGGCCCGGCTGGGCCGCGAAAACTTCACGGGCTTCGGCCTGGACCAGCACAGTCGGCGGAACAGCAGTTTCAAGTGAACGCAGGTAGACCGTCATTGGTTCATTCTTGGCGAGCACGCGGGATTAGACAATGGCTGTGCATTCAGGGACCGGCTTTTGTGCCGCCGCACGGTGTTTCGGACATTAAAATGGGCTCCGGCGCTGACTTATGGAAATCCAACAAAGTTTGATTGACCTGCGAAAACGCTGTATTCGTCACGTTCACACCGCTACGTCTGCTCCGGTACTCTAAGCGCCGATAATCTACATTATGTCAACTATATGTGATCCGATTGCAGAATTTGCAGATTAGGACCCGGTGATGCGCGGTCCCAGGTTTCGAGAGCTTGAGCGCCGAAGTTTACGCCGTTACAGGGATTAGCGTATAGGTACGCCGGGCAGAACAGCGCCTGGCCTTATGGCCTCCGTCGTCGAACCGCGAGACGTCCAGAATCCTGGAATCGCCGAAGCGGGACACATAGAACCCGGCAGCCTCATCGGCCTGTTTTTTCGAACCACAGGCACGTGGAAATCTTTTGCGAACCACAGGCACGTGGAAATCTTTTGCATGTTACTCCCGTCCGGCTAGCGCCTAGCCCGGGGCGCTCCCCCGCACAACGGCCGGAGGATGCCGGCTGACCAGACCCACTGTGTTCCCTTCCGAGTCGCGGATGAAGGCCATCTATTCATCGGTTCCTGCCGGACCCAGGGCAGCGTCGCCATGGTGAAAGACACATCAAGCAGCGCAATTACCCCCACTCCCCTGCCCTAAAGGATGCTGATGATCGCCCGGACGTCCTCCACCGCCAGATAGAGGACCGACGACGGCGCGCCGCGCTCCAGCAAGAGCCGCACGCCAAGCATCAGGACCGGGCTGCCCCCCCCTCGCTGGGTTAGGCTCGAAGCCATGAATTCCGAGACCAAACTGTCCATTCGAGCTCCCCGGCAGGCCATTATTGCCGCCGCCCTGGCGGATGCCTTCCTGATTTTGGTTTTCGCGGCGATCGGCAGGGATGCCCACCAGCGCGGCGACATCGTCACAGGAGTTTTCCTCACGGCATGGCCGTTCCTGGCTGGAGCCGCCATCGCCTGGTTTGCGGGCCGGGCCTGGCGGCGTCCGCTGTCCATGGCAACCGGCGTCATGGTTTGGCTTGGCGCCGTAGCCGGCGGCATGATCCTGAGGGCGCTGACGGGACAAAGCGTAGTACTGGCCTTCGTGGTTGTTGCGCTCTTGAGCCTGGGGCTTCTCCTTGTGGGTTACCGGGCGCTTCTTGCACTGGCGCGCAGGCTTCGAAAGTCGTGACACCGCTGCCGGCCCTGCGTCCGGGCCGCACCTGATGGACACCGCCCATGTAATAGGCTGGCATCACCATAGAGTCTTGCCGGGCACAGCTACGGCCAACAGATCCGGAAGGATTGAACAGTGATCACCGCATTCGTTCTGATCAAGACCGACGCCGCCCGCATCCCGGAAACCGCCGAGGAAATTTCCGCGATCCCAGGCATCAGCGAGGTCTATTCCGTCACCGGCGAATGGGACCTTATCGCCGTTGCCCGCGTCGCCCGGCACGAGGATCTGGCTGACGTCATTGCCGACAAGCTCTCAAAAGTACCCGCGGTGGTTCACACCACCACGCACATTGCGTTCCGTGCCTACTCCCAGCACGATCTCGACGCAGCATTCGCGCTCGGCTTCGAACAGTAGGAGCACTTCCCCAAAATGAAGCGGACCCGCCCATCACAGCCGGCCCGCGCCTTTTGTAAACGGGTCAAGGCTGCGTCAGTGCAACCCACCTATCGAGGACCGCGGCCGCAGCGCCGGTATCAATCGATTCCGCGGCCCGGGCAAGCGCCGAACGCATACGCTCCAGAAACGGGCCCTCGGACGATTCATCGAAAGCCACCAGTCCAGCGGCTGCGTTGAGCAGCACAGCATCACGTGCTGCACCGGATTTGCCGGCAAGGACATCTCGTACGACGGCGGCGTTCGCCTGAGCGTCCCCGCCACGGAGTTCCGCCACAGTTGCGGGACGGATGCCCAGCTCGGCCGGTTCAAAATTCAGTTCGGCGACCGCGCCCGCACGGATTTCCCAAACGGTGGAGGGACCCGTTGTCGTCAGCTCGTCCAGCCCGTCATTGCCACGGAAAACCAGGCCGCGGCTACCACGCTTCGCCAGGACGCCCGCAACCAGCGGAGCCATCCGGGCATTCGCCACGCCCACGGCTGACGCCTGCACCCGCGCAGGGTTGGTCAGCGGTCCCAGGAAATTAAAAGCGGTCGGGATGGCGAGCTCCCGGCGGGGCACGGCTGTGTGACGGAAAGACGGGTGGAACACCTGGGCGAAACAGAAAGTGATTCCAGCCTCACCCGCGTTGCGGGCCACCTGAGCCACCGGGAGGTCGAGCCTGACCCCCAGTGCTTCGAGTACATCGGCCGATCCGGAGGACGAAGACGCTGCACGGTTGCCGTGCTTAACCACTTTCGCTCCAGCGCCAGCAGCGACGAGGGCGGACATGGTGGAAATGTTGACGGTGTTCAGCTGGTCACCGCCGGTACCAACGATGTCCAGCTTCTCGCCGGGGATGTCGATGGGTGTTGCATGGCGCAGCATTGCGTCCACCAGGCCCGAGATTTCGTCCACGGTTTCACCCTTGGCACTGAGGGCAACCAGGAATCCGGCAATCTGCGAAGGGGTCGCCTCCCCTGACATGATTCTGTCCATCGCCCAAGCGGTATTGCCCGCTGTAAGGTCAGCACCGTTGATGAGAGCCGATATGAGCCGTGGCCAAGTGTTGCTGTCCGCCGGCGCGGTTGCCTGAGAAGTCACCATCTGATGCTATCGAGCCACCTAGGACCTGACCAATGTGAAGGCCGCCTGGAACTTTTCGCAGTGATTTCGCGTCTTTGTAGAAAAAGTCCATTGAAAAGGCGGTTTGCGTTGGGAACTACGGACTTTTATGGACATAATGTCTATGTGACATCTGCGACCCATGCCCCCAGTACCCCGGCGCACCCCACGCTGAACCGCCCCAATATGGTTTCTGTCGGAACCGTAGTCTGGCTGTCCAGTGAGTTGATGTTCTTCGCCGGTCTCTTCGCCATGTACTTCACGCTGCGCTCCACGAGCGGACAGATGTGGGCGGAAGAGACAGCAAAGCTCAACTTCCCCTTTGCGCTCGTCAACACGATCGTCCTCGTGGCCAGTTCCTTTACTTGCCAGATGGGCGTCTTCGCCGCCGAACGGCTGCAGCCCCGCAAGTCAGGCGGTCCGTTCCAGTTCTCCCGCTGGGGTATGAACGAATGGTTCACGCTGACCTTCATCATGGGTGCGTTCTTCGTCGCCGGCCAGGCAACTGAATACGCGATGCTTGTTTCAGAACACGTTTCGCTCTCATCCAACGCGTACGGTTCAGCGTTCTACATGACCACCGGCTTCCACGGCCTGCACGTCATCGGCGGCCTCATAGCCTTCCTCTTCATCATCGGACGCTCGTTCGCAGCAAAGAAGTTCGGCCACTTCGAAGCAACCTCCGCGATCGTCACGTCCTACTATTGGCATTTTGTGGATGTTGTCTGGATCGGCCTCTTCCTGGTCATCTACGTACTGAAGTAGTCAAGCTTTGATTCCTTTTCTACAAGAGGCAGAATTTCAAGAAGCGGCTCACGGAGCCGGCGCACGATCGAATAAAGGAACCACCACGTGAAGGCTCTCTCGCAAAAGCGGCGTCACCCACTCGCAGTAATCGCGCTGCTACTGATGGGACTGCTCATCACTGGTGGGCTGTACGCCGTTGCCACTACCGTCAACCAGGCCAAGGCATCCAGCACCAGCTTCAGCGCCAATGACACTGCCGAGGGCGAAAAGCTTTTCGCCGCGAACTGCGCCACCTGCCACGGCATGGGCGCGAGCGGCAGCCAGGATGGCCCGTCACTGGTGGGTGTCGGTGCTGCGGCGGTTGACTTCCAGGTCGGTACCGGCCGGATGCCCATGCAGATGAACGGTCCGCAGGCTTACAAAAAGCCGGCCCAGTTCAACGATGACCAGACCCACCAGCTTTCAGCCTACGTAGCTTCCCTGGGAGCCGGCCCGGCAATTCCTGAAGAGCACCTGCTTGATGAGCAGGGTGACGCCGCCAAGGGTGGCGAGCTCTTCCGTGTGAACTGCGCGATGTGCCACAATGCGGCGGCCGCCGGCGGTGCACTTACCCGCGGCAAGTTCGCTCCCGCCCTTGCCGATGTGTCCGGCAAACACATCTACGAAGCGATGGTCACCGGACCGCAGAACATGCCCGTCTTCAATAACGCAAACGTCACCCCCGAGGGCAAGCGCGACATTGTCACGTTCCTGAAGCAGATCGAAGCCAACGGCTCTCCCGGGGGCGCTGACCTCGGCGCCCTGGGCCCGGTGGCTGAAGGACTCTTTGTCTGGATTGCAGGCCTGGGTGTCATCATCGCGTTCACCATCTGGCTTACTTCCCGGACGTCTTAGGCGAAACGGGAAAATTAAGAACTTCTGCTGCCCAGTCAGCAGTTTGAAATTGAAAACTAACCCGGCAGACGCCGGGACGAGAGAAGGATGAGGCGAATTATGGGCAACCATAGTGACGGCAGTCCGAACCACTCGGGCACCGTAGCTACGGCTGGTCAGAATGAGGTGGAGAAGTTCCAGGATCCTGGAATTCCCCCGCACCGTTTGCGCCTGGCCGACACGGACCCGAAGGCCGCAAAGCGTGCAGAACGGCAGGTCGCCGTACTCTTCGGCGCGTCAGTTGTCGGCACCCTGATCTTCCTGGTGGCGTACTTCGCCATCGACTTGGGCGAGGGCACAAGCATCGCCACCATCCGGCTGCAGAACGCCCTGTTGGGCGTCGGCACCGCGTTTGCGATGCTCGGCATCGGCACCGGTATTGTGCACTGGGCCAAAGCCCTGATGCCGGACCATGAAGTCTCCGAGGAGCGCCATCCCATCCGCACCGAAGAAGACCGCCTGGCGGCCGTCCGGATCGTGGATGACATCGTGGAGGAGACCGGCATCAAGCGCCGCCCCCTCATCCGCAACACGCTGCTCGGAGCTATGGCCCTGGCACCGCTCCCCGCAATTGCGGTTTTCGGTGACCTCGGCCCCCGCCCAGACCGTGCGCTGTCCCACACGATGTGGGCACCGCAGGAGGGCAAGCTCAAGCGCCTCACCCGCGATCCCGACGGCACGCCTATCAAGGCCTCTGACGTAACCATCGGTTCAGCCTTCCACGTGATTCCCGAGGGCCTTAACGAACTGCACGAAGGCAAACTGAACGAAAAAGCCAAGGCAGTAGTCCTGCTGATGCGCCTTGACCCCGCTTCGCTGAACCCCTCCGAGGGCCGCGAAGACTGGAGCTACAACGGAATCGTTGCCTATTCCAAGATCTGCACCCACGTCGGTTGCCCCGTTGCTCTGTACGAGCAGCAGACGCACCACCTGCTGTGCCCGTGCCACCAGTCCACCTTTGACCTTACGAACGAGTGCAAAGTGATCTTTGGCCCGGCCAGCCGGCCCCTCCCGCAGCTGCCTATTGCAGTGGATGCCGAGGGCTACCTGGTCGCAACCAGCGACTTCAATGAACCTGTAGGACCGAGTTACTGGGAGCGTGATGAGCATGAGCGGAGCATCAAGAGCTGAAGCCCCCGCCTTCGTCGCCAAGACTAAAGCCGGACGCATCACTGACTTTGTTGACGCGCGCGTGGGCGGATCAGGAATGCTGCGTGAATTTGGACGCAAGGTGTTCCCCGATCACTGGTCATTCATGTTCGGTGAAGTCGCCCTCTATTCCTTCGTCATCCTGTTGCTTTCGGGCACCTTCCTCACCTTCTTCTTTGATCCGTCCATGGCGGAGACCCGCTACGACGGTTCATACCTGCCGCTGAAAAATGTCGAGATGTCCGTGGCGTACAGTTCCTCACTGGATATTTCCTTCGACGTTCGTGGGGGCCTGTTTATGCGCCAGGTCCACCACTGGGCCGCGCTGCTTTTTGTCGCGTCGATCGGCGTGCACATGCTGCGAGTTTTCTTCACTGGGGCTTTCCGCAAACCACGTGAAATGAACTGGGTTGTCGGCAGCGTGCTGCTGATCCTCGCCATGGCAGCCGGCTTCACCGGCTACTCCCTCCCCGATGACCTGCTCTCCGGCAACGGACTGAGGATCATCGACGGTGTTATCAAGGCCATCCCCGTCGTTGGAACCTACATTTCCTTCTTCCTCTTCGGCGGGGAATTCCCGGGAACGGCTGTGATCGGCCGCCTCTACATGCTGCACATCCTGCTCGTCCCTGCGCTGATCCTCTTGATGATCGTTCTGCACCTCTTTATGGTGGTTGTCCACAAGCACACCCAGTACCCCGGCCCGGGCCGCAACGACGGCAACGTTGTTGGCTACCCGCTCGGTCCCGTGTACGCAGCCAAGGCGGGCGGCTTCTTCTTCATCGTGTTCGGTGTCATTGCCCTGATGGCCGCCTTCTTCACCATCAACCCGATCTGGAACTACGGCCCCTACGACCCCTCCCCTGTATCGGCCGGTACGCAGCCTGACTGGTACATCGGGTTTGTTGACGGCGCGCTGAGGCTTATGCCTGGTGTCATCGGCGACTTCCACTTCGAGTACGTCATCTTCGGATACACCCTGACGCTGAATGTTCTACTGCCCGCCCTGGTGCCCGCCGGCATTCTGTTCACGGTGATGTTTATGTACCCGTGGATCGAAAGCTGGATCACCAAGGACACCCGCGAACACCATGTCCTGGACCGTCCGCGGAACGCTCCCACCCGCACCGCCATCGGGGTGGCCGGCTTTGTCTGGTACTGCGTGATGTGGGCAGCCGCTGGTTCGGACCTCATCGCAACACACTTCCATGTGTCCCTGAACGATGTGACGTACTGGCTCCGCACCTTGTTCTTCGTCGGCCCGGTCATCGCGTTTGTCGTTGCTAAGCGGGTAGCCCTCGCACTCCAGCGCAAGGACCGCGAGATCGCGCTCCACGGCCGGGAAACAGGACGTATTGTCCGCCTTCCGCACGGCGAATTCATCGAGGTGCATGCGCCGCTGGATGAGTACAAGCGCTACAAGCTCGTTGGCTTCGAATCACCCTCGCCGCTGCCCGCGGTCCCGAACGACCACGGCATTGTGACGCGCAAGGAAAAACAGCGTGCTTTCCTGTCCAGGTGGTTCTTCGAGGACCGTGTTGCACCGGCCACGCCTGTAGAGCTGGAGGCCGCCCACGGCCACCACGCCCCTGCGGTAGAGGCCGGCGAGGAAACCAAGAAGAGCCTCAGCCACTAACACTCATAGCAGTAACGGGAAAGGCCCGATCCATTTGGACCGGGCCTTTCCCGTTACTGGCGGCCGCCGCTGTTGGCTGCGGCCAGCCCGTTGCTAGTGGTTTCGGTAGCCCAGAGATTGGTTGCGGGCAGGCCTCGCACCTGGCCGTTGAAGTGGTACCCATAGCTTGTAGCGGTCGGCACGGTAATACGAAACCGAATAATCAACCATCGCCCGGGCAACAAAAGCGTGCCTCTGGATTTTCAGCAAGGGGGCGCCGACGTCGACATTGAGCAGCCGTGCCGTCGAAGGCGAAGCAGCCGTCGCCTCGATCATGTCCTCCCCCCATTCCATCACGAGGCCGAACTGCTCACTCAGCACGTTGTAGAGCGAAGTTGGCGGCTCGCCGTCGAGGAGCCCCGGAACCCGCTGCGCCGGGATGAAGTTCTCGTCCACGCTCATGGGTTCTCCGTCCGCCAGCAGCAGCCGACGGAAACGGACCAGTGGCGTGCCCTCCTCGACCTGCAGTTCACGGGCCAGGAAGGCACTGGCGCCGATCTGTTCAAAGCTCAGGACTTTAGCGGCCGGGATCATGCCGCGGCGTTGCATCTCCTCGCTGTACGAAGTGAGTTTTACCTGAAGGTCGAGTTTGGGCTTGCGTACGAACGTGCCAAGGCCCACAACACGCTCGAGGACTTCCTCACCGACAAGGGCATCGATGGCCTGCCGGACGGTCATCCGCGCCAGGCCAAAGCGCAGTGCAAGGTCACGTTCCGAGGGCAGAGCGGAGCCGGACGGACAGGAATCGCTGATGTAGGCCCGGAGGATCTCTCTGAGTTGGATGTAGATGGCAATCCCGCTGCCGCGGTCTATCTCACCGGCAACACCGCGGGCATCAGCCACGAAGGAAAGCCCTTGCTTCAGTTTTCACTATCCAAGCTTAAGGCACGCAACACCGCTGGACTAGACCACTTCCAGCGCCGAAGCATCCGACTTCACCGGTTTGGTCGCGCGGCCATCCTGCGGGATATATTGGACAGGAAATTCAGCGATGACGGTTTGGGGGCCGTCAGGAAATGGGAGACCCTTTGCCAGTGCATAAGGCCGTTGTGTCAGCGTCAGTCGGCTTGCATGCCCGTCCCGCCGCAATATTCGTTAAGGCAGTGACCGAAACGGGATTTACTGTCAGTATCCGCAAGGCCGGTATCCAGGGTGTCGACGCCCGATCCCTGTTGGAAGTGATGACTGCCGATTTCCCGTTCGGCTGCGAGGTAGAACTTTCAGTTCCCGAGAGTGCCCTCAGTGGCTCTGTCACTCACCGTGACGCAGAAGCGGCTCTCCGTATGCTGGCTGAGCTCTTGGCGTCACAGGGGGCCAGCTAGGCCCTCCCGCGGGGCATTTGGGCCGCGGCTCCGCTCACAACATCGAACGGACAAGAACGACGTCGGGCCCCACCTTCCGGTGGGGCCCGACGTCGTAATGTGCGAAAACTTTGCTGAAGCTCAGCGCCTGCTAATGGGCGTGGTCCCCGCGGCTGTACTCGAAGACCCAACCCACGAGGGCTACGACTGCGAGGCCGGCTGCAACGAACAAAATCCAGAAGCCCACCGCGAGGCCCAGGAATCCACCGGCGCAGGCGAGGCCCAGAACCAGCGGCCACCAACTCCAGGGGCTGAAGTGCCCCTGCTCGCCGGCGCCCTCGTGGACCTCGGCATCGTTGCGGTCCTCAGGACGCATGCCGATGCGCTTGCCGGTGAAGCCAAGGTAGCCGCCGATCATCCCGGAGAGGCCGCCAACCAGGAGGATTCCGAGGGTTCCGACCCACTCATGCCAGTTGGTCAGGAAACCGTAGACCAGCGAAACCGGTACGAAGAAGAAGACTCCGGCTCCAAATATCCATGATTCGATTTTCACTTGGCGGTGTCCTTCTGGTCGGCGTTACCGAGCACCGCTGCTGCAGCTGCAGGCGAGTCAACGGTATGTACCTGCGAGAGCTCGGGGTGGTGCAGGTCCAGGGCGGGACGCTCTGAACGGATCCTGGGCAGCGAGGTGAAGTTGTGCCGCGGCGGCGGGCAGGAGGTAGCCCACTCAAGCGAGGCGCCGAAGCCCCACGGGTCATCAACCTCAACGCGTTCGGAGCTGCGCGACGTGATGTAAACGTTCCAGAAGAACGGAATCATTGAGGCGCCGAGCAGGAAGGAGCCGATGGTGGAGAACTGGTTCATCCAGGCGAAATTGTCCTCCACCAGATAGTCGGCGTAGCGGCGGGGCATGCCCATGACCCCCAGCCAGTGCTGGATCAGGAACGTGCCGTGAAAGCCAAGGAACAGCATCCAGAAGTGGATCTTTCCGAGGCGCTCGTTGAGCATCTTGCCGGTGAATTTTGGCCACCAGAAGTAGAAGCCTGCGAACATCGCGAACACCACTGTGCCGAAGACCACGTAGTGGAAGTGCGCCACCACAAAGTAGGAGTCAGAGACGTGGAAGTCCAGCGGCGGGGACGCCAGGATGATGCCGGTCAGGCCGCCGAAAAGGAAGGTGATGAGGAAGCCGATGCTCCACAGCATGGGGGTCTCGAATGTAATGGACCCCCGCCACATGGTGCCGATCCAGTTGAAGAACTTCACGCCGGTGGGGACCGCAATCAGCATGGTCATGAAAGCGAAGAACGGCAGCAGCACCGAGCCGGTCACGTACATGTGGTGCGCCCACACGGTCACGGACAGGGCTGCAATGGCGATGGTCGCGTAGACCAGGCCCTTGTACCCGAAGATCGGCTTGCGGCTGAAGACCGGGAAGATCTCGGACACAATGCCGAAGAACGGCAGCGCGATGATGTACACCTCCGGGTGTCCGAAGAACCAGAACAGGTGCTGCCACAGCACCGCGCCGCCGTTTTCCGGATCGAAGATGTGTGCACCGAAGCGGCGGTCGGCGCCGAGTGCGAACAGTGCGGCAGCCAGCGGCGGGAAGGCCATCAGCACGAGGATGGACGTCACCAGGGCGTTCCAGGTGAAGATGGGCATCCGCCACATGGTCATGCCCGGAGCGCGCATACAGATGATGGTGGTGATGAAGTTGACCGCACCCAGGATGGTTCCGAATCCGGACAGCGCCAGGCCGAAGACCCAGAGGTCACCTCCGATGCCCGGGCTGAACGTAGTGTTGGACAGCGGCGCGTAAGCGAACCAGCCGAACGACGCCGCACCCTGGGGGGTGATAAAGCCGGACACCGCGATGGTGGAGCCGAAGAGGAAGAACCAGAAGGCCAGGGCGTTCAGTCGTGGGAACGCGACATCGGGGGCACCGATCTGCAGCGGCATGATGACGTTGGTGAAGCCGGCGAAAAGCGGGGTGGCGAACATCAGCAGCATGACGGTGCCGTGCATCGTGAACAGCTGGTTGTACTGCTCCTTGGTCTGCAGGATCTGCATGCCGGGTTCGAACAGTTCAGCCCGGATGAGCAGAGCCATGACGCCACCGAGGCAGAAGAACACAAATGAGGCGATCAGGTACATGTACCCGATGGTCTTGTGGTCGGTGGAGGTGATCCAGTTGACGACGATGCGTCCCTTGGACTTAGGAACTACGGGAGCCTCTAGGGTTCCGGCAGGTGCGGTCTGGGTATAAGTAGCCACGTCGCTCCCCTTACTTAATTTCGTTCAGGTTCGGGTTGCGGTCATACTCTTCGCCGAGGAGTCCGGTGTTGCCGTCTGCCTTGAGCTTGTCCATGTGAGCCTGGAATTCGGTTTCGGAGACAACCTTGACGCGGAACAGCATTTCGGAGTGGTACTCACCGCAGAGCTCGGCGCACTTGCCGTCGTAAGTTCCCTCTTTGGTGGGTGTGAACCTGATGTAGTTGGTCTTGCCGGGTATCATGTCGCGCTTCTGGAGGAAGGCGGGAACCCAGAAAGAGTGGATGACATCGCGGGAGTTCAGTTCGAGGTCCACAGACTTTCCAACCGGCAGGTAGAGCGTCGGCAGCGCTTCCTTATTGATGGTGTTACCGGTCAGGTGTGCTTGGACACCTGCCTCGTGGACATCCTCGGTGACGACATCGCCGGACTTGTAGTTGAAGTCCCAAGCCCACTGCTTGCCGCGGACGTCAACAACGACGTCGGCGGGCTTGGAGCGGTCATCGATGGCCTGCTGGTCGCGGTCGGTGAAGTAGAAGAACACCAGGACCATGAACAGCGGGATGGTCAGGTAAAAGACCTCCAGCGGGAGATTAAAGCTGGTCTGCCGCGGGAAACCCGTGGTGCCCTTGCGGCGGCGGTAGGCGACAAGGCACCAAACGATCAAGCCCCACGTGATGATGCCCACAACAAGGGCTGCAATCCATGAGTTGACCCAGAGGTCCATGATCCGGTCAGTGTGATTGGTGGTGCCACGCTCGGTGGGCAGCCACCCCTTCTCTACCTCTGGCGAACATCCAGTCAAAACCAACGCGCCGGCAACTGCCAAGCCTGAGATCGTAGTGATCGTTTTGCGTCGGCTGCCGGTTCGGTTCTGCGAACTCACAGACGGCCCTTCCTACTTGTTGCTGTTGCCCGGCCACCCAAGGGGCCGGCCGGGCACACTAAAAGTTTTACTACTCGGTGTAGAGCTTACCGCTCTGCCGGGCGTTTCGCCCACATGTCGGCGCCGTGCCTCCGTACCGTTTTTGGCGGACGGAATGTAGGCGCCGGCATCGGGCGAAATAACCGGGTCAGTGGAACGAATCACCACAGGCGCAGGAGCCACCGGCATTGGGGTTGTCGATGGTGAAGCCCTGCTTGGAGATTGTGTCCTCGAAGTCGATGCTGGCTCCGCTGAGGTACGGCACGCTCATCTTGTCCACCACAACTTCGACGCCGTCATAGTCGCGGACGGCATCTCCATCGAGGAGGCGCTCGTCGAAGTACAGCTGGTAAATTAGGCCGGAGCAGCCGCCGGGCTGGACGGCAACGCGGAGGCGGAGATCGGTCCGGCCTTCCTGCTCCAGGAGGCTGCGCACCTTGCCTGCTGCGACGTCGGTCAGTTTGACCTCGTGTGCGGCCAGTTCATCGCTGGCAGCGCTGGTGGTCTCGGTGATGTTCTCGTTGGTTGCAGTGCTCATTTGGCCTACCTTAGGACGGTCCTGGCGGCCCCGCGTCAGCGGTGCCTGCCCCTACGGATACGGTACGGGCTATAGCTACATGCTACTTCGGTCAGCCCTGTAGCTCTAACTCCCGACCAGACTCATCAATAGTGCTCGCGAGATGGGGTGCGTGCCTCATTTGAGAAACGCTCGCGTAAATCACGGGCCGCCACGGGCACGGCGGTGACGATGAGGGATGGGCCTGTCGATGGGTACGCGTAGGGAAATCACGAAGCAGTACGCACGCGATTATGCGAAAGGAGCCAAGAAGGCCAAGGGGGCGGTGCTCGATGAGCTGGTGGCCGTCACCGGCTGGTCAAGGGCCAATGCCCGTCGGGCGCTGTCCACGGCCCGTAAGCGTAAGGGTCCTGCGAAGGCTGTTGTGCGGAAGCCGCGGGGACGTACTTACGGCTACGGCACCCTCAAGGTCCTGATCGAGGTGTGGCGGTTCGCGGGGATGCCGTCGGGTAAGTACCTGGCCGCCACCATGGACCTGTGGCTGCCCAAGCTTGAGGCCTTCGGGGAACTGGACAAGGACAGGCTGACCCCTGAGGTGAGGGCGCAGCTGCTGAAGGTCTCCGGTGCCACCATCGACCGGCTGCTCAAACCGACCAAGGACGCCGGCAGGCCTAAAGGCCTGTCCGCGACCAAGGCCGGGCCCCTGCTGCGCAACTCAATCACGGTCCGCAAGGCCGGGGATGAACACGAACAGGCTCCCGGTTTCATCGAAGCCGACATGGTCGTCCACTGCGGCCCCACCCTGGCCGGGGAATTCGCCAGGACCCTCACCGCCACGGACGTGTTCACCGGCTGGACCGAGAACGTCGCGGTCCGCAACGGCGCGCACAAATGGGTGCTGGAGGCAATGGATGAGGTCGTGGCACGGCTGCCGTTCCCCATGGTCGGGTTGGATACCGATAACGGAGGAGAGTTCATCAACTACGCCCTGATCAAATGGGTCGATGACAAGGACATCTACTTCACCCGGTCCCGGCCGTACAAGTCCAACGACAACGCCCACGTCGAGCAGAAAAACGGCGACGTGGTCCGCCGGCACGCCTTCCACTACCGCTACGATACCGCCGCGGAGCTGAAGCTGCTCAACGCCCTCTACGCCCTCGTGCGGGTACGGCTGAACCTCTTCACCGCCACCACGAAAGCGGTCGGCTGGCGCTCCAATAAGCACGGGAAGAAGGCCCGCATCTATGACAAACCGCGTACCCCGTACCAACGCGTGATCGATTCCGGGATCCTGACCGGAGCTAAAGCCGCGGAACTCGCCGAGCTGATGGAGATCACCAACCCGGCCGACCTCACCCGCGGCATCACCAAGATCCAGACCCAGCTGATCGCACTCGCCGCAGCGAAAACACGGGCACTGGAAGCATCATCCACGCGAGCACAATTAGATGAGGCAAGCAAGACACTTTCGCGTGCATCTTGACATGAGTCGTTTCGACTCCTGACGTAACCAGGCCGGACCGCTGATTGTTCCCAATGGTGAACTAATCCCGGCATCAGCGGGGCCCGGGATCAGGCCAGGCCTTCTGTGTTCAGCCGGGCAAGCAGCAGCGCCTCGGCAACCACAGCATTCTTGAAATCACCAATGTGAAGGGACTCGTTGGCACTGTGGGCACGGGAATCTGGATCCTCAACACCGGTCACGAGGATCTGGACGTCCGGATAAACATCCATCAGGTCCGCGATGAACGGAATTGACCCGCCGATTCCAGTCTCCACGGCCGGAACACACCAGGCCTCCCCCAGCGCCCACATGGCGAACTTCGCCGCCGTTGAAGATGTATCCGCGAGGAACGATTTTCCGCTTTCCCCGGGAGTGAACACCACCTTTGCCCCAAAGGGTGCATTGGTCTGGACGTGGCGCTGAACGGCTTCCATCGCTGCCGCCGGAGCCTGGCCGGGCGCCAGGCGCAGGCTGAACTTGGCACGCGCCCTTGGCAGGAGCGTATTTGAGGCCACGTCCACGGCGGGAGCATCGAAGCCGGTGATGGACAGCGCGGGCTTGGTCCACAGCCGGGCGGCGATGCTGCCCGTGCCGGCGAGCCGGACGCCGTCGAGAACGGAGGAATCGGCACGGTACTCCGCTTCGGTGAGCTCTACGCCGACGTTGTCATTTGATACCAGGCCTTCGATGGCCACATTGCCGTCTGCGTCGTGCAGCGTGGCAATCAATCGGGACAGCAGGGTTGGCGCGTCCAGCACGGGGCCGCCGAACATGCCCGAGTGGACAGCATGCTCCAGCACCTGAACTTCAATGGTTCCGTCCACAAGGCCACGCAGGCTGGTGGTAAGGGCGGGAATGCCCACCTTCCAGTTGCTGGAGTCGGCCACCACGATCACATCGGCCTTCAGTAGTTCCCGGTGCGTTTCCAGGAACGAACGGAAGGTGGGAGAACCAGCCTCCTCCTCCCCTTCGAAGAAAAACGTCACGCCAAGCCCGAATTCCGCGCCCAGCACCTCGGTCGCTGCGGCATAGGCGGCCACATGGGCCATGATCCCGGCCTTGTCGTCAGCAGCGCCGCGTCCGTACAACCTGCCGTTCCGTTCGACGGCGGCAAAAGGCTCTGTTTCCCACAGCGCCGGATCTCCGGGCGGCTGGACATCGTGGTGGGCGTACAGCAGGATAGTCGGCTTCCCTGCCGCCGCCTGGCAACGTGCGACGACGGCAGGGCCGCCGGGGCCGCCGTCGTCCTTATTACTGCGCAGGACCTGGACATCCTCCACGCCGGCAGTGCGTAACAGTTCCGCAACGGCATGCGCGCTGGCTTCCAAGGGGGCCGGATCAAAACTCGGCCAGGCGATGCCGGGAATGGCCACAAGTTCCTTGAGCCGGTCGAGGGTGGAGTCGAACGAAGCTGCGACGGACAGCCTGAGTCCGTCCGCGTCGATGGCCGGCGCAGGGTGACCCGAGCCGGGGATGTTGGCGGCTGACGGGTTGGCTGCTGGAGTGGGAGTCATGGCGAACACGATACCCGCGCCGAATCTCCTTGGGCCGCAAGGTATTCTGTTCACGTGTTCGGACGTAAAAAGGAAGCGCCAACGGCGCAGCAATCAATAGACCAGCAGGCCGCCGAAGCGGCAGCCCGGCAGGATGCCGCGTTAGGCAAGGGTGCGCCCACGCCCAAACGCAAAGCCCAGGAGGCCGCCCGCAAACGGCCCCTGGTGCCGGAGGACCGCAAGGCGTCCAAGGCCGTTGAGCGCCAGGCCATCCAGGACCAGCGGACCAAAATGCGCCGGGCGCTCGATACGGGTGATGAGAAATTCCTGCCCTTGCGCGACAAGGGACCGCAAAAGCGTTATGCCCGCGACTACGTGGATGCGCGCTTCAGCCTGGGCGAATACCTGATGTTCGGCGCCTTGGTATTTGTCATCATTTCCCTGATCGTGCCGGCTTCGAGCGAGCAGATGGTTTATGTCCTGGGCGGTTTCTGGGTGATGTTCCTGGCCGTCTTTGTGGATGTGTTCATCCTGTCCCGGCAGCTCCGCAAGAAGCTGACCGGGAAGTTCGGCGAGGTTGAGCGTGGCACCGTCTGGTACGGCTCCATGCGATCCCTGCAGTTCCGCAAACTGCGCCTGCCCAAACCGCTGGTGAAGCGCGGGCAATACCCGTCCTGATGTGCAGGCCGGGCCAGACCCGGCAGCACTCCTCCCTTAGACAACGAAAACCCCGGCAGTCAGACTGCCGGGGTTTTGTTGCCTAATTAACTGTTGCGTCGGGCTTTCGCCAGGCCGCGGTTGATCCGGGACGCCCAGAAGGGCCCCTCGTACAGGAATGCCGTGTAGCCCTGGACCAGCGTGGCCCCGGCATCCAGGCGGTCCTGGACGTCTTTGGCCGTCTCGACGCCGCCGACCGCCACCAGCGTGATCGCACTCCCAGTGGCCTCCCTGAGGCGGCGAAGGACTTCCAAGGAACGCTGCTTCAGCGGTGCCCCGGACAGGCCCCCGGCACCACATTCCTCCACTTTCGCAGCCGGCGACGACAGCCCCTCACGCCCGATCGTCGTATTCGTGGCAATAATGCCGTCCAGCTTAAGGTCCAGGGCCAGCTTGGCGACGTCGTCGATGTCCTCATCACTGAGATCCGGTGCGATCTTCACCAGCAGCGGGACATGCCGGCCAGCTGCCTTGTCCGCCTCGTGCCCCACTGCGGTCAGCAGCGGACGGAGGGTCTGGACATCCTGCAGGAGGCGCAGCCCGGGCGTGTTGGGTGAGCTGACATTGACTACCAGATAGTCCGCGGCCGGCGCCAGGCTCCTTGCACTGATCAGGTAATCGGCCACGGCGTCGTCGAGTTCCACCACCTTGCTCTTGCCAATGTTCACCCCGATCACGGGGCGCACTGTGGGATGCCGGCGCTGCAGCGCCGCGCGTGCCGCTTTGAGGCGCGGTTCGACGGCGGCCGCGCCATCGTTGTTGAACCCCATCCGGTTAATGACAGCCCGGTCCTCGATCAGCCTGAAAAGGCGCGGCTTCTCGTTGCCCGGCTGCGCCTGCCCGGTGATGGTTCCTACTTCGACATGGCCAAAGCCAAGTTCGGTGAGGGCCTCGATGCCGAACCCCTCCTTGTCGAACCCGGCTGCGAGGCCGAACGGGGACGGGAAGGTCAGCCCGAAGGCAGAAGTCTGCAGTGAGGCCGCGGGCGCCGTGAACCGGTGCAGCAGGCGTCCTGCGCCGGAAGCATGGGCAAGCTTGATTCCCTTGAATCCGATCTTGTGGGCGCGTTCCGCGTCCATCCACGAAAAGGCCAGCCTGAAGAATGTCGGATATACGCGCATGGCTCTAGTTTTCCGTCTCGGACGGTCCAGACCAAACCGGGACGCCATACACGCGACCCCGGCTAGCATAAAGCCATGAGGTGGCAGCCAGATATCCTCGGTGCTGGCTTCGAAGCCTGCACCTTCGAGGCCGGGGGCGACGACGGCGTCCAGCGCACCGCCACGCTGGTGCGCTTCCGTCCGGCGAACGAACCGGCGGCCACCGGCCGGCGACGGACCGTGCTGTTCCTCCATGGTTGGAGCGACTACTTCTTCAATGTGGACCTCGCCCGGTTCTGGACGGGCCGGGGCTACGAGTTCTACGCCCTGGACATGCACAACCACGGCCGCAGCCTGCGCCCGGAAACGCCGGGCGGCTACGTGGCGAACCTGGCGGACTATGACGCCGAGATCGAAGCGGCCCTCGCCATCATCCGGGCCGACACGCACACGCCGGGACAGGAACCACAGGCCTCCCTCACGCTGATGGGCCACTCCACCGGCGGCCTGGTGGCCGCCCTCTGGGTCAGCAACCACCCCGGAGCAGCCGCCCAGCTGGTGTTGAACAGTCCCTGGCTGGAGATGCACGGCAGCTCGCTGGTCCGCCGTGCAGCGTCCACGATGGTGGGACCCGTGGCGCGGTTCCGGCCGGAGGCTGTCCTGCGGCTGCCGGAGCGGGGGTTTTATTGGCGGACCATCAGCAGTTCAGCCGACGGCGAGTGGCCGCTTGACGACAGGTTCCGGCCGCCCATGGCGTTTCCGCTCCGCGCGGGCTGGCTCAGCGCCATCCTGGCCGGTCACACCAAGGTGGCCCGTGGCCTGAACATCGACATACCCATCCTGGTGCTGCTTTCCCGGGGCAGCGCCACCGGGCCGTTCTGGTCCGAGGAAATGCGGCGCACCGACGCGGTACTGGACGTCAACATCATCGCCCTCCGCGCCCTGACACTGGGGTGCAGCGTCACGGTGGAACGGATCGACGGCGCGCTCCACGACGTCTTCCTCTCCCCTGCCAAAGTGCGGGCCGACGCCTATGCGCGGCTCGCCCGCTGGCTCCGGGGTTACGGTACTGCCGAACCCGGCGCGGCGTCGACAGCGCCGCCGTAGCGCCGGTCCCGCTGGGCGTAGATTTCGACGGCGTCCCACAGGGTCCGCCTGTCGACATCGGGCCACAGCGTGTCCATAAAGACGAACTCCGCATACGCCGACTGCCACAGCAGGAAGTTGGAGAGCCGCTGCTCCCCCGAGCTCCGCAGGAACAGGTCCACGTCCGGCAGGTCCGGCTCGTCCAGGTACTTCTGGATGGTTTTCTCGGTGATGGCACCGGGCTTGATACGGCCTGCGGCAACCTCGGCGGCAATTGCCGAAACTGCGTCAGTGATTTCCGCCCGGCCGCCGTAATTAACACACATGGTCAACGTGCAGGTGCTGTTGCCCGCGGTAAATTCCTCGGCCTCTTCAAGTTCGCGGATCACCGAGCCCCACAGCCTGGGACGCCGGCCGGACCACCGCACGCGGACACCCCACTCGTCCAGCTGGTTTCGCTGCCTTCGTAGCACGTCCTTGTTAAAACCCATCAGGAAGCGGACCTCCTCTGGTGAGCGGCGCCAGTTTTCGGTGGAGAATGCATAGACGCTCACGAACTCGATGCCCAATTCGATGGCGCCCGCCACGACATCCAGGAGGGCAGGCTCGCCCGCCTTGTGACCCTCGATCCGCGGCAGGCCCCGCTGGTTGGCCCAACGGCCGTTTCCGTCCATCACAATAGCGACATGGCGGGGGACGAATTCGGCGGGAATCGCCGGGGCAACCGCGCCTGAAGGGTGCGGATACGGTGCCACCACAGGGGTGGTCCGTTGCCGCGAAGGACTCATCTTCTTTCCCAAGGCCACTGTCAGCCACGCTCCACATGTTTGAGGGATTTCAGGACACGTTCAAGGTGCCATTGCAGGTATACGGCCACCAGCCCCGCAGCCTCCCGGCGGTGCGGCACCTGCGAACCGTCCGCCGTCGTCCAGTCCCCCGTCAGCAAGGCGCCCAGCAGTACGACGGTCTCCGCCGCCGGCGCAGGCGAACCCGGTGGCCTGCAGTCGGCACAGACCATGCCGCCGAGGGGAGCTGAAAACGCCGTATGGGGGCCGGGCCGGCCGCAGCGGGCACAGTTGGTGAAACTCGGCGCCCAGCCGCCGGTGGCGAGAGCGCGCAGGAGATAGGAATCGAGAATCAGTCCGGGCGCATGTTCGGCCCGGCTCAGCGATGCCAGCGCACCCACCAGCAAGTTGTACTGGGCGGTGCCGGCTTCGCCGTCTACATCCGTCAGTTTCTCCGCAGTTTCAGTCATGGCAGCGGCCACGGTGTAACGGCCATAGTCTGCGGCGATGTTGCTGCCGTAGCCGCCCTTGGCAACCGCCTGGGTGACGATGTCCAGTGTCTTTCCGGAGACGAGCTGCAGGTCTGCAACCATAAAGGGCTCCAGCCGCGCCCCAAACTTGCTGCTGGTCCGCCGTACTCCCTTGGCGACGGCGCGGATCTGGCCGTGGTGCTTGGTCAGCAGGGTGATGATGCGGTCGGCTTCGCCCAGCTTGTGGGTACGAAGTACCACGGCGTCATCCCGGTAAGACCGGGCAGCAAAGGATTGTTGGACCACGGTTAATCTTCGCACTGAGTTCCGGAAAGCCGGCGATGCCGGTGCGTTGCGCGCCGTGATTCCCGGCGCGCAACGCATTCCGAATCAGGCGCGGGAATCCCGGATGGCCCGGTTGACCGCGGAAATGACGGCCTTGAGCGAGGACATGCTGGTGTTGGCATCGATTCCGACACCCCACAGGACCCGCTCCCCAACGGCGCACTCGACGTAGGCTGCGGCCATGGCGCTGCCGCCTTCCGAAAGGGCATGCTCGCTGTAGTCCAGCACCCGGACATCCACGCCGTCCTCGCGCAGGATGCTCAACAGCGCGGCGATGGGCCCGTTTCCGGTGCCCGTCCGTCGGGCCTGGACACCATCAACGGTGAGCGAGGCGTGCAGTGTCATCCCGCCGTCGTCATCGGTTTCGGTGCTGACGGAACCGAGCGAGTAACGGCCCCACTGGCCGTCCGTTTCGCTGGAGGGCAGGTACTCGTCCTGGAAATGTTGCCACAACTGGGCGCCGCTGACTTCGCCGCCCACGGTATCGGTCTTCTTCTGGATGACGCCGGAAAATTCCATCTGGGCACGGCGGGGCAGGTCCAGGCTGTGTTCGTTCTTGAGCAGGTAGGCCACGCCACCCTTGCCGGACTGCGAGTTGACCCGGATGACGGCCTCGTAACTGCGGCCCAGGTCCTTGGGGTCAACGGGCAGGTACGGAACTTGCCAGGTGAAGTCCGCGACGTCCGTGCCGGCGGCGGCAGCGTCCTTCTCCAGCGCCTCGAAGCCCTTCTTGATGGCGTCCTGGTGCGAGCCTGAGAACGCGGTAAACACGAGGTCGCCGCCGTAGGGGGAACGCTCGGCGACGGGGAGCTGGTTGCAGTACTCCACCGTGCGCCGGATCTCGTCGATGTCGGAGAAATCGATCATGGGATCGATACCCTGCACGAACATGTTCAGGCCCAGGGTGACGAGGTCCACGTTGCCGGTCCGCTCGCCGTTGCCGAACAGGCAGCCCTCGATCCGGTCCGCGCCAGCCAGGTACCCCAGCTCGGCGGCGGCCACGCCGGTGCCCCGGTCGTTGTGCGGGTGCAGGGACAGGATGATGCCTTCGCGCGGGTGCAGGTTCCGGCTCATCCACTCAATGGAATCGGCGTAAACGTTCGGAGTGGCCATTTCCACCGTGGCGGGCAGGTTGATGATGACCTGGCTGTCGGCGGATGCTTCGAAGACGTCGGCGATGGCATTGCAGACCCGGACGGCATAGTCCAGTTCGGTTCCGGTGAACGACTCCGGCGAGTATTCATAGGTGATGTGCGTGTCCACCAGGGTTTCCTCGTACTTCTTGCACAGACGGGCGCCCTGGAGCGCGATGTCCAGAATGCCGTCCTGATCCTGGTTAAACACCACGCGGCGCTGCAGGACGGACGTTGAGTTGTACAGGTGGACGATCGCCTGCTTAGCGCCGACCAAGGACTCATAGGTCCGTTCGATCAGGTGCTCGCGTGCCTGGGTGAGGACCTGGATGGTGACGTCGTCCGGGATGTGGTTTCCGACGATGAGCTGACGGACAAAGTCGAAATCGGTCTGCGAAGCAGACGGGAAGCCGACTTCAATTTCCTTGTAGCCCATGCGGACCAGCAGATCGAACATCTTCATCTTGCGGGCTGGGCTCATAGGGTCGATCAGCGCCTGGTTACCGTCACGCAGGTCCACGGCGCACCAGCGCGGGGCCTTGGTGATGACCTTGTCCGGCCACGTGCGGTCAGGCAGTTCAACGGTGATCAGATCCTGGAACGGCGTGTAGCGGTGGACGGGCATTCCGGAGGGCTTCTGTGCGTTTCGCATTACTATCGGGGCCTTTTCTGTGGTTCAAATCTGAAAGGGTGGCCGGGCAACACAAACTCCGCGACGAGGATGGGCCTTGCGCTAGATCGCGTCTGAGGCCTCGCCGCGGCAGCTAAGAAGGAGCAGTTCTGCGCGCACCATTTGAGGGTAGCACGCGTGCGTAAGATGAGAGGGCGCCACCGTCCTTATCGTCCACAATGCAGACGCCGCGCCGGTGCCAGCGCCGGCCGCGGCACGTCACACGAAGGAGCTTTTGTGCCCATCTCGGGGATCGATCTGTCCAACATTGACCACACCGTCAGGCCGCAGGACGACCTGTACCAGCACGTGAACGGGTCCTGGCTCAAGGCCACGGAAATTCCGGATGACCGGCCACTCGAGGGAACATTCACCGCACTGCGTGACGGAGCGGAAATCGCGGTCCGGGACATCATCGAGGAAGCAGCCGCCAAAGGTGAGGCCGCCAGCGGGATAGAGCGGAAGGTCGGCGAGCTCTACAACAGCTTTATGGACGAAGCCACCGTGGAGGCCAAGGGTATGGAGCCCATCCGCGGTCGCCTTGCCGACGTGTTCGCCACCACCACGGTTGCCGACCTTATGGCCTTGGCCGGGCGCCTGTTCCGGTCAGACGTTTCCGGGCTCTTCTACATCTACCCGGCTCCGGACGCTGGCAACCCGGACCGCATCCTGCTCTACACCGGCCAGGGCGGCCTGGGACTGCCGGACGAGTCCTACTACCGGGAAGAGAAGTTCACCCCCATGGTCAAGGCCTACGGCGAGCATGTCAGGACCATGTTCACCCTGGCCGGAGTGGCGGATCCGGAACCTGCGGCCGCACGCGTCGTTGCCCTCGAAACCAGCCTGGCCTCCCACCACTGGGACAACGTCACCCTGCGGGACCCGCAGAAGACCTACAACCTCAAGTCCGCGGAGGAAGCAGCCACGCTGTTCCCGCTGCTTAACACCTGGTTCGAAGCTGCCGGGATCGACGCCGACAAACGCGGTGAGATCGTCGTGAGCACCCCGGATTTCTTCAGCGGGGCCGCGGGTCTGCTGGACTCCGAACCGCTCTCCGTGTGGCAGGAGTGGCTGGCCTTGCGCGTCGTCAACAGTGCTGCGCCGTACCTGTCGTCTGAGTTCGTGGACGCCAACTTTGCCTTCTACGGAACAACCATCAGCGGCACGCCCCGAAACAAGGACCGCTGGAAGCGGGCCGTCGCCGTCGTGGAGGCCGCACTCGGTGAGGCCGTTGGGCAGATTTACGTCTCGAAGCACTTCCCTGAAACCCACAAGGCCCGCATGCAGACCTTGGTGGCCAACCTGATCGAGGCTTACCGGCAGTCCATCACCGGCCTTGGGTGGATGGGTGCGGATACCAAGGCTGAGGCGCTGCGGAAGCTGGAGGCTTTCCGCGCCAAGATCGGCTACCCCGACCAGTGGATCGATTACTCCGCTGTGGACATCGACACGGTGGACCTGCTGGGCAACGTCGAGCGGGCCCACAACGCCGACGTCAACCGCCACCTGGATGAGGTGGGCAAACCGGTGGACCTCAACAAGTGGCTTATGACACCGCAGACGGTGAATGCGTACTACCACCCGATGCTCAACGAGATTGTCTTCCCAGCCGCCATCCTGCAGCCACCGTTCTTCACGGCCGACGCCGATGACGCCGTCAACTACGGCGGCATCGGAGCGGTGATCGGCCACGAGATCGGCCACGGTTTTGATGACCAGGGGTCGCAGTTCGACGGCGGCGGCGCGCTGCGGAACTGGTGGACCGAGGAGGACAGGACGGCCTTTGAGGAGCTCACGGCGAAGCTGGTGGCACAGTTCGACGCGTTGTCGCCGTATGCCGCGCCAGGGCACAACGTCAACGGCAAGCTAACCCTCGGGGAAAACATCGGCGACCTCGGTGGCCTGACCATCGCCTACAAGGCTTATCTCCTCAGCCTCGATGGCAGGGAACCCGAGGTGCTGGACGGGCTGACGGGGCAGCAGCGGTTCTTCGCGTCCTGGGCGGCCGGCTGGCGGCAGGTGATCCGGTCTGAAGAGGCCATCAGGAGGCTCGCTACGGATCCCCACTCCCCCAACGAGTTCAGAACCAACGCCATCGCCAGGAACCTCGACGCCTTCCACGAGGCCTTTGGCGTGACCGAGCAGGACGGCATGTGGATGCCCCAGGAAGCCCGCGTCAGCATCTGGTAATCTTCCCGGCAGAGACACCGGGAGGCGGGGCATCCAGGCCCCGCCTCCCGGTGTCTGCTGGGTTTTGCCGTCAGTCCTGGACGATCAGCACCGGGTTGGCCTGCTGGCACACTGTATCGCCGGCCGTCTGGTTGACGATGTCCTCTGGCAGGGCGGTGCCCGCACCGGCGCTGTAGGTTGCCCCGGCGGTGAAGTCAGTTCCAAGGTAGACCTGGACTCCGGCGACGCGGGGTGCCGGCTGGACCTGGACGGCCGGGATCCCGAGCAGCGCAGCCACATCGGCTGCGACGTCGGCGAATTCAGGACCGTAGTAGACAACGCTCTGCGCGACAGGTGCGGCTTGCAGTGGCCCGGATTGGGTGAAACCGCCGGTGATCAAGGCCTGCACGATTTCCTGGGCGCGTCCCGGGATGCCGCTGCCGTTGGCCACGGTGACTGGCTGCAGCGCCTTGTCATAAGGCGGCACAGCCGGGGCTGTTTCTGTGGGCGGGGCTGTCGTTTCTGTCGGCGCCGGGGTAGGAGTGGTGGGAGCTGTTGGATCCGTGAGGTCCACGTCCTCGCGGAGCGCTGCAAACAGCTGTGACCCTGCGGGCTCCGCAATCTGCAGGCGGTTGATGTCCGTGGTTGCCGGCGTGTTGGGCACGGCCACAAACGCCACCTTGCTGATGTCGATGTCCTTCAGCCGGCTACCAATACTCACGAGCGACGGCACGGAGGCCAGCCCCTCATCCACGGTGAGGTTCTTCGTCACAACATCGGCAATGTTCAGCATTTTAGACGGGTCGGACAGTGTGCCGTCGTCCTTGATCTTGCGCGTAAGGGAGGACAGGAATCCCTGCTGTGCCCTGATCCGGCCGAGATCGCCGCCGTCGGCGAAGGCGTGCCTGGTCCGCAGGAAGGCAAGGGCCATTTCGCCCTTGACCGAGGACGTGCCCTTCGGCAGGCGCAGCCGGGAGTCCGGATCGTAGACGGCGTCACTGATGCACACGTCAACGCCGCCCACCGTGTTGGAAAGTTCCTTCACTGCGGTAAAGTCCGCCATCATGAAGTGATCGATCTCCAGGCCAGTCAGTTTGTTGACCGTGTCTACGGCGCAGCCGATTCCTGCTTCATTCATGGCCTCGTTGATCATGACACCGCTGCGGGCAGGATACGTCCGTTTGGTCTTCTGATCGGTGCACTCCGGAATATCGACCAGCAGGTCCCGGGGGAAGCTGATGACGCTGACGCGTTTGTTATCGGCCGAGACATCCATCAGCATCATGACGTCGGACTTGCCGTACCCGGTTGAGTCGTCCGTAGAGCCGTACTCCGCGTTTGCGCCGTCCCTGGTATCCGAGCCCAGGATCAGGATCTGCATCCGCGCCGATTTGTCTGCCTCGGGGTTCGCGGTGCCACCGGCGTTCAGCGGCGCAGTCGTGATGTTGGACTGAAGCCGAAAATACCAATACCCGGCAAAACCAAGACCGCCGACCACCAGGATGGTCACCACTGCGGTAGTCACCTTCAGCCACGCCCGCATCCGGCTGCGGGAGCCGAGATGCCGGGCAACGCCGACGGCTGTGGCATCAGCGTGGCGGGAGACAGGACCGGTCCCGGCTGACGCGTCAGCTCCGTACTCGCGATTGTCGCGGCCTCGCCCCATGTGTGGTACCTTCCTCGAAAAAATTGAACCCGGCCTATTTTAGTTGCCCAGTCTGGGAACTTCCCGACGACCGGCCGGGGCATGGTGTAAGGGCCGCGTCAGAAACCCAGCTTGACCAGCTGCTTAGGGTCACGCTGCCAGTCCTTTGCCACCTTCACATGCAGGTCAAGGTAGATTCGGGCGCCGAGCAGCGCCTCGATCCCCTTGCGGGCGGTGGTACCGACTTCGCGGAGACGTGCGCCGCCTTTGCCGATGATGATGGCCTTCTGCGACGGACGCTCTACATAAAGGTTGACCCGGACGTCGAGGAAGGGCCTGTCTTCGGGCCGGCCTTCACGCGGAACAATCTCATCAACGACGACCGCCAGTGAGTGGGGCAGTTCGTCCCTTACACCTTCGAGGGCCGCTTCCCGGATGAGTTCCGCGATCATCACAGCTTCGGGTTCGTCCGTCAGGTGGCCATCCGGATACAGGGGCGGCGATGCTGGCATGTGGCTGATCAGGACGTCTGCGAGGGTGTCGACCTGGAACCCGTCGGTGGCGGAAACGGGCACGATGTCTTTCCAGCCGTCCTCGCCTATGACATCCCTGCCCAATGCAGCGACGGCGAGCAACTGCTCCGTGAGCGCCTGCCGGTCCACCGTGTCCGCCTTGGTGACGACCGCGATGACCGGCTTGTTGCCGATGGCTGCGAGCTGCGCGGCGATGTACTTGTCGCCCGGGCCGATCTTCTCGTTGGCGGGAAGGCAGAAGCCGATCGCGTCGACCTCGGCGAGCGTGTCGGCGACGAGTTCGTTCAACCGTTTTCCCAGCAGGGTACGGGGGCGGTGCAGGCCAGGCGTATCAACCAGGATCAACTGGGCGTCATCGCGGTGCACGATCCCTCGGATGGTGTGCCGCGTGGTCTGCGGCTTGGCGGAAGTGATCGCCACCTTCTGGCCCACCAGGGCGTTCGTCAGGGTTGATTTGCCCGCGTTCGGCCGCCCCACGAGGACCGCAAAGCCCGCCCTGTATCCGCCGAACTCTGTTGCGGCTGAATCCGGGCTGGCCGGACGACTATTTTTCTTGCTCACGTGGAACTCCCTGCTGGGTTGCTTCCGCCTCGTCGAGGACGTCTTCAAGGTCAGTGTCTGTCTTTGGTGCTGCTGCGGCAATGATGTGGCTGACGCGGTTGCGGCGGCCCTCGAGCCGTTCGGCGAGCAGCGAGATGCCATCCACCTCCACGCGGCTGCCCACAATGGGAACGCGGCCCAGTGCCTTGGCCAGCAGCCCGCCCACGGTGTCAACTTCGTCGTCGTCGAGCTCTATGTCGAACAGTTCTCCGAGGTCATCGATGCTCATCCGGGCGCTCACGCGGTACGAACCACTGCCCAGGGCCACGGCCTCGGCGCTTTCCGTGTCATATTCGTCCACGATTTCGCCGACGATTTCCTCGATGAGGTCTTCGAGGGTGACAAGGCCGGCCGTGCCACCGTATTCGTCGATCACGATGGCCACGTGGGTAGACTCCTTCTGCAGCTCCCGGAGGAGGTCGCTGACCGGCTTGGACTCCGGGACGTACCGCACCTCGCGGGCCAAGGTTTCGACCGGGGGTGGCTCGTCGTCGGGCCCCAGCTCGTGAAGCGTAGCCGCAACGTCCTTGAGGTAGACAATTCCGAGGATCTGGTCCGTGTTGTCGCGGATCACGGGGATCCGCGAGTAGCCCGACCGCAGGAACATCGACATTGCCCGTCTGAGGCTGGAACCGGCGTCGATGCTGAGGATATCGGTTCTGGGCACCATTACGGCGCGCACCAGGGTATCGCCGAAGTCAAAGACTGATTGGATCATTTCCGCTTCGGTGTCTTCGATCATGTCCGATTCAGAGGCCCGGTCCACGAGCTCGCGGAATTCCTGTTCGCTGAAGAACGCGTCATCACCGGCATGGGCGCCGGGAGCGACGGCACTGCCCAGTGCCACAAGCCACCCGGGAATGGGACCGAGGACCCACGTCAGGAACCTGATCAGCGACGCCGTATACCGGACCACCGCGGCCGAATGGAGCCTGCCGATCTGCCGCGGGGAAACTCCCACGATGACGAAGCCGAGCAAGGCCATGATCCCGGTTGCGGCAAGCCCAGCCAGCCAGACGTTGTCCAGCAGGCTGTGGAGCAGCACAGCCACCGCCACGGCTGAAGCCATCTCGAACCAGACCCGCCAGAACCTCAAGGCCCGGATGTGGGCCACCGGCTGGGCCAGGATGCGCTGCATGGCGTTTCCGCGGCTTTTCAGCAGCGCGTCTTCCGCGTCATGCCTGGAAAGAAATGTGAACGCGGCCTCGGCTGCGGTCAGGACTGCTGCGGTGCTGAGGAACGCCAGGGCCATGCCGACAAGGAGCAGAGGCGTCACTGCGTGGTCTCGGCGGGTGCTTCTTTGCCGGTGAAGCCGGAAAGCAGCTGGCGCTGGAGGCCGAACATCTCTTCCTTTTCCTCGGGCTCCGCGTGGTCATAGCCGAGCAGGTGGAGGATTCCGTGGGTGGTCAGCAGCAGCATCTCATCCTGCAGGGAATGCCTGGCGTTGACTGCCTGCACCTGCGCCACCTGGGGGCACACGGCAATGTCACCCAGCATCCCTTGTGGAGTGGGCCGGTCCGGCGTACCGGGAGTCAGTTCGTCCATGGGAACCGAGAGCACATCTGTGGATCCGGGCTCGTCCATGAGTTCGATGTGGAGCTTTTCCATGGCTGGTTCATCCACCAGGAGAATGGAGAGTTCAGCCTGCGGGTGGATAAACAACTGCTCGAAAACGTACCGGGACAGTGCCACGAGCGCGGCTTCATCAACCTGGATGCCGGATTCGTTGTTGACCTCAATGCTCACGCGTTTTCCCCCCGCTTTTCCCGGGTCACTGAGTGATTGACTTTGCTCCGCTGGACGTCGTCCCAGAGACTGTAGGCACGCACGATGTCACCCACAAGACGGTGACGGACCACGTCAGTGGAGTCCAGAACGGTGAAGTTCACGCCCTCGATTCCCTGCAGGATCTCCTCTACGATCCGCAGGCCCGACCGGGTACCAAAGGGAAGGTCCACCTGGGTGACGTCGCCGGTGACCACCATTTTGGACCCGAAGCCCAAGCGCGTCAGAAACATCTTCATCTGTGCCGGTGTGGTGTTCTGTGCTTCGTCCAGAATGATGAAGGCGTCATTGAGCGTGCGGCCCCGCATGTAGGCCAGCGGCGCCACTTCGATGGTTCCCGCCGCCATCAGCCGCGGGATGGACTCGGGGTCCATCATGTCGTGCAGCGCGTCGTACAGCGGGCGCAGGTAGGGATCGATCTTGTCGCTCAGTGTGCCCGGCAGGAATCCCAGCCGCTCGCCGGCCTCGACCGCGGGCCTGGTCAGGATAATTCGGCTGACTTCCTTCTGCTGCAGGGCCTGGACAGCCTTAGCCATCGCGAGGTAGGTCTTACCCGTGCCTGCAGGGCCAATCCCGAAAATCACGGTGTTCGCGTCAATCGCGTCCACGTAGTTTTTCTGGTTCAGGGTTTTGGGCCGGATGGTCTTCCCCCGGCTGGAGAGGATGTCATGGGTGAGGACATCCACAGGGTTCTGCAATGACTGGCTGCGCAGCAGCGCTACGAGCTGGTGCAGCACCGCGGGGCTGATGACGGTGCCGCGGGCCACGAGGCCGCGCACCTCGTGCAGGAGCCGCATAATGCGCGGAACTTCGTTGGCGGGGCCGCTGATGGATAGCTCGTTTCCACGAACGTGGAAGTTAACCGACGGGAACTGCTCTTCGATGTAACGCAGGGCCTCGTCATGGCTGCCGAGGGATTGGACCATCTGGTCGGAGTTGTCAAAGAGAACCACCTCCGTCCGGACACCAGGAAGTGAATGGGGGAATTCTGCGGCGGCGCCGTCAGTATTGAGCCGGCGCTTTCCGTTCGCTGATTCAGTCATGGTGCTGGCCCGCAGGCCTGTGGTCTCCTCCAGTTCGAAACTTAAAGTGCCGCCGGCTGCTGTGTGGGCGGGGCTGTTGCCGAGCACGCAGGAGCCAGCGGAGTCCTTCCATCTTACGCTAGGAGGCACCTCCCGGCACCTCCCGGCAGCGCCCGGCGGTCGCCGGGACGGGTGCCCGTCACCGCCGTGCTGCGGGACGGTTGCTGTCATTAGGTATCAACTTCATATCAGGCGCGTATCGTTCCCGTTGCAGTTACGCCGGCAGCCGGAATTTGGTGCTTTTGGCAGAACCGGCTATGCCATGCTGGAAATCACAGCCGTCCGGGGACCGGCTCACGGGGCCCAGGCCTCACCATTTCACAGCCGGGAAAGGACAGGCCACGAGAGTGCCGGAAACAGCGACCCCCCTTACTGCCAGACGCGCCGCACCGCGCTTCCGTCCGCAACGCCTCCTGGGTCTACTGGCAGCATTCCTCCTTCTCACCGGTTGCATCGCGGAGCCCAATCCCGGGACCACCCCGACGGCAAACCCCAGCCAGGCGGCCACCGGCTCACCCGGGGGCCCCTCCACCAGCGCGCCCCTGGAAACCACACAGTCTTCCAACAAGGCACCCGTCTACTGGATTGGCCGAAGCAACAACAACGTGTTCCTGTACCGGGAGTTCCGGGACGTGCCGGAGCAGGAGAATCCCGTGACACGCGCCCTGCGGGCCATGATGTCGGAGAAGCCGCTTGACCCGGATTTCTTCACGCCCTGGCAGAATCCCGAGAAACTCGCCTCCTCCATCTCCGGCAAGAACGTCATTACCGTCGACGTCTCGGAGGATGCCTTTAACAGCAATCTCGACGCTGACATGGCCGGCCGCGCTATCCAGCAGCTGGTCTTTACCGCTACGGCGGCGGCCGCGAGTTCCGGCCTGATCGATTCCGGACAGCAGATCCAGGTCAGGATCCTGGTGGATAGCCACACCGACTACATTGCCTTCAACCACGTCCAGCTTGGCGACCCCATGTCCCGGGCTGCCGGAATGGTGGCGCCTGTCTGGATCATCGATCCGCAGGAAGGGACAGACCTTGCAGGCGGAAGCGTCAAGATCACCGGCCGCAGCACGGTTCCGGGCGGTAAACTTCGCTGGCAGATCCTGCGGGCCGAAGCGAACGGGAACAAGACGCCCTACCTCACGGGGGAGAGCACTGCAGCGGCCGAAGCGGCACAGGCAGGAGTGTTCACGCTTGCGCTGAGCCTGTCCGCCGGGAACTATGAGCTCCGTGTTTCGCAGGTGGAGACGGCCGGCAGCAGCCAGGAGCTGAATCTGGACACGCGGAACTTCAGCGTCCGGTAGCAGGCCGCTTCAGGAGACCGGCGCTGTCCAGCGTCCCAGGACATCGCTCGCCAGGACAACCGCCGCCGGTCCGGCCGTGGATGACCTGAGGACGTGGTGTCCCAGGAGGGCCGTCATGGCGCCGGCGTCGCAAAGCCGGGTGACTTCGCGGGGACTGATTCCGCCTTCCGGGCCAACGATGAGCAGAATTTCCTGGGCTCCGGCGTCACCCTGGGCACCCTGGGCACCCTGGGCACCCTGCCATGATTCCAGGACGGACCGGAGCGGCCGGACAGCATCTTCGTGCAGGATTACGGCCAGATCCGCTGCCGCCACTGCTGCCACAAGGCCTGCCGTTTCGACGGCGGCGCGCACCTCGGGGATCCAGGCGCGGCGTGCCTGCTTGGCGGCCGCCGTGACCACGGACTGCCATTTCGCGTGGGCCTTGGCCGCACGCTCGCCCTTCCAGCGGACGATTGAGCGCTCGGACTGCCAGGGAATTACGGCGTCAATCCCGAGTTCGGTTGCCGTTTCCACGGCCAGTTCGTCGCGGTCCCCCTTGGCGAGGGCCTGCACCAGCACCAGCCGGATGTCGTGCCGGTCCTCCACGGAGACGGCGGAGCATTGCACGGTAAGCTCTGCAGGCGACGCCGAGACAACAGTTCCCGTCAGCCGTTTTCCGGCGCCGTCGGCAAGGTCCACGGACTCTCCAGGAGATAGCCGTTTCACGGTCACGGCGTGGCGTGCCTCCGGCCCTTGAAGGACAAATCGGGCACCGGGCACCAGCTCGTCGAGCGACCCGGCACCGCTGAAGAAAACGGGATTGCTCACCGCTACAGGTTACCGAACCGGTCCCGCAGCTTGGCAAAGACGCCGCCGCTGGCTGCCAGTTTGCCTTCCGTGAACTGCTCGCCCCGAAGCTTCGCCAGCTGCCGCAGGAGGTCCTCCTGCGCAGCATCCAGCTTGGCTGGCGTCTCAACCTGCAGATGGACCATCAGATCCCCGCGGCCGTAACCGCGCAGGTGCGTCACGCCGAGTCCGCGGAGCGTGATGATCTCCCCTGACTGCGTGCCTGCCTTGACGTCGATCTCCTGCAGTCCGTCAAAGGTTTCCAGTGACAGCTCGGTGCCCAGGGCGGCGGCTGTCATCGGAATGTGCAGCGTTGCGTGCAGGTCGTCGCCGTCGCGGGCGTAGGTGGCGTCGTTGTTGACCCGTAGTTCCACATAGAGGTCCCCGGATGGTCCTCCGGCCGGGCCTGCTTCGCCTTGCCCGGAGAGCTGGATCCGCGTGCCTGTGGCAACTCCGGCGGGCACCTTGATGGTCAGGGACCGCCGGCTGCGGATGCGGCCCTGTCCGCTGCATTCGTTGCAAGGGTCCTTGATAACCGTCCCGAACCCCTCGCAGCTGCCGCACGGGGCCGCCGTCATGACCTGGCCCAGGATGGAGCGCACCGCACGCTGAACCTGGCCGCTGCCGCCGCAGATATCGCAGCGGACAGGGTGGCTGCCTTCGCGGCAGCATGACCCGTTGCAGGTGGGGCAGGTGACCGCGGTGTCCACTTCGAGTTTCCGGTTGACGCCGAACACGGCATCGCGCAGTTCGATCCGGACACTGATCAGTGCGTCCTGGCCGCGGCGGACCCGGGACGCGGGGCCGGAGGAGCCGCCCGCGCCGAAGAACGTGTCGAAGATATCCTGGAACGCGAAGCCCTGGCCGGAGTATCCGCCGCCGCCGAACCCGTTGTCGGTTCCGTTCTCGTTGCCGGTGGTGTCATAGATCCGGCGCTTCTGCGGGTCCGAAAGTACCTCGTAGGCGTGGGTCACGGCCTTGAAGCGGTCCGAAGCATCATCCCCGGGGTTTACATCCGGGTGAAGAGTGCGGGCCAGCTTGCGGTAGGCCTTCTTGATCTCTTCCCCGGTGGCTTCCGGCGAGACTCCGAGGACGTCGTAGTGGCTGCTCAAAGTTCGTATCTCTTCCTTGTTGTACTGCCGGCAGGCGGGCTGCCGGCACTGCTCTTCGTGCCTGGACCGTAGTACTGTTACGGACCCAGAATTCTTGAAAGGTAACGGGCTACTGCCCTGACGGCGGCCATGGTGGTGGGATAATCCATCCGGGTGGGGCCCAGCACACCGATCTTGGCGGTGCTGTCTGGTCCGTAGCCCGTGGCCACCACGGAGGCTTCCGCGAGCCCGTCGTACGGGTTTTCACGCCCGATACTGACTGCCACCCCCCTCGGATCCTGCGCCATGTCGCCTAAGAGGCGCAGCAAGACAACCTGCTCCTCGAGGGCTTCGAGGACTGGTCCGATACTGAGCGGAAAATCCACATTGGAGCGGGCGAGGTTTGCTGTTCCGGCCATGACCATGCGTTCCTCGCGGGTGTTGTGGGCGAGCGTTTCCAGCCCGTGGGCCAATGCCTGGGCCGCCGCACGCTGGCCCGGGCTGACGGACGAAACGACCCCCGGCAGCGAGGGCGCCAGTCGGCTCAGCGAGATGCCCGCGAGGGATCCGAGGAAGTGTGCCCGCAACGCCGCGACGGCGTCGTCGCCAAGGTCCAGGCCTACGTCGATCACACGCTGTTCTACCTTGCCGGTGGTGGCGATGAGGACCACGAGTACCTGCTGCGGCGCAAGCAGGACGAATTCGATGTGGCGGATGGTGGCGCGGCTCAGATGCGGATACTGCACGACGGCGACCTGGTTGGTCAGCTGCGACAGCATCCTGACGGTTCTGTCCAGGACGTCATCCAGATCGTCTGCACCCTCCAGCAGCGCCTGGATTGCCCGCCGTTCCGCCTGGGAAAGCGGCTTTACCGCTGAAATCTGGTCCACAAACAGCCGGTAGCCTTTGTCTGTGGGAATCCTTCCTGCGCTCGTGTGCGGGGCGGTGATCAGGCCGTCGTCTTCCAAAGCCGCCATGTCGTTGCGGATGGTGGCGCTGGACACGCCAAGGTGGTGGCGTTCCACGAGCGCTTTGGAACCCACTGGCTCGCGGGAGTGCACATAGTCCTCCACGATGGCGCGCAGTACTTCGAGTTTGCGCGGCTCGCTCATACTCCACCTCCATCCGTGATCGCTGCGGGGTTAGCACTCGACATGCCTAAGTGCTAACAGTCTAATATGAGTCACCCCGTTGTTAGCATTGGTACCGCTCCGGGCGAAATTCCGGGCCAGGATCTAGCGGCGAGGCGGAATCAATCCATGCACTACCAGAACTGGGGTCCGCAGGAGATCACCGCGCCCGTCAGGAGCGAACTTCCTGAGGTTCCCGTGGCGCGCGGCATGGTCCTTGAAGATGTCCAGTCCGGCTGGGTGGGAGCGGTGACCCGGGTGGAGAAGTCCGGCGGCATGCATGTGGTGGCCCTCGAAGACCGGCGAGGAAAGTCCCGGTCCTTCCGACTCGGCTTCGGGTTCCTCCTGGAGGGGCAGCCCATCCGGCTCGTTCCCCCGGCGCCCAGGCAGGCCGCCCCCGTGGTGGCCGGCCGGACGGCGTCCGGCTCAGTCCGCGTGGCCGGCCAGCGTGCCCAAGTGGCCAAGGCGAGCAGAATCTGGGTGGAAGGAAAGCACGACGCCGAACTGGTGGAGAAGGTCTGGGGTGACGATCTCCGCGTTGAGGGCATCGTCGTCGAACCTTTGCATGGCATTGATGACCTCGCCGGGGCGGTGGCCGCGTTCGGTCCCGGTCCCGGCCGCCGGCTGGGGGTCCTGGTGGACCACCTGGTGCCGGGTTCGAAGGAGTCGCGCATCGCTGCCGCCGTATTGGCTTCCCCCGGCGCTGCCGGCAACGTTCTTATCGTCGGTCATCCTTACGTTGACGTGTGGCAAGCCATCCGGCCCGCGGTCCTGGGCCTCGAACAGTGGCCGGTGGTGCCGCGCGGGCAGGACTGGAAGACCGGCATCCTGACAGCATTCGGCTGGCCGCACTCCACGAAGGAAGATATCGGGCTTGGCTGGCAAAGGCTGCTGGGCGCAGTCCGCAGCTATGCGGACCTGGAGGCGTCACTGCTCGGGCGGGTGGAGGAAGTCATCGACTTCCTGACAGTGCCTTAACGCCGGATCCGGCTCCGCGCGGCGGCATTTGGTGGCCGAACCAGTATTCTTGGTACTGCGGGCGCTGCAGTTGCTTTCAGTCCGGCACTCTCCAACCCAGCACCATTGCACTTTCGAAGGAAGAAAACCGTGGCACAAAACGCACGCGAGCACCGGGACGATCACGGCGGCCAGGGCCGTTCCGAGTACCAGGGCGTTCCGGCAAATGCGCTGCCGCTGACGGCCAGCGAAGACCGCCAGTGGGCCACGCTGGCGCACTTCGGCGGGATTCTCGGCTGTGTTCCGTCCCTGCTGATCTACCTGATTTTCCGTGAGCGCGGGCCGTTTACCGCCCAGGAATCCAAGGAAGCACTGAACTTCAGCCTGCCGCCCACCATTGCTGCGCTGGTGGCCAATGTCCTGGTGTTTATTCCGGTGGTGGGAAACATCTTCGCTGTCATCGCCACCCTGATCTGGATTGCCCTGACCTGCTTCTCGGTGGCCGCAGGCATCCATGTCAACAAGGGCCAGCCGCACCGCTACCAGTACAACCTGCGCTGGATCAAGTAGTCCCCACCCGCTAAGCGGCGTCCCGAGGGCCCCGACGCGAGCTTGCGAGTGTTGGGAAGGGACCGCCGCGCTAAGCTCGCAGGCTCGGCCAGGGAACCCTGCGGGCGTGGGCCCACCACTGTTAGTCCGGCAGGATCCTGCGGACCACGGCGTCGGCCAACAGGCGCCCCTTCAGGGTCAAAACCAGCGTGCCGTGGAAGGCTGCCGGCGGCTCCACCAGGCCGTCCGCGATGAGCCCGGCCACGGCGTGCCGGCCGTGTTCACCCAACGTTGACGTTGCCAGCCCCGACACGAGCCGGGCCTCAAGCATCACGCGCTCCACATCACGGGTTTCGGCGTCGAGCGTTTCCCGCCCGGCGGCCGGTGACAGCCCCTGCGCGAGCCGTCCGGCGTAGGCCGTGGGGTGCTTGACGTTCCACCACCGCACTCCGCCGACGTGTGAGTGTGCACCGGGTCCGATGCCCCACCAGTCGTCCCCCCGCCAGTACGCCAGGTTATGCCGACATGCCTGCTCCGGCGTCCGGGACCAGTTACTGACCTCATACCAGCTGAGGCCCGCCGCGCCGATCAGTTCGTCGGCGAGTTCGTACTTGTCGGCGTGGTCGTCGTCGTCGATTCCAGGGACTTCACCACGGCGGATCTGGGCGGCCAGCTTGGTGCCGTCCTCCACGATCAGCGCGTAGGCACTGATGTGGTCAGGCTGATAGGACAGCGCCGTCTCCAGGGAGAACCGCCAGTCCGCCAGGGACTCCCCCGGCGTCCCGTAAATAAGATCCAGGCTCACGGCCAGTCCGGCGTCCCGAGCCCACTGGACCACCTGCGGCACACGGCTGGGCGTGTGCGTGCGGTCCAGGACCTTCAGGACATGGGGTACCGCGGACTGCATGCCAAAGGACACCCGGGTGAAACCGGCGTCGGCCAGCACCTGCAGTGATGCGGGGGTGACCGAGTCCGGGTTTGCTTCGGTGGTCACTTCGGCGCCGGGTTCCAGGCCCCAGTGCCCGACGGCGGCAGTCAGGATCCGGGCGAGGTCTTCCGCGGGGAGCAGCGTAGGAGTGCCACCGCCAAAGAAGACTGTACTCAGCGGACGGTCCGGCAGACCGGAGTCCCGCAGGGCGGTGGCGGCAAAGTCGACTTCGGACACAGCCGTGCTGGCGTAGGCGTCCTGCGACGCTCCGCCGCCCAGCTCGGTGGCCGTATAGGTGTTGAAGTCGCAGTATCCGCAGCGCACCGCGCAGAACGGGATATGCACGTACAGTCCGAAGGCCCGGCGTGCCGCACCGTCCACTGCCTGGGCGGGCAGCAGACCGTCCGACGGCGCCGGGTCGCCGAGCGGAAGGATGCTAGGCATTGCAGGGGCCTCCGGTGTTGCCGGCCACTGTGATCACTACTTCTTGGCCTTGTCCTTGGACTCGTCAGTGGTCAACGCAGCGATAAAGGCTTCCTGGGGAACCTCAACACGGCCCACCATCTTCATGCGCTTTTTGCCTTCCTTCTGCTTCTCCAGCAGCTTGCGCTTACGGGAAATGTCGCCGCCGTAGCACTTGGCCAGAACGTCCTTGCGGATGGCGCGGATGCTTTCCCGGGCGATGATCCTGGAGCCGATGGCAGCCTGGATGGGTACTTCGAACTGCTGGCGGGGAATAAGCTCGCGCAATTTGCCGGTCATCATCACACCGTAGGCATAAGCCTTCTCGCGGTGCGTGATGGCGGAGAAGGCATCCACCTGTTCGCCCTGGAGCATGATGTCCACCTTGACCAGGTCGGCCACCTGCTCGCCGTCAGCCTTCCAGTCGAGCGAGCCGTAGCCCCGGGTCTTGGATTTAAGGATGTCAAAGAAATCGAACACGATCTCAGCGAGCGGCAACCGGTACCGGATTTCGACCCTGTCCTCGGACAGGTAGTCCATGCCGCCGATAACACCGCGGCGGCTCTGGCAAAGTTCCATGATGGCGCCCACGAACTCATTCGGAGCAAGGATGGTGGCGGCCACCATAGGCTCGCGGACCTCGGCGATCTTGCCGGAGGGGTATTCGCTGGGATTGGTCACGTGGACCACCTTCTTGTCCTCCAGCGTTACCTCGTACTCCACATTGGGGGCCGTGGAGATCAGGTCCAGATTGTATTCGCGTTCGAGCCGCTCCCTGGTGATTTCGAGGTGTAGCAGGCCGAGGAAGCCCACCCGGAAGCCGAATCCCAGCGCGGCGGACGTTTCCGGCTCATAGACCAGTGCGGCGTCGTTAAGCATCAGTTTCTCCAGCGCATCGCGGAGCACAGGATAGTCCGTGCCGTCCAGCGGATACAGGCCTGAGAAGACCATCGGCTTGGCGTCGGCGTAGCCGGGAAGGGAGGCAGTGGCAGGCTTGGCCAGGTTGGTGACGGTGTCGCCCACTTTGGACAGGCGGACGTCCTTCACACCGGTGATGAGGTAGCCCACTTCGCCCACGCCGAGGCCTTTGGAAGGGGTGGGCTCCGGGGAACTCACCCCGATTTCCAGGAGTTCGTGGGTGGCCCGGGTGGACATCATCTGGATACGTTCACGGGGGTGCAGCATGCCGTCAACCACACGGACGTAGGTGACCACACCGCGGTACGTATCGTAGACGGAGTCGAAGATCATGGCGCGCGCGGGGGCGTTTGGGTCCCCCACTGGGGCCGGCAGGTCGCGGACGATCTTGTCCAGCAGCACCTCGACACCCATGCCGGTCTTGCCGGAGACGCGGAGCACGTCGTCGGGGTCGCCGCCGATCAGGCTGGCCAGTTCGGCCGCGTACTTCTCGGGCTGAGCTGCCGGGAGGTCGATCTTGTTCAGCACCGGAATGATGGTGAGGTTGTTTTCCATTGCCAGGTAGAGGTTCGCGAGAGTCTGCGCCTCGATGCCCTGCGCCGCGTCAACAAGCAGTACTGCCCCTTCGCAGGCCGCCAGCGAACGGGACACCTCGTAGGTGAAGTCCACGTGACCGGGGGTGTCGATCATGTTCAGCGCGTAACTGGTCCCGTCGAGCTCCCAGGGCATGCGGACCGCCTGGGACTTAATGGTGATGCCGCGTTCGCGCTCAATGTCCATGCGATCCAGATACTGGGCCTTCATATCGCGGGACTTAACCACCCCGGTGAACTGCAGCATGCGGTCAGCCAGGGTGGATTTACCGTGGTCAATGTGCGCGATGATGCAGAAATTCCGAATGATGGCCGGATCAGTCGCGGCGGGCACCGGGGCGGTGCGGGCCATGGGAGACACGCAGGGTCCTTACTGTTGACATTCGTGCGACCGCCGCCAGGACGCACCGAAGGCACCCTGCGGCTGGACCGCACATTTGGAACCTCCAGTCTCCCACGTCCGGGCGCATCGTATTGCATCCAGGTCAAACCGGCCCCGGGGGGCCCGGCGATAGTGTTGGCCCATGACTTTCAACCTCCGCTCCTTGGCCAATGCCGTCCGGATCTCCGTCAGGGTCCTGCAGAACTTCCGTCCCGGCCCAACCCAACTTGTGGGAACGGACACGCCCGCCATCTATCCTGGCGACTTTGGCGGCACGGCTGCCATACGGTACGCCCCGCAGCCCGACGGCAGTCCCGACCCCGGCGAGATCGTGTGGACCTGGGTACCGTACGAAGAGGACCACAGCCGGGGCAAAGACCGTCCTGTTCTGCTGGTAGGCACGAGCGGCCGGTACTTGCTGGGAGTGATGCTCACCAGCAAGGACCACGACCATACCGGCAACGGCTCCGGAGACTACGTGGACATCGGGACCGGCAGCTGGGACCGCCAGCAGCGGCCCAGCGAGGCCAACCTGGGACGGATCCTGCAGATCAGACCGGACGCCATCCGGCGCGAAGGTGCTGTCCTGGACCGGAAACGCTTCGATCTGGTGGCCGCAGGCATCCGGCGCCGACACGGCTGGAAGTAACCCGCCAAATGGCCAGTCTGCGGGGGGTCTGCTATTCTGTATAGCTGTGTGTCCGTGCAGGTCGACGGCCACTCATGGTTGGTCGCCATAGGTATCCCCACGCCGCTCAGTCAATGGCCAATCTGAAAGCCCTCTAGACCATTTCCGCATTAAAAAGAGAGTTCACACGTGGCTAATATCAAGTCCCAGAAGAAGCGCATCCTTACCAACGAGAAGGCCCGCCTGCGCAACAACGCAGTCAAGTCTGAGCTGAAGACGGCCATCCGCGCCGTCAACACCGCCGTTGAGTCCACCGACAAGGATGCAGCTGCCGCTGCTCTGCTTGTTGCCGGCCGCAAGCTGGACAAGGCTGTCAGCAAGGGTGTTCTGCACAAGAACAACGCAGCAAACCGCAAGTCGGCCATCTCCAAGAAGGTCAACGCGCTGTAAGGTTTCCAGTTCACCTGAACTGATGATTGTGGCCGGCACCCGATGGGTGCCGGCCACACATCTTTAAGTTACCAGCCGCTACGTCAGCGTTACGTACGCAGCCGCAGCCAACTGGAATCAGTGTCCGCGCACAGAGGTTGCAATGACGGTCACGGCATGTTCAACGGCATAGACGGGATCACGCGAAAGACCTTTGACCTGGGCATCGGCCTCGGCGGTCGCCTGGATGGAGCGGACCAGGCCTTCCGGGGTCCACCGGCGCACATCGCGCTGAGCCTGCTCCACGAGCCACGGCTGCATGCCCAAGTCCCGGGCGATCTGCGCCGGGGACCCCTGGGCGCCGGCAACTTTAGCCACCGTCCGCAGCTTGGCCGCCAGCGCCGCCACCAGCGGAACCGGATCGGCTCCGGTGGCAAGCGCGTGGCGAAGGATGGAGAGAGCTACTGGCCCGTTTCCTGCCATCGCAGCGTCCGCGACCTTGAACGCCGTGGCCTCAATCCGGCCGCCGTAGTAGCGGTCCACCATGTCCGGGGTCACTGCCCCCGTGGCATCCGCGATCAGCTGGCTGCACGCCGCCGCGAGTTCCGAAAGGTTGGCACCAACGGCGTTCACCAGCGTCTGTACGGCGTCCGAGCTGATCTTGCGTCCGGCTGCCCTGAATTCAGTCGACACGAAAGTTGCCTTATCCGCGTCCTTCTTCAGTGGCTGGCAGTCCACCACCGGCCAACCGCCCGCTTTGATAGCATCGAGGAGCTTCTTGCCCCGGACTCCCCCGGCGTGGCGCAGGACGAGCACCGCGTCCGGTTCCGGGCGGGACAGGTAGGTCAGCGCGTCGGCCAGGAAAGCATCGTTCATGCCTTCTACGCCTTCGACTTCGATCAGCTTGCGCTCACCGAAGAGTGAGGGGCTGACATTCATCGCGAGCATTCCGGCTTCGTAGGCGCCGGCTGCGAGGCGGCTGACCTCCACGTCAGGGAACGCCGTTCGCACCTGGGCGCGGAGATGGTCCATGGCCCGGATGCCGAGGTATTCCTCCGGTCCGCCCACGAGGACGATTTCGGCTGGCGTCACGTCCCGCCAGGTGGCCGTGTTGGACGCCGGAGTCCTGGTTCGAGTGGTCTGGGCTGCGGCCATGGTGGATTCCTCCCGGAAATTCTGGTGCCGTGTCTAAGCCTGCCACGGTGGGCCGCAGCCGCCAAGCCGGGGTCACGATGGCATGGCCAACGTCGGCCTGGCCGGCACCGGGACACCGCGGCCCCCAGATGCCGTTCCAATAGGTCCAACACGGATTCGGTCCGGGCGTGCAGTACCCGGACCCCCCGGAACACCTGCCGCGGCCTGACGGATAGCCACACAATGGCAAACGTCAGCCCGGAGAGCAGCCCCATGGTCAGGAGTCCGAATGGTCCTTCGGGCCAGGGCAGTGCAGCCCCCGGCAATCCGGCCGTGATCCGCGCGGTGCCTGCCACCCCGGCGCTGAAAGTGCCTGCCACGGCGATCAGGACGGTGGCCAGCCACGGCGCAGCAACCACCACTGGGACCGCTGCCGTTCCCAGCAACGTCACCGGTGCTACCAGCGGGGCTGCCATCAGGTTAGCGAGCAGCGAGTACGTGGAGAACTGGGGCTGCAGGAGCACAATCACCGGGCCGCACAGCAACTGCGCGGAGAGCGGAACGGCGCAGGCCGCGGCTGCCCAGCGTGGAATAACTGCCGGGGTCCAGTCGATCATCCGTCGGCCCAGGACGATGATTCCCAGGGTCGCGAGTACGGACAGGAGGAACCCAAAGCTGGTACCGAGGCCGGGGTCCATCAGGAGCAGGCCCATTACGGCGAGGGAGAGGAAACTGAGGCCACGGCCCGTCCGGCCGCCTGCCAACGCGGCCACTGCGATTGCACCCATCAGCGCGGCACGCAACACGCTGGCGTCCGGGCCCACGAGCACCACAAACATGGCCAGGCCGGTCAGTGCCAGTCCCCCAGCAGGGAGCCGGGGCAGGCGAAGGCTGCGTGCAGCGATCAGCAGCGCACCCAGGACCAGGCTGCAGTTCGCTCCGCTGACCGCGGTCAAATGGGTCATGCCCACAGTTTTCATCGCCGCATTGAGCCCTTCGTCCAGGGCGCTGGTATCTCCGGTGACCATGCCCGGGAGGAGACCGGCCGGATCGGCGGCAAGGAAAGATGCAGCGGAGACATAGCGGACGCGCAGATCCTTGGCTACAAGCTGCCAAGCCGGGGCATCGGCATCATCAACTGCGGCGCTGCTGACGGCCCCGGAACCGGTACGGGGTGGCAGGGAGGCCGACAGGACAGCGGTTTCCTGCTGGCCTGCGACGGGCGCCTTCAGCTTGCCGGCCGTCCGGACCACCTGCCCGGGCACCAGGTCTCCCCAGCCCTCGCCGCCCATCACCACCACAGGGGCACGCGTGCGGATGACCTGGCTGCTGACGGCAATCTCCGCTGTCTGCGCTGTTACCGACCACCGTGCGGGCGGCCCAGAAGTGCCCGGGACTGTGATGGCACGCGGGGATCCGGTTACTTCCAGGATGGCCACCACAGAGTTCCCGGCCGCGGCAGCTTCGGCAAACGGCCCGTCGTGGCGTTGGGACGAGGAGACTGCCGAATGGGCAGCCGCGGTCGCGGCCAGTAACAAGGCAACCGCGGTGGTCATCAGAAAGCTCCGGCGGCCTGCCACCAGCGCCCTGCCTCGCAATGCCCCGATCAACAGACAGGCAGCCACCAGCACCAACCCGCAGCAGAGCCCTACCAGCGCCCCTGGGGTAAGCCAGACACCGGCGACAGCGGCACTCCAGACGAGGAGGGCGGGCAGCGCCAGCCTGACGTCCGTGCGCCGGCGCGGCGCATCCGCTGATGAAATCGATGGCTCCTTGCCCCGAAGTTTCGGCCCAACGCGTTCACCCAGCCTGCGGAGGTTCAGACCGACGGCTCGAAACCCGGAGGGCGGAGTTACGGCCGGCCTACCCACGGAAGCCGGGAACGCTCCCGGAGCCCGCTGGCCCTGCACGGCTGAGTCAACAAAGCGGCTCCACGGGCTGCGCCCGGCCACCTCAGACCCTTACCAGGGGAAGAAGCGTTTCGAGCATCTTGGGGCCCACGCCGTCCACGGCGTCAAGATCCTCAACCGATGTGAAGGAGCCGTGTTCCTTGCGCCAGTCCACGATCCGCTGAGCCAGTACTGGCCCGACTTTCGGCAGCGCATCCAACTCTTCGACGCTTGCCGTGTTGAGGTTGACCTTTCCTCCTGCTGACGCGGTCCCACTATTGCCAGGCTCCTCCCCAGCTTCCCCGGGTGGGCCGGACGATCCGGCGGGGACTTCTTCGCCGGCCTGGGGAACGTAGAGCTTTTGTCCGTCCGTCAGTACGGCAGCAAGGTTAAGCCGGTTCAGGTCTGCAGCGGCCGTGCCGCCGCCTGCCGCGGCGATTGCCTGGTGAACCCGGCTGCCCGCGGGCAACTGCACAACCCCGGGCACGGCGACGGCCCCGGCCACGTGGATGATGACGGTGCCGGCCTGTGTACTTTCCGGCGCCAGTTCACGCTGCCCGGCCCCGCGTGGCTCGGGGCCGTGGCTGACCACCCCCTCAGGCATGCTGCCCTGGGCGGAGCTGTCACTCAGTGGCCTGACTTCGGGCTGACCGGCGGCTACCTGAGCCCAGAACCAGACGCTGCCAAGTACCGCGATGGCGGCAATGAGCAAAGCGACACGCAGGCCCACCCGCCACCTCAGTAACGGTCCCGTCCTCTCTGTACCGGCAGGGGAATCATCAGCGGCCCCCGAAGCGGCGTCGTCACAGGAACCGTGAGCCGCCCCGTCGTACTCAAACACCCTATCGCCGCCGTCGGTGAGCAGTAGCCCCGGGCTGGCTCCGAGCGTGGACCGCAACCGGTCCCGGGCATGCCGGGCCCCCTGGCGTGCTGCTGCTCCAGCGTCCCGGCGTGACATGCACCCAACGCTAGGGAAGCATAGCCGCCGGGGACAGTCCCGGCTGCACCTATGTGGAAACCGCTAGTCCGAAGCTACGACGTCGAAGCTGCCGGGAGCTCCGACTCGGGGTTCCGCACAGTTGGGCCATTCTCCCCCACGATCACCGCGAGCACACCAAGCCCGGCGTGGGCTGCCAGGACGGCTGGCAGGGAGCTGATCTGGGCAGGCGGGCAGCTGGGCAATGCGGCGGACAGCCGGGCTGCCAAAGCCTCTGCCTCGGCCGGATTACCGAAGTGGTGGACGGCAAGGCGGGCCTGGCCATGGGGGCGCGATGCGGCGTCCGCGGTGGCCAGCTCCTCGAGGCGGGCGACAGCCTTGACTGCCGATCTGACCTTTTCCAGCGGTATGATCTTGCCGTCGTCGACGGCAAGGATGGGTTTGATGGCGAACATGGTCCCCAGCAGCGACGCGGCCGCGCCGATCCGGCCGCCCCGGCGGAGCTGTTCAAGGCTGGGCACGTAGAAATAGACCTTGGTGCGCGCGAACTGCGCCGCCGCCGCGGCTGCTACGGCTGTGATGTCGCTGCCTGCCGCGGCTGCCGCCACCGCGGCCTGCACACCCATGCCCAGAGCCATGCCCACAGTGGAGGAGTCGAGGACTTCCACCGGGATTGCCACCCGGGTGGCCGCGAGCCTCGCCGCATCCGCGGTCCCGGACAAGCCTCCGGAGATGTGAATGGAGACCACGCTTTCATAGCCCAGGCGTTCAGCGGCCAGGAAGACCTGTTCAAACTGTCCCGGTGACGGGCGGGACGTCTTGACCGATGTGCCGCTGGCGAGTGCCAGCGCAATGGTTTCGGTGATGTCGTCTTCGCCCTCGCCGTAGATTTCCGCGCCCACCATAACGGGCATCGGGATGACAGTCAGGCGTCCGTCACCGGCGCACGAACGCACCCAGTCGGGCGGCAGTGCGGAGGCAGAGTCGGTAACCACTGCGGTACGGACGACGACGGCGGGCGCCACCGGGACTGGCGACAGTTGCGTGCCAGGGCGCGGTGCAGGACGGAGGGCAGACAGACGCTCCCGGAGCCAAAGCCAGGCAGCGGCGTCACGGTCGGGCAAGAACGCCTCCTGCTCTAGGACCGGCCGCCAGTTGGAACCGGCGGCCGGTGTCCCGGGTTAGGCCGGGACGATGTTGACCAGTTTAGGCGCTCGCACGATCACCGTGCGGATGCCGCGGCCGTCAAGCGCGCGCTGGACGTTTTCGCTGGCCAGGGCCAGTTCCCGCAGTTCGTCTTCGCCGATCCCCGGCGAGACTTCGACGCGGTCACGGACTTTGCCCTGGACCTGGATCACCGCGGTGACGGTTTCCTGGACCAGCAGCGCTTCGTCGTGTACCGGCCAGCCGGCGTTCGCCACGGACGCGGGATGGCCCAGGACGTTCCACATGTCCTCCGCGGTGTACGGCGCGAAGAGGCTCAGGATGACGGCGACGGCTTCCGCCGCCTCCCGGACGGCAGGATCCGCCCCGCCGGCGCCGCTGGCTGCATCTATGGTTTTGCGTGTTGCGTTGACCAGTTCCATGAGCTTGGCCACCACCACGTTGAACTTGTTGGTGTCAAGCAGCGCGGCGGCGTCCGCGATGGTGCGGTGAATGACGGAGCGCAGGGCACGGTCACCGGCGGCGACAGCGGCACCCGGCTCACTGGTGACGTCCTGCGCCAGGCGCCAGGCACGGGCCAGGAACTTTGCGGATCCCGACGGCGAAACGTCCGCCCAGTCGACGTCGTCCTCCGGCGGGGACGCGAAGATCATGGTCAGACGCACGGCGTCCACGCCGTACTTGTCCAGCTGCTCGCTGAGGTCTACACCGTTGCCCAGCGACTTGCTCATGGCCTTGCCCCCATTGAGGACCTGGCCCTGGTTCAGCAGCGCGCTGAACGGTTCGTCCACGTCGATCATGCCGAGGTCGTGGATGACCTTGGTGAAGAACCGGGCGTACAGCAGGTGCAGGATGGCGTGCTCCACGCCGCCCACATATTGGCCCACGGGCATCCACTCGTTGATCTTCGCCGGATCGAACGGGCCTTCGGTGTACTGCGGTGAGACGAACCGCAGGAAGTACCAGGACGAATCCACAAACGTGTCCATGGTGTCGGTATCGCGCTTTGCAGGCCCGTGGCAATTGGGGCAGTCAACGTTGACCCAGGCCTCAGCGGCGGCCAGCGGTGACGTGCCCTTCGGGGACAAGTCTTCGCCGCGCAGGTCAGCCGGCAGCCTGACAGGCAGCTGCTCGTCAGGAACGGGAACCTCGCCGCAGGCAGGGCAGTGGATGATCGGGATGGGCGTGCCCCAGAACCGCTGGCGGCTCAGCAGCCAGTCACGCAGGCGGAAGTTGACGAACTTCTCGCCGGTGCCCTGCTTCTCGAGGATGCCGATGGCAGCGGGGATGGCATCTGCCTTCGGCAGCCCATCGAGGATGCCAGAGTTGATCAGGGTGCCCTCGCCGGAGGTGGCCTTGCCGGAAACGGTGGGGTCCTCTTCGCCGGTGTCAAGCACGGCACGGACGGGCAGGTCGAACGTCGTGGCAAAGTCGAGGTCGCGCTGGTCGTGGGCCGGGACAGCCATGATAGCGCCGGTGCCGTAGTCGGCCAGGACGTAATCAGCAGCCCAGACCGGCAGCTTTTCACCGTTGAGGGGATTGACGGCGTAGCGGCCGGTGAAGACACCAGTCTTTTCTCGTTCGGTGGACTGGCGTTCGATTTCGGTCAGTGCCTTGACCTGTTCGCGGTAGGCGTCCAGGGCGGCGGCGTGCTCCTCGGTGACAAGTTCGACGGCGATCGGCGCGTCGGCGGCCACAACAAAGAACGTGGCACCGTACAGGGTGTCCGGTCGGGTGGTGAAGACGGTGACGTCCTTGGCGGGCTTGCCGCTGTCGGCTTCGATCACAAAGTTGACGTGGGCACCTTCGGAGCGCCCGATCCAGTTCTTCTGCATCGCCAGCACGCGCTCGGGCCAGTGGCCGCGCAGCCCGTCCATATCATCGAGCAGGCGGTCAGCGTACTCGGTGATCTTGAAGTACCACTGGTTCAGGGACTTCTTGGTAACGGGCGTTCCGCAGCGTTCGCAGGCACCGTTGACCACCTGTTCGTTGGCCAGAACGGTCTGGTCCTTGGGGCACCAGTTGACCGGGGAGTCCTTGCGGTACGCGAGGCCCTTCTCGTAGAAGCGCTTGAACAGCCACTGGGTCCAGCGGTAGTACTCGGGGTCCGAGGTGTGGACACGCCGGGACCAGTCCGCGGAGATCGCGTAACGCTTGAACGAGGCCGCCTGGGTGTCGATGTTGGCGTAGGTCCACTCGCTGGGGTGGGCGTTGCGCTTGATGGCGGCGTTTTCCGCCGGCAGCCCGAACGAGTCCCAACCGATCGGGTGCAGGACGTCGAAGCCCTTTTGCCGCAGGTAGCGGGCCACAACATCGCCCATGGCAAAGGCCTCGGCGTGGCCCATGTGCAGGTCACCCGAGGGGTACGGGAACATGTCCAGCACGTAGCGGCGCTCGCGGGAACCATCATCCACCGGCGTGAAAACCTTGAGGTCTTCCCACACCTGCGGCCACCTTGCCTCCATCGCCGCGAAGCTGTAGGCACCCTCATCGGGTGTTACTGCCGCCACTGCTGCTGTTCCGGTCTCTGTCTCCGGCTGAACGCTCACTGCTGCCCTCTTCTGTTCTGTTGTGGCATCGGTGCTGCCACAACGGTCTGATCCCCTCTGTTGCCGGCCCGTCAAACGTGCCCGGACACACAAAAGCCCCTCGCCATGGAGGGGCAGCCGCACGGCATTCCGGTTGTTTCCGGACACCGGGCGGCTAGCTAAGCAGAAGGATCGCACGCATAGGTCTACTTTAGCGCACGCGTCCCTTCACCTAAACGTAAGTCGCCACGATCGGTTCACTGTAGATGACGTTGACGGAAGCCGCACCTGCCCCGGGTGTGGTGGGCACCGCGAAGCGGGCGGGGCAGGTGCGGCTTCCGTCAACGACGGACTCAGGCTATTTCACATCCTCGTCGACCCAGTCCATGGACTTCGTCACGGCCTTCTTCCAGAGGCGCAACTGCCGGTCCTGCTCGGTCTGGTCCATTTGCGGCTCCCACCGCTTGTCCTCGGCCCAGTTGGCCGAGCACTCGCCAAGGTCCTTCCAGAATCCGACGGCGAGGCCGGCTGCGTAGGCGGCGCCCAGCGCGGTCGTCTCCACCACTTTCGGACGGATCACCGGCACGCCCAGGATGTCCGCCTGGAATTGCATCAGAGCGTCGTTGGCCACCATGCCGCCGTCGACCTTCAACTCAGTGAGCGGAACGCCGGAGTCAGCATTGACTGCGTCCAGTACCTCGCGGGTCTGGAACGCCGTGGCCTCAAGCGCCGCCCGGGCGATGTGGTTCTTGTTGACGAACCGGGTCAGGCCCACAATGGCGCCGCGGGCATCCGAACGCCAGTACGGGGCAAAGAGCCCCGAGAACGCCGGCACGATGTAGACGCCGCCGTTGTCCTCAACGGCCGCCGCCAGCGTTTCCACTTCCGGCGCGCTGCTGATCATGCCGAGGTTGTCCCGGAGCCACTGGATCAGCGAACCGGTGACCGCAATAGAGCCTTCCAGCGCATAGTGCGTGGGGGCGTCTCCGAGCTTGTACCCGACCGTGGTGAGCAGTCCGTTTTTCGAGTGAACGATCTCCTCGCCGGTGTTGAAGATCAGGAAGCAGCCGGTGCCGTACGTGTTTTTGGCTTCACCTGCTTCGAATGCCGCCTGGCCGAACGTGGCCGCCTGCTGATCGCCGAGAATGCCGGCGACAGGCACTTCGCGCAAGAGTTGCGACGTATGCACGGTGCCGTAGACCTCTGAGGAGGACTTGATCGCCGGCATCATGCTCAGCGGCACGCCGAAGATGCCCAGGATCTCCTCATCCCAGCTCAACGTTTCGAGGTCCATGAACAGGGTGCGGGACGCGTTCGTGACGTCTGTGGCGTGCACTCCGCCGTCAACACCGCCCGTCAGGTTCCAGAGGACCCAGGAATCGGTGTTTCCGAAGACCAGGTCACCGGCGTCCGCCTTGGCCCGTGCGCCGTCGACGTTGTCCAGGATCCACTTGATCTTTGTCCCGGAGAAATACGTGGCTAGGGGCAGGCCCACCTTCTGCTTAAACCGCTCCGGCCCGCCGTCCTTCGCCAGCTCATCCACGATGTCCTGGGTCCTGGTGTCCTGCCAGACAATCGCGTTATAGACGGCCTCGCCGGTGGTTTTGTCCCAGACGACGGCGGTCTCGCGCTGATTGGTAATCCCGACGGCGGCGATGTCGTGCCGGGTCAGGTTCGCCTTGGAGAGCGCGGAAGCGATCACCTCGCGGGTGTTGTTCCAGATCTCGGCAGGGTTGTGCTCTACCCAGCCCGCCTGCGGGAAGATCTGCTCGTGCTCCATCTGGCCCGAGGACACGATAGTGCCGCTGTGGTCAAAGACGATGGCGCGGGAGCTGGTGGTGCCCTGATCGATGGCGATTACGTATTGGTTCATGGTGACGTCCTTGTCTGTATTTTTTGTGTGTGTTTTTGATGCAGTTACTAGCCGGCGATGGCGGGCATGATCATGGGAACCAAGAGGGCCACCAGACCGGCAAGGGTCCCTCCGATCAGCGGCCCCACCACGGGGATCCACGAGTAGGCCCAGTCACTTGAACCCTTGCCCTTGATGGGCAGGAGTGCGTGTGCGATGCGCGGCCCGAGGTCACGGGCGGGATTGATGGCATAGCCCGTCGGTCCGCCCAGTGATACACCGATGCCCACCACGAGCAGGGCGACCGCCAGCGGCCCCAGGCCCGAGGGCGTCCCGCCAAGCGTCAGGATGACGAAGACCAGGACGAACGTACCGATGATCTCCGTGACGAGGTTCCACGGTACGGATCGGATGGCCGGCCCGGTGGAGAACGTTGCGAGCTTGTTGGCTGCCACGGGCTCGGCATCAAAATGCTGCTTGTACGCGGCCCAACAAACGACCGCGCCCAGGAAGGCGCCGACCAGTTCACCACCGAAGTAGGTGAATGTGGACGCGACATCTACCGGGACGTCCTTGGCATACTCCTTGCCGCCCTTGACCAGTAGGCCCAGCGTGACGGCGGGATTAAGGTGGGCGCCGGATTTGGCGGCAACAAAAACACCCGCGAACACGGCGATCCCCCACCCCCAGGTCACCATCAGGAACCCGCCGCTGTTGCCTTTTGTGCCCTTCAGGGCCACGTTGGCCACGACACCACACCCCAGCAGGGTGAGCATCGCCGTTCCGAAGACTTCGGAAAGAAAAACAATTCCAAGAGACATCATTGACTCCTCTATTTTCTATTTTGCGGTCCTTCGCGGGTTGAGGGACCGTTGAACCGGAGCGCTTTGACGCCCCGGCTGCAGCCTGGTCTGCCTAGGCCACCAGGCTGTGGATCTGTACGCGGTGGAATCGCTCCAGTACTTCCCGCGCATGCTTGATCTCGTCGGTCCTGGCTGTGGCATCCCAGCCCAGCGGGGCGGACAGGACGTCCGCAACCTCGACAAGAAGTTCTCCGGTGACAAGTCCACGGAAGGCGAGCGACGTACGCCTGATCAGGACATCGATGAGGTGCCCGATCTGCTCATTCCGGGCCATGAACTCCAGCTCCCGGACACTGAGTTCACGGGTGGAACGGAGCAGCCTGTCCGGGCCTGCATCAAGGTAGCGGATCACGTCGTCTGCCCTCGTGCCGTAACGCGTCAAGAGGACGGCAGAGCGGTCAGCATCCCGCCCTGTACCCATGTGCGCCTTGATCCATTTCTGGATGCCGGCCTCATTCTCGGGGAAACCGGCACCGCCTCCGATGGCGAGCTTCGCCGTGGAGACCTTCCGCTCCATTCCCAGCTCGGCAAGCACATCATTTGCCATGTGCTCGGCCAACGCCCGGAATGTGGTCCACTTGCCCCCCACCAGGCTGAGTACGACCGCGGTTCCGGCGCCGGGCACCGCGGCATCCGGGGTGCGCCGTTCGATGCTGTAGTCGCGCGAAACAAACCCAGGCTGGGTGGCATCGTGGCGTGGCAGCGGGCGGACGCCGGAGAACGTGTAAACGATCTGGTCACGCTGCACGCTGATGTCCGGGAAGACGTGGCCGATCAGGTTAAAGAAGTAGTCGATCTCCTCGTCCGTGCACACGGCGTCCTGCGTCATGTCCGCATTGATGTCAGTGGTTCCTACCAGGACCCGGTCGCCCATGGGGTAGATGAGGACAATCCGGCCGTCCGTGTGTTCAAAGAAGATCTCCCGGCCTTTGCAGGCCTCGAGCAGGACCGGGTGGTCCAGTACGATGTGCGATCCTTTTGTGCCGCCCATAAAGGCCGACGCCGCCCCCATGGCTTCGTTGGTCAGGTCCACCCAGGCGCCGGTTGTGTTGACGATGACGTCCGCGGTGAAATCGAAGAGCTCGCCTGTCAGTTCGTCGCGCAGCTGGACCGTGGTGCCGGACTGTGTGGCAGGCCCGCCGAGAGAATGAAGTGCGAGGTAGTTGCTTGCCCGGGCTGTTGAGGTTTCCGGTCCGCCGTTGCCCTTGCCTGCTTTTTCGCCGTCCTGGAGCACATCGAGCGTGAGCCGCTCGGGGTTATGCACCGACGCGTCGAAGTATGTGGCGGCGTATTTGATGCCTGGGTGCAGCTGCGGCAGCTCGGCGAGGGCCCGCTTCCGTCCGCGGAACTGGTGGCGCGGCACGGCACCGCCGTCGCGGGAAAACGAGTCATACATGCTCAGGCCCAGTTTGATCAGGAACGCGCCGCGCTCCTTGGGCTTGCCCTGCTGTTTGTGCGTGAGGAACCGCAGGGGTGCGGACAGGACGCCGGAAAAGGTGCTGAAGATGGGGATGGTGGTCTGGAGGGGCTTCACATAATGCGGTGCGATCCGCAGGAGTCGGTTGCGTTCCACTACAGATTCCTGGACGAGGCGGAATTCTCCGTTTTCGAGGTAACGGATACCGCCATGAATCATGTGTGAGGACGCACCGCTGGCACCCTGGCAGTAGTCTCCACGCTCCACCAGGGCCACATCCACTCCCTGCAGGGCGAGGTCCCGGAACGTTCCCACGCCGTTGATGCCACCGCCGATGATCAAAACTTTGGCGTGCGGACGATTTCGCAGACCCTGGACCGATGCGCGCAGCACCGGGCCGTGGGCGGGCGTGGCTCCGCTGTGGCTGAATGAATCTCTGATTCCCAAAACTGCTCCCTGGGTTTATTGGCCTGCGGGCAACCGCCGGACGAACCGTCGTTCTTCAACTATTGTTTGGAGTATTGGAAAATGGAGTCAAGCACTATGCACAAACGTGCAGATTGGAGTCCGAATGACGCCTTCACGGCACTCAGATGCGCTCAGGGCTGCACAGATGTATTACCTCCAGGACCTGACCATGGACGCAATCGCACGGGAACTGCGGACGTCCCGGTCCACTGTTTCCAGGCTCCTCTCGGCCGCCAGGGATACGGGTTTGGTCCAGATCCAGATCCGCAATCCAATGGATACCGGCCCCGAACTCGAAAGCATGATCCGGCGCGAGTACAGCGTTGACGTGCACGTGGTTCCGGTGGTGGAGTCTCTGAACGAGGCGGAAACCCTGGACCGGGTGGCCATCCAGGCAGCACGAACCATCGGCCCCCTGGTGGATTCCAATGCGATCATCGGCGTCGCGTGGGGATCAACGCTCAGCGCCGTCAGCAGGCACCTCACCCGCAAGATCACGCACGATACCGTGGTGGTCCAGCTGAACGGCGCCGGCAACATGCACACCACCGGCATCACGTACGCGAGTGACATCATGCGACGCTTCGGAAGTGCCTACGGTGCACGCGTGGAGCAGTTCCCTGTTCCCGCATTCTTTGACCATGCGGCCACCAAAACCGCCATGTGGAATGAGCGCAGCGTGCAGCGCATCCTGGATTTGCAGGCCCGGATGAGCATCGCCATCTTCGGCGTTGGATCCGTGCACGCAGACTACCCAAGCCACGTTTACGCGGGTGGCTACCTGGACGAAAGCGATCTCAAGGTGCTTGCCCATTCTGACGTTGTGGGTGACGTCGCCACGGTGTTTTTCCGGCGTGACGGATCCTCCGACGGCATCGTCCTCAATGAACGCTCCACGGGTCCGGCCCTCTCCCAGCTGCGCCAGGTCCGGCGTCGGATCTGCGTGGTCTCCGGGGCATCGAAGATCAATGGCCTGCGGGGCGCCCTGTCCGCCGGCCTCGCCACCGACCTGATCGTGGATGAAGCCACCGCGCGCCGCCTGGTGGGGTTTGGCGGTGTCGCTTGGCCCAATGGGTAGAGTCAATGCTATGAAAACCTCACCCCGGCTCAGCCTTAACAACGGTGTGCTGATCGACCAGTTGGGCTTCGGGCTGTACAAAGTTCCGGCAGCGGAAGCCGCCGGCCTGGTGGCCACGGCCCTGGGCACCGGATACCGCCACTTTGACACGGCAGCCATGTACGGCAACGAAACCGGCGTGGCGCGAGGACTGGGCCCGGCCATGGATTCCGACGGCAGGAGCGGCGGCTCCGGGGAGTCCTCGCCCGGCCTGCGGCGCGAGGACGTATTTGTCACCACGAAGGTGTGGAACGATGACCAGGGGTACGACGCAACCCTCCGTGCCTTCGATACCTCCATGGTTAACCTCGGCCTGGACTACGTGGACATGTACCTGATCCACTGGCCCTGCGCCAATCGGGATCTGTTCAGCGACACGTACCGCGCCCTCGAAACGCTGTACCGCGAAGGGAAGGTCAGGGCCATCGGTGTCTGCAACTTCCAGCCGGCGCACCTGGACCGCCTGCTCGAGAGTGCCGAAGTGGTGCCGGCTGTGAACCAGATTGAACTGCACCCGTGGCTTCAGCAGGTGGAGCTCAGGGAGAAGCACCACACCCTGGGCATCCGGACTGAAGCCTGGAGCCCCCTGGGGCGCGGACACGTACTGTCGGATTCCGTGGTCCTGGCACTGGCGGCCGAGCACGGCCGCACAGCAGCCCAGATCATTCTTCGGTGGCATATCCAGTTGGGGAACATCGCCATCCCGAAGGCAAGCTCCGAGGCACGGATCCGGGAAAACCTGGACGTCTTCGGCTTTGAACTTTCAGACCGCGACACGGCAGCCTTGGCTGAGCTTGACCGCGGGCAGCGCACCGGGTCCCACCCCGACAACGTCAACTAGGACCGAGGGTCATGAAAACCGCCGATCAGCAGCCATCCCCCGCGCCGTCGTTCTTCAGCGCGGGGCTGGCGGCCCGCACCCGTGCCGCAAACATCGTGATCGACGGCACCGCCGTGGCGTATTGGACCTACGAACCCATCCAGGCCACCCCGGACACCCGCACCATCCTGGTGATCCACGGCTTCCGCGGCGATCACCACGGCCTCCTCCGGGTGGCAGACCAATTGCCGGAAATGCGCATCATTATGCCGGACCTGCCAGGGTTCGGCAGCTCCGCCGCGTTCGCCTCCGGTACACACTCGGTGGAACAGTACGGCACCTTTGTCACCGACTTTATGGCAGCGCTCGGCCTTGGTCCGGACACGGTGTTGCTAGGGCACTCCTTCGGCTCGATCGTCGCTGCCCATTTTGTGGCGACCCATCCGGGCGCCGTCGCTCCGCTGATCCTGATCAATCCCATCGCCGCGCCTGCCCTGGAAGGCCCCAAGGGGATCATGACCAGACTGGCCGTTCTCTACTACCGGCTGGCGGCCCGGCTCCCCCGTTCGCTGGGACTGGCGCTGCTGCGCAGTCCGCTGATTGTCAGGGTCATGAGCGAGGCCATGGCCAAGACGCCTGACAAAGAGCTGCGCGGCTTCATCCACGGCCAGCACCATGCCTACTTCAGTGCGTTCGCGAACCGGGAGAGTCTCCTCGAATCGTTCACAGCGTCGGTCAGCGGCCATGTTGCAGAGGTTGCCGGGAAACTGGACCTGCCGGTGCTCCTGGTCGCCGGCGAAAAGGACGAGATTGCCACCCTGCCCGACCAGCACCGCCTCGCCGGGCTCCTCCCCGACGGTGTCCTCAAAGTCATTCCCGGCGTCGGCCACCTGATCCACTACGAAACGCCCGGCCCCGCCGCCGGCTTCATCCGCAGCTTCCTTAAGGACCACCCCGCGTGAAGATTGTCATCGATGCACGATTCACCCGGACCGACCACCACGACGGCATCAGCCGCTACGGGGCCAGCCTCATCGCCGCCACCGCGAAGGTTGCAGACGTTTCCATGCTCATCAGCGACCTCCGTCAGCTGGCGCTGCTTCCGGATGTTCCGTACACACTGATCAACAGTCCGCTGTCCCCGCTGGAGCTGTTCGTGGCCCGCAGGGTCAACCCGCTGGGGGCCGACGTTGTGGTGTGCCCCATGCAGACCATGGGCAGCTGGGGGCGCAAGTACGGGCTGGTCCTGACCCTGCACGACCTCATCTACTACGAGCACCCTGCCCCCCCGGGATTCCTGCCGGCACCCGTCCGCGTGCTGTGGCGCCTGTACCACAAGGCGTTCTGGCCCCAACGGGTCCTCCTCAACCGGGCGGACACCGTGGCCACTATCAGCCGGACCACTGAAGCCCTGATGGCCAAGTACCGGCTCACCCAGAGACCGGTGCGGATCATCAGCAACGCCCCGCAGCCCGCGCAGGACCCGCGCGATCCCGCCGCCGGTGCAGAACATTCGCTCGTGTACATGGGCTCGTTTATGCCCTACAAAAACGTTGAAACGATGGTGGCCGGAATGTCCGGGCTGCCCGATTTCACCTTGCACCTGCTGAGCAGGATCACCGCGGATCGCCGGGCCGAGCTGGAGATCATGGTTCCGCCTGGCGCCAAGGTAGTCTTCCACAACGGGGTCACCGACGACGAATACACCGTCCTGCTCAAGCGGGCCACCGCACTGGTGAGCCTCTCCCGCGCCGAAGGTTACGGTCTCCCGCTGGTGGAGGCCATGGCCCTCGGCACGCCGGTCATCGCCAGCGACATCCCGATTTTCCGGGAAGTGGGCGGCGACGCGGCAGCCTACGTTGATCCCGCGTCCCCGGCAGAGTTTGCCGCAGCCGTGCAGAAACTGCGCGACGACGCCCACTGGCAGCAGGTGTCCCGCCGTTCGGTGGCGCGTGCCCGGGAATTCAGCTGGGACGAATCCGCCCAGCAACTGGTGGACGTGGTCCACGACATCATGGCACGCCGCGGACGCTGACGCCGCGAGTCCTCTAAGGGACGCCTGCTAACGGACGTCTACTAAAGGACGTCCACGCCATCAAGCCTGACCTGGACCGGTTCCGTGCTCCGCTTGGCGGCGGCCGCAGCCTTTGTTGCACGCAGTACCCGGGTGACGGTGGCTGCCTGCCCGTACGCAAAGAACAGCAGGCTCCGGGCGTCCTCCCCAGCCGCCGCGGTGCTGCCGGCTCCGCCGGTTGCGGGACCGGTGAGCACCAGCGGGGCCGGACCTGCGGTCCGCAGCGCCACACCGGCGGTGGCCAGCTCCTTCTCGACGGTCCCGGAAAAATGTACGACGGCGGCCCGGGGGCCGGTGATCGAGGCAATCCTGACTGCCGGCGGTAGTTGGAGTTCCATCCGGAGTTCGAGCTCGCGCCGGGCGTACCCGGCCGGGTCCCACCGCAGCAACGCGCCAACAGCCACGCTTTCCGTCGCAGTGATAACCACCAGTCCGCCGTCGGACGCCGGACGCACCAAAGCTGCGGCGTTGAACCAGCGGCGCACGGTGTCTTCGCCGGCGCGGAGATTCTCCCGGCGCAGCAGGGAGTCGCCGTCGAGCAGCAGGGCCGCCGCGTAACCGCCCTCCGCTACGGGCTCGGCGCCGACGGTGGCCACCACCAGCGCCTTGGCGCCACCAACTCCGGCTTTGATGTTGCCGCCCGAGGACGTAATAACGGGTTTTCCGGGAAATGCACGGCCCAGCTCTTCAGCAGTCCGCAGGACTCCGGTGGCGCCCTTACGGAGCTTGTGCCCCGCGCAGTGGGCACACTGCCACTCCGGCGCCGGCATGGAACACCAGCGGCACTGCGGGATCGCAGAGCTGCCGCTGCCTCCGGCCAAGGCCAGAGGGCCCTGGCAGGCCTGGCACCGGGCAGGTTCACGGCAGGTCTCACAGACGAGCGACGGGGCGTAGCCGGCTCGGGCCACCTGCACCAGGACAGGCCCACGTTCCAGCCCGTCCTTGGCGGCGCGCCAGGCCGCACCGGGAAGCCGCGCAACCAGGGCGAGGGGGTCGCGTTCCTGTTCGAAGCTGTCCGCCGTGTTCAGCACCCTGGGCACAGTCCGTCGTGCGAACGCCCGATCGGCCTCGACTGGCATGGCCCAGCCGGCCTCCACCAGCCGCTGGAGTTCCGTACTCCTGGAATGACCCGCCATCAAGCAGGCGGCGCCTTCCTGTTCCGCTCGCAGCAGGAGGACGTCGCGGCTATGGGCGTACGGGGCGCGCTGTTCGATGTGAAGGTCATCGCCGTCATCCCAGCAGGCAATAAGACCCAGATCGCGGACGGGGGCAAATGCTGCAGAACGCGTGCCGATGGCAACGCGTGCAGACCCGGCAAGGAGGCGCAGGAAACTCCTGTAGCGGGGCGTTGGCCCGTCATCGGCCGTCAGCCGCGCAATATCATCGGCGGGCAGCACGGCCAGGAGCGCCTTTTCCAGCTGGTCCAGGTCCCTGTAGTCCGGAACCACCACCACGGCGCCGCGGCCGGAGGCACGGACTGCAGCCACCGCCGTTGCCAGCAGGTGCGGCCATGCGGCCGGGCCGAATCCCTGGAGTGGGTTGAAGACCGCCCGCGGAGATCCGCCGTCCCGCAGGTGGCGGACAAATGCCGGGCCGTTACGGTACCCGACCCAGTCGGAATCCGTCCCGGAAGTGACGTCAGGGCCAGTAGCGGCCGCGACGACGGCAAGCGGATCCGGTGCCGCGGGCTCTGCCGCAGGGGCGGTGAGGAACTCCTTCTCGAGCCTGGCCATGCGCGGAGGCACCGCAACGCGCAAGACGTCGCTGACCGTGCCCGCGTACCTGGCCGCGACGGCGGCCACCAGATCCCGGACGGGCGGCGTCAGGACAACCACCGGGGAGACGACCTTCTGGAGGGGCACCAGGGTGTGGCCGGCGTCGGATTCTGCCGTCCGTTCAATGATGAAGCCGGACAGGTCCTGGCCGTTGAAACTGACTTTGACCCTGACGCCGGCCTGCGCGGCCTCATCCAGTTCAGCCGGCACGCTGTAGTCGAAGGGTCGGTCCAGGTGCGGCAGCGGCGTCTCGACGAATACCCTGGCCACCGGAAGGTGCGTGGCCAGCGGAGGTCCGGACGGCCTGGCCTTCGCCGGGAAGCCCTGCAGCAGCGACAACTGGACTGTGCCGGGAGGGACAGACTCGTCAGAGGCCATGGCGGGCTGGCCTACGCGTTGAAGAAGGCCTTCAGGTCCTCCACCCGGTCCAGGCGCTCCCAGGTGAAGTCGGGATCGTCACGGCCGAAGTGTCCGTGCGCGGCGGTTTTGGCGTAGATGGGACGCTTGAGGTCCAAGGCATCGATGATGGCACGTGGGCGGAGGTCGAAGATCTCCGCGATGGCGGCGCTGATCCGGGCCGGATCCACTGTTTCCGTGCCGAAGGTTTCCACGTACGTGCCTACGGGCCGGGCTTGTCCGATGGCGTAGGCAATCTGGATCTCGGCACGCTTTGCCAGTCCGGCCGCCACAACGTTCTTGGCAACCCAGCGCATCGCGTAGGCAGCGGAACGGTCTACCTTGGACGGGTCCTTGCCCGAGAAGGCGCCGCCGCCGTGGCGCGCCATGCCGCCGTATGTGTCCACAATGATCTTGCGTCCGGTCAGGCCGGCGTCACCGACCGGCCCGCCGATGACAAACTCGCCGGCCGGGTTCAGGATGTTGACGGCCCCGGAAATGTCCAGATTGGCGACTCCCAACACCGGCTCAATCACAAAGGAGACGAGGTCCGCGCGCAGGCGGTCCAGGCTGGTTCCTTCGGCGTGCTGGCTGGAGATGACGACGGTTTCCACGGAAACCGGCACGTCCTTGTCGTAACCGATGGTGACCTGGGTCTTGCCGTCGGGGCGGAGGTAGGAGAGCTCGCCGGACTTGCGCACCTCGGTGAGGCGCTCGGACAGGCGGTGCGCAATCCAGATCGGGACCGGCATGTAGGACGGGGTTTCGTCGCTCGCGTACCCGAACATCAGGCCCTGGTCGCCGGCGCCCTGGAGGTCATAGTCGTCCTCCTGGCGCCCTTCGCGGGCTTCAAGGGAGTTGAAGACACCGCCGGCGATGTCGTTGGACTGCTGGCCGATGGAGACGGACACACCGCAGCGGGCGCCGTCAAAGCCGTTGGCCGAGGAGTCGTAGCCGATGCCCAGGATGGTTTCCCGGACGATCTGCGGGATTTCAACGTAGGCGTCGGTGGTGACCTCACCGGCAACATGGACCAGGCCGGTGGTGGCCATGGTCTCCACCGCGACGCGGGACTCCGGATCCGCGGCGAGCAGTGCATCCAGGATGGCGTCACTGATCTGGTCGCAGATCTTGTCCGGGTGGCCTTCAGTGACCGACTCGGACGTGAAGAGCCGGAGGGCGGTGGGCGTAGCCCCGTGCGTATTGGGAAGGTGCAGCGGTAAAGTCACTCAACTACCTTACTGGTTTGGAATCGGACCTCCGGCGGCATGTGTCCCCGTGCTAAGGAGACGGTGCGTGGCTTTCGGTCAGGCGCGTGGCGAAACGTGGTTCAGCTCATAGCCGACCCGCGTGATGACGGCCACCGAAACCTCTGTTTTGGATCCGGCGGCCAGTTGTGGTTCGGCGCCGGAGCGGGCAAGGATGACTACCGAGTTGCTGTCCTGGCCAAAAACCTTGTCCGCTCCCACATGGTTGACCACCAGGAGATCGCAGCCCTTGCGCCTGAGCTTTGCTTCCGCGTAGGAGAGGACGTCGCCCTGGCCGTCACCGGTCTCGGCCGCGAAGCCGACAATCAGCTGGCTGCGGCGAATGGCCTGGCGTTCGGGAGCATGATCACGGAGTTCGACCAGTTCCTGGAGGATGTCCGGATTCCGGACCAGGGAAATGACGGGGTCAGCGGTGTCATCACGTTTTTTGATTTTGGTGCCGGAGATCTCCGCGGGACGGAAGTCCGCAACGGCCGCCGCCATAATCACGACGTCGGAATCCACCGCGGCTGCCAGCATCGCCTCCCGCAATTCCAGCGCAGTCTCAACCGTGAGGACGTCGACTCCGGCCGGCGCCGGCACGTCCATGTGGGCGGCGACCAGCCGCACCGTGGCTCCTGCATTGCGGGCAGCGACAGCCAGCGCCACGCCCTGCTTTCCGGAGGACCTGTTGCCCAGGAAACGGACAGGGTCCAGCGGTTCCCGGGTTCCGCCTGCACTTACGGTGACGGTACGGCCGGCCAGCGGAAGCTGGTAATCGGACTGACCCTGTGCAAGCGCCATGGCGGCGTCGAAGATGGCTTCGGGCTCAGGCAGGCGGCCGGGACCGGAGTCCGTGCCGGTGAGCCGGCCGCTGGCCGGTTCCAGGACGGCCACTCCCCTGCTTCGCAGCGTTTCAACGTTGGCGCGGGTGGCGGCGTGCCGCCACATTTCTGTGTGCATGGCCGGGGCGAAAAGCACCGGGCCGCTGGCCATCAGCAACGTGTTGGTGAGGAGGTCGTTGGCCTGGCCGGTGGCCGCGCGCGCCAGCAGGTCCGCTGTCGCGGGTGCCACCACAATGAGGTCGGCCTCATGGCCAAGCCTGACGTGGTTGACCTGGTGCACGTCGTCGAAGACGCTGTTGCTGACCGGATTCCCGGACAGGGCCTCCCACGTGGCGACACCCACGAAGCGGGTAGCCGCCTCAGTGGGAATCACCGTGACATTGTGTCCGGCTTCAGTAAAAAGCCGGAGGAGCGATGCGACCTTGTAGGCCGCAATCCCTCCCCCGACTCCGAGGACTATGCGCACGTGACCTCCGTCAACAGGCAGTCTGAACTTACTCTGCGGCTTCGATCGGCGTAGAAACGAGCTTGCCTTCGTTGATTTCGCGAAGGGCGATCGACAGCGACTTCTCGTTCAGCTTGGTGTCGACCAGGGGGCCGACGTACTCAAACAGGCCCTCGTGCAGCTGGGCGTAGTAAGCGTTGATCTGACGTGCACGCTTGGCACCGAAGATCACCAGGCCGTACTTGGAATCAGCTGCCTTCAGCAGCTCGTCGATCGGAGGGTTGATGATGCCTTCAAGGTTCGTGGACACGAATTCTCCAAATTCTAACGGGCCGATCCGACCCTACGTCTAGTGCGGGTGCGGGGTCAGCCCCATGAGTGAAACAAGCTCGTCCGCTGCGCGTCGAACGTCATCATTGATGACGGTGTGGTCGAACTCCGGCTCAGCGGCTAGTTCCAGTTTAGCGGTTTCCAGACGGCGCTGCTGTTCCTGCGCTGTTTCCGTGCCGCGACCCACCAGCCGGCGGACCATTTCTTCCCAGGTGGGCGGTGCCAGGAACACAAACTGGGCGTCCGGAACGGCCTCTTTGACCTGTCGTGCACCCTGGAGATCGATCTCCAGGAGGACAGACCTGCCGGCGGCGATGGCCCGGTCCACGGAACTCCGCAGCGTGCCGTAGGTGTTTTGGCCGTGGACTACTGCCCACTCCAGGAACTCGCCGGCCGCAATGAGCGACTCAAACTCTTCCTTGGACTTGAAGAAGTAATGGACTCCATCCTGCTCACCCGGCCGCGGAGCGCGGGTGGTGGCTGATACGGAAAGCCAGACTTCGGGGTAGTTATCCCGGATGTAGGTGGACACGGTGCCTTTGCCAACAGCCGTCGGACCGGCGAGGACTGTCAGTCCCGGTTTCTTGCTCACGTATTCCTTTGGGCAGAGTTAGGGTGCGGGCGCCTCTACGAACGCCCTATTTCTCGTCTATAAAATCTACCAGCGCCTGGCGCTGGTGAATGCCCAGGCCGCGGAGCCGGCGGGACGCCGCGATGCCCAGCTGCTCCATAATGGCCGCAGCCCTGACTTTTCCAATGCCCGGCAGGGCCTCCAGCAGCTCCACCACCCGCATCCGGGCCAAGGCGTCGTCCGCTGCGGAGGCGTCAAGGAGGTCCGCGGCCGATGTCTTGCCGTTCTTGAGGCGATCTTTCGCGGCCGCCCGGGCGGCCCGGGCGGCGGCCGCCTTGTTCAGGGCGGCCGCGCGTTCCGAAGCGGATAAGGGTCGCAGGCTCATGGAGGACACCCCCGGATTCATCGGCTGAGTCCATGGCGACCGCCATTGGACTTGTCCTGAAACCTACCCCTTGGCGGGCGGTGAATCAATGGATGCCGCCAGGAGGCACCTATTCGCCCAGCAGTCCAACAAGCGTGCGCAACGCAGCATTTCGGAGGCCCTGAACCCCTGGACCGGCAGCAAGGATATCCCGGCTGGACGTCCCCAGGACCTGCGGGTACGCGGCCCCGAACGTCCGGCGCAGGTCCGCAGGGGTGGCCCCCTGCGCGCCCAGTCCCGGGGCGAGGATCGGTCCGCGGACCGACGGCAGGTCCAGGTGCAGGTCAGTCAGCGCCGACCCAACGGTGGCGCCGACGACGAGTCCAACGGACCCCAGGCTGCCGGCGTACCGGCTGTTTTCTGCCGCTGCCGCCGCGACGATCCGCCGGGCCACGGAGTCGGCTCCGCCCACATGCTGCACGGATGCCCCTTCCGGATTGGAGGTCAGGGCGAGGACAAAAACGCCGCGGCCGTTGTCCGCTGCCAGGTCAAACGCCGGGCGGAGCGACTCAAACCCCAGGTAGGGGCTGAGGGTCACGGAGTCGGCCGCCAGGGACGAGCCGTCCCGCAGCCAGGCGTCCGCGTAGGCAGCCATCGTGGAGCCGATATCCCCCCGCTTGGCGTCGGCAATGGTGAGGACCTGCGCCTGCGCTGCCGCGGCCAGGACCTCTTCAAGGACTGCCATCCCGGCCGAGCCGTGGCGCTCGTAAAGCGCCACCTGCGGCTTCACCGCGGCAGCGAGGGAACTGACGGCCTCCAAGACCGTCAGCGAGAACCGCCTCAGCCCTGCGGCGTCGTCGGCCAGTCCCCACTCCTTCAGGAGTGCCGGGTGCGGGTCAATGCCCACGCACAGCGGCCCGCGGGACGCCATGGCCGCCCCGAGCCGGGAGCCGAAGGACTCCCGGCCGGCGGGGCCTGATGAGGTGGAACCGGCCTCAGGCATGCTGCGATACCGCGGACTCGGCTGCCGCGTTCTCCGCGGCTGCCTTCTGGGACGCCACCAGGGCAGCGGCGTGCTCCTGCAGGCTGGTCACTGACCACTCGTAGGTGCGCATGGCCTCGATGGCCTGCACGGCCGCGTTGAACTCGGCCACCGTGGTGATGCAGGGGATGCCGATGGAGGTCGCGGCGGCACGCAGGGCGTAGCCGTCGCTGCGGGCTTCGCCGCCGGAGGGCGTGTTGAAGACCATGTCGATCTCGCCGGCGATAACGAGGTCTGCGATGGTGCCCTCACCTTCGGCGCTGCTTCCCTCGGCGACCTTGCGGACCGTGCTGGCCTGGATGCCGTTGCGGCGCAGGACGTCGGCGGTGCCACCCGTGGAGACGATCTCAAAGCCGAGGTCCGACAGGCGCTTGACAGCCATGATGACCGCACGCTTGTCCCGGTTGGCCACGGAGACGAAGATCTTGCCTTCCGTGGGCAGGGCGTTGTTTGCGGCTGCCTGGCTCTTGGCGAAGGCGGTGTCGAAGTGCTTGTCGATGCCCATGACTTCGCCGGTGGAGCGCATCTCCGGGCCGAGCAGCGAGTCCACAACCTTGCCTTCGGGGGTACGGAAGCGGCTGAACGGAAGCACGGCTTCCTTGACCGAGACGGGAGCGTCGAGCGGCAGCGTGGAGCCGTCGCCGGTTTCCGGCAGCATCTTGTAGGCGGTCCGGAGCTGGTGGATGGTCACGCCGGTGCCGATCAGCGCGGCGGCCTTGGCCATCTGGACTCCAGTGGCCTTGGAGACGAACGGCACGGTGCGCGACGCACGCGGGTTCGCTTCGAGCACGTAGAGAACATCTGAGGCCAGCGCGAACTGGATGTTGATCAAGCCGCGGACGCCCACACCCTCGGCGATGGCGCGGGTTGCTGTGCGGACACGTTCAATCACGTTGTTGCCCAGGGTGATGGGAGGCAGGACACACGCGGAGTCGCCGGAGTGGATTCCGGCCTCCTCGATGTGTTCCATGATGCCGCCCAGGTACATGTCGGTACCGTCGAAGAGCGCGTCAACGTCGATTTCGACGGCGTCCTCCAGGAACCGGTCGATCAGCACCGGGTGGTCCGGGGTGATTTCCGTGGCGTTGGCGATGTACCGGGAGAGGTTCGGCTCGTCGTAGACGATTTCCATGCCACGGCCGCCGAGCACGTAGGACGGGCGGACCAGGACGGGGTAGCCGATCTCGTCGGCGATCTTCTTGGCGTCGTCGAAGGACACCGCGGTGCCGTTCTTCGGAGCGATCAGCCCGGCGTTGTCGAGTACGCGGGAGAACTCGCCGCGGTGCTCAGCGAGGTCGATCGCTTCCGGGGAGGTGCCCAGGATGGGAACGCCGGCGTCGGCCAGCTGCTGTGCCAGCTTCAGCGGGGTCTGGCCTCCGAGCTGCACAAAGACGCCCATCACGCCGCCGGTGCGTTCCTCGGCGGCGATGACCTCGAGGACGTCCTCCAGCGTCAGCGGCTCGAAGTAGAGGCGGGTGGAGACGTCGTAGTCGGTGGAAACCGTCTCCGGGTTGCAGTTGACCATCACGGTCTCGTAGCCGGCCTTGCGCAGCGCCATGGAGGCGTGGACGCACGAGTAATCGAATTCGATGCCCTGCCCGATGCGGTTGGGGCCGGAGCCGAGGATCAGGATGGACGGCTTGGAGTGCAGCGCAATCTCGTCCTCCTCGTCGTATGACGAGTAGTGGTACGGGGTGTAGGCGGCGAACTCGGCGGCGCAGGTATCCACGGTCTTATAGACCGGACGGATCCCGAGGGCCTGCCGGACACCGCGGACCACGGCTTCGGAGTTGTGCGTGAGGGAACCGATCTGCTCGTCCGAGAAGCCGTGGCGCTTGGCGCGCTTGAGCATCTCCACGGTCAGGGACCCGGCTTTGCGGATCTCGTGCGAGATCTCGTTGAGCAACTGGAGCTGGTCCAGGTACCAGGGGTCGATCTTGGTGGCTTCGAACAGCTGTTCCACGGTGGCGCCGCCGAGCAGGGCGCGCTGGACCTGGTGCAGGCGTTCCGTGGTGGGCCGTTTGGCCTTCTCGATCAGCTCCGGGACTTCCCATTCGGGGACGGAGGTGAAGTCCAGCTGCGATCCCTTCTGCTCCAAAGAGCGCAGCGCCTTCTGCAGTGCCTCGGTGAAGTTGCGGCCCATGGCCATGGCTTCGCCCACGGACTTCATGGTGGTGGTGAGGGTGTCGTCGGCGGCCGGGAACTTCTCGAAGGCGAAGCGCGGAACCTTGACCACCACGTAGTCCAGGGTGGGTTCGAACGACGCCGGGGTCTTCTGCGTGATGTCGTTCGGGATCTCGTCCAGCGTGTAGCCGAGGGAGAGCTTGGTGGCGATCTTGGCGATGGCGAAGCCCGTGGCCTTGGACGCCAGGGCGGAGGACCGGGACACACGCGGGTTCATCTCGATGACCACTACCCGGCCGGTGTCCGGCTCAATGGCGAACTGGATGTTGCAGCCGCCGGTGTCCACGCCCACCTCACGGATGACGGCGATGGAGATATCGCGCAGCCGCTGGTATTCGCGGTCCGTCAGGGTCAGCGCCGGTGCCACGGTGATGGAGTCGCCGGTGTGCACGCCCACGGGGTCGAAGTTCTCGATGGAGCAGACCACCACGACGTTGTCGTTTTTGTCGCGCATCATCTCAAGCTCGTATTCCTTCCAGCCGAGGATGCTTTCTTCAAGCAGCACTTCGGTGGTGGGGCTGTACTGCAGGCCCTGGCCGACGATGCGACGCAGGTCATTTTCGTTGTACGCGAGGCCGGAGCCCAGGCCGCCCATGGTGAAAGAGGGCCTGACCACCATCGGGTAGCCGAGGTCCTCGGCGGCTGTGAACGCCTCGTCCAAGGAGTGGATGATGTGGCTGCGGGCCGATTCGGCGCCGCAGCGTTCCACGACGCCCTTGAACTTTTCGCGGTCCTCGCCGAGCTCGATGGCGGCGATGTTCGCGCCGATGAGCTCCACGTTGTACTTTGCCAGCACGCCGTTCTTGTCCAGCGCGATGGCCGTGTTCAGCGCAGTCTGCCCGCCGAGGGTGGGCAGGATGGCGTCCGGGCGTTCCTTGGCGATGATCTTCTCCACCACCTCGGGGGTGATGGGCTCGATGTAGGTGGCATCGGCGAACTCGGGGTCCGTCATGATGGTGGCCGGGTTCGAGTTCACCAGGATGACCCGCAGGCCCTCCTCCTTGAGGACACGCAGTGCCTGGGTGCCGGAGTAATCGAACTCCGCGGCCTGGCCGATGACGATCGGGCCGGAACCGATGACCAGGACGCTCTTAAGGTCAGTTCTCTTGGGCATTACTTCTTGTCCTCAGTCTTGGAATCGGTGGTGATCTTGGTGCCGGCTGCCTTGGTGTGCGCCATCAGATCGATGAAACGGTCAAACAGGTAGGCGGCGTCGTGCGGGCCGGCTGCGGCTTCCGGGTGGTACTGCACTGAGAAGGCGGGGATGTCCAGGCACGCGAGGCCTTCGACGACGTCGTCATTGAGGCTGATGTGGCTGACCTCGACCCGGCCGTAGCGCTCCTCGGGAGCCTGGGTAGCGCCGTCGAGCGGTGCGTCCACGGCGAAGCCGTGGTTCTGCGAGGTGATCTCCACCTTGCCGGTGCGGCGGTCCAGCACGGGCTGGTTGATGCCGCGGTGGCCGTAGCGGAGCTTGTAGGTGCCGAAACCCAGGGCACGTCCCAGGATCTGGTTGCCGAAGCAGATGCCGAAGTACGGCAGCTTCTCGTCCAGGACGGAGCGGAGCAGCTTGACCTGGGCGTCGGCTGTGGCGGGATCGCCCGGGCCGTTGGACATAAAAAAGCCGTCCGGGTTGACGGCTTTGACGTCCTCGAGGGTGGAGGTTGCCGGCAGGACATGCACCCGGACGCCACGCTCAGCGAAGCGGACGGGGGTCATGGCCTTGATGCCGAGGTCTATCGCGGCAATGCTGAAGCGGGGCTCGCCGTCCCAGCCGTGGTCCTGGGGGTCCACCACGTAAGCCTCGCTGACGCTGACTTCCTCGGCCAGGCGGGCGCCCTCCATCGGGGCGCTGGCCAGGACCGCGTCAACGAGTTCCTTGTCCGCAGCCTTCGCGGCCGCACCCGAGAAGATGCCGGCGCGCATGGTTTTGTGCTCGCGCAGGTGGCGGGTGATGGCCCGGGTGTCGACGCCCTGGATGCCGACGATCCCCTGCTCGATGAGTTCCTCGTCCAGGGAGCGTTCGGAGCGCCAGTTGGAGGGGCGGCGGGCGGCGTCGCGGACGATGTAGCCGGCCACCCAGATGCGCCGGGATTCTGCGTCCTCGTCGTTCACACCGGTGTTGCCGATGTGCGGCGCGGTCTGCACCACCAGCTGGCGGGCGTAGGAGGGGTCGGTGATGGTTTCCTGGTAGCCGGTCATGCCGGTGGCAAACACAGCCTCGCCCAGGGCAGTGCCCTGCGCGCCGTAGCTGGTGCCGCGGAACATGCGGCCGTCCTCCAGGACGAATACCGCCGGGGTGGGAACTGCGGTGGAAAGGGCTGCGGGTGCCGCAGTCTTTGCTTGTGCTGTAGCTGTTTCTGTCACTGTCTTACTTTCCACTCTGGGGATCCTGGGAATGTTCCCGGGGGGCTGCGGCGATCAATTGCTGAAGGGAGTGATAGAGGGCGTCTTTGTCGGCGGCCCGGCGGGTCCGGAAGCCGGTGTCGAGTTCGTGGCTTCCGAGGTCCCAGGTGAGGACCAGGAGGCCGTCCTTTTCCACGAACTTGCCGGCCATACCGCTTTCCTGCCGGACGGCGGTGAGGCTTCCTGCCGGGATGTAGAGCGCCGGGGCACCGGTTCTGTCGAAGAGGACGCCGTGCGGGTACACGCTGAGCACGGCATTGGTCCGGATGCCAAGCCTGTGCACCGCGATCCGGTCCAGCCAGTCTCCCGCGGTGGTCGACGCAACGTACTGGCCGTCGGCCCCGGCGAGCGGCACGCCGGGCGCCTCTGGCACGTCGGGCAACCGGCCGACGTCGGCCTGCCGCCTGAGTCGGTTACGCCAGCCTACCCAGATCATCAGCAGGACGACGGCGATAAGCACCGTTGTGATGAGGCCGGTAAGTAGTTTGGTGTCCATCAGGAGGCGCCTGCCGCGGACGCCGCCGATTCGCGGTACGGCGTGTTGAGCTTGCCATCCAGGACGGTGGGGTGGCCCTTGTAGAAGGTGGCCACTACCTTGCCCGGGAGCTCCAGGCCGGCGAACGGGGAGTTGCGGCCCATGGTTGCCATCTTGGCAGGGTCAACGGTCCAGCGTGCCGCCGGGTCCACCAGGATGATGTTGGCGGGTTCGCCGGCGTCCAATGGACGGCCCTGGTCCGTCATCCGGCCGATCTGCGCCGCTGCGGTGGAGGTTACGCGGGCGAAATCGGCCCAGGTCATGAGGCCGGTTTCGATCATGGTGTGCTGGACCACGGACAAGGCTGTTTCCAGCCCGGTCATGCCCATCGCGGCCTGCGCCCACTCGCATTCCTTGTGCTCGCTCGGGTGCGGGGCGTGGTCGGTGCCCACCACGTCAATGGTGCCGTCGGCCAGGCCGGCGCGCAGTGCCTGCACATCGGCGTCGGTCCGCAGCGGCGGGTTGACCTTGTACACAGGGTTGTAGCTGCGGACCAGGTCGTCGGTGAGCAGGAGGTGGTGCGGGGTGACTTCGGCGGTGACGTTGATTCCGCGTTCCTTGGCCCAGCGGATGATCTCCACGGAGCCGGCGGTGGAGACGTGGCAGACGTGAAGACGGGAATCCACGTGCTGCGCCAGCAGGACGTCACGGGCGATGATACTCTCCTCGGCCACCGCCGGCCAGCCGGTGAGTCCCAGGACGGCGGAGACGGCGCCCTCATTCATCTGCGCTCCGGCGGTAAGGCGTGGTTCCTGCGCGTGCTGGGCCACCACGCCGTCGAACGCTTTGACGTACTCCAGGGCGCGGCGCATCAGCACGGGATCGTGGACGCAGATGCCGTCGTCGGAGAACATGCGGACCTGGGCGCGGGAATCTGCCATGGCGCCGAGTTCGGCCAACTGCTCGCCGGCCAGGCCGACGGTCACGGCGCCGACGGGACGGACGTCCACCCAGCCGGCCGCGCGGCCCAGGCTGTGGACCTGTTCCACCACACCGGCGGTATCTGCCACCGGGTTGCTGTTGGCCATGGCATGGACCGCCGTGAAGCCGCCCAGGGCGGCGGCGCGGGTGCCGGTCTCTACGGTTTCGGCATCTTCGCGGCCGGGTTCGCGCAGGTGTGTGTGCACGTCCACCATGCCGGGCAGTGCCACCAGGCCGGCGGCTTCGATGACGGTGGCACCGTCCGCGTCCTTGTGGGTCGCAGCGGCTGCTCCCCGTGCGGCGATGACGCCGTCACTGATGAGCAGGTCCTCGGCCCCGGCGCCCAGGATCGATGCACCGCGGATCAGGTATGTTCCGTTGTTCTCTGCCATCAGTTGCTCTCCTTGGTGGAATGGGCGGCGTTGGAACGCGCTGCATTAATGTGGGCTGCGCCAGCTGTGACGGCTGGTTCGCGGGTATCCCCGGAGAGCAGCAGATAGAGGGTGGCCATCCGGACCGAGACGCCGTTGCGTACCTGTGCAAGGACGGTGGAACGGGGCGAGTCAGCGGCGGCGGAAGAGATCTCCAGGCCACGGTTCATGGGTCCGGGATGCATGATGATGGTGTCCTTCAGTCCCAGGCTGTCCAGGGCCCGGAGCCGGTTGTCATCAAAGCCCCAGCGGCGCGAGTATTCGCGGGTGGAGGGGAAGAACGAGGCGTTCATCCGCTCGCCCTGCACGCGCAGCATCATCACGGCGTCCACACCCTGCGCCAGGGTGTCGTCCATGTTGTAGCTGACCTTGCACGGCCAGTGTTCGACGCCGATGGGCAGCAGGGTGGGTGGTGCCACGAGGGTGACGTCGGCTCCGAGGGTGCGCAGCAGCCAAACGTTGGAGCGGGCCACGCGGGAGTGCAGGACATCCCCGGCGATGGCTACCCGCATGCCTTTGAGGTCTGCCCCGATGGACGAGGAGCCCGCCAGTTTTGACCAGTGCCGGCGCATGGTGAAGGCGTCCAGGAGTGCCTGCGTGGGGTGTTCGTGGGTGCCGTCGCCGGCATTGATGACGGCGGCGTCGATCCAGTCGGTCGCGGCGAGCCGGTGCGGCGCGCCCGAGGCCCAGTGCCGGATCACGACGGCGTCTGCGCCCATGGCTGCCAGCGTTTGGGCTGTGTCCTTGAGGGATTCGCCCTTGGAGACGGAGGAGCCTTTCGCGGCGAAGTTGATGACGTCGGCGGACAGCCTCTTGGCGGCCGCTTCGAAGGAGATCCGCGTGCGGGTTGAGTCTTCGAAGAAGAGGTTCACCACGGTGCGGCCGCGGAGGGCCGGGAGCTTCTTGACTTCGCGGTCCCCGACGGCAGCCATTTCCTCGGCGGTGTCGAGGATGCGGATGGCGTTGGCCAGGCTGAGGTCTTCGGTGGAGAGGAGGTGTTTCACGCGCCGCCCTCGATAACCACTTCGTTGACTACGGAGCCATTGGCGGCGGTGTCGGTTTCCTCCAGGCGGACCCGGACCTTCTCGGCGGACGAGGTGGGCAGGTTCTTGCCCACATGGTCGGCCCGGATGGGCAGCTCACGGTGCCCGCGGTCGATCAGCACAGCGAGCCGGACGATCCGCGGACGGCCGAGGTCGATAATGGCGTCAAGGGCGGCACGGATCGTGCGGCCGGAATACAGGACATCATCGATGAGCACCACAACCTTGTTATCTATTCCCGTGCGCGGGAGCTGTGTGGGGTACGGCGGTCTGGTGGGCTGGTGGGAAAGGTCATCGCGGAACATGGTGACGTCCAGCTGCCCGACAATGGCGGTGGCGTCCACGGTGGGATCGGCGGCGGCAATCTTGTGTGCGAGGCGGACGGCCAGCGGGTAACCACGGCGCGGGATTCCCAGCAGGACCAGGTCCTTGGACCCTTTGTTAGCCTCAAGGATCTCATGGGCGATTCGAGTGAGTGCACGGTCAATGTCCGCCTGGTTGAGGACAACCCTGGCTGGAACCGGTGCGTTTGTGACAGAAGTCAAACTCTCGTCTCCCCTTTCCCCGCCTCACGGGACGGAATTAAAAAAGGATCATTTGCGTTTCAAAATTACCACATCGGCAGGGGCATCATAGGCTTCGAGTATGTCCAAGCACCCCCATCAGCCGGGTTCCGGCCAGGCCGGCGGGCCGGCCGGTCCACGGGATCCCTTCCCCAGGCAGGCCAACCCCAGTTGGATGGGCCGGGTGGAACCGGAATACTACCGCCCGGCGCCCGGAACCAACGCAGCTGCCCTGCCGCCCCTGGGGCCTCCGCCGGCAAGTCTGGCGGGCAGGATGGCGGTCCGGCGATCCACCGGCCTCCTGGCACTGACCGTGGGGGGCGGCGCCCTCGTCTTTCTCAGCCTGTTCCTGGTGGTGCCGTTCCTGCTCGCCAACACCGGCGTGGGCGGATTCATGGTGGGGTTTGTGCTGTCACTGGTTCCGCTGTCCGCAGTGCTCCTGGCTGTCTACCTGATCGACCGGTGGGAACCTGAACCCAAGCGGCTCCTGTTCTTCGCGTTCACCTGGGGCGCCGCCGTGTCCATCGCCGTCACACTGCTGATCCAGCCGTTCTTCGTCCTGACCTTCCGTTTCAGCGACGTGGCTGACGTCCGGACGTTTATGGCCACCGTCCAGGCGCCCGTGGTGGAGGAGTTCGCCAAGTCTTTGGGCCTGCTCATGATCCTGCTGCTGGCGCGCAAACACTTCGACGGGCCGGTGGACGGTGTGGTGTTTGCCTTCACCATCGCCGGCGGCTTCGCGTTCACCGAAAACATCCTCTACTTTGGCCGGGCCATCGCCGAATCCGCCAACCCTGGAACGGACCTGGCCCAGGTCTTCCTGCTCCGTGGGGTGATGTCCCCGTTCGCGCATGCCATCTTCACCGGAACCACCGGGCTCATCATGGGTTTCGCCTCCCGCCGCTGGCACTCCGGAGCCTCCGTGCTGGCCTTTGTCATCGGACTGATCCCGGCCATGCTGCTGCACAACCGGTGGAACAGCATGGCCGCGGGGTTCTTGGCGGAGTACATCATGATCCAGGTGCCCATCTTTCTGCTGGCCGTTGTGGGGATCATCCTGCTCCGTGTGGCAGAGAACCGGCTGACGCGCCAACGGCTGATGGAATATTCCGCGGCCGGATGGTTCAGCCCCGCCGAGGTGGAACTGTTGGCCACACCACGCGGCAGACGTACCGCGCTGCAGTGGGCCGCCGGCTACAACCGCCGTCCGCAGATGAAGGCCTTCCTGCACTCCGCCACCCGGCTCGCATTCACCAGGCAGCGCATCCTCAGTGGCCGCGATGTCCGGCTTCACCAGTTGGAGGAACAGCAGCAGCTGCAGGGTATCCTCTCGTTGCGGGCCGCCGTCGCAAGCTGAGCCGGGATCCCCGGCTACGTTCTTTGGAGTTCTTCGGGCAGTGCCGCCGTCAGTGACAGTGCCTCGTCGAGGACTTTGCCGAAGTTCGCCGCATCGTGGGCGAACCGGCCCGGGAAAGTCCGGAGACGCCGTCGAGCGCGGGCAGCAGCCCTGCCTTGGCTGACCCGCCATAGATGACCGGCAGCTCCCCCAATGCGTTGCCTGCCTCGTGCGAATGGGCAGCCAGCGTCGCTGATCTGCTGATGGACAAACGCAGCCGCCTGATCGGCTCCGTTCCCGTTTGTTCCATGGCGTGTGTCCTCACCCACGCACAGCAGCGGGGAGATGCCGGCGTCGTTTCCTCCAAAGAGCTGGCCACGGCGGCCTCAGGTCCGGTTATCTCGCGGCGGGCACGCATTGCCAGGTTGCCCTTGCGGTAGGCCGGCCAGTCTGCGGGGGCGGCCCAGTAGTGTTCGAGTTCCTCATCGAGCCAAAGCAGGGTGCGGGAAAGCCCGGACATGTCCAGGCTCGTGTCCAACTCCCCGCACTCCGGTTCAACCACGGTCAGCCCGGCGTTGACGAGGAGTTTCTCGATCTTGCCGAAAAGGAGGAAAAGTTCGTCGTACTTGACGGTTCCGAGGTGCGGATCCGGTCGGAGACATCGGTGAGTTTCAGTTGGCCACGGCGGTCAAGCAGGGCAGACTGGTCTAGAGCCAGTCCTACACCGCGGATGTCTCCTAACTCTCCTGCTGCGCCTCCTGACCACCCTTCCCCTCCACACGGATGAAGCCCTCCATGAGCACGACTTCATCGACCTCACCGACAGTCTGACCTCACAGAAAATCGGCATCGTCCCCGCACCCTCACAGACAGTTGCTTGCCGGCGCCGTCCGGCGGGGGTGCACTGCAACTACGGGTTCAGGTTTTCGGGATTGAGTACAGCGGCCTGGCCGTCGGTAAAGAATCCGTCGCCGGTTGCGTTGTGTCCCTGCTGGGCGTCTACGACGTGCACCAGGTGGGGCTGTGCCACTTTCAGTGATTGCAGGATGTAGGCCCTCTCCGCGTCGATATTCGGGTCGATGTGATGGGTTGGCAATCCGGACGTCGTTCCTATCCCGATGCCGCGGTCGAAGCTGGCCGTGGCGACCCACACGGGTTGGACGCCGATGGTAAAATTGGTCCTCCAGATCCTTGTGTGGTGCCGCTGTACCAGGGTGTTGGCGTCGGTGGGTTTTTCGAATGCCACTGTCTCCGGCCGGGCATCCAGGTAGGACGGCGTGACCGGAGCGGTGAGGTACTGCTCGTTGCGTACTGCGACGAGGATGGAACGCAGGGTGTTGCCCAGGGTCGAGGGGTCGGCTTTGTACCATCCGGCCCTTTTGAACAGGTCCTCGATCTGCTGCTGGCTGCCGAGGTAGATGAAGTTGATCGGTTCCATTCTGGCCCCGGTCAATGTTTCGCTGTAGGTGGGCAACTGCCTGATGGCGGCCGCGTCCAACGCAGGCAACGCCTGGGCTGTCTCCTGACGTTCAAGGACGGTCAGGGGCGTAAGCTGGGCGCCGAACATCCCGGCGAACAGCAAGGGAGCGGCCACGGCGATTAGCAGCGGCTGTTTGACCGCGGCGCTGAGTTTCACCGGTTGGACCAGGTGGAACCGGTCGTTGATCTCCAACGGTGTGATGATGCCGGCGAGAAGGAACAAACCCAGGGCGAGACTGCCCAGGATGTCGCTGGGGTAGTGGACGCCCAAATATATCCGGCTGATTCCGACCAGCAAGACGGCGGTTAGCGCTGCCAGGACGATCAGTAGCCTGGCTATGGAGGACTTGATGGCGCGGCACAGCAGGTAGGCGGTGAGTCCGGCTATGACGGTCGCTGTCAGGGTGTGTCCGCTGGGAAAACTGAAGCCGTTTTCGGTCAGCAGGCCCAGGGAGCGGTCCGGCCGGGGCCGTGCGACGATCTGCTTGATCACCGTGGAGGTGGCGCTTTCCAGGCCAAAGGCGGCCGCCAGCAGGACCGGTACCCACCATTGTCGCCGCCGCCGGGACGCCAGGCTCAGGACGATGAGGAAAACGATAACCGACGTTGAACTCGCGGCAAAGGTAACGACGCTGAAGAACGCGTTTTGCCCGTCGGTGCGGATGTCCGGCACGAGATTGAGGATCCGCTGGTCGATGCCGGCGAACGAGGTCTTCAGGACGACCGCTCGTGTGAGGCTGATGAAAAGCCAGAGGGCGGCGGCCGCGGCCGCGGCACCGATGGTCAGGACGAGTCCGGTTGGCCGTTTCATCGAGAGCCGGCGGCCTGCCCAGCCGACGAGGCGCGGGTAGCGTCGGCGGAGCCGTACGACGTAGGTGTTGGCCCGGACGCCTTCCCAGGCGGAGACCAGTATCGACCACGCGATTTTCAGCGGTGTGCGCAGGACCATGATCAGGCTGAAGACGAACAGAATGATCAACAGCAGCTGCACGAGCAAGGCGGCCGCAAAGATCAACGGGATCCCGACAACATCCAGGGTATTCAGCAGATAGGCGTTCAGGGCAGTAAAAACAACAACAGCCAGCAGGGCTGCCTCGTACCAGAGCGTCTGTACGCTGATCATTCCCGGCCGCCTTTTCCGTCCGCCGGGCGGGGGGATTGTGGTTTGATTCATCCTGGCTCCGTCCGGTCCCGGCCCGTGTCCGCGACTGCCGGGGAAATCCCTGCGGTGCGGGGATGACGGCTGAATACTCCGACGGCGGCGGTCAGGAGGGCCAGTGCGCCGTAGCCGGCCGCGAGGCCCGTGGCGGCGGCGACCGCCCCTACCAGCATCGGGCCGCCCGCGTCGCCGAGTTCGCGGCCGACTTCGGCGGCGCCTATGGTCTGGCCCAGCCGCTCAGGCGGTGTGGCGGTGGCCAGGGCCGCAAAGGCCACCGGGGTGATGATGCCCGTTCCGGCGCCGATGGCCGCGGCGGCCGCCAGCAGCCCGGCGTTCCCGGGTAGCATGGCGGTGGCCAGGCCTACGGCCGTGAGCGCCAGGCCCAGGCCCGCGAGGCGGCCCGGATGACGGGCTGGTGTATCGGATGCCCTGCCGGCGAGGGGCTGGGCGACGGCGCCGCAGACGGCCAGGACCGAGACGGCAGCTCCGGTGGCGACGGGCCCCAGACCCGCTGCTGCCCCAGAGAGGGGAAGGAAGCCGACGCCGACCGACAGGGCCGCCGCCACGGGCACGGCCAGGAAGGCCCACACGGCTACCGCCAGTGCCAGGAGTGCGGTGAGGGTGAACAGCAGTTTCAGCCCGCTGGAGGCCACCAGTATTCCTCCGATCAACGGGCCGGCGGTGTATCCGATGCTTTTGTAGAACCCGTAGGAGCCGAACGCTCTGCCCTGGCGGCCCGTGGGGTTCAGCCGGGCAACCAGGGCAGAGGCTGCCGGGGAGAACGCTGAGGCGGCTGCGCCTTGGCCCAGTCGTGCCAGCCACAGCCATGCCCGATCCCGGGCAAGGACGAAGGCTGCGGAAAAGAGTGCGAAGGCGGCCAGACCGCCGAGCAGGACCGGTCTGGCGCCGATCCGGTCCGAGAGTGTCCCGAAAACGGGTTTGAGAAGCACCTCGGCCCCGTCGTACAGGGCCAGCATCGCCCCGAGTAGCAGCAGAAACTGGCTGTGGCCGATGCTGTAGGCGCCGAGGTTCGCCGCCACGGCATTGGCACCGAACGCCGTGGTGAAGCCGGCTGCATATAGGGGGAACAGATGCCGCCAGGGGCTTGGAACCCCGGCGCCCTGTGCGTCGGCTGTCATTGATCGGGCTCGGGCTCCGGCGCGGATCCGGAAACGGGCGCGCTGGGGCGGCGTTCCCGGCGTGCTTTGCGCACGCGCCAAACGATGTACGCGATCACGGCCACCACCAGCACCACGGCCGTGATGTCGCGTCCGGCTGTCTTGGCGACGGCTTCGTAGGAGTTGCCGGCCAGGAAACCCAGCAGCACAAACCCCGCCCCCCAGACCAGGCCGCCGGCGGCGTTGAAGACCAGAAACCGGGGATAGTGCATCCGGGACGTCCCGGCCAGGGCAGGCATGACCGCCCGGAAGAACGCCACAAACCGGCCGAGGAAGACCGCCGATCCTCCGCGGCGGCGCAGGAAGTCCTGCGCCTTGTCCAGTTTGGCGCGGCGTTTGTTCATGACCTTCAGGTTCAGGACCCGGGGGCCGAAGTGTTTGCCGATCTCGTAGCCGACCGTGTCCCCCACAACGGCGGCCAGCACGACCAGGACCATCATCGTCCAGAGCTCCACGTGGCCCCGGCTGGCGACGACGCCTCCGAGGACCGCCGCTGTCTCTCCCGGGATCACGAACCCGATGAACAAAGCGTCCTCAGCGAACACCAGCAGCCCCACCAAGGTCAACGCCAGGACCGGGTTGACGTTCAGGATGCTGTCCAGGAACGCGCTCACCCGGCACCGCTTCCCCGGGTTCGAAGACCGCGGGCCCCACTCGGGAAGTGCTCGACAACTGGATCCTGGTTCACGGCCTGCTCCTCGCGTGTCGCGCCAACCGGCAGAAATCCGGCCTTCAAGTAACAAATGATATCCCCGCGCTGGCCGTAGAAAATTTTTCGGGCCATGCGGTGCGGGGATTCCTGGACGGTGAGTTGAACATGGATCGAGCGACGGTAGCTCTCGTCATCCGGGTCATACATGGCAAGGAGATGCAGTGTCTTGGCGGCGCGGCCGTATTCAGCGAACGCTGCGCCGAGCGGGGTGGGGCTGCTGTCACGGCCCAGCATCCGCAACAGGTCATAGTCGGCGACCGAACCGCTGTGCAGGGATCCCACGACACGCAGCATGTCCGCCCACTGGACCCGGATGCGCCCGGCCGATAGCTTGTTCGTCCCGACAGCGTTCAGAGCGCCGTAGTCGGCGGCCCGCCCGCCGGGTATGGTGAGGCGCCAGAGACGCTGGTCGGGCATATCAGCCAGACGCGGGCTGAACTGGTAGCCGAGCAGACGGAAGAGCCCGAACACGATGTCGGAGTAGGATGCGGTGGCCGTCGCGATCATCTGCGGTGCGGGTCCGCCGTCACGGTTGAGGATCACATCCGGGACGTGAAGGGAGTCGCGCATCGTCCCCGTGACCACGACGGCCCCGATGCCGGAGACCTGATCGTTGATGGCGTTGAGCCAGGTCACGCCGCGCCCCTGACCGAAATAGTGCGGATTCGGGCCGGCATCCAGGGTGCGGACCGGGACAACGAACCGTAATCCGTCGACGGAGGCAACCTGGCCACCGCCCCACGCCTGAGCCGTCGCAACGCCGGCCTGGGCATCGATGAGACGGGCGTTGACGGCGGCCAGAGTATCGCTGCGCAGGTAGTTCTGCGCCACGTGCGGGAGCCGGCGCCGGCTCAGGGCCGGATGGCCGTGTTTGATCACCGGGGCGAATCCGAGGTTGCAGCCTTCAGCGACCAGTACCGCGGCCATCGACGTGGCCAGATCGGCGAGCCCGGAACCGGACGCCCGCTCTGTCATGCCCAGGTGCGTGAAATCGTTCAAATGGCAGGTCCAGGCGTTCACCTCGAGCAGCACGTCCGGCAGATCCACCCGGGCAGCATCCGCTCGACGGTGTCCCGCAACACGGTCAGCGTGTCCGGTTCCGGCAGCGGTTCCAGCCGCGACTGATTCACCCGTGTCCGCCCCTCCGCACCTGTTTCCAAACGAATCGGGGCGGCGACGGAGGTCGCAGCCGGGCGGATCCTGGCGGCGAGACCCGTGTAGGCAGCGCCGAGCCGTGCGGCAAGGTCGCCGAGATGGGTTTCAACGGGGGCGTGTAACCGCAGGGCCGTGAGAACACCGGGTCGGGCCTGTTCCCATGCCTCACCATCGAGAAGGCGGGCCCGCGGATCGCCTCATCGGGCGGAACCCACCGCGTAGACACCCCGGCGACGCAGCGCCCGATGCAGCGACTCGAGCACGCACAGCGTGTACACCCGGTGATCCACGATCTCATCCGGCGATTCCGTGCCGGGAAACACCAGCCGCCGCCACGTCCCGGTCACCACCTCGTCCACGATCTCTGACCGGGTAACCCGATTGCGTCCAACCAGGCCCCCCAGACCCCGGACCGCGGTCAACAGCGGGCTGCCCGCCGGCGTTGCGGCTAACGGCAGGACATTAGCGATCACCGTCAAAAATGGTCGGACCGTGGCGTATCGCTTCACCAGTTCCGCCTGGCCTTGGTCCGCGTCCTCCCCGGCGTCGGGGGCTAGCCCCCGACCGTCGCCACCGCGGCCATGAGCCGCTCCCGCGAGGTGGCCGCCTGCAACCGGGCCCGCGCCTCAGCCGGGCCCAGCCCAGCGCTCTGGACCTCGGAACATTCCAGCATCACCTTGGCCGCCGCAGCCAACGACACCGACGACCGCCTCAGCTGAGGCAAGGACCGCATCCGGTCCTTGGCCGCCGCACGCACCGCGGGCCCGATGAGCTTTGTCGCCATCAGAACCGAAAACAAATCAACCGCATCATCGACCGCGGATACCCGCAGAGCCCCGGCGGTGGCAACCAACGTCGCCCAACGGCGATGCTCCGGCATGCGCCGCAGCATCGCCGGATCCGATGACAGACACTGTCGAGCCAGCACCTCCACGCGCCCCGCCGCAATCTCGCGCAGATCAACGCCGCCTGCACCCAACCCAGCGATCTCCGCGGCGCGTTCCAGTGCCCGCACCATCTCCGGCCCCGACGCCCGGGTCGGAGCACGACGCAACCTCTCCAACCCCGACGAAAGAGAATCAGCCGGCACCGCGCGCAAACCATCAAGCCCGCGACCAAGCTCTGCAGAAACCCGTCCCGCCAACACCGAATGCAAGCGGTCGCCGGCCTCGCCCCTGACCTCAGCGACGAGCCTGGCCAACACACTCACACCCGGAAGCAGGACCCGCTCCGCACGAATCCATGCCACGCCCTGATCGAAGAGCTGGGTCGGCCGCTCCGCCAGCGTCCACGCGCGAGCCGTCAGGAAGCTCCTGAATTCGGCGGCAGTCCCGGGCGCCGACAGCCGCCTATACCCATAAGCCTGCGCTATCTCCCACCGGTGCTCGTACGGCGTCTTCGACCGTTCTGCGTAACTCCCCAAAACGGAACCGCCGACGATCCCAAGTTGCGTTGCCACGAAATCAACCAACTCCAGATCCCGGTCATCGAGGAAGAAGAACCGTTCCAACTCAGCCCGCGAAACCGGACCCGCGAACTGCGCATACACCGCTACCTGGTCATCACTGAGAAACTCAACTGGCATGACGCTAACGTAAAGCCAACGCAGAAGGCTTAGCGCCAACCGCTGTTCCGCTGCAGGTCAGACCCCTGGTCCGGTGGCTGTAGGCGAAGTTTTCTGCCCAGTCCGTCGTGTGGATCACGCTGCGGCGGATGGCGGAAATGACCGGGATACCGATGCCCACATTTCCCTGCGGTCTGCTTGAACCCGGCAAGCCGCTCCTAGCTCAGATCGCCCGGACGGACCCAGCTGTCGGTCAGGTCTGCGTTGTCAAAGCCGGCATCCTTGACCTCGGTCAGGACCTCCGCCCAACTGGATGCGTCGGCGGCGTTGATCTGCGCGCCTTTGGCGTCTGTTCCCGGAAACCGCAGCAGCGCTGCGGTGATGGGCCAATTCTCAGCTGTGTAAGCCACGATGCTTCATTCCTTCGTAATCCTCTTTCCTATAGGAACTACTATCAAAATGGAGTTGTCAAGATCACAACCTGGCGGGGTCCTCCCCAGTTACCGCAACCTACATTGGCCTGGGATCAGCTTTCCGGGGCGTCGGCAATGGTCGACAAACGAAGGCCCCCGCGGTGCAGATTTCAAGTCCTCGACAGACTACTCGAGCTCGGCCAGGCCACGCTGGTTGATGCGTTCACAGGCCAGCCGGGCGTTGACCGGTTCGATTGCCAGCCGGGCCTCCACCAGCTCCGCAAAATCCTCTCGGATGAAAACGGGAGCCACACGGTAGCCTCTTCAGCGCCAGCCTCCGGACCATCCCGGTATGCTCAAGCCGCGCCACGGACTCGCGCACCGGGGTGGGCGAAACGTCCAATTCGCGGGCCGTCCCGTCAATGCTGACCACGTCACCGGGCGTCAGCCGGCCATCCATAAGGGAAGCCAAGAGCCCCGGCCAGGCGGACCTGGTCGGGGCTCTTTATGACGCCGTGCACGGACTCGCGGCCAGGGCCGCAGCAGCTCAGGCGAGCAGCGACGGCTTCAGCTGCTGCAGCCGGCCGAGGAGGCCGTTAATGAACGACGGCGATTCATCCGTTGAGAGCGTCTTGGACAGCGCTACTGCCTCACTGACCGCGACGCCATCGGGAACGTCATCGTTATACAGCAGTTCCCAGGTGCCGATCCGCAGGATAATACGGTCCACCGAAGGCATACGTTCCAAGGTCCAACCCTGCGAGTAGGTCTCCAGGAATTCGTCAATGGCGGTCTGCTGTGAGACGACGCCCTCCACGATTTCGAGGGTGTACGGGTTCACGATCTGGTCAGTCAGTTCTCGCCGGGACCTGAGTACATCAAAAGCGGAAACCGAGCGCTGCTCAGCTTCGAAAAGAACGTCCAGTGCCCTGTTGCGGGCCTTACCGCGTGCGCTCACTACTCGCTGACCCGGCCAAGGTAGCTGCCGTCGCGAGTATCGACTTTGACCTTGGTGTTGTTTTCGACGAACAGCGGAACCTGGATCTCGTAGCCCGTTTCCAGTGTTGCAGGCTTGGTGCCAGCGGACGAGCGGTCGCCCTGCAGGCCAGGCTCGGTGTACGTGATTTCCAGGACAACACTGGGCGGAAGCTCAATGTACAGCGGGTTGCCTTCGTGGATGGCGATGTTCACCATCTGGTTCTCCAGCATGAAGTTGGTGGCGTCGCCAACAGTGGCGCCGGAGACCGTGAGCTGGTCGAAGTCCGAGGTGTCCATAAACACGAAGTCGGCGCCGTCCTGGTACAGGTACTGGTAGTCGCGGCGGTCAACCGTGGCGGTCTCGATCTTAAGGCCGGCGTTGAACGTCTTGTCTACAACTTTGCCGGACATCACGTTCCGCATCTTGGTCCGCACAAACGCGCCACCTTTGCCGGGCTTGACGTGCTGGAATTCGATGATGTTCCAGAGCTGGCCCTCGAGCTTAAGGACCGTTCCGTTCTTGATGTCGTTAGTGGTTGCCACTGGTATCCTCTGGTTTCTATCTGTCTGGTCAGTTGTCAGACGTTCTATGCCGGCCAGGCATGCCGAACGGCCCGCCAGCGCGTGTTTATCAAAAATCCAAGAATCATTCTACCGGTAAAACCAGGGCGGCTCGCGTCCGGTCTTTCCCGGCCACCCGCCCCGGAACCTAACAGGTCCGTCAGCAGGCAAGATCCAGTACATCGCGCGCCCGCTGAAGCGCCACCGCGGACGAGTAAATCTGTGCGGCATCAGCCGATTGCGCGACCCGAAGATCCAGGGCACGGGAAAAGGCCTCCACCGCGGCGGACGTGTGTCCGGCGGCGTACTGGGTCTTGCCCAGGTGTTGCAGGACCACGGCTTCACGGTCAGTTCCGTGGAACTCAGCGAGCAGCTGGCGGAACAGGTCAAGGGCGCGGTCCGTGCGGTGAGTGACGCGCAGCACGTCGGCTTCGAATGTGCGAAGACGAAAGGACTCGGGGTCTTTGAAGCGGGCCTCCGCAAGCAGCTCGGCCGCCTCCGCAGCATGTCCCTCCACGATCAGGACGAAGATGTGGTCCGACGGGTCCGTGGACGCCGCCAGGGCCTCGCGGCAGGCATCCTCGTTGACGATCTCCGGCAGCAGGGACTCCGGACTGATCCTGACTCCGGGGAAGCCAGCCTCGGGCCAGTCGCTGGTGCCCGCCACGTCGCCCTGCATCAGGACGCGATTTCCTGGTAGGCCGCGAAGAGCAGGGATGTGTCCGGGACATCCAGGATGCCCGGTTTGGCGATCCCGTCCAGAACCACAAAGCGCAGGAGGTCCCCGCGTGATTTCTTGTCCAGCCGCATGCCGTCCAGCAGTCCCTGCCAGCGGTCGCGCCGGTACGTCACGGGGAGGCCCAGGGTTTCCAGGATGCTGCGGTGGCGGTCGGCGTCGGCGTCGCTGAGCCGGCCGACGCTGCGGGCAAGTTCAGCGGCGAACATCATGCCCACCGATACAGCCGCGCCGTGGCGCCAGGAGTACCGCTCCACGAGTTCAATGGCATGGGCCAGGGTGTGGCCGTAGTTCAGGATTTCGCGCAGCCCCGATTCCTTGAGATCTTCCGAGACGACTTTGGCCTTGACCGCGATGGCGCGTTCAATGAGTTCCCGCAGGGTGTCCGAGCCGGGATCGGTGGCCGCCGCAGGGTCCTTTTCGATCAGGTCAAGGATGGCCGGATCTGCGATGAAGCCGCATTTAATAACTTCAGCCATGCCCGAAATGATTTCGTTCCTGGGCAACGTGTTCAGCGTGTCCAGGTCCACCAGCACGCCGGCCGGCGGGTGGAAGGAGCCCACGAGGTTCTTGCCTTCTGCGGTGTTGATGCCGGTCTTGCCACCCACGGAAGCATCCACCATACCCAGCAGGCTGGTGGGCATGTGGATGACCTTGACGCCGCGGAGCCAGGTAGCCGCCACAAAACCGGCCAAGTCGGTAACGGCCCCGCCGCCCACTGCCACGATGGCGTCGGAACGCGTGAAGTCGTTTTGGCCCAGGACCTGCCAACAGAAAGCAGCAACCTGGATGTGCTTGCCCTCCTCGGCGTCCGGGATTTCCGCCGTCAGCGAGGTGAAACCAGCTGCAGCGAGTTCGTCGCGGACAGTGTCACCCGTGAGCCGCAGCGCACGGGGATGGATGACCAGCACACGCCGGACCCGCTCCCCCAGCAACGCCGGAAGGTTCCCCAGCAGACCGCGGCCAACTACGACGTCGTAATTCTGCCCGGCGGATTCGCCGGTGACCTTGATGACTGTTGAATCAACGCTCAATTTTCAACTTCCTGTTTGGCGGCCGCGTAGTCACGCAGTGCAACTTCGAGCCGGTGTCCCAGCTCGCTGACCGAGCCATGGCGGACATCCACCACGAGGTCGGCCAGCCGTTCGTAAACGGGTTTCCTGGTAAGAAAGAGTGCGGACCATCGGGCCATGGCATCGCCGGCGAGCAGCGGCCGGCCCGAGTTCCGGGCCACGCGGACGGCTACGGTTTCCTCATCACATTCGAGGTACACCACAGTGCAGCGGCCCAGAAGCTGCTGCGTGCCGGAATCCAGCACTGCACCGCCGCCCAGGGAAATCACGGTGGCTGAGCCTTCTGCATGTTCCACCGCGCCGGCCACGGTCCGGGCCTCAATCTCCCGGAATGCGTGCTCGCCGCGGCCTGCAAAAATGGAGGCGATACTGCCATGGGCGTCCACGATCAGATCGTCCGTATCGACAAACGGCACGTCCAGCAGCCTGGCCAGCTCGTGGCCGATTGCGGACTTTCCCACCGCCATGGGTCCGATGAGGATAATCGGCCGGTTGCCAGGCACACCGGCCTTACGGCTCCCGGGCACTAGTGGCCGATCGAGTCCAGGGATGCCGGAATGTTGTCCAGGTAACCCTTGATATTGCGGGCGGTCTCCGCCACGGAGTCACCGCCAAACTTTTCGGTGACGGCTTCGGCCAGGACCAGCGCCACCATCGCCTCAGCTACAACACCTGCGGCTGGCACGGCACAGACGTCCGAGCGCTGGTGGTGCGCCTTTGCAGGCTCGCCCGTGCTGACGTCGACCGTGCGCAGGGCGCGGGGCACCGTGGCGATGGGCTTCATTGCTGCACGCACGCGCAGGACGTCGCCGATGCTCATGCCGCCTTCAATGCCACCTGCCCGGTTGCTGGTACGGATAATCTTGCCGTCCGCGTCCTTGACGATTTCGTCGTGGGCTGCGGAGCCGCGGCGCGCAGCTGTCAGAAACCCGTCGCCGACTTCCACGCCCTTGATGGCCTGGATGCCCATCAGGGCGGCGGCGAGCCGGGAGTCCAGCCTGCGGTCCCAGTGGACGTAGCTGCCCAGCCCCGGCGGGAGCCCATAAGCGAGGACTTCCACCACACCGCCCAGGGTTTCGCCTTCTTTGTGGGCGGCGTCAACCTCGGCAACCATGGCGTCAGAGGTCTCGCGGTCAAAGCAGCGCAAGGGATCCGCGTCGAGCGCAATCACGTTGGCCGGAACGGGCAGCGGGCGGCCCTCCGGTACGGTCACGCTGGCAATGGAGACTGTGTGGCTGACCAGTTCGATGCCGAGCGCTTTGAGGAACTGGGACGCCACGGTGCCCATGGCGACCCGTGTGGCGGTCTCCCGGGCGCTGGCGCGTTCCAGAACGGGCCTGGCCTCGGTGAACCCGTACTTCTGCATCCCGGTGAAGTCTGCGTGGCCCGGCCTGGGCCGGGTCAGCGGAGCGTTGCGGGCCTGGTCCGCCAAGACTTCCGGATCCACCGGATCGGCAGCCATGATCTGCTCCCACTTAGGCCATTCGGTGTTGGCGACCTGGACGGCCACCGGACCGCCCTGGGTCAGGCCGTGGCGGACGCCGCCGAGAATGGTCACGACGTCCTGCTCGAACTTCATCCGTGCGCCCCGGCCGTAACCAAGGCGGCGGCGTGCCAATGAATCGGCGATCTGCCCGCTGGTGAGTTCAACACCGGCGGGGACGCCTTCAATAATTCCCATCAGGGCCGGACCATGGGATTCACCGGCAGTCAACCAACGCAACATAATTTCCATCCTGCCACGTATGGCGGTCAGAACGCCCGTCGGGGAAGGCCGACTGCGTCACACATCACATCTATGACAGCTGCATTCACGTCATCACCGCGGCCGGTGAACAGGCGTACCTGTTCCACCGCCTGGTACATCAACATCTCGAGTCCGGGCACCACCGCGCCGCCGCCGGACTGCCACGCCGACGCAATCTCGCTGGGCCACGGATCATAGGCCACGTCCAGGAGAACCCCGGGTGTTCCCGTTCCCAAGGCGGCGATTTCCGCCGCCAGCCCGTCCGCTGCGCGCGGCGGGAGAGTGGAAATTACGACGTCGGCACTTGCGGTCGGAACGGCGGCTTCGGTCAGCGGCCGGACGACGATGGAAAGGCCTACTCCGGCCGCGGCGGCGCGTGCTTCCCCTGCCCGGGAGGTATCCCGGACGAACACCTGGGCGTGCTGCGTCCCCAGATCCTTCAGCGCGGCCACTGCGGCTGCGGCCGTTCCCCCTCCGCCCAGGACCACGGCGGCGGGGCTGGCCGCCACTCCGGCGTTCAGGACAGCGTTGACGATACCGGCGACGTCGGTGTTGTAACCGATACGCCTGACGGAGCCGAGGTCTTCCTCGAAGGCAACGGTGTTGACCACGCCCAGGGTCCGTGCCACGCCGCGGACTTCGTCCACTTCGGCAACCATGCCCGATTTCAGGGGCATGGTGACTGAGAGCCCCCGCCAGCCCTGCTGCGTCCTGACCTGTTCCATAAAGGCGGGCAGCGCCTGCTCGGTCAGGTCCAGGGCCGTGTAGCCGATGTCCATCCCGAGTTTGCCGTAGGCCGCAAGATGCAGGGCCGGGGACTTGGAGTGGCCGATCGGATGGCCCAGGACGGCGGCCCGGAGACTCATGCGCAGCGGCCCACGTTGGCCGTACACCAGGTGTTGTATTGCTCAACGTAGCGGTTGTGTTCGTCGAGCGTCTTGGAGAACTTTGTCTCCTTCGTGTCCAGGTTGATGGTTACCCAGTACAGGTAGTCGTTGGTTTTGGGCCTTGCCGCTGCATCGATGGCGGTTTTGCCCGGGGAGCCGATGGGGCCCGGCGGCAGGCCCGGGTTGGCGTATGTGTTGTAGAGGTTGGATTTGTCCTTGCGCTCTTCATCGGTGAAATTGAAGCTCTTGGTGCCCAGCCCGTACGTCACAGCCGAATCCACCTGCAGAAATCCGGAGGTCTGGTCATTCGGTTTGAGGCGGTTGTAGATGGCCCCGGCAACGTCGCCGTACTCAGCCTGTCCGCCTTCGGCCTGGACAATGCTCGCCACGATCACGGCTTCATACTGCTTCGCCGGATCGGTGATGCCCTGTGCCACAATTTCATCCGTGGTTACTTTGACCAGCGACTGGAGGATGTCCTTGGCCGGAGTGCCAAGCGGGAAGCGGTACTCCCCCGGTGCGAGGTAACCCTCAAGGTTTTTGGCGTTGGCCGGGAGCCCAAACTGTGCGGGAGCGTTGCTGAGCTCCTTCAGTTGCTGCAGCGACACACCGGAGCCCTCGGAGATGGCCTGAAGCGATTCGCCGACCCTGAGACCAGCACTCAAGGCGAAGTAGATGACCTTGCTCTTGTCGGTGCCGAGCAGGACGCTGACGGCGTCGGAGTTCTTCATTTCCATCTTGAATTTGTAGTCCCCAGGCGACAGCGTTCCGCCGGAAGAAGCAAATGCCTGCAGGAAAGTGTCAGCGTTGGCTACGACTTTCCCGCTTTCCAGTTTGGTGGCCACGGAGCGCGTACCTTCACCTGGCTGGACCGAAACCATGACTTCGCCCGTGCCTGGGCCGGGGTAACCTGCCGCTTTGTCGTTTCCCAGCAGGGGCTTCAGGAACTGCGCGCCCACGGCGATCGCTGCCACGAACACCACAAGAGTCAGGAACAGTGCCAGGAGGCGGCGGCGGCGCCGCACCTTCTTGGAGGGCTTCGCCACTACGGAACCCGCGGCTGCGCCGGCGAACAGGCCGGAGCCGGCATAGTGATCATCTGGATAGTGGTCATCGACATGGTGATCATCAAGGTGGCCTGCATCGTGGTGTTCTTCGTCCGGGTAGTGGTGTCCGGCGTCATGGAGCGCTTCGTCGGGGTAGTGGTGCCCGGCGTCGTGCGCTTCGTAAAGGTGTTGGTCTTCGGGGTGGTACTCCTGGACCTGGGCGTCATCCGGATGGTGGTCTGCGATCGGCACGGCGTCCTGGATGGACGGCGGCTCATCCGGAGCTGAGGGAATAATCGGCTGCAGCTCAGCATCGGGTGCGTGGACCGGTTCCGGCTGGGGCTCGGGGGCTGGCTCGCGTACGGAGGCAGGCTCAGGAGCGGGTGCAGCGTCGGGACCGGAAACCGTGGCAGGTGCAGGCGCATCCTGCCCCGTTTCGTAGGCCTGTTCGGGAACCACATCGCTGCTTCCCGTGTGCTTCTCCAGGGCGCGGAGCTCTTTTCGGGTCAGCGGTCTGGCCCCATCGTTGCTCGTGGCGCCTGAGGCGTCGTCGTTATTGGACGGGCTCACTGTAGCCTTCCGTGTTCTGGGATCGGGTCGTGCCTTCAGGGGCCGCATGGTCGGGCTGAACCGCCGAGCCTGCTCCGGATGGCCGAGTACGGGGCGGCGCAGTCACACGGCGGCCAACGTCCGTTCCCCTGGCTTTTTGCATGTCGATGGCGTGCTGGAGGATGCCTGCCGCCGCGACCTGATCCACCACTTTACGGTGGTTCCGGCTGCTCATGCCAGCTTCGTGCAGGTTACGGTGCGCCGTGACACTGCTCAGGCGCTCGTCCACCAGGTTGACGGAAACATCCATTTCGCGGGCAACGAACTCCGCAACCAGCAGTTCGGCGTAGACGGTGGCCATCCTGGCAGAGGCGTGTTCCTCGCCCTTCATGGTGCGTGGCAGCCCCACGAAGACCTGGACGGCGCCGAGCTCTACAGCAAGCGACACGATGACACGCACGTCGGAATTCTTCTTGACGTTGCGGTCCAGGGTCTTGTGGGGAGTGGCGAGGATTTCGTCCGGGTCGCAGATGGCGACACCCACGCGCACGGTGCCGACGTCTACCCCCAGTTTGATGCCCTGGGGATAGACGGCGGCGCCAACGGATTCTGTCACAGTTTCCCTAGCGCCGGGAGATGGCGTCCACAACGGCGGCCAGCGCCGGTGCGATCTTGGCGGCGTCCGTGCCGCCACCCTGGGCAACGTCGTCCTTGCCGCCGCCACCGCCGCCGAGGATTCCGGCCGCGATCCGGACCAGGGCACCGGCCTTCACACCGGCTTCCCGGGCTGCCTCGTTGGTGGCCACAAGAATCATGGGCCGGTCATTGCTGACACCGGCCACTGCCACGGTGGAGGCTCCCGAACCGAGGCGGTTGCGCAGGTCGAGGGCGAGGTTGCGGATGTCGTCTGCCCCGCCGATCTGGCCGGCGTCGTGTGCGATGACCCGGATGCCGGCTGCGTCCCGTGCTGTACCCACGAGGTTTCCGGCCGCCGCGGCGATTTGTTCCTTACGCAGGCGCTCGAGTTCCTTCTCCGTGGCCTTGAGCTTGATCAGCGTGCTGGCGATCCTGTCGGCGAGCTGGCCGGACGGCACTTTGAGCATCTCGGTCAGTTCAGTCACCAGGGCGCGCTCAGCGGCCAGATGGCGGAACGCATCCATGCCCACGAAAGCCTCAACCCGGCGGTTGCCTGAACCGACTGACTGCTCGCCGAGCAACGACAGGCTGCCGATCAGCGACGTGTTTGCCACGTGCGTGCCGCCGCAGAGTTCCCGGGACCACGCGCCGTCGATCTCCACAACACGGACTTCACTGCCGTAGTTTTCGCCGAAGAGCGCCATGGCGCCCAGCGCCTTGGCCTCTGCCAGGCCCATGACCTTGGTCTCCACGCGGAAGTTGTTGCGGATGGCGAGGTTGGAGACTTCCTCTATTTCCGAACGCGCGGCGGTGCTGAGGCCTTCGCCCCAGGCGAAGTCGAAGCGCAGGTAGCCGGCCTTGTTGTAGGAACCGCGCTGGGTTGCTTCGGGGCCGAGGACCTGGTGCAGGGCGGCGTGCACAATGTGCGTACCGGTGTGGGCCTGCTCGGCCGCGTGGCGCCGCTCGCGGTCCACGGCTGCGCGGACCAGGGAGTCGGAGCCGATCTCGCCTTCGCGGACGACTGCCTTGTGGACGCTCAGCCCCTTGATGGGGCGTTGGACGTCCAGGACTTCGACGACGAATCCCTCACCGGTGATGAGGCCGGTGTCAGCCGACTGGCCGCCTGCCTCAGCGTAGAACGGGGTCTCCGCCAGGACGAGTTCAATCTCGTCGCCGGTGGCGGCGTGCCCCACGTTCTGGCCGCGGCTGAGGATGCCCCGGACCCGGGACTCGCCATCCAGCTCCGTGTAACCGGTGAAAACAGTCTCGCCCTGCGCCAGCAACTCCTGGAAGGCGCTGAGATCGGCGTGGCCGCCCTTTTTGCCCTTGGCATCGGCCTGGGCACGGTGGCGCTGCTCGAGCATGAGGCGTCGGAATTCCGGCTCATCGACCTTGAGACCGGCTTCCTCTGCCATCTCCAGCGTGAGGTCGATGGGGAAGCCATAGGTGTCGTGCAGGGCGAAGGCGTCAGCGCCGGACAGCGGCGTGCCGGCGGCCTTGGACTCCGTCACGGCGTCTTCGAGGCGTGCGGTACCTGAAGCGATGGTGCGCAGGAAGGCCCGCTCTTCGGCATAGGCGATCCGGCTGATGCGGTCAAAATCGGTCGCCACGATGGGGTAGACGCCCTTCATGGCATCGCGTGAGGCGGGGAGCAGGTCCGGCAGGCACGCTTTTTCGACGCCGAGCAGGCGCATGGAACGCACGGCGCGGCGGATCAGGCGGCGCAGGACGTAGCCGCGGCCCTCGTTGGACGGGGTCACGCCGTCGGCGATCAGCATCAGGGCCGAACGGATGTGGTCACCCACAACGCGCATGCGGACGTCGTCCGTGTGGTGCGGATCCTCGGGTGTTTCGGCCGAGGTGTACTCCCGGCCGGACAGCTCGGCGGCCCTGTCGATCACAGGCCGGACCTGGTCGGTCTCGTACATGTTCTCGACGCCCTGCAGGATCATCGCAAGGCGCTCCATGCCGAGGCCGGTGTCGATGTTCTTTTTGGGCAGCTCGCCGACGACGTCGAAGTCGTCCTTGGAGCGGACGTTGTCGATCTGGTACTGCATGAACACCAGGTTCCAGATTTCAACGTAGCGGTTTTCGTCGGCGATGGGACCGCCCTCGACGCCGTAGGCAGGGCCCCGGTCGTAGTAGATCTCCGAGCAGGGGCCTGCCGGGCCCGGCTGGCCGGTGTGCCAGTAGTTGTCGGCCTTGCCCATGCGCTGGATGCGCTCGGACGGAACGCCGGTGTGTGTCAGCCACAGCTCCTTGGCTTCGTCGTCCTCTTCGTAAACCGTCACCCACAGCAGTTCCGGCGGAAGGCCGTAGCCGCCGTCGTCCACGCTCTTGGTGAGCAGCTCCCAGGCGTACTTGATCGCGTCTTCCTTGAAGTAATCGCCGAAGGAGAAGTTGCCGCACATCTGGAAGAAGGTGCCGTGGCGGGCGGTTTTGCCCACCTCTTCGATGTCGCCGGTGCGGATGCACTTCTGAACGCTGGCGGCCCGGTCGAAAGGGGCCTCTTCACGGGCAGTCAGGTAAGGGATGAACGGGACCATGCCGGCCACGGTGAACAGGAGGGAGGGGTCGCTGGAGACCAGCGAGGCGGAGGGAACCGCGGTGTGCCCTTTGCTGACAAAAAAGTCCACCCAGCGCTTTGTGATCTCCTGCGACTTCATGAGCTGATTACATACCCTTCTCGGTTCACGCGTGTGCCACGCATGACTTATTGATTCAGACGGCAGTGCCGGCAAGCGGCGGCTGCTGGTTTAATTCTCGCGCGTTTTTCCCGTGCGTTCAGCGGCGGGCTGCATCCCGCGATGGGACGGCCGGGGAGTCGATCCCGAGGGCGGCCCGGAGGTCCGTCTCGCGTTCGTGCATTCCGGCACGCACGGCATCGGCGAAGTCGTACACGCCGTCGGCCAGCCGGCCCACGGCGCGGTTCAGGCCTTCTGGCCCCACGTTGGACTGGGCTTCGCTGATCTTGCGGAAAGCGATGACACCGATAGCCACGCCGATTCCCATCCAGACAAATCGTTTCATTTCAGTTCTCCGGTGGCTTAGCGGCTACGGCGGCCGGGGGCGGGCTTCTTGCGGTTGGCGAGGGCCGAGCGCACGCCGTAGCTGAAAGCCGACACTTTGATCAGCGGTGAACCTACGGTCGCTGCAACGAGTGATGACAGCGCCGAAAGGTTTGCCGAAGCATCCGAAACGTTGGAGGCGATGCCATCCACTTTTTTGAGCTGCTGGTTGGTGGTGGAGACCGTCGCGGTGACTTCGTCCATCAGGGGCGTCGCGCCATCGCTGAGGGACCGGATGGACGTCCGTATTTCTTCCAGCACACTGCCGAGCTTCAGGATGGGTACGGCGAGCAGCAGCACCAGGAGTGCGAACACCCCGGCCGCGATCAAGCCGGCAATATCGCCACCAGACATAGACGTTCAACTCCTTGAAACTGACGTGGATTTTTTACCTCCGCGCACGCTGCCTTGATGCGTTCCGCAGATGTCCCCCAAGTACCTTACATACAAAGAAGCCCGTGGCGCTTGCCACGGGCTTCTTTGGATACGCTGCTGGGATTTAGCGTGCGTAGAATTCGACGACGAGCTGCTCTTCGCAGGTTACGGGAACCTCGGAGCGCTTCGGGCGACGGACCAGGCGGGCCTGCAGGGCGTCAAGCTTGACGTCCAGGTAGGCCGGAACCTGGGGCAGGACGTCGCGGTGTGCGCCGGCTGCTGCAACCTGGAGCGGAACCATGGTTTCGCTGCGGGTGTGCACGTGGACAAGCTGGCCTTCGCTGACGCGGAAGGACGGGCGGTCAACGCGGATGCCGTCAACCATGATGTGGCGGTGCACAACGAGCTGGCGGGCCTGGGCGATGGTGCGGGCGAAGCCGGCACGCAGCACGAGGGCGTCAAGACGCATTTCGAGCAGTTCGATCAGGTTTTCACCGGTCAGGCCCTTGGTGCGGCGGGCTTCTTCGAAGGCGCGGGTCATCTGGGCTTCGCGGATGCCGTACTGGGCGCGCAGACGCTGCTTTTCGCGCAGACGTACGGCGTAGTCGGAGTCCTGCTTCTTGCGGGCACGGCCATGCTCACCGGGGCCGTACGGGCGGCGCTCCATGTACTTGGCGGCCTTGGGGGTCAGAGCAATGCCGAGTGCACGCGAGAGGCGTGCTGTACGGCGAGCACGAGTGTTGTTAGCCACTTGTGTCCTTCCAATATCTGCGGTGTGTCAGTGTTACTGGCCTCCATAATGGAGAGCATCGGCCAACCGCTGCCTTTTGCTACTGGGCACAGGGCTACCCCAACGAAACAGCACAAAATACTGAAGGATGGGGAGATTGCGTCCGCGCCTTGCCAGACAACGAACAATCTTAGCAGGATTCGACTGCAATCCCACACTCCGGCCGCCGCTCCCCGCATGACTCCCGGGGCATCACTGCCCGGGTCCCTCCACGGCCGGCGCCGGTCAGGTGCCGCGGATGATCTTCCGCAGCCGTTCGAGGCGCACGGCAATGTCCCGTTCCGCACCGTTGCCGGTCGGCTCGTAGTAGTCGCGTCCCACCAGGTCATCCGGCGGGTACTGCTGGCTGGCCACCGAATGGGGGGCATCGTGGGCGTACTTGTAGCCGAGCCCGTGGCCCAGCTGCTTGGAGCCCGGGTAGTGCGCATCACGCAGGTGCGCCGGGATCCCGTTGCCCAGGCCGGCACGGACATCCGCGACGGCCTTGTTGATTCCCATATATGCGGCATTGGATTTCGGCGCGGTGGCCAGGTGCACCACGGCCTCGGCCAGGACGATCCGCCCTTCGGGCATGCCGATCAGCTGCACCGCCTGGGCGGCGGCAACGGCCGTCTGCAGCGCCGTGGGGTCCGCCATTCCCACGTCCTCCGCCGCCGAAATCACGATGCGGCGGGCGATGAACCTCGGGTCCTCTCCAGCCTCCAGCATCCTGGCGAGGTAGTGCAGTGCGGCGTCCACGTCGGACCCGCGGACGGATTTGATGAAGGCGCTGGCGACGTCATAGTGCTGGTCCCCGGCGCGGTCATACCGCACGGCGGCCACATCCAGGGCACGTTCGGTGTGCTTGAGCTCGACGGTGACCAGCGAGTCGGCACCTGCGTCGTCCGCATCCCCGAATGCCACTCCCGCCGCGGCTTCTAGTGCCGTCAATGCACGGCGCGCATCGCCGCCGGCGAGCCTGACGAGGTGGGCCAGGGCCTCGGAGCTGAGCTCCACTTTCCCGTTCAGGCCGCGATCGTCGGACACGGCGCGTTGCAGGAGCCCTTCGATGTCCGCCTCCGTCAGTGGTTTCAGGGTGAGCAGGAGGGAACGGGACAGCAGCGGCGAAACCACCGAAAAGGACGGGTTTTCGGTGGTTGCCGCCACGAGCACCACCCAGCGGTTCTCCACGCCGGGCAGCAGGGCATCCTGCTGTGCCTTGTTGAAGCGGTGGATCTCGTCGAGGAAAAGCACCGTGGTGGTTTTGTACAGATCCCGCGCTGTGAGGGCTTCGTCCATGACCCGCCGAACGTCCTTGACGCCCGCCGTGATGGCCGACAACTCCACGAACTTCCGCCCCTTGCCCTTGGCGATCACATGGGCCAGGGTGGTTTTCCCGGTCCCGGGAGGTCCCCAGAGGATCAGGGAGCTGGGGCCTGCGGGGCCCAGGGCGTCGGTGCCGGCCGCCAGTTGCCGCAACGGCGATCCCTGCCCCAGCAGGTGCTGCTGGCCGACCACGTCATCGAGCGTGCGTGGCCGCATCCGGACGGCCAAAGGACTGCGCGGCGCGGCGGTACGGCCGGACGACGGCGGTTCGTCACTGTCGTCGTCGTCATTGCCATGCCCTTGGGCGAAGAGATCATCCACATAGATAGGCTACTCATTAGTTCACCGCCCCATTTCCGCCCGCCATTTTCCGCCCGCCACCTAAGGGATCCCGCCATGAGCGCACGCAGCACCCCCGGCGCCGGCCGTACGGGGTCCGTCAGGACCGCGTTTGTGTCCGGCGAACGCCTGGCGGGATGGGCGGACCGCTTCGGTGCCGCGCACGGCGGCTTCCGGATCAGCGATGACGACGACGGCGTGCGGCTGGTGGCGGACGACGGCACCACCGCCTTGCTCCAGGCGCCCTGGCCACCGGACGGAAGGCCGGGACGGGGCGCCGATCTGCTGGAGCGCCTGGCCTCCGTCGCCGCCCAGCCCCGGACGGCCGGACTGGTGCTCGTGCGGCGCGGCGGCTACGCGGCGGCCGTGGCCAGGGAAGGTATCCTGCTCGCGTCCAAGACGGGCACACGCTACGTCCAGTCCCGCAGCGCGGCCGGTGGCCAGTCCCAGCAGCGGTTCGCACGCCGCCGGGCCAACCAGGCGGATGAGCTGGTGGAGAAAGTGGCAGCGCACGCAGCAGCGGTCTTCGACGGCCAGCCACTCGAGTATCTTGCTCCCGGCGGGGACAGGACCCTTGCTGGGCTGGTCATGGATCACCCGGCCCTGAGGCCCTATGCCTCAGTCCCGCGGCTGGACTTCCTGGATGTGCCCGATCCCAACGGCTCGGTGCTGAGGAAGGCCGCCGCGGATGTCTGCGCCGTCCGGATCCAGGTAGCGGACGCGCCTGCGAACAACCCGGCGAGCAATCAGAATCTCCGGGCCCCTTAGCAGCCGGTCAGATGCCGCGTGGGCCGTTCCTGCCGGTAAAGGTAGCGGCCGGCTTCCTGGAATCCCGCCTTGGCGTAGAGCTGCTGGGCTCCGGAGTTCGCTTCGGTGACCAGCAGCCAGTAGCGGGCCAGGTTGCGCGTGTGGCCTTCATGCAGGAGTGCCTGCATGATCCGCAGGGCATGGCCGCGTCGCCGGGCGTCCGGGCGGGTGGCCATGCTGTACAGCCCGCCCCAACTGCCTCCTGCCTCCCCGGTGGGAGGGACAGCGAGCCGGCCGACGGCGGCGGGAACACCGTCGTCGGACCTCACCAGGGCATAGAGCGACGGGCAGCCTGCCAGGATGCCGCGTGCGGTCTCGCGCTCGGCCGGGCCGCCGCGGCCATCCACGCTCCACCACAGCTCGATCCACTCATCGCTGGGGACCGTGGAGATCTCGACGCCGGAATCGGCCACCGCAGGGTGGGTCACCGATGGTCGAACCGCAGGGTGGGTCACCGATGGTCGAACCGCAGGTTGGTCCGCTCCGTTCGCGCCGTTGCGCCGGCACATCACCAGTGTTTCGGACTGCCGGGTGAAGCCTTCCCCGTCGAGGACGGTATTCAGTCCGGCGGAGCGGGGATCATCGAAGACCTGGAAAATCAACGGCAGGCGCCTGCGGCGGTACCAGAGCCGCGCCGCGTGCAAGGCCTCGTGCTGCCGGCCGGTGTCGCGATCCGGCTCGCGCAGCCAGACCGAGTTGGCCCGCTGGGTCACGCCGGAGGCTGCCCGAAGCACCCAGCCGCCGGATTCCTCACGGTCCGGGGCCGGCCAGGCGGCGTCCATCAGCGCCTCAAACCCGGGCAGGGCAAGGGCTGGTGCAGGACGTGAAACTGTCATGATGTACCACTCTTCCAATGCGAAAGGCCCCCCGGTTTCCCGGGGAGCCTCTCGACTGCGGTGTCCAGGTTACTCGGCCTTTTCGGGCTCTTCCGTTTTCGCCTGGGGCTTGAAGTCCACGCCGGCTTCCTTGCGCTGCTGCGCCGTGATCGGCGCGGGTGCCTGCGTCAGCGGGTCGTAGCCGTTGCCGGTCTTCGGGAAAGCGATGACGTCGCGGATGGACTCCACGCCTGCCAGCAGTGCAACCACGCGGTCCCAGCCGAACGCGATGCCGCCGTGCGGAGGGGCGCCGAATTTGAAGCCTTCGAGCAGGAAGCCGAACTTGGTCTGGGCGTCTGCCTTGTCCAGCCCCATCAGTTCGAAGACGCGTTCCTGGACGTCGCGCTCGTGGATACGGATTGAGCCGCCACCGATTTCGTTGCCGTTGCAAACAATGTCGTAGGCGTAGGACAGGGCCGATTCCGGATCCTTGTCGAACGTGTCCATGAACTCAGGCTTGGGCGAGGTGAAGGCGTGGTGGACGGCCGTCCACTTTCCGGCACCAACAGCCACATCGCCGGACGCCACCGCTGCGGCGGCCGGTTCGAACATGGGGGCGTCAACCACCCAGCAGAAGGCCCAGGCGCCGGGATCGATCAGGCCGGTACGGTGGCCGATCTCCACGCGCGCAGCACCCAGGAGGGCGCGCGCCGCTGACTTCTCACCTGCGGCGAAGAAGATGCAGTCGCCCGGCTTGGCGCCCACAGCGTCGGCGAGGCCTGCACGCTCGGTGTCGTTCAGGTTCTTGGCAACCGGGCCAGCCAGTTCGCCGTCTTCCTTGAAGAGGACGTATGCCAGGCCCTTGTGGCCGCGCTGCTTGGCGAATTCCTGCCAGCCGTCCAGGGTGCGTCGCGGCTGGGAAGCGCCGCCGGGCATCACCACGGCGCCGACATACGAGGCCTTGAAGACGCCGAAGCCGGTGTCCTTGAAGAATTCGGTGAGCTCAGTCAGTTCCACGCCGAAGCGGAGATCGGGCTTGTCCGAGCCATAGCGCGCCATGGCATCTGCGTACGTGATGCGCTGGATGGGCGTGGGGATCTCGACGTCGATCAGCTTCCACAGCGCCTTGACGATGTTTTCGCCCAGGGCAATGATGTCGTCCTGGTCCACGAAACTGGCTTCGATGTCCAGTTGGGTGAATTCGGGCTGGCGGTCGGCGCGGAAGTCCTCGTCGCGGTAGCAGCGCGCGATCTGGTAGTACTTCTCGAAGCCACCCACCTGCAGGAGCTGCTTGAAAAGCTGCGGGGACTGCGGCAGCGCGTACCAGGAACCCGGCGCCAGGCGGGCGGGGACCACGAAGTCGCGGGCGCCTTCCGGCGTCGAACGCGTCAGCGTGGGGGTTTCGATTTCGACGTAACCGTCCTGGTGGAGCAGTTCGCGGGCAATCCGGTTGGCTTCGGAGCGCAGCCGGAGGTTGCGGGCGGGGCCGGGGCGGCGCAGGTCAAGGTAGCGGTGCTTCAGGCGGGCTTCCTCACCGACCTCCACGTGCTCATCGATCTGGAACGGCAGCGGATCGGAGGTGTTGAGGATAACCACCTTGTCCGCCATGACCTCGATGGCGCCGGTGGCCAGGGCGGGGTTCTCGTTGCCCTCGGGGCGCTGGGAGACGGTGCCGGTGATCTGCAGGACGTACTCGTTGCGCAGGCTGTGGAAGACCTCTTCCTCACGAACCACAACCTGGGCCACGCCGGACGCATCGCGCAGATCCACGAATGCAACACCACCGTGATCACGACGGCGGCCCACCCAGCCGGCCAGGGTTACGGTTTGTCCAATGTGCTCGGAGCGAAGGGATCCGAGGTCATGTGTGCGCAGCACAGCACGCCTTTCTGAAGACGACAGCAGGAAAACAAAAGAAAAAACTGCATAGGATCGTTCCGGGAACAATCCCGTCTGAGTTTACCCGCTGGAAAGGCCCGCCTACCCCATGTCCGAACACCAGCAGCTGCAACGGAGGCTTGGCGTGTTTGACGCCACGTCCATCGGCCTCGGCTCCATGCTCGGGGCCGGCGTTTTTGTGGTCTTCGCCCCGGCCGCGGGACTGGCCGGACAATTCCTGGTCCTCTCCGTCCTGATCGCGGGTGCCGTTGCCTACTGCAACGCGGTGGCTTCCGCGGAGTTAGCCGCCCGGTATCCGGCGAGCGGCGGAACGTACGTATACGGACGCAGACGTTTGGGGGAATGGCCTGGTTTCCTGGCCGGCTGGGGATTTGTCAGCGGCAAAACGGCCTCCTGCGCCGCCATGGCCCTCACCGTCGGCCACTATGTCTCACCGGGCTATGCAGTGCCGGTGGCCATCGCTGCGGTCGTGGCGCTGACCGCTGTGAACCTGTTTGGGATTACCCGCACAGCGCTGCTGACCAGGATCCTGTTGTGCGTTGTCCTGGCCACGCTGGTGTTCGTTGCCGTTGCCGCGATCGTCGGGCCGCATCCGTCCGGCTTTTCAACAGGCGGGACGGCCGACGGCGGAGCTGCCGCTGGCTTGAGTGGCGTGCTGCCGGCCGCCGGCCTGATGTTCTTCGCCTTCGCCGGCTATGCGCGCATCGCCACCCTGGGCGAGGAAGTCAAGAACCCGGCCAGGACCATTCCGCGCGCGATCCTATCGGCCCTCGCCGGCGCCTTCGTTATCTACCTGGCGTTGGCGCTGCTGCTCCAAAACCACTTGACCGAAGGCCGGCTGGCCGCCACTTCGGCCCCGCTGCTGGACGCAGTGGTTAATTCGCAGTTGGCCGCCGGCGCGCCGGTCGTCCAGGCCGGCGCGGCAGCGGCCTGCCTGGGCGCGTTGCTGGCCCTCGTCACCGGCGTGGGCCGCACCACCCTGGCCATGGCGCGGGAACGCGATCTGCCGGCGCCCCTGGCACGGGTGGGCGGCCGGCACGCGGTGCCGTTCGTGGCAGAATTCGCGGTGGCCGCCGTCGTGATTCTCCTGATCCTGACCACTGACGTGATGACGGTGGTGGGGTTCTCCAGCTTCGGCGTGCTCATCTACTACGCGGTGACCAACGCCGCGGCGTACACCCTGGAGGAGCATCCGGCCCACGGCCCACGGTGGCTCAATGTGGCGGGCTTCATCAGCTGCCTGTTGCTGGCGTTCACGTTGCCGCCCGCCTCAGTGCTGGGGATGGCCGCTGTCCTGGCCGCAGGAGCGGCCGGCCGGTTCGTGGTGCTTCGGCTGCGCCGCTAGCCGGCAACGCCAGACCGGGCCGGTCAGGCCGGCTGGGCTGCCGCCGCTGGCACCTGGGCTGTTGTGACCTGGACGTTAAGGTCTTCCGACGGCGGTATCCAGGTTGCGGGATCGGCGTCGGCCTGCGCACCGGATCGGATGTCCTTGACCTGGTGCCTGCCGTCGTCGTCGGTGAACCAGACGAACGGGATGCCGCGGCGGTCCGCGAATTTGATCTGCTTGCCGAATTTCTCCGCCTTGGCAGCCACTTCCGTGGCAATGCCCCGGCTGCGGAGCTGGGCGGCGACGTCCTGCGCTGCACCCCAGCCATCGTCAGTGGTGAGCGCCACCAGCACTGCGGTGGGGACCGACCGTGAGGCCTTGGCCAGGTCCTGGCTCAAGATGCGCGACACCAGCCGGGTCACACCGATGGAGAGGCCGACGCCTGGGAACTTGCGGTTGCCCTTGCTCGCCAACGCGTCATAGCGGCCACCGGAGCAGATGGAACCGAGCTGTTCGTGGCCCACCAGGACCGTCTCCACCACCGTGCCGGTGTAGTAGTCCAGGCCGCGGGCGATGCTGAGATCGGCAATGACCTTGCCCGGCGCGCGCTGCACGGCGGCTGCGATCACCTGTTCCAGTTCATTCAGGCCCTCCTCGAGGAGGTCATTCGTCACGCCGAGTGCCCGGACCTGGGCCACAAACGAGGTGTCCTCGGTGCGGATTCCTGCCAGCTTGAGCGCTGCCTGCGCCTGCTCATCGGAGGCGCCCAGTTCGGTCTTGAGCAGCTCTGCGACCTTGGTTGCGCCAATCTTTTCCAGCTTGTCGATACTGCGGAGCACGCCGGCGGTGTCATCCAGGCCAATGCCGCGGTAGAAGCCCTCGGCAAGCTTGCGGTTGTTGATCCGCAGGCGGAAGTCCGGAATCGGCAGCGCGCTTAGGGCTTCCGCGATGACCAGGGCAATCTCCACGTCATAGCGAAACGGCAGCTCCCCGTCGCCCACAACATCGATGTCTGCCTGGGTGAATTCGCGGGCCCGGCCTTCCTGCGGGCGTTCCCCGCGCCAGACTTTCTGGATCTGGTAGCGCCGGAACGGGAACGCGAGGTATCCCGCGTTCTCGACGACGTACCGCGCAAAAGGCACCGTGAGGTCGAAGTGGAGCGCGAGGGCGTTGGGGTCCGATTTGCCGGCCTTCCCCGCGTCGGTGGTATCGGCCTCGTCGTCCTGAAGGCGGCTGAGACCGTAGACCTCTTTATCAATCTCACCCTTTCGCAGGAGCTGGCCGACGGTCTCCACGGCACGCGTCTCGATGGACGCGAAGCCGTGCAGCTCAAAAACCTTGCGAAGGGTGTCCAACACGTGCAGCTCCACCAGCCGCTCCTCGGGAAGCCACTCGGGGAATCCGGACAGGGAGGCGGTGCGTGCCATGGTGGATGTTCTCCTCTTGATGAAGGGTGCCTGGGACTTTGCCCGGCATTCCACCCGAAACGGGCAGGGAACGGCGGCAGTCCGGCAACTCATGCATAAACTATGTGCGGCAGTCAGTTTATGCGTCATCCGCCGGCATCTCTAATACAGCGGCCGGCAGCGCAGAGGGCGGCCGGCAGACACCCGCGTTCGGATTCAATATTGTCCGGACGCGGCCCGACACACAGGAGGACCAGTGGCGGCCAGTTCACGCAGCGCCCGCGAAGCCAAACGGCGCATCCAGCAGATGGAGGCAAAGCGCGAGCTGCGGCGGGACCAGGAAAAACGGCGCAAGCGTGACAACATCATCGCCGCCGGCGCCGGCACCGCCGCCGTCCTGCTCGCCGTCGTGCTCCAGCTGACTGCCTTTGCCGGCAACCCCACGGAGGACGAATACGCGGCCCTTGCGGCCGGCCTGACCAGCCCCACGGACTCCCCCGCGCCTTCCGCGCCCGCCACGAACGGCGCCAACATCCCGGCCGCGGACACCGCCGCGGGCAAGGTGTTCACTGGTGAAATGGCACTGAACGGAAACGTGCTCGGCGTCGAAATCGACGGTACCAAGGCACCCCAGGCTGCCGCGGTCTTCAAAGCACTGACGGACGAGGGCTTCTACAACGGCAGCGCGTGCCACCGGCTGACCACGGGTGAAACCTTCGGACTCCTGCAGTGCGGTGGGGCCACCGCTGCCGCTGACCCCGGGTACACCTGGGGACCCCTCGAAAACACTCCGGCAGACAACACCTACCCTGCCGGCACGATTGCCATAGCCCGGTCCCGCGACAACGCCTACGGCAACGGCAAACAGTTCTTTATGGTCTACAAAGACACAGTGATTCCCGCCGACTCGGCCGGGGGCTATACGGTGGTGGGCAAGGTGACCTCCGGAATGGAAGCAGTGAACGCCATTGCCGCCGCTGGAATCACCCCTGGCTCCAGCGCGTCAGACGGAGCACCTGTGCAACCAGTCACGATAGACTCGGTTTCTCTGAAGTAGGAAGCCAGGCCTTATGGCCGCGGTGCAGTACGTGAGTATTTCCCTCCAAGCGAAAGACTTTTAGCGGTGACAGACAGTCAGAAATCCGACGAAACAACAGCAGACCTGACCGAGGTAGCGGCCCCCGTGGCTGACCAGGCAGACGCTGTCCAGGCAACCGCCGAGCAGGCCACGGTTGAAACCGAGGTTCCAGCGGACGTGGATCAAGGCGGCGTGGCCGTCCCGTTTGAAAGTGACGCGGCCGGTACGGCCCCCGCTGAAGAGCCTGCGGCCATTGACGACAGCGCGGCTGTTCAGGCTCCCGCTGAGGAAGCCCCGGCGCCTGCTCCGTCGGCTCGACCCGCTCCGTCACCGGCAGCCTTCGCCGCCCGGCCCAAGCCGGCAGCAGCCGCACCTGTGGCAGCACCGGCACCCGTTGCCTCCGCGACGTCCCTGGCGGAAGCCTCAAAGTGGGGCCGTGTCGAGGGTGACGGCCACGTATTCCTGACGATCGAGGGCGATGAGCACCCGGTCGGCCAGTACCCCGGCGTCAGCAATGACGAAGCCCTTGCCTACTTCGCGCGGAAGCATGACGACATCGTTGCCCAGGTCCTGCTCCTGGAGCAGCGCATCAGCTCCAAAGCGCCCAGCACCGATATGCAGAAGACCGTCACGCACCTGCGCGAGCAGCTGGCGGAGCGGAACATGGTGGGAGACCTCCGATCCACCGAAGCACGGCTCGACGCTGTTTCCGTGCAGATCGCAGACCTCGAAAAGGCGGAGAAGGCAGAACATGACGCCGTTCGCTCCGCCGAGCTCGCGGCCCGCGAGGCCATCGTGGCCGAAGCCGAAGAGATCTCGGGGCAGGATCCCGCACAGATCCAATGGAAGACCTCCAGCGCCCGGATGAACGATCTTTTTGAAAGCTGGAAAACGGCCCAGAAGGGCGGCATCCGGCTTGGCCGCAGCAACGAGGACGCCTTGTGGAAGCGATTCCGTGCCGCCCGGACCGTCTTCGACCGTCACCGCCGCGCCTACTTCTCCCAGCTGGACAGCACCAACTCGGCCGCAAAATCGGCCAAGGAAAAGCTCATCACCGAAGCCGAGGCGCTGTCCTCATCCACCGACTGGGGCTTCGCCGCGGGCGAATACCGCCGGCTCATGGATGAATGGAAAGCCTCACCTCGTGCCAGCCGCAAGGACGACGACGCCCTCTGGGCCCGTTTCCGTGCCGCCCAGGACGTGTTCTTCACACACAGGCAGGCAGCCAACGAGGAGATCGACCAGGAATACGCCGCCAACCTCACGGTGAAGGAAGCGCTCCTCACCGAAGCGAACAGCATCCTGCCGGTCAAGGACCTGGCCGCTGCCAAAAAGGCGCTTCAGTCTGTCCGGGACCGCTGGGAGGAAGCCGGCAAGGTGCCCCGCGCCGACATGGGCCGCATCGAAGCCGGCCTCCGCAAAGTGGAGGACGCTGTCCGCAACGCCGAAGAGGAAAACTGGCAGCGTTCCAACCCCGAGACGAAGGCCCGCACCAACAGCGCCCTGTCGCAGCTGGAAGCAGCCATTTCCGGCCTGCAGGACGATCTCGCCAAGGCCGAGAAAGCCGGCGACCAGCGCAAGATCAAGGGGGCCCGCGAAGCCCTCGAGGCGAGGCAGGCTTGGTTGGACCAGATCCAGCGCTCGGCCAGCGAGCTTTCCTAGTCAATATTTTGTAGGACGCCTTTCGCCAGGCGCCTGTCGCAGGACCCACAGGCCCGGTCCCGGTTATCCACATAACCGGGACGGGGCCTGTGCTGGTTAAGGTACGACGCGGCAAAATGGAGGGATGGCCACTTCCTCACCGTCCCAATACCCGGACCTGTATTCGCCGGGGAAGCCTTTCGCGTGGCCCGAACTCCAGTCGCTGGCGGCGGATGGCATCCTGGCGCAGTTCCACCAGCACGGATTCACGTTGCCGGACGCTGCAGCGTCACCCCAGATTCGGGCCAGAACGGTGGCCAGCGCGGTGCCGGCGGCGGTCAGGCAACGCGTGGTAGCCGGGCGGATGACGGCGGCGTGGATCTACGGCTGTGCTGCTGAACCGGACCGCCTCGCGTTGCTTGTGGATGCGAAGCGGCGGATTTCGAGCCTCCGCAATACACGGGGGTGCACGCTCCATGAAGTCCGGCTGGGGCCGTTCGACGTTGTAAGTATGGGCGGGCTGATGGTCTCCAGTCCGCTGCGTACCGCCGTGGATATTGCGCTGCACGTCGACGCCCACCGGGCCCTGCCCGCGCTGGCGGGGTTGCTGGCCCGCCCGGAGCGGGACGTGCGGCTGCGCTTGCTGATCCTGGCCATCGAAGCCAGCCCCCGGGTCCCGCACAAACGGGCTGGATTGGAAAAGCTGGCCCTGCTAGCTCCGGCGCTTGTTGCCGGTGGTCCGGTAGACGTCGAACACGCCATCGATGCGCCGCACGGCACTGAGGACGTGGCTGAGGTACTTGGGGTCCCCCATCTCGAAGGCGAACCTGGAGATAGCCACCCTGTCGGTGGAGGTGTTAACGCTGGCCGCCAGAATGTTGACGTGGTTCTCGGACAGGACGCGGGTGACATCCGAGAGCAGGGACTTCCGGTCCAGCGCCTCAACCTGGATCTCCACCAGGAAAACACTTGACTGGGTGGGTGCCCAGTCCACCTCTACGATCCTGTCGGGCTGGTCCCGGAGATCGGAAATGTTGGTGCAGTCCGTACGGTGCACCGAAACACCGGAACCGCGGGTGACAAAGCCGAGAATCGGGTCCGGCGGAACAGGCGTGCAACAGCGCGCGAGCTTCACCCAGACATCGCCAACGCCGCGCACCACCACTCCGGAATCGGAGAACTTGGTCTTGGCCACCTGCGTAGGGATGCTGACTTCAGTGATGTCGTCGTCGGTGCTCTCGTTGCCGCCCAGGCTTTCAACGAGTTTCTCCATGACCGACTGCGCTGACGTATGGCCGTCCCCTACGCCGGCGTAGAGGCCGGAGATGTCAACGTACTTGAACTCTGCGGCCACCGCTGCCAAGGCCTCGTGCGTCATGAGTCGCTGCAGGGGCAGGTTCTGCTTCCGCATGGCCCGTGTCAGCAGTTCTTTGCCGCGGTCGATTGCCTCTTCGCGCCGTTCCTTGCTGAACCACTGACGGATCTTGTTCCGGGCGCGGGCACTTTTGACGAAGTGCTGCCAATCCTGGCTCGGTCCGGCGCCTTCAGCCTTCGAGGTGAAAATCTCTACCCAGTCGCCGTGGTTCAGCTCGCTGTTCAAGGGAACGAGCTTGCCGTTGACCCGCGCGCCGATGGTGCGGTGACCGACTTCGGTGTGGACCGCGTAGGCAAAATCCACCGGCGTCGAACCGGCAGGCAGGGCCATGACCTCGCCCTTGGGGGTAAAGACAAAGACTTCCCTGGCGTTGATCTCAAACCGCAGAGAGTCCAGGAACTCCCCCGGATCGGAGGTCTCCTGCTGCCAGTCAACCAGGGATCTCAGCCAGCCCATGTCGCCGTCGCGGGGGCTGCCCGGCCCCACTGCGGTACGGTTGGGCTGATCCTTGTACTTCCAATGCGCTGCCACACCGTACTCAGCCCGGCGGTGCATTTCGTGGGTCCTGATTTGGATCTCCACGGGCTTGCCGCCGGGGCCGATCACCGTGGTGTGCAGTGACTGGTACATGTTGAACTTGGGCATGGCGATATAGTCTTTGAAACGCCCCGGCAACGGGTTCCAGCGCGAATGCATGGTGCCCAGGGCTGCGTAGCAGTCCCGGACCGAATCGACGAGCACCCGGACGCCCATGAGGTCGTTGATGTCGTCGAAATCCTTGTCCCGAACGATCATCTTCTGGTAAATCGAGTAATAGTGTTTCGGCCTGCCCGTAATGGTGGCCTTGATCCGGGCGGTACGGAGGTCGTCGGTGATCTGATCCCGGATGACGCCCAGGCTCTTCTCCCGTTCCGGGGTGCGGTCGCCCACCATTCGGACGATTTCTTCATAGACCTTGGGGTAGAGGGCAGCGAAGGACAGATCCTCCAATTCCCACTTGATGGTGTTCATGCCCAGCCGGTGGGCCAGGGGCGCGAATATTTCCAGGGTTTCGCGGGCTTTTCGTGCCGATGACTCCGCGGAAACAAACCGCCAGGTCCGGGCGTTGTGGAGCCTGTCCGCGAGCTTGATCATAAGGACCCGGATGTCCTTGGCCATGGCCACAACCATCTTGCGGACGGTCTCGGACTGCGCGGCCTCACCAAAGCTGACTTTGTCCAGCTTGGTGACGCCGTCCACCAGCATGGCAACCTCAGGACCGAAGTCCTTCTTGAGGTCAGCCAGTGTGTAAGGAGTGTCCTCCACCGTGTCGTGCAGCAGGGCCGCGGCCAACGTGGTTCCGCTAAGGCCGAGCTCAGCGAGGATGGTGGCTACGGCGACGGGGTGGGTGATGTACGGGTCGCCGCTTTTGCGCTTCTGCCCGCGGTGGCTCTGCTCGGCCACCTCAAAAGCGCGCTGGATGAGGTCAAAGTCTTCTTTGGGGTTGTTCGCGCGTACGGTACGCAGCAGAGGCTCAAGAATGGGCGAATACGGTACCGCGCCGCGCCCGGTCAGCCGGGCCAGCCGGGAGCGCGTCCGCTCGCGTCGGCCGGGAAATGTAGGGCGTGCGCCCGAATTGTCTACAGGAACTGCCGGCGCCGGGCGTGCGGAAGCGGTCAGCCCGGTCTGAATTCCGTGGCCCGGGCTGTTATCCCCGTCTGCCGTTGGCACCGACGCCGAACGTTCTTCCAATGAAGCACCCCTCACGACTGTTTAATTACCTCAGTCTATTCCCCCGCCAGTTCACATATGTAACCGGGCGCTGAAATGCGAAACGGGCCGGGCGCCGTCGATATCCCGACGCCGCCCGGCCCGTTGTGGTGCGATGGGTCAGGCCCCTGCGGCCGCAGCTGATCCTTCGGTCTTGGCGTTGTTCGCGGACCTGCGTTGTTCCACGCGTTTGGCCTGCTTCACCAGGTCAGGTTCATTCTGGCGCAGCCAGGCATACATCGGGGCAGCGATAAATATGGTCGCGGCCGTACCGATCAGGATTCCGACGAACAGTGCCAGCGACAGGTCCCGCAAAGTGCCCGCCCCCAAAAGGCCGGCACCGATGAACAGGATGGCTCCGACCGGCAGGATGGCCACCATCATTGTGTTGATGGAACGCACCAGGGTCTGGTTGACGGCGAGGTTGACTTCCTCACCAAAAGTGCGGCGGGTGGACGCATCAACATCGGCGGTGTTTTCACGGATCTTGTCGAAGACCACCACCGTGTCATACAGCGAGTAGCTGAGCACGGTAAGGAACCCGATGATGGCAGACGGCGTTACCTCGAAGTCGCTGAGGGCATACACCCCTGCGGTGACGAACATCGTCACCAGCATGCCCGAAACAGCCGACAGCGACATCTTCCAGGTTCGGAAGTAGAGCGCCATAAGGACTGCGGCGAGGATCACAAACACCGCCAGGCCGATCAAGGCCTGCTTGGTAACGTCCGCACCCCATGTCGGACCGACAAAGGTGGAGGTCACCTCGTTGTCGGTGACGCCGTAGGCGGACGTCAGCCCCGCCTTGATTTTGAGTGTCTCATCATCAGTGAGTTTGTCCGTCTGGATCCGCATCGTGGTGCCGGCGACGTTGGCCACGCGCGGAATGGCTCCTGGCATCACGTCCTGCACGGCTTGTTCGCCCGCCGCGGCATCAACGGTCTTCACGTTGGAGACTGTGAACTCGGACCCACCGCGGAATTCGATGCCGAGGTTGAAGCCGCCCTTGGCAACGGGAATCAGAATGGACAAAGCCACCGCCAGCGCCGCGACGAGGAACCAGACTTTCCTGGCCCCGACAAAGTTGTAGGAGCGCTTGCCGGAGTAAAGCTCGTTGCCGAAATTGGCGAAGCTGCTGGACATTACTTGTTCTCCTTGGCTGCGCTCTTGGAGGAGCCGGTGAGCTGCTCCTGCTTTTCCGCAAGGCGGCGTTCTGCGATGGTCATGCGTCGTTCAGCTTCGGCTGCGGCACCGGTGTTTTTGGCCCGGACCACGGAAGGCTTGGCCTCAGGCGTCCGCACGCGCCCGGCGCCGCGGTAAAGCGGCACAACACCCAGCCGCTTGGGGTCCAGGCCTGAGAGCCGGTGGCCCTCCCCGAAGAACTTGGTGCGCGCCAGGACCTGGAGCGTCGGATGCGTGAACATAAAGACCACCAGGAGGTCGGCAATGGCCGTCAGACCCAGCGTGAAAGCGAACCCGCGGACGTTGCCGACAGCCACAAAGTAGAGCACCAGGGCAGCCAGCAGGTTCACGGCCTTGGAGGCAAGGACAGTGCGCTTGGCCCGCTTCCAGCCGTTCTCCACCGCGGAGACCAATCCACGGCCTTCGCGGAGTTCATCGCGGATGCGTTCAAAGTAGACGATGAACGAGTCAGCGGTCTGGCCGATGGCGACGATGAGGCCGGCCACGCCGGCGAGGGAAAGCCGGTAGTTTTCAGTCCATCCCAAGATGGCTATGGCCAGATAGGTGAGGGCGCCGGCCACCACCAGCGATGCAATAGTCACGAACCCCAGGGCGCGGTACTGGAACAGTGAGTAGACCACCACGAGCAGCAGGCCGATCAGACCGGCCAACAGGCCCATGCGCAACTGTTCGCCACCCAGGGTGGCGGAAATCTGCTGCTCGCTCTGGATTTCGAAGCTGATGGGAAGCGCACCGAACCGCAGTTGATCGGACAGCGCTTTGGCTGTCTGCTCCGTGAAGTTACCGGTGATCTGCGGCCGCCCGTCAGTGATCACAGCCAGCGACCGTGGTGCGGAGATGACCTGGTCATCGAGAACAATCGCGAACTGAGCCTTGGGATCCTTGCCCGCTTCGCCACCGGCGGCAACGTAGAACTGGTTCAGGCGCTGGGTGACGTCTTTGAACTTGGCCGTGCCTTCGCCATCGAATTGGATGTTCACGGCCCACTGGTTCGTGACGGCACCCTGAGACCCCCGCTGAAGCTGGAACGAGGACGTGACAATGTTGGTGCCCTTGACTTCGACGGGGCCCAGGATGTATTTCAGGGCCGGCGTTGTGGCCGTGGCAGGTTCGCAGGTGACCAGCGGTTTGGTGGGGTCTGACCGTTTCTGCTTGTCCTGGGACGGGTGGTCGCAGTCGAGGGTTTCGAAGGCGCGGTATAGCTCGGGAGTGATCCAGTTGACGTCGCTGCTGTTGGCCGGGTCCGCGGTGGGCTTCGGCAGCTGGTCTTCAGGGGTGAGGGATTCCGTGGAGACGGGCGCGCCGGCTCCGTTGAGGAGGACCGGGCGGAAGTTCATGTCGGCGGACGCCTGGATCAAAGCCCTGGTCTGAGTGGAAGGCGTACCCGGAAGGCTGACCACAACGTTGCGGCCGGACTGGGTGCTGATTTCCGCTTCGGCAACACCTGAGCCGTCCACACGCTGGCGGATAATGGCCACGGCCTGGTTGAGCTGCTGTTCATTGATGTCCGAACCGCCCTCAACCTTCGGCGCCAGGATCATCTGGGTGCCACCCTCGAGGTCCAGTGCCAGCTTGGGTGCCCAGCTTGCCTGTCCGGCAAGGGTGCCGCCGGCCAGGACGGCGGTCAGCACGGCGAGGACTACACCGAGCCACACCAGTACCCTCAGGCCTGAGTTGTTGGGGCCAGTTCGTGCCATTGTGAATCTTTCTCTTATTTACGGAGGAACCACCGGCGGGAACTAACAGTCCCACTGGCGGTTGTCCCCAGCCGTAGAGGCGTTATAACGCGGGCTGCCGTGCGGCGAGGACTAGATGTCCTTCTTGCCCTCGTCATTGAGGCGCTTCAGGGTCTCATCCGGGGTTTCTGCGGAAACTGCCGGGGTGCCGGCTTCTTCGCTGGTCAGGGATGAGTGGCTGGTCAGCGACGAAGCGTCATCCGGGACGGCCGGAGCATCTGCTTCGACAGCCGGTTCCACAATCTTGGTCACGGACTGGCGGTGAACTGTGGCCAAGTTCCCGGGCGAGAGTTCCAGGACAACCTTGTTCTCGGCGTCGTCCATGGAGACAATCCGGCCAAAGAGTCCGAAGCTCGTCATGACCTCGACACCGGGCTCGAACCGGGACTGCAGCGTTGCCTGCTGTTCCTTGGTCTTCTTGTTGCGGCGGAACATCATGAAGATAAAGATTCCGAGCATTGCGAACAAGACGATGTTCATTGGATCCACAGGGAAGATTCCGTTCTGTACTGGCGTATCGGGTGTTTGGCAGCGTCCGCGTCGTTCCCCGTTGCAGAAAATCGCGCCTGGCAGGTAACGGCTCCTCGGAGCCGCCGCGGGAACACAGACCCGAACGTGCCGGGTGTCATACCAGTCTAAAGGGAAAAGCTGGGAGGACAGTGCTATTGACCGTTCGGCGCCCATTCGGCCGCGGACTCGGCACTGTCCGGGTCCGGTTCGAACAAATCCAGCGGCTCCTGCCCGAAAACCCCGGCCGGTATGGCAAAGCCCAAGTGGGTCCAGGCCGGGGCCATGGCGATGCGCCCCCGGGGCGTCCGGCCCAGCAAGCCTTCGCGCACAAGGAACGGTTCCGCCACCGTTTCAACGGTCTCGGTCTCCTCCCCCACCGCGATGGCCAGGGTGGAAAGTCCCACGGGTCCCCCGCCGAACTTTGTGATGAGTGCTTCGAGGACTGCCCGGTCCAGCCGGTCCAGGCCTCGTTTGTCCACTTCATACATGTCCAAGGCAGCGGAGGCTGCGCGGGAATCGATCTGCTCAATCCCATGCACCAGTGCCCAGTCCCGGACCCGGCGGAGGAGCCGGTTGGCGATACGCGGCGTACCGCGGGACCGGCCGGCAATTTCGCTGAACCCCGCAGAGTTGACCTTGAGGTCCAGCAGGCCGGCGGAGCGCCTGAGCACCAGTTCCAGCTCGGCCACGCTGTAAAACTCCAGGTGCCCGGTGAACCCGAACCTGTCCCGGAGCGGTCCTGGCAGCAGGCCGGCGCGTGTAGTGGCACCTACCAGAGTGAAAGGCGGAAGCTCCAACGGGATAGCGGTGGCCCCGGCGCCCTTGCCCACCACAATGTCCACACGGAAATCCTCCATGGCCATGTAGAGCATTTCCTCTGCCGGCCGTGACATCCGGTGGATCTCGTCCAGGAACAGGACCTCCCCTTCGGAAAGCGAGGAAAGGATGGCGGCGAGGTCCCCGGCGTGCTGGATGGCCGGACCGCTGCTGATCCGCAGAGGCGCGTTCATCTCAGCAGCCACGATCATGGCCAAGGTGGTTTTGCCCAGGCCGGGAGGGCCAGAAAACAGTACGTGGTCGGCGCTGCGTCCACGCATCCGGGACGCTTGCAGCACCAAGGAGAGTTGCCTGCGTACCCGGTGCTGGCCGACGAAGTCATCCAGGTTCTTCGGCCGGAGGGCGGCTTCGATCACCCGTTCCTCGGGTTCCTCCCCTGCCGCCACCACCGACGGCTCAGCCACGGCTGCCTATGCGGTTGCCGGCCCGCGCGCCATCCTGGCCCAGCCAGCGCAGCGTGGTCCGTAGGATCTCGGCCACGTTGCCCCGGAATTCAACCTCGGGATCGTCCGCAAGGGCCTTCTCGATGCTGGCAGCGGCATCCTTTTCCGACCAGCCGAGGCTGGTCATGGCCGCCACCACCTGGGGCTTCCAGGCTGCTTCGGCCGGGGTGGAAGCGCCGGGGGCACCTGCCGTGCCGTGTGGCACCAGCTTGCCGGCCAGTTCCAGTACGATCCGTCCGGCCACCTTGGGGCCGATGCCGGGCACCTTCGTGAACGTTTTGCTGTCGCCAGTGTGGGCAGCAACCCGGATCGCTTCAGGCTCGTGCACGGCGAGCACCGCCAGAGCGAGCCGCGGGCCCACGCCGCTCACACTCAGCAGGACGTCAAAGACTTCACGTTCGTCGTCGGAGGCAAAACCGAACAGGGTCAGCGAATCCTCGCGCACGATCAGCGAGGTGAAGAGCTTGCCTTCCTCGCCGGTGCGGAGGCGGCTGAGGGTCTGGGGTGTGGCGTTGACACTCATACCGGCCCCGTTTAGGTCGATTACGGCAGAGGAAAGGCCAACGTGCGCTACTGTCCCGCGAAGGAAACTGATCAAAGCCGGGCTCCTGGTGTACTGCCGGACTCCTGGGAGCAGGACCGGCTATCCGAACATATCTACGAATACCCTAGCAAGCACGGCGGACATTCAGCGCCCACGGCGCGCTTTCGCCTCGGCGGCGGCCCAGGCGCGCTGGGCCGGCGTCAGCGACATGCTGCCGGGGCCGGTGGTGGCCACGGCGGCGCCGCTGCCGGCCCGCCAGGCGTGGGTGATGGCCAGTGCCAGGGCATCTGCAGCGTCCGCCGGCCGCGGCGGCGCGTCCAGCCGGAGGATTTTCGTGACAAGTTTGGTCACGGCTTCCTTGTTGGAGGTGCCGCTGCCGGTCACGGCTGCCTTCACCTCCGACGGGGTATGCAGAGCCACCGGGATCCCGCGCCGGGCCGCGGCTGCAATCACCACACCGGAGGCTTGCGCCACCCCCATCACCGTGCTGACGTTGAGTTGGGAAAAAACGCGTTCGACGGCGACTACGTGGGGTTCATAGCGGTCCAGCCACTCGTCGATGGCCAGGGCAATCACCAGCAGGCGCTGGTCCAGAGTCTCCTCGGGAGAGGTACCCACTACCCCGACGGCCACCATCGTGGCCCGCCGGTTCCGTTCGACGTCGACAACGCCGATGCCGCAGCGGGTGAGGCCCGGGTCAACGCCCAATACGCGCAGGGTCACCCTGGGACATCCGCCCTAGGCCACAACGCTGAAGGTCACTCAGCTTCCAGTGCGGCCTGGACTTCGTCGCTGAGGTCGGCGTTGCTGTAGACGTTCTGGACGTCGTCGAGTTCTTCCAGTGCGTCCACCAGCTTCATGAACTTCTTGGCGGCGTCGAGGTCCAGCGGCACCTGCATGGACGGCACAAACTCGGCTTCGTCGGTCTCGTACTCCATTCCGGCTTCCTTGAGGGCATCGCGGATGGCCTGGAGGTCGGTCGGTTCGGAGTGGATCTCGAAGCTGTCGCCGTTGTCCTTGACTTCCTCGGCTCCGGCGTCGAGGACAGCCATCAGGACGTCGTCCTCGCTGAGGCCGTTCTTCAGCATCGAGACGACGCCCTTGCGGCTGAAGAGGTAGCTCACCGAACCCGGGTCAGCGATGGTGCCGCCGTTGCGGGAAATGGCCAGGCGGACCTCGGAGGCTGCACGGTTTTTATTGTCCGTCAGGCACTCGATCAGCAGCGCCGAACCCTGCGGGCCGCGGCATTCGTACATGATCTCGGTGTAGTCAACCACTTCACCGGTGAGGCCGGCGCCACGCTTGATGGCACGGTCGATGTTGTCGGCGGGCACCGACGTCTTCTTGGCCTTGGTGACGGCGAGTTCCAGGCCCGGGTTGCCGGCGAGGTCCGGTCCGCCCATACGCGCAGCGACTTCGATGTTCTTGATCAGTTTGGCGAACGACTTTGCGCGGCGGCTATCGAGGATGGCCTTCTTGTGCTTGGTCGTTGCCCATTTGGAGTGTCCTGACATGCTTACGCGTCTCCTCTGATCATGCGGATAAAAAGTTCATGTACGCGTTTCTCCCCAGTCACTTCCGGGTGGAAGGAGGTGGCCAACAGGTGGCCAGAACGCACTGCGACAATTCTAGCTGTCCCCGGCAGGCTGGCCGCATGGGAGGCATGCTCCGGGTCCGCAGGCTCAACCTGCGCCAGGATCTGCACGCCGGCTCCGACGCGTTCCACCCAGGGGCCGCGGATGAACACAGCATGCACCGGGGCCACACCGGATTCCGTGGCGCTGAAGTCCAGGCCCTTGAAGTCCAGGTCCGCTTCAAAGGACTCGCGCTGGCGGCCGAAGGCGTTGCGCCGCACCGTGATGTCCAGGCCACCGAAAGTCTGCTGCGGGTTGCCGGCCAGGTCCGTGGCCGGATCGGCGATCGCGTCTGCGAGAAGGATCATGCCGGCGCAGGAACCGTAGACCGGCAGTCCGTCGCGGATCCGGTCCTTCAACGGTCCGGCCAGCTCAAAGGCGCGGGCCAGCTTGTCGATGGCTGTTGATTCTCCGCCGGGAATGATGAGGCCGTCCAGGCCGTCCAGTTCGGAGGGGCGGCGGATTCCGACGCCGGCGGCACCCGCGGCTTCCACGGCCCGGAGGTGTTCGCGGAAGTCGCCCTGAAGTGCCAGGACGCCGATCCGGAGGCCCGAGCCCACGCGTGCAGAAGCAGCCGAAAGGGGGTTTGTCATCCAATCAGCATAATGGGCGCTGGTCCCGAGGCGGCGCCGGAAGCGCTTCCGGGAAGGGTTCTATGCCGTTGCTGGGATATATTACAGAGCATGCTTTACATCAGTGTTCCGCTCGGCAAGCTGGTCCGCCGGGTGTCCCGGCTCAGGGGCGGAGGGTCCGCGCTGCCCGGGCTGGTGGTCGAGAAAATCGATCCCGGCTTTATGCAGCGGACGCTCGCCACGCTCCCCCACGGCGTTGCAGTTGTGAGCGGGACCAACGGCAAAACCACCACCACAAAAATGGTGGTGGAACTGCTGGAGAGCCAGGGCCTGAAGGTCTTCACCAATCGCACCGGCAGCAATTTCACCCGTGGTGTGGCGGCTGCCCTGCTGGGCGAAGTGGACTGGCGCGGCAGGCTTACGGCCGACGTCGCCGTCCTGGAGCTCGACGAAGCCCACGCCACGCATTTTGTGAACCGTGTTCCGCCGCGGTACAGCCTCCTTCTCAACGTCCTGCGCGACCAGCTGGACCGGTTCGGCGAGATCGACAAAACGGCCCAGCTGCTGCAGCACATCGCGGACAAAACCACCGGAACAGTGGTCCTCAACCGGGAGGATCCGCGGGTGGCCCGCATCGCGGACACGCTCACCGGCCAGGACGTCCAGTACTTCGGCCTGGACGATTCGCTCCTGAGCACCTTCCCCAACGACGACGACATGCGGGCAGCGCCCGGCAGTCCTGCCCCCGCAGCGCTCCCGCACAAGCCGGCGGCCGACGTCGTACTCCGCAAAGTGGGGCCGGACACCGCCGATTTTGAGTACGACGGCGTCACGGTCACCACAGCGATGAAGCTCCGCGGCGTCTACAACATCTTTAATGCGGCTGCGGCGCTGACCCTGGCCCGCAGTATCTGTGGCGGTGGTGCCGTCACAGCAGACCACGCCACCCTGCTCACGGCGCTATCCCGGGTGGAGCCTGCGTTCGGCCGCGGCGAAAGCCTCACGGTGGACGGCCAGCCATTGGACCTCGTGCTGGTCAAGAACCCCAGCGGTTTCCGGCTAGGGCTGAAGTCCTTCCCCGCGGACGGCTACGCCACCATGATCGCCATCAATGACAACTATGCCGACGGCCGGGACATGTCCTGGCTGTGGGACGTGGAATTCGATTCGCTCCGCGACGGCGGCGTGGACCAGCTCACCGGGTCCCGGGCCTACGATATGGCACTGCGGCTGCAGTATGACGACGTCCGGATCGGCGGCGTCCAGCCGGAGATCGCGCCCGCACTGGCCGAATTCATCCGTGCGGCCAAGGGCAAACCGAAGCGGATCTTCTGCACGTACACAGCCATGCTGGCCATCCGCCGCGAGCTGTCCAAAATCACCACAGTGGAGGTGGTCTCATGACTGCTGAATCACCCGGCATCGGTCCGGACGGCGTCGAACAGAATTCCAAGGGCACCATCCGCGTCCTGCAGCTCTACCCGCGGGACATGAACATCTACGGCGACTGGGGCAACGCCCTGGTGATCAAGCAGCGGATCGGCTGGCACGGTTACACCCCGGAGCTGCTGGAGTACAACGTGGGCGACGAATTTCCCGCCGATGCGGACCTCATTGTCGGGGGCGGCGGGCAAGACAGCGGCCAGCTGGTCATCCAGGATGACCTGCACTCACGCGCCGGCGTCTTGACCCGGCTGGCGGAAGACGGCGCCCCCATGCTGGTGATCTGCGGGCTGTATCAGCTGTTCGGACGCTTCTTCAAGACCCGCTTGGGTACGGTCATCCCGGGGATCGGCATCCTGGACGTGGAAACACACGGCACCGACGAACGCCTGATCGGCAACGTCAAGGTGGCCACACCGGAGTTCGGCGAGGTCCTGGGCTACGAGAACCACAGCGGGCAGACCACCCTGGGTGCTGGCGTCCGGCCACTCGGCACCGTTGCCAAGGGCACCGGCAACAACAGCAGCGACGGCCACGAAGGCGCGCGCTACAAAAATGTGGTGGCCAGCTACCTGCACGGTTCCCTGCTGCCCAAGAACCCTGCCATCGCCGACTTCCTCATCAGGACCGCCGCGGAGCGTAAATACGGCACCTTCACGGCCGGCGCCCCGGACGACCGCTACGCAGTACTGGCCCGGGAGCACGCGACGCGCCGTCCGCGCTGAGTGCCACTGCGCTGGGTAGCACCACGCTGACGGTTTCCCCCGGCGAAGGGCCTCAGGGGTCCTTGGTGATCAGAAGTTCGTGCCCTCCCGCAGCAGCCGCGCCCATCGAGTCCACCACGGTGGTGGTCCTCAGCCGGGTGGCGGCGTCGGCCTCGGGAGTCGCGCAGACGCCCTGCGGCGCGTCGGTTGCCACCGAACACCAGCGGTACGGGTCGCGGACAATCACTGAAGGGGCCCAGGCGAGGTCCGATGCCGTCCACTTTCCGGCAGCGTCCTGGCTGAACTGCGCCCGCACCAGCAGGCCCTCGTTGTTCACCACATACCAGGGCGACAGTTCAGTGACGCCGTTGCCCAGCCCGTAGACGATCCAGGTTCCCTTGTAGTTTTCGATGGGCAGCACCGAGTGGGTGTGGTGGCCGTAGATCATGGTGAACTGGCCGCTGTCCACCAGGGCATGCGCCACTTCCTGCTGTTGGGCGTTGGCTTCGCTGGAATACTCATCACCGGCGTGCATGGCCCCGAGCACAATGTCCGCACCGAGAGCCCGTGCCTTGACGGCCTTGGCGATCATGGTGGGCGCATCCAGGATGTCCACCTGCCAGTCATATTCAGGGTATTGGCCGTTGAGCCCGTAAGTCCCCTGAATGATGGCGATCTTGGCGGCGTTGGTTTGCAGGATCAGGATTCCCTGCGACTCGGTCTGCGTGCGGTAGGAACCGGTGTGCTTCAGCCCCGCGGCATCCAGTGCATCCAGGGTGCGCAGCACTCCGTCCGTGCTCCGGTCGATGGTGTGGTTGCTCGCGGTGGTGCACGCCACGTACCCCACCGCCTTGGACGCTGTAATGATCTGAGGCGGGACGTTGAACGACGGGTACGCCGAGAACGGTCCGTCGGGCCCGGCCACAGGGGTTTCCTGATGGCAGATGGCGAGGTCGCTGGCTTGGATGTACTTGCGCTGGCCTTCGAGGAGTGGGGTGAAGTCCAGGCCTGTTTTCCCTGCCGCGGCGGCGTCGTCGCGGGCCTGCTGCCAGAGCTGGGTATGGACCAGCATGTCGCCGGTCACCAGCACGGACGCGCAGCGCAGCGTGGGACACGCCGGCCCCGCGCCGGGGGTGGGAGTGGGCGTCGGGGTGGGGGTTGCCGTCGGGCTCGGCTGCGCTGTCCCGGCACCGGTACTCGCGGCGGCCCCGGCGGAAGCAGCGGTCTCTTCGGCGATCAGGCCGCAGCCTGCCAGCAGCGCCGCGGCCAGCATGCCGCCGGACAGCGCCGCGGCGGAACGAAGAGCAACAGCGCCCACAGAAGCGGCGCCCAACCTTTTCCCCATAGGCGTCATTGTAGGTCTGGCCGTCGCACCAATGCCGCAAAGCCGCGCGTTGAGAAGCATACGGCAGTATGAAAGGTTAGCGAGATGACGAATCCCCTCCTTAGTGCCAGCACCCTGCCTTATGGGTTGCCGCCTTTTGCCCACATCAGAGCATCCGATTACGCCGAGGCCATCGAGGCTGGCCTGGCGGAACATCTGGTGGAAATCCAGGCGATTGTGGACAACCCGGTGCCTGCGAACTTCGAGAATACGGCCGTGGCCATGGAGAAGGCCGGCCAACTTCTCGAGCGGGCCACGGCCTCCTTCTTCACGCTTGCCTCAGCTGACGCGACAGACGAGATCCGTGACCTGGAGACCGAACTCTCACCCCGTATTTCGGCCCATCAGGACGAGATCTACCTCAATCGCGCGCTGTTCGACAGGTTCGCGGCGATTGACACCTCCGGGCTTGACCCTGAGTCCGTCCGTCTCGTGAAGGAGTATGTGAAGGAGTTCCGCCAGTCCGGGATCCAGCTCGACAAAACGGGCCAGGAACGGCTGAAGCAAATCAACGCGGAGCTGTCCACACTGGGCACGGAGTTTGGCCAGCGGGTCAAGGCGGCCATGAAATCGGCCGCACTGCTGCTGGACACGGCAGCAGAGTTGGCCGGCTTGCCGGCCGATGATGTCGCCAGCGCCGCTGAGGCGGCCCGCGCCGTTGGCCACGACGGAAAATTCCTGCTGACGCTGATCCAGCCCAGCAACCAGCCCGCCCTGGCTGCCCTGGAAAACCGGAACATCCGCCGTCGGCTGTTTGAGGCCTCCACCGGCCGGGGCAGTGACGGCGGCGGCCTGGATGTCCTGGAACTGGCCAGGTCAACGGCTGGCTTGCGCGCTGAAAAGGCAGCCCTTCTGGGTTTCGCCAACTATGCCGAATTCGTGGTGGACCGCCAGACAGCCCGCGACTTTGAGGCGGTCCAGTCCATGCTGAACAGGCTGTCCCCCGCCGCCGTGCGCAATGCCGACGCCGAGGCTGCGGCGCTGGCCGAGGCGGCAGGGCATCCGCTGGAGGCCTGGGACTGGGCGTTCTACTCGGCCAAGGTGCGGCGGGATACGTACGCAGTGGACGAACAGGCGCTCCGCCCCTACTTCGAGCTGGACAGCGTTCTCCGGGACGGCGTCTTCTTCGCAGCCACATCCCTCTACGGCATCACCTTCCACGAACGGAAGGACCTCGCAGGCTACCACCCGGACGTCCGCGTCTGGGAAGTGCGGGACCAGGACGGCAGCGGGCTGGGATTGTTCCTGGGCGACTACTACACCCGCGAATCCAAACGGGGCGGCGCCTGGATGAACTCGCTGGTGGAACAGTCGGGCCTGCTCGGCACCCTTCCCGTGGTGATCAACAACCTCAATATCTCCAAGCCGCCGGCAGGCGAGCCTACGCTCCTGACGCTGGACGAACTGCGCACCACATTCCACGAGTTCGGACACGCGCTCCACGGCTTGTTGTCGAACGTGGCGTATCCGCGGTTCGCCGGGACTGCTGTACCCCGCGACTTTGTGGAATACCCATCGCAGGTCAACGAGATGTGGATCCTGTGGCCGGAGGTACTTGCACATTACGCCCGGCACCACGCCACCGGCCAACCGCTTCCGCAGCAGGTTGTGGACAAGTTGAACGGCGCACGGCTCTGGGGCGAAGGCTTCGGGACCACGGAATACCTTGGCGCTGCGTTGCTGGATCTGGCCTGGCACACGCTGGATGTCACCGAGGTCCCGGACGATGCACTCGCCTTCGAGGAAAAGGCCCTTGCCGCCGCGGGCGTGGCTCATGCCCTGATCCCGCCGCGTTACCGAACCGGCTATTTCCAGCACATCTTCGCGGGCGCCGGCTATGCGGCCGGTTATTACTCGTACATCTGGAGTGAGGTGCTGGACGCCGAAACTGTGGACTGGTTCACCGAGAACGGCGGGCTAACGCGGGCCAACGGCGAACGCTTCCGCCAGGAGCTGCTCTCCCGCGGAAACAGCAGGGACCCGCTGGAATCCTTCCGCGCACTCCGCGGCCGCGACGCCGAACTGGAGCCCTTGCTGAAACGCCGCGGCCTGGGCTAACCACCGACGACGGCGGCGGGCCACCTTCGTAAGGTGACCCGCCGCCGTCGTACTGCTTTAGAGCTGTTACCAGCCGCGCTCGGCGAGGCGGTGCGGCTGCGGGATGTCAGCGACGTTGATGCCCACCATGGCTTCGCCGAGGCCGCGGGAGGCCTTGGCGATGACGTCGGGGTCGTCAAAGAACGTGGTGGCCTTGACCACGGCAGCGGCACGCTGGGCCGGGTTGCCGGACTTGAAGATACCGGAACCTACAAACACGCCGTCAGCGCCGAGCTGCATCATCATCGCAGCGTCGGCCGGGGTGGCAATGCCTCCGGCGGTGAACAGCACCACGGGGAGCTTGCCGGCAGCGGCAACTTCCTTGACCAGTTCGTACGGGGCCTGCAGTTCCTTGGCCGCGACGTACAGCTCGTCCTCGGGCAAGGCCGCGAGCTTGGCGATCTCGGCGCGGATCTGGCGCATGTGCCCGGTGGCGTTGGAGACGTCGCCGGTGCCGGCCTCGCCCTTGGAGCGGATCATGGCCGCGCCTTCGTTGATGCGGCGCAGCGCCTCACCGAGGTTCGTGGCGCCACAGACGAAGGGAACCGTGAAGTTCCACTTGTCGATGTGGTGGACGTAGTCGGCCGGGGTCAGGACCTCGGACTCGTCAATGTAGTCCACGCCCAACGACTGCAGGACCTGGGCCTCCACGAAGTGGCCGATCCGGGCCTTGGCCATGACCGGCACGGAGACGGCGTCGATGATCTTGTCGATCATGTCCGGGTCCGACATGCGGGACACGCCGCCCTGGGCGCGGATATCGGCCGGAACGCGTTCGAGCGCCATGACTGCAACGGCACCGGCGTCTTCGGCGATGCGGGCCTGTTCAACGTTGACGACGTCCATGATGACGCCGCCCTTGAGCATCTCAGCCATGCCCCGCTTGACGCGGTTGCTGCCCGTGACGCTGTTCGCGGACGAACCGGCTTCGCTGCTTACATCAGGTGTAGACACAAAAACCCCTATGGGTAGATAGCTGATCTTCGCCGGGCGTGAGGGCGGCAAGAAACCGAAAGTACACGCACCGGGTTGCCGGATACATTGACCGGGCAGTCACAATACTAGTCCCACGCCAGGCGGCGGGCTTAATCAGCCTTAATCCGAAGCCGCGGACTCCGCAAACGCCTGGCGATGGACGGTGGCTACGCGCTGGATGATGGTAATGAGGCTGGCCAGGGCCAGGAGTCCGAGCGTCACCAGAAGGACCACGGGGGGCAGCCCCAGGCCGGTAAATCCGGTGACCACCAGCACCGACACCAGTCTCTCGGCGCGCTCGGCGATGCCCACATTGGCTGTGAAACCGAGGGCTTCGGCCTTGGACCGCGCATACGAGACCACCATGCCCAAAACCAGGCAGAGCATGGCTGCGACGGCGATGGCGTAATCGGCGCCCCCGGTGAAGAACCAGATAGCAACGCCGGCGAACAGTGCACCGTCGGCGATCCTGTCCAGCGTGGAGTCCAGGAAGTTTCCCCAGCGGCCGCCTGAGTCCCGAAGCCGGGCCATTATGCCATCGAGCACGTCCGAGAAGATGAACGCGGTAATGAACAGGGTCCCCCACCAGAGCTGGCCGAGGGGGTAGAAGACCAACGCTCCGACCACCACGCCGGCGGTTCCGATGACCGTCACGGCATCAGGGGAAACACCGATTCTCAGGAGCCAACGCGCCAGCGGAGTGAACAGTGCGGTGAAAAACCCGCGCGCATGCCTATTCAGCATCCGTCTCCCCGGGCCAGGCCTCTGCAACCTGCTGGCGGACTTCATCCAGGGTCTGCGTGATGGCCTTGGTCTGGGCGATGATGGGGAAGAAGTTACCGTCCCCGCCCCAGCGTGGAACGATGTGCTGGTGCAGGTGGGCGGCGATTCCTGCCCCGCCCACCACACCTTGGTTCATGCCGAGGTTGAACCCGCCCGGGTTCGCAACCTTGCGCAGGACCCGCATGGCTGTCTGGGTGATCTCCGCAAATTCCGAGGTCTCTTCCACCGTGAGGTCGGTGTAGTCCGGGACGTGCCGGTAGGGGCAGACCAGGAGGTGGCCCGGATTGTACGGAAACAGGTTAAGGACCACGTAACAGGTCTTGCCCCGGTAAACGATCAGGGCTTCCTCGTCAGACCGGCCCGGACCCACACAGAAAGGGCAGTCGTTCTCGTTCTTGAACTGGTGCTGGCCGCCCTTGATATAGGCCATCCGGTGCGGAGTCCACAGGCGCTGGAAAGCATCCGGCACGCCCGCGAGATCAAAGTCATCTGTCACGCCGGCATCCCCTGGGTAGCCTGCGCCTGTGTTCTCCTGCACCGTGTTTTTATCCGTTTCCGCTAGCTGGTCCGGTTACGGACGGCTTCTGTGATCCGCTTGACGGCCTCGGCAACCGGCACGCCGTTGTCCTGGCTCCCGTCACGGAAGCGGAAGGACACCGCGCCGGCCTCGGCGTCGTCGCCGCCGGCGATCAGGACAAACGGGATCTTGTCCTTGCTGGCGGTGCGGATCTTCTTGGGGAACCTGTCCGAGGACGTGTCCACCTCGGCGCGGATGCCTGCCGCCTTGAGCTGGTCAACGACGTCGAACATGTACTCGTTGAACGTTTCGGCCACCGGGATGCCCACCACCTGGATAGGGGAAAGCCACGCCGGGAATGCGCCGGCGTAGTGCTCGGTGAGCACGCCCATGAACCGCTCGATGGAACCGAAGAGCGCACGGTGGATCATCACGGGACGCTGGCGGGTGCCGTCGGCTGCCTGGAACTCCAGCTCGAAGCGTTCCGGGAGGTTAAAGTCCAGCTGGATGGTGGACATCTGCCAGGTGCGACCCAGCGCGTCCTTGGCCTGAACGGAGATCTTCGGTCCGTAGAAGGCTGCGCCGCCCGGATCCGCGACGAGTTCCAGGCCGGATTCCTCGGCCACCTCGGCGAGTGTCCGGGTGGCTTCTTCCCAGGCTGCGTCCTCGCCGACGTACTTCTCCGGGTCCTTGGTGGACAGCTCCAGGTAGAAGTCGTTCAGACCGTAGTCCTTGAGCAGGTCGAGCACGAACTTCAGGGTCTTGGTGAGCTCGTCCTTCATCTGCTCGCGGGTGCAGTAGATGTGGGCGTCGTCCTGGGTCATGCCACGGACCCGGGTCAGGCCGTGGACCACGCCGGACTTTTCGTACCGGTAGACCGAACCGAATTCGAACAGACGCAGGGGCAGTTCACGGTAGGACCGTCCACGCGAGCGGAAGATCAGGTTGTGCATGGGGCAGTTCATCGGCTTCAGGTAGTAGTCCTGGCCGGGCTTGCGCACGGTGCCGTCCTCGTTGAGTTCGGCATCCACGTGCATGGCCGGGAACATGCCCTCCTTGTACCAGTCCAGGTGGCCCGAGACTTCGTACAGGTGGCCCTTGGTGATGTGCGGGGTGTAGACGAACTCGTAGCCGGCATCGACGTGGCGCTGGCGGGAGTAGTCCTCCATCTCCTTGCGGATGATGCCGCCCTTGGGGTGGAACACCGGCAGGCCGGAGCCCAGCTCGTCGGGGAAGGAGAACAGGTCAAGTTCGACGCCGAGCTTGCGGTGGTCGCGCCGCTCAGCCTCCGCGATGCGCTCCTGGTAGGCCTTCAGCGCGTCCTTGGTGGGCCAGGCGGTGCCGTAGATGCGCTGCAGCTGCTGGTTTTTCTGGTTGCCCAGCCAGTACGCCGAGGAGGACCGGGTCAGTGCGAAGGCGTTGGAGATGAGCTTGGTGTTGGGCAGGTGCGGGCCGCGGCAGAGGTCGCACCAGACGGTGGTGCCCTCTTTGCGCTCAGCATTGTCGTAGATAGTGATGTCGCCGGCGCCGACCTCGACGTTGACGCCCTCGCCTGCTTCGGCGGCGTTGTTCTTCTTGCCCAGGAGTTCTAGCTTGTAGGGCTCGTTCTTCATGGCCTCGCGGGCTTCGTCCTCGCTGACCACACGGCGGACGAACTTCTGGTTCTGGTTGACGATCTTGAGCATCATCTTCTCGAGGGTCTTGAGGTCCTCGGGGGTGAACGGCTCGGCGACGTCGAAGTCGAAGTAGAAGCCGTCGGTGATGTACGGGCCGATGCCCAGCTTGGCGTCCGGGCGCAGCTGCTGCACTGCCTGGGCCATCACGTGGGCGGTGGAGTGGCGGAGGACGTCCAGGCCGTCAGGGGAATCGATGGTGACGCCCTCGATCTCGGCGCCCTCGGGCAGTTCCTGGTCCAGGTCCTTCAGCTCGCCGTTGACGCGGGCAACAACAACATCGCGGCGCTCAAAGAAGAGTTCCGCACCGGTTGTCCCGGTAGTCACCTTAGTCTCTTCGCCATCGACGATGAGGGTGATCTGCTGGGCATCTGACACGGGTGTCTCCTATTCAAAGTTTTAGGCTTCATAGCTTGTGGCGTACGGGGACCACAGCCAGCCATCGTCAATGCTATCGGTTTCCCGGGAGGCCGACCAACGGGACCCGCGACCCCTCAGCCGCCCATTCCGGTAATCGCAAGGCTTCGGCTGATCCCGTCCAGGGGATGCGGTACATCGGTGCTCTCCACGCGGTCCGCCGCGAACGGCAGGGATTCCACCCGGCTCAGGTCCCAGGCCATGCTGGCGCTCAGGCTGATTCCCCGGGGACCTGTCCGGCGTGTAGTGCCCCGGATCAGCAGCAGCCTGGTGCCGAACAGCAACAGCCCCGCCTGCTCCTGGGCTTCATGGAAGAACACGGAATCGACGCAGCCGGTGCCGTCATCGATGCTGATGAACACCACCCGCCGGCCGCCACGCATGGGCGGGGTCTGGGTGGCGATGCGCACCCCGGCCACCAGTACCTCGGTGTTGTTGCGCAGGCTCAACAGTTTGTCGGCAGTGGTGACCCCGAGCCGGTCCAGCAGGGGCCGGTGGCTGTCCATCAGGTGCCCGCTGACGTCTATGGCCATCAGGTCCAGTTCTGCCCGGACGTTTTCCACCAGGGTGGGCGCGGGAAGCCCGGGTTTGACGTTCCGCAGTTCCACATCCCCCAGCGGCAGGGACAGCTGCCCTTCCATGATGTCGATGCCTTTCCGGGTACCGCCCGCGGCCTGGAGCTGTTGCAGGTGCTGGACGAGGTCCGCGCGGTTGGCGGCGCCGCCCGATTCACGGTGCAGGGAATCAAAAGCACCCAGCTGGGCGAGCCTTTTGATACTTGGCTTGCTCAGCCTGGACCGGGCCCGGAGGTCAGCCAGGGAGTCGTAGGGCTGGCCGGCGACAATCCGCTTGAGCTCGGTCCCGGACAGGCCGTAGATGCCGTTAAGGCTCAGCCTGATCCCCAGCTTGCCGGCATCCGGCCCTGCCGCCACTCGTTCCACCCTGTACTCGGCCTGGCTGCGGTTGATGTCCAGCGGCAGGATGGGAATGCCCAGCCTGCGGGCTTCGGCCACCAGCAGCCGTTTGGGGTACATGCCGGGATCGTGTTCCCACAGCCCCGCCAGGAAAGCCTCGGGGTGGTGCGTCTTGAGCCAGGCGGACTGGTAGGTGGGAACGGCAAACGCCGCACCGTGCGCCTTGCAGAAGCCGAAGCTGCCAAAGGCTTTCAGGGTCTCCCAGACCTTGTCCACCACCTCCGGGGCGTACCCCTTGATCCGGGCCTCCTTGCGGAAGAACTCCTCCACCTTCAGCTCGTGGACCTCGTCGCCGAGCGCCCGGCGAAACTCGTCTGCGCGCGCCAGGCCGCAGCCGGTCATCACGTGGAAGGTTTTAAGGATCTGTTCGTGGAAGACAGTGACCCCATGCGTTTCCTGCAGCACGGGTTTCAGGTCGGGGTGCGGGTAGACCTCCGGCGCGAAGCCGTGCCTGTGCTCCAGGAAAGGCCGCACCATGTCCGATTTCATCGGGCCCGGCCGGAACAGCGAAATGTCGATGATGAGGTCGTTGAACTCACGCGGCGCCAGCTTGCCGATCAGCTCCCGCTGCCCGGGCGACTCGATCTGGAAGCAGCCCAGGGTGTGGGTGCTGCGGATCAGTTCGTAGGTTGGTTCATCATCCAGCGGCACGGCGTTGAGGTCGATGTGCCCGTTCTCGGCGATGTAGTCCGGCCCGGTCCCGTCAGGACCTGCAGGGTGGGCCCCGGCCGCAACCACTTCCGCTTTGGAGGGATGGATCCGGATGACTTCGCGGACGGCAAACGCCATGGCGCTCTGCATCCTGACGCCCAGGACATCAAGCTTGAGCATGCCCATGGGATCCATGTCGTGTTTATCGAACTGGCTCATGGGCAGCCCCAGTCCGCTGGGCTGCACAGGGGTCCGGTCAAGCAGCGTGGCGTCGCCCAGGATCACCCCGCAGGGATGCATGGAGATATGGCGGGGCAGCCGGTCCAGCCGTTCGGTGAGGTCCACCAGCAGGTCAAGCTGCTGGTTTTCGGCGAAGTCCCGCTGTTCCACCCGCCCGGCGAACTCACGCAGCTCAGGTTTCTCAACCAGTGCCTCACGGAATTTCCGGGCCGAAAAGCGCCACAGCTGCTTGGCGATCTCGCCGACGTCATCATGGTCCATACCCAGGGCCATCCCGGCGTCGCGGACGGCACCGCGGGCGCGGTACCCGTTCTGCATGCTCATCAGCGTGACGCGCTCGGAACCGAAGCGGTCAAAGATCCGCCGGTATACGTTGTGCCGTTCGGCGCTTTCGACGTCGATGTCGATGTCCGGCAACGTGGCCCGGTCCCGGGACAGGAAGCGTTCGAAGATCAGGTCGTGTTGCAGGGGGTCCACCTGGCTGACATCAATCAGGTAGTTGACCAGGCTGGAAGCCCCGGAACCACGGGCGGCTGCCCTGACCCCCATGTCCTGGATCATCCGGGAGACCTCCGCGACCGTGAGGAAGTAAGAGGAAAACCCCAGGTTCCTGATGATCCCCAGCTCGTGCTCCAGCCGCGAGCGCATGTCCTTGTGGGCTGAGCCTGATATCCCAGGGAACCGCCTGCTGATCCCGGCCTCACAGCGCTGCACCAGTTCATTGTGCGGGTCCTGGCTGATGCCTATGACCGATGCCTCGGGGACTACCGGCTGCTTCCAGCCCATGTCAGTCACCGGGTCGATCCGGCAGAAGTCGGCGAGCGCCTCGGTCTGCGCCATCAGCTGTTTGAGGTCCGCTGCGCCATACCCTGCGGCGCGGATAATTTCCTTGCCGAGCTGAAGCATCTGCGCAGAGGATTTGAGCCAGGCCTGCCCGTTGGGCTGGAGCAGCGGTTCGGCCGCGAGTTCGGGGAGGGACTTCAGGGTCCGGGCGGAGTCGAGCACGTCTGCCGTGGCGGCACCGTCCTCTGCGCAGTAGCGGACCGCGTTGGTGAGCACAGCCGGTACATGGTGTTCTTCCGCGAGCTTGAGCATACGTACCGCATGCGCGGTACTCAGGTGCGCCCCGGGGGCGGTGAGCTGGGAAACGACTTCCGCCACCAGGGTTTTTGGGGGCATGGCGTCCAGCCAGCCTTTGAAAAGGGTGCGCGGACGGAGGTAGCGCCGGCCGCTCATGGCCCGTCCGACGTCGGAATCCGGGCCGATCAGTACTGTCAGGACCGGTTTCAGGGTTTTGGGGTCGAGCGTGCGGGAGGCGAGTTCGGCGCGGGTGACCGCCACCGGTACCGCTCCCCCGGCTTTGCCGGAGGTGCGGGCATGGGCATCGGACACCAGCCGGCACAGGGCCCGGTACCCCGCCCCGTTGTTGTTGCCCCGGGCGAGCACCACCACCCTGCCGGCGAGCTGGGTGCGGTGGTCGCCGTCGTCGTCGAAGACCGCTAGGTCCACACCCACGATGGGGTCGATGCCGGCGGCCATGCAGGCTTTGAGGTGTTTGATGGTGCCGTACAGGCCGTCCCGGTCCGTGCAGGCGAGCGCGGTTGCGCCGTCCGCGGCGACAACCTGGGCCAGTTCGTCGGGCCACGCCACGCCATAGTGTGCGCTGAAGGCCGTGGAAACGTGAAGGTGGGAGAAGCTCATGCCGTCTGGGGCCGGAGTGCATCGTGGATCCGCAGGATCCTCCAGCGGCCGCTGCCGACATGCCTGCTCAGGTCCAGGGTGAGCGGCTCTCCTGCATCCCGAGGGCCGGTACCCTGCGGGTCCGCATGTACTTGGACGCGCCAGATTTCGTGGTCCACCAGCCCCGGCCCGCTGCCGAGGGGCGCACGGCGCTCCTCGGCCCACCACTGCCGGCGTTCGTACCACCGGACAGGCTCGGCGCACACGGTGTAGTGCCGCCCGGCCCACTGGAGTTTCAGCGGCTGGCCCGCGGGGGTGCAGACGACGTCCACGGACTCGCTGAACGTACCCATGGGCGCCTCCCGGAACTGAACGGAGCTGATGCAGGATGCTGATGCAACAGCAAATTATTCGAACACATATTCGAATAAATCCAGTCTACGACGGCGCTCCGACAAAACCTAGACAGGGGTGGACGGACGGGCAGCAGGAGGGCAGGATTGTGGCATGAGCACCCATGACGCACTCCTCAAGCACGTAAGCATCAAGGCCCAGGACGAAAAGCTCGTGGCAACCTTCGATATCGACGGCAACATACCGGGGGCAGGTGCGTACGTAGTGGGCCTGGTGGCGGCGAGCCCTGATTACTCATCACAAAGACGGTTGGGTATTGAGTTCATGAACGGGGAGGCCATTGCCTTCTACTCGTTCAGCCATGACCAAAGCGCCGAGGAAAACTATGATCTTGCCGGTGTGACACACTCGGGCAACACCATCACGGGCAACTTCCCCGTCGCGGCCGTCCATGGCCTGGGCAAGGGACACGTCATGTCGGCCTTCAGCGAGGCCGACGGCCGGGAATTCCAGTCGGGCGTCGCCGTCGACGAAGCGCTCTAGGAAACACTGGAGCAGGCAAACACCGGGGCAGGTGCTGCCGGACCCGAATCCGGACAGCACCTGCGGCGGTGTCAGCTGCTCTCTTTGTGGACCTTCATTTCAAGTTCGATAAACCCTAAGATCATGGCCCGGTAGGTTGATTCCACGATGTCCGGATCAATGTCCTTCTTTTCCGCGGCGGACCGGACATGCTCAATCACCCGTTCCACCCGGCCGGGGGCACGGACTTCAGCGTCGTCCCCCTTCAGGCTTCCGGCGATGCGGATCAGGCGTTCACGCCGCGCAATGAGCGTGACAATCTGCTCATCAACTTCGTCGACCGCAATCCGAACGGCTGCGAGCTGTTCCTTGTCGGCCAAAGCATCCCGATCGTTTCCTTGAATTGTTGCCATCTTCTGACAGTATCGAAGCATGCAGCCCAGAGTCGACTTCATCTCACTAGGCGTTCGCAGTGTTGACGCCTCCCGCCGGTTCTACGCCGAAGGCCTCGGCTGGCCTGTCCACCGCGAATTCCCGGGCGATGTGGTGTTCATCCAGGTCAACCACGGCCTCGTCCTTTCCTTGTGGGACGCCGCGCAGATGCACGCCGAGGCCGGCGTAGGCGCGCCCGGCCCGGTCCCCTGCATCACACTCAGCCACAACCTGCCCAGCACCGAGGCGGTGGACCGGGTCATGGCGGAGGCGGCATCGGCCGGAGCCACCATCGTCGCTGCGCCGGTCACCCAGCCTTGGGGCGGGTACAGCGGCTATTTCGCCGATCCGGACGGCTTCCGCTGGGAAATTGCCTATAACCCCACCTGGACAGTGGACGACGGCGGCCAGGTCACCGTTTAAGGGCCGGGCACCTCCGCCGTCAGCCGGGTCAGCGACCGGAACGCCTCAGAACAGCGCCTCTACCGGACGGATGAGTTCCGGGGAGTTGTTACGCACGTTGCCCACCTCGGTGCCGACGGAATCCACGTGCCAGTCGGCCGCGACGTCCTTGACATGGGCGCGGACCAGGTCCACCAGGAAGGCGGCGTCGTCGATCTGCGGGTCGATCCACGACGCCATCGTGGCCCGGTCCATGGGCAGCGGCACGCGGTCATGCAAGGCAGTGAGCTTGCCGAAGATTGTCGACTCAGCACCGGGCGGCGGGGTGTCCGCCGTCAGGATGGATGTGGAGAGCATCCACCGGCCGGGGTCACCCTCGGCCTTGGACGGATCCTTCCACCACTCGTACAGGCCCGCGAACACCAGCCCGCTGCCTTTGCCCGGATGGACGTAGTAGGGCTGCTTGGCTTTGCCGGTGCCCTGCTTCCATTCGTAGTACCCGTCCGCCGGGACAGCGCAGCGACGTGACTTCACGGCTTTGCGGAAGGCCGGCTTCTCGAGCAAAGTCTCGCTGCGCGCGTTGATCATCCTGGGGCCGATGCCCGGATCCTTCGCCCAGGACGGCACCAGGCCCCAGCGGGCCACGTGGAGCTGCCGCACGGGGCCGTCGTCGATCAGCCGTTCCAGGACGATCGGGACAGCGTCGGTTGGCGCCACGTTCCATGACGGGGGAAGGTGCACTTCCTCCTCCAGCTGGGCATCAAAGTCGGCCAGCAAGTCGCCCACGGCCCGTGCCATCACATAGCGTCCACACATGGCTCCAGCATGCCATCAGCGTTATCTGCTGTCATCCGGCACCGCATCCACCGGGCCGGCTCAGGGAATAGCCTGCCCCGGGTTACCGTTGACGGGAAGGAACCTACCCAACGATTTCAGGAGAGCTCCGTGGACTTTACCCCCGAGAACGGCACCATCACCATGTTTTCCACCACCTGGTGCGGCTACTGCAACCGGCTGAAGAAGCAGCTGGACGCGCAGGGCATCGGCTATACGGAAATCAACATCGAAGAGGTGGAGGGCACAGCCGACCTCGTGGAGAAGCTCAACGGCGGCAACCGCACCGTGCCCACCGTGCTCTTCCCGGACGGCACTGCCGCCACCAATCCTTCCGCTGCCGAGGTAAAGAGCCGCCTCGCGGCCTGAACACCGCAGCTCATGTGGTAAACAGAACGGGACCAACATCCGTGTTGGTCCCGTTCTGTCTATCTGCATTGAGGGAGCCTTTCGTGATCCATAAAGTCAAAGGTGTCGTAGCGCGTTCCAAGGGCGCCCCGGTCACTCTGGAGACCATCCTGGTCCCGGATCCGGGTCCGGGCGAGGCCCTGGTGGACATTCTCACCAGCGGCGTCTGCCACACCGACCTGCACTACAAGCTGGGCGGCATCAGCGACGACTTTCCGTTCCTCCTCGGGCACGAAGCCACTGGAGTGGTCAGTGCCGTTGGCCCGGACGTCACGGACGTCGCCCCGGGCGACCGCGTGGTATTGAACTGGCGGGCCGTCTGCGGCGACTGCCGTGCGTGCAACCGCGGCCAGGCCCAGTACTGCTTCAACACCCGTAACGCCACCCAGAAGATGACGCTGGAGGACGGCACCGAACTGTCCGCCGCCCTGGGCATCGGAGCCTTCATCGAAAAGACCCTTGTGGCTGCCGGCCAGTGCACGAAGGTTGATCCCGACGCCGATGCTGCCGCCATCGGCCTGCTCGGCTGCGGGGTCATGGCCGGACTGGGCGCCGCGATCAACACCGGCGGCGTCAAGCGCGGTGACACCGTCGCCGTCATCGGCTGCGGTGGTGTGGGCATGGCTGCCATCGCCGGCGCCGCGCTCGCCGGCGCAACCACCGTCATCGCCGTCGACATCGACGCGAAAAAGCTGGAGCGCGCGAAGGAACTCGGTGCCACCCACACCGTGGACTCCTCTGATTCCGACCCGGTGGAGAAGATCCGGGAACTCACCGGCGGCTTCGGCGCAGACGTGGTGATTGACGCCGTCGGCCGTCCCGAAACGTACAAGCAGGCCTTCTACGCCCGAGACCTCGCCGGCACCGTGGTACTGGTGGGCGTCCCGACGCCGGAGATGACCCTGGAGCTGCCGCTCCTGGACGTTTTCGGCCGCGGCGGGTCGCTGAAGTCCTCCTGGTACGGTGACTGCCTGCCGTCCCGGGACTTCCCCATGCTGATCAGCCTCTACAAGCAGGGCAAGCTGGATCTGGATGCCTTCGTGACCGAGCGGATCACCATCGACCAGGTGGAGGAAGCGTTCGAGAAGATGCACTCCGGTTCCGTGCTGCGTTCTGTGGTGGAACTGTGAGCGTCAGGATCGAGCACCTCGTCACATCCGGGACGTTCTCGCTCGACGGCGGCACCTGGGATGTGGACAACAACGTCTGGATCGTGGGCAACGCGGAGGAATGCGTGGTCATCGATCCCGCGCACGATGCCAAGGCCGTAGCCGCCGCCGTCGGTGGCCGGAAACTCAAGGCGATCCTGCTGACCCACGGCCACGACGACCACATCCGGTCGGTAGCTGACTTCTGGGACCTCGTCCAGGCACCGATCCACCTTCACCAGGACGACTGGATGCTGTGGCGCAACGTCTACCCGGATGTGGAACCCGATGTCGCCATCAAGCACGGCGACATCATCGAGGTGGCGGGGGCCAGCCTGACGGCCCTGCACACCCCCGGGCACTCGCCCGGCTCGGTGTCCTTCCACCTGGCGGACGGGCCCGATGGTGAGGGCTCGCTTTTCAGTGGGGACACCCTGTTCCAGGGTGGCCCCGGCGCCACGGGCAGGTCCTACAGCGACTTCCCCACCATCATCGAGTCGATCCGGACGTGGCTGCTGCCCCTGCCGGCCGAAACGGTGGTCCGGACCGGGCACGGCGACAGCACCACCATCGGAGCAGAAGCCCCGCACCTGGACGAGTGGATCGCCCGGGGCCACTAAGGGCCCCGGAGCCCCGCCATCTGGCCCAGCACGGCTAGCGCGGGCTACGCCTCCCTGGTGTCCAAACCTGCATAGCTGCTGAAGTCGGCGTGCCGGAGGGAGGCGTGGCCCGCGTACGCGGCAATTACGGCGTCCTGGACATCCTGGACCGTCAGCCCGGGCACGAGGTCGTTGGCCGCGCCGGCAGTGGCCGGGTCCCAGTCCAGGCCCAAGGCGGCATAGCTGTCCGTCAGGACGTGGCGGATGGGGGCGGAGTTTTCCACCACGATCACGGAACTGAACAGCCACCCGCCACTCACCACGCGTTGCGCTGTTCCGACGAGTTTGATCCGGCGCGCCGGATCGGCCGGATCGGTTCCGTGAACGCTGAACTCGCCTGGGCAGTACTCCCCCGGAATTTCGCCAACTGCGGCCTGCACACCGACGTTCCGCAAAGACTGCGCCAGCAACTCACCAAAGAATCCGAACCGGGCCTTGGAGCCGGCAATGGCATCGGTATGGGGCATCACGTGGTCCACCACCAGAGTGCCCTCGTGGTAAGCGGCGGCGCGGCCACCGGCCTTCCGCACCAGGGGTTCAAATCCGTACTCCCGGCACGCCTGGGCGGCTGTGTCGAAGCCGGGCAGCCGGGTATCCCGCTGACCGAACGCAACAGTGGGTGCGGGCCGGTACAGCCGGAGCGTGGGGCCGATCCTGCCGGTCTTCGCATGGGTCAGCAGTTCGAGGCCGAATTCCAGGTCGCGTGCGGCGCCGAGGGTGTGATCCTGCCGCACCACGGTCAGGGTCTGCATTCCCGCTTCGGCGTCCTGCATGTTGCTAAGCTCCCTTATGGTCATATTGCAATTCCTTGTTGTCGCTGCTGCGTTTGCCGTCATCGACTCCGTCTGGCTCAAACTCATGAACCCGTTTTACCGCAGCCACATCGGTGACCTGCTCGCAGACAAGCCACACTTAGGTTACGCCGTGGCTTTCTATGTCATGTACATAGCAGGAATTGTCTTCTTTGCGCTGCGGCCGGCGCTCGACGGCGGCAGCTGGCTGACCGCCGTCGGCTACGGGGCCGCCTTGGGCGCCTTTGCCTACGCCACCTACGACCTCACGAATGCCGCCACGCTCAAGACGTGGCCACTCCAGCTTATTGTCGTGGACATCCTATGGGGTGCCGCCCTGACTGGGCTGTCCACCCTCGCCGGATGGCTGGTGTTCCGCTCCACCTGACATCCAGCGGATTAATACTGCACCGTCCCCCATCGGTGGCTAAACTCAAGAACTGGGCCCACCCGCTACTCCTCAGAAGAGGTAATCCACTGATACGCGTCATTAGCTACAACTTACGTAAGCACAAGGCCAGCGGGGAGCTGGTCGCCTTGGCACAGGACTTCGGCGTTGATGCCCTGTGCCTGCAGGAATGTGACACCACTGACCTGCCGGACACACTGGGTCAATTGCAACTGGCCGATTCCACGAAAGGCAACCGGCTTGGGCTGGCCATCTACTACCGGCCGGACCGGTTCACCGCCCACGGCACCAAGGCATTCGCGCTCAAGAAGTCCCTTCACGACATGGTCCTGGCGCCCGCCCATGAGCGCCTCATCGGCACTCGCGTGCGGGACAACGAGACCGATCACGAACTGGTCATCGCGTCTTTCCACGCTGCACCGCTGACCGCCACCAACTCGCTGCGGCGCAACCAGATCCATGCTGCCCACGCGGAACTGCTGGGCATGGGCACCGGCCTGATGACTTTAATGGTGGGGGACTTCAACTACCCCTTCTTCACGAAGAACCTCAACGAACACATGAAGAACACGGGGTACGAACTATCCCTCAGTGATCGCCGGACCTACACGCGCTACAAGGTGTTCAAGGGCCACTTCGACTTTGCCACGTCCCTGGGCCTGAACATCGAGAACGTGGAAACCCTGCCCCGCGGCGCCTCCGACCACCTGCCCATCCTGGTGACCGCCGAATACGGCCAGGACTCGACGCCGGTCCAGGAGCCCCCGGCGTCCTGAGGCCTGCCGGGAAGCGGCCAGGCAGAAATCAACGCCTGGGAACTGCGCCTCAGGTCCTGCGCAGCGTCAGGATCTGTTCGGCGCGGCCGAAGGGCCCCTGTAGATCGTGCAGGACGGTGGACGTGAGGCCAATACCGTCGGTTCCGAAGGAGACGGCGTTGTCCAGGCCCAGCCATTCGCCCCCGGGCCTGCGGTACATGTGGATCTGCAGGTCCAGGTTGGGGAAGGCATAGCTGTCTTTACCTGGCGGGACCCTGGCCGCGATCCCGTTGGCTGTGTCAACGAGGCCCATCAGTCGGGCCAGGTCGCCGCTGTCGGCGTTGTCGGTGAGAGGGTGCAGGGTGCGGAGCCAGACGATCCCCGCGCCGGGCCGGTGGCCCTCTGCCACACGCATCTCCAGGGACCGGATGTAGCCGCCGGGCCAGATGGCAGGGCCGTCGAGCGGTTTGCATTCATCGGGCGCCGGAATGGCGGCGTCCTCGACGGCGGCAACCCCGGCTGTGTCGCTGGTGATCATCCGCCATGCTGTGGCACGGATGGCCACGCGGCCGTTGGCAACCAGTTCGGCCTGCAGGAGCTCGATGGTCCGGCCGGGGCGCAGAGTGGTGGTTTCGATGTGGAACCCGCCCCCGGGGATCAGGCCCAGGATCTCGTAGCTCAGCCGGGCCATCCGCATGTCGTCGCGGGGTTCGTGGCGCTCCAGGCTGTCCGCCATCAGGCCGGAAGCCGGCGCCATGTGCTGTTCGTGCTCGTTCCAGGCCCCCTGGGCGTGGATGGTGGAGCGGAATCGGCCACCGCCGAACGCCTCATAATAGAAATCGCCATCGGCCAGTTCCGGGAGTGCAGCAGTCAACATTGACCCTTTCGCTTGTCTTTGTGGGGCTCAGCCCACCCTGTCCGCTGGGCAGAACGCTCCAGCATGCCTGTCCGCAGATCCGGCCAGGATGCTGCGAAACCGGGATGGAGCTCTTTGAGGTCCACCGCATCCACCGGAACCCACTGGAGTTCGAGACTTTCCGGATCACTGATCACGGGCTCGAAAGGCGCGGTCACCAGTACTATGACGGTGGTGTAGGACCAGTAGCCAATGTCCAGCACGGAGGTGAAGAGGACGCTCACATCCGCGGCAGGCATCGCAGCTTCCTCGTGCGCCTCGCGGAGGGCCCCGGTGACGGCGTCCTCACCCTGGTGCAACGCTCCGCCGGGCAGTCCCCAGGTACCACCGTTGTGGCTCCACAGCGCGCGGTGCTGCAGCAGGACACCCTTGCCGGGATCATAGGCCAGGACGCCGGCGGCACCGAACCGGCCCCAGAACTTGCCGCGGCTGCCCTCCACCCAGGCGTCACCGGGGTCCCGCGGACCGGTCCGGACCGGCGGAAACGTGAGGTTCGCATCAGGGGACGTGGCAGCCAAGGAGTGATCCATTCCACCAGTCTGACAGGTGCCCGCTGGCCCGGACGCGCAGCCCGCGGCGCGTCAGCCTGTTTGTCCCCCGTGGCCGCGTTCGACGGCGAAATCACCGCCGGGGTACATAACCGTTTCGTGTCCGTCGTCGAAGCGGACCAGATAGGGCGGATGACCTTCCTGACCGCGGACTTCAACGATTACCCCGTGCCGGTCCGACGATCCGACGGTCCTCCCCCTGACGATGATCCTGTCACCCTGCGCTGCCTCCATGGCAATCACCTCCAAGGCCCAGAGTACGGCTGACGGGGATCAGGGAACAGGGGTCAGTCCTGTGCCCGGTTGCGCTTCCCGGAAATGGACGGCAGGTCAGTTCCCTGGGACGCGATGAGCCGGGCTGCGCGGCGGAGTGCGTCGTCCGGGTCCTGGTGCCAGCGGGTGATGACGACGTCGGCGCGCTGTCGGTCGTTTCCGCCCAGACCCTGCAGCAACGGACCCACAACGTCGGCAATCAGGGCGTCCACCAGTTCACCGGTCTGCGCGGTGCGGATGAAGCCCTCCAGCCGGGTCAGGTCAGAGTGGCGGAGGAGGGAAACCCGGGACTGCAGCAACACAACGGCGGCGAGCCGCCGCTCATAGATTGGAAGCCTGCCTGGACCGGGCCGGCCCCAGAGGAGCGACGCTAAAGCGGTCACGTCGTCATGGCCAAGGTCCTTAAACTTCGTGCCGGCGTCGCGGACAGTGCCGCGGACGGCTCCCACCGACGATCCATAGGACCCCAGCGCCCCACCCACCCGGGACTCCACGTCCTCAGCCCGGTACCAGGCGCCCTCGTTCTGCAGGGTGGCGTCGATGAAGCCGGCAGCCTCCGGGACGCGCTCGTTCACGGCACCGCTACCGTCCATGCCGGCCGGTCGCAGCGTGGACTATGCAGAACGGCGTCGACGGGCGGGCTTCGAGCCGTCTTTCCGCGATGGGATCCCCGCACACGGCGCACGTCCCGTAGGTGCCGGCCGCAATCCGCGCCAGCGCCGCCTCCACCTGGTCAAGGCCAGAGCTGCTCTGCCGCAGCAGCGCCGATGCCTGCGACAGCTCGAACGCAATGGTGGAACCCTCGGGGTCGTGTTCGTCGTCCACGTTGGAATCCTGGCGGGCGGCGTTGGCCGAGGAGATGTCCGCACGGAGGGCGGGGAGGAGTGCAAGTTTCCGGGCGCGCTCTTCCTCCAGCAGGACCCGGAAACGGTCAAAATCGGGCATGGGAAAAGCCTAGTGGTTTGGGTCTCGACAAGTGCGGCGGGTTGGAGGAAGCTGGCAATCGTAAGCGCCTCAGATGCCGTCTGTCAGCCAGGGACAGACGGCTGATGGACACAGAATCAAAAGAGAAAGTCTGCGTGTCATGCCTACAAACATCGTTACCGAGCTGGAAGTCAAATCCCATAACACACCGGATGAGAAGCGCCGCCCGGACAAGACTGAAGTCGACATCGTCAAAGTGGGTGACTACACGATCGGCCGGATGACGTTCAGTCCCGGCTGGCGCTGGTCGGACTGCATCAAGCCAGTGGTCCAGACCGAGTCGTGCCAAAACAACCACGTGGGTTTCTGCGTTTCCGGCTCCCTCCACGTCGAGACCACCGATGGCAACCGGATCACCATCAGCGCCGGTGACTCCTATACCATTCCGCCAGGGCATGACGCCTGGGTGGACGGCGATGAAACCTTCGTCGGCATCGAATTCCTCAGCGCCGCGGAATACGCCAAAGCCCCGGAAACGTGACCCGGCTGCCGACCCGGACCAGGTCAGTACCAGTTCTTGGCCACGGAATGGTTCCACGCGCCGCAAGGTGACCCGTAGCGGTCCGCGATATAGGACAGTCCCCAATTGACCTGGGTCCGGTAACTGGTGAGCCAGTCGCTGCCTGCCGTCCCGTACTTACTGGCCGGCAGCGCCTGGGCGATGCCGTATGCGCCCGAGGAGGGGTTGGTGGCGGTGGTCAGCCAGTTGGACTCCTTGGTCCACAGTGACGCCAGGCACTGGAACTGGTCCTGGCCCCAGCCGTGGGCAGCCAACTGCCCGGCCGCGTAGTTTTTTGCGCCCGCGGGGTCGTTCATGGCGCCTCCCGGCACGGAAGGTACAACGACGACGGGCGGCGGCACCGGCGTCGGGCTCGGGACCGGAGCAGGGGCGGGGACTCCCGGTACAGCAGGCGGGGCCGGAGCCGGTTTTTGCGCAGCGGCGAGGGCCGCCGCCTTGGCTGCCGCCTCCGCCTGCTGGCGTGCCTGCTCCTGCGCCGCGGCCCGTTTGGCGGCCTGCGCGGTTTCGTATGCGGCCAGGGCCGCCCGGCCCTGCCGGAACTCATCCTCCACCGCAGCAGTAGTGCCCTTGAGGGAGGCCAGCTGCGCGGTCAGCTCCTGGCCGTGTACCTGCTGCTCCGCGATCTGCCGGGACATGGCCTGCTGTGCCGACTGGGCGGCGTCGAGCTTGGTTCTGGCCTCCCCGGACAGGCGCTCGCGTTCGGCCCTGGCTGCCTGCTCCTGATCGGCCAGGGCGCGGGAAATGCGTTCTGCGGCTGCGGATTTGTACACCAGGACGGCTGTCTTATCACTGACGATCTGGACGATGTTCAGGCCTTGGATGCTGTTGTTCTGCACGGCGTCGAGGGCAACAAAGAAACCCATGTTGGTGCCACCGGTCTTGTACGACTGGGCCGCCAGGGCACCGATTTCCTTTTTGTACTGTCCCAGTTCGGCCGTGGCGCGTGCGGTCTGGGCGGCCAGGGCGTCCACGGTGGAGGTCGAGGCCTGAAGCGCCGCTTCGGCCAACGCGGATTCCGCGGCGGACGTTACGGCCGCATTGCCCAGTGCCTCGGCTTCGGTCTGGAGCCCGCCCAGCAGCGTGTTGATTCTCGTGACTTCTGCCGCCTTGCCGGCCTCGCTTTGCTTGGCGTTCTGCACGTCCTGCCATGAGGGATAGCCGCCCGGCGGCGCGTCGTCTGCGGCATGTGACGGAAGCAGCGCAGCCGACCCCACCAGGGTGACCGCCAGCATGCCCGCGAGGGCGGGCAGCCGCATTCTTTGAACAATCCGGGACATAGTTGGTGAGCTTACCGGGCATATCGGGCTTGCGGGGCCTGACCTGCCACATCGTTACCGGGGCGACAGCCTGCAGGGCGCGCCAATCCGGCCGCCCTTGTTGGCTCAGGTTCCGCAGAAGGTCCGGTAGTTCCCGAAGTCTTCAGGGGCGGGGCCGGCGTAGCGTTCCAGCCCGGGGCGCTGCGTGTACGGTTCAGCCACGACGGCCATCAGGCGGCTGAAGGGGTCCAGGTCGCCTGCAATAGCAGCGTCAAGAGCTTCTTCAACCAGGTGGTTCCTGGGGATGTAGACGGGATTGACCTGTTCCATCAGGTCCGCGTCCGGCGCCAGCGCCAGCCACCGAGCCGCCCGGGCGTCGCAGGCTTCGGGCTCCGCAAACATGGCCCGGGCAGTTTCCGGGGTGCCGCGGGCTGCCGAGACGAGGCTCCGGAAGAAGGAGGTGTAGTCCACTTCGGCTTCCTGAAGCAGCGCCAGCACGCCGTCCACCAGCGGCGACGCGACGTCGTCGGGAGTGTCCGCGCGCAGCCCAAGCTTGGATTTCATGCCGGCTGACCAGGCCGCGCTGTACAGCGTGCGGAAGGCGCCGAGGGACTCCACTGCGAGCGCCACGGCCTGGTCCTGGTCTTCGTGGAGCAGGGGCAGGAGTGCTTCGGCGAGCCGGGTGAGGTTCCATTCGGCAATGATCGGCTGGTTGCCGTAGGCGTAGCGTCCGTCCGCGTCGATGGAGCTGTAGACCGCGCCGGGATTGAAGCTGTCCATAAATGCACACGGACCGTAGTCGATGGTCTCGCCGGAGATGGTCATGTTGTCGGTGTTCATCACGCCGTGGACGAAGCCCACCAGCATCCATTGCGCCACCAGGGATGCCTGCGCGGCTATGACGGCGTCAAAGAACGCGAGATAGGGCTTGTCGGCGAGCGCGGCGTCCGGGTAATGCCGGCTGATGGCATGATCGGCCAGGCGGCGGAGGAGGTCCGTGTCGCCGTTGACGCGGGCGAACTGGAAGCTGCCGACGCGCAGGTGGCTGCTCGCCACCCGGGTAAGTACAGCACCGGGCAGTATGCTTTCGCGGCGGACGGGCCGGCCCGTGGCCACTACGGCGAGGGACCTCGTGGTGGGGATGCCCATGGCGTGCATGGCTTCGCTGACGACGTACTCGCGCAGCATGGGACCGACGACGGCGAGTCCGTCACCCGCGCGGGCGAACGGTGTCCGGCCGGAACCCTTGAGGTGGATGTCCCTGAGCTGCCCGTGGATGTCCGTGACCTCGCCCAGCAGGAGGGCACGCCCGTCGCCGAGCTGCGGTGAGTAGCCGCCGAACTGGTGCCCCGCGTAGGCCTGGGCCACCGGCGTGGCACCGTCAGGGACCCGGTTGCCGATCAGCAGCAGCGTCCCCTCATCCGACCGCAGCGCGGACGGGTCCAGGCCCAGCTCGCTGGCCAACGGCTCGTTCAGGACCAGCAGCTGCGGATCAGGTGCTTCGTCCGCCTGCCACGGAACCGCCAGCTCCCCGAGTTCGCGGGCGAAGCGTCCATCGAAGGTGAGCGTTATTGGGATTGCGGAGCTCATCCTTCCAGACTACCCGCGGCAGCACCGTCCATGCGTCATTGCCCGACTTGAAGGTGAAGAACGTGACCGGCGAAGCGGTAGCTCCCAGCGCCCGATAGAAATCCAAGGCGTGCACGTCCTCGTTGTCGGCCGGGACGAATATCTCGTGGATGCCCTCCAGCGCGGCGGTGGCGCGCAGTTCGAGCACCAGTCGGCTTGCGACGCCCTGTCTCCGATGGTCCTGCCGCACGGCAAGATCGTAGATGAACACCTCCGACGTTGGTGAACGTGTCATCGGCAACGTGTGAGCAGTTAGGCCGGCAACAATATCCGGGCCAATGAAAGCCGCCAGGGCCCAGAAACCCTCTGGACCAAGAAGATCTTCGAGGTAGTCCTCGCTGAGCGGCTCGCTGTCTTCTCCGAAGACACGCGCCATCATCTCAAACATGACGCATGCCGCAGCCGCGTCCCCGCGGACCAAGCGCTTGACCTCAAGTTCGCTCATTGCAAGATCATCCCATGCCATGCGGCCCGGTTCGGGCGAGATGTGCGGTTCCTCAAAAGATACCGGTAGAACAACACCCGTCGGTGCGGGACGAGAGAACCGTAATTGGTGCGCGCTAGCCGATCCCTGAACGGGCGCCCAGGGAACAGCACCTCCATGGAGTCAGCCCGCCCTGCGAGAAGCACCGGCCCCGGGTCGCACGCAGACCCGGCGTCGACAATGCCAACCTCACGGCCCCGACATCCCTGGCCACATAGGATCCCTATATGACACCCAATCGAGGGCTGGCGCTCTTCAGGTTCTGGTTTGCCCTGCTCGGATTCCTGGCCATACTTTTCCAGCTGACACATCTGCTCCAGAACGTTCCCGGCGCCTCCGCGGGGAATTTCTTCAGCTATTTCACCATCGAATCAAACATCATTGCCTTCATCACCCTGGCGATCGCCGGCCGGTACGCATGGAAAGGCGAAAGCCCCCGTTGGCTCGAACTCCTTCGCGGAGCTGCGACCATCTACATGACCATCACCGGGATCGTTTACAACCTTCTGCTGAGCAACATCGACGTCAACACTCCAATCCCCTGGATCAACGTCGCGCTGCACTACACCATCCCGACGATCATGGTGATCGACTGGCTTGTTGACCTGCCCAAAACCAGGGTCCCTGTCCGCACCTCGCTGATCTGGCTCGGGTTCCCGCTCCTTTACCTGGTCTACAGCCTGATCCGCGGTCCCATCGTCGACTGGTACCCCTACCCGTTCCTCGACCCACGGGTCAGCGGCTACGGAACCGTCGCCGCGATGGCGCTGGCCATCGCGGCAGCAGCCTTCCTCTTCGCCCTCATCGCCGCGTTCTCCACGCGGCTTCACATCGCCCCGCAACCTGCCGGACTCACCTACGGCGCCAACGGGGTACCCCTTCAATCCGGCGCCAGCACCATCAACTAAGCACCGGTCGTTCAGAAGAAACCCGAGTTCCGCCGGGTAACTTTTCTCTCCCAGGACTGACCCGACACGGATCGGTGCCCGTTCCGGGATCCGCTGTCCCGCTTGGGGAACCCTCTACGGGACCATTGCGGACCAGCTGCCGCTCCCGAAGTTGACGGGTGCCTCGGGTGGCCGCGGGACACTAAGCCCGAGGGGGCAGACGCATGGACCCCGAGCAGTACAGACCGGCCGACGATCACACAAGGCGCCATGGACCCGGGTGTGCACTCGGGGCTATGAGGATGGAATACTCAGCTCCTGCCGAGCCTCCAGCGACACCGGGACCTGAAACCCGCTACGGCCAGAGCGAACAGACCCTGGACCATCGCCGCTGCCTGCATCATGGTTATCGGCTTGCAGCTCATGGTGGTGGGGCTCAGCATGGTTCCGGCAGCCGCATACACTGCGGTTTACGATCCACCGCACGAGGCAGGAAAGGCGGCCGGCGCAGGGCCGCCTGACCCGAGCAGGGCATCCCCCGGTTGGGGGTGGATAGGCCCGGCCGAGCAGCACAACGAACGTAGCCGACACAGGAGCACCATGGTCATCAGCGAAACACAGATCGAGAATGGCATCTTCCGGGGTAACACGCTGGGAACTGGAACCGGGCGATACGATCCCGGCACACGTGCATGAACACGAGTACGTGGTCGTCCCCCTCACGGAAGGCACCCTGTGGGCGGCGGCCCCGGACGGGGCCGAGACGGCCGTCGAGCTGAGTATCGGCCAAAGCTACGTCCGCCCGGCAGGTACCGCGCACACGATTGGTACCGCGGCACCGCCTGGATTATGTTCGTTGAAATCGAGAAGCTCTCCTAGCGTCGATATGCCCCTGTCCTTCACCGACGGACCGGCGTACTCTGAGCACACTCTCATACCGGGATCCCCTGCCGGGGTCTATGGACATGAGTTCCCAAAGGAAGGACACCGGTTGAAAATGAACATCAGGGATCAGTGGGACCATCTCGATCCCGCCACTCAGAAGTGGCTCACCGACAATCCGGGATGCCTGATTCTGCCCCGCACGGTCACAGCAACCATCTGCAATAAAACCGGAACCGACGAAGGTAACCGGCACGGCGAGACCGTGCTTTCCCAAGAGGACCGCGACTTCATCCGGCTGAAGGCAACTGAGGCCCAGGACGCGCCCCGGGAACGCCCGTTCTTTCCGGCAGACCAATCCTGACCCGACAGGAATCGTGTTGCTGCACGCCTAGGTCTCTGTGAAAGGCCGCCATTCTGAACCAACAGCCGCGCCTACTCTCCTTAGAGGAATGGAATGTGGTCCCTGTTCAAGCTGCGGTTTCCCGGGCCAGGTGGGCTGAAATCGGGTTGACATTGCCAGCCCCCCTTGCTGAAGCGGACCGAGTCAGTCAGGCTGTGTCAATGAGCAGTAGCCCCATCGCAGACTACGGATTGCTCTCTGACTGCCGGTCTGCGGCGTTGGTGAGTGCTGCAGGGTCTGTGGACTGGTTGTGCCTGCCCCGGTTCGATAGTCCCTCGGTTTTTGGACGTCTCCTGGGTGACGACGCAGGGTTCTGGTCAATCCGTCCTGTTGCTGACTTCACGTCCACCCGGCGATATGTCGGTCCCAGCATGGTTCTTGAGACCTTTTTCCGCACCGACGAGGGTGAGGTCACCCTGACCGACGCCCTGGCTCTTGGAAACGGGAACAGGGGCCATGACCTCGGTGCCGGATCACCGGGGGCGCTGTTGCGGCAAGTTTCCTGCATACGAGGAACGGTTCAGCTTGACGTCGTCTTTGTGGCGCGACCGGAATACGGGTTGATACGGCCTTTGGTCCACGGGGGATCAGGTGGGCTGTTGATTAGAGGAGGCGCCGCGGTCCTGTCATTGTCTGCTCCTGTTCCGTTTACGATCGAAAGTGATGTCGCCCGGGCCCGCGTTGTTGTGCGAGAGGGTGATGCTTTTGGATTCGCCCTTGAACACGCGAACAGCTGGGAGGATGCGCCCGTCTTCTGGGCACAGGAGGAAATTTCCCGGCGGCTTGCCGACACCATTGAGGGCTGGACGAGCTGGTCGGGGATGCACCAGAACTACACGGGCCCGTGGCAGGAACTGGTCTCCCTGAGCGGGAGGGTGTTGCGGGCGCTGACCTTCCACCCCACTGGAGCGATCGTGGCCGCCCCCACCACGTCCCTGCCGGAGGTCATCGGAGGCCAGCGCAACTGGGACTACCGCTATACATGGGTCCGGGATGCAAGCATGACGCTGCAGGCACTCTGGGTTGCCGCCTGCCCGGTCGAAGCCGGAAGGTTCTTCCGCTTTCTGGCGACGGCTGGCTCCGGCCAACTGGGCGAGGGTGAAGAGCTCGGGATCATGTACGGGGTCGGTGGTGAACGTGACCTGTCAGAACGTGAACTGCCCCACCTGCCGGGTTGGCGTTCAAGCACGCCCGTCCGAATAGGGAACGCAGCATGGCGGCAACGCCAGCTCGACGTGTACGGGGAACTCCTGGACGCTGCAGCAATCTTGCCGGAATACCTCGCAGACATGGACCCGGACACCCGCAAATTCCTTGCGGACGCCGCCGATGCAGCAGCCGCACGATGGCAGTCCCCGGACCAGGGGATCTGGGAAGTCCGCGGCGAGCCCCGCCACTACCTGTACTCAAAGCTCATGTGCTGGGTGGCCGTGGACCGCGCCGTCAGCATTGCCGACCTCCTGGATGCCACCGACAGGGTTCCTTATTGGCGGGACGTACGAGAGCAGATCGCCGCTGCTATAAAGGCCCAGGGCTGGAGTGATACTGCCAACTCCTACACCCAGGCGTTGGGCTCCGATGAGCTGGATGCTTCAGCACTGATGCTCTCAATTGTCGGCTTCCTGCCGGGGGATGACCCACGGATGCTGGCAACAATTGACGCGATCCAGCGGCACCTCACGGACACAAGGGGCCTGGTGTACCGGTACGGTGGTGAAGACGGGCTGCCCGGGGCTGAAGGGACGTTCCTGCTGTGTACGTTCTGGCTCGCCCATGCACTTGCCCTCGCCGGCTCCGTTGAGCGCGCCCGGGAAGTTTTTGAAGGCGCTGCAGGCTTCGCCACAGAGCTGGGCCTGCTTTCTGAAGAGGTGGCCGCCGGCAGCGGTGAGTTGTTGGGGAACTTCCCGCAGGCGTTCAGCCACATCGGGCTGGTCAACGCTGCCTGGGCGATCAGCCGGTCAGAGGAGAAGTACCCCGGGTCCGGAACCCCGGCCATCCCGTTCTTGACCAGATGGCTTCAGCATTGGACCGGACCTTGGTAACCCGACCGGTTGAGCAGCCTGAACGTGGTCTTGGGCCTCGCCAGTGCCGGCCTGGCAGGATCTAAACCGCCAGCTGGACGCCCTGGGCGCTGCCGGCATTGATCCCACCCAGAGAGATACAAGTGGACAAGAAGTCGGGAGCCACACGCGCCCGTCCTGGGCTTACGGCGGCCTTGGGCTACGCCCGCCCTGGGGACGTGCTGGTAGTCCATACTCTTGACTGCCTGGGTCGGACTGTCCGGGACACGCTCAACCTTGTCCACGAGCTGGCCGACGGAACATAGGGCTGCGAACACTGGCGGATCCGTTCAGGATCGACACCACAGCCAAGGATGATCCGATGAACCAGCTGGCGCTTGTTGTGCTGGCTCTCTTCGGTCAGATGGAACGTATCTACGCGGCCGAACGCTCGGCCCATGCCCTCCCATGCCAGCGCGGGGGCCACGGTGCACGGGCGCGGCGCCGGTCGGCCGTCCGTGGGCGATCCAGACAAGCTCGAACATGCAACACTCTTGGGGGACAAAGGCACCTCCATGGCGGACATAGCCTCCAAAACGGGCCTTCCCGCGCAACGCTTTACCGGCATCTCCTTGCCCGCTCCCCTAAGCCATAGCACTCAGCAAAATGGCCCCGCCGAAAGGCAGTGCCATTGAGTGTCTACTCATTTGAGTAGATACTCAATCGCTTCCCGGGAAAAGGTGAACGCCGGGATGTGCGGCAGCCTTGGCCACGGCGTCAATGAACTCCTGCTCCGTCGCTTTCCTGTGAAATTTCCCCTCTCCGACGAACTGCGCCAGCGCAAAGGTGCTCTTCGCGGCACCATTGGTCCAGTAGATCCAGACCTCTGGCATCTCCTTGCCTTCCCCAGACGGAAAGCGCACTTCGTCAATGTCGTTGATGTTGACGATGCGCTTCGTGCCGATGCCCTTTGCCTCGTCGTATTGGTGCAGGATCAGAAACAAAGTGAGTACCTTTCAGCGGTGGGAGCGCGGGGTCTGTCGAAAATCAAGGTCGCTTCTATGACCGCTTCTCCGTTGTTGTTCTCCTGAGCGCGCCGGTAGAAGTCCTCATCGAGCGAGTCTCGGTTCGTACGAACAATGCCTACGGCAGCTCAGAGGCTGACCAGTCCGCGATCCGCCGATACGTTCTCGACATCGAACCGCTGCTTCGAAACGGGGCGACCCTCGAACTCGACGGCCGTCGACCGGTCCCAGAACTGGCGGATGAGTTTGAACGTCTAATCGCGGCGGCCGAGCACATCTGACGCCCGGTATAGGATCCATCAACGGGCGCTCTACCTTACACGGATGGACTGCACAGCTTCTCGCGAGTCCCCGTCCTCAGTCCAGCTCATATTGACCTTTGCATTGCCTGAACGGAGTGCAATCATGCTGAACTGCAGCTCGGAGTTTTTGGTCAGGTCGAACGCTGCGGGCTCCTCGAATAAGAACTGACCGTCAACTTCCTCCACAGTGACGTGGACGTCAGAAACGGTTGCCTCGCCTTTATTGCGGATGACTAAGTGATTCGCGGTCGTCCGATAGCGCGGCTTTCCCTTGTTATCGACGCCGTTCTGTTCTCTTTGGTAGTCATGGCGGGCTTCGAGAGCAGCTCCGGCAGTGCCTGCGGTCCGACTGAGTGTCGAGGACCAATTCTGCGTGTTTACATCGAAATCAATGGCGTTCGACACCTGGCTAGCCAGATTCTCAGGGCTGCTGTATTCCCCGAGAAGCCCCTCAGACTCCATGTCCTTCTTGAACTGAGCGAGTTTTGCCAGCTGATTTGGGTCAGCAGATCTGGGAATGTCCTCGGTCGAGAAGTAGACGTGGACCGGTTTGCCGGCAGCATGTGCTCGCTTTATTTCCTCAGCGGTACCCGATACAGCTTCCGGGGTCTCTGTGCCAAGCCGAGAATCGAAGAAGGCCACCACAACGTCCGCTCGACCCACGGCCTGAGCGTTGATTACTGACTGAGGGTGTCCACCCAACACCGGCACCGCGTGCTGCTCGTACAGCCATGGCACGGCGACGACGCCTTCACGTTCGCCGCGACTGACATTCCACCTACTCAGTTGGAGCTGGATCGCTGCCCGCTCGTCAGCCGTGTCGCCAGGGGACGCGATAAGGACGACTATTGCGGTAGCAGTAAAAGACATGGTGCCATTCTGGCCTACTCCTCCGTTCTTTCCCGGAACCCCATGCCGTTCTTTCGCGCCAGCGTGTGCCCGTAAGCCGGTCCCCCACCGGCGAAAGCGCCACCCAAAATTTCCGGATCACGATTTGCCGAATTTCCATGGCCGCCCGATTCCCGTATGACCCGCCCGCAAAATGCCCGGTGATGGGGGGCGGACTCCTCATCTGATACGCCCTCGTATCCACGAACGACCGCTGCGATCGCACAGGCGATCGGTATAGATCCGGTCTGGGTCCTCGCCGCACTGCTCGCCCGGGGAGGCAGAGATCGTCGGGATCTGATTGAGGGCAGAGTGGCCAGCTCACATCGCCAAAACAGCGAGGACAGCGACGCCGGATACCCAGAATCCGAATGCCGGGGTGACGGGAAAGTGATGGCGTCGGCGGCGGATTAACTGGCGGGAAGGCAGATGCAGCAAGGCTCACCAGCTCCTACAGCCCGCCCTCGAGGCCGGCCCCGCCTACCGACTGGCCAGGCTCAGCGGCCGAGTGATCAGCGCCGGATCAGTTGCCAAGTCATGCCGTTACCGTCGCATGCCTGCATGAACAGGTATCAGGGAGTCGAAATTCAGGACAGACCGCAACCCTGGACCGACCTAAATAATAGACAACAAATCATGCCGTGCGCGGCCTTAGCCACCATGAAGGGGTGAACGCGAAAACCCAACGGAAGGACGAACGAGGATGAACACCCAGCAGACACCCCACAGCACGGTACCCGGTCCGCCGTAGGCAGCCGCTCCCCCACACAACCAAATAGGTCTATCCGGGTCCCACACACCCTGAACATCAGATCAGAGGCAAGAGTGTGGACACTGTGCACGCGAAAAAGCACCAAAATGCCCTGACCTGCAAAAACACTGTGCCCGAGGTGGGACTCGAACCGGGTTCCGGCCCTTGAATTTCCGCCACTCCCCCCGATAACCTCTGCAATCCGGCCCAGTCCGCCACCAGTACGACCCAATCCGAAGCCCAGGGTGTGCACATTGTGCACACCCTCTTTTTTGCCTTGCGGAAACAACTCCAACCCGCCGGAAGCAGCGGCGGCACACGGCACTGACCGCGGAAAAATAACACGACACTAGTCGCGAGTATCGATTTGGCCGGGCCATGACTTTCGGCCACGAATCGAGGATCCAAGCACACCACCCGCCCCTTTCCATCCGCCGGCTATTTCCTTCTCTGATCATGGGACATTCGACGGCACAGGACATGACCGCCCCGACCGAATCCGAGGGCCTGCCCAACAAGGATGCTCCTGTCACCGTTCGGTGACATAATAGAGGGAGACCGCGAGGACGCCATGACATTTGAAACCAGTATCGACTCGCCCGCAACAGTCGGGGCAATCATCCGTGCCCGGCGCCGGGACCGCGGGCTGTCGCAGCAGTCTCTCGGCGAGACCGCTGGTGTGTCACGGAAATTCCTTATGGATCTCGAAGCAGGCCACGAACGCGCCGAACTCGGCAAAACCCTTGCTATCTTCGCGGCCCTTGGACTATCGCTGGAAGCCACGGACCCCATTCCCAGCGGCCGCGACCACGACCCGGCACGGCGCGACTACGCCAAGACCTTCACCCAACTGATCAGCTCGCGCGACTACGAGTTCGCCATCAAGATGCTCGCCGACTACGCCACAGCATCCCTGAAAGCCGGCAGGCCGCTACTCCAGCGCAGCCCGCGACTCAAGGACCCGCACTGGTCCGCAGCTCTGGCCGGCATCACCAACTACACCGCTCACCGGCTCTGCCAGCCCTCCCCCTCCTGGACCAGGCGCATCAAGCCCCTCGACGCAGCGTGGATGCCCGCAGAGTCCTACCGCAGCATCCGTACATCCATGAAGGAACTCACCCGCGCACAAACGCCCCCTGAACTGGCCGCCTTGAACGTCTTCATCCGCGAACGCAGCCTGGCCACCGCATGACCGGCGGCGAACTCACCACCACACAAATCCATGCACTCCTCCAGGAGCTCGGCCGGCGTCTCCAAGCCGCCGGCACCCATGCCGACATCAAACTGGTCGGCGGTGCTGCCCTCATCCTCCAGGGCATTGGCCCTACGCTCACCACGCCGCCACAGAAACTAACGTGCACGTGATCGCTCCTGGCATTGAGTGACGGCGACATCTACCAGCCCTGCGCGGATCAGGCTTAGCGAATCCCGCTGTCAACAACCAGCGTGATGTGAACGGGCCGGTCCGAGATGACCACAGGCTCGGTAGCCGTCGAAGCGTAACCGCCGACGTTGGTCGCTCTGATCACATAACGACCGTCGGGCAGCGTCAGACGGAAGGCCCCGGTGCTATCGGTTTGTGTTGAGCCCTGGACGTCATCCCCGTCCAAGGCCACCACCGTGGCCCCTGATACGGGGCGCGGTGGACACTCCAGACCAATATTTTCCACGGGGCAGACCGGGGCGGTCAGGACGAACCCGGTCACAACCCCGGAATGCCCCGTAACCGGACCGCTTTGACTGCTGCACCCGCACAACCACAGGAGTGCTGGCAATAAGGCCCAGACGGAACACTTCACTTCACTCACCAACATTCCAGCACAACATCACGATCTCTGCCCGCCACTGGCTTACGGCGGCGGTCCGTTGGCCTGCACCGGACAACGTCGCCGACAGGCGGCTCAACAAATTGATGCACACCACTGAGTATCCACCCACCGTAGCTGGGCCGGTGTCGCGTCCCGCAGGCTCGTACAACCCGCTCGCCTCAGTTGCCGACATCCACCAGGCCAATGCCAGTGTCCTTGCCATGGGACCGTCACCACCGTCATCCCCGGTGCCGTTCCACGGCGCAGGCTCGGGCAAACGCTGGCGCTGGAGCGACGTACGACGTCGGCACCGGCCTTACCACCGGCGCCCGCGACACCTACGACCGATACTTCCGCGAAGTGACTCATCCGCGCTCGTAAGGAAGGGAGCGACGCCGTCACCAACCGCCGCGCGTAGGCGTATGACCCTTTCTGGCATCGTCGGGCATTGCCATTTCGGCCCGCAGGCCCAGGAGTCGGATCGGACGGCCCGCTTCGATTCCGGCTGCGAGGTCCAAGGCCCGCGCGAGGATTTCCTCCCGGTCGAATGTCTCGGGAATCTTCCTCGCGTGGGTCTTGGTGACGAACGGTGCGTACCGAACCTTCAGGATCAGCCCCACCACGGGCCGTCCTTCGGCCACAACATCCTCAAGGACGCGCCCTGTCAACTCCCGCACGGCGTCGTCCACCTGGGCGGGCTCAGTCAGGTCCCGCTGGAAGGTGGTCTCCCGGCTATGCCCGCGGGCAACCCACGGGGTGTCATCCAAAACGCTGGCACCGTCCCCGCGTCCGAGCTCCGCGTACCAAGGACCCATCCTGGGGCCGAACTCCCGGACCAGGAGGGGCTCCGGATGCCCCGGCACGGCAACGTCAGCAAGAGCGAGGTCGATTCCGTCGCTTTGAAGAAAGTCGCGAAGTTCTTGCGCGGCGTCCCGGACTGCTGCTCCCACCACCTCAGGGTTGTCCGACCCCCGCAGAGGATCTTAGTGCGGTGACGGATGTTCGAACGGCCGGGTCATAGCATTGGCCGTATGAAGGTTGATAAGGTCCAGGGCCGCCCAGGGCGGAAACTGCAATGACTGGTGACAGGGATCGGGATGCTTCAAGGCGCCCGCGGCAGGCCCGGCCACGTGACGCTCTTGGGCGGCCGCTGCCGTACGGAAGCGCTGGCGTGGAGCCGGTCTCGGAGGAGCCGCTGCCGCCGGCGCAGACTTTGGTATCGGCCCGGAGTCTGGTGGAAGCTGGCCGGCCCTTCGCCGCCCATGAGGTACTCGAGGCCCGATGGAAAGCTGGGCCAGCCGAAGAACGCAAACTTTGGCAAGGTCTCGCCCAGATCTGCGTCGGGCTCACCCACGCCGCCCGGGGTAACAGCGTTGGCGCGCTCCGGCTTTTAGAGCGCGGTGCGGCCCGACTCGCGGAGTACGGTTCCGGCGAGGGGCCGACCTACGGGCTCGACTTGTCCGCCGTTGTGAATTGCGCACGCGATCGCATGCGCACCGGCCCCTGACCCGGCTGCGGGCCAGTTCGTCTTCGCGGGCTCAGACCGGGCCTGTTTGAGCGCGGGCTCCCGTGAGAAAATAGTGTGTTGCACAGCACCGTATTTGCGCGCGCTGGCACTGAGGATCGGAAAATGAAGAAAGAGCTGAAGGACGCCGCGGACGCGGTCGAGGAAGCATCGAACTCCCGGGCTCTCGTGATCGCCGCCAGGGCAGGTTTTGCCGTCAGCGGCGTGTTGCACGTTCTGACCGGGTCCGTCGCTATCCAGTTGGCCTCCGGCAAAGCCGGACAGGCGGACCAGGGCGGGGCCGTCGCCCAGCTCGCCGGCCAGCCCGCGGGACTGCTGCTGCTGTGGACCGGATTCGCTGCCTGTGTGGCGCTGGCGCTCTGGCAAACCGGTAACGCCGTGTTCGCCTACGGTCAGCTGGAAGCCAAGAAGAAGGTGGGGAAGAAACTTTCCGCCTCAGGCAAGGGGGTAGTGTTCGCCGTCATCGCGCTGACGTTCGCTGCCTCGGCAAGCGGAAACAGCAAGAACAGCGGACAATCCACCAGCGATTTCACGGTCTCAATCATGAAAGCACCCGGGGGTGCGTTCCTGCTGATCGCCATCGGGGCCGCGGTCGCTGTCGTCGGCATTGTCTTCGTGGTCCTCGGATGCAAGGCATCGTTCAGGAAGGATCTGCGGCTGCCGTCCTCGGGCGCCGGCCGGTCCGTTGTGACGGGGCTGGGCGTGGTCGGCTACGTAGCAGAGGGCATCGCACTGTTTCTGGTGGGACTGCTGGTCATCATTGCCACAGTCAACGCCCACCCTCAGGAGTCCACCGGCTTGGACGGCGGATTGAAGGCCCTGCGCGAGCAGCCCTACGGAGTTTATATGCTGACCGCCGTCGGCGCCGGTCTGATCTGTTACGGCCTCTACCTGATGGTGAAGGCCAAAGTCGCGCGAATGTAAGCCGCCCGCCGACGCGGCCGGCTCCAGCTCCACTGACCTGGGGCAACGGCCGGCCCGCCCGGGAGCCACCAGGAGCGCGTCAGTCAATCTCATGACCCGACCGGTACAGAATCACATGACGGCTCAGGAACCACGCAACCGGCATGCCCACGAAACCGTCGACTAGCGCCTGACGAGATTCGTGGCAATCAGCCCGGCACTGACTTCAAGTGAGACATCGCCGGCGGCCACCCCCACCACGAGATCAAATGCCGCATCAGTGGTGAAGTCGTGCCGGTAGCCGTTGATCCAGGGCATCACAACCATCGGCGTCCACGCCGTGCGTTTGTTGCCGTCGATTAGAGGATGGAACCGGCCCACCGAATCCAAGAGGGCAGCTGCCTTCATCGGCAACTGCGGATAGGCCTCCGCACCCAAGACAGTTGTTGCCGGCCGGGCCAAAGCCGAGGCAACTAGCCCAACGTCACGGATATGGAACCCGTACGGGTCAACGACCTGCAGCGCATCCTCAATCTCGAGGTACGCGGTCACGCATCCTCAAGGCGGGTCAGGAGCTCCGCGTCATGGCTCATAAGGAAATCCAGCCCCTCGCCGATGTCCCGACGGCACCGGTGGCGCTGCAGCACAAGCTCTGCACCCTCTAGCAGCAACGCAGACTTGGAGGTATGTTTCCTCGGCAGCCAGCAGGTCCAGTCGCCAGTCCAGCTCTTCGGGAACACGCAGATTCATAGCCATACATTTATGGCACCAAACCAGTACCACCGCCTCAGAGGATCCAACTAGTGGGAGAACACCTCAGCTGCGTACCGGCATCTGACGAAAGGCCGGCTACCGGAGTTACAGAAGGAGCCCGGAAAGTCCCGAGCCGGCCCTTACGCAGAGAGCCGGGACCCCTCCGGCAGCAACGATTGAAGGATATTCTCAACTGCCGAGCCTTATCCGAGAACGCGGCGGCAGATCATCTCGCCGTCCCGCATCGGCGGACCAAAGTTTCGTATTAAACGCGTGACCTGCCGCGAACGAAGTGGATGACCAAGACGACCACGGCGATGACCAACAGTATGTGAATTAACCCGCCGCCTATGTTTCCGAGCAGGCCGAGAAGCCAGAGAACTGCGATAACGATAGCTATCCAAAGCAGCATGAGAGTCTCCTTTAAATACCCCGCGAAAATCGTGTGGTGGATAACACCATATGTCAGGATCGGGTTGTTGCAAATGGCAAGACGATAAGGCTTGACACCATCCGATCGGCAGCCCGAAGCATTTATGGCACCTCGATTCACCGCGGAAGAAGACGTGCGCCCCCGCTCGCCGCCCCCGGCGCGGGGTCCTTGCAGACGAGGTTGCGAGAGCAGAAAGTGCAAGGACGCCGAAGGTGGCAACGGCTTAGAACCCCAGCCAGCCGGAACCCCATCCCCCGACGGACGGGACCTTGGCGACCAGGCCTGGGCCCGTTCCCGGTTCGGGGTCATACTGCACCCGCCAACGTCTAAGCGGTGGCCGAGGGCCACGGCGCGCACATCAGTTTCATGTTTAAGGGCAGTTCGTTGTCTGAGGAGCAGCGCGAAGCCGCGGTGGCGCTGTTTGCGACCGGTTTGGGGGTCCATGGCCGTAGCGAGCAAGCTTGGGGCGGGTAGGAAAGCTGTCCTCCGGTTGCACGACAGTGGAATAGTTGGGCTTTTCCCGCTCGGGGGCGGGACGGGCCTTCGCCTGACAGCCGCCCCAGATCCGGTCAGGCCAGCCAGCGCCACCAGCGCGACTGCTCCGGTTCCGGCGTCGGTTCCGGCTCTGGCTCCTCGCCCAAGGCCAGCGCGGCCTCGACGATGTCGTCCGCGGTGAGCGTCATGACGGCCTCACGATCGAGCGCGTCGAGACTTCGTTCCTCGTCGAGCGACAGCCGCAGCGCCTGACGGTTGAGCGCCTGCTCGAACAGCGTGCGGGCGAACCGTGCGTTGCCGGAGTCCTCACCCGCGTGGAGCCCGGTGAAGATGCGGCGCAGCATCTGGTCCGCACCCGGCTCCAGCGTGTACTCGTGCTGGGCCAGCATCTGATGGAAGATCGTCTGGAGTGCGCCGACGGAGTAGTCAGGGAACGTGATCTCGCGGGCGAACCGGGAGCGCAGTCCGGGGTTCGAGAGCAAGAAGGACTCCATCAGCCGCGGGTACCCGGCCACGATCACGACCAGGCGGTGGCGGTGGTCCTCCATCCGCTTGAGCAGGACCTCGATCGCCTCGGGGCCGAAGTCCATCCGGCCGTCCTCCGGGGCCAGCGCGTAGGCCTCGTCGATGAACAGGACGCCGTCCAGCGCACGCCGGATCACCCGGTCCGTCTTGATGGCGGTCGCGCCGACGTACTGCCCCACCAGGCCCGAACGGTCGACCTCGACCAGGTGGCCTTTCTGCAGCAGACCGACCGCGCGGTACATCTCGGCCAGGAGCCGCGCCACGGTGGTCTTGCCCGTGCCCGGGTTTCCGAGGAACACCAGATGCTGTGATGTGGCCACCTCCGGCAGGCCGTGCGCCTTGCGGCGGGCCTGGACCTGGAGCAGTGCGACGAGGGCCCGCACCTGTTCCTTCACCGTCTCCAGCCCGACCAGCGCGTCGAGCTCGGCCTGCACCTCGGACAGCGCCCGGGCCGGCCCGGGCCTCGCACCGATGAGGTCGCCGACCAGGTCGTCAACGCGCTCCGAACCGTGCAGCCTGAGCTGATCGGTCAGATGGCCGATGGTTTCGCGCAGGTCGTCGAGCGGATTGCGGCTGGCAGCCATGCATCCACTGTAGTACTCGATTCCGACCAGGGTGGGGTTGGCCTCACCAGGTACCCGGAGACAGCGTCTGTGACGTTGAAGCCGAGACCGTTCGCTTCCTCGCGTGAACTGTCTGACGTGCGTGATCACGTCCCCTCGATTCATCGGCGTCGGCGCCGGCGCCGGCCAGGCTAGTCGAGTGCACCCATCGGTTAGCGAAGGTGACTTGAAGACGACTCGTGTGCGTGTCCACGATTATTCGGAGTTTTGTCCACGCAGTGAACCTGAAGTGACACTGACCTGCGATAACACCGTGTCTCACTGTCTACTCCGGACCCACACACCATTCGCTCCGACGCGGCCCGGGACTCTGTCGGCCGTGCCCTGCGGGCTGCATACCCGGCCCTAGGCCAGCCAGCAGCCAACCCCAACACAGCACTGATAGGTGTGGCGATCCGCCACCCCATGCGTGGGCTGAGCGCAGGGCTTCGCGAACATCTCATCAGGCGGTCATGTCTGAACGGCGTGCGGATGGCATGGAGAGGTGACAGCGCTAGGTCGCGGAGCACAATCCTAAAGGAGCAAGGCAGCTATGAACTCCCAGCCACTGGCACGCGCGCCCGTTCCAGCCGGCGCTACTGCCTTCGACGGCACCCTCGCCGCGGCCACGACAGGCCTCCGCGCCGGTCTCCCCCGCAGGTCATAGCAGAATCGTCGACGCACAACATGGATAAGTGTCATCAGAACCCGACGAGCAGCGGAAAGAACTAACGAGATGGCAAGTTGGGCAGCCGATCAAACCGTCACGAGGCGAAGCACACCGATCCTCATCCAAGTCATGTCGCATGGAACGTCCGGACGCATGAAGTGGTGCCGGCAGAACCTGCAGGAACGGACGGAATGCAAAGGGAACAATCGCCCGTGGACTCCGTGGACAATGTCCACACCCCTTGGGCCGGACAAACGGCCACATTCCCGCTCCCCCAGACTCCAAGATGGAACGAAAATAACGAAAGGATCTCAAGAAACCTCATCCAGGTCATGTCATCAGCGCAACCGCGCGACATGAATAGGCGACAGGCCCACTACGGCCGCCACATCAACCGAAAAGGAGACACAAATGCCCCCCACACCCCAGCAAACGGCGGGCATACTCGCCAGGTCCTGAGCCGGCCACTCAAATAATTTCATAGGCGCGCGCGGCGCCAGGCGCACTCCGTAACCGGTCTCACAGGGGCCAACGTAGGGTAAATGTACACACATCAGAAGCAAAAAACGCCTCTGACGTGGGAAAACGTGCCCGAGGTGGGACTCGAACTGCATTCCTACCCTTGCAAACACTGGGCTCCCGCGGAAACATACGGAATCCGGCCTAGTCCGGCAGCGGTACGGCCCAGTCCGAAGCCGAATGTGTGGACAGTGTCCACACTTCTTTTTTACCCACTTTGCTGCTCTTCCGAGCGACTGCCGCGACCCTCCGGCCGAGGCAGTTCTGTCGTTTGCGTGCGCTTATACCGTTCTGAATACGTTGTTCCAGCGCCGCGGCGTGGCCCCGCCGACGGCTGCCATCGAGTACCCCCAATACGTGGCAACTCGCAGGCTGGGAATGGAAAACGACATCGCGGCTTGTCCCTCCCTCCGAACATGCCATGCCTTAAGGAGTCGGACCACGCCTGATCAAACACGAGGAGGCCAGACGCTGAACACCATGAGCACCGGCGCCGACCGACCGCTGCCTTGCCGGTTTGCCCAAACCACCCCTGACTGACAAGTATGATCCGCCCTTGCCATCGCGGAACCCAGGACCTTGGGCGAAACCCGCGCGCAGCCAGGCGTTACCGCGACGGGGGCCGCCGTGACGAATCATTGTTATCGGCAGGTCATTATCCCTTCATGATTCGGGTGTCCAGTCCCACGTCCTGGACCGTTCGTTTTGGTTTCCGCCCCTTGCGCGGGCAACCGCCCTGCGTGGCCGTATTCAGTGGTCAGGATTACTTCTCCTGCAGGCTGACGAAAAGGAGTGCTGTCGGCTCCTCTGGGATCCTAATGGGCCTTGGAATCGTCATCTCGGGACCGGCGCGGTGTGCAGTCAGGTCGGCCGGCCAACCCGTACTGCAAATTTAAGAGAACCTCGTGGGACGCTACGCTGAGTGCTTCCAGCACGATTGTCGCTCCCTACCGGCGGAGCGCCATAGCGAGGGCCGTCGACCCGCGCGTCCTTAGTTTCGAAAACCCCTCTTCCATTGAGACCCTGTAACATGTACCATTTCACATATCACGTGACATGGCCCACATCGACCGATGGCCTTTTGGTCCCCACATGGAAGATCGCTATGACCCTTTCAGAAATTGCAGACGGCAAGCTCGCGCCCCGTACGGGCATCAAGTTAGACAACATTTCCAAGCGCTACGGCGACCACACTGTCCTCGACGACGTGTCCCTGCACGTCGAGCCGGGTACGGTCACAGCACTTATCGGCCCCTCGGGTGCCGGCAAGAGCACGTTCCTGAGGTGCATCAACCTCTTGGAGCGTCCCGATTCCGGCACCATCCAGGTTGCCGGGCACACCATCGAACCGGGCAAGGTGGTCAACAACAAGGACCTTGCCGCCCTGCGCAGCACCGTGGGCATGGTGTTCCAGTCCTTCAACCTGTTCCCGCACATGTCCGCCATGAAAAACATCAGCTTTCCGCAGCAGAAAGTACTGGGGCGCACCAAGGAAGCGGCCGACGCGCGCTCGTTGGAGCTGCTGGAACGGGTTGGCCTCAGGGAGAAGGCGAACCAACACCCGGGGAGGTGCTCCGGCGGCCAGCAACAACGCATCGCCATCGCCCGCGCCCTGGCACTTGATCCGAGCATCATGCTGTTCGATGAGCCGACGTCGGCATTGGACCCCGAGGTGGGGCTCGAGGTCCTGGCCGTCATGCGCGAACTGGCGGCCGATGGAATGACGATGATCGTGGTCACGCATGAGATGCAGTTCGCCCGGGACGTTTCCGACACGCTCGTGGTCATGGCCGATTGCAAGATCATCGAACAGGGCGACCCGGACGCCATCATGAGCGACCCGCGGGAGGCCCGGACCCGCCGCTTCCTGCGAGCTGTGCTGGAGCGCTGATATGGACGCCCTTTCAGCAGTACTCCAAGGCTTGCCCATGACCATCGCGCTGACCCTGTCGGCATTCGCCATCGGCATAGTAGGCGCCGTCCCACTGGCCGTAGGCCTGTCGTCGTCGAACATGCTTATCCGGCTGGCGTCGCGGCTCTTCGTCGACCTGGTCCGGGGCGTGCCGATCATCGTTTGGCTGTTCCTGCTGAAGTTCGGCATCCAGATCGGAACCTTCAAGTTCAACCCCGTTGCCGCAGCGATAGTCGGACTGGGTGTGGTTTCCATGGCCTATCTCGCCGAAATCTATCGTGGCGGACTCCAAGCAGTTCCGCGTGGACAGGGCGAAGCTGCCCACGCACTGGGCCTGACCCGCGGAACCACGTTCTACGGCGTGATGGTCCCCCAGGCCTTCCGGATAGTGTCGCCGTCCATCGCCACCTACCTGACCGGTCTACTCAAGGACTCCTCGATCGCCTCGACGATCATCGTTGCCGAGATGGTCTTCCAGTCCCAGTCCTTCGCCCGGCAGCACCCCACCGTCGAGGGGATCCTGCCCTACATGCTGGTGGGCATTCTCTACATCGTGCTCAGCCTGCCGGTCGCCTACCTGTCCCGCAGACTCGATTCCCGCATGAGGAAGGCTGTTTACGCATGACCTGGCTTACCGAATGGGCAGCATACCTGCCGCAGATGATGTCCGGCCTTGGCGTCAGCCTTCTGATCGCAGGGGTATCAATCGTCGCCGGCTACCCGCTGGGCCTGGTCCTCAGCGTCATGGTGAGCGCAAAGAATCTGGCCGTCCGCACCCTGGCGCTTGCCGTCGTCGAAATCGGCCGGGGGGCACCGGCATTGGTGATCCTCTACCTCTTCTACTACGGCCTGCCGAAGTTCGGCATCGCCTTCGAAAGCATCACCGCCGCGTGCCTGGCACTGATCTGGAACTCGGCCGCTTACTCGTCCGAGATCATGCGGGCCGGCATCCAGTCTGTGGGCCGCGGACAGCTCGAGGCTTCCAGCGCCCTGGGGCTCGCCCAGCGGCACACCTTCTGGCGGGTCATCATGCCCCAAGGCATGCGCTCGGCAATCCCCGGGCTCATGGGTGTTGCCATTCAAATGTTCCAAGGAACGTCCCTGGCATACGCCATCGCAGTCCCCGAGCTGATGAAGTCCGCCTACAACATCGGCAGCCAGGACTTCAATTACCTGCAGATCTTCGCCCTCGCCGGTCTTTGCTACGCCGCCATCTCAATGCCCGCCACCTGGATCACCGTCTTCTTCGAAAAACGCATGGCCCGCCACGCCTGACCGTTTTCCCGCATCATCGTCAACGTTCCATCAGTCCCCCAACCAACCACCACGGGAGCAATCATGATCAACAATCGCATCAAGACAGCCGGACTCCTGACCGCGAGCGCACTCACACTGGGCCTCAGCCTCTCTGCCTGCGGAGGGACCTCGGATGCCAGCAATTCAGGGTGCACGCCTAAGCACACAGACATCCATACCGTCGCCCCGGGAAAGCTCACTATCGGAGTCATCGATATCCCGCCGTTCAGCAGCTATGGCTCGGGCACCCCGACAGGCATCGACATCCAGATCGTCAACAAGATCGCCACGGATGAGTGCCTGACCCCGGTGTACCAGCAGGCCACCTATGCCGACGCCGTCCAGTCCATCTCGGGCGGAAACATCGACCTCGCCCTCGGCACGATCGACGCCACCGAGAAGCGTCTCAAGGCTGTTGATTTCTCCGCCTCCACGTACCTTGACGGCATGGGCATCGTCTCCAAGTCCGGCGCCACCACAGTGACCGACCTTGAAAAGATGAACAAGGTCGGCACCATCGACGGCTACCTCTGGGTCGAGGACCTCAAGAAGATCCTGGGCGACCGCCTGGTGACGTACCCCAGCAGCGTGGAGCTGAAGGCCGATTTCGACGCCGGTCGGCTCGACGCTGACGTCGACGCCTATGGCGTGCAGGTGCTCCAGTTCAAGGATGCCCAGGGTGTGACCGTGGCCCTTTCCAACGAGAAGCCGGATCCGCGCGTCGGCGCCATCAAGAATGCCCCCGAGGCTGCCTTCCCGATCACCAAAGGCAACACAAGCCTTAAGGAAGCGCTCGACGCCGGAATTGTCGCCCAGCGCGAAGACGGAACGATCGCGAAACTACTGATCGACGCCGGCCTGTCCGAGGGGCTTGGCAAGGTCGCCGCCGAACAGTACGTGGTTCCGGCCAGCTAGCCCCGGTGCCCGATCGAATCGGAACCTGACCTCAACGAAATCCATCACCCATTTTTAGCAACCTGTGCAATGTCACATGGTAAGTTTGGCCGTGAGGTACGTCACGGCTGCAACACACGCGCCAAGCGTGCCAACCGAAAGGATCATCCATCATGACTGAAACCCGTAAGCCGTGGCATGGAGTGCTCGTCGCTACCTCACTGCCGTTCAATGACGACTTGAGTGTGGACTACGACGCCTACGCCGAGCACGTCCGATCCCTGGCAAACGCAGGCTGCCACGGTGTGGCCCCGAATGGTTCATTGGGTGAATACCAGACCCTCAGCGAAGAAGAACGCGCCCGGGTAATCACCACGGCAGTCGACGCCGCCCCCGAAGGCTTTACCGTCATGGCCGGCGTGGGCGCCTACGGTGGCCTGCAAACCCGCAAATGGGCGGAACAGGCCGCCGAAGCCGGCGCCGGCGCCCTGATGCTGCTCCCCCCGAACTCCTACCGGGCCACCGATGACGAGGTAGTGGACCACTACCGCCTCGCGGCCGCCGTCGGGCTGCCCGTCGTGGCGTACAACAACCCGATCGACACGAAGGTGGACCTGACCCCGCAGCTGATCGCCCGGTTGCACGGCGAAGGCCTGATCGTCGGCGTCAAGGAGTTCACCGGCGATGTCCGCCGCGCCTACGAGATCAAGGAACTCGCTCCCGAAGTGGACCTCCTGATCGGGACCGACGATACCGTCGTCGAAATGGGCCTGGCAGGTGCCGTGGGCTGGGTGGCGGGCTACCCGAACGCCATTCCGGAAGCCACCCTCGAGCTCTACCGGCTCTCCACCTCCGGCGATGTCGCAGACCTCGAGCGGGCCCGCGAAATCTATCGCGACCTGCACTCGCTGCTCCGCTGGGACAGCAAGACGGAGTTCGTCCAGGCCATCAAGCTGTCCATGGACGTCGTTGGCCTCCGCGGCGGCGCCTGCCGCCCGCCGCGCGGTCCGCTCACCCCGGCCGTGCGCGACGCCGTCATCCGTGACACCGAAGCAGCACTCGCCAAGGGCTACAAATAACCGACCAGCTCACCGCCAGTTCCGTAACTGCCCCTTGGGACGCCAAGGGGCAGTTACGGAGCAACAGATGGAACAAAGAGGGAGTATTCCATGAGAACCAGCCGCATTTTCCACGCCGTGGACTCGCACACCGAAGGCATGCCCACGCGGGTCATCACCGGCGGAATCGGGACGATCCCCGGTGACACGATGGCTGAGCGCCGCTTGTGGTTCATGGAGAACAGCGATTGGATCCGTACCCTCCTGATGACCGAGCCGCGCGGCCACGCCTCGATGAGCGGGGCCATCCTCCAGCCATCCACGCGTCCGGACGCGGACTTCGGCGTGCTGTTTATCGAGGTTTCCGGTCTGCTGCCGATGTGCGGCCACGGCACCATCGGGGTCGCAACCGTCCTGGTGGAGACCGGCATGGTCGACGTCGTCGAGCCCGTTACCACCGTACGGCTCGACACTCCTGCCGGCCTGGTGATCGCAGAGGTGGCAGTCAAAGACGGGCAGGCCGAGTCCGTGACCATCCGCAACGTGCCATCGTTCGTTGAGCGGCTCGACGCCAAGGTCGAAGTGCCCGGGTTCCGTCCGGTGTCCTACGACCTGGCGTTCGGCGGAAACTTCTACGCGATCGTAGACCTAGACAGCCTGAATTTGCCGTTCGAGCGCGGACGCAAGGATGACCTGCTCAAGGCCGGACTGGCGATCATGGACGCGATCAACGCCACGGACGAACCGGTCCACCCGGAGCGCGACGACATCCGCGGCTGCCATCACGTGTATCTCAAGGCGCCGGGGTCCACAGCGGAGCATTCCCGCCACGCGATGGCCATCCACCCTGGTTGGTTCGACCGCTCACCCTGCGGCACAGGAACAAGCGCCCGGATGGCCCAGCTGCACGCCCGCGGCGAGCTGGCCTTGGGCACGGACTTCGTCAACGAGTCCTACATAGGTTCGCGTTTCATCGGCCGCCTAGTCGAGGAGACGGAAGTCGCCGGCCGTCCAGCGGTGATCCCCACCGTCACAGGACGGGCCTGGCTGACCGGCACCGCACAGTATTTCCTCGATCCCACCGATCCCTTTCCTGCGGGGTTCCTGCTGTGAACATTCCTTACTTTGATTCGACGTCGGTGCGGGCTGCTGCTCCCTGGACAACGGCCATCGATGCCATTGAGCAGGCGCTCCTGAACGTGGTTGACCCTGAGGACGACAGCCCGCGGTTGTTCAGCCCCGCGCCAAACGGCGAATTCCTGCTCATGCCTGCAACAAACCGCGAGTACAGCGGGATCAAGGCGCTCACCGTGGCCCCAGCCAACCCGGCACGGGGGCTGGAAAAGATCCAGGGGGTCTATATTCTCTTCCATTCAGACACGTCAACCCCTTTGGCCACGATGGATGGCAACGAACTCACGGCCATCCGGACACCGGCCACCACGCTGCTGGCCATCAAGCACATCCTTGCCTCGGCGCCCCGCCCCGCCGCTCCCCGTCACCCCGGCCCGACCCGGGTGCTTGTGTTCGGCACCGGCGTACAAGCGCTCAACCATCTTCGCGCCGCGCACGCCGTGCTCCCGGAGGCGAGCCTCGCCGTCGTCGGCCGGCGCCCGGAGCGGGTGTCGGCGCTGATCGAACAGCTGGACGCAGAGGGCATCGAAGTCCGCCCCGGAACCCCTGCGGAGGTGCCCGACGCCGATGTGGTGATCTGCGCAACCTCCTCCCGTACGCCGCTGTTCGACGGCGGCTTGGTTGCCCCCGGTGCCGTAGTGGCAGCGGTGGGCCAGCACGGCCTGGATGCCCGGGAGGTCGATGCCGCCTTTGTGCGGCGCAGCGACGTCGTGGTCGAGGGACGGGCCTCGGCGCTGCGCGAAGCCGGGGACCTGATACCTGCACGGTCTGCAGAGGAGTGGCAAGCGATCCGTCCCGCCAACCTCCGCGATCTTGTGAAAGGCGAATTCGGGCGCTCGGCAGGAAAGCCCTGCCTGTACGCCGGGGTGGGGATGGCATGGGAAGACCTCGTGATCGCCAGCCTGGTGTATGAAGGAGGCACTCGATCATGAATCCCGTACAAGGAGTGCTCACCGTGCCAACCAACAACCAGCTTCCGATCGCCCCGCTCGGCCGCCAGCACAGCCTGCGCGAGTCAGTGACCGATTCCCTGCGCACAGCGATCATCGCCGGCACGTTGGAGGAGGGCACCCTCTATTCCGCACCGGCACTTGCCGCCGCTTTCGGTGTCTCAGCCACACCCGTGCGCGAGGCAATGATGGACCTGACGCGCGAAGGCCTGGTGGAGACAGTCAAAAACAAAGGCTTCCGGATCACCACCATGAGCGACCGGGAGCTGGACGAGCTTACGGAGATCCGCCTGCTCCTCGAGCCGCCGGTTGTTGGCGACGTGGCCGGCACTGTTCCACCATCCGGAGTCAAGGTCCTGCGGTCCATGGCCGACGACATTGTTGATGCTGCGCGGCAGGGCGACCTCACTGCCTACCTTTCCGCGGACCGCATCTTCCACGCGGAGCTTCTGCGGTACGCCGGCAACGGCCAGCTTGTTGAATTGGCCACCAGCCTCCGGTCCCGAACCCGCCTGTACGGCCTCAAGATCCTGAGCGAGAGCAACCGGCTGGCCGATTCCGCCCAGGAACACCACGTCCTGCTGGACCTCATCGAGGCCGGAGATGGAGCCGCGGCGACTGAATTGATGCGCCAACACATCAGCCACGCCCGTGGCCTTTGGGCCACCGGAGAGACCGAGACAGCCGAGGAGCAGCAGACATGAACGCAGCGAGCGATGTGCTTGTCATCGGCGCAGGCGTAATCGGGGCCGCCACTGCCTATTTCGCAACGCAACAGGGCCTCACCGTGACCGTCCTGGACAAGGGGCTCCCCGCCAGCGGCACGTCGTCGGCCTGCGAAGGAAACATCCTCGTCTCTGACAAGGAACTCGGCCCCGAGCTTGAACTGACCCGCTACTCCCTGGACGTGTGGCATGGCGACCTGGCTGAGCACAAGCGGCTCTGGGAATTCGAGTCCAAGGGCGGCATCATCGTGGCCTCCCGCGAAAGCAGTCTGGCATCGCTCAACCGTGTGATGGCCTCCCAGTCCGGCTACGGCGTTCTTGTGGACAGGCTGGACCCGGATGAGCTGCGGAAAGCCGAACCGCACATCACACCGGACGCCCTGGGCGGAGCGTTCTACCCGGAGGACTGCCAGGTGCAGCCCATGCTGGTTGCTGGGCACCTGGTCCGGCTGGCGACTCAGGCCGGGGCACGTTTCGTTGCGGATACGCCCGTTAGCGGCTTCCTTAGGAGCGGAGACCGCGTCACCGGCGTCCAGACTCCGCGCGGCGACTTCTCCGCCGCGGCCGTGGTCAACTGCACCGGGACGTGGGCCGGCCAACTCGCCGCGCTGGCCGGGGTGAGCGTACCTTTCCTCCCCCGCCGCGGCTTCGTTATGGTCACCGAGCCGTTGCCGCCCATGGTCCACCACAAGGTCTATGCGGCCGAGTACATCGACAACGTGGGCAGTTCCGACGCCGGACTCCAGGCCTCACCAGTGGTCGAAGGAACCCCCAGCGGCACCATCCTCATCGGCTCCACCCGCGAACGCGTCGGCTTCGACCGCACGGTGAGCACCGACGCGCTCCGGCTCCTGGCGGGTAACGCCGTGGCGCTCTTTCCTTTCCTCGAACACGTTAAGGCCATCCGCCACTACCACGGTTTCCGGCCCTACTGCCCGGATCACCTCCCGGTGATAGGCCATGACGATCGCGCCCCCGGACTGTGGCATGCGGCCGGCCATGAGGGTGCCGGCATTGGCCTTTCCGCGGGAACGGGCAAGCTCCTGGCACAGGCCCTGGCCGGCCAGTCGCCGGATCTTGACCTGGCCCCGTTTGCCCCGGCCCGGTTCGGCGAACAAGCCCCCAACAGCACAACACACCGAGAGGAGGCCACAGCATGAGCGCCTACACATCAGGAGACAACTTGCCTGGCACGCCGGGCGAGATAACCCTCAGCTTTGACGGCCGTCCGATCAGGACATCTGCGGGCCAAAGCGTTGGCTCGGCGCTGGTCACCAACGGCATCACCGCCTGGCGCGATACGCGCACGCACGCACGTCCCCGCGGGCTGTTCTGCGGCATCGGCGTGTGCTTCGACTGTCTCGTCGCGGTCGACGGCGTACCGAACCAGCGCGCCTGCCTGGTGGAAGTGCGCGAGGGCATGGACATCAAGGGTTCCTGCGAGCCCAACGTACGTCCATTGGCTGGATCCGAGGGGGGACGGGAATGAGTGCCGCGGTTCCGGGCATCGTTGAAGCGGATGTTGCCGTCGTGGGTGCGGGGCCGGCGGGGCTGGGAGCGGCCGTTTCGGCAGCCGAGGCCGGAGCCGCCGTCGTGGTTGTGGATGCCGGCCCCCAACCAGGCGGCCAGTTCTGGCGGCACCGCCCCGAAACCGTCGAGCCCAACCCCGATGGTAAAGGCCACCATGGTTGGCGGACCTACAGGGACCTCCGTGCCCGTTTCGACGCCGCCAGCCACACGGGCCGGATCACGTACGTGCCCGGCCAACAGGTCTGGATGGCGGAAAAGGTCGACGCCGGATTCGTTGTCCGCACAACGCCCACCGTGACGGCCGGCCCGATGTCCGGAACGGCCGACGGCGGCAGCACCGTCGTCGCCCGCCGCCTGGTCTTGTGCCCCGGCGGCTACGACCGCCAGCTGCCGGTTCCCGGCTGGGACCTGCCCGGCGTGATGGCCGCCGGCGGAATCCAGGCGTTCATCAAGGGCAACGGAGCCCTGCCGGGGAAGCGCTTCGTCATCGCCGGCACCGGCCCGTTCCTTTTACCGGTGGCGGCGGGCATTGCCGAAGCCGGCGGACAGGTCCCCGCAGTGCTCGAATCGTCCTCACCCAAGGCCTGGCTGCCGCACCTCAAGGCAGCCGCGGGTGTGCCCGAGAAGGCCGTCGAGGGAGTGGAGTACGCGGCCGTGTTCGCCCGGCACCGGATCCCGTACCGCATCCGGACCATCGTCACGGAGGTACTGGGAGACGGCCGCGCCTCCGGCGTGCGCACAGCCAAGGTGGACGCTGCCGGCCGGGTCCGGCCCGGCACGGAGCGCGTTTACCGGGACGTGGACGTCATCGGCTTCGGCTGGGGTTTCACGCCGCAGATGGAGCTGCCCCTGTCCCTCGGAGTTGAAACCCGCCTGGATGCCGATGGCTCCCTGGTCGGCGTCGTCACCGACCGCCAGGAATCCAGCATTCCCGGCCTGTTCCTTGCCGGGGAGGTCACCGGTGTCGGAGGCGCTACCCTGGCGGTGCTCGAGGGCCTCACTGCCGGCACCTCCGCAGCAGCCGCTCCGGAACCCGCCGCGGCACTGCAGGGCCTGCGTGCCATGGTGCGGCACCGGCGCTTCGCCGAGGCCATGCACCGTGCCCACCCTGTGCCCGCCGCCTGGCAGGACTGGCTCGCTCCGCAGACCACCGTATGCCGCTGCGAAGAGGTCACGGCCGGCGAGATCACCGGGGCCCGGGACGACCTGGGAGCCCGCGACGCCCGCACACTCAAATCCTTCACCCGCGCCGGAATGGGCTGGTGCCAGGGCCGCGTCTGCGGTTTCGCGGCCGCCTGCCTGGGCGCAGGCCCGGGTGGTGCTCCCACCATTGAAAGCCTGTCCGCCGCCGCAAAACGACCATTGGCTGCACCCGTGGGGATCGGCGAACTCGCCGCCCTCCAGACTACGGACGACTGAACTTCCCCTTCTGACCCTGCCTCCCGAAAGGAGACTGCGCATGACCACGATCGCCCCGGCCTCCGCCGTCGCACTCCAGCCCACCACCGACGCCGAGCTGGAACAACTGCTGGCAGCGGCCCAAACGGCGGCGGCGCCACTGGCCGCACTCCGTCCCGCCGAGCGCGCCCGGCTGCTCGACGCCGTCGCGGACCGCTTGGATGCCGCAGCCGACCAACTCATTCACGAAGCCGAACAGGAAACCCACCTGCCCGGGGCGCGCCTGCGCGGAGAGCTCAAACGCACTACCTTCCAGCTGCGCCTCTTCGGGGAAGAGCTGCGCGACGGCGGCTACCTTGACGCCCGCATCGACCACGCCGACGCCGAGTGGCCAATGGGCGCGCCGCGACCGGACCTGCGGCGAGTTCGCGTGCCCGTGGGCCCCGTAGTAGTGTTCGCGGCCAGCAACTTTCCCTTCGCGTTCTCCGTTGCCGGCGGCGACACCGCTTCAGCCCTGGCTGCAGGCAGCCCGGTGCTGCTCAAGGCCCACTCCGGCCACCCCGGACTGTCCCGGCTCACAGCCGAGGTGGTGACCTCCGCGCTTCGCGAGGCTGGCGCTCCGGACGGCACGTTCGCCCTCATCGCCGGGACTGCCGCGGGAGCCGCAGCCCTGCGCGACCCTCGGGTCAAAGCCGGCGCCTTCACGGGGTCCATCCCTGGCGGCCGCGCACTGTTCGATATCGCGAATTCCCGGCCGGAACCGATCCCCTTCTTCGGGGAACTGGGCAGCAACAACCCGGCCTTCGTCACCGAATCCGCAGCAAGCCAGCGTGGTGCGGAGATCGCCCAGGGGTTCGTGGGCTCCTTCACCATGGGGGCCGGGCAATTCTGCACCAAGCCCGGGACGCTTTTTGTTCCGGCTGGATCCGGGATGGTGGAGGCCCTGCGCGACGCCGCCCTGCCACCGGCCGCGCCCCTGCTTAATGAACGGATCCAGTCCGGCTACACCGACGTCCTGGCGAACCTGCAATCAAACCCGCGCCTCACGGTGCTGGCCCAGGGAGCAGGCCCACTGGCCGATCCCCCGGGTCCGACGCTCCTCCTCACCACTGCCGCGGACATGCTGTCGGAGCCGCATGCCCTCCAAACCGAATGCTTCGGACCCACCGCCGTAGTCATCACGTACGACGACGAGTCCCAACTCCCCGAGCTCGCCGAGACCTTCGAAGGTCAACTGACCGCCACCGTCCATGGAACTGATTCCTGCCAGGTGGCCGAACTTGTGGAGATCCTGGCCCGCAAGGCAGGTCGGGTGGTCTGGAACCAGTGGCCAACAGGTGTTTCGGTCACTTATGCGCAGCAGCATGGCGGACCGTACCCCGCCACCACCGCCGCCGGAAGCACGTCCGTGGGCACGGCCGCGATCGAACGCTTCCTGCGGCCGGTCGCTTACCAAGGCTTCCCCCAGCACCTCCTGCCGGAGGCACTCCGCGGGGATAATCCCCTTGGGGTGCCTCGGCTGGTGGACGGCCGGCGGGAGGCGTAGCCGTGGTTGTGGTCCCGGTGTGGCAGATTCTTAGCCGGCGTGTGGACCGGCCCGGGAGCAGGGCACAGGGCCGGGATGTTCCCGAGCAGGAGACCAGCCGGCAGAGCATAGGCAAGCGCTTGTATGCCAGCGACTCCTATTGGTGGATCCTCGCCGGCGGGATACATGTGCCGGGATTCGGAGCCTATGCCGAAGCGTCGGACAAATAGAGTTCGCTTGCCAACAGGTAAATGCACGGTCAGCCAACGCCAGCGGCGGGCCACCCGGTGTTCGACGTCTGGCTGCGCAGCCTCTCCGCCGTGCCTCTACTGGAAGCCAAGATTCAGAGCATGCTCCGGGCAAGCATGAGCGGCCGCAGGCAGGTTGTGCTCCGTACGCCCAAACGTCTGGGGCATTTCTTCGACAATTCCGAACGGCATACGGGCGAATACATCCCCATGATCCAGTGACGCCGCTGGGACTCCCTGACACAGGGACGAACTCCGCCCGAGGCAGCTAATGAGCTGCCTCGCACGGAGCCCGTCAGTGGGACGCGACGATGGGTGCGCGGATCCCGTCTCCAGGATCGACGACGGTCAGGTGGCCGCTGGTTCTTTTACTGCTGTAGATTCCGCACCGGCATCCAGGTCAGCCGGAGGGCTGGCAAGTGGCTGGCCCATCCGGCCAGCCAAAAATGGCGAGAACAACGCAAATCACCGCGCAGATCCCCCACACTGCCTGATACGACAGGTGGGATGAAACAGGGACCGTGATCCCGCCCGCGGTGCTGGTGGTCATAAGTGAGGACATCACCAAGGCAAAGACTGCACCCGCGACCGCCCCGGCGGAATTTTTCAAGCTGAGCGGTACCAGTGGGAGTTAGGCGGCTGACTGTTCGGTGATTTCCTTTGGCTGGTTGATCCAGGCTGGTCCTGGGAGTGCGAGGATTTTGGGATCTGTTTTCTTGGTGAAGCGTTCGGGGTGTCTCGCGCGGGCTGCAGCGAGGGTTGCAGAGCGTTCCTTGGCCACGGTGGAGGCGTGGCCGTAATGGACATTGGCGGGCGTGTGGAAGCCGATGCCGGAGTGCTGGTGATGATGGTTATACCAGTCCACGAACCCGCTGATAAATGCGCCGGCATCGTGGACTGAGGCGAAGCGTTCGGGGAATTCCGGACCGTATTTCAGCGTCTTGAACAGCGCCTCGCTGTAGGGATTGTCATTGCTCACCCGGGGTCTGGAATGGGATCGGGTGACTTCCAGATCCGAGAGCAGCGCGGCGACGGTTTTGGATGTCATGGACGTTCCACGGTCCGCGTGCACGACCTGGGGGATGCCGTGGATTCCGAAGATTCCCTTCATCATTTCCACCGCCAGCGCCCCGGATTCGGTGGCGTGGACGTGCGCGCCGACTATGAATCTGGAATGGATATCGATCATCATGTAGCAGTCGAAGTACTTGCCCCTGACCGGGCCCGCAAGCTTTGTAATATCCCACGTGAACACCTGCCCCGGGGCGGTGGCGACCAGTTCAGGAACCGTCCGGGGCGGGTGCTTAGCCAGCCGGCGGCGTTCTTTGACCTGCTTGTTTTCCTCCAGCACACGATAGAAGGTCGACAGGGATCCCAGATAGATTCCCTCGTCCAGCAGCTTCGTATAGACCTGCATGGGTGCCAGGTCCACGAACTCCAGCGAGTTCAGCGCGGCCAGGATCTCCGCCCGCTCAGCGGCGCTGAGCTTGTTCTGCGGCAACACCGCATGGTGGTCCCGCGGCGGTGCCGGTTTGCGGTTCGCGGTCGTCCTGGAAACGCCGGTCAATGCCGCCGCCCGGCGTGATGGAATCTTCAGTTCCAGCATCGACCGGTACGTTGCCATCAGCGTTTCTTGGATCGGGGCTCGTCCGGCATATCCTCTGAGGCGCTCTCTAAGAACGCCTGTAGTTTTCCCATCAGGTCCAGGGCTGCCTCGGTCTTCTTCAACCGGCTCTCGCTCACCTCTAACTGGCGGCGCAAACGCGCGTTCTCGGCCTGGTCCGCCGAGAGTTTCCCGATCGATTCCCCGGCCTTCTTTCCGGCCAGGACGCCGGCGTCCCTCAGCCGCCTCCATTCGGTCATCTGCGACGAGTACAGGCCCTCTGTGCGCAGGAAAGCACCACCCTCATTGCTCTCGCAGGCATTCTCATATGCCGCCAAGAACTCGAGCTTCTGGGCCGGGGTGAATGACCGGCGAGGCCGCGGCCCGCCGGCCCGCGGCCCAGAACTACTACTACTACTACTACTACTACTACTACTACTACTACTACTACTACTACTCACAGCACTATCTTCGCGTACTGCACTCAAAACTGGACTGGACATGATGACTGGATTCCTGGCTCTCGCCCCACGCGATTAAACGGACTTGCTACGAGCCCCTGGTACCGTTCCAGCCTGACACGTAGGGCAGCGGCCAAGGCGGCCGGAGCATCTTGGGCCGACATAGGCCGCGCCGTCGGCACCAGCCGCCAGTCCGCCCACGAACGTTGGGCAGAAAAGCAGTGACCCTGCACCCCCCGATGCCCCTTGATGCGGACACGTTAAGTTTTTCCTTGACCTCCGGGGAAACATTGGTCGTTGCGCTGCTGATGTTCATAGGGCTGCTGACCACGGTGGGGATCCTTCTAATTGCTGCCGGGAATATCCGGCTGACGGCTTACCCCGTCCAGTGAATATTGGCTTGTGTGGGCTCCACCTGTGGTGCGGGTGAGCGCCATCGTCCGGTAGCGCGACTGGTGTGGTTGAGCACCACTGTTGGTGTGGTTGAGCACCGCCTGTAAAGCTCCTTCCACCATGTGACGGACACATGGTGGAAGGAGTACCGGTAATGGTACGGAAGATCAAAGCGAAGCTGGTGTTGCAGCTGCGTAATCAAAGCCTGTCGCGAAGAGCAATTGAGTCCGCTCATGGGATATCCCGTCACAGCATTCAGGCGGTCCTCGATGCGGCGGAGCTGGCAGGTCTCGGTTGGGATGACGTCGCCGAGCTGTCGGAGGCCGCGGTGTATGCGGCGTTGTTTCCCGGCCGTGGCGTCCGTGAGAGTGTCTTTGCGCAGCCGGACTGGCCTCGGGTGCACACCGAGCTGGCCAGGGTGGGGGTGACGTTGAAGCTGCTGCACCAGGAGTATGTCGACGCGTTTTCTCGCGCAGGACAGGCAGTGATGAGTTATGACCGGTTCTGCCGGCTCTACGGCGAGCACGCCGCCGTGACCGGGGCGTCGTCCCGGGTTGGTCATAAGGCCGGCCGCAGCATCGAGGTCGACTGGTCCGGGCCCACGATGCAGCTGCTGGATCCGAGTACGGGTGAGATCTCGAAGGTGTATTTGTTCGTCGCCTGCCTGCCCTTCAGCCGGTATGCGTTCGTGGAAGCGAGCCTGGATATGCGGCAGGAGTCGTGGCTACGCGCCCATGCGGCGATGTTCGCATTCTTCGGCGGCAGCGTCCCGCGCCTGGTTCCCGACAACCTGAAGACCGGGGTGATCTCCCACCCCCGCGAGGGAGAGGTCGTTCTCAACGACGCTTACCGCGAGATGGCGGCGCACTATTCGGCCGCGGTATTACCGGGCAGAGTTCGGGCTCCGAAAGACAAGGCGAGCGTCGAGAACACGGTCTCTCATGTCGCGACCTGGGTCATCGCGGGGCTCAGGCACGAGCAGTTCACATCTCTGGCGCAGTTGCGCACCCGGGTCTATGAGCAGATGGATGCCTATAACCGGCAACCGTTCCAGAAACGCGCCGGGTCCCGGCTGAGCGTCTTCACCACCGAGGAGCTGCCGCTGATGCAACCGCTGCCGGCAGCCCCGTTCGAGATCAGCACGTGGTCCTACCGGCGCAAGGTGAACAAGAACGCCCACGTGGTCTGGGCGAAGAACTTCTACTCCGTCCCCTTCAGTCACATCGGCTCCCTCGTTGACCTTCGCGTCACGGACACGATGCTGGAGGTCTATCGGGGTGATGAGCGTCTGACCAGCCACCTGCTGCTGTCGGCAAGCACGGTGAATCAGTATCAGACGAACGATGCGGACCTGCCCGAGGGGCGCAGCTTCCAGGCCTGGGACCGGGCCCGGATTGACGACTGGGGTGCCCGGATGGGCCCGGCCACGGTGACGGTGATCGGCAAGATCTTCGAGGCAGCCTCCATCGAGGAGGCCGGCTACGACCCGGCCCTGGCGGTCCTGCGCCTGTCGCGTAAGTTCTCACCAGCCCGGGTGGAAGCCGCCTGTCAGCTCGCGCTGCGAGGGCCGATCCGCTCCCCGCGGTATGCACACCTGAGACCGATTCTCGATACCGGGCAGGACAAGACCGGCCACGTCTCGGAGGAGCCTGAGTGCGATGATGGCGGTTACGTCCGCGGCGGCGCCTACTACGCCGGAGTGACCCGTTGAACCGCTTGGACGGGGAGACCAAACGCAAGCTGCGGGAGATGAACGCAGGCGAGCTGCTGGAGGCGATCGATACCCAGGACGAGACGCTGTCGATCAGTCTGTCGTTCGAAGAGCGAGTGAGGTTGGTCGTCGATGACGCCTACTCCACCTTCACGCACACCAAGGTCGCCGGGCTGATCCGACGGGCGGGGCTGCGTTATCCGAACGCGGATTTGCGTCGCATCGACCTGCTCGACGAACGCGGCCTGAACCGGCAGCTGCTGACCCAGCTCGGCACCTGCTCGTTCGTGGCCCGGCAGCAGAACGTCGTCTTCCAGGGGTTCACCGGGTCGGGGAAGTCGTATCTGGGATGCGCGATTGGTAAACGCGCCTGCGAGCACCGCATCCGCGCCCACTACGTCCGCATGCCCGACCTCGAGGAAGCCTGGGTCGCCGCCCAAGACACCCCCGGCGGGGCCGGGAAGTTCCTGCGCAAATACGCCGCATTCACGTTGCTCGTTATTGACGAGTGGTTGCTGGACCGGCCGACGGAGTCGATGCGCACCATGCTGCTGGAGCTGATGGAGCGCCGTTACGGCGAAACGTCGACGGTGTTCTGCACCCAGTATTCGCAGAAGGACTGGCACCAGCGGCTCGGCTCCGGTGTTCATGCGGACGCGATCATGGACCGGATCATCCACAACACGATCTGGGTTGAGACGGGCACCTACAACATGAGGGAGCACACCGCGCTGGCCAGCGCGTAATCGATGACGGAGAGCGTCAGTGGCTCCCAGCCACACCACCACTGGCGCTCTCTCGCACGATCGGTGGTGCTGAACCGCACGATTGGGCGGTGCTCAAAGCCTCAAATACTCAGTCCAGGCCATCTCGCGATCATTCAGCAGATTTGGCCAGCCCTGAGAATGACCGTCGCGGCCTCCCGGGCTCCTTCCCGGCTTCGATGCGCCATGTCAAAAAGGAATACCCGAACAACTTTCATCTACTTTGGCATTTGCAGTACTGGCAGCCCGAAGATTCCCGGGCTTTCGTTCAGCTTGTCCGGCTAACGGGTCCACGCAGTAGGAACCTTGGCCATCGCTAGGGACTCCATGGTTGCGGCGCAATCGACCCCGATCTCAGCGCTCCGGAGATGGTCGCCGCTGATGATAGTTACTCCGTTGGTTCGCGCAGCTTTGAGCCAGAGGGCGGTCTCCGGGTCCTCCGGGTTGAATACACGTGACCACACGAGGCTGTTGTCGACCAGCAATGAAACGAGTCCCTCGGCAGAAGCCCGGCACTGGATGCTGTCGTCAGCTGGCTGGGCTTTAAGAACGATGTCCTCAATATCAGCATTGCGCGCGGGCCTAAACCCACGTCCCAGCAGATCCTCAGTCAGCAAAGGCCACTGCTCGACGTTCGGCTGCCTGTCGGCAGTGGGACGGGTGGCAGTAAACGCGAGAACCGCGTAATGCAGAATCCCAAAAGAGCCTGCAATCCCGACCGTCAGTCGGACTCCCCGCATCTCCATATTGTGCAACACCGTGTTCTCGATCGGTGGCCCCCTACCGCTCAATGAAAGGACATCGTCGTCCTTGCAAACACGATAGGAACAACAGTGCCCAGACGGAAGAAATTTTTCCATCGATGCGATAAATTGCGTAAATCTTGAGATGCTGGCGAACCCGAATACCATTGTCCGCAACCACAGCCTCATTAATCCCGAAGGGAGTCAGCCGCCCTCGGATGTAACCTTCTGCGGGACACTCCGCTGGGGAATGGCGTGAACGAGGCCTGTGAATCGCAGCGATAAAAAGCTGGAACTAACCAGCAACGACCCTGAGGATAACCCGGCTGGTTGACCTCATTTGGGGCGGGAGAAGCGCTTCCTGATAGGGCACGCGGCCGCGCACGACCGCATCTATCGCTACGGTACGCTTACGCTGGACGTTCGCCGTTGATCGATTTCCTTGGGGGAAACATGAAGTCACTCGCACCAGTCATGATCGTTGTAGGAGCGGTTTTCCTCGGAGGGTGTTCCGCACCGAAGAGCGCTGCGGACACGTGCAAAGAATTCAAGGCTCTGGCTGCATCTTTTTCCGGTGGTCCAGCGGGCATGTCCCAAGAATCGCGTAACACGGCAACTGGGAAATATGCCGATCTCGCCTCCAGATCCCCAGAAGCCTTGAAGAGCGATATACAAATCGTCGCTGACTACCTCAAGGTGTTGGTGGCCGACGGCAACGCCGGTGAGGCGAACCCGCTCTAAGATGAATACAGACTGGCCGAACGGCGCTTTCGGGATGCCTGCAGCGTTGTGGGCTAGATGGCCCCTTGGTGGTAATGCCAACCTCTGGCGACCCGCACCATTCATCGCTCAGGGCCAGTCTAGATTGCCCGACGCACGCCGAGACTATGTCCAGGTTGTACGGGACTTGCGGCGAATCAGGTACTCATGAAACTTGGGCGCTGTGTATTCGTAGAGGCCCTTTTGTAGCCGGTAAATCACACCTTGGTCCGCTAGCCTGCCCATCAGGACGTTGACGTTGCCCTGTTTGCGGGAAGTAACCCTGTGTATGTCAGCCGTCCGCAGCGGCGGGTAATCGCAATCGCCGGTGAGGAGGAGGAGGTCCTGCTCGGCGGGGGTCAGGGAGTCCAGCCGGGGTGAGTAGAAATCGTGGTCCAAACGTTTGAAGATCGCCTCGCGGAGACCTTTCAACAGGTCCGCTGTCAGGACGTCCGATGAAGTGTCGACGGCATCGTCCCAGAGCTCGGCACCCCACAGCTGCACGAAGTACGGATAGCCTTCAACATCGTCGATCACGGCCTTAAGGAGCTCATCGTTGGCCTCTTTGCCGGTGCCATCCAGTGGCCGAAGGAACGCTTCACGGGTCTGGTCCCGTGTCAGGCGACCCACTTCTTCCCCGCGGAACATCCGCTCGCTATAGGTTCGAGCCTTGAGTAGGTTCGCGATCAAGGTCGGCAGTCCGCAAAGCACGAGTGCAATCGGCACCTGCTGCTCCTGGAGTGTGTTGACTGCGGCGACGAGCAGTGACAGCGGATGCTGTCCGTCGCGGTCCTTGTCGTCCACGAGGACCTGCGCCTCGTCGAGCATCAGCACAAGACCGACCCTTCCGGATTTTACGGCGATCCGAGCCGTTTCCAGAAGGTCGGCCGCCAGGTTGGATTCCTTCGAATTTGCCGCTCCGCCCAGCGAGACGGTGACTTCTTCAAATGTCATGGTCGCCAGGGATCGCGCGCCACTGATAACGGCCTCCGTCTTCTGGCGAAGACTCTCGGTCCGTGATACCTGAGCCTGAACGTCTAGGAGGAGGTCGTGGAGCACTCCGACGATGGCGTCTTCGCGATTGTGTCGAGGCTCTAACTGCAGTCTGCCGACGGCCCAGTTGAGCTCCCCTTTCGTGACTTCTTCGAAGTGCTTGAGCAACACGGTTTTCCCCACACCGCGGAGCCCTGTAATGCGATAGTTGGCCGGGATCTCGGGGGCTCCCCTGAGTATCGCCCGTAGGATTCTTTCCTGACTTTCACGTCCTGCAAGAAAGAGTGGCGTGTTGGCCGCTCCGGGACGGTATGGGTTTTTGATAGGGGACTCCCCGGCTACTCGGTACTTACAAAGTCTTGTTATTACCGACGATACTAACAGATTTCCTTTATAACCGAATAGCCGGGGAGCTGAAATCGGTCCGCTCTCCGCGGATTCGCGCTATTCGCTGGGATTTGCGTGCAATGTGAATCGCAGCGATAAATGTCACCCCTCGGCCGCCCGTAGCCGAACCTTTTGCGGCAGCCCGCTGACCGAGAGAGATGCGGCCACGAAAGGCCTTGCCTGGGTGTGGAACGAGCAGTAGCGTTCTGCGCAGTGGGCCTGCGGACCGCTGGCCCCTCGTCGAGAGGACGCGCTATGCCAACCGTGATCGGCCACCACGATGTGAAGGACAAGGATCATTGGCTTGCCTCACCGAAACGCGAAGAGATCTTCGGACCCCTCGGCGTCACCAACATCCGGACGTTCGTCAACCCACAGAACCCGACGCAAGTGGCGGTGCTGATGGACGTTGCCGACATGGATGCGGTCATGGCCTTGATGCAATCCGAGGCAGGGGCCGAGGCGATGGCGTATGACGGCGTGCTGCCCGAGACCTTGGTGATTCTCGTCGAGGCGTAGTTCTTTTCTCGGAAGCGCGGGTGCGCGAAAACTGCATATTGGCTGTGAACGGACTCACCTCGTGTCGCGGTGAAGGATCCCTTACCGGACGTATGCAAGTCCGGTAAGGCGCCGGCTCACGGGCTCGGTGTAAGAGACACGACTCGCCGTGTTTCTTGGGGGGTGCTCGGAGTGTACCTTCGATGGTGCGGGCAACTTCTGATCCCCGTTCGGCCCCCTCTTCATTGGAGGAAGACAACTGAGAGTTGCCTGTAACAATGGGTCATGCCTCTGCATAACTTTCCGATCAGACGGGTGGCCGAAGACCCCGCCTACCTGCCGCCTTGGATCTTCCGGCTGCGCTGTTCATGTGCCATGGGGCCGTAGGGATACACTCCGACGCGCGGCTGGCTGGCTTGGGTCAGCCGCTCTGTTTCCTCGGGGGTCAGTTCGAGGTCCGCCGCGGCGAGGTTGTCTGCCAGTTGGTCGATGTTGCGGGCGCCCAGGATCACGGACGTCACCGCGGGCCGGTCCGCCAGCCAGGCCAGGGCCACTTGCGAGGCGCTCACACCGTGGTCAGCGGCAGTCTTTTCCACTGTTCCGATAACGTCCCAGGTGCGGGGGTCGTCGTTGCGGGCCTGCCACGCTTCCATGCCTCGGTTGGGGTTCTCGCCGAGCCGGGTCGCACCGGCGGGCGGCTCGTCGCGCTTGTACTTGCCGGACAGCCAGCCGCCACCCAGGGGCGACCACGGCAGCAGGCCGATGTTCGCGTCCAAGGAGGCTGGGACGATCTCCGACTCGATCTCGCGGACCAGCAGGCTGTACTGCGGTTGCAGGGTTACGGGGGCGCTCCAGCCGTGGGCTTTGGCCAGGTGGATCGCCTTGGTCAGCTGCCACCCCAGGAAGTTGGAGAAACCGTAGTAGGCGATCTTGCCATTGCTGACGGAGTCGTGCAGGAAGCGGAGCGTCTCCTCCAGCGGTGTGATGGGGTCCCATGCGTGCATCTGGTAGAGGTCAATCTGCTCCACTCCCAGGCGGCGGAGGGAATCATCCAAGGCCCGGGTCAGGTGGCGGCGGGACGTGCCGACGTTGTTCGGGGCCTCGCCCATGGGGAAGCGTCCCTTGGTGGCCAGTACCACGCTGTCCTTGGCTTCGGGCCGCCGCGCGAGCCAGCGTCCGATGATTTCCTCCGATACACCGGTGCTGTAAACGTCAGCGGTGTCGATGAAGTTGCCGCCGGCGGCAACATAGCTATCCAGGATGGCGTGGGACGTTTCCTCGGTGGCCTCGGCCCCGAACGTCATGGTTCCCAGCGCGTAGTTCGAAACCACGGCGCCGCTGTTGCCCAGTGTGCGGTACTGCATGATGCTCCTCAGTTCTCGGTGGGGGTGGTGCGGTTGGAGTGGTAGGTCCGCCAGGTGTGTTCAGGCTCGAATCCCAGCAGGCGCCGGGCTTTGTCGATCGACAACATGGTCTCGTGTTCGCCCAGCTCCTTGGTTACGGTGACGTTGGGGAACACCTCGGCGGCAAGGCTGACGCTGGAACGGGTCATGACGGTGTCCGCGTTCGCGATGATGAAAGCCTGGAATCCGGGCTGGCCGTGTTCCAGCGCACGCGCCACAGCCTGCGCGCCGTCGCGCCCGTCGATGTAGCCCCAGAGGTTCCATTTCCGCGCACTGGCGTCCGCATCGAACGACGGGAACCGTTCGTAGTCCTCAGGGTCCATGACGTTGGAGAACCGCAGGCCCGTGATGCTCAGCTCCGGATCCCACCGCGTCAGCTGGACCGCCATCTGCTCCTCAAGATGCTTCACGAGTGAGTAGGTGCTTTCCGGACGGGCCGGGTATTCCTCATCCACCGGGATGTAGGGAGGGTCGACGTCGAACGGCAGTCCCAGCACCGTCTCGCTGGAGGCGTAAACCACCTTCTTGATCCCGGCCCGCCGGCACGCCTGGAAGACGTTGTAGCTGGAGAGCATATTGTTCTCGAACGTGGCGGCATCCGGAATGATGCCGGGCGCGGGAACTGCACCCAGGTGGACAACGGCGTCGAACCCCTTGTGCCTGTCGTCCAGACCGAGGAGCACATCGAGCACCTGTCCATAATTGCGCAAGTCCACGACGGCCAGCCCAGGACTCCTGTCCCCGACCCGGTCCAGGTTCAGCACCTGGTGGCCGTCGTCGGTCAGCCTGCGGACCACATGCCGTCCCAGTTTTCCGCTTCCGCCTGTCACTGCAATTCTCATGACTACTCCCTTACTTCTCCATCAAGCTCGACATCCCGCGGCGGCCGCCCCATCGGGACTCGGTACAGCCGGTGGGGCGGGCCGAATTGCCCACGCAGCCTCGTGCAAAACGCTCGCCAGCCGGCCCTGCAGGTCGCTCGGCGGGAACCGGTTTCCTGCGGACTACCCCATCGGACGTTACGCACCTCGCGCGGCGTTGTCAGCAGGTTTTCCTGTCCCTGCTTTTCCTAGGACGCGGAGTCCTACCTTCCCTGTAGTAGACGTGGCGCGGCACTGACGCTGGCCGTGTGTAGCTCGTAGCCGCGAAAAACGCCCGGCCGGTGATTTGGACACCTGCCGGGCACTTACGTTTATTCTGTTACTCGTCCTAGACCTTGGCGTTGTACACGTCGAGTCCGAAGCGGTTCAGTCCTGGCGTGCCGGCGTAGCCGAGGTAGGGCAGTCCGAAGGTGTCTTCGATGCTGGCCAGCAGGCTGTAGTGGTTGTACGGGGTGGTGGACCAGGTCCCGCCTTTGGTGAACGGGGAGAGGACAAGGGCTCCGACGCGGCCGCCGCCCATCCCGGTAATACCAGGCAGTGGCGAATTCGGCCCGGGACCCTCCCCGCAGCAGGCGGTTGCATCGGACGGGGGTCCGTCCGATTCGTCGAAGGTGATCACAAGGACGCCGTCCTGTTTGAATGCCGGGGAGGAGGTGATGGCCGGAACCCAATGGTTGAGCCACTCGTCGGCGCTCTTGAGGCCGCCAGGCTGTCCGTCCACGCAGGGGGCGTCGTGGCCGTCGTGGCAGAGGTTCGGGGTGATCATGGACAGATTAGGGGTGGTGGCGGCGGAGGCGAGGTCCGTTTTCAGGGTGCTGAGGTCGACGTCGTTCTTAGCGCAGTCCGGTGAGTCGGTGATCCCGGCGAAGTAGACAAAGGGGTTATGGCGGGCCGCGTATTGGTCGCCGACTTTTGCCTTCTGGGTGTCGTCTACTGCGCCGACGGCGGGGTGCCGGCAAGGGGTTCCCATGTCTTCCATGTAGCCCTTCCACGTCTTGCCGGCTCCGGTCAGCTGGCCGGCCACTGTGGGGACGCTGGCGGGGAAGACGCAGCCGTCGCCGACGGCCTGGCCAGGACTTGCCGTGCCACTTCCGACAAACGGTGAGTAGTTCTGGCAGTCGGCCTGCATCTGGGGGTTGGGCCCCTGGCCGGAAATCTGGGCGACGTAATTCGGCTGGGAGTTGTGGGCCGTGCCGAAGTACTGGTTCAGCAGCACCCCCTGGCCCCTGAGCGTCTTGGACAGGAACGGGGCGGCTGACGCCGGACCCCACGTCTCGTCGTAGCCTTTATTTTCGAGGTTGATGACGAAGACATGCTTCGCCCCGGGCAGGTAGCCCTGGCCAGCGGTAGTGGCTGTCGGAGCGCCGGCTGTGGCGGAGGGCTGGGCCGGTCCGTAGCCGATCGCCGCCGCGGCGAGCAGGACAATGGCCGCGGCGGAGGCCCGCAGAGCCAACCGGCGGGCCCGCTTGCGGGATCCGGAGGTCGTCGTCGTGTGATCTGTGGTGGTGTTCACGCGAGTTTCCATCCGTCGGCGAGTGCTTTCTGTTTCAGGCCGGACCATTCCTCTTCCGGGGGCGGGCCCACAGGGGTGCAGGCCGGCCCGGCGACGAACGGCGGGACAAGATATTTGGGCGCTGCGAGATTGGCGGGTGTGCCGAAGTCCAGGACTTCGGCGATGTTGCGGGCGGCCTTGTCCCGGGGTGTCAGGGCTGGCAGGTTCCACCGCCATTCGATGGCTTTGAGCACGGAGGTGTGGTCATAGACGTCGTGGGCGATGTGCCGGCGTCGGGCGCGCGGGGAGATGACCACGGACGGTACCCGGAAGCCGCGCAGGGCCGTGTCCGGGCTCGTGTCCGGGGCCGTGCCCGGTGCGATGTGGTCGTAGAACCCGCCCCACTCGTCGTAGTTGATGACCAGCAGGGTGTTGGCCCAGCCCGGGCCGGTCGTCACCGCGTTGTAGACCTCTGCGAGGAAGGTCTCTCCGGAGCGGATGTCCGCGTGCGGGTGGTCATCCCCGGAGGTGCCGGAGCCTTCCTCGGTGAAGCGAGGATCCACGAAGGACACAGCGGGCAGCCTGCCTGCGCTGGCGTCGGCGAGGAATTCGGCGTAGTGGTGCGATATGTCTAGGTACTTGGTGCCCCAGAGTGCGGTGAAGGGGATGTCGCCGTAGTAGTACTTGCCGGAGACTCCGGCAGCGGCCAGCCGGTCCCAGATGGTCGGGAGCGTGGACGTGACCGTGGAGTTGTGCAGCCGGTCGGTGGCGGCCGCGTGCTGGTAGAACCGGTTCGGATAGGTTTCGGCCATCGTGGCGGCGAAGTACCGGTCACAGACCGTCCAATCCGGGCCGGCTTGGCGCCAGAAGTCGAGGTCCGCGGCGTCGTAGTAGCCGACGGCGAATTCGTCATTTTTACCCGCCCGGAGCCAGCCGTTGTTCTTGCCGTTGTTGTACTGGATCCGGCCGCCCTCGTACGAGTGGTCCGGGTCCGGGTGGCCGCAGCCCTGGAAATCCGTCAGGTGGTGGGTGGTGTGCGGGATGCCGTAGCGGTCCGTGTAGCTCAGTCCGGACTGTTTCCCGTCGGCGCCCGGCATCCAGCCAAGGAAGTGGTCGAAGGAGCGGTTCTCCATCATCACCACGATGATGTGCTCGATCCCGGAAGCACCCGCGGCCGGCAGCGCCGGTGTGGCAGCATCCGCGGCCCGCAATGTGCTGCCCGTGGCTAAGGCGGTGGCGGCAGCAGTGCCTGCCACGCCCAGGAAATTACGTCTGGAAAAGTTCACGTCGTGGGTTCCTTCATCGTCGGGTCCGGTCGCCTGCTCCACTGAGTGAGCTGTGGCCAGCGCACAGGTAATCGAACGCGGGGCCGGAAAAGTTACGCGCTGCCCGTCTCGTGGGCACAGCAATGGTGACGGCCAACGCCTAGCTGTATTGACCACGGACGTTAGGAACGTTCGGCGTGGTTAGGTGACAAAAAGAAGACCTCCGAGTGGAGTGGGGCTTGTCTAAGAGTCCGATCCACAAGGAGGTCTTCAATGTCCCATGCTAACGCCATCCTGACGCCCAAGGGCAGGCTCCGGCTGGCTCAGTGCATCGTCGATGACGGGTGGCCGCTGCGCCGGGCAGCTGAACGGTTCCAAGTCTCGGTGACGACCGCGGCGCGGTGGGCTGGCCGCTACCGGGATCACGGCGAGCACGGGATGAATGACCGGTCCAGCCGGCCCGTCAGCTCCCCGGGCCGGACGTCCGTGCGGCGGGAGCGACGGATCATCGCACTCCGGATCAACCGCCGGTGGGGACCTGCCAGGATCGGTTACCTGCTGGGCATCCACCCCTCCACGGTGCACCGGGTCCTCTCCAGGTTCGGGCTGGCAAGGCTGTCCTGGCTGGACCGTGCCACGGGCAGGGTGATCCGCCGCTATGAACACCACAGCCCCGGAGAGCTGGTCCACGTCGACATCAAGAAACTCGGGCGGATCCCTGAAGGCGGCGGACACCGCACGGTGGGCAGGGCCGCAGGCAATCGGAACAAGACCGGCACGGCAATGAACCGGCGACCGGGCTACGCCTTCCTGCACAACGCGGTCGATGACCACTCCCGACTGGCCTACACCGAGATCCTGGCCGATGAGAAGAAGGAAACCGCGGCCGGGTTCTGGGAACGCGCCAACGCCTACTTCGAAGCCTGCGGAATCACCGTGAAACGGGTGCTGACCGACAACGGCTCCTGCTACCGCTCCTACGCATTCAAGGACGCACTGGGCCCGGACATCAAGCACAAACGCACCCGCCCCTACCGGCCACAGACCAACGGAAAAGTTGAGCGCTACAACCGCACCATGCTCGATGAATGGGCCTACGCCAAACCCTACGCATCAGAGTCCGAGCGTGTTGCCGCTTTCACCGAGTGGCTGCATGAACCGCGCTGGGTTTGATGGAGACTTCGTTTATGCAGTCTGCGTTGACAGAATACACGTTTGTTGATGGGTGGTTTCAAATTCCGTTGGCGGAATGTCCCCGATGCTTGTGTGCAGCCGTTCGGTGTTGCACCAATGGACCCAGCGGGCCGTTTCGGACTCGACGTGCTGGCGTGATTTCCAGGTGGTGAAGCGGTCGAAATCGATCAGTTCGGTCTTGTACAGTCCGATGGTCGATTCCATCAGGGCATTGTCGTACGCGTCCCCCACGGTACCGATTGAGCCCTCCATGCCCGCAGCGACCAGATGCTCGGTGAGCATGACGGAGGTGTACTGTGACCCGGCGTCGCTGTGGTGTATCAGCCCGGTCGCGGTGAACTCGCTGTCGGTACGCCGGCGCACCGACAGGGCCTGTTGGAGGGCATCAGTGACGAGGGGCGTCTCTTTGCTCATCGAGGCCTTCCAGCCCAGGATCCGCCGTGACGCCGCGTCCGTGACGAAAGACACATAGCAGAACCCCGCGTACGTCCAGACATACGTAAAATCTGCGACCCAGATCCTGTCCTGGACGCCGGTATTCCACTGGCGTTTCACCCGGTCCGGGAACCTTGCCGCCAGGTCATCACGGCGGGTGGTGAAGGTCTTGTGTCCGCCGCGCAGCACACCCCGCAGCCCTGCGGCACGCATCAGCCGTCCGACCCGGTCCCGGCCGATCTCGTGGCCTTCACGCAGGAGCTTCTTCCACATTTTACGGACACCGTAGACGCTGAAATTGGCTTTATGGATGGTCTTGATGATGTCGATCATTTTCCTGTCTGAGAGTTCGCGTTTGGACACGCCGCGCTTGATGGCGGCGTAGTAAGTCGACGGGGCAATCCTGGTCCCGTGCTCGGTGAGCACGGCGCAGATCGGTTCGACGCCCCATCGCAGGCCTTTGGCGTCTTTACGGTCCTTGTGGGCCGTAATGAAGGCAACTATCTGGTGTGTGGCCGGTCGATCTCGGCCGCGAAGAAAGCCGAGGCCGCCTTCAGGATCGCGTTGGCCCGGCGCAGCTCGGCGTTCTCGCGCCGCAGCTTCTTCACTTCGTCGTTCTCCGCCACCGTCGCCCCGGGCCTGGAACCGGTCTCGATCTCGTGCTGGACGATCCAGGGCCGCATCGTGTCCGCGCTGACGCCCAACAGGGCACCTACGTGCTTCCGGGCGGCCGTTTCCGACTCGCCGGCAACTTCACCCCGGCGCTCGAGATACATCCGCACCACGCGGGCCTTGGTTTCCTCATCAAATTTTGGCTCTCCTGACTCTTCCGTGGGCGTTTTCAGCGCGCCTTAACGAACGCACGCCGCTTCCTGTCTAGGTTTCTGACTGTTCAAGGAACAGAAACTTTCAGACGGGAAAACGGCGTGCGAAATGCAAGACTATGGCGAACTCTGCTCGGTGTCGAGAAAACGGTCGTCGAGGCCATCGATCTGGACGAGGAAACGGGGTGAGGTGTACTACTGATGTGAGACACAGTTTGAAAGGATTGTGCCCATGTCTGCTCGACCAACCTATTCCGATGAGTTCAAAGCTGATGCCGTTGCGCTGGTGATTTCCTCGGGACGTTCGCCGGCTTCGGTTGCGCCGGAGCTGGGGATTTCCGTAACCGCTCTGAAGCGTTGGGTGCGGCTGCATCATGAGGGCCAATCGGAGGGCGGGGGCAAACCCGATGATCCGGTGGATCCGGCGAAATACAGGGCATTGGAAGCCCGGCTGCGTGAAGTCGAGAGGGAAAATGACTTCCTAAAAAAGTTTCAGCGTTCTTCGCCAGAGAACAACGGTAGAGGATCTCTACCGCCTTGTTCAGGCGAAGAACGCGCAGTTCCCCATCCAATGGATGTGCGGGCGGCTGGGCATTTCCAGGGCCTCGTATTACCGGTGGCTGGCCGCGGAAGAGTCCCCGACGGCGGCCCGGCACCGGGAGCTGACAGAACACGTAAAGGTCATGTTCGATTCTTCCGACGGGATATTCGGGCACCGCATGGTCCATACGAAACTTGCCGCCGCTGGCATCGAGGTGTCGGTGGGAACGGTGGCGGTCATCATGGCGGAGAACGGCTGGGCCGCGAAGCGGATGCGGGCGTTCAAGCGCACGACGATTCCCTCGGATCCGGACAAGGTCTTCGCGGACCTCATCGGGCGGGATTTCACCTCCGCCGCCCCGGGAACCCGTCTGGTCGGGGACATCACATACTTGCGCACCGGCGAGGGCTGGCTGTATCTGGCTACTGTCATCGATCTGTGCACGCGCATGGTCGTCGGCTGGGCGATGGCTGACCACATGCGTGCCTCTCTGACTACCGGGGCGCTGAAGATGGCCAGGGACCGCGGTCATCTGCAGCCTGGTGCCATTTTTCACAGCGACCGCGGAACGCAGTACACATCCCGGGAAATGAGTGTCTGGTGCACCGGTAACGGCATCCGACAGTCCATGGGAGCCACCGGGGTGTGCTGGGATAATGCAGTGGCCGAGTCGGCGTTCTCATCCCTGAAAAACGAGTTCTACCACCACCACAGCTTCACAACCCGCCAGGAAGCCCGGCGCGGAGTGATGAAGTACATCGAAGTGTTCTACAACCGCTGGCGGCCCCACAGCAACAATGACGGCCTCCCGCCGGCCACAGCAATGGCGGCTTTCACACCCACCGCGCAACCGCTTCCAGCGGCTGCCTGACCAAAAAGAAACTACGCGACTGTCTCACATCCTTGACACACCTCAGGGATACTGGTCGCCTCTGTCAGGCCGACAGGCTCGATGCGGAACCGGTGCGGGATCTGCCGCCGCCGTTGCCCGAAATACGACCAGGGCCAGGGTCGACGCCGCTGGCGGGCACTGGACGCCGGGACGATCCGGGTCGAGTTGGAAGCCGACGCCCCGAGGGTGTCCTGCCGGGTCCACGGCGTGAGCGTCGCCGCCGTGCCCTGGGCCCGGCATCAGGCCGGCCACACCCACCATTTCGACGCGCAGGTCGCCTGGCTGGCCACGCAAACGTCCAAGACCGCCATCACGGAGCTGATGCGTATCGCCTGGCGCACTGTCGGCGCGATCATCACCCGGGTCTGGAACGACACGGAGAAGCTCCACGACCAGTTCGCCGGCCTGAGGCGGATCGGCATCGACGAGATCTCCTACAAGCGCGGCCACAAGTATCTGACCGTCGTCGTCGACCACGACAGCGGCCGGCTGGTCTGGGCGGCCCCGGGCCAAGACAAGGCCACCCTGGGCACGTTCTTCGACGCCATCGGGGCAGAACGCTGCGCCCGGATCACGCACGTCTCCGCCGACGGGGCCGCGTGGATCGCCGTTGTCGTGGCCCAGCGGTGCCCGAATGCGGTCCGCTGCGCCGACCCGTTCCACGTCGTCAAATGGGCCACCGAAGCCCTCGACGAGGTGCGCCGGGCCGCGTGGAACGACGCCCGAAAGGCAGCCCGGACCACCGAGGCCAGGCGCGGCCGCGGCCGGCCAGCGAAAGACGCGCCGCCCCGCCCGGACAGTGCCCGCGCAGCCGGTGTGAAGAACTCCGCTACGCGCTCTGGAAGAACCCGGAGAACCTGACCGAGAAGCAGCAGGTCAAGCTCGCCTGGATCGTGCAGACCAACCCCACCCTCGGCCGGGCCTACTACCTCAAGGAAGGACTCCGGGTCATCTTCAAACTGCCCCACGACGAAGCCGCCGAAGCCCTCGATAAATGGGTCGCCTGGGCGCGCCGGTGCCGGATCCCCGCGTTCGTGAAGCTCCAACGCAGCATCGTCAACCACCGCGCCGCGATCCTCGCCGCGATCGAGCATGGGCTCTCCAACGGACGAGTCGAATCGATGAACACGAAGATCAGACTCATCACCCGCATCGCTTTCGGCTTCAAATCACCCGAAGCACTCATCGCCCTCGCGATGCTCAGCCTCGGCGGTCACAAACCGGTGCTCCCCGGCCGAAATTGACCCACGGAAGAGTCAGGAGAGCCCAAATTTTCTACCACTTGCCATGACTCTATTCTCCGTGTGAGGTTAGAGTCTCCATCAAACCCAGGGTGGTTCAACTTCAGGCTGCAAGCACCTGCCAAGACCAAGGCCCGCGCGATCGGACAGCTCGAATCCCTGGGCTACCAAGTGACCCTCGCGCCCCTGCAACCCACCGGATAATCCTGCCTCAAAACGCCGACCGCCAGATCATTCAGTCAACGGGACAACGTCACCGCAATTTTCATGTCAGCCTGACATTTGCTGGCCACGAGGCCGGCCGTTGGTACCCGACAGAAGGTCAGCGGTGTCGATGGTGTGGGCGTCGGCGAACGACCAGAATTTTTTTTGCATGCTGGTGCCCGGGAGCAGTCCGCTGCTAGGGCTCAGCTTTTCTTCTGCGGACCGCTTCAAGAAAAAGTCTTGACGTCGACAAGTGTGATACCTCACACTGGTTTTTGGGATCCCAAGAAGGTATCCCAAAAAGGATTCCGTTCATCACTTAGGTCCGAAGAACAGCCCCTGCCGTCTCTCCACCTGCCGGTATGGACAACGTTGACGACGTTCGTGTCCGGTGAGGACCATCCCCCCCGTTCGAACCCATATCAGAGGTACACATCATGGACAGTTCAGCAGGCATTGATGACCGGCCATTGCGTGACAGTGTGCGTGATGCGATCCGCAACCGGATCTTCGAGGGCCACTATGCTCCGGGCACGCGGCTTGTTGAGCGGGACCTTGCGGACGAGTTCAGCGTCTCCAGGTTGCCGGTTAGAGAGGCTCTGCGCATGCTGCGGCAGGAGGGACTCGTTAGCGACCGGGCGAACTCTCGGGGAACAGTGGTCAGCAGCCTGAAGCCGGAACAGGTGGCCGACCTGTTCGATGTCAGACTTGCCCTTGAGGTCCTGGCAAGTGAACTGGCAGCCGCACGGGCCACCCGCGCGGAGCTCGCCCATCTGAATTCTCTGCTGGATACGGCGCAAAGCTGCCTGGCGACGGGATCAATTTTCGAAGCCCACGCAGCAAACAATCAGTTCCACGACGCCATCACAACCATCGCGCGAAACGAGTTCCTGCGGGCCGCGTTGGAGCCGCTGCAAGGACGGATGCACTGGCTTTTCCGGCACGCAACTGATCTTCCCGAGCTGATCCGGGAGCACCGCCAACTCTACGAAGCTATCGCCAGCGGGGACCCTGACCGCGCCGGCGCTGCGTCCAGGGAACACATCCAGAAGTACCGCAAGGACTATTACCTGCACCACTGACCCAGGTATTCGGGACGGTTCGCTGCCATTAGCCTGCCGGCCCTCTATTTAGTGCACCCAAAAATCGTCACGTGGCGGACAAAAGAATCCCACAGAAGGGACATCCAATGGAAGATCTGCCAGATCTCGTCATCTCCAATGCGACGGTCGTCAACGCCGACGGCCGCAAGAACGCACACGTGGTCATCAGGGGCCGAAAGATCGCGGAACTCGTTGACACCGTTCATCGGGTGCCCCAGGCATCCGCCACCGTCGACGCTCGCGGTCGCCTGTTACTCCCCGGCGGCGTGGACGGGCATTGTCACGTCGCCCAGATAACGGGGAAACACCGCACCCTCGACGATTACGCGGTGACGTCAACGGCTGCACTCTGGGGTGGTACCACGACGATCATTGACTTCGGCATCCCGCGGGACGACGCCGAAACACCGTTGGAGGCAGCCCGCAACAAGATCGCCTTGGCCCGCGAGTCGCGCTGCGATGTGGGCCTGCACGCATCCGTCGTCACGTGGGACGAAACGGTGCCGGCCCAGCTGGAAGAGCTAGCCGCGCTGGGAATCCGGTCCGTGAAGATGTACACAACGAATCGCGGGTCCACCATGGCGGACAATGACACCATCCTGCGGGTAATGAAGCAGATGGTCCGGCTCGACGGGCTCACCTACATTCATGCTGAACACGACGCGATCATCGCCGACTGCACGGCCGGGCACGCGGCCACAGGTGACATTGGCATACGCCACCTGCACCGGACCCGGCCGGAGCTCGCCGAAGAAATCTCCGTGAAAGAAACCCTGGCGATGGCCGAATACACCGGAGCGCCGGTGTACTTCGTCCATCAGTCCACCCCGGGAGCTGTCGACCTGGTGACCGAAGCCCGAATGGACGGGCTCACGGCCTATTCGGAGACCTGTCCGCATTATCTGACGCTGGACGAAAACGTCTACGGCGAAGACTTTCCGGAATGGTACGCCTGCTGCCCTCCGATGCGCAGCCCGGAAACGGTCGCCGCCCTCAAGGAACGGGTACTCGCCGGCGCCATCGACACCGTCGCGTCCGACCACTCCTGCTACGACCTGTCACAAAAACGCGAGCGCAGCGATGACATCCGGCAGATGCCGCACGGGCTCCCCGGTGTCGAAACCAGGATGCCGGTCACCTTCACGACCATGGTTTCGCCCGAAGGCCATGGTGTTGAACGCTTCGTGGAGGTCTTCTCCGCCGGGCCGGCCCGCATCAACGCCGTTCCGGGAAAGGGCGTCGTAGCACCCGGTTTCGACGCCGACCTCGTCCTGGTCGACCCCGCCGAAGTACGGACCGTCTCCGGCGCCGCCCTGCATATGGGCACCGATTTCTCGCAGTTCGACGGGAAGGCTCTGCGGGGCTGGCCCCAGCTTGTGGTCTCAGCCGGACGGATCGTCGTGGATGAAAACGGATTCCACGACCCCGGCCCGGTCGGCCGGTTCATCAAGCGCCACGGATTCCGGGACACCCCCGCAGCCCCGGCAGCACTCGAGGCCGTGAACCACACCGCCTAACAAACCGCATCACCCCAACCGAACCCACCGAAGATGTTTGACAAAGGAGTCATCATGGACAGCAGCCACGAGTCCCTGGCCGCGCTCGATCCATCGGGCCGGCTTTACAACGAGGACCTTGCCCCCGCAACGGAGCGGAAATGGACCTCATACAGTTTCTTCGCCGTCTGGATGTCGGCGATCCACAACATCGGCACATACACGTTCGTCGCGGGTCTGTTCGTCATCGGCCTCACCGGCTGGCAGGTCCTGGCAGCAATTTTGATCGGCACCGCGATCCTCTTTTTCGGCATGAACTGGGCCGGGAAAATGGGCCAACAAACAGGCGTCCCCTTCCCCGTCATGGCACGCATCAGCTTCGGGATCTGGGGCGCCAATATCCCCGCCCTCATCAGGGCCGTCATTGCCATCTGCTGGTACGGAATCCAGACCTATCTGGCCTCGATGGCTGTCGTCGTCCTTCTCTTGAGGATCGATCCTGACCTGCAGCAGTGGCAGAACCAAAGCTTCCTTGGCCTGTCACTCCTGGGATGGGCCTGCTTCATCCTGCTCTGGATCCTGCAATTGTTGGTCATCACCCGCGGCATGGAAGCTGTCCGCCGCTTCCAGGACTGGGCCGGCCCCATTGTCTGGGCCGTCATGCTCGCCATGGCCATCTGGCTCTTCAGCCTGGCAGGGTGGAACATCCCCATGGACCTCTCGATCAACCCGCTAGCAGGGGGCGACGCATTCCGGGGCGTACTGACCGGCGCCTTCCTCCTCGTCGCAACCTACGCCACCATGCTCCTGAACTACTGCGACTTCACCCGCTTCGCGAAATCGGCGAAGTCGGTTGTCCGCGGCAACTTCTGGGGAATACCTGTGAACTTCGCGGCATTCGCTGCCATCAGCATCACCATGACCATTGGAACGGTTGTCGCCTTCGGCGAAGCCATCACCGACCCCGCGTTGATCCTCGCTAAGGTACCCGACACATTCATCCTGGTCGTCGGCGCAGTGATGTTCATTGTGGCCACGATCGGAGTGAACGTCGTCCTGAACTTTGTGTCCCCCGCCTACGACCTCGCCAACGTCTGGCCCAAGCACATCAACTTCCGCCGCGGCGGCATCATCAGCGCAGTCCTGGCACTGCTCGTCATGCCCTGGAACCTGTACTCCAACCCGGTCGTCGTCAACTACTTCCTCGGCGGCCTGGGCGCCTTCCTCGGACCCCTGTTCGGCATCATGGCCGCCGACTACTTCCTGATCAACCGCGGCATCGTCAACATCAAAGACCTTTATCGGTCAGACGAAAACGGAGAGTACTTCTTCCGAAAGGGAGTCAACCCGAAAGCCGTCGGCGTATTCGTCCCGACGGCCGCGATCGCAGCCACCATGGCACTCGTGCCAGCCCTTGGCGCGGTTGCAGCCTTTGCCTGGCCCGTCGGGCTCCTCACCGCCGGATTCGCCTACTTCTTCGTAATGGGCGGCCAGAAGAAAGTCTCCACGGTCGCCCCGGAAGCAGAAGCACTGCTCGAGCCGGCAGAGTGATGGGCTGAACGCCCCCCTCGACCGCCTCGAGAGATATGTCCGGGACTATTTGAGGTAACCAATCGAGGCCTAACCAGCAGAGAGCCGGGACACTGGGTTTGTTCCGGCTCTCTGCACTTCTCTCGTTCGCGCAGCGCCAGCCCGGACCGCCCCGGTCGAGCTTGGCATGGACCGGGTCCTCCTCGCCCAAACGCACGGCGGGCTTCAGTGGTCCCGAGTCGAATGGGCGGAGCAGCTGCTCCTCCGCGCCTACACGCACAGCAGCACCAGGCACTCGGCGCCCCTCCTCACCGCGGTCGCCTTCATCAACTGGTGGGAAGGCCGAGTCAGCAAAGCTCACCAGTTCCGGGAACTCGCCCTCGAAGCCCGACCCGCCTACCGTCTGGCCAGGCTCAGCGACCAAATGATCGGCTGCGGAATGGTCGCCGGCTGGAACATGGACAAAGACCGGGCCTTCCGGCCATCCGGGCCTTGAAGCAACCTAGACACCAGTCACTGGGATGAAGAGACCGACGACGGCGGGCCGTTACGGAGCCAACCGAACACCACAGCATCCCACCGCTCCGGATCAGAATTCCACTCCTGCGTGTGCTCCGCAGACCGAAACGTGTCGACGGGTATCTCCCAAACGCAGGGACGTCATGCCGTCCCGCGTACATCCCGACATGAACGAGTCAGAACAGATATATCGGAACTGGCCGCCACCTCGATCCAGGCACCACAAATAGTCAGCAGGTCATGTTGTATCCGGCCCCAGCCGCCATGAAGTAGTGAAGTCGAGGACCAAAGGGAAGGAAGGACGAACGAAGATCAACTCCCAGAAGAAGGCCGTACAGGCGGGACCAGGACCCTGTCGTGAGCCGCTCCCCCACATAACCGAAAAGGAACTCCGGAACCCCGCACACCCCCGGAAAATCCGATCGGGGGTCAATAAGTGAACAGTTTGTCCACACTCAGAGGCCCACAAGCCCCTGAACAGTTAAACACGTGCCCGAGGTGGGACTTGAACCGGACTCCAGCCCCTGCAAACACTGGGAACTCCTGAAAACATCCCCAATCCGACCCAGTCCGGCCGATGTACGGCCCGATCCGAAACCCTAAGTGTGGACATTGTCCACACTTCTCTTTTTGCCCGATTTCCTTCGGCTTATTGCCCCAAATTCAGGCCGGATTCCATGAAGCCGCGGTTGCGGCGGTGTCCAGGCTCTTTCCATTTGCTGCGTTACCCCCAAAGCCCAAGTGGGACGCGGTCGGCAACTCGTGCACCGGGACCTGCGTCCACCACGGCGTGGTTCGCTCGTAGGCATAGGCGATCGCGAGCACCGTCGCATCGGAGTGTTCAGGACCCATGATGTGCATTCCAACGGGCTGCCCGCTGACAAAGCCGCAGGGCACACTGACGCCGGGCATTCCGGTGAGGTTCGCAGCGGAAAGCATGCGCAGGGCGGCAGCCAACGAGTCCTGGCCTGTGGATCCAGTGAGTTCCGAGGACATCGAGGACGCGAGCGGTGCGATCGCCGGGAGGGTGGGCGAAACCAGCCCGCCCACGCCTGCGCGGGCCATGGCTTCCGGCAGGTACGTTCGGAGATAGGTCCGCACCTGCCAGGCCAGGCGGACATCGTCCTCGGTGGCCAGGGCGCCGGTCTCGATCATGACGCGTGTACCGGGCAGATACGCGCCGGCGGCTCGCTTCAGCCGCTCACGGTGATGCTGGGCCGCTTCCGACAGGGAAATCGCTACGCTGGAGTGCAGCGCCACGTCCAGTTCGGGGAGGGACAGCTCTACGATCTCCATCCCCAGGTCCGCAAGTACGGAGAGGGCATTTTCCACGACGGCCATGACTTCGGGGGCGACCCCCCATTCAGACCACATCCGACGGTCGACGCCAAGCCTCACGGGAACTGGAACGTCCCGAATCCGGGCGGACACCGGCCCTCCGAGCCGGGTGAGTGCCTGGGGTTCCACCATGCCGTCAAGGAGTGCCGCGCAATCTTCGACGCTCCGGGTGATCGGTCCCACGTGATCCATCGTGTGGCTGACGTGCAGGACCCCGGCGCACGACACGATGCCGGCGCTTGGCTTGAGCCCCACCAAGCCGTTGACGGCGGCGGGGTTTCGAACCGAGCCTCCGGTGTCCGTGCCAAGGGCCCCGGGAATGCTTCCGACGGCGACGGCGACTCCGGATCCAACGCTGGATCCTCCTGCGTACCGCTCAGGATCCCAGGGGTTACGTGATGGTGGCGTCCCCTGCCCGAAGGCGAACTCATGCGTTTGAAGTTTGCCAAGGATCACAGCACCGCTGGCACGGAGTTGACGTACGACGCCGGCGTCGTCCTTGGCGATGTTGCCCCGCAGGCTGTCCGAGCCGCCTTCGGTGGGCATCCGGTGGACATCGATGACATCCTTTACGCCCAGGGGAATCCCGTGGAGGGCGCCGCCGAGCTGCCCCCTGGCGGCCTGGCCGTCGGCCAGAGTGGCTGCTGCGCGGGCCCCTCGCTCGTCCACGAAGGCCCAGGCGTGGGCGTAGCCTTCAGTGTCCTGGAGCCGGTTCAGGACGGAGTCGAGAAGTTCAACCGCCGACAGCTCCCGCCGTCGGATGCGGCCCGCCGCTTCGGCGATGCCCAGCCCCCATGGTTCGGTCACGGTTCCACCGCCGGGTGCGCTGCGCCGGCCTGATCCGATGGTCGGGTCAGGTGCTCGAAGGATGACTGCAGTTCATCCATCCCTGCCCGGAAGTCCCGGTACGCGGCTTCCAGCGCCGGCAGGTCCTCCCGCGCGATCACCTCACCCACCAGTTCGCGAATGACCATCAGCTGTTCGCTGCTCAATGCTGGGTCACGGCCCAATGGTTGGTTCATCGGTGGGCCTCCGGGGTGAGCTGTCCGTCCCGGACCACGCTGACGCCGTCAACCAGGACAGTCCGCACATCGCGAAAGTCCTCCATTCGGGCGACAACCACGTCCGCGACGCGGCCTGCCTTGAGCCGTCCGCTTCCGGGGGCGATGCCCGGGATGAGGTCCGCAACCGTCGAGCTTGCCATGGCGACGGCACCCGCGAGGGAGCGGTGTCCGTGGGCCGCGATGTCCTGGACGGCGGAGATCAGCTCGTCGTGGTCGCCGTCGTGCCCGTAATCGGTGCCGATGACCGAGATGAGGCCCGGTTCCCGGAGCAGCAGGTCCCAGTGTTCGCGCGTGGTGACGGTGTGCTTGCGGTGCAGGAGGTCGAACACCGATGCCTCGGCCGGCCAGCCCGTTTTCCGGCCCAGGACGGCCAGCTGGTAGGCCTCGTCGGGCGTGTGGGAGGGGTGGTTTGCGTGGGCGGCAATCACGGTGGCCCCGTTGCCGTCCAGCTGGAGCATGAGCTCCCGCAGGACACCGGCGGTGGCGGAGGCGCTGTGCACGATGGCCGGCACGCAGAACTTGGCCGCTGCGTGGACTCCTTCTCTGATCCCCTCGATGGCCGGGACGAACGAGGGCATCACGGAGTCCGTGACGATCTTGGCGAGTTGAGTGGCGGTGAGGGCTTCCGCGAGTCCAGCCTCTCTGGCCGCCTCGGCGAGGGCAGTCAGGTTGAGCGCGCCGGCATCGATGAACCGGCCCAGCACTGCTTCCTTGATGCACCGGGCCTGGGCGATGGTGATGCGGATCCCGGCGGCCTTATGGATGGCTGCGGGGATGTAGACGAGATCCTGGCCTCCTCCGCCCAGTGTCTGGCCTCCGCCCAGCTCCCCGATGGCGACAGCACCGTCGTCGAGCATCCGCTCAACGGTGAGTTCACGGGCCTCGGCCGTCAGTCCCTGGCCGTCTGCCATGGCCGCTGCCTGCAGGCACTGCGGCAGGTGCGTCGTTGCGCCCCGCACATGCACGGCGTGCCGGCGGTCGGCCTCGCGAACATCCTCCATGGACGCGAAGCCACAGAGATTAAGGACGGTGGTGGTTCCGGCCAGAAGGTGCCTGTCCAGGTTGCCCCTCCAGCGCTCCGCGGACAGTGCCGGTGCCGCACTGGGGAACAGGGCGCCGGGGGTCACTCCGTGGGTATGGCCGTTGATGAGGCCCGGCATCACCACGCAGCCCGACGCGTCGATGACGTCGCCGGCAAACTCCCGGTCCGCACCCCAGCGGTCCAGGACGTCCGCAATGCGGCCGTCGCGGATGACCACTGCACCGGCCTCGATGACGGTGTCCCCGGAGCCCGTGACAACGGTGCCTCCGCGAATGAGCGTGGACATTCGCTCCCCTCTCGGCTAGTTTCATCATATCGAAGTTTGCTTCACTATAGCCGCAACGATGCGGCGTCGGAACCCCCGAACGGAGAACATGATGGCAGAGCCACAGACGCATCGGGATTTCGTCGGATATGGCGAAACACCTCCCGATTTCCGCTGGCCAGGCGACGCGCGTGTGGCCGTTTCCCTGGTCATCAATGTTGAGGAGGGCGCCGAGCGCAGTATCCCCCGCGGCGATAGCGCCAATGACCTGGGTGCGCACTGGATTCCGGCTCCTGCCTCAGCCGCCCGGAACCTCACCCTGGAATCGGCCTTCGAGTATGGTGCCCGTGCCGGCATGTGGCGATTGCTGCGGATCCTGCGTAAACACGACATCCGGGCCACCGCCTTCTGCTGCGCCATAGCCCTGCAGCTGAACCCGCCCATCGCCACGGCACTGGTCCGCGACGGACACGAAATTGCCGACCACGGCCACCAGTGGGACACCCACACGGACCTCGACGACGATGCTGAGGAACGCCTCATTGTCGCCTCCCGCGACGCGATCGAGGCCAGCACGGGCCAGACCCCCACCAGCTGGTATTCGCGGGATGGACTCAAGCCCGGTACACGCAGGGTGCTCGCCGAGAACGGATTCACCTACGAGTCCAACAGTTTCAATGACGACCTGCCGCATTGGGGGTCCGGTCCGGCAAACCCGAAGCTCCCGGTCCTGCCCTACGCGGGAGACACCAACGATTCCGGTCTGTTCAGGCAGTTCCCCACGGCAGCATCGTTTGGCAACCACCTGATCGCGGCCCTGGACCTGCTGCTCGATGACCCCCGCAGCGGGCCCTCCGTGATGAGCGTCGGACTGCACCCGCGGCTCATCGGAAGGCCGGCGTACGCCGTCGCCCTTGACCGCTTCCTTGACCATGCGCACGGCAAAGCAGCCTGGTTCGCGACGCGCGAAGAGATTGTGAACGCCTGGTTACAGACCACGACGACGGACCAGACGACGGCGGACGGGTCATCGGCGTCGTCAGGCTAGTGCGCTGCGAGCAGCGCACCCCAACCGGGGATCTGGCGTGAAACGCCGGCCAGGTTAAGCACATGCCATAAGGTAGCGATGGCACTATCGACAACAGCGATGCCGAACTCCTCCTCGAAACCCTCCACCAGATAGCCCGAGCGCAGGTTGGTGCCGACACACACCACAGCATCGAGGCCGTCCGCGAATGCGGGCCGCATCATGGCGCCGATGGCGGCGGTGTCCAAACGGGCGATCTCAGGGTTGCTCATTGCCACCTCTGGAACCGAAACGGCCTGCACGTCGATGCCGTGGTTGGCGTATTCCCGCTGTATCCGTAAGGCGATGGCGCGCGGACCGGGAAAGACGACGCCGACGCGCGTTGCCGTTAACGCGGCGAGGGCCTCCACGACGGCCACGGAGGCCGTAGTCGCCGGCACGCCGCCGCACACCGCTTCGAGTTCGGCACAGAGTGCCCGGTCGCTGGTGATCCCCGTCCACGAACCAGAGGTGCCGTGGAACGCAATAGCCTGCAGATCGGCGTCGTTCAGCAATGCCGGGGCTTCCCCGAGAACGCTCAGGTCCACCGTGTCATCAAGGCTCGGCGGAAGGCGGAACCGGCTGTAGTGGACGCCCAGGTCCGGCTGCCCCGCAAGGATCGCCGCAGTGAGCGTCTCCGCATTCGAGTTGCTCGATGGGACAAGAATCCCCAGCCGTGTCCCCGGCCCGGGAACGCCCACGTTCAGTGCGCCTTGCCGAGGGACGGTGGCGTGGAGATCGCGAGCATGACTGCGGCCGAAGTCGTGTGGTTGCTCCACCAATGCGGCAGGGAAGCGTCATAGGTCAGGCTGTCGCCGGCTTCCAACGTAAAGTCCTGGCCGCCAATGGTCGCCACCAGTGTGCCCGATTGGAGGATGACGCACTCCTCGCCCTCATGGGAGTGCGGAACATGGGAGCCGTCGAAGTTGGCGGGAATGGTCATGTTGATGACCCCCAGCTTGCGCTCCGAATCGGGAACGATCAGCTCCATGATGATGCCTTGCGAGGGGATTTCGATGCGGCGCCGGTCTGCCCGGCGGACCAGCATGTGGTTCTGCCCTTCGTTGGGATCAGTAAACATGCTGGCCAGCGGCAGTTCGAGGGAGTTTGCCAGGCGCAGGAGCGTGGCAAAGGACGGGTTGCCGATTCCCCGCTCGATCTGGCTGATGAGACCCGCGCTGACACCTGCACGTTCGGCGAGCTCCTCCACGGTGAACCGTCCGAGGCGCTGCTCTTTGATCATCGCGCCGAGATGGGCGATCCAGAAGTCGCGTTCCAGGGACTCGGTTGCTTCGCTGCTGGCTGTGTCTGTGCCTTCCACAACGACTCCTTCATTAGTCCTTGGTTTTGCGTCAGTATATCGAAGAAAATTTGGCGTTGGTGGTTTTTTGAATGGCCTGGATTCGACGGGCGTTCCGCCTCTGCCGATGGCGCTCACGCGGCCCGCAGTTCGGTGTAGCCAGTCAACATGGAGGCGAGTTCCTTCTCCCAATAGACGGCACAGCGGTCGGCTCCGCGCTCGAAAACACCCGCTGCGGCGGCCATTCCGGGTGCCGGGAGTCCGATACTGCGGCTGGCACCGGCAACCACGTCCACCACGCGCTGGACGGCTTCCTGCAAGGCCTCCGGCCGCTCATCTCCGTGGCGAAGCAGGTCGGCAGCCAGATCGGTCGGGCCCACCCAGCCCCCGCCGAACGCCTCGCTGCCCACGAATTCCTTGACGCGCTCCACGGCCTCGGCCGTCTCGAACAACACCGTGATTACGGGAGCAAAGGAGTAGTCCATGCCGAAGGCCGAGGCCGGCGTCACCTGCCGCGGACGCGATCCCGCAGGAGCGTACCGCGTGGCTTCGTAGGCGCGTTCCAGTTCGTCCACCGTCCGTACCTGCGGCAGCACGATCTCCGCCACACCGGTGTTGGCGAAAGCCACCAGCGTGTTCCTGTCCAGGTCGGGCACGCGCACCGCCACCTTCACCCCGGAGCCGGCCAGGCGCTGCACCACATCGCTGCATTGCTGAACGGTGATCCCGGTCTGCTCGGCGTCGAGGACCAAGAAGTCAATGGTGGCGTGGGCAAGGAGGGCCAACAAGGTGGGCGTGGGATCTGCGGTGATGATGCCGACGCTGCGTTCAAGGGCGGCGGCTGGTTCCTGGGTCATGGGAGGTTCCTCATTCGGATGGCGCGGAAATGAACAGCGATCTGGTGCCTGAAAGGCTGGTCACTCGTCAGGGACGAATTGCCAGTCCGCGGGCTTGCTGACCCCCACAATGAGCTCCACGTTCTCGTCGCCGTCGTTTGTGAGTCCATGGGTGGTTCCCCGGGGGATGTAAATGCCGTCGCCGGGTTTTGCCCGGTAGGTGGTGTCGCCGAGGTGGACGATGGGTGCCCCGCTGAGGACGACGTAGAACTCGGACGCGTCAGGATGGTGGTGGCACAGGTGGTGCTGGCCGGGCAGGATCCTTCCCCAGCTGACGCATAAATCATCTGAACCGCTGAGGTCCCTGGAGATGAGCGTGCTGACCAGGCCCTGGTCGCGTTGTCCCTTGAGTCCAACCTTGTCCAGGGGCGTGAAGCCTTGCTCGTGGACGTTGTGCACCAGGCGGCCGATATCCACCGTGGCCGTCCCGCCGTCGCCGGGGCGCATCATGCCGCGCCTTCGAAGGCGGCCTCGGCGACGATGGTGTCGCCCTGCACAGGCGGGTGGTCCATCCACCACCGGGCGATGTCCTCGCGGGTGGCGAACCAAACCCCGGACTGGGCAAGGGCGTATTCGAGGAAGCGGCGCACGCCCTGGGCGACGCTGGGCCGGCCGCCGATCCTCAGGTGCAGCCCCACGGACATCATCTTCGGCACGGTTTCGCCTTCGATGAGGAGGCAGTCGAGGGAGTCCTTCAAAACGTTGAAGAAGTCCTCTCCGGTGCCCAGGCTGCCGTTGCCCCAGAACCGGGCATCGTTGGTGTCGCCCGAATAGGGAACCACCAGATGGCGGTGCGGGCCTGCCTGCACGTAGTACGGAAGGTCGTCGGCGTAGGAATTCGAGTCGTACAGCACGCCTTCCTCAGCCAGGATGGTCCGGGTGTTCTCCGTGATGCCCTCGCGGACGTACCAGCCCACCGGCCTCACACCGGAAACGGCCTCGACGGCGGCCAGGGACTTGCGGATCTCCTGCCGCTCCTCCTCGGGGCCCATTCCCACCGTTCCGCGCCACTTGTAGCCGTGGGCGCAGATCTCGTGGCCGTCCCGAATCATGGCCAGGGCGGCGTCCGGATTCCGTTCAAGGGCGGCACCGCAGGCCATGACCGTTGCCTGGACGTTGTACTCGCGCAGCATCCCGAGGTAGCGCCAGATGCCCACGCGGCTGCCGTACTCGAAGAAGGACTCCTTCATCAGGCTGCGCCGAGAGGGATCGGCGGACCAGCCACCGAAGATCGAGACGTCCTCGTCCCGCTCGTCGCCGGCTTCGATGGAACTCTCGGCGCCTTCCTCGTAGTTCAGCACCACGGAGACTGCAACCTTCGCGCCGTGCGGCCACGTGACAATCGGAGGGTTCTCCCCATATCCAATCAGGTCCCGCATTGGCTTCTCCTTGCCTGTTCATTATATTGATGAGATTTCACTTTACAACGCCTGCCCCTCGTAGACTTTCCGGTGGGCGGCCAGCGACGTCTTGAGCATGCTGTCGACGTCGTCAATGACGTTTCCGTGGGCGGGCCCGATCAGCACGGCAGGATAGGACTCCAGGGTCTCTTCGATGCACTGGAAGGCCGTGCTGACGTCGACAAATTTGGTCCAGTAGAGCGCACGGCCGGTTCCGTAGGCGGCCTGTTCCACCGAGGGCGGCTCCGGCATCTCGCTGGAGAGCAAGCGGCACTGCCCTGGCAGGTGTACGGGCTCGTCATCCTCGTCCGGGGCGGGAATGTCGTGGATGTAGGAAAAACCGTCGGAGACGAACATGATCCGCGCGCCTGAGTCATAGCCCCAGAGCGTGTTCTCCAAGTCACGGATGTAAGCCGGAAAGAAGCGGAACTCCCTGTCGCCGAGATCCAGCGCCTCGCCCGCGGCCCTGGATCTCAGCCGGTCCCTGTATTCGGGAAAATGAAGGGCGTAATCACGGACATCGCCCACAACAACAGCCGAGGGGTACTTGGCCAGCAAGACCGGGAGGTTGCCTGCGTGCGGGATTTCCGGATGCGTCGGGAAGACGTAGTCCAGAGTCCGTCCTCCCAGCGCATGGTCCAGCTGCGCCAGGACCGTTTCCCGGTGTGCGGGATCTCCCGTATCCACCAGGATCGACGCTTCGGAGCCGATCACCAGATACGAGGAGACGTGGTAGTGGACTTCCTGGCCTTCGGCGTTGGCCGACAGGCAGCCGCCCAGCCAGTGGACGCCGTCGGCGAGGACGCGGCCCTTGGGGGGCTCCACGCCGCGGGGGTCGGGACTCATTGGAGGCCTGCTTTCCGGATGGCCGCGGCCAAGGCTGCGGCCTCCGCTGCGCATTCGCCCGTCCCAACAAACGGTTCGCCGTAGCCTGGTCCGATGGCCTTCACCTGACGTTCGCGGATGACCTGTTCAACATCCCTCGAAATGCCTTGCGTATCGGCCTGGGCAAACCACTGGAACTTGTGCAAACCGGCCGCCGCGTTCGAGCTGCCGTACGAGCCATGCGTGAAGGCATCCGAGGTCAGGAGCGCGCCGGAGACGGGATCGAAGATCCATAACGTCGGCAGGAGCCGCATCAGCGGTGACACAAACTCCAGTGTCAGTCCTGCCATGACCTCCACTGCAAGCGACGTTCCCGGGTTGACCATGATGCGCCGGGGCGTCGCCGAGGTCCTTGGGACCGTGATTCCGCCGGTGTACCAGACGGATTCGACGTCGAACCGCGCCTCGATGGCGGGTAGGTTCAGGCAGCATTCCATCTCCGTCCGCGTGAGAACGACGGTAAGCCGTTCCCCTGGTTTGAGCAGCGATTCCAGCTGCCGGATGATCTCCGCCTCGTGGAGCCGGATGCCGGTGTCCACGAGCACCGAGCCGCCGCTTCCTTTGATGAGGTAGCAATTGACGGGCTGGGTGACGCGGACGCCGGGCGGGCACCAGCTGACCTGTTCGTTAAGGGTGATGTCCGCCCCCAGGCGATGGACGCGGTCTCCGATGAGGCTGTGGACGCCGTTGACGGCGACCGCTGCCTGGGCTGTGTGTGGATTCAACGACTTCTCCTTCCCTTTGTTCCGGTTTGCTTCGTTGGCCTGCCTAGGAGGCGCTGGCCGAGTCCCAGACGGCGATAGCGTCGTCCAGCGTGCAGACATCGTGGCGGGCCCTCATCACAGTCAGCGCAGCATCGTGGACGACTGTGTCGTAGGCGCCCACGGCGTCCTCGATCAGCACGGCGTAGAAGTCGTTGTGGACGGCGTCCCGCAACGTGGCCTCGACGCATCCGCCGGTGGAAACGCCAACCAGGGCAACGGATTCGATGCCCTGGCTCCGCAGGAGGAGCGCCAGTTCCGTGCCCACGAACGCGCTGGGTCGGCGCTTGGTGATGATGACCTCGCCTTCCTCGGGCATACACTCGGCGCAGAACTCCGTCGCCGGATCGCCTTTGAGGCTGAGCCTGCCAAGGTCAATAGGCCGGCCATTCGCGGCCGTGTACAGAGCCCGCAGCCACGCAGCAGGTGAGCTGGCGCCGTCGGGTAGGTTTTCCACACGGATGTGGAAGATGGGCACTCCGTTCTTCCGGGCCGATTCAATGGCGCTTCCGCATCGCTTGGCAACGTCGGGCATCATGGACAGGTCGTGGCCGGAGTCGCCGATCGCGCCGCCGGCGTACACGGCACCTTCCTGCATGTCGATCACCACGAGGGCGGTGGTGGCCGGGTCGAGCAGTTCCTGCAGGGTGTCCCGGACCTGCTTTCCGCAGATTTCAATCATGAGAAGTTTTCCTTTTGTGAGGTGGTGCTTTGTGAAGTGGTGCCGGCCGGGCAGGACGTCGGCTGGCCGGCACCACGCGGGACTGCTGGCGGCCTAGCGGCCGAGGGCGTTGAAGTAGATCTGACCGTTGGTCAGGGGCACGGCCCCGGTCAGCCCGGTCTTCGCAACCAGCACTCCCCTGGTTTCGACCAGCGACAGGATGGCTGAGCCATCGTCAACCAGTGTTGCCATCTTCTTGAGAAGGGTGGAGCGCTTGTCTGTTTCCTGGTCAGGCGTCGCGGCAAGTTCGCTGCGTGCCTTATCGAACTCAGGGTTGGACCAACCGGTGCTGTTGCTCGGGGCGCCGGTTCCGTAGAACGCGTAGCTGTAGAACGCGGGATCGGCGATCACGATGGGCTCCGAGTAAAGCACCGCCTGGTACCGGCCGTCGATCAGCGCCGTGGAGAAGTCGGTGGAGCTGGCCACATTCTGCAATTCGACGTCAATGCCGACGTCCTTGAGCATGGACTGGATCAGGACTGCCGACTTGGCGGCCACCGGGCCCGGGCGGGTGGTGCTGTAGCTCAGCGTCATCGGGAACCCATTGCCGTACCCTGCCTCGGCCAGGAGCTTCTTGGCTTCATCCTTGTTGAACTTGTAGATTGCAGAGTCCTCAACCATGGGGAAGATGGAGCCGGCGGGTTCACCGAAACCGGCATACGCACCCTTCACCAGGGCGTCCCGGTCGATCGCCATGGAAACGGCGTGACGGACCTTGGGGTCAGCCAACGGACCTGTCTTGGTGTTGATCATCATCGTGTCCCGGGTTTGGCTGGCGCAGTTCAGGACAGTGACACCCGGTGACTTCTCCAGGGACTTGTACTGGTCGTACTCGAAGCCATTGGCCACCTGCACTTCGCCGGTTTCAACCAGCTGGCTGCGGGTGGCGGTGCTCTGGACAGCCTTGACGGCCACCCGCTTCACGGTCCCGCGCGTACCCTCCCACACCGGATCGGCCGTCACCGTCAACGAAGCGCCCGGCGTGAATTCTTCAAGCTTCCAGCCGCTGTAGTCGGCCAGGTTCTTCGAAAGCCAGGCATTCGCGGTCGGATCTTCCGCCGTGACGTGCTTCTTGGCTTCAGTGCTGTCGTGGATGTAGAACAGGTTGTTCTGCAGGGATTCTTCGGTGTAGGAGGTCAGCCCTGTGGTGTTGAGCTGCAAGGTCCGCTCGTCGATCACCTTGACCAAGTCGTCCACATTGAAGCCACTGCTTTTCAGTGTTCCCCTCATCACCGGTTGCCGCTTCATACCGATATCGAAGCTCCATCGGACGTCTTCGGCCGATAGCGCGTTCCCGAACTGGCTGGTGAGCTTGCGGAGGGTGACAACCACGCCGGTACCGTCCGGGCTGGCCTTGGCGCTCTCGGCCAGCCGGCCGGAGACCTCTGTGGATGGTTCGGGGCACGTCCTGCCGTCGCTGGCTCCGACCTTGTACTCGAGGAGTTGGGAGCCAAGGCCGCTCAGCACTACATGCGAAGCGCTGCCTCCCCAAGGCGACGGCGTGAGGCTGTCCGGCAGGGCGCCGACGGCAACAACAACACTTTCGATGGACGGGTTTACTTCCGCCGGCGGTGTGGAACCGCCGCAGGCGACGAGGGACGTGGTGAGGGCGACAGCAGCGCCTCCGGTGAGCAAACGCAGACTCTTCATAACAGTCACTCCGTTATTAGGGGGAATCTAGGGCTGGGCGGTTTCGTAGCGGTACGCACTCTTGTGGCCGGCGCGAATGATGGGCTCGACGTCGCGGATGTTGCTGATGAAGTTGCCGTGGGTGGGGGCAACGGACCTGACGCCCAACTCATCAATAAGATGAAGAACGCGGTCGTAAACTGCGTCGGCGTCGTTCGCGAAGCGCGCCCAGTACAAGGCGCTTCCGGTGAAGAAGGCGGCATTCTCGACGGCGATGGGCACCCGCAGTTCGCCGGTGGTCAATCCGCACTCGCCCGGGAGGTGTACCGGGTCTTCGTCGTCGAGTTCGGGGCGGTGCATGTAGCAGAAGCCGTCGGCGGTGAAGAGCACGCCGGCTCCCGGCGCGAATCCCCATTGGGTGTTGGGCAGGTCCCGGATAAGGGCCTCCACCACCGTGAACTCCTGCCCGCCCAGATCGATCCGGTCTCCGGGCACCCTTGCATGGAGGTTCGGAACGATCTGCGGGTAAAAGAGGTGATAGTCGCGGATGTCCCCTACCACCTGGATGTCCGGGTACTTCTCCACAAGCCGCGGCAGGTTTCCGGTGTGGGGAAGCTCGGGGTGGGTGGGAAACACGTACGTCAGCTGGCGGCCGTCCAGCAGCTCATCGAGCGTGCGCGAAATGATGGGCCAGCTGGACGGGTTGCCCGTATCGACCAGGATGGACGAGTGCTCGCCCTGGACGAGGTAGGTGGAGTTGTGGCCGTGGATCACACGGTCCGCCAGGTGGAACGGGAGGCAGGAGCTCATCCAGGTGACGCCCTTCGCGACACTGCGCGGAAGGTCGGTGCTCATCGTTTCTACGAGTAGTTCTTCCATGATGGTCTCCTAAACCAGCTGCGGGGTGAGCGCGTCGAGCATGAAATCGAGGTGGCGCCGCACCACGTCGCGTCCCTTCAGGACGCAGCCGCGGGACGGGGCGATGACCTCGGGGTCGAGGGTGTCGAACTTCTCCTGAAGCCAGTCCCGCAGGGGCTCGCATGTGGAGCGTGGAATCCATTCGTATTTTGCGTACAGGTGGCCAGCCACTTGCTCCACCGTGGTGGTGTCCTCGACCGTGGAGTCAATGATGCGCTGGCCCTCAGGCCGGTCCATGACTCCGTGGGTGAAGGTGTCCGAGGTGAAGAGGGTGCCCGTTTCCTTGTCCCAGCCCCAGAAGGTGGGCAGGAGACGCAGCAAGGGCGCTTCGACTTCCAGCACCCGGCCGGGAGCTATCTCAATTTCGGCCGCCCGCGCCATGGAGTCGCCCTCCGCGGTGCGCTGGGCGTCGATCTGATGGCGGCGCCCCCGCAATGCAAGCCGGCTGACGTCATCGAAAGCATCGAAGGGATTGATGACCCCGCCGGTATACAGCCGCTCGATATCGAACCTGCCGGCGATCGGCTCGAGGTTCGATACGCAGTCCATCTCGCTGCGGGTGAAGAAGATGGACACTCCCCCGCCTTCTCCGACGAGACCTGCAAGGTCGTCAAGGATCTGCTCGCTGTGGATGGCCAGCCCGGAATCGACCAGGAGCCTGGAGGAGCCTTCGGTCAACAGATAGGCGTTCGACGGCTGGAACCCTCTTGCACCTTGGGGAACCCAGCTCACGCGGCCGTCGAGCGGAATGCTCCCGCCGAGGACTGCTAACTTGTCTGTCTGCAATGTAGTGAACATATCTTCAATCTATTGAATATTGAGGGTTTGTCAAGGAAATTCTTGCGAAGCCGGGTCTCAACCCTGCTGTACGGCCTGTTCCGCCGCAGGGCGCGGCTTCGACGGGCCCTTCACGCCGCGCATGACGCTGCTGCGGGTCCGTGGATCCAAGAGCGTGATGAGGGCGTCCAGCAGCACATAACCCAAGAGGCTCGTGGCACCCATAATGAGGACGAACCCTTGGATGACAGGCACGTCACCCTTGAGGACACCATCCAGGGACCAGCCGCCGACGCCGGGCCAGGAGAAGACGCTTTCGACGATGGCAGCGCCGCTGAGTGCTGCGGCAAACAGCAGGACCATGTATGTCATCAAGGCCCCGCGGACGTCACTTAGCGCGTAGCGGAAGACCTGCAGCGGCTTCAGTCCGCAGGCCCTAGCGAATTCGATCTGAGGCGAATTCAGGACCTGGAGGAGGCCGGTCCGCACGGTCTTTCCGAACGGGGCCGCGAAGAAGAGCCCCATGGTGACGATAGGCAGGACGGCCCTGCTGAGGATGGATTGCACCGTTCCCCACTGCCCGGCAATCACCGCGTCCAGGGCAACGGATCCCGTCACTCTGGGAGGTGGAAAGTCGGCGCTGGACAGCATTCCCAGTGGCGCAGGTGCCAAATGGAGCTGCTGGTAGAAGATGAACAGAAGGAGGAGGGCAAGGACAAACTCCGGCATGGCCATGAGGAACGAGACGCCGACGGTGAAGACCTTGTCTGCCCCGCGCCCGTAGCGGTAGGCCGCCAGTGTGCCCATTCCCATGCCGATGAGCAGCGCCAGGACGAGGCCGGGAACCAGGTAGACCAGGGTATTGGGCAGCCGGATCCAGATCTCCCCCGCCACAGGGCTTCCCGTGAAGAACGATTTTCCCAGGTCCCCGCTCAGGGTGCGGCCCATGTACTCCAGATAGCGTTCCCAGAACGGCTTGTCCAAGCCCAACTCGGCATTGATCCTAGCGATGTCCGTCGGAGTGGCATACTCGCCGAGCAGCGCGACTGCCGGGTTGCCGGGAAGCAGCGAGACCAGGCCAAAGCTCAGGGTGATCAGTCCCAAAAGGAGCAGGAAGGCAATGACAAGGCGGGACGCGACGTAGCGGATCATGCCAAGGCCGCCTTTTCTCCAGGGGTGTACGGGATGGGAGGCATTGCCGCCGACATGAGGGCCTGCGTGTAGGGCTCTTGCGGATTGGAGAGAACGTCGTCCGTGGTGCCCGTTTCCACGAACCGTCCCCTGTGCATCACGGCCACGTGGGAACAGAAGTGCCGGACCGTGTCAATGTCATGCGAGACAAAGACATAGGTCAGCCCCCTCGAAGCCTGAAGCTTCGCGAGCATCCGCAGGATGGACGCCCTGATGGTGAGGTCCAGGGACGACGTCGGCTCGTCCAGGACCACCAGGGCGGGGTCCGTGACGAGGCACCGGGCGATGCCCACCCTTTGCTGCTGCCCCCCGCTGAGGTTGGCCGGGCGGCGATTCAGGAAATCCTGCGAGAGTCCCACCTCTTCCAGGGTGTCCGTGACCCTGCGCAGGCGCTCGGCCCCCGACCCATATGCTTTCGCGACAATCAGGGGTTCCTCGACAATCTGGCGGATGGTCAGGCGCGGATTAAGTGATGCGAACGGCTCCTGGAAGACAATCTGCCAGCGCCTCCGCCGGTTCCGCAGCTGCGCTTTCGACAACGCACGGATATCCTCGCCTTCGAGGAGTATCGTGCCGGAATCGGCCTCAATGAGCCTGAGGATCAGGCGGCCAAGGGTCGACTTGCCGGAACCGCTTTCGCCAATGATCCCCAAGGTCTCGCCGTGTTCGACGGCGAGAGAAACACCGTCGACTGCCGTGACAGGCAGTCCTTGCGGCGTTCGGAACGTCTTCCGGACGTCCTTCAATTCAATGATGGGCATGGTCAGATGCTCCTGGATTCGGAGAGTTCGGTGGGATGCGTTTTACCGGTGTGGCAGGGCGCCGCGCTGACTGAGGCCGCCTTTGGCTGAACAACGGAGTTGAGCAGCGAGACAGTGTAGGGGTCCTGGGGCCGGACGAACACCTCGGAGACTGGACCCTGTTCAACAATGCGGCCGCGGTACATCACCAGGACGCGGTCGCAGTAATGGGCCACCACCCCCAGGTCATGGGTGACGATCAGCATCGACCGGCCGCTCCCCTTCGTCAGCCGCGTGAGGGTGTCCAGCACCTGCCGCTGCACGGTGAGGTCCAGCGCCGTCGTCGGTTCATCCGCGATGACCAAACGCGGGTTCAGGTACAAGGCCATGGAGATGACGACGCGCTGGGCCATGCCGCCGCTGAGCTCGTGCGCGTAGCCGAGCATGACGCGTTCGGGATCATTGACGCCGGAGGAGGCCAGCAGTTCGAGGGCACGGCCGCGCGATTCGGCGTCGGCCTTAAGCCCGTGCGCCTTGGCGATGTTGAAGAACTGCTTTTCGATGCGCACCACCGGGTTCAGCGCACTGAAAGGGTTCTGCGCAACGAAGCCGATCTCTTTGCCCCTGATGTGGCGGATCTGCCGCTCCGGCATGCGGATCAGATCCTGGCCGTGGAACTCGGCAGTGCCCTCCATGACGCGCCCCGGCGGCATCAGCAACTTGACCACTGAGCGCACCACGGTGGACTTACCCGATCCTGATTCGCCCACGACGCCCACGATTTCATTGGCGCCGACATCGAAGGAGATGCCATGAAGGGCACGTGTCACACCCTCGCGGGAGTGGAACTCCGTCACGAGGTCCCGCACGTGAAGTCCTGCTGTCATCGCGCCCGCTCCACTCGCTCGATTTTCGTTTCGATTGCTCCGGCAATCACATTCAGTGAGCCGATGGCCAGGAGCATGGCGGCGGTGGGGAAGGCAGCCGCCCACCATTCGCCGCGGATCAGCATGCTGACGCCGTCGTTGATCATGGCTCCCCACGTCGGCGTGGGAGGCTTGACCCCCACGCCCAGGAAGTTCAGTGCCGCAATGGTTCCCAGTGCGTTGGCCGCTGTCAGTGTTGCCTGCACCAGGACCACGCCGTAGGCGTTGCGGAAGATGTGGTTGAACGCGATGCGGACCGGCGAACACCCGATCGCCGCCGCAGCCTCCACGTAGCGCGCGGAGCGAAGGGCCATGGCCGCCGCCCGGGACAGGCGTACGAACCGTGGCGCCGCCACAATGGCGATCGCGAGGACCACGTCCGTTGCCCCGCCGCCCATGAGCTTGATGGCGACGACGGCGATCACGATGATCGGCAGTGCGGCGAAGGCGTCAATGACGCGCATGATGGCCTCCCCCAGCCTGCCGCTCGTGGCAAACAGCCCCAGCGGGACACCCACGAGGAGCGACAGTGCTGTGGCTGCGAGGGCTACGGGCAGGTCCAGCTTTGCCGCTTCGATAGTCCGGGAGAAGATATCCATCCCGTTTCCATCGGTGCCGAACCAGTGGGTCCCATTCGGCGCGATGCCGATCGCGTCGGTGTCCGGACGCATGGGATCGTGCGGCAGCGGTGCCACAATGGCCATGAGGGGCAGACCCACAATGATGACCACCGCAATCGTGGCCATGATGGGGCTGGACCGGTTGATCAGGAGGGTCTGGCCGCGGCGGACCCACGCCGCAGCCCGGAGCCCGGGTGAGGTGCGCGGCAGGCCTTGGATGCTCATGGGGCCTCCGCGTGGAGTTGGCCGGCAACGGCGTTTGGGGCGAAGTGGGCGCCGGGCCCGCTCACAATGAGTTCACTCGCAATGTATCGAAGATCGTCCTGCGTCAGGACCAGTGGCTGTTGCACGTTCAGCTCCCTGCTCGGACTTTGATCGGCAGCTGCCTCATATCAAAGTCTCATCACTTTATTGAATTTGACTGTAGTGCCAAGTGTGACGAATTGCACTCTTTTTCTGGGGAACCGGGGAACCTCTCCGAAGTGACCGCGTGGTAGTGCAGGTCTTCAGTGGCCCCATTAAGGAGGCTCGCAAGGCACTGCGCGCACCCCTTCCCATCGCAAGCAGGCCATTGACACGGCACCGAAGTGACTTCAATATAGTGATCAAGTACCGATTGTGATGAAGCTAGAGTGCTGTCGACGCCGCCAGCACCCACGCAACAGATGAGGAACGGGAAGCCCACGATGCCCAACTTTCAAGAAACAGCAGCCGCAGTAGCCACCCAACAGCCCGCTCCGGGCCAACCGGTGAAGTATCTGCTCCACGACGGCGAGCTGGTGGACTACGCCGATGCCCGTCTCCATGTGCTGAGCACCTCGCTGAAGTACGGCGTCGGAGTCTTTGAGGGATTCCGCGCGTACTGGAGCGAAGACGAGCAGCAGCTGTACGCCTTCAGGATCGGCGACCACATGAAGCGCCTGATCGACTCCATGAGGGTAGTGGAGATTGACGGCCCGAAGGACATTGTCCAGCTCGGCGAACAGCTCCTGGGACTGATCCGGGCCAACGAACTGCGGGGTAATCTGCACATGCGGGCCCAGGTGTTTGTCGATTCCAAGGACGGCAAGCCGGAAGACACCGGTCCCTCCACCGTGTTCATGGCAGCCATCCCCATGGGCAACTACTTCGGTTCCACCGGCCTGGATGTGCAGATCAGCAGCTGGGCCCGACTCTCGGACCGGTCCATGCCGCCCCGGGTGAAGTCGATCGCCAACTACCAGAACGGCCGGCTCGCCCTGCTGGAAGCCAAGCGCAACGGCTACAACGCGGCGCTGCTGCTCACGGAGAACGGACACGTCGCCGAGGGCGCCGGCTACAACGTCTTCATGGTCCGCCAGGGAAAGCTGTGCACTCCCCCGGTGACGGACAGCATCCTCGAGGGAATCACCCGGGACAGCGTCCTGCACCTCGCCCGCACGGAGCTGGGCCTCGACGTCGACATCCGCCCCATCGACCGCACCGAGCTGTACTCAGCCGACGAAGTCTTTGTCTGCGGCAGCGCCGCAGAAGTCAACCACGTCGCGTCCGTGGACCGCACCCCCATCGGCAAGGGAACAGTCGGAGACATCACCCGCAGCCTCCAGGAACTGTACCAGCAGGCCGTCCTCGGACGTGTGGCCGCGGACCAGAACTGGGCCACGCCCGTCTACCCGGCCTAGGAGGAAAACCATGCAAGACATCCAGACGCTGCAGGAGGTGCCGTCCGCGGAGCTGGCGCGCGCCGGCTACGAGCACGCCTCACTGTCCTTTGAGGCGAACTCCGAACCGGTCCTCACAGTCAACCAGGGCGAGCATTTCTGGCTCGACGCGCGGAGCCTGCTCACCGGCGGCCTCTTCGAGGAGACCGGCGAGTACGAGAAGCTGTCCATTCCGGTCACCGGACCGGTGGCAATCCGCGGGGTGAATCCCGGCGACGCCCTGCGCGTGGACATCCACGAGATCAGGATCGCCGACCGCGGGGCGATGGTCACCCTGCCAGGACGCGGCGGCTTCACCGGCGGCCTCGGCAGGGCGGGCCACGTGGTGGAGATCGTGGACGGCCAGGTGGTGTTCGACCACGGCATCAACATCCCTGTCCGGCCCATGGTCGGCAAGGTGGGGGTGGCGCCGGTCGGTGCCGGTCCCAATTCCAGCACCGTGGGAATCCATGGCGGGAACATGGACTGCAAGGACGTGACGGCCGGTTCCGCCGTCGTACTCCCCGTGCAGGTGCCCGGAGCGATGCTGTACGCCGGGGATCTGCACGCGGCCCAGGGTGACGGCGAGTGCTCGCTGACCGCCGTCGAGGTCGAAGGCAGCGTGCGGCTCTCCTGCACGGTGGTCCCCGGGTCTGCGGTTCCGGATGCCGGCGCCGGCATCCGGCGGCCGGTGGTCCTCAGCTCCGGTTCCGTCATCACCATCGGCGACGGCGACACCCTGGACGAGGCGGCGAGGCTCGCCTTGGACGACATGCTCGAACTGCTTCAAACGGACCGGAACTGGTCGCGGGAGAAGACCGCGATGCTGCTTAGCGCGGCCGCGGACGTGTCCGTCTCGCAGCTGGTCAACGCCCGGGTCTCGGCCAAGGTCACGCTGGCCTCGCGCTATTTCAGCGCCGAACCCTTCACTCTTGATTCTTCCGACACTATGAATGCGCAGGTCTCCGATGTTTGATCTCCTCCTGACCAACGGCCTGGTCGTCACGCCCTCCGGTGCCGAGTGCCTGGACATCGGCATTGCGGAGGGCAAGATCGTGTCGCTCCGCGCCTCAGGCGTCGGCACGCCCGACGAAGCCCGGCGGGTGGTGGACCTGAAAGGCAAGCTGGTGGTTCCCGGCGGCGTGGACCCCCATGTGCACACCAACTCGGTGCTTCCCACCGCGGCGGAGAGCGGCATCATGTGCTTCGGGCCGGACCGCGTGAGCGAGGGCGCGATCTACGGCGGCACCACCACCCTCGTTGACTTTGCGCACTGGAAGCCGGGCGACGAACTGTCCGAGTCCTTCGCACGGAAGTCCGCCGAGTGGGCCGGCTCCACGTACACGGACTACGCGCTGCACGGCACCTTCAAGGAGCCGGAGATCCCGTTCGAGGTCCTGGAGCAGGTCCCGGATGCGGTGGCCAACGGGCACGGCAGCTACAAGGTGTGGATGACGAACACGACGCCGACCCGGCCCAAGCAGAAGACGGACCTGGGCAACATGTGGGGGCTGATGGAGCAGACGGCCGCCGCGGGCGCAATGCTTGCGGTCCATGCCGAGGACGACGACATTGTCATGTACTCGTACAAGAAGCTGCAGCGCCAGGGCAAGACCGCCCTTGAGTACATGCACCATGCCCACAACAACCTCTCCGAAAAGCTCTCCTTCCAGCGGGCCATCACCCTCGCCCACCATGTGGGGGCTCCCATCTACCTCATGCACGTCAGCGCCCGCGAAGGCGTGGACGCCATCCGCGAGGCACGCGGCCGCGGCCAGGCGGTTTACGGCGAGATCCTTCCGCACTACGCCTACTTCACGGCCGAGGACTACAAGCAGGAGAACGGCGCGATCTACCACACGTACCCATCCTTGAAGTCCGAGACGGACCGGGATTCGATGTGGGAATCGCTGCTGGACGGCTCGCTGAGCACGCTGGCCACCGACGGCGTGTGCACCGACCTGGACGTGAAGACGCGCGGCAAGACCATCCTGGACGCGACCGGTGGCCATGCCGGCGTCGAGATGCGCATGGCGGTGGCGTATACCGAAGGCGTCAAGAAGCGGGGCCTGGATCTGACGCGCTTCGTGGACATCACCTCCGCCAATGCCGCGAAGATCCTGGGCCTGTATCCACAAAAGGGCGTGATCGCGGTTGGCAGCGACGCGGACCTGGCCGTGCTGGACACCACCGTGGACCGCCGGATCACTGCATCGGATCTTCACGAGGCGGACTACACACCATGGGAGGGTTACCAGGTGGCGGCCTGGCCGAGCATGACCGTACTGCGCGGGACCGTCATGGTGGAAGACCGGAAGTTGCTGGCCGGCCCGGGCGGGTCACTGCTCAAGCAGCGCGTATCCAGCGATGTCCTCAACCGGCCCGCGTGCTGACAGCATTGGAGTTCCAAAGTTCGTAGTACCGCCACCGTACATGCAAGGAGAAACGCGAGAGGTCGATGGCGGGAGGTTCCCGCCATCGACCTCTTGCGTTATCCTCATTAAGACTTCGCCGAATTCCCTGCAACGCCCGCTGATTCCCGGGCGGCCCCCACGGAGGCCTCGTCCTATTCCTCGAGCTTGGCGGTCCCTACTCTGCTAACGGACCCGAGACGGCCAGACCTGCGCGCATTCACCGAAGACGGCCCCCACCGCCCTCGCGTCCGGCCAATCGTGCCCGCCCATCGCCGTTGATGCCGCCGGCTGATGCCGCGCCCCAGGAATCGAGGACGACCAAGGTGGACGAGCACTCTCCGCTCCTGCAGCCATGTCGACAACCGCACATCCGGTTATTCACACGTATAAATCTCACTGGAAAGCACACCCGGGACACCGAGTTCCCCGAGGACGATCACCGGAACTACAACCGCGACGGGGCCGCGTTCGACGCCGGCGCAACCTTCTCGGGTGTCGACTTTGCCACCGGCGTCAAAGCTGCCCAGGAGTTCAGCGTCCAGTGGCCCGACGGCGTCACCACTGCGCAAGCAGCCCTCGCGTAGGTGATCGCGCAGGACGGCCTCACCCCGGTCATCCCCGGTGCCGTTCCGCGGCGCAGGCTAGGGCAAACGCTGCGGCGGGAGCGATGTACGACGGCGGCACCGGGGCTTGCCACCGGCGCCCTGGACATCTACGACCGTTACTTCCGCGAAGCGACCCATCCGTGCTGGTAAGGAAGGCAGCGACGCCGTCACCAACCGCCGCGCGTAGGCGTATGTCCCTTTCGGGCATCGTCGGGCATAGCCATCTCGGCCCGCAGGCCCAGGAGTCGGATCGGACGGCCCGCTTCGATTCCGGCTGCGAGGTCCAAAGCCCGCCCGAGGATTTCGTTCCGGTCGAATGTCTCGGGAATCCTCCTCGCATGGGTCTTGGTGACGAACGGTGCGTACCGTACCTTCAGGGTCAGCCCCACGACGGGCCGTCCTTCGGCCACAACGTCCTCAAGGACACGCGCTGTCAGCTCCCTCACGGCGTCGTCCACCTGGGCGGGCTCGGTCAGGTCCCGCTGGAAGGTAGTCTCCCGGCTATGCCCGCGGGCAACCCACGGGGTGTCGTCCACAACGCTGGCGCCGTCCCCGCGTCCGAGCTCCGCGTACCAAGGACCCATCTTGGGGCCGAACTCCGGGACCAGGTCTTGGGGGTCGGACGCGGCGAGCTCGGCGACTGTGTTGATGCCGAGTTTGGCCAGCCGGCCCGACACTTTGGTCCCGACGCCCCACAGGTCCTTGGTGGGCCGGCTACCCATGACGTCGAGCCAGTTCCCGGCAGTGAGTCGGAAGACGCCGGCCGGCTTGCCGAAACCGGTGGCGACCTTGGCTCGGACCAAGGTGTCTCCGATGCCCACGCTGCAATGCAACTGCGTTCGCTCCAGGACAGCGGCCTGCACCTGCCGGGCGTAGGATTCCGGATTCTCTGTCTCAGTGCCGACAAAGGCTTCATCCCAACCCAGCACCTGCACGGTGGCGCCGGACAGCGTGCGCAAGGTAGCCATCACCGTTTCAGACGCCGCAAGGTAAGCCTCCTGATCGACGGGCAGGATCACAGCGTCGGGCACTTTCCGGGCCGCAATGCGTAGGGGCATTCCGGAACCCACGCCGAACGCCCTGGCTTCGTAGGATGCGGTCGACACCACCGCCCGTTCCGAGGGGTCGCCCCGACCGCCCACAATGATCGGCTTGCCCGCAAGCTCCGGCCGCCGGAGCACTTCGACCGCCGCAATGAACTGGTCGAGATCGACGTGCAGCACCCACCGGATTCCGCTCACGCCACCAGTCTGCCCCAAACATCCCTGACAAGCATCGGCTCTCCACCGAGCTCGGCCGCGGAGCCTGCGGCCTCCTGACCTTGCCGGGGCCAAAATCGTACCGCTCAGGGTTCCATGGACGGACGGGCTATCAGCTCTCGACCCTGCGCGCTAGTTAGTCTAAACGGAGAAGCCCGAGGACGACTCTGAGTTCGCCCGTCGATTGCGCCAGCCGTGCTGGCCGCCCTCCCGACGGAAAAACCTTTCAGTCTCCGGCTTCAGGAGCAGTTGTTCCAGCAAGGCCCAGCTCCCGCCACAACAGGGCAGATAAATAGTTCGCCTTCAATGGTCCCTCGTCGGTCGTCTCCCTGCAACAATCACCAGTGGCACTGCCGGGGATAAACACGGGACAAGGAAACAATCGAATGCGGCGGCCTGAAAGTTACCCGCAGGAAGGAACCTTCGGGCCTGGCCGACAGGATGGCAATCACGTGCTTGCCGCCGGCGCCTCCGTTCCTCCGCGCCCGCCCTGCCCGGCGGTGTCCGGCGCGGAAGTGTTCTGGGGTGTTGCTGACCCGAACACGGTCCCCGCACCTGACCCGGCACCTGGCGCGGCCGGTTCCGGCGTGCGCTCAAACGGTCAGGTTTCAGAACCGGGCCGTCCCGGCACGGCGGCTTGTGCGGGCCCGCACCCTCGTTACTCTTCCCTATCGCTGCAATCGAGGCCATGGTACGTTCAGCGTGATCGCGATGTCCTAACGCGGTCCCTCTCCAATCCGGCTCCTGACGCAACTTCAGAAAGCAGAGGCAACGATGCCAACAATAATGATCTTCCACGAGGTCGACGACGTTGAGCACTGGCTCAGCTCACCAAAACGGGAAGAAATCTTCGGGCCTCTGGGCATCACGGTTCGAACGTTCATCGACCCGGCGGAGACCCACCGTGTAGGCCTAATCGTCCAAGTCCCCGACATGGATACGTTCCAGCGAATGATGGAGTCCGAAGCTGCAGCCGATGCGATGAAATTCGACGGCGTCCGCCCGGAAACAATCCTGACGCTCGTCGAGTCCTAGACACCACCGGGCCGTTGACGCTGACACCGAATCCTCCCACTGGTTCAGCCGCTGGGGTTGGTGGGCGGCGACGGCTCCGCGGCTGGCCGCCTGACCGCTTCGGTGACTCGTCCACACCCGATCCGGACGCGGCCAACGTGCTTTGCAATGTCCTTCGGCGCTCACCTGCGTTAACTTTGTTTGAGGGAGAGATAATTCGCCTCGGACCGAACTCGGCACTGCGAACGTCACGCTGCGACGTAACCCTTCCCCATGCCTCCAGCACAGGTCAAAACAGCGAGACACCTGCAGCAACTGTAGGGCGGCCAGCCACAGTGCCTCAATCACCTGTCTCCCAACCCTCAGCTTGCGGGACAAACTCCGTGTGCCCAAGACCGCCGCGTGATGCGCCGGCGGCCAATCCCATGGCCGCAAAGAGCAAGCTCAGGTAGTCACCCAGGCAACCGCGCTTACAGACATGGACCGGCCATGACGGATCAACCAAACCAGGAGCGCCCCCGGAAGAAGAGTCCGGATCCCACACACCTGGACTCTGTCGACCGCTCGTACGCCAGCCATAGATACCCCCGGAGACGTTCCCGCTGAACCCGGAACGTCCAATGAAACCGACGATCCAGGCCGCAAAGTCATGTCGCCTGAAACAGAGAACTTCATGAAGTAGTGAAGGCAGAACCATGAGGAAGGACCAAAATGCACGTCGAAAAGCCGCCCGTGCACAAAGGTGTGCACAATGTGCACACCTTTGGCCGGACAAAAACACGATGAGCGCACGCTGCCCGGTCCGCAGAAAGCAGCTATCGGAGGAAGATCCTCAAAGAAAATTCGGCTTGGTCATGTCCTCACCGCAACTCCTGGCCATGAATGAGTGACGGCCAACAACTGGCCACCGGAACAGCCAGATAGGACGGCACTTACCCCAGATTCCAGCAGGCGGAGGGCCCATGAGCAGGGACCCTGACCCCGCCACCCACACAACCGAACAGGCCGCCGCGGCGCCAGCCACAGACCGCGGCCAACGTCAGAGGGACCCGCGGAGGGTCAATGTCCACACATTAAAGCAAAAACCCCTCTGACGAGGGGTCATGCTGTGCCCGAGGTGGGACTCGAACCGGGTTCCAAGCCTTGTAGATCCGCCACTCCCCCGCAAACCTCCGCAATCCGGCCCAGTCCGGCACCAGTACGACCCGATCCGGAGCCCAGGGTGTGCACATTGTGCACACCCTCTTTCTTGCCCACTTCGACGCCGCCAACCACAGTGGTGTCTTTCGCGCGATTTCGCGCCGATATGAAGAGTAGGGCTTCCAGACGGGACCGGCGCCGAACAAGCACCGCACTACGAGGCGGCCCTCATGCAGGAAATCAACGAACAACATGGCGGCGGGTTACTCCTCTCCGAACATCTCATGGAGAAACGAACAGCAACCAACATGACCAAGCGACAATTCGGCTCCACGAAGTGAGCCCACCATGGGCGCAGCGGAGCAGACCGCAGCGTCCGCCTTTCCCCGGCCTGTGGGTGCTCGACTGGCTCTCAACAGGCAACTGATAGTGGACCTTATGTCAAGTTGTCAGCATGTAAAGACAAAGTACCCTGAAAGTTCAGGGTATCAGGTGCCCTTCCCTCTACGGGAAACGGGCCGGCAACGATCGAGCTTCGGGAATTTCTGAATTCGATTAGACGACGCCTGCAGTGAGTAGCACGTCTTCGATAACTCCGTCGCGGGCGCCGGCCCGTACCCGGAGGGTAGCCGTGTAACTGGGACGATAATCATCGCCGCTTGTGGGCTCCGAATCATCCCACTCGTAAAGCACACATCTGAGAGTGTTCGTCAGGCGTCCGATAAGGACTGTAAGCGGGAATGGGCAGCGCAGAAGGAGGTGGATTTCCGCGTTTCCGTTCTTGTTCGCAAGGGCCCTGATGTGAGCCACAACTTCTGCTGCAATACGGCCGGCATCTGCGGGATCTAGAAGGTCACCAGTGGTAGCAGTGAGGTGGATCCAGGACTTCAAGGTTCCATTGTTGGCTTCCAGAAATTTCTCGAAGGCCGCGTTGCTTCTCTCGTTGAGGAGATCGACATACGCTGCAACCGCTGGCCGACCGGGTTTGCTCGCGGAAGTGTTCGTTGCTGAGTCGCTGACACTCACGAGCGGGGATGTGCTGAATCGGGCTTCACCGTCACCGGCCCAGACATTCCCCTGCTGGTCAAGGACTTCCATGTGACCGATCCGGGACGAAGGCAGGGACGCACCTAGGGCGAAGGCAACCGATAGGTGGGCGCCACCCTGAACTTGTATACGGCGGGCGCCGGTTCGGGTGACGCCGTCTGGGAGGAAGACGATCGTGTCTTTCAGGTCTATCAGGCCTTCCCGGCTGGGAAGACGCTCATGATCAGACGGCCGGACGCGGATATCCAACTGGTTTCCTGTGCGGTCATACACTTGTGCCGCATTGCGGGTCTGGAGTGACAGGCTGAAAGTTCCGTCATTCAGGGCAACGCTTTCCCGATGGTTGGCCAGGCGGTGCCACAGCATCTTTTGAACCACCGTCCGTAGCCCGTCGCGGTGTGTGGGGTGTTGGTCGACACCGCTCAGTGTGTCTCCGGCCATGCCGAGCAGTCTCTCGGGTGCCGAGTAGTCGATTTTCCCAGGTTCTCTTTCCACAGCGTTGGCAATGCCCAGGGCAAAGCTCGGATGTGCTTTATGTGAGTCGAACAGCAGGGGTGCCTCGACGCCTTTGACGACTCTGCTCTTTGCTACCTCGGGTGTTGTGACCAGCACGCCCCCGGAGATACCGTCTCCGATTGCTTGCCGTAGGCGTTCTTCTGTGTCGCCAGGAGGGAGGTCGTCTTTGTCCCGCCAAACGGGGATCCCCCCAGCCCGCAGTAGCCAGGCTAGTTCTGCGCAGATTTCGGTTCCATCTGATTGTCTGTAGGAAATGAAGATGGGGTCTGCCGGGTCATGAGTGGCAATGATGTTGGGCAAGTTACTTCCTGTCCGTGTCGGGTGAGGACTGCGATGCTGTGGTGCCTTCGCGATCATCAGCGACGGCCACTGGTACGGGAAGGGCGGTTTCCTGGTCGACGATCCAGGCAACTGCCATGATTTCACCCGTTCGAGTAAGCCCGACGATGATGGTGAGGAAACGTCTGAAGCTAAGCTCGGGATCATGCAGGTGCCGGGCGTAGGCTTCGAGGTCATAGTTACTCGGGCTGAGATCGCCCGATGGGTGCGTGTGCCATTCACCAATCCATTGGCTTTGGTCCTCTTTCCATGCCAGCTCGGCAAGCTGTTGGGCATGGGCTAAGTCGCGAAGGAAGCGGTTTGATTCACGATGGGCTTTCGCGCCCGGGCCACCAGCGTGACGGACGACAATCTCCCGACCATCGTCCGTGCCGAGCAGAATACCCCCGGTTTCCAACCCGTCGCGGGAACGGATGGCCTCCTCCCCGATCAGGGCCAGCGCCTCTGGGATGATCCAAATGTCGGGCATCTCAGCAGAGTTGGTCACGCCGCACCACAGGATGAGCAGTTCTCCCTAGGCTGCGGGATGGACGCCCAGCTGATCCCAGCCGAGGCTTTGGCGTCAAACGGCGGGGCAAGGTCGCCACCAGGCCTTAAACCGATCACAGCGTGTTCACCAGGAAGGGCCTGCGTGTGGTCTCCATGCAGGGACTCAAGCAACGTTGCCACGGCAGCTTTGGCTGCAAGCGTGCCCGTAAGGCGCAAATCGGGAGGCACAGCGGTCATGGGCTGGTGTACCCGGCCAGTGCCATATTCCAGTTCTTGATCGGCTTCAGCGTCCATGGCACCAGACGCATCGAGATGCGCTCTGAAGCACAAAAGACACCCAAACCGCGGCGTAGGACGAAGTCGCAGCAGTTCACCGATGGACCCATTGTCGAGGACGCATGCCAGGATCGCCGGCTTCCCAGCCCGGCGGGCCAGGTGACTGACGACCCGACGGGGAGCTATCCCATCGGCAGCACAGATCACTAGATCTACGTCCTCCATCAATGGGCGCACCAGGTGAGCTTGGCTGACGACGTCAACGGGAAGTGCTTCTACGTTTTGTAATGGCCATTGGGAATTCAGAAGGTCCCTTAGGGCGTGAACTTTGCGCCTACCAACGCTTTCGGGCCCCAAGGTGTGTCGGAGCAGGTTGTGCCACAGGAAGCGGTCAGGATCGATGAGGAGGACACGGCCTACCCCGTAGCCTGCCAGGGCCTCCGCGGCTGCACTGCCAATGCTGCCACACCCAACGACCATGACGGAGGTGGCCGCCAGCTGTTCAATCGGCCATTGACCGGCAAGCTGCAGTAGACCCACAACCTTGGGCTCAACTTCTATGCGAATGGGACTTACACCGCTCCTTTCCACGTTCCACCCGGCGAATTCGTGAACCCCTGCCTGGACAGCTTCAGGGGAAAGCTCCGGATCGTGCGTGATCAGCAGGCCCGAATGATTGCCAGGATCGGAAACGCCCGGAACCATGTCCCGAAAAGCGTCGTAGTCTAGCGTCCGGCTGGTCCGACTGATGACGTAGCGGTGGAGGAGGTTGATTTCGCTCTGCGGTTTCCTTATCCACTGTCCACTGCAGCGTTCACCATCCCACTTCAGCGCTCGATACTCCGACGGAATATCCACCGGAAGCGTTGTCCCCGCGGAAGAAGTAATTGCGTTAATGACGTACATGCCCTCGGCAGGAACAAAGCGCATCCGAATTCGACCGGACGTGCCCTTTGCGTTGGCGATCTTCGCTGCCGCGTCCTGTGTGAGGACTATGAACGGATCAGTTGGTGACAATGGGGCCCCGGATAACAGGAGATTCCGGAACCTCGTAGTCGCCACGCGTGCACTCGGCGACATGATGATCGAACGAAGAGTCCGTCACAATTCCCCGCACCGACATCTCCTGCATTAGACCGCGCTTCATCAAGGCATATTCGACGTGCCAGCCTGCAGCCTTGGCAAGCAATTCAGTGATGCTGGCCTCGGGATGCCAACCACCGTCGCTTTGGAGCAGGCACAGCGAACCACCTGGTGCCACATGCCATGCCGCTTGTGTCTCTTCGTGGGGCGTCGGTTCGACACTGACCGGGAATATGGTGGGTGGCACCATGGGGTGCGCCGCGGAGTACATGACCGCGACCGTTAGCCCGTTGCTGCCGACCAGCTCCTTCAAGCCCTCCGGCTCGGGCCTGTCGAACGGCCATAGTGGCAGCTCCCCAAACCACCCGCCGTGAATGTGCTCCCCACCGTCCGATGGATGCGGCTCCTGGTACAGCAAATGCGGCGCGAACTCGGCAACTTCCTTGAGATCGCGTTGCAGTCTCGTGGGTTCGGCGTCTTGCCAAAAGATCGGACCTGCCGCTTGAGGCTTGGTCATCCTTGAGGGGTGTCCTTCACTGTCCGGGGTAGGGCGGGAGCAACGGCTGGAAGTGGATTTCCGGTAGAGAGAGGCTTGGGGAAATCGTCTCCGAAGACTTCCCCCCAGTGTTGAATGGCGGCCGCGGTGTTGTTGCTGCTTTGTGACTGGAACGCGCCGATTGATGCATCCCGCGCTGCCCGCAGGCACTTAGCAAATTCCTCGTAGTCAAGATCTGATTGGATGGGACCGCAGATCCCAGCCGGGTCAACGACTTCGTTGCCGCCCTCAATTGCAAACAGGGCACTGACGAAGAACTGCTTGATGGCGACTGGTCGGATGTGGTTTGTCGGAAGGAAGTGAAGAGCGAGTACTTCCATGACCAGTGATTTGATCTTGATGTCTTGCTCGGATGCCCACCACTTGAGCATCCGAACGGTGCCGGCGTAGCTGCTCCACTCTGCGTGCTTGTCCGCTACGGCCTTAATGAGATATTCCGGATTGCAGGGAACCCAGTCTCTTGAAGCTGCTTCCGGGACGAGTAGCATGCCGTTACGGCGGAGAGCTGGCATCGCGTCCACTGTGAATGCATTCGGGTCATCGGGGTCATCAAGGAAGCACTTGACTGCGTGGTTACGCCACCTGGCGAGGCGTACCGCTTTGTCAAAGGTTCCGTTGGTGGCACCGAGGAGGTCGTTGACGCGCTTGCGCGTGTAATCCAGGGCGTCCTCTGCCGAGGGGCCTGGTTCGCCCCATTCCGGATACTGAGCGCCGTCGTAAACAATTACTACATCCACGTCGTGGATCGGGTCCTTGTGAGTGCCTCGTGCCAGTGAACCTGACGAGATAACTTCATCCACGTCGCTTTCCAGAATGAAAGCGTCCTTGAACAGGTTACGCCGCGACCGGGCCTCCTTCACTTGCTCCACGTCAGCATTGACGATGCTCTGGAATTCGTTGAAGGCGTCCGTTACGCTCACTTGTGTCCCCCGCCTAGTTCACCAACACTACATCTAGTGCCAATTGAAGATATTTCTACTAGATATTGTATTACATGAATGTCATTCAATGGGGCTAAGCGGCAAGAGAATCTCCGCCTGCGTTGATCAGGAGCGCTCAAGCTTGACTGCTCGGAATGCTCGCCGAGGTGCGGCCCCGCAGCCGTGACAGTCGAGACCCGGATCTGACGCCCGCCGGTCAGTAGATGGAGTCTTTCCCGCGTTTGGCGCAATTCTCTCGTCCAAGGACGGCCTTGGATCGAAGGCTGATAATCGACGCTATGTGAAGCTGATCGTCTAGAGTCAGCCAACAATGAATGGGTTTGGTTTTCCGCGGTACATCTGAATCGGAATCTTGTAAGCGATGCGCTCTACCACCGGCATATTCCAAACGGACCCGATATCTGAGTCTTTGTCCGTTCGGCCACTGTAAACGCCTTGCAAGATGGCCTTTTCCTCCACCTGACCGGCGGGGCCGGCCGAAATCATTGTCGACTCGGGCCTATATGCGATCACCGGCGACCCCGATTGGCCAGGCCGTGTCCTGCTGTCGATGAAGAATCGGTCGTCGGGATCCATTTCAGGTTCGCTGGCGACGGAACCACGCGTCCATATTGGTGTGGACGAAACGAAAGTTCCCACCGACTTCGGATAGCCCACAACGAATAGGACGTCTGTGATGGATAGGGGCAGGCCGTCCGCCTGATCCCAGCTGTAGACGTAGCGACTCAGCTGCCTTGCCCGCTCACGCTCAACCGGAAAAACAACAACGTCGGTTATCGGTGGCTTCAGCTCGCCGCGCACATGATCGCCGTCTTGGAACCAGAGGGGCAGCAGGTTGCCTGGCTCGCCGTCGTAGAGCTCTATCTCCCACCGACCAAGCTCATCAAATAGTGGGACGTCCGGTCGCTCGAATTCGCTTGGGAGTTCTACCCGCAGCGTCCGCGGCGTTCTGCTTTTGAACGCATCTCCCACAAACTCATCTTCGAGAGTACGCCACGTTACGACGTGGTAGTTCGTGACGAATACGACGTCGCCCGAAGAGTTGATCTCTACAAGGAAGCCAGTCGCAACCATATCCTTCGGGCGCTTTTTGGCTTCATCCTCGGTAAGTTCATGACCTTCCCGCGGATACTCATCAAAGACTTTCAGCTTCAGAGATTTGAGCGAGTATTTGGAGACACTCGGAACTTTGCTAGATCGAAACACTTGGCCCGGCACTTGAGGCGGGATTGGCGACGAAGTCGTGGAGTCCTCTTCAGGAGGAAATACATTCATGACTGATTACTATCACGCGAGATCAAGCTGGTTCGGCTCCGACGTACTCTGCCGGGCTACTCATGGTCGCAGATCCTCGAACTAAGGATCCCATACTGAGGACGGCCCGACCGGGTACCTTCAACCCGACTCTCGATGCGGCCTCGGTTGGTCGTACAGCATGCCATCGGGCAGGGCCTCCGCGATCGTGGCTAGATGCTGGATGATTTCCGGCGCCAGAAAGCTGATGGTCCTCGACCTGCACGACGCAAGGCAGCGTATACGGCGTCAGTCTAAATTGGGGACGGTGAAATGGCCAATGCCTAGCCCACCGCTTCGTTTCGCCTCTCAGAGGGATCTGATTGAGGGCAACGTAGCCAGCTCCCACGCCAAAACAGCGAGAACAGCGACGCCGAATACGCAGAATCCGGATGCGGCAATGACAGCGATAATGATGGCTGCGGCGGCGGGTTAACTGGTGGCCGACTCCGGCTACCACACTGCCAGGCTCAGCGAGCGCATGGTCTGCACTGGATCAGTTGCCATGTCATGCCGTTCCCCCAGCATTCCTGCATGAACAGGTATCAGAGCGGAAAATCCGGACCGGCCGCAACCCAAGGTCGATCTAAAGAATAATCAGCAAGTCATGTTGTGCGCGGCCCTGGCCGCAATGAATTGGTGAAAGCGAAAACCCGGCGGAAGGACGAACGAGGATGAACACTCAGAAGAGACCCCACAGGGCGGTACGCGGTCCCCCGTAGGCAGCCGCTTCCCTACACAACCGAATAGACCGTTTCGGGACCCCACACACCCGGAACATCAGAGGCAGGAGTGTGCACAATGTGCACACGAAAAAACAAAAGGGCCTCTGAACTGCGGATACACTGTGCCCGAGGTGGGACTCGAACCGGGTTCCAGCCCTTGCAAACACTGGACTCCCGCCCAAACATACCGAATCCGGCCCGATCCGATCGATGTACGACCCGATCCGAAGCCGAAAGTGTGGACACTGTCCACACCCCGAATTCTCCCCACCAGAGCCCTCCCCCAAACTGCCGCTCCCCGCATCGACAGGGTGCGGCGCTTCTTTGCCCTGAAACACTTGATCCTGCTGGAGAAGTTCAACCGCGGCTGCATCCGGGTCCTGCCCGCGCTCGGTGCGGACTCCCGACCACACGCGCACGGCGCATCGAGGTTCCAGACACTGCACAACAATTCCACCTCCCTTCATCCGCTTCATGGTCCGATCAGCCAGCGGGCGCATGACCCGGTTGCGTATCGTCCCCGGAATGGCCTACATCGACCCTTCACTAATTGGTGGTTTGTGGCGCCGGTCCTCCAGTTTTCGCCGAATCGGCCAGATGCAATTCCGACGCTAGAGACGCGCTGTTCATGCTGTGCAGATCTTGGTGATCCCTTCGGCTGGATGGAAGGCGTGTTCCAGGACGTGGACCACCAGCCTCGCAAGAATCTCCGCTGTGGACCCGATCTTCAATCCTGGCCGCTGGTTGAAACACTGGATAAGCGGGAAGAAGTCGACTGGGATCCCGACCTGGCAGCGGACCGGGTGAAAAGTCTTGGTGGAAGCGCTTGGGTGGGCATCGCGCAACATAGAGGCCAAATCCCCGCGGACGCGCCCCCGGACACTACCCTGAGGAGGGCAGAGAAGACCGGGGGCCAGATGTTTTGTAATAGCGTGCGGATCGAGGACGTCGAGGCCCTGCTCCACGGGAAGCGGGAGTTCGTCTGCGTGGACCTGGAAACGACCGGTATCAGTACGCCGTCCAGCAGAATCATTGAAGTCGCCGCGGCCCGGATCAACAGCAACGGCAAGCTGACCCGGGAGTTCACGAGCCTGGCCCACCCCGGCAGCGGCTACGTGCACGGAGCCGAGTTCGTACACGGCATCAAGCAGCACGAAGTCGAATCGGCCCCACCAATCGCAACCGTCCTGCACCAGCTCCTGGACTTCATCGGAGACCGCGTCGTCGTCGCGCACAACCTCCCGTTCGAGAACCGGTTCCTGACCTTCGAGCTCGGGCGCGCGCTCATCGATCCAGGCGAGCTGGAGGGTTTCTGCACCTACTCTGCCGCCCGGCGCCTGGTCGTCACCGGGACCAACCACAAGCTTGCTTCACTCGCCCAGTACTTCAAGATCCGGCAGACCACCTCACACCGTGCCCTGCCCGATGCCCGGATCGGCGCACTCCTCGCCTGGGAGCTGCTCACGATTGTCAGGTCCGGTGAGATCGCGGCTTCGGGCCCGCCACCGCGGCGGCGCGCAGCAGCCCCACGGTCGTCGGCCGCCCCGGCGACTGCCCCCTTGCTTCCACCGGCGCCAGGGAGGCTCGCCACCGTCCGCGCCGGCTTCCGCCCTGCATGGGAACCAAGCCCGGAACAAGCAGCCATCCTCGACTCGTTCTTCGGGTCCGGCGACATCAAAATTCTTGCCGGCGCCGGAACGGGAAAAACCACAACCCTGCAGCTGCTGGCCAACTCCACCAAGGCCAAGATCACGTACCTGACCTTTAACAAGGCAACCGCCGTTGAAGCCAAAGGCTGCTTCTCCTCCAACGTCACCGCCACCACGATCCACGCCTTCGCCTACCGGGATCTGACATCGCAGGGCCACGGTCACTGGCTGGGCCGGCTTCGGCTCGGCATCGAACCCATCGCGGTAACGGCACGCCGGCTGGGTGCCACCGAGCCCGGATTTGCCGAAGCGTTCGGCGGGCCCAAGGTCGCCAAGCAGGTCACCCCGTACGATCTGACCAAGATGGCCGTCGATACGGTCGCAAACTACTGCCACAGCCCCAGCCGCAAACTGCTTGCCCGCCACGTCAGCACGGGCCGGGCATCCGGGAGCCTGCGAACCTCCCTGACACCCCTCGTCCTCCTGATGGCTGAAGAGCACTGGGCCAACATCCGCGACGAAACCGTCACCGACATGCCTATCACGCACGACCATTACCTGAAGACCTGGCTGCTGAACGGCCCGTCCATCGGACACAGCGGCGATGTCCTTTTCGTCGACGAGGCCCAGGACCTCAGCCCCGCCGTCTCGCACGCCATCAAGGCGCAGAAGCACCTGAAGAAAGTCTTCGTCGGCGACCCCAACCAGTCCATCTACGGATTCGCCGGCGGCAAGGACGCGTTGGCATCCGTCACGGCGGCCCACACGCTGCCGCTTTCGACTTCCTGGCGTTTCGGCGAAGATGTTGCGGCCATTGCCAATGGATGGCTGCGCTCCCTCAGTGCTCCGCACCCGGTTCGACCCAACCCGTCCCTGGCGACGCTCATCGGTCCCTGTGAGCAGCCGGACGCGGTGCTGACCCGCACGAACGCAGCAGCCGTGTGGGAGCTGATGGCCCTCCAGGACTCCGGGCAATGGCCGAGGCTGAGGTCCGACCACCAGTCCATCCTTGGGCTCCTGCGTGGTGCGACGGATCTGATGGAGGGCCGACGCGCCGGCCACGCACTGCTCAGGCACTTCATCTCGTGGACCGAAGTCCAGGAGCACGTCCTCTACGATTCGAGTGCGCATGAACTCCGGACATGGACCAAACTCATAGAACTGCACGGGGTTACCGCACTCGAGCGAGCCGTGACCGACGCGTCCGCGGGGCTCGGCACCGGGGCAGTCATCTCCACCGCCCACAAGGCCAAGGGCCTTGAGTGGGATACTGTCCGCATCTGCTCGGACTTCGCAGAGATCCTTGCCCGTGTTGCCCTTGGAGGCGACAAGGACCAACTGGCCGAGGAGAAGCGACTCGCCTACGTTGCAGTCACGCGGGCACGCACACACCTCGATCCGGGTCCTCTGGCCAGCTTCGCCGACTTCCTGAACTAACACCTTCCCTTCAAACCCGCCGGAAGTCCTCGGCGCCATTCTCGTCATCCTCGGCATCCGGGCCATCGTCCGTTCGTTCTGGTCCTGACGAGCAACGGCTCCCCGGCCGGGGCCGCCACCGGCTTGCAGGAGACGTTCTGGACGGTGAACGAGAATGTCGCTAGGATCGGCGCCAGGGGCGAGCAGAGGGCCGAGGTGCTCCGTGTGAACTTCTGCGTTGTGTACGGCCGGGCTTCATCCACTCGGGAGAGCTGCGCCTATATTCGAACCCTGACCAACTCCATCTGGCTTTCGCCTTTGTTCGTGAAGGCCGCCGTCCTCTCTGATGGGATTCGCGGTCGCAAGTCATCTCGCAGGGAGGACAAGGCAGCTCTAATGTCGCAACTGACTCCATCGAACGAAGTCCGCTTTGCAGCTGCCTGACGTTCTCCGGACTACATCCAAGTGGGAACCGGGGGTTTCTCGGGCATAACGCCGTCCCCCATGAAGGGGCTCCTGCGGATGCATTTATCTTGGAGATTTTGCCGTTTTCGTTGCCCGTGTTTCTGCCTTGCAAGCCCCAATGGATCGAGAACGAGGACACGTCTGAAGGCATGGACGTCGTTGAGGGCGTCGTTCCGGATTGACCCTTGCTCCCATCGCTGCAATCAGTCGTCCCTGACGGCGGGGATTCGCTGATATTCACAGTCACCAAGCCGTTCAGCTGCGCACTTGTCGGGATGCGTTCCCCTGCGGCGGAGACCGGGATGTCGGTGAACTAAGTGAGGCTGAAGCAGCCGCCTGGTTCGTGACAGTCCAATCGGTTCTCACATACACTAAGACACTTCTGCCGGCAGCCAGCGGCCTTGCAGATGACATGTACCGCCAATGTGCAGCCGGAACCCACAGTCTGGAAGTCTCAGGGCATACTGGTGACTTACTGTTCTATGATCTGCGCTTGTCGATTCCCTAGCGCATAGTGTGGTGGGAGTCGGCGCGAGCTTGAGTAATGAAGATGGGGGCAGACATGACCTTGATAAGTGAAGACGATGTCAAGAAGAAACTGAACATCGACTCGTGGCGAAATCTTTCGAAGGACAAGTTCCTCAATTTCGTGGCGGAAATGCCGCACATGAACAAAGAAGTCGCGCTCCAGGCGATTGCACAGTTCCCCAATTTCAAATCACTGGTCGACGAGACGATGAATTCAGTCGAGCAGCACTCTGCTAGTGCGCAGAAATACGGCTGGAAGAGTCAGAAGAAGGTTCATAAGGCTTTTAATTCCTATCGCAAGACTCTCAATCGCGAACTAGAACGGGAGAATCTGAGCACCGAGGACAGATTCAGGATCCTTGAGATGCTTCGGGAAGCAGTGAACATGGAGTCCGAAAAGGAGACCGAGCACAAGGCCTTCCAAATAAAGTTGGTCACAATTGCAGCGACGGTCGGCATCGCCGCGGTCGGAGCGGCCGTTGCGGCCCTTGGCGGGAAGGCCGGATTCGGTAGCGGCGACAAAGGCGTGTAGGTGCGGCTCCGTCTGCGGTCTCCCGCGATAGTCATGAGCACGGGATGACCGCCCGACTCAACCGTTCATCCCGCCCAGGGTCTCGTAGGCCAACTGGAACTTCGCCGTCACATCCGTTCCATGCCGGCGTGCCCGACCGGTCGGAAGCCTGGGCCCCTTGGCATGTGGGCTGAGAAGCCCCATGAGCTCTTCCCGCGCGTACTCGCGCGCCCAATCCAATGCCTTAGTTTCGCGGTCGAAACGGATGCATACCGCAAGATCGAAAACTGTAGAGTCGAAGAGCTCAGGTCCGAACTGGAATATGCGGTCCTCGCCCCGAGGCAGGGTTCGCGTCTTCACCTGAATCTTGCGACCCAGTTCGTCAATCAGGTCGTACCCTTTCGTCCCAGGCAGCGGAAGGACACCACCGTAGACCGCCAGCGCCAGCGCTTCGCCGACCTCGCCGTCAATACTGCCGGATGTGCGGGAGACACCGCGACGAATAATCTCCTGTCCGATGCGCGATTGCAGTTGGAGCAGCTCAGAAAGAGTAAGTGCGCTCAGGTCAGGAATCGTCACGGGATCATCATAGAGTCATGGGCAGGTCAGTTCTACGGCGTGCCGGAGAAGTCTGGGCACGGGCGAATAAAGACTTCAGCAGGCCGCCTCTTCTCGTGTCGGAGGGCCCACGTACGCTAAGGGCATGAACCAACGTCCAAGTTTCTTTGAGCGTGACCAGAGTTGAGTCTCACTGACTGTTTGAAGGATTCCGGCTCACCGGTGCGGGCATACCTTGAGCGGGTCTCACCGCGCCTTGAAGCTTCGGCCGGCAGCACCGGCGGCGCGCGGATCGCCGCCGGCGAACTTGGCCTCCCCGCGCTCGTTGACGCTGATGTCGTTATCCCGCGGGCCGCCGGGGTTGACGGCACCCTGTCAGGCACGGCCTTTGATTTTCGTGCACGCATCGAACTCGGTGATTTCAATCCGCGGAAATCAGCCGCTGCTGCAGGTATAGCCCGGGCAGCCGAATACGCTACCTGGGTCGAGAATGGTCACCATCGGGTCGCGGTGCTCGCTGAGTCGTTTGACGTCGCGCAGGCATTGCTGCGCCATCCGACGAATGATACTGATCTTGACCGGGCCTCAGTCCTTCTTGCCCATTGCGAGCTTGTCCTGCGGTCCGGGGCACGGGCGCTGAGCGGCAGAACCGGGAAGCTGCTGGACAATGCCAGCGACGGACCCTCTTTTGCGGACCAGATCAGCCCTATGATGGTGGCCGACATAGGCTCTCTCGTCGAGGCCGGCCGGATGCAGCTCGAGGAATGGTGCGGCGAGATCGCAGACGGAACAGATTTTGCGTCGAATCCCGGGTTCGCGGGGTCGGAGCTCGTGGGCGGCGCGGACGCTGATTGGATCATCGGCGACACTCTGATCGACTGCAAGGTCTACAACCGGCTCAGCGTGTCCGAGCTACGCGGCTTCCTGTTGCAGCTCCTCGGGTACGTCATGCTCGACCTCGACGACCGTTTCGGCATCCGTCAGGTCGGGATCTGGCTCCCACGCCAAGGGCTGATGCCGACGTGGAGCCTCACGCGGCTGCTTTCCGGGGACCCGGAGATGCTCCTCCCCTCCTTGCGGGAAGGCTTTGTGCGCGCGACCGGAAACCAGCAGATCGCGCTCAAGGAGTCAGCGCCCGAGCGCTACAGACACCAGATCCTCGCCGAGAATCGGCACACGCACTTTGAGAAGCTGGACAAACTGGCCCTGAGCGAGGACCCAAGCATTCGGAGCCGCGTCGGGCGCAACACTGTCACACCAGAGGCAACTTTGCGTGCTCTTGCCGTGGATCGCGCATGGAGTGTCCGCAAAGGCGTCGCGACGAACGAAGCGGCACCTGGTGACATCCTGCTGACTCTTGCGCGCGATAAGAGCGTCGCGGTCCGCCGCGCTGTCGCCGCGAATCCACGTGCGAAGCATGAGGTCATCAAAGCCCTAGCGTCGGATCCGGACGCCAGCGTGCAGTGGACGGCGCGCTCGAACGACGGAGCGGTCGTCCTGTTGTCTCAGCCGGGAGCGCGCCCTTCCGGCGTGCCGGCTCAGGCGGCCACGATCATGCGTATCGACCGTGCCCCTGCCAGCCCGGCGTCGGACACCGCGTGGCTCTGCAACTTCATCATGATGGTCAACGGCGCGTCACCGATATGGGAAACACGGCTGCCGGTTCCGGACGCGAGCTGGCGTTGGGGCAGACAGGCGAAACGCCGCCTTGATGTGCCTGCATGGCTCCGGGCAGGACTGCCGGATGACATCGCGTCGGACCTCATGGGCACCGACCGTCCGGAACAGATCCGGCGGGCGGCGGCTTGGCAGCGACCCATTGATGATCACGGGATACGTGATGCCCTCCTGCTGGACTTTGACCCTGCCATCCGATGGCGCGCATTCTGCCGGACGGTGCACCAGGTCGACGACCATCTTGCACCCTTGCTTACTGAACTCGGGACTTCACGAGACGCGCGGCTGCGGTTCCGCACACACGGGTCGAGCGATTACAAGTACATGGATCGTCAGGATCGGGCACGGTACAACGACGAAGTCTTGCAGGTTCTTGCGTCGCACCGTTCCACTCCCCCTGACGTACTGGCACAGCTTCTTGCCAGCCCTTCGCCGGCCATCCGAACGCACCTGTTGGCGAATCCGACGCTCAGCACTGAGGACCGGAGCTTAATCATCGAAAAGATGCTCAAGAGCCGGGATGCAGGTTCACGGGTGTTCCTTACGGAGCTTGATGACCTTCCGCTCGACGTGCTCGTGCGGCTGGTCGCAGATAACGACTTCGACGTCCGTCGCGCCGTCGCAAGGCACGAGCGGCTCCCCCAGAGCGCCACGGCTGCCCTTGCCGCCGACCCCGGGTGGGAGGTGCGCCTTGAGGTTCTGCAGAACCCGGGCACGCCCCCGGAGCTCATCGCGGATACGGCAGTCTCCGTATTGCGCGACGCGCCGGACTCGCGTCTTCCTGGTGTGCTCGCCGCGGTTATCGATCTGGCGTCTTCGGAGGTCCCGGAGGGCTCGATCGAGGAGGCCTTGCTCCGTCTGTCCAAGAGCCGTCTTCGGGACCCCGACGTCCGCGAATTTGCAGCGAGTCACGAGCGAACACCGCCCGTTGTTTTGGCCAGGCTCGCCCGCGTCGCGGACAGCTACATCCGCGCCGCCGTCGCGGCAAACCCCCGCACGCCGGCCGACGTTCTGGAGGCGCTCTCGACAGACCCGGTCGAGTACGTCCGAACACGGGTTTCAGGAAACGAATCGACTCTGTCAGCGACGATCATTGCACTATCGCATGATGCGTCGCCAAGGGTGCGTCAAGGCGTAGCGGACCGGGACAATCTCCCTCGCAACGTGCTGGAGCGCCTGCTGAATGACGAATCACAAGAGGTCCGGGAAAGTGCCTTAGCGAATCCTGGAGCACGAGAGGTGTTCCACCGCCGAGGTGAATCGTTCGATGATGCCGTTGCCAAATCCTACGAACTGCGTGCCCAGGTGCCGACCGACCGAGCGACGCTTCTCGAAATGGCTGCGAACAGCCGGGCCCAAGTGCGGCTGCTGGTGGCCTTCGACCCGGACGCAGACGCGGACATCCTCTCATTCCTCGGCGGAGAACGACGAAGCACACACGTGCGAAGGGCCGTGGCTGCAAATCCCCACTCACCAGCAAACCTGCTCGCTGCTCTCGCTAATGATAACGACGGGCTGGTCCGCCAAGCAGTGGCATTCAACGGCGCAACACCGACGAGCGTGCTTGTTGATCTTGCAGGGCGGAGCACCGACCTGGCCCTGCTTGTCGCTTTGAATCCTGACACGCCCGACGAGGTTCTCGAGCTGCTCACGAACGACGCGGAGCCGCTTGTCCGGTTCGTGGCAACAGGCATGATAACGATCCGACTCGCGTCGGTTTCTCAGGCCACGTCACGCGCTTCGCTCACAACGCACGAGGGACCCCTGGACGACCCGAGCAGCGCCATAGTGAAGCATTCTTCCTAGGCAGAGCAGGGAGAAATTGCCGAGGCGCACCCACCCCTGTTTAGATCTCTGACGCCGCAGGCAGATACCGGCTGGCGGGCGACGGAACCTGGAAGGTGCCCCAGGCGGAATGAACGGTCGAGGGGTGCGCACGATTGTCAGCAAATCACCAACCTGGCAATCGAGCACCTCACAGGTTGCAGTCAGGGAACCTACTGGTTCCGCACGGGTCGGTCAATGCCAAACCAGTGCGGTGAGATCCCGTCTCCCGAACGATGAACGCGTCTCATCAACACCCGACCCTGACAGTGGCAGCAAGTTGCTCCGGTGGGACCACGAGCTGCTGTGGACCAAGGAACTCCCCTCCGGGGACATCTTCGCCCCAAAGGTCACACCCAGAAAGAGCGAGTACCTCATCTTCAGGCTGTCTCCATAGCTGACTTAGGAAACGGCAACACTTCATATCGGTTCGACCTACAACTCGTGGCGTAAACGTCCGCTCAACTTTCTGGTCGTAGCATGACGGGAGTTGGGGAAAGCAGACGACTACGAGTCAGATAGGCGAACGAACGTCGTCGCCGTGCCATTGGCGCGCTTTACCCCTTGATTAATTCGTGGCTTCCGCCGCAATTAAGGGGAATAATGATAAGCAAACTACTCATCCGTAACTTCAAAAAATGGAAGTGCTTAGACCTTCCGCTCAACAACGACGTCAACATCCTCGTTGGCGATAACGACACTGGGAAATCCACGATCCTGCAGGCAATCGAGATGGTGCTCACAGGCAAGGTCGGTGGCAGAGCTATTGAACAAGAGATAGCCCCACATTGGTTCTCCCAGCAATGTGTTCGCGCCTACCTCGACGCCGCTAAAACCGACCCAGGTGCCCCACTCCCGGAGATAGTCGTCGAAGCCTACTTTCAAGATAGTCCAGACCTAGCCACCCTCGTCGGCAGGAACAACTTATTAGGCGAAAGATCATCTGGGTTCCAGCTACTGATAACATTTGATCCCGACTATGCCCCGGAGTTGCAGGAAATTCTTGCCTCAGACCTGGAACTCGTCTCCTTACCGGTTGAGTACTATAAAGTCGAGCGGCGCGACTTCTCGGGTGAGCGCGCACCACTCCGGAACCAGCCGGTCAAAACTGCCATGATTGGTACGAGCGGTGTCCGACTCTACTCCGGTGTCGACTACTACCTGCGTCACATCATCTCTGCGAATCTCTCCGACAAAGAACGTGCTGGACTGGCACTGTCCTACCGGACGTACCGCGAGAACCTCTCAAAATCCGATGCAGTAACCGCCGCGAACGGTGTCCTCTCGGAGTCAGATAACACCCTACGGAAAAGGACAGTTACGCTCGGACTCGACACGTCGGCCCGCGCATCTTGGGAGACAGATGTCATCCCCCATTTTGACGAGATTCCTTTTCACGCAGTGGGCCAAGGCGAGCAATCCGCATTCAAGATGCTCCTTGCTTTAGACAAGCACGCCAAAGATAAACACGTCGTGCTCGTCGAGGAACCAGAGAACCATCTTTCCTTTGGAAACTTGAATGAGTTGCTTAAACGCATCCAGAAGCGTGGGAAGAATCAGCAGCTAATACTCACCACTCACAGCTCGTTGGTACTGAACAAGTTGGGGCTAGATAAACTGACCCTGCTGGCAGATGGATCACACACTCGCTTCAATGATCTATCCGACGAAACTCGCGACCACTTCCTGAAACTCGCCGGCTACGACACTCTCAGGCTCCTCCTTGCCCGAGCGACCATTCTCGTAGAAGGCCCCTCCGATGAACTCATTGTCCAAAAGGCCTACGAGCAGCGCTTCGGCCATCCGCCGATAGATGATGGAATCGACATCATCAGTGTGCAGCTCACATTCAAGCGCTTTCTTGAGCTCGGAGAGAAGCTCGGAAGGAAGATTGCCGTGATCACCGACCTTGACTCCGACACAGACCAGGAAAAGGCGCGAAGACGCTTCCAAGACTTTGAAAAAGCAGACGGCAACGTTAAAGGCTTTGTTGGCGCCGTAGAAAACGGCCGGACGTTGGAGCCGCAGCTTGTCGCGGCAGCAGGCCTTGCATGTTTGAACACAGTTTTCGGTACGTCACTTACGAACAACCAAGCCATGATCGACTACATGACTGTATCCAAGACGGACTCTGCCCTGGCGCTCTTGCTCACGTCCGAACCAATTGCCTTCCCAACCTTCATCCATGGCGCGATCGACCATGTCAGGTAGGGTCATCGTTGCCGCCGCTGGTTCGGGCAAGACCGAAGAGGTAGTAAAGGAAGCCTTGGCCAAGCCCGCCACCGAGCGTGTACTCATAACCACATACACGATTGACAATCTCAACGAGATCCGTCAGCGGATTATCGAAAAAGTTGGCGCGGTCCCGCCGAACATCACCTTGCTTGGCTGGTTCAGTTTTATTCTCAAACACGGGATCAAACCGTTCCAACATCCGACGTTCAAAGCCAACTACATTCAAGGACTTCACTTCGAAAGGCGACCTGGATTCCCAAAGAAGGTCGATGTCTACAAGTATTACGTTGATCATCGAGGTGCCGTCTACAGAGATTTTGCCTCAGAGCTCGCCCTTTTACTCGATGAAACATCAGACGGTGAAGTGTTCGAACGGATCATTGCGGTTTTTGATCACATTTTCATCGATGAAGTCCAAGACATGTCTGCTCGCGACTTCGAGTTCATTGAAAAGCTACTTGACGACGGATCTAGGGTGACGATGGTCGGTGACCCCCGTCAGGGCACGTTCTCTACGACAAATGCCAGAGCCAACAAAAAGCTGAAAAAGTCCAACGTCGGTGTCTGGTTTGAGCAACTGGAAAAGAAGAAGCTGGCAAGGATCGAGGCACTGGCTCACAGCTATCGTTGCAATCAAAAGATTTGTGCCTACGGAGACTTCATATACGAAGGCCGGGGCTTCAGCCCAACAGAATCGCGCCAAGCAATGGTCACAGACCATGACGGAATCTTCATCGTTCACCCAGATGATGTGGCGCTCTATGCCGCAACGCATGACGTGCGAGCATTGCGATACTGGGCCAAAACCCCGACCCTTGGCCTACCCGCGAAGAACTTCGGCGAGGTCAAAGGACTAACTTTCAATCGTGTTCTTATTTTCCCGACATCAGGCATCGGCGAATTCGTCAAATCACAAAAAAGCATGGCACCTGACACACAAGCCAAGTTTTATGTTGGTGTGACCCGAGCAAGGCACAGCGTGGGGATTGTCTTGGATTCACCTGGATCTAGCGGGATTCCCAGATGGACGCCATGACGATGTGGCGCTCGCCTGTCCATTCTTTGCTGGAGTCCATTGTAAATTCGAGGACAGTCGATTACGTCGTGCCGATCAATATCACCAGCTGCCGGCTTTTGGGACTCACATACCACTGCACCTGGAATTATTGTCCGTCTGGATCAGCGTCTTTGTCGATTTGATTTGCAACGATAAAAGTTGCGGCAACGCTACGCACTTCTACACACCCACGCACACTGGTCCTCCTCGGTTCAAAAATACGGACCTTGGAACGGGGGTACTTCTTGGTGGTCCTTGCCTTCGAAAATTTCCCGAGTCCATCGGCGTCATGCCGCGCCGCCGAAGCCCGACCATGAATGACCAGAAGCATCTTCGCTGTTTGTCATTCTGATCCCCCATCATCGCTGGACGGGCCCTCCGCGCAACCAGGGCGCGCTGCGCCGATCGCAGTCCAATATTTCGTTCGGCGCTCCTCCGTCGCTTATTTCCTCGCGAAATCTTGGACCGTGCTCGGTTCCCCAAGTTGCACTCCGGCCCCTCATACCCAGCGGTGACTCCTCTATCAGAACGACGCCGAAATCTGACAAGCACAACCGGTGCCTGCCAGCCGATAAAGGAGAAAGGCCATGGAAACGCTCACCATCAAAACACCCGCAGACGTTCTCAGTTTTGTCGGACACACCCTGGGGTTTTGGCCCCGCGAAAGCCTCGTCTGCATCACCCTTGTCGACAATCACGTCGGTGCCACGCTGCGCGTTGACCTGCCGAAACCGGGAGCAGAGATCAGCTACGCACAAACCATCGCCGGATACTTAGCCCATGACGCTAAGGCCGCCAGCGTTGTCTTCGCGCTATACACATCGCTGCCCGCCAAGTCCGGACATACCCGGCCGCACGCCGCAACCATCGCGGCACTGACAGGGGCCCTGGCCGAGCGGGGAATGTCTATCCGTGACGGGCTCCTCGTAGGAGACGACACAGTTTCGCAATACGACGGCGATCCCAACGCCGGACCATCCCTGCCCCTAGTATCGACGCAGTCCAGCCAGATCAACGCCGAATTCGTCTACCGCGGCAGCACCATCGCCCCAACTAACCGCATCACCTTGCCGGCCTCGACCAAAGAGACCCAGACCGCGGATGCCGTCGAAAGTTGTGTGAAATCGATGCAGAGCCTAAACGTCCGAGATGCCATGGACAGGGCCCGGACGCTCTGGACGGAAATGCTCGACGCAAAATCCTTCCCGACCGACGAGCAAATCGTCAGCCTGATCGCAAACCTCCAGTTCCCCACCATTCGGGATCAACTCATGGCGGACATCCCCGGAATCGACGAACCCATGGACCATGTCCTCCTGGCCCAGACGAAAAGCACGCCGCACTGGTCACGGGTCGAGTGGGCAGAGCAGCTGCTGCTCCACGCTTACACACGCAGCAGCACCAGCCACTCCGCCCCCATCCTCACCGCCATCGCCTTCATCAATTGGTGGGAAGGCAGAGGCAGCAAGGCCCACCAGTTCCTGCAACTCGCCCTCGAAGCCGACCCCGGCTACCACCTGGCCAAGCTCAGCGACCAAATGATCGGTCGCGGAATAGTCGCCGGCTGGACGATGGACAGGAACACCGCGTATCGGAGTCGCGGGCTTGAGGCATCCTGAATCCGTATCGAGAGATTGATCTACCCGGGGGAACCGGCAGTCAGCCTGACGACACACGGTTTCGGAGCCAACCAAACACCGCTGCGTCCCACCCCTCCGGATCGACATTCCACTCCTGCGTGTGCTCCACAGAGGGAAAAGTCACCAGCGTCGCCAAATCACGACGGCGGTCCACGAACCGGCGGGAAACCGCGAAGGGAGTCGACCGGTCCCTTTCACTGTGGATCACCAGGGCAGGAAGGCGGAGTTCGTCCGCTCGGGCCACCCCATCCAAGGCCCTCAAATTCAAAGCTGTTCCCAGCCCGGCGATCCAACACAGTCGAGGTGACTCAAGAATCCGCAACCCCAGGGTCGCAATCCAGCTCGGAAGCATGCTGGATCGGGCGTTGGCCATCAGCGTGCTCGTCCAGTCAATGACCGGCGCATCGAGAACGAGCCCGACGATGCGGTCCCGGAACTCCGACTCGAGGGTCACCTGAAGTGCAATCGCGCCGCCGAGGGACCACCCGAACAACACAATCTGGCTAGCGCCCTGATCCAGGGCATAAGACACGGCTGCGTCCACGTCGCGCCACTCGGACTGTCCCAGGTGGTAGCGGCGATCCGCTGACGCCGGCGCTTCCCCGTCATTCCGGGATGAAACCACCAGAGAGGTGTATCCCAGCCGGCCGGCCACGGGTACACCGCGCAGCGCGCCGGATTTTTTGCCGCCCAGGCCATGGATGTGGATAGCCCACGTCCCGGCATCTCCTGGGGAGGCTTCAGAGGGTGGGAACTGCCAGGCGGGCGCCATGCCGTTCTCCACTGGAATCCCCACGTCTTTGTAAGGCAGCCCAAGTGGCTCCGGCGTCGGATAAACGTATCCGCTCCAGATCCCGGCCTTGGCGCTTAGCAGGTCCCCCGAGTCAACCCGTTCAACCAGCCGCGTCACCGTCCCGACGGCGGCGGGCCCTGCGCCGTCGTCGGTGGCAACGATCTTTCCGATGCAGGCGTGGCCTGCGCCATTGGCGAACCAGATGCTGTAGCGGCCCGGAACCGTAGTCCGGGGCGATGCAGGCAGTTCAATCAGCAACGCATCGTTGCTGTCGCGGAAAACCCTGAGAATCGGCAGATCCTCAACGCGCCGCGACGCGGGCACCACTATCTGACGCACGAAATAGACAGCAGCGAGAAGCGCCGCGGCTCCCGTCGTAGCACCTGCGATGACCACCCCCACAACTGCCTTACGCACCGCCGTCGTCCTGAGGTTCTTTCATGCGGTCGTCGATTACTTGGCGTAAACGCAGCAGCGTGGCGGGGGAAATCGCCTGCAGCTGACGGGCTGCAAAGTTCCTGACGCGATTTTCCCGCAGCGTCCGCAACAGCTGCAGTTGGGCATCGACCAGATCAGGGATTTCCCCGGTGTCGTCCAGGAGATACCGGGAGTCGACGCCAAAGTAGTCGGCAAGATTCTGCAGAAGTGCCGTGTCCGTCGCCATGGGACCGTCGCCGCTACGCATATACGCCCACCGCGAGCGGGACAAGGGCGTTCCCCGCTCCTCCATGTCCCGGCTGATCTGCGGATAGGTCAAAGGCGAAGACCCTTGGGCCTCAAAAAGATCCAGGAGGAGATTCAGTTTTCGGGCGAGGCGTGCTTGCGGCGTTTCGGAGAGATCGCCGTCGCTGTCGGTCATGACTTCACCTCCCCCTTGATTGGCGTCCTGGCTCCCCAATGCCCGGGGGTGGAAACCCGGGTTCCGAGATACTCCTCCGCTTCAGCCAGTACTTGAATATCACTCTCCCCTAGTGACTTGGCAAGTTCGGGGTCGACCAACATGGCGTCACGGATCTCAACCAGCATCCGGTGGAGACGCTGCTTGGACGCATCCCGCGGGTCGCTGGGTCCCGCCGGAACGTTGAGCCGAGCCCCGGCGCGGGCCGCGGTGGTTCGTTCCCAGGGCTCAGCCAAACGTTCGACGAGGACGTCTGCGGTACGGGAATCGGACCTGCGCTCCAGGCCACGCGCGACGGGTGGCAGGGCAAGGCCCACGCACAGAAACGCCATGGCTCCGAATACCGCGGCGTCGTACACGTACGAGAGCCGTTCCATCGACTCTTTCTCTCCCATCAGGTGCAGGACATCCATGCCCAGCACCGCCAGAACGAGCACAACGGCCAGGGAACACCCAATGCCGATGAAAGTGAGTGCGAGGCGGAAATACGCCCTCGCCATCTCGCTACGGAACTTGAAGCACGTATAGCCGGTGACAGTCACCACCGCTCCGAGGTAGAGGAACTGGATGCTTGAGTACGCGGCGGCTGCCCACTGGCTGCCGAAGTCCTTCATAAAAGAGGTGGACGTCCACGGGGCATCAACCAGGCTGAAACTGAGAATCAGTCCGACGACGACCACTCCCAGGAGAACAAATCCGGCCCTGTTGCGCCGGTCCATCGTCTCTTCTGGATCGGCCGCCCGCAGGATCGCCCGGGACAGGAAGTAGATCCCGACGACCATGAAGATGTTGGCCACCAGGTCCAGAACATTGCGGCCGCCGAGTAGCCGGTCTCCCTCGAGGTAGAACACGTCGACATTCAGCGTAAGTGCGGTGGCAATAGTCACGGCAGCCACCATTATGCTGTGGTCGCTGCGCCGCTTCATGCTTGGCAGGAGGCACAGGACCAGGCCCCAGATCACGGCGGCGGCAAAGACCCGGATCACCCCAAAATCCTTTCAAACGACCGGGGCTCAATGCTGCTGTCCCGGATTGCAGCGGCGAAGAGATCTGCCAGGGTCTCGGCGGCGGCTTCGATGTGATCCAGGAAGTCACTGCGCCCCAGGATGCGCGAGACTTTCTCGCCGGAAAGATTGGGAAACAGAGTCTCGGCGTAGTTCGCGGACACCACCGCCTCATCGTGGCGGAGCACCATATGTCCGAGTTCGTGAAGGATAAATTGCTGGCGGTGAAGCGCCGACGGCGTTGGCGCGTGCAGGATGATCTCCCGAGTGTTCGTGGACAGCCACAGCCCACAGACCGTTCCGCTGTTCAAAGACTCACAGACGTCGATTTCAATCCGCCGTCCGCGGACCTTCTCAATGATCGAGATCAGACGGTCCAAGGAAAGGCGGCTTGGCAGTTTCAGCGATCGGAAGCCCTCCGCAGCGCTGCTCGCCGGCGAATTTTCAGAGTCCGCATAATGTCCCATTGGAATCCCATCATCTGGGCTGCTGGCTCGTATCGATGCCCGTCGCCCTTCGACGAATCGGCCCGAACATATGGGCCCGCCAAGACTCGCCTACAACCATTGAACGCTTGTGCTCTGGACATGTCCAGAGCACAAAACCGCACCACCCTCACACCTCTGGCATCCAAGGCTGTCGGCGTGAGCGCGTGCTCACGGCAAGTCATGTCGCAGGGTACGTCGGCGTTGATGAACGACTGTGAGCGGAAAGATTTGCGGGGAATGCGGCGAGCGCTTCGAGCCGTCGCGCGGGTCGCAGCGGTTCTGCTCTACGCGCTGCGCCAACCGACAGCGTGACCGTCGACGGCGGCACAGGGCAAAGGGGGCGCCGCCCGCTCCTGTAGCGCGCGCGACGTCGGATTCTCGCGCCGGAGCTTCGGCCCCAACAGCACCCAGCCACAACGCCGAGGACCGTTTGTCTGCCGCCGTCGCAAAGAGCAGCCAACTCGTCGATTCACTCCGCGTCCAGCTCCGATCCCAAGCCGCAGACATCGACCACTTAGCAGCAGAGAGCTCGGAAGAACGAGCCCTGATCAAGAGCCTTCGCGTCGAAGTCGCCAGCCTGCAGGCCGCCCAGAGAACTGACGCACAGGACCTGGTCCGCCTGGCCGGCAGGCTGCTGGCTCTGTCCCAGACCACCGGCCTCGAGATAGACGACACCACGAAAGCCATATTCCGCCGGCGAGGGTGGACATCCTCCAGCCGCCATCGGGAAGCATCGAAGCAATGACCATGTCCATCGCCCGGCTTTCCGCGCAGTCGGGCGTGAAGTACCTTTTCAAGACCACCATGTTGGACGATCTGACGGTCACTCCCGCCGATGCAACCACGTACTACATGAAGGCGGGCACGCCGCAGGGACGCTGGCGGGGTTCCGGCCTGCAAGGCATCAACAGGACCATCGGAGAGGTAGTCACAGAATCCGACGCCAAAGCCCTATTCGACCACGCGGTCCACCCAGATACCGGCAGTCCCTTGGGGCGTCCGCATGGCCAACCCACAGTCGTCCAGAACAGCCAGGGCCGGACCGAAACGCGCCACGCCGTCGTCGGCTTCGACCTCACCTTTAGTGTCCCCAAATCCGTGTCCGTCCTCTGGGCCCTGAGCCCCCGCGCTCTCCAGGATCAAATTCTCCAGACCCACCACGACGCCGTCGGCGCCACGCTGCAGTGGCTCGAAGAGTCAGTCATCCACACGCGGGCGGGCCGAGACGGCGTCGCCCACCTCGGTACCCGGGGCGCCATTGCTGCCTGCTTCGACCATTGGGAGTCCCGTGCCGGGGATCCTCAGCTCCACACCCATCTTGTCATCGCCAACCGCGTCCAGCGCATCACCGACGGCGCTTGGGTCACACTGGATTCGCGGACGCTCTACAAAGCCGCGGTCGCTGCCAGCGAGCACTACAACGGTCTGCTCTTCGACGCACTCCACCGGAATCTCGGCACCGACGCCGACATCCGAGAAGCGATCACGGACACGCACAACCCCAGCCAGCAACTCACCGGCGTCGACCAGGTGCTGATCCGCGAATTCTCCAACCGCTCCCGCCTCATCGATCTGGAAACCGACCGCCTGGTCACCGAATGGACCGCCAGCCATGGCACTCCGCCCACCGCGACAACCATCATCAAACTCCGCCAGCAGGCAACCCTTTCCACCCGCAGTGCCAAACCGGAAACCGCCGCGCCACTCCATCAGCTCTCCGCACAGTGGCGGGCCCGCGCAGCGGCCAAAGGCTTCGAGCCCAACCTCGTCCTCGCGAACACCGTGCGACGCTCCCACGCAGCCCCTTTCCGCACCGGTGACTTCACGGCCGACTGGATCGACGCTGTCGGCTCCCTGGCCCGCGAGCGCGTCGCGACGAAACGCGCCACCTGGAACCGTTGGAACCTCCTCGCGGAAGCCGAACGGGTCTGCGCCGACATCCGCTGCAACACACCGGCGGACCGCAACACCATGATCGATGCCGTTGCCACTGCCGCAGAAAACCAGTCCGTCCCGCTCAACAAGTACCGTTACGCCGTTCCCGTCAACGCGCAGCCCGACCTCCGCTTCGCAAACCGCAGCATCTTCGACTTCCACGGCTCCCGCCTCTACACAGACACGGCCACCCTCGCCAATGAGGATGTCGTGATGGCGGCAAGGAACGACGACGGCGGTCCGGCAGTGAGCGCGGCCGTCGCCATGGAATCGCTCGCCGGTTACAAGCACCGTGGTCGGCTCGAGCTCCACGGCGACCAGCACGCGGCGGCGGCCCAGGTGCTGCTCAGCGGCAACCGGCTTGATGCCGTCGTCGGTCCCGCTGGAACCGGCAAGACCACCACTCTCGGCGCGGTCAAGGCTGCCTGGGAATCGGAATTCGGGGTCGGTACCGTCGTCGGGCTGGCGCCGGCCGCGGCGAGCGCCGAGGTCCTCGGGCGAGAGCTGGCACTGGCCACGGAAAACGTCGCCAAGTGGCTCTACGAGTCGGTCGGCCAGGGAGCCGGCCATCGAGCTGCACAATTCTTCGACACGGAGCAACAGCTCACCGTCGGTGCTACTCCCGGACCGCTGTCCCTTCAGCTCGCTCAGAGGGCCGCCCGGCTCGCCGCCGAACAGGACAGGTGGAGGTTCCATCCCAACCAGTTGGTCGTCGTCGACGAGGCCTCCATGGTGTCCACCCTTCAGCTGGCTGCGCTGGTACAGCAGGCCCGGGACGCCGGGGCCAAGGTGCTGCTAGTGGGCGACCCCGGGCAATTGGATGCCATTGACGCCGGCGGTGTGCTCGGCTGGCTCGACCGGCAGGGCAAGACGGTGCGGCTGAGAACCATTTGGCGGTTCGAACAGAAGTGGGAGCAGGACGCATCGCTCAAGCTTCGGGCTGGTGACTTCGCGGCCGTCGCTGACTATGACCGGCACCAACGTATCCAACACGGCTCGTACGTCGATATGGTCGGCGAAGCCTATCTGTGCTGGCAGTCGGACCTCCAAGAAGGCAAGTCGTCCATTCTCATCGCGGCCGACAACAACAGTGTCAGTATGCTCAACCAGCGGGCCCAGGCCGACCGCGTCATCCAAGGTTCCGTGGATGCGGAACACACGGAGCCGCTGAGCGACGGGTCGCGGGCCGGCGCTGGCGACACCGTCATTGCCCGCCTCAATGATCGAAGCATCACCGACAGCAGCGGTGACTTCATCCGGAACGGGACCCTGCTCGACGTCGTCCGTACAGGCAGGCGCGACGGCTCGCTGACCGCGGTTCGCCGGGACACCGGCGCAACGATCGTTCTTGGCCGGGAGTATGTTGAGTCCTCGGTGGAGCTGGGATATGCGACGACAGCCCACCGTTCGCAGGGCATCACTGTGGACACCGGACACACCGTCGTCACCCAGGGCCGACTCACCCGTGAACTGCTGTACGTGAGCATGACCCGCGGACGATCGGGAAACCACGCGTATGTCAGCGAAAACGATCCTTCGGACGACGAGCCTATGGATCCTGCCGCGCAAGCCTCGTGGCGCCAGATACTTGGTGAGGTCCTTGCCGCCGAGGGAGCCGAACGTACGGCCCAAGAAGTCCGCGACGCCGAGCAGTCTAAGGCCGACAGTCTGGGGCAGCTCAGCGCGGAATACGACTACCTCGCACAAATCGCAGCCGCCGAGGACCTGTTGAAGTTCCTCGATGTTCACTCGCCTGGCAGGGCCCCTGAACTCCAGCAATCACCATCGTGGGGCGCGACTGTCGCAGCGTGGCGCCAGGCCACTGGCGTTAGCCGTCCAAGCACGCAACGTGTTGTCGTAACTGCCCTGCAAACAGACGCGGCGGCTCGAGATATGGCGGCTGTCGTCCACTCCCGGCTCCGTCAGTTCCTGTCCGGGATGCCCGCAGCTGGAATTGATCCCCTGGCTGCACCGGTCCGCACGTCTCGTCCTGATGTGGCCGACATGATCAACCAGATTCAGGACCGGGTCCAGCAGCGGATGACCCGTGTAGCCCGCGACGCCACGATGCGTGACACCGAATGGAAACGTGCGCTACTGGAGGCCTTAGGTCCAAATAGACTTCCAGAGCACGCGACGAACGTCATTCAGCGTGTCGCCATCCACAGGGACCGATGGGGTATCGCTGACTCGCCCCTCCCCCTGGGACCAGTTCCTGACGCATACGACTGGGAACAACAGGAGCAGCGTGCAAGAATCGCCCGCCTTATTGACCAAGCCGCTCTACCGTCTGCCAGTTACCGGCAGGCATCGAAGTTGCTTGATGACCCGATTTCGTGGGACAACCGGCTTATCAATGTCGGCTGGCAAATCTAGACTGGACGAGAAGGTAGTCCATGGATGCAAACCCAGTCCTGAAGCCAAAGCTTGCGACACCTGCGCTGGTCCTGACTAGCGTGGCCCTCTCGATGTGTGTCACATACCTTCTGGGAACTATGGCCAACAGCTGGCCTCCAACCATGCTGCTCCAAGCGACAGCGCTTGCAGCCCTCCTGGCCATCACTACTGCCGGCGCCGTCTGGTTGGCCCGCCTGCGCCGGCGTCGTTTTTGGACAGCAGCCGCAAACGAAAAGTGGAATCGCTTCGACGAAGCAAAGCTGGCGCACCGCACCACAGCAGAGGTCACAGTTCTTAGCGTCGATTCCCTCGAACCCACGGGATCCTGGATAACGATCCGGTGGAACCGTTTCGACCATGTTCAGCGCGCCTGGATTGAAGCGCTGCCCGATCCACTCTGGCCAGGCTCAGTTCTGCTAATTTCCCCGGATCCATCCCAAGTCAGGCCCGGAGCGCCATGGCCTACGACCTACTACATTCAAGCTTCGAACTGCCTCGCATGGGCGCCATCCAAGAAAGATTCGTTAGCGACACGCCCAAGCCGTGCGGCGGAACCGTTGAGCTGATTCCTAAGGCCTCCCTTTGGCTCATCTGAGTCAGAATCTATAGGCAGCAAGGGGAAAGTCGACCGTCACGCTGGCCCTCAAGACCGGTCATATCCGGAATCCAATGTGCGCGGACCGTGTACATGCCGGGCAGACCGAACATTGGGGTGTTCTTCACCGCCGGTGCTACCACGAGCGCATGCGAGGTTAAGCTACGGTCGGACGTTAGAAGAATACATGCGTCACCAATAATCCCCCCGGAAGCTGTCGAGAAGAGACACCTTGGCTTATGATTTTGACCCCTCCAATGTCCAGGTGATTGCTGATCTGATCGATAAGGTTGCCATTCCCAAGGATGATCCAATAGAGACTTGGGAACGCCTCATGCGCGACGAGGAGTACAGATCTTTGGATGAAGGTCTGCGAGTAGAGACAGACTTCCTTTTCACCTATGAATTGCAAGAGAACTACGGGAGCGCGGGTGAGGTCAAACTTGTCGAGTCAGGGCTTTCGCTGACTGCCACTCGTCCAATGTCGGAGACGCCCCCAACCGCATGGAGGTTGTGGGCCCAGGTACTTGATACCCTGCAGAGCCTTGGGGTTCGCGCCCAACTTGCCGACATTCTCCTCACGGCACGCGTTAGACCGAAACCTGAACACGCAGCGTCCACGGTTGCTCTGTATTTGATGGTTTCTGACCTTGCCGGTACTAACCCTCTGCGGGCTGCGCTTTCGCTTGCAAGGGCGAACAGCATTGCCCGCGCTCGGGGAATGAATGAGGAACTCACCGTGCGAGTGGCGATGCACCGTCGGTGCGAAGTCCTCGGTAACGACCCGGCAACGAGCGGTCCAGCCCTGACCCTCTTGGCCGCACTTTCAGTGCCGCCTCGTGGCGGGACTTTTGAGCCCGGGGAACGCGATTTGGTGCGCACTCGGCTTCTCTCACTAGGAGAACTCTCTCCCCCGGTTTAATCGCCGAGATTGCAAAGACACTCGCACGCATCTCGGAAACCGCACGGGAACTCGAACTCGCCAGGCGCTGGCACGTAGAGCAATACCTATCGTTGGCTACGTCCGAAGACCATGGGATGCGCAGGATGCATCACGCGCAGACCGCAGCAAGCTTGGCTACCGACTATGGCATAGCCGACCTGAAAGATGCTGCAACATTGGTCATGCAGTCCGTGGACCGCGACTCGATGGGATGGGAGACTGTAGCGTCCAAGGAGACCTTCTCCAAAAACGCTTTCCGTGCCCATCTTAGAAGATACCGCCGTGCACGGAACTGGAACTATGCGCTGATGGTATTCCTCGCCGGCCGTTCGCCCTCTGGTGACCACGAAGCACACATTAAAAGCGCAAAGGAGGCTGCTAACGGATCGATAAGAGCAGCCACTAGTAGGACCGTTTACGGTTCGCACGGCCTTCCTGAGCGCACGGACGCAGACTTTATGAGTGAAGAGATTGCCCAAGCCGCGACATTCGACGTGAGCCTCTCCGCGATCCTGTTAGCTCTCGAACTCGAATTTATTCGAGACCGATTCTCTCCACCGCCAGCCAAAAAAGTTGCCGACTGGATGGTGGATGACCTTTCGGCTGACGCGGCGCAGGCTAATCATTTCTCACGGTCGCTCGCCTTACATTGGGCTGAGAGTTACTCCGATTCGGCTCGGCTATCAATTCAGCTTATTGAAAGTGCAGCACGCAGTTTGTTACTTACTCTTGATGAGCCGCTATATCGAACTGAGCGAGGCGACTCGCCGGGTCAGTTTCCCGCGTTGGGCTTCTACGTTGAAGCGCTTGCTAAACGTGACTTGGATCCCGACTGGGTTCGCGCACTTCGAGTGACGCTTTTGTCGCCCGGTATGAACCTGCGCAACCTTGCCGCTCACGGATTTATGCTAGATTTCACTGCCCAACAATCGGCCTTACTGCTTCGCCTCGCGGGACTCTTCTGCGCGATGCCCATAGACCTGGACCAGGTAACTCTTGAGTCGCCACCCAAGGCTGCTAGACGTCGGTTGCGGAGACGCCTCGGTTGGGTGTGGTCATAGGGAGGCGCACGTGAACGCCTAAGCGCCCACAACCATGAAGACTGATCTTATGGCCACTCCATCCCTGAGCCGTTAAAGAGCCAGGACGGCCTCCCGGAAATCGGATCGAGCTAGCACCTCTGCTTAGCGCTTTGCGATTCCTGTATAGCCCCTGAACCATTTCCGGGCAGACCAACTTTTGAGCGCGATGACCGGCCAAAGCTTGGGCGTGCCTGGCGGCACGCCTGAGTCTTACGCGAGGAGGCTGATCTTCTGCGTCTGGAATTCCTCCTCGGTAAGGATTCCCTGAGTACGAAGGGCCGCGAGGCGCTCCAGCTGGCCGATCAGATCCTGCTGCGGCGGTGCTGCCGCCGGCTGCACCGCCGCTGCTGCTGAAGCAGCCTTCGCTGTACGGATCGCCAGTGCCAGGGCGTCCCCGCTGCCATGCGCAATCCTTGTCATAACGGAGGTCATCCCGTTGTACGTGATTGTCAGTGACTCCCCGGAAGTGGACTTGGCGAGGTCCACCGCCTGGATAACTTCGAAATCGAACGTCGTCAGGGAATCCCGGTAGGTGGCCACTCCCATTTCCAAAAACATCACCCGGCGGTTAGTGACCGCGGCAAGTGATTTCTTGTCCGCGATTTTCCCGACACCCATGGCAAGCACTGTTTCCCCGTGCTCAATGAGGTTCGGCAAATGGCCGATTTCAACGGCGGCAAAGATAAAGCCCGGAGTCTGCAGCATGAGGTCTTTGATGCCGTGGTCATAGTGCAGGCCGGCAGGGAGTCCCTTGGAAATTTTGGCCAGGTGCTCATAATGTCTGTCCCCCATTGCCTCGACCCGCCAGTCGATGCGCGTCGTGTCGCCGTCAGCAAAAATCGTCCCAGTGATCTCGGCTGCCCACCGGTCCCGCAGGATCGCCCGGGGAACATCGATGATCACCTTATCCGGGTTTGAGGACTGCAGCGTGAACTTGGCCTTTTCGACAGCTGGCGACAAGGCCTGCAGTGCTTTTGTACGGTCGGCGAGCAGAGTCCACTGGACGGTTCTGGTAATCCTCATGACTGCACTGTAAATCAAAAACGCCCGACCGGATTGTATTCGCAATATGTGGCGTCAGGCCGGAGAAGGCCGCTGCCACCTCCGGCCACATAAATTACGGCCATCGGCGCCCGTCGATCCGCTTCCCAGCGGTGGCAAGGAAATCGGCACTCTGGTCGAGCGGACGACACGGTTCAAGATGCTGATCCACCTACTCTGCGAAGAGGTATACGGCGGAGTCCCACGGACTAAGAACACCACGCCGCATATGCCCCTGGCCACAACAGTTCGTGGAAGGAAATACCTCTGCACGTTGATTGCCAAGAGCTACGGCAGATGTCTACTCTCTAGCTGTTGGCTCGTTGCGCATGATGCATACTGGGCAGCCCGGAATTCAGGGCGATCAGCATGTCCAGCCTCTCGGCCTCCCGGACCTCGCCCACCACCAGCCGGACAGGGCGCACGCGCAGGGCCTCCTTGACCAGCCTTTGCTCGAGCGCTGCGGAACGTGCTCAAGGAACATCTAAAGAGGTCAGCGTCGTCGGCGTCCTTCGCAACACGAAACGCAGATTCGAGGAAAAGAGTGCGGGAAGGCAGTCGAGCGCCGTATGACTTCTGCGCTCAGTACGTTCTCCCGTCCCCGGTCGCCCTGACTGTAACTGGTGTGGCCCGTGTTCAGGTGCATTAGACCTGCGACGGCGTCAGTTATCCCGCCATCGCCGAAACACGCACACGGTTCAGCGCCTCGGCCAGAAGGTCCACATCTGCTTCCGGGAACAAACTTTCCGGCCCCGCAGGGGCGGCGTCGCTGTAGGGAGATTCGTACAGCGCGCCGACGTCCACGACGCCGTTCTCGGTGAGTTGCTGGACGATCATGTCAACGAAATGCAGCTGGTTGGGGTTGAGGGTCTTGTCCCCCACGAACGCGGACAAGGAATCCAATGCCGCCTGTCGATCCATCCCCACCAGAGACCGGACAAACAGCCCAAGACCCTCAGCTTGCGTGGTGGCCGCTTCCAGTTCCGCGGGCGAACCCGCGCCGCTCTCAATCAGCATGCGCTCAAGTTCAGCAAGGTCGGTCTCGGTCAGGGGTAGCCCGCGGCGGAGGCGATGGATTGCCATGTGGTCCAGGAACCCCTGCAGGTACATCCGGGCCTTCTCCCGGTACCGGGCCAGATCTACCGATCCGGTCGCGGTCCCCTTCAGCTCACCTTCCACAATATCGCCGAGGGTATCTTCGAAGTTCGTGTAGACCACCTTGCGGCGCTTCTTCTCGATAAGGTGCACCAGCCCCCGGAGCCTCACCCGGATCAGCTCGAGCCACTGCGGCGAGACCTGGCCCCACTCTTCGCCCTCCAGGATCGACTGGATCAGGACCATCTGCGCCGCGATGGCGGGGATGGTCGGCTGGTCCTGCAGGGCGGACGCAATCTCGACGATTTTCTTGCGGTACGGCTCGACGGCGGCCGCAGAGGTCAGCGAAGCCAACTGCGCCTGATACATCAGCAGGTCGAAGCGTTTGGCTTCCTCTGTATCGGCGGCGGATGCCAGAGTCGCCAAGGGGGCCAGCTTTGCCTGCAGGTCAGTCAGATCCTGCGTGCCAAGGGTGCCCCACGAAGCGGGCTTCGAGAACTTCTCCACCCACTCCAACTGCGGGCGCACAAGGAAATTCTCTCGGGGCAACCCCGCTACCTGGCCCACAAGGCCGGACTGGAGCGCCGGCACGAAGTCACCGTCGAGCCCGGCCGTGCGGGCTTCGGCCAGCAGCTGTGCCCGGACGGCGAAGCTGCGCTGCGCCAGGGACTGTCCCAGAGACCCTTCGGTACCGGGCAGCTCGGCGTTGAAGTACTCAATATTCTGGCAGACGTCGAAGATGAAGAAGTCCTGCTTGTCCTCACCCGGTCCGTACAGCTCCGGCCTGAGTCGGGTGCCGCGGCCCACCATCTGCCAGAATTTTGTCTTGGAGCGCACCACTTTGAAGAAGAGCAGGTTGACCACTTCGGGCACGTCGATTCCGGTGTCCAGCATGTCCACGGACACGGCGATGTGCGGGCTGTCCTCGGTGCGGGCGAAGGCGTCGATCAGGGTGGAGACGTATTTGACGCTGTGTGTGATGATCTTGGCGAAGGTGCCCCCGTACTGGGGGTAGTTGATGTTGAACCGTTCGGCGATGAATTCGGCGTGCTTCTGGTTCTTGGCGAAGATGATCGTCTTCCCGAGCCGGTCTCCCCCGGCGACCTTGTGGCCGCGGGTCATCAGCACCTCGAGTGCCTTGTCCACGGTGTTGGCGTTGAAGAGCCAGGTGTTCAGGATGGCCGGATCCACGGCGTCCGGGACCTCCCCGTCCTCATCCCATTCAGCGGAGTCCCAATCCTCCTTTTCCTCCTCGGAGAGTTCCTCGTAGCGGATTCCTTCTATCGGGAACTTCAGCGGGATGGACACGGTCCGGGGCGGTACGAGGTAGCCGTCGGAGATGGCCTGCGTCAGTTCGTAAGCGAACGTGGGGACGTGGTCCTCGATGTCGAACAGGGAGTAGGTGTTGCGGTCCACCTCGGACTGCGGGGTGGCGGTCAGGCCCACTAGATACGCGTCAAAGTAGTCGAAGATGGCCCGGTACTTCTGGTAAACGGAGCGGTGGGCCTCATCGATGATGATCAGGTCGTAATGGCCGGTCCCGAACCGTTGCGTCAGGACCGTGCCGTCGTCCGTCCGTTCGTTGATCAGGTTCATCATCGTCGGATAGGTGGCGATGTGAATGCGGCTGTCCGCGTCCACCTCACGGCCCAGCACCACCGGGGACGACCCGGGGAGATTGGTCTTGAAGGCGCGGGCGGCCTGGTCCACCAGTGCGACGCGGTCGGCCAGGAACAGTACGCGTTTGGCCCAGTTCGCCTCCATCAGCAGGCTGGAAAGCGCGACGACGGTGCGCGTCTTGCCGGAGCCGGTCGCCATCACCAGCAGCGCCTTGCGTTCCTTGTCGGTTTCCAGGGCGTCGATGACGGCCCGGATGGCGGCCTGCTGGTAGCTGCGGCCGGCGATCTCGGTATTGATGGCCGCCGTAGCCAGGGGCTTCCGGGTGGTGCGGCGGTCCACCGTGAGCTGGAGCTGGTCCCGGGTGTGAAAGCCCTGGACCGGCCGGGGAGGATAGCCGGAGGCGTCGTCCCAGATCCAGTGCTCGTAGCCGTTGCTGTAGTAAATGACCGGGCGCTGGCCCTTCTCCGTCTCCAGCGCGTCCGCGTACAGCTTGGCCTGCTGCTGGCCTTCGTAGGGTGACTTGGCTGACCGTTTGGCTTCGACAACGGCGAGAGGCTTGCCGTCGGCCCCCCACAGCACATAATCCACAAACCCGGTTCCGATCGCGGGGCCGGCGTGCGTGGGCATGTGGTGGACTTCGAACTCGCGGTCCTCGACCTTGTCCAGGGCCCATCCTGCTTCGCTCAAGTACAGGTCAATGTAGACCCGGGTTTCGGCCTCGGTGTAATCGTGGCCGTCCGGGAGCTTCTTGTTTTCCTCCTTCGCCCGGGCAATCTCCGCACGCAGGGCCTCAAGCTGGGCTTGGAGTTGCGCGTTGTCCTGCGTCTGGGCGGCCAAGGCTGAATCTTTGGCGGCCAGTTCTTCGGCGAGTCTGGCCGTCTGGTCAGCGGTGAGGGGCTTTTCGGACGGAGCAGAAACACTCATCTTGGCCTGAGGGCTAAGAAATTCGCCCTTGAACGCCGCGGTTGATGGCGGGCGGTTGGCTGGATCGCGGGTGTAACGCACGGCTAGCCAGATGCAGACGTGGAACAATTCCCGGAGCGCTTGTTCGGAGTGCTGGATGCTAATGGCTAGGTTGCCATGAATGGCACTGTTGGCTAATTTACGGATGATGTGAAGTTTGTCCACGAGTGAGACGTCGGCGAGCTGCTTGAATGAAGGCGCCGTCATCAAGGCGTGGAGGTCAGTGCTGTAAGGCTGGCTGAGAGAACCGTCGAACTCGTAGAGCCATCCCACAACCGCTTCAATTGCACGCCGCGCGTACAGCAGGGAGGATCGCGGGTCGCGCCGGGCATACAACTCGGCCAGCCGCGCTTCTTTTGCGATCCGCGGCCACTCCGCCTGCATTACAGCGAAATTGCTGTTCACATCCCCCAATGCCACTCCTCTGTTGATCTTCTCTCTGGAGCCTAGACGTTGCTGCTCGGCATATGGCCCGGCAACACCGGATTCAACCCAAAACGTCCGACGATGCGAAAATCCGTTCCACGGCCGAGGCCACTCCAAGAAGTCCTCGTCGAGCTCGACAATGCCTCACCTGAACTCCTGAGCCACAACGAGGTGCCAAATCGGCACGTCGGAGTCCGCTTTAGGAGTAGTCGTCGTCTCGCTGGCTAAGCGTCCCAGTGAATGCTGCGGATTGGAGGGAAGCAAATAGTGAATCGAGCTTGGCAAGCTGGGCAAGACCAACTTCCCTCATTTGCTCCACTGCTGCCATCCGCGTGGAAAAGCCCTGCTGTCGTTCCAGAGGTGGCAACGGAATCTCAATATCGCGAATCATTGAGAGGTTCAGATTCTTTTGACGGACACCCCGCCGCAGTCGCCGATAATGGTCTTTCGCAATCTGGATGCACTCATAGACGTAGTCGTTCTGGGCCAGATTCGGATCGAGTAGCCCGAACGCGATTGCCTGATTGCATGTGCCGCGAGTCGTTGAAATACCCGACTTGAGTGCGGCCGTGTCGTACATACCCAAGAGAAGCGCGCCAGCAGGGAAGAACTTAGCGGAGGATTGACTGACGGCGTCTTCCGTGATCATCTCCTTGGTTTGTGCGAGGTATTTGCGATCCAACTCGCCGGACGTGTACCAGGGAATGTCTCCTTCAAAGAACGAATCTACGCTCCGCAGGGGTGTACCCCCGCTCTGCCACCGGCCAATCGACCCCAGAGAGACGAGCGGCAGGTGTGCGGAGTTGGTGGCTGGATCCCCAAACATGGAGCGAAAGATTGACTGGGTCAAAGCATCCAAATGGGCGATGAATTGGCGGCGTTGAGCGCGGAGCTCGTCAACGCTGTCCAGGATGGCAGCAATTCGTCGCTGCTGGCGCAGGGACGGCGGCTCGGGGATCTCGAGTGCAAGAAAGTCTTGCACCGAGGAGCGCCTTTTTCGTGGAATCGAACCGAATGCAATCGTGTCGTAGCGCTCGATCATGTTCCCTGTCAGCAAGAGCCGGCTGACAAACGTAGAGTCGTAGCCTTCCCGAACTCGAAAGGTTGGATAGAGGGGGGATATTAGTCCCGTCTCCCAATCTGTGTTATGCGCGACAGCGCCGGCCCACAATAGATACGGATTGAACGCTATGTCACCCCGACGAATGACCTTGTATGACTTCGTATCAGTGACCGCCAACCGCTTCTTGAACTTGGTTGATTGTGCGACGAAACCGTTGCGTTCCGTGAGGGTCAGTACCTCAGGCTCCGTATTATCGCCCAGCTTCTCCTTGAACTCATATAGCATCTGTCCTACGGGAATCGTGGCTTTCACTTCATTAATTCTTTCAGCTTTGCCAGACCATTTGCCATTTCGATTTCGAGAATTTGGAGCTCTGCAATGATGTCCGCAGGTTCGGCGTGAGCGATGTCTTTGTGCGCAATCATTTTGTACCGGTTGAGTGACAGGTCGTAGTCATTTTCGGCGATTTCCGCCCTGGAAACTAGAAACGACTGCTCGGTCCGAGGCCTGTCTTCCCGTTCTTCAGTCCGCCGCTGCCAGCGCTGGAGGAGGTCGTCGAGGTCCGAGGACCCCAGCGGTGCCCGCTTGTCATCCAGGCTGAAGCCGTCCGACTTCACATCGTAAAACCACACGTCGTCAGTGCCGCCCGAATTGGTCTTAGTGAAGAACAGGATAGCGGTCGAAACCCCTGTATAAGGCTTGAAGACCCCAGACGGTAGCTTGACCACACCATCAAGCCTATGGTCCTCGACGATAATCTTGCGTAGCGCCCGATGGGCTGTAGACGAGCCAAACAACACGCCGTCCGGAACGATCACTGCAGCACGGCCGCCGGGTTTGAGCAGGCGGAGGAAGAGTGCCAGGAAGAGTAACTCGGTCTTTCTTGTCTTCACCAGTGAGAGTAGGTCCTTGGCGACGTTCTCGTAGTCGAGGCTCCCCGCAAACGGCGGGTTGGCGAGGATGACATCGTATTTTTCTTCCTCGGAGCTGTGCAGGTCGGCCAAGGAATCCCGGTACGTGATGTCCGGGCTTTCGACTCCGTGCAGGAGCATGTTCATGGACCCGATGCGCAGCATGGTGCTGTCGAAGTCGTAGCCGTGGAACTGGCTGTGGTGGAAAAACTTGCTCTGCTCTGTGTTCGTGAGCAGGTTGGGATTGCGCTGTCGGAGGTATTCGCCGGATTGGACCAGGAACCCTGCGGTGCCCGCGGCCGGGTCGCAGATCGCTTCCATCGGCTGCGGCGCCGTCATGTTTACCATGAGGTCGATGATGTGGCGGGGTGTGCGGAACTGGCCGTTGGTGCCGGCAGAGGCGATCTTGCCGAGCATGTATTCGTAGAGGTCGCCCTTGGTGTCGCGCTCATCCATTGGGATTTCATCGATGATATCGACGACTTTTTCAAGCAACCCAGCGTTGGGGATGGTGAAGCGGGCGTCTCTCATGTGTTGTGCGTAGGAGGATTCCTCACCGTTTGCCAGTTGGACCAGCTCGGTGCGCAGGAACGGGAAAATGTGATCGGCGAACACGGTGTACATCTCGTCGCGGGAGAAGTTCTTGAACTTACTCCAGCGGAAGTCCTGGTACGAGCGGCCTTTCCCGTCCAGCCCGGACGGGAAGACCAGATTTTCGACAGGCTTGCCAATGCGGTTGGCCTTCTTCTCGGCCCGTGTCTGATTCTCGTCGAGCCGCTTGAGGAAGAGCAGATACGTGATCTGCTCGATCACTTCCAGTGGGTTCGAGATGCCGCCTGTCCAGAACGCGTTCCAGACCTTGTCTATCTGAGATTTGATTTCGCCCGTTATCACCGGCCCATCTTATTGGAGACTCAGACACGGCCTCGACCAAGCATCGGGGCTGTCGCCGTGAGCGGCGGAGCCCATCAGTCCCAACTTCTAGCCACGAGCCGAGCGCTGCATACGCCCCACAACTGTAAAAATCCGCATAGTGCGTGGAGGGGATACCGGCCCATATGCCAATATTTGAAGCTCCAACCAAGCGTGTTCGAACCCGTGTTCAGGGGCGACCTCTAGCCCACGTTGAACAGCACGACGCGTAGCGCCTGTTCGGCACGACGGCTAGAAAGGTGCATCCAACAACTCGACATAGGAGGCCTGCTGCTTCTTGAACTCGGCGAAAACCTCCGGGAACGGGGTCCACGCCCCTGTCTCGTCGCGGATCGCGGCCGCTTGTAACTGGCCGTTTTCAGGAATCGCCTTATCGATGCGCTGAATCTGCTCCGACGTAAGCTCGCGATAGTGCTGCAGGAACCTCCAAACGCGTCGTGTGTTGTCCCAGGAAAAAGAGTTCAGCAAAGCCTGGGTCAGGGACTCGGTCATGTATGACGAAAGAGAAGCTTCGGCGCAAAAAACATCCAACCTGGTCAACGAGGACCGACGGGTACTTGCCCACGCCCTGTATCGCCTGACGCTGACCCAGAGGACTGTAGGGGTCGGTCCCGTCGAGCTTGAGCGTTGGTACCGGAACACCGCGACCCAGCAGCCAGCCGACCTCCTGGTCGCACCATTGGCTCTGGATCGAGTCGACTTCTATGAAGACAATCCCAGCGTGGCACGTGCGTAGGTTGGCTTCGATTTCGTCAGCCCACTGTTTTGTCGCGACGATCGACTCGTGCGCGACGAAGAGGTCGATCCCAAGTGCCTTGAGCTGCTTACCGAAATCGGCTACAAAGATCTTGCTCTTAGTGAGGTGCGACGCGAAAACCCTGAGCCTCCCCGGTGCCTGTCCACCACTTGACGTCGACGCATCTGAAAAACTCAGCTCACCTCTTAAGTAAGAGGCCAGCTCCTGAAGCCCCGACTCATCACCCGCAAGTAAACAGTCCTGGATACTCATTTCACGATCCGGCGACGGAAAACCGAAGGTCTCCAGATGCAGGGACTGATCTTCCCATTCCAATTTTTGCAGCTCGTCGCGAACAAACCGCACCGTGGTGAGCTTCGTGGCCTTTTCCATCTTCCCCAGCTTCCCTAAGCTAAGACGTAGGTCCCAGAATATCCAACCCAGGGGACTTCGCCGCGCCCCAGTGACTTTGCGGGCCTACGGCGTGGAATTTATACCCCCCGGGCCGCAGCTGGATTTCTGATCACGGCGCAGTTTTGAGAGGGTCGATCGCCATCCACGGCATCTGCGGCGGTTCGTTCTCCGGCTTCTCGCGTTCCTCGAACGGCAACTTGCCGAACTTCCCGGCCTCCCAGTGGTTGTCGTTGAAGGTGTTCTTCGCGGCGGCCTGTGCCTGGATGAGAGCATCCTCGAACGCCGGCAGATCAGGCTGGTCGACACGGCCGGTGACGCGCTGCTCGTAGTGCCACATGTCCAACCAGAGGGATCCGCCGGCGAGGCGGTCCCAGTGGTTGTCGTTGAAGGTGTTCTTCGCGGCGGCCTGTGCCTGGATGAGAGCATCCTCGAACGCCGGCAGATCAGGCTGGTCGACACGGCTGAGTTCGAGGACGGTGACGCGCTGCTCGTAGTGCCACATGTCCAACCAGAGGGATCCGCCGGCGAGGCGGTGCTGGCCGGCCGCTGCCACGATGGGTTCGACGCCTCGGTCGTCGAGAAAGTACACGCATTTTGCAACGTGTCCCATCGTCGGTGGAGTTGGCGTGCACGTGCCCCCGGCGACGACAACGATCGCGCTGCTAGAGTGAACTTTCTCAAACGATGTGGCCATGGCACTCCGTCGAATGCCGCATGGGAAAGCGGGTTGGAGTGCTCACCAACCCGATTAGGCAGCATTCACTCCCGCGACCCGGACGGACGCTTCAGATCTTCAGTAGCTCATCTCATTCCCCGCCACGCCCCCGAAAGGGTGCACCACCACCGGACTCTTCGAACTGACGGTGTATGACGGCGTGGCCGCGTCCGCCGCGACGGACGCCTCAAGGCTTACTCGCACTGCAGGTTCCGGCGCTGCAACGGGCGCATGCGACGTGCGCTGGTAGATAGAGGTCCCGAAGCGCAGGTCGGGCCCGATGGTATCGGCGACGATACGCCGGGCTTCGCGGCGTTCGCCGTCCTTCTCGTACGAGCGGAATTCCAGCTCTCCCGCGACAGTGACCGGGTCGCCCTTCTTCAGCGACGTCGCCGCGTTTTCTGCCAATGCGCGGAAGGCGGAGACATTGTGGAAGACGGGTTCTCCATCGTGCCAGGTGCCGTCTGCCCCCTGGCTTCGCTGGTTGACGGCGACGCGCAGCTTGGCGTGGGCCACGCCGCTTTCGCCGATGCTCAGTTCGGGATCGGCGACGAGATTGCCTGCGATGCTGACCGGGATCTTGGTGCTCATTGCTGTTGTCCTTTCAGTTGCCGGCGGGACTCTCCCGCCGGCAAGATTTGGTATGACCGGCTGTTACGGCCCGGCCATTACGGGCCCGTCCACAGACCGCACGGGCCGTTCCACGCCCATGTAGGACGCTGCTGGGTTCACGCGAGGGTCCGCGTCAACTGCGGAGATCTTGCCGCCGAATCCCGGCGGATGTGTGATTTCGAGAATTCCCTTGCTGGCAGCAGTGACGCGGCCCAGCACTGACTTGGCTATGCCCGCACGGGACCCCGGTGGGTTGCCGCCGGCGTCGTGGGCCATCGCATCGTTCTCTACCTCAATGACGGCGTCAGCCCACTCGGCCAGATAGGTGGCGGATTGCGGGCCGCGGTCGATCCCGTGGGCCCTGAGCACGGTATAAGCGACGGATTCAGCTTCGACTTCAGCCAGCCCCCGGTGGTCCGCGCTGCTGCCGTAGAGCCGGCCGATCTCGTCGTCCGGACCATGGAGCAGCACATGCCCCAGCTCGTGGGCAAGAACCGCGGTGCGCTCTTCCGGGCTCAGCCAGGCACCAACCTGGACCCGGTGGCCGGCGAAGTCCGTAAAGCCGCTTGTCAGCCCGTACTGGGCGTCCGTCACATCGACGTCGAACCCGAGTCTGCCGGCGACGGCCGCAAGGGATTGCCACAGCTCACCTGCATCCGCAACCTCGCCGGCACCCCCACGGGGCACCAATAGCGGTGTCCCGTGCGTCTGTGAAACGTCAAAGACTGCCTGCCCGCGCCAACCTGTGATGACGGTTTTCTTTCCATCGTCGACGCCGCCGTGCGGCAACTTCTCGCCCACGGGGATGCGCTGCCGGGTACCGTCAGGAAGTGTCACCTGCTGAACCCGGGCTGTACGGGGCGCGATCACCCAGAGTGCATGCTCGCCCCGCGACACGGTGCGGCCGTGGCGGGCCCATTCCTTGTAGCCGGCCACCAGGGTGGGTTCTTCGGTGCCGCGTTGGGCCATCTGCATCATGAGCAGGGCAACGTTGCCGCCCGAGTATCGCCACAATGTTGCCGAAGCGTCCAGCAGCACCTGCCAGTGCGACGGAGATTCAACGGCCAGTTCCAGGCTCTGGTGGAGACCATCCGTTAAGGCAGCGATGCGTTCTTCTGGTGTCATGCGCGCATTGCCGCGGTCGCTTGCGCTGAACGCGGCATCTGCCGCCACATCGATGGAAGTGTATTCAGCTTCAGGGGCCACGACAGCCGCCCTCCATGCTTCTCGGGTTCCCGCCGGGAGCACCCTGCGGATACCCATTCATGTCGTGAGAGACGCGAACAGCATGACTTCAGAATGGGTCACTGGCCTGGTGGGAAGCCGCCTGCCACTCAACGAAGTCCGCTGCGTCCAGCCGAAGGATTCTCAACGTGGGCTCCTTGTGCGTCTGAAGGCCCACACAGCCGGCCGTCCGGGTATGGGTCCGCAGTCGCTCGACGGCGTGTGGCAGCCGCTCGTGGAAGGCGAGCGGTCCGAAACCGGGGTCGTCGCTGGCGTAGGAGGCCAGTTCCGCCCGGAGCAGCGCGTATAGCTCGGCAACGATCTCGGTGTGGCGCCACCAGCAATCCGGAACCACCGACGTCGTCAACTGATACGTGACGACAAGCCATCTGACCCACACCGCCAAGTCGCTCCACGCGGTCCGGGCCTGTGCAGACGTCAGTTCCCGCCAACGGTACGTCACTCCGGTCACCCTCCCGGGCGGCCGGAATGCGGATCGGAAAAGCTCTGCCGTCAGGTCGTCGTCCTCTCCTCCTGATGAGGGGATCTCAAAGCGTTCGGTGTCATCCTGGCTCGCCATCGTTCACCTCCACGGTTGTTTGCTGCCGCAGGCGGTGCCCGTCTGCCAGGGTTTGTTCCAGCTCCAGCTTCGACCGGCCCAGTTCGGCCGCGTCCTTGCGCTTGTGCCATTCGCGCAGGTCCAAAAGGATGGGGCGGGTTCGCCGCCCGAGCATGAGGGCTGTGCCGGTGGGCAGGCGCCGGATCTCATGCAAGGCCAAGACTGGGCTCTCCCTGATCTGCTCGCCGTCCTGGCGGCCCTGCGCAGACCAGGAACGGGTGTTCAGGATCAGACTCCTCTCCCCCAGCAGCCCGGCGAGCGAACGGAGGTCACGCTCGTCAGAGCCGCCGCCGAAGATCACTTTGATGATGGCAGAGTCCCAAATGGTTGCGGCTTCATCGATCGACCACCCCGTCCGCGCCTGGGACAGGGACTGCAGGACCACAAGAGTGGAAATGCCGATGCCGCCGCCGTCCGAGAGGGCGATGGGCAAGCCTGGCCACGGCGCCAGGTTCGCAATCTCGTCCAGGATCAGGGAAAGGGGCGGATCCAACCTCCCTCCAGGGGCGATGAAGGCCATCTCGCGGGCGGCATTGTCGATGTCGTCGATCAGGGCCGAAAGGTACGGACCAGCGGCGGCGGCTCCGGCGCGGGTCCCGATCAGATACAGGGTGCCGCAGTCGCGGATAAATTGTTTGGGATCAAATTCCTCGGATTCGTCCAAGGGATCCAAGGCGGCCAGTACTTTCGGCGATGACAGCGGCGCAACCGCCGCCGAGACACCGATCCAGGAGTTGGACGTATTCCTGGGGTCATCCTCAAGGATGCCCATGAGATCGGCCTGCCATCCCAGCGCCGCATCGGGCTGGCTGAGTACCTCCAACGCCTCACGCGCCAGGACAGGGCTGGAGGACCAGCGGCGAAACGCGCGGACGCCTTCCCCGGACAATGCCGCAGCGTGCAGGAGGCATTGCAGGATGATCAGCGAGCGCTTTTGCCAGGCCGCGTTTTCGCCTTTCATTTCGGTGTCGGCGGTGATGACGAGTGCGCGGCGGGTGGCGATGTCCGGGTCCTCGCAGCCGCGGACGGGAGACCAGCGAAGCGTTGAAGGTAGCCCGGACATGCCCTGCGGATCGAACACTGTTACCGGTCTGCTCCCCGTGGCGCGTGCCTTCATGGTCACCACCAGGTTGTCGGCGCGGGTGGACGTGGTGACTACGGCACCCGGCGCGTCGAGGATCGCGTTAATGACAACGTAGAGGCCTTTACCCGAGCGCGGCGCGCCTTGGATGACCATGGATTCCTCGGTGGAGACGTGGATCGTGACGCCGCGGGAACGGCCCAGCGTCCAGGCCACGTCCTCGATCCGGGGTTTGGCCAAGCCCGGCCGTGTGAACTTCCCTCGCCTTCGGACGGCTCTGGCTCCGAAGTCGTGGAGGATTTCGGAGCGCCGGGCGATACCCTCACGGTTCAGGATGTCCTGGCGCAGCCACGCACCTGATTGCTTCCACCTCCGCCATGCCAGGACGGTCCCAACGGCGAGCGCGGCCACCAGGAATAGCACCGGGTCGACCACCCACCACACTGCGCCGGTGCCGACGTCGCATCCTTGTGGTTGATGACGGACGATCCAATCAATCCGGCCTATTAGGAGCCCGACGGCGGCGGCCGGGTTGAATTGCGGTGGTGGACTGCCACCGCAGCGCCAGAGCATCAAGAGATGTGCTGCGCTCTGGATGAGGACGCACAGGCAAAGGTAGCCGGCCGTTGCGATAAGCCCGGCCGTCACGAGTGGAGCGCTATCTCCCGCCCGCCCGTTCATGGTGGCTTCAGACCATCCGGTCGTCGGTGCCGAAGACTGCCAGTTCATCGGTGGTGACCCGGTTGGCGACGATGAAGGAACGGTTCCCGACTTTCCAGAGCCCGACGCCCTTGGGGAGGTTCTCCACGTGCTCGCATTCGGCCTCTGACAGCCCCAGCGCTTCCTTGGTCAGGCGCATGGCATCGTGCTTCTGCCGGTAGATGATCCGGGTGTCGGCCTCGGTGAGCAGGCCCAGTGCCTTCTGGCGGTGGCCGCTGGTGCTGTCGCCGATTTCGTTGAGATCGGCGACCTTGTGCATGATGAGCAGATTCGCGATGCCGTAGGTACGGGCCAGCCGCCATTGTTCGCTCATTTTGGCGAGCATGTAGGGGTCCGCCAACATGCGCCAGCCTTCGTCGTAGACCACCAGCCGTTTGCCCCCGTCGGGGTTTGTCACGGCCGCTTCCAGCCAGGTGGCGCCGCACGCCGCGGCGAGGGACAGTGCCTGCTCCGAGGCGCCGATCAGCGCGGACGTGTCCATCACCATCATGGGCGCATCAGCGTCGAAGGAGACGGTGGAGGGTGCATCAAACATGCCTTCCAGGTCGCCGGATACGGTACGCCGCAGGGAGTGGCTGACGGCCTGTCCTCCGTCCTTGCCGACCAGCCCGATGGTTTCCCTTGACGGGTTCAGCAGGTGGTCCAGGACCATCGGCAGCGTGGGATTCGAGTTCTGGGCCACGGTTTCCATGAGCGCCATGTCCAGGGCTGTGTGCTCGACCGGATGCAGCGGCATCCCCTGCCGCATAAGGGACACCAGCGCTACCAGTAGGTAGCGGCGTCGTTGACGGACCACGGCCTGCCACTGCGCCTCGCTCAGGGCGCTGGACCGCGGACCGGCGTCGAGCGGATTGACCCGGGCAGCCCGGCCAGGGCCCACAGAAATAACCTTCCCGCCGACGGCGTTCGCCACGGCGACCCACTCGCCCTTAGGGTCAGAGGCGACGGCGGCCTTCCGACCCAGCGTGATCGACCTGGTCACCAGGGATTTCCCGCACATGGATTTCCCTGTCCCGACGGTGCCAATAACGACGATCGACGGACCGCTGATGACGCCTTTGTCGTAGAGAATCCATGGATCGTAGGAGAAGGCACCGGAGCCGAACACGTCCGTGCCGATGTACGTCCCCTCGTGGCCCAGGCCCGATTCGGTGATAAACGGGTATGCAGCGGCGAAGGTCATGGTGGACGCCCGGTGCGGGGCCGGGCGCAGGCGGTGCGGGCCGCGCAGAGAATTCACGTCACGGCTCCCCCAGTCGCCGCCTTGCTCGTTTCTGTCAAGCCGGGCGCCGACCGTGTCTCCCAAGCTGCGGAGCGCGGACTCCCACGGTTGGCTGTGAGTGTCGGCGTCCTGCCGACGTCGTTCCTTCCGCTCCTGGCGATTCCCCCCTGCCGGTACGTAGTGAACCGATTGGTTTGCCCCCCTCACCGCAGTCCCCGCCCAAACGGGAGCGCACCGGCGACGAAGGCCGCCCACTGCTGCCCGGCCAGCAACCGCAATTCGACGAAGGCTCCCGCCGCCGCCGACTCGAGCTCCTGCCTGTGTCGAGCCAAGTCTTGGAGGGTGCCCGCCGTGATGGTCACGTATGCGGCCGGCCGCACGTCCCCGTGACCGGCGACGATTTCTTCCTCCCGCTGGGTCACTTCTTCTTCCTCTGCCCGTTGCTCCCTGGTGAGTGGCCTGTCGAAGCGCGTGTTGATCCGCCGACGCGTTTCGTGGGCTTCCTGGGCGGAGCGAATGTCCCGCAGCGCTTCTGTTGTTGGCACGGCCCGGATCACCTCGGTCACCGTGTGGCGGAAATCGCCGACATAGATCAGGGGGTGGAGGAAGCCCGGAAAGACCTTCTGCCGCGGCCATTCGGCGACCCAGAACGTTTGATGAAAACCGGAGTCAGTGCGCACATAGGTCCAGTGCTCCTCGACCGCCATCGGCCCGGCACCGACGCAGGGCGCCTTGGATTCTGTAACGTTTTGGGGCTCCGGCGCCGTCGTGCTGAGTGCGGATTGCCGGACCGGGGCTGCCGGGGCGGCCGGATCAAAGGCGCCACGGACGACGTCGAGGAGACCCGCCTCCGGGAGCCACTCCTCGACCCTGACATTGTGGGTGCCCAGCGCGGTGGTCATGGCCTCGACTTCCAACCGCAGGACCTGTTCGACGCCGACGAGTCCTCCGCCGGACTCCTTGATTCGGCGTCGGGCCTTGGCGGTATCCACCACAAGGGCGAGCAAGAGGTCGTGGCTCATCGCCGATCCGGCCGCAGCGATCAGGTCCTCGTAAGCGCGCTGACCCCAGGTGAGGTCTTTAGGCGTGCTCGCCCGCTCTGGGGCAGTGCGTTCGTAGAAGTCGCGCAGGGCCGACGAGGGATACGGGACGGTGTAATCCTGGACGGCGATTCTGGCGACGCTGCTGCGCTGGGCCACGCCTGCCTGCACGCGGGACCAGGCTTGAACCGCCCATGCCTTGTCGTCAGAGTCCAGGAGCGCGAATGATCGGGTACTGCAGCGCAGCACGGCGATCGCCTCCCTGCCCCGGGCGTCCACGATGAACGACTCACCGGTCGAGGTCCGACGCAATTCCAGGTTCCCCAGACCGCCAGGCAGCGCCAGGTGCCCCGCCAAGGCCGGGCGCTCCGGCCTGACCAGGAAGCGGGTCTGTTTGGCGGCCAACCGGTAAAAGAACAGGGCAGCATGCCCGGCCCAGACCGGGTAGGGAATCCTCGAATACTGGAGCAACCCGAGCAGGATGAGTGACAGCCACATTGGTCCCGATGCGAAGAGTCCAACTGGTCCGCGAAGTGCCGATGCCGTGCTGGCTACAAGGACCCCGGCCGCCAGCAGCAGCAACTGGTACCACTTCAAGCCCATAAATATGCCGCGACGCTCGTATCGGGGGAATTTCACGGCCTCTAGGGCTCGCGAATTTTCAGACATGGGAATCACCGTCATTCTGGTGCTGGACGACTGCTTGCTGTCGGATGGGCGGGCGGCCCGGTGTTGCCAACGGAGGCCCCTGTGGGGAGGCAGGCGGGGAGGCCTGGGGCGGTGCCGTTCGAGACGCCGCCTGATCAGCCGGCTGTCTCGGCGGCGGTGGCTGCTCGCCGATTGCGCGCGTACCCGGGCCCTCGAGCGGTGCGCCAGGATTCGCATTCGGCCCACGCCGGCCTCCATGCGCCCGGGGTGACGGTCGCTCGGAAGCCTTGGCGCCGGCGTCGAGCGTCAATGCAGTGCCACTGCCCCCGGGTGTCTGGGCCGACGTCGTGCCGGTCTGCGTCTGCGGCAGTGGTGCCCGGGGTGGCAGCACGCGAGTGGGAAACTGCGGCCGGCTCGACTGGATCGGACGGGTCGCAGATGAGTGCGACGCCAGGCCCGCGAGCGTAAAGCGACCGCCGGTCTGTCGGCTGATCTGCCGGGCGGCAAAGCCAGAGCTTCGAGAAAGTACGTGACCGCCTCCCGCAGTTTGCGCGGCTGCTGCAAGCTCACCACCGGCGAAACTAACCAGGCGTAATGCCATCAGCGGAGCACCACAAGCCAAGGCCATGCCGACTACGCCGGCTGCCAGTCCGGCGAATGACTTGGACTCGGCAAAGAGCTTGATGGCCACGGCCAGCACGGTCGCGGCCAACGGCTTGGCGAGAAGCAACGCGATGACGATCTCGCACCACCGCCGAGCCCACGTTTGCGTCTTCTCCCACGGCATGAGCATGAGAGCGACCGGGGCGACTGCGGCGAGCACGATGAGCGCAAAGGATCGAAAGATCATCGAACACATCAGGACGAACGCCAGAACCCAGACAACGATGACTGCCATGGCGGTGACGACAACCGCCCCGGCCGCGCCTCCACTGGACCCGGGAGCCAAAGAGATGACGTTCCAGTCTCTGCCGGCGTCGGCCGGAGCTTTTTCGAAGCCGAAGAGCCTCATGAACAGCACGTATGGATCTGTTCCCAGAGAGCCAAGAAGCGCCGCGGACGCCAAATCACTGACTTTGGTGAGCTGGCGGACCAAGTACACCGCCCCTGCCACCATGGGGACAGCGGCAGCCCCGCCTACCAGGGCCCGCACAAGACGGCGGGGTTGTTGGCTGATCAACCCGGACAGCAGCTGGAGGGTCATGGCAACTACAAGGGGTGTCATCATGACGACGACCCACCAACTTGTGAGCCCTTCGACGGCGGTCCACTGCGAATCATCCACGTCTGAGAAGCTGAACGCGCCAGTGATGAAGGACCAGATCCAGGAGGCGATATTTTGGAGAATGTTCGCGAAAAGCGAGGTGATTGAACCCTGGATGCCGTCGTTCGCTTGGGAGACAAGACCGCACCCGGGCGGCCACCATCCGTTGAGATCACAGTCAACCGGCATGATGAGCCGGCCCTAGAATCCGAGATTAAACGCCGATTGGGACCAAAGGATGTAGCCGTTAATGCCGCCCAGGATCGCTGCCACCGGGCCAGTCCAGAGCAGGATCATGCCCCCACCGGAGGCCAAGCGGGACGATTGGCTCAACTTGCCTGCCAACAGCATCGCGGCGCCGAGGATCGCGACAATGGCGATCACGATGAAGGCACCGACCAGGATGCCTCCGCCGATCTGTTTCAGCGATTCGAGAAAGGGAAAGTTGGCGTTCGGGGTGATTCCGGGATCTACAGCTGCCAGCAACATCGGGCGCTCCATCTGTCGTCTTTGAATGGAATGAGGGTTTTGGGCTCACGACTTCATAGAGGTTGCGGGGCGGGGCTACATGACTGCTGATGATTTTCGGGAGGGTTTGTACCTCCTTGGGCATCCCGCATCAGATGCAACATGGTGGGGAATGCTCAATGTCGGCACCCGGAGCTACACTGAATGTATCGAACATATATTCGAATAAAGGGTGTGTTGTGGGCGTTGTAGTTGGTCCCCGTGTGATAGATGCGGGCATGTCGTTGTTGTCGGTGCTCATCTCCCCGGTCCCCGTCGCGGCCGGGTATCCCTCGCCCGCGCAGGACTACTTTGATGGCCGGATCGACCTGAACGAGCACCTGATCAAAGACATCACCAGCACCTACGTCGTGCGGGTTTCCGGGGAATCGATGGAAGGCGCCGGCATCAGCGACGGCGACGAGCTGATCGTCAACCGGGCACTGGAACCGGTGGACGGATCCGTCGTCGTCGCGGTCCTGGACGGGGAACTGACCATCAAACGGCTGCGGATCACCGGAACCGGGGTGGTGCTGCAGGCAGAGAACCCGGCCTACCCGGACATCCGAGTGCCTTCGCTGTCGGACCTGGTCATCTGGGGCGTCGCCACCCGGTGCCTTCACCATGTTTAAGGCGCGCTCTTGCGTTAAACGGGAACTTTGCCGGCACGGGGCACGCCATGTCTAAGCCGGCCGTGATGCGGCATATGCCGCAGATCGCGCATGTGGATGTGAACTGCTTCTACGCCTCGGCCGAGCGGGCGTTCGACCCGTCACTGGAGGGCAGGCCCGTCATCGTCCTCTCCAACAACGATGGCTGCGCCGTCACCCGCTCCCCGGAAGCTAAGGCCCTGGGCATCCCCATGGGTGAACCGTGGTTCAAACTCGCCCCGCGCGCCAAGGAATGGGGCCTCGTTGCCCTCTCCAGCAACTACGAGCTCTACGGCGACATCAGCGCCCGCGTCATGGAACTCCTCGGCCGCTACTCCGCGTGGCTGGAGGTCTACAGCATCGACGAAGCGTTCCTCGGAGTCAAAGGCACCCCGGAGGAGCTCCGGGCTTTGGGCCGGGACATGAAAGCCACCTTGCGGCGCAACGTCGGCGTTCCGGTCTGCGTCGGAATCGCGCCCACGAAAACCCTGGCGAAACTGGCGAATAAATGGGCCAAGAACAACCCGGCCTTCGACGGGGTCTGCCACTGGGACTCCGTGCCCGCGGCCGACAGGGAATCACTGATGCGCCGCCTGTCCGTGATCGAGATCTGGGGTGTCGCCACCCGGCTGACCAAACGCCTCAACGCCCTGGGTATTCTTTCCATCCTTGACTTGTTTCGGGCCGACCCGGTGATGATCCGGAACCGCTTCTCCGTGGTCATGATGCGCACCGTACTGGAACTGCAGGGCACCCCCTGCATCCCCATGGAAGAAGAACGGATCGGCCGGGACCAGCTCATCTTCTCCCGCTCCTTCGCCGGCCCCATCACCACGGCCGCCGGGATCCGGCAGGTCATGAGCGTCTACGGTCAGCAGGCCTCGGCGCGTTTGGCCAAACACGGACTCCAGGCCAAAGTCCTCACGGCGTTCGCCGGCACCTCACACTTCAACCCGAAAGACACCTCCTACCCCTCGGTCTGCGTGCCGTTGCCGATGCCGACCGCGGACCCGGTGATCCTGACCAAGGCCGCCCACGCGCTCCTGCCACGCATCTGCGAGGGCATCCGGTACGCCAGGGCCGGGATCATGGTCACCGACCTGCGGCCCTCCGGCAACCAGGCACCCCTTGCCCTGTTCGAGAACCCGCACGAGGAACGCCACGTCGGCACCCTCCTCGAAGACATCACCCGCCGGTACGGGCGCGGCTCCATCGGCCTGGGCCACGGCGGCATCCGCGGCGGGCCGGACTGGACCATGAAACGGGACATGCTCTCCCCCCGCTACACCACCCACTGGGACGAACTCCCCCTCGTCAAAGCCGCCTAAACAGGAACGGACGGACCGACTGTAGTGGCACGTCAGCACCAGCTTGGTAGGGGCCACCGAGGCACTGAGTGTGGTGGCGTCGCACGCCGAGCATCGTGTCGGACCAAACCAGCATGCTTCTATTGAGCTGTTACTCATACGAAAGGGCAAAGTGGACGTCACAACTAGACTTCGCGAACAGGAGCTGGCGTCAATCCGCGTCCAGGTCGACCACGCTTTGCGGGAGAGCGCGCTCAAGAGTCTGGATGAGCGTGGTGGCGCACAGGAGCTGGTCCGACAGCAGTACACCGGCCGATACCCCTTCGAACTGCTGCAGAATGCCAACGACGCAGCACGTGACACCGGCACACGCGGTCGCGCGCACTTTCTTTTGACCGACACCGCTTTAATCGTGGCCGACAACGGTTCCGGGTTTGGGGATCCACAGGTCGAAGCCATCTGCTCGCTGGGAAGATCTTCCAAGGGCCCGGGCGAATCGGTCGGTCACAAGGGGCTCGGCTTCAAGTCCGTTGGGGAGATCACCGATCATCCGCAGATCGTCTCGGCGCTGTCTTCATTCCAGTTCAATGGCGAGCGGGTGAGCGCTGCAATCAGCGAGCTTCTCGGCTCGTTGCCGGCGCGTCAGAAGCTTCCGATCTACGCCTTCCCGTTCGGCGTTGAACAGGCGGACCTCGGACCCGATGCTGCCGCGATCGATACGCTGCGCGCGAGCGGCTTTACGACGGTCATCCGTCTCCCCTTCCGAGACAGCGTCGAACGGTCGACGGTTGAAGCCGATCTTCTTGAGAACCTCGCGTCTCGGCTGCTGCTCTTTCTGCCGCACGTTGATCATTTGGAGCTGGAAGGCACATACGGCGACTTCTCGTCTGAGATCGTCCGCAACCCGGACGGAGACGCCGAGCACGTACTGCTCGAAACCAACAGCCACGCCGAAGAATGGTTCATCTATCGAGGGTCTGTAGCCCCTGACCCTGTAGTGCTCGAACCGCTCGGGGAATCGTGGAAGGATATAGACGAGGTTCGCTTCGCCATCGCCGTGCCGGTGGACGGAGATGGCCAGCCGCGCGTGGATGAGACATTCCCACTGCACGTCTACTTCCCGACAGACGAACAGCCAGGGCTCCATATGGCCGTCCACGCCGAGTGGATGCTGAGCATGGACCGACGCCAGATCGCGACGACGCCTGAAGCGGGGCCGTTCAACCGCATGCTGGTCCGAGCCATGGCGGATCATCTCAGGTCGACAGTCGCTCCAGATCTGGTCCGGCGGACTCAGGCGAGTTCTGCCGCAATCGAGGCACTGGTTCCAGCGACCAACCCCCCAGCCGGCGCAGGCGGAACCGCCATTCGCAAGCACTGGACCGAGGCGCTGCTCGATTCACCTTTCCTTCCCGCTGCCGACGGTTCTTTGCGGCGTCCCGCAGATATTCGTCTCCTGCCGCGAAGCCTGCCGGATCCCGCCAACGCGCATGGGTTGACCAACCTCGACCCAGGCCACACGCTGCGGCCGGACGTCGAGCGGCTCATTGCGATCAAAACCTTCCTCACTGGCACGCCTGACACCGGGGAAATGGGGATTGGTGAGTTCATCGCACTACTTTTGGCGCCGACACGAGAAACCGCGGAAGATTACTACCGCTTCCTGGCGGAGTGGCGCGAAGCAGCCGGGACTACGATCGTCAACGAACTAAAGAAGGCTCCAATAGTCCTGGGTACCGGGGGCCAGATGCTAACGCCAACCATGGAAACCATCTTCTTCCCGCGGGAACGCAGTGAAGTCACCATTCCGGAAGAGCTGCCGGTTCCCATCGCGTTTGTCCCAGACGCCGAAGACGCGCAGAAGCTTCTCCGAGATCTAGGGATCAAGCCATTCGAGTGGCGCGAACTCATCCGCGAGTTCCTGATCAAGATTCTGAGCGATCCCGAAGCCGATCCCCATGCACGGGCTGGCGCAATGGCCGGTCTGCGGGCCTATCGGCAGGTACGGCTTCAGGGCAACGAAGACATTGATCCCGTGCTCGGGCGAGTGCTCCTTCCCGCCCGAACGGCAGACGGCGCCGTCCACGAGCTGCGTCCGGCAGCCGAGATCTACTTCAGTGCACCATGGTCTGATTCCGATGAGTTGGAAGTCATTTACGGTCCCTTCGGCGACGTAGAGTTCCTCGACATCGAGCCGCCCGTGGAGTCAGAAGGTCGCCAAGATGACTTTGACTTCTATCGCATGCTCGGCGTGGTTGCATATCCACGCCTCGATGTTGCCAAGCCAGCTGAGACGTACGGCTACATGGTAGTAAATAGCGGTAGACATCCCCACCGCGGCGGGTTGTTCCGAGAGTGGATCGGGCTGCCCGAGGTCAAGGTAGCATCGCAGTGCCCACAGGGCCATACCCAGTCGCAGCAACTGCGAGAGTCTTACCGTCTTGACCGCCTGGAAGAAGTCATGGCGTCCAAGGAACCAGTTCGGCTCATGGCGCTCTGGAACCAGCTAGCCCGACGATGGGGCTCGGTCTACGAGGGCGGCCTTGAGACTCTCTTCTACTGCCTCCACGGCAGCCATGTCGGCGATCGTGGACGTCCCGCCGCTTCACTATTTGCTTACACGCTGCGGTCGCGCCCGTGGGTGCCGGTCGACCGAGGCAACATGACAGAGCTCGTCCGCCCATCGGAGGCGTGGATCGAGGCTGCGCAAACGCCGCGCCGAATTCAGGAGCGCATCCCGCGTATCAGCGAGGCCATGTTCCAAGCCCATGGCGGCGCTGGCCTGGCCGCAGCGTTGCATCTGACGGACGCTGGCCGTCCGCGTGTCGCTGACCTGCTGGTGTTGCTGGAGAGCATCGCCAATGAGGCCGACGCGGCCGGACACACGAACCGTGAGCTGTACCAGGCAGCACGCTGGGTCCAACGCACCTTGCACGATGTGCTGCGGGACGAGACAGAAACCCACCCTGAACCAGAAATTGTGCGGCTACTGGCTAGCCAAGACGGTGTCATCCGGTTCGTGGCGCAGCCGCCTTATGCCGACGATCCACTGCTTCGGGACACCTTCGAGAAGCAGCGTCCGCTTCTCTCAGCCGAGGCCGGACTGACGAAGCTGACCCGCTACCTCGCGCTCACTAGGCTCGACGACGCCGTCACCACCTCGGCACTTCCTTTCGGGGAGGATCACGGCGCGGCCTATGACCACGTTGGGCGACGCATCAACAGCATCAAGCCGTACCTATTTGCGCTGGTGCGCGCCGAGAACTCAAGCGCCGAGAACCGCGTCCGCTCAGCGCTCCAGAGGCTAGAACTCGTCGTCTGCGAACGGCTGGGCCTAACGTATGAGTACGACGGTACAGAGGTCTTCCGCGAGGAGGCTGTCTGCTACATCGCGAGCCGTTCCGAGAAACGAGGCGGCCGCACGGTCAACGTCGGCACCGCCTACCTTGAACTGGACCCGGCATCCGGCCAGCCGCACTGGTTCCCACTCGGACGCCAACTGGCCCAATACTTGATCGTGCCGACCCTAGCCGATGCGTTCACCATGCTGCTGACGGCCTCACCCGACGACCGCCAGCGAATGATGGCCGACCGCCAAATCCAGCCACATGACGTCACGGAGGCCCGCCAACTGCTCAACCTGGCGCCAGAGGACGAGGAGGAACTCACCAACGTCCTCGATTCGCTCCTGCTCGAGCCAAGCGAAGACGACGAGGACAAGGATGTTTCGCCCGGTATGGCTGCGCTGGCAACAAATCGGGCGGGGGGAATTTCGGAGCAGGTCCCGGACACCAATAGCAACGCGAACGACCCGATCGGCAATGAGCCGGCTGAGGACGCACCGGCGGCGGCGAACGAGCCATCACTGAAGGCTCCCCCACCGCCGGTCGACTTCTCGGCTGTCAGCATCGTTGATGGCGTAGCGGGCAACTCCGGGGACTCCGGCGCTACGAAGCAAAATGGTTACCGAGGTGGGGTTAGAGGTGGCCACAGCACTGCGCCGAGCATTCACACCGAGCAAGAGAACCGGCGCATCGGCAAGCGTGGCGAAGAAGTCGCGTACCACGCCGAACGTCATCGACTCAAGACAATCAGAAAGAACCCCGACTCGGTTCGCTGGGTGTCTAAGCTCGACGAGCTATCGCCGTACGACATGACCAGCGTTGATGAAGACGACCAGGTAATCTACATCGAGGTCAAGGCGACGAAGGGGACCGATCCCACCGAGGCGTTCTACATCTCGCGCGGCGAGCTGATTGAGGCCACGGTTCGCCGTAGTCGGTACTACATCTACCGGGTAACTGACGTCGACGCCTCAGTACCAACGATCACGAGATGGGGAGATCCTCTTGGATTGATCAATGACGGCAAAGGTCATCTGCTGCTCGCGAAGGCGCACATGGCTCTCACGCTGGCGGATGACGCCTAGGGGAGGTGACGCAGAGGTTACCCGATGAAGCCAGCGAGCATCTGCACCGCCGCGGCATGCTCCGACGCCTTCGCTCCAGCGTCGGGCCGGACACCCGTGGCGGCATTGTTCGCAAAGCTTTCTTCGTCAGGGAGGCCCGCTCGGCGTGGTCGGCTGAACCGCTGAGGGGCCATTCGTGCGTCCTCGGTAGGCGCCGGGCACCGTGTCTTTAGGCCCAGGCGATCCCCACGCGTTTGCGTTCACTGATGGGGACACGCTCGAATTCCGCGAACTGGAGGATCATGACTGACGCCAAGCTGGGTGTGCACCAACCCTGTCAACGCTTCCTTTTCGGGCGCCACGACTAGATTTCATGTCAACAAATCAAAATACGCCGTGTCCGAATTCCAGGCTATCGGATGCAGCAGCGTCCCAACCGCAGGGTTGAGTGCACTCCACATCATCCCGTCCCCCGCATAAATGCCAACGTGTCCCCAGTTGTTCGGCCCCTCTGCGTTCTGGACCACCAGGTCCCCCGGCTGCGGATTGTCGGTCAGCGTACCGACCCTCCATTGATCCACTCGCGGCAGATTGACTCCGGCCTGCCTGTAGATCCATTGGACGTATCCCGAACAGTCCCACGCCTTGAACGCCGTGCCGCCCCATACGTAGGCGCCGCCGAGTCCTTCCTGGGTAAACCGCAGGATGTCCTTGCGGATCTGGCTCAGATCTGTGGGAACAACCGTGTCCGTCGAGGAATGAAGCGCATCGGAGCACCTGGCCGGTGACATCCCGCCGACGAGCGCCTCAACAATGGCCGTTGCTTCAGCCTCCCACCGCGCATACAACTCCGGAAACGCCGACACCTGAACGGCTTGCGCAGCTTGGCCTTTGTTCATGGATTGCCAACCTCGGATATCCAACAATCCGGGCGGGCTGCCACGGTTGGGGCCAGCGGGTCCGCCGTAAAAGGCTCGCACGTTGTATTTGGGTTCCATCAACTGTTCAACGGTCCCCCAACCGGCGGCTGGACGTTGCTGGGCAGTGCCGAGGGAATCGTGATCATTGCCGATTCCGTCGTGTGGGTAGCTGAGCGACGCGGGTACGTTCGTGTTGGCGAGGACTCTGAGGCTGGATTCCTGCAGAGCCATCATTATTGCGATGATCTGGCCCTCTCGCGGGACCCCCAATTGCTGGCCAATGGAAACGTAGTCCCCCGCGACGGCCATTTGCCTGTCGGTCACAATGACCGGGGCCCGGCTGTTTGTGCGGATGCTCAGGGGGCCGGATACGCTGGCTGGCTGGCCGACCACGCCTTCTTGCGAGCAGACGGACTGGGTGTCGGCCGCGCTCGCGCCGAGCACCGCCACGGCTGCGCTAAACGCAATGGGACCCACCAGGATCAAGATTGAGGCCGCGGCCAGCGAAACCCGCAGAAGGGCCCGGCGCTTGACCAGCCCAGCGAACACCATGGCGGCCGGCATCAATAGACGATCCTGCTCGGTGCGGCATAAAAGCCGACCATGACGCAGTGGTCCGTCGGGGCAGTAACAGCCGGCGGACAGTTCACCATGACGCTGACAGGTGCCGTGTAGGTGTTGCGGGCAGAAATTGATTGATCCAGAACGCTGACGGAGGCTGTGCACACATGCAGTCCCTCCCATGGCGCCGGCCGCTCCCGAACCTTGGCCAGCTCGCTGTCGCAGTGCAGGGATTCGACCGCGGCCGAACGGTGCGCCTGCTGGTCAGCCAGAGTTGCGTAGCTTCCCGCGTTGACCCCGGTCGCTTCGAACTCCTGCACCAACACGCCCAGGGGATTGGACCCGTCCGGTAGCACGTCCCACCACTCACGGAGCCGTGAGTAGACCTCCGAGTAGGACGACGTTCGCGTGTCCCAGGTGTAGATCGCCGTCGCCGCCGCGGCGGCGAGCTCGCGGAAATCAGCAATGCGGGGTACGCCCTCCGCATCGGCAATCCCAACATCAGGAGTCACCGTCGGAGCTTGTGCCGGCGTCCCGGGAGAAGCGTTCGCCGTGCTCTGAGGGATGGGCATCGTCGACGGCGGTGGAACCGGAGCCGCTGCGGGCGTGGGCGACGGCCGCGTGAGAGCGAAAAGCGCCGTGACCACGCTCAAGAGCGCGATTGCTGCGATACCCCATCGACGCCGGTAGTTTGTGCCAGGCAGCGAGCTTCTTTGCAGTTTGGACATTCGGGCCTCCTTCTCGCCTGTTCATAGCGAGACGACAGGCCCACAACATGACTCAGTACGCAGTCCGCGTCCCGGCCTGGAGAATCCTCCATGCCGTTTGATACAGCCGGCGCGCGAAGCCGATCTGGACGGCCACATAGCGCTCGGTGACGCCCAAATGGACCGCCAATGCTTCCAGAGCCCTCTTCCGTTCGGGTCCTCGTAGTCCGGGGCGAACGATACTTTCAGCTGTTCTGCGGAGTACCGGTGTGGGCAGGCACTCTGCTGCGCGCTGGCATACGTCTCCGATGTTGCAAAGGGCCGTCTGCTCAACGTCCAGGGCATTTCGAACGGTTTTCGCCGTCTGGCGCACCACGGTCACTGCGTGCCAGCGCCGGCGGTCCTGTGGCGACGGCGGACCGTAGTGTCGAGGCCCGGTGAGACTGTCGAGGGCAAGATCCCAAACTCCTGCTGGCACGCTGGCCCGGGTCAGTTCAATGATCGTTAGTGCCCATTGCTGGTCAATAATCTTCTCGGCACTTTGACCTCCGCTCCGGTCCATGCCCAGCACCGCCAGAGCAACGAACGACGTCGGCCCGTCGGCATTCCCCGGTTCCACGATCAACGGAAGCGTATGATGGCTCAGCTCCCGACGGACGTGCGCGGCGCAAACGTTCGCGCACACGCCTTGAACCCAAGCACCGAAGGGAATACCGGGGAGCTGGCGATAATGCCCCCGGGTCACGCCATCCCACACCGCGACCCGGATGTCCTGCATAACGTCGTCCACGTCGCAGGCCCGGCCGATCCGCGAGAGATGCGAAACCACGTACCGCTGAACGCCGTCGACGGCGATCATGATTTGATCTACCGGAACGGCAACCGCGGCGGGCTCCGGCGCGCCGCGCAGGGAGATGTCGATGCTTCCTACATTGGGATGATCTTGAGGGGCCCGATTCAACCTGGCTTCGACTCGCATGGTCTTCACCGCTTCAACTAAACGATTCCAATAAGTCCGGCGCCGACACGGCCAGCGCTCAAAGAGTGGCAGCGACAGCCAAGGTCGACCACTACGACAGGAAAGCTATACAAACTATTTTCAAAGATAATTAAAGTATCGTCAAGACTGCGGGTCTTACTTTTAGGACCTCGGTCGGTGAGAATGGTTCCATGCCCAGGATCACGCAGCCTCACGACGAAGCCTGGTCCAACGACGTCGAGGCCGCTGTCGCGACATTTGGCAACAGATCACGGAACGAGATCCTCCGCTACCTTTCCGCGCACGGTCCGGCGACCCGCGGTGACATCGTGGCAGCAGTAAGCGCCGGTGAGCCGAGCGTAGCCAAGCACCTGCTTGCACTTGAGGAGACCGGTGCCATCGCGGTGGACCTTGAGCCGGGCCGGCGCCATGGCCGCTCTCCGCGCTATTCAGCCAACCCTGCTCGGATCAAGGAGTTGCTGGCGGCTCATCTTCAGTATCTTCTGGAGGATTAGCGGCTGCCTCTTCCGCTCCAGGATGGCGATCAATGTCCTTGTTGAGGAATTCAGAGATGGCCCTTAGCGTCTCCGGAGAAACGTCACCCAGCGTCCGCGCCGCGAAGGTCTTCACCCTGGCCGCACGAAGCGACTTCACAAACTCGAGTTGCGAATCGATCCGCTCGGGCAAGTCGGCGTTGTCGCCGATCAGGTACGAGGGGTCAACGTTGAAGATGTTGCAGAGCTCGGCCAATAGCGCCGTATCGCTGACCAGACGACCGGTCCCCTCTTTCATATAGAACCAGCGCGCGCGGGACAACTTGATGCCCCTAGCCTCGAGTTCGGCCTGGACCTCGCGAAACGTTACGGGCTTCCCACGTTCGGCAACCACGACGTCGAGCAGCAGATTCAGACGACGAGCCAGCTGGGCCTGGGGAGACAACATGTCACCGCCACCTGCCTCGACCATCCGCGCTGCCCACCCCTCGATCTGATGCGAGACCGGCAGCCCGGTCAGGCGCTACGATCCCCTTTCGCCCAGTATTACCCGAGTCGTCCGGCGCGGCAATCAACCGCGTCAACCAGTTGAGGATTCATTTGCTCACTCTGGTCTATCCAACATGACTTCAACCGGAGTAACCTGCTGCTGTAGACCCGTCTACAGTAGCCCTTCACCATTCCCCTGGTTGTGGTCCACATGTCGTGCATTTTGATGAACCGAACACGAAGCCGAATTATCCGATTCCTGCTCAGGAACGGGCCCTCGACCTGTGGCCAGATCGGCAGGGAACTCAGCGCCTCGCGCTCGACCATCCGCAGGCAACTCGGCTTGCTCACCGATGCCGGGCTGGTGCAGCGCTCATCGACTCAGTTCAGTGCCTCCGCCGAGCAGGTGCAGCTCCATACTGCGGCCCTCGAAGCGAGTTTCCAGGTCACCGTCATGCCGCCGTGATTTCCGGCTTACATGAACGGGGAAAGGACTCGCGCAAGCCGTCCTCGCCGCATATCCACGAAGGGATCGGACAGGGGCATGAAACTTGAATTCTTCGAACCAGCCGAGGCTGCCACCGTCCTCAAGTGTTCAGAGGCATGGCTTAGGGACGGGGCTGCCAAGGGTGAGTTCCCGCACGCCGTCTGGGGCAAGGGGAAGATCGTCTTCACGTCGGTCCACCTCAGGGAGATTGCAGAGCTACGCGAAGTCCGATCCGGTGGCGCTACTGCGCCGACCGTCCGCATGATCGGGACGCGAGCACAGGCTCGCCAGAAGTTCTCTTAGGTAAACCCTCCACCCAGACGCTATCCACGCCACACATCGGCGGAACGCTCGACGGCGTCGGCGGCATCCTGGAGCGCCTGCGGCATCAAGTGACCATAGACCTGCTCGGTCGTTCGCGTAGATGCGTGCCCGAGTCGCCTAGAGATCGTGAACAGCGAAACGCCATCCTGAATCAGCCAAGACGCATGGGTATGGCGCAGATCGTGGATCCGGGGTGACTTCTTCAGGCCACGCGCCTGGGCCGCTTTAACGGCGGGAGTCCAGTAGTGGTGCCAATACAGCTTGTGAACAATGCGCTCGCCCTTGGGGGTGGTGAACAAGAGTTCCGAGCCAGGGCGGCTGGCCACCAGCGGAATCAACACTTCCACCAAATGGGGATTCAGCGAAACCGTCCTCTTGCCGGCACCGGTCTTGGTCGCTCCGACGTAATACTCGGAATCGGTACCGCGTTTCCATGCCTTGTTGATCCGCATCGTTGCCGGCTTCGACATCAGGTCCAGGTCCGCCACAGTTACCGCAGTCGCTTCGCCGAACCGCGTTCCCGTCATGACCAAGAATTGAGTGAACGCCTTGTACCGCTCCCCCATACCCTCCAGAATCAGGCCGAATTCAGCGTGCGTCAGGAACCTGGCCTCATCCTCTGCCTTTTCGCCTGACGGGAGCTGCACGCCCCGGCACGGATTGTCCTTCCGGTAGCCGAGCATGACGGCCGTCTCCATTGCCGAGAAGATCAGGCCATGGTTGTTCTTGATGGTCTTGGCCGACCGGCCCTTGGTCTGCATCGCCTTGATCCAATACGTCAGGTGCCGGTAATCAAGCTTGTCCACGGGAATGTGCCCGATGACGTCGGCGATGTGCAGCTTCAGCATGGTCTGATACGTGTGCACTGTGCCAACTGAAGGCCGGACCAGAAAGTCGATGTGCTCTTGGATCACAGCCGCGACGGTGGGTGCTTTGGTCTGGTTCGCGACCATCGCATGCTGGGCAATCTCAAAGGATTGGTTGTTGGCATCAAGGAGGCGCTTCAGCGTCTGGGCCTCGGCCGACGTCGCTAGGGTAATCCCCTCTTGCTTTCGCGTTTCGGGGTTCCGCCAGCGGACCGTGAACGACGTGGATCCGTCCGATTTTTTCCGTTCCCAAATGCTGGCCATACCCAAAATTCTAGGCTTCGTGTGCACAGAAAACGAGTTTTTGTGCACACTCAGGACCCTGAAACCCTGCTGACCTGCGGAAACACTGTGCCCGAGGTGGGACTCGAACCCACACACCTTTCGATACCGCATTTTGAGTGCGGCGCGTCTGCCAATTCCGCCACTCGGGCGCGGAATACGTTGTGCAAACCGGTACGCCCACAGCTGATTGTGAGCAACGCGATCGCTTCACGTACGCGGAATTACTCTACATGCAGATAGGCTGAATTCCAGAATCGCGCCGCTGACGCCGCAATAGACCATGCAGATCAAAGTACGGCCAAGGGCGCACCTAAGATGGTGATGTCCTCGACGTATATTCCCAAGGAGATCCCGTGACTGAACAAACGGAGTCAAAATCCACGTCCCAGCCGGCGCGCCGCGTCATTGTGGCCGAGGATGAGACCCTCATTCGACTCGACATCATCGAGATCCTGCGCGGCGAAGGCTATGACGTGGTGGGCGAAGCCGACAACGGCGAGAAGGCCGTGCAACTGGCCGAGGAACTAAAGCCGGACCTCGTCCTGATGGACGTCAAGATGCCCATCATGGATGGCATCACCGCGGCCGAGAAGATCGTCAAGGCCCGTATCGCCCCCGTAGTGCTGTTGACTGCTTTCAGCCAGAAGGAACTCGTGGAGCGCGCCCGCGACGCTGGCGCCATGGCCTACGTGGTCAAGCCCTTCACCCCGGCAGACCTCATCCCTGCTTTGGAAATCGCGCTCTCCCGCCACGAGGAAATCAAGGCCCTCGAAAGCGAAGTGTCGGACCTGCAGGAGCAGTTCGCCACTCGCAAGCTCGTCGAGCGCGCCAAGAGCCTGCTGACCACCAAGATGGGCCTGACGGAGCCGGAAGCATTCCGCTGGATCCAGAAGACCTCCATGGACCGCCGCCTCAGCATGCGCGAGGTTGCCGAGACCATCATCAACCAGGTGAACTAAGCCACTAAGCACACAAAAGGAAGGACCCCTGCCAGCCGGCAGGGGTCCTTCCTTTTAGGCTGCTATGCCGTCGGCCAGGGCCCGAGCTTCTCCCTGGGTGCGCCAGCCTCGCCGCCGAGACGCGAAGAGTCGGCCAAGTCACCCACCCTGTGCGCCTTCAGCGAGTTGGTGGAACCAGCCTTTCCGGGAGGGGACCCGGCGGCAATGATCACCAGGTCACCGTCCTCGACGAGCTTCATTTCGAGCAGGCTGCGGTCAACCTGCGCGGTCATCTCGTCGGTGTGGCCCACCATGGGGACCAGCACCGGCTGGATGCCCCAGGTCAGTGCCAGCTGGTTCCACACGTGCTCCACCGGAGTGAAAGCGAACACCGGCCGGATAGGACGCAGGCGTGAGAGGCGGCGTGCGGAATCACCGGACTGGGTAAAAGTACAGATGTACTTTGCTTCCAGCTGATCGGCGATTTCGACGGCGGCCCGCGTGATGGCACCACCACGGGTCTTTGGCTTGGTGCCAAGCGGCGGAACGCGTTCCAGGCCGTGCACCTCGGTGGATTCAATGATCCTGGCCATGACCTTGACGGTTTCGATCGGGTACTTGCCCACGCTGGTCTCGCCAGACAGCATGACGGCATCTGCACCGTCGAGCACGGCGTTGGCGCAGTCCGAAGCTTCTGCGCGGGTGGGGCGCGGGTTGTCGATCATCGATTCGAGGACCTGCGTGGCCACGATGACCGGCTTCGCCCAGCGGCGAGCCAGTTCGATGGCGCGCTTCTGCACGATCGGCACTTCCTCCAGCGGAAGTTCCACTCCGAGGTCGCCACGGGCCACCATGATGGCGTCAAAGGCGTCGATGATCTCATGCAGCTGCTCCACTGCCTGCGGCTTTTCGATCTTGGCGATGACCGGCACACGCCGGCCTTCTTCGTCCATGATCTCGTGCACGCGGACGATGTCCGAGGCGTCACGGACGAACGACAAGGCAATCAGGTCAACACCGCGGCGCATGGCCCAGCGGAGATCGTCCTCGTCCTTTTCGCTCAGTGCCGGCACGTTGACTGCAACGCCGGGAAGGTTAATGCCCTTGTTGTTGGACACCATTCCGCCGACCGTAACGACGGTGACAACCTTGACGGCGTCGACCTCGGTCGCCCGCAGGGCCACCTTGCCATCGTCGATCAGCAGCGCATCCCCCACGTTGACGTCCTCGGTGAGGCTCTTCAGCGTGGTGGAGCAGATGTCCTTGGTGCCAGGAACGTCTTCGGTGGTGATGGTGAAGATGTCACCCTCGGCCAGGGCATGGGGGCCGTCCACAAAGCGCCCAAGACGAATCTTCGGGCCCTGGAGGTCAGCCATGATTGCCACAGGCTTGCTCAGCTGGGCTGCTGCCTTCCGGACATTCTCGTACGTGTTGTCGTGCACGGCGTAGTCACCGTGACTCATGTTCATCCGGGCAACATCCACACCGGCTTCCAACACCGCGAGCGTGTTCTCAAAGCTGGCAATTGCCGGGCCAAAAGTGGCCACAATCTTAGCGCGTCTCATATACCTACCCTAGTAGTGTCCTGCATTGGTTAAGTTGTTGTGGAGGTGAATCCCCGGCGAACTGACTGGTATCAGAGAACCGTGATGGCCCTGTCCGCCGGAGCCACCGGCGCTGGCAGGATGGTGCTGCCCATGAGGAACTTGTCCACGGCGGCGGCACAGGCCCGGCCTTCGGCAATGGCCCACACAATGAGCGACTGCCCGCGGCCGGCGTCACCGGCCACGAAGATGCCCTCCGTGTTGGTCATGTAGTAGCCGTCGCGGGTCACGTTGCCGCGCCCGTCGAACTCGGCGCTGACCTGTTCGGTGATGCCCGCAGGCTCCGCTCCGGTGAAGCCCAGCGACAGGAACACCAGGTCCGCCGGGATGATTCGTTCGGTGCCGCCTTTGGGGAGCCGCTTGCCGTCAACGAATTCCGTTTCTGCAACCTTGACGCCGGTGAGCTTGCCGTTCTCTCCGACAAACTCCACGGTGGAGGCGAGGTACGTTCGTTCGCCGCCTTCCTCGTGGGCGCTGGCCATTTCGAACAGGGTGGGGAACGTGGGCCAGGGCTGGTGCCCGGCACGATCCGCCGGTGGCTGCTTGCCGATGGCCAAGGTGGTCACTGATGCGGCTCCATGGCGGTGCGCAGTACCGAGGCAGTCAGCACCGGTATCGCCACCGCCCAGGATCACCACGTGCTTGCCCTTCGCGTGGATCTGGTTCTCCACCGTCTCCCCCGCGACAACACGGTTGGCCGGCACCAGGTAATCCATGGCGAAGTGAACGCCTTCATAGTCACGGCCGGGGATGGGCAGGTCCCGCGGGACGGTAGCGCCAGTGGCAACCACGACGGCGTCGTAGCGGCGTCGCAGCTGCTCCCACGTCACGTCGGTGCCTACAGCGACGCCGGTGCGGAAGCGCGTCCCTTCGGCCTTCATCTGCTCAACGCGGCGGTCCACCTGCTCCTTTTCCATCTTGAAGTCGGGGATTCCGTAGCGGAGGAGGCCGCCGATCTTGTCGTCACGCTCGTACACCGCAACGGTGTGCCCCACCCGGGTCAACTGCTGCGCCACGGCCAGGCCGGCAGGGCCGGAGCCGACGACGGCAACGGTCTTTCCGGTCAGGCGCGTCGGAGGCAGCGGGTTGACCCAGCCGTTTTCGAACGCTTCGTCGATGATGGAGACTTCAACCTGCTTGATGGTCACCGCAGGCTGGTTGATCCCCAGCACGCAGGACGCCTCACACGGTGCAGGGCAAAGCCGGCCGGTCCACTCGGGGAAGTTGTTGGTGGCGTGCAGCCGCTCAATCGCTTCCTCGCCCTTGTCCCGCCAGGTGAGGTCGTTCCACTCGGGGATCAGGTTGCCCAGCGGGCAGCCCTGGTGGCAGAACGGCACGCCGCAGTCCATGCAGCGTCCGGCCTGGGCCTTCAGGACACCCTTTTCCTGCGCCTCGTAGACTTCCTTCCAGTCCATGATGCGGACCGGAACGGGGCGACGCGGCTGGGTTTCACGCTGGCGTACTTTAAGAAATCCGCGTGGATCAGCCACCGGTTACCTCCAGGATTCGAGCCCATACTTCTTCGCCATCGGGGTCAAGGCCCTCTTCGATGGCGTCCAGTCGGGTTTGCTGGACTGCCGCGTAATCGCGCGGCAGCACTTTGGTAATGCGGGCAGCCGTGTCGTCGAAGTTCTCCAGCAACCGTGCCGCGTGGAGCGATTCCGTTTCCTCGACATGCTTCACCAGCAGGCCGTGGACAATGTCCCGGTCTTCGGCGTCGAGTTCAACGAGCTGGAGTTCGCCGGACTGCAGCGCGTCCTTGTTGACCTGAGTGGTCTGCAGGTCCAGCACATAGGCCGTGCCGCCGGACATGCCGGCGCCGAAGTTGCGGCCGGTGCGGCCGATGATCAGCGTCTGCCCGCCTGTCATGTACTCGCAGCCGTGGTCGCCGATGCCTTCAACAACCGCGGTGGCTCCGGAGTTGCGGACCAGGAAACGTTCGCCCACCTGGCCGCGCAGGAACATCTCGCCGCTGGTGGCGCCGTAGCCGATCACGTTACCGGCAATGACGTTGCTTTCGGCCTTGAACACGTTGGTGCGGTCCGGCCGGACGATGATCCGTCCGCCGGAAAGGCCCTTGCCCACGTAGTCGTTCGAGTCACCGAAGAGACGCAGCGTGATGCCAGCGGGCAGGAAGGCACCCAGCGACTGTCCCGCGGTACCGGTCAGGGTGATGTCGATGGTGTCCGTCGCCAGCACGTCCGTGCTGAACGTCTTGGTCACGGTGTGGCCCAGCATGGTGCCTACCGAGCGGTCCGTGTTGATCACGTCCACCGCGATCTTCACCGGGCTGCGGTCGGTCAGCGCCTCCGTAGCCATGGTGATCAGCCGCTGGTCAAAGTGCTTGTCCAGCTCGTGGTTCTGAGAGGTCATGTTCCGCAGCGGAGCGTCGTCGTCGAACTCGAGCCCGTGCAGGATCGGGTCCAGGTCCAGGCCGTCGGCCTTCCAGTGGTTGACCGCTTCGCGGGCGTCCAGCACCTCGGCGTGGCCGATCGCCTCCTCGATGCTCCGGAAGCCGAGTTCCGCGAGGATCTCACGGACTTCCTCGGCCAGGAATTCGAAGAAGTTGACCACAAATTCGGGCTTGCCCGTGAAGCGGGCCCGCAACTCGGGGTTCTGTGTTGCGACGCCCACCGGGCAGGTGTCCAGGTGGCAGACGCGCATCATGATGCAGCCTTCCACCACCAGCGGGGCGGTGGCGAAACCGAATTCCTCGCCGCCGAGCAGCGCGGCGATCACAACGTCGCGGCCTGTCTTGAGCTGTCCGTCCACCTGGACCACCACGCGGTCGCGCAGCCCGTTGAGCATCAGCGTCTGCTGCGTCTCTGCGAGTCCGAGCTCCCACGGCACACCCGCGTGCTTGAGCGAGTTCAGTGGGGACGCGCCGGTTCCGCCGTCGTGGCCGGAGACGAGTACGACGTCGGCCTTCGCTTTGGTGACACCCGATGCCACAGTGCCGATCCCCACTTCGGAGACGAGCTTGACGTGCACACGGGCCGAGGGGTTGGCGCGCTTCGCATCGTAGATGAGCTGCGCGAGGTCCTCGATCGAGTAGATGTCGTGGTGTGGCGGCGGCGAAATCAGTCCGACGCCGGGTGTCGAGTGGCGTGTCCGGGCAACCCAGGGGTACACCTTCTGCGCCATCAGCTGGCCGCCTTCGCCGGGCTTGGCACCCTGGGCCATCTTGATCTGGATGTCATCAGCGTTGGTCAGGTACAGGCTGGTGACGCCGAACCGGCCCGACGCGATCTGCTTGACGGCAGAGCGGCGCTTCGGGTCGAGCAAGCGATCCACGTCCTCGCCGCCTTCACCGGTGTTGGACTTGCCGCCCAACTGGTTCATGGCGATCGCGAGGGTCTCGTGGGCTTCCTTGGAGATGGACCCGTAGCTCATGGCGCCGGTGGAGAAGCGCTTCACAACGCTGGAGACGGGCTCCACTTCCTCCAATGGAACCGCAGGACGGTCGTTCTTGAACTTGAGCAGCCCGCGCAGGGTCATCAGGTTCTCGGACTGGTCATCCACGCCCTTGGTGTAGGCCTTGAAAATGTCATAGCGGCGCTCACGCGTGGCGTGCTGGAGCCGGAAGACGGTCTCCGGGTTGAACAGGTGCGGCTCGCCGTCGCGGCGCCACTGGTATTCGCCGCCGCCCAGGAGCGGGCGGTGCGGCATTTCGATGCCGCCTTCGGGGTAGGCCATCTGGTGACGCGCTGAAACCTCGGCGGCGATGACATCCAGGCCCACGCCGCCCAGCTGGGAATGCGTGCCGGCGAAGAACTCGTCCACCAGTTCCTGTCCGAGGCCCAAGGCCTCGAACGTCTGCGCGCCGGTGTAGGACGCAACCGTGGAGATGCCCATTTTGGACATGATCTTCAGGACGCCCTTACCGAGGCCCTTGATCAGGTTGTAGACGCCGTCCCGCGGCGTGACCCCAACAACGTCACCGGCGGTGATGAGCTGCTCCACTGACTCCATTGCCAGGTACGGGTTCACGGCAGAGGCGCCGTAGCCGATCAGGACAGCTACGTGGTGCGTCTCGCGGACGTCGCCGGCCTCGACCACCAGTGCGGTCTTCGTGCGGTTGGCGCTGCGCAGCAGGTGGTGGTGCACGGCGCTGACCAGCAGCAGCGAAGGAATCGGGGCCCACTGCGCGTTCGAGTCACGGTCGGACAGCACAACGTACTGCACGCCGCGGTTGATCGCGCCTGACACCTGCTCGCAGATCTCGGTGAGCCGGGCACGCAGCGCGTTCTCGCCGCCTTCGGAGCGGTAAAGGCCGCGGACCTTCATGGCTACCCGGTCGCCGTCGGGCGTTTCGATGTTGGCGATCTTAGCGAGCTGGTCGTTGTTGATCACGGGGAACGGCAACATGACCTGCGGCTGGCGGACCTGCTTGGTGTCCAGCAGGTTGCCGTTCGGGCCGATGGCGCACGTCAGCGACGTGACCAGCTCTTCCCGGATGGCATCCAGCGGTGGGTTGGTGACCTGCGCGAAGGACTGCACAAAGTAGTCGAACAGCAGCCGGGGACGCTTGGACAGCACCGCAATCGGGGTGTCCGAACCCATGGCACCCAGCGGCTCGGCGCCGGTGCGGGCCATCGGGCCGAGCAGGATCTTGAGCTCTTCGGTGGTGTACCCGAAGGTCCGCTGGCGGATGTTGACGGACGCTGCGGTGTGGACCACGTGCTCGCGCTCGGGGAGGTCCTTAAGGTCAATCAGGTTGTCCTTGACCCACTCGGACCACGGGTTAGCGGCAGCGACCTCGGCCTTGACCTCTTCGTCATCGATGATGCGGCCGGCTTCGGTGTCCACCAGGAACATCTTGCCCGGGGAAACCCTGCCCTTTTTGACCACCTTGGAAGGTTCGACGTCGATCACGCCCACCTCGGAGGCGAAGATGATCAGCCCGTCTTCGGTGATCCAGTAACGTCCGGGGCGCAGGCCGTTGCGGTCCAGGGTGGCACCGACGAGGTTGCCGTCGGTGAAGGAGACGGCCGCGGGGCCGTCCCACGGCTCCATCAGCAGGGAGTGGTATTCGTAAAACGCCCGCCGCGCCGGATCCATGGTGGCGTGGTTTTCCCAGGCCTCGGGGATCATCATCATGATTGAGTGCGTGATGGGGCGGCCGGAGAGCCAGAGCAGCTCGGCGACTTCGTCGAAGGACGCGGAGTCTGACGCACCAGGGGTGCAGATGGGGTACAGCTCTTCCGGGGACTCCCCGAGCAGCGGGTTCGCGAGCTGCGACTGGCGGGCGCGCATCCAGTTCCGATTGCCCTTGACGGTGTTGATTTCACCGTTGTGGGCGATCGTCCGGAACGGCTGGGCCAGCGGCCACGACGGGAACGTATTGGTGGAGAAACGCGAGTGGACGATCGCCAGCTTGGTCTTGAAACGTTTGTCTGAAAGGTCCGGGTAGAACGGCTCCAGCTGGGCCGTAGTGAGCATGCCCTTGTAGACGATGGTCCGCGAGGACAGCGACGGGAAGTACACGCCGAACTTGTTCTGGGCGCGCTTGCGGATCCGCCAGGCGCGTGAGTCCAGCTCGTTGGGGTCCAGGTCCTCGCCGGTTGCCGAGGCCAGGAAGGGCTGTGAGAAGTAGGGCATGCAGGCGCGGGCCATGGCGCCCACGAGGTCAGCGACGATGGGCACTTCGCGCCAGCCGAGCACGGTCAGGCCTTCATCGGAGGCAAGGCCCTCAATGCCGGCCTTGGCGGCGTCAGCTTCGCGCTGCTCGGCAGGGAGGAAGGCGGTACCGGCCACGAACTGTCCCGGTGCGGGGAGTTCGAATTCTGTGACGGCACGGAAGAACTCGTCCGGGATCTGCATCAGCAGGCCGGCGCCGTCACCTGTTCCCTCGTCGGCACCCACAGCTCCACGGTGCTCCAGGTTGCGGAGCGCGGTCAGGGCGGCGTCGACAATGTCGTAGCCGGGCTCGCCGCGGAGCGTGGCTATGATCGCCAGGCCACAGGCGTCTTTTTCGTTCTCTGGGTTGTATAGACCCCGGGCCTCGGGCAGCGCGGCGAAGCGCTTGAACGGCGACATGGCAGCCTCAGGCTGGTCCGGTTCGGACCAGCTGGGAGTGTGAAGAGTTTGACTCATGGGAGACGTCCTTCCTCCTGATCGTGCGTATGGAAGGGACACCGTTGGCCCCACTCGTCAGCGCCTCCGTGATGGGCACAACAAAGTGTTATTTACAGGAAATTGTAGGCCAGACCGGCCTGCTGAATGAACAGTTACGCAGGCCCCCGGCCCGGGCTTGACCGGCCAGCTGCTGTCTGCTGAACGGATGGGCCCTGTTGCCACGACGCTGTGGTGTGTGGGCGCTCCGAGTGTTGACTCTGCTACCCTGCCGTGCTGGCGTCCTACTTGCTTGTGCCAGCCTCCGGCGCGGATTCCGTTGCCTTGTGGCCGGAACTTCCGGATACCGGCGACTCCGGAGTTGGCTGGTCGCCGTCCCCGGATGCCGGGTCCTCCTCCGTTGGGGCGGAAGGGATCCGGGCACCATTTTGGTTATCTGGGAGATTATCACGCGATTCACTATCTGAGACAGGAAAGTCCGCATCGCGGACGGAATCCTTTTCTTCTCCCGCAGCGTCAATGACGTCGTCTGCTGCCGGTGCGCGGCCGGCCAGGAACGGTGTGTCCGGTTCCGGGCGGCCTTTCAGTCCCACGAGGACAAACACGATGAGTGCTGCCACAAAGACAAAGATGCTGGTGCAGACGTTGAGCCTGGTGGTGATGCCGAAGAGGTTGATCTGTTCGGCGTCGTCGATCCGCATCGCTTCGATCCAGACCCGGCCCAGGGTGTAGTACATGGCGTAGAGCCAGAAGAGCCGGGCACGGCGGAAGTCGAATCGGCGGTCCAGTGCCAGCAGGATGAGCACGCCGGCGACGTTCCAGAGCGACTCATACAGGAACGTGGGGTGGAAGAGGGTACCAACCGGCATGCCGGCCGGAAAGTTGGCGTTGTCCGCATCAATCTGCAGGGCCCACGGCAGGGTGGTGGGCCCGCCGAAAAGTTCCTGGTTAAAGTAGTTACCCCATCTCCCAATGGCCTGGGCCAGCAGCAGTCCGGGCGCAGCGGCGTCCAGGAAGGCGGTGAGTTTCACGCCTGTCCGGCGGCACCCGATCCAGGCGCCCAGGACGCCCAGAACCACGGCGCCCCAGATTCCGAGTCCGCCACGCTGGATCTGCGGGATGAGCCACAGATCCCCGGTCCCGTCGAAGCCGGGCCCGAAGTAGGCGTCCGGAGAGGAAACCACGTGATAGAGGCGGCCGCCGATGATGCCAAAGGGAATCGCCCAGATGACGATGTCCCAGACGCTGCCTTCGGGCGCACCGCGGCGGGCCCACCTGACGGACGTAAGCCACAGGCCCGCGATGATCCCGGCGAGGATGCACAGGGCATAAGCGTGGATCCGCAGAGTCCCCCACGGCAGCGGGATGTCGAAGCCGGACCAGTCCGGGCTGGGGATGCTGGCCGGCACCAGGGCTGCGGCCTGAAGGAGAATCTGCATTGTGGTTAGGCTTCTTCCCTAACGAGTCCCGCGCTCAGGTCCCGGGTGAGGTCCGCGACGGCGGCGACTCCCCCGTCACGGATGGCGGCCACGAGCGCTGTGCCAACGATGACACCGTCCGCGTAGGCTGCGATCTCGCGGACGTGGCTGGCGTTGGAGACACCGAGTCCCACGCACACGCGTTCGGCACCGGCGGCGTGCGTGTCGGCGACGAGCCTCTCTGCGCTGCTGCTGACAGCCTGGCGCGTACCCGTCACGCCCATGATGGAGACGGCGTACACGAAGCCCCTGCTTGCCTTGACCGTCATGGCCAAGCGTTCGGGGGTGGAGGACGGCGCTACGAGGAATACGCGGTCCAGTCCGTACTTGTCCGACGCAGCGAACCATTCCGATGCTTCGTCCGGGATGAGGTCGGGCGTGATGAGCCCGGCTCCCCCGGCCTCGGCCAGCCGGCGGGAGAACTCGTCCACACCCAACCGGACCACGGGGTTCCAGTAGGTCATCACCAGCACGGCGACGTCTGTGGCCGCCGTAATGCCGGCTACCACGTCAAAGACGCTTTCGACCCGGAATCCGTTGGCTATCGCTTCGGTGGTGGCAGCCTGGATGACAGGGCCGTCCATGACCGGATCCGAGTAGGGAATACCGATTTCGATCAGGTCGGCACCGTTCTTCGCCATGGCAATGCCGGCGTCGATGGTGGCCTGGACGTCCGGGTACCCGGCAGGAAGGTAGCAGACGAGCGCTGAGCGTCCGGCGTCCCGTGCTCGGTCGATGGCGGCGGCGGACTTGCTGGCCGTCTGTTCAGTCATCAGTTCTGGTCCTCGTTATTGTCCGCGGCGCTGCTGGCAAGAGCAGCTGTAGCGGGAACGGCTTCAGTCTCTGCCCGGTCGGCAGGCCCCTTGGGCTTACGGGTAGACAGGTTGGTGCCCTTGACCTTGCCCTCCTCATCGAGCATGTCAAACCATTCCGCGGCGGTCTCAACGTCCTTGTCGCCACGGCCGGAAAGGTTCACAATAATCACCGTTTCGGACGGGTTGGCAGTGCCTTCGGTGAGGCGCTTGCCAACCTTGATGGCACCCGAGAGGGCGTGTGAGGACTCGATGGCGGGAATGATGCCCTCCGTCCGGCACAGCAGCTTGAACGCATCCATTGCTTCGCTGTCGGTGATGGGCTCATAACTGACGCGTCCAATATCGGCCAGGTAGGCGTGCTCCGGGCCAACACCCGGGTAGTCCAGGCCTGCCGAAATCGAGTGCGACTCGATGGTTTGGCCGTCGTCGTCCTGCATGAGGTAGGAGCGTGCGCCGTGCAGGACACCGGGCTTGCCAAGGGTGATGGTGGCTGCATGCCGGCCGGTATCCACGCCGTCGCCGCCGGCTTCAAAGCCGTAGATCTTAACGGACGGATCATCCAGGAATCCGTGGAAGATGCCGATTGCGTTGGAACCGCCGCCGATACAGGCGCAGACGGCGTCCGGCAGTTTGCCGGTCTGCTCCAGGATCTGGGCGCGGGCTTCCTCGCCGATGACCTCGTGGAAAAAACGGACCATGGCCGGGAACGGGTGCGCCCCCGCGGCGGTACCCAGCAGGTAGTGGGTGTTGTCCACGTTGCTGACCCAGTCCCGGAGGGCATCGTTGATGGCGTCCTTAAGGGTCTGCGAACCGTTCACCACGGGCACCACGGTGGCGCCCAGCAGCTGCATCCGGGCGACATTCAGCGCCTGCCGGCGGCAGTCCTCGGCGCCCATGTACACAACGCATTCCAGGCCAAGGAGCGCGGCGGCGGTGGCGCTGGCAACACCGTGCTGTCCGGCACCGGTCTCGGCGATGACGCGGGTCTTGCCCATGCGCTTGGCCAGCAGGGCCTGGCCCAGGACGTTGTTGATCTTGTGGGATCCGGTGTGGTTGAGGTCTTCCCGCTTGAGGAAGATCCGTGCGCCGCCGGCGTGCTCGGAAAATCGCTTGGCTTCGGTAAGCAGCGACGGGCGGCCGGAGTAGTTCTTGTTCAGGTCGGCGAGCTGGGCCAGGAATTCGGGATCTGCCTTGGCCTTTTCAAAGGTGTCTTCGAGCTCGTCCAAGGCGGCGATGAGAGATTCCGGCATCCAGCGCCCGCCGTAGCCGCCGAAGTATGGCCCCGGGGCGTGCTTCAGCGAGCCGCCCTGCAGGAAAGCGTCCGCAGTGTTGTTGTCAGCGTTTTCTGAGGGTGCGTCAACCATCAGTCTCACCGTCCTGTTCCAGTTGATCGTTCGGAAGTATTGTGCCGCCGGCCCCAGGGCCAGCGGCTGCCCGGACTAGGCCCGGGCTGCGATGGCGGCAGCGCCGGCTGCCGCGAATTCGGCGATCCGGTCACGCGGCGTGGCGTCGCTGACCAGGGCCTCGCCCACCAGGATGGCGTTGGCACCCTTGGCGGCGTAGTGCGTCACGTCGTCCACGCCGCGCACACCGGATTCGGCGATGACCAGCGCTTCAGCCGGAATCAGTCCGGCGAGGGAGGCGAAAACTGAACGGTCGACGTCGAGCGTCTTCAGGTTGCGCACGTTCACGCCGATGATGCGCGCCTCAGCCGCCACTGCCCGTTCGATTTCCGCTTCCGTGTGCGTTTCCACGAGCACATTCATGCCGAGTTCGCGGCTGAGCGCGCTGAAGTCCCGGAGCTCGCTGTCGGAGAGCGACGCCACGATGAGCAGGATCAGGTCCGCGCCGTGGGCGCGGGCCTCCCAGACCTGGTACTCGACGAGCGTGAAGTCCTTGCGGAGCAGCGGAATGTCGACGCGGGCACGCACGGCGTCCAGGTCCGCAAGGGAACCGTTGAAGCGCCGCTGTTCGGTGAGGACGCTGATCACGGCTGCGCCGCCGTCGGCGTACTGCTCTGCCAGCGATGCCGGATCCACAATTGTGGCGAGGTCACCCTTGGACGGGCTGCGCCGCTTGATTTCCGCGATGACCTTCAGCTGGTCCCGCTGCACGGAGGTGCCACCGAGGGCCGCCCAGGCGTCGCGGGCGGGTGCCGCGGCCGCAGCCATGTCCTTCAGTTCCGCGAGCGGAACGAGACGCTGCCTGGCCTCCATATCCTCCCTGACACCGGCATTGATGTCATCGAGAACAGTCGCCATCAGTGGCCGGAGCTCTTCAGCTTGCTGCCTTCGACACCGTAGCCGGCCTTGCGCATGATGTAGCCAAGGATGAGGCCGAGGACCATCACGGCCGCGCCCGCGATGAAGATGGGGGTGTTGGCAATGACAAAGGCGATGGACGCGATGAGGGCGCCGACCAGCATAACGATCACGCAGGTCCAGGCCGCGGGGCTGTTGCCGTGGCCAAGTTCCTGGCTGTGGTCAACGACGCCGGGGGCAACGGTCCGGGTGCCTGATTTCGATACGGAAGCGGGTGCTTTGCTCATGTGAATCTCCTCGGGATGAATACTGCTTACATTCTGCCATTTTTTGGCCGCGACCTGACCATCGGCAGACCGGGCTCAGGTTTTAGCGGGCTGCATGGCTATGGCTGAGAGCGGGGTTCAGGTGGGGTCGTCGCCGCGCGAGAGCCGGTCCCAGCCGTCGATCTCGTCCACAGGACCAGTGGCGGCGGCCGCGCTGCCGGCGGGCGCCCCATAGGTGGCCGCGTCATATTTGGTCCGCGATTTCCAGTGCCGGCCAGCGGGGATGATCAGCAGGGCGGCCAGCGCCAGCAGGGTGGCGGCGGCGACGGCGAGGACAGGGAAGGCGGTAACAGCCACTTCCGCGTGGCCGCCGGTGACCCCTGTGGCAGCGGCGATCGAACCCTGCGCGGCGCCCAGCGGGTCAGCCAGCACGGTGGCGGCCGCGGCGATGATGCCTACGGAGGCAAGCACGATGAGGGCGATGATGACCCACCGAGCGAACTTTCCGGCGATGGAGGCTGCCAGTCCGCCTGCCAGGGCAACGACGGCCAGGGCCGTCACCGCGGTAGCGGCTTTGCTGCCCTGGACCGGAAGGGTGTTCTGGTCCCCCGCGACCTGGCCCACCTGGTTGGCGTCCAGGCTGACAGTGATCCAGGTCTGGGTGGTGGCTCCGAACACGGCCAGGGCAAGGACGGCAATCAGCAGTACCAGCGTGGATTTCCTGGCCCAGGCCGGCGTCATACGGCGCCCTGGCTTTCACCGGCGGAGGTGCCGGCGTCGCTGGTCTGAGAGGTGCCGGGGAGCGATTCCGCCGCAATGTTATGCAGCGATCCGGCGGTGTGCACGGCCCGGAGCGGAGCGGCGGCCTTGTTCACGGTCTCCAGCGCTTCTGTGGGGTTCACCGAGTCCGCCACGATGCCGCCGCCGGCCTGGACATAGGCGCGTCCTTCGCGGAGAAGGGCCGAGCGGATGGCAATGGCCATATCCATGTCGCCGGCGAAGTCGAGGTAGCCCACCACCCCGCCGTAGATGCCGCGGCGGTGCGGTTCAAGCTCGTCCAGCAGGCGCAGAGCCCGGGGCTTCGGGGCACCGGACAGGGTGCCCGCGGGGAAGGTCGCTTTCAGGACGTCGTAGGCGTTGGCGGCCGGGGACAGCTTTCCCACCACGGTGGAGACCAGGTGCATGATGTGGCTGAAGCGCTCCACCTCCATAAACTGGGTGACGTCCACGGTTCCCGCGAGGCAGACCTTGGACAGATCGTTGCGGGACAGGTCCACGAGCATCAGGTGTTCGGCGCGTTCCTTCTGGTCGGCCAGCAGTTCCTCCGCGAGGGCTTTGTCTGCCTCCACGGTTTTGCCGCGGGGCCGTGAACCGGCGATCGGGTGGGTGATGACTTCCTCGCCGGTCACCGTCACCAGAGCCTCGGGCGAGGACCCCACGATCGAGTACTCCCGCCCGTCGGCGTCCTCGAGGCTGAAGATGTACATGTACGGGCTGGGGTTGGTGTTCCGCAGGACCCGGTACACGTCAAGCGGCGAGGCCCCGCATTCCATCTCGAAGCGGCGTGAAATCACCACCTGGAACACTTCGCCGTCCACAATGGCTTCCTTGCCACGGTCAAGGGCGGCCAGGTACGAGGGTTCGTCCCACCGTTCTTCGACGCTGGCAGCGAAATCCAGGGCGGCGGGTTCCAGTACGGAGACCGGCTGGGCCACGGGCGTGCTGATCCGGGTGAGGAGGGCCTTGACCCGTGCTACGGCATCTTCCCAGGCCTCGTCCACACGGTCGGAGCTGCCATCGAAGTTGATGGCGTTGGCGATCAACAGCACGGTGCCGTCATGGTTGTCGTGCACTGCCATGTCGGTGACCAGGTTCAGCGCCATCTCGGGCAGGTGGAGGTCATCCTCCGGCGGGCTGGTCAGCCGTTCCCAATGGCGGACGGTCTCCCAGCCCAGGAAGCCGACGAGTCCGGAAGTGAAAGGCGGCAGCCCGTCAAACCTGTTGGTCCGCAGGGCTTCGATGGTGTCGCGGATGGCGTCCACGGGGTTGCCGTCCAGGGGCACGCCCGCAGGTGGCTGGCCCAGCCAGTGCGCCTGGCCGCTCTTGGTGGTCAGGGTTGCCCGGGACTTCGCGCCGATGAAGGAATACCGCGACCACGTGCCACCCACCGCCGCGGACTCCATCAGGAACGTGCCGGGCTGGCCTTGCGCCAGCTTCCGGTAGAGGCCGATAGGCGTTTCCGCGTCCGCCAGCACTTTAAGCGTGACGGGGATGACCCGGCTGTTGCCGGCGAGTTCGCGGAACTCCTCGAGGCCCGGGCTGATGATTCCAAGGTCCTGCATGGCTATTCTTCGCCGCCTGTTCTTGTGTGTCGACTGGTGACTGCCGCCGGGGGGGGGGGGGGGGGGGGGGGGGGGGAGGGAACCGCGCCAGTCATTGCTGCCAATAAGTGTGTGCCCACGGGGCGGTCATCTGCCCATGGGCCGTGGATCAGAGCGCCTCGCCGGTCTGGACGTCCAGGTCCCTGCCGTCGAAGCAGGTCCGGGTGCCGGTGTGGCATGCCGCGCCGACCTGGTCCACGCGGATCAGGAGGGCATCGCCGTCGCAGTCCACGGCAACGGATTTGACCCACTGGACGTGGCCGGAGGTGTCGCCCTTGCGCCAATACTCCTGGCGGGAGCGGGAATAGAACGTGACCCGGCCGCTGGTCATGGTGCGGTGCAGTGCTTCGTCGTCCATCCAGCCCAGCATCAGCACCTCGTTCGTATCGAACTGCTGCACGACGGCGGCCACGAGCCCGGCGCCGTCACGCTTAAGCGCGTCCGCGATGGCGGGTGGAAGCGGGCTTGTGGCGGGGGCCGGGACAATTACGGGGGCGGAGGCGGGCTGCTCAGACATCAGACCAAGTCTAGTGCCTGATCAACGGCCACCGAATATGCACAAGCGGGCATGCAACCAGAGTGTGAACAAGGGCACCCCCCGGCTGACGTTTCCGCTGCCCAACTTCGCTGCTCTCGTGCTAGTTTCACAAGTGATGCATTTCGTCGAACCGTCCCGAGAAGTCCTGGCCGAAACCCTGCTGGCGGCCGGCCCTGATGCCCCCACCCTCTGCCGAGGCTGGCGCACCAGGGACCTTGCCGCGCACCTTTACCTGCGCGAACGCAAGGCGGCCGTGGGCCTGGGCCTCATCATCAAAAGCCTGTCCAAGGCTTCTGATAAAGCCACAGCCAGGCTCGCGGCGAAGCTGACAACAGGTGCCGACTACACCGGCCTGGTGAACACCTTCCGCGGCGGCCCGCCGGCGCTCTCTCCCATGAACATCAAGGCATTGGACGAGAGCTCCAACCTGATCGAATATTTCGTCCACACCGAGGACATCCGCCGGGCCGTGGACCGCTGGGCGCCGCGCGCCCTCGACGAGGCCTATTCGGACGCCCTCTGGGACGAGCTGATCAAACGGGCAGCCATTCTTTACCGCGGCGTGGACCTGGGAATTGTGCTGGTGCGCCCATCCGGGCCGCGGCACGTCGCCAAGCGGGCACCCGTTTCGGTGGCGATCGTTGGTGAGCCGGGCGAACTGCTGATGCACGCCCACGGACGGACCCGCCACGCCTTGGTCACCTTCGAAGGCCAGCCAGACGCCGTCGCCCTGCTGCAGTCAGCAGAAGTCGGCCTCTAACTAAAGCAACGCGGGGTCACTTAGCGCCCATCCCGGAAGGGATTACGGGCGCTAAGTGACCCCGCGTTTGTTGGGCCCACGTCCGCAGGGAGCAGGTGCGAACTAACGGACGTCGAAGCCCGCCTCGCGGATGGCCTGCTTGACCTGGGACATCATGTTGTCCGGTCCCCAGTGGAAAATCGACGCAGCCAGGACGGCGTCAGCTCCGGCGGCAACGGCAGGCGGGAAGTGCGCCGGTTCCCCGGCGCCGCCTGAGGCAATGATCGGCACTTTCACCGCTGCCCGGACCATACGGATCAGTTCCAGGTCAAAGCCGTCCTTGGTGCCGTCGGCATCGATGGAGTTGAGCAGGATTTCGCCGACGCCGCGGTCGGCGGCCTCCCTGGCCCACTCGATGGCGTCGATCCCGGTACCCGTACGCCCACCATGGGTGGTCACTTCAAACCCCGATGGCGTGGGCCGGGACCCCGGGCGGGTCCGGCGGGCGTCCACTGACAGGACCAGCACCTGCGAACCGAAGTGCCGGCTGATTTCGTTGATGACGTCCGGCCGGGCAACGGCGGCTGTGTTGATGGAGGCCTTGTCCGCGCCGAAACGCAGGAGCTTGTCCACCTCGGCGACGCCGCGGACACCGCCGCCCACGGTCAGGGGGATGAAGACTTCCTCGGCCGTGCGGCGGACCACATCGAAGGTGGTTTCACGGTTCCCCGAGGATGCTGTGACGTCCAGGAACGTCAGTTCGTCGGCGCCCGCATTGTCGTAGCGGTGGGCCAGCCCCACCGGGTCGCCCGCGTCGCGGAGCCCCTCGAAGTTGATGCCCTTCACAACGCGCCCGGCGTCGACATCGAGGCAGGGAATGACTCGTACAGCTACAGCCATGGGGACTCCTGGAATTCTCGGGTGGATTCTGCGGCGCGGCGTGAACCGGGAAGCACGCTCAGATACGGCAGGCGTGGATGCTGCTGACCAGGATGGCGCGGGCGCCGAGGTCATAGAGCTCATCCATGATCCGATTGGTTTCCTTCTTCGGAACCATGGACCGAACAGCCACCCAGTCGGAGTCGCGCAGTGGCGAGACGGTGGGCGATTCCAGGCCGGGAGTCAGTGCGGCGGCCTGTTCCACGAGTTCCTTGCGGATATCGTAGTCCATCAGCACGTACTGGCGCGCCACGAGGACGCCCTGCAGGCGGCGGATCAGGACTTCAATCTCCTTGACGGTGCCGTTCGCGGCGCCACCATCGCCGGTGCGGCGGATCAGGACAGCTTCTGACTTAAGGATCGGCTCGCCGAAGATTTCCATCCCGGCGGCCTTGAGGGTGTTGCCCGTTTCCACGACGTCGGCGATGGCGTCCGCTACGCCGAGGCGCACGGAGGACTCCACGGCGCCGTCAAGCCGGACTACCTTGGCGTTGATGCCCCGCTCGGCGAGGTAGCCGCGGAGCAGCCCGTCGTAGCTGGTGGCGAGGCGCTTGCCTTCCAACTCTTCAGCGGCGGCGAAATCGCCCACGGGTCCGGCGAAGCGGAATGTGGACGCAGCGAAGCCCAGGGGCAGCAGTTCCTCGGCCTCCACCTCGGCGTCAAGCAGCAGGTCGCGGCCGGTGATGCCGACGTCGAGGGTACCGCGTCCGACGTACACGGCGATGTCGCGCGGGCGGAGGAAGAAGAACTCAATGTCGTTGTCAGGGTCCATCATGACCAGCTCGCGGGTGTCGCGGCGCTGGCGGTAGCCTGCTTCGGACAACATGGCGGAGGCGGCTTCGGACAGGGAGCCCTTATTGGGTACGGCTACTCGCAGCATGGGGTCTTTCTTGGTTGGGAGGTCTATGGATCGGGCAAACGGGCCACGCAGGGCACCGGCAGGCAGCTCTCGGCCGCCGGGCGCCGCAGTGGCTACAGATGCTTGTAGACGTCTTCCAGGGTCAGTCCTTTAGCGAGCATCAGAACCTGCAGGTGGTAGAGCAGCTGGGAGATTTCCTCAGCCGCGGCCTCATCGGATTCGTACTCAGCGGCCATCCAGACTTCGGCTGCTTCCTCCACGACTTTCTTGCCAATGCCGTGGACTCCGGACTCCAATTCAGCGACGGTGCGGGAGCCTGCCGGGCGGGTGGCTGCCTTCTCACTCAGTTCAGCGAACAGCGTCTCGAAATTCTTCACGCCCTACAGCCTACTTGCTGCCGGCCCGGGGGCGCCTTTCGGGCCGCTGCATGACGGGCGCGATGTGAGCGAACACACACCGCATCCGTCCGCATGCTGACAACAACCGGCTGCTACTTGTACTGCTTGAGGAGCACTGCGGTGGCCAGGGCCGCCGTCACTGCCTCGTGGCCCTTGTCCTCGCTGGAGCCCGGCAGGCCGGCACGGTCCAGTCCCTGCTGTTCCGTATCGCAGGTCAGCACGCCGAAGCCCACCGGCACGCCGGTGGAGACACTGACATCGGTCAGTCCCGACGTCGCCGCCTGGCAGACGTATTCAAAGTGCGGCGTACCGCCCCGTATCACGACGCCGAGGGCCACCACTGCGTCAAAGTGCGGTGCCAGCCGCGCGGCGGCGACGGGAAGCTCGAAGGCACCGGGAACGCGCAGTACGGTGGGTTCGCTGATGCCTGCATCTTTGGCGGCGCGCAGGGCACCGTCCAGCAGTCCGTCCATGATCTGGGTGTGCCAGCTGGCTGCCACAATGGCCAACCGCAGCTGCGACGTTTCCGCAGGGTTGAGGGTGGTGAGGTCAATATCTGGTGCGCCTTGTCCGCTCATGCGTGAATCTGGTCCGTTCAGTTTTGGTCGTGGTCGAAATCGTCGGCGGCGCCGCTTGGCACCGTGACAATGTGTGTGTCCAGCGTCAGCCGGTGCTCCATGCGGTCCTTTTTAGTCTGCAGGTAGCGGATGTTCTGGTCACGGGACGGCACCTCTGTGGGCACCATTTCCACCACCTTCACGCCGGCTTTGGCGAGCCTGTTCTTTTTGTCCGGGTTGTTGCTCAGGAGCCGGATCTCGTGGAGGCCCATCTCGGCCAGGATCTGGGCGGCCGCCTTGTAGCAGCGGGCGTCCACCGGCAGCCCCAGCTGTTCGTTGGCCTCCACGGTGTCAAAGCCCGCTTCCTGGAGGGCGTAGGCCTTGATTTTGTTGGCCAGGCCTATCCCCCGGCCTTCCTGCCCGCGCAGGTACAGCAGCGTGCCGCCGAACTCGTTGATCAGCTCCAGGGCATAGGCCAGCTGTTCGCCGCAGTCACAACGGTAGGAGCCGAAGACATCGCCGGTCAGGCACTCGGAATGCAGCCTGACCAGCGGAGCAACGCCATCCTTGGGCGGGTTGGGCGAGCTCACCGCCAGGTGCTCGACGCCCGTGACCAGGTCTGTCCACGCTTGGGTGATGAAATCGCCAAAGGCCGTGGGCAGCTGCACAATCGGACCGCCGCTCACGGGGTGGTGGGTCCGGCCATTGCCGGCCGCCCCCTGATGGTGGCCGTTCTGGTGGCTGTCGTCCGAAACTCCGGAAGCCGTCATCATTACTCCTCTACTCCGCCCGGGCGTCCGGCCCGGTGTCACTGTCGGCGGAAGACCCGGCCCCTGATTCAAGGTAGGCCACCAGATCCTCAATCGAGATCAGGGGGCACCCATGTTCAGCGGCAAATCCGCGCAGCCCGTCGAGCCGCATCATTTCACCGTCGTCGTACACAACCTCGGCGATCACGCCCACGGGCTCCAATCCGGCGAGCCGGCAGAGGTCCACGGCCGCTTCGGTATGGCCAGGGCGTTCCCGCACTCCTCCGTTAACTGCCCGGAGCGGGAAAATATGCCCGGGCCGGGTCACGGCCGACGGCCCGGCGCCGGGGTCTGCGAGGACGCGGGCCGTGAGGGCCCGGTCAGTGGCGGAGATTCCGGTGCTGACACCCACCGCCGCGTCGCAGGAAACGGTGTACGCGGTACCCTTCGCGTCCTGGTTCACGGCCACCATTGGCGGCAGTGCCAGGGCGTCGGCTCGCTCCCCGGGCAGGGGGACGCAGATGACGCCGGAGCTGTAGCGGATGGTCCATCCCATGAGGGCGGGGGTCGCATGCTGTGCGGCGAAGATGATGTCGCCTTCGTTTTCGCGGTCCTCGTTGTCCACCACAAGCACGGGCCGGCCGGCGGCCATGGCGCGGATGGCATCTTCCACGGGATCAAGTCCGAAGGTTGCGCTCGTCGGCACCGGGCCGGCGTCCGCGGCCGGTTCCAGCCGGACGGTGGCGTTCATCGTTCGCCCCCGGTGGTTGCGACGGTGCTGAATGCCAGTAACCGTTCGGTGTATTTGGCCAGCACGTCGACTTCAAGGTTGACCCTGCTGCCGGTGTTCTTGGCCCCCAGGCCGGTCTCCGCCAGCGTGGTGGGGATCAGCCCCACTTCGAACCAGGGCTGCGGCTCCACGGCCGGGCTGACTGCCGTGACGGTGAGCGAGACGCCGTCTATCGCGATGGAGCCCTTCTCCGCGATATAGCGCGCGAGGTTGGCTGGCACACCGAAGCGGAGTCGCTCCCAGTTGCCGAACGGCTCGCGCTCCAGCAGCTGCCCGACGCCGTCGACGTGGCCCTGGACGACGTGGCCGTCCAGCCGGCCGCCGGCGGGGACACAACGCTCAAGGTTCACCGAGTCACCGGTGGTAAGTTCGCCGATGGTACTGCGGACGAGGGTTTCGCCCATCACGTCAACACTGAATTCTTTGCCGTCGATTGCGGTGGCCGTCAGGCAGACTCCGTTGACAGCGATGGAGCCACCCAGCCCGAGACCTTCGGTGCTGCCGGGCGCGCGAAGGCGGAGCGTTGCGCTGGCATCCCCGTCCCGCTCCACGGACAGAATCTGTCCCTGCTCGGCAATAATTCCGGTAAACATCAGTAGCCTCCCATGGCTGGTTCCGCGGCAGTGCGGGCTAGTTGTGGTTCAAAAGCTTCGGTTGGTTCTGGTCGGAGGTGCAGTCTCAGGTCCCGGCCCAGGGTGAGGACGGAGCCGCCGTCGGAAGGGTCCCAGTCCCAGTGCCGGGCATCCGCGAGGGTGGTGATTCCGAGTCCGTTGAGGGCGGGAGTTCCGGAGCCCAGCAGGGTGGGGGCAACGTAGACAATGAGTTCGTCCACAAGTCCGGCAGCCAGGAATGAACTGAGGATGCGTGAGCCGCCTTCCACCATGACGTGGCGGACTCCCACTGCGTAAAGAAGCGAGAGCGCCTCCCGGGGATCCCGCGTGGCGAGGTGGAGCACATTATCGTCATCACCGCGGACGGCGGCGTCGGCCGGAATGTCGCGCAGGCCCATCACGGCACGCAGCGGCTGCTTGCCCGATGCCGCTCCGGACTCGTCCCGGGCTGACAGCCGGGGGTTGTCCACCACAACGGTCTGGCTCCCCACGAGGATGGCGTCAATTCGCCGCCGGAGCCCGTGGTTGTCAGCGAGCGACTCCGGCGAGGAGATCCACTGGCTCGTGCCGTCCTCGGCGGCGATCCGGCCGTCCAGCGTCTGGGCGATATGCAGCGTCACAAACGGGCGTTGTGCGGCCACTCCCAGGAACCACTGACGGTTCAACTCGAACGACTCGCCGGCAGCGAGCCCGCTGCGGACCTGCACCCCGGCATTCCGGAGGGTGGCCGCGCCGCCCGCCGCAGGGTCATGCGGATCGTCGACGGCGTAGACCACGTCCGTGATTCCGGCACGAATGATCGCCTGGGTGCAGGGCCCCGTGCGGCCGCTGTGGTCACAGGGTTCCAGCGTGATCACCATTGTGCAGCCGCTCAGGTCCAGCCCGGCGGCCTCTGCCTGGGTGATGGCGTCCGCTTCCGCGTGGGGCGTGCCGGCGCCGCGGTGATAGCCGGTCACCAGCTGGTGGCCGGCAGCATCGATGACGACGGCGCCCACCAGCGGATTCGCTCCGCGCGGACCCTGCAGGGCTGCTTCGAGCGCTGCCTCCATGGCGGCGGTTTCGGCGGCGCTGAACGCCATGACGTTTTCGATCCGGGTCACGGGGCAGCCACCGGTTCGGCGGCTTTGGTTCCCGGACCATGGGAAATCCTGGCTTCAAAGAGCCATCGCAAGGGGTTCATGTGTGTTGTCGTTCCTTCCCTCTAAAACCGCGATGGCTCCGGGGGTATACGACAGCAGAAGACCGCAGCGCCAAAGGGCGCCGCAGATACAGCTGTACGTGCTTCTCTCATCCAGACTTTAACTGTCGGTACCGGAATTTCACCAGTTCAACCGTCCGCCGGTTCCTTCCCTGAAGGGGAAAGCGCCGACTCGCGGGTCGCGGACTATCACCGCCGGTTCGGACTTACACCGACCCCGGAGCACGTATTGTGTGTTGCTATTGTGCCATAACCACAAGGTGGCCCAGACTATTCCGCGGTCGCAGCACGTAACTTTATGCTGCCGGCTTCGCGGAGCCGTCCGATGGCTGCAGCCGGGTCTTCCGCGCCGTAAACAGCCGAACCCGCGACAAAGACGTTCGCGCCTGCTTCGGCCGCCCGCAGAATGGTTTCCTCGGTAATGCCGCCGTCCACCTGGATGGCGACATTGATTCCGGAGCCGTCAATGGCTGCCCGGGCCCTCCGGATCTTGGGTAGGGTGAAGTCCAGGAACGCCTGGCCGCCGAACCCCGGCTCCACGGTCATGATCAGGAGCATGTCCAGTTCCTCGAGCATGTCCAGGTAGGGTTCCACGGCTGTGGCAGGGCGCAGTGCCATGCCGGCCTTAGCGCCGCGGGCCCTCAGTTCGCGGGCCAGTTTGACCGGTGCAATGGAGGCCTCAGCGTGGAAGGTCACGGAGGCCAGCCCGGCGTCGGCGAACCCCGGCGCCCAGCGGTCGGCGTCGGAGATCATCAGGTGTGCGTCCAGCGGGACGGGGCTGACCTCCTGGATCCGTTGGACCACGGGCAGGCCCAAGGTGAGGTTGGGGACAAAGTGGTTGTCCATAACATCCACGTGCACGGCGTCAGCGTTGCTGATGCGCTGCAGTTCGGCTTCGAGGTTGACGAAGTCGGCGGACAGCATGCTGGGGTTGATGCAGCATTGTGGCATGGGGGAACCTTTCACGGGTCAGGCTTTCTTCCGGATGAGGGCCAGGAACATGGCATCGGTGCTGTGGATGTGCGGCCAGAGCTGCGCGGTGTGTTCGTGCCCGGCGTCCAGGTGGCCGGTCAGGCTGACGCCGTCCAGCACAGCGCCGGCGTCGATCAGTTCTAGGTCCTCGCGCTTGCGCAGCGCATCACTGACGACGGCGGTGGTCTCGGCGGGGTGCGGTGAGCACGTCACATAGGCCACGACGCCGCCGGGTTTGACAGCAGCAAGTGCGGACTTGAGCAGTTGGCGCTGCAGCGGTCCGAGGTCCGTCAGGTCCTTGGGGGTGCGCCGCCAGCGCGACTCGGGGCGGCGGCGCAGGGCGCCGAGCCCGGTGCAGGGCGCGTCGACGAGGACACGGTCAAAGCTCTCCGCCATCTCCGTGCCGACCTCGCGGCCGTCGCCGGTGCGGACATGCCAGATCTCGTGCGGAACTGCGGCCAAAGCCTGCCTGACCAGCTTGGCGCGGTGCGGTGCGGGCTCGTTAGCCAGCAGGGTCGCGCCCTGCTGTCGGGCCAGGGCGCCGAGCAGCGCGGCTTTGCCGCCGGGACCGGCGCAGAGATCGAGCCAGCGTTCGCCTGCCCCGTCGTTGCCGGTACCAAGGTCGACGGCGGCCATTGCGCGGGCCACCAGCTGGGAGCCGACATCCTGGACGCGCGTGCTGCCCTCCCTAATGGAGGCGAGCCGGCCCAGGTCGCCGCCGCTGGAGAGCGCCGAGCCTTCAACAAGTTCACCCAGTGTGGCCCCTCCTTCCAGCGCTTCATCCAGGCTGCCCAGGCCTGGCAGTGCAACGAGGTTGACCACCGGAGCTGCGTTATCGGCTTCCAGCAGGTCGTTGATTTCGGTGGCTGACCGCCCGTGGGCCACCAAGGACTGGCGCATGGCCCGGACAATCCATTCGGGGTGGGCGTAGCGAAGGGACGCGATGGTGGTTTCGTCGCTTTCACCGGCGACGAGGACCTCAAGCCATTCCTCCAGCGTGTGCGCCGTGACTTTCCGCAGCACCGCATTGATCAGGGCGGAGGGTCCGGCGCCGATGACGGCGCGGGCCAGACCAACGGTCTGATCCAGGGCGGCGTGGGCCGGGACGCGCATGGCCAGCAGCTGATGGGTGCCGATCCGCAGGGCGTCGAGAATGGCCGGGTCAAGCTGGTCCAGCGGCCGGTCAACGCAGCGGGCCAGGATGGCATCGTAGGTGCCCTGGCCACGCAAGGCCCCGTAGCTGAGCTCGGTGGCGAAGCCGGCGTCGCGCTTGTCCAGTCCGTGATGGCGGATGCGGGACGGGAGCACCAGGTTGGCGTAGGCGTCCTCGGCAGCTACCGCGCGCAGGACTTCAAAAGCCACCAGCCTCGCCGGGTCAGCCCGGCGGGTCCGCTGCGCCGGGGCGTTTTCGGTGAAGCTCCGCTGGGAGGGGCGGTTGCGTTCGCGGCCCTGGGCGTTGCGCTGGCTGGAGTCCCGCGGCCCGCCCTTGCCCCGCCCGCTGTTGCCCCGTCCGCCACCGGGGGCGCCGCTTCCGCTGCCTGCATTACCGCCGGATTCGCTCATTCGAAGACCACGCTTTCCAGTGTTGCCATGCCACGCGCCCAATCGGCGGCGGCCATCATCTTTTTGCCCGAAGGCTGGATCCTCGTCAGCTCCACAGCATGGGATCCGGTGCCCACCAGGACGCTTTTCCCGTCGAGGAATACTGCGCCGGGCTGCAGGTCAGTGTCACCGGGCCGGAGCCGGACGGGTTCGAGTTTGACGCGCTGTCCGTCCATGGTGGTCCAGGCACCTGGCTCGGGGGTTACGCCGCGGGCGCGCCTGCCGATCGCCAGGGCGGGCTGCTTCCAGTCAAGCCGGCCGTCATCGATGGTCAGTTTGGGGGCCAGCGAAACGTCGCCGACCTGCAGCTGCGCAGCTGCCCTCCCGGCCTCGACGGCGGACAGTGTCTGGGCAAGAAGCACGGCCCCGCTGTGGGACAGCCGCTCCAGCAGTGCTCCGGCGGTGTCTTCAGGGCCAACGCCTTCGGTCAGCGTTCCGAAGACCGGGCCGGTGTCCAATCCTTCCTCCAATAGGAAGGTGACTGCACCGGTAACGTCGTCGCCTGCCATTACGGCCCGCTGCACGGGGGCAGCGCCACGCCAGGCGGGAAGCAGGGAAAAGTGCAGGTTAATCCAACCGTGCGGGGGAACATCCAGGGCGGCGCGCGGAATCAGTCCGCCGTAGGCAACGATGGCAGCCACGTCCGGCTTGGCTGTGGCGATCTTCGCCGTCACGGCCTCGTCCACGCGGGCGGCGTGGATGATATCGATTCCCAGCTCGGCAGCGCGGGCTGCAACGGGCGACGGCGTCAGCACCCGTTTGCGCCCTATCGGTGCGTCCGGACGGGTCAGGACCGCAACGATTTCAAAGCCGGCCGCAATCAGGGAATCGAGGGAGGGGACCGCCACGGTTGGGGTGCCGGCAAAGACTACCCTCATGTGGTGGTGCCGCCGCCGAAGCTGGCGCCCCCGAAACTGGACCCGACCGTCTTGGCGCGCTTCGTCGTCGTGCGTTCCGTGATGGCGTCATAGTTTGCATTGCGGATGGAGCGCAGCGCCGTCTTCCGGTCCACGCCTTCCAGCCTGTCGGTGAACAGGATGCCGTCCAGGTGGTCCGTCTCGTGCTGGAAGCAACGGGCCAGCATGCCCTCCCCCTCTACAGCGACAGGATTCCCGTTGAGGTCGACGCCAGTGGCGCGGGTGGCGCGGAAACGCCGGACCGGGAACGCTAGGCCAGGAATCGACAGGCAACCTTCAACCTGGTCCGCCTGGAAGTCCTCGCTGTTTTCCAGGACCGGATTGATGATGTGGCCCTCCACGCCGTCGATCCGGTAGGTGAAGACCCGCTGGCTGACGCCAATCTGCGGGGCAGCGAGGCCGGCGCCGTCAACGTCCTCCATGGTTTCCATCATGTCCGCAACCAGTTTGGCGAGCTCAGGACCGAATTCTGTCACGGGATCGGCCACTGTGCGGAGCACAGGATCACCAATGATGCGGATATTCAGAATGGCCATGTGCTGTCTTTCCTCACGGTGGGCGTTAATGGCGAACCTATCCAGTTTAGGTGCAGGGGCACCAGCCGCGGGACTGGGGACAGGCGGACTGGGGACACGCGTGCCCTGCTAGGCGCTGCGGGCCTGCGCGGAGACGGGCGGCGCAACCGGAAGAAGCGCGGAACCGGCGGCGAGCGTATCGGCCGACAGTTCCCAGACCCGTCGCAGGGCGCAGAACTTCCACCAGTGATGCTTGAGGACGTCGGGGTTGGCGCGGACCGGACGGACTTCCGTCTCCCCGATGGCCACAGCCAGCAGCAGCGGGTTCTCGCCGTACTTCCAAGGCTCCCATTCCCCGGCCACGGCATCCACCAGGCTTTCTTCGGCCTTCATGCCCGCCACCAGTTGCATGACCACTTTGTCGTCCAGCGGCTTGACGGTGCCGTCCCGCGTGGTGCCCTTGGTCTTGTAGTCAATAACGCAGATCCGGCCGTTGATTTTGGCCACGAGGTCCAGCGTCCCCGCGTAGCCCACTGACTTGTTCCAGACGGTGATCTCCGGGGCGATGGGCTCCACCCCGTAGAGCTCCCACCATTCATCGAACCGCAGGGCAAAGCCTTCCTCGCCGTTGGCTGCCAGGGCCTCGCGCGTCTCCCTCATGGCGTGGGGACGGCCCAAGGCACGGAGCGCAACCTGCTCGCAGTAGTTATGGACGCGGTCACCGCGCTTGGCTGCCTCGTCGCGGTATTTTTCCGCGGCCTTGGAGGCCCGGTTGACGGCCTGCCGGATTTTCGCCGGACTGCCCAGGCAATCGGCCAGCAGCGGATCCTTCGCTAGGCTGCTCGCCCCCATGAAACCGAACCAGCCGTCCAGTCCGTGCGGCTGCTGGCCGATCACGGTGGTGATGGACGGAACGGAAAACTGCTCGGAGGTGGACCGCGCATACATCCGGCCGTATTCCGTGGCGTGGGCAAGGAGTGGATCAGTCATACAAAGACTCTTTCACAGGGGGCTGACAGAATGGCGGACACACAAAAAAGGTCCGTTTCCGCTCGGCTGAGCGGAAACGGACCAGATTCCTCGGTGGGCGATACTGGGTTCGAACCAGTGACCTCTTCGGTGTGAGCGAAGCGCGCTACCACTGCGCCAATCGCCCCGATGCCTTTGAATGCTAGCCGACCCGGCGGGGTTTAAGGAAATCGAGCCGGGACCGGCCTTGAATTACACGCCTGTAATTAGCAAGTTCCCCTAGATTGCAGGGATCCAGGGGCATTGCCGCCGTTGCGGCACGTTCGATTTGGAGAATCCTCGAACCTCCTATAGAGTTCTTACTCGTTGGAACGCGAGGAAATGCCCGAAACGGCACGGATTCTGCGGCCCAAATGCGGACGTAGCTCAGCTGGTAGAGCACCACCTTGCCAAGGTGGATGTCGCGAGTTCGAATCTCGTCGTCCGCTCGCAGGACACTGTCACGGCAAAGGTTTTTCGGAATCAGAGCCAACACGGTGGGTTGGCCGAGAGGCGAGGCAGCGGCCTGCAAAGCCGTTCACACGGGTTCGAATCCCGTACCCACCTCGGTGAAAACCATGGATTCCGGTTCAGGCCGGACGAAATGGGCGATTGGCGCAGCGGTAGCGCGCTTCCCTGACACGGAAGAGGTCACTGGTTCGATCCCAGTATCGCCCACCAAGCAAGGAAACTTGCTTCATGCAGTAGGCCAGGCCATCCGCCGGGCTGTACTTCATACGCGGACGTAGCTCAGCTGGTAGAGCACCACCTTGCCAAGGTGGATGTCGCGAGTTCGAATCTCGTCGTCCGCTCTCCACCCCAGTAATAAATCCGAAATGGGCGGATTCCCGGTTCCGGGCGATTGGCGCAGCGGTAGCGCGCTTCCCTGACACGGAAGAGGTCACTGGTTCGATCCCAGTATCGCCCACACACAGCAGCTCCCCGTGAGCTGCTTTTTTGTTGCCCGAAAAGGCCAGCCTCACCTTTACAACATTTGTCACAGCGCTTGGCACCCCCTGCAGACAGGTCTAGGATCGATTGCGGAGGAGCGAACTGGCTCCGCGATTGAAGGGAGGTGCTCGTGGGACTGATTGACGATCTTAAGGGCAAGGCTCAGGGTCTCATCCACGGCAACGAGCAGGCCATCAGGGACGGCATCACGAAAGCCGGCGATTTCGTCGACTCAAAGACTGGCGGCAAGTATGCCGGTCACGTGGACAAAGTCCAGGAGGGCGCTTCCAAATTCGTTGACGCAAATGACGGAACACCCGGCGATGCACCTGCCACCGAGCAGGCTCCGCCAGTCACCCCGGTTCCGCCGGTTGACAAGGCTCCGTAACAAGGATTTGGCCTGGGCTCTGCCCTAGCACGTCAAGGGGGCGCGGGTCCCGCCGGGAGGCGGCACCCGCGCCTTTGGCGTTTAACTGAAGGCCCGGCTTCCCCGGCCGATGCCTAGGACGGCTCGTGGTTCTGGCCCTCGCGGGCCAGTGCGGTCAGGCGGGACACCGCACGGAAATACTTCTTGGTGTACCCGCCGTGCATCATCTCGTCCGTGAAGAGCTTGTCGAAGGGGACGCCGCTGGCCAGGATCGGTACATCCTTGTCGTACAGCCGGTCCGCCAACACTACGAACCGAAGCGCCACGGCCTGCTCGGTGATGGTCGCCACGTTGCGCCACACGACGCCGTCGATGCCGTCGATGAGTTGCCGGTAACGGCTTGGGTGGACACCGGCAAGGTGGCCGATCAGAGAACTGAATTCGTCCTCCGCCACGGTCTTTCCGTCGAACTCGGCCTTCATCTGCGCAGCGAGCTGGCTGTTCTTCAGCGGTGCCGGCGCGGCGGGCAATCCACGGTGGCGGAAGTCCTCACCGTCAATCCTGATGACGTCGAACTGGTCCGCCAGAACCTGGATTTCACGGGCAAAGTCGACGGCGGCAAAGCGGCCGTCACCCAGCGAACCCGGCAGGGTGTTGGACGTCGCAGCAAGCTTAACGCCGGCGTCGGCCAGCTCACGCATCAAACGGGACATCAGCACTGTGTCGCCCGGATCATCCAGCTCGAATTCGTCAATGCACACCAGCTTGAAGTGGCTCAGGGCTTCAACCGTCTTGCGGAAGGACAGTGCCCCCACGAGGTTGGTGTATTCCACAAACGTGCCAAAGGCTTTGGGGCCCGGCGCGGCATGCCACAGCGAAGCCAGTAGGTGGGTTTTGCCGACGCCGAATCCGCCGTCGAGGTAGATCCCCGCACGGGTTGCGACCTTCTTGGTGAAGAGCTTCTTGAACAGGCCGTCGCCGTCACCGGCTCCAACTCCCCCGGCGAACGCTTCCAGGGCCTTGACCGCCGCCGCCTGGGACGGCTGGTTCGGGTCCGGCCGGTAGCTGGCAAAGGAGACCTGGCCAAACCGTGGGGACGGATAAAACCCTTTGAGGAGCTCATCCACCGAAACCGCCGGAGTGCGGGCGGCAAGCTGTTCGATCTGTACCAAGGTGGTCCGTTCTGCTGGTGGGTTGTCCCCAGAAAGAATACCGGCAACGGCCCGGGCCTCCCCCGCCATCCGGCCGGCACGGGGCCATGGCGTGACGAAGGCCATATTTCCCACTGTTAACAAGGTGACGGACAGGGCGGCAAGCCGTGGCTAGGGTGGGAGTCAGGTTTTCCTTCTTCAGCAGATCCGCCCTGTGTCTCAGTGAAAGGCCAACACAATGTCCTACGCAGTTGAACAAAACGAGAAGTTCGCCGCCTACGCCAACCCGGAGCGTCTGGTATCCACCGAGTGGCTTGCCGCCGCACTTGAGTCTGGCGCCCTTGCAGATGGAAAGCTTGTGGTGGTCGAGTCCGACGAGGACGTCCTCCTTTACGAGACCGGCCACATCCCCGGATCCGTGAAAATCGACTGGCACACGGACCTTAACGATGAAGTGACACGCGATTACGTGAACGGCGAGGCCTTCGCGGCCCTGGCCGCTGCCAAGGGCATCTCGCGCGACACCACGGTGGTCATCTACGGGGACAAGTCCAACTGGTGGGCGGCCTATGCCCTCTGGGTCTTTACCCTGTTCGGGCACGAGGACGTCCGGCTGCTCGACGGCGGCCGGGACAAGTGGAGCGCCGAGGGCCGCGACCTGACCACGGACCGGACTGTCCCGGCGTCCGGCGACTACCCGGTGGTGGAGCGCAACGACGCCCCCATCCGCGCGTTCAAGGACGATGTACTGGCACACTTCGGCAAGCCTCTGATCGACGTACGCTCCTCCGAGGAATACACCGGCCAGCGGACCCACATGCCGGCCTATCCGGAAGAAGGCGCGCTCCGCGGCGGCCACATTCCCACGGCAGCATCCATTCCCTGGGCACGCGCCGCCGCGCCGGACGGAACGTACCGCAGCCGGGAAGAGCTCGAAGCCCTATACCTGGGCGAGGCCGGCCTGACCGCCGGCGACGACGTGGTGGCGTACTGCCGCATCGGCGAACGTTCCAGCCACACCTGGTTCGCGCTCAAGTACTTGCTGGGTTTTGAAACTGTCCGGAACTACGACGGTTCCTGGACCGAGTGGGGCAACGCCGTACGGGTTCCGATCGCGAAGGGCACCGAACGCGGCACGGTCCCGGCGTAAACTGGAACAGATGACTACACATGACCTGCCCGCCGCTTTGGCGGAAATCGTTGACGACTTCCAGGCCCTGAGCGAACCTGACCGGCTTCAGTTGCTGCTGGAGTTCTCGCGCGAACTGCCGGAGCTGCCGGACCGGCTGAAGGACCACCCCGAACTCCTGGAGCAGGTGGTGGAATGCCAGTCGCCGCTGTTCCTTGCCATTGAGACGGAAAAGAACGACGCCGGCCCGGCCGGCGCCATTCGGCTCTACTTCAAGGCGCCACCGGAAGCCCCCACCACGCGGGGGTTCGCCGGTGTGCTCCATGAGGGACTCGACGGACTCAGCGCCGCCGAAATCCTGGGTGTGCCGGACGACATGCCGGAGCTGCTGGGCCTGACAAGGGCCATCACGCCCCTGCGGATGCGCGGCATGACCGCCATGCTGGGACGGATCAAGCGCAAGGTCGCTGCTAATTCCCGGCCCACATCCTGATCCCCTGACAGGGAACTGAACGCTTTGGCACGCAAGAGTTCTTCAAACGGAACGCCGGCCACCGCCGCACTGGCTGCAGCCGGCGTTTCCTGCGTACTGCATCCGTATGCCCACGATCCTTCCGCCGCCAGCTACGGCACGGAAGCCGCCGAGGCCCTGGGCATTGCACCCGAAAAGGTCTTCAAAACCCTCATGGTCGATGTGGAGGGCCGGCTGGCTGTCGGAGTCGTGCCGGTCAGCGGAAACCTTGACCTCAAGGCATTCGCTGCCGCCCTGGGTGCCAAGAAGGCTTCGATGGCAGACCCCGCAGTTGCGGAACGCCGCAGCGGCTACGTCCTCGGCGGGATCTCGCCTCTTGGCCAGCGGCAGTCATCGCCCACAGTGGTGGATAGCAGCGCCCTTGATCTGGGGACGATGCTGGTTTCCGGTGGTAAGCGTGGCCTGGACGTCGAGCTTGCGCCGGCGGACCTCATCCGGCTGACGTCCGCTGTGACAGCCGCCATCGGCACCCGCACGCCTTAGCGGTTCTGCCCGGGATTAAGCCGCGGAGCCAACTGAGGCCGAAGCCACGCCTTGATCAGGTTCTCCCAGCGCCCGGGATCGACGTTCCATTCCTTCGTGTGCCTGGCGTGATTGAACGTCTCGAACGTGACCATGTCCGGATTCCGCTCGGCCAGGAGGGCGGAGGGTTCATAGGGAACGTACTCGTCATCAACGCTGTGGATGATCAGGGTGGGCGTCCGGACTTCGACGGCGCGCGCCACCCAGTCCATGGCCTTGAGGTCCACGGGTGCGGCCAGGCCGGTGAGCCTGCGGCCCACGGGGTGGCCCAGCATCAGCTGCCCGTAGCGGCCAACGAGGGACGGAATGCGGTTTATCTGCGCATGGTGGGCCAGCACATTGACCCAGTTGATGACGGGCGCGTCCAGGACCATGGCCCGGATCAGGTGACGGTGCGGCGAGAGATCGGCCGTCTGCAGGCAGATGGCACCGCCCATGGACCAGCCAAAGAGGACAATTTCCTCGGCGCCGCCGGCCAGGGCGAACTCGATGGCGGCCTCCACATCATGCCATTCCGTGGATCCCAGCCCGTACCGGCCGTCCTTGGCTGATGGCGCCAACCCGTCGTTCCGGTATGAGACAAGCAGGCTGGTGAGCCCCAATTCGAGTGCGGGGCCTACCGCCCGGAGGCCCTCCTGGCGGGTGGCCCCCCGGCCATGAACCATAATTGCCCAGGTCCTGGACGTCCCGCCGGCCCGGACCAGCCATGCCGGTGCCGTGCCGCCGTCGACCTCAATCAGCACGTCCTCGGCCGCAATGCCGGCGGTGGCGGGATCCGGGTAAATCGCACCGCTCCACCATCCGCGGCGCGCCGTGTCGAGATCGCCGGCATAGACGGCTTCCACTTCGCGCAGGACCGTGCCGTCCGCCGGCGAATAGGACACAATCCGCCCGATCCGGGCGTGCCCCTTGCCGCCGTCGAAAAACAACCCATAGACGCCCACCACTGTGGTCTCCGGAGTTGCTGTCAGGATGACCTGCCGGCCGCCGCCTTCCCGGAGCACAGCGAGGACTTCCTGGTCCGCCGTCCGCTGCCGGACGGGAGTGATCACACGCCTGGCGAAATAGAGGGCCAGCGCGGAGGACCCTGTGGCCAGCAGTCCGGCAAGCGCCCCGCCGCCAATGACGCCGCCTAGCGCCCATTTGGCGCGCAGCGACATGCGGCCGCCAGCCTGGATCGGAACTGCCGCCGTCAACGTGGGGGTGCGCGTGGAAGGTGCCATGGAACCATTCTTACTGCCGCAGGCGGGTTGACCATATTCCGTCCGGCCCGTGGCGCCGGAATTCTGCCGGCTCCGAGGACTCCGCGCGTCTAAGGCCACAACCACCATGCGGCCCCAAATGGATGCAGGCGCCGGTACGCACGACTAGGCTGATGCCATGAGCGATCCAATCGTCATCCTGACCGAAGAACCCCTGGGCGCGGACGACCGCGTCAACATAGAACGGCTGGTGGACGGGCAGGACACGCCCCTTGTCGTGCTGGTTCCAGGTAACACTGAACGGCACCTGCTGGTGGATTTTCTCGAGAATCTCTCCCTGCTGGACGTCGCTAAAGCGTTCCGCGAACTGACCGCCCACGCCCCGGACCCCTCCGCTGAACGGGCCGAGGCCGCGGAGACGCTGGCCGTCTCGCTGACTGCCCTGGCGGGGCTGGGCGCAGGAGTCACGGGCGAGGTGGTGGACGGTGGAGCCGTCAACGGCCTTGTGTCCAAAGTCAAAGAGCTTGGCGCAGCCCAGGCAGTGGTGGTCACCCGTCCGCACGCAGTGGCGGATACGTTCCACACCGACTGGGCCAACAAAGCCCAGGACCAGCTGGGGCTCCCCGTTCTCCACCTGTACGCCGGTTCGGGATTTATCGGCGACTCCTGAGCGTTGAGCTGACTATGAGCATCTTTGGTAAGAACATTTTCGACAAGAAGGCCACGGATTCGGTCCCGGATCCGGCCGCCGACGCCGTCGCTGCGGAACCTGCATACCGGAAATCCGACGCCGAGTGGCGGCAGGAACTCACGCCGGAGGAGTATCACGTGCTGCGGCAGGCGGGTACGGAGCGCCCCTTCACGGGAGAGTATGTGGACACCCATGCGGAGGGTGTCTACCAATGCCGCGCCTGTGGAACCGAGCTCTTCAGGAGCAACGAAAAATTTGACTCGCATTGCGGCTGGCCGTCCTTTTGGGCACCGCTCGCCACAGGCACCGTCCGCTACATCCACGACCGGACGCTCGGCATGAAGCGGGTCGAGGTCCGGTGCGCCAACTGTGACTCGCACCTGGGCCACGTGTTTGAAGGCGAGGGCTACGGAACGCCCACAGACCAGCGTTTCTGCATTAATTCGGTGTCCCTGAAACTGATGCCGCGCGGCGGTGCCGGGGAAGAATCCGCGGAGTCCTGAGTCCGCCAGCCGTGGTTCCGCCTATGTCCGGCGGACCCACGGGGCGCCTCGAGCCCGAGATTCTCTTATGCTTAGGCTCTATTTGAGTTAGGGACTCTGGTTGCTTGCTACGCTCACGGTAGATGCCCAAGCAATGAGAAAGGCAGTCGAACCATGACCGTCACCGTGACCGGCGCCCCACCAAGGATCACCGCCGAAAATCCCTCCTGGCTCCGCCTCCGGAGCGCCGCCGAGTCCCTGCAGGAGCTGCAGATCAAGGACGGCTCCGTACCCGACGCAGGCAACCACCCAGCCGCAGCGGCCGAAGTTGCCGAGCTCACAGAGTCGCTCACCGAGCTGGCACCGCTGTTCCCGCACGACGCGGCCTACCTTGACGCCGTCGTCGCTGATTTCCAGGCGTGGGCCAAAGCGGGCTTCGGTGAGCCGGACTTCCTGTCGTCACTGCTGGCGTTCCAGCCCCAGCTGCAGCGCCAGGATGGCCTGCCGCACGTTGTCATCTTCCCCATGTACACCCAGAACGGAAGCACCAGCCGGCTGGTGGAGGCCGTGCTGATCGAGGTCATCTGGCCCGATTTTGTGGCCGGCCTTGAGGCAGGGGACTATTCCAACAAGCTGTTTGTGCCGATCAGGTTCCTGGACTTCACCCGCGGCTATGACACCAACTCGGCGGTGCTGTTCCCCGAAACGGTTGCCGTCCGGGAAACACCCACCTTCACCTGGGGCGCCATTTTTGCAGACCGCGAAGCTGCCCGCTTCCGGAGGGTCCTGCGCGCAGCCGCAGACATCACCTCCCTGGACCTGCCCGCCGGTGCCGCGGAACTCCTAGCCGACCAGGAACTGACCGAGGCCACGTTTGTGATGTGGGACCTGATCCATGACCGGACCCACATGCGCGGCGACCTGCCCTTTGACCCGTTCATGATCAAGCAGCGGATGCCCTACTTCCTGTATTCGCTCGAAGAACTGCGCTGCGACCTTACAGCCTTCCGCGAATCTGTCCGGATCGAACAGGACGAAGACGCCGGGCCGGAAGCACGCCGGCACGCGAAACTGGTGCAGTACGCCATCATCTACGACCGGATCTTCCGCTTCGCGATCACCGGCAACCGGGTGCGCAACTACGACGGCCTCGGCGGGCAGCTGCTCTTCGCCTGGCTGCACCAGCACCACGCCCTGCACTGGACCGACAGCCGGCTCAGCATCGACTGGGACCAGGTGCCGGACGCGGTGATCGCCCTCGGCGCCTCGATCGACGAGCTCTACTGGCGCTCCATTGACCGGCCGAAGATGGCCCACTGGCTTGCCGCGTACCAGCTGATCTCCGCCACAGTCACGCCCAACCCGGCATCAACCTGGGCGAAGGGCCCCGACGCACTTCCGGTTGCCGGTCCGCCGCGCGGCCTGACGGACCAGGTGCTGGATGACGAATTTCCGCTGTCCATGTTCTATGAAGCCTTGGAGAAGAAAATGCGAGCCGTCATCGACTCCACCGCCGGCATTACCGGAGCGTCCGCGCTGTGAGCGTATCCGGCGGCCCGCGCGTTGTCCCTGCTCCGGACCGTGCCCCAGGGCTGAATGTCCTGGTCACCGGCGGTAGCGGACCCTCCGGGATCGCGGTGGCCCGGGCCCTGCGCCAGGCGGGGTTCCGGGTCTTCACGGTCGGCTCGGACAGGACGCGCATCGATGCCGCCGCAACAAAAGCGGGCGACGGCGTCACTCCCCTGGTGTGCGATCTCGAGGATCCCGCTGACGTCCAGGTTCTCCGGACGGCCCTGGCGGGCACCGCCGGAGCGATGGACGGAGTCATCCACCTTGTGGGCGGCTGGCGTGGTGCCTCGGGCATCACGGACCAGAGCGACGCCGACTGGGACTTCCTGGAGCGCGGTGCCATCACCACGCTCCGGAACGTCTCCCGGGCCTTCTACGCCGACCTGGCCGCCGCCGGAACCGGACGGTTTGCCATGGTGTCCTCCACGGCGGTGGACAAGCCCACCGCAATGACGGCCAGCTACGTGGCGGCGAAGGCCGCCGCCGAGACCTGGACGCTTGCGATGGCGGAGGGACTGGCCCGCGAGGCCGCGGATAACGGCACCGCCTTGCGCGGCGCCGCCGTCGTCCTGGTGGTGAAAGCGCTGGTGGACGCGGAACTCCGGACGGCGCACCCGGAACGGACGTTCCCCGGTGCCACCGACGTCGAGGACCTGGCCGCCGCCGTCGTCGGACTGTTCAGCCGCCCGGCAGGCGAACTGAACGGCCGGCGCCTGCTCCTTGCCCCGTGACCGCAACATCCCCTAGCCGCAACGCCTCTGACGGACTGCCCCCTGACCGGCCGGACCCGACCTCCCTAAACTGAGAACGTGAGCAAACCAATGACAACAACGGCAGATGCCGCCCCCCGGCTTGAAAATCCCTCAGCCCGGCTGCATGACGCGTCCGTCCGCGGTTTCGCATCGGACAACTACTCCGGTGTGCACCCCGAGGTCCTGGCCGCTCTCGCGGCCGCCAACGAGGGCCACCAGGTCTCCTACGGCGAAGACGACTACACGGCGCGGCTGAAGGGTCTCATGGAGGAGCATTTCGGCCCCGGCATCGAATGTTTTCCTGTGTTCAACGGTACAGGGGCCAACGTGTTGTCCCTGCAGTCGTTGCTCCCGCGCTGGGGTGCTGTGGTGTGCGCTTCGACGGCGCACATCAACATGGACGAAAACGGTGCTCCGGAACGGATCGGCGGGATCAAACTCCTGCATGTCCCCACCCCCGACGGCAAGCTGACACCGGAGCTGATTGACCGCGAGGCGTGGGGCTGGGGGGATGAACACCGGGCGCAGCCGCTGGCCGTGTCCATCACCCAGACCACCGAGCTCGGCACGTGCTACACCCCGGATGAAGTCCGGGCCATCGCCGATCATGCACACGCCAAAGGCATGAAACTCCACATGGACGGCGCCCGGCTGGCCAACGCCGCCGCGCACCTGAACGTGCCGCTGCGGGCTTTCACGCGCGACGCCGGGGTGGACATCCTCTCCTTCGGTGGCACCAAGAACGGACTGCTGTACGGCGAAGTGGTGGTTGCTCTGAACCCCGAAGCGGCCCACGGCCTGATATTCCTGCGCAAGATGAACATGCAGCTTGCCTCCAAAATGCGCTTCCTGTCCGCCCAGTTCATCGCCCTGCTGGAAGGCGACCTGTGGCTCCGTTCGGCGTCGCACGCCAACGCCATGGCCGCCCGCCTCCGCGCCGCGGTGGACACAATCGAGGGCGTGGAGCCCACGCAGGAGACGGAGTCCAACGGCGTGTTTGCCGTCCTGCCTGCCGGCATAGCTGACCGGCTGCGGGAGTCCTTCCGGTTCTACGACTGGGATGAAGCCGCCCGCGAGGTCCGGTGGATGTGCTCCTTCGACACCAGCGAAGATGATGTCGACGCCTTTGTGGCCGCGATCCGACGGGAACTTGCGGCCCACCACGCGGACACGGAAGCCGGATAGCATGGACCGGCCGACGGCGAGCCTGCACTGGGAGCCCTCTGCTGTTGCGTAATCTGCGAAGGTGAACGCACTAGCCCAGGTTCCCCCGGAATTTGTCCACGCCTTGGGATCCCTCAGGAAGGCCCAATGCCGGAGTGAGCTGCGCCTGGCGGAAATTCCCGCCCCGGCGCGCCTGGCACCGTTCGCAGTGGCACTCGGGGCCGAAGTCATGGCGTCCGGACCGGGCAGCGGCACCACGCCCGTCCACGGGCCCGCCGCCATGGCCCTGGCCGCGGCGTCCGGCACCGCGGACGACGACGACACCGAGCTGGCCACGGGCCGATTCATCCTGCTGCACGACCCCGACGGCTCAGCAGTCTGGGACGGCGAATTCCGGATTGTCACCTACATCCGGGCCCAGCTCGAGCCCGAAATGGGCAACGACGAAATGCTGGGCACGGTCGCCTGGACCTGGCTGGTGGAGGCCCTGGAGAATCACAAGGCCCCCTACCGGGCGGCCGGCGGGACCGCCACGCGGGTCCTGTCGGAGAGCTTTGGAACACTTTCCGACCGGCCCGGGTCGATCGATATCGAGCTGCGCGCCTCCTGGACTCCGGCGTCTTCGGACGTCACTGCCCATCTGGAGGCATGGTCCGACATGGTCTGCACGTTCGCCGGCCTCCCCCCTCTGCCCGACGGCGTCGCGGCCCTTCCGCGCCGGCGCCGGAACTAGGGATGTCCCTTGTCGGTAAACTGAAGGCATCATGACCCCTCATATTCCCGAAAACACCACGGCCGGCGCTCCGGCTGCTGATACCACTCCCCACATCACGGTGGAAGGCTTCGATAGCCAGGTCCCCGTAGTCATTGACCTCGATGCACCGCGCGACGGCGTGCCGCTGGTTATTGAATCGCAGTCCGGGCTGGAGCGGTGTGCGGCAGCCATCGCCGCCGGAACAGGTCCCGCAGGGGTTGACGCAGAACGGGCCTCGGGATTCCGGTACGGCCAGCGCGCGTTCCTGGTGCAGATCCGGCGCGAAGGCTCCGGCACCTGGCTGATCGATCCTGAACCGTTCGAGAACCTGTCCATCATCAACGATGCGCTCCAGGGGGTGGAATGGATCCTGCACGCAGCCAGCCAGGACCTGCCCTGCCTGCTCGAGCTGGGCATGTGGCCGGACAGGCTCTTTGACACGGAACTCGCTGCCCGGCTGGCCGGACTGCCCCGAGTTGGCCTGGCCGCCGTTATCGAACAACTGCTCGGCTTTGGCCTGGCGAAGGAACATTCGGCCGCCGACTGGTCCACCCGGCCCCTCCCCGAGCCATGGCTGCGCTACGCCGCCCTGGACGTTGAAGTCCTGACCGAACTGCGCGAAGAACTCATCGAGCTGCTGCAGGACGACGGCAAGCTGGACTACGCGGAGCAGGAATTTGCCGCGATCCTTGCCGCCGGAGTGGCCCCGCCCCGGGTTGACCCCTGGCGCAAGACGTCGGGCCTGCACCAGATCCGCGACCGGCGCCAGCTGGCCGCGGTCCGCGAGATGTGGCTGGAGCGCGATTCCCTGGCACAGAAACGCGATGTGGCGCCGGGCCGGCTGATTCCTGATTCCGCCTTGGTGTCCGCCGCCAAAGCCATGCCGTCCACCGTTCCTCAGCTGCTTGGTACCAAGGGCTTCCATGGCCGTGCGGCTCAGCGTGAGGCACCCCGGTGGCTCCGGTGCATAGCCGCTGCCCGCGATCTTGAGGACCTCCCGCCGCTGCACCTGCCCACGAACGCACCGCCCCCGCCGCGGGTGTGGTCGGATCGCGACCCCGAGGCCGCGGCACGCCTGTCCACCGCCCGCCCCCTCCTGCAGGCGAAAGCGGAGGAACTGAACCTTCCGGTGGAGAACCTGCTGACGCCGGACTACCTGCGCCGCGTGGCGTGGCGTCCGCCGTCGGACATTACCGAAGAAGCGGTCTCCGCTGACCTGCGCACCCTCGGTGCCCGCGAATGGCAGGTCGGCGTGGTAGCACCGCTTCTTACTGACGCGTTCCTCAACCCGCAACCGCGACCGTTCAAGGAAGCCAGGGAAACGGCGGCGCCGGAGTAAACGCCCCTTCACGGAGCCTTGCACACCATATTACTGACGAGTAACATGGTGTGCACTGCCGTCCTGCCGAGCGCTGCCCGTTGGCCTCCGGACGGCGCCAACGTCTCGATGAGGAGTAAACGTGAGCCACCACGGAAGCAGCGGATCCCCGCGAACTGTCCGCGACGTCGTTTTTGTTGACGGCGTCCGCACACCCTTCGGCCGGGCCGGCGAGAAAGGCATCTACGCCGGAACCCGCGCCGATGACCTGATGGTGAAGTGCATCCGCGAACTTCTGCGCCGCAACCCCACCCTGCCCCCGGCCCGGATCGACGAAGTCGCTGTTGCCGCCACCACCCAGACCGGCGACCAGGGACTGACCCTCGGCCGCACGGCCGCCCTTCTGGCAGGGCTCCCCCGCACCGTCCCCGGCTTCGCCATCGACCGCATGTGCGCCGGCGCCATGACCGCAGTGACCACAACGGCGAGCGGCATCGGCTTCGGCGCCTACGACGTCGTCATCGCCGGCGGTGTAGAGCACATGGGCAACCACCCGATGGGCTCCGGCGCCGATCCAAACCCGCGTTTTATGTCCGAGCGGCTGGTTGACCCCGCCGACCTGAACATGGGCAACACGGCCGAAAACCTGCACGACCGTTTTCCCGCCATCACGAAGGAACGCTCGGACGCCTACGCCGTTGCCTCGCAGGACAAACTGGCAGCCGCCTACGCACAGGGCCAGATCCAGCCCGACCTCGTTCCGGTCGCTACCCTGAAGCCGGGACAGGGCTGGACGGTGAACAGCATTGATGAGCCGCCCCGCCCGGGCACCACGCTCGAGGACCTGGCGGCCCTGCGGACTCCCTTCCGCGCCCACGGCCGCGTGACGGCAGGTAACGCGGCCGGCCTGAACGACGGCGCCACGGCCGCTGTCCTCGCTTCCTCGGAAGCGGCCGCGGAACTGGGTCTGCCAGTCAAGATGCGGCTGGTCAGCTACGCCTACGCCGGCGTCGAACCGGAGGTCATGGGCATCGGCCCCGTACCCGCCACCGAAAAGGCTCTGAAGAACGCCGGCCTCAGCATTGAGGACATCGGACTTTTCGAGATCAATGAAGCGTTTGCCGTGCAGGTTTTGAGTTTCCTGGACCACTTTGGAATTTCCGACGACGACCCCCGGGTCAACCGCTACGGCGGCGCCATCGCCGTGGGCCACCCTCTCGCCTCCTCCGGGGTCAGGCTGATGAACCAGCTTGCCCGGCAGTTCGAAGATGACCCCTCCGTCCGGTACGGGATCACCACCATGTGCATAGGCTTGGGCATGGGCGCCACCGTCATCTGGGAAAACCCGCACCACCCCCATTACAGCGGTGCCGTCGCAGCAGACGGCCACGAAGCAGTCACAGCAGCCACCACCGAAGGAGCCGCATGAGCGCCGCCGATTTCACCAAGCTTGCCGAGCTTTTCCCCGACGAAACCGTGACCCACTCGTACGTCCAGGACATCAGGCTGCCGGCGGCCGCCGGCCAGCAGAGCCCCGGGGTGTTCGCGCTGATCACCCTGGACAACGGCCTGGACCATTCCAAGCCCACCACGCTGGGACCCAATACCCTCGTAAAACTGGGCACGGTCCTCGAAGGCCTGAAGGAACGTGCGGCCCGCGGCGAGATCGTGGGTGTAGGGGTGACCGGCAAGCCCTACTTCCTCGTGGCCGGCGCCGACCTGTCGGCGGTGAAGTCGCTGGAGAACCGCGATCATGGCTTGTGGATGGCGCAGCTCGGGCATGACGTTTATGCCACGCTGGCCAACCTCGGCGTCCCCAGCTTCGCCTTCATCAACGGCGTTGCCCTGGGCGGCGGCCTGGAGATCGCCCTGCAGTCCACGTACCGCACGGTGTCCACCGGCGCCGGCGCACTGGCGCTGCCCGAGGCCTTCATCGGCCTGGTCCCCGGCTGGGGCGGGGTCTACATCCTGCCGCGGCTGATCGGTCCCGAGAACGCCGTCAAGGTGATGATCGAGAACCCGCTCAGCAACAACCGGACGCTCAACGGTCCGCAGGCCTTACAGCTCGGCATCGCCGACGCCCTGTTCGAACCGGCAGACTTCCTGGAACAGTCGCTCGCCTGGGCGGCCACGGTGATCACCGGCGAGACGGTCCCGGAGCGGGCCAATGCTGTGGACCCGGCTGACCCCGCTGTTGCCGGGCGCTGGTCCGCAGCCGTCGGCGCCGGCCGGACCTTCGTGGAGGCCAAGACCTCCAACGCCTCCCCTGCACCGGCCAAGGTTCTGGACATCCTCGAAGCCAACCGGACCATGTCCCAGGCAGAATCCGCCGCCCTTGAGTGCGAAACCCTTGCCGGCCTGATGCAGACAGACGAGTTCCGCGCCACGGTTTACGCGTTCCTGGATTTGGTCCAGAAGCGTTCCAAGCGGCCCGCCGGCGCACCGGACCGGAAGCTGGCACGGCCGGTCACCAAGGTCGGCGTTGTGGGGGCGGGCCTCATGGCCAGCCAACTCGCCCTTCTGTTCGCCCGCCAACTCAAGGTCCCCGTGGTGATGACGGACATCGACCAGGCCCGCGTGGACAAGGGCGTGGGATACGTCCATGCCGAGGTGGACAAGCTCCTGGGCAAAAGCCGGATCAGCCAGGACGCAGCCAACCGCACCAAGGCGCTGGTCACCGGATCGGTCTCCAAGGAGGCCTTCGCGGACGCCGACTTTGTTATCGAGGCTGTCTTCGAAGAGCTGAACGTCAAGAAGCAGGTCTTCGCCGAGGTGGAGGCAATTGTCTCGCCGGACTGCATCCTCGCCACCAACACGTCCTCGCTGTCCGTCACGGCCATGGCCGAAGACCTCGCGCACCCGGAACGGCTGGTGGGCTTCCACTTCTTCAACCCGGTGGCCGTGATGCCGCTGCTCGAAATCGTACGCGCGCCCAAGACTGACGACGCCGTGCTGGCCACCGCTTTTGAGCTCGCCAAGGGCCTGAAGAAAAGCGCGGTCCTGGTCAAGGATGCGCCGGCCTTTGTGGTCAACAGGATCCTGCTGCGGCTTATGGGCGAAGTGACGGCTGCCTTCGACGAGGGAACCCCTGCCGACGTTGCCGACACCTCGCTGCGCCCCATGGGCCTGCCGATGACCCCGTTTACGCTCGGTGCCATGGTGGGCCTGCCGGTGGCCCAGCATGTCCAGGAGTCCCTGAACGCCGCCTTCGGAGACCGCTTCGCCGTGTCCACGAACCTGCAGAAACTGATCGAGAACGGCGTGAAATCTCTCTGGGTCCCGGCGGCCGACGGCTCCCAGGAGATCCCGGAGTCCACCCTGTCGCTGATGTCCTTCGGCACGTCAGCGTCCAGCGGGGATGATGTGCTGCGCCGTGTCCAGGATGCCCTGGCCGAGGAGATCGGGCTGATGCTGGATGAGGGCGTGGTGGCCGGTCCTGAAGACATCGACCTCTGCATGATCCTCGGCGCGGGCTGGCCAATGTTCCTGGGCGGCATCACACCGTACCTGGACCGGGTGGGCGCCTCAGAGCGGGTCAATGGCAAGCGGTTCCTGACTCCCGGAGTCGCGTCCGCCGCGTCGGTGTCCCCGGTCCCAGCCTGACCCGCGCCTGAAGAGTTTTTGGTCAGATAACGTCCCCTGAAGGTCCTTAAATCCGCGTTATCTGACCAAAAACTCCAGCGTTTGTCACTGGCCCTCAAATACCCCGCAGGCGGCCGGCCTCGAGGCACACCAGCCGGTGCGCGATGGACCGGGCGTAGTCCAGGTCGTGGGTGACCAGCACGACGGCGGTGCCATCGGCCGTCGTGCTGCGCACCACCCGGTCCAGCCGGTCCAGCCCGGGGCCATCCAGGGAAACGGTTGGCTCATCGAGTGCAAGCACTGAGGGACATCGGGCCAGTACCGTCGCCAGGGCCAGCAGGCGCTGCTGGGACGCCGGCAGTTCCGCCGGGTGCCGCCCGGCAAGGTGATCCAGGCCGACTGCGGCAAGGGCGCGCTGCACCGCCTGGTCTGCCGCGAGCCCGTCGCGTCCGAGTCCGAAGCGTACTTCCCGTTCCACGGTCCGCTCAAACAGCTGGTCCCGGGGCTGCTGGAAGAGGAGCCCAACGTCGCGGGACACCTGTCCCGCCGGGTGCCCGCCGATGTCCCGCCCCTTGACCAGCACGCTGCCTGCCGTTGGTTGGAGCAAGCCGTTGAGGTGCCTCAGCAGCGTGGACTTTCCGGCGCCGTTGGGACCTGTCACCGCCAGGATCTCGCCCGCACTGACGGTCAGGCTCAGTCCGTGCAGGACCGCGTCAGCCGGCGGGCCCGGTTGTGAACTGAACCAGCCTCGGCGCTGCGTCCCCCCGTACGAGAACGAGACGTCACGCAGCTCCAAAGCCGGCGGACCGTCGACGGCGGATTGATACTCGGCTCCTGCCAGCGGCCGGGGACCTGCATGCGGGCGGGGGCAAACCACGCCCGCCAGTTCCAGCGCCCCGGCGGCCACGATTTCTGCCGGCGTGCCAGTCGCCGCTACGGTACCACCGGTGAGGACCAGCCACGTATCGGCGGTGTGCAGGAAGGCCTCGGCACGCTGGCTCATGATCACGACGGCGGTGCCGTCTTGTGCCAGGTTCCGCACCAGGGCAGCGATAACTTCGGCTCCGTCCGTGTCGAGGGAGGCGAAGGGCTCGTCCATCACGAGAACTGCGGGGCGCTGAATGACCGCGCAGCCGATGGCCAGGCGGCGGAGCTGACCGCCGGAAAGCGTGGCGGGATCCCGGTCCAGCAGGTGGGCCAGGCCGGTCAGGGCTGCTGTGTCCCGGACGGCGCCGACCATACTCGCACGGTCAACCCCCGCGTTTTCCAGGCCGAAGGCCAGCTCTTCGGCCACCGTGACCCGGACCGTGGACAAAGCGCCGGCCGGATCCTGCGGCACAAAGCCCACCTGGCGGCCCCAGCGGCCGGGATCGATCTGCGGATCGGCAGCTGCTCCGGTGAACCTGGCGGACGTGCCGGCGAGCTCAAAAAAACCCGTGAGTGTCCCGCAGTCGCCGGGCAGCAACCAGCCGGCGAGGACGCGTCCCAATGTTGATTTGCCGCTGCCGGAACCGCCAAGGACCGCTGTCAGCGATCCTGGGGCCAAGGTCAGGCTTATGCCCGCCAGGACGGGTTCCGTTTCGCCGGGGAAGACGAATTTCTCGATGCCGGCAGCCAAGGCCGGCGGTGGGGTCTGCACCATTGCTAAGCACCCGCCGTCGGCTGCCAGAGGCGGAAGGCGATGGCCGCCAGCGCCGCGAGCAGCAGAACCAAGCGCGCCCACCGCTGGACCGGAGGATCCAGCACCTGACGGTAACTGGTGATTGGACCGGCACTACCGAAACCGCGGGCCTGCAGGGCCGCAGCGCGGGTGCCTGCTTCCTCCACGAGGGACAGCAGCAGGGGAACCGCCTGCCACCGGAACGCGGCAGTCCGCCCGGGAATTCCAGGCCTGATCACCAGGCCACGCGCTTCCTGGGCCTGCCTGATCCGCTCCAGCCGTGAACTGATGGCCGGCAGCAGCGTCAACGTGGAGGCGAGCACAAACGCGAACCGGGCGTTGACACCGCGGGTGGACAGGACAGCCACCAAGTCCGGAACGCTGACGGTGAAGGAACCCAGCAGCAGCACAAGCACGGCCGCGGAAAGCTGCGCTGCCCGCTCAAGCGCAAACTGCAGGCCTTGTGCTGTGACACGCGCCGGTCCCCACTGCGCCAGCACGGTGGTGCCCTCAGGAAAGAACAGTCCGTGCAGGGCCAGCAGCGACAGCACCAGCGGGACCAGAATGACCGCCGCCGCCGGCAGCATCCGGCGCGCCGCTCCCTGCGCGACCGATAAACCCACGGCCGCCGCGATCACGGTGAGGGACATCGGCCAGCTGGCAGCCGCCGTCGTTATCACTGCCGTGCTGCCGGCAGCCGCCAGCGATGTCAGGGGGTGAAGTCGCATCAGGGGTGCGTCAGGCGTCCTGGCCGGTGGGCTGGTCGCCGGGGTGATTGGCGGCTGTGCCGGCCAGTACGCGGTACTGCCGGACAAAGGGGAACTGGAGTCGCGTGCGGCGAGGGAGGGAGTAGACCAGGACGGCGACGAGGGTAAAGACGATGGCCTTGTCCATGGGGTCCGAGATCAGGGCCTGCTTGGTGATGGCGGCGAGCAGGCTGTCCCCCATGGAGCGGAAGGCGCTTACAATGGCGCCGGTGGCGAGGCCGGAGGTGCCGCCGAAGACGAAAGCGGCAACGGGAGCTGAGACCACACCGCCAATGACACCGGTCAGAAAACCCGCCACCGGGGCCAGATAGAAGCGCCGGAACAGGCCATAGCGCGCGGCGAGGCCGGCCAGGCAGCCGATCAAGGCCGCACCGGCGGCGAAGGGCAGGACGGTCGGGTTGAAAAAGGACCAGATAATGCTGCTGAGGGCACCCGTAGCGGCCCCGGCGGCGGGTCCGGCGAGAACGGCGATCAGGACGGTGCCGATGGCATCAAGGTAGAACGGGACCAGGGTGCTGCCGACGAATTGTCCCAGGACAATGTTCAGCACCAGGGCCACCGGAATCAGCACCAGCGTGGAGACCGGCAGCGTGGGCAGCACGCCGATGATCAGGAGCACGGCGCCCACGAGGAAGCCGGACAGGGCGATCAGGGCCGAGGCGCTGCCCGGGCCGCCGGTGATGTCCGCGGGCTGGTTCAGGACCAGGTAGATGTACGTGCCGGCGATGGCTACCGCTCCGAGGACTTCCAGCAGTCGGCGGTTGCGGGCGGTGGCCGGCGTTTGCGGCGGCAGCGTGAGCGATGACATGGCGTTCCTTCTGGGGGTGCAGGCTGTGGCGCCCGGATGCCCGGGCGGTGCGGAACGCCGCCTATGTCACCTCGGCGGCAACCGGGGGCGTCTGCGCCGGCCCGGGTCCGGCATCAGTCTACCGTCCGTCTCCCGTAGCCTCTTCCCGGCGGGTGGTGTCGTGTTCACCTTTGTGGCGTGCTTCCTTGAGGTGGTGTTCCAGCTACTCCTCCGCTGCCCGCAGCCGCAGCACGACAGTTCGCATCAGCTGGGTGGTTGGCGCTGCTGCATGCGCGTGCTGATGCGGCCCTCCCGTCCCGCAGGTCTTCTTCGTGTTTGTCGCTCAGAGGGCATCGCCCCACCGGATTGGACTATGGCGAAGGCCAGCTGCACGGAGCCACCCGCGCCGTAAACCGGCCGTACGATGGGGAGTAGGCGCGCAAGCCGCTGCCCGCCCTGCTGTCCTTCCGAAAGGCACAAATGCCCCACTACGACCTGGCCATCATAGGATCCGGATCCGGCAATTCTCTGATCACCCCGTTCTGGGACGACAGGAAGGTGGCCATGATCGACGACGGCGTGTTCGGCGGCACGTGCCTGAACGTCGGCTGCATCCCCACGAAGATGTTTGTCTACCCAGCGTCCTTGGCCGCTGCTCCCAAAGAAGCCGCCCGGCTGGGGGTAGATCTGAGCCTGGACAAGGTCCGCTGGAATGAGGTGCGGGACAGGATCTTTGGCCGGATCGACGCGATTTCCGAGTCCGGCCGGCGGTACCGGGCCGATGAACTGGCCCATGTGGACCTGTACCAGGAGCACGTCCGGTTCACCGGTCCCCGGACGCTCAGCACTGATTCCGGCGTGGAGCTCACCGCGGACCGGGTAGTGGTTGCCGCGGGCTCCCGGGCTGTGCTCCCCGATGTGCCCGGCATTGGCCTTCCACAGGTGCACACCTCGGACACCGTGATGCGCATCGATGGTCCGCCCGAACGGGTGGTGGTGGTTGGCGGCGGGTACATCGCCGCCGAGTTCGCTGCCGTGTTCCACGGTTTCGGGGCCAAAGTGACCCAGGTGAACCGTTCGCAGCGGCTGCTGCGCGGGAACGACGCCGAAATCGCCGGGCGCTTCGCCGCGGCCGCGGCCGGCCGCTGGAAGCTCAAGCTTGGCTACTCGCTCCAGGCGGTGGAGGACAACGGCGACGGCAGCGTCACCGTATTTTTTGCGGACAACGACGGCAAATGGCTGCGGGTCGCAGCGGACATCGTCCTGATGGCCACCGGGCGGGTGCCGAATACGGACCGGCTGGGTGTGGACGCCGCCGGCTTTGACGTGGACGAGGACCATACACTGTCCGTGGACGCGAGCCTTAGGGTCCTCGCCGGCGGCACGCCCGTTGACGGTGTTTACGCTTTGGGCGACATCGCCAACAGCTACCAGCTCAAGCACGTCGCCAACCGGGAGGCCCGGGTAGTGGCGCACAACCTGGAACACCCGGACCGGCTCCGGACCATCGACTACACCGCGGTGCCGTTTGCCGTGTTCAGCAATCCGCAGGTGGCCTCCGTAGGCCTGACTGAGGATGATGCCCGGGAGCAGGCCGCAGCAGGGTCGGACATTGTCACCGCAGTCCAGGATTACGGCTCCACCGCGTACGGCTGGGCCATGGAGGACGAAGAAGGTGTGGTCAAGCTGGTGGCGGAACGTTCCACCGGCCGGCTGCTCGGCGCGCACATCATGGGCCACGAGGCCTCGCTCCTGATCCAGCCGCTGGTCCAGGCGATGGCCACTGACGTATCTGTCCACCAGCTCGCACGGGGCCCGTACTGGATCCACCCGGCCCTGACGGAAGTGGTGGAGAACGCCCTGCTTGCCTTGGACGTTGAGGTGCCCGAAGACGCGCCATTGTAGGGCTGGTCTTCAGCCGACCCTGCGGGCAAGGCGCCCCAGGGAACCCACCAGTTCGTCGAAAGCCTGCGCTGGGTTGTTGTCGGAGACGACCCGGGCATTGTGCGGCCGGTTCCACAGGTTCCGGTAGTCCGCCACCGTGGTCCCCATCAGCATGGCCGACTCAACCTCCACGTCCACCGTGGCAGGCCGGGTGCTGTATTCCAGGGTGCCGGCTGCCACGCCGGCGGCGAAATAGTCGTGGACGTGCGCCAGGTAGCCCTGGTCATAGTGACGGTGGAATTCGAAGTAGAAGCGCAGCGCATCGGACAGGTGCCGCACCAGCGAGTTCCCGGACGTGCTTCTGAGCCCTTCGGCCTGTTCCGGCAGCACAAGTTCCTCCACAGCACAGCCTGCCGCCGCGGCCAGCCGCCGCACATGCTCCGGGCGCATCTCCATCCGCTCCGTGGTGTCCAGGGAGCAGACGATGGGCAGCCGGTCGGCCGGCAAGCCCCGGTAGGCGGCATAGACTTCCTTGGCCGCATGCGGATCAACGTGCGTGTTCCACTCTGCCGTGGGTGTGGTGTTCCCCTGGTGGTAGAAGCTTCCTCCCATGATCACCACGCGTCCCAGCAGTTCGGGCAGCCGGGGTTCGCGCCGGATGGCGAGGGCGAAATTGGTCAGCGGCGCGGTGATCAGGGCTGTCAGCTCCCCAGGATGGGCACGAGCGGCCTCCACCCAGACGTCGGCGGCGTGCCGTGGAGACACCGTGCCCGCCGGCGGGGGCAGGACTGCGTATCCCAACCCCTGGGGGCCGTGGGTTTCCGGCGTTGTCACCAGCGGGATGCCCAGTGGGGTCAGGGCGCCGACGGCGACCTCCACGTTGGGCCTGCCGCACAGCTCCAGCAGCGCGATGGTGTTGCTTGCCACCTGGTGGGCATCCACGTTTCCCGGGGACGCCGTCACAGCCAGGAATTCCACGTCCGGCAAGGACGCCAGATAGGCCAGCGCCAGGGCGTCGTCGATCCCGGTATCCACGTCCAGCAGCAGCCTGGTCATCGGCGGGGTTTCCTAAAAGAGAGCTACTTGGGGGACCTTCGGGAAGATCGCATCCAGTTCCGCGAGCTCCGCCCGTGACGGCACCCAGGCGACAGCGGCCGCATTTTCGCGGATCTGCTCCGACGTGGTGGCTCCGGCGATCACGCTGCTGACGGCAGGCTGGGCCGCGAGCCAGGAGAAGGCCACCTGGATCTCGGTCAGGTCGCGTTCTGCGGCGAAGGAACTGAAGCGCTGGAGCTGGTCCCAGTCGGCATCGTGCACCATGTTGGTGCGTGTATGGCTCAACCTCGAGCCGGCGGGAGCCGTGCCCGGCGAGTATTTGCCCGTCAACAGTCCGTTGGCCAGCGGGAAGTACGGCAGGACGCCCAGGCCGTAGGCTTCTGCCGCGGGCGTGACCTCCTGCTCGGCGCGTCGGTCCAGGAGATTGTAGTGGTTCTGGGTGGAGATGAACCGCGTGCCGCCGGCGGCACGCGCCACAAATTCTGCCTCTGCAATCTGCCAGCCGGCGCGGTTGGAGTGTCCGATGTAGCGGACCTTGCCACCGGTGACCAGGTCATCGAGGGCACTCAGCGTCTCATCAATCGGAGTCAGGGGGTCGGGGGTGTGGAACTGGTAAAGGTCGATCCAGTCTGTGCCCAGCCGCCGCAGCGAGGCCTCCACGGCACGGACAATGTAGCGCCGGGACCCCCGGGCGCCAAAGTCGTTGCCGTTGGCGCCCCTTACGTCCATGCCGAACTTGGTGGCTACCAGCACGTCATCACGCCTGCCGGCCAGGGCCTTGCCCAGCATCGTCTCGCTGAGTCCGGGCTCGCGCCCGTAGTTGTCGGCGACGTCGAAAAGCGTCACGCCGGCATCCAGTGCGGCGTGGACGACGGCGTCAGTCCCGGCCTGCGATTCGGTCACCGTGTTGGCGCGGCCCAGGTTGTTGCAGCCCAGTCCCACCACGGAGACCGTCAGCCCGGAGTTTCCCAGGCGTCGGTAGTCAGGCATGTTTTTCTCCTCTAGAGGCTGAAGGTGTTGGCAGGCTTCGCGGAGTGCTTGAGTTTGAAGTTGACCGGTTCGCCGTAGGTGGCTGCCCCGATGCTCAGCTTGGTAAAATCGAGGTCTTCGCCGCGGCTGCAGACCTTGATAGCGCTGACGGCCTTGTTCACGTCGGGGCAGAGGCAGAAGATGTTCAGCTTGTAATCGCTAAACTCTGAGCGTTCCACGGTTCCCAGGCCGCGCCAGGCCAGGTGGCTGATGAGGGCGTCTTTCGCCTTTTCCTCAAGGTAGCGGTCACGGTCGGTACCCTCCTTGGTTTTCAGGGCGAACTGAGCCACCACCCAGAACTGGTCCTCGTCGGGGATTTCGGCGAAGCCGTCCTCCGCGCACTGCACGGCAAAGGCATCCATGAGGCCCTCCACCGCAGCGGCGTCAGCCACATCGGTCTCTTCGGTTTTGCTCTGGTGCCCAACCACGCCGTAGTTCATCACAAACTGGCTGTAGTCCTCGTCGAACCAGCCTTCACGGAAGTGCAATGTTCCTTCATCGTCCCGTTTGTAGACCCTGATGATTCCGCTCATGACCGTCCTTTCGTGAACCATTCGACGTCTGTTCCGTCGAATGGTGCGTGCTCTGCCTTGACGGCCTGATAAAGCTCATCCGCGGCGGCCTGGATGGCATCCACTAGCCGGTCCGGGTAATTCATGGCAATACGGTGCTCGGCGAACTCGTCCTGGTCATCGATGAAGACGCCACGGCCGGCCATGCGGATCACGTCCAGGTCCATGTCGATCACGTGGAACTCGGTGACCGCGGGCCGGATGTCCGTCCACTCGTGGGCGACGGCGAGGTCAACGTAGACCCTGACTCCGCTGGGATGGTCGTCGTCATAGAACGTGGCAACCCAGTCTCCGGACCGCGGTACCAGGAGCACGGCGTCGGACGCGGTGTAGAAGGCAGCACCCGGGCGCGAACAGAATTCGTTGGTTCCCTGGAAGATCCACCAGCCGTGCCGGTCTTCGCCGAGGTAGCGCCCCGGGACCACCCAGTGGGCTTTACCGTTCCATTTCCGGTTCCGGGCCACCACCAGCTGGCCCGGCTGCAGCCCCGCGGGGACGCGGGTGGTGCTGGTGTGCCTCGCCGGATGTGAATCCCCGACGCCGGCCGGATACTTCAGTGCGTCTTCTTCCCTCACAGGATGGGCAGGCTGCCGGTGGTGGGGTGCTCCTGGCCCGGCAGTGGGCGAGCGAAGGGGACCTTTGTGCCCAAAACCTGGGCGACGACGTCGTGCGTGATCTGCTGGGCCGTCAGCCCGACGCGCTCCAGCACCTGGCTCCGCGTGCCGTGGTCCAGGAACTCCGCAGGGAGCCCAACCTCGTTCAGCGCGGTGTCAACGCCGGCTGCCCGCATTTCCTGGCGGATCCGCGATCCCACGCCGCCTGCCCTGACACCGTCCTCGATGCAGATGACCAGCCGGTGGTGGGAGGCCAGCGCAATGATGGAACGCCGCACGGGCAGCACCCAGCGCGGGTCCACTACGGTGGTGCTGATGCCTTGGGCGCCCAGGCGGTTGGAAACGTCGAGGGCGAGTTCGGACATGGCTCCGACGCTGACGATCAGGACATCGTTTTCGGTGGACCCGGCGGGGCGGCGTGCCAGCACGTCAACGCCGTCGCCCAGCCGTTCGATGGCTTCCACTTCTGCGCCCACGGTGCCCTTGGAGAAGCGGACCACGGTGGGGGCGTCACTGATAGCCACGGCTTCGCGGAGTTCTTCCCGCAGCCGGGAGGCGTCGCGGGGCGCGGCCAGGTGGAGTCCGGGCACGATTTGGACCATGGCCATGTCCCACATGCCGTGATGGCTGGCCCCGTCCGGGCCGGTGACGCCGGCGCGGTCCAGGACGATGGTGACGCCGGCTTTGTGCAGTGCCACGTCCATCAGGAGTTGGTCAAAGGCGCGGTTCAGGAAGGTGGCATATATGGCCACCACGGGGTGGAGCCCGCCGAAAGCCATGCCGGCGGCGGACGTCAGCGCATGCTGCTCGGCGATGCCGACGTCGATCACCCGGTCCGGGTGCTTGGCCGCAAACTTGTGCAGGCCCACGGGAATGAGCATGGCCCCGGTGATGCCCACAATGTCGGGGCGTTCATCTGCGATCTTCGCGATCTCGTCGGCAAAAACAGATGTCCAGGACTGTGCCCCGGAATGTCCCGTCGGTTCGCCAGTTTCCGGATCGATAATACCGACGGCGTGGAACTGGTCCGCTTCATGGGCCCGGGCCGGGGCGTAGCCGTGCCCTTTTTCGGTCATGGCGTGGACAATCACCGGGCCGGCGTAGTTCCTGGCCGTGGATAGTGCGTGCTCCATGGCCTGCAGGTTGTGGCCGTCGACCGGGCCGATGTACTTCATGCCGAGGTCTTCGAACATGCCCTGCGGCGCCCACCAGTCCTTGATGCCCTTTTTCATGGCGTGCAGGCTCTTGTAAGTGAACTGGCCTACGGGGCCGCTGTTCTGGAGCTTCTTCTTCCACCAGTCCAGAGTGCCCTCATAGGCAGGGGCTGCGCGGAACGAGTCGATGGTTGGGCGCAGTGAGGCGAGGTAGTCCGCGAAGCCGCCCACCGTGGGGGCATAGGAGCGGCCGTTGTCGTTGACGACGATCACCACGCGGCGGCGCTTGTCTGCCGCAATGTTGTTGATGGCTTCCCACGCCATGCCGCCGGTCAGGGCGCCGTCACCCACAACCGCGACGGTGTATCGGTCGCCTTCCCCGGTCAGCTGCCGTGCCCGGGAGATGCCGTCCGCCCAGGAGAGGGAAGACGACGCATGGGAGCTTTCCACAATGTCATGCTCGGACTCGGCGCGGGACGGGTAGCCGGACATGCCGCCCTGCTGGCGCAGGGTACTGAAGTCCTGGCGGCCGGTGAGGAGCTTGTGCACATAGGACTGGTGGCCCGTGTCGAACACGATGCTGTCCCGGGGCGAATCGAAGATGCGGTGCACAGCAAGGGTCAGTTCCACGACGCCGAGGTTGGGCCCGAGGTGTCCACCTGTCTGGGAGACGTTGGTGATCAGGAAAGTCCTGACCTCAGCGGCCAGCTCTTCGAGCTGCTTGTCAGACAGCTGGTTCAGGTCCTGCGGATTCCGGATGGTGTCCAAGATTCCCAATGACCCCTCCTTCGGGTGGTAGACGTGCCTGTTAACTCTAACGCCTCGCGGAAATGCAAAGCCGAAGCCCCGGCTGGTCGGTGACCGGCCGGGGCTTCGAAGGGGTGCTGCGTGGGTTCAGGTTCCGGCTAGTTGGCGGAGATCTGGCGCAGGACGTACTGCAGGATGCCGCCGTTTCGGTAGTAGTCGGCTTCGCCCGGAGTGTCGATGCGGAGCACTGCATCGAATGACTTGGCGGAGCCGTCTTCTGCTGTGGCGGTGACCTTGAGGGTCTTGGGCGTGGTTCCTTCGTTCAGGGCAATGACGCCCTCAACCGCGAAGGTTTCCGTGCCGGTCAAGCCCAGGGTGGCTGCGGATTCTCCAGCCGGGAACTGCAAGGGCAGGACGCCCATGCCGATCAGGTTGGAGCGGTGGATACGCTCGTAGCTCTCGGCGACGACGGCCTTGACGCCCAGCAGGGCGGTGCCCTTCGCTGCCCAGTCACGCGAGGATCCGGAACCGTATTCCTTGCCCGCCAGTACCACCAGCGGGGTGCCGGCTGCCTGGTAGTTCTGCGCGGCGTCGTAGACATATGCCTTCGGGCCGTCAGCCTGGGTGAAGTCGCGGGTGAAGCCACCTTCGACGCCGTCCAGGATCTGGTTCTTGATGCGGATGTTCGCGAAGGTGCCGCGGATCATGACTTCGTGGTTGCCACGGCGTGAGCCGTAGGAGTTGAAGTCCTTGCGCTCAACACCGTTGGCCAGCAGGTACTGGCCGGCGGGGGTGTCCGACTTGAAGGAACCGGCCGGGGAGATGTGGTCGGTGGTGACCGAATCGCCCAGCTTCAGCAGCACGCGTGCGCCGGAGATGTCCTGGACGGGTTCCGGCTGCGCCTTGATGCCATCGAAGTACGGGGGCTTCCGGACGTAGGTGGAGTTCGGATCCCAGGCGAAGGTATCGCCGGCCGGGGTGTCGAGCGCCTTCCAGCGCTCGTCGCCGTCAAAGACGCCTTCGTAGCCGCGGGCGAACATGTCCTTGTCGATCGAGGAATCGATGACCTGCTGGACCTCTACCGGGTTGGGCCAGATGTCCTTGAGGAAGACGTCGTTGCCTGCTTCGTCCTTGCCCAGGGAATCGGTGTCGAAGTCGAAGTCCATGGAACCGGCCAGGGCGTACGCGATGACCAGCGGCGGGGAGGCCAGGTAGTTCATCTTCACGTCCGGATTGATCCGGCCTTCGAAGTTGCGGTTACCGGAAAGCACCGCGGTAACGGAGAGGTCGTTGGCCTGGATGGCCTCGGAGATCTCGGCGTCCAGCGGTCCGGAGTTACCGATGCAGGTGGCGCAGCCGTAACCCACGATGTAGAAGCCAAGCTTCTCAAGGTACGGGGTCAGGCCAGACTTGTTGTAGTAGTCGGTGACAACCTTGGACCCGGGGGCCACGGAGGTCTTGACCCACGGCTTCGAGGTCAGGCCCTTGTCGACGGCGTTGCGGGCCAGCAGGGCTGCCGCCAGCATCACCGAAGGGTTGGACGTGTTGGTGCAGGACGTGATCGAGGCGATGGATACCGCGCCGTGGTCCAGCTCGAACTCGCGGCCGTCTTCGGTTTTGATGTGCACCGGGTTGGACGGACGCCCGTGGGCGCCGTTCGCTGCGGACACAACACGGCTTGTCTCGGTGGTGTGCGAGTCGGCGTGCGTGAATGACGGGGCGTCCGATGCGGGGAAGGACTCGTCCAGGGACTCGTCCACGCTGCCGTCTTCGATGGCGACGTAGTTATGGATATCTTTGCGGAACTGTTCCTTGGCATCCGTCAGCTCAATGCGGTCCTGGGGACGCTTGGGGCCGGAGATGGAGGGAACAACCGTAGACAGGTCCAGCTCGAGGTACTCGGAGAACTTGATCTCGCGGGAAGCGTCGTGCCAGAGGCCCTGCTCCTTGGCGTAGGACTCCACGAGCGCCACATTTTCGTCCGAGCGGCCGGTGAGGCGCAGGTAGTCCAAAGTGACGTCATCGATGGGGAACATTGCCGCGGTGGAGCCAAATTCAGGGCTCATATTGCCGATGGTGGCGCGGTTGGCCAGCGGCACGGCCGCGACACCTTCACCGTAGAATTCGACGAACTTGCCCACAACACCGTGCTTGCGCAGCTGCTCGGTGATGGTCAGCACCACGTCCGTGGCGGTGGCGCCGGCCGGAATGGACCCGGTCAGTTTGAAGCCCACAACACGCGGGATGAGCATCGAGACAGGCTGTCCCAGCATGGCCGCTTCGGCTTCGATGCCGCCAACGCCCCAGCCCAGGACACCCAGGCCGTTGACCATGGTGGTGTGCGAGTCGGTGCCGACGCAGGTGTCCGGGTAGGCCCGGAGAACGCCGTCGATTTCGCGGGTCATGACAGTGCGCGCCAGGTACTCGATGTTGACCTGGTGCACAATGCCGGTTCCCGGGGGAACAACCTTGAAGTCATCGAATGCGGTCTGGCCCCAACGCAGGAACTGGTAACGCTCACCGTTGCGCTGGTATTCGATCTCCATGTTGCGCTCCAGCGCCCCGGAGTTACCGAAGGCGTCGATCTGCACGGAGTGGTCAATGACCATTTCCGCCGGAGCGAGGGGGTTGACCCGCTTGGGGTCGCCGCCGAGTTCCTTGACCGCTTCACGCATTGTCGCCAGGTCCACCACACAGGGGACGCCGGTGAAGTCCTGCATGATCACGCGGGCAGGCGTGAACTGGATTTCTGTATCGGGCTGGGCATTAGGATCCCAGCCAGCCAAGGCTCGCACGTGATCGGCCGTGATGTTCGCGCCGTCCTCGGTCCTCAACAGGTTTTCAAGCAATACCTTGAGGCTGAACGGAAGGTTTTCTGCACCTTCAACGGAGTTCAACCGGAAAATTTCGTATTCGGTTCCGGCTACATTAAGTTTGCCTTTTGAACCGAAGCTGTCCACAGTGCTCATCGCAGGACTCCTCTCGCAACAGTTTCATCTTTGTCGCGCGGTAGACCGCTTTCTAGTTAGGCAGGCCTAATTAGTGCTGGCCACAAAAATTGCAGGAGGTCAGCCGTGAATACGGGGCGCGACGTGGGATTACTACCGCCATCCTAGTAGCATCACGGACCCGGCGTCAGCAACGCCACCGTCTCCAGGTGGTGGGTGTGCGGATAGAGATCGAACGCCCGCAAGCCCGCCAGGGACCAGCCTGCCTGCTGGAAGTACCCCACGTCCCGGGCAAACGATGCCGGATCACAGGATACGTAGGCGATGGCGCGCGGACCAGCAGCGATCAGTTGGCTGACCACGGGCTTCCCGGCGCCGGCCCGGGGCGGATCCAGCACGATGGCGTCGAAATTCCGCGGCTTTTGGCGGAGGACACGTTCCACGCGTCCGACCTCGATCTCCACCTGCGGCGCACCGTGAAGGTTCTTCCGGGCGTCCCGGCTGGTTCCCTGTGCACTTTCGACCGAGAGAACGGACCCGGTCTCCCCCACCGCGTCAGCCAGCGGAGCGGTGAACAGCCCGGCGCCGGCGTAGAGGTCTGCCACTACGGCACCCGGTTCAAGGAATCCGCCGGCGTGGAGGAATTCTGTGATGGCCCCCACAAGCGTCCCGGGCGCGTCGCGGTGGATCTGCCAGAAACCTGCGCCGGTGACCCTGTAGTTGTGGCCGGCCGCGGTCTCCTGGACCCAGGTCCGGCCCCGAAGCTGCGCAACGTCCCCGGTCAGGGGGTCGAAAGTGGCCACCGAAACGTCGTCCGGAAGCTGTACCGCGATGGCGCTGAGCCGTTTGGGCTTGGTGCCGGGAGCCGGAGCCAGCAGCACCAAGGGGCGTGAACCGTTCGACGGCGCCGCCACCTCCACGCGTTCGATGCCTGTCAGGTCGAGGTCCCACAAACGCAGCCGGTTGATGCCCTCCGATGCGAGCGGCATCTCCCGGACAGCAATGATGTGCTCGGATCGGTGCGCGTGCATGCCAAGTTTGCCGCCCGGGGTCACCGAGAAGCTGGCGCGCGTCCGCCAGCCCAGGCCAGTACCGGCGTCGGACGTTGGCACCGTCTCCTCGCCTGAATCCGCCCCGCCCGCGGCCACGGCCTCAACTACGTTTCCGAGGTCCAGCCCGTCGGGCAGGTGTTCGACCGCGGCGAGCCGCTGAAGCTGCTCGGCCAGTACCGCCGACTTGAGCGCGCGCTGGCGGGCCAGCGAGATGTGGCCGAATTCGGCCCCGCCCACCGGCGGATGCCCGTGGCCCCAGGCGCGGAGGGAGTCCGCCGGGCGCCAGAAATGCTCCACCCGGTCCGGGGAGGCCTCCAGCACCTCAACAACGTCGGCGCGCCAGAACTTGGCCGACTCCCCCGCGTCGGTGAGGCGGACGCGTACCTTTTCGCCGGGGATGCCGTGCCGGACAAAGATCACCCTGCCCTCGTGCCGGGCCACACAGTGGCCGCCGTGGGCCACCGGGCCGACGTCGAGAACCAGTTCGGTGGGGGCTGCCGGGGCAGCTGAGGAGTGGGTCTGGGTCTGGGGGTTCATCGGATATCCTGCATGTTTTTGGCTTCTTCGGACGATTTCAACTGCCACGGGACACTGGCCACCATCACGCCAGGTTCAAAGTGCAGCCGGGTTTTGATGCGCAGCGCCGTCTGGTTGTGAACCAACTGTTCCCACCATTTGCCGACCACGTATTCGGGGATGTAGACCACGATCAGGTCGCGGGGGGAATCACGGCGCATGTTCTTGACGTATTCCATAATGGGCGTGATGGTTTCCCGGTACGGGCTGGCGAGGACGGTCAGCGGCACGGGGATCTCCAGCTTTTCCCAATCGGCAACCGTGTGCGCGGTTTCTTCTGCGTTGATGTCCACCGTGATGGCGTCCAGCCGCGACGGCCTCGACGCCCGGGCGTAGGCCAGGGCACGCAACACCGGCTTGCGCACGTGGGACACCAGCAGTACCGCGTGGACCCTGGATGGCAGGGCACGCGGCGAGGAGTCCTCGTCCACGGCCAGTTCCTTGGCCACGTTGTCATAGTGTGCCCGGATGCTCCACATGATCAGGAACAGGATGAACATGGCCAGCAGCGCGATCCACGCGCCTTGCTGGAACTTGGTGATCAGCACGATCACCAGCACCAGTGACGTCATGCCGAACCCGATGCTGTTGATGGTGCGGGACTTCACCATCCGGCGTCGGGTGGCTTTGTCCTTGGCGAGCTTGAGGTGCCTCCCCCAATGCCGGATCATGCCCAGTTGGCTGAGGGTAAAGGAGATAAAGACGCCCACGATGTAGAGCTGGATCAGCTTGGTGACGTCGCCGTTGAACGCGATGATCAGCACCAGCGCTCCGGCGGCCAGGGCAAGGACACCGTTGCTGAACGCCAGGCGGTCTCCCCTGGTCCGCAACTGGCGCGGCAGGTAGCCGTCCTGGGCCAGGATGGAGCCAAGTACCGGGAACCCGTTGAACGCGGTGTTCGAGGCGAACACCAGGATCACACCCGTGGCGGCGACCACGATGAAGAACAGGATTGAACCCGGGCCGAAGATGGTCTGGGCGATCTGGCTGATGGCAGGACTCTGGATGTAATCCTCCGGCAACGGCAGGCCGTTCATCAGGAATTCCGTTGCCGGATCCAGCACGATGTGCACCTTCGTGGCGTTGGCCAGGAAGATGATGCCGGCCAGCATGGACGAGGCGATGACGCCGAGCAGCAACAGCGTGGTGGCCGCGTTTTTGCTCTTCGGTTTCTGGAAGTTCGGCACACCGTTGCTGATGGCCTCAATGCCGGTCAGCGCGGCGGCGCCGGAGGAGAACGCCCGGAGCAGGAGGAAGGCGCCGGCCAGGCCCACCAGCCCTTCGTCGAAACCGGGAGCCGGCACAATCTCGAAGGCCGCCGACGGTGCTTCGCCCAGCTGGCCTGTCGCGGCCTGGAAGACGCCTACCCCTGTCATGCCGAGGATCGCCGCCATAAAAATGTACGTGGGGACAGCGAAAACGCTGCCGGCTTCCTTAATGCCGCGGAGGTTGACAAGGGCCAGGATTACGACGCCGATCGTGGCGAACAGGGCCTGTTGCCCATGCAGGGAAGGCACGGCCGTGGTGAGGTAGGTGGCCGCCGAGGACATCGAGACGGCCACCGTCAGGACGTAGTCCACCAGGAGGGCTGAGGCCACGGTCAGCCCGGAAAACTTGCCCAGGTTTTCGTTGGCGATCTCGTAGTCTCCGCCGCCGGAAGGGTACGCGTGGACGTTCTGCCGGTATGAAGCGACCACCGTGAGGAGGACAACCATGACGGCCAGGCCCACCCACGGCGAAAAAGCCACAGCGCTCACGCCGGCCAGGGCCAGGGTGAGCAGGATTTCATCGGGCGCGTAGGCCACCGATGACAGTGCGTCCGAAGCGAAAACCGGGAGTGCTATCCGTTTGGGGAGCAAGGTATGGGCGAGCCTGTCATTCCTGAAGGGCCTGCCCACCAGCACCCGTTTCACGGCATTCAATATTGTCAGCACTCCACAAAGCTAGTCTGATTCGCCGCCCATGTCATGACGGCGTCCGTGCGGATGCAGTACGCGCGCTGCCGGTAGAGTTCTAGCAGCAGCAACAGGCTACGGAAGTTGAGGAGATACGTTGGCGCATTTCGTGATCATGGGATGTGGCCGGGTAGGGGCCACTCTGGCGCATACGCTGGAGGACGCCGGTCATTCCGTCGCCATCATCGACCAGGACGACCGCGCGTTCCGCCGGCTTCGGCAGGGCTTCACCGGCCGGAAAGTCACCGGTGTGGGCTTCGACCGGGACACGCTCCAGCAGGCTGGCGTGGCCGAGGCGTACGCCTTCGCGGCCGTTTCAAGCGGTGACAACTCCAACATCCTCGCCACCCGCGTGGCGCGCGAGACCTTCCACGTCCCCCACGTGGTGGCCAGGATCTACGACCCCGGCCGGGCCGAAATCTACCAACGGCTCGGCATCCCAACCGTTGCCGCCGTCCGGTGGAGCGCAGACCAGGTCTTGCGCCGCATCCTGCCCGAACAGCATCTCGCCGGCGATTTCCGCGAGCCTTCCGGCCGTCTGGTCCTCGCTGAAGTGGACCTGGACGCCGGCTGGATCGGCCACCGGATCAGCGCGGTCGAAAAGGCTGCCAACATCCGGGTGGCATATCTCACCCGGTTTGGCGAGGGCATGCTTCCCGAAACCGGGACTTCCTACCAGGACGGCGACACCGTCCATGCCATGCTGCCGGTGGACCGCAGTTCCCAGGTCGCCCAGATCCTGGCCAAAGCACCTGCCAAGGAGTTGTAGTGAAAGTTGTTATCGTCGGTGCCGGCAGCGTCGGGTCTTCGATCGCCCGGGAACTGCTGGCCCACAAGCACGAAATCCTGCTGATCGACCTCAAACCTGAGGTCATCGGGCGCAGCGGGCTGCGCGGTGCGCACTGGCTGGTGGGCGACGCCTGCGAGCTCAGCACCCTGCAGGGAGCGAAAGTGGAGGATGCCGACGTCGTTGTTTCAGCGACGGGCGATGACAAGGTGAACCTGGTGGTCTCGCTCCTGGCCAAAACCGAATTCGGGGTGGGCCGCACAGTGGGGCGGGTCAACAACCCCAAGAACGACTGGATGTTCAACGACTCCTGGGGCGTGGACGTCGCCGTCAACACCCCGCAGCTGATGACCGCGCTGGTGGAGGAAGCGGTGGAGATCGGTGACCTGGTCCGGCTGCTGACGCTGCAGACCGGCGTCGCTTCGCTGGTGGAGTTCACGGTGCCGCACGATTCCCACGTCATTGGCCTGACGGTGGGCGGCATCCAGTGGCCCGAGGACGCCACTCTGGTGGCGATCCTCCGGGACCACGCGCCCATCACTCCCAGCCGTGACGACGTCATTGATGGCGGGGACGAACTGTTCTTCGTCACCACCATCGCGGCCGAGGACCAGTTGCGTGCGCTGCTGTCCCCCGAATCAGCAGACGAGCCGGAGGGCTCCCACGAGCACGAAGGCGTGCAGCCTGCCGAAACTCAGGCGCCGGAGGACGACGGCTTCGACGGCTGATCCGACGTCCGCGCATCGGCGGCGGCCGGTACCGGCCGGGTGACCAGCCATGCGATCCAGACGCCCAGGATATAGAGCGGCGCACCCATGATCAGGCGGGTCGTGGCCAAGGCGGCCAGTCCGTCCGAGCCCATCAGGTACAGGGGAACCTGGACGACCAGCCGAAGTACCAGGACCGCCACGATGATCCACGTGCCCAGGCGGTACGCCTTGAGCCGCGCGGGGTCTTTTCGCCAGTCCAGGCCCTCGGTGCGGAGGATCCCGAACAGCAGGCCGGCCACCGGCCACTTGATCGCGATGGAAATCACCATGGCGAGGATGTACGCGGTGTTGGTGAAGAAGCCCGGGAGGTAGAAATCCTCGGCCTTGCCCGTGGTGTTGGCGAGCCAGGCCGAGATGCCCACCCCCACAACGCCGGCGAGGGCCTGGGTCAGCGGACGCCGCTGGACGAGGCGGACCACCGTAAAGACCGCGGCGGAGGCCAGCGCCGCCACCAGCGACTGCGTCAGGTCCCGGCTGATAGTAAAGGCGATCAGGAAGACCATGCCCGGCACAATGCTCTCGGCGAGGCCCTGGATTCCACCGGCGCTCTTCAGGACATCGATCCGGCCGTCATGCGTGCGGTGCAGGCCGGCCTTGGCTGCGTAGCCCTCCGCAAAACCCTGCACTGCGGACGGCTCGGGCTGCTCGGACGGCTCAGGCTGCTGGGGCGAGGTCATTCGTTCTCCTGGCGGGAAAGGATTTCATAGCGTGGATTGAACATGGTGGGCAGTCCGTGGCTTTGGGACAGCATGCCCTCGAGGCGTAGTTCGGTTCCGGCGGCGATGCCCGGCACCCTGCGCCGTCCCAGCCAGACCACGCGAAGGCGGCCGCCCTTCCCCTGGACCCGCTTGGCACCGGACTCGCGAATGTCTGGGTCCGAGACGATGGCAGTGAAGGCCGCGTTCTGGTTTGCGGGCATATAGGTGACCGATTCGATGTGCCCTTGGCACACCACCCTCCCTCGTTCGGGCAGTCGGCTGACCGGCATTCCAGCGTGCGGGGACGATTCCAGGCGGTCCTGGCGGGAATCAGCCAATCTGTGTGGTTTCCGGACCACGTTCGGGGCCTTTAATTTCGGGGGCATTGAATTCCGGGGCACCAGGCGCCGGGCTGGCGCTGGCGTCCTTGGGCAGGCGCAGCTGCAGCAGGTCCCGGGGCGGCATGGGGCTGTCGCCCCGGATGACCACAATCTGGCGGAACAGTGACTCAAGCGGTGCGGCAGCCTCGCGCTCCATCGCTGCCGGGCCGCCCAGGACGCCACGCAAGAACCACCGAGGACCGTCGATGCCGATGAAACGCGCCACCCGGTAACCTTGGCTGCCGTCCGGCGTACCGGCGGGCAGTTTGGCGATCAGTTCAGTTCCGAAGCCACCCTCGACTTCTTCAACCTGACCGCCCTGGCTTCCCACGGACTGGCCGATCTGTTCGCGGATTTCGTCCCACAGTCCCTCGGTCTTGGGCGCTGCGAACGCCTGCAGCTGAAGGCTGGAGCCGTCCAGGTCCATGGTCACCGCGACCACGCGCTGCGTGGCTTCCTCAACTTCGAGCCGGAGCTGGAGCCCTTCGCTCGGGGCGATCAACAGTGCACCGAGGTCAACGTAGCCGTCGCGGCTGGAGACCTCGGAAACATCAAAGGGGCCTTCGTCCCGACGCCCGGCGACCGCCGAAGCCACGTCAGCGGAATCCCTTGATTCCCCCGAGGCCTGGGATTCAGCCGGGTCGGCTGAATGGTCCTTCTTGGATTTCCTGCCGAGCCCAAAAACCATGGGGTTTGTCTCCTTAGTTGTGAAAGTGACTCGCCGGCCCGGAGGTCCCGTCGGAAGTCTTAGCTGCCGCGGGCAACCACCGCTGGTTGCCGCCACCGGCGGGTGTCAGGCGTTCGGCGGGGTGAATCCGCCGGTGGATCCGAATCCGCCGGCTCCCCGTACCGATTCACTCAATTCGTTGACGGCGACAAACTGGGCATATTCCACCCGCTGGATCACCATCTGTGCAATTCTATCGCCGCGCCGGAGCTCGATGGCGTTCCTGGAATCGGTGTTGAGGAGAGTCACCGAAATCTCCCCCCGATAACCGGCATCCACGGTGCCCGGCGCGTTAACGATGGTCAGCCCGTGCTTCGTGGCCAGCCCGGAGCGCGGGTGGATCAGGGCAACGAAGCCGGCCGGCAACGCGATGGAAACACCGGTAGCCACCAGCTTCCGCTCTCCGGGCGCCAGGACCAGATCTTCGCGGGCCCGCAGGTCCGCCCCCGCATCGCCCGGGTGGGCATACGACGGTGCCTCCAGCCCGGCGTCGAGCATTTTCAGCTGCACCTGCAGCGTCGGGGCCCCATAGGCTGCGGCTGTATCCAGCGCAGAACCGGACAGCTCATCGTCAGGAACGGATTCAACAGTGGCAAGTTCGTCAGTCACAGTCACTCACTCTAACGCCCAGCCGCAGTTCCGTCCTAGATTCGATGGGACGCCCGGCCAGGGCAGTGTGAGCCCAAGATGAAATAGCCAGCCAAAGGTGGAAAGCTGGTGACATGCCCGAATCCAGCTCCACCGCACCCGTACCTGACACCCCCACTGCCGGCACCCCGGCTGTTTTCCGGGAGAGGCTGTGGCCGAACGTCTGGATCTGGGTGATCACGGCGGGAATCTCCGGCGCCGGGATCCTCGTTTTCGCGCCGATCAGCATGGCTGCAGGCTACACGGCCGCCGGCGTTCTGTTCACGATCATGGCTGTCCTGCTGGTGCTGTCAACCCCAACCATCATTGTCACCAGTGACGCGTTGACGGTAGGTCGTGCCACGATCGAGCGCCGCTATGTTGGCGAAGTGGCTGCGTTCCGCGGCAAGGACGCCACGTCCCAGCGGGGGACCCTGCTCAATGGCCTCGCCTACCTGTGCATCCGTGGCTGGATCGACCCGGTGGTTCGGATCGAAATTACGGACCCGTCAGACCGGACCCCCTATTGGCTGACGTCGTCCAAGCGGCCCGAGGAACTCACAGCCGCGCTTTCGCGGAAATAGCAGCCCGGAGGAAAGGGGCGCCCGGGTGCCGCTGCGCGGGCGCAACTCTCGCCGGACAGGTTCCAATACCCGGACTTCTGCGCGGGTCCGGACGGCCAGGACTCCTGAAACGCGTGCCGCTTGCCTCTTGCCGTTTGCCGCAACGGCGTCCGAAAGTGCCGGAATATCGCGGCGCGCCCTCGCTCCTAACCCAAATAAGTGCCGGTGAGTGGCAGAGTTTCGATTGATAGTAATGCCAGGGTGGAGGATTTGTATGCAGGATCTACGGCTTGTAGGCGTACACGACGACGGGGAGCATCTCCTGTTAAGCGGTGCCGGCGGCGAGATGTTCCAGCTGCCGATCGATGAAGCACTGCGGACGGCCAGCCGGTCTTCGGCGAAGACCGCTTCCGCGGCCGCGCCCACTGCCATGTCCCCTCGGGACATCCAGTCACGGATCCGCAGCGGCGCCACCGCAGCGGACGTAGCTGAGCTTTCCGGGCTGCCCCTCGCAAAAGTCGAGCGGTATGAGGGCCCAGTCCTTGCCGAACGGGAGTATGTAGCGCAGCAGGCGCGGAAGGTGGAAGTCGCCTCGCCCTCCCCCGGCCACGACACCTACCGCTCCGTTTTTGGCGACAACCCGGCGTCCCTCCAGGACATGGTCAACCACCGGCTTTCAGCCCACGGGGTTGAGCCTTCCACTGTGGAATGGGATTCCTGGCGTCGCCAGGACGGCAACTGGACCGTGGTGGCTCGTTTTGAAACCCCAAGGGACGGCACCTCCGGCATCGGCGAGGAGCCGCCTGCGCAATGGACGTTCAGTCCGGTCCGCAAGTCCCTGCAGAACGCCAACCGTTGGGCTCAGCAACTCAGTGAGCTCGAGCCGCTGGACGGTCCCGTCCCGGCCCGCCGCCTCACTGCGGTCTCGGACCGGCCGTTTGACTTTGAAACCGATGCAGAAGCTGCGGCCGCCCGCAATGCGACCGGTCCGCAAGCCGTCACGCCGGCCAGGGAATCCGACGGTCTCCTCGATATGCTCCGTTCACGCCGCGGCCAGCGCCTCGGCGTCGACGAAGACGCCGACGACGCCCTGGCCCTGCTCCTGACCCACGGCGTGCCGGCTGCCCATCCGCGCCCTTCGGAGGTGGTCCCGGAACCGGAATCCAGGGACCAGAAATACCGCGAGCCGGAAACACCGGAGCCGGCTCCCACCGAGTCCAGCGTGCCAGCCGAAGCCGCGCCCGCTGTCGCAGCAGATCCTCTCACCCGCAAGCGGGACGTCCGGCCATCAATGCTGTCCCGGCTCAGCCTCATCCCGCAGCACCGGGACTCTGACGATGATGACGTCCTGAAACTGCACGACGGAGTCAGCACCGACACGAGGGAAATAACCATCGTGGCGTCCCCGCCCCGTCCCGCAGGACACGGTGCCCCCGGAGAATCAGGGTCGGGGCGTCCTGCGCCGAACGTGGGCCTTGACGAACTGCTGGGCGGCGGAAGCCCGCGCAGGGCAGCCTACACTTCTGGCCCCGAGGACGCAGGATCCGGCCAGCACCACGATCATGACGCGGACCAGCCTGAACGGCAGCCGGCGAAACCGAAGCGCTCCACGGTTCCCAGTTGGGACGAGATCGTCTTCGGGACCAAACGGGACTAACGCCTCAGCGTCGCCGTGGCCTGCCTTCGGCCGCAAAGCACAGCAGCGGTACTTCGCGTTCCGCTTTGGTCAGCGAGCCGTGCTGGCCCACCACTTCCATGGCGGCGGGACGCCCGCGGCGAGTGTCGTAGAGCGCCAGGGCGTCACGCGCGGCAATCATGATGTCGCCAATCCGGGGCCCGACGGCGGGGCGCAGTGTGCCGAACAGTCCGGCGGCGACGGCATCCGCCTTGGTAAAAGCCCAGATCCTGTCGCCGAAACGGGTACGCCACGCACGCAACAAGCGCTCCCGGCCTGCGGCATCCGCCGGATCCTCAAGGTAGAGGTGGACCATCCGCGGCTCCCCCGCTGTATGCCGCACGCCATCAACAAGCGACGTGTCCGCGGAGAAGTCGATCCGCTGTTGTTCCGGGACGTCGAGCATCCCATGGTCCGCCGTGAGAAGTACTGTGGTCCCGGCCGGAAGCGAGGCGTGCAGCCGTTTGACGGTTGCGTCGAGTTCTTCGAGCTGGTGTTCCCACTGTTCAGACTGGCAGCCGTGCCGGTGGCCTGCCTTATCCAGGTCGTTGACGTAGAAGTACATCAGGGACTTTCCGGCGGTGTCCATGGCTTCAGCGGCGGCAGCCGTGCGGGCGTGGGCAGTCACTCCTGGGATGAAATTCCCGCCGCGGAGGGCCGCCTGGGTCATGGGCGAGTCGCCGAACTGCGGCAGGCTGACGGTGGTCACATTAAGTGATTCGGCGGCCCGTTCGAGGACGGTAGGGAACGGCTGCCACTCGGCGGGATCCACCTTGGCATCCCAATTGCCGAGCATGTTGACTACCTTGTCCTGGTCCGGGTCCAGGACGTCGTAGCCCACCATTCCATGCTGGCCGGGAGGGAGGCCTGTGCCGAAGCTGGCAAGGGCAGCGGCCGTGGTCGAGGGGAAGGTGGAGTCCAGCCATACCGGAACTTCCCCCTGACCGGACTGCATAACGGAGCGCAGGAACGGTGTGTGGGCGGACTTCTGTTTCAGCAGGTTCCGGCCCAGGCCGTCGGCCAGGACCACGCAGACGCGAGACGCCGGCGGAAGGCGCAGGGTATTGGTGAAACCTTCTACTCCGAGGCTTGCGGCTGCGCTGGTGAGGACGTCCGCGATGGACCGCTGGCCAAAGGCGGGCGCGGGCGGCATGCTCAGTTGCGCGGCGGACCCTTGGGAAACCGCTGCGGAAGCGGCTGAGGAGACCGTTGTTTTCCCTTGGTCCGGCATCTCAGCGCTGCTGATGCCCGCGGCTGAGCCTGTTTCCGAACACACCTGTCCGGGGCCGGGGCTGGAGCGTTTGGCCGGCGTGCGCCACCGGAGCGGTGGAGCCGGTGTTCACAGCCCGCAGGGCGCGGGCGAAGAGTTTGGCGTCCTGGACGGCCTGTGCACCGTCGGCTTCAGCGCTGATCCGCAGGACGATGTCCTCCTGGGCAATGGTGCCGCTGTAACCGTGGTCTGCCTCGCATTGCGGGTCTCCGCAGCTCGCGGGCCCCATGTCCAGCCTCTGCCCGCCGGACCAGGCAATGGCGAGGGTGACTTCCCGGACCGGATCCGAAGGCTTGTAGTCCTGCGGCTGGGAGTACATATAGCTCAGGACCACGGAACGGATCTGCGCGACGGGCACGGATTCGGTGGAAATCTGGGCCACGATCTGTTCGCCGGCGTCGTCGAGCTGCTGGTCGTCCACGTGGGTGATCACCAGCATGTCGGCGGTCAGGACCAGCACCGTGATGTGGCGGCGGACCTCGGCCCGGTCGAAGTGGGTTTCCAGGTGGACCAGGTGGGCCACGCATTCGCGGCCGTCCAGGGCGTCGTCAACGACGTCGGCCACTAGTCGCGGGTAGAAACCCGCCTTCTGGAGCGCACCGTCCAGGCTCTGGCCCTGGGGCGTGTGGCTGTGTGAGCTGTGCGGGCGGGTTGCCTGGTTGTCACTGCCGGAGGTGGAAGGCGTCGACGGGGAAGGCTGTGAGCTCATTCCCCCATTTTCACAGATCGGCAGGGGACATGCTAACCGCGCTCAGCCGAGCATGGCCCGGCGGGCACTGTCAGTGCGCTGGGCCGCGTTGCCGATCCGGATATCTGCGGCCAGGATTGACACGCCCTGAGTCCCGCAGAGAACCGGGTTGAATTCCACCAACGCGATCTCCGGATGGTTGTCCTTCATCCAGGCCAGCCGCCCGGCGACCTCCTCCAAAGCGGCAATATCCACGGCGGGAAGACCCTGGTAGCCGAAGAGCTTGCGGGCGGCCCGGGGTCCGCGGATGAAGTCCTTCACGTCCACGGCGGACAGTGGAGGCACGCGGTGCGACCAGTCATCCAGCAGATTGACGGCGTCCCCGGCCAGCCCGAAGGAGACCACCGGCCCCAACAGTGGATCCTCAATGGCCCGGAACGTGCACGCCTGCCCCACAGGAGCCATGGACTGCACCTCCAGTGCCGGGGAACCGTAAGGTGCCAGCGAGCGCCGCATCTGCACGATGTTGCGGCGCAGGGAATCCGGATCCTCGATGTCGAGGCGGACTCCCCCCAGGTCGAGGCGGTGGCGAAGCGCCGGGTCCGTGGTTTTCAGCGCGACCGGCCAGCCCAGCCTTCCGGCGGCAGCTACGGCCTCATCTTCAGAGTCAAACCCGGCAGATGGCAGCACCGCAATGCCGTAGTGCGCCAGCAGCTCTGCCGCTGACGCCGGTTCCAGGGCCTTGAGTTGCTCCTCGTGGACATCGTGCAGAAGCTGATCCAGCAGGATCCGTGCGCCCTCCGGATCGCAGCCTTCGGGCTGAACAAAGTGACCGGGGTCCCGTGCCACCCATTCCGCGTAGCGCACCACGGCGGCGAGCGCAGCCACAGCCGCACCGGCGTTCGAGAAGCACGGCACTGTCTGCTGTTCGGCCCCCACCATGCCCTCCACATAGATGGAGGGGTCAAGGATGCCGGTGAAGGCAGCGACGACCGGTTTCCCGGCGGCGGCCGAGCATTCGGCCAGGACCTCGGCGATATGGTCCACCGTAAGGCCGCGCACCGGCAGCAGCGCGGCCACCACGGCATGGACGGCGTCGGACGCGAGGGTGTCCCGGAGGCTGCGGCGGAGGGCCGGCAGAGACAGGGACATGCCGGCGTCGAGATCCACGTCGGTGACGATGCCATTCACGGTCAGGCCGTGCGCCTCGGCGCTGTCCGCCACCACTTTGCCCAGCGCCAGGGAGTTGCTGAAGATGGCAAGTCCGGGCCCCGCCGGGAGCGGCTGCCCGGACACTATCTGGGTGATGTCCATCAGCTGTTCGATGGTCTCTACCCGGATGACGCCGGCCTGGCGCATCATGGCGTCCAGTGCACCGGCGGGCGCCTGGGTGGTACGCACGGCGTGGCCAGGCGGCAGCCGCAGGCCCATGGTTTCCGATTTCGCCACCACCACGGGCTTGCTGCGGGCAAGCCGCCGGGCGATCCGGGAGAATTTGCGGGGGTTCCCGATCGACTCCAGGTAGAGGCCCACCGCGGTAGTGTCGGCGTCGTCCTCCCAGAACTGCATCATGTCGTTGCCCGAGACGTCCGCGCGGTTGCCGGCCGACAGGACCGTGGAAACGCCCAGCCGGCGGCGGTATGACGCCGCGTAGAGCGACACACCGATCGCCGCCGACTGGCTGAACAGTCCCAGGCCACCGCGGCTGGGCAGTGAGGGCGCCATGGAGGCGTTCAGCCTCACGTCGGGATGGGTGTTAACGATCCCCAGGGATGCGGGCCCGATCACCCGCATACCGTTGGCCCTGGCCTTGCGCACGAGGTTGCGCTGGCTGGCGAGGCCGCGTTCGCCGTCGTCCTCGAAGCCCGCGGAGGCGATCACCAGACCCTTGACCCCCGCCGCGGCGCACTGATCAACCACCGTGGCCACTTCCTCATACGGAACGGCGATCACTGCGAGCCCCACCGGCTCCGGAACCTCGGAAATCCTGCCGAAGGACAACATTCCGGCGAGCTCCAGCGCCTCCGGGTTGATGGCGTAGACCTGCCCGGAGTAGCCGCCTTCGATGATGTGTTCCAGCAGCTGGTAGCCCACGGTCCCCCATTTGCGGCTCGCCCCGATGACGGCAACGGACGACGGCGCCAGCAGGTCCCGGACGCTTCTCGCCTCGGCGCGGTGCTCGCGTGATTCCATCACTGCACGGGACTTTTCGGTGGGGTCGATGTTGAACTCCAGGCTGACCACGCCGTCGTCGAAATGGCGTTTGACGTCGTAGCCGGCATCGGCGAACACCATCAGCATTTTGCGGTTTTCCGGCAGCACCTCGGCACTGAAGCGCCGGATCCCGTTTTCGTGGGCCGCCGTGGCAAGGTGTTCGAGCAGGATTGAGCCGATACCCCGGCCCTGGTGGGCGTCGGCGATGTTGAACGCGACTTCGGCTTCGAGGGGGTCATTCAGCCTGTCGTAGCGGCCGATTCCCAGGATTTCGCCGCCGAAGGTAATCACCAGGGCAACCCGATCCTTGTAGTCCACTTCGGTGAAGCGCTTGAGCTCCTTGCTGGACAGCCGGGCCTTGAACGCGAAGAAGCGCATGTAGATTGAGTTCTGCGACTGTCCCGTATGGAAAGCCTGGACCGCGTCCGCATCGCTGGGGTGGATGGGCCTCAGATGGGCCGTTCCACCGTCACGGAGTACGACATCAGCTTCCCAATGTTCCGGATATTCGCCGTCCCCGGGCTGATCCACCATAGGCTTAGCCTAACCACAAACTCACGGCGCAGGCCGTGTGCCCGGAGCTCATCCTCCACACCTGCACCCAGACCACTGCTTCACCAGTCACGCAGAAGGATCCACCCGCCCCATGGCCCGCCGCCAAACCCCAGCCCCTGCCGGGGACGCTCCCCAGGATTTCGTCGAGAACATCGTGGACATTGATGTGACGTCCGAGATGGAAGGCTCCTTCCTGGAGTATGCGTATTCGGTGATTTACTCCAGGGCCCTGCCTGATGCCCGGGACGGGCTCAAGCCGGTCCAGCGCCGGATCCTGTACATGATGAGCGAGATGGGCCTGCGTCCGGACCGCGGCCACGTCAAGAGCGCGCGAGTGGTGGGCGAGGTCATGGGCAAACTCCACCCCCACGGCGATACCGCCATCTATGACGCCATGGTCCGGATGGCCCAGGACTTCTCGCTACGCCTGCCGCTGATTGACGGCCACGGAAACTTCGGCTCCCTCGACGACGGTCCCGCGGCACCCCGGTACACGGAGGCCAGGCTCGCGGCGGCGGCCCTGACGCTCACCGCCCACCTCGACGAAGACGTGGTGGACTTTGTCCCCAACTACGACAACCAGCTGACCCAACCGGACGTCCTGCCGGCCGCGTTCCCCAACCTGCTGGTCAACGGCGCCACGGGCATCGCGGTGGGAATGGCCACCAACATGGCCCCGCACAACCTCGTTGAGGTCATCTCCGCGGCGCGGCACCTGATCGCCCACCCGGACGCGACCCTCGATGACCTGATGCGCTTTGTGCCCGGACCGGACCTGCCCACGGGGGGCCGGATCGTGGGCCTGGACGGAATCCGGGACGCCTACGCCACCGGACGCGGTTCCTTCAAGACCCGCGCAAAGGTGGAGATCGAGCAGCTCTCGGCCCGGCGCACCGGCCTGGTGGTCACCGAGCTGCCGTACATGGTCGGCCCCGAAAAGGTGATCGAGAAGATCAAGGACGCGGTCAACAGCAAAAAGCTGACCGGGATCAGTGACATCGTCGACCTGACGGACCGCCAGCATGGCCTGCGCCTGGTCATCGAGCTGAAGAACGGGTTCAACCCGAACGCCGTCCTCCAACAGCTCTACCGCTACTCCCCGATGGAGGATTCCTTCGGCATCAACAACGTGACCCTGGTGGATGGCCAGCCGCAGACCCTCGGCCTGGTGAAGCTGCTCTCCGTCTACGTGGAACACCGGATCGATGTGGTGCGCCGGCGGACGGCCTTCCGGCTGGGCAAGAAGAAGGACCGCCTCCATCTGGTGGAGGGCCTGCTGATCGCCATCGTGGACATCGATGAGGTCATCCAGATCATCCGTTCTTCGGATGAGGTGGCGGCCGCCAGGGTCCGCCTCATGTCCATCTACGATCTTTCCGAAATCCAGGCCAATTACATCCTGGAATTGCGGCTGCGGCAGCTGACCAAGTACTCCCGGATCGAGCTTGAAAAGGAGCAGGAGGAGCTGCGCCGCGAGATCGCGGAGCTCGAAGCCATCCTCGGCTCCGAGGAGCGGCTGCGCGGACTTGTGTCCTCCGAGCTCAGCGAAATCGCCGAAAAATACGGTACGCCGCGGCGCACCGTCCTGCTCGAATCCGAGGCCGTTTCCCCCACCGTGGCCGCAGCCTTGGCGGCCGCCCCCAACGGCAAGGGCAAGGCCGCGCCGCTGGCCCTGGAGATCTCGGACGATCCCTGCTGGGCCATCCTGACGGCGTCGGGACAGATCGCGCGGACATCCAACCAGGATCCCCTCGCCGAGTCCGGGCCGCGTGCCAAGCACGACGTTTTCCGTTCCGTGGTCAAGTCCTCGGCCCGTGGGGAAATAGCCGCGGTCACCTCACAAGGCAGGATGCTTCGGCTTCAGGTCATGGACATGCCGGTACTGCCACCCATGTCCGGGCTGCCCAACCTCGCCGGCGGTGTCCCGGCCAAGGACTTCATCACACTGCTCAAGGCTGAAACGCTGGTGGCGTTCGCCCCGCTCGATGAAGTGCTGGCCATCGGCACGGCCCACGGCGTGGTCAAGCGGGTCCAGCCCGACTACCCCCTGAACCGCGAGGACTGGGAAATCATCGCGCTCAAGGACAAGGATGAAGTGGTGGGTGTGGCGCCGGCCGGGTCTGAGGAGACTGATCTGGTGTTCCTGACCCGTGAGGCGCAACTGCTGCGTTTCAGCGCCGCCAACGTCCGGGCCCAGGGCAGGACGGCCGGCGGCATGGTGGGCATCAAGCTGGCCGCCGGGGACCAGGTGCTGTTCTTCGGGGCTGTCACCGCCGCCGACGACGCCGCCGTGGTGGTCACCATTGCCGGCACCAACGGAGCCCTGCCGGGCACCGCGCCGGGTGCGGCGAAGGTCACATCCTTCGCCGAATACCCTGCAAAGGGCCGTGCGACTGCAGGCGTCCGCGCCCACAGGTTCCTCAAGGGCGAAGACATGCTGCTGTTGGCGTGGGCCGGGCACGGGCCAGCGAAGGCGTCATCGCTGGGCGGCGTGGCCAGGTCGCTGCCGCAGGAGCACGGCCGGCGGGACGGTTCGGGGATTCCGCTGTCCCAGTCAGTGGATGCGGTGGGTCCGGCCATGGCGTGGAGCGATCCGTCCTAGACTGCTGCCATGCCTATCATTCCTGATGAAAAGGACTGGACCTGGGTCCTGTCCCGGCCCTGCCCCGAGTGCTCCTTCGACGCGTCCACCGTCACGCCGGCCACGGTACCGGGCAGCGTGGAAAACATGCTGCCACGCTGGCGGGCTGTTCTCCGCAGGCCTGAGGTGGCCGAACGCCCGGATGACAGGACGTGGGCGGCCCTCGAATACGCCTGCCACGTCCGTGACGTCTTTACACTGTTCGACCAGCGGCTGAACCTCATGCTTGACGCCGACGGCGCCCAATTTGAGAACTGGGACCAGGACGTCACCGCCGTCGAAAAGGATTACGCCAACGCCGATCCCGCCGTGGTCAGCGCAGAACTGACGGCGGAGGGTGAACAGATCGCGGAGTCCTTCGCCGGCGTCCGGGAAGCCGAGTGGGGCCGGCGGGGCGTCCGCAGCAACGGCTCCGAATTCACGGTCCTGACGCTTGCCCAGTACTTCCTGCACGACGTCGTCCATCACCTCCACGATGTGGACGGCTGAGGAGCAGACGGCTCAGCCGGGGACGCTGCACCGGGCAGGCCGGGCAGGCCGGGCAGGGAACGCCGGGCTGCGCATGCCCGACGTTCAGGCCACCGGCCTCAGCCCACCAGCGAAGCAGCCACGCCCATCCGGGAAGCTGCCGGGAGTTCCAGCCGGGCGTCATCAGGCTGGATGTCCGCCGGATTGTGCGTCACCATGACCACCGTGCGGTCTTTCAGGCCGGCGCGGAGGTCTGCCAGCATTTCCCGTCCCGCCTGCGCGTCCAGATGAGCCGTGGGCTCGTCGAGCAGGATAACTTCGGCCCCCGTCAGCAGGGTCCGCGCCACGGCCAACCGTTGCCGCTCTCCGCCGCTGAGGAAGGAACCACCCGGCCCGATCCGGGTGTCCAGCCCGGCTGGCAGCCGCGACACCAAGTCGCTGAGGCCGACGGCGGCCAGCGCCGCTTCCAGCTCGGCGTCACCTGCCGTGGGCGCATCATCGGCAGGCGTACCATCGCTGCGAGCAGCGGAAGCGCCCGTCACCGAGTCCGCGGCTGGGACGCCCAGCATGAGGTTGCCCCGCACCGTCGAATCGAACAGATGTGCCTCCTGCGGGCACCAGGCCGCCGTCCCTGTCACCGCTGCGCGGCCGGTGGCGGCCGGCAGAAATCCCAGCAGGACGGCGAGCAACGTGGATTTCCCCGCGCCCGACGGTCCGGTGACCGCCAGCCAGGTCCCGGGTCCGGCCGTTGCGGAGACCCTGGAGAACACCAGTTCTCCGCCGGGCCACGCCGCCCCGACGTTTTCCAGTTCAACGCCAGCGGCGGCGCCGGAACGGGCGGGGACAGCATGCAGTCCGTCGCCGGCCCCAGTTTCGGTGGCGCCGCCGTCCAGCACGCCAGAGTCGCCGATCCGGCGCATAACGCTGCGCAGGGCCGGGTACTGGCGCACCGCCGTCGTCACCGCTGCGTACGGTTCAACCAGCGCCAGCTGCAGCAGCACAACAACCGCGGCAGTGGCGGGCTCCAGGGTTCCCGCCAGTACCTGGGGTGCGGCCAGCACGGCAGCGGCCAAGGCGGCGCTTCCGCAGGCAGCGACTGTGATGGCCTGGCCGAGGCCTTCGGCCCACGCGGAACGCTGCGATGACCGGGTGGCCAGGCGGTCCTCGGCGCGCAGCGCGTCCAGGACGGTGCCCGCGACTCCGTTCGCGTGCAGCTCTGCCCGGGCATCCAGCGCAGCCGACGTGCGCCGCAGGACGCGTGCCCGCAGACTCTGCTCCGCTGTAGCTGAGCGGCGGTCCCCCCACAGGGCCGCGGCCGGCGCCAGGAACAGGCTGAGCGCCGCTGCCAAGGCAACGGCAGGGAGCGCAGCAGGCGCCACCAGGGCGGTTGCCACCAGCGCCGAACCGGCCACGGCAAGGGCCGTCACGGGCGGCAGGACAACCCGCGGCAACAGATCCCGGACGGTGTCGACGTCGTCAATCACCGTGCCCAGGACGTTCCCGCCCTGCAGGAGCCGCCGGAGCGAGAGTGCCTTCCGGCTCAGTGCTTCCCAGAGCCGGCCGCGCAGCCGGGTGAGGGCGCCGAAGACGGCGTCGTGCAGCAGGAGCCGTTCCCAGTAACGCAACACGGCGCGTCCGATACCGAAGAACCGCACACCGACGATGGCGGTGAGCAGGTACAGGATGGGCGGCTGTTCGCTTGCCCTGATGATGAGCCAGCCGGACAGGCCGGACAGGGCCACGGCGAAAATAGCGGCAAAGGTGCCCACTGCCGCGGCACCGGCGAACCGGCCGGCCACCGGTGACAGCAGTCCGGTCAGGAGGCGGGCAGTTCGGCTTGGCCGGGGATCCCCGGCGGCAGGGTTCTGTGTCCCCGCCAGGTGACGCCTGACAGTTTCCAGGACATGCTCCTGCGCCGCGGTTGTCCCGGTGGGCCGGGTCCCGGCCAACACCACGGCTCCGCCGGAGGGAACGGTGATGCCGTGGGCCGATACAGGCACCAGATGGTCAGCCAGCTCGCGGGTCTGTTGGTCGTGGGCCACCAGAATGACGGTGACCTGGCCCCGGAGCGCACGGATCGAATCCTGCACCAGCGCCGCCGACACCCCGTCAAGGTGTGCAGTGGGCTCGTCGAGCAGCAGAACGGTGGCACCGGACCTGATGCGGGCCAGGCCACGAGCCAGCGCAACGCGCCGCAGCTCGCCCGGGCTCAGTTCGGCCGGATGGTGGCCGGCGAGGTGCCCGGCTGCCGCCGCCGCCAGGCAATCCCGTGCCGCCCCGGCTGCCGCCGGAGTATCAGGTCCCATTCCGCCACCGAGATACAGCACGACCTCCCCGAGCACGGAGTCCGCCACCATCACCGGATGCTGCGGAACCCAGGCGATGGCGTCGCGCTGCAGGCCGGCGAGGCGGCCGGACACTATGGTTCCGCCGCCGTCTCCGACGGTCCCGGCCAGCACGCCAAGGACAGTGCTTTTGCCGGCGCCGCTGGGGCCGTCGAGGGCGGTGATCAGCCCTTGCGGTGCAGTGAAAGTTAAGGGCCCGACGGCGGGAGCGGAGCGTCCGGAGTAGGTGACGGTGAGGCCCGTGACTCTCACTCCCCCGGACCCGGGCACGGAGCCCGGGCTGCCGCCGTCGGACGCGGCAGCTTCGCGTCCCGGTGCGGGCAGCGGCTGCGGCTCGGGTGCTTCAGTGACCTTTCTGGTCGCGGCCAGGGCGGCCCGGCCGTCATCACTGGCGTGATGGGCCGTGCCCAGCTCGCGCAGCGGCAGGTAGCAGTCGGGGGCGAGGATCAATGCCAGCAGGCCGGCTTCGAGTGGCATGTCGCCGTGCACCAGGCGGACACCGATGAACACGGCGACCACTGCGACGGAAATCGTAGCGATCAGTTCCAGGGCCAGTGCGGACAGGAACGCGGTGCGCAGTGTCCCCATGGTCCTGGCGCGGTAATCCTCCGAGATCTCCTCGAGGGCCCTGCGCTGTGCGGTGGCACGGCCCAGTCCCACCAGGACCGGCAGGCCCTTGGCGAGCTCAAGCATGTGGGCGGACAGCCGGGTCAGGCTTTCCTGGGCCGCACTGACATGGTCCTCGGTGTACCGGCCAATCAGCACCATAAACAGCGGGACGAGCGGAACTGTCAGGACAATCACCACCGCGCTGACCCAATCGGCGAACAGGATGCGCGCCCCGAGCAGCAGCGGAATCGCGGCACAGTTCACGAGGGCGGGAAGGAACTGCGTGTAGTAGCTGTCCAGAGCATCCAGACCGCGCGTGGCCAGCACGGCCAGCCCGCCGTCGGCCGGGCCGGTGCTGCGTGCACCGTTCCGCAGGGCCCGGGCCAGCAGTTCGGCGCGGAGCTCCTCCTTGATGCCCAACGCGGCGCGGCGCGCTGCGATGCCCTGGGCCCACACGGTGGCAGACCTCAGGACAACGCCCGCCAGGCCCCACGGCAACTGCTCGGGCCAGGACCCGCTCCCGAACGCCAGGCCGGCCAGCATGGCAGCCACGGCCTGCCCCATCAGAACCAGCGACAGCGCCTTCAGCGCTGCCAGCAGGCCAAGCCAGTAAATGGCGGAACGGGTAGCCGGTCCGGCCGGAAAATCAGGGCGCACGGCCGGTCAGCCCTTCGTGGTGAACGCCCTGACGGCAATGGCCGGCAGGAAGCTGTGGGCTACGGGGATCTGGGACGCGTTGACTCGGCGCCGGAACACCCAGTAAGTCCACGCCTGGTAGGTGACCACCAGGGGCAGGCCAACAGCTGCCACCACGCTCATGAGCCCGAGCGTGTAATCGGACGACGACGCGTTGGCGACGGTGAGATCAAACGCAGGGTTCAGTGTGGAGGGCAGCACCACGGGGAAAACGGCGCCGAAAATGGATGTGCTGCCGAGGAGGAGGAAGGCCCCCATCGCCATAAATGCCCTGCCTTCGGATCCGCGCCGGGCCAGGAACCATGCGGCTGCTGCGGCCACCACGGCCACGATCACCGCTGCCCAGGTCCACGGCTTGCCCTCCAGGAACTGGAGGATGAGTGCCCAGCCGGCCAGGGGCAGCAGCAGGACCGGAAGCAGCCGGACGAACCAGCGGCGCGCACGGTGGCGGATGTCGCCGTCGGTCTTCAATGCGAGGAACGCCAGCGCGTGGAGCAGGGAGAATCCCACCACGGCCAGCCCGCCCAGCACGGCGTACCCGCTGAACCAGGCGAACGCACCGCCTTCGCGGTCACCGTTCGCGTTCAGCGGCAGGCCGGTGGTGGTCAGGGCCAGTGCGGCGCCGACACCGAACGCGGCAAAGAAGGAGCCCAGCGCGATGGCCCAGTCCCAGCGCGCGCGCCACGTGTCGGTGTCACCCTTGCCTCGGTATTCAAACGCCACGGCACGGAAGATGAGGGCTACCAGCACTACCAGGAGGGGGAGGTAGAGGGCGGAAAACAGCGAGGCGTACCACAGCGGGAACGCCGCAAACGTTGCGGCCCCGGCGGTAATCAGCCAGACCTCGTTGCCGTCCCAGACCGGGCCGACGGTGTTCAGCAGTACGCGACGCTCGGTGTTGTTCCGCGCGAACAGTTTCATCAGCATTCCCACGCCGAGGTCAAATCCTTCAAGGAAGAGGTATCCGGTCCAAAGCACCGCGATGACGATGAACCAGATGGTGGGCAGCAGTTCCATGCTCGAGTATCCTCTGCTCTTCTTAGTAGGCGAATGCCAGGACGTCGCCGGCGGGTTTGCCTGCGCCAGGGCCCTTGTCGGTGTCCCCGTTTTCGTCGGCCGGGGTGTGGGCCAGTTCCGGCATCGCGGATACCACACCGCCCCGGATGAACTTGACCAGTAGTTTGACCTCAACCACAAGCAGCGCGGCATAGACGGCGGTCAGAACGATCAGTGACGTCAGCAGTTCACCGGCCGACACTCCGGGTGAGACGGCTGCTGCGGTGAACATAAACACCTGGTCGATGCCGTTCAGGTCCGGGTTGGGGGCCACCACAAACGGCTGCCGGCCCATCTCGGTGAAGATCCATCCGGCCGCGTTGGCGCCGAACGGGGCCAGGATGCCGAACACCGCGAGGCGCATCAGCCAGCGCGATGCCGGTACCGTGCCCTTTCTTGTGACCCAGAGCGCCAGGAGCGCGGCAAGCGCCGCTATACCCCCGAAGCCGATCATCATCCGGAAGCCCCAGTACGTGACTTCCATGACCGGGACGTACTGGATCTCCTGGCCTGCCCTCTCGCCGTAGATCGGGTTGTCGGGCAGGTGGGTTCCGTAGTCGGCCTTGTACTGGTCCAGGAGGCTGTTGACGCCCTGGACCTCGGTAGTGAAGTCGCCCTTGGCGAGGAAGGACAGGATGCCGGGTACTTCGATCACGGCCTTGATGTCATCGCAGTTCTTGGAGCCCAGGTTCCCGATGCTCAGCACGGAGAAGCCCGTACCGTCGTGGCAGGCGGCTTCGGCCGCGGCCATCTTCATGGGTTGCTGCTCAAACATCAACTTTCCCTGGAGGTCGCCGGTCAGTGCGGTGCCGGCGAACGAGATCATGGCGACGACGGCGCCGATCCGCAGGGAGCGGATCCAGACTTTGTAATCGGTCCGGTCACGGCCGGGGATGGCTGCTTCACCGGGAATCACCTTCCCGTCGGCGCCGACGGCGTCGACTCCGTCGGTGCGCCTGCGCCAGAGGTGGTACCAGGCAATGCCGAGAAGGAAGCCGCCGGCCACGGCCAGTGCGCCCATCAGGGTGTGCGGGAAGGCCACGAGTGCAGTGTTGTTGGTGAAGACTGCCCAGGCGTCCGTCATGACCGGCCGGCCGTCGATAATCTTCGCGCCCACGGGATGCTGCATCCAGCTGTTGGCTACGATGATGAAGTACGCGGAGAACACCGATCCCACCACGGCCACCCAGAGGCAGGCCAGGTGGATGGCTGGCTTCAGCTGCTTCCAGCCGAAGATCCACAGGCCCAGGAACGTGGACTCAACGAAGAAGGCCAGCAGCGCCTCCAGCGCCAACGGCGCCCCGAAGACGTCTCCAACGAACCGGCTGTACTCGCTCCAGGCCATGCCGAACTGGAACTCCTGCACAATGCCGGTGGCCACGCCCATGATGAAGTTGATCAGGAAGAGCTTGCCCCAGAACTTGGTCATCCGGAGGTATTCCTCCTTGCCGGTGCGGTGCCAGAGCGTCTGCATCACGGCGACCACCAGGCCCAGTCCGATGGTGAGGGGCACCATCATGAAGTGGTAGACGGTGGTGATGCCGAATTGCCAGCGTGCGATTTCCAGAGCTTCCACAGCAGTCCCTCGGTTGGCGGTGCTACTTTTCTACGGTTCGTAGAACTTTGACTTCTACAGAGTGTAGAACAATGCGGCCAGCACTGTAAACCAACAGTTCCATGAGGAAATGGCGCCCACAAGGCCGCGGCGCGCCGACTGTTCTACCGTACGTAGAAACTCAGCCGAAAAACAGGTAAATTTGTTCTTGTATATGTAGCGCTGGTGCAGTCACCGCGGCCGTGAACGGCCCGGTGCGGGGAAATCGAAGGATGTATGGCAATGGCAAGTCTTGGCGAACTGGAACGGGCAGTGATGGATCTGCTCTGGGCGGGCCACGAAGCAGCCACAGCGAATACCCTGCGCGACAGACTGGCAACAACCACTGAAGCTAGCGGGGATGCCGCAGGGCATGAGGGCAAGGAGCTTGCCGTCACAACAGTCCTGACCGTCCTCTCGCGGCTCGAGAAGAAGGGCCTGGTGGAGCGGGAACGCGGTACGCGGCCGCACCGCTACCAGGCCGTTTCGAGCAGGGAAGACCACACGGCGGAACTGATGCATGAAGTCCTGGGCTCGGCGCCCGACCGCGAAGCCGTGCTGGCACGGTTCATCGGCTCCGTGACGGACAGTGAAGCGGAAACCCTGCGCAAACTGCTTGGCCACATCTAGGGGACCATGTTCTGGACCTCGTACCTGCTGGCGGTCCTCGCGATAGTCCTGGCGTGGCCAGTGCCTATCCTGCTTTCCCGTGCCTCCTGGCCTGCACGGTCACCATTCACTGCCATGCTGCTGTGGCAGGCAATAGCACTCGCGGGCGGACTGTCCATGATCGGCGCCATGCTGGTCTACGGGCTCGAACCGATCGGAGACAACCTCATCTCGGGGCTGCACGGGCTGGCGGCCATGGTCCTCTTCAACGCGCCCACCACGGCACTGGGCTTCTGGCATCTCTTCGCACTGTCCGCGGCGGCGCTGCTCACCGCCCACCTGGTCTTCACCCTCCTGCTGACGTACTACAGGATCGAACGGCAGCGGCGTCGGCACCGGGAGCTCCTGGCCCTGTTGGCCGCCCCGTCCGTTGACGCAGACCGAACAGTGGTCATCAGCCACGATTCACCTGTTGCCTATTGCCTGCCGGGCGGGGCCCGCTCCGTTACGGTGCTCTCGGACGGCCTGATGGCGGCTCTGGAGCCGGCCGAATTAAGGGCGGTCCTGAGCCACGAGAATGCCCACCTCAACCAGCGCCACCATCTCCTGCTCTGGGCGTTTGCCGCGTGGCGCCAGGCGCTCCCCTGGCTGCCCACCACCCGCCTCGCGCAGGAGGCGGTGAACTCGCTGATCGAAATGCTGGCTGACGACGTAGCACTCAAGACGGAAAGCAACGCCACGCTCATCAAGGCGATCGCCATAGTGGCCAGCGGCCCCACCGGAGGTATGGCCGCTGGTACGGCGACGGGTGTGGCTGCCGCCGCCCTGCCGTCCGCGCACCCCGGCCTTGCCCTGGATGGGCTTGAGGCGCCCGCCGGCGCCGTCTCAGGTTCTGCCCGGACCACCATGTCCCGGGTCAGCCGGCTGCTGTCCCCTCAGCCGCAGCTTCCTGCCGCCGCCCGCGGGCTGGTGCTTGCCGGCTGCGCCCTGCTCCTGGCCCTGCCCACCGCCCTGCTGATCGTGCCTGGCCTGCTGGGTTGAAGCGCGGCTACTGAACCTCCGCATCGGCTGAATCCCGTCACCGACTGAATCCCCGCTTGTGGGCTTTGCCGTCCTGGGCCGGACCGTCACCGGTCGTCAGGCGTCGATCCGCTCCCGGTCCAGGCTGGAGGCGCCTGCGATGATGAAGTCTTTACGGGGGGCCACATCGGATCCCATCAGCAGGTCGAACGTGTCCTCCGCGTGCTTGGCATTCTCGATGCCCACTTTGCGCAGTGTCCGGTGCCGCGGATCCATGGTAGTTTCGGCCAGCTGCCCGGCGTCCATCTCGCCCAGGCCCTTGTACCGCTGGATCGGCTCCTTGTAGCGCTTGCCTTCCTCGGCCAGCCGGGCCAAGAGCACGTGCAATTCCGTCTCCGAGTAGGTATAGATCATGTCATTGGCCTTCTGCCCGGCGTTGATGACCTCCACCCGGTGCAGCGGCGGCACGGCAGCATAGACCCTTCCGGCGTCGATCATGGGGCGCATGTACCGGAAGAAAAGCGTCAGCAGCAGCGTCCGAATGTGCGCGCCGTCCACGTCGGCATCGGTCATCAGGATGACCTTGCCGTACCGGGCCGCGTTGATGTCGAAGCTGCGGCCCGAACCTGCGCCCACCACCTGGATCAGCGCAGCACATTCGGCGTTGGACAGCATGTCTCCCACGGACGCCTTCTGCACGTTCAGGATCTTGCCGCGGATGGGCAGCAGCGCCTGGAAGTCCGAGGACCGCGCCAGCTTGGCAGTTCCCAGCGCCGAGTCACCTTCCACAATGAACAGTTCGGAACGGTCGACGTCGTCCGTCCGGCAGTCGGCGAGCTTGGTGGGCATGGACGAGGTCTCCAAGGCGTTCTTACGCCGCTGGGTCTCCTTGTGTACCCGAGCGGAAATCCGGGACTTCATCTCGCTGACGATTTTCTCCAGGAGCAGCGCTGAATGGGCCTTGTCATTCCGGTTGGCTGAGTTCAGCTTCGCGGTGATCTCCTGCTCAACGACCTTCGCGACGATGGCGCGGACCGCGGAGGTGCCCAGGACCTCTTTGGTCTGGCCCTCGAACTGCGGCTCGGCCAACCGGACCGTCAGCACAGCCGTCAGCCCGGCGAAGATGTCGTCTTTCTCAATTTTGTCGTTGCCGGCCTTCAGCTTGCGGGCGTTGGCCTCCACTGCTTTCCGGAACGTCTTGACCAGCGCCTGCTCGAAGCCTGACTGGTGGGTTCCGCCCTTGGGCGTGGCGATGATGTTGACGAAGCTGCGGACAGTGCTGTCATAGCCGATGCCCCAGCGGAGCGCCACGTCCACTTCACAGTCGCGTTCAACCTCGGCGAGCTGGCTGTGCCCGCGCTCGTCCAGTACCGGCACGGTTTCCTTGAATTTGCCTGAACCGTGCAGCCGCCAGACGTCGGTGACGGCGGGATCGGCGGCCAGGAACTCGACGAACTCGGACAGGCCGCCGTCGTGATGGAACACCTCTTCGTGGCCCGCCGCTTCACCGGGGGTCCCTGGCAGCCTGCGTTCATCGCGGACGGTGAGCTTGAGCCCCGGCACCAGGAAGGAAGTCTGCCGTGCCCGCGCGGCCAGTTCGTCATAGGAGAACTTGGCGTCCGGCGTGAAAATCTGACGGTCGGCCCAGTAGCGGATCCGGGTCCCGGTCACACCACGCTTCGCCTTGCCTACCACGTCCAGCACGGAGCCGTCCACAAACGGCGCGAACACTGCCGACGGGTCCAGCTTGGATCCCTGGTCCTTGAAGCGCCCCGGCTCGCCGCGCCGGAATGACATTTTGTAGGTTTTGCTGCCGCGGTCCACTTCAACGTCCAGGCGGGCAGACAGGGCGTTCACCACGGAGGCGCCCACGCCGTGCAGGCCGCCGGAAGCCGTGTAGGACCCGCCGCCGAACTTGCCGCCCGCATGGAGTTTGGTGAAGACCACCTCAACGCCGGTGAGCCCCGTCTTCGGTTCCACGTCCACGGGGATGCCGCGGCCGTCGTCGTGAATTTCCACGGAGTTGTCCGCGTGCAGGATGATCTTGATGTCGTGGCCAAAACCGGCAAGCGCTTCGTCCACCGAGTTGTCGATGATCTCCCACAGGCAGTGCATCAGCCCGCGCGAATCGGTGGAACCGATATACATGCCGGGGCGCTTGCGGACGGCTTCGAGGCCCTCCAGGACAGAAAGATGCCGGGCGGTGTAATCGGAACTTGGTGCCACGGGTTGTGAACTCCTTCAGTGACGGAACAGCTGGCGCTGCGGGCGCTGCATCAAGCCTAGTCGGCGCGGCAGCAGACGGGTGGCTGCCACACGTGGCCAAGGCTGTGCGCCGGCCCACTCGTTATCCTTCCGTGACGGAAACCTGCGCCTTGATGAATTCTTGTGGCTACGCGGACAGCGAACTTGACCCGTCCTTGCGATGGAATTGCTACGAATACTGGTTATATAGACATACAGATCTACTAAGGAGGCCGACATGACAACAGCAGTGGCAGACCGCACACTCAACGCACTGGACCGGTGCGATCGCTGCGGAGCTCAGGCATATGTCCGCGTTGTACTCGAGTCCTCCGGCGGTGAGTTGCTGTTCTGCGGCCACCATGCCCGTGCAATCGAGGCTACACTGAGGCCGTTGAGCTCCGACTGGCACGACGAGACGGGCAGGCTTCACGAGAAGGCTCCCGTGGCCGTCGACTGACTAGGCGCACCAACCTTTAACACCAAAGAAGAGGACTCCTCCAGCCGGAGGGGTCCTCTTCTTTTTTATGGAGACCAAGCATTTCTTTGCTGTGGAGACCACGCGTTGAATCCCAAAGCGGACAACGCGGGTCCCCTCCTCACCCCTCAACCCGAAGATGATGGGCGGAAAGTGACCCGCGCTGCCTGAGTCCCGATCTAGTCCAGGTAGTCCCGCAGCACCTGCGACCGTGACGGGTGGCGGAGCTTGGACATGGTCTTGGATTCGATCTGGCGGATACGCTCACGCGTAACACCGTAGACCTTGCCGATCTCGTCTAAAGTCTTCGGCTGGCCGTCGGTCAGGCCGAAACGCATGGCCACCACGCCGGCTTCGCGCTCGGACAGGGTGTCCAGAACGGAATGCAACTGTTCCTGCAGGAGCGTAAAGCTCACGGCATCAGCGGGAACAACGGCCTCAGAGTCCTCGATGAGGTCGCCGAACTCGGAGTCACCGTCTTCACCCAGCGGGGTGTGAAGGGAGATCGGTTCGCGGCCGTACTTCTGGACCTCGACGACCTTTTCAGGAGTCATGTCCAGTTCGAGGGCCAGTTCTTCGGGCGTGGGTTCGCGGCCCAGGTCCTGGAGCATCTGGCGCTGCACGCGGGCCAGCTTGTTGATGACTTCGACCATATGCACCGGGATGCGGATGGTGCGGGCCTGGTCTGCCATGGCACGGGTGATGGCCTGGCGGATCCACCATGTGGCGTACGTGGAGAACTTGAAGCCCTTCGTGTAGTCAAATTTCTCGACAGCACGGATCAGACCCAGGTTGCCTTCCTGGATGAGGTCCAGAAACAGCATGCCTCGGCCGGTGTAGCGCTTGGCCAGTGAAACCACGAGGCGGAGGTTGGCTTCGAGCAGGTGGTTCTTGGCGCGCTTGCCGTCGTGGATGACGAACTCAAGTTCACGCTTGAACTTGGGTTCCATCGAGCCGTCGTCGGCGTTGATCTTCTCTTCGGCGAAGAGTCCGGCTTCGATCCGGAGCGCGAGGTCGACTTCCTGCTCGGCGTTGAGCAGCGCCACCTTACCGATCTGCTTGAGGTAGTCCTTGACGGGGTCAGCCGTCGCACCGGCCGACATCACCTGCTGGACAGGGGCATCGTCGTCATCGGCATCCGAGTAGACAAACCCCTTGCCCGTTGCTGCTGAGGCGGCCTTGGCTGCGTTGATCTCGCTGTCATCGGCGATGTTGATGTCGTCGAGGTCCTCCTCAACGTCCTCATCATCGTCGCCGCGCGCGGATTTTCCGGCTGCTTCGGCAGCGGCTTTGGCGCCGGGCTTGGGCCCGCGCTTCTTGGGCTCAGGCTTGCCGTCCAAACCGGCGTCACCGGAGGCATCCTTGATGGCTTTGTTGGCTGCCCGCGTCGCTGCTCGCTTGGCGTTCGTTGCAGCCTGCTTCGCCTCAGGGGACAAATCGTCCTGGGCGGCGGGTTCCTTCTTCGCGGAAGACGGGGTCACAGAAAACCTTTCTAGCGGCGGTCTGTGGAATCACCATACGGGCAACACCACTATGACCCTGTCAAGTCCGTGATAGATATCAGGTGCAACCACGGCCGGCAGAGTCTACAAGTAGAACTGCCGGGGCGGCCATAATGTTCCCTGCTGGGCTTCATCACATGCACTTGATTCACGGACCCAACCGGGTCTCGGCAACCATTGTCTCATGGTTTTCCCAAACCCGACCTCAAGGCGGTCCCGTCCCGGTCCCCACGGGTAAGGCTACAACGGCTCAGGCTGCATCCGGTTCGAATTTCCGCCATGCGGCTTCCTTCCGTGCGGCCCAGCCGCAGAGGGTGCCGCGCCGCACCAGCTCAAGCATCAGTTCAGCGAGCCGGTAGCCTGGTTCCTCCTCAAGGGAACGGCCGAAGTACGCGGCAGCGTACGACCCCCGCCCCCTGCACCACGCGATCCACCCACGTCCGGTCAGTGCAGCCGCACCGGCCTGACCGCCGCACGCCGACAGCTGTTCCAGCACTGCGTCAAGGCTGTTAAGGGTGTGCCAGGCAGGAACAACAGGGTCCAGCCCCAACAGGACTTCGCCATACCCCGGAATACCTGGGCAGCACGGCCCGGCTGGCTCCCATCCTGCCGCTCCGGCTCCGGACTTTAGTCCGGAAGGTTCGAAGCCCAGGAGCGCAGGCCCCACCGGAGCCAGGATGCAGCCGGCATCGAAGATACCGAATTTCTCTGCTCCCGCCAGGGCAGCCGCCTGGCCGGCGGCGGCCATCACCAAGACGGCGTCACGCCAGGCCGGGACACGGAGCGACGCGCGCAGGTAGCCAATCTCGTTGACCGGCAGCACCTGACCAGGCACGTTGGCCAGCCGGGCCTCCCACTGGACCATCAGCCGGCCGAACTGGTCCCTGCTCCCCCGGCGCAGGTCCAGCTGCTCCGCCCACGTTTCCTCGTGGGCAAGGATGGCGGTCCGGTCCTCGCCGGAAAGCGTGGGCGGAGGGTGCGCACCGTCCTCTGGTGCGGGCCCGACGCTGCTGCCGCGGAAAACCATCTCGGCGTTGAGCATGCTGTCCCGGATCACCTGAACGGACCGGCCCGGCGAGGGACAACAGGACGGGTCGGTGCAATAGGCATCACGCCAGTAGGCGTCACCGACATACCAGGCGTCCCGTACAGGCATCCCCGCGGCCCCTAAGACCGACTGCAGTGCGTCCAGTAGCCCGCGGTAGGTTCCTGGAGGTTCCATCCAGCCGTCGTTGGTGAAGCAGGCCAGCAGGGCGGCGTCGGCATCGCCGTCAGCCCGGAGATAGCCGAGTACCGTGTGGGCGTAGCCCCTCGGGTCTGAGAGGGTTTCCGGACCTGGAAGATCCAGCCGCAGGGTTGCGCCCAGCCGGTTCCCGTGCAGGGTCATCGCAACCAGGCTGTCTGCCGGCCAGTAGCCCAGGGAGTGCGGGATGAAGCCGAGGATGTCTTCGGGGCCTCGGACGGTCAGGTGTTCTGAAGGTTTCATGGTTCAAGTCTTGGTTCAGCCGGTGGCGCGCGCCTGAAAAAACCTGGGCCATGTGGACAAGCGACCTGATGTGGAGGAAGAGTCTTAGCGGTCCTTGTACTCGGATGGCTGACGCCGCCGGGCCAGGTTGGCCCGCCGCTGCTGCGCCATGGCCCGGAGGAGCGGCGGCACCACAACACCCTGCGCGGCCATTTGACGACGTACTTTGCGCCGGCAGACCAGCGTCATGGCGGCGCCGAAGCCCAGCAAAAGGAACTGCACGCTAAGTGCGATCCGGAACGGCTCGAGCCCGTACAGGACGCCGTCGGAATAGCCGCTGGCCAGCAGGACGTCCAGCACGAGGCCGACCAGGAAGATCGCCACGAGGGCCGCGATGAAGCCGCCCACATTCACGATGCCCGTTGCGGTTCCGATCCTGTGCGCCGGATTAAACGTCCGCGCGAAATCAAACCCGATCATCGATCCTGGCCCCCCGATGGCCAGGACCACCACCAGGCACGCCAGCAACCACAGCGGGGAGCGGCCAGGCGTCACCAGCACGGCGGCCCAGGCAGCGGCCGTGGCCCCGGCGATGAGCAGCACCATGGTGGACCGGCGAAGTGGGTGGCGGGAAACGAACTGCCCGATGAAAGGGCCCACGGCCATCGCCGCCGCAACGTACAAGGTCATCAGGCCGGCCACGGTTGCGGCATCCAGACCCTGTCCCGAGATCAGGAACGGATATCCCCAGGTCATGGCGAACACCGTGCCGCTGAACTGGATGGTGAAGTGGCTCCACATCCCCAGCCGGGTACCCGGCTGGCGCCAGGCCCGCGCGAGCGAGGCGCCGGTGGCCTTCAACCCTTGCTGCGGCTGGGGGGCGGGCGCACCGGGCGGGTGGTCCTTCAACAGGACCAGCACCAGCACCACCGCCAGGCCCGCCATGCCCGCGAGCATCAGGAAGCCGGGAGTCCAGCCGAAGGAATGCAGGACGAAGGCGAACGGCAGCACACTGAACAGCTGCCCCAACTGGCCCGACATGCCCGTCAGCTGCGTGACCAGGGGAACCCGGGAAGGCGCGAACCACAGGGGAATGAGCCGGATCACGGAAATAAAGGTCATGGCGTCGCCGGCGCCCACAAGAACCCGCCCTGCCACACCGCCCGGGACGGTGTCGGCGAAGGCCAGCTGGAGCTGCCCAAGTCCCATGAGGACGGCCCCGCCGGCGATCATGATGCGCGAGCCGAACCTGTCCACCAAGAGGCCGACGGGGATCTGCAGGCCTGCGTAGACCAGCAGCTGCAGCACCGTGAAGAAGGAGATGGCGGACGCGCCGGCATGGAACCGCTCGGTGGCTTCCAGCCCCACCACACCGAATGAGGTGCGCTGGGAGACGGCCACAAGGTAGGCGAAGATGCCGATGCTCCAGATCAGCCAGGCTCGGGGTGCAGTCACCCCCTCATTATGCCCGGGCTGCTGCTCCGCCCCGGGCAGGCGTCTGCCAAGCGGACTCCGTGGGCCGGCTACGGGTGAGGGTTCTCGCGGGCCAGGTAGGCCTCTACTGCCGCGCCCAGCTCGTCCCCGTTCGGAAGTTCGTCATTTTCATCGGCCAGGAGCGAGCGCCGAACGGTACCCTCGGCCTTCTCGTCGTACCGCTCTTCCAGCCGGGCGACAACCTGCTGCACATCTTCCGAGGCTGCGACCTGTTCAGCGATCTGGCGGCCCACTTCCCGGCCCGCCTCGCGCAGCCGGTCCGCCGGCAGCATCAGGGACGTCGCGGCACCGAGGAATTCAAGTCCGGCTACTGCGGCCGGCGGGTATTCCGCGTCGGCAAGGTAGTGCGGAACGTGGATCACGTAGCCGGCAACATTGCGCTCAGCCTCCATCAGCCGCAGCTCCAGAATGTGCCCCACGGCAGCCGGAACGTCGACGGTGGGCTTCCAGACGGAAATGCCCTCGATCAGTTCCGGACGGTTGCCGTGGACGGTCACGCCCACCGGGCGCGTGTGCGGCACAGGCATGGGAATGGAGTGGATCCAGGTCACCAGGTTCACGTCCAGCTTTTCCACAATGCCGACGACGGCGCGTGCGAACCGCTCCCATTGAAGGTCGGGTTCAAAACCGGCCAGCAGCAGGAAGGGGCTGCCGAGCCCGTCCGTCAGCTTGTACAGCGCCAGCTTCGGCTGCTGGTAGTCCTGCAGATGATCCTCCACGAAGGAGATGTGGGGCCGCCGCGAACGGTAGTCGATGAGCTGGTCAGCGTCGAACACAGCCACCGGCTCGGCGTCGAGGGTGTCCAGGAGCTCCGCATTGATCTGCCTCACCACGTGGCCGGCATCGGCAAAGCCGGTGAAGCCCATCACCAGGTTCAGCCCGCTGAGCGCCGGGCTGTGGAACAGCTCGATGTTGCTCGCATAGAGCGCATCGGGGTCCAGCAGCGAACCGGAAATCCGTTCAAGCACGGCGTCGTCCTTTCAAGGAGTCGGGTGAATATCTTGTACAACACGTTCAGGCACCCCGGAATTCCGCCAGTCGGTGTGGCGCAGGTCTCAGGGGATTCCGCGGCCGATGCCCGCAGCGGCTACGATCGTGAATGGCCCGCCGGACGGGATTACCGGCACCCCGGCGTCCCGATCGGACGGCCCCCGGATTTCCATGGCCGAACGCCTGACATCCATACCAGCGCGAACAGCCTTTTCGAGAATTGAGGACTTACCCCGTGGTCAAGAATACTGAAATCAACCTTAGTACCCTCGCCAAGGACCTGAAGAGGACCCCCAGTGACGCCGTCGTCATCGGCGTGGGACAGGGATCGGACGGCCCTATCCTGCTTGCGAACCCGCTGACCGCAAAATCGGCGGAAGCACTGACCGATTCCCTCAAGGTTCTGGGTGTCACCGGCGCCGCTGACCAGATCGTCCGGCTGCCCGGCCTCCCGGAAACGGGTACCGGTGTTCTGGTTCTCGCCGGTGTCGGCAAGGTGGCCGCTGGCCGTCCGCTCACCGAAGAGTCCCTGCGGCGTGCCGCGGGTTCCGCCGTCCGCCAGCTCGGCGGCCTGCCCACTGTTGTCCTCGCGCTCCCGACGGCGGCAGTCGCCGACGTCGCTGCGGTCGCCGAGGGTGCGGCCCTGGGCGCCTATTCCTTCACCGAGTACCGGTCGTCCAAGGACGGACTGAAGGAACCGGTCCGCAACGCGTTGATCTACACGGACGTTGCCCCCAACGATGCGCTTCGCGCCGCGCTGACGCGTGCCGGCCTGATCGGTCAAGCAGTCAACGCCACGCGCTCCCTGGTCAACCAGCCGCCCAGCCACCTGTACCCCGAATCCTTCGCCGAGGCCGCCAAGGAACTGGCCAAGGGCCTGCCGGTCAAGGTGACTGTCTGGGACGAAAAGCGCCTCGAAAAGGAAGGCTTCGGCGGCATCATGGGCGTCGGCAAGGGCTCCACCCGCCAGCCCCGCCTGGTGAAGGTCGAATACGCGCCCGCAAAGGCAACCGCAAAAATCGCCCTCGTCGGCAAGGGCATAACGTTCGACACCGGCGGCATTTCCATTAAACCGGCCCTTGGCATGGGTGACATGAAGAGCGACATGGCGGGCGCCGCCGTCGTCCTTAACACCGTGCTGGCGATCGCAGGACTGGGTCTGCCGGTGAAGGCGACCGCCTGGCTCTGCATCGCTGAAAACATGCCCTCCGGTGCAGCTTCACGGCCTGCTGATGTGCTCACCATGTTCGGCGGCAAGACCGTGGAAGTGCTGAACACCGACGCCGAGGGCCGCCTGGTGATGGCAGACGGCATCGTCGCGGCGAGCCGTGAATACCCTGACGCCATCATCGACGTCGCCACCCTCACGGGCGCGCAGCTCATCGCCCTCGGCAACAGGACTGCGGGCGTCATGGGCTCTGACAGCGTCACCGGACCGATCAAGGCCGCCGCAGACCGCGCGGGCGAACTGGTGTGGCCCATGCCGCTGCCGGAGGAACTGCGCCCGAGCATCGACTCCCAGGTGGCCGACCTCGCCAACATCGGCGAACGCCACGGCGGCATGATGACCGCGGCTGTCTTCCTGCGCGAGTTTGTGGGCAAGGGCAAGGACGGGGAACAGATTCCCTGGGCGCACATCGACATCGCCGGCCCGTCCTTCAACAACGGAAGCCCTTACGGCTACACGCACAAGCAGGGCACAGGCTGCACCGTCCGCACACTGGTGGCTTACGTGGAGGACATCCTGGCAGCTGCCGCCTGACCGGCGGCTTTTGAAGTGTCACGCGGCTTTGTGACACCTCCGTGAATCCTTGGACACAAAGCCGCGTGACTCTCACCACAAGCGCCCCACAAACCCGACGGCAAGGTGGAGCATGTATTAGTGGTTCGCTAAGGTGAACTCCGGTAGTCACAAATGAAAGGGAACTGTCCTGCTGGCATAATCACGGCAGGGAAGTTTCAAGACCAGATGATGCGTACTCTCGTGTCATCGTTCACGCGAGGGAGCGTTTTAGTGGCCGATCAGGCAACTGCGCAAGAATTCGACATCCTGGTACTCGGCGGCGGCAGCGGCGGTTACGCAACTGCCCTGCGTGCCGTTCAGCTTGGCCTCACCGTTGGCCTGATCGAAAAGGGCAAGCTCGGCGGCACCTGCCTGCACAACGGCTGTATCCCCACCAAGGCCCTGCTGCACTCCGCTGAACTGGCCGACCACGCCCGCGACTCGGCAAAGTACGGCGTCAACGTCACTCTTGACAGCATCGACATCACCGCTGTCAACGCTTACAAAGACGGGATCATCGCCGGCAAGTTCAAAGGCCTGCAGGGTCTCATCAAGGGCAAAAAAGGCATCACCGTCATCGAAGGCGAAGGCAAGCTCCAGGGCACCGATACCGTAGTCGTGAACGGTACCGCGTACAAGGGCAAGAACATTGTCCTCGCGACCGGCTCCTACTCCCGGTCGCTGCCGGGCCTGGAAATCGGCGGCAAGGTCATTACCTCCGACGAAGCCCTCACCATGGATTTCATCCCCAAGAGCGCGATCATCCTGGGCGGCGGCGTGATCGGCGTCGAGTTCGCTTCGGTTTGGAAGTCCTTCGGCGTCGACGTCACCATCATCGAGGGCCTGCCTTCGCTGGTCCCGAACGAGGACGCGACAATCGTCAAGGCCTTCGAGCGCGCCTTCAAGAAGCGCGGCATCAAGTTCTCCACCGGCACGTTCTTCCAGGGCGTTGAGCAGAACGCCGACGGCGTGAAGGTCACCCTCGTGGACGGCAAGACCTTCGAAGCCGACCTGATGCTTGTGGCCGTCGGCCGCGGCCCGGTCACGGCCAACCTCGGCTACGAAGAGGCCGGTCTGACCATCGACCGCGGCTTCGTCATCACCAACGAGCGTCTGCACACCGGTGTCGGCAACGTCTATGCCGTCGGCGACATCGTCCCCGGCGTCCAGCTGGCACACCGCGGCTACCAGCAGGGCATCTTCGTCGCCGAGGAAATCGCCGGCCTGAAGCCCGTCGTCGTCGAAGACGTCAACATCCCCAAGGTCACCTACTCCGAGCCCGAAATCGCCACGGTGGGCTACACGGAAAAGGCCGCCAAGGCCAAGTTCGGTGACGACCAGATCCAGACCCAGGAATACAACCTCGCCGGCAACGGCAAAAGCTCCATCCTGGGCACCGGCGGCCTCGTCAAGCTGGTCCGCCAGAAGGACGGCCCCGTGGTCGGCGTCCACATGATCGGCGCCCGCATGGGCGAGCAGATCGGCGAGGCCCAGCTGATCGTGAACTGGGAAGCCTACCCGGAGGACGTGGCCCAACTGGTCCACGCACACCCGACTCAGAACGAGTCCCTGGGCGAGGCCCACTTGGCCCTAGCCGGCAAGCCCCTGCATGGCTAGCAGTTCCGCCCGCACCACCGCAAGACAACAGGGCTTAGTGCCCCCGGCGTGATCCGCCGGGTTCACTAAGCTCGAACAAGCCAGCCATCATCCGCACAAAAGATCAATAAGGAGAACGGGGACGACATGTCTGAATCCGTTAACTTGCCCGCCCTCGGTGAGAGCGTCACCGAAGGAACCGTCACCCGCTGGCTCAAGCAGGTAGGTGACCGGGTAGAGGTGGACGAACCGCTGCTCGAGGTTTCCACCGACAAAGTAGACACCGAAATCCCCTCTCCGGTTGCCGGCATCATCGAGGAAATCCTCGTTGCCGAAGACGAGACCGCCGAAGTAGGCGCTCCCTTGGTCCGCATCGGCGACGGCTCCGGCGGCGGCGCGGCCGCCGAAGCCGCAGCACCGGCCGAGGAAGCCCCCGCCGCACCAGCTGGGCAGGCACCCGCAGAGGAGGCTCCGGCCGCCGAAGCACCGGCTGCAGAATCTCCCGCAGCGGCAGCACCCGCCGCGTCGGACGGCGAAACCCACGACGTCACCCTCCCGGCATTGGGCGAAAGCGTCACTGAAGGAACCGTCACCCGCTGGCTGAAGGCCGTGGGCGACACCGTTGCAGTGGATGAGCCGCTCCTCGAGGTTTCCACGGACAAGGTTGACACCGAAATCCCGTCGCCCGTCGCGGGAACGCTGCAGGAAATCCGGGTCAACGAAGACGAAACGGCCGAAGTTGGCGCAGTCCTCGCTGTCATCGGCTCCGGCGCGACTGCCCCCGCAGCCTCCGCTCCGGCACCGGCAGCAGCTCCGGCGCCCGCCGCTGAGCCTGCGGCACCAGCGCCCGCCGCGGCACCGGCTCCCGCTGCACCCAAGGCAGAGGCCGCTCCGGCGGCACCGGCCGCGGCGGCAACACCGGCTCCAGTTTCAGCCCCGGCACCCGCGGCCGAGCCTGCTGCGGGTGGCGAATCCGGCTACGTGACGCCCTTGGTCCGGAAGCTGGCCAACCAGCACGGCGTGGACGTCGGATCACTGTCCGGCACCGGCGTTGGTGGGCGCATCCGCAAGCAGGACGTCCTCGCGGCGGCAGAAGCCAAGGCTGCTCCCCCCGCAGCTGCACCGGCCAAGCCGTCCGCCGCTCCGGCGGGTCCGGCAGCCTCCTCTCTGCGCGGTACCACGCAGAAGGCTCCCCGCATCCGCCAGGTCATTGCCCGCCGCATGCGCGAATCCCTTGAAATCTCCACGCAGCTTACGCAGGTGCATGAAGTGGACATGACCAAGGTGGCCAAGCTGCGCCTGAAGGCCAAGAACTCGTTCCTGGCCCAGAACGGCGTCAAGCTCACCTTCCTGCCGTTCATCGCCAAGGCCGTGGCCGAGGCCCTCAAGCAGCACCCCAAGCTCAACGCTGCGTACGACGAGGACAAGCAGGAGATCACCTACCACAACGCCGAGCACCTGGCGATTGCGGTGGACACGGACAAGGGCCTGCTGGTTCCGGTCGTCACCGATGCCGGCAACCTGAACCTGGCCGGGCTGGCCGGCAAGATCGCAGACGTTGCCGGCCGCACCCGCGACGGCAAGATCGGCCCGGACGAACTGTCCGGTGGAACGTTCAGCATCACCAACATCGGTTCGGTCGGCGCACTGTTCGACACCCCGATCATCAACCAGCCGCAGGTGGGCATCCTGGGCACGGGCGCTATCGTCAAGCGCCCCGTGGTGGTGGCCGATGAGAACGGTGACGACTCGATCGCCATCCGCTCCATGATGTACCTGTCCCTCACGTACGACCACCGCCTGGTGGACGGAGCGGACGCAGGACGCTTCCTCCAGACCCTGAAGGCCCGCCTCGAAGAAGGCGCCTTCGAGGCCGATCTGGGACTCTAGCCCCGAGCAAGACCGGACGACGGCGGTGCACGCAGCGGTGGGAAACCACCGGAACCCGTGCACCGCCGTCGCGCTTTAAGCCAAGGAGCCAGTGTCTCCGCCGACACACCAGAACCCTGCGGTCCGCCTTACTACATGGTGTAGAAGCCCTGCGTAGACTGGTCGCATGATTATCGTGTACAACATCGTGGTCTTCCTGCACATCGTCGGCGCCGCCATGATCGTCGGCATCTGGATCGGGAACATGAAGACCCCCACGGTCCATCCCCGGCAGTTCGATGGCGCAGCCCTTCAGCTCGTCACCGGCATTGTGCTGATGGGCCTGATCCCGGCCCTGGATATGGACGCGAACTACTTCAAGTTGGGCATCAAGTTCGCGATCGCCCTGGCCGTCGGCGTGCTGGCTTTCATCGGCCGCCGCAAATACAAAAAGGGAGAGGCCATCAGCAAAGGCCTGGCCCACGGAGTTGGCGGACTTGCGCTTCTCAACGTGGCAATCGCCACGCTCTGGAACTGATCGCTGGCCGAACCGCCCCCGACGGCGCTGCTCCCCTCATCCGGGAGCGGCGCCGTCGCAGTTTAACGGCCACGCGGACTAACCGCCGGGCCTTCGTCGGCTGCCGGCCACGCGCACAGTCACAATCCACTGAGAGCGGACACCCTGTGCACGGCCCCCGCTCAATCCCTAGGATTGGAAGTGGCGGGGCCAGGGAACGGCCGGTCCCGGTTCGAACCGATTTGAGGAGTGGACATGGCAGCAATACGCACCGCGCACACAGTATGGAACGGCGACCTGATGACAGGGTCGGGTCAGACCACGCTGGACAGCTCCGGCCTGGGCACATTTGAGGTTACCTGGAAGGCACGCACCGAAGCGGCAGGGGGCAAGACCAGCCCGGAAGAACTCATCGCGGCAGCGCACGCGAGCTGCTTCTCGATGGCATTCAGCAACATGCTCGCCCAGGCCGGACATGCTCCGGAAGAAGTCAACACCAAAGCCGATGTGACGTTCGTTCCCGGCACCGGCATCACGGGGAGCCACCTGACGATGTCCGCCAAGATCCCCGGCATCTCCGAAGAGGAGTTCCAGCGGATCGCCGGCGAGGCCAAGACCGGCTGCCCGGTCTCCGGCGCGCTGGCCAGCATCGAGATCACCTTGGACGCATCCCTGGAATCCTGATCCACCCAGGCGGCAGCCGCGTTCGCTAGTGACGCTGGCTGCTCCTGAAACGGAGAAGGCCCTGCCCCGTCCGGACTTCCGGGAGGGGCAGGGCCTTCTTTGGTCTATTGTCGCCGCACGGTCTTAGCCGCCATGCCGGCGGGCCGGAAGCGGCGCGGGCTTCAGGCGGCGGTAGCCTTCGCGGACCGGGGGCTTGTCGGTCGGCAGCTCCTGGATCATTTCCCTGAGCGCACCGATCCCGTATTCCAGCTGGGGGTCCCTGCCGGCTGCATAAGCGTGCGGCGGGTAGAGCACTTCGATGTCGGGATCCACGCCGTAGTTTTCCACCGACCAGCCCACACCGCCACCAAACCAGGTGGCGTACCGCGGCTGGGTCACGCCGGTGCCGTCGGCCAGGGCGAACCTGTTATCGATCCCCACCACGCCGCCCCAGGTGCGCGTGCCGATCACCGGGCCGATCCCCCGCAGCTTGGAGACCTGGGTGATGATGTCGCCGTCGGAGCCGGCAAATTCATCGGCGAGGATGATCACCGGACCCCGCGGTGCGTGGTGCGGGTAGGTCCGCGGACGTTCGCCGCGGGGCATGCTCCAGCCGGTGACCTTCCGGCCAATCAGTTCCGCCACCAGCTGGGACGTGTGGCCGCCACGGTTCCGGCGGACGTCCACGATGAGGCCGTCGAGGGCAGTTTCGGTGTCCAGGTCGCGGTGCAGCTGCGCCCAGCCGTTCGCCATCATGTCCGGGATGTGCAGGTACCCGTAGCGGCCGCCGGAGGCCTCCCGGACGATCCCGCGGTTCGCGGCCACCCACTCCTGGTAGCGCAGCCGCTCCTCGTCCCTGACCGGGATCACGGCGATCCGCCGCTGCGCCCCTGCCTCTGCGCCATGACCGGTTCCGTTGCGCAGTGTCAGCTCCACGGCCCGTCCGGCAGCGCCCACCAACTGCATCGCGGGGCTCACCGTGGCGGACAGCGGCACTCCGTCGACGGCCAGTACTACGTCCCCGGCAATCGCGGCGGCACCGGGCCGGGTCAGCGGCGAAGTGGCCAGCGGGTCAGAGGACTCGCCGGCAAGGATGCGGGTGATCTCCCAGCCTGTCGCTGTGAACGCGAAATCTGCGCCGAGGCGTCCCTGACCGTTGCTTCCGTTTTCCGTGACCGCCGCGGGCCGGACGTAGGCATGCGAGGTGCCCAGTTCCCCGTGCAGCTCCCAGAGCAGGTCCACCAGGTCGTCGTGGGACCCCAGCCGGTCAACGACCGGACGGTAGCGTTTGTGGATGGATTCCCAATCCTGTCCTGCCATGTCTTCGGCCCAGAAGAAGTCGCGCTGCAGGCGCCAGGCTTCATCGAACGCCTGGCCCCAGACGCTGAGGGGATCCATCATCACGCGGATCCGGCCCAGATCCACCTTGACCAGCTGGCCGGATTCCTCATCTGCCTTGGCGGCAGAGGGAACCACGCTGACCTGTTTGTCGTGGATGAGCACCACCTTTTTTCCGTCGCCGGAGAGCCGGTAGCTGTCCAGGGCTTCCACCAGCGTGGCTGACTTCCGGCGGGCCAGGTCGAACCGGACCAGGCTGGGGCGGGCGTCCTTGTCGTCCTGGCTGGCTTTGCCGTCGCCAGTGACCCCGGCCAGGGCCCAGTCCAGCCACAGCAGCGCGCCCTCCGTTGAGGTCAGTGACGTGTAGTTGCCCTGGGGAACGGGAACGCCAATAACACGGTGCGCCAAGCCGGCCGGATCCACACGGACCGCACTCACTGGTGCAGCGCCTGCCGCCGCGTCTGCATCCGTGCTGTCCGCGCTTGCGGCAGGGGCCAGGTCAACGGCAGGGCCAAACGGCGACGGCGTTGTGGCCGCCAGTGCCACCAGATACGGCTTGATGGGGCTGGGGAAAGACAGGTCAAACGAGTGCCCGTCGTAGACCGGGTCAAAGCTGCGGTTGGACAGGAAGGCCAGGAACTTTCCGTCCGGCGTGAAACTTGGGGACAGGTCGCAGAAACGGCCGTCCGTGACCTCGACGATGCCGCCCACCAGATCCGTGGCGTTGGCGAGCCGGAGCCGGCTCCGGGAGCCGAACGAGGTGACGGGTTCGGACCAGGCAAGCCACTGGGAGTCCGGGGACCACGCGATTTCCGCGATGCTTCCCTCGCCGATGCTGGTGACCAGGGATAGGTCCCCGGTGGCTGTGTCCGCCACATAAATGTCGCCGAAGGAGGTTCCCACGGCAATCCACCGGCCATCGGGGCTCGCTTCCAGGGCGCTGGCGCGTGAGGGCTTGGGGAAGGCGACGCGGGTCAGGACTGACGGTCCCGAGTTGACCACAGCTTCTGCCGGGCTGGGGGGCACGTCGGCCGGGGATTTGCTAGACGGGGAGTCATCCGGCACCGGGACAACGACGTCGGCAGCCACAGTTGCGGATGATGCCGCCGCGGGAACCGGCCGGGGCAGCGGTGCTTCCGGTTGGTCCCGATCCACTGCCGCGGGTGCGGCGACGGGGGCTGCCGTAACGGCAGGAACCAGGGTGTCGGGCACCGGCGCGGCAATCTCCTTGATGTAGATCGCCTCCACGCCGTCGTGATCTGCGACGTAGGCGAGGCGGCCGCCGTCGAGCGGCCTGGGGAGCCTCGCGCGGACACCCGGGGTGGCCTCTACGATACGCGACGGGCCGTCCTTGTGGCGGAGCCAGTGAAGCGTGCCATGGGCCTCCACGACGCTGGCGGAGCCGCTGTCATCCGGCGCCACCGCGCCCAGGTGTTTGGAGGTTTTCAGCAGGCCCGGGCGGCGCGATTGAGATGCCGAGCCCAGCGAAAGGTCCAGCCGTACCGCGGCAGAGGACAGATCGTGCAGGATCCAGAGTTCACCGGCCGATTCGAAGATGACCCGCTCCCCGTCAGTGGATGCATGCCGGACGTAGAAGTCCTCGTGATCGGTGTGTCGTCGGAGATCGCCGCCGCCGGGCAGCACCGAGTACAGGTTTCCGTAACCCTCGTGGTCTGACAGGAATGCGATGCGCCCGTCCACCCACAGCGGATCTGCGAGGTTTCCGTCGAGCTGGGGAACCAGTCGCTCGAACTCGCCGTTTCCGTCGGTGTCAATCCAGAGCTTGCCGGCGGTACCGCCGCGGTACCGCTTCCACCAGGCCGGTTCACGGGAGAGCACGCTGGCCAGGACTACGGGCCGCTCGTCCCCCACTTCGGGACCGAAGGCCACGGATTCGACCGGCCCAAAGGGGAGCTCCTCAGCCGACCCGCCGTCGACCGGGACGCTGTAAGCGTAGGTATGCCGGCTTTCGGCCTGGCGGAACGCGCTGGTCACCACTACGTCGCCGGCGGCGGTGAAGCCTTTGACCTTGGTTGTGGCGTGGCCGAAATACGTCAGTTGCCGGTAGCCACCGCCGTCCACCTCCGCCGAGACAACTTCCGGGGCGGTTCCCTGGACAACAGTCCAGACCAGCCGCTTGCCGTCAGGCGTAAACCGCGGATTGCGGGCGGGCAGCTGCAGTGATGACACGCGCCATGCACGGCCGCCGCTGAGCGGTGCGATCCATACGTCGTCCTCTGCCACAAACGTGACCAGCTCGCCGTGGACATGCGGAAACCGGAAGTAGCTCGAAGAAGTCATCGTTCGATCATAGTCAACTCCCGGTACGGTCCGAGGGAGGTGCCGGCGGCGTGCGGGCCGTGGGAGGTGCAGGCGGCGTGCGGGCCGTGGTGAGATGGATCATGCACATCCTTATTGCCGGAGCCTCAGGAATGATCGGGACCCACCTGTCCGCAACGCTGCGAGAGGCTGGCCATAACGTGACCACCCTCGTTCGACGCGAGCCCACGTCTGCGGCCGAAATCCGCTGGGACCCGGCAGTGCAGCGGCTCGATCCCCAAGCCTTGGCGGGCGCGGACACCGTGATCAACCTCTCCGGCGCCGGGATCGGGGACAGGCGCTGGACCAGACGCCGGATCGACGAGCTGTTGACGTCGCGGTTGGCTGCCACCAACACACTGACCGCCGCCATGGCCACGCTTGACCACCCGCCGCGGACGTTTATCAGCCAGTCGGCGTCAGGGTACTACGGCGATTCGGGGTCCGCCCAGCTCCGGGAGGATGCGTCGCCGGGTTCGGGCATTTTGTCCCGAATCTGCGTCGAGTGGGAGGCCGCCGCGCATCAGGCGCCGGCAGGTGTCCGCGTGATCACCCCACGCACCGGAGTCGTCCTCAGCCCTGCAGGTGGCGCTCTGGGTCCGATGCTGCCGCTGCTTCGCCTCGGGCTGGGCGGTCCACTGGGACACGGCAGGCAGTACTGGCCGTGGATCACGCTTCCGGACGTCGCCGCAGCATTTCTGTTCCTCGCAGACTCCGGGCTCCACGGACCGGTCAACGTCTGCGCCCGCGAGAGCGCTGACGTCAACGCATTGGTCGGCGCCCTGGCATCCGCGCTCCACCGCCCGGCGTTTTTCCGGGTACCGTCGCCGGCCCTGCGCCTGGTCCTGGGTCAGTTGGCCGACGAACTGATCCTGCCCAGCCAGCGGATGGAACCGGCAGTTCTGGAGGCCGCCGGCTTCCAGTGGCAGCATCCGTCACTGGCCGAGGCCGCTGCATGGGTGGCGGGCAAGCACTGAGTCAACCGGCTGAGGCAGCCTGCTGGTGTCATTTTCCGAAGACGCGTCTGTAGCGAATATCCGGAGTCCTCTGCACAAGTCTCGGAGCCGCGTGCGTTCGGGGTCCGAGGAGAATCGGTACGGAAATTTCAGGCTAGGAGGTCATGCGGCGTCGCCTGAGCGGTTGATGGCTCGGTAGACGGGATGATCGTGGACGGAGCCTCCCATGCTGAGCTTGACTTCGCGACCATTGAGGACTTGGGCGTTCGTGGATACTCGGGCGTATCCGATGAGGAATCCGGTCATGGTCTTGATGTCCCGTTTGCCTTCCCTTCACCGGGCATTTTTGCGGGCGGGGTATACGGGAATGGTCCGGCTGCGGAAACGTGTGGTTTTTCGGCGCTAAATGTCGCATTTCTTGCAGCGATAAATGTCGCACCCAAACTTTGGGATGCGTAGTAGACCGGCGGATTGTGGCTTCGGTGTTTTGGCGTTGTTCATGCTGGACAGCGGTATCGGCCCGGGAGGCCTTGCCAGTGGAAGGTTCGGCAAGGGCTTGGCTCTGTGTGGTCGTCGAACGGAGGACACCACTAGAGACATCGATGCGAAGACCGCCGTCGGCTTCCAACATCGATGGTCAGGGACCAACCCGAGGCCGCTGCCATTGAACCGGTGCCCAATCGGGTAGATGGTTGTGTCACGTGTTCGCAATGACCCAGGAACGGTACGAGGATTTCGATGCAGCCCTGGGATTGGTGGCCGAACTTCCCTGAGTATTTAGGCGGGATTTGTTTGTTGGCCTCGATGGAAACGGCGTGTCCAGACCACGTGCGACGGTGCGGACAAGCGTGGCCAACAGCCCAGGCAACCTCCCGCGCATCTTTCGGGTGTAGCAGACTCCGCGGATCTGCGGGGCGATTCCTGCCATGGGAATAATGATTCCCCATCATGCGTGCGGGGTGGATTCGCGACGATATCGTGGGTATTTATGCCGATCTTTTCAGCCCATCCGTCCGCGGAGGGCTGGTACTCGTGCTGCCCGCCAATCCATGCAAAGGCAATGACACCATGGTGATTTTTAGCCGTCCCCAATCGGGGACCCTACCGATAGCGCTCAAGCTCCTCGTGACCATCATGATTCCCTCTGTCATCGTGAGCGTGTTCGGAGGGACCTCGGCCAGCATGGGATTCGGGCTGGCCATGGGATTGGGCATGGCGGTCACTCCCGTCAGCAAGCCGCGCCAGGCAGCACTGCTGGTGATCGTCGGTGCCGCACTTGGCGGCTTGGCGTCCTTGGCAGGTTCAACGCCCTGGGCCATCGCCGTGCTTATGTTCGTCTCTGCGATCCTCTTTGCAGCCACCAACCAGCGCTCCGCCGGACTGCTCTCGCTGACTCCGGTCATGGTGATCCTCTTTGGCCCCGGTCCCATCAACCTCCCCTGGTGGTCCGCGGTGCTGTGGATCCTTGCCGGAGGGTTGGCCGGCGCCCTGATCACCCGCCTGCTCAAGTTCCAGGCTCCTACACTTCCGGTGGAAAAACGCACCGCGTGGGAGCACGGCATCGCGGTAGGCCTATTGTGTGCTGCGATCATGTACTGGGCGCTGGCCAACAACATCCCCCATGGTTACTGGGTCGCGGTGACCGTACTGATGGCCCTGCGACCACTAGCCAATCAGCGGCGCGAGACCCTCAACGGACGCCTCATCGGCACCTTCCTGGGGGCCATTATCGCTTTGCTGGCCGTGTTGTTCCTGCCCGTCTGGGGCGCCGTCATTGTGGCTGTACTGTGCTTGTTCTTCCTGGTCTGGTATTCCATGGGCGGGGCCTACCTCATGCAGGCACTGGCCTTGACACCGATGCTGTTGATCTTCGCTTCTCTTGGCGATGTCGAGCGCGGATTCGAACTGACCATTGAGCGAGTCATTTTCACGGTCATTGGAATTGCCGCAGCAGTCTTGGTCGCCTTGTTGCTGCGACGCTGGGAATCACGGCGCGAGGCCGCATCCGGATAAAAATCCAACACCACCCCTATTGCGCCAGCAATTTTCCCCAAGGAGGAGAGTGTTCACATGTTTTTGGAAAACCAAGTAGCCCTCGTCACGGCAGCCGGAGCCGGAATCGGACGTGCCATTGCCCTGCGACTGGCCGCAGACGGTGCCTCGATCATCGTCTCTGACGTCAACGACGAAGCCGGTGCCGAGACCGTGGCGCTCATTGAGGCCACCGGCGGTCGAGCGGCCTACAAGCATGCCAATGTCTCCAACGCCGAGGAGGTCAATGCGCTGGTTCCCTTCGCCATCGAGTCCTTCGGCCGTTTGGACATGGCAGTGAACAACGCCGGGGTAGGAGCCATGCCCACGCCCGTGCAGGAGATCACCGCCGCGGACTGGGACCGCACCATCAACGTCACCCTGCGGGGTACCTTCTTGGCCATGCAGTCCCAGGTCGCACACTTTCTGGAACAGGGATGTGGTTCGATCGTGAATATCGCCTCGCTGGCAGGCATCAGCGCCACCCCGCATTTGACCCCCTATGGTGCCGCAAAGCACGGCGTGGTTTCCTTGACCCGCAGCGTCGCCAAGGAAACCGCCGAACAAGGCATCCGCGTTAACGCCGTGGCCCCCGGTGCCATTGAAACCGCGGCGTTGGCTTCCCTGCCTACCGAGTCCAAGGCCGCCTACGCCGCTGAGATCCCGATGAAGCACCTGGGCCAACCCGAAGACATTGCCAACGCAACCGCTTTCCTCCTTTCGGATCAGGCCTCCTACATCACCGGCGTCGTGCTGCGCGTGGACGGCGGAACCGAGGCCTGAACGTGGAATCAGCCGCGCAGCCGGCGCCCTGGTTCCAGGTCCCCAATAGGCCACAGGAGTTGCACCATCATAAACAGCGTCGGTGCCCAGCGGCCCGCGGCGCCGACCGGTCGGATATTCGGGAACCCCCATCAACGATCAGGTGTTGGAAGGCTAGAGCTCCCAGGACAGCAGCGCTCTTGTTCGGCTAATGACCCGTTGCGGATCCCTCTGGTGGTCTGTTCAGGTGCCCAGTAGGCGGCGTTCGTGGGCGAATGCGACCAGCTGGAGCCGGGTGCGGAGTTCCAGTTTGTCCAACACACTGCGCAGGTGAGTTTTGATGGTGGCTTCAGAGACGAACAGACTCTCCGCCATTTCACCATTGCTGAGGCCTTTGGCCGCGAGTAGAAAGACGTCCCGCTCCCGCACGGACAGGACGTTAAGTACGGACAAGTCCGGACCCACAGCGGGAACGTTGCGGGCAGCATGCTCGAAGAGAGAGTGGATGGATCCTGGCGCGATGACGGAGTATCCGGAGTGGACGGTCCGGATCGCTGCCAGCAGGAATTCCGGTTCCGCGCTCTTGAGCAGATACCCGCTCGCCCCGGCCTGCACGGCCTGGACCACGGCCTGATCTCTGTTGAAGGTCGTCAGCGCAATGATCTTTGGCTTGTCGGTTCCGGCCGCCGCGGCGTGCTGCACGATCCGCCGGGTGGCTTCGACGCCATCCATGATCGGCATCCGCAGGTCCATCAGCATGACGTCCGGGCGCCGGTCGATTGCCAGGGTCACCGCCTCTTCCCCGTTACCGGCCTCTCCCGAGAGTTCCAAGTCCTTCTGGCTCTCTATCAGCATGCGGATACCCGCCCGGAACAAGGGCTGGTCGTCCACCAGGGCCACGGTGATGCGCGCACCGGCATCAGCCACGGTCGCCTGCTTCCCGTGCGGCCCCTGTCGGCAGGGGGAGGCCTGTTGCGGCCAGTGCCGGCGGGGCTTCCGCACCTGAAATTTCAACGAAAGTTCCCCCGGCTTCGGCGCCGGCTGTATCGTCCGCTGCCCTCGTTTCCCGGGTTCCGTAGGGGATGAAGACTGTCACCCGGAAGTGTTCGCCGTCCGGTCCGGCCGTCAGCCAGCCGCCGGCCAGATGGGCGCGTTCGCGCATGCCCGGAAGTCCCCTCCCGACCCGGGCGGTGGCCGGATTCGTAGCGCCGTCTTGTTCGGCCGGGTCAACGGCCGAGGCCACGTGCAGAGTCAGGCCCGGCCCGCTCCAGTCAAAGTGGAGCCGCACATCCGTGCCGCGCCCGCCATGTTTGAGGGCATTGGTCAGGCACTCCTGAACGATCCTGAAGACCGCCATTTCCTGTCCGGTGGAGAGTTCCACGGGCGACCCGGACTCGCTGGGGTGGATCTTCAAACTGCCGCGCTGCATCCCTTCGATTAGTGCCGGGATGTCGCTCAGCCGCGGCTGGGGCGTCACCATGCCGTCATCGCGTACTCCTTCGATCACGCGCTGGGCATCCACAAGGGCGCTGCGGGCGGACCGGGCGATGGTGCCCAGGGCATTGAGGACGACCTTGGGCTGGTCCTTGCTCAGATAGCGGGTCCCGTCGGCCTGGGCGGCGATGACTGCGAGGGAATGGGCGAGGACATCGTGCAGATCGCGGGCGATGCGTGTCCGTTCCTGCTCCACGATGAGGTCGATCTCGGTTTCCTTCATGCTGCTCTGCGCAAGCTCCCGGGCCCGGAATAGACTGCCCCGTTCCTGATATAGAGCGAGTAGAAGTCCGACGGCGGCGCAGGCCCCGGCGATCACCAGGAGGAGGGCTAACAGCTGCCAGCCATAGTCCTGCAGCATCCACCGGTCTCCGGCGTACGCCGGCGGATACCAGCCGACACCGTCGCCGTATCTCCACGAGAGCATCAGGAACGCCATGACAGCAGCGGCGACCACGTTCGCGCCCCCAGCGATGAACCGCAGCCGCGGTGGAGCGGTCCACATGATGAAGCCAAGAGCGACAAAGGAACCCAAGTAGATGGCCCAGTGATTGGAATACATAGGCGGCAGGGCATGACTCAACTGTCCGGCAAGGAGCGCAACCGTGAACCCAAGAGACACCAGGGGTTTCCAGGACGCCGTGGCAACAGCCAATGTCATCAAGGCCAGCGGCCAGTTCCCTGACCACGAGAACCAGGACCCTCCCATTCTGCCTGCCTCGGCCACACACCACAGGGAGAAGAAGATGACGGCCGCCACGGGGGCGCCCCAACGCCGTACAAATTTCAGAACTGGTTCCATGCCAGTCACCATATCCACGGCAATCACACCCTTCTCGCCATATCGGTGCAATCTCAACCCAAAAGCCAGATGATTCATCCTTTGAGCCAGCTTTTAGGCACCCTGCGGCCCGTGCTGACTCCGAATCACGGCATGCTCCGCGAGCGATTCGGGACCGATAGTCGCCTTCACCCGAGAACAATTCTCAATCTTTCCCGTAGAGGGTTCCCCAAATGGGACTCACTAAGACCAGGCGTGAGTTGGTGCAGACGACTTTGGACATTCCGTGAAGCCGACTTCGGAAAATCACCGCTGAGGCAGCGTACTGAGACAAATAGTCAGGCCCCAGGCAGGACGTCCGTAATCCGCCACTGGCCGTCAACGGAGACCAGCACCAGCCGGAGGTTCCGGGCAGCCACCGGTGTGCCCGCCGCCACGACTGCCCCGGACGCGTCTTTCTCCTCATACGGCGACGTGGCTGACGTGACAGCAACAACCACCTGGCCGGGTGGACTGCCAGGCTGGACCTGCAGGTTCGATACGGAACTGGTGAATCCGGCCAGGACGTGGCCGGACTTCTGGAGCCCGGCCTTGAGACCTGCATCCGCGGCAGCGGCAGCAGATCCCGGGGCATTCACCAGATCCAGCAGCTCCAGCCGGCCGGAGCTGAAGGCCACGGACCTCACCGCAGCCAGTCCCTGGACTGCTTGAAGCGGGTCCGCCGAGGCCAGCTGCGCCGCGGCGGCTGCCGGGACTCCTGTGGCGGCGAGCACTGGGTCCACCCCTCCGGCATCCGCACTCTCCGCCACCGCCTCTGGCCAAGCTGGCGCCCCCCACGGCCCATCCGGCCCAAAGACGCCGGCGGCCCAGATAGTGCCTGCCAGGATCGCACCCGCTCCCACTGCCAACAGCACGGTGCCCCGATTGTGCCCGGCCGTCCCTGAGCGCCCACGGCGCCGGGACGGGCCGGGGTCCACCGATTTCGGCGACGCCACCGTCCGACGCCTCGAACCGGCGTTGGGTTCGTGATCGTGCGTGCCGGGTTCCACAGCATGCCTGCCGCGCGGTCCCGGATTGTCGACGTCGGCGGCCTGGACCGGTGCCGCCAGGCTGCCGGCCCCGGGTGCCCTGGCCACTGATTCGCGGAGCGTTGGCCCGGGAACCGCCAGCATCTCCCTTTCGTCTGCGGCCGGGAACGGAAGGGTCTGCCGCGCCCCGACCAGCCCGGACCAGCGCGACGTCGAAATCCGGCGCCGCCAGGCCTGAAGATTACGGCGGAGCGCGCCACCGGGACGTTCCGGGACGCGGCGCCGTGTCAGCAGCTGCGGAATGACCGTGGCGTGGACCGAGGACGAGAGGTCCACCGGCTGCGGCGGGGCGCTGCGGTAGACCGCCGTCGCCAGCTCAACGGCTGTGGGTCGCAGCCGCCTGTCCTCATTTAGTCCCGCCTCCAGGGCTGCGGCCAGCTCGACTGGAACGTCAGGGAGCAGGAGGGAAAGAGGCGGACGGTCGGCGGTACGGCGTGGCGGCTGGCCCGTAAGGCAGTACCACCCCAGCGCCGCCACCGAGTAAACGTCGCGTTCCGGCTGCAGCCCGGCCCTTACGGCGTCCACGGGTGCCGGATCCATAAACCCAGCGGTTCCGTGGTCAGGCACCGCTGAAACATCACCCACCATCCGTGCAATGCCAACGTCGGAGAGCATTGGCTTGCCATGGCCTGTAAAGAGGACGTTCCCGGGCGATACGTCACCGTGGGTGAACCCCTGGCCGTGCAGGTAGCCAAGTACCTGGGCAATAGGGGTGAGCACGGTGACCGTCTCCCCGATGGTGAGCTTCGCCCTGCTTCCGACCAGCTCTCCGAGGGAACCGCCGGGCGCGTAATCCAGCAGCAGCCCTATTGTCCCTCCGGCCGTCACTGCTGATCCGGCCGGCTCGCGAAGACGGAGGGCATCGTGGGCTTTGATGAGGTGCTGGTGGTCAAGGACAGAAAGAATACGGATTTCACGGCGGATGGCCTCCTCGGCGTCGGCCCCGGTTTCCCTGCCTTCGCCGAGGCCTGTCGCGACGCGGTGCCCGGCACCGAGGCATTTCAGCGCAAACTCGCGCCCGGACCCTTCTTCCGTAACCAGCCACACCGTCGAACTTCCGCCGCGGCCCAACACGCGGCCCACCAGGAACCCGGGAACTACGGGGGCAGTGAAATCATCCATGACCCATGTCTAGCGGAATCCGGGAATGCCTGCAGAAGTTATCCACAGGCCATGGGCATCCACCGGATCCGCCAGCGCATGAGTCAGTGCATGAGAGGTCCGACACTATAACCGGACCCCTCGCGGATCGGGGTCTAAGCTTGACGGCATGACTCTTGAGTTTTCACAGGTGGGTCTCGCCCCGGACTTCGTTGACTACACGCGCGGCTGGGATCTGCAGCGCGGGATCCACAGCAAGGTCGTCACAGCCGAGGCGCCCAGCACTGTCCTCATCCTTGAACATGCCGCTGTCTATACAGCGGGCAAGCTCACGGAAGAGCACGAGCGCCCGTTGGACGGCACGCCCGTCGTTGCGGTGGACCGCGGCGGCAAGCTGACCTGGCACGGCCCCGGCCAGCTGATCGTGTATCCGATTCTCAGGCTGAAGAACCGGTCAGGCATCCGAGACTATGTTGAGCGGCTTGAAGCGGTCATGATCGCCGTTATGGCCGACTACGGCATCAACGCTGAGCGCATAAAGGGACGGGCCGGCGTGTGGATCACCGCTGACAGCAAAGGCCCGGACCGGAAGATTGCAGCGATCGGCATCCGCGTCCTGGACGGGGTCACAATGCACGGCGTTGCCATTAACTGCAACAATGATCTGGCGCCCTATGCCCAGATCATCGCCTGTGGCATCACCGACGCCAGCGTCACCACAATGTCCATCGAAACCGGCAGGAACATCGCCCCCGGCGATATCGCGGACCGGTTCGTGGAAGAATTTCGCAAGCACGAAGAAGCACTCGTTTCAATCCCTGAGGGAGCACTCCTGTGACACTGGCACCAGAAGGCCGGAAGCTGCTGCGCGTTGAGCAGCGTAACTCTGCAGTACCTGTGGAGCGGAAGCCGGAGTGGATCAAGGCGAAGGTCCAGATGGGTCCGGAGTATGTCCAGCTCAAGAACCTGGTTAAGAAGGAAGGCCTGCACACGGTGTGTGAGGAGGCCGGCTGCCCGAACATTTTTGAGTGCTGGGAAGATAAGGAAGCGACGTTCCTGATTGGTGGCTCCGAATGCACCCGGCGTTGTGATTTCTGCCAGATCGATACGGGTAAGCCGTCCCCGGTGGACGTGTTTGAGCCCACGAAGGTGGCCCGCTCGGTCCTGGCCATGCAGCTGCGCTACGCCACCGTCACCGGGGTGGCCCGAGATGATCTGGCCGATGAGGGTGTGTGGCTGTATGCCGAGACGGTGCGGAAGATCCACGAGCTGAACCCGGGCACCGGCGTTGAACTGTTGATCCCTGACTTTTCCGGCAAGCCCGAGCACATCGAGGCGATCTGCGCTTCGAAGCCGGAGGTCTTCGCGCACAACGTTGAAACCGTGCCCCGGATTTTCAAGCGGATCCGGCCCGCGTTCCGGTACGAGAGGTCCCTGGATGTCATCACCCAGGGCCGGAACCTGGGCATGGTGACCAAATCCAACCTGATCCTGGGTATGGGCGAGACCCGCGAGGAGATCTCCGAGGCGCTGCGGGACCTGCACGAGGCCGGCTGTGACCTGATCACCATCACCCAGTACCTTCGACCGTCCGAGCGGCACCTGCCGGTGGACCGCTGGGTCAAGCCGCAGGAGTTCGTGGACCTCCAGGACGAGGCCAAGGAGATCGGCTTCCTCGGCGTCATGAGTGGACCCCTGGTCCGTTCCTCCTACCGGGCCGGCCGGCTCTGGGCCACCGCGATGCGGAAGAAGGGCTGGGAAATCCCCGCCCAGCTCGCCCACATCGAGTCTTCCGGCAGCACCCGCCAGGAAGCCAGCACACTGCTGGCAGCCCGTTCCTAAGCCGTAGTTTGGTATCCCTGCGGGCCGGCACCGGACATTCTCCGGTGTCCGGCCCGCAGGCATAAATCACGTAGAATTGAGGAACTATGGCGAACACCCCTGATTCCAGTAACAGCACTCCGGCGGCCCCTGACGCCTCGAAACGTGGCCTCTTCTCGCGCAAGCCAAAACAAGCAAAGGTCAAGAAGCCCAGCCGGCTCAAGCAGATCGGCGAAGTCTTTAACATGACCCGCCGCCATGATCCCATGGTCCCGTGGCTGATGCTGCTGGTATTTCTGGGTGTTGTGGCTGTCGGCTTCCTGGTGGGTTATTGGCTGGAAAATTGGATCACTGGCCTGCTCATCGGCATTCCGCTGGGCCTCCTCGGCGCCACCCTGATCCTCTCGCGTCGCGCCGAACGCGCCGCCTTCGCCCAGATCGAGAACCAGCCCGGAGCCTCAGGCGCCGCACTGGGCACGCTGAAGCGCGGCTGGATCACCGAGGACCAGCCGGTCGCCGTAAACCCACGCACGCAGGACGCCGTGTTCCGCGCCGTCGGCCGTCCCGGCGTCGTCCTCGTCAGCGAAGGCCCCACCATCCGCGTCAAGCCGATGCTCGACGCTGAGCGTAAGCGCCTCGCGCGCATCCTCCCAAACGTCACGGTCCACATGATCGAAAGCGGCCGCGGCGAAGGCCAGGTCCCAATCAGCCAGGTAGCCAAGAAGATGGGCAAGCTCAAGAAGGAGCTGACCAAGCTTGAGGTGAATGCCGTATCCAAACGCATTTCCTCGCTGGGCAACCGACTCCCGATCCCCAAGGGAATCGACCCTTACAAAGCGCGTCCCAACCGCGGACGCTAAGACTCTTGAACTGCCCGGGTTCCGGCCAAGCCGGAACCCGGGCAGATTTTGTCTGCCGACGCCGGCCACCCGGGCGGGTACATTGATTGGAAGCAGCTACATGACGATTCCCGCTAGAACCCTCGTCATCCGGACCTTCCGCGTCCTGGCGGTTGCCGAATGCTGCAGCTGGGCTGCGCTCCTGGCGGGCATGTACTTCAAATGGGTCGCCAAGACCACCGAACTGGGCGTGGAGATCGCCGGTCCTATCCATGGTGCGCTGTTTGTGGGCTACGGCATCGCTGCCCTCGCCCTGTGGCGCCTCCAGCGGTGGCCCTTCGTGGTGGCCCTGTTCGCGGGGCTGTCGGCAGTGTTCCCGTTCGCCACGGTGGCGTTCGAACGCTGGGCCGGAAAGCACGGCTACCTGACGCCACGCACGGCCGTCGCTGCCGGGACGAAGGAAACGGCGGGGGTCTGACCCGGCACGGCACTGTATTCCCAAGCCGCGGGGTGCCGGCACATGGCCTTCGCCAAGCGCATGGACCCTGCTAGCGTCTGACGAGGACAGTATCCATCGCCTTGTCGTGCAGTCCCCGCTGGTCCGGATCGAAAATTACGGCAGGAATCACTAGGCACAGCAACACTGACCTCACCACGGCGGCCATCGGACCAGCGGGTCCGCCGCCCAGGCGCAGCACGTGGATCCCGGCCACGCGGTGGCCGATGCTGTAACCAAGGGTGCCCACGAGCAGCATCTGTTCCGCGGCAAATACCGCCAACGTGGCCCAGGAGTCACCGCCAAAGGCAAAATTACTGATCAGCAGGGCAATCCCCCAGTCAAGGGCGATGGCGAGGAAGCGCCTGCCTGCCCTGGCCATGGAGCCGGAACCGGATTCGGGCATTCCCAACCGCTCCCCCGGGTACCTTGAGATGCCGGACGTGTCCGGTCCGCTGAGCCAGGAACCAATATCATTGCGATCTACCACCGTCCAAGCTTACCGACTCACCGCCGACCACAGAGTGGAAACTGTTGGACCACACTTTGGACACCGGATAGCGTTACCTGTTCAGGACAATTCTGTAACCTGAACAGGGCATTCTGTAACCTGCCCGAAACAATGTGGACACTGACGGGAAATGACGTGTCCATAGGCTGATAACAGTTTCAAGCAATACCTCCCAAGCAGGGAAACCAGGTTTCCCTGCCCTTCGGATTGCGCTGGATCAGTTGGCTTGCCAGCCAGATATTACATATGCGTAAGGAGCATAGATGTTCAAGACTGCGGACGAAGTCCTCAAGTTCATCAAGGACGAAGATATTAAATTCGTCGATATCCGCTTCACCGACCTCCCGGGTGTGCAGCAGCACTTCAACGTGCCGGCCAAGAGCGTCGACGCGGACTTCTTCATCAACGGCCAGCTCTTCGACGGTTCCTCCATCCGCGGCTTCCAGGGCATCGCCGAATCCGACATGCAGCTGATCCCGGACGTTACCACCGCATTCCTGGACACGTTCCGCATGGAAAAGACTCTTGCGCTGAACTTCTCGATCGTGAACCCCCGCACCGGAGACCCGTATCACCGCGATCCCCGCGGCGTAGCCGAAAAGGCTGAGGCCTACCTCGCCTCCACGGGCATCGCCGACACCGCGTTCTTCGCTCCGGAGGCCGAATTCTTCGTCTTCGACAACGTCCAGTACCAGTCCTCCCCCGAGGGCAGCTTCTACAAGATCGACTCCGAAGAAGCACACTGGAACACCGGCCGCGAAGAAGAGGGCGGAAACCTCGGCTACAAGACCCCCATCAAGGGCGGCTACTTCCCGGTTTCCCCCACCGACAAGCAGGCTGACCTCCGCGACGCCATGTGTATCGCCCTGGATGAGGCAGGCCTCGAGGTCGAGCGCAGCCACCACGAGGTAGGCTCCGCCGGCCAGGCTGAAATCAACTACAAGTTCACCACCCTGACCCACGCCGCGGACGACCTGCAGAAGTTCAAGTACGTCATCAAGAACACGGCCGATGCCTGGGGCAAGTCCGTGACCTTCATGCCGAAGCCGGTCTTTGGCGACAACGGTTCGGGCATGCACTGCCACCAGTCGCTGTGGACCAACGGCGAGCCGCTGTTTTACGACGAAAAGGGCTACGCCGGCCTGTCCGACATGGCCCGCTGGTACATCGGCGGCCTGCTGAAGCACTCCTCCGCCGTCCTCGCCTTCACCAACCCGACGGTGAACTCCTACCGCCGCCTGGTCAAGGGCTTCGAAGCTCCGGTCAACATGGTGTACTCGCAGGGCAACCGCTCCGCCGGGATCCGTATCCCCATCACGGGCTCCAACCCCAAGGCCAAGCGCATCGAGTTCCGCGCTCCGGACCCCTCGTCCAACCCGTACCTGGCCTTCGCTGCCCAGCTGATGGCCGGGATTGACGGCATCCGCAACCGCATCGAACCGCCGGCTCCAATCGACAAGGACCTCTACGAGCTGCCTGCCGAGGAAGCCAAGGACATCCCGAAGGCTCCGGGTTCGCTGGAAGAGGCGCTGGAGGCCCTGCGCGAGGACAACGAGTTCTTGCAGGCCGGTGGCGTGTTCACCCAGGACCTGATCGACACCTGGATCGAGTACAAGTACGAGTACGAGATCCGCCCGCTGTCCCTGCGCCCGAACCCATACGAGTTCGAACTCTACTACGGCGTCTAGCACGATCGGCGGCTGAACACGTTCAGGCCGCCAAAAAGTCCGCCCGGGCTGCCAGCATCAATGCTGCAGCCCGGGCGGACTTTTTTGTCTCTTTAGGTGGGGGCTGCCTCCAGACGTGCTGAGACCAGGAGCCAGCCCCCTGACATGTGCTCCCCGAGACGAAGACTTTTCAAGCCTTCCCCCCAACAAGGTTTGAAGAACACCGCCAATCCACATGATCCGTCAATGTTGAGCCGGAGGCAATGCAAACCGCCGAAGACTATTATGTGAAGCTCCGGTACATGGTCCGTTGCGGTCCGGAACTGCCGCCCAGGTACTGCCCCTGGTCCACAAAGCCGGCGGTCCGGTATGCGGCCAGCCCGGCCGGGTTGGTTTCGTTGACGGAAAGCACGACGCCGGCCTCGTGGGTTCCGCGCCTGGCGGTCAGTTTCGCGGCGGCGTCCACTGCGGACGTGGCCGCCAGCTGTCCGAGGCCCTGCCCCTGGTGGCGCCTGTCGATCAGGAAACCGCGGAGCAGCCACGCAGAATCCTCGTCCGGCCAGCCGGCCAGGCGCGCGGCACCGGCCTGGAGGGTCAGCACGCCGACTGCGTAGCCCGCAGCCTCCACGACATACGGGAACCGCGAATCCTCCTCCAGTCCCGCCAGGACCATGCGGAGCGGGTCACCCACGAAGATGCTTTGTCCTGGGCCCAGTTCAAGGTTGGCTACCTCACCCAGCTGGATGGCAAGGGCATCACCGTCGAGGTCATCCAGGGCGATGAGCCAGACAGAATCAACCCGGGTTTTCAGGTGGGCTGTCCGTCTGATCCGGCGGGGGTTCCGTCGTCGGCAGGTGGACCGGCAGGGTCCATCCAAAGTACCTCCCACAGGTGCCCGTCCAGGTCCTGGAAACTGTGGTTGTACATAAAGCCGTAGTCCTGGACCTCCTGCGACGGGGTGCCGCCAGCGGCCAACGCCTTGCGTATGGTTGCGTCGACGTCTTCCTTGCTGTCTACCGAAAAGGCCATGATGGCTTCGGTGGAACTGGTGGCGTCGGCCACGTCCCTGGAGGTGAAGGTCTTGAAGAATCCCTCTACCAGGAGCATAACAAAGGCGTTGTCGTTGATGATCATGCAGGTCGCGTTTTCGTCGGTGTAGTCCGGGTTGAACGAGAAGCCCAGGGCGGTGAAGAAATCGACGGACCGCTTCAGGTCCTTAACGGCCAGGTTCACATAAATTTGCGTTGCCATGGCCCCCAACCTAGCACCGAGCCTCCGCGACTGTCTGCAGCCCTCCGGGGAGGACCCAAACAGCGGCTAATGGCCGTAGAAGGCTTTCTCGAACACACCCCGGGCACGCCGGCTCAGCCGGAGGTAGTCCTCTTCCAGGGCGGCCGCGTGGCCTGGTGCGTAGCCGCACCAGCGGGCCACCGCCTCCAGGTCCCCCCGCGCAGATGGCAGCAGGTCCGAAGCCCTGCCGCTCCAAATGACGTTGGCGGACCGGATCCTGCTGGCGAGCCGCCACGCCTCGGCCAGCAGCTTTGCGTCGGCAGCCGTGAGCAGGTTCAGTGAAGCCGCGGCTTCAAGGGCCTCCACCGTGGACGTTGTCCGCAGTTCCGGGTGCTTGGCAGCGTGCTGGAGCTGGAGCAGCTGTACCAGCCACTCAACGTCGCTCAGCCCCCCGCGGCCAAGCTTCAAGTGGCGTGCGGGGTCCGCCCCGCGCGGCAACCGCTCCGATTCCACCCGCGCCTTGACCCTGCGCACCTCCCGGACATCCTGCTCCGAAATCGACGCCGGGTACCGGATCGGGTCGATGAGCGACAGGAAGTCCTCGGCCAGGGCGTCGTCGCCCGCCATGGGCCGGGCCCGCAACAGCGCCTGCGCTTCCCAGATCAACGACCAGCGGCGGTAATATTCGGCAAACGAATCGAGGGAGCGGACCATGGCGCCGTTCTTGCCTTCGGGCCGAAGATCCGCGTCCATCTGCAGTACACGCTCGGCCATAATGGCCGGTTTAAGTGGCTGTGTGAGCAGGCTGGAGACCTTGGCCACAATCCGGGCCGCCTGATCCTGCGCCTCCTCGTCGGTATAGCCCGGCAACGCGCGGTGCACGTACATCACGTCGGCGTCGGAGCCGTAGCCGATCTCGCGGCCGCCCTGCCGGCCCATGGCCACCACCAGCATCGCGGTCTTCAGCGGTCCCTCAGCGGTGATGATTCCTTCGGCCACACGCAGGGCGCCCAGCACCGCTGCCCGGTCGGTGTCCGCCAGCGCCGCGCCCACCTGGTCCTGGTTGAGCAGCCCGGCAGAATCGGCGATCGCGATCCGCAGGATCTCCCTGCGCCTGATCAGCCGGATTAGCCTGATGGCGTTTTCCGGGTCCGAGTGCCGCGACATTTTGGCCGTGATTTCCTGCCACTGGGCTTCGAAGTTCAATGGCGCAAGGTCCTTGTTGGTGCCCAGCCATGCCACCGATTCCGGCGACACCTCCAACAGGTCAGCGATCAGCCGTGAGTTGGCGAGAACGTTGCATAACCGTTCGGCCGCGGCGGTGGAATCGCGGAGCATGCCCAGGTACCAGTGGGTAGTGCCAAGGGCCTCACTGACGCGCCGGAACGCGAGCAGCCCGGCGTCGGGATCAACGCCGCTGGCGAGCCAGTCCAGCAGGATGGGCAGCAGCTGGCGTTGCAACGCCGCGCGCCGGCTGACACCTGCGGTCAGCGCCTCAATGTGCCGCATGGCTCCCCTCGGATCGCGATAGCCCAGTGCGGCAAGGCGGCCCTGGGCGGCCTCAGGCGTCAGCCTGGCGTCTTCGGTGCTGAGTTTGGCTGCCGTGTTCAGCAGCGGCCGGTAGAAAATACGCTCGTGCAGTTCACGGACAGAGCGTTTGGTCTTCTGCCAGGTGGCCAGCAGCGAAGCCGGCGGTGGCCTGTCATTGGAGAAAGGGCTAAGGACTGCCTTTGCAAGGGCTCGCTGTGCCGCCTCGCCCACGGGCATCAGGTGCGTCCGCCGGAGCTGGAACAGCTGGATGCGGTGCTCCAGGACCCGCAGGTATCGGTAGGCGTGGTCGAAAGCGGCGGCGTCGGTCCTGCCGATGTAGCCCCCGGCGGACAAGGCCGCAATGGCTGCGGTGGTATCCCTGCGGCGGAGGGTTTCGTCGGATTTTCCGTGCACCAGTTGGAGCAGCTGCACGGTGAACTCGACGTCCCGGAGGCCGCCCCGGCCAAGCTTGATCTGCCGCTGTTCCTCCGCCGCCGGGATATGCTCTGTGACCCTGCGGCGCATCGCCTGCACGGACTCCACAAACCCTTCACGGCCCGCGGAGCTCCAGATCAGTGGAGTCACGGCCTTTTCGTAGCGCTCCCCCAGGTCCCTGTCGCCGGCGATGGTCCGGGCCTTCAGGAGTGCCTGGAATTCCCAGCTTTCCGCCCAGCGCGCGTAGTAACTTTCGTGCGACGCGAGGGTTCGGACCAGGGGGCCGGACTTGCCCTCCGGCCGCAGGTTGGCGTCCACTTCCCAGAGACCGGGCTCACGTGCCACCGACGAGATGGCCCGGGAAATGCCGGCGGCCAAGGCTGTGCCGATGGTGTTGGCACGGGCGTCATCGAGGTCGCCGGCGTCGATCACGTAGATGACGTCGACGTCGGAAATATAGTTCAGTTCCCGCGCTCCGCATTTGCCCATCCCGATGACGGCCAGACCGACGGCGGCCACTTCCCTGGCGCTGAACTGCTCAGCAGCCTCGGCACGGGAAACTGCCAGCGCAGCTTCGATCGCGGCCCCCGCCAGATCAGCGAGCTCAGCCCCGACGGCGGGCATAAAGTCCAGCGGGTCAGCGGCGCACATGTCCTTGACCGCCAGGTCCACCACCCCGCGGCGATACGCCGACCGCAGCGCCGCATAAGCTTCGGTTCCGGTCACTCCTGCCACGGGCCGGGCTGACGAGGGTTCCGCACGGACAGATTTCAGGAGCACAGAGCGGAGTTGCTCCGGATCTGCCTGCAGTGGCTCGGGACTGGCGGTGACTTCGAAGGCATCGAGGTGTTCCGGGTGCCGGATAAGGAATTCCCCGAGTGCTTCGGAGGCCCCGAGCACCCTGTAGAGCGGCTCGCTGGTCTCCGGATCGGCCGCCGCCAGCTCCCGGAGACCCGGGTGCTTTTCAATCAGCCGCACTAGTGACTGCAGGGCGGTGTCGGGGTTGGCGGCCAGCTGCAGGCCGGCGAAAATCCTGTCCGGGTCAAGGCCAATCAGCTCCGGGGCAGCAAGGAAGCGCTCACCCTTCTCCAGGTCACTGAAGCCGGCTGAGATGAGGCGGCGTGCGAGGCTCACCGCCGCCTAAAGAATGCCGAGGTTGCGCTGCAGTTCGTAAGGCGTCACCTGGAGCCGGTAGTCCTGCCATTCGGCACGCTTGTTGCGCAGGAAGTGCTCGAAGACCTGCTCACCGAGGATCTGCGGCATCAGCTCGGAGTCCTCCATGGACCTGATGGCATCGTGAAGGCTGGCGGGCAGGGGGTCGTGGCCCATGGCGCGACGCTCGGCGGAGCTCAGCGACCAGACGTCGTCCTCTGCTGCGGCGGGCAGCTCGTAGCCTTCTTCGATCCCCTTCAGTCCGGCCCCCAGCAGGACAGCATAGGCAAGGTAGGGGTTCGCTGCTGAATCAATGCCGCGGTATTCGATGCGGGCCGACTGGCCCTTGCCGGGCTTGTACAGCGGGACCCGGACCAGGGCCGAACGGTTGTTGTGCCCCCAGCTGAGGTAGCTCGGTGCTTCGCCGCCACCCCAGAGCCGCTTGTAGGAGTTCACAAACTGGTTGGTCACAGCGGTGAATTCGGGGGCGTGCTTCAGGATGCCTGCGATGAATTGGCGGGCGGTTTTGGAGAGCTGGAATTCGGCGCCGGCCTCATAAAAAGCGTTAGCGTCACCTTCGAACAGCGAGAAGTGCGTGTGCATCCCGGAGCCGGGGTGGTCGGTGAAGGGCTTGGGCATAAACGTGGCGTAAGTGCCCTGCTGGAGGGCCACTTCCTTGATCACCGTGCGGAAGGTCATGATGTTGTCCGCGGTCTGCAGGGCGTCCGCGTAGCGCAGGTCGATCTCGTTCTGGCCGGGACCGGCTTCATGGTGGCTGAACTCCACCGAAATACCCACGGATTCCAGCATGGTCACGGCCGTGCGGCGGAAGTCCTGCGCCACGCCGCCGGGCACGTGGTCGAAATAGCCGCCCTCGTCAACGGGTATGGGCGCGCCGTCGGGCCCGGGCTGCTGGGACTTGAGGAGGTAGAACTCGATCTCCGGGTGGGTGTAGCACGTAAAGCCCATGTCCGCGGCCTTGGCCAGCGTGCGCTTGAGGACATTGCGGGGATCCGCGGCCGACGGTTCGCCGTCCGGAGTCAGGATGTCGCAGAACATCCTCGACGTCTGTTCCGTCTCGCCACGCCACGGCAGGATCTGGAAGGTGGACGGATCCGGTTGTGCCAGCATGTCCGATTCGAACACGCGCGCCAAGCCTTCGATGGCTGAACCGTCGAAACCGAGTCCCTCCTCAAAGGCCCCTTCGACCTCGGCCGGGGCAAGTGCCACCGATTTGAGTGAACCTACGACGTCGGTGAACCACAAACGTACGAACCGTACGTCGCGTTCCTCGATTGTGCGCAGGACAAACTCTTGCTGGCGGTCCATGATGGCCTCTTCTCCGGTCAATCGTTCATGCCCCGGGCCCGCGGAAGCGGCGGCCGGCAGCAGTTCACCATTACTTTACTAAGCAATCGGCTCCAATGCGGGCGACCGCACCGCGCGTAACACAGCGTTAACACGGCAACCACGGCCGGCCGCGCCCACGGGTGGCAAATATGCCCCGACGGGCACCTGAATATGACACGGATCACGGTCCGCTGGCCCGTCTGCGGTGGCTAGGACTGCCGGTGCCGCATTACGCTCTTGCCATGGACTCCACCAATAGCTCTGAGTCAAGCGCGTCCGCTGAAGTACACGCACCCTACGGAACCGGACCTGCACCGGAGCAGGCACCGTCGTCGGAATTTAATGCGAAGCCCGCACCCAGGGTGCGCATCCACCACCTGCAGCAGGCCAAGCGGGACGGTAAACGCTTCGCCATGCTGACCGCCTATGAGCAGTACAGCGCGGAGATCTTCGACCAGGCCGGCATCGAGGTCCTCCTGGTGGGCGATTCGGCATCCAACAACGTTTTCGGCAACGAGACCAGCCTGCCCGTCACGGTGGATGAGCTCCTCCCCCTCTGCCGCGCCGTGGCGCGGTCCGCCAAGCGCGCCCTGGTGGTGGCAGACCTGCCGTTCGGCAGTTACGAAGTTTCGGCGCAGCAGGGTGTCGAAACAGGCGTCCGGTTCCTCAAGGAAGGGCTGGCCCATGCCGTGAAGATCGAGGGCGGAAAATACTACGCGGAAACCGTCCGCGCCATGGTCCAGGCCGGCGTCCCGGTCATGGCCCATATCGGCTTCACCCCGCAGAGTGAACACGCGCTGGGCGGTTACCGGGTCCAGGGCCGCGGGGAAGATGCGCAGCGCCTGATTGACGACGCAACGGCGCTGGTTGAGGCGGGGGCGTTCGCCGTCCTGATGGAAATGGTTCCGGCGGCCACAGCAGCCGCCGTTGACGCAGCGGTCAGCGTGCCGACTGTCGGGATCGGCGCGGGCAATGCCACCACGGGGCAAGTGCTGGTGTGGCAGGACATGGCCGGGTTGCGCGGTGGCAGGATGGCGAAGTTCGTCAAACAGTACGCTGACCTGCGCACTACCCTCAGCGACGCGGCGAAGGCGTACGGCGACGAGGTCCGAACAGGTGCGTTCCCCGGCCCGGAACACTCTTTCTAGGCCCCGGCAGGTCGCGGGCCCGTTCTGGCCGCTGGCACGTCACGGGCGGCAGATGAGTGCAGTTCAGTCGTCATCGCCCTTTTCCCACGACTCATTCCTGGCCCGGACCTTTTCGAGGGCGTGTTCGGCCTCTTCCCGCGTTTTGTAGGGGCCGATCAGCTGGCTCCAGTCCGAGAGTGCGTCTTCTTCCACCTCGTGGGTGTTTACGTTGTACCAGTACTCAGTCATCGGTGCTCCTAGTTCCGGCTGGCGGAGGCCCGGCCGTGATCCACGTAACTTAAACGTCGACGCGGACAGCTTAGGGCTTCCAGTTACTTGGCCTAATGCGGTGCCTTATATGATCAATCTATGCCTTCCCTAGCCTCGACTGCACCCACCGGCACCCTTACCCGGGGAACCGTGAGCCCGCAGCTCGCCGTTCCAGCGTCCATCACGCGACCGGAATACGTGGGCAAGCCCGGCCCGGCCAAGTTCACCGGCTCCGAGATCAAGTCCGCCGAGACCGTAGAGAAAATCCGGATCGCCAGCCGGATCGCCGCACAGGCCATCGTTGAGGTGGGCAACCACATCAAGCCCGGTGTGACCACCGACCAGCTGGACAAGGTGGGTCACGAATTCCTGCTGGACCACAAGGCCTATCCGTCCACACTGGGCTACCGCGGGTTCCCGAAGTCCCTGTGCTCGTCGTTGAATGAAGTGATCTGCCACGGCATCCCGGACAGCACCGTGGTCCAGGACGGCGACATCCTCAATATCGACATCACGGCATATATAAACGGGGTGCACGGCGACACGAACCACACCTTCCTGGTGGGTGAGGTGGACGACGAATCGCGCCTGCTGGTGGAGCGCACCCGGGAATCCCTCAACCGCGCCGTCAAAGCCGTGGCCCCCGGCCGGGAGATCAACGTGATCGGCCGCGCCATCCAGTCGTTCGCCAAGCGTTTCGGCTACGGCGTGGTGCGGGACTTCACCGGCCACGGCGTCGGCGAAGCGTTCCATACGGGCCTGATCATCCCGCACTATGATGCGGCTCCGGCCTACAACACTGTGATCGAGACCGGCATGGTGTTCACCATCGAACCCATGCTGACACTCGGCACCATCGAATGGGACATGTGGGAAGACGACTGGACAGTTGTCACCCGGGACCACAAGCGGACCGCCCAGTTTGAGCACACCCTGCTGGTGACAGAGTCCGGCGCCGAAATCCTCACGCTCCCCTGAAATTTCCCCGGTCAGCCGCCCGGCCGACCAGCCCGCCCAGCCACGAACGGAACAACATTGGCCAAGAAGGACGAGAAGTCGCACAAGAACGCCCCGCTGATCGGCATTGACATCGGCGGCACGGGAATTAAGGGCGGCATCGTCGACCTGAAAAAGGGCAAGCTCCTGGGTGAGCGGTTCCGCGTGCCTACGCCCCAGCCCGCCACCCCTGACGCCGTAGCGGACGTTGTGGCGCAGGTGGTTGCCGAGCTTTCAAGCCGCCCGGAGGCTCCGGCCGCGGACTCGCCCGTGGGCGTCACCTTCCCCGGCATCATCCAGCATGGCGTGGTCCATTCGGCGGCTAACGTTGACAAGAGCTGGCTCAACACCGATATTGACGCGTTGCTCACCGCACGGCTTGGCCGCCCGGTGGAGGTAATCAACGACGCCGACGCCGCCGGCCTGGCGGAAGCCCGTTACGGCGCGGGCAAAGGCGTGGACGGAACTGTCCTAGTCATCACCCTGGGCACCGGAATCGGCTCGGCATTCATCTTCGACGGACGTCTCGTCCCCAACGCGGAACTGGGGCACCTGGAGATCGACGGCTTTGACGCCGAAAGCAAGGCCTCAGCGGTGGCCCGTGAACGGGACGGACTGACCTGGGAGGAATACAGCGTGCTGCTGCAACGCTACTTCTCCCACGTGGAATTTCTCTTCTCGCCTGAACTGTTCATCGTGGGCGGCGGCATCTCCAAGCGCGCCGACGAATACCTGCCGCACATGAAACTGCGAACCCCGATTGTGCCGGCCGAACTCAAGAATGAGGCCGGGATCGTCGGCGCCGCCGTCGAAATTGCCGTGAAACACAAACTCACAAAATAACCGGCTAATGACCGGCGCCCGAGGGCAGCCGGTGCCGGTGGTGGCGGCGGCTTCCCCTCCGCGGCCACCACCGGAGTTTAAAGGGGGCTCTTTTCGGAGCTCTTGGCGGCCGCCGCCGAGCGTTGCGTGCCTTCTTCCACTGATTCATGGCGGAGCAGTGCAATGGCGGTCTCGAAATCCTCGAGGGATTCGAACGCCTGGTACACGCTCGCAAAGCGAAGGTAGGCCACCTGGTCAAGCTTCTGCAGCGGACCAAGGATGATCAGGCCAACTTCATGGGCGTCGATCTCGGCCGCGCCAGAAGCGCGGATCTGCTCCTCCACCTCCTGGGCCAGGAGCGCCAGGTCATCTTCGCTGACCGGCCTGCCCTGGCATGCCTTACGCACGCCGTTGATAACCTTGCTGCGACTGAACGGTTCACCCACTCCGGAGCGTTTGATCACCGAAAGGCTGGTGGTCTCCACGGTCGTAAACCGGCGGCCGCATTCCGGGCACTGCCGGCGGCGGCGGATGGCCGAGCCGTCATCGGCCATCCGGCTGTCCACAACGCGGGAGTCCGGATTGCGGCAAAATGGACAGTACATGGTGTCCCCTCCCTCGATGTCTTCCGGTGCCGATGTTTCCGGCCCCGGCAGACCTCTCCGCCTCTCAGTTTACGACTACATGTTGCGGAATAACAATCCTGTCATTACCACATGTAGTGGTAACTGTAGTCTGCGCCGGAGACCGTCTGCATCAGCGGGTATGACGGAAGCGTGCCGTGACAGCTTCACCGTGCGCCGGCAGGTCCTCGGCACCGGACAGGCTCACAATGTGGCCGCTGACTTCCTGCAGCGCGGCCCGGCTGTAGTTGATGACCTGGATGGCACGCAGGAAGGTGGTCACGTTCAGTCCGGAGGAAAACGCCGCCGTCCCGCTGGTGGGCAGGACGTGGTTGGAGCCGGCGCAGTAGTCGCCCAGGCTGACAGGACTATAGTCCCCCACAAAGATCGCGCCGGCGTTCCGGATCCGGGCAGCTACCGCCGGCGCATCCGCGGTCATGATTTCAAGGTGTTCAGCAGCGTAGGCGTCACACGCGGCGATGCCTTGTTCCAGGTCCTCCACCAGGACCACTCCCGACTGCGGGCCGGACAGTGCCTCACGTACGCGCGCGGAGTGCTTAGTGCCGGCCGCCTGCCGGTCCAGTTCGGTGCGGACTGCCGCGGCAAGGTCCTCCGAGTCCGTGATGAGCACGGAAGCCGCCTGGGGATCGTGCTCCGCCTGGCTGATCAGGTCTGCTGCCACGAGGTCAGGTTGCGCCGTCGCATCAGCCAGGATGGCGATTTCGGTGGTTCCGGCCTCGGAATCGATTCCCACCACACCCTTGACCAGGCGCTTCGCCGTCGCCACAAAAATGTTTCCCGGACCCGTGACTACATCAACGGGTTCCAAAGCGGGCCCGGAGTCGTTGGCCTCCACGCCGTAGGCGAAGGCAGCGATTGCCTGTGCACCGCCGATGGCGTAGACCTCGTCGATACCGAGCAGGGCCGCTGCCGCAAGGATGGTGGGGTGCGGGAGGCCGCCGAAATCTTTCTGCGGCGGTGATGCCAGGGCGATGGACTGTACTCCCGCAGCCAGGGCCGGGACAACATTCATGATGACCGACGACGGATATACGGCAAGGCCACCGGGCACGTACAAACCCACCCGAGAAACCGGAACCCAATTCTGGCTCACCAGCGCGCCGTCGCCGAGTTCAACGTCAAGATCACGCGGCCGCTGCCCGTCCGCGAAGCGCCGGGCGCGGCTGATGGATTCTTCCAGCGCGCCGCGGACCGCCGGATCCAGCCCCGCCAGCGCCCGGGCCAGGGAGGCTGCCGGGACCCGCGGGTGGACCTGCTGGACTCCGTCGAAACGGAGTGCCAGGTCGCTGAGGGCGGTGAAGCCGTCCGTGCGGACGGCCTTGATGATGTCCACTACCTTTTGTTCCGCGTCCGCCACGGTGTGCTGCCGCGCCCGGGGAACAGCGGCGCGCAAACCGGCGAGGGTCAGACCCCTGCCGCGAAGGTCGACTGTCCGGAAGCTGACAGCGGCGGCAGTGGGTGTGGCTGGAAATTCAGGAGAAATGGTCACCGGTCCATTTTACGCGCCGGGCGCGCTGCCTTCGGCTACCGGCGTGCCCGTGCTCCCGGGCCCACTCTTGAGCAGGTTCACCAGGCTTAGGACAAACACGGACGCGGCAGTCGCGGCTGGCCACAAAATAAGCACGGGCAGGGACCGGAGCGTGAACGCGACGCTTGCGTTGACCGACGTGTCTGCGGGTCCGCCCCATAGCTGGCCCGCAAGAACGCCGGTCGGCCACGCGATCAGCGCCCCGCCCAGTCCGCCGGCCAGGCCCAGGAGAAAGACCGCCTGCTCATCGCGGGCGCCCTTATCCGCCAGGAACACGGCAACCAGGCACCCTGCGAACACACAAAGTCCAGCAAGGGTGAGGTCCCTGGGCAGCCATACGTCCGGGTTGGTCCCGGCTGCCAGGGCGGGGTCGCGCGTGATCAGGTTCAAGCCACCTGGGGCAAGCAGCCACCACAACAGGCCGACAGGAACACCACCGGCAGCAGCAGCGGCAAAGCATTTCCACGGCAGCCGGGCGGACCGGCGGCTGAAGTGTTCTCTCATGAAACAAACCTTAACAAATCTCGGCGTGTCCGGTCAGATGACGTGGGCAGTCTTGACAGATGACGTGCCGGGTCAAGGGATTGCTCCCTGTCCGGCGGGGACTAATACCCTTAAGGAAGAGACCATTTCAGCCTGCTTTCCAGGGAGCAAATTTTACGATGACAGACAAAACGCCGTTCGAGGGCACGTTCAAGGAAATGTTCCGGCGGCATGCGGCCGGGGTCGCCATCATCACCGTGAACTACCAGGGCGAGCCCTACGGCTTCACCGCCACGTCCGTGGCGTCACTTTCCGCGCAGCCGCCGCGGTTCACGTTCAATATGGCCCGCAGTTCAAGTTCCTGGCCGGCCGTAGCCAACGCCACCCACCTAGGTGTCCACATGCTCGGCCTGGAAAACCAGGCGCTTGCAGACCGCTTCGCGCGCACCAAGGACAGGTTCGACGGGGACCACTGGAAACTTGGCCCGCACGAGGTCCCGATCCTCAAAGACGTCGCCGGCTGGCTGATCGGCAAGATCCAGATGCGGCTCTCCTTCGAGAACAATGCCGTGGTGGTTGTCGAGGTTGTGGACGGCGAAGTGGGCGACGACGGCTCGCCGCTCCTGTACCACGCCGGCGGCTATGGCCAGCCGGTCCCCCTGGACTACCAGATCTGATGGCGCACCGGAACCTAGTTATCCAGGCAGGTTGGGCCCAGGAGCACCTTCAGGTCACCGAACAGTGACGGACTGGGGTTGACCCTGAGATGGACGGGCAGCCCCATGACTTCCGTCCGGGTGTCGCCCTGCAGGTGCAGCCTGACCTCCGAGTTCCCCCGATGGTTCCGAAGGACATCGCCCAGTTCGGTGACAACAGCCTCGGTCGCCTTGTGCGTGGGCATCGAAATGAGCACGGGGCCGTTGGTTCCTTCACTGAGGTCCGGAACGGACAGTTCCATGCAGTTCAGTGCCACGGCACCGTCGTCCCGCCGCTGCAGGCGGCCTTTGACCACTACGATCAGGTCCTCGGCAAGGACCGACGCGATGGGGCCATAGACCTGGCCGAAGAACATCACCTCCATCGAACCGCCGAGGTCTTCGATTTCGGCCCGGGCATAGGCGTTGCCACTCGCCTTGGCGATCCTGCGGCTAAGCGAGGTGATCATGCCGGAGATGGTGATGATGGCGCCGTCGTGCGGCCCGTCTTCGCCGATGATCGAGGTGATGGACTGGTCCGCGTGCTGGCTGAGGAGTCCTTCCAGGCCCTGCAGCGGGTGGTCTGACACATACAGGCCAAGCATGTCGCGCTCAAAGGAGAGCTTGTCCTTCTTCTCCCATTCCGGCAGGTCGGGGATCTCGATGCTCAGCGACGCTTCGGATTCTGCCTCCTCGAAACCGGCGAAGAGATCGAACTGGCCGATTGCTTCGTTTCGCTTGAGCGTGATCACAGAGTCGATGGCCTCCTCATGGATCATCGCCAGCGCACGCCGGTGGTGGTTGAGGGAATCGAAGGCTCCGGCCTTGATCAGGGATTCAATGGTCCGCTTGTTGCAGACCACCGCGGGAACCTTCATGAGGTAGTCCTTGAAGGACGTGTAGGCGCCTTCCTTCTCGCGCGCGCCCACCATCGCTTCGACGGCGTTGACGCCCACGTTGCGGATGGCGCCCATGCCGAATCGGATGTCGGTGCCTACCGGAGTGAAGTTCAGCGCGGATTCGTTCACGTCCGGCGGCAACACGGTGATTCCCATGCGCCGGCATTCGTTGAGATAGATTGCCGATTTGTCCTTGTCGTCCCCGACAGACGTCAGCAGGGCAGCCATGTACTCCGGCGCAAAGTGCGCCTTCAGGTACGCGGTCCAGTAGGAGATCACGCCATACGCGGCCGAGTGGGCCTTGTTGAAGGCGTAGTCGGAGAACGGCAGCAGGATGTCCCACAGGGTCTTCACTGCGGCCATGGAGTAGCCGTTGTCCTGCATTCCCTGGGAGAATCCGGCGAACTGCTTGTCCAGCTCGGATTTCTTCTTTTTGCCCATGGCGCGCCGCAGGATGTCTGCCTGCCCGAGCGAATAGCCGGCGAGTTTCTGGGCTACGGCCATCACCTGCTCCTGATAAACGATCAGTCCGTAGGTCCCGCCAAGGATTTCAGCAAGCGGTTCCTTGAGCTCGGGGTGGATGGGGATGACTTCTTGGATCCCGTTTTTGCGCAGCGCGTAGTCGGTGTGCGCATTCGCGCCCATCGGACCGGGCCGGTATAGAGCCAGCACGGCGGAGATGTCCTCGAAGTTGTCAGGCTTCATCAGCTTCAGCAGGGACCGCATGGGACCGCCATCAAGCTGGAAAACACCCAGGGTGTCGCCCCGGGCCAGCAGTTCATAGGAGGCCACGTCATCCAGTGCCAGGCTGTCCAGGTCCAGGTCCAGGCCGCGGTTAAGTTTGATGTTCTCCAGGGCGTCGGAAATGATCGTCAGGTTCCGCAGGCCGAGGAAGTCCATCTTGATCAGGCCCAGCCCCTCACATGTGGGGTAGTCGAACTGCGTGATCACCTGGCCGTCCTGGATACGGCGCATGACCGGGATGACGTCGATGATGGGGTCCGAGGACATAATGACGCCAGCGGCGTGCACGCCCCACTGGCGCTTCAGCCCCTCAATGCCGAGGGCGGTCTCAAAGACCTTCGCGGCCTCGGGATCGGTGGCGATCAGCTGCCGGAAGTCACCGGCCTCGCTGTAGCGCTTTGAGTCCTTGTTCTGGATGTCGGCGAGCGGGATGTCTTTGGCCATCACTGCCGGCGGGAGCGCCTTGGTCAGCTGCTCCCCCATGCTGAACGGGTAGCCCAGCACACGGGAGGAGTCCTTCAGCGCCTGCTTGGTTTTGATGGTGCCGTACGTGACAATCATTGCCACGCGCTCGTCGCCGTATTTCCGGGTCACATAGTCGATGACCTCGGACCGGCGCCGGTCATCGAAGTCAACGTCAAAGTCAGGCATGGACACCCGGTCAGGGTTAAGGAACCGCTCAAAGATCAGGCCGTGATGGAGCGGATCAAGGTCCGTGATGCGCATGGCGTACGCCACCATGGAGCCGGCGCCGGAGCCGCGGCCGGGACCGACGCGGATGCCGTTCTTCTTCGCCCAGTTGATGAAGTCGGCCACCACCAGGAAGTATCCCGGGAAGCCCATGGAGGTGATAACTTCGAGCTCGTAGTCCGCCTGGGTGCGGACTTTGTCCGGGACACCGCCCGGGTACCGGTATTCCAGTCCCGTGGCAACTTCCTTGACCAGCCAGGATGTCTCGTCCTCGCCCGGCGGGCATGGAAACCGCGGCATGTAGTTTGCGCCGGTGTTGAACGAGACATCGCAGCGCTCGGCGATCAGCAGGGTGTTGTCGCAAGCATCCGGGTGGTCCCTGAACAGCTCCCGCATCTCCTGCGGGGACTTAAGGTAGTAGCCGCTGCCCGAGAAAGCAAAGCGGGAGCCGCCGTTGTCATAGGACGGCTCCAGCAGCGTGGAACCTGACTGGATCGCAAGCAGTGCCTCGTGTGCCTTTGCGTCATGTTCGTGCGTGTAGTGAAGGTCGTTGGTGGCCACCAGCGGCAGGTTCAGATCCTTGGCGAGCCTCAGCAGGTCTCCCGTGACCCGTCGTTCGATGTCCAGGCCGTGGTCCATCAGTTCGCAGAAATAGTTCTCCGCACCGAAAATGTCGCGGAATTCCGAGGCGGCTTCCAAGGCCTCGCGGTATTGGCCCAGCCGCAGCCGGGTCTGGACCTCCCCCGAAGGGCAGCCCGTGGTGGCGATCAGGCCCTCGGAGTATGTGTTGAGGAGCTCACGGTCCAAACGCGGCCATTTGCCGAAAACTGCGTCCAGCGAGCCGATGGACGAAGCCCGGAAGAGGTTGCGCATACCGACGTTGTTATAGCTCAACAGCGTCATGTGGGTGTAAGAACCACCGCCGGAGATGTCGTCCTTGCGCTGATGTTCCTCGCCCCAGCGGACACGGCTTTTGTCCGTGCGCGCAGTACCGGGGGTGACGTAGGCTTCCACACCGATAATCGGCTTGATCCCTTGGTCCGTGGCGCGCTTCCAGAAATCGAAAGCCCCGAACAGGTATCCGTGGTCGGTGGTGGCCAGTGCCGGCATCCCGAGGCGTTCAGTCTCGTTGAAGAGCTCACCCAAGCGGGCTGCGCCGTCCAACATGGAGTATTCGGTGTGGTTATGGAGATGGACGAACGAGGCATTGCTGGAAGTCACCGCACCATTCTAAGCGCTGGCCGGCCGCCCAAGGCCCAGCGAAGCCGCTGCTAGGCTTCCCCCGACTCCAGGACTGCGAGGGCAAAGGCCAGATCCTGCGGGTATTCGCTGGTCACGATGACGCGCTCCCCCGTTGCCGGGTGGTCGAAGCCGAGCTGCCGGGCATGGAGCCATTGCCGGGTCAGGCCCAGGGTGGCGGCGAGCCGAGGATCCGCCCCGTAGGTAAGATCTCCCGCGCATGGGTGCCGCAGCGCCGAAAAGTGGACACGGATCTGGTGTGTGCGCCCGGTCTCAAGGTGCACCTCCACCAGGGTGGCTTTGCCAAACGCTTCCAACACCTCATAGTGCGTGATCGACGGCCTGCCGTCTTCGATCACCGCAAAGCGCCAGTCGTGTCCGGGGTGGCGCCCGATTGGCGCGTCGATGGTGCCCTCCAGCGGGTCCGGTAGCCCCTGGACCACCGCGTGGTAGACCTTGTCCACGGTGCGCTCCTTGAAGGCCCGCTTCAGGGCCGTATAGGCGCGCTCCGTTTTGGCCACCACCATTACCCCGGACGTGCCGACGTCGAGCCGGTGCACGATCCCCACCCGCTCGGGGGAACCCGACGTCGAGATCCGGAATCCGGCTCCGGCGAGCCCGCCAACCACGGTGGGGCCTACCCAGCCGGGGGATGGATGGGCGGCAACGCCCACTGGCTTGTCCACAACAACAAATTCGTCGTCGTCCAGCAGGATATTCAGGCCTTCCACAACTTCCTCCACCACTTCGAGCGGGTCCCGTCGTTCAGGCACCGTCACTTCCAGGACATCGCCGGTAACCAACCGCGCGGACTTGCCGAGCTTCTTGCCGCGGCTCACCACGTTGCCCTCGGCGATGAGGGTCGCGGCCATCGACCGGGAAATCCCCATCAGCTTGGCGAGCCCGGCGTCCGCCCGTGTTCCACCGACTTCGTCGGCGACCACCACACGCTCAGACACCGTCCGTGTCCTTCGGCTGGGCCGCCTCGTTCCGTGGTGCCGCGTCGTGCCGTGAGCCATCAAGGGCGATCCCCCGCAACGTCAGGATGCAGATGATGACTACTGCTGAAACCACGGCGGAATCGGCGATGTTGAAGATCGCAAAATTCGGCAGTTGGATGAAGTCCACCACATGCCCCATGCCGAACGAGGGCTCCCGGAAGAGCCTGTCCGTCAGGTTGCCCAGGGCACCGCCCAGGAGAAGGCCCAGTGCCAGCGACCACCAGGCCGAGCCCAGCTTACGCACCTGGAACAGGATGGCGATGGCGACGCCGGCCATGATGATGGAGAACACCCAGGTGACATTTTCACCGATCGAAAATGCGGCTCCGGAATTTCGGATGAAGTACCAGTGCAGGAGCGGCGGCAGCACCGGGATACGTTCACCCTCCACCATCGAGGACGTCACCCACAGTTTTGTCAGCTGGTCCAGGACGTACGCAAAGACCGCAAAGCCAGCGAAGAGCGAGAGCAGGAGTGCCCGCCGGGGTCGGGCCGATGAGGGAGAAGGGTTTGCGGCGTCAGCGGCGATGTGGTCAGTCATGGTGCTTTCATTTTGTGAAACCGATGTTAGATCCCAAAAACCGACAGCCGAGGAATCCTCAGCCACCGGTTCTCAGAATACGTGCTTGGCGAACTAGTTCGCTTCAACCTCCGGGGCCGCTACGGAACCGCGGGCGTCAAGGTCGCGAAGCTGGCCTTCAATGTAGGCCTTCAGGCGTGAGCGGTAGTCGCGTTCGAAGCCACGGAGCTGCTCTACCTTGCGTTCCAGGACGGAGCGCTGCTGCTCAAGGGCGCCGAGGATCTTCCGGGACTTCTCCTGGGCATCGTTGACAAGGCTGCTGGCCTCGATCTGGGCCTCGGCGATGATCTTGTCCTTCTGGGACTGACCGTCGGCGACGTGACGGTCATGCATCTGCTGCGCCATGGCGAGCAGTCCTGCAGCGGACTCGGCCGAAACCGAGCTCCCGGCGGCGGGCGCCGCAGCCGGAACGACTGCAACAGGTGCGGCCGGCTCGGCTTCCTTCTTCTTGGCAGCGTCGGGAGTTTTAGTCTCAACTCCAGCCTTCGCCGGAGACTCAACTTTGTCAGCCTTGACGGGGGCGGGAACCTTCTCGACCACGGGGGCGGACGCAGCCGAGCTGGCCGGCACGCCGGAACCTGATTCTGCAAGCTTCTTGCGGAGCTCGTCGTTCTCCTGGTTCAGGCGCCTGAGTTCCACAACGATCTCGTCCAGGAAGTCATCAACTTCATCCTGGTCGTAGCCTTCGCGGAACTTGGTCGGCTGAAAGCGCTTGTTGACAACGTCTTCTGGCGTCAAAGCCATCTGGTCACCTCATTGGTCTAGTTAGTCAGTAGGCCTTCCGGCCGTCAAAACTACGGTACCTAAATATTGTCTGGTTCCTCTAATTCAACACTGAGTGTCAAACCGGAGATTTCTTCGCAGCTCAGAGGGAGTTCCAATTCCAGGAACTCCGCCTGCTCTGCTAGGTCTTGTCGAAGATTACGCGAAACCCCTGGTGACCGCCATCGCGATGCTCACGCCGATGAACAGGACCAGAAACCCGAGGTCCAAGGTCACCCCTCCGAGCCTCAACGGCGGGATCAGCCTACGGAGCCCCTTCAGCGGCGGATCGGTGATCGAATACACATTGTGGGCCACCACAAGGGCAATACCACGCGGACGCCATCCCTTGGCAAACATCTGGACCCAGTCGAAAACCAGCCGGATGATCAACGCCACGAAGAACAGCAAAAGGGCGATATAGACAAGTCCGAAAATAATTCCCATGACTTAACTCATATCTCCATGTCCATTCCCGATACCGCGGCGCCTTGCCAATGTTTCTTGTCTATTTCAGCACAGATGCCAGACAGGTGTACCTGTCTGGCATCCGGAATAAGCTCAGGGCTAACTTTGATTGAAGAAGCTGGCCTGAGTCTCGCTGACCTTTTTGTCATCGCCAATGACTTCAATGTAGGACGGCGACAGCAGGAAAACCTTGTTGGTGACGCGTTCGATGCTGCCCCGGAGGCCGAAAACCAGACCGGCCGAGAAATCGACGAGTCGCTTCGCGTCCGCTTCGCCCATGTCGGTCACGTTCATGATGACAGGAATACCGTCCCGGAAACTCTCACCGATGAGCTTGGCGTCATTGTAGGACCGTGGGTGGATCGTGGTGATCTGCCGAAGCCCGGACGGTTCTTCGCGGCTCGAGGCCGCACGCTTGATGGGGGTCACTGGTGCGCGGTATTCCTCTTCGGGGGCGTGAGATGACTCGCGGCTGACATCGCGGACGGGTACCGGTGCACGGCGCTCCTCGCGGTCAACTTCCATCGGATCGTCCTCGTCCTTACGTGTTGTGGTGTGCTCGGACTCGTAGTGTTCATCGCCATCGGCGAGCCCAAGATAGATCATTGTCTTGCGCAGAGCGCCGGCCATGGTCGACTCCTAATCGTGTCCGTAGGCGGGCCGCCCAATGACTTGACAGCCTTGAATCCCCCGCCACTCACTTCCTATGGGTTCGACGCTACCCCACGTCAGGACGCGATCCGAGAATATCGGAACCGATCCGCAGGTGTGTCGCACCGAAACGGATAGCCGCTTCCAGGTCCTGGCTCATGCCGGCCGAGATGGCCGTTGCGCCGGGATGCTCGGCCACCAAGCGCGCCGAGATGGCTGCCAGCTTTTCGAAGGCTGCCGCCGGGCCGGTACCCAACGGGGCGACGGCCATAACACCCGCCAGTTCCAGTCCTGCCGCGGCCGCCAACCGCTCCGCCAAGAGCGGCACCTCCGCCGCAGCCGCGCCGCCGCGGTGGGCGCCGGCGTCGTCGTCGAGGCTGACTTGGATGAAGCATTCCAGGGCTCCCCGGCCCGTCCGCTCCTGTTCCGCCGCAATGGCGCGCTCCAGGCCATCCACCAGGGTTAGCCGGTCCACCGAATGGAGCGCGTGGGCATATTTGGCCACGGATTTCGCTTTTTTGCTCTGCAACTGCCCGACGAAGTGCCAGTTGAGGCCGAGGCCCGCCAGTTCGACCGCCTTCGAAGAGGCTTCCTGATCCCGGTTCTCGCCGACGTCGCGGACGCCCAGCGCGGCGAGAAGCCTGATATCCGCGGCCGGGTGGAACTTGGTGACCACAATCAGCGTGGGCCGATCCCCTGCCCGGCCTGAATCCTGGAGGGCGGCTTCAATACGACGCTGCACGGCGCCGAGGCGTTCCGCCAGATCAGCCATCCGCGCTGGATTGTCATCCACCACATCCTCATTCATGCGACCACACCAGTCCGGCAAAGCGCCCGGTGCTGTGGGACCTGCGGTAGGAGAAGAGTTCGTCGGACTCGAGCGTGCACGGGCCCGCATATTCAATGAAAACCCCGGCTGCTTCAAGCTGGCTTTTCGCCCCCGCCGGGAGATCAAGGGCCGGTGTGCCCCAGGATGTGGCGGCCCACGTTGCGGGTACCTGCTCTGCCACGTGGCCGCGCAGGTCGGCCGGCACTTCATAGCAACGTCCGCAGATTGACGGGCCCAGCCAGGCGCGGATACCGGTGGCCCCGGCTGAGCGCATACGCGTCGCTGCCGCCGGGAGAATTCCGTTTTCTATCCCCGGCCGGCCTGCGTGAACGGCGGCGAGCACCGGACCGCCCGGCCCCTGACCCACCAGCACCGCGGGGATGCAGTCAGCCACCATGACCGCCAGCGGCAGTCCCCGCGACACCATGGCGTCGGCGGTCGGCGGCGGCGTGGCCGGCTCCATCATTTCAACGGACGTGCCGTGGACCTGTTCCATGAACCGGAGGGACCCACGGGTTATGCCGGCCGCGTTCTCCAACGCCTCGCGGCGCAGGAGAACGCGGCCGGCATTGTCGCCGACGTGCAGGGCAAGATTGCCGGCCTGGGTGTCTGTAAACGCCACGCTTACGCCAGCAGAGACTTCGGCCCGCCAATAGAACAACCCGGGCCCTACTTCAGGAAGTCGGGGACATCCAGGTCATCGGCGCGGTTCCCCGAGAGGTCCGGCTCCACAACTGAGGGCAGGTCGACGTCGAAGCCTGAATCGGCGGGGACCGCCGACGGGCGCTGCTGGCCCCAGTTGCTGAGGCCTGACGCACCAACGCCTGCGTGAACCGGCTGGACGTTATGCTGGTGGCTGCCACCCGACGTGGGCGCCTGGGCCGGAGCGGGGACCGCTGCGGGCCGCTGCGGAGCAACCTGCGGCTGCGACTGGTCCATCGAAGGAGAGGTGGCCTTGACGTCGTCAAAACCAGCGGCGATGACCGTGACGCGGGCCTCGTCACCGAGTGCGTCGTCGATCACGGCACCGAAGATGATGTTGGCTTCCGGGTGGGCCACTTCCTGGACCAGGCGGGCAGCTTCGTTGATTTCGAACAAGCCGAGGTCGGAACCGCCCTGGATGGAGAGCAAGACACCGTGGGCGCCGTCGATGGAGGCTTCCAGCAACGGGGACGCGATAGCCAGTTCCGCGGCCTTCACCGCGCGGTCTTCGCCGCGGGCGGAGCCGATGCCCATGAGTGCGGAGCCGGCACCCTGCATGACCGACTTGACGTCCGCGAAGTCAAGGTTGATCAGGCCGGGAGTGGTAATGAGGTCCGTGATGCCCTGGACACCGGAGAGGAGCACCTGGTCAGCGGAGCGGAAAGCGTCCAGGACGGAGACGTTGCGGTCGCTGATGGACAGGAGGCGGTCGTTCGGGATCACGATCAGGGTGTCGACTTCGTCGCGCAGGGCGTCGATGCCGGCCTCGGCGGAGCCCGCACGGCGGCGGCCTTCGAAAGTGAACGGACGGGTAACAACGCCGATGGTCAGCGCACCCAAGGAGCGCGCGATGCGCGCAACGACGGGGGCGCCTCCGGTTCCGGTACCACCGCCTTCACCGGCGGTGACGAAGACCATGTCCGCGCCGCGGATGACCTCTTCGATTTCGTCGGCGTGGTCCTCCGCAGCCTGCTTGCCCACCTCGGGGTTGGCGCCTGCACCGAGTCCGCGTGTCAGTTCGCGTCCGACGTCGAGTTTGACATCGGCGTCGCTCATGAGCAGAGCCTGGGCATCTGTATTGATGGCGATGAATTCAACACCCCGGAGGCCGACCTCGATCATGCGGTTGACTGCGTTCACGCCACCGCCGCCGATGCCGACGACCTTGATGACGGCCAAGTAGTTCTGCGGAGCTGCCACGTTACGTGTCCCTTGTTCGTGTCCTATTGCGAAAACTGTGGAGTCGGGCTTGAAGCTCGAACCTTAACCTTCGAGTTGAAGGTTATAGTTATGTCAAGTAACTCATGTCTGGAACGCTATTTCCTATGGTTCAGACATTCAATAACCGGAGCCGCGTGTCGCGCGAATACCCGGTAAATAAAGCGGTCAGCGCGTCACCGGATGCCGGGGCGCGCTCACATCGTACACACGGACGGGGTTCTTCGGGTCCGCGGGAACCTTGAGCAGGGCTTCGAGCACCTTGGCTTTGAGCTCCTTCTCCCCCGCATTCCCCCAAATAATGGTCTGGCCGTCCACCAATTTGAGCTCCACGGCATCCACCGACTGCGCGGACGCGTTGGACAGTCTCGACAGCACGTCCAGGGGGAGTGCACCGAGGACCGCTGCAGTGGCCTGAAAAAGGTCCTTGCCGATCGCTCCGGCGCCGCCGTCGATCACGGGCAAGGCAACCCCGGCCGGGGCCGCGGGGCTGGCCAGCACCACGCCGTCCACATCCACCAGCTGGTACTGCTCCCCCTGCTTGACAAGTGCCACCGGAACCCGCTCCAGCACCCGGACCACCAATCCTGACGGCGGCCGCGCCTGGGTTGAGACGGATTTAATCTGAACGAGGGGCGCCAGGAGGCGGCTGACCTCCTCATCGCTGATCTGGGGCAGGGGCTTGCCCTTCAGCGGTTCCAGTGCGGCCTGGACCTGCGCCGTCGTGACGAGCTGCGTCCCGGACACCGATACAGTGCCTACGGCAAGGACCGGCGAGAAGATTGCGGCGGCCAGCAGCGCGCAGACCAGCGCCAGGACAACGCCCAGCGTCACCAGGATGTTCCGTTTGCGGCGTTTTCCGGGCGGCTCCGGGAATACCAGCACATTGTCAGCGCCTGCCGGTGCCTTCTCAGGGCCCGCTGGCACCTCTTCCGCTGACCGCTTGCGGCCAGCGGCCTGCACTCTTATGCGGCCAGGCGAAGAGGGCGTATCCGCTTCCGGGGCGCTTTTGGACGCCGAGATGACCTCCGGTTCCGCTGGCGCGGGTGGCTGCCGCCTGCCCGGTGAAGCGTAGGTGGGCCGGCGCGGACTACCCACCGAGTGCCTGCACTACCTGCGGCCCGAAAGCCGTCACGTCCCCTGCCCCGACGGTCAGGATGATGTCGCCGGGACCGGCCACGTCCGTAAGGGCAGCGACCGCTTTGCCCGACTCCACCAGCCGTCCGCCGGCGGCCAGATGTTCGACGATGAGCTGGCTGGTGACGCCCGGGATGGGATCTTCGCGCGCGGGGTAGATGTCCAGGACCAGAGCGGTATCCGCAAGGTTCAACGCTGCCGCGAACTCCGTGGCAAACGCCCTGGTGCGGGAGAACAGGTGCGGCTGGAACAGGACATGGACGCGGTGCCCGCCTGCCACGGACCGGGCAGCCGTCAGGGCGGCCCGGACCTCGGTGGGATGGTGGGCATAGTCGTCATAGACGCGCACGCCGCGCACCTCCCCTTTCAGTTCAAAGCGCCGGGAAGCGCCCGAGAAGTGCGCCAGGGCACCTGCGGCAGCTTCGGCGTCGACCCCCAGCTCCAGCGCAACGGCTACGGCGGCGGCGGCGTTCAGCGCGTTGTGACGGCCCGGGACCTGCAGGTTTAGGGCGAACCGTCCGGCGGGTGAGGAGACCGCCACATCCCCCGGGCCGCCGTCGTGCAGTACCAGATCCGACCCGCCCGAGGTGCCGTACAACACCACCCGGGTATTGCCGCGCGCGAGCGTTCGCTCTGCGAGGGCCGCTGCGCCCGCGTCATCGGCGCAGGCAATCAGGACCCCGTCGGCCGGGAGCAGCGCCGTAAAGCGGTCGAAGGACTCGTAGACGGCCTCGGCAGTGCCGTAGTGGTCCAGATGGTCGGGCTCGACATTGGTAACCACGGCAATCCTGGGCCTGTAGTTCAGGAAGGACCCGTCGGATTCGTCCGCTTCGGCCACAAAGACCGCTGAGGTGCCGTGGGCGGCATTGACGCCGAGCGCAGGCACGTTGGCGCCAATGGCAAACGACGGATCCACCCCGGCACCCTGGAGCAGGACGGTGATCATGGAGGTGGTGGTGGACTTTCCATGAGTACCTGCCACAGTCACCACGAGGTCGTCCCCCATGGTGGCCGCCAGCGCCTCCGAACGGTGCAGCACCGGCAGGCCAGCCGCCCGCGCGGCCACGAGTTCGGGGTTGTCCGCACGGATCGCCGAGCCGGCCACCACGGTCTGGGCATCGCCCAGGTTGGCTGCGGCGTATCCCACCGCGATCCTCGCGCCGGCAGCTGCCAGCTCCGCCATGACCGGAAGGTCCTTCGCGTCCGATCCGCTGACGGCGACCCCGCGGGCGACCATAATGCGGGCCACAGCGGACATTCCCACCCCGCCGATGCCGATGAAATGGACGCGGCCCAGGGACTCCTGGCTGCGGATGCTTGCGGGGTTCATGCGGATACCGCTTCCAGGACAAGATCAGCCATGCGCTGATCGGCGTTTCTGATGCCAAGGCGTCGCGAGCTTGCGGCCATGGTGGCAAGGCGTCCGGGGTCGGTGACCAGGGGGATCAGATGGCTCGCCACCCACTTCGCGGTGAAGTCCTTATCCGGGACCAGAAGTGCGCCGCCGGCGTTCACGAGCCCCTCCGCGTTGAGTGCCTGTTCGCCGTTGCCGATTGGCAGCGGGACAAAGACCGCAGGAACTCCGACGGCGGCCACTTCGCAGACGGTGGCTGCGCCGGACCGCGCAAGCAGCACGTCCGCGGCGGCGTACACCTGTTCCATGCCGTCCACGTATTCCACCTGCCGGTAGCCCGGTACAGCGAGGGGCGCGCCGTCCGGCCCCAAAACCGGCTTGCCGCGGCCGGTGATGTGGAAGGTCTGGATTCCTGCCGCGCCAAGGTCCTGGACGGCGGCGGCCACCCCACGGTTGATGCTTTGGGCCCCGGAGGAACCGCCGGTCACAATCAGGGTGGGCATGGTGGGATCCAGGCCCAGGGCTACGCGGGCGGCGGCCCGGGCAGCGTCCCGGTCCAGGCTGGAGATTTCGGTCCGCATGGGCATGCCCACATGGCGGGCGTGGCGCAGGCGCGTGGTGACGAACGCGGTGGCCACGTGACGTGTCAGGAACGATCCCACCCGGTTGGCCAGGCCTGGCCTGGTATTGCCTTCGTGGATCACGATGGGGATTCCCCGGCGCCGGGCAGCGAGGTACAGCGGTGTGCAGACGTAGCCGCCGACACCCACCAGGACGTCGGCCGAGGCTTCATCGAGGATACGTCCGGACTGCCTGACCGCCCCGGCCAGCCGTGCAGGCAGCCTGAGCAAATCAACGGAAGGTTTCCGCGGAAACGGCACCCGGTCGATGGTGGCCAGTTCCAGGCCGGCGGCGGGCACCAGCCGGTTTTCCATGCCGGCAGGTGTGCCCACGGCGAGCAGCCTAACACCGGGCGCAGCCGCACGCAGGGCGGCCGCGATAGCGAGCAGTGGGCTGATGTGGCCGGCGGTTCCGCCGCCCGCCAGGACAATGGACAGGTTCTGGGAAGTCATCTGGAGCTACGAACGCTTTCTTGCTGTTGTTTGGCGCCGGCGGTTTTATTGCGGCCGGCCGTGTTGGTGCCAGTTGTTTTGCGGCCGGCAACTGTTCGGCCAGGGGCTCCGCCGGCCTTCCGGGCGCCGAAATTGAGCAGTTTCTTCGGCCGGAGGGCCAGCGCCATCTGAGCGCGGGCGAGCGACAACACCACTCCCACGGCGCAGAGCGACATCAGAAGTGCCGAACCGCCGTAGGAAATGAACGGCAGCGGCACGCCGATCACAGGCATCAGCCCTGTCACCACGGCCATGTTGACCGTGGCCTGCCCCAGCAGCCACACCATGATGGTGCCCGCCAGCACCCGGTGGAACATATCTTCCTGAGCCACCACGACGCGGTAGATGGCAGCCCCGAGGATTGCAAAGAGGACAAGCACGACGACGGTGCCCACGAGGCCGAGTTCCTCGCCGATAATGGCGAAAATGAAGTCGTTGTGGGCTTCCGGGATCCAGCTGTACTTCTGCCGGCTCTGGCCGAGGCCGACGCCGAACCAGCCTCCGGAAGCGAGCCCGTAGAGCCCGTTGGTGGCCTGGTAATTGGCGTCAATGCCGTCGGCACAGGACTGGCCGGTCCACCACGAGGTGATGCGGCACATGCGGTTTGAACTGGTGATGGCCATGACAGCTGTGCCTGCTGCGGCCGCCAGGGCAGCGAATCCGAACAGGTACAGCGGTACGCCGGCGAAGAAGAGGGCGGCGGCGGTGATCATCATGATGATCATGGCTGTCCCCAGGTCATTGCCCAGCAGGACCAGGGCGATCACCGCACCCGCCAGCGGCACGGCCGGGATCAGCACGTGGAGCCAGCGCCGCAGCAGCTTCCCTTTCCTGGCCAGGACTGTGGCCATCCACAGAGCCAGTGTCAGCTTGGACGCCTCGGACGGCTGGAAGGTGATGCCGCCGAGGTCGATCCAGTTCTTGTTTCCGTTGACTTCGTCACCGATCAGCTGCACCAGGACCAGGAGGAGAAGGGCCACGCCCAGGCCGGGCCAAGCCAGGCGCTTCAGCCAGACCACGTTGATCCGCGAGAGGACAAACATGGTGAAAATGCCGATGGCCGCGAACATACCCTGCTTGAGGGCGTCGCCGTACGGCGATTTTCCGGCAGCGATGGATTCGACGCTTGAGGCCGACAGCACCATCATGATGCCGATTGCGGTCAGGGCCAGCGTGGAACCGAGGATCAGGTAGTACGTTGAGCCGTTCTTGGAAGTACCGGTTCCTTCCAGCATTGACCAGAAGGCCCGGTACATGCCCCGGATCCGGTCCGGCAGGGTGATGGTGGACTTTATGGGCGAAGCGGGTTTCCCGGAGTGCGGCCGGGAGTCCGGCGACCGGGTGGGCGTGCTGACCATTGTTACTCCTCGCCGGTCTGGGCCTGCCCTTCCACCAGCTCGCGGACAGCGTCAATAAAGGCGTCGCCGCGGTGAGCATAGGAAGAGAACTGATCCATGGAAGCAGCTGCCGGGGCCATCAGCACGGTGTCGCCTGATGCAGCCAGCTGCGCCGCTGACGCAACGGCCCGGGACATCACGGCTGCACCGGAATCCGGCGAGCTGCCTGTGATGGCCCCGCCCGTTGCGGCAGTCTGCATATTTTCAGTGTCGCCCGCCGGCGTCGTGATCACGGGGACATCGGGCGCGTGTCGCTGCAAGGCGTCCGCCAGGGCGGCGGTATCCGTGCCGATGAGCACCACGGCCTTGAGCCGGGCCGCATTGTCCCGGACGAGATGGTCGTAGCTGACGCCCTTGGACAGGCCGCCCGCGATCCAGATGACGTTCTCAAAGGTGGCCAGTGAAGCTGCCGCTGCGTGTGGGTTGGTGGCCTTGGAATCGTTGACCCAGAGCACGCCGTTCTGCTTGGCGACAGGCTGGATGCGATGGTTGCCGGGCACGTAGTCCTGGATTCCCTGGCGCACTGCCTTCGCATCCACACCGTAGGCCCGGACCAAGGCCGCCGCCGCAAGGGCGTTGGCCACCATGTGCCGGGGCGCAAACTGGCCCAAGTCGCTCATCGAGGCCAGCTCGGCTGCGCTGTCCTTGCGTTCCTCGATAAACGCACGGTCCACCAGCAGGCCCTCAACCACGCCGAGCATGCTGATGGCCGGGGTGAGCGTCGTGACCCCGACCGCACGGCAGCCCTCGATGACGTCGGCGTCTTCAACCATCCGTTCGGTCTCGATCTGCTCCGCGTTGAAGATGCACGCCTTCTGGGTCCGCGCGTAGACCTTTGCTTTGTCCGCGAGGTAAGAATTGTAGGATCCATGCCAGTCAACGTGGTCCTCGGCAACATTCAGGCAGACGCTGGCCACCGGCGACAGCGATTCAGCCCAGTGCAGCTGGAAACTGGAAAGTTCAACGGCGAAGGCGTCGTACTCCACGGGGTCGCGAAGGGCATCCAGGATAGGGGTGCCCACGTTGCCGACCGCGATGGCCTTAAGTCCGGCAGCCTGCAACATCGACGCGGTCAGGCCCACCGTGGTGGTTTTGCCGTTGGTGCCGGTGATGGTCAGCCAGTCAGCGGTTTTGTGCCCGGCCCGGACGCGCAGGCGCCAGGCAAGCTCGACGTCGCCCCAGACCGGAATGTGCGCGCGTGCCGCGGCTGCCAGGAGCGCCTGGTCGGGACGCCAGCCCGGGGAGGTCACGATGAGTTCGGGGAAGCCTCCATCGATTTTGGGGATCCGGTTTACGGCCTCCTCGCCCAGTAGCACGTCCACGGCACCGACGATCTTCAGGGTGTCGGCCTGTGCCCTGGCTGTATCGCTGGTGGCGGCATCAACCACCACCACCCGGGCCCCGAGTTCGATGAGGGTATCTGCAGCAGCGAACCCGGACACTCCGATGCCGGTCACTGCAACGCGCAGCCCTGCCCAATCCGAATCCCAACTGACCAGGTTTTGCAGGCGGGGAGAAACAGTCACAGGAGCACAACCCATTCAGCGTAGAAGACACCCAGGCCCACGGCCACAAAGAGCCCGCCCAGGATCCAGAACCGGACCACCACCGTGACTTCTGCCCAGCCCTTGAGCTCGAAGTGGTGCTGCAGCGGAGCCATCTTGAAGACGCGTTTCCCGCCGGTGGCCTTGAAGTAGCCCACCTGGATAATCACGGACAGCGTGATCAGGACGAACAGGCCGCCGATGATTCCCAGCAACAGTTCCGTGCGGGACAAGATGGCAAAGCCGGCGATCGCGCCGCCGATGGCCAATGACCCGGTGTCGCCCATAAAGATCTTCGCCGGGGACGTGTTCCACCAGAGGAACCCCACTAAGGCTGCGCTAAGGATAGCGGCCAGGAGCGCCAGGTCCAGGGGGTCCCGGACGGAGTAGCAGCCGCTGCCGGTCTCGCGCGGTGACCCGCAGCCCTGGTTGTTCTGCCAGATTCCCATCAGCGTGTAGGCACCGAATACCATGACCGACGCACCGGCCGCTAGCCCGTCCAGTCCGTCAGTGAGGTTCACGCCGTTGGTCGCAGCGGTGACAATCAGGTTGGACCACAACACAAAGAGGATTGCACCGACTACCGTGCCGGCGAAGGCCAGGTCCAGCCAGGGAATGTCACGGACCAGGGAAATTTTGGTCGAGGCCGGCGTCAGGCCGTCCGGATCGGGAAAGTTCAGTGCCAGGATAGCGAAGGCTATGCCCACGGCGGCCTGGAGGATGAGCTTGGCCTTCGCGTCGAGGCCAAGGCTCCGCTGCCGCGAGATCTTGATGAAATCGTCCAGGAAGCCCACCAGCCCCATGCCGACCATCAGGAACAACAGGATCAGGGCCGAGGCGGAGGGGCCTCCTGAATCCGGGTTAATCATCCACATAATCAGGTGGGTCAGGCCATAGCTGAGCAGGACCGCGCCCACCACCACGGTGCCGCCCATGGTGGGAGTACCGCGTTTAGTGTGGTGGGAGGTGGGTCCGTCATCACGAATGAATTGGCCGTAGCTCTTGCGGACAAGCAAGCGGATAAACAGCGGCGTTCCCACCAAGGCAAACAGCAGGGCAAGTCCTGCGCCGATCAAGAGTGCAATCACAGCAGTTCGCTCCCTTCATCGGTGGGTTCGGTGGATTGTGGGGGTAATGCTATCCGATCGCCAAGGTGCCGCAGTCCAACGCTGTTGGACGACTTGAAAAGCACCAGGTCGCCGGGTTGAAGCTCAGCGTTCAGAAGCGCGTAGGCGTCCTCGGCGGTTTCGGCAAATACGCATTCGTCGCCCCAGGAACCCTCCTGGACGGCGGAAACGTAAAGTGCGCGGGCTTCGCGGCCGACGACGACCAGCCGGGAAATGTTCAGGCGGACCACCTGGGTGCCCACAACGGTGTGTTCACGGATTGAATCAGGTCCCAGTTCCAGCATGGCGCCCAGGACCGCCCAGGTGCGGCGTCCGCGGCCCAGGTCGGCCAGGGTGCGCAGGGCCGCCCGCATGGACTCCGGGTTCGCGTTGTAGGCGTCGTTGATTACGGTCACCCCGTCAGCACGTTCCGTGCGTTCCATCCGCCAACGGCTTGCCGCTGACTGTGCGCTCAGCGATGCGGCGATGTCCTTGCCGGGAACTCCGGCCGCGTGCGCGGCAGCTGCTGCGGCGAGGAGGTTGCCTGTGTGGTGGGCGCCAATGAGGCGGCTGCTGACGTGCACGCCTGTTTCACCGCCGGGCAGGACGAGCTCGAATTCCGGGTTGCCCTGGGCGTTAGTATCCGGATTCAGGGCCCGAACGGTCGCGTCAGGGCGCCCTTCGGCCGAGAAGCCCAGCACGCTGGCGCCGGTGCGGCTGCGCATGGCAGCGACGCGGTCGTCGTCGAGGTTGATGATGGCAGTGCTGCCGGCCGCGAGGGCCTCCACCAGCTCGCCCTTGGCCCGGGCAATGTTGTCCACGCCGCCGAACTCTCCGGCGTGGGCAGTGCCGATGCCTAGGACGACGCCGATGTCAGGCTTCACCATGTTGGCCAGGTAGCGGATGTGCCCGATGCCCGTGGCGCCCATCTCGATCACCAGATACCGCGTTTGGGTGTCGGCCCGGAAGACCGTCAGGGGCACGCCCACCTCGCCGTTGTAGGACCCTTGCGGGGCAACGGTGGCGCCCTGCTCTGTGAGGATGCCGGCGAGGAGGTCCTTAGTGGTGGTTTTACCGGCGGAACCGGTGATCCCAATGACGGTCAGGGCATCGCTTGCAGCAGACCGGGCCAGCCGGATCCGACGTACCGCTTCGGATGCCAGTGCGCCCATGGCCAGCACGACATCATCGACCAGGACGGCCGGATAGTTAACGCCATCCGGCCCTGTCACGGGGCGCTCAGCCAGAACCAGCACCGCGCCGCGGCTGACGGCCGCGGCAACGAAGTCGTGGCCGTCGGCGTGCTCGCCGGGTTTCGCCACGTACAAGGACCCAGGGGCAGCCTCCCGCGAATCAGTGACCACTGACAGGGGTGTAATCCCCGGATCGGCGTCCAGGCGGCCGTGTGTGATTTCGGCGATTTCCGCCGCAGTAAGTGCAATCATCTCGGTCTAGGACTCTATCCGGTCGTCTCGAAGAACGGTGAATCCCCTGGCTGTCAAGGCGTTCCGCAGTTCCACCCGGTCGTCGAGCGCCAGGTTGACGCCCTTGACTTCCTGCCAGACCTCGTGCCCCCGGCCTGCCACCAGAATGGTGTCGCTTGGACCTGCCAGTTCAACGGCCCGTCGGATGGCGGCGTCGCGGGGATAAACCTCTTCGATGACACACCCTGGTGATTCCTGTTCGCGGGCTGGCCGTGCGCCCGCCAGCACATCTGCCCTGATGGCCGCAGGGTCCTCATCGTGGGGGTCGTCATCCGTGACGATGACGATGTCGGCCATCTTCGCGGCGACGGCGCCCATGGCTGGTCGCTTGCCCTGGTCGCGCTGTCCTGTGGCTCCGAAAACCACAATCACCCGGGAGCCGGGAAGCGGTGACCTGACTGCTTCCAGTGCGCGTGCCAGGGCATCAGTGTTGTGGGCGAAGTCCACTACAGCCGCCGGTTCCTCGGAGACGAGCTGCATGCGTCCCGGAACGGCCACGGTGAAAGGGTCGTGGTGGTCCAGGCCAGCCTGCACCGTGGTGGCGTCCATTCCGCTGGCGATGACCATTACCGTGGCCAGCGCGGCGTTCGCGACGTTGAAAGCGCCGGGCAGGCCGGTGTGTACATTCAGGGTGACGCCCTCGGGTCCCTCAAGGCTGAAGTCGGTACCCAACCCCCGCGCGGCAGTGGCGGTGACCGTCCAGTCGGTGGGAGCTGCGCCGGGTGCCATCGAGAGTGTGGTGACCGGGATCGGTGCCGTGGCGGCAAGCCTGCGGCCCCATTCGTCGTCGACCGTCACCACAGCCCTGCGGGCACGGCCCCGGGTGAACAGTTCCGCCTTCGTGGCGAAGTAGTCCTCCATGGTGCCGTGCAGGTCCAGATGGTCCTGCGTCAGGTTCGTAAAACCGGCAACGTCGAAGAGCACACCGTCCACCCGCTGGAAGGATACGGCGTGGGAGGAAACTTCCATGGAGGCGGCGTCCAGCCCCCGTTCCCGCATGAGGGCGAGCAAGCCGTGAAGATCCGGTGACTCGGGTGTGGTCAGGAGGCTGGGAACCGGCTCTCCGCCGGCCAGGATTTCGATGGTTCCGATCAGGCCGGTCTGCTGCCCGAGCGCACGGAGGAGGGCGTTAATGAAGTACGTGGTAGTGGTCTTGCCGTTGGTTCCCGTCACACCGTACAAGCGCGGCGTCCGCCCGGCTGTTGGCTGGCTCTGGTAGATCATGGCGGACAGCGGCCCCACCACGTTGCGCGGTCCGTCCACCACGAGGACGGGAACGGCAGTGTCCCCTGACAGCGCGAGAAGGCGGGCGCCGGCGGCGTCGGTCAGGACTGCCACCGCTCCCCTGCCGACCGCCTGCGAAACGAAGTCGGCGCCATGGCGGGCGGCACCGGGCAGCGCCACATAGAGGTCTCCCGGTTCCACGGTTCGCGAGTTCAGTGAAATTCCCATGACGCTGACGGCAGCGGAGGCACCCGGGACATGCACACCGATCGCGTCTCCGATCGCGTCCAGGCGGACCGCAGCAACGGCCGTAGGCCTGAACCGCGCGGGGGCTGGTTCCCCTTCCGGCCCCGCGTTGTTGGCTGATGCGTTCTGGTCTGACAAGGGAATCTCCGATGGTGGTGCTAGTGGATCATGCCCGCGGGAAACTGCTTCCACTGCGGGCATTCGGGGAACTGCTGCCTGGCTTGATGCTACTTGGCGTACTGCGGCAACCTGGCCGGTTCACCCGTGGACGGCTGGACGTTGTAGGTGCGCAGGGCCTGGCTCATGACCGAACGGAACACCGGCCCCTGCGTGATGCCGTAGATGCTGCCCTTCGGACGCTGCAGTACCACCTCAACAATAAACCGCGGGTCGTCCATCGGTGCCATCCCCACGATGGAAGCGGTGTAGCCGCAGAACCCTGACTTCCCGTCGTCGCACGGAGATTCAGACGTTCCGGTCTTTGCCCCCACCCGGTACCCGTCGATCGCGGCGTCCTTGATCTGACCTTCGGTCACCGCGCTTTCCAGGATGTCCTGGACCTGTTGCGCCGTGCCGTCAGACACCACCTGGCGGGAAGGCTGCGGGGCAACCGCCTCTTCTGTTCCGTCCGGGGACACATACGCATCAATCAGGCGCGGCTGGAGCATCACACCATTGTTGGCGATCGTCTGGAAAGCGCGGACCGTCTGCAGCGTCGACTGCGCCACGCCCTGGCCGAAAAGCACTGTGTACTCCTGGCGGCCGTCCCATTGGTCGGCCGGGGTAAGAATGCCGGCCGCGGTGGCGGGCAGCCCGATGTCCGGCGCTTCGCCGATACCGAATTTCTTCAGCCAGTCGTGCCTTTGGTCCTTGGTGAGCCGGGAGCCGGCCGCCACGGTGCCGGTGTTCATGGACCAGCCCAGGATGCCCGCGAGCGTGCGCTCTTCTGTGCCATGGGTAAAGGAGTCCGTGAACGTCTGGCCGTCCACGGTGTACGACGGGCCGAGCGTGAAGGTGTCCAGCGGGCTGGATTTTCCTTCCTCAATCAGGGCGGCCGCGGTGATCATCTTCTGGACCGATCCGGGCTCATACGCAGCAGTCACGGAGCGCACACCGCGGTCCTTGGCGGCCACCCGGCCTGGATCGTTCGGGTCCGGCGCATTGGTGTCGGCCATCGCGATCAGGTTGCCGGTCTTGGCATCCATCACGATGATGACACCCCACTCGGCACCGAGCTTGTCCGACTGGCTCTGGATGGCTTGCTGGGCGAAATACTGGAGATCGGAATTGAGGGTGAGCTTGACGTCCTTGCCGTTTTCCGGGGGTGTCAGCTCATCGACGCCGACGGGAATCCGAAGACCGTCCGCGCCGATCTCGAAAAGCCGCTTGCCGTCCTTGCCCCGCAGCAGCCCATCCTGGGTCTGTTCGATCCCCGCCTGGCCGGTACTTCCGTCCTGGAGGAAGCCGATAATGCCACCGGCCACGGAACCGTTGGGGTATACGCGTTTACTGACGCCCTCGGTGACGATGCCGGGAATACTAAGATCCGAGACCCTGAGCTCAACGTCCGGTTTCAGGTCCTTAGCGACGATGTGGTATTTAGATTCACCCGTCACGGCGTTCCTGAGGTCTTCAGTGTCCATGCCCAGGACAGCCGCGAGTTCGCTGATGCCCTGCTCCCGGCTGACTTCAACCAGCTTGTCGGCGCCTTCCTCCAGGCGCCAGAACTTATCGGTCTTTGTGTTGGTGGTCTGGTCCACCACAATGTTGTAGCGGATCACGCTGTTTGCTAGGACCGTCCCGGCTGCGTCCAGGATGCTGCCGCGTTCGGCAGGGAGCGAAGTCGCGCGCATCCGGTAATCGAGCGCAGCGGCGGCCATCCCGCCGACGTCGAGCCCCTGGACGAAGAAGAGCTTGCCGCCCACCACCAACAGCAGCGTCAGCATAATGCCTAGGCCGAGGCGCAGCCGTTTTGTGGCGTTAGGGGCCATACCGCTTTTTGCCTTGCCGGTCCTCTGCGCCACCGTGATTCCCTTGCTGCTCGCCATTATTGCCTGTTTAATGCCTGACTGGCTGTCCTTCAGCGGCTACCGGTTAGAGCCCGGGCGCCTTCTGTTCGGGCGCCGGTACCGAACCGCCGTGGAGCTCCACGGCAGGTGCCGGCGGAGCGGGTGCTTCAACCGGCGGGGCTGCCGCGGCAGGTGCCGGTTCTTCGGTAGCAGGTTTACGGTTCGCCAGCGGCTCCCCGGACGTTGCCGGGGGAACCACAATGAGCATTCCCTCGACGGCCGGGGCGGGGATGACCGCTCCAGCCGCGCCACCCTTCACAGCCGGAGTTGCCTTGCCCGTAACGGCAAGGGTGGAGAGATCGATCTGGCCTTTAACCGTCGAAGCGACCATTCCCAGGTCTGAGGCCTTGGCTGCCAGGTTCTGGGGAGCCTCGAAGCTTTGGACCTGCTGTGTCAGGTCCTGGTTCTGCTTGGTCAGCGTGCTCTGCTTACCCCTCAGTTCCACCAGCTGGTACTGGGAGGTAGAGACTGAGATGTTCAGGACCAGCACGGTGACGAGCGCAACGGCGAGCAGGGCGAAACACATGACGACAAACGGCGCCCGGCGCTTCTTGGGGGCGGAACGGACCACAGACAGAGGTGTGCGTTCCCGGCGGCCAGTGCCAGACGGAAGCGACCTGATCGCCGGGGCGCTGCTGCCGGAGACGACCGGAAAGTTCTTGACGGCGGCAGTGCTCATGCTTCGCTCCTGGCTCTGATACGTTCCACGGCCCGCAACCTGGCGGAGGCCGCGCGTGGATTTTCTGCAATCTCGACGGCGGTGGGCACCTCGGTGCCCTTGGTCAGGGTTTTGAGGAAGGCCTTGTGTTCCTCAAGTTCCACCGGAAATCCGAGCGGCGCGGAGGACTTGGACCCGGCCTGGAAAAATGACTTGACGATCTTGTCTTCGAGGGAGTGGTAGGACATGACCACGATGCGTCCGCCCAGTGCCGTTGCTTCCACGGCTGCCGGTACGGCGCGCTCCAGCACGTCCAGTTCCTCATTGACTTCGATGCGCAGTGCCTGGAATGTCCGTTTGGCGGGATGGCCGCCCGATTTGGCGGCTGCGGCCGGAACCACGGAGCGGATCTGTTCCACCAGTTCCCCCGTGGTGGCGAAAGGCTTGGCAGTCCTCGCCGCGACAATCCTGTTGGCGATCCGGCCAGCGAACTTCTCCTCGCCCCACTTCCGGATGATCCTGACGAGATCCTCTTCGCTGTAGTTATTCACCACATCCGCTGCGGTCTGCCCGCGGCTGGTGTCCATCCGCATGTCCAGGGGAGCGTCAAAGGAGTAGGCGAAGCCACGCTCGCGCTCGTCCAGCTGCAGCGACGACACACCCAGGTCCATCAGGATGCCGTGGACCTGGGCGACACCCAGGTCTTCGAGGACGTCGTCGATTTCGTCGTAGACGGCGTGGACCAGATCCGTCCGGGAAGCAAAGCGCCCCAGCCGCTCTCCTGCCAGCACCAGGGCTTCCTCGTCACGATCGATGCCGATCAGGTGCAGATCAGGGAAACGCTCCAGCATGGCTTCGGCGTGGCCGCCCATGCCAAGGGTCGCATCAATGGCGATCGGGGTTTCACCTCGGCGGCGGCCAGCTTCGAAGCCGGGCGCCAACAAATTAATGCACCGGTCCTTGAGGACCGGCACATGGCGTTCGGACGTTGGCTTCGGGTCATCGGTCATGCCTTCGTCCTTTCTTGCCGTGAGTGTTGGTGTGCTGCTTCTTGAGCCAGATCCCCATCCGCGCCTATCATCCTGCCGGCCTGGCTCCGGGGAAGTGAGGCCAGGTTGACTCTCTGATGGGCGGCTGGAGATCTCGTTCAAGAAGCGGTTCCGCCGGGCCGTTCAGGGGATCACAGGATTCCCGGAATGGCGTCGTCGGTTTCGGAGAAGGCGGTTTCCTTCTCCGCGAGGTACTCGTTCCAGGCCTGGGCATCCCAGATCTCGGCCCGGGTTCCTGCACCGATGACGGCCAGTTCCCTGCCGAGGCCTGCGTACTCCCGGAGCGTGGCCGGAATGGTTATGCGCCCCTGCTTGTCAGGTACTTCGTCAGAGGCTCCAGAGAGAAAGACGCGGATGTAGTCCCGGGCCTGCTTGGAGGAAATGGGCGCCTCCCGCATTTGCTCGTGGACACGTGCAAATTCCTGCTCACTGAAGACGTAAATGCAACGTTCCTGTCCCCTGGTGAGAACAAGTCCACTGGCAAGCTCCTCACGGAACTTCGCGGGGAGAATAATTCGGCCCTTTTCGTCCAGACGTGGCGAGTGTGTGCCCAGAAACACTGGCCCACCGCCTGTCTGCCGTCAGGAACTGCAATATCCCCTGTGTTGCAACTACCCTCTTATGTCCTCCACATTACTCCACTTTCCACCACAGTCAACGCGCATCAGCCCAATATTCCCCCCTTTTCAGGCCACTGTCCCCCAAATGGCGTGGGAGATGGAAGTGGAGGGTCCGTCGCCGTTTCGGCTGGAATCATAAGTGCCCGACGGCGGCGCCCTGCCACCGTCAGGCTCAAAACGGGCCCAGCCGGCGTATCCGCGGGCGTCCGGCCGTCCATCCAGGCCCGCAGCAGGGGTCGATTTGAGCGCGCAAAAGGGCACCGGCTACTACCTGCTGCGGTTAAACGCAGAAGACCCGCCGTGGCGGGTCTTCTGCTGCGGTCATCCTGACCGCGGGGAGCGAAATGGAGGGCAGGCCGGAACCTACGGCCACGGCACCCGGCTTACAGGCGCTGCCTTAGGATTCGTCGCGGCGGCGCTCGTCCCAGCGCTCTTCCAGGCTGGACATAAATGAACTTCTTGGTTTTCCGGACTTACCTGTACCAGGTGCGGAGCGCTGCTTGCCGCCGGCAGCGCTGCGCATTGTGGCGAAGTACACACCGCCGCCCATAACTACGAAGCCCAGGACACCGACAAAGATGTTCTGGACTGTGACGCCGACCAGGAGCAGGGCGATGCCCGCAAGGGTGCAGAGCACACCAATCACGATGTGGCGGGTGGACCACGTTCGCCCGGGATCCGAACCCATGGAATTGGCGAATTTCGGATCGTCTTCGTGCAGCTGCTTCTCCAGCTGCTCCAGCAGCTTCTGTTCGTGCTCCGAGAGCGGCATCACGACCTCCTTAAGTAGGCCAACGTACGGGCTGGTCCCATCCCGTACTACTGCTTCGATAACGACCGGCATGGCCGGGAGGTTCCCGCCCCGCCGACGATGGCGGAAAGCGAACACCGGCATGCGGGGCTTCGGAACTGCAGCATGTCCAGGAAGTCCGGCAATAACTGAGAACTATGTATATATAAGGATAGTTTGTCGGGGGCCGTTCTGAAAGACGGCCATCACCTCCCTGAACCAAACACGCAACGTGCCGGCGTCCGGCTAAGACCCGTTTCCGGAATCCAGCAGGCTGGCGGGGAGAATCGATTTGTTTCCGAACTTCCGGCTGACCTCGTCCAGTGCCTGTTCTGCTGCCCGCCAGTTATCATCCCGGCGGTCAAAGCTCAGCTGGAGGGACGTGTGGGCGGCGTCTTCCAACTGCTCGGCCCGGATGCCAACAAGGCGCACGGTCATGGGCCGACTCCCCAACGATTCCAGGAGTTGAATTGCCACGGCATAAATCAGTTGGGCGCTGTCTACAGGTGCGTGGACAGTGCGGCTCCTGGTGATGGTGGAAAAATCGGCATACCGGAGTTTCAACGCCACCGTCCGCGCCACCATCCCCGAACTCCGCAGCCGTCCTGCCGTCCTGTGGGAAAGCCGCAGCAGCTCCCGTGCGATCAGGGCGTTGTCGCCGGTATCCACGGCGAAGGTCTCTTCAGCGCCGATGCTCTTCTCAGGCCGCACGGGGGTTACGGGCCGCGGATCGATCCCCCACGACAGGCGGTAGACGTGTTCACCGGTGGCCCCGAGCATTTTCTTCAGTGCGGACACCGGAGTGGCAGCCACGTCCGCCACCGTCCTGATGCCCATCCGGGCCAGGACGTCCGCGGTCTTGGCGCCGATGCCCCACAGCGCCCCGACGGGCAGGCTGTGGAGGTAGGGCACTGTCTCGTCGGGTCCGATCTGCAACAACCCGTCAGGCTTGCAACGCGTGGAAGCAATCTTGGCTACGAACTTACTGGCTGCGATGCCCACGGAGGCTGTAATGCCCAGTTCGGAAGCCACCCGGCGCCGGATCAGTTCACCTATTTCGCGCGGGGGCCCCAACCGCCGGATGGCGCCACCGACGTCCAGGAAAGCTTCGTCGACGCTCAGCGGCTCCACCAGATCGGTGATGGACGCGAAGATTTCCATCAGCCGGGCGGAAACGTCGTAGTACAGCTTGTGGCGCGGTTCAATGATGACGGCTTTGGGGCACATCCTTGCTGCGACCACCATGGGCATGGCGGACTTCACTCCGAAGGCCCGGGCTTCATACGACGCCGAGAGTACTACCGAGCGGTCCGCAGGGAAGCCAACGATCACGGGTTTGCCGCGGAGTTCCGGCCGGGTGCGAAGCTCCACTGCGACGAAGAATGCGTCCATATCCACGTGCATGATGCAGTTGCGCCGGAGCTCACGAAGACCCGCTTCGGTGTACTGGTTGTTCCGCTCAGGTCCCACACCGGCAATTGTATCGGCTGGTACTGACTAAACTGGAGGCTGAATCCGGCATCAACACCAGGAGGACAGTCCCCGTGACCGTCATGAAAAGTCTTAAGCCAATAGGATTAGCGGCACTGGCCGCGGGCGCCCTTCTGGCTCTCGCTGCCTGCAGCCCCGCGGAGCCCGGAGCGGCATCATCCTCCTCAGTTACATCCTCGCCAGCGACTGGCAGCGCCAGCGTAACCGCGTCCGCGAGCCCGACGGCGTCGCCGGGAACTTCCGCCACCGTGGGGACAATCGTCGCGGGATTCCCGGAAACCCTGCTCCCACTGATGCCCGGCGCCACGGTGATTTCGAGCAGCTTTGATAAGACATCAACGCCCGCCACGGCGGCCCTCGTGGCCAGCATCAACGCCCCGACCGCCACCGTCGTGGAGTTCTACACAAAGCACCTCGAAGCACAGGGATTCAAAGCCGTCCCCGGCGACGCTGTGGGCGCTGTCGCTTCCAAAGACTTCGTCCGGAACGATTCCGAGACGGTCAACATCGCCGCCGTCGAAGCGGCCGGCCTTTCTACTTTCACCATCGGCGCGAACGTGGCTGCTGAGTCCGCCAAGTGAGCGTTTCGGAGCAGTTAAGGATTGAGCAGACTGCATTCGTCGCCGCTGTTGCCGGTGAGCTCACAGACTTCCTCACCACGCGGCAATCGCTCATGGCTGCCATTTCACCCGATATCGATCCCATCATGGGTTCCATTTCCAACCTGGTGACGGGCGGCAAGAGGCTCCGCGCCCTGATGTGTTACTGGGGGTGGCGCGGCGCGGGCGGCGATCCGGCGGCCGAGGAAATCGTGACGGCGGGATCGGCCTTGGAACTTTTCCAGGCAGCTGCCCTGATCCATGACGACATCATTGACCGCTCGGACACGCGGCGTGGCGGGCCCAGCGTGCATCGCCGCTTCAGCCAGCTGCACCACGCGCAAGGCTGGGCCCTGGACAGCGAGCGGTTTGGGCAGGCAGCCGCGATCCTCACCGGGGATCTATGCCTCTCCTTCAGCGAGGAGGCCTTCACGGACATCGGCGAACAGGCGGCTGCAGGCAGTAGGGCGCGTCTGATCTTCAACCTCATGCGTGCCGAGGTTATGGCGGGTCAGTATCTTGACATCCTGGAGGAAGTGGCAGGTCCCGTCCGGGACCGGGCCGGAGCGGTGACGAGGGCACAGTCCATCATCAGGTTCAAGTCCGCCAAATACTCCACTGAGCACCCGCTGGCGCTTGGCGGCGCCTTGGCGGGCGCTCCGGACGACCTGCTCCGGGGCTACTCGGCCTTCGCGCTGCCGCTGGGCGAGGCGTTCCAACTGCGCGACGACGTCCTGGGGGTCTTCGGGGACCCTGTCACTACGGGCAAGCCGGCAGGCGACGATCTTCGCGAAGGTAAGCGGACAGTGCTCATTGCCCTCGCGCTGGGCCAGGCGTCAACGGCAGAATCGGAATTTATCGACGCCAAGCTGGGCAGCCCGGACCTGGGCGACGCTGACGTGTCCGAGATCCGGCGGATCATCGAAGAGTCGGGTGCGCTTCAGGCGACGGAAGTGCTGATCAACGAATTCGGCGCGGCGGCCTATAACGCGCTGGAACAGCTGCCGCTGGACGAACTGCCCAAGACCGCCTTGCGGAAGCTGGCGGAAGCCACGGTCAGCCGCGCGTCCTGACATTCGTACTGGTCTTTGCAGCAGCTGCAGGCCCGGCGTTGACCGGGCTCCTTATGTTGTTTACCAGGCCAGAGTTTGGGCCCGGCGCCTGATTTCCGTCTTGCGGCCTTCCCGCAAGGCATCAATTGGCCGGCCCCGGAGCGACTCGTCGGGGGTAAACAGCCAGACGATCAGGTCCTCGTCGGAGTAGCCGGCGTCCGCCAGGACCACAATGGTCCCCTTGAGGCTGTCAACAACCTGGCCGTCCAGGATAAACGCGGCTGGAACTGACCGTATTCGCCGTTCCCCGACCCGCAGGGCCGCCAGGGCGCGTTCATCAATAAGGCCATGGACTCTCGTAATCGAAACGTCCAACATCTGCGCGACATCCGGCAGGGGCAGCCACTCGCCCACAAGGCTTTCTACGTTACTCACGGATCAAGGTTGCCACGGCCGGACCCCTGCCGCCTAGTCGGCATTGGCTGCCATTGCCACGAATTATCCAACACTCCACAAAACTCTTTATGCCGCCGGGGTCGGAATTCTTGTGCTACGGGACATTTCATGAGAGATTCACATAGATCACATTTGTAACAGCAATAACTTAAGTAACATTAGTATCAATAGTCACATTGCATCTCCCGCCCACGGCAGTTGAAGAAGAGGATTCTTTCCATGACGACGTCCCGTTCGCCAAAACAGCCCCCGAGGCAGAGCCTGCCCATGATTGCTGTCACCACGGCGGCACTCCCTGCGGTTGTCTTGTCGTCATTGGCCCTCGCCCAGCCTGCTGCGGCAGAGGCACCTGCCCGCGCAATCCCGGCAACCCTTGCCGCCGCGATGAAGGCCCAAGCGGCTGAAACGAAAGTCGGCCTGATCCCGGCGGCTTCTGTCTCCACTACCATTCCGGCTGCCTTCCAGCCCATGCAGCCTGCGGCGCCCGCGGAATACACCATCGCCCGCGGCGACACCATCAGCGGAATTGCCGGCAAATTCGGACTGGACACGTACGAAGTCCTCAAGCTCAACAACCTCCAGACGAACACCATCATTTACCCCGGCCAGAAGATCAAGCTGTCCGGCTCGGGTTCCCCCGCTGCGCCTGCTCCGGCGCCGGCGGCCCCCACCGCGGCCGCTCCGGCCAATGCCGGAGGCAGCTACACGGTAAAGTCCGGCGACACGCTCGGCGCCATCGCGGCCCAGCACAACGTCAGTCTGTCCGATGTTTTCAGCTGGAACGGACTGAACATGCGCTCCATCATCTACCCTGGCCAGAAGATCAACGTGGGCGCGGGTGCTGCTGCAGCACCGGCTGCAGCCGTCCAGCCTACTTCCGCTCCCGCAGCGCCGGCTCCCGTAGCGCCGGCTCCCGCACCGGCTCCCGGCGGTTCATACACGATCAAGGCCGGCGACACCCTGTCAGCGATCGCCTCCCGGCACGGCGTCAAGCTCGCGGACATCCTGGCGGCCAACAAGCTGAGCATGACTACTGTCATCTACCCCGGCAACAAGCTGGTCATTCCGGGCGCCTCCATCCAGCCCGCTTCCTCCACCCCGGCCGCCCCCGCGGCGCCCGCCGCTCCACTGATAGCGAGCTCCTTCCTGGGCTTCACCTACCCCGCGGCCGTTGTGAGCTCCGCCAACGAAAACAAGGCCTTGCTGAACGCCGCTCCCGTACCGTCCCGGGCTGAGATGCGCACAATTGTGGCCGATACAGCCCGCCAGTTGGGGGTGGACCCCACCCTGGCTCTGGCCTTCGCACAGCAGGAGTCCGGCTTTGACCAGCGGGCGGTGTCACCGGCCAACGCGATCGGCACCATGCAGGTCATCCCGTCCTCCGGGCAGTGGGCGTCAGACCTCGTAGGGCGGAAGCTCAACCTGCTGGATCCCTACGACAACGCAACGGCCGGCGTGGCGATCATCAAGCGGCTTATTTCCACCAGCAAGGACGAGGACACAGCGATAGCGGGGTACTACCAGGGCCAGTACTCGGTCAGCAAATACGGTATGTACGACGACACCAAGGCCTACGTAGCTGCGATCAAGGCGCACCAAAAGGACTTCGGCTAAATCCCCGCATAAAAGTGCCCCGCGTGCTTGCTGAAGCCAGCCCGGGGATAACGATAAGGGTCCGGACCGCACGTCGGTTCGGACCCTTTTCCATGCAGGATTAGTATCGTAGGGTGCAGGAACAAGTGTCAGACCGTCTCGTTGGAACGCTGGTGGACAACCGCTACGCCGTCCGCTCTAAACTCGCGCGCGGCGGCATGTCGACCGTGTATCTGGCAACGGACCTTCGGCTGGAACGCGATGTTGCCCTGAAGGTCCTCCATCCCCACCTCGCCACCGACGAGACGTTCCTGGACCGGCTGGGCCGCGAGGCTAAAGCCGCCGCGAAGCTGTCCCACGCCCACGTTGTGGGAGTGCTGGACCAGGGCAACGACGGCCAGACCGCTTATCTGGTCATGGAACACATCAAGGGCCACACCCTCCGGGACGTCATCAGATCCAAAGGTGCGCTTCCTCCCCGGCTGGCCCTTGCCCTGATTGATCCGGTAGTGCAGGGCCTCGGCGCGGCCCACGCGGCGGGGCTGATCCACCGGGATGTGAAACCGGAGAACGTCCTGATTGCCGACGACGGCCGGATTAAGATCGGCGACTTTGGACTGGCCCGTGCGGTAACGACGTCCACGAGCACCGGGACACTCATCGGTACCGTGGGTTACCTCTCCCCCGAGCTTGTGCTCGGAAAACAGGCTGACACCCGGAGTGATATCTACTCGGTGGGCATCATGCTCTATGAGATGCTGACCGGCCAGCAGCCGTACGACGGCGAGGTCCCCATCCAGGTTGCGTACAAGCACGTGAATGAAACGGTCGGTCCTCCCTCGGCCTTGGTGCCCGGCCTCGCCGCCGAGGTGGATGAACTCGTCCAGTGGTGCACCGCAAACGATCCAGAGAACCGCCCCGTCGACGGCAACGCCCTGCTGCAGGAACTCCGCCACATCCGGACCAACCTCACGGATGCCGAACTGGACCTCAGGCCGCCTGCCGCGACCCAAGAAAGCCAGCAGAACCAGACCGAGATCATCGCCCGCACCAACAACCCCACCGCCGTAATGTCGTCCTTCTCCCGGCCCCAGCCACAGCACCCACCGCACGCTCCGCATGCCCTGTATCCGCCCGACGCCGACTTCCGGCCAGGCGAACAGTACCGGCCGGAAGCGCACTACAGGCCAGATGCTCAAGACGCCGTCCCGGCAGCGATCCCCATCAGCAAACGCGCCCGGCGCAGGCTCGACAGGGAGGAAGAGAAGGCAAGGGCGCGGGCTGCGGCCACCCCGGTCCGGAGCCTCCGGGAGGGCAACCCGCGGCGCCGCGGCGTCCTCTGGGTGGTGGTCCTGGTCATCATCGCGTTGCTTGCCACCGGAGCCGGCTGGTTCTTCGGCATGGGTCCAGGGTCCCCGGGCACCATTCCGGCGCTCGCCAACAAGTCGGTGGCACAGGCGCAGCAATTGCTGAGCGAGGCGGGGTTCCAGTCACGGACCAACGATGTCTTTGACGACGACGTTCCTTCCGGCCTTGTGGTGGGCTCCGACCCGACTGCCGGCGCGGAGACCCGGAAGTACCAGCCGGTGTCCTTGTTTGTTTCCAAGGGCCCGCAACTCTATGAACTCCCGAAGCTGACCGGCGGAACGCTTGACGAAGCGAAAAATGCACTGAACCAGGCCGACATGGCGCTCGGCACCGTCACTGAACAATTTGACGACGCCGTTGCCGCCGGCGTCGTGCTCTCCCAGGAGCCGGCCGCCGCGACTCCCGCGCGCCACGGCACCCCCGTCAATCTTCTGGTCTCCAAGGGGCCGCAGCCGATCCCGGTCCCGTCAGTCGTGGGACTGGCGAAGAACGCCGCCGTCGACACCATCGAAGCTGCCGGCCTCAAGGCCGATGTCGCGAAGGGCGAAGTCAACGATCCCAAGGTGCCCAAGGGCTCAGTTGCCGAGCAGTCGCCCGCGACCGGCACCCTGACCAAGGGCGGCGCAGTGACGCTGACCATTTCCGACGGACCAAAGCTGGTTGAAGTCCCCAGCTTCATCGGCAAACAAGCCAAAGAAGCCGAAGAAGCGCTGCGTGCGTTGGGCTTCGAGGTACGGGTAAACAATATCCTCGGCGGCTTCTTCGGCACGGTTCGTGATCAAGACCCGGTGAAGAAGAAGGTGCCTGAAGGCTCCGTCGTTACCCTCACCGTGGTGTAGCCGGCGGTCTGCCGGCCACACCACCGTGGAAGCCTGACTCCGCATCGGGCGGTCAGTGCTTAGCCAGTGCTCCGGCCACCAGGAACGCCATTTCAAGGGACTGCATGTGGTTCAGTCGCGGATCGCAGACCGACTCGTACTTGTCGAGGAACGATTCCTGGTCCACCGGATCGGCTCCGCCCAGGCATTCCGCGACGTCGTCACCGGTCATCTCCACATGGAGGCCACCGGGAACCGTGCCCAGGGCCTGGTGCACTTCGAAGAAGCCGCGTACTTCGTCAATGACGTCGTCGAAGTTGCGGGTCTTGTAGCCGTTCGGCGACGTAACCGTGTTGCCGTGCATCGGATCGGTGACCCAGAGAACCTTGGCGCCGGAGGCTGTGACCTTCTCCACAATGGCAGGAAGCTTCTCGCGTATATTGCCCGCTCCCATGCGCGTGATGAACGTCAGCCTGCCCGGCTCCCGCTCGGGGTCCAGCTTGTCGATGAGGCGGAGGGCGTCGTCGCCGGTTGTCGACGGGCCCAGCTTCACGCCAATGGGATTTCGAACGCGTGAGAGGAAGTCAACGTGCGCGTGGTCAAGTTCGCGCGTACGCTCCCCGATCCACAGGAAATGCGCCGAGGTGTCATACGGAAAACCGGTCCGCGAATCGATGCGGGTCAGTGCACGTTCGTAGTCCAGCAGCAGGGCCTCGTGGCTGGCGAAGAATTCCACCCGCTTGAGTGCTTCGAAATCAGCGCCGCAGGAGGCCATGAACTTGATGGCGCGGTCGATGTCTCGGGCGAGGGATTCGTAACGGGCGTGCGCCGGGTTTTCGGTAAAACCCTTGTTCCACTGGTGCACGGAGCGCAGATCCGCGAAGCCGCCCTGCGTGAAGGCCCTGATGAGGTTCAGCGTGGAGGCGGACGTATGGTAGGCCTTGAGCATCCGGGCGGCGTCATGGCCACGGGACTCGGGAGTGAACTCGTAGCCGTTGACGATGTCGCCTCGGTACGCCGGCAGGGTCACGCCGTCGCGGGTCTCATCGTTGGACGAGCGGGGCTTGGCGAACTGGCCGGCCATCCGGCCCATCTTGATGACCGGCATCGCTGCGCCGTAAGTAAGCACCACTGCCATCTGCAGGATGGTCTTAACGCGGGCGCTGATCTTATCCGCCGTTGCCGCTTCAAAGGTCTCAGCACAGTCGCCACCTTGCAGCAGGAAGGCTTTGCCCTCCGCGGCTGCTGCCAGCCGTTCACGGAGAACGTCCACTTCGCCGGCGAAAACCAGCGGCGGCAGCACGGAAAGTTCCCCGACCGATGCGTCGAAAACGTCCTTGTCCTGCCAGCTGGGCTGCTGGGAAACGGGAAGGTCACGCCACACATCCAGTCCGGGATAGTTGGCTGCTCCGCTCTGGGCGGTGCTGGACAGCGAAAAGACAGGTTTTGCAGATAGCTCAGTCACTATCTAAGACTAATGTGCGCGGCTGGCTTCAGGACACCTGTCCGTCACGCGTCCCGGGTGCGGCGTCACAGTCAGCCGGCTGCCGGGTCCTTGCCCTCGGTCTCAGTGCCCTCAGCACCGCCGTCAGATTCAGCCCGTTTCGCGGAGGGATCGCCAGCCTCGCCCGCCGCTGCTCCCGCAAGGCGGAGCTTAACCACGGCAGCGTACTCGTCCACGTACTCCTGGCCGGAGAGGCGCATCAGCTCGAACATGATCTCGTCGGTGACCTTGCGCTGGACCAGCCGGTCCTCCGCCTGGTCGGAGTGTTGGCTGAAATCCAGCGGGGCACCGAAAATCATGCCGATCCGCCGGATATTCGGCATCCGCTTGCCGATGGGCTGAACCTTGTCCGTGCCGATCATTGCCACGGGGATCACTGGCACACCAGCTTCCAGCGCCAGCTTGGCGACGCCCACTTTGCCCCGGTAGAGGCGTGCGTCGGGGCTGCGGGTGCCTTCAGGGTAGATGGCCAGCAGTCCCCCGCTTGTCAGGACATCCATGCCGGCGTTGAGCGATACGGCCGATGCCGCGCCGCCGGACCTGTCCATGGGCAACTGGTTGGTGAGCCTGAAGAAGAGGGCCGTCAGCCTGCCCTTGAGGCCCGTGCCGGTGAAGTACTCGGACTTGGCCAGGAAAACCACCGGCCTTCGAACCATCAGCGGCATGAAGATGGAATCGGAGAAAGACAGATGGTTCGAGGCGATAATGGCCGCCCCGTGCGCCGGAACATTGTCCAGGCCTTTGACCCAGGGACGGAAAAGAAGCCGTAGCACCGGCCCCAGGAAGATCCTCTTCATGACCCAATAGAACACGTGATGAACCTCTCCGGAAGCCGGCCGGCCAGCCCCTTCGTCGGGCCGGGCGGGCACTTCAATGCAACCCTACTCTAGTGAGATTTGTCCCGAACAATGACACGATGGTGTCATGACAGAAAGCAGCATCGCGCCCCGGCCTGCCGCTTTCAGCTACCCCGGCCACGGACCCAATGCCACCACCGGGATTGCCATCTGCCACGGCTTCACCGGCAGCCCCCTGAGCGTCCTGCCCTGGGCAGAGCACCTCGCCGCCCAGGGATTCGCGGTGTCGGTACCGCTTCTTCCCGGCCATGGGACAGATTGGCGTCAGCTTGCGCGCTCAAATTGGCGCGACTGGTACGGGACTTTCGAATCGGCGTACCTGGAACTGAGCGCCCGGACGGAGCAGTGTTTTGTGGCCGGCCTCTCGATGGGCGGCGCCATTGCGTTGCTGACGGCCGCCAGGCATCCTGCGGCTGGCGTCTCTCTGGTGAATCCTGGCCTTAGCTTTTATGACCGCCGCGTGCGTGTCATCGGAGTGCTCAAGTATTTCCAGCGCACTACCTTGCCCATCCAGGAGGAACAGCCGACGGCGGGAGTCACCAATAACGGCGATTATTCGCGGACGCCGTTGGCAGCCGTCCATGAGCTCAAGAAGCTTTTCGGCGCAGCCACGCGGGGGCTGCACCAGGTCAGCGCCCCGGTGCAGGTCTTCAAGTCCCAGTCGGACGTCGTCGTGCCGGCCACCTCGCTCCTGACGCTGCGGCAAGGTCTGGGCCCACGGCTGGTGGAAGTAGTGGACCTGCACAACAGCGGACATGTGGCCACGCTGGATGTTGATGCGCCAGAGATATTTGCCCGTTCCAGCTCCTTCTTCCTTGCCCATGCACCCGCCGCTGCCCCGCCAGCCCGAACCGCGGCCACACCTCACACCACCTCGGAGACCTCATGACCGGCGCACCGGACCACAGCCCTTTCAGCAGCACCTTCAACGGCGACGGAGCCCGCATCGGGGTGGTCCTCTCCCACGGATTTACGGGCAGTCCGCACGGGCTGCGCGCGTGGGCGCAGTCGTTCGCCGACGCCGGGTTCGCCGTACGCATGCCGCTGCTGCCCGGGCACGGCACCAGCTGGCAGGCCCTGGCGCGCACGCGGTGGCCGCAGTGGCACGGCGCACTGGACGACGCCTACCTGGAGCTTGACTCGCACTGCGACCACGTCTTTGTCGCCGGGCTGAGCATGGGCGGCGCCCTGGCCCTGAGAATCGCGGCCAGCCGGCCCGTGGCCGGGGTGATCTTGGTGAACCCCGGCCTCGTTATCGATGATCCCCGAGCGCCCTTGGCCGGCATCCTGAAACTGGTCCTGAAGAGTACTCCGGCCATCGCCAACGACATCCTGAAACCCGGGATGGACGAGGGCGCCTACCCCCGGACGCCCGTAGCTGCGGCCCATGAGCTGAACAAGATGTTCAAGGACACCATCCGGTTGCTCCCTCGCGTCACCGCGCCCGTCCGGGTCTTCCGCTCCACCGTGGACCACGTCGTATCGGACACGAGTGTGGCAGCGCTGCGCCGCGGCCTGGCAAACGCACCACTGACACTGACCACGCTGGAGAACAGCTACCACGTGGCAACGCTTGATAACGACGCTGAGGAGATTTTCCGAGGATCCGCCGACTTCGTCCGGGCGGTGGTTGCCGGCACGGCAGCAGCCCAGGTCCAGGAGGGTACCGCCCATGAATAGGCCCGACTCCGGCTCACAGGACCAAAGCGCAAACCAGGACGATGCAGTGTGGCTGGACCTGGTGGCCCGGCTCGAAGAAAAGCCCGGAGCCCCTTCCGGCACAGTCCCTGCGAGTGCCACCACCCCCGGCCCGATTGCCCCGGGCCCTGACGCCACTTGTAATGACACCAAAACTCCTGATTTAGCAGGCCCGGAAGCCGCGGCCGGGTCTGGCAGGTCCGCGACGTTCCGCGACTTTGATCCCCTGGGCCTGGCGGGCACAGCCCCTACCGAACTGTCCGCAGCCGAACGGCAGGCGGCAACGTCCGGCGCCGGTGACGGTGCGAAGGCCGGCGAAGGTACCGCTGGTTACGGCCAGGGTGCCAGCGAGGGCTTCGGCCAGCGTGACTATGCCGTGGAGGACGACGCGGGGGACTTCGTGCCGGAAGAACCGCCAAGCCTTGCCGGGACGGATCCCCTGACCATGCTGGCCTGGCTCGGCGCCATTGGTGCGCCCCTTGCCTTGCTCCTGTCCGCCATGTTCTGGCGGTCCGCTCCACTGCTGGCGATTGTGGGCATGGTGGCGGTGTTCATCCTCGCCGTTGTTTACCTGATCATGAAGCTGCCCCAGGAAAAAGACGAGAACGACGACGGCGCGCGCGTCTAAGAAGCGTCCGTCACCGCATGCGGCTGCTGACTCGGGACAGATCGGCCGCTCCGATGAGCCCTGCGTTTGGCCCGAGCGCTGCCAGCTCGATGCCGGCCGCCGGACGGAAGCCTCGGCCGGTGAGGTTCCGGGCGAAGGCTTTACGGGCGGGCTCCACCAGCAGGTCGCCCGCCGAGCAGAGTCCCCCGCCGATCACAAACAGTCCGGGATCCAACGATGCTGCCAGGTTCGCCAGTCCCAGGCCCAGCCATTCGCCCACTTCATCAAGGAGTTCGCGGCAGGCCGCGTCACCGGCGAGTGCCAGTTCGGTGACAATCGACCCGGTGATCTGCTCCGCGTCACCGCCGACGGTGGCCAGCAGTTCCTGGGCAACCGGCGAGTTGGCACGCGCCAGGATCCTCGCTTCCCGGCCGAGGGCGTTGCCCGAAGCGTACTGCTCCCAGCAGCCCCGGTTCCCGCACTCGCAACGCTGCCCGCCGGGCATGATGATCTGGTGGCCGAATTCGCCCGCTACACCAAACCGGCCGCGCTCCACCCGCCCGTCCATCACCATGGCGCCGCCGATACCGGTACCGAGGGTGATGCACACCAGCCGGTCCTCCCCCTGCCCTGCACCAAAGCGCCATTCCGCCCAGGCCGCGGCGTCGGCGTCGTTCGTCAGCAGCACAGGGCGTCGCAGGAGGCGCTCAAGGTTGGCACGCAACGGCTCGTTGCGCCAGGCGAGGTGCGGACTGAAAAGCACTGTTCCGCCCTCCAGATCCATCCAACCGGCCGCACCGATGCCCACCGACCAGACCCTGTGGCCTGCTCCCAATTCGTCCACGAGCTCGACGATGACCTGCTCCACAGCGCGCGGGTCGCTGCCTGGGGTGGACCGCCGGGCCTCGCTCAGAATCCTTCCGTCGGCGTCCACCACGCCGGCGGCGACCTTGGTGCCGCCGATATCGATGCCGATCGCCAGTCCCTTGCGCCCGAGACGCAGGTGCTCGCGGAACGTTTCCACCTGCCTGGGCCGGGCCCTCAATCCCAGCGGCCGCCGCCGCCAGGGGGCTGGACGTCGGAGCTGATCGGTGGGCTCGCCGGGGGGCATTGCGTACATAGTGCTTCATTCTAGGGCGCCCCGGGCGGGCCGCACCGGAGGCCGGGCCTGTGGCCTTCGCACTCCTCTTTGACTCCTATGTTACTGGCCAGTAGGTTTGTTTCTGCACGGCCAAGTTACAGGGCGTATTAGTCTTTAGGCATACCCTGTGCGGGTCTATGGATATCAAAGGAGCTATAGTGCGCGAATTCAGTGTTCCGCCCCTGGTTGTTGTCCCACCGGAAACCAACATCACCGATCTTGTGCTTCGGCAGGCAGCCAAGCCCAGCAACCCCGCACTCTTCTCGCGGCTGGACTCCGCAGGCGCCTGGCGGGACGTTTCGGCTACGGATTTCCTGGCGGACGTCCAAGCCCTTGCAAAGGGCCTGATGGCCAGTGGCGTGGGAGCCGGCGACCGGGTGGGCATCATGTCCCGCACACGCTACGAGTGGGCGCTCCTCGACTTCGCCATTTGGTTCGCCGGCGCCGTCTCGGTGCCCATCTATGAGACCTCATCGCCTTCGCAGGTTGCCTGGAACCTCGGTGACTCCGGGGCGGTTGCCGCATTCGGCGAGGCCGCCCACCATGAGGACATCATCCGGCAGGCGGCCACGTCCGAAGGCCTCACCGCCCTGCAGCACGTCTGGCAGCTCGAAGGCAGCGGACTGGACGCCGTCCGTGAGGCGGGCCAGGACGTCAGCGACGCCGACCTGGAGGCCCGCCGCTCAACGGCACAGCTCAGCGACGTGGCCACCCTCATCTACACCTCGGGCACCACCGGCCCGCCGAAGGGCTGCGAGCTGACCCACGGCAACTTCGTTGAACTGTCCGACAACGCCCTGGCGCTGCTTGGCGACGTGGTGAACGAGCAGGCCAAAACCATCATGTTCCTGCCGTTGGCCCATGTCTTTGCACGGTTCATTTCGGTCCTGGCAGTGGCCGCCGGCGCCACGGTGGCGCACACCCCGGACATCAAGAACCTGCTGGCCGACCTGCAGAGCTATCAGCCCACGTTCATCCTGGCCGTGCCGCGCGTCTTCGAGAAGGTCTACAACTCGGCCCTGACAAGGGCAGAGGACGGCGGCAAGGGTGCCATCTTCCACAAAGCCACGGAGACCGCCATCGCGTTCTCCAAAGCCCGCCAGGCCGGGCACGTTGGCCTGGGGCTGAAACTCAAGCACACGGTGTTCGACAAACTCGTCTACGGCAAGCTGCGCGCGGCCATGGGCGGCAACGTGGCCCATGCCGTCTCCGGCGGCGGCCCGCTCGGGGAACGGCTGGGTCACTTCTTCCAGGGCATCGGCCTGCAGATCCTTGAAGGGTATGGCCTTACCGAGACCACCGCCCCCATTTCGGTCAACACCCCCGCCCTGATCAAGATCGGTTCCGTCGGCAAGCCGCTGCCGGGCAACTCAGTCAAGATCGCCGAAGACGGCGAGATCCTGGCCAAGGGTGTCTGCGTGATGCGCGGCTACTACCAGCGCGAAGACCTCATGGCCGATACGTTTGCCGATGACTGGTTCCGCACCGGCGACATCGGAAGGCTCGACGAGAACGGCTTCCTGTGGATCACCGGCCGTAAGAAGGAAATCATAGTCACGGCAGGCGGCAAGAACGTGGTTCCGGCCCTGCTGGAGGATCAGATCCGGGCGGATGCGCTGGTCTCCCAGGTCCTGGTGGTGGGCGACAACCGGCCGTTCATCGGCGCCCTGGTGACTCTGGACCCGGAAGCTCTGCCGGGCTGGCTCCAGCGGCACGGGCTGCCCGCCACCACCACGCCTGACTTGGCGGTCGAGAGCCCGGTGGTCAAGGCCGCCGTGCAGGACCTCATCACGCAGGCCAACGCCTCGGTGTCGCAGGCGGAGGCCATCAAGTCATTCCGGATCGTCGCTTCGGACTTCACGGAAGCGTCAGGCCATCTGACACCGTCCATGAAGGTGAAGCGGGCGCAGGTGATGAAGGACTTCGAGTCGGTCATCGAGGAAATGTACGGCGCACCGCGCGTCTAAGCGGCACTGCAAAACGAGGGGCCCTCCCGGCGGAAGTGGAAACTTCCGCCGGGAGGGCCCCCTGCCTTTAAGCCTGGATTCCTTAGCCCTGCTCTACGGCCAGGAGGAGGTCCCCGCCCTGGACCTGCTCCACGGCGGAGATGGCGAGCCGCGCGACTTTGCCTGCCACCGGCGTCGTAATGGAGGCTTCCATCTTCATCGCTTCGATGGTGGCCACCGTGTCGCCGGCATTGACCGTGTCGCCGGCCTTGACGGTCACGGTGACGGCGCCGGCGAACGGCGCGGCAACGTGGCCGGGCTGGGCCGGGTCTGCCTTCTCGGCGGCTTTGACGTTGCTCACCACGGAGCGGTCACGGACCACAACGGGGCGGGACTGGCCGTTGAGCGTGCACATCACCGTGCGCATGCCCTTCTCGTCGGGCTCGGAAACGGCTTCCAGCGAGGCGATCAGCCGGACACCCTTCTCCAACTGGATCTCGTGCTCGGCGCCGCGCTGAAGGCCGTAAAGGTAATCGCGGGTGTCGAGGACGGAAATGTTGCCGTAGGTCTCCACGCTCTTGAGGTAATCCTTGGTGGGGCCCTCGAAGAGCAGGCGGTTCAGCGTGTTCTGGCGGGTCTTGGAATCACCCTGGAGCGCGGTGCTGTCCTCGGGGCTGAGGTCGGCATCGCGGACCTTGATGCTGCGGCCCTTGAGAGCCTTCGTACGGAAGGGCTCCGGCCATCCTCCCGGCGGGTCACCAAGTTCGCCGGACAGGAAGCCGATGACGGAGTCGGGGATGTCGTAGTTCTGCGGATTTTCGTTGAAGTCCGCCGGATCTGCGTTGAGGCCCACGAGGTGCAGGGCGAGGTCGCCCACCACCTTGGACGACGGCGTGACCTTCACCAGGCGGCCCAGGATCCGGTCCGCCGCGGTGTACATGTCCTCGATCGCTTCGAAGCGCTCCCCCAGACCCAGAGCCATGGCCTGCTGGCGAAGGTTGGAGAGCTGGCCACCCGGTATTTCGTGCTGGTAGACACGGCCGGTGGGGCCCGGAAGGCCTGACTCGAACGGCGCGTAGACGCGGCGCACGGCTTCCCAGTACGGCTCAAGGGAGCTGACTGCGTCAAGGCTCAAGCCGGTGTCCCGCGGGGTGTGCGCCAGCGCCGCCACGAGGGCGGAGGCGGACGGCTGGCTGGTGGTCCCGGCCAGCGAGGCGGAGGCAACGTCAACAGCATCGACGCCGGCGTCGACTGCCGCCAGCAGGGTAGCCAGCTGACCGCCGGCCGTGTCATGGGTGTGGAGGTGGACCGGGAGGTCGAAGCGTTCGCGCAGTGCGGCGACCAGTTTGGCGGCCGCTGCCGGGCGGAGCAGCCCGGCCATGTCCTTGATGGCAAGGATGTGCGCGCCGGCGTCCACAATCCGCTGGGCCAGTTCCAGGTAGTAGTCCAGCGTGTACAGCTTCTCGTCCGGGTTCAGCATGTCGCCGGTGTAGCACAGTGCTACTTCGGCTACAGCGGTGCCGGTGGCCCGGACAGCGCGGATGGCGGGTGCCATCTGGTTCACGTCGTTCAGGGCATCGAAGATGCGGAAAATGTCGATACCGGTGGCGGCGGCCTCGTTGACGAAAGCCACCGTAACCTCCTCCGGGTACGGTGTGTAGCCCACCGTGTTCCGGCCGCGCAGCAGCATCTGAAGGCAGACGTTGGGCAGCGCCTTCCGCAGGGCGGCCAGGCGGTCCCAGGGGTCCTCGCCGAGGAAGCGCAGCGCAACGTCATAGGTTGCGCCGCCCCAGGCCTCAACGGACAGGAGTTCCGGAAGGAGGGCCGTGACCGCGGGTCCGGCGGCCACGAGGTCCCGGGTACGTACGCGGGTGGCCAGCAGGGACTGGTGGGCGTCGCGGAAGGTGGTGTCGGTGACGGCCACGGCGGTCTGCTCACGCAGGGCCTTGGCGAATCCTTCGGGGCCTAGCTCCAGCAGGCGCTGGCGTGATCCGGGTGCGGCCTGCCGATCGCCAACGGCGGGGAGTTTGGCAGCCGGATCCGAGTGCACCTTCAGCTCGCCGTTGGGCTTGTTGACGGTGACTTCGGCCAGCCAGGTCAGGAGCTTGGTGCCGCGGTCGGCGGAGACCCGGGCCTGCAGCAGCTGGGGACGCTCGTCGATGAAGTTCGTGGCAACGTTTCCGGCAATGAAGTCGGCATCATCGAGGACGGCCTGGAGGAAGGAAATGTTGGTCGACACACCTCGGATGCGGAACTCTGCGAGGGCCCGGCGGGCGCGGGCCACGGCGGCAGGGTAGTCACGGCCGCGGCAGCTCAGCTTCACGAGCATTGAGTCAAAGTGGGGACTGATCTCGGCACCCGAGTAGACGGTGCCGCCGTCGAGCCTTACACCCGCACCGCCGGCGGAGCGGTAGCCGGTGATCTTCCCGACGTCGGGCCGGAACCCGTTGGCCGGGTCCTCGGTGGTGATGCGGCACTGCAGCGCTGCACCCTTGAGCTGGACCGTCTCCTGGGAGAGGCCGAGGTCCGCGAGCGTCTCGCCGGAGGCGATCCGAAGCTGTGCCTGCACCAGGTCAACGTCCGTCACTTCCTCAGTAACGGTGTGCTCCACCTGGATGCGGGGATTCATTTCGATGAAGACGTGCTGGCCGGCGCGTTCGCCGACGGTGTCCACCAGGAACTCCACGGTTCCGGCGTTGACGTAGTTCAGGGCCTTGGCGAACTTCACCGCGTCACGGTAAAGCGCCTGGCGGATGCCTTCGTCCAGGTTGGGTGCCGGGGCAATTTCGATGACCTTCTGGTGCCGGCGCTGGATGGAGCAGTCACGTTCGAAGAGGTGGATGACGTTGCCCTCGGCGTCGGCCAGGATCTGGACCTCGATGTGGCGCGGGCGGAGCACTGCCTGCTCGAGGAACATGGTGGGGTCACCGAAGGCGGCATCGGCCTCACGCATGGCGGCCTGCAGGGCCTCAGGAAGGCCCTCCCGGGTGTCAACGCGGCGCATGCCACGTCCCCCGCCGCCGGCGACGGCCTTCGCGAAGATGGGGAACCCGATCTCATCGGCCGCGGCGATCAGCTCATCCATGTCCTTGGAGGGTTCACTCGATTTCAAGACCGGCACACCGGCCTCACGGGCAGCCTTCAGTGCTGCAACCTTATTGCCCGCCAGCTCAAGCACCTCAGCCGGCGGGCCTACAAAGGTGATGCCCGCTTCCTCGGCCGCGCGGGCGAGGTCCGGGTTTTCCGAGAGGAAGCCGTAGCCGGGGTAGATCGCGTCGGCGCCGGATTCCTTGGCGACGCGTACCACTTCGGCAACATCGAGGTAGGCCCGGACGGGATGCCCCACTTCGCCGATCAGATATGCCTCATCGGCCTTCTGGCGGTGGATCGAGTTTCGGTCCTCATTGGGGAAGACAGCAACGGTCTTGGCGCCGAGCTCGTAGCTGGCACGGAAGGCCCGGATCGCGATTTCGCCGCGGTTGGCCACCAGAATCTTGGAAAACATAATTCTCCTGCATCTTTGCGGGTGTATCGGTAAGTGGTCACAGTGTCTAAGACCCGCGCTTAGAAATACAAATCACTGTGGCCACAGTGACAGAAACCTCCGTCATGTCCCGCGTACATCAACGGAGGCTGGCAGAACCTGCCACCCACACCATCGCCGTGCCATGCCGCGTCCCCATAAGGCGGGATTCACAGGCGCAGCCACATATGATGAGTAAGGCGGCTCAAGCCGCCGGCTTCGGCACTGCCGGAGCAAACATTACCCCCAACACGGCAGCCGGCGTTAGGTTTTGGTCTCACACGTGCAAGTAGTCAGCATCAGCAGCCTCAAGGGCGGAGTCGGGAAGACTTCCGTCACCACAGGATTGGCGTCTGCGGCGCTTGCCGCAGGAATCCCCACACTGGTGGTGGACCTCGATCCGCATGCGGACGCCACCACTGCGCTGGGCGTCCTGGCCGGCGATCAGCTGGACATCGGCAGGATGCTCAAGAGCCCCCGCCGCGCCAAACTGGCAGACAACGTCGCAGGCAGCTCCTGGACTGCACGGGCGCACGCCAACGTGTCCGGACCGGCCGTACTGGACGTCGCTGTGGGTTCGGCCTACACCGGCATCTACGACCGTCCCGACCTTGGCCGCCGCGACCTCCGCAGGCTTTCCGCAGTCCTGGCCGGCGCCGACCGCTACGAGCTGGTCCTCATAGACTGCCCGCCGTCGCTGAACGGGCTGACACGGATGGCCTGGTCCGCGAGTGACAAGGTGGCCTTGGTGGCCGAGCCCGGACTTTTCTCCGTGGCGGGAACGGAGCGGACCATGCGCGCCATCCAGCTGTTCAAGCAGGAATTTGCGCCGAACCTGTCCCCCGCCGGCATCGTGGCCAACCGCGTGCGCACGGGCTCCTCCGAACACACCTACCGGCTCGCGGAAATGGAATCGATGTTCGGTGACCTCCTGTTGAGCCCGCGCATCCCCGAACAGGCGAACTGGCAGCAGATCCAGGGCGCGGCCCACCCCGTGCACCACTGGCCCGGCGAATCCGCGAAGTCTTCAGCTGCACTGTTCGACGCGCTCCTTGCCAACATCCTGGCGACCGGAAGCGGCCTGCGGAACCGCACCCAGCGGTAACTCCGGTGGCTGCAGCGTCCCGCTGCACCCACCGGTTCCGCGGACAACGAGAAGAGGCCACCCGTCGGGGTGGCCTCTTCTCGTTGCTATGTGTCAGCCTGTGGTGTCAGCCGATCTTGCGGGCGGCGCGCCGCTTGACCAGTTCGTCGTCGGGAAAGGACTGTTCGACGGCGTGTTCGCTCGGCAGGGAAGCCAGACTGCCTTCGACTTCGCGCCAGACCCTGCCCACGGCGATGCCGAAAACACCTTGGCCGCCCTGGACAAGATCGATGACCTCGTCAGCGGATGTACATTCGTAGACGCTCGCACCATCGCTCATAAGGGTGATCTGCGCCAGGTCTTCCACACCGCGTTCGCGCAGGTGTTCCACCGCGGTGCGGATCTGCTGGAGGGAAACACCGGTGTCCAGGAGCCGTTTGACTACCTTGAGGACGAGAATGTCCCGGAAACCGTAGAGCCGCTGTGAGCCCGAGCCGGCGGCGCCGCGGACTGCTGGCTCAACGAGCCCGGTCCGTGCCCAGTAGTCCAGCTGGCGGTACGTGATCCCGGCCGCCTTGCAGGCGGTGGGGCCGCGGTATCCGGCGTCCTCATCAAGGACGGGAAGGTCTTCGGTAAACAGGAGGCCCTGGGCACCGCTCGCGGGCACAGCCACACCAGCCGTTGTGGGCTGTTTCAGCCCGCCTGCTTCGCCTTTGGGACTCACCTGGATCCTCCTTCATATAAGCTCCCGGGGGACCACTGCATCAGCCGGTGCACGCATGAAGTCCATGCATGTAATTTCGCGGGGGTCGTACTTTTACAGTGTGACTTGCGCGGCTGCTCTAAGCAATGGGAGCTTGATACCTTCGACGTTAGGCCCGCCGCGCCCCAAGGTCAAAGATCCAGGCCTCTTTGTGCAGGCGTGTCGGAAGTTTCAGGCTCAACTTTAACCTTAACGTGACCTCAGCCGTCGAAGTCTTCCGGCTCAACATCGTCCAGGAACTCACGGAACCGCCGCAGTTCGCGCTCCTCGTCGACCGTGGGGCCCGGGTCAGTGTCCTCACCCTCGTCATGCTCGGTGATGCGGACTCCGGCTTCATCCATCACGGAGTCGGCACACCAGATTCGGCACTTGGCCCGCAACGCGACCGCGAGGGCGTCCGATGCGCGTGAGCTGACGGTGGTGCCGTTCTCGAACTGGAGCTGGCCATAAAAAATGTTGTCCTCAACGGCCACAATGTTGACGCTGACAACCGAGTGGCCCAGGGATTCCACCACGTCCACCAGGAGGTCGTGGGTCATCGGGCGCGGAGGCACCACCCCTTGCTGGGCCAGGGCGATGGCACTTGCCTCCGGAGTCCCGATCCAGATGGGAACGTGGCGTTCGCCGTGGATCTCGCGCAGCAGGACGAGCGGCTGGTTGGACGGCAGTTCGATGCGAACGCCGACTATCTCCACTTCGATCATCAGATGTCCATACGTGAGATGCGGTCCTGGACCAGAGCCCGGTGCAGGACCAGGCAGAGGTCGCTGATTTCGCGGGCGGCTTCCGCAGCCCGCGCCTGCGACGCGGAATCGCGCCGGGACGCGAGCGGTGCAACTGCCCGCTCCACGAGCCCGAATTCACGTTCCGCGGCGGCCTGGAACGGACGCAGGTGGCGCGGTTCAAGGCCGTGGCTCTCCAGTAGCACGCAGGCACGGGCAACCTGGAGGGCGTGCTCGTCGAACTTGCCGTTGCTGTGGTTGATCAGTCCGAAGCTCAGCAGGGAATGAAGCAACGGAATGCTGGCACCGGATTCAGTCCGCAGCTGTTCCTCGCTGAATTTCCGGCCGCGGTTCTGAAGCTCCACGGCCAGTTCATCCGAAACGATCCGAGGCGAAACCACGACGCCGGGCGGCAGGTTCTCCGGCCGTTCTCCCCTGTCAATCGCATCAAGGTAGTCCTTAATGACTTTCAGTGGCAGGTATTGGTCCCGCTGCAGCGCCAGCACGAAACGGAGACGCTCGACGTCGCCGTCCGAGTACTGCCGATATCCGGCCGGAGTGCGGCGCGGATTAATCAGGCCTTTTTCCTCCAGGAATCTGATTTTCGACGCGGTCATACCCGGAAAGTCGCCGCTCAGCTGCGCGAGGACTTCCCCGATGTTCAGAACTTGGGGCCCCCGGCGTTCCGGTTGTGCCATTGCCACAGGCAAGTGTCCCGGGATCAGGCGCGGCCTGCTGCGCGGGCAGGGCTCAGGTAGAAGGTGAGACGGAATTTGCCGATCTGGACTTCGTTCCCGGACTTCAGCTCAACACTGTCCACGCGGTCGTGGTTAACGTACGTGCCGTTGAGGCTGCCGGTATCCACCACTTCAAAGCTCCGCGCTGTGCGGCGGAACTCGACGTGGCGCCGCGATACGGTGACGTCATCCAGGAAGATGTCCGCGTCAGGATGACGGCCGGCCGTGGTGGTGTCCGTATCAAGCAGGAAGCGGGCACCCGCGTTCGGACCGCTGTGGGCAACCAGAAGCGCGGAACCGGCCGGCAGTGCCTCCACGGACGAATGCTCGTCCATGGACAGCTTGGGGGCGATCGTGGGCTCGTCCGTGACGGGGGTGAGATGAATCGAGGTGGTCTCCGAAGCCCTGGCTGCACCTGTGCCGTGCTCGCCTTCGGCAGGGACCTGTTCGTGGCCAACCATGGATTCCTCCTCTTTCGCTGCAGCTCTCACGCCTGCAATCAATATTTGCCCTGACGGACCCGCCTCGCGGATCCGTTGCCGGGCACCGATCCGGCCACTGACGTGCGAAGACGCCCGCTGGCCGGACCGGATGAACCCGGTAGCTTCAGCCTACCTGCTGTTCGTACTCGGATGCACTGAGCAAGGATTCCACAGCGTCTGCTTCGGCAAGCCGGATTTCGATCAGCCAGCCGTCGCCGTACGGATCGGAGTTGATCAAAGCCGAATCGGTATCGAGGGATTCGTTGCGTGCGACGACTTCGCCGCTCACCGGAGCATAGATATCGCTGACACTCTTGGTGGATTCGACTTCGCCAACGACGTCGTTAGCGGTGACTTTAGTACCCGCTTCCGGCAGCTGGGCGTAGACAACATCTCCGAGTGCGTCCTGCGCGAAGTCGGTGATGCCCACCCGGACCACGCCGTCGGCGCTCGGTGCGGATACCCACTCGTGCTCGGCAGTGTAGGACAGGTCTTCGGGAATGTTGCTCATCAGGGGCCTTTCATCGGGTCAATCACCAATGTCAACGGGGCCTGGAAAACAAGCCGCCGCTGAAAGTATAGGCACAACTCCACGGGCGTTCGAGGAGGATTCTGACATGATGAGACGCATGAGAACACACTCACAGGAATCGCCCGCGAAACAGGCGAACTGGACTGCGCGGATCATCCTCGTTGTGGTGGCGCTTGTGGTCCTTACAGCCGCCTACTTTGCCTTTGCGGCTATCCTCCCGGTCTGGTGGGCGAATGTTATCCGCAACCAGGTCCAGGGCAAACTCGGGGCCGGCATCCTGGTGGGAATGTTTCACGGGTTTGTTTTCACGTTCGTCCCCCTTCTGGTGGCCTGGCAGGCAACGCGCAAATCGGTGAGCTGGCCCTGGAAACTGACCATCCTCGTCTCCGCTGTGGCCCTCGCGTCCCCTAATTTGCTGACCGCCGGAATCATGTTCGGCAGCTCGCAGGCCGCCCACAACGGACAGCGGATCCTTGGCACCGAGGCCACTTGGTTCGCTATGTGGACGCAAATCTCAGCCATCGCCGCCGCTGTCAGCTTTGTTCTTGGCCTGGTCCTGTGGAGGGTCTGGCGGCAGCGCGGCAAAAAGATGAGGGCGCTCAGGAAGGCAGATGCCGAGCGCTCCATGGCGGCGAAGACGGCCAATGACACCGCGGCCAGCTCACCTGTTCCTGAGGCACCGGCCGCCACCAACAGCCAGGCTGACCGCAGGTAAAGCCGTGCCGGAGCTACCCGAGGTTGCAGGCCTGGCCGGTTTCCTGGACAAGCACTTGCGCGGAGCGGTGGTGCGGAAGATCCAGATCGTATCCTTTGCGGTGCTGAAGACAGCGGATCCGCCCTTCACCGCGTTGGAGGAGTGCACCATCAGCGGCGTCCGCCGGTTCGGAAAGTTTCTCAGCCTTGACACCGACGGACCTTCGTTCGTCTTCCACCTCGCCCGGGCAGGATGGGTACGTTTCACGGACTCACCCACCGGCACCCAGCTCCGGATGGGAAAGGGCTACATCGCTGCCCGGCTGGCGTTCAGCGGGCCGGACGGTGCCCATGGCATGGATCTCACGGAGGCGGGGACCAAAAAGAGCCTGGCCGTGTACGTGGTGCGCGATCCCCAGGATGTGCCGGGCATCGCGGCCCTCGGGCCGGACCCCTTCAGCGCAGCGTTCGACGCCGACATGCTGGCGGAAATTCTTGGCTCAACGTCCCAGCAGATCAAGGGAGTCCTGCGGAGCCAGGGCGTGATCGCGGGGATCGGAAACGCCTACAGCGACGAGATCCTGCATGCTGCAAGGATCTCCCCTTTTGCTACCGCCAAGTCTTTGGACCGCGACACGGTGCAGTCGCTGTACGACGCCATCCACAGCGTGCTCGGAACCGCCCTGGCTGAAGCCAAGGGGAAACCACCCAGCGAGCTAAAGGACCTCAAACGCGGCCATATGCGCGTCCATGCCCGGACCGGCGAGGCTTGCCCGGTGTGCGGTGACACAGTCCGGGAGGTGTCTTTCGCCGATACGTCCCTGCAGTACTGTCCAACGTGCCAGACCAAGGGAAAACTCCTGGCGGACCGCAGGACATCGAAGTTCCTGAAATAGGCCAGGTGACGAGACATGCAAAAGGACGGCACAAAACAGAAGCGTCCCGGAGAAAATTCTCCGGGACGCTTCTGTTTTGGTCGGGCTGACAGGATTTGAACCTGCGACCCCTTGACCCCCAGTCAAGTGCGCTACCAAGCTGCGCTACAGCCCGTTAGTTCCGCCGTTCTCCGCTGCGTTTACTCCTGATGTTAGCCAGGATTTCAACTCAGCAGTCCGGCCGAACCACCTTGAAAAGCTTACACGATTCCGGAGGGTGCAAGTGACACTTTGCCGCCTGCACGCCCCCCGCGTGTCCTAATTAACGCTTCTTGCCACGCTTTTCGCGGACGCGCATGTTGACCTCGATGGGCGTGCCCTCGAAACCGAATGTTTCGCGGAGCCTGCGGGTGATGAAACGGCGGTAGCCCGGGTCCAGGAACCCGGTTGTGAACAGCACAAACTTCGGCGGCCGGCTGGACGCCTGCGTGCCGTAGAGGATGCGCGGCTGCTTTCCGCCGCGCACCGGGTGCGGGTGCGCCGCCACAAGCTCGCCGAGGAAGGCATTGAGCTTGCCGGTGGGGATGCGCCGGTCCCAGTTCTCCAACGCCAGGTCCAGGGCGGGAACCAGGCGGTCCTTGTGCCAGCCGGTCAGCGCGGATATATTGACCCGCGGCGCCCAGGCTACGTGGGCCAGGTCCTGCTCGATTTCGCGCTCCAGATAGGTGCGGCGTTCGTCGTCGAGCAGGTCCCATTTGTTGAAGGCCAGCACCAGGGCACGGCCCGACTCGATGGCCAGCTGCAGGATGCGGACGTCCTGCTCGCTGAGCACCTCGTCAACGGCGAGAAGAACGACGGCGACCTCCGCCTTCTCGAGCGCGGCCTGCGTCCGGAGCGAGGCGTAGTAGTCGGCGCCCTGAGCCATGTGCTGGCGGCGCCGGATGCCCGCCGTGTCCACAAAGCGCCAGGTACGGTCGCCGAGTTCAATGAACTCATCCACCGGATCACGGGTGGTACCGGCGGTGTTGTCCACGACTACACGTTCGGACCCTGCCAGCTTGTTCAGCAGCGATGACTTGCCCACGTTCGGGCGGCCGATCAGCGCGATGCGGCGCGGGCCGCCCGAGCGTTCCAGGCCCTCAATCGTGGAGAACTCCGGCAGGGTGTCCATCACGTGGTCCAGGAGGTCGGCGACGCCGCGTCCGTGCAGGGCGGAAACGGGGTAAGGCTCGCCGAAGCCGAGGCCCCACAGGGTGGCGGAGTCCGCTTCCTGGGCGAAGTCGTCCACCTTGTTGGCCACCATGATGACCGGCTTCTTGCTGCGGCGGAGCATCTTCATGACGCCCTCGTCCGTCGCGGTGGCGCCCACCGCAGAGTCGACGACGAAGAGCACGGCGTCGGCCATTTCCACGGCCATTTCCGCCTGTTCGGCCACCCGGGCGTGGATGCCGCGGGCATCGTGCTCCCAGCCGCCGGTGTCCACGACCGTGAAGTTGCGTCCGTTCCAGTGTGCCGAGTACATCACCCGGTCACGCGTCACCCCGGGAGTATCCTCGACCACGGCTTCGCGTCGGCCCAGGATACGGTTCACGAGAGTGGATTTGCCCACGTTGGGACGGCCGATGATGGCCAGCACGGGATCGAGCTTGACCGGTCCGTCAAAGTCCTCGTCGTCGAATTCCCCGCTCAGAAGGGCGGCGTCTTCGTCGTCGAGTTCGTAGTCGGCCAGGCCGGCGCGGAGCGACGCGGCACGCAGCTCCGCTTCGTCGTCGTCCAGGGCAGCCAGCCGCTCGGCCACCTGGTCCGTGCCGGTGGGCGTGTATTCGTCTTCGCCGGCGCCGGAGTGGCCGGAGGTTTGAGTCGTGTCGCTCATTGCACTTTCCTTAGTGGTCATCTGCCGGCGTCCCGGCTACTGCTGTGAAGTTCGTGCGGAAATCCGCGTGGGGCAAAGGCTGCCCACTGTGTTGGATGGTCTCCTGGACGTGCCCCGAAAGCGCAGCGCGGATTTCCATTCCCGCCCTGTCCATTGAAGCACGGCCCGTTTCGCCGGGGTTTCGGCTGAGGGTCAGCGCGTCGCCGAAGCTGACGTGGAACCGCCGCCCCGGCCTGGGTACTGTGTCGAGGTGTTCGTTGCCAGTCCGGGTGCCGAGGATCGCCACGGGAACCACCGGGGCGCCGGAGTTCAGGGCCAGCCAGGCCACCCCCTTGTTGATGTCCGTTGCCTGGCCGCTCCCCCTGGTACCTTCCGGAAGAATCCCGATGCAACGGCCGGCGTCGAGCATGTTTTTGCCCAGCAGCAGCGCTGCCCGGTCCCCGGAGCGGTCCACCGGCAGCTGGCCTGAGGCCCGAAGGACCCGTCCCAGCACTCCCTTGAACATCTCCTTCTTAACCAGAATGTGCATGGGGCGCGGCGACGCACCGAACATCACCGGCCCGTCCAGGAAACTGATGTGGTTGCCGGCAAAAATCACCGGCCCGCCTGTCGGCACGTTGTCCCGGCCAGTGACGGACGTCCGGTACACCACATGATCAAGCAGCCAGCCGACGGGCCGGCTCCAGGTCATGGTCCAGCCGGAGGGAAGACGCACGCCGCCGTCAGTCACGGTTGAGCACCTTCGTGACGATCACGAGCGCCGCATCCACGGTCTCGGCGAAGTCCAGATCGGACGAATCAAGGGTGACAACACCGTCGGCAGCCTGGGTGAAGTTCACCACCGTGGAATCCTTGGCGTCGCGCTGGGTGACCTGGGCGGTGAGCTGCTCCGCATTCTGCGTGCCGCCCAGCTGGATGCCGCGGCGGCGAAGCCGGGCTTCCTCACTGGCCGTAAGCAGCATGCGGACTTCAGCGCCGGGCGCGACGACGGTGGTAATGTCCCGGCCCTCCACCACGATGCGGCGGTGGTGCTTTTCAATAAGCCCACGCTGCCGGCGGATCAGTTCGGTCCGGGCACCAAGGGTGGTGGCCACCGTACTGACCGCTGAAGAAATTGCCGGTTCGCGGATGGCGTCCGTAACATCTGCCCCATCCACGCGGACGTAGTCCTCCCGCGGTGTGGTGCTCAGTTCCAGGACCAGGTCCCGGGAAGCCTGCTCCACGGCAGCGGCGTCGCTGAGGTCGATTCCGGTGGTGACGCAGAACCAGGTCAGGGCCCGGTACATGGCGCCCGTGTCCAGGTAAGCAAGGTGCAGCCGGCGGGCCACTTCCTTGCTCACGCTGGACTTGCCGGAGCCTGACGGCCCGTCGATGGCCACCACCAGGGGTCTGCCGACGCGCAAGGCCGGAAGGGTGTCAAGAAGTTCTTGTGTCATTACTGCAATACCCGCCATCCGCGGTCGTTGAGTGCTTCGATCAGATGGTCATGCTTGTTCGGCAGCACGGACAGTTCCACCATGCCCACGTTCTGGCCCGAGGAATGGTCCAGCCGCAGGTCTTCCACGTTCACGCCGATCTCACCGATTTCGGTGAGGAGCTGCGCGATCTGTCCCGGCCGGTCATCAACCAGGACCGTGAGCCAGGAGTAGGCCTGCGGCGGGCCACCGTGCTTGCCCGGGATACGGGCCTGCCCGGCATTGCCTTCGCTGATCAGCTGGGCCAGGTCAAGCCTGGCGCCCGGCGCCAACGGTTCCTCGAGCGTGCCGATGAGCCGGTTCAGGTCCGCGCGGACCCCGTAAAGGATCTCCACGACCTTCCCCGCGTTACCGCCCAGGATCTGGACCCACAGCGTGGGATCGCTCGCGGCGATCCGCGTGACGTCCCGCAGCCCGTTGCCCGCGAGGGACAGCGCATGCAGCGGCGTCCCCTGCAGCCGGCTGGCCAGCAGGGAGGACATGATCTGGGGCAGGTGCGACACCAGGGCCACGGCTTCGTCGTGTTCGTCGGCAGTGAACTGGGAAACCACAGCGCCCAGGTCGGTCGCCAGGGAACGCGCGGTCTGCACGGCCGCTGCGGATGACTCCGGGCCCGGGCAAACCACCCACGGCATGGACGTGAAGAGCTCGCCGCGGGCCGCAACCGGACCGGACTTTTCGCGCCCGGCCATCGGATGGGTGCCCACATAGCGGCTGAGGTCCCCGCCGCGGCCGCCCAGCTCCGCCAGGATGGCGGCTTTGACGCTGGAGATGTCCACCACCACGGAATCCGGGTAGTCGGCAAGAGCCCGCGCCACGACGTCGGCGGTCACGTCCGGCGGTGCCGCCACCACCACAAGCTCCGGCGCCGCGTCCCCGAGCTGGTCCAGGGGCTGGCCGGCACCGATATCGACGGCCACCGCCTGGTTGGTGGGCGACGGGTCAGACAGGAACACGGGCACGCCGCGTCCACGCAGGCCAAGCCCGATGCTGGCACCGAGCAGGCCGGTGCCAATCACCACGACCGGTCCGTTGAGGTGTCCCCGCCCGTGGGAGCGAAATGCGGACATGCCTCAGAGTCCTACGGATGCCAGCAGGTGGCCGACTTCCTGCTTGCCAAGGTTGCGGATGCTGCCCTGGCGCTGGTCACCCAGGCCGATGGGGCCCACCTTGACGCGCACCAGGCGCAGGACCGGGAATCCGACGGCGTCGAACAAACGCCGGACAATCCGGTTCTTGCCCGAGTGCAGGACCACTTCGATCAGCACGTGGCCCGGAGTGGAGTCCACCAGCTTGAAGGAGTCAACGGAGGCAAAGCCATCCTCAAGTTCCACACCTTCCCTGAGCTGGGCGCCGACTCCCTGCGGGAACGGACCACGGACCTGGACCAAGTAGGTCTTGGGGACCTCATAGGACGGGTGGGTCAGCCGGTTGGCCAGTTCGCCGTCGTTGGTCAGCAGCAGCAGCCCTTCCGTGGCAACGTCCAGCCGGCCCACGTGGAACAGGCGTTCGCCCAGGTGGGTCTTCCGCACAAAATCGCTGATGCAGGGACGGCCATCGGGGTCCTCCATGGTGGACACCACGCCCTTGGGCTTGTTGAAGACCATGTAGACGAGGTTTTCATCCAGCTGGATGCGCAGGCCATCAACGTGGATGACGGCTGTCTTGGGGTCAACGCGGACACCAAGCTCAGTGACCACCTGGCCGTCGACTTCCACCCGGCCTTCGGAGATCATCTCTTCACAGACGCGGCGCGACGCCACGCCGGCCTGTGCCATGACCTTCTGCAGGCGGGTGCCATCGGCGTCGTGCATTTCAGACTGCGGAACCGAGCCGCGGGGTCCGCGCTGGCGGGCAGGCTTGCGCACGGGACCAAGGTTCTGGCCGAAACGTTCGCTGCCAAAGGCGCGGGAGGCCGCGGCTCCGGGCCGGCCGGTGCGTGGCTTGGGCTTGAGTGCGCCCGGAGTGCCGGGAGCCTTGTTGGCGCCCGGCTTGCGGGCGGCAGGCTTGCGCGCTGATGTGCTGCCGGCGGGCTTCCAGTCGGAGGCACCGCGGCCGGCCGGCGGCGACGCCGGAGCATCGCCGGGATCGACAAATGGCTCCTCGCGCGGCCTCGGGGCCTTGTGCGGGCGGTCTCCGCCGCCGCCGAATCCAGCATTGCGCTTGCCGGCGCCGGCGCGGAATCCGCCGCCCGCCGCGCTGGGGCGGCCGCTGCCCCCCTGTGCAGGGTTACGGCTGGCGCCGCCCTGTGCAGGGTTACGGCTGGCCGCTGGATTGCGGCTCGCGCCGCCCTGTCCGGCATTGCGTTCTGAACTGTTGCGTCCCGAACTGTTACGTGGTGAACCCTGGCGTCCCGCCTGTGTCATGACCCGTCCTTCGTTATTTGGCCGGCTGGTTGTCCAAGAACAACCCTAGCCAGCCATGCAGAAATTATCTGCCCTTATGAATATTCGTGTGCGCACGCGGGATTTCCCGCCTACATTCTGTCGGCGTCGTAGAACTCCGCGATGCCCTCAAGCCCCGGAAGATGGGGTGAAAGCTGAGGCAGTTCCGCTGCGGAGCCGATTCCCATCCGTTCCAGGAAATACGACGTGGTCCGGTAGAGGATGGCACCCGACTCAGGGTCATGTCCTGAATCTTCGATCAGCCCGCGCTGGGTCAATGTCCGTACGACAGAATCGACATTGACTCCTCGAATTGCAGACACCCTGGCCCTGGAGACAGGCTGGCGGTACGCGATGACGGCCAGTGTTTCCAAAGCTGCCTGTGTGAGCCTGGCAGTCTGACCCTCAAGCACAAACCGTCCGACGATCTCGGCGAAGTCTGCGCGGGAGTAAATCCGCCAGCCACCGGCGATGTTCCGCAATTCGAAACCCCGGGGGCTGGCGCTGAAACCAGCATCGCTGGCATCGTCCATGTCCGGGGCTTTAACAGTATAGCCGCTATACTCCCGCTGCAGTTCCGCCAGCAACTGCTCGACGACGGCGACGGTCAGATTCAGGCCGGCGGCCAGTTCGATGGCGGTGGCCGGCTGGTCCAGGACCATCAGGACCGCCTCGAGTGCAGCCCTGGCGCCGCCGGGAAGATCCCGGACGTCGACGCCCGGATCCGGAAGTTCTTGGCTCACGGCAGTTCCTCGTATTCTTCGCTTAGGTTTTCTGTTGACCATTCCCGGCCATCCACTGTCCAGTGCACGGTGAGATCGCCAAGCGGCGACACCTGGACAAAGGACACTGCCCTGTCCCGGAACATCTCCAGCAAGGCCAGGAACCTGGCCACCACTATCATCGTGGAAGCGGCGTCGGCGATCAGCGCGCGGAAAGAGAGGGGCTTTCCCAGCTGGAGCCGGAGCCCGAGGATCTCGGCCTGTTCCTTCACGCTGACGGCACTGCCATGCAGGTGGGAAAGGCCCACCTCGGTGGGCCGCGGCGCCTTGGGCTTCAGGGCGGACTCGGCCAGGCGGGCGAACTGTTCCGGCGAGTGCTTCCACACCAGTTCCGGGAGCATGGCGGCAAAGTGCTCCTCCAAGGCCACCTGACGCGGGAACCGGCCGGCTTCCCATTCAAGGGTTCCAGCCATCAGGGCCGCCACCTGTTTGAATGCCTTGTATTGGAGAAGCCTCGCAAAAAGGAGGTCCCGCGCTTCCAGCAGTGCGATGTCTTCATCGTCCTCCACCTCGCCGGCGGGCAGGAGCCGCGCCGCCTTGAGGTCCAGGAGGGTGGCGGCGATGACCAGGAATTCACTGGCTTCGTCCAGTGCCCATTCCTCGCCGAGCTTCTGCAGCTTCCTGATGTACTTGATGAACTCATCAGTGACGGTGGCAATGGCCACCTCGGTAATATCCAGCTGGTGCTTGGCGATCAGGCCCAGCAAGAGGTCGAACGGGCCGGTGAAGTTGGCCAGCCGCACCTCAAAGCCGGGTTTGGACTCGGCCACGGCCTGGCTAGGGCGCTCCGCCGCGCGAAATCAGCTCTTTGGCCAGGCGGCGGTAGGCATCGGCACCGATGTGGCTGCCGGCGTAGCTGGTGATCGGCTCGGCCGCGACGGTGGCGTCCGCGAACTTGATGGAACGTTTGATGACAGTCTCGAAGACTTTGTCACCGAAGGCTTCCACCAGGCGGGTGATGACTTCCCGGCTGTGGAGCGTACGGGCGTCGTACATCGTGGCGAGGACACCGTCAACCTGCAGGCCCGGATTCAGCCGGTCCTGTACCTTGTCGATGGTTTCCACCAGCAGGGCTACCGCCCGGAGGGCGAAAAACTCGCAGATCAGCGGAATGATCACGCCGTGGGCGGCGGTCAGGGCGTTGACAGTCAGCAGGCCGAGGGAGGGCTGGCAGTCAATCAGAACAACGTCATAATCGTCTTCGACTTTTTTCAGCGCCCTGTCCAGGACCTGTTCACGGGCCACTTCGTTGACCAGCTGCACTTCTGCGGCGGAAAGGTCGATGTTGGCCGGCAGCAGGTCCACGTTTTCAACGCCTGTCCGGTGGATGGCGTCGCGGATGTCCACCTTGCGATCCATGAGGACGTTGTACACCGTCAGGTCCAGTTCGTGCGGGTTGATGCCGAGGCCCGCGGACAGCGCACCCTGCGGATCGAAGTCAACCAGCAGTACCTTGCGGCCGTATTCGGCGAGGGCCGCTGCCAGGTTGATGGTGGACGTGGTCTTACCAACGCCGCCCTTTTGGTTCACCATTGCGATCACGCGCGCGGGACCGTGGGACGACAGCGGGGCGGGTTCCGGAAATTCGCGGTGGGGGCGCCCGGTGGGGCCCATTACGGCGTCTTCCAGATCGAGTTCCGTGCCTTCCAGAGTTACCGAACCCTGTTCGCTGCTCACGTATCTATCCACACTTTCGATGACGGTGATTTTCCTGCCGCTGGAGCTCCAGCGCTGATCCTGCTTTCAACCTAGGCTACAGGCCCCGACACGGTATTCGAGGGAACTTGACTTTAGCGGGAATCTGAGCCTTTACCTTCTACTAGAGGTCGAAGGTTAGGCCGCCGGATGCAGAAAATGCCCGCGCAAGCCGGGGCTGTGCGGGCATTCCTGCGTGTTCATGATTCGGTGCCGAAGGCCGCTTAGGCGTTGGCCAGCGCCGGCGCCTTGGGGGAATCGGACAACGGCTCGCCGTGTCCTGCGATCATGGTCTGCTCGTCGAAGGGGGCCTGGCCCGAGAGGACTTTGCCGACCTGCTGGTTGTCGATTTCCTTGACCCAGGTGCCGATCAGTACGGTGGCGACGGCGTTGCCGGTGAAGTTGGTCAACGCACGTGCCTCGGACATGAACCTGTCGATGCCCACGATCATGCCGACGCCGCCCAGCAGCTGCGGCGCGTGCGCCTGGAGGCCTGCAGCAAGGGTGGCCAGGCCGGCACCGGTGACGCCGGCAGCGCCCTTGGAGGCGATGATCATAAAGACCAGCAGGGAAATCTGGGCGCCCAAATCCAGCGGGGTGCCCATCGCGTTGGCTACGAACAGGGCGGCCATGGTCAGGTAGATGGCCGTGCCGTCCAGGTTGAACGAGTAGCCGGTGGGGACGGTGACGCCGACAACGGGCTTGGAGACGCCCAGGTGTTCCATCTTGGCGATCAGGCGCGGCAGGGCTGCTTCCGAAGAGGAAGTCGAGAAGATCAGCAGATACTCGCGGGCCAGGTACTTCATGAGCTTGAAGATGTTGACACCGGCAACCAGCCGCAGGAGTCCGCCGAGGATGACGACGATGAACAGGGCGCAGGTGATGTAGAAGGCCATCATCAGGGTGAACATGCTGACGATCGCCTGGAAGCCAGTCGCACCGACCACGGCGGCGATGGCGCCGAAGGCACCCACGGGGGCGAGCCACATGATCATGATGAGGATGCGGAACACCAGCACCTGGCCGTGGCCGATGGCCTTGAGGATCGGGGCGCCCTGCGCGCCCATCTTCTGGAGCGCAAAGCCGACCAGGATCGCTGCGAACAGCGTCGGCAGGACCGGGATGTCGGAAGGGATGATTCCCAGCAGGAAGTCCACAGTGCTGTCCGTAGCAGCCTTCTTGGCGGGGTCGTAGGGCGTGAGCTTGAGGCCCTCACCCGGGTGGATCAGATTGCCCACTACCAGGCCGATGCCGAGCGCGAACGTGGACATCAGCAAGAAGTAGCCCAGCGCCAGGCCGCCCACCTTGCCGACCGTCGCGGCTTTGGCGATGGAGCCGATGCCCAGGACGATGGTGCAGAAGATGATCGGTGCAATCATCATTTTAATGAGCTTGATAAAGCCGTCGCCGAGCGGCTTCAGTGATTTGCCAACCTCGGGAAACAGCAGGCCGACGACGGCGCCCAGGATAACGGCGGCAATAACGGCAATGTATAGGTAATGGGATTTGTCCAGGCCCTTGCGACGCGTTTTCACGGTGCCGAGCGACTCTCCTCGTTGAGAAGCCATGATGTGTCTCCTTGATATATGGATAATCTGGTAGACGCTGCGGCGCATTCTCTGGGCTCTTCGCGTCGGTCCGGTGTGATATCCATCATTGGCCATACCGTGACTTAGCTCACGGTTGCGTTCATATTGGTCATGGGAGGTGCTTAATGATCCACCGCTGGAGTATCGCGCGCCGGCTGTTTGTGGCGAATCTGCTCATTGTGCTGGCCTTCATTGCGATTGCGGGCACCGTTGCGTTCGTAGATGCCAGGGACCGGAGCTATGAGGAAGCCGGCCGGCGGATGACGGGTGTTGCTGCCGCCGTCGCCGCTAATCCGCTGGTCCGCCAGGCCGCAGACCAGACGGATCCGTCAGCGTTGCTCCAGCCCTACGCCCTGGACGTTATGGCCGGGTCCGGGGTGGACTTCCTCACCATCATGGCGCCGGACAGGACGCGCTGGACGCATCCCCGGAACGAGGAGCTGGGCAGGCCGTACATCGGCTCGATTGAGGCTTCCCTGCGCGGGGAGGTGTTCACCGAGGTCACAGCAGGAACGCTTGGCCCGTCGGTACGCACGGTTGTTCCGGTTAAGGATGCGGCGGGCAACGTCAAGGCACTCGTCGCTGCCGGCGTTACGGTCCGGACTGTGGACGTGGCGCTCTCCGGCCGGCTGCCCGCCCTGCTGGGTCTCGGCCTGGCCCTGCTGGTAGGCGGATCCCTGGCTTCCTGGCTGCTGGGCCACTACCTGCGCCGGGTGACCAGGGGGTGGGGTCCGGAGCAGCTGGCGCAGCTGTTCGCCTACTACGAATCGGTCCTGCATTCCGTGCGTGAGGGTCTGATCCTGATCGACACCAAAGGCCGGGTGGTGATGTACAACGACCAGGCAGCCGAGCTGCTGGGACTGCAGCCCCGCGATTCGGCAGACGACCCGTCGCGGCCGCCCTTCCTGACGAACCTTCCGCTGGCCCCCAGCCTGAAAGAACTCTTCGAATCCGGCCGTGCAGCCCACGATGAAATTCACCTGACAGGCCCGCGGATTGTGGTGGTGAACCAGGGCCCGGCCGTCGGGCCCGACTCCCGCGGCCTCCGCCGGGCGCCGGTGTTCGGCACCGTGGCCACCATCCGCGACCGGACAGAGATCGAATCACTGGGCAGCGAGCTGGAAACGATGCGGACGCTGTCCGACGCCCTCCGGGCCCAGACCCATGAGCACGCCAACCGGCTGCACACCATGGTTTCCCTGCTGGAGCTGGGGCGGACCCGGGAGGCCCTGGAATTCGCCACCAAGGATCTCGAACTGAGCCAGCAACTGACTGACGAGATGGTGAGCTCCGTGGACGAACCCGTCCTGAGCGCCCTGATCATGGGCAAAGCTGCGGAAGCGAACGAGCGCGGGGTGAAGCTGACGCTCTCCACCGACGGGTCCGCGTCCGTCGCGGGCCTCGCGGTCCAGGACCTCGTCACCATCCTGGGAAACCTCCTGGACAACGCGATCGACGCCGCCGCGGACGGCGCGGCCCCCAGGACTGTGGAACTGACCGTTGAGTCAGACGCCGAGGGGCTGGACATCACCGTGGAGGATTCCGGATCGGGCGTGGACCCCGCAGCCGTGGAGGATATTTTCCGGCACGGCTTCAGCACCAAGGCATCCGGCCCCTTCGGACGCGGCATTGGCCTGGCCCTCGTCCGCCAGGCCGTGCAGCGACTGGACGGTACCATGAGCATCACAGGCACGGATGGCGCACGCTTCCAGGTCTTCCTGCCGGCCATGGCCGCCGGAACCGACAAAGAGGAGCAGTTCCAGTGACCGATATCCGCGTCCTCGTTGTGGAAGACGAGCCGGTGGCGTCGGCCGCGCACGCAGCCTACGTGGGCAGGATGACAGGATTTATGCTGGCCGGAACGGCCCCTGACGGCCAGTCCGCCCTCAGGCTGCTGGGCGAGCTCGCCGCTGCCGGCGAGCCGGTGGAACTGGTCCTGCTCGACATGAACCTGCCGGACCTGCACGGCCTGGACATCGCCCGGCGGATGCGTGCGGCAGGAATCCTCGCGGACATTATTGCGATCACCGCGGTTCGGGAAGTGGCGATTGTCCGGAGCGCGGTGGCCATCGGTGTTGTGCAGTACCTGATCAAGCCCTTCACCTTTGCCACGTTCGAAGACAAACTCTCGAGCTACCGGTTGTTCCGGCAGCAGCTGGCAACCCCTGGGTCCGGAGCCGGGAGGACCGGCGCATCCCAGAGCGAGGTTGACCAGGCCTTCGCAAGCCTCCGGGCGCCATCTGAAATGCCCCTCCCGAAGGGCCTTTCCGTCTCCACGCTGGGCTCGGTCCGGGACTACCTGAAACACAACTCGGGATCCGTTTCGGCCACAGAGGTCATGGTGGCGCTTGGAATGTCCCGGGTGACGGCCCGCCGCTACCTCGAATACCTCGCCGACGCCGGCATCGCCTCCCGGGCGCCCCGCTACGGCACGCCCGGCCGGCCGGAAAACGAGTACGCCTGGAAGCGGCCCTGATACTACAGGCATGTTTTCCCTGGAGCCCCAGGCTAGGCAGCGGAGATGGCTTCCTTCAGAGCCCCCAGCACCAGGGTCACCGACGCGGCGTTTGCGTTGGGGCCCATCAGGCCGATCCGCCAGATGCTGGAAGCGTACTTGCCCGCCCCTGAGCCAATCTCGATGCTGAAATGCTCCAGAAGATAATGGCGTACGGCCGCGGAGTTGACGCCGTCCGGGACCTTGACAGTGGTAAGGCTGGGCAGCCGGTGGCCCTCGGCCGCGAACAGCTCAAGTCCCATCTCCTGGAGCCCCGCCTGCAACGCGGCCCCTGCCGCGCGGTGGCGCGCCTGGACCGTGTCCAGTCCCTCGGCCAGAATTCTTTGCAATCCCGCCTCCAATCCGGCGATCATTGTCACCGGTGGCGTGTGATGGTACGTTCGTCCGCTGCCGGTGGCGGCCCCGGCGTAACCGCCCAGCAGGCCGACGTCCAGGTACCAGGAGCGGGGATCCTTGATTCTTCGCTCGAAGGCCCTGCCCGACATTGTGAAGGGCGAGAGTCCCGGCGGCACACCGAGGCATTTCTGGGTGCCGGCATAGCCGACGTCGATTCCCCAGTCGTCGGCGCGCAGCTCCAGCCCGCCGATGGATGTGACGGCGTCAACAATCAACAGCGCATCACCCTTGTTCTGCCCGAGCGAAGCGACGTCGGACAGGACGCCCGTTGACGTTTCGGCGTGGACTGCCGCAATCACCTTCGGCTGTGGGTGAACGGTCAGAACGCGCTCGACGTCGATGGGCGTACCCCATTCGTGGTCAACGCGCACCACAGTCGCGCCGCAGCGGCGGGCCACCTCACACATGCGTTCACCGAAGAGCCCGTTGACGGCGATCACTGCCACGTCACCGTCATCCACGGTGTTCACAAAAGCCGCTTCCATACCACCGGAACCGGTGACGCTCAAAGGCAGAGTGCGGGCATTCCGAGTCCCCCAGACCGTGCGGAGGCCCTCGCAGGTGTTGTCGAGCCGTTCAATGAAGACGGGATCCAGGTGCCCAATCACCGGATGCGCCAACGCGGCGGTCACTTCCGGGTAGCAGTTGCTCGGTCCCGGACCGAACAGGAACCGCGACGTCAAAGCCTGTGGCATTGGAACTCCTTCGTTGGGGGACGCTTTGCCCCTGTCGGGCCGATCACAACCACAATGGCGGCGAAGAAGAACATTGCCGGGGGCTCACAGCCTAGACTTCTTTGGGTCTTGGGGTATTACAGCGGGTATTAGACGGCGCTTTCCGGCCGGAGCACGCCCAGCAACTGCCCGATCACCTCCGGATCCTCAATCGTTGAGGGCACAATGTAGTCGTCGCCGTCGGCAATCTGGCGCATGGTCTTGCGCAGGATCTTGCCTGACCTGGTCTTGGGGAGTGCTTCGACCACCGCGGCGTGCTTGAAGTCGGCCACCGGCCCGATGTCCTTCCTGACAAGGGCGATCAGCTCGCGGACCACCTCGTTCCCGTTGGCGGTCACGCCTGCCTTGAGTACCACGTAGCCGCTGGCGTGCTGACCCTTGAGGGGATCCGCCACACCGATCACGGCGCATTCGGCGACTGCGGGGTGGCTGGCAATGACCTGCTCAATCGCGCCGGTGGACAGCCGGTGGCCAGCCACGTTGATGATGTCGTCGGTCCGGCCCATCACAAAGACGTAGCCGTCGGCATCCTGGTAGCCGCTGTCGCCTGTGGCGTAGCTGCCTTCAAAGGCCGCAAGGTACGAGGATACATAACGGTCGTCGTTCTGCCAGAGGGTGGTCAGGGTGCCGGGAGGCAAGGGAAGCTGCAGGACAATGTTGCCCTCCTCCCCCGGCTGCACCGCAGCTCCGGAGCCGTCCACAATCTTCAGTTCGAAGCCGGGCATGGGCACTGTCGGTGACCCGGGCTTGAAGGGAAGGTCCTCCAGCCCGCGCGGGTTGGCGCAGATGGCCCAGCCAGTTTCGGTCTGCCACCAGTGGTCCACCACCGGAACACCCAGGACCTCACCTGCCCAGCGGTAGGTGTCCGTGTCCAGCCGCTCGCCGGCGGCAAACAGCGATCGAAGGGTTTCAATGTCGTAGTGGGCCAGTTCCGCAGCATGTGGGTCTGCCTTACGGATCGCGCGGAGGGCAGTGGGCGCAGTGAACAGGACGTTGACTTTGTGGTCCTGCACGACGCGCCAGAATGCTCCCGCATCAGGGGTCCCCACGGGCTTGCCCTCGAAGAGGACAGTGGTGGCACCGGACAACAGCGGGCCGTAGACAATGTAGGAATGCCCCACCACCCAGCCGACGTCGGACGCGGTCCACATCACGTCACCCGGACCGACGTCGTAGATGTTTGCCATGGTCCAGCTGAGCGCGACAGCATGGCCACCGTTGTCCCGCACCACCCCCTTCGGCGTGCCGGTGGTGCCCGAGGTGTACAGGATGTACAGGGGATCGGTTGCTGCGACGTCCACTGCTGCCGCCGGGGCGGCAGCCTTAATGCACCGGCCCCAGTCCAGCCAGTCCGGATACTCGGAGGCGTGGTGCGCAAAGCCTTCCCGGCCCTTGACGATGACGGGCGTCTGCCCGGCACCGGCGAGTTCGAGCGCTTCGGCAACCGCCGGAAGATACTCCACCCTTCGTGAGGGCTCAATCCCTCCCGATGCCGTCACAATCGCTGCCGGACCAGCATCCTTGATGCGGGCGGCGAGTTCCTTGGGCGCGAACCCGCCGAAGACCACCGAATGCACGGCCCCGAGCCGGGCCGTCGCCAGCATCGCGATGGCGGCCTCGGGAATCATGGGCATGTAGATGACTACCCTGTCCCCTTTGCGGACTCCCTGCGAGCGCAGCACACCCGCGAACCGTGCCACGAGGTCTGTCAGTTCGGCGTAACTGTACGTGCGCTTGATCCCCAGCATCGCGGAATCGTAGATGAGGGCAGCCTGGTCCCCGCGGCCGGCCTCAACGTGGCGGTCCAGGGCGTTGTAGCTCGTATTGAGTATGCCATCGGGAAACCAGCGGAACAGCGGGGCGGCCGATCCATCAAGCGCCGTTTCCGGAGTCCTGGACCAGGTCACGCCGCCTGCTGCCTCGAGCCAGAAGGCGTCCTTCTGTTCGATGCTGCGCGAATATGCTTCCCGGTAATTTCCGCTGACCATCATGGGCTCCCGTTCACGTCGCTGTGTTGCCACCATGCTATGCGGGCAACCCTCCCCATACAAGACCTATGTATACATACGTGCGATAATTTCCCCCACTAACCGGCTTTTACTGGGCTATTTAGCAAATTTTGTATACACTGGGGCCTATGAGCAGATTGACGGGAGGGACTGTGCGGGCCAGCGACAAAGCCTATGCAACGCTTCGCGAAGACATTATCGAATGGCGCCTGACGCCCGGAACGGTCCTCGCCGAAGTGGAGCAGTCAGAGCGGCTGGGCGTCTCACGCACTCCGGTCCGGGAGGCGCTGAGCCGGCTCAGCGCAGAAGGGCTGACGACGGCGGCGGGCGGCCGCGGCGTCGTCGTCACCGATATCTCGCTGGAGGACATCGATGAGATGTTCGAGCTCCGCGAAACCCTGGAAGGCAAGGCTGCTGCCCTCGCTGCCGAACGCGGCGAGCGCGCTGTCTTTGCGAAGCTCCACGCCGATCTCCTGCGGGCGCAGGAGCTGATCAGCGACACCGATCCTGCCCGCCATGAGTACTACGCCCTGGTGGGCCGGCTGGATGAGGCGATCGACGCTGCCATCTCAAACTCCTACCTCGCGCAGGCGATGCGCAGCCTGCGGGTCCATCTGGTCCGGGTCCGCCGCCTCGCGGCCGATGACGCACCGCGACTGAACGCGGCCGCCGTCGAACACGCGGCCATTGCCGAGGCCATCGCCGCAGGCAACGCCAGGCTCGCCGAAGCAGCCACCACCCTGCACCTGCACCGCAGCCTTTCCCACGTCAAAGCTACCCACCCACAGCACTAAGAAGGAGCACCATGGTTAAGCTCAACCACGTTCGCGTCTACAAGAGCGAAGAGAACCTCGCCCGTGAAGACCAGTTGGCGCACAAGATCGCCGTCGTTGCCGCTGACTCCGTCGAGGTCACGCCCGAGGTCACCGAGATGGTCATCAACCGTGTCATCGACAATGCTTCCGTAGCCATCGCCTCCCTGAACCGTGCACCGATTGTCGCTGCCCGGGCCCAGGCACTGACCCACGCACCGACCACCAACGGCAAGGGCTCCGGCGTCTTCGGCATCACGGACCGGGTCTCCCCCGAGTGGGCAGCCTGGGCGAACGGCGTGGCCGTCCGCGAGCTCGATTACCATGACACGTTCCTGGCCGCGGAATATTCCCATCCGGGCGACAACATCCCGCCGATTCTCGCCGTTGCCCAGCACGTTGGATCCAGCGGGAAAGACCTGATCCGCGGCATCGCCACCGGCTACGAGATCCAGGTCAATCTGGTCAAAGCGATCTGCCTGCACCAGCACAAGATCGACCACGTGGCCCACCTCGGCCCGTCCGCCGCTGCCGGCATCGGCACACTCCTGGGACTCGACGTCGAAACCATCTTCCAGTCGGTGGGCCAGGCCCTGCACACCACCACTGCCACCCGCCAGTCCCGCAAAGGCGAAATCTCCACCTGGAAGGCCCACGCACCCGCGTTTGCAGGCAAGATGGCCGTCGAAGCCGTGGACCGCTCCATGCGCGGCCAAACTTCCCCCGTGCCGATCTACGAGGGCGAAGACGGTGTGATCGCCTGGATGCTGGACGGTCCGGACGCCTCCTACGAGGTCCCGCTGCCAGAGGCCGGCGAAGCCAAGCGCGCCATCATGGACACGTATACCAAGGAACACTCTGCCGAATACCAGGCCCAGGCCTGGATCGACCTCGCCCGCAAGCTGCACACCGAGCACCCGGAGGCCACCGACCCGGCCAACGTGGCCTCAGTCCTGATCAAGACCAGCCACCACACGCACTACGTAATCGGTTCCGGTGCCAACGATCCCCAGAAGTACAGCCCCACGGCAAGCCGGGAAACCCTGGACCACTCCATTCCGTACATCTTCACCGTGGCACTCCAGGACGGCTCCTGGCACCACGCGGACTCGTACAGCTCCGAACGTGCCGGCCGCGCCGACACCGTGGAGCTATGGAACAAGGTCAGTACCGTGGAAGACCCCGAATGGACCCGCCGCTACCACTCGCTGGACATCGCCGAGAAGGCCTTCGGCGGTTCCGTGGAGATCACCCTGAACGATGGCACCGTCATCACCGATGAGATCGCCGTAGCCGACGCCCACCCACTCGGCGCCCGGCCGTTCGCCCGCCAGCAGTACATCAATAAGTTCCGCACCCTGGCAGCAGGCCTGGTCGCCGAGGCGGAAATAGAGCGTTTCCTCGCCGCCGCCGAATGCCTCCCGGACCTGGGCCCGGGCGAACTGGACCAGCTGAACATCACGGCCGCCCCGGGCGTCATCGACCTCAGCAACGCACCCGCTGGCCTTTTCTAAGCTCTGCCTACCCACCCCGTACAGGAGAATCAGATGCTGTATTCCACGACAACCCCGGAACAGAAGAGGATCGCGCTGCGCGACATGCTCGCGTCCGGCACCATCCAGCAGTTCCCGGGCGCGTTCAACCCGCTCTCGGCGCGGCTGATCGAGGAAAAGGGCTTCGCCGGTGTCTACGTCTCCGGTGCCGTGCTGGCCAATGACCTTGGCCTGCCGGACATCGGGCTGACCACCCTCACCGAGGTGGCCACCCGTGCCGGTCAGATCGCCCGCATGACCAATCTACCCACGCTGGTGGACGCGGACACCGGCTTCGGCGAGCCCATGAACGTAGCCCGCAGCATCCAGGAACTGGAGAACGCCGGCCTGGCCGGCTGCCACATCGAAGACCAGTTCAACCCCAAACGCTGCGGGCACCTGGACGGTAAAAACGTGGTGGACCTGGAAACGGCAACCAAGCGCATCCGTGCCGCGGCTGATGCCCGCCGGGATCCGAACTTCCTCATTATGGCCCGGACCGACATCAGGGCCATGGACGGGATCGAAGCCGCCACGGACAGGGCACGGGCCCTGGTTGATGCCGGAGCGGACGCCATCTTCCCGGAAGCGATGAAGGACCTGTCCGAGTTCCAGGCCATCCGCGACGCCGTGGACGTGCCCATCCTGGCCAACATGACCGAGTTCGGCAAGAGCGACCTGTTCACCGTGGACGAGCTGCAGGGAGTCGGCGTCAACATGGTCATTTATCCTGTCACGCTGCTACGCATTGCCATGGGCGCAGCAGAGCGTACTCTGGAATCGATCAAGGCAACAGGGTCGCAGGAAGCACAGGTGGAGAACATGCTCACCCGTGCGCGGCTTTATGAGCTTGTGGACTATGAGGCCTACAACCACTTCGATACCGGCGTTTTCAACTTCCACGTTCCCGGCGTCCGCTAGGACCCGGGAGCCACCGATGAGACTGCAAGCATTCCGGCACACCCGGGCTTGCCCAATGAACGAAGGAGGACAGCATGGAAGCTGTTGATATCAAGAAGGGCCTGGCCGGCGTCGTGGTGGACTACACCGCGGTTTCGAAGGTCAACCCGGACACCAATTCGCTACTGTACCGCGGCTATCCCGTCCAGGAGCTCGCCGCCAAATGCAGCTTCGAGGAAGTGGCATTCCTCTTGTGGAACGGCGAACTGCCCACCCCCGATGAGCTCTCCGCGTTCTCTGCCCGCGAGCGCGCCGGCAGAGCCCTTGATCCCGTGGTAAAGCAGATCGTCGACACAATTCCCACCAGCGCCCACCCGATGGATGTCTGCCGGACCGCGGCCTCTGTCATGGGCGCCCGGCACCCTCTGGCCGAAGACTCCTCACCCGAGGCCAACATGGCCAAGGCCGTGGATCTCTTCGCCGCCATGCCCGCCGTTGTAGCCTACGACCAGCGACGCCGGCGCGGCCAGGAAGTCGTTGAGCCCCGCGACGACCTGGGCTACTCGGAAAACTTCCTGTGGATGGCGTTCGGCGAAGACCAGGTCCCGGAAGTTGTGGACGCCTTCAACGTCTCGATGATCCTGTACGCCGAGCACTCCTTCAACGCCTCCACCTTCACCGCCCGGGTCATCACCTCCAGCCTGTCCGACCTGCACTCGGCAGTGACCGGTGCGATCGGCGCACTCAAGGGCCCACTGCACGGCGGCGCCAACGAGGCCGTGATGCACACCTTCGACGAGATCGGCATCCGGGCCGAGGAATCACTGGACGAAGCCGCCACCCGGGCCAAGGCCTGGATGAAGGACGCCCTGGCCCAAAAGAAAAAGGTCATGGGCTTCGGCCACCGCGTCTACAAGCACGGGGACTCCCGCGTCCCCACCATGAAGGCCGCGCTGGACAAGATGATCGCCCACTACGGCCGCCCTGAACTGCTGGGGCTGTACAACGGCCTCGAGCAGGCCATGGACGAGGCTAAGGCCATCAAACCGAACCTCGACTACCCGGCCGGCCCCACCTACCACCTGATGGGCTTCGACACTGCCACGTTCACTCCCCTGTTTGTGGCCAGCCGCATCACCGGGTGGACCGCCCACATCATGGAACAGGCAGCCAGCAACTCCCTGATCCGCCCGCTGAGCGAGTACAACGGACCGGAAGAACGGCACGTACCCTGATCCTCCCCACCGGCTCCCAAACCTCGCAAGCTCGGCTCGGGTCCCTCGCCGGCGTGGGCCCAACCGGGCCCTAAAACGGCGATAAGTGGACAAAAACTCAGCGGCTCGAGGAGTCCAGCACTTCGCGGACGGTTTCGTTGTCCGGATTAAGGACTATGGTGAGGCGCAGCCTGGAGCCGCCAAGGACCAGCGGCAGCCAGTGCGCTGCGTCCTGCCACATCCGGTCAACCGGCAAGGCGCCGACGTCGAACCATTCCGGCCGGATCTCGGCACTTTCGGCCGGCTGCCCGGTCCAACGCGCGGCGACAAAGAGCCGGGTGCTCATGTTCCATTCCGGGCTGAACGGGAAATCGAAGGCCACTACACCGGCGTCGCGCAGATCCTCCTGCCGGACCACAATGCCGGCTTCCTCGTGGACTTCACGGCAGGCAGCCTCTTCATCCGTCTCCCCCGGCTCAACATGCCCGCCGAGCCCCACCACCTTGCCGCGGCCGAAGCCGGTCTTCTTCAGGCCAAGCAGGACCTGTGGCACACCGGCGGACTCACGGGTGAGGAAGCACAACGTGACAGGGGTAAACGTCATGCCCACAACCTTATAGCCTGACCCCAGACGTCAGCCCAGCGCCCGGGGGTGGGCTGCTGCGTAAATTTCCCTGAGCGTGTCAGCGGTGACCAGGGTGTAAACCTGCGTTGTGGTGACCGAGGCGTGCCCCAGCAGCTCCTGCACCACGCGGACATCCGCGCCGCCTTCGAGCAGGTGCGTCGCGAAGGAGTGCCGCAGTGTGTGCGGGGAGACATCCTTCGTGATGTTGGCTTTATCCGCGGCCGCCTTCAGGATGGTCCAGGCGCTTTGCCGGCTGATCCTTCCGCCGCGGGCGTTCAGGAACAGGGCGGGAGTCCCCTTGCCCTTCGCCGCCAGCAACGGACGTCCGCGGACCAGGTAGGCGTCCACAGCCCTTGCCCCATAGGATCCCAGCGGCACCAGCCGTTCCTTGGATCCCTTGCCGAACAGGCGGACCACGGCGGGACCGGCTTCGGCGTCCTGCAGGGCAATGTCATCTACGTCCAGGCCCACGGCCTCGCTGATCCGTGCCCCGGTGGAATAGAGAAATTCGAGCAGGGCGCGGTCCCTGAGCCCTGTGGCGGTGTCCTCGCCTGCGGCTTCAAGGATCCGGGTGACTTCGTCCACGCTGATGGCCTTGGGCAGCCGCTTGCCCGGCATCGGCGGGTGGACGTCGCTGGCGGGGTCCGTCGTGGTGATCCCCTCCAGGGCCCAGAACTTGTGGAGCCCCCGGACCGCCACCACGGTCCTGGCGGCAGACCTGACGCCCAGGGCTGTGCCGCCGTCGGATCCGTCGTTGAGGGCCATGACGAACCCCGTCACGTGGTGGCGGGTGATCTGGCCGGGGCTGTGGCAACCCTCCGAGGTCACGTAGCGGGAGTACCGCGCCACGTCACGGCGGTAGGCGGAGAGTGTGTTGGCGGCCAGGCCGCGTTCCACGCCCATATGCTGCAGATACTCGGTGATGGCGCCGTCGATGGCCGTCTGTGGCCGCACGGGCGGTGCCGGGGCTTCTGCCTCAGCAGTCGGCGTCATCACCGCTGGCTGGGGTGCGCAGGCCAGGATGCATCCGCGGGACGCAGCCCCGCAAAGCCGTCAGCCTTCGCCGCGGCGGCTGCCAGGATTCCGACGACGGCGGACGGGTTGTGCAGCCTGCCTTCCAGGACCGCGGCCACGGCGTCGTCCAAAGCGATCCAGTGGAATTCAATTTCGGCTTCCTCATCGGTCCGCTCGTGGCGTTCGTGGTGAGGCACCTCAGTGAGGCCGCGGGCGAGGTAGATGCGGATGGCCTCGCTGGAGGAGCCGGGCGAATTGAAGAAGTCCACCAGGACATTCCATTCGCCGGCCGCAAGGTCCGCCTCCTCGGCGAGTTCGCGGGCAGCCCCGGCCACAAAATCCTCGCCTTCCACGTCCAGAAGGCCGGCAGGAATTTCCCACAGGTCCATACCCACGGGGTGCCGGTACTGCCTGATCAGCAGAACCTCACCAGCGTCGTTCATGGGCAGGACGGCCACGGCGCCAGGATGGTCGATGTAGTCGCGCGTCAGGGACTCCCCCGTCTCGCTCAGCTGGAAGCTGTCGCTGACCACATCCCAGATCCGGCCTTTATAGACCTTCTCCGTAGACAGAAGACGGCGCGGGCTCGGTGCATCCGAAACCTGCCATGCAGCTAGGGGGGTTTCAGGTGTGCCGGGCATCGCGCCGTCCTCTGCTTAGTCGGTTCTATTTCGCGGCAACCGTACGCAACGGCTTGGCTGCCGGCGCGTCCTGTGCGTTCTGGTGGTCCAGGGCGGCCTTAATGAGCCCGGCGAAGAGCGGGTGCGGCCGCGTGGGCCGCGAGCTCAGTTCGGGGTGCGCCTGGGTTGCCACGTAGAACGGGTGGACCTCGCGGGGCAGCTCAACGAATTCCACGAGCTTGCCGTCCGGCGACGTTCCGGAGAACACGAGGCCCTCGGCGGCGATCTGGTCGCGGTACTTGTTGTTGACCTCGTAGCGGTGCCGGTGCCGTTCGCTGACCGTGGTCTTGCCGTAGGTCTCTGCGATCACCGAGCCGTCGTCGAGCTTGGCTTCGTACAGGCCCAGGCGCATGGTGCCGCCAAGATCGCCCTTGCCGTCCACGATGTCCAGCTGCTCTTCCATGGTGGCGATCACCGGGTACTTCGAATCCGGTTCGAACTCGCTCGAGGACGCGCCTTCCAGGCCCACCACGTTGCGTGCATATTCGATCACCATGCACTGCAGGCCCAGGCACAGGCCCAGGACCGGCAGCCTGGTTTCACGGGCGTACTTCAGGGCGCCCAGCTTGCCTTCGAGGCCGCGGATGCCGAAGCCGCCGGGAACGCAGATGGCGTCCACGCCGTCCAGGGACGCCACGGCGCCTTCATGGGTTTCGCACTCATCTGACGGTACCCAGCGGATCTTGACCTTGGTGTCGTTGGCGAAGCCGCCGGCACGCAGGGCCTCGGTCACGGACAGGTAAGCGTCCGGCAGGTCGATGTACTTGCCCACCAGCGCGATTTCCACGTGGTGCTTGGGGTTGTGGACTGCTTCGAGCAGCTTGTCCCAACTGGTCCAGTCAACGTCCTTGAACGGCAGGTCCAGGGCTCGGACGATGTAGGAGTCCAGTCCCTGGGTGTGCAGGGTCTTGGGGATGTCGTAGATGCTGGGGGCATCCGGGCATCCGATGACGGCCTCGATATCGACATCGCACATGCGGCCGATCTTGGCGCGCATCGGTTCGGGTACTTCGCGGTCCGAGCGGATCACGATTGCCTCAGGCTGGATGCCGATAGAGCGCAGGGCCGCCACGGAGTGCTGCGTCGGTTTGGTCTTCAGTTCCTGGGAGGGCCCGATGTAGGGCACCAGGGAGACGTGGACGAAGAAGACGTTGCCGCGGCCGATGTCCTGGCGGACCTGGCGGGCTGACTCGAGGAAGGGCTGCGACTCGATGTCGCCGACGGTGCCGCCGATTTCGGTGATGATGACGTCCGGCGCGTTTTTGCCTTCGGCCGGAAGCCGCATCCGCCGCTTGATCTCATCGGTAATGTGCGGGATGACCTGGACGGTGTCGCCGAGGTATTCGCCGCGGCGTTCCTTGGCGATCACCGTGGAGTAGACCTGGCCGGTGGTCACGTTGGCTGAACCCTCGAGGTTTTCGTCGAGGAACCGCTCGTAGTGCCCGATGTCCAGGTCCGTCTCGGCGCCGTCGTCAGTGACGAAGACCTCGCCGTGCTGGAAGGGGTTCATCGTGCCCGGATCCACGTTCAGGTAAGGATCGAGCTTCTGCATAGTTACAGACAGGCCGCGTGCTCGCAGGAGGTGACCGAGGCTCGAAGCCGTCAGTCCCTTACCGAGCGAGGACGCCACACCACCGGTTACGAAGATGTGTTTGGTCGTCTTGGACGAGCCCGGGAACCGGGAATTTACACGGGAATTTGATCGCTGCACCACGGAATTCGAGCCTATCATCAATTGAGCCTTTCCCCGATCAGGAACTGTCTCCCCAAATGATCCAGTGTGCAGGGCAAGGCGCCCTCCGATCAAGGGGCAGCCGCGGTCAGGCCCGCTGCGGCAGCATTTTTGCGTCGTCCAGCAGCTCCTGGGCGTGCGCCTGGGCCGATTCTGAATCCTCCTGGCCGGCCAGCATCCGGGCGAGTTCCCGCACGCGCTCGGGACCGTCGAGGAGGCGAACATCACTGGACGTGAAGCCGGTGGCGGTACCGCCGTCGGACCCTCTGACGGATGTCTTGGTGACGGTGATGTGCTGGTCCGCGAAAGCTGCCACCTGCGGCAGGTGCGTGACCACCAGGACCTGAACGTGCTGTGCCAGCATGGCCAGCCGGCGTCCGATCTCGACGGCGGCGCGCCCGCCGACGCCGGCGTCCACCTCATCGAACACAAAAGTGGGCACCGGATCCACTGCGGCCAGCACCACTTCGATGGCCAGCATCACGCGGGACAGTTCGCCGCCGGAGGCGCCCTTGCCCAGCGGACGGGCCGGGGCTCCGGAGTGCGGCTGGAGGAGGAACGTAATCTCGTCCGCTCCATGCTGTGTCAACTGACCGGCCGCGTCACGGGTGATGAGCAGGGTGGCGTCGGCCATGGCGAGTGCCTTCAGCTCCCCGCTGACCCGGGCGGACAGGTCCTTGGCAGCTTTGGCCCGGATTTTGCTGACGGCGGCTGCCTGCTTCTGCAGTTCCGCTTCGGTCCGGAGTACGTCGGCATCCAGGGCTTCGATCCTGGTGGAGTCGTCCTGCAGCTCGTCGAAACGGACCCGGGCATTTTCCGCCCACACCAGGACTTCGTCGATGCTGGGGGCATACTTGCGGACCAGGGTGGCCAGGGCGGACCGCCGGTCCTCGATCTCGGCCAGGCGTTCGGGGCCCTCCGAGTCCAGGCCGGCCTGGTAGCTGGCCAGCTCCGTAGCGATGTCGTTGAGTAGAAAGCCCACTTCGGCCAACCGCGTTGCGGCGGACCCCAGCTCGGCGTCGTGCTCGGCCACGTACTCCAGGGTTCTTTTCGCCACGTCCACGAGGGTGGTGGCATCACCTGAGTCACCGTAATCCTCCGCGATAAGCGCCTGGTGCGCCGTGTTCGCGGCAATCCTGAGCTCTTCGACGTTGGCCAGTTTCACGGCCTCGGCTTTGAGGGACTCGTCCTCCCCCGGCTGCGGATCCACGGTGCTGATTTCGGCCAGGGCAACTTCCAGCGATTCGGCCTCGCGGAGCCTGTCGCGGGCGGCGCTGCGCAGAGTTTCCAGCTCCGCCTGGCTGGCCTTCCAATGGCTGTAGAGCGACTGGTAGGAGGTCATTGGGCCCGCCAGCGCATCGCCGGCAAATTTGTCCAGCGCGCCGCGCTGTGCGGCTGCGCCTTTCAGCCTGATCTGGTCCGACTGGCCGTGGACCACCACGAGGGTTTCTCCAATCTCCGCCAGGACGCCCACCGGGGCTGCCCGCCCGCCCAGGAAGGCCCGGCTGCGCCCGTCGGCACCGAGGCGACGCGCAAGGATGAGCTCGGCGCCGCCGTCGAACTCCTCCACGTCGGCACCCGCTTCCACGGCCCGGGCAATCGCCGGATGCCCGGCGTCAAGCTTGAGGACAGCCTCCGCAGTGGCGCTCTTCGCGCCGCTCCGGACCGCCCCGGCATCGGACCGCGCCCCGAGCAGGAGGCCGACGGCGGTGACCACCATCGTTTTGCCGGCACCGGTTTCGCCGGTAACGACGCTCAGCCCGGGGCCCAGCGGCAGCGTGGCATCGGTGATGACGCCCAGATCGCGGATTCTCAGTTCTTCAAGCATGGTTCACTTTGCGGTCGCGGAATCGGTTTCGTCCTCCGGCTGGTCGCCGGAGGCAAGCTGGAGCGGCGGCATGGGCCGCGGCGTCCGGACGATCGGAATGGGTCCGGTGTGGATGGTCTCCGACTGCGGCACGGGCCCGCGCCAGCCATGGATGGGAAGTTCAAATTTGCGGACCAGCCGCGCTGAAAAGGGCGTCTGGTGCGTCCTGGCCAGCCGGACCGGCGTGGCGGACTTGGTCACTTCAATGCGGGCGCCGGGCGGCAAATCCACGGAACGCCGGCCATCACACCAGAGCACGCCCTGGGCACCGGTGCGGGTGAGGACTTCCACGGCCAGCCGGGACCGAGGCGATACCACCAGCGGTTTGGCGAAGAGCGCGTGGGCGCTGATGGGCACGATCACCAGGGCCTCCACCTCCGGCCAGACGACGGGCCCGCCGGCGGAGAACGCGTACGCGGTGGATCCTGTGGGGGTGGCCACCACCACACCGTCGCAGCCGAAGGAAGTCAGCGGACGCTCGTCCACTTCGGTCACCACTTCGATCATGCGTTCGCGGTTGCCTTTTTCGATCGCGGCCTCATTCAGGGCCCAGGTGTGCCAGATTTTCTGGCCGCGGACCCAGACCTGGACGTCGATGGTCATGCGTTCTTCCACCGTATAGTCGCGGCGGGCAATCCATTCCACCGTTTGCGCCAGGTCCGCCCGCTCGCTTTCGGCCAGGAAGCCGACGTGGCCAAGGTTGACGCCCAGCAAGGGAACGTCCACCTCGCGCACCAGCTCTGCGGCGCGCAGGATGGTGCCGTCACCGCCCAGGACCATTACCAGCTCAACGTCCGGCAACTGTACGTGGTCGTGCAGGATCTCCACCGGCTGGGTAAGTTGCCCGAAGAATCTTTCCATGTCACGAAGTTCAGACTCCTGCATGACCGGGACAATGCCGGAGTCATGCAGTTGGGCGCAGGCTTCCCAAGCGGCCTTCAGTGATTCCTCGCGGCCAGTGTGGGCAAGGACAAGTACTCGCCTGCTCATCGGGTTCCGCTTTCTAGTGGTTCGGCCAGATTCGGCCCAGCAAACCGTCAATGGCTGCGGGGCGCTCTTCGATCTTAGGCAGTTCTTGGGCCATCCTGCGCTTTATCCACAGGAAGTATTCGACGTTTCCGTCCTGGCCCGGCAGGGGGCTGGCCGCTAAGCCGCGTAAGTCCAGTCCGGCGTCGAGCGCTGCATTGGCCACTTTTTCCACGGCCATCCGGCGTTCGCGCTCGGAGGTGACCACGCCGGTGCGGCCCAGCCGGTCCTTGCCGATCTCGAACTGGGGCTTCACCATCAGCACCAGGTCACCGCCCGGCTGCGTGCACAGCGCCAGGGGCAGGACAACAAGGGTCAGCGAGATGAACGAGAGGTCGGCCACCGTGAGTTCGGCCTGTCCGCCGATGTCCGCTGGCGCCATGTACCGTACGTTGAGGCCCTCATGAACGGCTACCCGGTCATCGGCGCGGAGCTGCGCGACCAGCTGGTCATGGCCGACGTCGACCGCCACCACGTGTGCCGCACCGCGCCGCAGCAGCACCTCGGTGAAGCCGCCGGTGGAGGCCCCGGCGTCCAGGCACCTTTTGCCCGCAACCGTAATCTCCGGGAAGACGTCCAGAGCGCCCGCCAGCTTGTGCCCGGCCCGGCTGACGTAGCTGTCCGCTTCCGTGTGCTCGACCGACAGGTCCTTGCCGTCGTCGACCTGGAGTGACGCCTTGGACAGAACCTGGCCGGCCGAGCTCACCTTGCCTTCGGCAATCAGCGATGCAGCATGGGTCCGGGACCTGGCCAGGCCGCGGGCGACAAGCGCCTGGTCAAGTCGTGCCATGCTCAAGCTTCTCCTTCGCCGTTTGGGGCCTCTTCGTTCAACGCGTGCAGCAGGGCATCGTGGAGGTCGCTGTAAACAGCTTCATGCTCCGATACGGGCAACTTTTCGACGCCGCCCAGTGCGGCCACAAGGGCCGCAATGGACGGATCGGTGGTTGCCGGTGCAGCTGCGTCCGGCCATTCCGGCATTGGCTGGGCTGCTTCCGGATGATGCGCTTCGTTCAGCTCAGTCATCGGGCCAGTCTAATGATCGCGCCACTCGAGTTTAGGCTCGGTGGGCCGCGCGGCGTCAGGAACCGCAGTCCACCAGGCGGCGCAAGCGGCCCGCCACGAATCCAGGTCGCTCTCGCTGCCGCTGATCTGGACCGTGTCACCGCTGACCCGCGCGGCGGACGCCCCGCAGCGGTGTGTGCCGTCAGTCTGGTGCACGGCCGGGTAGGGACGGTGGAGGTCGCTGAGGGAATTGATGATGTAGTCCGGACGCTCGGCCGTACGTGCGGCCAGGATGCTGGCCGTGGTGTCGACGCCGGTCAGCACCGCCACCGTGGCAAACCCGGCGTTGTTGCCACCGAGAATGTCCGTGTCCAGGCGGTCCCCCACCACCAGCGGGCGGTCAGCCGCGAGCCGTTTGGCGGCGGCGTGGAACAGCGGAGCCTCCGGCTTGCCGGCAACCCTCGGAGTCAGTCCGGTAGCGGCAGCCACGGCTGCCACCAGCGTGCCGTTTCCCGGGGCCATGCCGCGAGCCTGCGGAATGGACATATCGGTGTTGGTAGCGATCCACAGGGCTCCGGCCGACACGACGAACGATGCCTCGGCCAGATCCTTCCAGCCGATCCCGGGATTGAATCCCTGGACCACGGCGACCGGATTCTCATCCTGGCTGTAGACAGGAGTGAGTCCCACCAGCTCGATTTCCTGTGCCAGAGCGGGGCTGCCGGTGATCAGCACCCGAGCGCCGGGGGCGAAGAGCGATGCCAGGAGTTCTGCCGCGGCTTGCGAGGAACTGACCACCTGCTCGTCGTCGGCGGGCGCACCCAGTTCGCGGAGATGCGCCGCCACCTGCGCCGGAGTGCGGGAAGCATTGTTGGTGACATAGCCGAGGCCAATGCCCAAACCTTCCAGTTGCCGTAGCGAGTCCACGGCGCCGGGGATGGCGTGCTGTCCGGTGTAGACCACACCGTCCAGGTCCGCCAAAAGGGCGTCGAACAGGGAAATCAGTGGAACTTCAGTCATAGCTGCTAGTTGTCCCGTCCATCAGAGTGGGCATCGCTGCCGTTGGTGCTGTCGTCTGCGTCGGTGGGCTCGGCGTCACGCTCTTCTTCATCTTGCTTGGCGTCACCGGCTTCCAGCTCGTCTGCTTCGACGGAATCCTCGTCAGACTCGGCGTCATCGGACTCGAAGAAATCCGATTCCACGTCGTCGATGGCTACATCAACACCGGCGGTCTCAACGACAGTCTTGTCCGAGGCTACCTGGGAGCGGGCAGCAGGCGTGGACGCGCTGGTCTCGGGACTTGCGGCAGCGCGCTCCAACAGGCGCCGGTGCTGTGCTTCCTCGCGGGCTTCCTCTTCCTCGTCCCAGCCCAGGTCCACGATGTCCGGTTCCTCATCGGCACCAATACCCAAGGCATTTTCAGCCACGACGGCCTGCCTCTGCCATTTTGCTGCCTCATCTTCGCGGCCGACGGCGGCCAGGGCGTTTGCGTAGGCCCGGAAGAGCCTTGGGCTGTAGGAGAACGCACGGTTGATGTCCAACTGGGCAATTTCAAGTTCCGCCACGGCAGCCTCCAACTGGCCAAGGTCAGACCGTGCCCCGGCGGCAACGATGGCCAGCTCGACTTTGCCGGGCGCGTCCAGATCGTTGGCTTCCTCGGACCGCACTACGTCGAGGGCGCGGTCAGGCCGGCCCAGTCCGCGTTCGCAGTCTGCCATCACGGGCAGATGGACGTTCGAACCACTGATGCGGCGGTAGGTCCGGAATTCGCGCAGTGCTTCGCCGTAGTGTCCTGCCGCGTAAGCGGTCAGGCCGACGGCTTCACGGACGGCAGCCAGGCGGCCACCACGCCGGCTCGCGGCGAGGGCGTGCTGGAAGGCCAGTTCGGGCTCTTCGTCGATCAGGCGTCCGGCCATTACCAGGTGTCGGGCCACCCACTCAGCGCTCTTGTCCTCAAGGGTCTTGATCTGGTGCTGGGTAGCGCGGTCGAGCTCCTTGCCTGTGACATCCTCATCGATTTCCGGCGAACGCTCGCGGTCCGGGCGGTTGGCGCTGCGAAGATCGCGCGCGTTGGGTACACGGGCCGGGCGGTCTTCGGCACGTTCCCCGCCGAACTGGCGGGGGCCGGAGTCTCCACGGTCGAAGCTGCGTGGGGCACGGTCCTGGCGGTCGCCGAACGGCTTGCGGTTGTCGCTGCCGGAGAATCCACGACGCTCACCGTCACCCTCACGACGGGGTCGATCACCGAAGGACTTGTTGTCGCGGTCGCCGTAAGGTTTACGGTCGCCGCCACCACCGAACGGTTTACGGTCGCCGCCACCACCGAACGGTTTACGGTCGCCGCCACCACCGAACGGCTTACGCTCACCACCGCCGAAGGTACGACGCTCACCGTCACCCTCACGGCGGGGACGGTCACCGAAGGACTTGTTGTCGCGGTCGCCGTAAGGTTTACGGTCGCCGCCACCACCGAACGGCTTACGCTCACCACCGCCGAAGGTACGACGCTCACCGTCACCCTCACGGCGGGGACGGTCACCGAAGGACTTGTTGTCGCGGTCGCCGTAAGGTTTACGGTCGCCGCCACCACCGAACGGCTTACGGTCGCCGCCACCGCTGAACGGCTTGCGCTCACCACCACCGCTGAACGGCTTGCGCTCACCACCACCGCTAAAGGGCTTGCGCTCACCGGAACCAGGCGCACGCTTCGGAGACTCGGAATTGCGGTCTTCCCGGGAACGAAATCCACGCGGATCGCCGCCGGAATTGTTGTTGCCGCGGAAAGGACCGCGGTCGTTACCGCCGCGGTTGCCGCCGTTGTGCTCAGCCATGGGGATTCCTCCTGTTATGAGCCGACCACTGGCGCAATCGCAGCCGCTCGTTCCGTGTTTCGTTATCCTACGCAACCCGAAATCAAGCGCTTCGAAGTCCGTACATCTCAGTCAATTCTAGGCGAGAGCCCACCGACAGATGACATGGATCCGTCTCCAGGCCGCCGTCGTGGGAATGTTCACACTCCCAGCGGCCGCCCGCACAGTTTCTGCGGCGTTCCCTGGACGGGATTGTGGTCTTGGGTGGGTGGGTTTTGTGGGTTGGGTGGTTAACGTGGGAGAACCCCCCAACCTGGTGGTTGGGGGGTTCTCGACCTGTAATGATGTTCCGGCGGTGACCTACTCTCCCACACCCTCCCGGGTGCAGTACCATCGGCGCTGTGGGTCTTAGCTTCCGGGTTCGGAATGGGACCGGGCGTTTCCCCCACGCTATGACCGCCGTAACCCTTTTACCCGTCACACCCCGAGGGGGTGTGTGGGAAATCAGTGGTTACAACATGCTTTGCTGCAACTTTTGGTTGCAGGTGTGGTGTTGTTATTATGTTGTGTTTTTTGTTCCCTGCAACGAACCCGTGTCGGGTTTGTTGTTTGGGAACCACATAGTGGACGCAAGCAGTCTTGTTATCTTTTTACCACCCGTTGTTGCAAACCTCTTTTGAATAGGTTTACGGGGTGGTGTGTGGTGTAAGTTATCGGCCTATTAGTACCGGTCAGCTTCACGAGTCGTTAGTCCTCGCTTCCACATCCGGCCTATCAACCCAGTGGTCTGGCTGGGGGCCTCTCACACACAAGGTGTATGGAAATCTCATCTCGAAGCGAGCTTCCCGCTTAGATGCTTTCAGCGGTTATCCCATCCGAACGTAGCTAATCAGCGGTGCACTTGGCAGTACAACTGACACACCAGAGGTTCGTCCGTCCCGGTCCTCTCGTACTAAGGACAGCCCTTCTCAAATTTCCTGCGCGCGCAGCGGATAGGGACCGAACTGTCTCACGACGTTCTAAACCCAGCTCGCGTACCGCTTTAATGGGCGAACAGCCCAACCCTTGGGACCTACTCCAGCCCCAGGATGCGACGAGCCGACATCGAGGTGCCAAACCATGCCGTCGATATGGACTCTTGGGCAAGATCAGCCTGTTATCCCCGAGGTACCTTTTATCCGTTGAGCGACGGCCATTCCACAATGTACCGCCGGATCACTAGTCCCGACTTTCGTCCCTGCTCGAGATGTCTCTCTCACAGTCAAGCTCCCTTGTGCACTTACACTCGACACCTGATTGCCAACCAGGCTGAGGGAACCTTTGGGCGCCTCCGTTACTTTTTAGGAGGCAACCGCCCCAGTTAAACTACCCATCAGGCACTGTCCCTGACCCGGATTACGGGCCGAAGTTAGATGTCCAAAGTGACCAGAGTGGTATTTCAACGATGACTCCACCCGAACTGGCGTCCGGGCTTCAACGTCTCCCACCTATCCTACACAAGCCACTCCGAACACCAATACCAAACTATAGTAAAGGTCTCGGGGTCTTTCCGTCCTGCTGCGCGTAACGAGCATCTTTACTCGTACTGCAATTTCGCCGAGTTTATGGTTGAGACAGCGGGGAAGTCGTTACTCCATTCGTGCAGGTCGGAACTTACCCGACAAGGAATTTCGCTACCTTAGGATGGTTATAGTTACCACCGCCGTTTACTGGGGCTTGAATTCTCAGCTTCGCCGTGAGGCTAACCGGTCCTCTTAACCTTCCAGCACCGGGCAGGAGTCAGTCCGTATACATCGTCTTGCGACTTCGCACGGACCTGTGTTTTTAGTAAACAGTCGCTTCCCCCTGGTCTCTGCGGCCCCGATCCCCTCCCACCAGCATGTGGTGTTCAAGGTTGGGGCCCCCTTCTCCCGAAGTTACGGGGGCATTTTGCCGAGTTCCTTAACCATAATTCTCTCGATCGCCTTAGTATTCTCTACCTGATCACCTGTGTCGGTTTGGGGTACGGGCGGCTAAAACCTCGCGTCGATGCTTTTCTCGGCAGCATAGGATCACCAAATCCCCCCGTGAGGGGGTCCCATCAGATCTCAGGCATCATGAACAGCGGATTTGCCTACCGTTCGCCCTACATCCTTAGACCGGGACAACCATCGCCCGGCTTGGCTACCTTCCTGCGTCACACCTGTTAATACGCTTGCCTCCCAGGATCAGGTCCCGCGCTCCACCAAAACCCACATCACCCCAAAAGGGTGGGCGGGCAGGTATCGGGCGGTTAGTATCCCCTGTTCAACATGGACGGTTTTTCGCCGGTACGGGAATATCAACCCGTTGTCCATCGACTACGCCTGTCGGCCTCGCCTTAGGTCCCGACTTACCCAGGGCAGATTAGCTTGACCCTGGAACCCTTGATCATTCGGCGGACGGGTTTCTCACCCGTCTTTCGCTACTCATGCCTGCATTCTCACTCGTGTAGGCTCCACCGCTGGTTTACACCGCGACTTCACTGCCCACACGACGCTCCCCTACCACTCCAGACGCCTGAACCAACCCACAAGGGCGGCTTAGCTAATATCTGAAATCCACAACTTCGGCGGTGTACTTGAGCCCCGCTACATTGTCGGCGCGGAATCACTTGACCAGTGAGCTATTACGCACTCTTTTAAGGATGGCTGCTTCTAAGCCAACCTCCTGGTTGTCTTCGCAACTCCACATCCTTTCCCACTTAGCACACGCTTAGGGGCCTTAGTTGGTGGTCTGGGCTGTTTCCCTCTCGACTATGAAGCTTATCCCCCACAGTCTCACTGCTGCGCTCTCACTTACCGGCATTCGGAGTTTGGCTGACGTCAGTAACCTTGTAGGGCCCATTAGCCATCCAGTAGCTCTACCTCCAGCAAGAAACACGCAACGCTGCACCTAAATGCATTTCGGGGAGAACCAGCTATCACGAAGTTTGATTGGCCTTTCACCCCTACCCACAGCTCATCCCCTCCATTTTCAACTGAAGTGGGTTCGGTCCTCCACGACGTCTTACCGTCGCTTCAACCTGGCCATGGGTAGATCACTTCGCTTCGGGTCTAGATCACGCCACTGCAACGCCCTATTCAGACTCGCTTTCGCTACGGCTTCCCCACACGGGTTAACCTCGCGACGTAACACTAACTCGCAGGCTCATTCTTCAAAAGGCACGCCGTCACACCCATACAGACAAACTGCAGATGCTCCGACGGATTGTAAGCACACGGTTTCAGGTACTGTTTCACTCCCCTCCCGGGGTACTTTTCACCTTTCCCTCACGGTACTGGTCCGCTATCGGTCATTAGGGAGTATTTAGGCTTATCAGGTGGTCCTGACAGATTCACACGGGATTTCTCGGGCCCCGTGCTACTTGGGATACTCTCCAGGCGGCACAAAACATTTCGGTTACGGGGCTCACACCCTCTCTGGCCGGCCTTTCAAGACCGTTCACCTATGCCTGCACATCACACCTCACCAGTCCGGCAGAACTGATACGGAAAGTCCCACAACCCCGCCCATGCAACGCCCGCCGGCTATCACACATGGAACGGTTTAGCCTGATCCGCGTTCGCTCGCCACTACTAACGGAATCACTATTGTTTTCTCTTCCTGCGGGTACTGAGATGTTTCACTTCCCCGCGTTCCCTCCACACACCCTATGTGTTCAGATGCGGGTCACCAGGCAGATCGCTCCCCTGGCGGGGTTTCCCCATTCGGAGACCCTGGGATCAAAGTCCGGTTATCGACTCCCCCAGGCTTATCGCAGATTCCTACGTCCTTCTTCGGCTCCTAATGCCAAGGCATCCACCGTGTGCTCTTAAAAACTTGACCACAAAAGATCAAAACGCTAATTTTCGAGAGAACCACGAAAACCACCCGGACACCACCACCACAACCCCAAAAGGCCACAGCAACAGACGCCCGGACAGATCCAGGTTCATATATTCTTGGAAATTGCTTCTTATAAAAGATGCTCGCGTCCACTATGTAGTTCTCAAACAACAACCCCAAACCACACACCCCACACACAACCCCAAAAGGTCAACCGTGCGATCGATGCAGCCAGGAAACCAGAAACAAACAAACCCGACAAAACACACCACAACCCAAAAGGCCGCAGCACATCCCACCGGCCCTGTTGCCTCAGGACCCAACAGTGTGCCAAACACTAAACCACCCACCCCCAACCCACACCGTTCCAGGACACCCTCAAGAGGACATCCGTACTAGGCAAGGAAAGAAACAAGCAGCCGCTATCCGTTGATATTCCACCCCAGAGCACCCGCCGCAGAACAATCGTCTGCGCAACGGGCATATACTCCTGACAACCCCACCACACGGACAGTACATCCGGCGCGGTGGCTGTAGGTGCTCCTTAGAAAGGAGGTGATCCAGCCGCACCTTCCGGTACGGCTACCTTGTTACGACTTAGTCCCAATCGCCAGTCCCACCTTCGACAGCTCCCTCCCACAAGGGGTTAGGCCACCGGCTTCGGGTGTTACCAACTTTCGTGACTTGACGGGCGGTGTGTACAAGGCCCGGGAACGTATTCACCGCAGCGTTGCTGATCTGCGATTACTAGCGACTCCGACTTCATGGGGTCGAGTTGCAGACCCCAATCCGAACTGAGACCGGCTTTTTGGGATTAGCTCCACCTCACAGTATCGCAACCCTTTGTACCGGCCATTGTAGCATGCGTGAAGCCCAAGACATAAGGGGCATGATGATTTGACGTCGTCCCCACCTTCCTCCGAGTTGACCCCGGCAGTCTCCTATGAGTCCCCGCCATAACGCGCTGGCAACATAGAACGAGGGTTGCGCTCGTTGCGGGACTTAACCCAACATCTCACGACACGAGCTGACGACAACCATGCACCACCTGTAAACCGACCGCAAGCGGGGCACCTGTTTCCAGGTATTACCGGTTCATGTCAAGCCTTGGTAAGGTTCTTCGCGTTGCATCGAATTAATCCGCATGCTCCGCCGCTTGTGCGGGCCCCCGTCAATTCCTTTGAGTTTTAGCCTTGCGGCCGTACTCCCCAGGGCGGGGCACTTAATGCGTTAGCTACGGCGCGGAAAACGTGGAATGTCCCCCACACCTAGTGCCCAACGTTTACGGCATGGACTACCAGGGTATCTAATCCTGTTCGCTCCCCATGCTTTCGCTCCTCAGCGTCAGTTAATGCCCAGAGACCTGCCTTCGCCATCGGTGTTCCTCCTGATATCTGCGCATTTCACCGCTACACCAGGAATTCCAGTCTCCCCTACATCACTCTAGTCTGCCCGTACCCACCGCAGATCCGGAGTTGAGCCCCGGACTTTCACGGCAGACGCGACAAACCGCCTACGAGCTCTTTACGCCCAATAATTCCGGATAACGCTTGCGCCCTACGTATTACCGCGGCTGCTGGCACGTAGTTAGCCGGCGCTTCTTCTGCAGGTACCGTCACTTTCGCTTCTTCCCTACTGAAAGAGGTTTACAACCCGAAGGCCGTCATCCCTCACGCGGCGTCGCTGCATCAGGCTTTCGCCCATTGTGCAATATTCCCCACTGCTGCCTCCCGTAGGAGTCTGGGCCGTGTCTCAGTCCCAGTGTGGCCGGTCACCCTCTCAGGCCGGCTACCCGTCGTCGCCTTGGTGAGCCATTACCTCACCAACAAGCTGATAGGCCGCGAGTCCATCCAAAACCACAATAAAGCTTTCCACCCCCCACCATGCGATGAGGAGTCATATCCGGTATTAGACCCAGTTTCCCAGGCTTATCCCAGAGTTAAAGGCAGGTTACTCACGTGTTACTCACCCGTTCGCCACTAATCCCCCCACAAGTGAGGTTCATCGTTCGACTTGCATGTGTTAAACACGCCGCCAGCGTTCATCCTGAGCCAGGATCAAACTCTCCGTTGAAGTAAAACAAAAACGAACACAACCAACACCCCCGGAAATAACGGAAGAAGAAAGCTGCAAAATTTGAAACCAGCTGTAAAAACCAAACCCAATCCACGGGGTGGACAGGCCTGGCCAAAACAACCAATCAATAAAACAATTGGTATCAACAAACTTGGCACACTATTGAGTTCTCAAACAACAGACACATTCGAATAATTCTCGAAACAATTCATATTGAATGAATTCTCTTGTTTCGCTTTTCTTCGCTGCGATGTTTATAGCTTATTTCATTCTTATTCACTTTGCAAATCCGGGTTATGTTCCCGATATTCACTCTGTGGAACGAATCCGCCCATCAAAAAGTGAAGCTTTTCATCATTATCGTGCTTTGCACACAATGAATCGCTTCTTTTGTGAAGGGGGTTTGTCGCCACTCAGTGGCGGCGACTCAGAAAACAATACACGCTCCCCCGCGGCCTTGCAAATCGGCTGCGGAGGAGCGCGAATATCGTTTTGGAAGGCTAGGGAACCAGGACTTCGACAGTCGCGAGATTCTTCTTGCCGCGGCGCAGGAGCAAGTACTGGCCATGCAGCAGCTCCGACTCGGAGATGACAGCTTCCGGGTCGGACACCTTCTCGTTGTTTACGTAGGCGCCGCCTTCACCGACAGTCCGCCGGGCCGCGGATTTGCTCTCCGACAGGCCAGATGCCACAAGCAGGTCAATGATCCCGAGGCCATCCACCTGGATGCGTGCGGACGGAAGCTCCGATGTGGCTGCTTCCAGCGTTGGCCGATCCAGGGCGGTCAGGTCACCGTTGCCAAAGAGGGCAGCGGACGCCGCGATGACTTTCTCCGTTGCCTCCACACCATGCACCAGGGAGGTCACTTCGAACGCCAGCTTCCGCTGGCCTTCCCGTGCAAAGGGACGTTCTGCCACAGCCGCTGCCAACCCTTCGATCTCTGCGCGGCTCAGGAAGGTGAAGACCTTGAGCCGGTCCACGACGTCAGAGTCGGCGGTGTTCAGCCAGAACTGGTAGAAGGCGTACGGGCTGCACATGCCGGCGTCGAGCCAGATGGCGTTGCCTTCGCTCTTGCCGAACTTCGTGCCGTCCGAGTTGGTGATCAGCGGCGTGCCCAGGGCGTGCACACTCTTACCCTCAACTTTGCGGATGAGTTCGGTGCCGCTGGTGAGGTTGCCCCACTGGTCCGAGCCGCCGGTCTGCAGCATGCAGCCGTAGTCGCGGAACAGCTGGAGGTAGTCCATGCCCTGCAGGATCTGGTAGCTGAATTCCGTGTAGCTGATGCCCTCGTCCGAGCTGAGCCGGGAAGCGACAGCATCCTTGCGCAGCATGGTGCCGACCCGGTAGTGCTTGCCGATCTCGCGCAGAAAGTCGATGGCGCTCAGCGGTGCGGTCCAGTCGAGGTTGTTGACCATGCGGGCGGCGCTGGGGCCATCGAAGCTGAGGAATCGGCGAACCTGGGCCTGCAGGTAGCCCACCCATTCGTTAACGGTGTCCTTGGTGTTCAGTGTGCGTTCTGCGGTGGGCCGCGGATCGCCGATCAGTCCCGTGGATCCGCCCACCAGGCCCAGCGGCTTGTGCCCGGCCAGCTGCAGCCGGCGCATCACGAGGAGCTGGACCAGGTTGCCCAGGTGCAGGCTCGGCGCGGTGGGATCGAATCCGCAGTAATAGGTAATCGGATCACCGGCGAGGAGCTTTTCCAGTTCCTCTTCATCGGTGGAGACGTGGACCAGGCCGCGCCACTTCAGTTCCTGCCAGACATTGGCGAAGGTGGGGTCGTTCTGCTGGGATTCGAAATCGTTGAGTTCTGACACGACTTCTAAGTTAGCAGGATCGACGACGCCCGGCGCCGAAATGAACGGCGCCGGGCGTCAAGGGGTAAAGCGAACCGGCTCAGCCTTCGATGCCGGCCGGAATACCTTCCGCGGCGATCAGCCGGAGCCGCTGCGTGGGCCGGGTCATGGCGACATACAGATCGCCCACGCGGCCGTGCTCGTGGTTGAGCATGACGGAGGGCTCGAGGACCACAACGCCGTCGAACTCCAGGCCCTTGGCCTCGCGCGGGCTGATGACCACGATGTCCTGCTCGTAGCTGCCTGCCCCATTGCCGATCCGCCGGCCATATACAGCACGGAGGGCTGACGTTGCCGCGGGCAGAAGGTCGCCGTCGGCAATCACGGCCAGGAGGCCGCCGTCGAGCGCTGCCAGTTCCTCGGGGAGCACCTCCACCAAACGGCTCACCACGTGTCCGTGGTCCACCTTGTCGATGACCGGGGCCCAGCGCCCCTCGCGGACGGCCTTCGGCGCGGAAACCACCAGTCCGGCAGCGTTGGCCATACGGGCGGCGGCCTCGGCGATCTGGGACGGCGTCCGGTAGTTGACTGTCAGCTCCTCCAACTGCCAGCGGTCACCGAACATCGGCGCCAGGGCCCCCTGCCACGAGTTGGCACCGGCAACAGAACTGGTCTGCGCAATATCGCCCACGATGGTGAAGGACTTCAGCGGGCAACGGCGGACCAGCAGGCGCCATTGCATCGGCGAAAGTTCCTGCGCCTCATCCACCACGATGTGGCCGAAGGCCCACGTGCGGTCGCTGGTGGCGCGCTCGGCTGCCGTCTGGCGGTTCTCGCGCTCCTGGTTCTGGTCGGCGAGTTCCTCGGCGGTGATGAGGACGTCGACACCCATGTCCCCCATGTTCACAAGCGTCTGCTTGGCGTTGGCAAGGTCACGGGCCCGGTCGTGCTCCTGCTGTGCAAGTCCACGGCCGGCTGCCGGGTCCAAGTCGCCAAGGAGCTCGGCGGCTTCATCCAGCAGCGGGACATCAGCCTCGGTCCAGGGAGCATCCGCGGGGCGCAGCAGCAGTGACTGCTCCTTAAGGGACAGGTGCGGTGTGCAGGCCGCCAGTACTGCGGGCTTGCTCAGCAGCTCGGTGATCAGCTTCTCCGGAGTCACGGGCATCCAGCAGAGGTTCAGGACGATCCGGACGTCGCGGGCCGTGCGGACATCTTCCGCCAAGTACGAGCGGTCGGCGTTGTTGCCGATGCTTCCGGCTTCCACGAGATCGGTCATCTGGTCGGTCAGTTCGCGGAGCAGAATTTTGATGAACGTCAGGCGTGCCTCGTTGTGCGGCTTGCCGGTGGACCGCGCACGTTCACGCGCACGGCTCACCTGCCGCCGCGTCAGCACCAGTTTGCGGCCGTCGACGTCAAGGACACGGTCTTCGGTAGGGATCCGCTGCCGGTTCGCCACCGCATTGGCGACAACCTTCACCATGTCCAGCCGCCCCTTGATGGCCGCGACCTCGGCCTCGGGTTCAGCAACCGCCTTGATCCCCGGCATCAGGCGGCCCACGCTGGCCATGACCACGCCGGTCTCACCGAGCGAGGGAAGAACACGCTCGATGTACTTCATAAACGACGACGACGGGCCCACCAGGAGCACGCCGGCAGTCTTCAACCGTTCCCGGTGCGTGTAGAGCAGGTACGCGGCCCGGTGCAGCGCCACAGCAGTCTTGCCGGTACCGGGACCACCCTGCACCACGAGGGCGCCGGACATGGAAGACCGGATAATGCGGTCCTGCTCCGACTGGATGGTGCCGACGATGTCGGACATCCGGCCGGTGCGCTTGGAATCCAGAGCCGCCAGCAATGCGCCTTCGCCCTGCAGCGAGGCATCGTCCGCGAGCATATCCGCATCAAGGACGTCGTCCTCGATGGCCTTGACTTCCCGGCCTTGCAGAATCAGGTGCCGCCGGCGGCGGACGCCCTGCCGGTCAAACGCCGTTGCCTGATAAAAGTGGCCGGCCTCGGGCGCGCGCCAGTCCACCATGAGCCGCTGGAGGTCATCGGTGGTCAGTCCGATGCGCCCAATGTACTGGGCCTCACCGGAATCCAGGTCAAGGCGGCCGAAGACCAAGCGGTCATCGACGGCGTCGAGCTGGGCGAGGCGGTCCTCGTAGAGCGCGGCGAAGGCGTCGCGTTCGGAGACATTCTGCATGGTGCCCACGGCACCGGCCCGGCGGACCTGTGCCAACTGCAGGCGCTTTTCCGCGCGGAGCTCTTCCAGCCGCGAGTACAGGCCGGCAACATAGTTCCGTTCGTGGGCCAAATCGGCGTCGAGCATTAAACGTTCCCCTATCGCAAAAGACAGACCGTCCATTCTACAACCATTTCGGTTAACGCGCCCGCCGGTCCCCTGCCCCGGAAGTCGTCCGCTGTTCATTTTCCGGCGGACGGCCACACGTGCGGGACGGATTATGCCCGGCGCACCTTAGCCGCCTTGTAGCGGGACACGGTGGGATTGCCTGGCAGCCAGAAGCGCCACGGATACTCTGCGGAACCGCCGTCGCCGGAGACGCCTACCCTCGGCCCGGAACTAAACACGGTAGCCGGCGCCGAAGGCAGCCGGAGCTCGAAGGGGTCAGCAAGGGCATCCCGGCCGCTATCTGCCGCGGTCAGGGCCAGCGTGGTGGCCAGCCGGGCCGGGCCGCTCGCCAGGTCAAGGGCCGATTTCGACGTCGGACGCCGCACCAGTGCGAGGTGTTGCCCCTCCACCACCTCGCCCGCCCGCAGCAGGACCGCTGATGCGGCTCCCGCCGGACCGCAGACGATGTTGGCGCAGTAGTGCATGCCATACGTGAAATAGACGTAGAGGTGGCCGGCCGGGCCGAACATGGGCGCGTTGCGAGCCGTGGGGCCGCGGAATGTGTGGGAGCCCGGATCAGGATGCGACGAGTCGCCGGGACCCATGTATGCCTCCACCTCGGTGATCCGCACAGCCACGGTCCCCTCGTGGCTGTGGTGTGTCAGTACGGATCCCAGCAACTGCGGAGCCACCCCGCGGGCGTCGCCCGACAGCAGTTCACGGAGCTGCTCTGGAGCCATGGGGCTGCTGCTGACGGTCATGGTCCGACTCTACCGAACGCCACGGCCGTGTCCGATTTCCGCTAGCAGACCCGGTTGCTGGCTGGCAGGATGGAGGTCATGGACTTCTGGCAGCGCTACCGCGCGATTGACGCGCGGGACACCCGGTTCGACGGGCAGTTCTACACCGCTGTCCGGACCACCGGCATCTACTGCCGTCCGTCCTGTCCCGCCCGGACCCCGAAAGCGGTGAACGTCACCTTCTACGAGACCTCTGCCGCAGCGCACGACGCCGGCTACCGTGCGTGCAAGCGCTGCCTCCCTGAGGCGGTGCCCGGCACTTCTGCGTGGAACATCCGGCAGGACCTTGCGGGCCGCGCGATGCGCCTGATCAACGACGGTGTGATCAACCGGGACGGGGTGGGGGGCCTCGCCGCCAGGCTGGGATATTCCTCCCGCCAGCTCAACCGCATCCTCACCCACGAGCTCGGCGCCGGCCCGCTTTCCCTTGCCCGGGCAAGTCGCGCCCAGACCGCCCGCACGCTGTTGGTGTCCACGGCGATGAAGCTTGCGGACATCGCATTCGCATCCGGCTTCAGCAGCGTCCGCCAGTTCAACGACACCATGGTGGAGGTCTTCGCCATGACTCCCACCGCCGTGCGCGCGACCGCCAGACACCACCGCTCCCCTGCGGCCGCAACCTCGCTGACATTGAGCCTGCCGTACCGCGAACCGTTCGACCCCGGCATCTTTTCCTTCCTCGCCGTCAGGGCGATCCCCGGGATCGAGGCGGGGACACCGACGTCGTACGCCCGTACTTTGCAGCTTCCGCATGGTGGTGCCCGTTTCAGTGTGACGTACGACGGCGGCGCGCCCGGGCGGCCACTGACCCTCACCATCGGCGCGGTGGACCTCCGGGACCTGCCCGTCCTGCTGAGCAGGGTGCGCCGGCTCTTCGATCTTGACGCCGACCCGGTAGCCATCGACAGTGCCCTGTCGCAGGAACCCCGCCTGGCCGCATCGGTAGCCGACGCCCCGGGCATCAGGATGCCCGGGGCTGTGGATCCGCAGGAGCTGCTCATCCGGGCGATGATCGGGCAGCAAATCACAGTGGCCGCGGCCCGGACCGCACTGACGCAGCTGGCCGCCGCAGGCAGTCTCAGCCTGGTTCCCGGCGAGGGACTCGAGCGGCTGTTTCCGACCTCGGCCGAGATAGCCGAGGCCGGCTACTCGCTGCTGCGCGGGCCGCAACGCCGGATTGACGCCATCCGTTCAGCCGCCTCGGCCCTCGCCGGCGGCCACCTGGATTTTGGCTACGGGGACGATCTGCCCGGACTCGGCGCTAAGCTGCTTCCCCTTCCCGGTGTGGGGCCGTGGACCGTCGGCTACGTGGCAATGCGGGTACTCGGCGCGCCGGACGTGTTCCTGGCCAACGACGCCGCCGTGCGAAATGGCATCAAGGCGCTCGCCCCAGCACACAGCCAGGACCGCCATGGTACTGACCTGCCCGGCGTCGCGGCCAGCCCGGACTTCCGCGAGGTCAGCCCGTGGCGGTCCTACGCCACCATGCACCTGTGGCGCGCCGCCGCGGTGCCCAAATCCACCCAACGTGTACCAGCGGTTCCAGAGAAAGCGATGCTATGAAAGCCGAGCTGTTAGTGATATCTACGCCGGACGGTCCGTTCACCATCCTGGCCCAGGACGGCGTCGTCCTCGCGTCGGGCTGGACCGCCGGGCCGGACGAGCTGATGGGCCAGATCCACCCCGAGCTGCGTCCCGGAGACGTTGAGGCGGTAACGGATCTGGGCAGCATCTCCCGGGCCGTGGAAGCGTTCTATGCCGGCGACCCCGCACCGGCCATGGCCGTTCCGGTGCGGCAGAAGTCGGGGCCCTTCCGGTCGAACGCCTGGGATGTGCTGAGGACCGTCCGCGCCGGCTCACCGGTGACGTACACCGAGTACGCTGAACTTGCCGGAAATCCGAAAGCGGTCCGGGCCGCGGCCAGCGCCTGTGCCTTCAACGCGGCGGCCTTGTTTGTGCCGTGCCACCGCGTCATCCGCACCGACGGTTCCCTGGGTGGTTTCCGCTGGGGCCTGGCCATCAAGGAGAGCCTGCTGGCCCGCGAGGCCAAGGAAAGCCTGCTCGCCCGGGAGGCCGGTTAGGGGGCTACCGCGCTGTGGGTGTCCCGGCTGGCCATGGCAGCAGTTCCGGGAGATCCACGCCGTCCGCGGCGGCTGAGGCACGCAGGCTGCCGAGCGATGGTTCACGGCCGGCCAGCCAGGCGGCAATGTCCGTGATCATCCCGCTGATGACGGTGGACCGGCCGCTGCCAAGGGTCACGGGCGGCAGCCCGAGCGGCTGCAGCACCAGCTTCTCCCCTGCCGGCACGCGGGCAGCCAGGAAGTCGAAGAGGTGCTCACAGAATTTCCGGCTCCACGTCTCGGGGCCGAGACCAGCATCCAGGTCGGCCGTGTGGATCACCAGTTCCCGCCAGAGCGCCAGGCCACCGTCGAAGACCACTCCGCCACGGTAGGTAATGGGTACCTGCCAGCCGGAGCCGGCTTCCAGCGAGTCAAAAGCCGTCCGTGCCCGGTCCAGGCCTGCTTGTACGTCGGCCCGGTGGGCATCCGCGTTGTGGCCTGCGGCCATCTCGATGGCCTTCGTACGCCCGTCCTGGCCTCCGTCATACAGCTCAACGGTGGCACCGCGGGCAGCATATTCCAGCTGCCGTGCCATGGCGTTGGAGATGCCGGCAAGGTGCGCCAGGACGTGCCCGCGGGTCCATCCGGGCAGTCCTGCCGGTGCCTTGATGTCCTCATCGATGAACTTCGCGGCGGTGGAGGCCACGGCGTCGGCGGCCTTATGCAGTTCGGCGAGCAGGTCAGCCGGTGCGGGAGCTGTCATGGCGCCCATCCTAGCTGAGCGGGATACCGTCCGGTCCGCAGCGGTGCCGAATGTGCCGGCGGTCGTGGCGGGCCTGCCAGAACTCCAGTTCCGTCGGCCTGACGGCGTAGAGCTGCCAGTCCGGATTGTCGCTGCCATCGGCGGCCGGACGCGCCTGCCAGTCGTCCGCCGACGCTTCGGCGGACAGCTCAACCACCGGGCCGGCAACCCGGACCTGCCGGCCCTGCTGCGGCCAGTAGAAGTTCAGGGCCGCGCTCGGGTTGACGGACAGCTCCCTGCCCTTCCGGGAGGTACGGGACGTGGCGAAGTGCCAGCCGTCGTCGTCGATGTTCTTCAGGATCAGCATCCTGGCAGAGGGCCGGCCGTTTCCGTCCGCCGTGGCCAGGCTGCAGGCATGGGGCTGCAGCACCCCGGCGGCGAGGGCTTCGTCCAGCCATAGCTTGAACAGCGCTACCGGGTCTGCCGGGGCTGTGGCGGGCTCGAAGTCCGGCAGGTTTTTGGGGAAGTCCGGCAGGGCACGCAGGTTGCTGCGGAAGGTGTCACTCATGGCGTAATGGTAGCGGGGAGGCCTCGGCCGTCAACGCACAACGCCCTCCCATTTCCTTGCGGAAAGTGAGAGAGCGTCGGCCAAAATGATGCATTAACTGAGAGGGCGTCTGACTGTCAGGCTGCGTACCCGCGCACCCCGGCAAGCTCGCCTTCGAGGGCAAGCAGCTGGCGTTCGACGGCGGCCGGTGCGGTGCCGCCCTGGGAGTTGCGGCTCTTGAGCGACCCCTCGGTGGACAGGACGGTGCGGACCTCCGGAGTCAGGTGCTCCGAGATGGCAAGGTACTCCCCATCCGTCAGGTCCCACAGCTCCACGTCGCGGCTTTCGGCCTGCTTCACGGCCGCCCCGGAGAGCTCGTGTGCCTCGCGGAACGGAACGCCCTGGCGGACCAGCCACTCGGCAATGTCCGTGGCCAAAGCGAAGCCCTGCGGTGCCAGCGACTCCATCCGTTCAGTGTTGAACTTCAGCGTCGCGATCATGCCCGAGACGGCCGGGAGCAACAGCTCCAGGGTATCGGCGGCGTCGAAGACCGGTTCCTTGTCTTCCTGTAGATCGCGGTTGTACGCGAGCGGCAGGCCCTTGAGCGTGGCCAGCAGCCCGGTCAGGTTGCCGATCAGGCGCCCTGCCTTGCCGCGGGCCAGCTCAGCGACGTCCGGGTTTTTCTTCTGCGGCATGATCGAGGAACCGGTGGAGTAGGAATCGTGCAGGGTCACAAAGGAGAACTCCTTGGTGGCCCACAGGATGACTTCCTCCGAGACGCGGGACAGGTCCACGCCAATCATGGCCGTAACCCACGCAAACTCGGCGAAGACATCGCGCGATGCGGTGCCGTCAATGGAGTTGTGCGTGGCGGAGAAGAAGCCCAGGTCCGCCGCGACGGCCTCCGGATCGAGGCCCAGCGACGAGCCTGCGAGGGCACCGGAACCGTAAGGCGAAACCCCTGCGCGCTTGTCCCAGTCCTGGAGCCGCTGCACATCGCGCAGCAGCGCCCAGGCATGGGCCAGCAGGTGGTGGCTGAGCAGGATGGGCTGGGCGTGCTGCAGGTGCGTCCGGCCGGGCATGGCCACACCCTGGTGCGCCTTGGCCTGGTCCACCAGAGCCTCGATGGTTGCCAGCACGCCGCGCGCGATGATCCGGGCGTGGTCACGCAGGAACATGCGGCCCAGCGTGGCCACCTGGTCGTTGCGGGACCGGCCGGCGCGGAGCTTGCCGCCCAACTGGGTGCCGGCGCGCTCGATCAGGCCGCGTTCCAGCGACCCGTGCACGTCCTCATCGGATTCCGCCGGCAAGTACGCGCCGGAGGCGACATCGTCATCCAGCCGGCCCAGGGCGTCCAGCATGCCGTCGAGCTCGGCGTCGTCCAGCAGCCCGGCCTTGTGCAGCACGCGGGCGTGCGCCTTCGAGCCGGCGATGTCATAGCGGGCCAGCCGCCAGTCAAAGTGCGTGGACTTGCTCAGCGCCGCGAGTGCATCCGCGGGGCCGCCGGCGAACCGGCCGCCCCACAGTGCGCCGGTGTTGGTCGCGTCGGATTTCGGGGTTTCGACAGGCTCAACCACCGATATTTACTTTCCTGCGACGCGGATATCGCGGCCGGAGGCAACCTTGGCGGACATGCCCCACAGCTCGATGAAGCCGCGCGCCATGGACTGGTCGAACGTGTCGCCGGTGTCATAGGTGGCGAGGTCGAAGTCGTAGAGCGAGGTCTCGGAGCGGCGGCCGTTGACGATCGCCTGTCCACCGTGCAGCACCATGCGGATGTCGCCGGTGACGTACTGCTGGGTGTCTTCGATGAACGCGTCCAGGGAGCGCTTGAGCGGTGAGAACCACTGGCCGTCGTAGACCAGTTCGGCCCAGCGCTGGCCAACAGTGGCCTTGAAGCGGGCCTGCTCGCGCTCGACGGTGATGTCCTCGAGGTGCTTGTGCGCGGTGATCAGCGCCATGGCACCGGGGGCCTCGTAGATTTCGCGGGACTTGATGCCCACGAGGCGGTCCTCGACGACGTCGATCCGGCCTACACCCTGCGCTCCTGCACGGCGGTTAAGTTCCTTGATGGCCTGCAGCGGGGTGACCCGGACGCCGTCGATCGCTACCGGCACCCCGGCTTCGAAGGAAATGGTGACCTCATCCGGAGCGGGCGGGAACTCCGGCGTCGCGGTGTAGTCGTAGATGTCCTTGGTGGGCGCGTTCCAGATGTCCTCGAGGTAGCCGGTTTCGACGGCGCGTCCCCAGACGTTCTGGTCGATCGAGTACGGGTTCTTCTTGGTGGTTTCGATCGGTAGCCCCTTTTCCTCGGCGAAGGCGATGGCCTTGTCGCGGGTGAGGGCGAGGTCGCGGACGGGGGCGATGCACTTCAGGTCCGGGCCGAGGGTCTGGATGCCCACCTCGAAGCGGACCTGGTCGTTACCCTTGCCGGTGCAGCCATGGGCCACGGTGGTGGCGCCGAACTCGCGGGCGGCCTTGACCAGGTGCTTGACGATGACCGGCCGGGAGATGGCCGAAACCAGCGGGTAGTGACCCTGGTAGAGGGCGTTGGCCTTCAAAGTGGGCATGCAGTATTCGTTGGCGAACTCGTCGGACGCGTCGGCCACGTAAGCCTCGACCGCGCCGCAGCCCAGTGCACGCTGGCGGATGGTCTCCAGCGACTCGCCGCCCTGTCCGACGTCGACCGCCACGGCGATGACCTCGGCACCGGTGGCTTCACCGATCCAGCCGATGGCTACGGAAGTATCGAGGCCACCGGAGTAGGCCAGAACAATGCGCTCAGTCACGAGAATGCTCCTAATTGGGGTTGTAGATATTATCAGGGGAAATTTTTCAGGGAAAAACGTTCCGGGGACAGCCTGTCACACCGGGAAGGTGTTCTGGCGGGGTGGGATTACTGGCTGCCGCCGGCTTCCTCGGCGAGCTGCAGGAACCGGACCGCGAGGTCCTGCCCGCCCTGCGGATCACGGGAAACCAGCAGCACGGTGTCGTCACCGGCAATGGTCCCCAAAATGGATGGCATCACCGAGTGGTCAATGGCCAGTGCCAGGAAGTTGGCCGCACCGGGCGGGGTCCGGAGCACGGCGATGTTGGCCGAGGCTTCCGCCGTGACGAGAAGTTCGCTGCACAGCCGGGCAAGCCGGGCATCCAAGATCTCCTGGCTGACCCCGCTCTTGGCCGCACGTTCGCCGCCCTCGCCGGGGACGGCGTAAACCAGCACGCCTTCCTTGCCGCGGACCCGGACGGCGCCGAGTTCCACGAGGTCCCGGGACAGCGTGGCCTGGGTGACCTGGACGCCGTCGTCCGCCAGCAAAGCGGCCAGCTCCGCCTGGGAGCGCACCGATTCACCCGTAAGGATCGCGGTGATGCGCGCCTGGCGGGCCGTTTTGGTGGCCGGGCTGGAGCCCGGCGATGCCAGCGGGACGGACACTAGTTGCCAACCTCCACGGGGGCCAAGCCTTCGACGACGGCGAGCCCCGACCGGTGCATCAGCCAGGCCATCAGGGCCTTCTGCGCGTGGAGCCGGTTCTCGGCTTCGTCCCAGACGATCGACTGCGGGCCGTCGATGACGCCCGCCGAAATCTCGTAGCCGCGGTACGCGGGCAGGCAGTGAAGCACGACGGCGTCCTCCGCCGCGTGTGCCATGGCCGCCTCATCCACGGAGTACTCCCGGAACAGCTGCAGCCGGGCTTCCTTTTCGGCTTCCTGGCCCATGGAGACCCAGGTGTCCGTGGCCACAACGTCCGCATCCTTGAGGGCAAGGACGGCGTCGGTGGTGACCAGGACGGAACCGCCGGTCTGGGCAGCGCGCTCCTCCGCCGCGGCAACGATCTCCGCTGCCGGGAGGTAGCCTTCCGGGCCGGCGATGCGGACGTGCATCCCGGCGGTGACTCCGGCCAGCAGGTAGGAGTTGGCCATATTGTTGGCGGCATCGCCGAGGTAGCTCATGGTGAGGCCCTTGAGCTCGCCCTTGTGTTCCTTGACTGCGAGCAGATCCGCCAGGAGCTGGCACGGGTGGTAGTCGTCGCACAAGGCGTTGATGACGGGCACGTTGGAGTTCTCCGCCATGGCCACCAGGCCCGAGTGCGCGCCGGTGCGCCACACAATGGTGGAGACCATACGCTCCAGGACCTTGGCGGTGTCCTCGACAGACTCCTTGTGGCCGATCTGGGCCTCGCCGGGGTTGATGATCAGGGCGTTGCCGCCCATGTCCGCGATGCCCGTGGCAAAAGAAACCCGGGTACGGGTTGAGGTCTTGTCGAAGATGACGGCCACGGTCTTGCGGCCGTTGCCCTCCGCGGCGAACGGCTGCACGCTGTAGGGCGCGGCCTTCATCCGGACGGCCAAGTCCAGGACCTCGGCCTGTTCGGCGGGGCTGAGGTCCGTGTCCTTCAGGAAGTGGCGGGTGGTGCTGGCCGTGCCGGCGGAAGAAACTACGGGGGTCACTGCGCGTCCTTAGCTGTCTGGAGGATTGCCGGGAGGGCGGCGAGGAAGGTTCCTGCCTGGTCCTTGGTGAGGACCAGCGGCGGGGCAAGCCGGATGGTGCGGGGCCCGGGGCTGTTGACGATGAAGCCGGCGTCAAGGCCTGCGGTCACCACGGCGGGGGCCACCTCGGCGTCCAGGTCGAAGCCGATGAGCAGACCAACGCCCCGGACTTCGGTGACACCGTCAATGGCGGCGAGTCCGGTGCGGAGGTAATCCCCCACGGCAGCAACATTTTCCAGTACCCGCTGGCTTTCGATCGCGTGCAGCGTGGCCAGCGCGGCCGCTGTGGCCACCGGGTTGCCGCCGAAGGTGGTCCCGTGCTGGCCAGCAGTCAGCAGCGACGACGTCTGCTCACCGAACGTGAGCAGTGCGCCGATGGGGAAGCCGCCGCCGAGGCCCTTTGCCAGGGTGATGGCGTCCGGAACAATCCCGTCGTCCTCCGTCGCGAGCCATTTGCCGGTCCGGCCGATTCCGGTCTGGACCTCGTCCAGGATCAGCAGGGCGCCGGCCTTTGTGGTCGCTTCGCGGGCTGCCTTCAGGTAGCCCGGAGGCAGTGGCCGCACTCCGGCTTCGCCCTGGATGGGCTCCAGGAAGACCGCGGCCACGGTTTCGTCGACGGCTGCTTCCAGGGCGTCAATGTCACCGAACGGGATGTGGACCACGCCGCCGGGCAACGGCTCAAACGGTGCGCGGTAGGCTTCCTTGGCGGTCAGGGCCAGGGCACCCATGGTGCGTCCATGGAAGGCGCCTTCGAGGGCGATGATCTTGGTGCGGGGCGCGCCGTGGGGACCCGTGCCATTGCGCCGTGCCAGCTTAAAGGCGGCTTCGTTGGCTTCGGTGCCGGAGTTTGTGAAGAACACCTTGGAGCCCGCCGGGGCATGCGTCAGTGCCAGCAGCTTTTCGGCCAGTGCGATCTGGGTGGGGCTGGTGAAGAAGTTGGAGACATGGCCAAGGGTTGCCAGCTGGCTCGAAATCACGGACGTGACAAACGGGTGGGCGTGGCCCAGGGCGTTGACGGCAATACCGCCGAGCAGGTCCAGGTATTCCTTGCCGTCGGCGTCCCAGACCAGGCAGCCGGCACCGCGGACCAGAACCCGCTGCGGGGTACCAAAGACGCCCATCAGGGACGTGGAATAGCGCGTGAGCCACTCAGCGCCAGTGCTGTGGGAAACGAGGGTGGTCGCCGTGGCCTCCGCAGCGATGGGGGTCCCGCCCGTCCCCCCATCGCTGCTGCGGCCTTCAGCGGAATGGTTCAGTTCAGTGCTTGTCACTATGCGTTCACTTCCTCATCGGGGACGACCTGCGTGCCGATGCCCGCCGTCGTGAATGTTTCCAGGAGCATCGAGTGCGGCAGGCGGCCGTCCACGATGTGCGCGCGTTCCACTCCGCCGTCAATCGCCTTGAGGCATGCCTCCATCTTCGGGATCATGCCTGATTCAAGTGACGGCAGGAGCAGGCGCAGCTCCGATGCCGTGAGGGAGGAGATGAGGGATGACCGGTCCGGCCAGTTGGCGTACAGTCCCTCGACGTCAGTGAGGATCACCAGTTTGGACGCCCCCAGGGCTTCGGCCAGGGCCGCCGCGGCGGTGTCGGCGTTGACGTTCAGGACCTGGCCCGTGGTCTGGACCTCTCCGGCCGCCGTTTCGACGCCGTCGGACTCTATTTCCGGCGCCACCGTGGAGATGACCGGGATGCGGCCGGCGGCCAGGATGTCCAGGATGCCCTCCGGGTTGACGCCGACGACTTCGCCTACCAGGCCCAGGTCAACTTCCTCGCCGTCAATGACAGTCCCGGTCCGGACGGCGCGGAGCAGGCCACCGTCCTCGCCGGACATTCCCACGGCGTAGGGGCCGTGGGAGTTGATCAGGCCTACCAGTTCGCGGCCTACCTGGCCGGTGAGGACCATCCGGACCACGTCCATGGCTTCGGGAGTGGTGACACGGAGGCCGCCTTTGAACTCGGACTCGATACCCAGCCGCGCCAGCATGGAATTGATCTGCGGACCGCCTCCGTGGACCACCACGGGGTGGATGCCCACATGGTGCAGGAAGACCACGTCTTCGGCGAAAGCACGGCGCAGTTCGTCATTAACCATGGCGTTGCCGCCGTATTTGATCACCATGGTGGAGCCGGCGAACCGCTGGATCCAAGGCAGCGCCTCAATCAGCGTGCCGGCCTTGCTCTGGGCATCACTCATGGACGTGGTTTCACGGGTCTGGGTGTTCATGCGTGCAGTATCTCCAGGGTTGCTGGTGGGATCAGGCGTGAGGATCAGCTGGAGTAGGCGCTGTTCTCGTGGACGTAGTCGTGGGTAAGGTCGTTAGTCCAGATGGTAGCTTCGGCGGCACCGGACTGCAGGTCGATTTCCACCAGAACTTCGCGGGGTTCCAGGTCCACCAGGTTGCGGTCGTCGCCGATGCTTCCGTTGCGGCAGATCTGGATGCCGTTGATGGCGACATTGAGCTGATCCGGTTCGAACACGGCATCCGTGGTGCCCACGGCGGACAGCACGCGGCCCCAGTTTGGGTCCTTGCCAAAGATGGCTGCTTTGAACAGGTTGGACCGGGCCACCGAGCGGCTGACGGTTTCGGCGTCCCGCTCGCTGGCCGCGTTGAACGTGCGGATGGCGATGTCATGGCTTGCGCCTTCGGCATCCCCGATCAGCTTGCGCGCCAGTTCGGCGCACACCTGGGTCAGCCCGGCTCCAAAGGCTTCGGCGGACGGGACGGCACCGGAGGCGCCGGAAGCCAGCAGTACCACAGTGTCGTTGGTGGACATGCAGCCGTCCGAATCAGCCCGGTCGAAGGTGACGCGCGTGGCATCGCGGAGGACGACGTCGAGCATTTCCGCTTCGACATCGGCGTCAGTGGTGAGGACCACCAGCATGGTGGCCAGGCCTGGTGCCAGCATGCCGGCGCCCTTGGCGATGCCGCCGATGGTGAACTCCTGGCCGTCGGCGTCCGTGCCGATGAAGAGCGCGGACTTGGACACCGAGTCTGTGGTCATGATGGCGGTGGCCGCAGCCGGACCGCCGTCCGGGCTCAACGCGGCCGAGGCAGCTTCGACGCCCGGGAGGATCTTGTCCATGGGCAGCTGTTCGCCGATTAGACCTGTGGAACAGACAAAAACGTCCGTCGCCGAGATGCCCAGGACAGCGGCCACTTTTTCGGCCGTGCTGTGGGTGTTTTGGAACCCCTGGGGGCCGGTACAGGCGTTGGCACCGCCGGAGTTGAGGACCACTGCATCCACACGGCCGTCCGAGACCACCTGGCGGGACCAGTGGACGGGAGCCGCGGCCACCCGGTTGCTGGTAAAAACGGCGGCGGCGGCCTTGGTCGGGCCATCGTTGACCACCAGGGCGAAGTCCGGCTTTCCGGAGGTCTTCAGGCCGGCGGTGACGCCTGCGGCACGGAATCCCAGGGGGGCGGTAACGGTCACGGTGCAACTCCCTGCAGGTTGAGGCCGGCGGTTTCCGCCAGGCCAAGCGCGATATTCATGGACTGCACGGCGCCGCCGGCAGTCCCCTTGGTGAGGTTATCAATGACGCACGTCACAATCACGCGGCCGGTGTGTTCGTCCAATGCCAGTTGCATGGCGGCGTGGTTGGAGCCCTGGACCGATTTGGTGGCGGGCCATTGCCCGTCAGGCAGGAGGTGGACAAACGGTTCGTCGTCGTAGGCATCCGCCCACGCCTGGCGGAGGTCCGCCGCAGTGGTGCCGGGCTTGACCTTCGCGGTGGCTGTGGTGAGGATGCCGCGGCTCATAGGCGCGAGCGTCGGAGTGAAGGACACCGTAACTCTCTCACCGGCAGCGTTAGAGAGCCCCTGCTCAATCTCGGGCGTGTGGCGGTGGCCGCCGCCCACGCCGTAGGGGCTCATGGAGCCCATCACCTCAGAGCCGATGAGGTTCACCTTCGCGGCTTTGCCCGCACCCGAGGTGCCGGAGGCGGAAACGATCACGACGTCGTCGGGCTGGAGCAGCTTGGCGGCGAACCCGGGCGTCAGCGCCAGGAGGGCCGAGGTCGGGTAGCAGCCCGGGACGGCGATCCGGGTGGCGCCCTTGAGGGCCTCGCGCTGGCCGGGGAGCTCCGGCAGGCCGTAGGGCCACGTCCCGGCGTGGGCCGAGCCGTAGAACTTTTCCCACGCGGCCGGATCGTCGAGGCGGTGATCTGCGCCGGCGTCGATCACTACGGTGCCTTCCGGAAGCTGGGCCGCGATCTCGGCCGAAGCGCCATGCGGGAGCGCCAGGAACACCACATCGTGGCCGGAAAGATTCTCCACCGTGGTGACTTCCAGGATGCGGCTGGCCAGTCCGTGCAGATGCGGCTGCAGTTCACCGAGACGGGAGCCTGCATTGCTGTGCGCGGTGATGGCACCGATGGTCACGTCCGGATGCCCCGCCAGGAGGCGCAGGACTTCTCCCCCGGCATAGCCGCTGGCTCCGGAGACGGCAACAGAAATAGTCATGCCCTGAATCTTACAGCAAAAATATTCAGTGTGCCCGATATTTATGCATAGGATGTTCCGTCGAGTCCGAGTCCCGCTGGACAGGCAGGCGTAGGCTGGGATGAGGGTGATCCTGACCGTGCAGTCCGAATGTCGGCTGCAGCGTTGCCCCAAACAGTTACGAGGCCCGGCTCCATGACCACCACCTTCCCCACGTCAGAGCGCCCTAAATCGCGTGTCCGGCAGCCCAACGCCGTTGTCCTGAGCTATTCGGAGCTGTTGAAAAGCGTTAAGGCCGAAGGCTTGCTGGAACGGCGCGTCGGTTTCTACGTCACACTCTTTGCCAGCTTGGTCCTCCTGATGGCCGCTACTTGGTTGGGCTTCGCCCTGATCGGCGACAGCTGGTTCCAGCTCCTCATTGCCGCGGCAGTCGGAGTTCTTTGCACTCAGCTCAGTTTCCTGGCCCACGAGGCCGGGCACCGCCAGATCTTCGCGTCGCGCCGGGCCAACGACTGGACCGCCCGGATCCTGGCCACCTCGGTGGCAGGGATGAGCTACTCCTGGTGGGAGCAGAAGCACGGCGCCCACCACAACCACCCCAACGTCATTTCCAAGGATCCGGACATTGCCACCGGGGCCATCGCCTTCCACACCGAAGGTGCCGTCACGCGGCAGGGCCGGTTTTCATTCCTGACCCGCAAGCAGGGTTGGTTCTTCTTCCCGTTGCTGTTCCTTGTTGGACTGGGTCTGCAGATCGATTCCGTGAAGTTCGTGTTCCGCCGGGCCAAGGTGACGCACCGCTGGGTAGAGCTTCCCATTTTGCTGGTCCGGCTCAGTCTCCTCCCCGCGCTCGCCTTTACGTTCCTTCCGCTGGGAATGGCGTTCGCCTTCATTGGTGTGCAGCTTGCCGTCTTCGGTTTCTATATGGGTGCTTCCTTCGCACCGAACCACAAGGGCATGCCGGTCCTGCCCGCGGACAGCCGCGTGGACTTCTTCAGCCGCCAGGTCCTGACCTCACGGAACATCTCCGGCGGCCGGTTTATGGACATCCTGCTCGGTGGCCTGAACCGCCAGGCCGAGCACCACCTCTTCCCGGACATGGCGCGCCCCCAGCTGGACAAGGCTGCCAAGATCGTCCGCGAGTACTGCAAGAAGCACCAGGTGCCCTACACGGAGACCACGCTGCTGCAGTCCTACGGCATCATCGTCCGTTACCTCAACGACGTGGGCCTTGCCGCAGGACGCCACTTCGAGTGCCCCATGGCAACGGTGACCCGGCGGTTCTAGCATGCACACCCCGAGTCACGCGGCTCCCCCGCATGGCCCTTCCCTCCTTATGTCCCGAAGCGACGGCCGGCTACCGGCCGTCGCTTCGTCGTCGGTAGCGGTATCCCTAGGATGGTCAGAGACACCGGCTGCGGGAAATCCCCGCCCGGAGAGGAGACCCTTTATGCATGCCATCGTTGTCCGCCAGCCCGGAGGCCCGGAAGTCCTCGAGCTCGCCGAGGTGGACCGCCCGACGCCCGGCCCCGGCCAGTTACTCATCAAAGTCGCGGCCACGGGCGTCAATTTCATTGAGACGTACCAGCGCGGCGGCATGTACCAGGTCCCGTTCCCCTTTACGCCTGGCTCGGAAGCCGCTGGGACTGTAGAGGAGCTCGGCGAGGGCGTCGAAAACTTCGCAGTCGGCACCAGGGTGGCCACGGCCGAGGGAACTAAATGCTACGCCGGCTACGCGGTGCTCGATGCGGCCAAGGCAATTCCGGTGCCGGATGGCGTCGACGACCTGACGGCGGCTGCCTTGCCGCTCCAAGGCATGACCGCGCACTACCTCATCAATTCCTCCTTCAAGGTCGAACCGGGGCACACCGTACTGACGCACGCCGGTGCCGGCGGCGTCGGCCTGCTGCTGATCCAACTGCTGAAGGAAAGGGGCGCCCGAGTCATCACCACGGCTTCCTCGGAGGCCAAGGGAGAACTTGCCCGCGACGCCGGGGCCGACCATGTGCTGCGGTATGAGGGCTTCCCCCACCATGTCCGCGAACTCACCAACGGGAAGGGCGTGGACGTGGTGTACGACGGCGTCGGCCGCAACACCTTTGACGGGTCCCTCTCCTGCCTTCGCACGCGAGGCACGCTGGTCCTGTTCGGGGCAGCCTCCGGGGCCGTTCCTCCGGTGGATCCGCAGCGTCTCAATGCGGGCGGGTCGCTGACGTTGACCCGCCCGTCCCTGGCCCACTTCCTGCTCAATGAGCAGGAGCGCCGCTGGCGGTCGGCGGAGATCTTCGCCGCCGCAGAAAACGGGCGCCTGTTGGTCCGGATCGGTGCCACGTACCCCCTTGCCGAGGCGCGACGTGCCCACGAGGACCTCGAGGGCAGGCGCACCACGGGCAAGGTCCTGCTGGTTCCCTGATGGCGCCTGCTTACGGATGAACGGAATATGAACCTTCAACCAGTCAAGGACACCTTCCGTTCGCTTTCCTCAGGCAGGATCCGTCCGTGAGTGAGCATCAGTCAAACGTCGTGGCATCCTGGCCGGAAGATCTTTACCGCCCCCAGCTGGCCGGTTTGCCCTTGGCCCCGCCCGAGCGGACGCTCATGGCCATCCTGGCGGAATCGGCCATCCGCTTCCCGGAGGCATCGGCGCTCGACGACGGCCGACGCTCCCTGAGCTACGCGGACCTGATGGCCGCGGTCCGGGCCAAAGGGCGGGAGCTCCGGGCCGCCGGACTGGGCGCCGGCGACAGGATCGGCGTGCGGATTCCGTCCGGGACCAATGAGCTCTACATCTCGATTCTCGCGATCCTGCACATCGGCGCCGCCTACGTGCCCGTGGACGCCGACGACCCCGAGGAACGTGCACGGCTCGTCTTCAACGAGGCACGCGTGGCCACAGTCCTCACAGGTGGGGCCGCGGTCATTGTCACGGCCTCCCGGCCCAAGGAAGACGGCCGAGGCGCTGAGCACCATTTTGCCGAGAGCCGTGAAGCCGAAAGCCGTGCTGCAGAGCCCGGCGATGACGCCTGGGTGATCTTTACCTCCGGGTCCACCGGCACGCCCAAGGGAGTCGCCGTCCGACACCGCTCCGCCGCCGCCTTTGTTGACGCCGAAGCCAGGATCTTCCTGCAAGAGGAACCACTCGGCCCGCAGGACCGGGTGTTGGCAGGGCTTTCCGTCGCCTTTGATGCCTCGTGCGAGGAAATGTGGCTTGCCTGGCGTCATGGCGCCTGCCTGGTGCCCGCGCCGCGTGCCCTGGTCAGGACGGGAACGGACCTTGGCCCCTGGCTCATCAGCCACGGCATCACCGCAGTGTCCACTGTTCCTACCCTTGCGGCACTCTGGCCCGCAGAGTCCCTGGAGAGTGTCCGGCTCCTGATTTTTGGCGGCGAAGCCTGCCCGCCCGAGCTCGCCGAACGGCTTGCCATCCCGGGCCGGGAAGTATGGAACACCTACGGCCCCACGGAGTCCACGGTCGTGGCCTGCGCTGCTCCCCTGGGTGGTCCCGGTCCGGTCCGGATCGGGCTGCCGCTGGACGGCTGGGACTTGGCCGTGGTGGACCCCGACGGACTGCCCGTCAGCGAAGGGGACATCGGCGAGCTGATCATCGGCGGCGTCGGGCTGGCCCGTTACCTTGACCCGGACAAGGACCGGGAGAAGTACGCACCCATGCCGTCCTTCGGCTGGGACCGCGCCTACCGTTCCGGCGATCTGGTCCGCTACGAAGCCGCCGGCCTGATCTTTATGGGCCGTGCGGACGAACAGGTCAAGCTCGGTGGACGGCGGATCGAACTGGGCGAAATTGACGCTGCCCTGCAGGCCCTCCCCCACGTCGCCGGAGCGGCGGCGGCCGTCCAGACAACCGCGGCCGGCAACCAGATCCTGGTGGGATACCTGGCCGCCGCTGATGCGGACCTGGATCTGGTGGCAGCCCGTGAGCTCCTGGCGGCGAGCCTCCCCGCCCCCCTCATTCCGCTGCTGACCGTCGTCGAGTCCATGCCGACGAAAACCAGCGGCAAAGTGGACCGTCATGCCCTGCCCTGGCCGTTGACCGGGAGCGGCGCGGCGGAGGCGGACGCTGCTCCGTTGAACTTGCCGGAAGATGCCGCCTGGATCGCCGAACAGTGGAGGGCCGTCCTTGGCAGCCCCGTGTCAAGCCTCGACGCCGACTTCTTCGCCTACGGCGGCGGCTCCCTGTCCGCTGCCCGGCTGGTCTCCGCTCTGAGGGGCCGGTACCCGACCATCACGGTCGCCGACATTTACGCCACGCCCAGGATCGGGGCCCTGATTGATGCGGCCCGCCAGACACTTCCCGACGGCGTGCCCGCCGGGCCGGCGCCGTCCAGGACTGTGCGCCCCACCGCGTTCAAATCCCAGGTCTTCCAGACGCTGATGGGCATTCCCCTGCACATCCTGGTGGGGATGCGCTGGCTGACCTACCTCATGGCGGCTAATAACGTGCTGGCTGCCTTGGCGGGCTTCAGTGCCGCCCCCACAGTTTCCTGGTGGTGGGTGGCCGCGTCCTGGCTGGTCTTCGTCTCTCCGGCCGGCCGGATGCTGATTTCCGTGGCCGCGGCCCGGATCCTGCTGCGGAAGGTGAAGCCGGGAACGTACCCGCGCTCAGGGCGTGTGCACCTGCGCCTGTGGCTGGCAGAACAAATCCAGGACCTCGCCGGTGCTATCAGCCTCGCCAGCGCACCATGGGTGCCCTACTACGCCCGGGCGCTGGGCGCCAGGATCGGCAACAACGTCCAGCTGCACTCACTTCCCCCGGTTACCGGACTGCTTTCCCTCGGCAGTGGCTCCAACATTGAGCCTGAAGTGGACCTTTCCGGTTGGTGGATCGACGGGGACATCGTCCACATCGGAGCCGTCCACATCGGGGCAGGAGCCAGCGTCGGGGCGCGCAGCACGCTGATGCCCGGCGCTTCCATCGGCGCCGGAGCCCAGGTGGAACCAGGCTCGGCGGTCCTCGGCAAGGTCAAGGCCGGCCACCACGTTGCCGGGTCCCCGGCCGAACGCCGGGGCAAGGCCAAGCACTCGCTGCCGGACACTCCCGCAGAACATCGGCTGATTGGCCGGCTCTGGTTCGCCGGATTTGCCGCGGCTTCGGCCGTGCTGGCCCTGATTCCCTACGTCTCCGCCGCCGCCGCAGGGCTGGTAATCTTTGGCTTCATCCGGGGCAGCGCTTCGCTCTCCGCCGCCATGCCGCAGATCCTGCTCGCCCTCGCACCCGCGGCCCTCGTGTGGTTCGTGGTCAACCTGCTGCTCATTCTGGTCACGACCCGGCTGCTCGGCATCGGCCTGGCCGAGGGCTACTATCGCGTCCGCAGCCGGATCGGCTGGCAGGTCTGGGCCACGGAACGCGTGCTGGACCTGGCCCGCGACCTGCTATTCCCCATCTATGCCAGTCTCTTCACTCCGGTCTGGCTGCGCCTCCTCGGTGCCAAGATCGGCAAGAACGTCGAAGCCTCCACCGTCCTGCTCATCCCCAAGATGACCACCGTGGGCGAGGGCGCATTCCTGGCCGACGACACCATGGTGGCCTCCTACGAGCTCGACGGCGGGTGGCTGCGGATCGCGCCCGCGAAGATCGGCAAGCGCTCCTTCCTGGGCAACTCCGGCATGACCGCTGCCGGCCGGAACGTCCCCAAGAACTCACTCGTCGCCGTCCTGTCGGCCACACCGGCCAAGGCCAAAGCAGGGACGTCCTGGCTGGGCAGCCCACCCGTGCGGCTCCGGCGCACCGCCATCGCCTCGGACGACACCCGCACCTATCAGCCGCCGCTGCGGCTCAAGTTTGCCCGCTGCCTCTGGGAACTGGGCCGCTTCATCCCCGTGGTGGTAACGGTGGCGATCGCCGCCGGCGTGATGCTTGCCTTTGACTGGCTGGCTGCCGCCTACAACTACGGGATTGCCGCAGCCCTGGGCGGCGTCGTGATGCTGCTGGCGGGCGCGGTGGCCGCGGGCAGCGCCGTCGTCGCCAAATGGGTCCTCGTGGGCCGGATCCGGGCGGGCGAGCACCCGCTCTGGAGCTCCTTCATTTGGCGCAACGAGGTGGTCGATACGTTTATCGAAATGGTCAGCGCCCCCTGGTTCGCGCGGGCAGCCACCGGGACCCCGGCCCTGGTCTGTTGGCTCCGGGCGCTCGGCGCCCGGATCGGCCGCGGCACGTGGTGCGAAAGCTACTGGCTTCCCGAAGCGGACCTGGTCACCCTCGGGCGGAACTCCACCGTCAACCGTGGGTGTGTGGTCCAGACCCACCTGTTCCATGACCGGGTCATGAGCCTGGACACTGTTACCCTCGAAGACGGAGCAACTATGGGCCCACACGGCGTCATCCTGCCGCAAGCGAGCATCGGCAGCGGCGGCACGGTAGGACCGGCCTCGCTGGTGATGCGGGGCGAATCGGTTCCGGCCGCGACCTACTGGATGGGCAACCCGGTGAGCCCCTGGAACGGTCCCGCGGCGTCCGCTTCCAAACCGCGGTAGCCCTTCACAAGCTGTCCTGCCGCCTACGCTAATCGGAAAGACCGTCTTATGAGTTCCCCCGTACCGAGCCCGACGGCCGCGAGTACCGGCCCTGCCCACACCTCGGAGCAGGATGCTTCAGCACCTGATCCTTACATGCCGGGCCATGGCACGAACGCGTACAGGGTCAGCCGCTACGAACTGGACCTTGACTACAAGCTGAGCAGCAACCGGCTGAGTGGGCGTGCCCTCCTGAACGCCGTTACCCAGTACGCGACGGCGGCCCTGGTGCTGGACCTGACCGGGCTCCGGGCCACGAAGATCCAGCTCAGCGGGCGCCGGATTAAGAAGTTCAGCCAGCGCGCAGGACAGTTGGTCATTGTGCCCGAGGCTGCACTGCCGGCGGGCAAGGAATTTACCCTGGACATCCGGTACGACGGCAACCCTGTTCCCCGGCGCGGGTTCTGGGGCGAGGTGGGCTGGGAGGAACTCACCGACGGCGTCCTCGTGGCTGGCCAACCGAACGGCGCCGCGTCCTGGTTCCCGTGCAACGACCACCCCGGCGACAAGGCCAGCTACAAAATCAGTGTGACCACCGACGCCAATTACAGGGCCGTGTGCAACGGCACGCTGATCTCCCACACCAGCAGGTCCAGCCGCGAGACCTGGGTCTACGAGCAGGCCGAGCCCATGGCCACCTACCTTGCCACGGTCCAGATTGGCCGGTATGAGTTCCTCGCCCTGACTCCCTTCAACGTGGACGGCCAGGTTCCGCAGTTCGCCGCCGTCCCGGCGCTGTTGGTCGACGCGGCCCGTGAGGGCCTGGCGAGGCAGCCGGAAATGATGCGCACCTTTGCCAGCTGCTTCGGGCCCTACCCGTTTCCGGAATATTCCGTGGTGGTGACCGAAGACGAGCTGGAAATACCGCTTGAGGCTCAGACGCTGTCCATTCTGGGCCGGAACCACCTGTCGCAGGAGTGGGAGTCCCAGCGGCTCATCGCCCACGAGCTCGCGCACCAGTGGTTCGGGAACTCTCTCACGGCCTCATCCTGGGCGGACATCTGGCTCCACGAAGGCTTCGCCTGCTACGCGGAGTGGATCTGGTCCGAGGAAGCGGGCGTCCTGCCCATTGCGGACCGGGCCGCCGCAGCCTGGCGGAAGCTGGCCGCCGGCAGCCAGGACATCATCGTGGGCGACCCCGGGCCGGAGCTGATGTTTGATGACCGCGTCTACAAGCGCGGTGCCCTGGCCCTGCATGCCCTGCGGATCCGCTGCGGCGACCTGGCATTTTTTGCCCTCTTGCATGACTGGACGGATACCCACCGTCACGGTTCAGTGTCCACGGCGGCCTTTATCCTCGCCGCGGACCGGGCCACCGGCCTGGACACTGAGGCTCTCCTGCACCCGTGGCTGCTCGAAGCTGCCCTTCCGCCCCTGCCAGTGCGCTAACTGACGGTACGCGAAACCGCGACGGCGGCGCGAAAGTTGAGCGGGAGGCCCGCCTCTCCGGCGGCCAGGTCCCTGATTTCCGGGCGGGACAAAACATCAAGCGTTTCCGGGGCGGTAGTGAGGCCGTCGCCCGTCATCTTGAGCCAGGCTTCCTTGCGCGCCCAGAGCCGTGCCCGCTCCTGCAGCAGCAGAGGCCCGGCCACCCCGGTGAGGGCCGCGCGCTCCGCGGTGGTGAGGGCCACGCCGTCGAACCCCTCAAAGGCCATGCCGGACGGGTCCGCCAGGTCCAGGCCCATCGTGACTCCGGCCGGTGGATCCACCACGGCGCCCAACAGGATCCAGCCGGAACTCCGGGACAGGCTCAGCGCGAGCGGCACAGGCACTCCCCTGAGCGTATATCCCGGCCTGCCGTGCGATAGCTCGGGGCCGGCTCCGCACCGGGGGCAGCTGAAGTGCGTGGTGAGGTCCGACGCCGGGACGTCCAGCAGTTCTGCCGCGAACGTTCGCAGGGCACACCGGCCCGCCACAAAAACGGCCCGGGGGCCAGGCGCCAGGGCGCCGGCGCGGGCCTGCTCGGCAGGCCCCAGCGCTATTGACTGGTGGCCCGCCGACGGGAGCTGCCCTCCCGGCAATCCGGGAGGGCAGGAACGCAAAACCGGCACTATCGTGCCCGGCTCCGCCATCTCTCGTGCCGGCCCCGCCCTCACCGGCCCCGCCATCCGGATCCGCGCTTAGCGCTGGACGGCGCCGAAGCGCTCTGCAGCCAGGGCAACAGCGCTTTCGCGCGCAGCCGAGGCCTCATCGGCCGTCAGTGTCCGGTCCGTGGCCCGGAAACGCAGGCCGAAGGCGAGCGATTTTTTGCCCTCTTCAATGCCCTTGCCGGCGTAGACGTCGAACAGCGCCACGTCCTCCAGCAGGTCGCCGGCGCCTTCGCGGAGGGCCTCGAGGACCTGGTCCGCCGGAACGTCCTGCGGCACCACCAGGGCAACGTCCTGGGTGGCTACCGGGAACGTGGAGATGTGGCGGGCCACAATCACATCCGCGGCTGCCTCGAACAACGCATCGGCGTTGAATTCCAGCGCCACCGAACGGGCGGGCATGTCCTGCGCAGCCAGAAGCTTCGGGTGCAGCTCGCCGGCGTACCCCACCACCTCGCCGGTCCGCAGCGAGAGCTGCGCGGCCCGGCCCGGGTGGAACGCCTGGTGCGCACCCTGGCTGACCACGATCTCCACACCCAGGACGTCCCCGGCAAGCCGGACAATATCCAGCGCGTCGGACCAGTCCCACAAGCGCGGGGTGTGGTTCGCTGCAGCAGGTGAATCGTGGCCCGTAAGGACAGCGGCGACGTACAGCGGCTGGTCCGGAACGCCGTCGTACAGTGCATCCAGCACCTCGTCGGAGGGCTTGACGCCCAGCGGCGGGATGGACGGTGTACCCACGGTCCCGCTCGGCAGGAACACCAGGCCCGACTCGAAGAGCGCCAGGTCGCGGAAGCCGCGGGAGTGGTTCCGCTTGGCCACCTCGATGAGCCCGGGGAGGATGGACGTGCGCAGGAAGCCGTGTTCCTCGCTGATGGGATTCGCCAGCTTGACCGCGCTCCGGGCAGCACCCTGCTCGGCGACACCGAACGTGTCGTTGGCGGCCTTGGAGACAAACGGGTAGGCCAGGACTTCGGTCAGCCCGGCGTCAGCCAGCGCCTGGATGAGCCGACGGCGCTGCTGCTGGACACGGGTCAGGCCACGTCCCGGAGGGGCCACCGGAAGGGTGGCGGGGATGTTCTCGTAGCCCACCAGACGCGCGACTTCCTCGGAGAGGTCTTCCTTGGTGTCCAGGTCGTTGCGCCAGCTCGGGGCGGTCACGGTCCAGCCGCCGTCGTTCTTTTCCACGGCAGCGCCGAGGTCCACCAGAGCGGTGGTGATCTGTTCTTCGGTGAAATCAATGCCGATCCGATGGGCGGCGAAGGCTGCCGGCAGCGCGATGGTCACGGCGTCCGGCGCGGTCCCGACGTCGGTCCCCGCCTGGTCAGCAATCCCATCGGCGAGTTCCACCAGGAGGTCAACAACACGCTGGGCCGCGATGTCCGCCACGTGCCAGTCGACGCCGCGCTCGAAGCGCTTGGACGCCTCGGACGGCAGCTTGTGCCGGCGGCGGGATCGGCCAATGGACACCTCGTCGAAGTGTGCCGCCTCCACCAGGACGTTCGACGTCGAATCGCTCACCTCCGTGGCGGCACCGCCCATCACGCCGGCAATGCCGATCGCGCCGGAACCGTCGGTGATGAGGAGGTCTTCGACGTCGAGCGCGCGCTCCTTGGCGTCCAGGGTGGTGATTTTCTCCCCCGCAACGGCGCGCCGGACCACGATGTCGCCGGACAGTTTGTCCAGGTCATAGCAGTGCGTGGGCTGGCCAAGCTCAAGCATGACGTAGTTGGAGATGTCCACCGGCAGGGAGATGGAGCGGATCCCGGCGAGCCGCAGCCGCGAGGTCATCCACGCGGGCGTCGGCCTAGTGGCGTCGACGCCACGGACCGTGCGGGCCACAAAACGGTCGCAGCCGGGCTTGCCGTAGATGGGCGCGTCGTCGTTAAGCTTGACACCGTAGCCGCCGGAAAGCTCTGCCGGAGCCAGGACCTCTGACGCCGGGTCCGTGAAGGAGGTTCCGGTGGCGTGCGCGTATTCGCGGGCCACACCACGGATGGAGAACGCATAGCCGCGGTCCGGGGTGACATTGATCTCGGCGGCTTCGTCGTAGAGGCCCAGGAGGTCCATGGCGTCCGTGCCGATTTCGGGATCCAGCCCGATCCGGGACAGGACCAGGATGCCGTCGTGGTCTTCACCGATGCCCAGTTCGCGGACGGAGGCGATCATGCCGGCGGAGAGGTGGCCGTAGGTCTTGCGCGCGGAGATGCGGAAGTCGCCGGGCAGGACGGCACCGGGAAGGGTGACCACCACTTTGTCGCCCTCAACGAAGTTGTGGGCGCCGCAGATGATCCCCTGCACGCCGGACGGGTCGATGCCGTCGCCGGTGAGGGCCTGTTCCTGGCCTTCGGGGACAACCCGGACCTGGCACCAGTTGATGGTTTTGCCGTTGGTCTGGGGTTCCTTGACGATGCTCAGGACCTGGCCCACCACAACCGGACCCTGCAGGGCGTCCGTGGGGCGGTGGACGGCCTCTTCTTCAAAGCCGACCTTGACCAGTTCGGCCATCACGTCTTCGGCCGTTGCTCCGGCCGGTACTGCTGCGAATTCACGCAGCCAGGAAAGTGGGATACGCACTGTTAGATCTCCATCCCGAAGTGCTCGCTGAAACGTACGTCGCCTTCGATCATGTCGCGCATGTCGCCGACTTCATTGCGGAACATGAGCGCGCGCTCGATGCCCATGCCAAATGCGAAACCGGAGTATATGTCCGGGTCGATGCCTGCGGCCCGGAGGACATTGGGGTTGACCATGCCGCAGCCGCCCCATTCGATCCAGCGCGGGCCGCCCTTGGCGCCCGGGTGCCAGATGTCCAGTTCCGCGGAGGGCTCCGTGAAGGGGAAGTAATTCGGGCGCAGCCGGACGGAGGCCTCGTCACCGAACATCTGCCGGGTGAAGTGCTCCAGCGTGCCCAGGAGGTCGGCCATGCTCAGGTTCTTGTCGATGGCCAGGCCCTCGAACTGATGGAACACCGGAGTGTGGGTGGCATCGAGCTCGTCGGTGCGGAACACCTTGCCGGGGCACAGCACGTAGATCGGCACTTCGCGTTCCAGCATGGAACGGACCTGCACCGGGGATGTGTGCGTCCGCATCACCAGGTGGGCTTCGGGCGGCTCCACGAAGAACGTGTCCTGCATTTCGCGGGCGGGGTGGTCCGGCTTGAAGTTCAGGGCGTCGAAGTTGAACCACTCGGATTCCACCTCGGGGCCTTCGGCGATTTCCCAGCCCATACCAACAAAGATGTCCGCTACACGGTCCTGCAGCGTGGAGAGCGGGTGCCGGGCTCCGGCCCGACGACGGCGGGGTGCGGCTGTGACGTCCACTGTCTCTTCCAGCAGGATCCGGGCGTCGTTCTCGGCTTCCAGCTCGGCGGTGCGGTCCGCGAGCGCCTTGTTGACCCGGCCCCGGGAGGAACCCATAAGCTTGCCGGCTACGGCTTTCTGGTCTTTCGGCAGTCCGCCGATCTCCCGGTTGGCCAGGCTGAGCGGTGACTTCTCACCGGTGTGCGCCAGCCTCACCGCCTTGAGCTCGTCAAGGGAGCCAGCGCCGGCAATGGCGGCGATGGCCTGGTCTACAGCGGCAGTGATGGCGGCTTCATCCCTAGGGTTCGGGATGGCGGCGCCCGGCAAAGTTTCAGTCATCTACTGTTCTTAGCTACGAGTCGGGGCTGCCGGTGAGGGGTGCAGCCGCGCGCGGTTTCCCGGCAGCGCATCCGTCACTGGCAGGTCATTCCGTGAATCCATGCGTGACGAATGCACTCGATGACCAGGTCAGGGCACACCGGTCAAAACCGGCGGCCACTATCCTCCAGTCTAAGTGAAGGCTCCGGCTACCATGGCCTCATGACACAAGGGCAGGGCCGGGCAGCAGCGCAGCTGTTGACGGCAGGGCAGTTGGGGGCCGGACCGTTGAGGGCTGGGCCGCACGCGGCGGGGCACGTTGCGGCAGGGCACGTGACGGCAGGGCAGCGGGTACGGCAGCTTGCCAACCTGGCCAACGGCACCACCCTGCTGGGCCTGGCCGTTGCCGCAGCGGCGGGAACCGCCGTTAGCCAAGGCCCTCGAGGGCTGCTCATCGCGTCCGGTTACCGGTGGCGCCTTCCCTATGCCGGGGCCTTTACCCTTGGCAACGTGGTTATCTGCAGGATCCGGGCTGAAGGTCTGACCTCCAATCCGACTCTCCTGGGTCATGAGGAAAAGCACTGCAGCCAGTACGCCTGCTGCCTGGGACTGCCCTTTCTTCCGCTGTATTTCCTGGCTGCAGGCTGGTCGCTGCTCCGGACGGGCGATCCGGCGTCGGAGAATTTCTTCGAACGGCAGGCCGGCCTGGCGGCCGGCGGCTACGTTGACAGCAGGACAACAAGGCCGGCGCCCCTTGGGGCCGGCGGAATCGAGGTCTGACAATGACGGTTGAACCCAACACGAGGGCCAATTCCCGGACCATCACCGTGACCGGAACGGGGACAGCGGAGGCGCGACCGGACCTGCTGACCATTTCCGTGGGCGTCGAATGCCGGCGGGACAGCGTGGGCACCGCCTATGCGGACGCGGGAACCGCGTCTGCGGCTGTATCCGGTGCGCTCCGCCGGCACGGCGTGGCTGATGCGGACATCCGGACGTCCGGGCTGAACGTCCGGCCGGAGTTCGTCTGGCGCGACGGCGGCGGCCAGCAGGTGACCGGCTATGTGGCCTCCAGCGGGCTTACCGTACGCCTGCGCCAAGTAGCTGCGGCCTCCGGCGTTATTGCCGCCGTCGTGCATGCCGGCGGCGATGACGTGCGCCTGAACGGATTGGAGCTGGGCTTCGCCGATGAGTCAGCCGTCGCCTCCCTTGCCCGGGAAGCTGCCTGGCGGGATGCCGCGGCCAGAGCCGAACAGTTTGCAGCCCTAGCGTCCGCGCGGCTTGGCGCGGTGACCTCAATTGCCGAGCACCCCGATGCACCCGGACCGGTTCCGGTGGCCCGGATCCAACGCGCCGCCGCCAGCGAAGCCATCAGCGTGGAAGCTGGCCACGCGAGCATTAGCGCCAGCGTCACCGTGGTGTGGGAACTGCAGGCCTGACGGCTCCCACAGCCGGTGCCCGGCGCGCGGACTTCCCAAGTGTCCGGTCCTTGACTTAAGTTCGAACATATCTTCGAATAGAGGGCATGAGATGGGATGCACAAGCACTGATGCCCCGGCCCGCCGATGACCTCGGAAGTGGCCCGTCACCTGCCCTGCTCCCCCTTGCCGGGTTGGTCCGTTCTGTCACCACCCCCGAGTTCGCCGGCATCACCTTTCATGAGGTCACCGCCAAATCGGTGCTCAACAAGGTGGTGGCCGGGTCGCGGATGCCGTTTGAGTGGACCGTCAACCCGTACCGCGGCTGCAGCCACGCCTGTGTTTATTGTTTTGCGCGCAAGAGCCACACGTACCTGGACTTTGACGCCGGGCTGGATTTTGACAGCCAGGTGGTGGTGAAGGTAAATGCCGCCGAGGTCCTCCGGAAGGAGCTGGCCAAGCCATCCTGGAACCGCCACCAGGTGGCCCTTGGCACCAACACGGATCCCTACCAGCGGGCCGAGGGCCGCTACCAGCTGATGCCGGGAATCATCACCGCTTTGGCTGACTCAGGCACGCCGTTGTCCATCCTCACGAAGGGGACGTTGCTCGCCCGTGACATTCCGCTGCTGAAGCGGGCTGCCGCCCAGGTGCCGGTGGGTGTGGGCATTTCCCTGGCCATGACGGATGAGGCACTCTCCGAAGCCGTGGAACCAGGCACACCAGGGCCGCGGGCGCGGCTCAAGCTGGTCTCCCGCTTGCGCGATGCCGGGCTCCCCTGCGGTGTTATGGCGATGCCCATCCTGCCGTGGCTCTCCGACAGCGACGAAGCGCTTGATGCCCTGTTCGGCTCCCTGGCCGCCGCAGGAGCGACGGGCGTCACCGCCGGCGCTCTTTACCTGAAGCCTGGTACCCGGGAATGGTTTATGCAGTGGATTGCCGGGAACCACCCGGAACTGGCCGGCCGCTACCGGAGGCTCTACGGCACAGGCTCCTATGCTTCCAAGGAATACCGCACGTGGCTCGCCGCAAAAGTCCACTACTTCAAGCAGCGGCACGGATTCACCAGCGGCCACGGTTTCAGCCACCGTGACCTCGAGGACGATCCTCGCGGCGAGGAAGCCCAGTATCCCGCCGGGAGTATCCCGTCCATCCCCGCCGGCACACAGGAACGGCCAACTGGGGAATCCCAGCCGGCCGCCGCCGGGCCGCGTCAGCAGCCCACCCTGTTCTAGGGGCAGTTTCCTAGCCGGCCGGGATGACCAGGCTCCTGTACTTCTCCTGCAGGAAGTCCTTCATGTCCTGGGAGGTCGGGATTTTGCAGGGCTGCTGGAGCCGGGGTGCTCAATGTGGTGTCCGGACGTCCTGGAATTCAGCGCCTGGCGGTTGAACCCACCGGCGTGCCCAAAGATTCAAGAAGTGCCCGGACAATCGGGAAGTCGGCCGGGATCCACGGAAGACTGAGAGCTTCATCACGGTTCGTGGTGCTGATCCATGTCAGCAGGTCGTGGTCTTCGAGGGGCTGGGGATCACCGCTGGAAATCTCCGCCAACCACACCCGCATGCTGGCCCGCTCATTCAGCCGCCAGCCAGCCGCCGTCCCGGCGCGGAGTTCCGGCCCCAAGCGGACGTCTACGCCCAGCTCCTCCCTGAGTTCCCGGTGCAACGCGGCCACATATTCCTCCCCGGCGTCGACCTTGCCGCCGGGGAACTCCCAGAGCCCGGCGAGCTGCTCGGGAGCAGTCCGCCGGGCCACCAGCATGCGCGTGGGCTCCGCCAACGAGTCCACTATTGCTCCACCAACTACCTGTATCAGTCCACTCACTGCCCCAGTCTATGAGGGAGAATGGTTTACGGGCCCTCCCCCAACATCCCCTTTGAAAAGCAGGCACATGAGCAGCGTCGTCCGAACCTCTACCGCGTCCAAGGCGAAGACTCCGCATGTCGGCGCAGCGATTTTTGCGCTGGCCATGGGAGGCGTCGGAATAGGCGTCACGGAGTTCACCATGATGGGCCTGCTCAAAGAGGTGGAACAAGGACTCAGTATCAGCACCCCGGAAGCGGGGCACCTCATCTCCGCTTATGCCCTCGGAGTGGTAGTGGGCGCGCCCTTGCTGGCCGCAGTCGGAGCCAAACTGCCGCGCAAACACCTCGCGCTCGGCCTTATGCTGTTCTTCACCCTCGCCAACCTGACGTCCTATCTTGCTCCCGATTACGGCAGCATGTTGGTGTCCCGGTTTGCGGCCGGACTTCCGCACGGCGCATTCTTCGGTGTCGCAGCCGTGATCGCTGCCTCCCTGGTATCCCCCACCCGCCGCGGTTGGGCCATCTCCATGGTGATGGCAGGCTTGTCCGTTTCAAACGTTATCGGCGTACCGGCGGCCACCTGGGTGGGCCAGACCTTCGGTTGGCGGTTGCTGTTCCTTCTGGTAGGAGGAATTGGCTTGCTGACGCTGGTGCTGCTGTGGCGCTATGTTCCGTACCAGGCACCCCATCCTGACGCGAGCATCCGCCGCGAACTGGGTGCGCTCAAGCGGCTTCAGGTGTGGCTGGCCATTCTGATCGGCATCGTGGGATTTGGCGGCTTCTTCGCGACCTACACCTACATTGCCCACACCATGACCCTGGTGGCCGGGATTCCGGCGTCGTTGCTGCCCATTGTGGTCGCACTGTACGGACTGGGCATGGTGGCGGGAACTGTCATCGGCGGCAGGCTTGCGGACAAGTCGGTGATGGGCACGCTGTACTGGGTCCTGCCCGGCATCGCCGTCGCCCTGGTGGTTTACGCGGTCGCTGTGCACTGGCCCTGGTCAGCCCTCGTGATGGTCTTTGTGGTGGGGGCGTCCGGCTCCATGCTGATCCCTGCCCTGCAGACCCGCCTGTTGGATGCCTCGCCGGACGCACCTTCCCTCGCTTCCTCGCTCAACCATGCAGCGCTCAACGTTGCCAATGCCTTGGGCGCTTTCCTGGGCGGCGTAGTGATCGCCTGGGGCTGGGGCTTCGTGGCGCCCGCGCTCGTGGGGGCCGTGTTGGCCGTCCTTGGCTTTGGCATCGCTGTGACCAGCGGGCTCCTGGAACGCAAGAAGCCGCTGGCCGCCTGATCCGGAGGAACGGGCGGGCAGCGGCTTCACCGCAGCATGCTGTGCGCTAACGTCAGGCCGGCGGGTCCTGGGCCCCGGCTTCGGCTTCGGCTTCGGCTGAAGCGTGGCCCGCGCCTGAAACGTGCCCTGCACCGGATATCTCGTCCGTGCGGCCGGCTTCCCGGTGCAGATCCGGTTCGAGGTAGATCACCCGAGCAATCGGAACGGCCGTACGGATTCGGGACTCGGCATCATCAATCGCAGCGGCGATGTCCCGGCCGGATTCGGCGGCGCCTACGGAGATCTTGGCGGCCACCAGCAGCTCCTCCGGTCCGAGGTGAAGGGTCTTAAGGTGGATGATGCGGTTGTGCCCCTCCGCCTCGATGGCCTCGCTGATGCGGGCCACATCATCCCGGGTGGCGGACTCGCCCAGCAGCAAGGACTTGGTTTCGATAGCCAGGACAACCGCGATGGCCACGAGCAGCAGGCCGATGATGCCGGTGCCCGCGGCGTCCCAGATCCCGTTGCCGGTGACGATGGTCATGCTCACACCGACGAGGGCGAACAGCAGGCCCAGAAGCGCCCCGAGGTCTTCCAGCAGGATGACCGGCAGTTCCGGCTGCTTGGCTGTTCGCACAAAACTCACCCAGCCCTGCTTCCCACGGATGTGGTTGGACTCGATGATAGCCGTCCGGAACGAGAACGATTCGGCAACGATGGCGCCGATCAGCACCGCCAACGGAACCCACCAGAAGTCCCCCTCAATGGCGTTTGGGTGCTGCAGCTTCTCCCACGCTTCGAAAAGTGCAAAAAGCCCGCCCACGCTGAAAAGCACGATCGAGACGATGAAAGCGTAAATGTAGCGTTCACGGCCATAGCCGAACGGATGCTCAGGGCTGGCTGCCTTTCTGGCGCGCTTACCGCCGATCAGGAGCAACAGTTGGTTGCCCGAGTCGGCCATGGAGTGGATGGCTTCGGCGAGCATTGACGAGGATGCCGTCAGAAAAAAGGCCACGAATTTCAGGACGGCGATGGTCAGGTTTGCGGCAAGGGCCGCGACGATCGCCTTGGTACCGCCATTTGCAGCCACGGAGGCTTCTCCTCTTCACGAGTTTCAGAACCAAGCAGGGAAATTCGCGGCGCCGCAGTCGGCTCCGCCCCCCGAACACCGTACCTTTTTGGGTGCAGAAGACGCACCTCTGACATGCACTAAGCCTGCTGACATTAGAGGAGCCGTATGTTAGCTTGAACACTAATCGGGACGTCTAATCCCGACGAATATGAAGGAGGAGACATGGGTTTTCTTGCTTGGATTATTCTCGGCCTCATCGTAGGGGCCATCGTCAAGGCCGTCATGCCGGGTAAAGTCGGCGGCGGCTGGGTGACGAGTCTCGTGCTTGGCGTGGTCGGCGCGATTGTAGGCGGCTGGATTGGCAGCCTCCTGTTCGGCAAGGGTGACCTTGCCTTCTTTGATCTGGGTACTTGGATCCTGGCTATCGTCGGCGGCCTCGTGGTCGCCGGTGTCTACGGCGCCATCACAGGACGCAGCAAGAGCACACGGGCGCCCTGATTACCCCTACCTCATCTGATTCACACAGCAAGGGCCCCGGAGAACTTCCGGGGCCCTTCCTTGTTAAGTCATATGTCCAATTAGGTTAAATATCCCGGCTGGTCTGACTTCCCGTGAGCCACCCCGAACTTCAGTCATGCCTTCTGAGACCGGGCACTCGCATAGAGGCACACCGTTGCCGCCGTGCCGAGGTTCAGGCTTTCCGCTCCGCCGTAAACGGGCACGGCCACGCGGTGATCGGCCAGCGTCAGTTCTTCTTCGGCGAGGCCCTGGGCCTCGTTTCCGAACAGCCACGCTGTGGGATTCTCCAGGGCGAACAACGATTCGACGCCGGGGCCTGCGATTCGGCGGGCGGCGTTTTCGTCCTGGAGCGTATCAAGGTTCACGTCACCGTTGCCGTCGGCAGCCAGGATGCCAATCCCCCGCGCACGGCAGGCGGCTGCCACTTCCGCGATATCGGCGCCCAGGACCACTGGCAAATGGAACAGGGAACCTGCGGTGGAACGGACCGCCTTGGGGTTATAGATGTCAACGCTGGACGAGGTCAGGATGACGGCGTCCGCCCCGGCCGCATCAGCTGCCCGGAGCACGGTGCCCGCGTTGCCGGGGTCCCGGACCTGACACAGCACTGCAAGCAGCCGCGGGCCGGCGTCGAGGACCTGCTCAAGGCTCACGTCCAGGAAACCGCAGACCGCGAGAATGCCCTGCGGGGTAACGGTGTCCGCCATCGCGGCCAGCACTTCGTCGGTAGTGAGGTATGCGTCGATGCCCTCCGCGAGTGTCTCCAGGTCCGGGTGCCTGTCGAGGCATGCCTCGCTAGCGTAGACCTCATAGACGACGCCGGGCTCCCCCGCGGCAACTCGTTTCTGGTGCAGCGTCAGGGCCTCTCGGACAGCCTGCGGACCCTCTGCCATGAACTCGCTGCGTTTTAAACGCGCCGGGCGCCCGGCAAGTTGTGCCACCTTCCTCACCCGATCAGCTCGGGGATTGGAGAGTGGAAAGTCTTGCGGGCGCCCGGTTTCGTTCATGTAAGAACCTTAGTGGCTTCAGCCACCAGTCCTCGAACTGGCGTGGGTGCTACTTGGCAGCCACGTCAGCGGCAGGCTTTGCAGCCTTGGCCTTCGGTGCCTTGGCAGCCTTGGGGGCTGCGGCTTCGACGGCCGGAGCGGACGTATCGGCAGGCAGGGAATCCTTGGCGATCTTCACCAGCGCAGCGAATGCGTTAGCATCCGAAACGGCCAGCTCAGCAAGCATACGGCGGTCAACCTCGACCTCAGCGGCCTTCAGGCCCTGGATCAGACGGTTGTAAGTCAGGCCGTTGGCTCGGGATGCAGCATTGATGCGCTGGATCCACAGGCGGCGGAAGTCGCCCTTCTTCTTCTTGCGGTCGCCATAGCTGTACACAAACGAGTGCAGCAGCTGCTCTTTGGCCTTGCGGTACAGGCGTGAACGCTGTCCACGGTAGCCCTTCGCGCGTTCAAGGATAACCCGGCGCTTCTTGTGGGCGTTGACCGCCCTCTTCACACGTGCCACGTGCGTACTCCTTCGAAAATTCTGATCCCAAGCATCTACTGCCGGAACAACCGGCTGGCCTGAGAAGCCTTTTTGGTAGTTGACTGCTGCCAGGTGGCATCAGTCAGAGAACTTGGAACTTAGATGCCGAGCATCTTCCGGATGACCTTTGCGTCACCCTTGAAGACAATCTTGTCGCCGGCGAGGCGACGAGTCAGCCTGGAGGACTTGTGCTCAAGGTAGTGGCGGCGGTTGGCCTGCTGGCGGCGCAGCTTGCCGCTGCCGGTCAGCTTGAAGCGCTTCTTAGCACCACTGTGGGTCTTCATCTTCGGCATGGGGACCGATCTCCTTACGTGTCCACAGACATTGTCTGCAGTTCTTTCGAGCAGCCGCCCCTGCAGGCGGCATGCTGGTTGCGTACTGCAGGAGGATAACCTCCCGCAGCTGTGAACTAGGTAGTCTTCTTGCCAGCCGGCTTCGGAGCTGCCTTGGGGGCAGGCCTTGCCGCAGGCTTCGGCGCTGCCGGGCGTGCGATCGGTTTCGGCATCGGCACCGGGGGCCTCGGAGCTGCCGGAGCCGCTTCGGCGGGCTTGACGGCGGCTGGAGCCTTGACCGGAGCCGGAGCGGCCTTGGGAGCTTCACGCTTGGGAGCAGCGGCCTTCGGGGCTGCCTGCTTGGGCGCCTCCTGGACGGCTGCTTCCTTGACGGGCGCTGCCTTCGGGGCAGCTTCCTTGACGGGAACTTCCTCTGCCGGAGCTTCCTTGACTGGGGCTTCCTTGACTGGGGCTTCGGATTCCGGAGCTGCTTCAACAGGCGCAACAGGCGTTTCAGCTTCGGCGGGGGCTTCAGTTTCCGGCACCGTGGTGATGGCAAAACCTTCCGGAAGAAGGTCAGCCAGCGACTGCGTCAGCGGTGCCTGGTCGTCGCCGGAGACGTCGACGCGGCCACCGCCCGTAGCCTTCGCTTCGTTCTGCGCCTTGGCCTCCGCACGCTGCGATGCCCGGCGTGCCTCAGCCTTGGCTTCGGCCTTGTTCTTCAGCGGGCCCACAACCATGACCATATTGCGGCCATCGATACGGGGGCTGGACTCAACAACGCCCACATCAGCGACGTCGTCAGCGAAGCGCTGGAGCAGGCGGATGCCCATTTCCGGACGCTGCTGCTCACGGCCGCGGAACTGGATCATGGCCTTGACTTTGTCACCGGCACCGAGGAAGCGCAGTGCGTGGCCGCGCTTGGTCTCGTAGTCGTGGGTGTCAATCTTGAGGCGGAAGCGGATTTCCTTCAGAACCGTGTTGGTCTGGTTCTTCCGTGCTTCACGCGCCTTAACGGCGGCCTCGTACTTGTACTTGCCGAAGTCCATCAGCTTGCACACCGGAGGCTTGGCCTGCGGTGCAACTTCAACGAGATCAAGATCGGATTCGGCAGCCAAACGCAGGGCATCGTCAATACGGACGATTCCTACCTGTTCACCTGCAGGACCGACCAACCGCACCTCGGGGACGCGGATACGCTCATTGATTCTTGGCTCGCTAATGTTAAAACTCCTGTGATTGATGTGGTATTCCACCGGACAATAGAGAAGGCCCCCAATTGCCGGAGCAATCGAAGGCCTCAATGGTCGGATGCACCGTCCTCAGTAGAGGCAGTGCGCACTTCCCCAGGCTTGACACCTGAAAGAACTGTCCGACCGTTACCCGGCAACCTTGGTTCCTCAGGAATTACTTCCGGCGGGAAAACGGCTGACGCGGGTGGGAGAGAACTCCGCTTGCAAACTGCATGTCATTCTACAAAACAAATCCCGCCAAACGCAGCTAAGCGCTGGTGGGACCCTCCATAGCGAAATAACGGCATCCAGTCGGTCTGTGACAAGCTTACCAGTATGAGCACCCCAGACAGCAATTCACACGTTTTCGAGGCCCCCGCCGCCAAGGCTGACGTAACCCAGCAAATCCGCGATATCTCGGAGGTGCCGGCCATCGAGGTCATCACTACCGCCGCAGTGCACTTGATGAGCGCAGCCGCCGTCAAGCTGGGCCTCGCCGCCGAGGACAATGCGGAGGAACTCAAGGATCTGGACGAGGCCCGCAAGCTCATCACCGCCCTTGCCGGACTCGTGACCTCAGCGGCCCCCGAAATCGGATCCCAGCACGCCGGCCCGTTGCGCGATGGCCTGCGTTCCCTGCAGCTCGCGTTCCGCGAGGAGTCCATCATCCCTGACGCCCCGGGCAAGGGCCCGGGCGAGAAGTACACCGGTGCCGTCAACTAGACCCAACCAGCAAACTCTAAAAGTACAACGACGGCGGCGGCGGACGGTCCACACGGATCTCCGCCGCCGTCGTGTTTCACTTAGTTTTTGTCCAGATAACGAGACTTCCGCACCTGAAAAGGCGGAATATCTGGACAAAAACTCTGGAGGCCGGCGTCAGACCGCAGCGCGGCGGCGTCTGTGGGCCTGGAGCAGCAGTCCCACAACGCAGAGCAGAACGCCGGCCACTCCCACGGAGACAAACCCGCCGGACGGTCCCATCCCGTCTATGAAAATCCCGGCAAGTGGTGCCCCGAGCGCAACGCCGGCAGTCAGCGCAGAGCCGTACCAGCCCATTGCCTCGCCGCGGCGGTCCTCCGCCACCAGATCTGCCACCCGTTCGGAGGCTGCCGACAGGACGGGAGCGCACAAGAGGCCCGGAAGGATCGAGACAAAAGCCAGCGTCCAGGTGTCTTGGGCGAAGCCCATCGGGATGGTCAGGGCGGCCATGCCCAGCAGCAGGAGGATCGGCGACACGGGACGGTGCATGGCCCCGTACACCAGCCCGCCGACCACCGATGCGGCGCACCAAAAGAGGAATACGATGCCGATTTCAGCCTGGTGGCCGCCGGTTTCCAAGGCAGCAACAATGCCAACGTCGGTGCCGCTGAGCACCATACCGGTTCCAGCAGCCACGGCGAAGACGGCCGCGACAGTGGCCGTGAACCAGGCGAAGTTGTGGGCCACCTTGCCCCGCAGCCCCGCCGGCCCGCTGCGGGTGCGTTCTGCCCCGGCCGGAGCGAGGTCCGCCGCCGCTTCCTGGAGGTGGGCCGGTGCGGCGGAAAGCACAGCCACTTCCGCGGCATGGCGCTGGTCCGCTTCGCTTTCCTCAGATTGCGTGGCACTTCGCGTGGGCGGGTTGAACCACATGAGGAACAATCCGGCCAGTGACGTGGACACACCCACCACCGTGAGGCCCAGAACAGTGAAGCCGCTGGTCGCCACCACGGCTCCGGCGGCCGGCCCGATCATGAACACCATCTCTGTGGCAATCGAGTCCAGCGCATAGGCGGTCCGCCGCTGGTCGCCGTCCGCGAGGACGCCCAGGGACTGGCGCACAACACTGAAGATCGGCAACGTCAGCAGGCCACCGACGAACACCAGCGGAAGCAGCCACTGGTAGGACACATGCGGCACCACGGACCAGATGACCGCCTCGGACACCACCGACGGAATCAGAGCCCGGCGGAGGCCAACAGTGTCCACGCGCCGGCCGCGCCATGGTGCGCCAACTGCGATGCCGATGGTCATGACAGCCGCCGCGGCGCCGGCAGCTGCATAGCCCTGGTCCAGGGTGAGGACGATGTGCAGGGTCAGCAGCATGCCTGCCGCCGAATGGGGAATGCGGGCGATCATGCCGACCAGCAGCAGCCGCCGGATGGGCCGGACGGCCAGCAGCTCCCGGTATAGAGCGAAGTTCACGAAAAATCCTTTTTGTCTGCCCACGCCAGCCGGGATCTCCGCGCCAACCGTCAGCTACTGTGCTGCGCGCCGCAACTTGATTTCGATCGAGTCAACACGCTCTCCAAACAATACATTCCGGGACCACGCCTGCTGGAGCCCGGACACCAGGGCCTGGACTGCTGCGGCGTCCAGGCCATCCTCAAGGTCGAGCAGCACCTGCAGTTCCGGTCCGGCACCGCCCCCGGGGAGGGTGGCACCCGTGCCGGTGCGGGCGGTGACGCCGGAACCCTGGAGGAGGGCAAGCCGGCGCACTGCCGGGAACGCGGCCGTTGCCCCAGCCATCTCAGCTTCCAGTGCTGCATCAGTGTAGGAAGGGATCCAGTCCTGTTGCTGGGCCAGTGCCCAGACGGCGGGCCGCCGGACCACAAACGTGACCTCCGAGCCCGGATCGAGCACCAGCAGCTCCGCTCCCTCGGCCACGGCCGAGAGGGCAGCCCGGGCGGCGTACACCGCCACCGGCCGGGCGTCGGGGTGCCAGCCAGCCAAGGCGTCCGCCGAGGTGAAGGCCGGCATGGCCGTCCGGCCGTCCGAAGCCTTGAGGGTGACCAGGGCCATGTCCGCCTGCTTGTCCGCCGTCAGGCCATCGACGCCTTCCGCTGCTTCGCCTAGCTGCGCGATGATCGGGATAAACACGCGGGCGGTGGCCAGCGAAGCCACCACGGCAGCTTCGTCGCCGGCGCCTTCAACCATGGCCGCGACGGCGGCGAGGTAGCCGGCGTCGGCCGTGCCGTCGTCGTCCTCGAAGTTGTGGATCCGGCCGCCATCGCCGGCGAGGCTCCGCCCTTCCCACGGCTGGCCTGCCGAGTCAGTCCGGCCACCCGCGCCCGCCAGTGCTGCGGCAATGTGTCCGGGCAGGTGGCGCGGCGCCGGGGATTCCACGGCCGGATCGGCGTTGTGCGTGCTGTCCACGGAACTGCTTAGCGGCGTCCGGCGACGTCGAGGGCTTCGGGGAGCGTGAAGGCGCCGGCGTACAACGCCTTGCCCACGATCGCGCCTTCGACGCCCAGCGGCACCAGGGAGCGCAGCACCTTCAGGTCGTCCAGGCTGGAGATGCCGCCGGACGCGACCACCGGCTTGCCGGTCTTCTCCACCATCTGGCGCAGGAGTTCAACGTTGGGACCCTGCAGCGTGCCGTCTTTTGTGACGTCAGTGACAACATACCGGGAGCACCCGGCTTCTTCGAGCCGGCCCAGGACCTCCCAGAGATCGCCGCCTTCCTTCGTCCAGCCGCGGCCGGCCAGAGTGGTTCCGCGGACGTCGAGGCCGACGGCGATCCTGTCGCCAAAGCGGTCGATGGCGCTGCGGGTCCACTCGGGGTTTTCCAGCGCAGCCGTGCCGAGGTTGACGCGGGCCACGCCGAGGGCCAGCGCCGCCTCAAGGGATTCGTCGTCCCGGAGTCCGCCGGAGAGCTCCACCTTGATGTCCAGCCTGCCCACCACTTCACGGAGCAGCCCGGCGTTCGAGCCACGTCCAAACGCGGCGTCGAGGTCCACCAGGTGCACCCATTCGGCGCCCTGGTCCTGCCAGTTGAGGGCTGCCTCCAGCGGCGTGCCGTAGCTCGTCTCGCTGCCCGCCTCTCCCTGGACCAGCCGCACGGCCTGTCCGTTTACGACGTCGACGGCGGGCAGCAGTTCAAGAACCGGCAGATCGGTTGCGGTGGTCATCTCAAATCCTCTTGGGTGATGGGTTGCTCATGGAAGCGGAACTGGTAATGCATGGGGCTAGGTTCCAGGAAGCGTCAGCAGGTAGGCGGCCAGAAGCGCCATGCCGGCCAGGACGTAGAAGCCCATCTGGGTCCACATTGGTTTGTGCTGCTGCCTGAAGGACAGGGCGCCGCCCACCAGGACGCCGGCCAGGCCCATCAGGACAACCGACCACATCTAGGCGGCGTCCGTGGCAGCTGGCTGGCGAAGGCCGTCTACCCAGTTGCGCAGCAGCCGGGCACCGGCGTCGCCGGATTTTTCGGGGTGGAACTGGGTAGCGCAGAGCGGTCCGTTTTCCACAGCGGCGATAAAGCGCGCGCCGTGCTCTGACCAGGTCACCAGCGGTGCGGTCATCCGGGGCTGGATCACGTCGAAGTTCCACGCCTGGACACCATAGGAGTGGACGAAGTAGAAGCGCTGGTCCGCGACGCCGGCGAAGAGTTTGGATCCTTCCGGAACGTCCACTGTGTTCCAGCCCATGTGTGGCACCACCTCTGCGGGAAGCAGCTCCACCTTGCCGGGCCACTCCCCCATGCCTTCGGCTTCTGTACCGTGCTCTACCCCGGCCTCGAACAGGACCTGCAGGCCCACGCAGATTGCCAGGACCGGCCTGCCCCCGGCCACGCGCCTGCCGATCAGGCGGATGCCGTCCACGGCCTTGAGCTCGCGCATAACAGTCTCGAACGCACCGACCCCGGGTACTACCAGGCCGTCGGCATTAAGCACGTCCTCGGGCTTGGAGCTGAGGATAACCTCGGCCCCGGCCCGCTCCAGGGCGCGCACGGCGGAGCGGACGTTTCCGGAACCATAGTCCAGGACGGTGACTGTGGGCTTGCCTTCGGGCGATACGCGCTTCACGCCGGAGGCCGGATCGATGACGGCGCCATCCCGGAGTATTTGGCCGCTCACAAGGCACCCTTTGTGGACGGAATCCCCTCAACACGGGGGTCGGGTTCCACCGCAGCACGCAGCGCGCGGGCGAAGGCTTTGAACTGCGCTTCCACGATGTGGTGCGGATCGCGGCCCGCGATGACGTTCATGTGGAGGCAGATGCCGGCATGAAGGGTGATCGCCTCAAAAACGTGGCGGGTCAGTGATCCCGTGAAGTGACCGCCGATCAGGTGGTATTCCTGCCCGGCAGGCTCGCCGCCGTGCACCAGATAGGGGCGGCCGGAGACGTCGACCACAGCGTGCGCCAGGGCTTCGTCCAGGGGCACGGTGGCCTCGCCGAACCTGCGGATACCGGCTTTCTTTCCCAAGGCAGTGCGCAGAACTTCACCGAACGTGATGGCGACGTCCTCCACCGTGTGGTGGACGTCAATGTGAGTGTCGCCGGTGGCTTTGACCGTCATGTCAATGAGCGAGTGCTTGCAGAGCGCCGTCAGCATGTGGTCGTAGAACGGGACCGACGTGTCGATGTCCGAAACGCCTGTGCCGTCGAGGTTAATCTCCACGAGCACTGACGATTCACTGGTGGCACGCTCCATGCGTGCGGTCCGGGGCGCGGCAGCGTTCGATCCGGTGAAGCTCATGGTCATATGTCCTTTAGGCGAAGTCAGAGGTGCGAAAGCGAAGGAGATGTGCCGGCGCGCGGCGGCGCCGATACTTCAAGTTTAGGCGGGCAGCCCGGCCTGGCTGGCCAGGATGCGTTCCAGCGACGTCAGGAACGATGTGGTCTCCGTCTCAGTGCCCGCCGTGACACGCAGGTGGCCGGGGATACCGACGTCGCGTATCAGCACGCCGTCGTCCAGCAGCCGCTGCCAGACATCATGCGGGTTGTCGAGGCCGCCGAAGAAGACATAGTTCGAATCGGAGGCGGCAGGTTTGAGTCCCATGCGGGTGAGTTCCGAGACGATGCGGTCGCGCTGCTCCTTGATGTCCTCGACGTCGGCCATCAGCGCAGTGCGGTGCTGCAGGGCGGCGAGGGCCGTTGCCTGGGTGATGGCTGAAAGGTGGTACGGCAGCCGGACCAGGCGGAGTGCGTCCGTGACTTCAGGAGCGGCGGCCATGTAGCCCAGGCGGGCACCCGCGAGGGCGAACGCCTTGCTCATGGTGCGGGACACGATGAGTCGCTCCCGGCCGGGCAGCAACGTAAGGGCGCTGGGCGTTCCATCGTGGGCGAACTCGTGGTACGCCTCGTCAACGATCACAATGGTCTGGCTTGCCTCGCCGGCCGTGTACACAGCCTCCACAACATCCAGGCCCAGGCCCGTGCCGGTCGGGTTGTTCGGCGAGCACAGGAAAACGATGTTGGGCTGAAGCTCCTTGACCTGCAACGCAGCCGATTCGGCACTGAGCCCGTAGTCATCGGCGCGCTGTCCGATGATGTACCCGGTGTCCGTGCCGCTGGCCAGGAGCGGGTACATGGAATACGTGGGCGGGAATCCCAGGGCCGTGCGGCCGGGTCCGCCGAAAGCCTGGAGAATCTGCTGGAGGACCTCATTGGATCCGTTGGCTGCCCAAATGTTGGCGGCATCAAGACCGTGGCCGAGATATTCGGCCAGCGCTCCCCGGAGTTCGGTGAACTCACGGTCCGGATAGCGGTTGAGGCCTGCCGCGGCTTCCGTCACGGCCACACTGATCGCGGCCTGGACGTCCGCCGGGACCCCATGGGTGTTTTCGTTGACGTTCAGCAGGATAGGTACATCCAACTGCGGGGCACCGTACGGGGTTAGTCCGCGGAGGTTGGTCCGGAGGGGAAGTCTGTTCAGACGCTCTAGCTGGTCATTCACCTGAACAGTTTAGGTCCGAAGCAGACGGCCGGAAAATGTGACGGCCTGCGGCGGCACGCTCCAGAGCCTGAAGCCTGCTACTTCGTGGGGACGAAGAGCTGCTGTCCGGGGACAACGCCGCCGGCGGAAAGATTGTTCAACTGAGCAATATCCGCGATGACATCACGGGGATCACGCTCGGGCGCAACAGTACTGGCGATGGCCCAGAGAGACTGCCCTGCCTGGACTGTTACCGACACTGTTGGCGTCAAGGACAGGTCGGCGGCAGAGTCGGCAGCCTTCGCCGGTGCATTGAGGAAACCTGCCAGCGAAAGCAGGATTGCGGCAAGGATCACCAGCGGGATGCCGATGAGGACAATCCGTCCCCTGCGGGTCAGGCGCAGCCGCGGCAGGGATTCCCTGCGCTGCGTGGGCGCCGGACCCGAAGCCGGCAGGGGCCCGGTCCACAGCCGCGCGGTGAGGTCCTGCACGGAAACGAGCTGCGGACGCGAGTCCTGCGAAGCAGATATAGCTGACATGAAATGAGCCCTCCTGGACCATACTGTGCTGCCCGGCGCGTCCTCCGCGTCCACTTGCCGGTGCCGGCCTGGGCCGTCCATAGATGCGAGTATTCGAATCCGCAAGCAACGAGTAGAACACATATTCGAACTTTGCTTCTTCATTTTTAGCACTTATCAACGAATATTGTCGAGACTCGCTAGAACAAATGTTTGAAAAAGCCCTGTGGCTGGCCTACGTTTGGATCAAAGAACAACCACCTCTGTAGTTGATCAGCAGGGTCTGACAATCAACTCCGACACCAGCCCCGGGGCTTTCCAGGCACCAGCGGCCGGAACGGATCCGGGCAACCGAAAGGCATTGGCGTACATGGCAGCACCAGCCGCCGAGGGCAAGGCGACACCGCGCCGCCAGCCCCAACGGACCCCCAAGGGGCTCACCGCCCGCCAGAAGAAGATCCTTGAAACCATCCAGCGCTCGGTGAATGACAACGGCTATCCGCCGTCGATGCGTGAAATCGGCGACACCGTGGGCCTGGCGAGTTTGTCCAGCGTGACCCACCAGTTGTCGCAGCTGGAAAAGCTGGGATACCTGCGCCGGGACCCCAAACGTCCGCGTGCCATGGAGGTCCTCATGCCGTTGACACTGGATGGCGGGTCCACTAAGTCCAAGGGGACTACCAAGCCCTCAGTCCTGCATGGCCTCGGCGGAACGGTCACTGAGCTTCCCTCCGCCATGGACACCGCCATGGTGCCGCTGGTGGGCCGGATCGCGGCGGGCGGGCCCATCCTTGCCGACCAGGTGGTGGAAGACGTGATGCCCCTGCCGCGGCAACTCGTGGGACAGGGTGAACTTTTTATGCTGCGTGTGGCCGGCGACTCCATGGTGGACGCTGCCATCTGCGACGGCGACTGGGTCGTGGTCCGCCGCCAGGCCGACGCCGCCAACGGCGATATAGTCGCGGCCCTGCTGGACGACGAAGCCACCGTGAAGACGTTCCGCCAGCGCGATGGACACACGTGGCTGTTGCCGCAGAACACGCAGTACGAGCCCATCCTGGGCGATCACGCCACAATCATGGGCAAGGTCGTCTCGGTCCTGCGCTCGCTCTAGTACCAGCGTTCAGTCAGGTGCCCTTCCCGGCCAGCCTTTCCAAGGCAGAAAACGCTGTCGTGCGGTCCGTCGTGGGCCAGAACGGCGGCAGCGCGGCGCGGAGGAATCCTGCGTAGCGCTCGGTGGCAAGCCGGGAATCAAGCACGGCCACCACGCCTTTGTCTCCGGTTGAACGGATCAGCCGGCCCGCGCCCTGGGCCAGGCGGATGGCCGCGTGGGTGGCCGATACCGCCATGAAGCCGTTTCCGCCGGCCTGCGCAACGGCGCGGGACCGTGCTGTCATCAGCGGATCGTCCGGCCGCGGGAACGGAATGCGGTCGATCACCACGAGCCGGCATGATCCGCCCGGAACATCCACGCCCTGCCAGAGTGACATGGTTCCGAAGAGGCAGGTATCGGGCTCGTCCGCGAACTGCTTCACGAGGGCAGTCATGGTCGAGTCGCCCTGGCAGAGAATGCTGAGGCCGAGCCGGGGACGCATCGCCTCCGCGGCCTCCTCGGCGGCCCGGCGCGATGAAAAGAGACACAGGGCGCCGCCGCCGGACGCCCGGATCAGCGCTTCAAGTTCATCGAGTGCCTCCGGCGACGCCCCGCGGCCCGGCTTGGGCAGGTGCCCTGCGACGTAGAGGATCCCCTGTTTGGGATAATCAAAGGGCGATCCGACGTCGATCCCGGTCCAGCTCGGCGCGCCCTCCCCCACGAGCCCCAGGCCGCCGGCGGCCGGCTGAAAGGCTGAGCCGATGGCAAGCGTGGCCGACGTCAGCACCACGGTGTGGCCGGCGAACAGCCCTTCGCGGAGCTTTCCGGCTACGCTGAGCGGCGCGATGTTGACCAGAGCCGGCGCAGACTCGTCGGGTTGGGCATAGCCCTGTTGCGGGTCGAAGGAACTTGCGCGGGAAAACCACACCACTTCACGGTTCTCACGGGACACAATGAGCCGTTCACACAGTTCGAGGATCAGCATCAGGCGTGAGCGCGCGAGCTGCCGCCCGCCGTCGGCCGTTTGGCTGCCCTCACCCTTGGAATCAGAGAGTGCAGCCCGGCACGCCTCACGCAACTGGTCCACACAGTCCAGCTGTTCGTCGTTGAGGCCGTTGGGGAGCAGCCCGTTGGGCACCCCGGCCAGGGCGAGTTCCAGGTTGGCGGCAGCTGCGTTGAGGGCATCCACCGTGATGGCCGTGTGCTTCCGCGCGCCCGACGCCGCAGCGTGGACCATTGCCACGGAGAGTTGCCCCGAAACCGCACCGGTGACCCGGTCCTGCAGTTCGTGGGCCTCGTCCACCACCACAACGTCGTACTCGGGGAGCACTGCGAGGCCTTCAAAGGCGCTGACCGCGAGCATGGCATGGTTGGTGACCACCACGTCAGCTTCGGCGGCCTCGTGGCGTGCCAGTTCGCTGAAGCATTCGGCCGCCATGGGGCATTTTTGCGCGCCCAGGCATTCCATGGACGTCACTGACACCTGCCGCCAGGCCCGGTCCGTTACACCGGGAAGCAGTTCATCGCGGTCGCCCGTGGTGGTCTTTTCCGCCCACTCCCGCAGGCGCACCACTTCCTTCCCCAGCTGGGACGACGGCCCGCCCAGGGCGGCGGCGAAATGCGGGACACTGGTGTCCTCGCCGAGGGAGAACAGCTGGCCCTCGGCGGGTTCTTCAGAAGGGAACCCGCCTACGAGCTTATGCTGGCACACATAGTTGGAACGGCCCTTGACAAGGGCCACCTTGACCGGGCGGTCCAGGGCGGGGGTGATGGTCTTCAGCAGCCGGGGAAGGTCGCGCCCCACAATCTGGGTCTGCAGCGCAAGCGTGGCTGTGGACACCAGCGTGGGCTTGTTACTCACGAGCGAGTGCGCAATGAGCGGAATCAGGTAGGCCAGCGACTTTCCGGTCCCCGTCCCGGCCTGGACCAGGAGGTGGTCGCCGGTTTCGATGGCCCTGGCCACCTGCCTGGCCATCTCGTGCTGCCCGCTGCGGCTTTGACCGCCCATGCCGGCCACAGCGCGGTCGAGCAGTTCGATCACGAACTGCTCGCCGGCCGTACCTTTGACTTCCCCCGCCACAACTTCAGTCATGGTTGATGAAGGATTCCAGTTCAGCCGCAAGGCCCTCACGCACCATCACCAAAGCGCGGGTACCGTGCTCGCCGTGATCCAGGCTCAGGATCTCGGCATCGGTCTCGTGCAGTTTGCTGATCAGGTCACCGCGATCGTAGGGAATCAGGAGCTCCAGCTTTACGCCGGGCCGCGGAATCCCGTCACTGATGGCCCGCAGCAGTTCAGCGATCCCCTGGCCGGTGCGGGCCGAGACCACTACGTGGCGCGGCTCGCGCTGCTTGAGGCGCTCCACCACAAACGGATCAGCGGCATCGGCCTTGTTCAGGACAATGATCTCTGGCACCTTGCGGGCATCCACTTCGCTGAAGACCTTGCGGACAGCAGCAATCTGGCCCTCGGGGTCCGGGTGGGACACATCCACCACGTGCAGGATCAGATCCGCGTCAGCCACTTCTTCCAACGTGGAGCGGAAAGCCTCCACCAACTGCGTGGGCAGCGACCGGACAAAACCCACGGTGTCCGCGAGGGTGTAGCCGAGGCCATCAGAGGTCTCGGCCTTTCGCACGGTGGGATCCAGTGTGGCGAACAGTGCGTTCTCCACCAGCACACCGGCGTCGGTCAGCCTGTTCAGCAGCGATGACTTCCCGGCGTTCGTGTATCCGGCAATCGCAACGGAAGGGACTGAATTACGACGGCGGTTGGCCCGCTTGGTTTCACGCGCCGGCTTCATCGCCGCAATCTCGCGCCGCAGTTTGGCCATGCGCGTCCGGATCCGGCGACGGTCCAGTTCGATTTTCGTCTCACCGGGTCCGCGCGAACCCATGCCGGCGCCGGCGCCGCCCACCTGGCCACCGGCCTGGCGGGACATCGATTCCCCCCAGCCGCGCAGGCGTGGCAGGAGGTATTCGAGCTGAGCCAGCTCGACCTGGGCCTTGCCTTCACGGCTCTTCGCGTGCTGGGCGAAGATGTCAAGGATCAGCGCCGTGCGGTCAATGACCTTGACCTTGACGATGTCCTCAAGGCTTCGGCGCTGGGACGGTGCCAACTCGGCGTCCACCACAACCGTGTCAGCCCCGGTGGCCATCACGATTTCCTTGAGCTCAAGGGCCTTTCCGGAACCGAGGAACGTGCCCGGGTCCGGTTTGGCGCGGCGCTGCACCATACCGTCCAGGACTTCCGAGCCTGCTGTTTCGGCAAGGGCGGCGAGTTCACGCAGGGAATTTTCCGCGTCGGCCAAGGTGCCTTCGGACCATAGGCCGGCCAGCACCACACGTTCGAGCCGCAGCTGCCGGTATTCGACTTCGGTGACATCTTCGAGTTCGGTGGACAGACCGGCCACGCGCCGTAGTGCACGGCGTTCCTCCCGGTCCTGCTGGTCGCCGTCGTAGCTGGTGTGTTCGTCGTCCAGGCGGGAAATCGCCTGAGCCCTGCCGAACACGGCTTTGTCACCGTCTGCGGCGGTGACGTTCCTGGCCGGTACGTCCTTGGCGAGAATCCGGTCGATGACAGCTTGGATCTCCTCGGGACTCATGTCCTGGGCTGCTGGATCGGAACCGGTGTTGGGCTGGCTGGTCATGGTCTCCTTTGAAGATTCGGCATTTTCAGAATAGTGCGGATCGTTGGTCTGTGGTGAAGTATTCGCGCTGGGCTGACGGCTTGCAGTCATCCGGGCCTCCTGGTCTGCTGCGCGCGCCGGTCCGGACCAGGGCGTGCAGGGAGTCGTCGCATCCGGGAGATGCGTGGAGTGGTGGAAAGTGCGGGCAAACTGCAAGGGACCGGCAACGGCAGATCACTCGAGTATTGCCCGGCGGCATAACAGCTACGAGGACCCGTTATGTGGCGCACTTTGCGGAAGGTTAATACCTGCATCGCTGCGGGGCACGGCTTCGGGACAGGCGGCGTCCGGGAGGGACACCGGCCGTGCCGGCTACTCGAAGATCAAGAACATGGGTTCAAGATTAGCAGAAGCGGTGGCCGCGGTTTCGCATTGCGCACCCCGGCCAACTAATCTGGCCAGTTATGGAGTCCGCACACTATTTCAGCGCATCGCCCGCCGGGCCGTTCACCCGCAAACCGCTCACAGTGGAACTGGCCGGCGAGACGCGCACATTGCAGACGTCGGGCGGCATCTTCAGTCCCGATGGTATTGACAAGGGGACGGCGGTGCTCCTGGCCGAGGTCCCGGCCCCGGACCCTACAGGCAACCTTCTTGACATCGGCTGCGGCTGGGGACCCATAGCCCTGACCCTCGCATTGCGCGCGCCGCATGCCAAGGTCTACGCCGTGGATGTGAATGAACGCTGCATCACGCTAACCACCGAGAATGCGGCCCTGCTGGGTCTGGGCAACGTGCTGGCCAGCACTCCCGACGCCGTGGACCCGGAACTGCGCTTCGACACGATCTGGTCCAACCCACCTATCCGGATCGGCAAGGATGAACTCCACGGCCTACTGAAGATGTGGCTGCCCCGGCTGGCGCCGGGCGGCTCCGCGTGGTTGGTGGTCCAAAAAAACCTGGGCTCGGATTCGCTTCAGCGCTGGCTCTCGACCGAGCTGGATGCATCGTTCACCGTCAGCAGGGAGTCCACATCCAAGTCCTTCCGGATCCTTCGGGTCAGGAAAGCGTCCCAGTAGCCACAATGACGGCGGGCCCGCTGAGCTCGACGTGCTCGCGCCCTCCGGCAGCGGCGAAGAATTTGACGCCTACGACGCCGCCGGGCACGTTGACCAGCCAGGAGTCCGGCGCTTCCGCCCCTGCCCAGTGCCGGATGGCGACTGCGGCCGCGCACGCGCCTGTTCCGCAGGACTGGGTTTCGCCCACGCCCCGCTCATGGACGCGCATGGTGACCGTGCCGGTCCCGTTGTGGACCAACGGCTCAGCAGGCACGACGAATTCAACATTGGTCCCGTTGGCGGGCTCCGGATCGACCTGCGGAGCCTTGTAAAGCCGGGTGGACTCCAGTTCGGACAGTTCAGCAAGCGCCACCACGGTATGCGGGTTGCCCATGCTGACGGACAGAGCCGGGCGGGGCACTTCCAGGCCATCCGCGGAGACCAACGAATCCATGGCTTTGGCGGTCGCGTCGCCGGGGAAAATGAATTCCCACGGCCCCATGTCCACCGCGTAGCTGTCCCCTGTCCGGACCACGGTCTTGACGCCGCCGCGTGTCCCGATGGTGAGTACGCCGCCGTCGGGCAGGTCTACCAGTCCCTCGGCACGCAGGAAATGCACAAAAACACGGACCCCGTTGCCGCACATTTCCGACAGGGACCCGTCGCCGTTGCGGTAGTCCATGAACCAATCCGCCTCGGGGCTGCTGAGCAGCAGTTCGCGGCCTTCGGAGAGGTACCGGGAGGGGACGGCCCGGATCAGGCCGTCGCCGCCGATTCCGCGGTGACGGTCGCAGAGGGCGGCCACCTGGGCCGCATCGATGGTGTGGACGCCGTCGGGGTCAGCGATCAGCACAAAGTCGTTGCCTGTTCCGTGTCCCTTGGAGAAGCGGAGTCCGCCCAGGGTGCGGAAGTCGGGCTCTGTGGTCTCTGCGGGAGTTGCATCCATGGTCCTAGATTACCGGCTGAGAGCCACGGCTTGGGCCGCAAGGTCCGGCGCCCGCCAGTCCAACCAGCTGATGCGGGGATCTGCACGGAACCACGTGAGCTGGCGCCTTGCGAACTGCCGGGTGGCCACGATGGTGTCTTCGGCTGCCCCGGCAACTGTTGAGCCGCCGTCGAGCACTTTCAGGAACTGGGCATAGCCCAGAGCCCGCGGCGCAGTTTTGCCGCCGCGCAGACCGGCCGCTTCCAGGCGGCGCACTTCCGCCAGCAGCCCCTGGTCCACCATGGTGTGGACGCGCTGGGCCAGCCGTTCACGGAGGACGTCTCGGTCCACCGCCAGCCCGATCTGGACAGCAGGCTGGAAATACTCGCGCTGGGGCATAAAGGAGCTGAACGGCCGGCCGGTGAGCTCGTGGACTTCCAGCGCCCTGATGATCCGGCGCGAATCCGAGATACGGGCCGCTGACACCGGGTCCACGTCCCGGAGCCGCGCGAGGAGGACATCCTGGCCGACTTCCTCGAGCTCAGCCTCAAGCTGCCCCCGGAGGACAGGATCTGTGCCGGGGAATTCGAGGACGTCGAGCGCAGCCCGAACGTAAAGACCGGAACCGCCCGCCAGAATGGCGCGCTTGCCACGTGCGTGGATATCGCTGACGATGCTCCGGGCCTGCTGCTGGAAGTCTGAAACGCTGGCCTCCTCCGTGACGTCCAGGGTGTCCAGAAGGTGATGGGGAACGCCCCTGCGTTCTGCCGGCGTGATCTTGGCGGTGCCTATGTCCATCCCGCGATAGAACTGCATGGCATCAGCGTTGATGACCTCGCCATCCAGTTCCAGGGCAAGGTTCACGGACAGATCGGACTTACCGGACCCCGTAGGACCAACAACGGCAATAACCGGAGGCTGGGCCACCGGTCAGCGGCTCCGGACCGGCAGTGTGGGCATACCCAGCGAGACCCCGCTCCGGCCGGCGCCGCCTGCGGCAGCCGGCGCGGGAGCCCCGCACGAGTCGGCCTGGGACCTGTCCCAGGCGTCCCCCGCGCGGGAGCGCCGCAGGCTGTAGTCCTGCACGGACGGGTCGGCCACGAGATGGAAGGCTGCGGCTTCGGTGATGGTGACGGTGACCAGGTCCCCGGGACGCGGCGTCTCTGCCCCCTCGGGAACGGAGAAATGCACCAGCCGCTGGTCCTGGGACCGGCCGGACAGCCTGTGGGTTTCCTCGGACTTGCGCCCTGAATGGGCAGTGACCATCACCTCTACCCGGTGGCCAAGCTGCGTGGCGTTCTCTTCGGCGGCAATCCTGTCCTGCAGTGCGGTCAGGCGTTCAAATCGCTCCTGGACCACGGCCTTGGGAAGCTGGTCCGGCAGGGCCGCGGCCGGGGTACCGGGACGCTTCGAGTACTGGAACGTGAAAGCGGTGGCGAAGCGCGACTGCTCCACAACGTCGAGGGTGGCCTGGAAGTCTTCCTCGGTTTCGCCGGGGAAGCCGACAATGATGTCCGTAGAGATGGCGGCGTGCGGGATCTTCTCGCGGACTTTGTCCAGGATGCCGAGGAATTTGGTGGACCGGTAGGACCGTTTCATGTCCTTCAGGACTTTGTCGGACCCGGACTGCAGCGGCATGTGCAGCTGCGGCATGACATTGGGGGTTTCGGCCATGGCGTCAATGACGTCCTCGGTGAAGGCGGCGGGGTGGGGGCTGGTGAAGCGGACCCGTTCCAGGCCTTCAATTGCCCCGCAAGCGCGCAGTAGTTTGGAGAACGCCTGCCGGTCACCGAACTCCACTCCGTAGGAGTTCACGTTTTGGCCCAGCAGGGTGACTTCGATGGCGCCGTCATCTACCAGGGCCTGGATTTCCGCGAGGATGTCCCCCGGGCGGCGGTCCTTTTCCTTCCCGCGCAGGGCCGGGACGATGCAGAACGTGCAGGTGTTGTTGCAGCCGACCGAGATGGACACCCAGCCGGAATACACCGAATCACGCTTGGTGGGCAGGGTGGAGGGGAAAACATCCAGGGATTCGAGGATCTCCAGCTGGGCTTCGTTATTGTGCCTGGCCCGGTCCAACAGTGCCGGGAGCGCCCCGACGTTGTGCGTGCCGAAGACAGCATCCACCCAGGGAGCCTTCTTGAGGATGGTCTCCCGGTCCTTCTGCGCCAAGCAGCCGCCAACGGCGATCTGCATCCCCGGGTTGGCGGCCTTGACGGGCGCCAGCATGCCCAGGTTGCCGTACAGCTTGTTGTCGGCGTTTTCCCGTACCGCACAGGTGTTGAACACCACAACGTCGGCCTGCTCGCCACTGGCCGCCACGTAGCCCGCGGCCTCGAGCATGCCTGCCATCCGCTCCGAATCGTGCACGTTCATCTGGCAGCCGAACGTGCGCACCTGATAGGTACGGGGCTGCTGAAGGGCAGGGTCGGCTGACGGGGCGGTACCGGATGCGGGGGAAGGAATGGTCAAACTCACCTGTTAAGGGTAGCGGGTCGCTCAGGTTGCTGGATCGCCCTGGCTGCCGGATCGGCTGACGGGGCTGCTTCGTCGGCCTACGAGTCCAGCGGGCCGTCCTGTGCGCCTGTTTGGGCCTCCGCCTGTGTGTCGAGCACTTCTCCGACGATCCGGAACGCCTGCGACGGCTGATAGCCCTTGCGGGCCAGCATGGACGCCAACCGCCGGGTGATCTTGTCCCGCTCGGCGCGGTCCGATAATTCCGAGCCTGCCCGGAGCTTACGTTCCACGAGGAGCCGGGCCGCCACTTCCTCGTCGGCGTCGGACAACTGTTCCAGCGCCACGGCGGCGGTGTCCGCGTCAATCCCCTTGTCCGCAAGCTCGCGCCGGAGGGCCCCTTTGGCGAGCTTCCGGGACTGCGAACGGCTGCGCACCCACATGTCTGCGAACTCAGCGTCGTCAATGAGGCGGACCTCCTGGAAGCGGTCCAGGACGGCTTCCGCCACATCCTCCGGGATGTTCCGCTCGGCCAGTTTCCGCGCCAGCTGCAGCCGGCTTTTGGCCGAACTGGTCAGTTGCCGGAGCACGATGGCCCGCGCCACGGATGCGGCATCCGGTTCGGCGTCTGCGTTTGCATCGGCTGCGATGGCAGCATCCGGAGCTGGTCCGGCCGGGCGTTCGCGGCCGCGTCTCCGCTGCCGTCGCCCCGATCCGGCGCTCTGACCGGCCGCACGCCATCCTGCGCCCTGACCGGCCGTCAGGTCAGGGGCGTCCCTAGAAGCCGTCAACAGCCTTAAGCTTCGGTGTGTCTTTGGCCTCGTCTTCGGCGGGCTTGACTACCCCGACACCAAGCTTCTCCTTGATCAGGCGTTCCAGTTCGGTCGCCAACTCAGGGTTGTCTCGCAGGAACCTGCGGGAGTTCTCCATGCCCTGGCCCAGCTGGTCGCCGTCGTACGTGAACCACGAACCCGACTTCTTGATAATTCCGTGCTCCACGCCCATGTCGATGATGCCGCCCTCGCGGGAGATGCCTTGGCCATAGATGATGTCGAATTCGGCGATCTTAAAGGGCGGGGCCATCTTGTTCTTGACGATCTTCGCCTTGGTGCGGTTACCGACGGAGTCGGCACCTTCCTTGAGCGTCTGGATCCGGCGGACGTCGATGCGGATGGACGCGTAGAACTTCAGGGCCTTACCGCCGGTGGTGGTCTCGGGGGAGCCGAAGAACACGCCGATCTTTTCACGGAGCTGGTTGATGAAGATGGCGGTGGTTTTCGTCTGGCTCAGGCGGCCGGTGATCTTACGTAGCGCCTGGCTCATGAGGCGGGCCTGCAGACCCACGTGGCTGTCGCCCATGTCGCCCTCGATTTCCGCACGCGGCACCAGGGCAGCAACGGAGTCGATGACGATGACGTCCAGCGAGCCGGAGCCGATCAGCATATCCATGATTTCCAAGGCCTGCTCGCCTGTATCCGGCTGCGAGACCAGGAGGGCGTCCGTATCAACGCCCAGCCGTGCTGCGTATTCGGGGTCCAGGGCGTGCTCGGCGTCGATGAAGGCGGCAATGCCGCCCAGGCGCTGCGCGTTGGCAACGGCGTGCAGTGCCACGGTGGTCTTACCCGAAGATTCCGGACCGTAGATCTCCACTACGCGGCCGCGGGGCAGGCCACCAATTCCCAAAGCCACGTCCAGCGCGATGGATCCGGTGGGGATGACCTCGATGGGGGCACGGACTTCATCGCCCAGCCGCATAACCGAGCCCTTGCCGAACTGCTTGTCGATCTGTGCCAGCGCTGCGTCGAGCGCCTTTTGCCGATCCGGGGCTGCCGCCATGGTTCACACCTCTAATGTTTCTCGCTTTGGAGTGGCCTCAGCGGCCATTTCTTGGTCATCTCTGACGCTAATGGCACCCGCTGACATTCTGGCCGGATGACATCGCCTATGTGGATAACCAACTACGAAAAGCATAGCTTTACCCGAACAGATATTCGAACAGATCCGGCGGCGTGTCAGCGCAGAACGGGACGCACATCAGCTCGGTGAACGCCGATGCGCTGGTGGCGGTGTCAGTCGCGCAGGGGTTTGACGTCGCGTCCCAGTCGCCGCTCCGGCGGCACATCCTGGACGTCGCAGACGGCCAACCACACCTGTCGGGGGCTCACCCCGGCGGCGAGGGCCTGGTCCGCCGTGCGCCCGCCGGCGCCGGCCAGAACCAGGGTGCTGCTCAGGACCCGGGAGTAGCCGGACCCGAATTCGTCGTCCATAAGCCGCCAATAGTCACTGATCCGCACCAATAGAGTCTCTCACGGTCCCGGACCCTAGAATTGTTGCCATGAGCAACCCTGCCGACGGCACTCCTGCGACAGGCCGTCCTGAGACCGGCGTTCCCGCGACCTCCCCTGCGGAGACAGGTGCGGCCAAAGACACCGTCGATGAAGCCCTGAACACCGTGGAACACCAAATCAGTCTCTTCTGGCGCCGTGCCCGGTCGGTCTCCCATCAGCTCTCGCGGCAGGTGCACCCGGACATGGAACCGGCGGCCTACGGACTGCTTTCGGTCATCCGGCGCGAGGGACCCATCCGGTTGACAGACCTGGCCCTGAACATCGGCGTGGGCAAGCCTTCCGTCAGCCGCCAGATCGCCTTCCTGGAAAGCATCGGGTTGGTGTTCAAGGAAGCTGACCCCCTGGACGGCAGGGCGCAGTCGATCCGCCTGACCGAAAAGGGCGAGGAAAGAATGCACCAGGTACAGGATGCGCGCCGCCAGGACTTCCGTGAACGGCTGGCTGAGTGGCCGGTCGGGGAACTGCAGACCCTCGCCGAATACATGGCAAAGCTTAACTCCATGTTTGAAGTTGACGGCTTCGCGAAGGACCCGTCCGCCGGCGACGCGGAAAAAATAACCACCACACAACAAAGCCTCCGGGCCAGTGGCCGGAGGCTTTGTTGAAGTTCCTGTCTGGTTCCTGCGACGGCTTAGCGTGCGCCGGAAAGCAGGCCCTTGGACAGTTCGTTGTTGAGTTCAGCGTTGAGATCGCGATCCAGGTCGCGGCCGTAGCGCTGTGAGAATTCCTGGGGAACGGTGTCCGGAACGGCTACGCCCTCCGCGACGGCAACACGGTCGCTGACTTCCCTGAGCATGCTGGACAGCGGCACGTCCAGGGCTGAGCAGATTGACGAGAGGAGCTCTGATGAAGCTTCCTTCTGGCCGCGTTCCACTTCGCTGAGGTAGCCCAAGGAAACACGGGCACTGTGCGAAACTTCGCGGAGCGTGCGTCCCTGGCGCTGGCGTACATCGCGCAGGACATCACCGATTTCGTGACGAAGTACAACCATCTTGCGCTCCTTCTGTTCGCTCTTGGCCTGATCGGCGAGGCCCACATCCTTCCAGCGGACAACGCCGTTTATGGATACGGGCTGCTTTACCATCTGTATCGCCTTGCTCCCTCATAAGTGCGGTCCGCCGTGGAGCGAACCGTGGTTGTTTATTCATCCTAGGCGCCTCCGCTATACGGAAGCGACACAATCTAATAACTAATGGACACCGGGATTTGTTCCCGGCAACTTCACGCCCGGTAGCTTCAGGAAGATAGCGCCGCTATCAGGCTTTCCAGCGCGGCACCACAAGCCTGTCCGCGGATCTCGGCCCGGTTACCCGTGAAGCCGTACTCGAGGTAGGACGCACCGGCCGCTGTGGCGATCCCGATAAACACCGTCCCCACCGCCTTGCCGTCATGTTCCTCCGGGCCGGCTACCCCCGTGGTGGCGATGCCGATGTCAGCCCGCAGTGCAGTCCTTGCCCCGTCCGCCATGGCCGCTGCGACGGCGCCGTCAACGGATCCGGCAGCGGCCAGAAGCTCTTCCGGAACGCCGAGGACGTCCACTTTGACGGAGTTCTGGTAAGCCACCACGCCGCCCTGGAGCATGCCTGAAGATCCGGCTGTGTCGGCGATCACGGCGCTGACCATTCCTGCGGTGAGCGACTCCGCGGCCGCTACGGTGCGGCCCGTTTCCAGGGCTTTTTTGACTGCCTGTTCCGCCAGGTGGTGAAGATTGGTCACGTCTGCTCCCTAGTTTCCAGCTGTAGTTGTTCCGGCCCGTTTGCCCTGTGACCGGATTCGCAGCGCTTCAATGACGTACTCGACGCCGGTCCATACCGTGATCAGGACAGCCACCATCATGACGGCGAAAGCCACCCATACAAGCCACGGTGCCAGCGAGCCGAGTGGCAGGAGGTACAGGAAGATCGCGGCCGTCTGAACGACGGTCTTGAGCTTGCCTCCGCGCGAGGCCGGGATGACACCGTACCGGATGACAAAGAAGCGAAGGGCGGTGATGCCCCACTCTCGGACGAGGATGACGATAGTGACCCACCACGGCAGTTCGTTCAGGATAGAAAGCATCACCAAGGCTGAGCCGATGAGGAGCTTGTCGGCGATGGGGTCTGCAATTTTGCCGAAATTCGTGACGAGGCCACGGCTCCTGGCGATGTCGCCGTCGAGCTTGTCCGTGTAGATGGCGACGGCGAACACCACCACCGCGGCCCAGCGCCAGGGCCCCGACTCGCTGTTCAGCCCGGGAGCATCGGCGAGGAGGAACCAGACGAAGAACGGCACCAGGGCGATGCGCAGCATGGTCAGGATGTTGGGAAGATTCCAGATTCCTGGGCTGCTGGAGCCGGCGGCAGTTGCTTCGGTGCTAGTCACACTCCTAGGCTACCGTCCGGTGAGGGACCACGCGTCTTCGGAACCGTCCTCGTCGTCGCCCGAGGTACTGTCGGCGCCGTCGAAGTACTCAACCTTCTGGCTGCGCTGGTCCAGGTCGGCCTGCACGAGGTCTTCCGCATAACCGCCCTGGGCGATGTTCGAGTTGGCGTTGTCGCTGAGCGCCGCCGTCTGCGAGTCGGCAACTGCCGGCGCGTCCTGGCCTTTCATGGCTGCGAGCACCGACGCGAGATCATCCGGCTTGACCAGGACGTCACGTGCCTTGGACCCTTCGGAGGGACCTACCACTCCCCTGGACTCGAGGAGGTCCATCAGCCGTCCGGCCTTGGCGAAGCCCACCCGGAGCTTGCGCTGGAGCATCGACGTCGAACCGAACTGGGTGGTGACCACCAGTTCGGTGGCCTGCAGCAGCACTTCGAGGTCGTCCCCGATGTCGTCGTCGATCTGCTTTTTTGGTGCCTCGGGGGCGACATCGTGGCGGTAGTCGACTTTGAGCTGGCCCTTGACGTGTTCCACAACCTTGTGGATTTCAGACTCCGTGACCCAGGCGCCCTGGACACGCATGGCTTTGGAGGCACCCATCGGCAGGAACAGAGCATCACCCTGGCCGATGAGTTTTTCGGCACCGGGCTGGTCAAGGACCACGCGGGAGTCCGTGACGGAGGACGTGGCGAAGGCCATGCGGGACGGCACGTTGGCCTTGATGAGGCCGGTGACGACGTCTACGGAGGGCCGCTGGGTGGCCAGGACCAGGTGGATGCCGGCGGCACGGGCCAGCTGGGTGATGCGGACGATTGAGTCTTCGACGTCGCGCGGGGCCACCATCATCAGGTCGGCGAGCTCGTCAACAATCACCAGCAGGTACGGGTAGGGCCGGATGACGCGCTTGGAGTCCACGGGCGGCTGGACCTTGCCGGCGCGGACGGCCTTGTTGAAGTCATCGATGTGCTTGAACCCGTAGTTGGCGAGGTCGTCGTAGCGGGCGTCCATCTCGCGGACTACCCACTGCAGGGCCTCTGCAGCCTTCTTCGGGTTGGTAATGATGGGAGTAATCAGGTGCGGGACGCCTTCGTAGGCGGTCAGCTCCACGCGCTTGGGGTCCACCATGACCATGCGGACCTCATCCGGGGTTGCCCGCATAAGGATCGAGGTGATCATGGAGTTCACGAACGAGGACTTACCGGCGCCAGTGGCACCTGCGACGAGCAGGTGCGGCATCTTGGCGAGGTTCGCCACGACATAACCGCCTTCGACGTCCTTGCCGACCCCCATCACCATTGGGTGGTCGGTCCGGCGCGCATTCTGGCTCCGGAGGACGTCACCGAGGGAAACGGTCTCGCGGTCCGTGTTGGGAATCTCGATACCGATGGCGGACTTGCCCGGGATGGGGCTGAGGATCCGGACGTCACTGGAAGCCACGGCGTAGGAGATGTTCTTGGACAGGGCGGTGACCCGCTCCACCTTGGTGCCCGGGGACAGCTCGATCTCATACCGGGTGACGGTGGGCCCGCGGCTGAAGCCGGTGACCTGCGCTTCCACGTTGAACTGGTTGAGGGTCTCGGTCAGCGAAGCCACAATGGCGTCGTTGGCTTCGGTGCGCTCCTTGGGGATCGAGCCCGGGGTCAGAACGTCCGACGGCGGCAGGGTGTAGGTGACGTCGCCCGCCAGTGATAGCTGCTCGGTCCGCTGCGGAATGGGAGCCGGAAGGGGCATCGGTGTGACGGGCTTGGCCGGCACCTGCGCGACGGCGGCGGCTGCCGCGTTGAGTGAGCCTGCGGCGACCATGCCGGGGGTGACCAGGGGGATGGCCTCGGTGGCGTTGTCCGCTTCCGGGGCGCTCCCTGCGGTGCCGATGCCCTGGGCGGCTTTGATTTTCTCGACGGCGATTTCCGCCTTCGTGGGGCGGCGCACACCGGGAGCGGGGCGCGATCCACTCTCTGGCTTGGCGTCAGCCTCGTCGTCGATAACGGCGTGCTCGAAGGCTTCGTCGCCCACGTAGCCTTCCAGCCCTGCGTCGGACTCGTGGTCCTTACCGAAGAAGCGTCGCTTCTTCTTCCGCGGCGCCTGGGTTGCCGGGGTTGCCGGGGTTTCCTCGAGGTAGCTGCGGTCGTGGCTGTCCCCGTTGTCACCGGGTTCCTGCAGGTCGATGCCCATGAGGTGCTCATAGGCCCCCCGGAGCCGGCGTGGAATGGCTCCGAAGGGGGTGGCGGTAATGATGAGCAATGAGACGAAAGCCAGCAGCCCGTAGACCGCAATGGGCACCGCGGCATGGATGGCTGCGAGAGGTGAGGCGGCCAGGAAGCCGAGCATGCCGCCTGCCTGGCGGAGTCCGTCGAAGCCTGCGGCTACGGTGGGCTGGCCGCCCACGACGTGGGCAAGGCCGCAGCCCGCAAAGGTCATGATGAGAAAACCGATGCCCACCCGGTTGTTTCCCCGGCCGTCGTCGGGCTGCCGGAAGAGCCGGAAGGCGCACACAAAAAGCATCAGCGGCAAAAGCAGCGACATCCAGCCGAAAGTGCCATTGACCACGCTGTAGACGGCGTCAGGGAACCAGCCGGTCATTCCCCACCAGGCGAAGGTGGCGACGAAGACGCCCAGGGCAAGGTTGAACAGGGCAGCGCCGTCGCGGCGTTCGTCTGCCGGCAGGTCGCTGACATCGGAGCCGATCCTGCGGACGCCGCCGCCAACCAGATGGCCGACGCCCAGCCAGGCGCCGCCCACAACGCGCAGCAGCCAGGGCTGCCGCTGGTCGACGGCGGGAAGCTGGCGGGTGCGTGCGGTGCCCGCCGATGAACCGGCCCGGCCGCCGGTGCGGCTGGACCCTGTGGCGCCTGCGCCGCGTCCCGCCGAGCTGCCGGATTTGGCGCTGGATTTGCTGCCAGCGGAGCCTCGGGGCGCGGGAGTAGTACGAGTGGCCATACCTGCCACGGTACCGGAACTGGCGTGGTTTTCCGCGGATTTCCGGCTGTTCCCGGCCTCATGTTGCAGATGGGAAAGGCCCGGTTCCAAAAGAACCGGGCCTTTGCCATTCCGCTTGCCTTCGGGGCTGTTACGCCTCGAGGACCACCGGGATGATCATGGGCTTGCGGCGCAGCTTGCGGTTGACCCAGGTGCCGACAACGCGGCGGACAACCTGCTGGAGCTGGTGCGTGGTGTGGTCCGTGCGGTTGAGCACGGCTTCCTCCAGGGCGGCGTTGATCTTGGGGATAATCTCGTCGAAGACCGAATCGTCCTCGGCCACGCCGCGGGCATGGATCTCGGGTCCGGAGACCACCTTGCCGGTAGTGCGGTTGATGACGGTAATGATGGAAATGAAGCCTTCATCGCCGAGCGTCTGGCGGTCCTTCAGGTCCGCTTCGGTGACTTCGCCGACACTGGAGCCGTCCACGTAGACAAAGCCCACTTCAACCTGGCCTACAACGTCTGCGCGGTGGTCCTTGAGGTCGATCACGGTGCCGTTGTCGGCAAGGATGACGCTGGCGGTGGGGACGCCGGACTCGATGGCGATCTTGCCGTTGGCGATCAGGTGGCGGGTCTCGCCGTGCACGGGCATGGCGTTGAGCGGCTCAAGGATGTTGTAGCAGTAGAGCAGCTCGCCGGCGGCCGCGTGTCCGGAGACGTGCACCTTGGCGTTGCCCTTGTGGATGACGTCCGCACCGAGCTTGAGTAGGCCGTTGATGATGCGGAACACGGCGTTCTCGTTGCCCGGGATGAGGCTGGAGGCCAGGATCACGGTGTCGCCGTCGCCCACCACTACGCGGTGGTCGCCGTTGGCCATGCGGGAAAGCGCGGCCATCGGTTCGCCCTGGGAACCCGTGGACATCAGGACCACACGGTTGTCCGGCAGGTTGTCGATGTTCTTGATGTCCACGAGGAGGCCCTCGGGAACGTCGAGGTAGCCAAGCTTGGCGGCGATGGCCATGTTGCGGACCATGGAGCGGCCCACGAAGGCCACCTTGCGGTTGTGCTTGGCGGCGGCGTCGAGTACCTGCTGGACGCGGTGGACATGCGAGGAGAACGACGCCACGATGATGCGCTTGGTGGCCTGGCCGAAGAGACGTTCCAGTGTGGGGCCGATTTCCTTTTCGGCAGTGGTGAAGCCCGGGACGTCGGCGTTGGTGGAGTCGGACATAAAGAGGTCAACGCCCTCTTCACCCAGCTTGGCGAAGTGCCGAAGGTCGGTGATCCTGCCGTCCAGGGGCAGCTGGTCCATCTTGAAGTCGCCCGTGTGCAGGACAGTGCCGGCGGCCGTGCGGATGAACACGGCCAGTGCGTCGGGGATGGAGTGGTTGACCGCGACAAACTCGCACTCGAAGGGGCCGAACTTTTCGACCTGGCCCTCTTCAACGGTCATCGTGTATGGACGGATCCGGTGTTCCTGCAGCTTGGCCTCGATGAGGGCCAGCGTCAGCTGAGAGCCAACCAGGGGGATGTCAGCGCGCAGCCGCAGGAGGTACGGAACGGCGCCGATGTGGTCCTCGTGGCCGTGGGTCAGAACAACGGCCACGATGTCGTCGAGACGGTTCTCGATGTAGGAGAAATCGGGCAGGATCAGGTCAACGCCGGGCTGGGTCTCCTCCGGGAAGAGGACACCACAGTCCACGATGAGCAGTTTGCCGTCGATTTCGAACACGGCCATGTTCCGGCCGATCTCCCCCAGTCCGCCCAGCGGAACGATCCGAAGGGCGCCTTGCGGCAGACGTGGAGGCGTGACAAGGCCGGGAAGGGCGGTTTGGGTCATAGTGCACTACTTTCCAGGCGGAAGGGTGCTGGTCTTAGCCCTCAGGGAAAGACCAGCCCCGCTTCCGCCAAATCCTCGCGGATGGATACGATCTCGGCTTCGTCCGGCTCCACGAGGGGCAAACGGACAATCGAGTTGGGCAGGACTCCCTGCCATTTAAGAATTTGTTTGGCTGCAACGGCTCCCTGGATACGGGTCATCGTTGCCCGTACAACGGGCAGCAGCTCGAAGTTGATCTTACGCGCGGTTTCAAAGTCGTTCGCATTGATGGCGTCGATCAGTTCGCGGAAGCGGCGCGTAGCGATGTGGGTTGTAACACCCACGAGTCCTACGGCGCCCAAGGACATCCACGGAAGGGTCAGTCCGTCGTCGCCCGAGTAGAAGTACAGGTCCGTCTCCGCCATCACGCGACTGGCTGCAACAAAATCGGCTTTGGCATCCTTGACTGCGACGATGTTCGGGTGCTGCGCCAGGCGGATCATGGTTTCGGGCTCGATCGCGATGGAGGAACGGCCCGGAATGTCATAGAGCATGACGGGCACATCGGTTGCGGAGGCTACAGCCTCGAAGTGTGCCCGGAGCCCGGCCTGGCTGGGCTTGTTGTAGTAGGGCGTGACGAGCAGGAGGCCGTCGACGCCGAGCGCTGCCGCCTGTTGGGAGAGGTGCACCGAATGTGCGGTGTCGTTCGTCCCGGTGCCGGCGATGATGGCGGCGCGGTCTCCCACGGCCTCCTTGACAGCGCGGAACATGCCAAGGTTTTCCTCATCCGAGAGGGTGGACGTTTCGCCGGTGGTACCGGTGACGACGAGGCCGTCGCAGCCGTCGTCCACAAGTTTGGTGGCCAGTTCGGCTGCCTGCTTGTAGTCCACGGCGCCATCCTTGGTGAAGGGCGTGACCATAGCGGTCAGGAGCGTACCAAGGGCAGGAGCGGTGGCGGATTTGTGAGGCATGGAAAAAACGTTACCCTGTCGGCAGCTGGTTAGGACAATGGGAGCTGCGTGATACGCGTCAAACGGCGGGCTGCCATGCCCCGGGAACTGAGGTCCGCGCCCACTGGAAGTCCGACACCCGCAGCGTCAGCGGAATTTCCGCAAGGCACTCCGTTGCAGGACGGTGGTGACCACTTCCGTGCCGGTTCCGGCTGCCTTTTTCAGTTCGAAGCCGTCCGGTCCCCAGAACCCGCTGAGGCCGCAGGAAGGGCCCAGCGCCGTGGATCCGCCAAGGTTCGCCAGGATGGCGAACATCCGGTTGTCCATGGCTCTGGCTCCAAGGTGCAGCGCAAGCCGTCGATCTTCGGCCAGCGTGTACAGCGCCGATACGGCATAGATGTCGGCACCGGACTGGGCTGCTCCGGTGGAGTGAGCAGGAACGGCGGCGTCAAAGCAGATGGCCAGCGCGATCTTCCAGCCATCCAGGTCGATCACGAGTGCACCGTCGCCCGCGGCGAAGACCTCCCGCTCCTGGCCGTGGAGGTGGGTTTTGAAGCCGAGTCCGATGGTGCCGTCGGGGTGGATCACGAGGCTGGCGAGCCGCGGAGTACCATCAGGTTCCCGATAGGCAGCACCGGCCACGGCGGTAATCCCGGTCCGGCGGCAGATTTCGTAAAGGTCGCCCAGCCGCGGGTCGTTCTGCTGGAGCCAATAGCCGTCATCGGCCAACTGCTCCAGGTTGTATCCCGTCAACGACAGCCCTGGGAACACCACCAGCCGGGCGCCGTGGGATTCGGCATCCTCGATCAGCCGGACGTGTTCTTGCACATTCGGGACAATCCCGCCTTCCAGCGCCTGGTACTGCACGGCAGAGACGGTCAGGGCATCAGTCACCTCCCTATCCTAGGGATGCGCGTCAGTCCTCGCCACGCCATCCTGGGCGTTCCCCGGCTGGCAGTACCGTTCTACCGCAGCCTCCCGCAGCCCCTCGGCCCAGGCTGCAAGCCGTTGGGCCGACCGGACGTAGTGGAACAGTTCTGTCGGCGTCAAGGCGTCGAGGTCGCTCTCGGCCAACCTGCGGGCCAGCTCGGCCCCCGCCGGCTGGGCGGTGAGTGTCACCCCTTCGTCCTGCCACTGGATGTCCACGGGAGGCCGGCCCGCCACGAGCTGCCGGAAAAGGAAGTCAACCACTCCTGGGCTCATCGCTTTCATCAAACCTGCAGGATGTGCCGGCGCGGCGTCCTCGGCATCCCGGGCCGGGCGCACCGATCCGCCGGCGAGTGGAAATTCCGGAAACGGCCGCGACTGGGATGGGGTTTGCATGGTGTCCATATTATTCGAATATATATTCGAATACAAGGTCTCGACCAGACTCATCAATAGTGCTCGCGAGATGGGGTGCGTGCCTCATTTGAGAAACGCTCGCGTAAATCACGGGCCGCCACGGGCACGGCGGTGACGATGAGGGATGGGCCTGTCGATGGGTACGCGTAGGGAAATCACGAAGCAGTACGCACGCGATTATGCGAAAGGAGCCAAGAAGGCCAAGGGGGCGGTGCTCGATGAGCTGGTGGCCGTCACCGGCTGGTCAAGGGCCAATGCCCGTCGGGCGCTGTCCACGGCCCGTAAGCGTAAGGGTCCTGCGAAGGCTGTTGTGCGGAAGCCGCGGGGACGTACTTACGGCTACGGCACCCTCAAGGTCCTGATCGAGGTGTGGCGGTTCGCGGGGATGCCGTCGGGTAAGTACCTGGCCGCCACCATGGACCTGTGGCTGCCCAAGCTTGAGGCCTTCGGGGAACTGGACAAGGACAGGCTGACCCCTGAGGTGAGGGCGCAGCTGCTGAAGGTCTCCGGTGCCACCACGGCTGCTCAAACCGACCAAGGACGCCGGCAGGCCTAAAGGCCTGTCCGCGACCAAGGCCGGGCCCCTGCTGCGCAACTCAATCACGGTCCGCAAGGCCGGGGATGAACACGAACAGGCTCCCGGTTTCATCGAAGCCGACATGGTCGTCCACTGCGGCCCCACCCTGGCCGGGGAATTCGCCAGGACCCTCACCGCCACGGACGTGTTCACCGGCTGGACCGAGAACGTCGCGGTCCGCAACGGCGCGCACAAATGGGTGCTGGAGGCAATGGATGAGGTCGTGGCACGGCTGCCGTTCCCCATGGTCGGGTTGGATACCGATAACGGAGGAGAGTTCATCAACTACGCCCTGATCAAATGGGTCGATGACAAGGACATCTACTTCACCCGGTCCCGGCCGTACAAGTCCAACGACAACGCCCACGTCGAGCAGAAAAACGGCGACGTGGTCCGCCGGCACGCCTTCCACTACCGCTACGATACCGCCGCGGAGCTGAAGCTGCTCAACGCCCTCTACGCCCTCGTGCGGGTACGGCTGAACCTCTTCACCGCCACCACGAAAGCGGTCGGCTGGCGCTCCAATAAGCACGGGAAGAAGGCCCGCATCTATGACAAACCGCGTACCCCGTACCAACGCGTGATCGATTCCGGGATCCTGACCGGAGCTAAAGCCGCGGAACTCGCCGAGCTGATGGAGATCACCAACCCGGCCGACCTCACCCGCGGCATCACCAAGATCCAGACCCAGCTGATCGCACTCGCCGCAGCGAAAACACGGGCACTGGAAGCATCATCCACGCGAGCACAATTAGATGAGGCAAGCAAGACACTTTCGCGTGCATCTTGACATGAGTCGTTTCGGGTCTTTAAGACCGTGTGTCCGGTGGGCCCTTGACTGCCGCCACAAAGGTTGGTGTGAGAATATCGCCTGATGACGTCCCGTGCCCCGGCAAGACCCTCGCGGGTGCCTCGAACCTCACAGGCCGCGGGCCGCCTCCGCGGTATAGACGCCGCCAGGGGGCTGGCGCTCCTTGGCATGATGGCCACGCATCTGCTCCCCACTTTCGAGGCAAACGCCGATCTAACGCCCACCTGGATCGGCCTTACCTTCTCCGGCAGGGCGGCCGCCCTGTTTGCCGTATTGGCCGGCGTGGGACTGGCGCTGTCCACCGGAAAGCAGCTACCGCCGGAAGGTACTGCCTTGAACGCAGCCCGCCGCGGCATCGCACTGCGCGCCCTGGTGATTGCCGCCGTCGGGCTCTCATTGGGCGGGTTGGAAGTAAACCTTGCGATCATCCTGGTCCACTACGCCCTCCTGTTCCTGTGCATCCTGCCGTTCCTGGGCCTGAAGCTGGGGGCGCTGTGCGGCTGGGCCGTCGGCTGGATCCTGGTTTCCCCGGTGCTGGCCTATTTGCTCCGCCCCTGGCTTATGGCGGCCAATCCGCCCCTGAACCTGGGGCACAACCCCTCCTGGGAAGACCTCTCAACCCCTTTCCCTATGCTGGGAGACCTGTTTCTGACCGGCTACTACCCGGTGTTCCAGTGGCTGTCATACCTGCTGGTGGGCCTGGTCATCGGCCGGCTGGCCCTCACCAAAGCGATAGTTCCTGTCCTGCTGCTCTGCGGCGGCGCGGCGGTGGCCGCACTGGCCAAGGCATTGGGCACCGCCGCGATGGAGAACTGGGGCGGCCGGGCCGCGCTGGAGGCAGTCCTGAACGCGCCCGGATACCCGCTGGACAGCGTCCTCCAGGTCAACCTCACTGGAATCCGGCAAGAAGGATCCTGGTGGTGGCTGGCGTCGGCGGCGCCGCATTCGGCCACCACGCTGGACCTTCTGCACACCTGCGGCGTCGCAGCCGCCGTGGTGGGCGTGTTCCTCCTGCTCGGCAGGCTGGCTGACTGGCTGGACCTGGACCTGCTGCTGCCGCTGCGGGGCGCGGGTGCCATGACGCTCACGCTCTACTCAGCGCATGTTTGGGTTGTTTCAGCGTTCTACCTGAAGCCGCTGCCCGCGGGCTGGACCGAGGACGGGATGTACTGGGCGCATGCCGCGACGGCCATCATCGCGGGTATTGTGTTTGTGATCCTGAAGTGGCGGGGTCCGTTGGAGTTGGTGGGCCATGCGGCCAACCAGCTGGGGCGCGGCCACCGGTCCAGCCTGCGCTAGACCTGCGCTACGCCGGAACCTTGCCGCGGAACAGCTTCACGGCGTCGCGCATGGACGCGCGGGCGCGCTTGCGGTCCCCGGCGGCGTCATAGGCGCAGCTGAGCCGGAACCACGAACGCCAGTCACCGGGCGCCGCTTCCGCCTCGGCCTTGTACCTTTCGAATTCCAGATCCGCCGCTGAGCGGACGATCCGGCCGGCGGGTGTGCGCGGCAGTTCGTCCACCGGGAGCCCGCCTTCGGCTTCCAGGACCTTGGCCATCTGTTCCGTGCGGGCGCCGAACAGCAGTTCACGGATCATGGCCCAGGCGCCGATAGCCGGGAGGACCAGGTAGGCAGCTCCGATGGCCTTGGCGGCGGGGTTACTGTCCAGCAACAGGAGGATGGAGCGCTGGAAGGACACCACCAGGTAGAAGACCAGCAGGAGGGTTACGGCACCCACCCAGATCTTCGTGCGGTTCTTCCGGAACGCGGCAAAAAACCCGCCCACGGCCTAGAGCCCCAGGTCCAGGTAGCCGTCCAGGCCCACCGTCAGTCCCGGATGCGCGGCGACATTGCGCACGCCCAGCAGCACTCCAGGCATAAAGGAGGCCCGGTCAAAGGAATCGTGCCGGAAGGTCAACTGCTCCCCCGGACCCCCGAGCAAGACCTCCTGGTGGGCCACCAGCCCTCGCAGCCGGACGCTGTGCACACGGACCCCCTCAACGTCGCAACCCCGCGCGCCGGCGAGTTCGCTGGTGGTCGCGTCAGGACTAGGCGGAACGTCAGCAGCCTTGCGCTCGGCGGCAATGAGCTGGGCGGTGCGGACAGCCGTCCCGGATGGGGCATCAACCTTTTCCGGGTGGTGGAGTTCGATGATTTCCACGGACGCGAAATACTTGGAGGCCTTGGCGGCAAAGGCTGATGCCAGCACGGAGCCAAGGGCAAAGTTGGGGGCAATCAGCACCCCGGTTCCGGGGTGCTGCGCCAGCTGTGCCTCCAGGGCGGCTAGCCTGGTGGCATCCCAACCGGTGGTCCCCACGACGGCATGCATGCCATGCTCGACGGCGTAGCGCACGTTTGCTTCGGTGCTTTCGGGGACGGTGAGGTCCACCACTATGTGGGCACCCGACGTGGCCAGCTGGTCCAGAGAGTCGCCGCGTCCCAGGGCGGCTACGAGCAGCAGGTCAGGAGCCGCTTCAACGGCCTTAACGGCTTCGGCGCCCATGCGCCCGTTGGCGCCCAGGACAGCCACGCGGGTGGGCGCGGAGAGTTGTTCGATCATGCCGTTAACCCTACCGTCGGGCCCGGTGCGGGATTGAACCGAAAGCTGTGCGCTTCCTCGCGGCCTCCGGAAGGGGTAGGGAAGCCGGTGCGCCCTAGCTGCCTGCGCCGACCCACTCCACCGTTCCGTCGGCGAAGAACTGTTCCTTCCAGATGGGCACCTGCTCCTTGATGCGGTCCACCAGTTCGGAACACACGGCAAAGGCCTGTCCGCGGTGCGCAGCGGAGACCGCGCAGACCAGCGCCGGATCACCGATGTTGAGCATTCCGATGCGGTGGGCAGCCCAGATCCGCACGGGCTGCGGGGCGGATCCGTCCCCGGCATGCTCGGCAGCCAGGCGGGCGACGACGTCGGCCATCACCTGGTGAGCCGTGGGGTGCGCGCTGTAACTGAGCCGCTCCACTGCCTTGCCGCCGTCGTGATTCCTCACAACGCCGCTGAAGCTGACCACCGCCCCTGCTGTGTCAGACTCGACGGCAGCGATGGCCTGGTCCACGGAGATCGGTTCTGCACTCAGCACCGCGTGGACCACTTCGAAAACCGATTCAGTGCCCATGGCCGCCCTCCAGCTGGTCGCACAGGTGCCCGATTAGCGGATCGAGCACCGCCAGTCCGTCCATGACGCCCTTGGGCGACCCGGGCAGGTTGACAATAAACGTCTGCCCCGCAGCTCCGGCGTGCCCGCGGCTGAGCGCCGCCAGCGGAGTTTTGGCTGCGCCTTCGCGCCGGATGGCCTCCATGATGCCCGGGATTTCCCGGTCCAGAAGGGGCAGGGTCACGTCCGGTGTGCGGTCGTCCGGGCTGAGCCCGGTGCCGCCGCTGGTGATCACGACGGCGGGATGCTGGGTGAGGAGGGCCCGGATCGCCGCGCCGACGGGCTCGCCGTCCGGCACCACCATGGCGGGGTACGCCTCGAAGCCGTGCTCTGTGAGCCAGTCGATGATGACGGGCCCGGTTTCATCCGCATAGATGCCTGCGGCGGCGCGGGTGGAGGCAATAACAACCCCGGCCTTGCGCCCCTGCACTTCGCCGTGCGTGTGCGGCTCCGGCAGGTGTGGTTGAGGTGCAAGAAGCTCGCTGTTTGGCTCGGGCAGGATAGTGCTCTCGGTGCTCATAGTGTCCAGTCCCCGCTCTTGCCGCCGCTTTTCGCCAGCACTTTGATGTCAGTTAGCACTGCGTGCTTGTCGACGGCCTTGATCATGTCGTACACGCTGAGTGCGGCTACAGAGGCCGCCGTCAGTGCTTCCATCTCCACCCCGGTGACCCCGCGTGTCTTGACCGTGGCCAGGATCGCCACGGAATCGGTTCCGAGCTCGAAGTCCACGGTGACTTTCGTGAGCGGTAAGGGGTGGCACAGTGGGATGAGGTCGGGGGTTTTTTTTGCGGCCATGATGCCGGCCACCCGCGCCACGGCCAGGGCATCACCCTTGGGCAGGCCACCGGATCCAAGCAGGCCCAGCACTTCGTCATTGGTGCGTACCGTGGCAGTGGCGGTGGCTTCCCGGGTCGTTTCGGCTTTGGCTGACACGTCCACCATCTGTGCGCTGCCGTCCTGGCGCAGGTGGGTCAGCGCGGACGGGTTATGTTCTGGATTCACAGCATCCATACTTCCACCTCGTCGCCCTCGGCGAGCGCCGAGACCCCCACGGGTACGTGCACCAGCGCGTTCGAGCCGGCGAGGGCATGCATGAGGTGGGAGCTTTCGCCACCTTCCAGGCGGACGGTTCCGTCCCCCTGGAGAGTACCGCGCCGGACCTGATGCTTGTGTTCAGGTGAGGAAAGGCTGTGGCCCAGCCGTGCGCGGGCCGGGATCCGAGGTGCAGGCGATCCAAACAGTTCAGCCAGCACGGGCCGCAGGAACATTTCGAAGGAAACGAGGCAGCTGACCGGATTTCCCGGGAATCCCAGGAACGGCACACCCTCGAACGTCCCGATACCCTGCGGGCCACCGGGCTGCATGGCCACATGCAGGAACTCGGTAGCCTGGCCGTCCATGGCCTGGCGGACAACTTCGTAAGCTCCCTTGCTGACCCCGCCCGTCGTTACGATCAGGTCCACAGCGCCAGCATGGCTGCGCAGCAGAGTGCGGAATTCGTCAGGATGGTCAGAGGCGATGGCCGTGCGCACCACGGCCAGGCCCGCCTGCCGCATGGCACTCTCGAGGAGGGTTCCGTTGGAATCGTAGATCTTGCCGGCTGGCAGGGGCCGGCCGGGTTCCACCACTTCGTCGCCCGTGGTTGCCAGCAGGACGGTCACCGGCATGCGCACGGTAACTTCGGCGATCCCCAGGGCCGCCAGCAGCCCCAGCTGAGCCGGGCCGAGGAAGGTTCCCGCGGCCAGCGCCCGCTCCCCCGCCGCAATATCACTGCCGGCCGACCGCACGAAGGTGCCTGCCGCCGTCGCCGGCAGCCACACAGTGGTTGTTTCCCCCTGGGAGGGGAACCGGTCCGGAACGGCACGTTCCACGGGCACGACGGCGTCAGCACCGGCGGGAATCATGGCCCCCGTCATGATGGGGGCGGCAGTGCCGCGGTCCAGGGCCGCCGGCACGGCACCCGCCGGAACGGGGACAACCACAGGCAGCTCCGCACCGCCGTCGGGCACGTCCAAGCAGTTGACGGCAAAGCCGTCCATTTGGGAGTTGGCGAACGGCGGGAGGCTCAGGGGGGCCATAACGTCCTGGGCGAGGCCCTTGCCCAGCGCGTCGCGAAGCGCCAGAGTTTCCGTCTGCCCCTGGGCGAGCAGGGGCGTCAGCAGTTCGGTGACGGCGGCACGGTGCAGGGCCACGGACCGCGCCTGGTGGGTCGTGTGGCCGTGCTTGTGCGGAGGGCTGTGCATAGTCCTGCCTTCGGTCCGGGCGGTCATGGATTCACATCAACTCTAATAGTGTGGAAGCCGGTGGCCCCGTCGGGAGCAACCGGCCGGCGTTCCTGGACCTGCGGCTCGCCGTTGAGGTCCGTTGCGCGGACCTGGACCTCGTACTGGCCCGGAGTCAGCTCGATGCCAGCCTGCCACTGGTACCAGGTGTCCAGCGAAATCCCGGGTGCGAGGCGGGCCTCCTGCCACGGACCGCGGTTGACGCGGAGTTCCACTCTGCCGATCCCGGTGTGCTGGGCCCAGGCCACGCCGCCAAACATGACCGTTCCAGCACCCACCCGCCGGCCGGCGCGGGGCACGTCGATCCGTGAGGACGTTTTGATGGGGCCACGGTCGGACCAGCCGCGCGGCGTCCAATAGCCGACGTCGTCAGCGAACCTGGTGACACGGAGTTCGGTGAGCCATTTTGTGGCGGAAACGTAGCCGTAGAGGCCAGGCACGATCATCCGGACCGGAAAGCCGTGTTCCAACGGCAACGGTTCGCCGTTCATCCCCACCGCGAGCAGGGCGTCGCGATCGCCGGTGAGGACCTCCAGCGGGGTGCCCGCAGTCCAGCCGTCGGAGCTTCGGGACAGGACCATATCGGCACCGGATTGCGGCCGGGCAAGGGCCAGGAGTTCCCGCACCGGCCAGCCAAGCCAGCGTGCATTGCCGATCAGGTCCCCGCCCACTTCGTTGGACACACAGGCGATGGTCACATGACGTTCGATCAGGGGCTTGGACAGCAGATCAGCCAGGTTCAGCTCAATCTCCTGTTCCACCATTCCCGTGACGCGGAGTACCCAGGATTCGGGGTCAAGGGAAGGGACAATCAGGGCGGTGTCGATCCGGTAGAATTCCCGGTTCGGGGTGACCAGCGGCTCCATCCCGTCCAGTCCTACCTCGGCGCCGGCCGGGATGGCGGGCGCTCCAGAGACTGCGGCAGGCAGTAGCAGCATTTCGCGGGCAGTACTGATGCCTGAGGCTGCGCCTCGCCACACGGCGGCGACAACCCCGCCTACGGCGGTGGCCCCGGCGCTCGCAGCCAAGACCTGCAGGAACGTGCGCCGCCCGGCGGTTGTTGCTGTCTCCGCGGGAACTTGCGCGTTCGCGGCACCTGTCCCGGCTGCTGTCCCCGCGGCGCCTGCCGGGGGTCCTTCGTGGAGGCGTCGGATCAGCCATCCCAGCAGGAGCGCACCGGCCAGGGCTGCGGCCAGTGGCACTACGGCCGCGGCCGGGGTCATCTGGGCGCGGGTGAGGACCGTGCTAAGCCCGACGAGCCCAAAAACAGCAATCACCGCTGCACCGGCAAACCGCCTGCGCTGTTCCAGGATCCCGGCCAACGACCCGACGGCTACGATAACCAGCAGCATCCCGCCCACGAACACCGCTTTGTCGGCGGTGCCGAACAGCGAGATGGCCCAGTCCTTCACACCCGGCGGAACGGCATCGATCATGGCACCGCCGACTGCCGTCAGGGGCGAGAGGGAGGGACTGAACAGACCTGCCAGCAGCTCCCCTATGACGACGGCGGCGCCGGCGGCCACAGCTCCCGACGCGGCGGCCCAGCGGCGGCTGCCGTGAGCGGCACCGTCGGTTCCCGAGCGCCCCGGAGAGGTTGCGCCGTCGTCGGCCGAATCCTGCAGGGGCTGGGAGCTGTTCACCTCTCCAGCATAGGTTCGCCGGAACCCGGCAGCGCCGGACTTGGCCTGCTTCGGGAGTTCTGTACGACTTCCGTAAGATCATCCTGCAGCATCGGCGCCATGCCGCGGCCAAACGTGGCGTAGCCTGATTTCATGAGTGTTCAGCTAGGCATGCCGCAACCCCGAGAAGATGCCGGGCCGGGCCTGCCGCCTGCCCGGCCGGCCGGCACGCCGCCCGGGCTGCTGGACCAGTACGGCCGCCGGGCCACGGACATGAGGCTGTCGCTAACGGACAAGTGCAATCTGCGCTGTACTTACTGCATGCCGGCCGAAGGGCTTGAGTGGCTGTCCAAACAGGCTGTGATGTCGGCTGAGGAGATTGTGCGGATTGTCGGCATTGGCGTGGACCTGCTGGGTGTCCGTGAACTGCGCCTGACGGGCGGGGAGCCTCTGGTCAGGGCGGACCTGATTGACATCATTGCGGCACTGCGCAGCAATCATCCGGAGCTGCCGATCTCCATGACCACCAACGGCGTGGGCCTGGATAAAAAGGCGGGCGCGCTGAAGGCCGCGGGCCTGACCCGCATCAATGTCTCGCTCGATTCGCTGCACGAAGAGACCTTCACCAAGCTGACCCGGCGCCCGTTCCTGGACCGTGTCCTGGCCGGCGTCGATGCCGCCTGGGCGGCCGGGCTGGGCCCCGTCAAACTCAACGCCGTGCTGATGCGGGGCATCAACGACACCGAGTCGCCGTCCCTGCTCGCGTGGGCGCTGGACCGCGGCTACGAACTACGCTTCATCGAGCAGATGCCCCTTGATGCGGACCACGGCTGGACCCGGCGGAACATGATCACGGCGGCCGAGATCCGTTCCCTGCTCTCGCGCGACTTCGTGTTGAGTCCCGATCCCCGCGCCCGCGATGGAGCCCCCGCAGAACGCTTTGAAGTACGACGCCGGGTGGCCGGGTCTGCGGGGCCGGCTGGTCCTGCGCGGGGGGCGGAGGGAGCGGTGCTGGAGGCCGTCGAGCCGGCGCCCGAAGCCGAAGGCGCGGTGCTCGGCACCGTGGGGATCATCGCGTCCGTCACGGAGCCGTTCTGCGCCGACTGCCGTCGCACGCGGATCACCGCCGAGGGCAAGATCATGAGCTGCCTGTTCTCCCGTGAGGAGTTTGATCTTTTGGGTCTGCTGCGGGAGGGCGCCAGCGACGAAGCCCTGGCCGAACGCTGGCAGGACGCCATGTGGGTTAAGCCAAAGGCCCACGGCATGGACCACACAGGTCTTGGCGCGCCGGACTTTGTCCAGCCGGACCGCAGCATGAGCGCCATCGGAGGCTGAATTCTTGAACGTACGTTACTTCGCTGCCGCACGCGCTGCCGCGGGTGTGGACGAGGAGTCCTTTGATCTCGCGTCCGGGACTACGGTGGCCGGCTTGCTGCAGGCAGTCCTGGCTGTGGACCGCGCCGAGCCACCTGCTGGCACTCCTCCCCTGCAACGAATCCTGTCCCGGAGCAGCTTCCTGCTCAACGAGGTCGCTGTGCGGGACCGCACGACTGTGTTAAATCCGGGCGATGTGGTTGACGTACTGCCGCCCTTCGCCGGCGGGTAGGACACCCTTCAGACAGCGCGAACGGACAGTTGAAGCCCCGGATCGCAGACCCGGCGGACAGCTGAGCCACAGGATCTGAGGGAAGTAAGTGTCCGTCGCGCCGAAAGGCCCGGGCTCGTAGTCGCGATAGCTGCCATCAAGACCGTGGCCGCGGAGTTATGCACATAGCTTTTCAGCCTCGGCGTTATTGTCATACCCTCCGGGGATCATTTGAGTATGGATAGCAGAGCAGCTGTGGCGACGGCGGAGGCCCTTTCGGTGTCTTTCGCTGAGCTGGCGGTGGTGCTCCGTGAAGCTGCTGAAGCCTCGGGTTTGTGTGATGATCCACTCCGTCGGCGCGCCGAGACTGCCCTGCAGACGTTGGCTGCTGTGGCCTGCGGGGAGGCGAAGTTGGCTGCTTTGAAGGCCCATGCGGCCGCCGTATATGCCGGCTCGGCCGAGGCTTTGGCGGGCCCTGCTGAGTCGGCGCAGGACCATACCGAGCAGGAGATGGCCGTGGTCGCTGAGGTCGCGTGTGCTCTGACGGTCAGCGAACGCGCCGCCAGTGCCCTGCTCGCCGAAGCGCACCAACTCACAACGGCCCTGCCGCTGACCCTGTCCGCATTGCAGGCCGGGACGATCTCCTGGCAGCACGCCCGGATCATGGTCGACGAAACCGTGAACCTGGACCCTGCCGGTGCACAAGCGCTCGAAGCGCATTTCCTGGACCCGGACGTCGCGAATCCGGCACGTGGCTTCGCCGGTGAGCTCATCCCCGGAAGGTTCCGGCACAAGGCCCGGACGTGGCGGGAACGCCACCACCCGGTCAGCATCGAACAACGCCACCACCCGGTCAGCATCGAACAACGCCACCACCCGGTCAGCATCGAACAACGCCACCTACGCGGTGTCCAGGACCGGCGGGTGGAGTACGCCCCGGACCGGGACGGGATGGCCTGGCTCTCCGCCTATCTCCCCGCCGATCAGGCGGCCGGAATCTGGGACCGCACCACCACCGCAGCGAGATCCCTCCAAGGACCTCATGAGGGCCGGACCCTCAGCCAGCTCCGCGCAGACACCGTCGCGACCTGGCTCCTGACCAACAACATCGCCGGCGCCGGAACCGATGGCGCGACCGCAATGTCCGGCGGTAAGCCCGAAACGGGCCGTGTCGGCGGCACTAGCCGCGAACAGACCGGTGGCATGGCAGCGGTCGACGGTGTTCCGTCGCCGCGGGCACAGGTCCTCATTACCGTCCCGGTGTTCTCGCTGCTGGGCCTCACGGATGAACCGGCCATCCTCGACGGATACGGGCCGATTCCGCCGTCGATGGCCCGCCGGCTCGTCACGGACGGAGCGGAGTCCTTCCACCGCGTCCTGATCGACCCGCGTGACGGTGCACCCTTGGAGATCGGGCGGAGCAGCTACCGGCTCACCAAAGCCCAACGCCAATGGCTCAGGCTCCGCGACGGCAAATGCCCGTTCCCCGGCTGCAGCAACCACTCCCTCGACAACGAAGCCGACCACCTCCTCGCTTGGGCCCACGGAGGCACCACCGGGATCTCGAATCTCGGCCAGCCGTGCCGCCGCCATCACAGACTCCGCCACACCACAGCCTGGACGCCCACCACGGCCACCAAGAACGAACCACCCGGCTGGATATCACCGTCCGGCCGACACTATGCCAGCGACCACCCCGACTGGGAACCACCCCACTGGCCAGCAAACATCCCCTTGGCCGGCACCGGCACCGGCATCAGCCCCGGTTCGGTCTTGGACGTGCATCCGGAACTCGACCTGGACAAAAGCATGCCACCGCCACAGAGTTGAAGGCCCGTCCAGTTTACTGGGCCGTTCCCATCGCCAAGGCCAACAACGTCGCGCGGCTATGGACGCCGCACGTATCGAAAATCTGCTTGAACTGATCCTGGACGGTGTAGGCCCCAATCCCCAAGGCAGCCGCCATGGCGTTGGTGTCGGCGCCGCTGGCTGCAAGATCAAACAATTCCCGCTGCCGCGTTGTCAGCCCGAAGCTCCGGGCGAACATATCAAGCCTCGCTTCCGGAGGGCATGCCTGGATGGTCACGGCCAATGGCGGAATGGCCGCTGTGTCGGTGGAGTCAATCCGGCTGGCCTGGAGCAGGGCCCACTGGCCCCACCCTATGTGCACACGGGCGGACGCAGGATGACCATCCACGCCGGCCTCACGCGCCAGCAACTGGGCAGCAACGTTGAGAACCTCAGCCGGTACGCGTTGAAAGGGACGTGGGCCAGGCTGAAGCAGCCCCAGCCACTCCTCCACCGAAGCCGTTCTACCCACCACGGCCATCTCCGCATCCAGAGTCAGCACAGCCTGCTGAGGCAAGTCCGGCCTCGGACCTCCGTCGATGGCTGGCGCCCCCGCACGGACCACCTCCTGTCCTGCGGGGTCGCGCCCGCCGGGTGCCTCCATCAGAAACTGCCGGGCTATTGAACGGCGCAGGGCGGGCATCACCTCACGTGTCATGGCGGCGATGTATCCCACTTCCTCGGCAGTAAAGGGACCGTCCTGCGCCGTTCGCCAGAGGTCAAGCCAACCCCAGCAGCCGTGTTTGTCCGCCAGCACTGCGAACAGGACATCGGTCACTCCGTAGCGCTTCATCAGTCCCTCCCACACCAGGCTCCGTGATGGATTGCCGGCCGTTTCTAGCAGCAGCGTCGTCGCCGGCGACGGATTGATCGCCAACCGCGTCCACCGACCTGCCAGCGTCAGGTACTTGAGCCGAATCAGCAACGGCAGATCGTCCGGGCACGGAATCCGGGCAATGGGCGAGATGCCCGTCGCGGTCAGCGGATCTGAAATCGGCCAGACGAAGGCACTGAACGGAAGCACGCGGCCCAGCTCAGCAATCACAGCGGTGCGCAATGAGTGGTGATCCGGGGCGGAATCGCCGATCAGCCGGATCCGTTCAAGGCTCCGGTTCCAGGGCCTGCCAGTGGTCATTCCCCCAGTATGCGCTCTGCGGCCGGCGCCGGCGCTTCCGTCCCAGGGGGCCCAGATTTCTGGGATACCGGCGGCAGCGGCCAACAGTTACCGTGACGGTAGGTATCGCGGCGGAACCGTGAGGCTCTCCTGGCGGCGGAGCTAAGGGTGGGAGCACGGAGTCAACAAGTGCCGCCAACTAACGCGATCAACTAAGGAGAAGCAGCAATGTACACACTGCAAATAGAACATGGCATCAAGGACTTTGGCATGTGGAAAGCGGCCTTCGACCGGGATCCGGTGGACCGCGCGGCCTCCGGAGTTGTCGGCCACCGGATTTCCCAGCCTGTGGATGATTCCCACTACGTGGTGGTGGAACTCGATTTCAACGAACGCGGCCAGGCTGAGCAATTGCTGGCGAACCTGAAAAGTAAGGTGTGGAATTCGTCGTCCGCAGCGCCAGCGTTGAACGGCGCTCCGCGGACAAGGATTCTGGAATCAGCCGGCTGACTGTCGGAATTCTGCAGGGCCGCAAACGTCCGTTCGCGCGGGGGCAGGTGGAACGCACAGCGGGAAGGGGTCAGACGCGGCGGCACTCGGAGGTCATGAACGGGACAAAGTCCTGGCCGTCGCCGAGGCGCAACTCGGCGGTGTGGATCAGCACGTCGTTGTCCACGCGGAAAGTATGGCGGGCAGTCCCCCTGTCACTGTGGCGCTCGACTCGCAGCACACCCTCCACCCACGTGCAGCGGGCCGGGACTCCTGGCGGCTGGCCCATGCTGTCCACGTGGTACCAGAGGATGTCATTGTGGTCGCGGTCGACAGTAAAAACGCCGTGGCCTTCAAAGTGCGTGCCATCAGCTTCGGTGTGTCTGTAACTTTGCACGACGGCGTAGCCCCCTGCTGCCCTGGTGTAACTGATTTCCGCCGAGCCCGTGCGCTTGGGCCCCCAGGCCGACGCGTCCAGCCGGGTGGTGCCGCGCCAATGGCCCAGAAAGTTCTCCAGCACGGCGTGCACCGTGCCCGGCTGCGAAAGGTTCATAGGTTCATTATGGCTGGCGTACGCCTGCCGGTCAGAGACCGAAGGTTTCGGTTTCCTCGAACGGGCCCACCACGGTGACAGTCCGCGGCGCATCTGCGAGTTCCCTGGCCAGGTCCTGGACCTCCTGCGCGGTGACAGCTTTGATCTGCCGCAGGGTCTCGTCGATGTCCTGGTATTCACCGGACACCAGTTCAGCGCGGCCCAGGCGGGACATACGGGAACCAGTATCCTCCAGTGCCAGGACAATTCCGCCGCACAGCTGGCCCTCGGCCTTGCGCAGTTCATCGTCGGAGATCCCGCCTTCTGCAAGCTTGTCCAGCTCCAGCCCCAGCAGGTCCAGCACCTGGCGGACCTTGGACGGAGTGCACCCTGCGTACATCCCGAAGTAGCCGGCATCCGCGTAGGAGGAGGCAAAGGAGTACGTGGAGTACACCAGGCCACGCTTTTCGCGGATCTCCTGGAACAGCCGCGAGGACATCCCGCCGCCCAGGACGGCGTTGAGGACGCTCATGACGTAACGGCGTTCATCGGTGGCCACAATCGTGGGGCAGCCCATGATGATGTTAGCCTGCTCTACCGCACGCTTGACCACATGCAGCCCGGCGGTGCCGGTGATGTCCGCACGCGCGGTGGAGCGGCGATCCACCGGGGCGGCGTCCGGCTGAAGTGACCACCCGGCAGTGTGGAGGGCGTCCACCACAAGGCTGCAGACGACGTCGTGCTCCAGGCCCCCGGCGGCGGTGATGACCAGCTCATCCGGGCGGTAGTAACGGCGGTAGTGCTCCCAGACGGAGTCACGGGCGACGGCGCGGATCGCGGCGGGCGTGCCGCCGATGGGGCGGCCGAGTGGGTGGGTGCCCAGGACGGCAGCCACAAAGTTTTCATGCGCCACGTCCGTGGGGTCATCGCTGTCCATGGCGATTTCCTCCAGGATGACGTCGCGCTCCTGCTCCATCTCGGCCGGATCCAGGACGGCGCCGGTGATCATGTCGGCAATGACGTCGATGGCCATGGGCAGGTCCGTGTCCAGCACCCGCGCGAAATAGCACGTGCTCTCCTTGGCCGTGGCTGCGTTGGACTCCCCGCCCACCTCGTCAAAGGCCGAGGCGATCTCCAGGGCAGTGCGGCGTTTGGTCCCCTTGAACAGGAGGTGCTCCAGGAAGTGTGTGGAGCCGTGCTGGCCCGGGGCTTCATCGCGTGACCCGACGCCCACCCAGAAACCGATGGTCGCCGAACGCTGGCCCGGCATCGCTTCGGTGAGTACCCGCACGCCGCCCGGCAGCACCGAACGCCGGACAACGGAGCCGCCGTCGGAGCCGTGGACCAGGGTGTCGCCGGGCTGGTTCTGCTCAAGCGGCAGGGGTACAACAGTCATTGAAGCCTTTCAGGAGAGGCAACCGGATCTGGCTGCCATCGTAACAGCGGCGGGGCCGGTGGATCATCCACCGGCCCCGCCGATTCATGCTGAGTGACGGAGGATGTTACTCCGCGTCAGTGGACTACTCCGCTTCGGCAGCGCCCTCTGCGGCGGAAGCGTCAACGAGCTCGACGCCTTCTTCTTCAGCCACTACGGGGGACAGCGACAGCTTGCCACGGTCATCGATCTTGGTGATTTCCACCTGGATCTTCTGGCCGACGGAAACCACATCATCAACGTTGTCCACGCGCTTGCCGTTGGCCAGCTTGCGCAGCTCGGAGATGTGCAGCAGGCCGTCCTTGCCCGGGGTCAGCGAAATGAAGGCACCGAAGGTGGTGGTCTTAACGACCGTACCCAGGTAGCGCTCGCCTATTTCGGGGATCTGCGGGTTGGCAATGGCGTTGATCGCGGATCGTGCTGCGTCAGCAGACGGACCGTTCGTGGCGCCAATGTAGACCGTGCCGTCGTCTTCGATGGAGATGTCCGCGCCGGTGTCTTCCTGGATCTGGTTGATCATCTTGCCCTTGGGCCCAATGACCTCGCCGATCTTGTCAACCGGGATCTTGACCGCGATGACGCGCGGCGCGAACTCGGAGAGTTCATCCGGAGTGTCGATCGCGGAGTTCAGGACGTCCAGGATGTGAAGACGGGCTTCGCGGGCCTGCTTCAGTGCTGCTGCCAGCACGGAAGCGGGGATGCCGTCGAGCTTCGTGTCCAGCTGGATGGCCGTCACGAATTCGGCGGTACCGGCAACCTTGAAGTCCATGTCGCCGAAAGCATCTTCGGCGCCGAGGATATCGGTCAGGGCTGCGTAGCGGGTCTGGCCGTCAACCTGGTCGGAGACCAGGCCCATGGCGATACCAGCAACGGCTGCCTTCAGCGGCACACCTGCGTTGAGCAGGGACAGCGTCGAGGCGCAGACGGAACCCATCGACGTCGAACCGTTGGAGCTGAGAGCCTCAGACACCTGACGGATCGCGTAGGGGAATTCCTCGCGGGACGGAAGCACCGGCATGATGGCGCGCTCTGCGAGGGCGCCGTGGCCGATTTCGCGGCGCTTGGGTGAGCCCACGCGGCCGGTCTCACCGGTGGAGTACGGCGGGAAGTTGTAGTTGTGCATATAGCGCTTGCGCGTGACGGGCGACAGCGAATCAATCTGCTGTTCCATCTTGAGCATGTTCAGCGTGGTGACACCCATGATCTGGGTTTCGCCGCGCTCGAAGATTGCCGAGCCGTGCACGCGGGGCAGAACTTCAACCTCGGCGGTGAGCTGGCGGATGTCCGTCAGGCCACGTCCGTCAATGCGGATCTGGTCCGTGAGGATGCGCTGGCGCACAACGTGCTTGGTGACCGAGCGGAATGCTGCCGACAGCTCCTTGTCGCGGCCTTCGAACTGGCCGGCCAGGGAAGACGTGACTTCGTCCTTGAGTGAATCCGTTGCAGTATCGCGTTCCTGCTTGTCAGCGATCTGGAAGACAGCGGCCAGCTTCTCGGCGGCAGCGGACTCAACAGCGGCATAGACGTCATCCTGGTAGTCCAGGAAGACCGGGAACTCAACAGTGGGCTTGGCCGCGCGTGCGGCCAGGTCAGCCTGCGCCTCGCAGAGAGCCTTGATGAACGGCTTGGCAGCCTCGAGACCCTCGGAGACAACCTCTTCGGTGGGAGCGGTGGCGCCCTGTTCCTTGATGAGGTTCCAGGAGTTGTCGGTAGCTTCGGCTTCGACCATCATGATGGCGACGTCGTCACCGGCAACACGGCCGGCTACAACCATGTTGAACACGGAGTTCTCGAGCTGGGAGTGCTTGGGGAAGGCAACCCACTGCGAACCGTGCTCGTCAGCGACAAGGGCAACGCGGACGCCGCCGATCGGGCCGGAGAACGGCAGGCCGGAGAGCTGGGTGGACATGGAGGAGGCGTTGATGGCCACCACGTCGTAGAGCTCGTCAGGGTTGATGGCCAGGACGGTCACCACGATCTGGACCTCGTTGCGCAGGCCCTTGACGAAGGCCGGACGCAGCGGGCGGTCCATGAGGCGGCAGGCGAGGATGGCCTCGGTGGACGGGCGGCCTTCGCGGCGGAAGAACGAACCCGGGATACGGCCGGCGGCGTACATACGCTCTTCAACGTCAACCGTCAGCGGGAAGAAGTCGAAGCCTTCACGCGGGTGCTTGCCCGCGGTGGTGGCGGACAGCAGTGCGGTGTCTTCGTCGATGTACACCATGGCTGCGCCGGCTGCCTGCTTGGCAAGACGGCCGGTTTCAAAGCGGATTACACGCTTGCCAAAGCGGCCATTGTCAATGACTGCTTCTGAGAACTGGATTTCGGGACCCTCCAAGAGAGTCACCTCCGTTTCTTGTTTCACGGAGTCCAGCCGCATCAACCCAGTCCAGCATCTGTCTACTGGCCTGCACTGCACCCGGTCATCGATCGAGACCCACGGGCCGAGGGCTTCATTCTTCGAAGCCGTTCCCGGGGATCACTACCGAGGACCGCGAATGCGTGATGCGGTTGATCCTCCTGTTTAATTTTGTTCTGAAGAAGGCGGCCCTTTCCGTCGCGGAAGGGGCCGCCCCTTAAAGCTGACTAGCGGCGCAGGCCGAGACGCTCGATGAGCGCACGGTAGCGGGTGATGTCAGTGTTCTTGAGGTAGGTGAGCATACGCTTGCGACGACCAACCATGGCCAGCAGACCGCGCTGGGTGTGGTAATCGTGCTTGTGCACCTTCATGTGCTCAGTCAGATCCTTGATCCGCTGAGTCAGGACTGCAACCTGGACCTCCGGTGAACCGGTGTCGCCCTCGGACGTTGCGAAATCCTGGATGATGGACTGCTTTACAGCGGCTTCAAGTGCCACAATAACTCCTAGAGATGTGCCGTGAGGCCCGATTCAGTACTTCACTGCCGGGTCTGCCCGTGCGCAAATTCCCCGGAAACCAGGGGCTTTCCACACATGACAGGAACCAGCCGCCACGGACTGCAGCCGGAACCAACCCTTAGTTTACCGGCCCCGCCGCAATCTTGTCGAAACAGCCCGCGCCGTCGCCAAGCACCGTCACCAAATGCCGTCCCCAAAAACCGTCAGCCACAGGCAGCAGCTCAGCGGTGCAGCTGATCCCGAATGGCAGCCATCCCCCGGAACAGTTCAGCGAAGCTGGTGCTCAGGGGCGAAAGCCCCACGCGGATCCCGTGTGGTGCGCGGAAGTCCGGAATGACGTCCTGTTCCCACAGCGCAGCCGTCACGTTCCGGAACGCCGGATGGTCCAAGGTGATGTGGCTCCCGCGAAGCTCCGGATCGCGCGGCGATGCCAGCTCCACGCCCGTCGGCGCCAGCCAGGCCTCATACAGCTGCACGGCGTAGGCGGTGAGTTTCAGCGACTTCTCCCGGATGGCAGCCATGCCGGCCTCTTCGATGAGGTCAAGGGTCCCGCGCATGGCCAGCATTCCGAAGATGGCCGGCGTGCCGCTCAGGAAACTGCGGATGCCGGGCGCCGCCTCGTAGCCCGCTGCCATCTCGAACGCGTCCTTGCGTCCCATCCAGCCCCAGATCGGCTGCTGGAGTCCGGGCAGGTGCCGGCGGTTGACGTAGGCAAACGCCGGCGAGCCCGGTCCCCCGTTGAGGTACTTGTAGGTGCAGCCCGCAGCAAAATCCACATCCGCCCCGTCCAGGTCCAGCTCCACCGAGCCGGCGGAATGGCACAGATCCCAGACCACCAATGCCCCCGCGCTGTGCGCAGCTTCCGTAATACCCGGAAGGTCGGCCAGGAAGCCGGAGCGGTACGCCACGTGGCTTAAAAGTACGACGGCGGTGGCCGGGCCGGTTGCGTTCCGCACCTGTTCAACGGTGACCCCGGACGCTGGATCGGCTTCGATCCAGCGCAGGGTCAGGCCTTCCTCGCGGGCGATGCCCTCGACCAGGTAGCGGTCCGTGGGAAAATTGTCCGTGTCCAGGACGATCTCGGTGCGGGCCGCGTCAACAACGATGGCCAGCGCAGCACGGATCAGTTTGTAGAGCACCACCGTGGTGGAGTCGGCGATGACGGTCTGGCCTTCGGCTGCGCCGAGGACAGCGCGGCCCAGTTGATCGCCGATGGCCTCTGGCAGGTCCAGCCATTCCTCGTCCCACCCACGAATGAGCCTGCCGCCCCAGCCTTCCTCGATAAAGGTGCTGATGTCCCGCGGGGTCCTCTTCAGCGGCCGGCCCAGGGAATTGCCGTCGAGGTAGGAAAGGTCCGTGTCCGTCCCGATGAAGAGGCCGCGGTAGCGTGCCAACGGGTCAGCGGCGTCCAGTCGCACTGCCTGCTCTAGGAGGGTGGCGGCGTCGTGATTTTCCATCTTCGCGTCCATCGGGTTGCTCATTGGCCGATCTCCGTCCGTACCGCAAACAATTCAGGGAAGAAGGTGAGCTCAAGGGCCTTCTGCAGGAAGGCAGCGCCGCTTGATCCCCCGGTTCCTGTTTTCATCCCGATGGTCCGCTGGACAGTGCGGAGGTGCCGGAACCGCCAGAGCTGGAAATTATCTTCCAGGTCCACCAGTTCCTCGCAGGCCTCGTAGGCGCCCCAGTTAGCGGCGGCGTTTTCGTAGATGTGCTTGAACAGCGGTAACAGGTCGGGGCAGAACTCGTGGGCGCGGGTGACGTCCCGCTCCAGGATGGACTGCGGCACGTCGAAACCCTGCCGGGCCAGGTAGGCCAGGAACTCGTCGTAGATGCTGGGCGCGTTCAGCAGCTCCTCCAGCATGGCGTGCGCTTCCGGGTCCGATTCGAACACCGGCAGCATTTTGCGGTTCTTGTTGCCGAGGACAAACTCGACGGCCCGGTATTGGCTGGACTGGAAGCCGGAGGAGTTGCCCAGGAAACCGCGGAACTGGGAGTACTCCGTGGGCGTCAGCGTGGCCAGCACGGACCACTGCTCCGTCAGGGTTTTCTGAATGTGCTTGACCCGGGCGATGCCCTTAAGCGCGGAGCCGAGATTATCTGCTCGCAGCCAGGCCGCAGCGCTGCGGAGCTCATGCAGGACCAGCTTCAGCCACAGCTCGGTGGTCTGGTGCTGGATGATGAACAGCAGCTCGTCGTGGTGCTCGGGTGTGCTGACCGGCTGCTGTGCACTGAGCAGGGTAGGCAGCTGAAGATAGGACGCGTAGCTCATCCGGGAACTGAAATCGCGGACAATGCCTTTGTCCAGTTTGCGGGTGTTCTTCTCGACGGCCACGGTGCTGCCTCTCTGGCTGTTCGTTGCGGGTGGGACCCGGTCAGCGCCGCACCAGGAGATCGTGGGCCTGAATAACATCCAGACGCATCTGGTCAACAAGCGCCTCCGGCCCACGGTATGCCACCATGCCGCGGAGCCGCGCCACAAATTCGACCACTACTGTCTGGCCGTACAGATCGAAGTCCTCCACGGCCTCGTGCGGACGGTCGATCACATGGGCTTCGACCTGGCGGCTGACGCCGTCGAACGTGGGATTGGACCCCACCGAGATGGCCGCCGGCCAGCGCGTGCCGGCCTGGTCCACCAGCCAGCCGGCGTAGATTCCGTCGGCTGGGATGAACCCGCTGGCCTGGTGGGCAAGGTTGGCAGTGGGGAACCCGAGCACACGGCCGCGAGCGGCACCGTGGACGACCTCGCCGCGCATCCGGTGTGGTCGTCCCAGCACCGCGGCTGCGGTGGCGACGTCACCCTCCGCCAATGCTTCGCGCACCCAGGTGGAGGAACAACGGCGGTCCGTGCCGCCGTCGTTATGCAGCGGGTAACCTTCCGAACCGAACTCACTGATGACCTGGACGTCGAAGTCGAACTTTTCGCCCAACTGCTTCATGGTGTCCAGGTCACCGGAGTTGCCGCGGCCGAACCGGGAATCGTGACCGATCACCACATGGCTGGCGTGCAGGCTGTCCACCAGGACCTGGCTGACAAATTCCTCAGGGGTAAGGCTGGCCAGGTTCAGCGAGTACTTCATCACCAAAATGGCATCCAGGCCCAGCTCCCCCAATGCCACGAGTTTGTCCTGCAGGCCCATGATCATTTCGGGCGCGGACTCCGGGCGGTGGATCAGGGCCGGGTGCGGGTCAAAGGTGACAGCGACGGCTTTGGTCTTGTTGAGCCGCGCCGAGCGGATAAGCTCCGAGAGCACCTGCTGATGCCCGCGATGCACGCCGTCGAAGTTGCCAAAAGTGACAACGGAGGGACCAAAGTCCGCCGGGACCTCGGCCGGATCGTTCCAGATGTAGACCATCACCCTCGCCTTTTACTGCCTAAAAACTGACATCTCTCCGAACGCACCGGCGCCGGAACTCTCTAAGATTACCCGCATTCAAGATGGCTTCCGCACGCCGCCAGGCCAACGGGCCGGCACTCGCGGACTTACCCGAAGGCTTACCGGTAGCCGCCGATCGCTGGTGCGGTGCAGCGCTGGTGCGGGATTACTGCCGGCGCGGCCGGCGCCGGTAAAGCCACACCAGTCCAAGGATCGGCAGCAGCAGCGGAATGAACGCGTACCCCCGGCCAAAAAGGGACCAGACGGTCTCATGCGGGAACGCCACCGAATCGACGACACTCAACGCCCCCACCACCAGCACACCGACAAGTTCCACCAGGACGGCGGCCAGGGAGATCCTGAACCAAGTGCGGCCGGGCTTGGCCAGGGACACGGTTGCCACCACGTAGACCAGCGCCGCGAAGGCGGACAGCAGGTATGCAAACGGAGCCTCGGAGAACTTCGTCAGGATCTGGTAGCCGGCGCGTGCGGTAGCCGAAATGGCAAACACTGCATAGACGGCGATAAGCAGACGCCCGGGGCCGGTGTTCCGGGTGTCCTTGCCGCCGGCCTTGGCATCTGCCTTGGCACGGGATGCTTCCGAACGAGGTGCTTTCACGTTGCGTGCTTCTTCCATTTCAGTACCAGATCTGGTTCATGCGGGCGGCCATCACCAAGGCCGTGACACCGACGGCGGCGAGGACGAAGTTGCTCCAGCGGGTCCGTTCCAGGATGGACCAGTATACGGCCGCCGGCGGCAGGAGCATCGCAGTGGCCAGGTATCCCCAGAATTCCCAGGCTTCGCCGGCAATCGGTTCGCCCGCGATAACCCTCACAATCGAGCCCACCAGGTAAACCAGCAGTGCCAGCTCGACGGCAGCAACAGAGAGGATGGTGAAATCGTTGGGGGCCTTTTTGAGGATGCCGGCACCGAGGCAGATCCCGCTGGAGAGCAGGCCGACCACCAAGATGATGTAGAAGTAGGCGTCCATGCCTAGGCATCCCCGCCCGCTGCTTTTCCGGGCGCACCATTGCCCGGCGCGAACACCAGGACCGGTTTGGCAAAGTTTCCGGAGTCCGCCAGCAGCGCTACGAGGGTGCCGTCGGGCGCGAACGCCGCCGCTGGGTGCTCAGTGGTGGCGGCCGCGGGATCGCCCGCTTCTGCCCCGGCTGCGATCCGGCGTCCGAAGGAAATTTCGGTGGTCTCCTCTGCCGTGAGTTCACGGTTGGGCATCAGCGCCCGGGCAGCCTGGGACATTTCCAGGACATTAAGCTCCTCGGCCAGCTGTTCCAGCGTCCGGGCCTGGCCCAGAGAGTACGGGCCAACGTTGGTCCGGCGGAGGGCGGTCAAGTGGCCGCCCACTCCCAGCCCGTCGCCAAGGTCGCGGGCGAGGGCCCGGATGTAAGTGCCGGAAGAGCATTCCACAGTGACATCAATGTCCACAACGTCGCCGCCGGATTCCCGGTTGATGCCGTGAACTTCGAAGCGGTGGATAGTGACCGGGCGCGCCGCGAGCTTTACCTCTTCACCCGAGCGGACCCGGGCGTAGGCACGTTCACCGTTGACCTTGATAGCGCTGACGCTGCTGGGCACCTGCTGGATTTGACCCGTGAGGGCGGCGACGCCGTCGTGGATTGCTTCGTCGGCGACGGCGGCTGCACTGGCGGCGGCAATCACGTCACCTTCGGCGTCGTCCGTGATGGTGGACTGGCCCAGCCTGATGGTTGCCGTGTACGTCTTGGACGTGCCCACGATATAGGTCAGGAGCCGGGTGGCCTTGTTGATGCCGACCACCAGGACGCCGGTAGCCATGGGATCGAGGGTGCCGGCATGCCCCACTTTCCGGGTTCCGGCGAGACGCCGCATCCGACCAACCACATCATGGCTGGTCCATCCCTGCGGTTTGTCCACTATCACCAGTCCAGAAAGCACGCTTCCTAGTATATCGGCGCTGACCACCACCCCTGCCCACAAGCCCTGCACCCAACCCAGCCCCCAACTCCGGCGGCTAGGATGGCATCCATGCCTGAGATTGCGGCGCACGCGCGCGACGTCCCCGTCAACCAGATCCGGGAAATCACCGAGGCTGCCTGGCATACCCCCGGGGCCATCGTCTTGAGCATCGGCGAACCGGCCTTCGCGCTCCCCCGCCACATCCTGGAATCCGGCATGGCGTGCCTCGACCGGGACGAGACCAACTACACGCCCAACGCCGGCATCCCGGCCCTCCGTGAAGCATTCGCCGCCAGGTTCCGCGAACGAGCCGGACTCGATATCAGCCTCGGAGCGGAGCGTGTCTACGTGGTGGACGGCGCGCAGCAGGGCCTGCACTTCGCCATGAGCCTCCTGCTCTCCCCCGGCGACGAGATCCTGATCCCCAACCCCGGCTACCCTACATTCGCCATGACCAGCCGGCTCCTGAATGCCGTACCCGTGGGTTACCCGCTGTATCCCGAGCATGACTTCCAGCCGCGGATCCATGACATTGAGTCGCTCATCACGGACCGGACCCGGGTGCTCATCCTGAACTCCCCGTCCAACCCGCTGGGCGCCGTCCTCGGCGGGGACCTGACCCGCCAGCTGGTGGACCTTGCCCGCAAGTATGATCTTTGGATCATTTCCGACGAATGCTACGAGGCCTTCACCTACGACGTCCCCCACGTCAGCCCGGCCTGCTTCGACAGCGACGTCCCCGGCGAAGCGCGGGTATTCACGTCACTGACTCTCTCCAAGACGTACGGCCTGACCGGGCTGAGGATCGGTGCCCTGGTCTGTCCGCCGGGGCTGGAACAGAAGATGAACAACGTGATGGAGGCGATTGTCTCCTGCGTTGCCTCCCCGTCGCAGTATGCGGCGCTGGCGGCGCTGACAGGTCCGCAGGATTACGTCCGTCACGCCCATGACCACTACCGGGCCAACCGGGACGCTGCCTCAGCCGTGCTGGACGCCAAAAGAATCCCGTACCTAAGCGCCCAGGGAGCCTTCTATCTTTGGGCCGACGTCTCCCATGTCAGCGACGGGGATGTCCGGAGCTGGACCCGACGGTTCCTCTCCGATTCCGGCGTCGCGTTCGCGCCAGGAACCGCGTTTGGCTCGATTGGCGAAGGCTGGGTACGGATCGCGCTGTGTGGTGCCCGCGAGGATCTGGTCAATGGCGTCGGCAGGCTGCCGGATCGCCAGGACTCCTGACCCCGCACTGGTCAGTAGTCTTTGCGTTTCGTATTGCGGCGCCAGGCAAGAAACGGAGCGTCCGACGTCGGAATGGCGGCTTGGGCGACCGGCAGCAGTTCCGGACGTGTGCCGTTGAAATACTCGTAGAACACGGCGTCGTCAAAACCGGCAGCGGCTGCACCATGGCGGTCGGCCGCAAAATAAACTCGATCGATCCGCGCCCACAAAGCGGCGGACAGGCAGAGCGGGCACGGCTCGCAGCTGGCGTATAGCACGGCGCCGCTCAAGTCGAACGTGGCGCCTGCGGCTGCCGCAGCGCGGATTGCCACCACTTCGGCATGCGCGGTGGGGTCGTTGTCCCGGGTGACCCGGTTGATGCCTTCATGGACCCGGCCATCCGCAGTCACCACCAGCGCACCAAACGGCCCGCCGCCGTCAGAGACGTTGCGGACAGCCAGGTCAATAGCCTGTTCCAGGTAGCGGGTGGCCTCGTGGTTCTCGCTCTCCTGCGTCATAACTAGATCCTAGCCATGACCCAGGATTTCCGGTTCAAAATAGGGGGCTCACAAAGGGAAATTTCCGTCGACGCCGTCCGCCCGGAGGACTAGCCTGGCGCCCGGGGGCTGTTAATTCCATATCCACTTTGGTCTCATTGCCCAGCCCCGTCCGGGGGGGTGGCGAAAGCTACTCATCGCCAGAGCCGAAGATCCTGGCCGAAGGGCTGATGACTCCTTTGAGCCCCACCGGCATCGCAGTGTCCGACAGCGGGGATGTCTACGCAGCCTCGCTGTTCGGCAACGAGATTGTGAAGATCGATGCCTGGACCCGTGAGGCTTCACAGTTCCTGGCTGTGGACGGTCCTGCGGCCGTCGAACTGATAGGGAAACCCATGTACGCCACGGCCGGCTTCAGCTTCGGGCAACCGACTGGAACCGTGCTGAAGGCCTACATCAGGTAGATCCTGCCGGGCCCGGTCCGGCAGACAAAAGAAGGCCCGGACCGCAGTTCAGTTGCGGGTCCGGGCCATCTCCTGGTGTCAGTTACTTATGAGCGTCTTCGTCGAGATCTTCGTCGTCGGTGAGGTCAATGTCCTCTTCGTCGAAGTCGTCCTCGTCGATCTCCACATCGGCGGGAACGTCGCTCTTGTACGGATCGGCGTCGCCGGCGTGCTTGGCGTTTTCGGCCAGGGCAGCCACCTCGGCGTCACGCTTCTTGGCGGCCCGGAGCAGTTCCTCCAGGTTCGAGGCAACGACGGGGATCTGGTCCGCGACGAATTCCAGCGTCGGTGTCAGGCGGACCGTCACGTTACGCCCCACCTCCTGGCGGAGCACACCCTTGGCCTTCTCCAGGCCCTTGGCAGCATCAGCCTGGATCGCCTGGTCGCCGAAAACGGTGTAGTAGATCGTGGCATGCTGCAGATCATTGGTCACCCGGGCATCGGTAACAGTGATGCCCTCCAGCCGAGGATCCTTAACCTTCCGGCCCAAAGCCTCAGCAACAACAACCTTAATCCGCTGCGCCAATTTGGCAGCCCGTGCGGGATCAGCCATTTCCACTCCTAAAAATTTTGGATGTACGACGGCGGCCACTTGGGCGACTGTCGCACTCATCTTGGATTCATTGCCACGCACTAACGGCGAGTTCACGACGGACCCGCGTTGGGTTTTTCCGGCGGCCTGGGAGTGGCATCGGGCCTGCCGAAGCTGGGCGGCAAGGGATCGCAGATCCCATGCCGCCCAGCGTAGGGGCGGGGCCGCCGGGAAAACCCAACGGCCCCGCACCTGTAACGCTAAGACAACCTAGACGCGCGGCTTTTCGCGCATCTCGAAGGTCTCGATGATGTCGCCCTCGGTGATGTCGTTGAACGAACCAAGGCCAATACCACACTCGAAGTCCGTGCGGACCTCAGTGGCGTCGTCCTTGAAGCGCTTGAGCGTCTCAACGGTGAGGTTGTCACCGATGGTCTTGCCGTCGCGGCTGATGCGGGCCTTCGTGTTGCGTCGGATGATGCCCGAGCGAACGATGGAACCGGCGATGTTTCCGAACTTGGAAGAGCGGAAGACTTCGCGGACCTCGGCGGTGCCCAGCTGGACCTCTTCGTACTCCGGCTTGAGCATGCCCTTGAGGGCCATCTCGATGTCATCAATTGCTGCGTAGATGACGGAGTAGAAGCGCATGTCCACGCCTTCGCGGTCTGCAAGTTCGGCAACCCGCTCGGCAGGCTTGACGTTGAAGCCGATGATAACAGCGCTGTCGACCGTTGCCAGGTTGACGTCGTTCTGCGTGATAGCACCAACGCCGCGGTGGATGACGCGCAGCTGCACGCCTTCGCCGACGTCGATCTTGAGCAGTGCATCTTCGAGGGCTTCCACGGCACCGGACACGTCACCCTTGAGGATGAGGTTGAGGGTGTCGATCTTGCCGTCGGCCACGGCCTGATCGAAGTCTTCCAGGCTGATGCGCTTGCGGCGCTTGGCCAGGGCGGCGTTGCGGTCGGCTGCTTCACGCTTCTCGGCGATCTGGCGGGCGGTGCGCTCGTCAGCGGTCACAAAGAAGGTGTCGCCGGCGCGCGGCACGTTGGACAGACCCAGCACCTGCACGGGGCGGGACGGGCCGGCCTCGGTCAGGACACTGCCGTCGTCGTCGAACATGGCGCGGACGCGGCCGTGGGCCGTACCGGCCACGATCGTGTCACCGACACGCAAGGTGCCGGACTGCACCAGGACGGTTGCCACGGAACCGCGGCCCTTGTCCAGGTTGGCTTCGATCGCGATACCGCGGGCGTCCTTGTTCGGGTTGGCGCGCATGTCCAGGGCAGCGTCCGCGGTGAGCAGGACAGCCTCGAGCAGCTCGTCAATGTTGAGGTCCTGGCGGGCAGAGACCTCCACGAACATGGTGTCGCCACCGTATTCTTCGGGAACCAGACCGTACTCGGTCAGCTGGCCGCGGACCTTCTCCGGGTTGGCGCCTTCCTTGTCGATCTTGTTCACAGCCACCACGATCGGCACATTTGCTGCCTGCGCGTGGTTGAGAGCCTCAACGGTCTGCGGCATTACGCCGTCGTCCGCTGCGACCACCAGGATGGCGATGTCGGTGACCTTCGCACCACGGGCACGCATGGCGGTGAACGCCTCGTGGCCCGGAGTATCGATGAAGGTGATCTTACGATCGATGTCTTCGTGGGTGTGCGTGACCTGGTAAGCACCGATGTGCTGCGTGATGCCGCCGTGCTCGCCCGCCATAACGTCGGACTTGCGGATGGCATCGAGCAGACGGGTTTTACCGTGGTCAACGTGGCCCATGACGGTGACCACTGGAGGACGTGCCTCGAGGTCGTCGTCGCCTTCGGCTTCGAGCTCTGCTTCGAAGTCGATGTCGAAGCCGGAGAGCAGCTCCCGCTCTTCGTCCTCCGGCGACACAACCTGGAGCTTGTAGCCAAGCTCCTCGCCGAGCAGCGCGAAGGTCTCTTCATCCAGCGACTGCGTGGCCGTGGCCATTTCACCGAGGTGGAAGAGGACCGTCACCAGTGCTGCGGGGTTTGCCTCGATCTTGTCGGCGAAGTCCGTGATGGACGAGCCACGGCGAAGCCGGACTACGGTGTTGCCGTCGCCGCGGGGTACGCTCACGCCACCCAGCGACGGAGCACTCATCTGTTCGAGTTCCTGGCGCTTGGCACGCTTCGACTTGCGCTGCTTGCCACGGCCTGCGCCGCCCTTACCGAAGGCACCCTGGGTGCCACCGCGACCGCGGCCACCCTTGCCGAAGCCGCCGCCGGCCGGAGCGCCGCCACCGGTTCCCGGAGCTCCACCGGTACCCGGAGCGCCACCTGGACGTCCGGGACCGCGTGCGCCGCCGCCGGGACGTCCTGCACCAGCAGGTGCGGGACGCTCGGTGCGGTTGGGCATCATCCCCGGCGTGGGCCGGTTTCCACCGGCACCCGCGGGCCGGGGTGCACCCGGGCGGGGTCCACCCGAGCCAGCAGCCGGACGGGGGCCACCTGCACCGGCTGCGGGACGCGGACCACCCGGACGGGGGCCGCCGGCACCGGCTGCGGGGCGCGGACCACCCGGACGGTCGCCGTCCGGACGGCCACCCGCGCGGGGCATGCCCTGCGAAGGAGCGAACGGGTTGTTACCCGGACGTGGAGCACGCTCGCCGTCGCCTCCGCGGCCGCGGGGCATGCCCTGGGACGTGGCGAACGGGTTGTTGCCCGGACGGGGACCGCCGGGACGCGGTGCGGAGCCGCCCTGCGAACCACCCTGCGCTGATCCGCCGGAGCGGGTCGGCGCGGCCGGGGCTTCAGCCTTCGGTGCCGGACGGGCACCGGGCTTGGCGCCGGTGGACGGTGCACTTGCAGCCGGAGCAGCCGGGGCTGAAGGGGCCGCAGAAACGGGAGCGGGTGCAGCCGGAGCCGCAGCAGCTGGTGCTGCGGGGGCTGAGGGAGCTGCGGGGCCCGGAGCAGGTGCTACGGGTCGTGTGTCGGCCGACGGGGCAGGCCCCTTGGGCGCGGCTGCCGGAGCTGCGGTCTTAGCAGCTGCGTCGGGGTAGGCGTTGCGGAGCTTCCGCACCACCGGGGCCTCAATGGTTGAAGAGGCAGAGCGAACGAATTCGCCCAGTTCCTGCAGTTTGGTTACTGCATCTTTGGAAGTAATACCGAGCTCTTTAGCAAGCTCATGTACGCGGACCTTGGCCACATTTCTCCTGTCTCGGTCCGCACCGAGCCAGGCACGAACCGTCTACTTCTTAATGCGGGCCCCAGCCGCGGTTGCAACTACAGGGCCCCTTGCAGAGCGCAACAAAGTTGTCATCGTTGCGCACTCATCGCTGGGAACTCATCGGGTTTCCATCAGTTTTCTGACCCGCTTTCAGGTTGGACGGTTTTTGCTGCAGCTACCAGGGGTACCTGCAACGGGCCGGCGTCCTGCTTGCCTGCCATGATCCGGCGTTCGACGGCGGTGGACCCGGTTGCGCCGTTGAGGGCCCTTCCGAATGCTCGCCGCTTGACCGCCAGGGCCAGGCACGCTTCGCTGGGGTGCAGCCATGCACCCCTGCCAGCCATCCGGCGTCGTTCGTCTACCAGCACTGCGGTGGAACCGCTGCCTTCGGCGACGAGCCGGAGTAACTCAGACCGCGGTGCCTTTTTCCGGCATCCGATGCAGGTACGCTGCGGTTGATCCTCGGTGTGAAGCACTTCTGCCACGGTGAGTATCTTCCTGACGTTCATAACTGCCGGCCCCGGGGCCCCAACCGCATTGGCGGAACGGGAATACTCAGGGCACACGAATACCGGCCGTTAGGCGCGGTCATGTCTAGTCTAGCCCCTCAGGGCAGTTCTGCCCGAAACCAGGGCATCGGCCGACGGTATCCGCCGTTGGCCGTTGCCCGGAGCGGTTTCAGCTTTCGCGCGCCGGGGCAGCGTCGGAGACGATATCGATTCGCCAGCCCGTAAGCTTGGCCGCCAGCCGGGCGTTCTGGCCCTCTTTGCCGATGGCCAGCGAGAGCTGGTAGTCCGGGACCACCACACGCGCGGAGCGGGTGGCCTCGTCCACGATGGTGACCGAATTCACACGCGATGGGGAAAGTGCACTGGCAATAAACGTTGCCGGATCCTCGCTGAAGTCGACGATGTCGATTTTTTCGTCGTTCAGTTCCGTCATTACGGCGCGGACGCGGGAACCCATTTCACCGATGCAGGCGCCCTTGGCGTTGATGCCCTGGGTGTTGGCCTTGACCGCGATCTTGGTGCGGTGGCCGGCCTCACGGGCCAGGGCCACGATCTCCACGGAGCGGTCCGCGATCTCCGGGACCTCCAGTTCGAAGAGCTTCCGGACGAGTCCCGGGTGCGAACGGGACAGAGTGACGGACGGGCCTTTGGTGCCGCGATGGACATCGATAACGATGGCGCGGAGCCGGTTGCCGTGGATGTACTTCTCCCCCGGCACCTGTTCGGGCGGCGGCAGCAAGGCCTCCACCGAACCCAGGTTGACCTGGATCATGTGCGGGTTGTTGCCCTGCTGGATCAGGCCAGCCACAAGTTCGCCCTCGCGGCCCTTGAACTCACCCAGTATTGCGTCGTCCTCAACGTCGCGCAGTCGTTGCAGGATGATCTGCCGTGCGGTGCTCGCTGCAATACGGCCGAAACCGGTAGGAGTGTCCTCGAACTCGCCGATGGGGTCACCGTCGTCGTCGATCTCCACGGCCCAGATGGTCACGTGGCCGCTCTTGCGGTCCAACTCGGCCCGGGCCTTCTCGAAGGCGCCGGGCGATTTGTGGTATGCCACCAGGAGCGCCTGCTCGATGGTGGGGATCAGGAGGTCCAGCGGAATTTCGCGCTCACGCTCCAGTAGTCTCAGCGCGCTCATGTCAATATCCATCAGGCCTCCTCAGAAGGTCCATTGTGCTCAGGTTCCAGACCAGCTTCTTCAAGGTGGCTGAATTCGATCTCGACTTTTCCGTTACGGATCCTGTCGAAAGGAAGAATCTGGGAATCGCCCTGCTTGGGCTTCATGCCCTTCTTGACGGCGATCTCCGGGATGATGGTGACGCCGGAATCATCCACTGACTGGACCCTGCCGGTGACATTTTCGCCCTGGATAACGTTAACCTTGACCATCCGGCCCCGGGCACGGTGCCAGTGCCGGACTTCGGTGAGGGGACGCGCGACTCCCGGGGAGGAAACCTCGAGGTCGTAGGGGCGCCCGTCGTCCGCTGGATCATTATCCAGGACATCGGAGAGGATCCTGGAGATGTCCGCAATGACATCAAGGTTCACGCCGCCGGTTTCCTCCTGCGGCAGGTCAACCACCACGTGAACCACGCGGTGCGAACCCGCCATGATGGATACGTCCTCGAGGTACAGGCGGTTGGCCTGCACCGCCGGTTCCAGCAGCGCCCGGAGCCTGATGGCTTCGGGATTGTTGGCGGGCGCAGCAACAGCGGTACCCGTTCCGGTAGCGTCTGATGAAGTCGTGGCTTCTGCATTACTCACGATGCCGGCCGCCTTCCAATAGATGATGTTATGACTACTAGCGTAACGATTTTCCGGCCGCAGTGGTGCACGAAGATCCGCATCGGGCGTGAGAACATGGTCTGTTGTGAAGGACGACACGCAGGAAACCGGCCGCCGCAGGCGCTATTTCCGGTACGCCGTTTTTGGGCTGGCCACCCTCCTGGTGGTGAGCCTGGGATTGGTACTCATCCCCCGCGAACCTTCCCCGCCTGCGGCGCCGCCGTTTTCCGAGCAGGCCAGGGCATCTGCGTTCGCGGATTCCCTGTCCCTGCGGGTCGCGGGCCAGGACCTGGAAGGCGCTGCCGGCGCCACCGCGCCGACCCCCCTAGCGGCTGCCCTGGCACGCGTTGTGACTTTGCTGACTGTCCAGGCACAGGCGCTGATGCTGCCGGCTGTTGCTTCCGGGAATCGCGCCCCGACCGACCCTGCCACGGCGTCGGCGCTGGCCAGCGTCACGCCGTGGTCCACCGCGGACTTCGCCGCTGCCCTCCAGGCAAGCGGGGCTCAGCGGCTCCAGGACGCCGAAACGGCCGACGGCGGCATGGCCCGCCTTCTCGCCGGCACCGGCACTGCCCAGCTTCTGGCCGCGGAGGAGCTGGCCTCGGCGGCCGGGATCGCATTGGCACCGCTTCCAGTTGCCGGACCGTCCCCCCTGGCATCACCGGCGGCCCCCACGCCTGCTACGGCTACAGCCGCCGCCAGCTGTCCCAGCGAAGCGGCGGTCGCCGACGCAAGCACTGGGGCGGACCTCGGCCCGGCGCTTGCCTCTGCCGTTGCCGGCGAGCTGGAACTGGTCTACGCGTACCAGGCCGCGCTGACCCGGCTTAACTCCGGGTCAGCTGCTCCGGCGTCGAATTTCCTGGCCCAACACGTCACCCTCCGAAACGAAGCAGACGCCATGGGTAGGTCCCACTGCGCCGCCGTACCCCTGAGGCAGCCCGGTTATGCCCTGAGCCAGGTGTTCCTGGCAGACCCTGCAGCCGGGCTGGGAACACTGGAGTCGGGGCTACTGCCTGTGCTCGGCGACCTGGTGGCCCTCAGCGAGGGGCGCGATCGTGAATGGGCGCTCTCTGCACTTCAGTCGGCGGCCCGGCGGACCGCCCATTGGGGCGCATCGCCGGGTCCGGTTCCCGGCATGGTCCTGGAAGAAGCTCTCCTGCCTCCGCTGCCGGAGCCTGTATCAACCCCGGGACCTTCCACAACCAGCGCCCAGGGCAATTCGTAGCCAAGGCCCTGCACTGGCTTGCCGCGGGCACTAATGCTTTGCTGGAGGCATGGACAGTGCCGGCGCCCCCGCCCTTCACGAGAATGAGCCACATCAGAACGACGTCGCGCAGCGCCTGAATTGGCTGCGCGCCGGCGTGCTGGGTGCCAATGACGGCATCGTCTCGGTCGCCGCAATCGTGGTGGGCGTCGCCGGTGTCACCACACAATCCGGCCCGATCCTTGTCGCCGGCACTGCAGGCCTGGTGGGTGGTGCAGTTTCCATGGCCTTGGGCGAATACGTGTCCGTCAGCAGCCAGAAGGACAGCCAGCAGGCCCTGATCGAAAAGGAACGCCTGGAGCTGCAGGACCAGCCGGAGGAAGAGCTGGAGGAACTCACTGCGATCTACCAGGGAAAGGGACTGAGCCTGGACACAGCAAGGGAAGTGGCGCGGGAGCTGACAGCCCACGACGCGCTGGGCGCGCACCTGTCCGCCGAACTGAACATCGACGAGACAGACATCGTCAGTCCGTGGCACGCCGCCATTGCCTCCGCCGTCGCATTTCTCATCGGCGCCATCCTTCCGATGCTCGCTATCCTCTTACCTCCGGAGAACATCAGGGTTCCCCTGACCTTCGTGGCCGTACTCGTGGCACTCGCGGCCACCGGAGCGTTGGGCGCCTGGATCGGCGGCAGCTCTAAAGTGCGGGCCGCCGCCAGGGTAGTGGCGGGCGGGGCTTTGGCCTTGGCTGCCACGTTCTCCATCGGTAACATGCTCGGCGCAAGCGGCGTCCTATGAGCGTCCGGATTGGCGTGCAGATCCCGCCGGCCCTCACCATGCGTTACAGCCACAGCAGTGCGGGACGGGCCTGGCTCTCCTCCCTCCCGGGACTCGTGCAGGGCCGGCTGGAACATTGGGAACTGGCTGTTGACCTGGCAGCCGGCGCCCTCCCGTGGCATGGCCACGGCGGCGTGGTGGTCCCTGTCCGCCGGACGGATGGGACTCCGGCGGCGCTCAAGATCGCCTTTCCCCACGATGAGGCACGGATGGAACGCCATGCGCTGGCCCTGTGGGGAGGCTCCGGCGCCGTCCAGCTGTTAAGATCCGACGCCGGAACCTGCGCCATGCTCCTTGAGCGGCTGGATGCGGACTCCTCACTCCAGACCCTTCCGCTGGACGATGCGGCGGCTGCCTGGGGCAGCACCATGCGGCAGTTGGGCCTGGTGCCGGACGGACGGCCGCAGTGGCAGGAATTCGACCACATCGCGGGGCGCGCCGAACAATGGAGCGATGACCTCCCCGCCGACTGGGAACAGCAGGGCCGACCGTTCCCGCGCTGGCTCCTGGAGGCGGCCCTGGAGGTCTGCCAGACCCGCGGTGCCGTGGGCCGACGCTCGGGCCGCGATGTCCTGGTCCATACGGACCTGCATTTCCTGAACATCCTGGCCCGGCCTCTGGCCAACAGTGGAGCGCAGAACGGGCAGGTTTTCGTAGCAATCGACCCGCAACCCATGATTGGCGAACCGGAATTCGCGGTGGCACCGCTGCTGTGGAATCGTCTCGGCGACCTGCCCCGGAGCGATCCGGCAGGAGGGTTGAGGCGGCGCTGCCAGGACTTCAGCGCCGCGGCCGGACTCGATGCCGAGGCTTCCCGCCAATGGGCCGTGGCGCGCGAAGTGGAGAACGCCCTCTGCTACGCGGCCATGCCGCGCCACCAAGGCGATCTGACCCGGTCCCTCTGGGTGGCCAGTACCCTTGCGGGGCGGACCCTCGACGGCCTTCCCTCGGCGCACGCTCTGCCTGAGCCGGGCCACGGCGACAGCTGAGCATCGGGTGGTTCCCGATGGAACGGTGCCTCAAGTTGATCAGCCGGCAGCCCGCACAGCCGCCAAAGCGGAGCTGACTGCCTCGACGGCAGTGCCGACGTCGTCCGCATCAGTGGTCCAGTTGCTGACCGAGACGCGCAGGACATCCCTGCCCTGCCAGCGTGAACCGGACATCCAGACCTTGCCGTCCTCGATCACCCGGGCTGTCACGGCTCGCGTGGTGGCGTCGTCCCCGAAGGCGAGCGAAACCTGGGTGTAGTCCACCGTGTTGAGCACCTCGACTCCGTCCACGTCGGCCAGGCGGCTACCGATCGTCCGAGCGGCGTCGGCGAGCCCACGGACCTGGGCTGCAACGCCGTCCCGCCCCAGGGAGCGGAGGGCGGCCCACACCGGCACCCCGCGGCCGCGGCGGGACAGCTCCGGCGCTTTCTCGAAGGGATCGCCTGGGCCTTCGACGTCGTGGATCAGGTAGCTGGTGTGCTGCAGTCCCATGGCGCTGCGCAGCGCTGCTGAATCCCTGACGATGGCAATACCGCAGTCGTACGGGACGTTGAGCGTCTTATGGGCGTCGGTCCCCCACGAATCGGCCAGGGCCATGCCGCGGGTGAGCTCCGCGAATTCAGGCACGGCGGCGGCCCACAGTCCGAACGCTCCGTCCACGTGGACCCAGGCACCGTGCCGCCGGGCAACCTCGATGGCGGCATCGAAGGGGTCGAAGGCTCCGGAGTGGAGGTTGCCGGCCTGGAGGCAAATCAGCGCGGGCCCGGACCCTTCCGCCAGCAGCCGGTCCAGGTCTGCGGCGACCAGCCTGCCTTGGGCATCAGCGGGGATCGCGGTGGGCCGGCCGAGCCCGAGGTACCGCAGGCCCAGGTCAATCGTCTCGTGGCGCTCCTGGCCCACAAAGCACCTGATCCGCGGGGCGCCTGCCAGGCCATCGACGTCCAGGTCCCAGCCGGCATCGGCCAGCAACCGCCACCGCGCAGCGGCCAGCCCGGTGAAGTTGGCCATGGTGGCACCCGTGGTGAAGCCGACATCCGATTCCGCCGGGAGGCCCAGGAGGTCCAGCAGCCAGTGGCCGGCCCCCTCTTCGATGGCGGCTATGGCAGGCGTGGCGTAGCGCAGGCCGGAGTTCTGGTCCCAGGCGCTGACCAGCCAGTCCGCGGCCAGGGCAGCAGGCAGCGTCCCGCCGATCACCCAGCCAAAAAAGCGCCCCGAGGGCATGGCCATCAGCCCCGGCTCGGCTTTGTCCGCCAGGTACTCAACCACAGCTGCGGCAGGCATGCCCTGCTCGGGAAGTGGGCCGCCGAAGTCGGCCGCGAGATCGTGGGCGCTTTGGGCAGGACCGACGTGCCTGTCCGGCAGGCTCGCCAGCCACTCGGCGGCGCGGCGTGCCGCCGCTGACAATGCTTCCGAATAGGATTCCCCGCCTGCGGACATACCTGCATGGTACGCCCGGCCGGCGACTGCGAGGGCTTTGGCAACCCTGTCAGGCGAAGTTTTCCAGCCAGACATCGATGCCGAGTTTGATGATCAGGGCGCCTACCACCAGCAGGAATACAACACGGATGAAGCGGCTTCCCTGCTTCACCGCGGTCCGTGCGCCCAGGTAGCCGCCGGCCATGTTGGCCAGGCCCAGCACCAGGCCAACACCCCACAGGATTGACCCGTGGGGCAGGAAGAAGAACAGGGCGCCTGCGTTGGTGGCCATGTTCACGATCTTGGCTTTGGCGCTGGCCTCCAGGAAGGCATAGCCCATCGCCGAAACGAGCGCGATGATGAGGAAGGAACCGGTGCCCGGACCGATCAGGCCGTCATAGAAGCCGATAACGGCCCCGATCAGGCAGGCCACCACGTAGTGCGCGCGGCCATCGTGCCTCAGCACGGTGATGTCGCCGACGTTGGGCTTCAGCGCCGTAAAAAGCGCGACGACGACCAGCGCCACCACGATGATCGGTTTGAAGACACTCGCAGGCAGGGTGGCGGCCAGAACTGCCCCGGCGAAGCTGCCGGCAAGGGCGATCAGCGCCATGGGCACGGCTGTCCGAAGGTCCGGTTTCACCCGCCTGTAGTACGTCACCGCGCTCGTGGTGGTGCCAAAAATAGACCCCATCTTGTTGGTGGCCAGGGCCTGGACCGGCGTGATTCCCGGTACCAGTAGCATGGCCGGCAGCTGCAGCAGGCCCCCGCCGCCCACCACCGCGTCTACCCAGCCGGCCGCAAATCCAGCCACCACAATCAAGATGATCGTGGTGAGTTGGATCGACTCGAAACCGGAAATCACCGCCGCAGGTCAGCTGCGGACGGCGGTGACCACATAGTCAACAGCCTTGTCCACGGCTACGTTCTCGGCTTCGCCGCTGCGGCGGTCCTTGACTTCCACAACGCCGTCCACCAGGCCGCGGCCGACGGCCAGGATAGTGGGGACGCCGACGAGTTCCGCGTCGCCGAACTTTACGCCCGGGGAGACCTTGGGCCGGTCGTCATAGATGACGTCCAGGCCGGCGGCCTCGAGTTCCAGGGCCAGCTTCTCGGCGGCGGCAAAGATCTCCTCGCCGCGGCCGACGGCCACCACGTGGACATCTGCCGGGGCGACGGCGCGGGGCCAGATCAGGCCCTTCTCATCGTGGTTTGACTCGGCGAGGGCGGCGACGGCGCGGGTGACACCAACACCGTAGGAACCCATGGTCACCACGACCTGCTTGCCGTTCTGGTCCAGGACCTTCAGGTCCAGGGCCGCGGCGTACTTGCGGCCAAGCTGGAATATGTGGCCCATTTCGATGCCGCGGGCGGTTTCGAGCGGACCGGAGCCGTCCGGAGCCTCGTCACCGGCGCGCACGTCGGTGCACTCGATGACGCCGTCCCAACCAAAGTCGCGGCCTGCGACGAGACCGAAGACGTGCTTGCCGGCATCATTGGCGCCGGTGACCCAGGCGGAGCCGCTGACGACGCGGGGGTCCACGAGATAGAGCATCTTTGCGGCGCCCTCGGTGCCCAGCAGCGGCGCGTCCAGGGACATGCCGGGGCCGAGATAGCCCTTCACGATCAGGGGCTGCTTCTTGAGGTCGTCGTCGTTGGCGGCTTCGAGCGTGATCTCGCCGGCAAGCGGCAAGAAGGACCCGATGTTCGCTTCGACGCGCTTGAGATCAACGCCGCGGTCGCCGGGGAGGCCGATGACGACGAGCTGGCGCTCCCCGGTGGGCAGTGTGACGGCGAGGACGACGTTCTTGAGCGTGTCAGCGGCGGTCCAGGCGCCGCCGTCGGCCTCTGCCCGCGGAGCGAGGACGTTGGCGGCGTCCACGAGCGTGTCGATCGTGGGGGTGTCCGGGGTGTCCCGGACCTCGGCGACGGGGGCGCCGGTGAAGTCGATGTCCGGGGGAACCACAGTGGTGACGGCTTCAACGTTGGCCGCGTACCCTCCGGCGGAGCGCACAAAAGTGTCCTCACCGATCTCGGTGGGGTGCAGGAATTCCTCGCTCTTTGACCCGCCCATCGCTCCGGCGGTGGCCGCAACGGGAACAACCTCCAGGCCCAGACGCTCAAAAATCCTGAGGTAGGCGACGCGGTGTGCGGCGTAACTGGCGTCCAGGCCGGCGTCGTCCACGTCGAAGGAGTAGGAGTCCTTCATGATGAATTCGCGGCCGCGGATCAAGCCCGCCCGGGGGCGTGCTTCGTCGCGGTATTTGTTCTGGATCTGGTAAATGCTCAGCGGCAGGTCCTTGTAGGACGAGTACAGGTCCTTGACCAGCAGGGCGAACATTTCCTCATGCGTGGGTGCCAGCAGGTAGTCGTTGCCCTTACGGTCCTTGAGCCTGAAGATGCCTTCGCCGTATTCCGTCCAGCGGTTGGTGGCCTCGTAGGGTTCCTTGGGCAGCAGTGCCGGGAAGTGGACTTCCTGGGCGCCGATAGCTGACATTTCCTCGCGGATGACCTGTTCCACTTTGCGCAGCACGCTGAGCCCCAGTGGCAGCCAGGTGTAGATACCCGGCGCGGCCCGGCGGATATAGCCTGCCCGGATCAGGAGCCGGTGGCTGGCCACCTCGGCGTCGGCGGGATCTTCACGCAAGGTGCGCAGGAAAAGCTGGGACATTCTTGTGACCAAGGGTGGGCATCCGTTTCTGGGAATAGCTGCTGGAAAGCAGGACGGGGCAATTCTTCTGGGTACTAATCTACCGGCAATCCAAGCCCCTTCTGGCGGCGGAACCTGAGCCGGACCAGAGCCAGGCGCGGAGCCGGATGCGGGGCTGTGCTGAGGGCCGGGCGGGCGGAACGCACTGGAGCCACGCCCGGCGTGCAAAGCCCCTGGCCGTAAACGGCTGGTCATTACATGCGGACGTGGCTCCATGGCCGTTGACGCCTGGGTACTGGTGAGGACTGGTGAGACCGCCCACCCACTCCAGCGCAGCTAGGTCGAACCTATGTGATAGCCGACACATGCACAAGGGTTTTTTCCATTCGAAGTTGTTGACGGCGACCTTCGGCAGGTCTAGGTTTAATTCATCACCTGGTGAATTAAGCGAGGACTCCCAGCATTTCGGAGGGCACACATGTCCCATTCAGCAGCAGCGGCCCCGGCCAGCCCCGAGCCTGAGGTGGCCGTCGCCGCCAGCTCCCTGCACGTCACAAGGGGAAATGTTTCCGTCCTGCGCGGCCTGGACTTTTCCATCCACACGGGCCAGATCACCGGGCTGTTGGGCCCGTCCGGCAGCGGCAAGACCACCCTCATGCGGGCCGTCATGGGCGTCCAACTACTCACCTCCGGCTCAGTAAAAGTACTGGGGCTGCCCGCCGGGCACCCTGACCTGCGGCACCGGGTGGGCTACGTGACCCAGTCCCCCAGCGTGTATCCGGACCTCACCGTCGAAGCCAACGTCCGCTACTTCGGCGCTATGCACCGCAAGGGCCGCGCCGAAGCCGCGGAGGCGATCGCCGCCGTCGGGCTTGACCCGCAGACCAGGCAGAAAACCGGCGACCTCTCCGGCGGTCAGCTGAGCCGCGTGTCACTGGCCTGCGCCCTGGTGGCTCGTCCCAGCCTGCTCGTCCTGGATGAACCCACCGTCGGCCTTGACCCGGTGCTCCGTGCGGACCTGTGGGACCGGTTCCGAACCATGGCCGAGTCCGGGACCACACTCCTGGTTTCCAGCCATGTGATGGAGGAAGCCAGCCATTGCGGATCGCTGCTCCTGCTCCGGGAAGGGAAGCTCCTGGCGCAGCTGACGCCAGCGGAATTGAGTCAACGCGGGCACAGCGCCGATCTGGAGAAAGCCTTTCTGCACATCATCCAGGACACCGCCGAGGGCCGGTCCACCGAAGGGACGGTACGGTCATGAACGTGTTGATGCTGTTGGCCACCACCCGGCGCGTCCTGGACCAACTCCGGCACGACCACCGAAGCATCGCGCTGATCCTGGTGGTTCCAGCGCTGCTGCTAACCGCCGTGTACTTTCTCTACGAAAATGAAACACTGGCGCCAGGCGCGCCCAGGACTTTTGACCGCGTAGGCCTGATGATGCTGGCGATCTTCCCGTTTGTGGTGATGTTCCTGGTCACGTCCATCACGATGCTGCGCGAACGCACCTCCGGGACCCTGGAACGGCTGCTGACCACTCCCATCCACAAGGCGGACCTGCTTTTCGGCTACGGGCTCGCATTTTCCATCATGGCCGCGCTGCAGTCGCTGGCGGCTACCGCCGTGGCTTACTGGATTTTCGGGCTCGACATCCAAGGCAGCCCGGGTCTGGTGGTCATGATTGCCGTGATAAATGCGGTTCTTGGCGTCGCCCTGGGGCTGCTCTGTTCGGCCTTCGCCCGCACAGAATTCCAGGCCGTGCAGTTTATGCCGGTGGTGGTGGTCCCGCAGATTCTGCTCTGTGGCCTCTTTGTGGCCCGCGAGAGGATGAACGAGGCCCTGGAGGCTGTGTCGAACGTCCTGCCCCTGACCTTTTCGGTGGATGCGCTCCAGGAGATTGCCACCAACACCGAGGCCACAGACCAGCTGTGGATGGACGCCGGCATCATGGTGGCCATTGTCCTGGCGGTTCTGGTCCTCGCGTCGTTGACCCTGCGGCGGCGGACTTCGTGAATGGACAGCAGTATCCGGCGGGCGGCTTAGATCCTGCGGGCGCCGCGGAGTCCGCAGGCAGCCCGGCTGGTCCGGTCCGGCGGGGCAGACGCGGCGGGGCAAGCGAGTCGAGGGACCAGATCCTGGACACCGCCCGGAGGCTGTTCGCCGAACACGGTTTCGAGGGGACCAGCCTGCGCCAGATCGCCCGGGAATCCGGAGTGGACCCCGCCATGGTGCACCACTTCTTCAAAGGCAAGGACCAGCTTTTTGCGCTGAGCGTGGCACTGCCGGCCGACCCGGAGAAGGTCTTGGCGGGCGTCAACGGCTACTCGCCGGAGGACCGGGCCGAGGCGATTGTGCGTGCGGTGCTGCGCTTGTGGGAGAGCCCGGCCCAGCACAGCCTGGTGGCCTTCCTCCGGGGAACCATCGGTTCGAAGGCGAAGACCCTGCTGCTGCGGGAACTGGTACAGCGCACCATCCTCAGCCGGATCATGGCGGGAGTCCCCGGACCGCCCGCAGAAGTGGCCATGCGCGGAAGTCTCGTGGCCACGCAGATGGTGGGCGTGATGCTGGTCCGGTATGTCATTCGGCTGGAACCGCTCGCGTCCGCTTCCCCCGAGGACGTTGTCCGGCTCGTGGCGCCTAACATCCAGCACTACCTGACGGGTGACCTGAAAGCTGGGGGGTGACCTAATGCGGCATCCTGGAGGCTAGAACAGCACCGTGGCGAAGGTGCCAACCTGGCGGAAGCCCACCCGCTCGTACGTGGACCGTGCACGCAGGTTGAAGCCGTTGACGTAAAGGCTGGTGACAGGGGCAAGCGTTCGTGCCTTCTCCACTACGGCAGCCATGTAGCCTGCGCTCAGACCCTGTCCGCGGTAGCCCGGGTTCATCCATACACCCTGGATCTGCGTGACGTCAGCTGTCACAGCTCCCAGCTCGGCCTTGAACACAACATCGCCGGATTCGTTGACGTGCGCCAATGAGTGGCCTTCCCGGATGAGGCCTTCCACCCGACGGCTATAGAACTCCTTGCCCCCGAGGAACGGCGAATAGCCGACTTCCTCTTCGAACATGGCGGCGCAGGCAGGAAGGATCCGGTCAAAATCGGCCAGCCGGCCAAGGTCCAGGTCCTCGTTCGGCTCCACTGTCGGCGGCCCGCACAGCGTCATCAGCGGCTGTTCATCCCGCACCTCGTGGGCCGCATGCCCCAGTTCTGCAAGCTCAGCATGCAGTGCAAGGACGGCATCTGCGGGGCCGAAGGCGGAGGCGAAGCGGCGGCCGGATGTGCTTGCTGCCGCAGCGACAAGCCCGGTGAATTCCGGGTCAAGCTGGACCGGGACCAGGTTGGCGCCTGCCCAGCACGCGCCCGCCAGGATGCCGTCGTCGAAAACTCCCAAGACAGCCGCACCACCAGTGGTGGGCGCAGCCGAACCAGCCGCCCGAAGGTGCGCCAGGATAAATACATTGGCCACCGGGTCCTGCGACGCGAGGCGCCGCAGGGCAGGGGTGTCCGCACCGGCGAGGGTCCTGACGGATATCCCCGCTGGCGCGGCGTCCTCTTTATGAGACGCTAACCACGGGGCTACCCTTGACAGCATCTTCGCCATCGGCCTCCCCCATCTCTTCAGCTATGCGCATGGCCTCTTCGATCAGTGTCTCAACAATCTCGCTCTCAGGCACAGTCTTGATGACTTGGCCCTTCACAAAGATTTGGCCCTTGCCATTGCCCGACGCCACACCCAGATCGGCTTCGCGGGCTTCGCCCGGCCCGTTCACAACACAGCCCATCACTGCCACGCGTAGCGGAATTTCCATGCCTTCCAGCCCTGCAGTGACCTGCTCGGCCAGGGTGTAGACGTCCACCTGGGCGCGGCCGCATGACGGGCAGGAGACGATTTCCAGTTTGCGCGGGCGCAGGTTCAGTGACTGGAGGATCTGGTTGCCCACCTTGATTTCCTCGACGGGCGGCGCCGAGAGGGAAACCCGGATGGTGTCGCCGATGCCCTTGGCCAGGAGCGCCCCGAAGGCCGTAGCGGACTTGATGGTTCCCTGGAAGGCGGGCCCGGCTTCGGTCACGCCCAGGTGCAGGGGCCAGTCGCCCTGCTCGGCCAGCATCTCGTAGGCAGCAACCATGATGACGGGGTCGTTGTGCTTGACCGAGATCTTGAAGTCGTTGAAACCGTGCTCTTCGAACAGCGAGGCTTCCCAGACGGCCGATTCCACGAGGGCCTCGGGCGTGGCTTTGCCATATTTCTTCAGGATTCCAGGCTCGAGGGATCCGGCGTTGATGCCGATCCGGATGGAGGTCCCGTGGTCCTTCGCGGCGCGGGCGATTTCCTTAACCTGGTCATCGAACTTGCGGATATTTCCCGGGTTCACGCGCACTGCCGCGCAGCCGGCCTCAATTGCAGCGAACACGTATTTGGGCTGGAAGTGGATGTCCGCAATGACGGGGATCTGGGACTTGCGCGCGATGATGGGCAGTGCCTCCGCATCATCGGCAGAAGGGCAGGCGACGCGTACGATGTCGCAGCCGGAAGCGGTGAGTTCCGCGATCTGCTGCAGGGTGGCGTTGATGTCCGTAGTGGGCGTGGTGGTCATGGACTGCACGCTGATGGGCGAGTCCGAACCGACCCCGACGGAACCCACTTTGATCTGCCGCGTCTTGCGGCGGGGGGCGAGGACGGGCGGCGGTGCTGACGGCATTCCCAGGCTGACCGAGGTCACGTGGACTCCTTGAATAGGTGTTTCAGTAGTGAAATAGGTCCGGGAATCAGGATGCGTGTGCGGCCAGGAGGCCGATCACGGGAGTCCACTCGGTGGTTCGGATCCCGGCAATGGTGCCGGCGACGGCGAACGGATCCTGCTTGAGGAGTTCGTTCAGCTCGGTTTCGTCCTGGACCTTGAAGATCAGCAGGGCGCCTGCCCCGTCACCGTAGGGTCCGCTGGTCAGCAGTTGGCCCTCATCCGCCAGACCCGCCAGCCAGGCGCGGTGTGCGGGGCGGTGGTCATCACGGACGGCGGAGGAATCGGCGGCGTACACATACTCAACGGCAAAAACAGTCATAAGGACACCCTATCCCCAGGGGTGGGCTGCCGCCGATCCGGGCACCGGGAAGACTCACTGCAGGAACACCACCTTGATCACCGCCGCCGTTCCCGCGGCCCACAGCATGGATGTGAGCGTTCCGATGATGAACCGTTCCGCAGCCACGGGCGTCTCCTTCAATTCGGCGAACCTGCCCAGGCCCTTGATGGCCACAATGTAGGCGATGGCCACCGGCTGTCCGGTCAGGATGGCCACGCAGACGCCCAGGCGTTCCAGGACTCCGATGATTGCCCCGCCGCGCAGGATCCGCTGGGCCGGCAGCGTGGACGCCGGCTGGGGAACGTCCGACGGCGGCTGGCCGCCTCCTGCCGTCAGCTCGCCGTCGACGGTCTGCCGGGTACCGGTCCGCGGGGCTTCCGACACGGTGTCCACGGTGACATCGGCCGAAGGATCCTGGGCTGATGCGTCCGGGGCCGGCTTACTGGCCGCGTCCGCTTTGTCGTCAATGGTCCGGGCGAGCCGGAAGACCAGTGCGGTCACCGGCCAGCCTGCAAATCCGGCCACCAGCAGGGCAATTGCGATCCATAGTGCGTTCACCGGTCGCCTTCAATCTGGGAATGGGCGCACTCGAGGAGCATGGCCGCGGCAGGCCTGGCGGCCCATTCTTCCTGCCAGCCGGACCTGAGCACAGCACGGCTCACCGACTGCTCCGTGATTCCCAGTTCCTGGGCCACGTGTTTCTGGCTGCCGTGCTTCCCATCGCCGCCCTGGAGTGCGCGCAACCGGTCCACCACCCGCCACTGGGCCGGTGTGCGTTGCTGCACCAGCCGTCCGATCAGGCGAAGCACCGCCTGGGCATTTGCACTGCTCATTGCTCCTTCCTTGGCGCGGGGAGGCATCTCCCGGCCACGGCCGATACTGCCGGACACCACCGACAATGGCACCTGACCAGCCGCACCCTTGGCGAGTTCCACGGCCTTTCGCGCTGCCACAAAGCCGCTCCCGGAACCTTCCCGGGGGCTGCCACCCGGGGTGAGCTGCACGGCACCGACGCCGATCCCGACGTACCAGTGCCCGCTCCGGAGTGCGTACATGGCGATCTCCACCACATCCTCGGCATGTTCCACCACGCCCTGGAGTTCATCACCCACTGAGCGCTCAAAGGGCGCCGACGCAAGGCTGCGCAGCGCGGTGATCAGATCGGGAACGCGGTCGACGTCGGCGGTGCTGCCGCGCTGGTCGATGGTCAGTACGTACATGGTTTAACCGTACCCAGATGATCACGCATAATCAATCAAAAATAGCTGATTATTAAATATCAGCCAATAAAGGCTGATTGTTCAAAATCACCCGATGTGGTCAGGTACTGCTGCAGCAGGCCGGGATACGCTCCAGGTGATCCATCCGCCGGCAGGAGTCAGCCGAACAGGTTCACCGGCTTGACGATGTCGGCATAGATCAGGAGCGCACTCATGCCCATCAGCAACACAGCCACCACGTAGGTCACCGGGAGCAGCCTGGCAATGTCAAAGGCGCCCGGATCCGGTTTGCCGAACAGGTTGGCCACCCGCCGCCGTGCCCCTTCGTACAGCGCTCCGGCCACATGGCCGCCATCGAGCGGAAGCAGGGGGATCAGGTTGAAGACCGCGAGCGCAAAGTTCAGTCCGGCGAGCAGCCCTACCAAGGCGCCAATCCTGGACTGGAGCGGCACTTCTTCCATGGCGGCCACTTCACCGGCCACGCGCCCGACGCCCACCACGCTGATGGGGCCGTTAGGGTCCCGCTCTTCCTCACTGAAGGCCGCCTTGGCGACGCCCACCACCCTTGCGGGCAAGTTGAAGATGACGCCGGCCACTTGCTTGATGTTTTCGCCCGCCATGGGCAGGACGGACGACGCCGGCTGGGGAACCAGTTCGGTCTGCGAGCCGATGCCCAGGAATCCGACGTCCTGGTACAGGAGGGTGCCGGCGTCGTCCTTGGCTTGGCGTCCGTCCACACCGACGACAGGGCGGGCAGAGAGTACCGGAGTTACTGTGGTGGTGACAGGCGCACCGTCGCGCTCCACGGTAATGCTCACTTCCCTGCCGGCGGAGGCACGGATCCATTCGGTCATCTGGTCCCACCCGGTGACAGCTTTCCCGTCAAAGGAGGTGACCACGTCGTTGGGCAGGAGCCCGGCGGCGGCCGCGGGAGTCAGTTGGCAGTCCGGGGAATCGGGATCAACCGTTTGGCCGGCCGCCACCTGGCATTTGGAGACGTCGGCGATGGTTGTGGTGGCCGTGGCCATGCCGAAGCCCATCAGCAGCACGGCTGTCAGGACCACGCCGATCAGCAGGTTCATGGCCGGACCGCCCAGCATCACGATGATTTTCTTCCACACCGGCAGCCGGTAGAACACGCGGTTTGCGTCCTCCGGACCCACGTCCTCGTGTGCCATGGACCGGGCCTCCGTGGCCAGGGTCTGGAACATCCCGGTGCTGGAGGGGCGGACGGTTCCGTCGTCCTTGTTGGGTGGATACATGCCGATCATGGACACGTAGCCGCCCAGCGGAATAGCTTTCACTCCGTATTCAGTTTCGCCCTTCCGTTTGGACCACAGGGTGGGGCCGAAGCCGATCATGTACTTGGTGACGCGCACTTTGAACAGTTTGGCGGGCACCAGGTGGCCTACTTCGTGCAGCGCGATGGACACGGCAATGCCGATCGCCACAAAGACGACGCCGAGGATGAAAAGGAGGACGGGGCTCATGCGTTGATCTGCTGCTTCCTAGAGACTGCTGACTGCTAAACGTTCGTGGGCGCGCGTACGTGCCCAGTTTTCAGCATCCAGTACCGACTCCAGCGTCAGCCCGGAGGATCCTGAATGTTCGCTGAGGACAGCATCGATGGTGTCCACGATTTCGGTGAAGCGGATGCGCCCCGCGTGGAACGCCATGACCGCTTCCTCGTTTGCCGCATTGAAGACGGCGGGAAAGGTGCTCCCCTGCTTGGCGGCGTCCTTGGCCAGGTCCACCGCCGGGAAGGCTACGGTGTCCAGCGGTTCGAACGTCCAGCTGGTGGCCTTGGTCCAGTCGCACGGGAAGGCTGCCTTGGGGACCCTGTCCGGCCAGCCCATCCCCAGGGCAATGGGGAGGCGCATGTCCGGCGGGGAGGCCTGGGCGATGACGGACCCGTCGATGAACTGGACCATGGAATGGACCACCGATTGCGGGTGGACCACAACATCGATCCGGTCCAGCGGCACGTCGAAAAGCAGATGGGCTTCGATGAGCTCCAGGCCCTTGTTGACCAGCGTGGCTGAGTTGGTGGTGACCATCAGGCCCATGTCCCACGTGGGGTGCGCCAGGGCCTCTTTCGGCGTTACGTCGTGGAGCTGCTCCCGCGTCCGGCCCCGGAACGGCCCACCGGACGCCGTCAGGATAAGCTTTTCAAGTTCAGCCGCGGAGCCGGAGCGCAGGCATTGGGCTATCGCTGAGTGCTCAGAGTCGACCGGAACGATCTGCCCCTCAGCCGCGGCGGCCTTCACGAGCGCTCCGCCCACGATCAGCGATTCCTTGTTGGCCAGCGCCAGTGTTGCACCAGACTTCAGTGCGGCAAGAGTCGGGGCGAGCCCGATGGACCCGGTAATGGCGTTGAGTACCACGTCCGCCGCTACGGCTGCGATTCGGGCCGAGGCGTCCGGGCCGGCGATGATTTCGGGGCGATAATCCTGCCGCCCAGCGAGGCGCGCGGCCTCGGAAATCAGGTCCTGCAGCTGCCGGGGATCCCCCGCTGCGATGCCTACCGCGCCGGCACCGGTGTGGACGGCCTGGCGGGCCAGGAGCTCCAGGTTGCCGCCGCCGGCGCTGAGCGCCACGACCTCAAAAAGGTGGGGAGCGCCGTCGACGACGTCAATCGCCTGGGTGCCGATGGAACCGGTGGATCCGAGGAGGACGATTCTGCGAGGCTGCATGGGTTAAGTATCCCGCACCCGGCCCGCTGTCCGGTCAGGCTCCCGCCGACAGTTCGATGAAGCCCTTCGCCAGCGTGGACACGGCTCCGATGTAGGCGATGGCCACAACGATCCTGCGCACAGCGGCCGGTTTGACCTTGCCGGACAGCAGATCGCCTGCGATGATTCCCGCCACCATGGCGGTCAGGATGCTGAGCCACTGCCAAGCATCCAGGCCGGGAACATGTCCACCCGACAGTACGTACTTGATGGCCAGGGAAGACAGCCCGGTGGTCACGAAATAGGGCTGGAGGGTGGCGCCGAAACTCTTCTGCTCCCACCGGGTGGCAATGGCGTACGCGGTGATGGCCGGTCCGCCGACGCCCGCTGCCGCGTTCATCAGTCCGCTGGTGAAGCCGAGAGAGACCATGGGAACAGGGCCGCTGGCACGCCAAGAGCTGCGCGTCAGCCGCTGCGAGGCCAGCAGGGCGATGATGAGGAGGACGCCGATGCAGATCTCCAGCGGCGCTTCGGCCACATTGCTGGCCAGCCAGGCACCCGGCAGTACCCCGGCGAGGGCGGCGAGCGCGAGTCCGAAGTAGCGCTTCCACTCCACATGCCGCCAGACCCTGGAGAGGATCAGCAGGGATGAGGCTGCGCCGCAGAGGTTAATGATCATGACGCCGTCGAAGGGACCGAGCAGCACCACCAGGACGGGAGAGACGAGGAGGCCGAATCCGAGGCCGGCCAGCCGCTGGGCCAGAGCCCCCGCAACGACCGCAATGAGCACCAATGCAAACACCATCCGATCCTAGTGGGCGGACAGCGACGCCGGGCGTAACGTGGATTGCGTGGACTGGGTTTCCTGGTTCGGTGCGCCGGAGTACGGATTCGCCCGGCAGGTGCTGCAGCGAGGTGTGGCGGCACTGTTCTTTGTTGCGTTCCTGTCTTCCCTGAACCAGTTCCCAGCGCTGCTGGGCGAACGCGGTCTGTTGCCGGTACCGGACTATCTGGGAGGGTTCAGCGCGCGCCGGCGGCCCACGCTGTTCCGTTGGCGTTATTCGGACAGGCTGCTGCGTGGTGTCTGCGCTACCGGACTGGCAATTTCAGCCTTCCTGGTGGCCGGCATCCCCCAGCTCGGCCCGCCGTGGGTTCCGCTGATCGCGTTTCTGGCCCTGTGGCTGCTGTACATGTCGATCGTCAACGTGGGGCAGACATTTTATGGCTTCGGCTGGGAGATGCTGCTGCTGGAGGCCGGGTTCACGGTGGCGTTCCTTGGCTCGGACCAGACCGAGCCGCCGCGCACCATCCTGATCCTGCTGGCCTGGCTCGTTTTCCGGCTGGAGTTCGGCGCCGGGATGATCAAGATCCGCGGCGGCCGGGAATGGCGCGACATGACGGCCCTATACTTCCACCACGAAACCCAGCCCATGCCGGGGCCGTTGAGCCGACAGGCACATCTCCTGCCCAAATCTTTCCACCGGTTGGAGGTCCTCGGGAACCATTTCGCCCAGCTGGTGGTCCCGTTCTTCCTCTTCGCACCGCAGCCCCTGGCAAGCGCAGCCGCCGGCATCATCATCTTCACCCAGCTGTGGCTGGTGGCCAGCGGCAATTTTGCGTGGCTTAACTGGATGGCCGTTGTGCTGGCCTTCGCAGCGGTCAGCGACCCCGCGGCCCACGCCGTGTTGCCGTTCCTGCCGCTGACTGGGGATCCCCGGGTAGACGTCCGCGGCAGTCCCCTGTACTGGCTTGCCATCACTTTGCTGGCCACCTTCCTGCTGGTGGCGCTCAGCTACTGGCCGCTGCGCAACCTGCTCTCCAAAGGGCAGCTGATGAATGCCAGCTTCAACCGCTGGCAACTGGCCAACACGTACGGCGCGTTCGGCACGGTAACGAAGCACCGCGTCGAGATCGTGGTGGAGGGCACCCTGGACAAGGAACCTGGGGACTCGGCGGACTGGCGCGAATATGCGTTCAGGGGCAAACCCGGTGACGTGCGCCGACTGCCCCGGCAGTGGGCGCCATACCACCTGCGGCTGGACTGGCTGATGTGGTTCTTGCCGTTGCGCACGGTCCACGAGGAGTGGTTTTACGCATTCCTCACGAAGCTGCTGGAGGCGGACCAGCAGACGCTGCGGCTACTCCGTGCCGACCCGTTCGACGGCGATCCGCCGCGTTGGGTGCGGGTCAACAGTTACCTATACCGTTTCGCCACCAGGGCTGAGTTCCGGGAGACAGGCGAGCGCTGGGTCAGGATGCCGCTCTATGAGGACATCCCGCCGCTTTCGCTCCGCGGTTCCCGCGGGCGGCGGCGGTGATTCCGGCCCTCGCGGTTCCTGCCCGGCGGCCCTACGAGCGGATGCCTGCCCGGCGGATGGTGGCTTCCGCGTGCTTGAGGATGGGGCCATCGATCATTTTGCCGCCGTGCTGGAACACGCCGGATCCAGCGGCAGCGGCGACCCGCAGCAGTTCTGTGGCCTCGGCGACGTCGGCCTCGGACGGGGCGTAGGCGCCCCGGACAACGGCCGCCTGCGTGGGATGGATGCAGGCCTTGGAGCCGAATCCTGACGCTGCGGCATCGGCTGCCTCCAGAGCCAGCCCGTCAAGGTCCGGGATGTTGACGTACACGGCGTCCACGGCTTCTTTCCCGCAGGCCCGTGCGGCGAGCAGCACCGCGGACCGGGCGTGCAGGGCCACGGCGCGGTAGCCGCCGTCGTCCGTTCTGCTGGACGTGCCGCTGAGGGAAGCCAGGAGGTCCTCGGCGCCCCACATCAGTGCCACCACGTTGGGGGCCGCCGCGATGGCGGGCGCGTTGAGGACCCCGACGGCGGTCTCACACAGGGCGATGACGTGGTAGTCCGCCAGGGCTTCGAGCTGGGCCGCGTTCTCGGCCTTGGCCAGCATCACCGTGCGGTACGGCGTGTGGGCAAGGCAATGCAGGTCTTTCTCGAACTCGTCGGTGCCAGCCGGGTTGATCCTGACGATGGTGCGGCTGGGATCGAGCTCCGGTCCCTCCCCGGAAGCGCCCAACTGGGCCAGGATGGCGCCGCGCGCCCGCTGCTTGTCCGCGGGTGCCACGGCGTCCTCGAGGTCCACGATGACAGCGTCCGCTCGTTGGGCGGCCTTGGGGAAACGCTCGGGACGGTCGGCAGGGCAGAAGAGCAGGGCGGGACCCATCACGAATGTCATACGGACATTGTCCTCTTTTCGGGGCCCGGCACGCTCCCCTTTTCAGTTCCCGCAGGCTGCACCTGTTGCCCGGAGGACTGCGCCGTATGGGCGTCCCGGGTCCACATGAGGCAGCTCCGCGTGGCCTGGGCCACCACGGTGCCGTCCTGGTTCCTGCCGGTGTGCTGCATGCTTACGATCCCCTGCCCGGGACGCGATCCCGAGAGGCGCTTCCCGGTGATCACCGTCTCGGTGTAGAGCGTGTCCCCGTGATAGAGCGGGTGCGCGAAGGAGACGTCCGTCAGGCCCAGCTGCGCGATGATGGTGCCCTGGGTGAGCTGCGAGACGGACTGTCCCACCAGGGTGGACAGCGTGAACATCGAGTTGACCAGCCGCTGGCCGAACGGCTGGCCGGCGCTCCACGCGGCGTCCAAGTGCAGGGCCTGGGTGTTCATGGTGAGCGTGGTGAACAGGACGTTGTCCGCCTCGGTCACGGTGCGGCCGGGCCGGTGCGCGTAGACAACACCTTCTTCGAGCTCGTCAAAGTACAGGCCGCGTTGTTCGATGACCCGGGGGGCATCGGTTGTCGGGCCCGGGGCATCGGGGCGCGGAACCCCGTTCATACGGTGAGCTCCTGGTCTTCTTCGAACAGTTCGGCGCCGGTTGCCGCCGCCACATCCTCCACGGAGACGTTGGGGGCCAGTTCGCGGAGCACCAGCCGGGACCGCCCGCCTTCGGTGACCACGTCTATCACGGCGAGGTCGGTGATGATCCGGTCCACGCAGGCCTTGCCGGTCAGCGGCAGCGAGCAGTTCTCCACGATTTTGGGGTAGCCGTTGCGGTCCACGTGTTCCATCATCACGATCACCTTCTTGGCACCGAACACCAGGTCCATGGCCCCGCCCATGCCTTTGACCATCTTGCCCGGGATCATCCAGTTGGCCAGGTCCCCGTTCTGGGCCACTTCCATGGCACCGAGCACGGCGACGTCCACATGCCCGCCGCGGATCATGCCGAACGAGGAGGCGGAATCGAAGAACGCGGCTCCCTTGTTGACCGTGACGGTTTCCTTGCCGGCGTTGATAAGGTCCGGATCCACCGCGTCCTCGCTGGGGTACGGTCCCACGCCCAGGATCCCGTTCTCCGAGTGCAGCACCACCTCGACGCCTGCCGGGATGTAGTTGGGAATGAGCGTGGGCATGCCGATGCCCAGGTTGACGTACTGCCCGTTACTGAGTTCCCGGGCCACCCGGGCGGCCAGTTCGTTGCGCGTCCACCCTTTGGCCTCCGGATTGGTGCCTTCGGGATGGTCGACTGCGGCACGCCGGTATTCGGGCCGGACGGCTTCGGGGCGGGGAGGCGCTCCCTGCGTACTGCTGGACTCCATGGCTACGCTCCTGCCTGTTCGGTGGTGCTCTCGGTTCCGGCAGCCTGGGCAAGGGCGACGGTCCGCTTTTCGATCCGCTTCTCACCGGCGGGCACCACCACCACCCGCTGGACGAAGATGCCTGGCGTGTGGACGTGCTCCGGGTCCAGATCGCCCGGTTCCACCAGCTCCTCCACCTCGGCGATGGTGATTTTTCCCGCCATGGCGCAGAGCGGGTTGAAGTTCATGGCGGTGGCGTGGAAAACCAGGTTGCCGTGGCGGTCACCTTTCCACGCGTGGACCAGTCCGAAGTCGGGTGTCAGGGATTCCTCCAGGACGTAGTCCACATCGTTGAAAGTCCGCACTTCCTTGGGGGAAGAGGCGATGGCGATGCCGCCGTCGGCATCGTACTTCTGCGGCAGGCCGCCGTCGGAAACCTGCGTGCCGACCCCGGCCTTGGTGTAGAAGGCGGGGATCCCGGCGCCGCCGGCCCGGAGCTTTTCCGCCAGCGTTCCCTGCGGGGTGAGGACCACCTCAAGCTCGCCGGAGAGGTACTGGCGCGCGAACTCCTTGTTCTCGCCGACGTAGGAACTGACGGTCCGCCGGATCCTGCCGTCACGGAGCAGTACGCCCAGCCCCCAGCCGTCCACGCCGCAGTTGTTGCTGACGGTTTCGAGGTCCTTGGTGCCGTGCCGGTGCAGGGCATCGATCAGTGCCACCGGGATTCCGCAGAGGCCGAACCCTCCCACCGCGAGCGACGCGCCGTCGGGAATGTCCGCAATGGCTTCCTCGGCGCTGGCAACAACCTTGTTGATCATCGTTGGTCCTTTCAAGGGTCTCGACAGGCTCGACCACCGCGTAGCAGGCTCGACCACCGCGTGGCATTCCCGACCAGCGGGCTTGTTACAGTCCGAGTTCGCGGGCGATCAGCATCAGCTGGACCTCCGTGGTGCCCTCCCCCACTTCAAGGATCTTGGAGTCGCGGTAGTGGCGTGCCACGGTGAATTCGTTGATGAAGCCATAGCCGCCGAATACCTGGGTGGCATCCCGCGCATTGTCCATGGCCGCCTCGCCTGCGACCATCTTAGCGATGGCCGCCTGCGTCTTGAACGGCTTCCCCGCCAGCATCCTCGACGCGGCGTCGTAGTACGCCAGGCGGGCTGTATGGGCCCGGGCCTGCATGCGGGCGATCTTGAACGAGATGGCCTGGTATTTGCCGATGTGATGGCCAAACGCGCTGCGTTCCTTGGCGTACTTCACCGACAGGTCAACACAGCCCTGCGCAGCCCCCGTCGCCAAAGCCGCGATGGCGATCCGGCCCTCGTCCAGGATGGAAAGGAAGTTCGCGTAACCCCGCCCCTCCGCACCGAGCAGGTTCGCTTCCGGCACCCGGACGTCCTTGAGCGTCAGCGGGTGCGTGTCCGAGGCGTTCCAGCCCACTTTGTTGTAGGCCTTCTCCGCCCTGAAACCCGGAGTCGTGGTGGGCACCAGGATGGTGGAAATCTGCTTCTTGAGGCTGCCATCCTTGCGTTCCTTCTGGCCGGTCACCGCGGTGACCGTGACCAGGCGCGTGATGTCGGTCCCGGAGTTGGTGATGAATTCCTTGTTGCCGTTGATCACCCAGTCACCGTTCTCACGATGGGCGTGGGTTTTGGTCCCACCGGCGTCTGAGCCTGCTTCCGGCTCCGTGAGTCCGAACCCGGCGAGCGCCTTGCCGGAGGCCAGCAGCGGGAGCCACTCCTCCTTCTGGGCCTCGGTGCCGAACCGGTACACCGGCATTGCGCCGAGGCAGACGCCTGCTTCCAGCGTGATGGCCACGGACTGGTCCACCCGGCCCAGCTGTTCGAGGGCGAGCGCCAGGGCGAAGTAGTCCCCGCCCATCCCGCCGTGCTCTTCCGGGAACGGCAGCCCGAAGAGGCCCATGTCCGCCATCTGGGACACCACCTCGTACGGGAAGCTGTGCTCTTCGTCATGCTTGGCCGAGACCGGCGCCACCACGGTGTCCGCAAAATCCCGGACGGTGTCGCTGAGGTCCTGGTATTCCTCGCTGAGCTCAAAATCTGCCATGGCTAGGCTCCCTTGCCTGTGTTGTTGGAATCCTTGTTCGACTCCGTGTTGGAATCCTGAAGTGAATCCGCGTCTGGATCGGTGGTTGACGGGTGGATGGTGGCCAGCACCTGGTCCGCTTTGACCGGCTGACCGGCCTTGACGCTGAGGTGGACCGTGCCGGCCACCTCTGCCACCAGCTGGTGTTCCATCTTCATCGCTTCGACGGAGAGAAGAACCTGGCCGGCTTCCACGGAGTCGCCGTTGTTGACGGCAACGGACACCACGGTGCCGGGCATCGGCGAGCGCACCTCCGGGTCCGCGGTGCCTTCCTCGCGCTCGACGGCGGCGAGCACCCGGACCAGCCGTGACTCCCGCGTCAGCACCTCCAGCCGGCAGGACCAGCCTCCGTTGCCGAGGAACAGTTCCGCGGGACCGCCTGAGGCCCGGTTATCCGGGGTGAGGCTGACCGGGCCCGCGTCCGCCGGCGCCAGCGCATACTCCGTGGATTCGCCGTCCAGGGTAAGGACCAGGCTCCCGCGGCCCGGCAGTCGCAGCGAAGCTGTCCGCCAGGGCCCGTCACCGACACAGACCTGGACCGGGCCGGCGGCCACGCGGCCTATAACACTCACTGTTGCGATACCGCCGTCGGGTGTTCCCAGGCTGATCCGCCGGGGCGCCGGCGCGCCGATCCGCCAGCCGTTGCTGGCCTGCCAGGGACCGGGGGGCGTCCCCGTGCTGTCCTGTTCCCCGCTCACGACGGCGGACAGGGCGGCCGCGACCTTTTCGGCGTCGTCAACCCGCCGGAAGGCGAAGTCGGGCATCTTGCGCTCGATCAGGCCGGTGTCGAGATGTCCGGCGCGGACGTCGTCGTCGTTGATCAGCAGCCTCAGGTACTCAACATTCGTGTCGATGCCAAGGGCTGTGTAGCCGGCGAGTGCCGCGTCCAGTGTGTCCAGGGCAACGGTGCGCTCCGGGCCCCACGCGATGACTTTGGAGATCATCGGATCGTAGCTGGAGGAGATCTCGAGCCCCTCGAGCAGGGCCGAATCCACCCGGATCGTGCCGGCTCCGTGATCGGGCATTTCGTCCAGCAGGAGCACGGTCCCGGTGGACGGCATGAAGTTCCGCTCCGGGATTTCCGCGTAGACGCGGGCTTCGACGGCGTGCCCGTTAAGTTCGACGTCGTCCTGGCGGACGGTCAGTTCCTCACCGGCGGCGATGCGGACCTGCCATTCGACCAGGTCTACGCCGGTGACCATTTCGGTCACCGGGTGCTCCACCTGGAGGCGGGTATTCATCTCCATAAAGAAGAACTCGTCAGGGGCCTCGTCGGAGACCAGAAACTCCACAGTTCCCGCGCCACTGTAGTGGACGCTGCGGGCCGCCTGGCAGGCGGCCTCGCCGATCCGAGCCCGGGTGGCCCCGCCGTCGTGCAATGACTCCAGCAGCGGCGACGGCGCTTCCTCAATCACTTTCTGGTGGCGGCGCTGCAGCGAGCACTCCCGCTCCCCCAGATGGATCACGTTGCCGTGGTTGTCGGCCAGGACCTGGACCTCGATGTGCCGGGGCATGCGGACCAGCCGCTCCAGGAACAGCGTGTCATCGCCGAAGGCGCTCGCGGCGACGCGGCGGGCGGTTTCCAAGGTGGCGGGCAGGTCCGCGGCCCGTTCCACGATGTGCATGCCTTTGCCGCCGCCGCCCGCTGACGGTTTGATGAGCAACGGGAATCCGACGGCGTCCGCGGACTCGATCAGCTGCGCGTCAGTCATGCCCGGTTCGGCGATGCCCGGCACCACCGGGACACCGTAGCCGGCCACGTGGTTCTTGGATCGGATCTTGTCGCCCATGACGTTCAAGGATTCCACGCCAGGGCCGATGAAAGTGAGGCCGGCGGATTCAAGGGCGCGGGCAAAATCGACGTTCTCGCTGAGGAAGCCATAGCCGGGGTGCACAGCCTCGGCGCCGGTGTCGCGGCAGGCCTGGATGATCGCCGCAATCTTGAGGTAGCTCTCTGCAGCGGCGTCGGGGCCGATCCGCACGGCAGTGTCAGCCTCGTGCACGTGCCGGGCCCCGGCATCGGCGTCGCTATAGACGGCCACGGAACGGATGCCCAGTGCTCGCAGGGTGCGGATCACGCGGCAGGCGATCTCCCCACGGTTGGCGACCAGCACGGTGTTGAACAGCGGCTTCTGCGGAGTGGTGGAACGAATGTCGGGCGAGGAAACGGTCATGGCTGACTCACATCCGGAAAAGGCCGAAGGAGGTCTCCGGCAGCGGGGCGCGGGAGACGACGTCGAGCGCCAGTCCCAGGACGGTGCGGGTGTCCGCGGGGTCAATCACGCCGTCGTCCCAAAGGCGGGCGGTGGAATAGTAAGGGCTGCCCTGATCTTCATACTGCTGTTTGATCGGGGCTTTAAAGGCTTCCTCGTCCTCAGCGGACCATTCCCGGCCCGCCGCTTCGTACTGGTCGCGCTTGACCGTGGCCAGGACGCCGGAGGCCTGGTTGCCGCCCATGACGGAGATGCGGGACGCCGGCCACATCCACAGGAAGCGCGGTGAGTAGGCCCGCCCGCACATGGAGTAGTTGCCCGCGCCGAAGGACCCTCCGATGACGACGGTCAGTTTGGGAACCCTGGCGGTGGCCACTGCGGTAACCATTTTGGCGCCGTTCTTGGCGATGCCGCCCTGTTCCGAGTCCTTGCCCACCATGAACCCGGAAATATTCTGCAGGAAAATGAGCGGAATGCCGCGCTGATCGCAGAGCTCGATGAAGTGTGCGCCCTTGAGCGAGGACTCGCTGAAGAGCACGCCGTTGTTGGCCACGATCCCCACCGGGTGCCCGTGCAGCCTGGCGAACCCCGTGACCAGCGTGGTGCCGTACTCCTTCTTGAACTCGTGGAACCTGCTGCCGTCCACCAGCCGGGCAACGACCTCGTGCACGTCGTACTGCGCGTTGACGTCCGTAGGGACGGCGCCGTACAACTCTTCCGGATCCGCCAGAGGCTCGACGGCGGTGTCCACATCCCACGCGGGAGCCGCCGGCCTCGGCAGGGTGGCCACGATGTCGCGGACGATCTGCAGTGCGTGTTCGTCGTTCTCGGCGAGATGGTCCGTGACCCCCGAGATCCTCGAGTGCACGTCACCGCCGCCCAGTTCCTCCGCGGTGACGATCTCGCCGATGGCGGCCTTTACCAGCGGCGGACCGCCCAGGAAGATGGTGCCCTGGTTCCGCACGATCACCGTCTCATCGCTCATCGCCGGAACGTAAGCGCCGCCCGCCGTGCAGGAACCCATTACCGAGGCGATCTGCGGGATCTTCGCGGCAGACATTTTCGCCTGGTTGAAGAAGATCCGGCCGAAGTGCTCCTTGTCCGGGAAGACTTCGTCCTGCTTCGGAAGGAAGGCCCCGCCCGAATCCACCAGGTAGATGCACGGCAGCCGGTTCTCCAGCGCAATCTCCTGGGCACGGAGGTGCTTCTTCACCGTCATCGGATAGTAGGTGCCGCCTTTGACCGTGGCGTCATTGGAAATCACCAGGACCTGGCGGCCGTGCACCATCCCGATCCCGGCAATGACCCCGGCACCCGGCGACTCGTTGTTGTACATGCCGTTGGCTGCCAGCGGCGCAATCTCCAGGAACGGGCTGCCGTCATCCAGCAGCCGGTCGATGCGTTCCCGGGGCAGCAGCTTGCCGCGGCCCACATGGCGCTCCCGCGACTTCTCCGGCCCTCCCAACGCGGCGTCAGCCAGCTTGGTACGGAGCTCGGCGGCCAGCGCGAGCTGCGCAGTGTTGTTTGCAGCAAACACTTCACTTGCGGCATCAAGCCGGCTGGCAAGGGTCTCCATCGACGGTGTCCGTTCCTCATCCTGTGAAAGCCACCAAGGCTCCGGCTAGAGCCGGAGAAGCCAGCTCGGTTAATGCTTTATAACTGGAAATCAGGTTAGTCTTTATTAACTGTGATGTCCAACACAACAGGACATTGTTAGAATCTGCTGTTCCTAGGAGGAAAAGCATGCCCACAACCCCACCGGTCAAACCGTCCGCACAGGCACTGGCAGCCCACGTAACTCCCGGAACACCCCGCAGCCAGGCGAAGGAGAACCGCCGCCAGGCCCTACTTACCGCGGCCGCGGCGCTCTTTGCGCTGCACGGGTTCAACCGGGTGTCGTTGGAAGATCTGGGCGCCGCAGCTGGTGTCAGCGGCCCGGCCGTTTATCGCCACTTCCAGGGCAAGCAGGCGGTGTTGGGAGACCTGCTGCTCACCGTCAGCCGCGAGCTGCTCGACGGTGGCCGGCGCGTCATTGCCGAGACCACGGACCCACTCGCCGCTCTCCGCAGACTAGTGGGCTTCCAGGTGGAGTTCGCGCTGGGAAAGCCGGACGTGATCCGGGTGCAGGACCGGGATTTCAGCAACCTCAGCCAGAAGGACCAGTCCGAGGTACGGACGCTGCAGCGGAACTACGTGGAGATTTGGGTGGAGGTCCTGTCGCTGCTGCATCCGGGCACCGACGCCATCGAACTACGGATGCGGGCCCACGCTGCCTTCGGCCTGATCAACTCCACGCCGCACTCCATACGGAACCACGGACGCAAGATCGCGCACAAAACGGCCCGGCCGCTTCTGGAGAGCATGGCGATGGCGGCACTCACGGTGGAGGTTCCCGAAGCTCCCTGACCACAGGCTCGGTGCCTCCGGGGTCCGGGCGACAAAAAGGGCCCTACGGGTGGTGCGGGCCTGAGCGGCGGGGCGACCCAGACCCCAGAGTTTTTGTCCAGATAAAGCGGTTTAGATCGCCCAAAACCCGGATTATCTGGACAAAAACTCGTGGGTCAGACCATAGTGAGCACCATGCCGGGTTCGGCCAGGATGGCGCCAACATCGGCAAGGAACCGAGAGCCCTGCTCCCCGTCCACCAGGCGGTGGTCAAAGGACAGGCTCAGTGTCATGACCTGTCGCAGGGCAACTGCATCCTGGAATTCCCACGGCATTCTCCGCACGGCCCCCATGGCCAGAATGGCTGCCTCACCAGGGTTCAGGATGGGCGTGCCCGCATCGATGCCGAAGACGCCGATGTTCGTGATGGAGATGGTGCCGCCGGAGAGGTCGGCCGGGGCAGTCTTGCCCGCCCGCGCCGTCTCGGTCAGCCCGGTCAGGGCTTCGGAGAGTTCCAGCAGCGAGAAGGTATCCGCGTCCTTGATGTTCGGCACGGTGAGCCCGCGGGGAGTCGCCGCGGCGATGCCCAAGTTCACGTAGTTGAATTGCACAATCTCCTGGCTTGCCTCCTCCCACCGTGAGTTCAGCGACGGGTTCCGCCGCAGCGCGATCAGCACCGCCTTGGCCACCAACGTCAGCGGCGTGAGCTTGTAGCCGGCAAAGGCCCTACTCGTCTTCAGCTTGGCCAACAGGTTCATGGCGGGCGTCACATCCACCGTGAGGAATTCCGTCGCATGTGGAGCCGTGAACGCACTCGCCACCATCGCGGCCGCCGTGAACTTGCGTACACCCTTGATGGGAGTCCGGACTTCCCGCCCACCCTGTGCCGCCAGTCCCGCGTGGGAAACCGAATCGGATACGGCGGAAAGATGGCGCACCGGCGCCGACAGTTCCCCGCCGACAAAATTCCGGACATCCTCCCGCGTGATCAGTCCGCCGGCACCGGTACCCGCGACCGTGGCCAGCTCGACACCGAGGTCTCTGGCCAGCTTCCGGACCGGCGGCGTGGAGCGTGGGCGCTCCGCAGTGTCAGCGGACCTGGTTTCGACAGGCTCAACCACCGGCGTTTCGGTCCTAACCTGCTCAACCACCGGGGTGGTGAAGGTGCGGGCCCGGCGGACGGGACGGCCCGAACTTTCGACGACGGCGCCGTACCCCACCAGGTTCGGCTCGCGTTTCGCGGTCCCCGCCACAGCAGTGGCCGCCCCGGCGGGCGCAACCCCGGCGGGCGCAAGCTCTGAAGGTGAGGCGCCGCCGTCGTCCGCTACTTCGAAGGAGACGATCGGCTTGCCCACCTCCACGATTGTTCCCGGCTCTTCATGGAGCGCAGTGATCACGCCCGCGAACGGTGACGGCAGCTCCACTACGGCCTTTGCGGTTTCCACCTCGGCGATGACCTGGTTCAGCGTCACCGTGTCCCCCACTGCCACCTTCCAGCTGAGGATTTCTGATTCCGTGAGGCCTTCGCCGAGGTCCGGGAGCCTGAATTCCTTGATCATGGTTGCCCTCATCCTTCCAGCCCGCTGAGGGAGTTCGGGCGTCCAAGGGCCCGGTCCACGCCGTCGAGGATCCGGTCCAGGCCGGGCAGATGGTGCATTTCGAGCTTGGAGTACGGGTAGGGAATATCGAATCCGGTGATGCGGACGGGGGCGGTTTCGAGGTGGTAGAAGCACCGCTCGGTAATGCTGGCTGCCACTTCGGCGCCCAGGCCACCGGACTGGCCGGCTTCGTGGGTGACCACGAGCCTGCCTGTTTTCCGGACGGATGCTTCAACGGTGGCGTAGTCCACGGGTGCCAGCGAGCGCAGGTCGATGACCTCGATGGAGATGCCTTCGTCGGCGGCCGCGGCTGCTGCGTCCTTGGCCGTCTTCACCAACGGCCCGTAGGCCACGAGCGTCACGTCCGTGCCCTCGGTGACAAGGCGGGCGGTGTCCATGGGCAGCGCGGTGCGCGGATCAATGCCCTCATCCACTTCACCCTTGTCGTGGTAGCGGCGCTTGGGTTCGAAGTACAGTACCGGATCATCGGACATGATTGCCTGCTGGATCACGGTGTGGGCGTCCTGCGGGTTGGAGACGCTGACCACTCGAAGCCCCGAGGTATGCGTGAAGTACGCCTCGGGCGACTCGGAGTGGTGCTCAGGCGAGCCGATGCCGCCCCCGAACGGGACACGGATGGTGATGGGCATCTTCACGGCCCCCTGCGTGCGGTAGTGCAGCTTCGCCACCTGGCTCACGATCTGGTCGAATGCAGGGTAGATGAAGCCGTCGAATTGGATCTCCACCACCGGGCGGTATCCGCGGTAGGCGAGGCCGACGGCGGTGCCCATGATGGCCGATTCGGCCAGCGGGGTGTCCACCACACGGTGCGTGCCGAAATCTTTCTGCAGGCCGTCAGTCACCCGGAAAACACCGCCGAGGGTGCCGATGTCCTCGCCCATGAGGATGACTTTTGGATCGTTTTCGAGGGATTTGCGCAGGCCGGAATTGATGGCGCGGGCAAAGGTCATCTGGGTCATCGGCGTGCACCTTCTTCTGAGGTGGCTCCCGCGGGATCGCCGAAGGAAGCCAGGTAACGGGCGTAGTGGTCCTGCTGCCGGTCCAGCCACGAGTTGGGCTCGCTGTAGATATGCTTGAAGATGTCCATCGGCTCCGGATCCGGCATGTTGATGCAGCCCGAACGGACGTCGCGGGCGACCGCCTCTGCCTTGTCGTGAACGTGCTGCTTGACCTGATCCGTGAGGAGGCCCTTGCGTTCCAGCAGGGCCTTGACGCGCTGGATGGGGTCCTTCGCGGCCCAGTCCTCCAGTTCGTTGGCGTCACGGTAGCGGGTGGGATCGTCAGCGGTGGTGTGCGGGCCCATGCGGTAGGTGACCGCTTCGATGAACGTGGGTCCGCCGCCATGCCGGGCACGGTCCAAGGCCACGCGCGTGGCTGCCATAACGGCCAGCACATCATTGCCGTCCACCCGGAGGCTGGGAATGCCGAATCCGGTAGCCCGGTCCGCGATCTGGATGTGGGACTGCAAGCGCACAGGCTCCGAAATGGCCCAATGGTTGTTGGAGCAGAAGAAGACCACGGGCGCCTGGAAGCTGGCGGCAAAGACCATGGCCTCGTTGACGTCGCCTTCGCTGGTGGCACCGTCGCCGAAGTACGTCACCGCCACCGAGTCCGCGCCGTCGTTCTGGATGCCCATGGCGTAACCGGTGGCATGCAGCGTCTGCGCACCGATAATGATCTGTGGGGTTGCCATATTCACGGTGTACGGATCCCAGCCGGAGGAGGCCGTGCCACGCCAAACCCGGGTGATGTCCGTCAGGTCCACGCCGCGGCAGTAGGCCACACCGTTTTCCCGGTAGCTGGAGAAAACAAAGTCGTCCTCGCGCAGGGCCCTGCCGGAACCGACCTGCGCCGCCTCTTGCCCCAGCAACGGGGGCCAAAGACCAAGTTCGCCTTGACGCTGGAGGGCGGTGGCCTCAACATCGATCCGCCGGATCACCGTGAGGTCTTCGTAAAGGGAACATAACTGCTCATCCCCGATGTCCTTCACCCAGGGATCAAACTCCGGGTGGCTGATCCGCTCCCCTGCCGGGGTAATCAGCTGGATCAGGTTCCTGTCTGTAGACACGATGGCACGCAACCTTCTCACGTCGTTTGACCGGAGCCTGGGGACTTATGGTCCCGCCCGCCGTCGGCCGCCCGGGCGCCGTTGCCCCGGATATTTGTGACCCTACTCACAACGCTCAATGGGTACAACCACCGCGGCGGATACTGCGCATAATGCCCTGTTTGCAGAGACGTCACCGTGCTAAAGTTGCGCATTATGCACGTTTTGGATGGCACAGACACGCGGCTACTCTCGGCCTTGGCCCGCGACCCCCGGCGGACGGTGGTGGCGTTGGCCCAGAAGCTGGGGCTGTCCCGGAACACCGTGCAGGCGCGCATGGCCCAGCTGGAGAAGAAGCACGTCTTCCTGTCCTTTGAACGGCGGATCAACCCGGTGTCACTGGGCTATCCGCTGATGGCGTTCATTTCCGTCCATGTCCAGCAGCAGAAACTGGGGCAGCTGGCCCATGACCTCGCCGGCATTCCGGAAATCCTGGAAGGCTACGGCCTCACCGGCTCCGCTGACCTCCTGCTCCGCGTGGTGGCCCTGGACGCCGAGGACCTCTTCCGGATCAACGGGAAAATCCTGGCGTGCGATGGAGTGGACCGGACGGACACCGCACTGGCCATGGGCGAACTCATCCCCTTCCGCATCCAGCCATTGCTTGAGCGGGGATCCGGAGACGCTTAGGGCCGGCAGCCCTTATTTTTACTCCGATACCCAGCCCCGGCGGGGTGGGTTATAGGCTGTTCCAAGGTGAATCCATGGGTGCCGTTCAGCGGGTCCCAACAATAAGGCAGTGCCAGTGCGTTGCCGGAAAGGCTCCATCGTGAGCAATCCTCAGGAACCGTACCAGCCGGTCCAGCCGGCGGCCTGGCCCGCACCACCAGCCGGGCAGCCCGGCAACCCCGGGCAGCACGGCGCGCCACCGCTGCCGGGCAACCCGACACATGGTGCGCCGGGACAGTACGGCGCGCCGGGGCAATACGGTCCTCCGTCGCAGTTCGGCCTGACCGCACAGTACGGGGCACCTGGCCAGTACTCGTCAGATGGACCGTTCGGCCTGCCCGGACAGGAACCCCCGGCGCGAAACCGCCGGAAGCTGTGGACCATCCTCGGGATTGTGGGCGGCGTCCTGCTGCTGGCGGTCGTCGGCGTGCTCATCCTGGTCAACGTTGTCAACGGAGCCACCAACCATGCCCGGGGCCTGGCTGACGGCTTCACGAAACTGGTGATTGCGGGCGACAGTTCCAAGGCCTACGACGACTATCTTGACCCCGCCCTCCATGACCAGCTGACCAAGGAAGACTTCATCGCCGGCATCAAGACGCTGAAGATGGACAACACCTGCAAGCCGGCCTACAACGAGGTGAAGGCGAGCACGGAGAACGGCACCAAGGCGGCCGACGTGGCTGGCCTCATCACCTGCGACGGCGACAAGAAGATCGACCTCGTTTACCGCTTCGAAGGCACCGACGAGCTGAGAATGATCAACATCAAGCTCAAGCCCCAGGCGTAGCTGCGGGGAACAGCCCCGGTCAGATGCTTCTGTGCCTACTGATCCATTTGCGTTCCGAGGAAAGGTTCCCCTGTCGGGATGCCTCCGGCCGTCGTGACTCTTACGGCCTCCTCAACTATCTACAGCAGAGCCGTGGCCGCGTTTCACACGGGCGCGGAGGTCCTCCCTGAACCCGGGGAAGGCCGTCGTCTCATCACCGTCGCAACCACGATAAGGGCGGCGGCGGCGCCCAGTCCCAGCCGGGCCACCAGTTGGCCGTATGGTTCGGCGCCGGTGAAATACATCATTGCCAGTACGGGGGCGATGGCGGTGAACTCGTAGCGCCGGCTGAGCACCACGAACGGCAGGAGCAGCAAGGCGTACCAGGGGTAGCTGGGCGAGACGAGCAGCAGCGTCCCGCCGAGCATGAAAACCTGCCCGTCCCATGGCCGGGCGGCGTTGGTGGTCCGCCAGACATACACCGCCAGGCCCAGCAGCAGCACCAGTGCCGCCGGCATCGCCCAGCTGGCCGGGAGCAACAGCTTCAACAGTGTGAAGCGCGGGCTGTCCTGCCCGTCGTACCCCTCCGATTTGAGGTAAGTGGGCAGATAGCCCAGCACGGTCCAGCCGCTGGCGAGAACATACGGCACGTACGCCAGGGCGAAGGTGGACGCGGCCGCGGCGACGAAGCGGACCGGCTGGCGGTAGAGCAATGCCGGGGCGCTGATGGCGGGAATAAGCTTGGTGGCTACCGCCGCGCCGAAGGCTATTCCGGAACCCAGCGTGCGCTGGCCCACCAGCAGCAGCGCAGCGGCCAGCGCCAACGCCGCGCCGAGGGTGTCCACGTGGGCGCCGTTGATGGCTTCGAAGGCCACCAGCGGGGACCAGGCCCACCACACTGCCTGGTGTGCCGGACGGCCTGTGCGGCGCAGGAACGTCAGCAACAGCACCGTCACGGCCAGGCTCAGCAGCAGCCCGACCAGCTGGAAGGCAATGAACCCAACCTCTGCGCCGGGGAGGAGCCGGACGGCGAGGAAATACAGCTCCGCCACGGCCGGATAGACAGTGGGCACGGAGGGCCGGTTGATTCCCGTGCACAGGGTGCCGCCGCCGGGAATGTTGGTGGTGGTCTCCGTGCCGGCCGAAAAGGGGTTGGTGTGGCAGGTTCCGTCCGGTCCGGCGTCCTGGAACAGCCATTCCGGTCGCAGCTGCCGAAGAGCCTCATCGGCCGGCACGTATCGGTAAGGGCTAATTCCCGCCTTCTGGACGATGCCATCCCAGGCGTAGCGGGCGGAGTCATTGCTCGTGGCTGGCGGTGCCGAAATCGCCGCGGTGCCCAGCAGTACCGAGCCCAGCAGCACGACGGCGGCCGCATGCCGGGCGGGCATCCGGCGCGCCATCAGGGCGGCCGAGAGAAAGAGTACCCATGCCGCCAGCGCGCCAAGGGGGGACACCCACTCCGCTGACGGATCGGTGGTGACGGTCCACCAGACGGAGCCGGCCAACAATGCCACCAGCGCCAGCGCCGCCATGGTTGCGCCGGCGCGCGGCGTCCCGTGTGCCGCCGGGCTGTCCCCCGCTGGCCCGGGAGCCTGGCCGGCCCGCGCGCGGCGGCGTGTTCGTTCGCTCACCCCTTGATCCTGCACCACGTGCAGGACGGTGGGCCATGGAACCACAGGAGCGTTCGCGTTTCGTAAGGTCTGGCCCGGGACCGGCATCGAACACACGCCCGAGATCACTTCATCGACAACATCGCCGATCCTTCCTTCCAACGCGTCCTACGAGATGCCTCTTGGGCCTGAGCACCGACCTATGCCCTGAAACCCCCGTCCACGGATCATCACCAGCGCCTCCGGCTCCCGGAGCCCGGCAAGGCCTGCGGTTCTCGGCTTACCGTCCCACCGGGGCGCCGCTGCCTACCACCGCCACGGGATCCTACAGGCCGGCAGCTCCACGCCGGGTTCGTATTGGGTTCGACCTGCACAAGGTTGCTTGAGGCACAAGTCGCATAAGTCGGTGAACCGCGAATAGCCGTTTACGGACTGTCCAAGGGTGTTGCCTGCCCGAACGTTTTTGGACCGTAAGGTTTGGTCTCTGGCGTGGAGGCCGGGCGGAGTGCATAATCGTCACGTGCTGGCCGTGACCCTCGTCAGCATGCGATGGGGGCACGCGAGGGCGCTTTTGGGCGGATGGGGTGAGTGGATTGTCAACAAGCCAGGCATTGGCTGATGTGGTCAGGGTCGCGCGGGAGCATGCCGAGAGGGTGGACACCGACGGGGTGTACCCCGTTGAGGCGGTCGCGGAGTTGCGGGCCGGCGGCCTCCTGGGGCTGGTGCTGCCCGTCGAGGCCGGCGGTGCCGGTGCCGGGCCGGAGGTATTCACCGAGACGGTCAGTGCGCTGGCGGAGGCGTGCGGTTCAACGGCGATGATCTATCTGATGCATGCCGCCGCCGCAGTCACGATTGCGGCCGCGCCGCCCCCGGATCTGCCGGAGCTGCTTGCCGGGATGGCGCGCGGGACTACGCTGGGCACGCTGGCCTTCAGTGAGCGGGGATCCCGGTCGCATTTCTGGGCGCCCGTCTCAATCGCGACCGCCAGCGGGACTACTGTCCGGTTGCGCGCGGATAAGAGTTGGGTGACGTCGGCCGCGCACGCCGACGTCTATGTGGTCTCGACCGGCACACCCTCGGGCGTGCCCGGTGAGGTGGACCTGTATGCCGTTCCCGCCGGTACGCCGGGTTTGAACGTGGCCGGTCCCTGGCGGGGGCTCGGGCTGCGCGGCAACGACTCCGCACCGATGACCGTCGATGCTGACCTTCCGGTCGGGTACCGGCTGGGTGGGCCGTCGGCGGGCTTCGCGCTGATGATGGAGACGGTGTTGCCGTGGTTCAACCTCGGCAACGCGGCGGTCTCGCTGGGTCTGGCTTCTGCCGCTACCCGGGCCGCTGTCGAACACGTGGGAGCAGCCCGGCTCGAACACTTGGGCCAGTCCTTGGCCGGGTTACCTACGATCCGGGCCCAGATCGCCCGGATGGGCATCAGCCTGGCGGCGCAGCGTGCTTATCTGGCCCATGCCGCGGGCAGCGTCGCGGCTCCCGGAGAGGACACGATGCTGCATGTGCTCGGGGTGAAGGCCTCGGCCAATGATGCGGCACTTGAGATCACCGATGCGGCCATGCGGGTCTGCGGGGGTGCGGCGTTCTCCAAGCACCTGCCCATCGAGCGGGCCTTCCGTGATGCGCGGGCGGGATCGGTCATGGCGCCGACAGCGGATGCGCTATACGACTTCTATGGCAGGGCCGTCACCGGCCTGCCTCTGTTCTGAGGAGGCCGGATCATGTCCGAGCAGCTGCTGGTGGGGGCCGTGGCCTACACCCCGAATGTGGTGCCCATCTGGGAAGGCATCCGCGAATACTTCACGGGCTCGCCGGCTCCGATGGACTTTGTCCTGTTCTCCAACTATGGACGCCAGGTCCAGGCGCTGCGGGCCGGACATGTCGACATCATCTGGAACACCAACCTGGCCTATGTGCGCACGGTCATGCAGACCGGTGGCCGGGCCCGGGCACTGGCGATGCGCGACACCGACACCAGGTTCGCGACCGTGTTCGTCGCCCGCACCGGAAGCGGGCTCTCCGGCCCGGGCGGCATCGCCGGACAGCGGCTCGCCCTGGGGTCCGCGGACTCAGCCCAGGCCGCCATCCTGCCGCTGTACTACCTGGCCCGGGCCGGCCTGGACCTCACCTTGCTGGAGGTGACACGGTTCAATAGTGACATCGGCAAGCACGGCGACACCGGGCGCAGCGAGCTGGACGCCATCGACGCGGTACTCGCCGGCGAGGCCGACGTCGCGGCCATCGGAATCACCACCTGGGAAGGCATCGGCGGCGGGGAGCTGATGCCGGAGGCCCTGGAGTCGGTGTGGCAGACCGAACCGTACTGCCATTGCATGTTCACCGCCCTGGACACCCTGCCTGCCGAGCGCTACGAGCCGTGGGTCAGCACGCTCCTGGCCATGGACTGGGAACGGCCCGAGCACCGCCGGATCCTGGAGCTCGAGGGACTGCGGCGCTGGGTCCGGCCCGAACTGGACGGCTACACCGGGCTGTTCGCCGCCGTCGAGGAACAGGGGGTGACCAAGTGGTGGTGATCCTGGACCTGGTACGCATGGTGGGGACCCTGGCCGAGGGTGCCACCGGTGCGGTGACTATTGGCTCCGCGACCGAGTTTGACCTGGTCCAACGCTGGTGTGAACGAACGGGCAACACCCTCATCACCAAGTCATGGACCGACGTCGGTCCCGGCGCCGTCGTCGTTCGTCGCGGCCGACTGCCCGACCCCGCAGTGACGCTGGGACCGGACCGCCTGCCCGGGGCCCGGCTCTGGCTATACACGAACTTCCACTGCAACCTCGCCTGTGACTACTGCTGTGTCGCCTCCTCACCCAGGGCCGAGCGCCGGGAGCTCGGCGTCGAACGGATCGCCCGCTTGGTCCGGGCCGGCGCCGACTGGGGCGTCCAGGAGGTATATCTCACCGGCGGCGAACCGTTTCTGCTGCCCGACATTGCCCGGATTGTCACGGACTGTGTCCGGCTGCTGCCAACCACCCTGCTGACCAACGGCATGCTGTTCCGGGGGCCCGGGCTTCGTTCCTTGCAGGCGATGCCGCGCGAGGGCTTCGCCCTGCAGATCAGCCTGGACTCCCCGACCCCCGAGATCCACGACGGGCACCGCGGTGCCGGCAGCTGGGCCCGGGCGGTGGCCGGGATCCAGGTTGCACTGGGCGAGGGTTTCCGGGTCCGGGTGGCCGCCACGATCGCATCGCCGCACGCGACTGATCTGGCCGCACTGCACGATTTTCTTGACGGGCTGGGCATCCCGCGGACCGATCAGGTCATCCGCCCGGTCGCGCAGCAGGGAGCCGCCGACACTGGAGTCCAGTTCACCCGCGAAACACTGGTCCCCGAAGTCACCGTCACCGCCGACGGGGTGTACTGGCACCCCGTCGCCGCGACAGATGACCACGCCCTGGTCAGCACGCAGATCGAACCCCTGGGACCGGCGCTCAGCGAGGTCTACCGGCTCTTCGCCGAACAATGGGCTGCAGCCGGCGCCGCCGCCAAACTTTTCCCCTGCGCGTAGCCGGGCTTACAGTGTCCGGACCGGCTCAGCGGACCAACCGAAATCCGCGGGAGCCTGCGTGCATTTCAGAACTCACCCGATGTACGCCAACCGTAAGGCTTTGCCGGTCGCCCAGGACACTCCTTGGGGCTAGCATGAAGCCATGACCCCCAACGACGAGGTGCTTGTAGTACAAACATACGGCGGGCGCGTGGGATTGCCGGCCGGCACTGTTCCCTTCAACAACACCCTCATGAAGGAAAACAGCAAGGTCTCCGACCATGTCTGATCTGGCCGCGACCACGACGCCGGGCGGCAGGACCGCCGCCGAAGGTCTCGACTCCGGGCGGACCGCCCGGGCCGTCATCACCGGCCTGCGAATTACCGTGGCCTTGATGTGGATCCAGAACGTCGGCTGGAAGCTCCCCCCCAACTTTGGCCGCGACCAGGGCACAGGACTCTTCCAGTTCACCAGTTACGCTGTTGAGCATCCGGTCGTCCCGCCGTTCTCCTGGCTGGTCCAGAACGTCGTATTACCGAACTTCACGCTGTTCGGCTATGCGACTCTGCTGGTCGAGTTCAGCCTCGGCGCGTTCCTGCTCGCCGGCCTGCTCACCCGGTTCTGGGCCGCGATCGGCATCATCCAGACCCTGGCCATCACCATGTCGGTCCTGAACGCACCCAACGAGTGGCACTGGTCCTACTACCTCATGCTCGCCGTGCACGCGGTGCTGCTAGCGACGGCCGCCGGCCGGACGGCGGGGCTCGACGGCCTGCTCCGTCCCCGCTGGCGGACCTCCTCGACCCGCCTGGCCAGGTTGGCGCTGAGGGCATCATGACAGGTTCCCGCGGCGCCTTTCGTACCGGGCTGGATCGGGGAACCCGGCGCCGGGCACTCATGCTCAGTGCAGCCACAGGGGCAACCGCCCTGTTCGGACTCATCGACTATAGTCCGCTCAAGCTGGTGCCGGTCAATCCGGCACAGGCCGTGATTCTTCTCGTTCTTGCCCTGATCGGCATCGTGGGGACCATGCTCGGATTGCGCCCCATACTGTTCGGTGTCGGGGCAGTGATGATCGTCCTGGGCCTCCTCCGCCTTGCCACCTACGGACAGGAGTTTGGGCTGATCGCCGGCGACGTTGGAACGGCAGCGCTGCTGACCGGAATCGGCATGGCCTTTATCGGAATCATGCTCGTCGGTGACAAACCAACCCCTGAACGGCGAGCCAGGCCCATCGGGCCGGACTAATGGCTGCGGCAGGCGAGCCTATCCTGCCCCGAGGTGAGTCCCACGATGCGGTGAACCGGCCAGGGACAAGGCCGCATCCGCGGGCCTGGACCCATGGCGTGGCGGCGTGAGCGAAATGACCGGGCCTACTGTGGATGTTGTTCTGCCGTGTCTGAATGAATTCGGGGCGTTGCAATGGGTCCTGGCCCGGATGCCTCACGGGTACCGGGCCATCGTGGTGGACAATGGCTCCACCGACGGTTCGGCGGAACTAGCGGCGGAGCTTGGGGCGACGGTGATCCGGGAAAACCGACGAGGCTTCGGGGCGGCAGCCCATGCCGGCCTGCTCGCCGCTACGGCGGACTTCGTGGCGTTCTGTGACTGCGATGGCTCCCTGGATCCGGCCGGGCTGCCTGCCCTGCTGGCGCCTGTCATGGCCGGCACCGCCGATCTCGTGTTGGGCAGCCGCCAGCCGCAGTGGGGTTCATGGCCTTTACATGCCCGTAGCGCCAACTATGTCCTGGCCTGGTTGCTGCGCCGCCGCACCGGCGAAGCCGTCACCGACCTCGGACCCATGCGGGCCGCACGCCGCGCGGATCTGCTGTCCCTTCAGCTTGAGGACCGCAGGAGCGGATATCCTCTCGAAATGTTTCTCAAAGCCAGCCTGCGGGGCTGGAGAATCACCGAACTTCCGGTGGTTTATGCCCAGCGCACGGGCAAGTCCAAGGTAACCGGAACAGTCCTGGGCACAGTGAGGGCTGTGCGGGATATGTCGGCACAGCTCCGGGCGGCAGCCGCCGCAGCTGCTGCCGGGCCGGTCCGTACCCTTCCCGGCAGCGAGGAACAGCCGTGAGGCCAACGCTTGATCTGCAGGTGGCGGTTATCGCCAAGGAGTGCCTGCCGGGCCGGGTGAAGACCAGACTGACTCCGCCATTGACGCCCGTTCAGGCCGCTGACCTGGCACAACTCAGCCTCAGCAGGACCCTAGATACCATCAGACTCCTGCCGGTACGCGAACGGCTGCTGGTTATGGACGGGACACCACGCGCCCGGGATGCCGCAGGATTCGCCGTTGTGGCCCAGACCGGCGGCCCGCTGGATGAACGCCTCGCCGCAATCTGCGACGACGCCACCGGCCCCCTGCTGATCGTCGGCATGGACACACCCCAGATTTCACCGGCACATCTTGCCCCGCTACGCATGGACTGGTCCGCCGCGACGCCACAGCACGATGCCTGGATAGGACCGTCCGCCGACGGCGGCTTCTGGGCGCTAGCCCTCCGCCGCCCCGACGGCGCGCTGGTCCGCGGCGTGCCGATGTCCACGGACACGACCGGAGCCGACCAGCTCTCCCGACTGGCGGCGAACGGACTATCAGTAGGGCTGTTGCCGGTTCTGAGGGACATGGACCACATGGACGATGCACTGGAGATCGCCGCGGAAATCCCGGACACCGAATTTGCTGCCGCGGTGGCGGCCGCCGTCGAACACCTCCAGACAAGAGGCCGCGGTGACAAGCCCAAAGACCGCGCTGTGGTCTCCGGGACGGCATAGGGCAGGATCAAGGGTGGAATCCGATACGGCAGAGCCAGCAGCGGCAGCGGCGGACACCCGCTTCAGGCCGCAGGCGGTGTTGTTTGCGCAGTTGCATGCGCTGCAGACGGCAGGTGCGTTCTTGCTGTGGTGGATGGTGCTGCCCGGCAACCGGATTGCTGCGGCCCCCAAAAGTACCAGGGCGAGGAAGGCAGGATGCGCATCTCCGGCGACGTTGTTTTCCTCCACATCCTCGAGGACTCGAATGGCCGCCTCGAACTCGTCCACGTTTCGCAGTGAGCTGGCGAGTTGAATGAGTGCCTGAAGCCGTCGCCTATCATCGAGACCTGCGTCGAGGGCAAGGCGCTATAGGGGAATCGCTTCCGTGTCGCGCCCCAGAATGTCGTGCACAGAAGCCCATTCATACAGGGCCGCGGCATTCCCATCAGGTCGCTCATCGACGAGCGTTTTCATGCTCCTGAAGGTTGTCCACGGCATCGTGCAGGCCCATGGTGGTGCTCTGGAGGTTGCCAACGTTGCGGGTGGGTGCCGGTTTCGGTTGCGGATCCCCGCTGGCCAGGAGGCTCTGGGACCGGCCGTCTAGGGCAGTTCCCCACGCAGCGGGGCGGTGGCGAACTCGCGCATGCCGTCCTCGAAACTGCGCCGCGGAGCCCAACCCAGTTCGGCTTTGGCCCGTGCAGAGCTCGCGGTGATGTGCCGGACGTCGCCCCGCCGGAAGTCCCCTGTGATCACGGGGACCGGGCCGCCGCCAACAGCGCTCAGGACCCCCGCCATCTGACCAATGGTATGGACCTCCGAGGCTCCTACGTTGTATGCCCTCATACTGCCTGCCGCCATGACCCCGCCCGCTGCCAGCGCTTCAACGGCGCACAGGTTTGCCTCCGCCACGTCCGCCACGTGGATGAAGCTGCGGCGCTGGCCGCCGTCCTCGAACACCCGCGGCGCCTCCCCGCGGGCCAGGGCCGAGCGGAACAGGCTGGCCACGCCCGCATAGGGTGTGTCCCTGGGCATCCGGGGGCCATAGACGTTGTGGTACCGCAGGGCCGCGGCAGTGCCTCCGGTTGAACGGGCCCAGACCGATGCCAGGTTTTCCTGGGCCAGTTTGGAGGCAGCATAGACGTTCCGCGGGTCCAGCACCGCGCCTTCGGTGACCAGTGTGGGCTGCAGGAGCTCGCCGGTGACAGGGTCCCGGGGGTCAAAGATTCCGTGGTTCATGTCCTCCACCCGGCGTGGGCCGGGCCGCATCAGCCGGCCGGATGAGTCCGTGTAGGCGCCCTCGCCGTAGACCACCATGGAGGAGGCCAGCACCAGCTTGTCCCTGCCGGCCGAGGCCATGCCTGCCAGGAGTACGGCCGTGGCCAGGTCATTGTTGCGGACATAGTCCGGCGCATCGGAGAAGTCGACGCCGAGGCCCACCTTGGCGCTCTGATGGACAACGACGTCGATCCCCTCCAAAGCCGCAGCAACGGTGGATGCATCGCCAACGTCGCCCACCAGCAAAGACGCGCCGGGATGTGCTGCCGGCCTGACCGGATGCACCACCGGATCCAGCGAATCCAGGGTCCGGACCTCCCAGCCGCGGGCCAGGGCGGCCCCGACGATGTGGCCGCCAATGAAACCGGCTCCGCCGGTGACCAGAATTTTCACGGCGTCCTCCTTCCAGTACCGGGGCTGACCGGGCTGGCGGCGCCCATCACAGTGGCGACGGCGTCGGCGGGCATAAGGGCCATCCGCGGGAATCCGCCGCCGTCCGCCGTTTCCACGCAGGCCAGCCCCGCGGATACCCTCCTCGCCGCCTCGGATAGCACGGCCAGAACCCGCGGCTGCGCGGCCGCCAGGCGGCCGAGTACCAACTCCGCGGTCACGGGCTCGGAACCGTCGTGGCCGGTGTCGGCGTCGGTGATGAACGCCAGCGCCGCGAAATGCATGTTCAGCTCCGCCGCCAGCACCGGCTCGGGGTATTGGGTCATGCTGACCAGATGCGCACCGGCCCGGACCAGGGCTGCCGACTCGGCCTTGGTGGAAAAGCGTGGCCCGTTGATGACAGCCACGGTTGCAGCCGGTGCGAAGTGTTCGCCCTGCACCTCCAGAGCGTCGATGAGTGCGGCGCGCAGCGGGGCACTGTAAGGCTCGGCGGCGGGCAGGTGCTGCACGCCGGTGGGCAGCGAGCCGTCATAGAAAGTGTCCGCCCGGCCCCAGGTCCTGTCCAGAAACTGGTCGGGTACGGCAAAGGTCCCAGTTCCGTGGCTCGGAACCAGTCCGCCCACTGCCGCGGACGAAATGACAGCCTCCACACCCATGCTCTTGAGCGCCCAGAAGTTGGCACGGTGGTTGATCTGCTGCGGGGCAATGCTGTGTCCGCGGCCGTGCCGGCCCAGGAACACGACCACCGGGCCGTCCGCACCTCCGGGACCGTCCCGAGCAGGCAGCCGGGCAACGGTGACGGGGCTGGACGGCGGGCCAAAAGGCGTCGCGGCATCCAGCGTCTCCAGCACGGCAGCGCCGGGCAGCCGGTACAGGCCCGTGCCGCCAATAATGCCGACGCGGGCGAAGGGTTCCGAGGGATAGTCCATGACCCCATCATGCCAACCACGCGCAGCAGTTGACGCGGGTGGAATCCTTACGTATTTCGAACGCGGGCGCTGGGAACACGGCGGAACCGTCAGCGGTTTCGTAGGCGGGGAAGACCAGGGGTGGTCCGTGCAGGTGAAAGTGCTTGGGGTCAGCTGGCGCAGGTCGGCGAAAACGCCCGTTGCGCCGCCGCGCGCTTTCACGTGACCAAGCATCACTGCCGGGCCGCGGTCGCCAGGAGTGGGCGAGCCGTTGGACCAGCTTGCGGGTACGCCGGTGCCGGTGTCCTGCGGCACTACAAGCGACCGGTTCCCCCGCAGGCCCAAGCTCAGGAGGTTGGTCCGGACGCCGATGGCGGGGATCTCAAGTGTTACTGGTTCGGAGGTGACAGTACCGCCGGTAAAGGGTCGACGGCGGGCGCCGCAGAGCCGCGGCAGGCGGGGCCGGCGCCGCAGCAGGAGTAGTGGCGGGAGCAGCCGACGCCGGCGGTGAGGCGGGAGCCGACGGTGCGGAACCGGCGTCGGGCGTTCCGGTGCCGCAGCCAGCCAGAGGCAAAAGGAGCAGAACTCCAACCGCCGCGGAGGCCAGAAGGCCTCCGCGGCGACCGGAGTCCGTCGTGACGCCGGTGTCAGCGCAGCCTGCCGGGCTCAGCGTGGCGGGGTCAAGGCCGTGTACAACCACCACGGCGGTGCCTGCTTCCAAGGCTGCCTTGGTCTCGGAGCTCAGCTCAAACATGCGGTCAACGGTGTAGCTGGCGCCCTGGCCAGCGAGCTTGAGGTCAGGCCCGGCCGCACGGCTGGTGTCGCCGCTGGTGGAAAGCGTGGTGACAATGGCGCCGCAGGATGGTGCGCCTTCGGTGGTGGAGACCACGCCGTCGCCGTCCTTATCAGCCGACGCGGGAAGGCAGACGCCCTTGGCGCCGCCGTGGATGTGCTGGACGTGAGGGTAAGGTGCGTTCATGAAAGTTCGAGCCTCCTTACGGCGCCGAGAGTTGCCGGTTCCGTCTGGCAGCCTGCCCTCGCGGTCCTCACCGGCGGCTGGGGAACTGCCTGACCCTGTGGAATATCCTGGCGTTGGAGAGCGGACGGAGTATCGGGTCCCGGTCCGCCGTGGCGTTCCTGCTGACGGCAGCCGGGGCCCATGTGGCGGCCCTTGCCTTCATCCGCGACACTTCCAGCCTGCACTTCAGCCACCTCGCGGCGCCCCTGTTGGCGCTCATGATTGTCGCGTAGACGGCCCGGCTGAAGCGGCACCGACTCCGGCGCCGGATCCGGTGAAAGGACGACGACGGCATGGCACCGGCCGCCGACCGCTGAAATGTCAGAGAGCCCCTATGCCTTGCGGCACAGGGGCTCTCCGACTATCAGCCGGTTCCGGAGTCCCCGGTTGCTCCGGACTGTCGGCCTGTTCCGTACTCAGCCATCGATCAGTGGTCCACGGCCTTCTCCGCGCCCACACCGGTCAGGGACCGCACTTCCATTTCCGCCTGCTTGGCGGTGTCCTCGCGCTTCTTGTCCAGCACCGTGCCCAGCCAGCCGAGCAGGAATGCCAGCGGGATGGACACAATCCCGGGGTTGCTCAGGGGGAAGAAGGCGAAGTTGGCACCCGGGATCATGGAGGTCTTCAGTCCGGAAACTACAGGCGAGAAGGCGATCAGGATGATGGCCGAGCCCAGGCCGCCGTACATGCTCCAGACCGCACCCTGGGTGGTGAACCGGCGCCAGAACAACGAGTAGACGATGGTTGGGAGGTTCGCCGACGCCGCGACGGCGAAGGCGAGCGCCACCAGGAAAGCCACGTTCTGGCCGTTAGCGAAGATGCCGCCCAGGATGGCCATCACCCCGATAACCACCACGGTGCGCCGCGCCACCTTGACCTCGGTCTCGGCGTCGGCGTTGCCCTTGGAGATAACGCTGGCGTAGATGTCGTGGGCGAAGGACGCTGCGGCCGTGATGGTCAGGCCGGCCACCACGGCCAGGATGGTGGCGAAGGCCACCGCGGAGATGAAGCCCAGGAGCAGTGGTCCGCCGAGATAGAAGGCCAGCAGCGGTGCCGCCGAATTGACGCCGCCCGGGGCAGCCTTGATCGTTTCGGCTCCCACCAGCGCTGCAGCGCCGTAACCCAGGACCAGGGTGAACAGGTAGAAGAGTCCGATCAGCCCGATGGACCAGACAACGGACTTACGGGCTTCTTTGGCGGTCGGTACCGTGTAAAAGCGCATCAGCACGTGGGGCAGCGCGGCAGTACCCAGGACTAGGGCAAGGCCCAGGGACATAAAGTCGAGCTTGGACGTTTCGGTTTTGCCGTACTGCAGGCCGGGGTTGAGCATGTTCGGGTTGCCCGAGGTTTCCGCGGCGCCGCCCAGCAGGTCGGAGAGGTTGAACCCGTAGATGGCAAGCACCCAGAAGGTCATCACGGCAGCGCCGGCAATCAGCAGCATGGCCTTGATGATCTGGACCCAGGTGGTGCCCTTCATGCCGCCGATCAGTACGTACATGATCATCAGGGCGCCGACGACGATGATCACCAGTGCTTGTCCGCCCCAGTCGCTGATGCCCAGGAGCAGGGAGATCAGGCTGCCAGCGCCGGCCATCTGGGCCAGGAGGTAGAAAAAGCAGACCGCGAGGGTCGAGATGGCGGCGGCGATGCGCACAGGGCGCTGTTTGAGCCGGAACGAGAGGACATCTGCCATGGTGAACTTGCCGGTGTTGCGGAGCAGCTCAGCGACCAGCAGCAGGGCCACGAGCCAGGCAACCAGGAAGCCGATGGAGTACATAAATCCGTCGTAGCCATTAATGGCGATGGCGCCGGTGATCCCCAGGAAGGAAGCGGCCGAGAGGTAGTCGCCGGCGATGGCGGTGCCGTTTTGCGGGCCGGTGAAGGAGCGTCCGGCCGCGTAGTAGTCGGCAGCGGTTTTGTTGTTACGGCTGGCGCGCAGCACAATCACCATGGTCACGGCAACGAAAAGGCCGAAGATGCCCATATTAAGCAACGTAGTGTCCTTGAGGGCGGCCACATCCACCGCCGTGGCAATTCCGATCATTTGTTCACTCCGCTCACGATATTGCCGTCCTTATCAAACTCATGGCCTTCGATTTCGTTGCGGATCTCCGCCGCGATGGGGTCCAGCTTCCGGTTGGAGTAGCTGACATACCAGCCGGTGATGGCGAACGTGGAGACGAACTGAAGCAGGCCCAGGATCAGGCCGACGTTGATGTTGCCCCACACTTTTGTGGACATAAATTCGACGGCGTAGTCCGCCAGCAGGACATACGCGAAGTACCACAGCAGGAATGCCACAGCCATGGGGAACACAAAGCTGCGGTGACGTTTGCGCAGTTCCTGGAACCGCTCTGTCGACTGGACCTGTTCGAAGTCCACGGACGCCGCTGCGTCCGGAGTCTGGGCATCGTTACCCATCGTTCCTCCTCATTGAGACTTGCCTGGTTCACACGGACCGGCCTGCGGACAGGATGCGGACAATGTGACTGCAATCACTCTGCGCTGCGGTAGTCCTCTTTTCCAGAACCATGGCCGCAACGGTCGCTCAACGGCAACAATGCTGCGACTAACGGCACCCGCCGCTACGCTGGGCACCATGCCAGACTCCCCGCTCCTGACCGCCGCCGCAGTTGCGGTGATTGTGCTGGCGATCGCCGTCGTCGTCGGCGCTGGCATCAAGCTGCTCCGATCCTTCCGTGAGCTGGGCACCGACGCCGAGCGCGCCACGTACAACACCCTCCACACTGCATCTAGTGCCGGGCAACACCTGCGTACGGGCCTCAATCCGGCAGGCGCCGCCAAGGCGAGCCGGCAGCTAAGGAACCTGCTGGGCTGTGATGCGCTGGCCATCACCGATTCGGCCGGGGTGCTCGCCTGGGACGGTGCCGCCGAGGAACTGAAGCCCCGGTTGATGGGCCTGGCCGCCGACGTCCTGCTCGGCGGCCGGACCGCGGTGCTCCAGGCGCGGGACCTGGGTGCGGACCTTGCCTCCGGGAGCCTCGCCGCAGTCATCGCCCCGGTCCGTGCCGGGTCACGGGTGGTGGGCGTCGTGGCGGCGTTTGCCCCGTCGGCGGGCGCGGGCCTGGTCCGTGCCACGAGCGAAGTGGCGGACTGGGTGGCCGTCCAGGTGGAGCTCGCTGAGCTGGACGCGTCCCGGACGCTGCTGATGGAAGCCGAAGTCCGGGCGCTGCGTGCCCAGATCAGCCCCCATTTCATCTACAACTCGCTGAACGCCATCGCGTCGTTCATCAACACGGATCCGGAGCGGGCGCGCGAACTCGTGGTGGAGTTCGCCGATTTCACAAGGTATTCGTTCCGGCGCCACGGCGACTTCACTACGCTGGCGGAGGAACTACGCTGCATTGACCGGTACCTGCTGCTGGAGCGTGCCCGATTCGGTGAGCGCGTCCAGGTCAGCCTGCGGATCGCACCGGAAGTCCTGAGCACCGTCATCCCGTTCCTCAGCCTCCAGCCTCTGGTGGAGAACGCCGTCAGGCACGGCCTGGAGGCCAAGGAAGGGGCGGGCCACATCACCATCACCGCCAACGATTCGGGCGCCTACGCGGAAGTGACCATCGAGGACGACGGCGTGGGGATGGACCCTGCCGAGCTCCAGTCAATGCTGGCCGGGCACCACGACGGCGACCATGTGGGGCTGCGCAACGTGGACGCCCGGCTCCGGCAGGTGTACGGTGACCAGCACGGACTGGTGATCGAGACGGCGCCGGGCGAGGGAACGCTGATCACCATGCGCGTGCCCAAGTCCCAGCCCGGTCATGACGCCTGAACCAGCCGCATGCTTCCAACCGCCTGCTTCCAACCGCCTGCGGCGGCTAATGTAGGACCATGATTAATGTCCTCGTCGCCGACGACGAGCTACCCGCCGTGGAGGAACTGGCCTACCTGCTGGGCAAGGACGACCGGATCGGGGTCATCCACCGGGCTACGTCCGGCGCGGAGGCACTGCGGGCCCTGAACACTGAGAGGATTGATGCCGTCTTCCTGGATATTCACATGCCCGCCGTGTCCGGCCTTGATGTGGCACGCGCCATCACGCGCAGCAGCAAACCTCCGGCGGTGGTGTTTGTGACCGCGGACGAGGACTGCGCCTTGGAAGCCTTTGAACTGGCCGCCGTGGACTACCTGCTCAAGCCCGTCCGGGCCGAGCGGCTCTCCCGGTCGGTGGGCCGGATCAGCGAGCTGCTGCGCGACGGCGGCGCCGCCGCCGCCCCTGAGATGATCACCGTTGACCAGGGCGGCACCACCAGGATGATCAGGCGCGACGACGTCACATACGTCCAGGCGCAGGGAGACTACGCCCGGCTGCACACCGCGGATGCCAGCTACCTCATCCGTGTGCCACTGGCAGACCTTGAGCAGCAGTGGGCGGAGGCCGGGTTCATCCGGACGCACCGGTCCTACCTGGTGGCGCTGAAGCATGTTCAGTCCATGAAGCTGGCGGCGGACAAGCCCAGCGTCTCGGTGGCCGGCGCCGGCCTGCCCATCAGCCGCCGCCACCTTCCCATGGTCAGGGAAAAGCTGGAAGCCACCCGCATCCGGCCGCAGGCATGACCCGGGTCCGCGTCACCGCCCCACGCTCTGCGCCCCGGCCCGCCGGGGAATCCCGCGAGGCGGCGGAGGAATCAGACGTGGGACAGGTCTTCGTCCGCTCCCTGATCCGTTCCCAGCTGCGGCTGGCCCTGGTTGTGGCCATCGTGTTCCTGCTGATCCTGTCTGCGTTCCCGTTGCTGGCAGCCGTGCCGGGCTTGGCCGATACCCGGGTCGCGGGTGTCCCGTTCGACTGGATTCTGCTGGGTGCCGGCATCTATCCAGTGATCGGCCTCAGCGCCTGGCTTTTTATCCGGTCCGCGGCACGGAATGAGACCCGCTACCGGGACCTGGCCGGGGACAAGTGATGGCCTGATGAATCCCGCCGTGGGTGTGATGGCACTTGTTATCGTTTCGCTGGCAACAGCCGCCATAGGGTTCTACGGACTGCGGATTTCCCGGACCACCGGAGATTTCTACGTGGCCTCCCGGACTGTCAGGCCATGGTGGAACGCCTCGGCCATTGGCGGAGAGTACCTCTCTGCGGCGAGTTTCCTCGGCGTAGCCGGACTGATCCTGCTGTCCGGTACCGACGCGCTGTGGTTTCCCGTGGGCTACACCGCCGGCTACCTGATGCTGTTGCTCTTTGTGTCCGCACCGCTGCGCCGGTCCGGCGCCTACACGATCCCGGACTTCACCGAGGCCAGGCTGGATTCGCGCGCAGTCCGCCGTGTGACCAGTGTGGTGGTGGTTGTGGTGGGCTGGCTGTACATCGTGCCGCAGCTCCATGGTGCGGCCCTGACCATCCGGATCACCACGGGGCTGCCAGCCTGGGTGGGTTCCGCCGCCGTGGTGGTTGTGGTGTGCCTGACCGTTGTGGCCGGCGGCATGCGCTCCATCACCTTTGTGCAGGCGTTCCAGTTCTGGCTGAAGCTCACCGCCATTGCTGTGCCCGTCCTGTTCATCGTGTTTACGCTCGCCGGTGACGGGGAAGCCGCTGTGGCCCCCGCCGTCGTGAATCCCACCGGGCTGGCCCCGGCCGGGCCGTACCAGAACATCTCGCTGCTGGTGGCGCTGCTGTTCGGCACGCTGGGACTCCCTCACGTCCTGGTCCGCTTCTACACGAATCCGGACGGACATTCGGCCCGGCGGACCACCCTGATCGTGCTCGGGCTGCTCTCGGTGTTTTACCTGTTTCCCACCGCCTACGGGCTGGTGGGGCGGATGTTCGCGCCCGAACTCGCCCTGTCAGGGCAGCCGGACGCCGTGGTTCTCCTGCTGCCGGGGCAGCTGATCGGTGGAACCGCCGGCGATCTGCTCTCCGCGTTGGTGGTGGCCGGAGCCTTTGCCGCGTTCCTGTCCACCACGTCCGGCCTGGTGGTCTCCTTGGCGGGCGTAATCAGCCAGGACGTGCTCGGCGGCGGTGTGCGGGGATTCCGGCTCGCCGCCGTCGTCTCCGCTGTGGTCCCGCTGGGATTTGCCCTGATGACTGATTCCATGGCGCTGGCCGGAAGCGTGGGCCTGGTGTTCGCGTTTACGGCCTCCACCGTCTGCCCGGTGCTCCTGCTGGGCATCTGGTGGCGCGGGCTCACCGATGCGGGCGCCATCGCCGGCATGGTGACCGGAGGCGTCCTCTGCGGTGGCGCCATGGTGTGGGGAAACATCCTGGGCGCCGCCGGCACGCCGTTCTGGCTGGCCCAGCCGGCGGCGTGGACCGTTCCCGCCGCCTTCGCCGTGACAGTGCTTGTCTCCCGGGCGACAAAACATCGGATTCCGCGGACCACGGCACGGGTCATGACCCGGCTGCACACGCCGGAACGGCCATTGGCCACCGAACGCTGATCGTACCCGCACAAGCGGTCCTGGGCTTCCCTCCGGGCGGCCGGAGGGAGGACAATTGCGGCATCTCCACGCAGGACGGAAGCACCCCCAACGAGGCGGACGGAGTCCCGCCGTCGGTCCGGGCGCATCTGCTCGCCACCGAGCATTGGAGCCTGCTTGCATCCCGCAGCACTACACAGGCTGAGGTGCTGACCCGCATCGGCATGTTCCTGATGTTCACCTCCGCCAGCCTGGTCAGCCTGGCGCTTGTGGGTCAGGCCACCACGTTCTCGGACATGTTCATGGTTTTGGCCGGAGTGGTGCTCTTCGTGGACGTCGTCATCGGCTGCCTCTCGCAGGTCCGGGTTTTTAATGTTGCGTACGAGGACCTGATGTATGTGCTCGCGATGAACCGACCGCGGTCGGCCTACGTTGCCCTTGACCCGGGCATCTCCCGGCACTTCATGACCTCCGTGCACGACGACCTGCCAGGCTCCGTCCAGACGTACGACTCCCTGGGGAGCCTCAACCCACTGAGCCATGTGGCAGGAAGCAGCATGACTTTCATCAGCACAGCGAACTCGGCGCTCATCGCGATCCTGGCAGGGCTGCTGACATCCATCTTCGGGACAGGTGTCTCCGGTGCGGCCGCCGTAGGGGCAAGTGTTCGGACTGGCTTTTTTCACCGGTTCGTCGGTCTACGGCTACAGGACGTATATGGCAGTTTGGCGCCAATTCACGCCTGTGTCCCCCACTCCCCGGGAAAGTCATTGAGCCTGGTCCGGGGCAGCGTGCCGGGACGCTTTCAGTCGATGGCCGCCATGAGTTCAACCACGCGGTCCAGGAAGGCATCTACCTGCGTCTCTTCGTAGCCGTCCTTGCCGACGGCGGGACGGAAGACCACCCGGCGGACGTTGTCCACGCTGAGCGGCTTGTCCTCTTCGAGGTAGCCGATCAGGTCGTAGCAAAGGTTGTCCACATCCAGGATGTTGTAACTGCGGGCCTTCTTCTTTGACGGCCGCCGGAACCGCTCACCGTCAGGCCGGTGAAGGCGGCCCCTGAGGATTCCGGAGAGGCTGCCGATCTCCCGCAGCCAGGCATCCTCGCCCTTGGCGGCGATCAGTTCGTCCCGTTCGCGGCGGGCGAAGGCGTCTTCGAGCCGGTCCAGCGCTGCGTCAACGACGGCGGCAGCGTAGCCGCCCTTGACCGGGTCAAAGGAGACGCCCCGGACGTCGGCGCTGGTGACGCCTCGGCTGGTGGCCTTCGGTGTTTCAAGTGCCGCCCTGGCCCGCTGGAGGAACTGGTCCACCTGTTTGGCGTTGTACCCGAATTCGTTGCCCCGCACGCGCTCAAACGACGCGGGAGTTTTCCGTTGAAAGTCCAATGCCACTGTTGTTCCTTTGTTGCTCTTCAGCTGGGTCAGGTTACGCACCAGTCTATTGGCGCTGCCGGTGCTCCGGCGGAGGTGGGCAGTTAAGGCCGTGTCAGACGCCCGCGACCAGTGCGAACAGCACAAATGCCACGGGACAGGCGAAGACGATGGAATCCAGCCGGTCCATGACGCCCCCATGTCCGGGCAGGATGCTGCTCATGTCCTTGATTCCCAGTTCCCGCTTGACCATGGACTCGGCCAGGTCTCCTGCGGTGGACGCTGCAACGACGCCAACCGCAAGGATCACCCCCACCCACCAGGGTTTGTCCAGCAGGAAAATGCTGGCGAGGATGCCGATCAACACGGCCCCGGCAACGGATCCGGCGAAACCCTCCCAGGATTTCTTGGGGCTGATTTTGGGGGCCATGGGATGTTTGCCCAGCGACGCGCCTACGAGATAGCCGAACGTATCGTTCGAAACCACTAGCAGGAGCATCACGGCCACCTGCCAGGCCCCTGGCGGCACGGTCCCGCCAGGCCAGAGACCCACCGGGGTGGTGACACCGACGGCGTGCAGCGGCAGCACGGCGAAACTGATGAAGAACGGCACCCAACCCAGGGTGAACACGCCGGCAAAGATGCTGTTCGCTGATCCCGCCGGGCTCTCCACTGAACGCCAGAGGAGAACTGCAACGCAGCTCAGGAGCATGACGAAAAGAAGGCTCTCAAGACCGCCGAAATAGGCCGCAAACGGCATGCCGACTGTACCCACCATGACCGGGACGATGGGCATCCTGGTTCCGTTCGCCTCCAGGGCGCGGAAGATCTCCCAGACTCCGAAGACCGCGAACCCGGTGGTGACCGCCACGAATCCGAGCGGGAGGAAAACCAGGCCGCCCAGCACACCGATCAGCATGGCCAAGCCCACCACAATGGCTGCCGGAAGATTCCGGCCGGCCTTGGGTGTCGGATTACTCCGCAACTGTTTCCCCCTGGTGCGCGCCCTTTGTGTGGGGGCCTGCTCTGCCTGGCTCATCAGACTTCGAGCAGCTCTGCTTCCTTGCGCTTGAGCAGCTCGTCAATGCCGTCCACGTGCGATTTGGTCAGGGCATCCAGTTCCTTTTCGGCACGGCTGCCTTCGTCCTCGCCGGCTTCGCCGTCCTTGACCAGCTTGTCCAGCGTCTCTTTGGCCTTGCGCCGGATGTTGCGGATGGAGATCTTCGCGTCCTCGCCCTTGGTCTTGACGATCTTGACGTATTCCTTCCGGCGTTCCTGGGTCAGGTCCGGGATGGTGATTCTGATGACGTTGCCGTCGTTGGAGGGGTTGGCACCCACCTCGGAATCACTCAGGGCCCTCTCGATGTCCCGCAGCGCGGTCTTATCGAACGGCGTGATGAGGATGGTGCGCGCGTCCGGAATGGCGAAGGAAGCGAGCTGCTGCAGCGGGGTGGGCGAACCGTAGTAGTCCACCAGGACCTTGTTGTAAAGGCCCGGGTTTGCCCGTCCGGTGCGGATCGAGGCGAAGTCTTCCTTGGCTACCTCTACTGCCTTGTCCATCTTCTCTTCGGCTTCGAGCAAGGTTTCTTCGATCACGGTCTCTCCTCAGAAATCAGTGCAGTCCGGATACCGGTTCCCTGCACAATCTTGGTTCAGTGTTCCTGGTTCCATTGTTGCCCGGCCGCGGCCATGGAACCGTACTCAGATCATCCTAGCTGCAGCTACGGGGTCACCAGGGTACCGAGCTTTTCACCCAGGATGGCGCGGGTGACGTTCCCTTCGCCTTCCATTCCGAAAACCACCATGGACAGGTTGTTGTCCTTGCACATGGTCATTGCCGTCTGGTCCATGACCCTGATGTCGCGGCGCAGGGCGTCGTCGTAGCTCAGGGTGTCCAGCTTCTCGGCAGTGGGGTCCTTCTTCGGATCCGCGGTGTAGACGGCGTCCACGCCGCTCTTGGCCATCAGGACAACATCCGCGTGGACTTCCAGGGCGCGCTGGGCGGCCACAGTGTCCGTGGAAAAGTACGGTAGGCCGGCGCCGGCGCCGAAGATGACCACGCGGCCCTTTTCCATGTGCCGGATGGCCCGGCGCGGAATGTACGCCTCGGCGACCTGGCCCATGGTGATGGCGCTCTGCACGCGGGTTTCCACGCCGGCCTGCTCCAGGAAGTCCTGCAGCGCCAGGCAGTTCATGACGGTACCGAGCATGCCCATGTAGTCCGCGCGCGAACGGTCCATGCCGCTCTGGGACAGTTCCGCACCACGGAAGAAGTTACCGCCGCCGACGACTATTGCGACCTCGACGTCGGGGACCGCCGCAGCGATCTGCTTGGCGACATCGCGGACGGTGTCGGGATCGACGCCCAGCTTGCCGCCGCCGAAGACCTCGCCGGACAACTTCAGGAGGACGCGGCGCCTGCTTTTCTCTGGCTGGCTTGAAGAATTGACGGCTTCCATGGGTGCCTTCCCGTTGGTGAACTCTGAAAAAGGTTATCGTGCCGGGTGGCCAAAGGTCTCATCGGACGTTTAGCCGGTGCATGCAAAAGGGGCGGCCACCGAAGTGGCCACCCCTTTGCGGATTCGGCTAGGAGCCGACGCGGAAACGTGCGAAGGACGTGCCCTTGACGCCGGCCTCTTCGAGAACCTGCGCCACAGACTTCTTGGCATCCTTGGCGAAAGCCTGGTCAACCAGGACCTCACCCTTGAAGAAGCCCGTTACGCGGCCTTCCACAATCTTGGTCATTGCCGCCTCGGGCTTGCCTTCAGCCTTGGCAGTCTCTTCGGCAATGCGACGCTCGGACTCGACCAGGTCGGACGGTACGTCTTCCCGGGTCAGGTAGTTCGGGGACATCGCTGCGATGTGCACTGCAATGTCGTGCGCGGCGGTGGCAGCGGCTTCGCCTTCACCGTCAACAGCGAACAGGACGCCGACCTGGGCCGGGAGATCCTTGGACGTCTTGTGCAGGTACGCGTCAACGGTGCCGCCCACTATGCGGGAGAGCTTGCGGACAACAACCTTCTCGCCGAGGATTGCACCTTCTTCGACGACAACCTCGGACAGCGGCTTGCCGTCAACTTCGATGGCCAGGAGGGTGTCGAGATCGGCAGCGCCGGACTCCACAGCCACGGCCAGGACCTTGTCAGCCAGCTGGATGAACTTGTCAGCCTTGGCCACGAAGTCGGTCTCGCAGTTGACTTCAATCATAACGCCGACGCCGTTGCTGACCTTGGCGGCCACCAGGCCTTCAGCGGTGGAGCGGCCTTCGCGCTTCGTAGCGCCCTTGAGGCCCTTGATGCGGATGATCTCGATGGCCTTTTCGGCGTCACCGTTGGCTTCGTCAAGAGCCTTCTTGACATCCATCATGCCGGCGCCGGTGCGCTCGCGCAGAGCCTTGATATCGGCGGCAGTGTAGTTCGCCATGGGAACCCCTCTGTCTAGAAAATGTATGTGGTGTACGGACCGACAGGACAGCGGCTCACCGGGTGAGCCGCCATCCTGTCAGGTGCTCCGGCGCTGCGGGCAGCGCCGGAGAATCCGGCTTTACTTGTCAGCGTCGGCGGCGGGAGCCTCGGCGGCTGCCGGAGCTTCCTCGGCAACCGGGGCTGCTTCTTCGACTGCCGGAGCGGCAGCTTCTTCAGCGGCCGGAGCAGCCTCAGCGGCGGGAGCTTCTTCAGTCTTGCTGCCTTCGAGGAGTTCGCGCTCCCACTCGGCCAGCGGCTCTTCCGGAGCTTCCGTGGTGCCCGTGGCGCGGTTGTGGCGGGCGATGAGGCCCTCCGCAACGGCGTCGGCGACAACGCGGGTCAGCAGGTTGACGGAGCGGATGGCGTCGTCGTTGCCCGGGATCGGGAAGTCGACTTCGTCAGGATCGCAGTTGGTGTCCAGGATGGCCACAACCGGGATGTTCAGCTTCTTGGCTTCGTCAACGGCCAGGTGTTCCTTCTTGGTGTCCACGATCCAGAGCACGGACGGTGCCTTGGTCAGGTTGCGGATACCGCCGAGGTTGGTTTCCAGCTTGGTGAGTTCACGGCGAAGGAGCAGCAGTTCCTTCTTGGTGTACGCGGAACCGGCGACGTCGTCGAAATCGATCTCTTCCAGTTCCTTCATGCGCTGGATGCGCTTGGAAACGGTCTGGAAGTTGGTCAGCATACCGCCGAGCCAGCGCTGGTTCACGTAGGGCTGTCCAACGCGGGTAGCCTGCTCAGCGATGGATTCCTGGGCCTGCTTCTTGGTGCCTACGAAGAGTACGGTGCCGCCGTGTGCAACGGTGGCCTTTACGAACTCGTAGGCGCGGTCGATGTAGGACAGCGACTGCTGAAGGTCAATGATGTAGATGCCGTTGCGCTCCGTGAAGATGAATCGCTTCATCTTCGGGTTCCAACGGCGGGTCTGGTGTCCAAAGTGGACGCCGCTGTCAAGCAGCTGGCGCATAGTTACGACGGGCATGCCGGCGCTCCTTCCGGCAGGTCATTCATGAGAGAGCCTTTTCAGGCTCTCTTACCCTGCCAATAGTTGACGGTTATTTAGCGTGGCCCAAGGCGGGCCGTGCTCCTGGCATCCATTGCGACTCCCATCAGGACCGCGAGGCCCTGACCGCAAGAGACACAATCCTCCTCATACAAAGCCGGGGCTTCAGATTTGGAGGGCTGGATACGCGTAGTCAGTTGCTGCTCCCCCGCATTCCTGAATGAGGCGTGCCGACGCAAGCGTTGAGGGCACAGCAAACTGCTCCACCAAGTGTACTACAGGAGCCAATATCCGCTGGACTACCAGGGGGCCTTCGGCGGGCGTTTTCCACATGGCCATAGCATGGACTCCCCATCAGGGATCCGGCACGTAAAGCTGGGTTCATGAAAGCATTGCTTGTGCTCGCCGCCGTCCTTCTGTTTCCGGCAGCGGTGGCTCCAGCGGAGACAGCGCCGCGAGCTTCCTGGGCGTGGCCGCTCTCCCCCAGGCCCGCGGTGCTGCGCGCCTTTGACCCTCCTGACAAGCCGTGGATGAGCGGGCACCGGGGTGTGGACCTGGAGGCAACGCACGACGGCGTCCCGGTCACCTCGCCGGAGTCCGGCACCGTCCGTTTTGTGGGAGTGGTAGTGGACCGCCCTGTGATCACCATCGATCACGGGGGCGGTCTCCGCAGCAGTTTTGAGCCGGTCGACAGCCCGCTCACAGCGGGAACCGTGGTGGCGAAGGGCGAAACCATCGGAACGCTGCTACCCGGGCACTGTGGCGCCCTTGCCTGCGTCCACTGGGGCGTCCGGCGCGGGGACGCGTATGTCAATCCGCTGGAATTCGTCACGGACCTCCGCCCGTCCATCCTGTTGCCTTTGGGGCCGGACACTGGCTGACGGCTGACGGCACTAGGGCGTGTCTCCTAATAGGGTGCTCCAGATGACGATGGCGTGCAGAACGGTCGCTGACCGGTAGGTGAGGGCCAGTTTGTCGTAGCGCGTGGCCAGGGGTCGCCATTGCTTGAGGGTGTTGAAGCTGCGCTCGACGACGTTGCGCCGTTTGTAGGCGTCCCTGTCGTAGATGACGGGGCGTCCGCTGGAGGAGCCCTTGCGTTTGCGGTTGGCTTTCTGATCGTCCTTTTCGGGGATGACGCATTCAATGCCCCGCCCGCGCAGGTAGGCCCGAATTGCTTTGGATGAGTAGGCCTTGTCAGCCATGGCCCGGTCTGGTCGGGTGCGGGGCCGTCCGGGACCTTCCCGCTCGACCTTGAGGGCGTCCATAAGATTTTCAAACATGGGCGAGTTTCCGCCCTGGCCGGGGCCCAGGAGAAGGACCACGGGGCGCATATTGCCGTCAACCAGAGCGTGGATCTTGGTGGTCAGCCCACCGCGGGAGCGGCCGATGGCGTGGTCATCAGGCTCATCAAACAGATTCATGTATTTCGAGAGGTCCCCCTGTGTGGCGGGGAAGGTTCGTGCCGTGTTGATGGGCGCGGTTGACCGTGGAGTCCACAGACACCTCCCAGTTGATCAGCCCTTGTGCATCGGCACGGGTCAACAACGCAGTCAGAACCTTGTCCCAGGTCCCGCTGGCGCTGTTGCGGCGGTGGTGCTTCCACACGGTCTTCCATGACCCGAAATGGGCAGGGAGATCACGCCATGGATCCCGTCTGGTAGCGATAGATGGTGCCCTCGGTCATCAACCGGTGGTCATTGAAGGGCCGACCGGACTTCCCCGAGGAATCAGGCATCAACGGGGAAATAAACTCCCACTGGGCATCGGACAACAAAGCGGAACGCGAACTCACCCCTAAATATTGCCAAATGGCCTACCAAGTGATTCGGAGACACGCACTAGGCCCCAGCTTGTCATTTGCGGACCACTTCTGGATGACGACGTCCGGACTACCACGACATTAGGCGCGCCATCAGAGTGTCTGGATATCGGTGGATTCGTGGTTGGCCGACACGCTGGGAGTTGGTTCTGGGCGAGGGAAACGATGGCCACATCGGATCCATGGGAGGCGTCAGGGCGTGCGCGACGCTAAGAAACGGCGTCCGGTAACGATCGACCTCGCGACGACCCGGTTGGGCGAGTTCAACGACATGGCGATGGGGCACCGCATCGGTTACAGCGGCGACGCGTGAGTGACCTCAGGCTGTTTGGGATGGGTTCTGGGGGTCGGTGATCACGGCGCGTGAACCGCCGTCCATGCCCTTGACCTTCTTGACGGTGAGTTTGAAGTAATGGCGCTGATGATGCCGTCGCTGAGTTGCCAACATCGGGGCACCCCCGGCGGCGCCCGGCTACCCTGCGGGTGGCGGGGTGAGTACGTGGCGGTTGCCCGAGTTGCATCGCTGCCATTCACGGTAGACGTCGATCGCGGCGTCCCGGGGCTGGTAGTCCACCGGCAGCCGTCGTTCGGTCCAGTCTTTGGCGAACTCGGCGTAGAAGGTGGCCAGTTCGAAGTACTTGCGGTCGTCGACGTAGTGCGGTTCGTAGTCGTCGCGCTGGGTGAGGACGACGACCTTCTCGGGGCTGCAGTAGTACAGCGAGCCGAGGCACATCGGGCAGGGATGGGCGAGCACGTAGATGGTGCACCCGGTCAGGTGCTCGGTACCGAGTTGGGAACAGGCCTCGCGGATCGCGAGGATCTCGGCGTGCGCGGTCGGGTCGTTCGTCTGCGACACACGGTTGGGGCTCTCGGCAAGGATCTCTCCGTCGCGGGCAATGACGGTGGCAAACGGCCGCCCGCCCTCCTCGACGTTGGCGCGTGCGATGTCGATGGTGCGTTGGATGAAGTCCATGATAAGTCCTTGCCTGGGAGGTTGATTCAGGGATAGGCGGCGGCCCCAGAAGTGAGGCCGCCGCCAGGCCGGGATCAGAACGGTTTGGTGGGCAGGTATTTTCCGTCGAGCGTGATCACGGCACGTGAACCGCCGTCGGGGTCGTCAACTTTCTTGATGTCCAGCTTGAAGTTGATAGCACTGATGATGCCGTCACCGAACTGTTCGTGCACCAGTGCTTTCAGGGTGGACCCGTAGACCTGCAGCATTTCGTAGAAACGGTAGATGGTGGGGTCGGTTGGGATGCCGCCGGGGATGCTGCCGCGCAGCGGAATGGTCTGCAGCAGCCTGGAGGCGTCCTCGCCCAGGCCCAGCCGCTCGACGACGATTTCCGCAGCGGCTTCCGGCAATGGATGCTGGCCGAGCAGGGCGGCGGTGACGAAGGCAAGGCTCAAGCCGGTACCGTTGGTCAGCTCCTGCCAAGAGAGGTCCTTGCGCATCTTGGCGTCGATGATGGCGGCGGTCAGTTCCTCGCGCGGAGCCTGGGTGTTCTGGGAATGAATCATGGTGTTTTCCTATTTCTTTCGGTGATATCAGGTAGTTAGGCGGCCAAGCCGGATCTGGCCGGCATGGCACAGGTCTGCGGGTTGTCTGCGAGTGGGACAAAGAGGCCCGTGACGCCGTCCAGGGTGTCGATGGAGCCGGTTTCGATGTCGTAGACCCAGCCGTGGAGGCTCAGCCGGTTCTGGTCCAGGGCCAAGGCGACGGAGGGATGGGTCCTGATGTTGGTCAGCTGGGCGATGACGTTCCCGCGGACCATGGCCTCCAGTCGCTCCTGGGCCGATCCGTGGGTGCGGGCGGCGTTAACGGCCTTCGCAGCGTCGGCGTGGGCAAGCCAGCTGGCCACTGCCGGCAGGTGGTCCAGCTTCGTGCCGGTGGAGATGGCAGTCATCGCTCCGCAGTCGGAATGGCCACAGATGATGATGTCCGTGACGCCCAGGACGGCGACCGCGTACTCGACGGTCGCGGAGACACCGCCCGGCTCCGGGCCGTAGGCCGGCACGATGTTGCCGGCGTTGCGGATCACGAACAGGTCGCCCGGTTCCCGCTGGGTCAGCAGCTCCGGCACTACCCGGCTGTCCGAGCAGGCAATGAACAGGGCCCCAGGGTTCTGGGCGGTGGCCAGCTCCTTGAAGAGTTCAGAGCGATCCGGAAAGGCTTCCCGTTGGAATTTCAGAAAGCCTTCGATGATGTCTTTCATGGGCCGTCTCCTTCATGTTTGGGGATAACTCAAGGATGACGGAACCAAACTATAGTGTCCAAGACTTGTTTATAATGGAATCAATAAGTAATTCCTATAGTTGGAGAGTTGTGATGCTACGCCACATCCGCTACCTGACCGCGGTCGCGGAACACCAAAACTTCACCCGCGCGGCCGAGGCACTCCATGTCTCCCAACCGACGCTGTCGCAACAGATCAAACAACTGGAGACCACGCTGCACGTCCAACTCCTGGACAGGTCCGGGCGCACCGTGCGGCTGACCGACGCCGGCGAGACCTACCTGCGCTATGCCCGTCGCGCCCTGCTGGAGCTTGACGCGGGAACCCGGGCCATCCACCACGTGCAGGATCTAACCCGTGGATCGCTCCGGCTGGCTATGACACCCACGTTCACCGCCTACCTGATCGGTCCGCTGGTCGAACGTTTCAGCACCCGCTATCCCGGCATCACCTTGAGCGTGCAGGAGATGACCCAGGACCGCATCGAGGCGGCACTGGCCGAGGACACCCTCGATCTAGGCATCGCTTTCGCCCAGGCACGTTCGTCTGAGATCGAGACCCAGCCATTGTTCGTCGAAACCCTTGGCCTGGTCGTCGGCAATAACCACCCCCGCGCCGGCGTGCAGACACCCATGGACCTGCGGCAGCTTGAACAAGAGAGGCTAGTGCTTCTCAGTAACGACTTCGCAACCCGGCGCCACATCGACCAGTACTTCCGCGACCACGGCATTGACCCCCGCGTCGCAATTGAAGCCGACTCCATCAGCGCGATCGTGGAAATCGTCCGCCGCGGCCAGCTCGCCACCGTGCTGCCCGAAGCCATTGCCCGCGAACACCACGGGCTCCATCCGGTTGACCTGGCCCCGGCCATTCCACACCGCACCGCAGCCCTGCTCAGAAGGAAAGGCGCCTACGTGAGCGCAGCCAGCCACGCTTTCACCGAGCTGTCATCGACGTGGAGCTAGCCGCCTGACCCGGCCGTGGCCAACGCGGCCACCCGCAAAAGACTTGCCCAACGCCATCCAAACGCCACAGACGAAACCAACGCCGGCGCTAGGTGGCGCGAATCATCATCGCGGGGGTTCTGCCCATCATGTCAGGAGAACCCCCGGTAAAGGTTCAGGTGCCGCACACCGTCGCTATTCATCCCGAGCGCACCGGCCCCGCGCAGAAGGACACCGGGCGATGAGCGCCGATCACGTCCACGCACCCGGACATGAGGAGGGCGCATCCTCTGCCGGTCACAGCGGTCACAGCGGTCACAGCCACGGGATAGCGGCAACGCTGACCGGCGCTATCTGGTTATTGCCCTTGCCCTGTTTGTCGGGTTCATGGTCGTGGAAGTCATCGTGGCCGGCGTTTCCGGGTCGCTGGCTTTGCTCTCCGACGCCGGGCACATGCTCACCGACGCCGGGGCGATCGCAGCCTCCCTGTGGGCGATCAACCCGGCGGCACGCCCGGCGCGGGGAATCTGGACCTTCGGATTCAAGCGTGCGGAAATCCTTTCCGCGGCCGCCAATGGCATCACCTTGCTGGTCAGCAGCGCCCTGGTTGCTGTGGAGGCCATCCACCGTCTCTTCGATCCGCCTCCCGTCGAGGGCGGACCTGTCCTGGTCGTCGCGATCCTGGGGGGCATCGTGAATCTGGTGGCGGTGTGGCTGCTGGCCAAAGCCAACCGGTCCAGCCTGAACGTAGAAGGATCCTTCCAGCCCCTCCTGACCGATCTCTACGGCTTCATTGCCACCGCGGTCGCCGGCCTCATCGTTTTGACCCCCGCGTTTCCCCGTGCGGACGCTATCGCCTCGCTCATCGTGGTGGGACTGATGCTGCACGCCGCGTGGGGGCAAAAGGCGCGCCCTAAGCCACCCATTTGTTCAGCGCACTGCTAGGCCGAACGCTCGCAGGTCACCAGAATCATAGAAACGATCGTTCGCAAGACACCGTTTGAGATCCCTTCCGGCTGTCATTTTCAGCGCCCCTGGACCGCTGAAACTGACAATCACAATGGCGGTTTCCCGAAGAACGGCGTCGCTTTCCGGCAGTCCGCTGCAAGCACCACGCTTCTCGAATGACCCTGTTCTTGAAATCCTTCGTCTCTGAGAACATGCGCCCAGCCCGGCCCACCACCACGCCTGGTTTTTCGCGGACGACCTGAACACCGGCCAGGCGCCGCCGATTTCAGCGGCGGCGGCAGGACGAATAAGTACGGACTTGGCGAAGCTCCGGGATTCATCATGCCCGTCCCGCACAACTGCTGGCCGGACAACCGGAGACGCCCCGGCAGGGGTCTTGGCCTTCCCGTGGCCGCGTGGGTCCGATGTTTACGGCGAGGACCGCGGCTGTTGTTGGCGAGGTGGGGTATTGCTGCTGCTTACGCAGCCCGTAGCGGGTCCGGCCCCGGGCCTGTAGACCGAATGGGCCGTGATGACCAGCAGGACCACCAGGGCGCCTCCTGCAGCGACGGTGACCTGAGCCTTTGCCGCGCCCAGTTCCGTGGAGTGCAGGGCCCCGTTTGCCGCTGCGTGCGCGACGAGCCCGATCAATTGGGTGTGCACTATCAGAACTGCGGTCGCGAAGGCCGTGAGCAGGAATTTGATCATGAAAGAAGAGCGCAATCCTGTGAACAGGTCTTTGAATCCCTGCGGGCCCGGTCCTTGTCCTGGTTCCGGGTCGTGATTGACACAGCCGGTCGTGACGACGTCATCGAATTCATCGAGTTTCCCGCTGTTCATGGCGACGCCGAAGCGCTCCTGGGCGTGGATAGTGGCGTCCCTGGTCATTGATCCTCCGTTTACGGTTGTCAGGCCGATCAGCGCGGGACGGTCCTTTTGTTATCTGTCATGGTGCGCGCTGGTCTGCCCGGGAGCAAGGGCAGTGGGAGCGGGTTCTTCTGCCCGAACTTGCCCGGGCCCGGACTTCAGGCGGATTCAGATGTTCCCATGCCAGGGGGTGTGCAGGCGGAGGTTTCGGCCGCTGTCATTTGACGAGGTGCTCCAGGATGGCCTGGGTGACGGCTGCCGGTGAATCTTCGGTGGGAATGTGATTGCCGTTGACTTCAACGAGATCCGATCCCGGAATCTCGTTGATGTAGCGGTGCGCGAAGCTGACTTTTTGGAAGTCGTCCTCGCTGCCCCAGACCAGACGGGTCGGTATGTGGGCTTCTTGCAGCAGCGGGACCAGGTCCAGGGTGTAACGGGGGTCGGCGGCTGCGGCCATGGCCATCCACGACCTGTGGCGGGCCGGTTCGTTCCACGGCGAGAGGTAATCAGCCAGTTCCTCCTCGCTGAGGGTGCGTTTGATGGCCCGCTGCGTCGATATCGCACGGGCTTCCAGCAGCTCCGGGGCTGTCGTGGCTGCCCGGACCTGCGGGTCGCGGAACCTTTCCACCGCAGGCACCGGCCACGAATCGAACATGACGGAGTTCATCAGCACGAGTTTGTTCACCCGCCCGCTGGTGGCTGCGAGGTGTTGGGCTATTCCTCCGCCGATGTCGTGCCCGGCCAGGTCGAAGCTGTCCAGTCCGAGGGCATCGGCGGCGTCGAGAACTGTTTCTGCGAGGGCCGGGACGGTGGCGTGGCTGGTGTCGAGTTCGCCTTCGCTGTGCCCGAATCCGGGCAGGTCCAGGGCAATGCACCGCCGGACGATTCCCAAGGCGGGCAGGACCGGCAGCCACACGCGGCTCCAGAACGTGCCGTGCAGCAAGAGCAGCGTGGGGCTCTGGTCATCGCCGCTGCTCAGATATGAAAGGGATGTACCGGCGACCTCGACGTGTTCGCGCCGCACAGGGGCTTGGGTGGGGGTCATGGATGTGCTGCCTTTCCGTTCATTGCGGCCGGTTGTGGAGTCCGGTGCGCTGGCGGCTCCCGGGTGCGCCGGACTTTGTCTGCGCCCGAGGTCTCAGGCGGCACCGTGGGGCGGGTAGTCGTGCTCCTGGGCGTAGCGGACCCCGGCGATGACATCGTCCAGGGACGGCCGGCCGAAGGGCATGGTCGCGGTGCTGGACCAGAACAGGGTCCCGTCCTCGTCGAGGATGAAGATGCCTGGTTCGTTGAAGAGGTCCGGCTCGCCGTCCTTGATCGCGTGCGAGAGGTTCAGGCCCCAGGACCGGGCGGCTTCCTCGCTCAGGCCGTAGGCCACGGGGAGGTTAGCCAGGCCGCTGGCCCCGGTACCCAGCTTCAGCTCATCGGTGGTTCCCCCGCCGACTAGGGCGAGTGCGAGGCCGGGTGCTGCCTGTGTGGGAAGAAGTGTCATAGCCGGACTAACAAGGTCCGGCGCCCGGTCATTCCCCACGGCCCGGTTCTGTACACGCTTTCACGGTGCAAGAGGACGTGTTCAGGGACCCTCTGTCCACGCGAGATCCCCCGGGTCGGTTCGATTAGCTGCCGATGAATCTTTTGTTCCGCGTGGTGGTGTTGTTCTGGATGGTGCTCGGGACGTTGGCCGTGGCGCCCAGGTTCAGGCCGAGGTTCGACGCCGAAACGAACGAACCACGGTCGGTTCCGGCGGTGTTGTTCTCATCCAAGGTGTTCTGGTTGGTGCTGGCCACACCGGCGTTGGCGCCCAGGTTCATGCTCGAGGCCAAGGGTACCACGGTCGGTCGCGGTAGTTAGCTCAAAGAACAGGGTTCCAGTCGCTTGGGAGTGGTTGGCTTATCCTCTTCCTCATCGTTTCCGACCCGGGTATTGTGACGGGTATCATGGCCGGTGTGGTCGTGGCGACGAGGGTGTCGCAGCGCTGGGGTGCGCTAAAAGGAGTATGTCCTGCCCCCGCCATTTCGTTTGAATGGCAGGAGAATGTCCCATGTTCGAACAACGTTTTATTGTTGACGCTATTTCCCGGAGCGCGGAGAGCGCGGTGGACCGTCGCCGGTTTTTCCGGGCGGCCGGGCTGAGCGGGCTCACCGCCGGGGCGGCTTTCGTTGCCGCGTCCGCGGCGGCGTCGCCTGCTGTTGCGGAGGAGGCCGGGGCCCCCAGTGACGCGGCGATTCTGAACTTCGCGTTGAACTTGGAATACCTTGAGGCTGAGTTTTATCTCCGGGCCGTCACGGGGATGGGGTTGCCGGATAACATGACCACCGGGACGGGGCGGCGGGGTCCGGTGGTCGGCGGCAGGGCTGTACCGTTCAAGACGCCTCTGATCAAAAAGTATGCTGAGGAGATCGCCGGGGATGAAAAGACCCATGTCGCGTTCCTCCGCAGTGCGTTGGGCAGCGCTGCGGTGTCGAGGCCGAGGATCAGTCTTGATGATAGCTTCACGGCCGCGGCCCGGGCTGCGGGGCTGATCGGTCCGCATGACAAGTTCGATGTGTATGCCAATGAGGTCAACTTCCTGTTCGGGGCCTTTATCTTCGAGGACGTCGGTGTCACCGCGTATAAGGGCGCGGCTCCGTTGATCAGTAATAAGACCTATCTTGAGGCGGCCGCGGGACTGTTGGCCGTCGAGGCCTACCATGCGGGGATTATCCGTACAACGCTCTACGCTTTGGGGGTCCAGACCCCGGCGATCTACACCACGGTGCAGAAGATTTCGGACGCCCGGGACAGCCTCGACGGGACAACGGATCTGGATCAGGGCATCGGCACCGCGGCCGTGGCCAACCTTGTTCCCACTGACGCGAACGGGCTGGCGTTCAGCCGGACCGCAGCCCAAGTGTTGAACATCGCCTACCTCGATTCAGAGCAGGTCACGTCGGGCGGGTTCTTCCCGGCAGGCGTCAACGGCAGCATCAACACCAGCGGCGATAACGACAACGACTAAGTCCCACGAACCGACGGGCCGGTTCGCACGCTGCCGAGGTGTCCGGCTGTTCCGGGGATACCGAAACCCCGGAGCAGCCCGCTAAGAAGAGAAGTACTAAATACCCAAAGACATCGGCTCGAGTGGGGTGCGGTACGGCTAAAGTCGTGCGCCGGACACCCGAGATCTCTCCTGCGTGGGTTTCCAGGTCAGGCTTTCCAATCCCCGCGTTTTGCCGGGGGCACAGCGGGTCGGGTGCCCGAGTGGCCTATTCGGAGCCGTTGTCCTGGGCTTCGAGGCGTTTGGCCATGGCTTCAACGGCCTGGTTCCAGCGGACGGCAAGGGTGTGCCTGCTCAACGGTTCAAAGATGCCGGTCAGGACCTTTTCCACTGCATCATATGTGGCGTCTTGGCCCGGTCCTGCGCCGCCGGGCTGTAATAGTTCATGCCCGCGGTTCGAGACCGCGGCCACAAAGGATGGCTGTCCTGGTCCGCTGACATGGGAAACGGAGCGCGGCAGCAGGGCCTCGGCCGGCCGCTGCCCGGTCAGGTCCCATATGCAGGGACCCGGGCGCGGACGTGTTGCCGGACCCGTCCGGGGAGGCTCCGGTACCGAATAGCCAGTGGCGGGCGGTAAGGTGTCGGCCAGGACTACCTTTTGGAAGGTGTGTGCTTGATGGGACGGGTAAACTCGCCGCTACGATCTCCGACGCATCGGGTTCTTGTCCCGGCTGTTGCGGCGTTGTCGATGCTGGTTCTGGCTGGGTGCGGTGCCGGCCCCGGGACCACGGCGCCGGGTCCGGCTGTTACGGTGGCTGCATCCGCATCAGCTTCGCCGCTCTCTGATATTCCCGTTGCCGACGCGGGTGGGCCCTCGGCGGCGGCATTGATGGTGTGCGGGGAGGAAACCCGTGCCAACATCGTCAAGATTCTGGCCCTCCCGTCTGTCCCGGGCACCGCCGCAACGTGGGCAGACAAGTTCTACACCTGCACCTACACTCTGCCGGGCGGTGCGCTCGTGCTCTCGGTCAAGGAAGCCGCTGACCCGGATGCTGCACACGCTTTCTTTCAGGAGCTGCAGCGGAGTACGGTTGCGGCCGACCCGATCGAGGGATTGGCGAACCTGGGGTTCCCGGCCTTCCAGACGCCAGCGTCCGCTGCCTTCGTTAAGGACAGCTTTGTGCTGACCGTGGACGCGTCGGCCTTGCCGGAAACGCTGGGCCCGCACGAGGTGACCCGCGCCGCGTTCGCCTACCAGGTGGCCACCACAGTGCTGGCCTGCTGGTCCGAATAGCGCTTCATGCACCCCCCTGCCGCATGCCCCAGGTGCCCGGACCGGGTGTTTGGGCAGGTGAGAGGCTTCAGGTGCGGCGAAGGAAAGTTCATGACATCTGACCAATCTGTGGCGTGGAGCACAACGAACCGTTAGTGTCACAGTCATGGGCGTGCCCATCTGGGGGGGCGTTCATTGTCAATGGAGGAAAAAGAATCATGATGAAATCCGCTTTCCTGATTGCCCCGGCCCTGGCCCTGGGCGCCCTTGCACTCTCCACCAGCCCGGCCTTGGCCGCGGACAACACGAATTACCAGGCGAACCTGGCCGCGATCAACGGCAGCAACGCCTCGGGAACCGTCATGATCACCGTCAGCGGTGACCAGGCAACGGTCACGGAGAAAGTTTCCGGTCTCGCCGCGATGTTCAACGGCAGCCCCTACCCGCACGTCCAGCACATCCACATCGGCGCGAAGGGCACTTGCCCGGACATGTCCGCCGACACCAACAAAGACGGCGTGATCAGCACCACCGAAGGTGCCCCGGCCTACGGCGGGATCGGTGCGACCCTGTCCACCAGCGGTGACACCAGCCCGGCAGCTGGCACCGATCTGAAGGTCGCCGGGATGGGCGCCTCCTACACCTACAACCGCACCTTCACCCTGGATGCGAAGACCGCTGATGCGCTCAAGGCCGGCACCGCCGTTGTCGTCGTCCACGGCCTGGACCCGGCCACCTTGTCCGACGCGGCCCAGAAGGCTCCCAGCGACCTCGTGCCGTCCCTGCCGCTGGCCGCGACCTCGCCGGCGCTGTGCGGGACCCTGAAGGCCATGCCAGCCGGCGCCCCCGGCACCGGCATCACCACCCCGGCCCCGGCCGGCCCTGACCTGGGGCTCCTGGCAGCAGGTGGCGGCCTCGTCCTGGCAGCCGGCGGCGCGTACGCCCTCCGCCGCAAGATGGCAGCCTAACGCCTGATCAAGGCGACAGGACAAGCAGGGATCTAATGGGACCTGAAAACAGCAGTCGCCGCGGACGCCTCATGGCGTCCGCGGCGGCGGCCCTGCTCCTGGCTGGCGGCATCACCACGATCGGCCTCGGGCTCCACGCCGAACCACCCGTCCCGGGCGGCACCAGCACTGTCTCGGCCAGGGCACCGGCCACGGCTCCATTCCCTGACGCCAGCAGCCCTGCGCCAGCGCCCTTAACTGACCAGGTCAATGCACCGGCACCGCCCATCCCGCCGTCCGCGGCTGTTCCTGCGGCCCCGGATGCGGCTTTGCCCGCCTCTGCGCCGGTCCGGGTCGTTGTCCCCGCCATCGGCGTTGACGCGGCCCTGACCCCCGTCGGCAAGCAAGTCAACGGTGAAGTCCAGACTCCGTCTGGGGAACCGGGAGCACCTGGGGGCTGGTACCAGGACTCGCCCATGCCCGGCCAGAGCGGGTCCGCGGTCATCCTCGGCCACGTCAATACCACCAACAGCGATGTTGGCCTGTTCTACCGGCTCCACGAACTCACCCCGGGCCAGACCCTCACCGTCACCCGCGCGGACCACACCGCCGCGGTCTTCACCGTGGACAAAGTCGATGTCTATCATAAAGCCACCTTCCCGACCGTGGAGGTGTACCAGAACGCGGACCGCCCCGAGGTCCGCCTGATCACTTGCGGCGGCTACGACCCCGCCACCCGGGAGTACCTGGACAACACCGTCGTCTACGCCCACCTGACCTCCAGCCACCCCGCCTGAACCCGGAACCGCTGCCCTCGCCTCCGCCAGGAGCGCCCGTCAGCTCCCTGAAGGGAAACACCATGAAGACGATAAAAACCCCGCAACGTCTCGCCCTTGCCCTGATTGGCGCGGCCACCATCATCGGTGCCAGCGCCTGCGGGACCACCCCAGGAGGGTCCAGCTCAACACCCGGGTCGCCGACGCCGCCAACGGCTTCCGCGTCAGCGTCCATGGATGCCGGGATGGGAGCGTCCCCGATGGCATCATCAATGGGAGCCACGATGGGAGCCACCAGCGGGTCCTCCGGGATGGCGGCTGAATTGACGATCCACATCAAATCCTTCGCCTACACCGGCCCCGACAGTGTCCCTGCCGGGGCGAGCGTGACCGTGATGAACATGGACAACGTGGCCCACACCGTCACCGCTGACGACGGGTCCTTCGACGCCGTCGTCAAAGCCGGCACCAGCACCACCTTCACCGCCCCCGCCAAGGCAGGGGCCTACTCCTACCACTGCACCTACCACTCCAACATGCACGGGACCCTGACCGTCAAATGAGAAAGGACCGCACCCCTGCCCGGGGTATCACCGGCGCGGGAACCCCGGAACCAGGCCGCCCAGGCCGTGGCACCGTTGCGGGCCCCGTCCTGCGGGTCCTGGCGGCGGCCGCTCTGGCCGTGGACGCGATCGTGCATGCACGCCTTGCCCCGGGCTACCAGTCCGCCGCCCCGGAAGGCTTCGGCGAGGGCAACCTCTTTCTCGCCGAAGCCGCCGCCGCCGTAGCCGCCGGGCTCTACGTCCTGATCCGCGGCAGCCGCCCCGCATGGCTCCTTGCCCTGCTCACCGCCGGCGGAGGGCTGGCGATCCTGCTCCTCTACCGCTACATCGACCTCCCGGCGTTCGGGCCCTTCCCGGCCATGTACGAACCCGTCTGGTTCGCTGAGAAAACCCTCACCGCCCTCGCACAGGGCGCCGCGGTCCTCCTCGCCGCCACCGCACTGATCCTGCACCGGAAAACCCGCCCTGTTGAGCGGGAGCGCTAGTCGTCGAAATGTGCTGTCATCACCGTAGCCCCGGCAGTTCGGGTTATGAGTTCCTGGGCGAGGTCGCCAAGTTTTCGTTGCGGTTGTTTGACGCGTGGCAAAGAATGTCAAATGCCTGGTCCCTGGAACACCGGTCCGCGGCCATGATCGTCCCGCAGGCCACATCAATAGCTGTCCTGCTCCAGGGCGGCCCGTAAATGGGTTGCCAGCTCCTCGGCGGCAGCGACTCTCAGCGCCACCCGGAGGGCACGGCTAGCAGTGTGAGCAAACCCCTCCGCTTCGGTAACCACATCATTACCGAAGAGGCCCGCGATGAGACCCTCGCCGATCACCGGCCGGCCTGGCTGTTTGCGCAGGGCACGTCAGGTCCTGACGGGAAAGCTGTCTGTTCAGTGGATCTGTTTGGGACAGAGTCCGTGGCCGCCACGGGTTTTCCGTCCGGAAACCCTCTCTGCGCGGCCATTAACCGGCCGCATGTGCCCACGTTTTACCCGTCCACGGCTGAGATCTATTTCCTCGCGGTCCGGGCTGCGGTCCCTGACGCGGTGGGCTACCTTCTGGTCCAGCTGGCCGGGCTGCTGATTGGAGGGGCCGTCACACTGATGCTGCTCAGGGTGCTAGCCCGCACCGGCTTGCCCGTCCGCCTGGCCGCCGCTTGGGCCTGGAGCCCGTTCGTGGAGCTCGCTTCCGGGCCGCGGATTACACTCAGGGACGCTACCTACACCCTCTCAACGCGTTCTGATGGAGTCACAGTGAACAGCATCCTCTGCAGTTGGCCCCGCGTCCGAGATACCGCACCATGACACCCTTGCGGCTGTCCCAGCTCATCAACGATCCCCGCGGACCGGGAATGATCCTCCCCACTCTGGCGGTCCAAGAGCTCAGGAATCTCATCGATGCCCTGTATTGGAACCTTGACACGCCCTCGCCCACACTGGAGGCGGAGACCTGGTACGAACTCGCGGGTGATGAAGACCTCCGCAGGTCCACCTTGACTTAAATCGCTACCCGCATGCCGGCCTGGCCCAGTCCTAGCACCATTCGCCCCCGACTTGCCGACCAGCATCATTGACGTGCGCGACGTCGCTGCATGGAGTGTCATGGCAGCAAAAACGCACCTTCATGGTGTTTCAATGCCATGGGCGACGTTCACACATTCGACGAACACCTAGGCACCGCCGTTTCGCAACCGACGGCACGTGGGACCGGATCCACACGAGGCTTCTGGCCGAAGCGGACGCGGCCGGGCTGATCGACTGGACCGTGTTGGTGGACTCAACTATCAACCGAGCCCACCAGCACGGGACGAACCTTCCCCGCGCCACAGGGGGAACTCCCGAATTACAAGAAACTTTTTACCCAACCGCCTGACCACGCCATCGGCCGCTCCAGGGGCGGGCTAAGCACCAAGATCCAGCACGCCTGCGACGGCAAGGACAGCCGGCTGGCGATGAGTCTTGGCCCCGGCGCGGGCGGCGACTCGCCCATGTTCCCCGTCGTCATGGAAGCAGCCCGGGCTCCTCGTCTCGGCGGAGGTCGCGCCAGAACCCGCCCCGATGCCGCGATGGGAGATAAGGCCTACTCGTCCCGGGCGAACCGCGCCATACTCCGCGACCGGGGTATCAAAGCCGTCATCCCGGAACCCTCCGATCAGATCGGACACGCCAAACGCCGCGGCTCACGCGGCGGCCGGCCCGTGAACTTCGACTCCGAGACCTACAAAGGCCGCACCACCGTCGAAAGATCCTTCAGCCTCTCCAAGCAATGGCGCGGCATCGCCACACGCTTCGACAAACTCACACTGACCTACCGCGCCGGCGTTATCCTGTACGCAGTCGTCATCTGGCTACGCCAATAAAGAGACACGCCCTAGACGATGGCAGAGATCCCGGTGATGGCACGGCCGGTCACGAGGGTGTTGATCTCGTGGGTTCCCTCATACGAGTAGATGGCTTCGGCATCTGCAAAAATCTTGGCCATCTCGAAGTCCGTCACGATGCCATTGCCGCCCAGGAGGCTGCGGCCGATCGCAACACTCTCGCGCATCCGGGCGGTGGTGAATGCCTTGGCCAGGGCGGACTGTTCGTCCTTGGCCTGGCCAGCGTCCTCCAGTTGGGAGAGCCGGACCATCATGGCCATCGAGCTAACGGCATTTCCGAGGATCTGCACCAACTGGCTTTGGACGAGCTGGAACGACGCCAGCGGACGGCCGAACTGGTGGCGTTCCACGGCGTAGCGGCGAGCCACGTCAAACGCTGCCAGCTGCTGGCCAACTGCCTGCCAGCCCACGGACAGCCGCGTGACCTTCAGGACCTTGTTGGTGTCGCGGAAGCTGTTGGCGCCTGCCAGCTTGAAGAAGTCCGGAACCACCACGTTCTCCAGGACGATGTCTGCGTTCTGGACGGTCCGGAGGGAGATCTTGTTTTCGATTTTGGTGGCACTGAACCCGGGCAGCGCCGTATCTACCAGGAAACCCTTGACCTGGTTGTCGGCGAGGTCCCGGGCGTAGATGACCACCCAGTCCGCGAATGTAGCGTTGCCGATCCAGCGTTTGTCGCCATTGAGGATCCAGGTGTCGCCGTCGCGCTGTGCTGTGGTGCGCGTGCCGCCGGCCACATCGGAACCGCCCAGGGGTTCGGTGAGCCCGAATGCGCCGATCTTCTTCAGCGAATAAATATCCGGGAGCCAGGCGTCCTGCTGTTCCTGGGAGCCAAGGGCTTCGATGGAGCCGGTGAACAGTCCGTCGTGCACGCCCATGAAGGTAGCGATGGAGGTATCGGCGCGCGTGGCCTCGGCGTGGACCAGGCCGGCAAACAGGTTGGAGTAGCCCTGGCGCCGCACCGGGCTCACCAGGTCGATTTCGGCCAGCTTGGGAATGAGTTCCATGGGGAACTCACCGCGGTTCCAGCAATCCACGGCAATCGGCCGGACTTCGCGGGCAAGGAAACCCCGGATCTCGGCCAGCCGGTCCTGCTCCTTGGCGGTGAGAAGCTGCTCGAAGGCGAAGAAGTCGCCGTCGGCGTACGGAAGGTTGTTGATGTCAATGGATTTCTTAGGCATGGTTTCCTCGCTAGGGATCAGTGCTGATAGACGGCTCCAAGGCGCGAATATCCCCGGAAGTTCATTAAGTTACTGATGAGTAACTTACCGCATCGGGCTTACCCTCCGCAACGGTGGCGATGGAACGAAGCTGGACCTGCAAACGCCCAGGCGGTCGAACGGTGCAGCGAACTTCGATAACGTCGGGGGCAAGGATGTTGCATCTTTCACTTGGGGGAATTGTATTGACTGACCCGCGCCGCGAGGCCGTTCTCATCCGGAGCAGGGACCAGCCCGGATTTCACGACAAAACCTCGCAAGTTTTGGATTACGTTGTCGCCGCCGACTTCACCTTCGTTACATTCCAGTTAGCCAGCAGCCCGCGGAAATACAGGTATTCGGCCCAGAACGTCATGATTCTGCGCAACCCGACACGCGAACCCATTGAGGATAGGGACTGTGTCAGCATCCGTGGAGATCCCGTGCAGGGAGTGACGGAGGTGTGGCGTTTTGACGGTCCAGGCCAGACCTGGTGGCGCGTTTTCTCCTTAACCAGCGGACGCGAAGTCTATAGGACATGCAGGCAGGACGAGATCAGCATTGTCCACGCTGCGGAGGACGCCACCGAAGCTTACGACGTCCTCAACTACTGGCACCACGTCGTTTCCCATCTCGGGCAGGACGATCCATTGCGCCCCCTATACAAGAGCTTTCGGGCCATCCCCTAGGGGAGCATCCTCGATCTCTACCTTCGCGGCGAAGCCCTGGATGCCTCGGCGGAAATCGGGGAACTTATTTTCCCGTTTTCGTCAAACCTCAGCCAGCGCGAGGCTCTGATGAAAGGCCTCACCCACCGTATCTCGGTCATCGACGGGCCGCCGGGAACAGGAAAGACGCAAACAATACTGAACCTGGTTGCCAACATCATCCGTTCCCCGGGGACAACTGTGGGCATTGTGTCTTCCAATGATGCCGCGGTGGAAAACGTCCGCGACAAGCTCGCGCGGGAAGGGCTCGGCCACGTCGTTGCAGACTTGGGGCGTAGCGACGTGAGACGTAAGTTCTTCGCGGGACAACACGCCGAAAACGTCGAGGTGCAACGCCAAGCCGGGCGCTCAACTGTGTCCTTGCCAGCAGCCGGTCGGATTTCGGACCTCGACAAGCAACTCCAGCACTTGCAGGTGATGGCCCGGGAGCTAGCTATGCTGCGGCAGGAGCTGGATGCCTACAAACTTGAACGGCGTCACTTCAGCCACCATGTCGACAGTCACGAACTGCCCTCGCTTCCGGCATTGACACTCCTGAAGCGGCCGTCCAACCGTATCCTCGAATTCCTCGCCCAGACAGCGGCCGTTCCAGCGAATGAAAGTCGCCTCAAAAGAGTTTTTCGACGGTTCAAGGGCCGTTTTCGATATGGATCCACGAAGCACATCGATCCAGACAACACGGACGTAATCCTGCGTCTCCAGGCTGCTTTCTACGACAGCAAAATTGCGGAGTTGGAACAGCAAATCGAGCGAGCGAAAGCGCAGCTCGATCAGAACGACTGCCCCGGTCTCGAAGACGAACTGGGGCACTTGTCACGACAAGCGCTGGACGCCGGTCTGTACCAGCGCTATTCCGGTGGCCGGTCTCAAGGCTATTCGGACGACACTTATCGCCGGGACTTCAAGAACTTTGCCAACGATTATCCAGTGATCCTGAGTACCTGCCACTCGCTACGGCGAAGCATCCCGGCTGGCTTCCTGCTGGACTACCTGATCATCGATGAAGCGTCCCAGGTGGACCTTCTAGTCGCGGGCGTGGCGCTTTCCTGCGCACGGAACGTCATCGTGGTGGGCGACCTGCAGCAGCTACAGCACATAGCGGCGAAGGGTGCATCCGAGCGTGCCGGCCAGCACCTGCGCCAAGTTACGACTATGGGCGGCACAGTATCCTGTCCTCAATCATCGAGCGCTTCGGCACCGACCTCCCCCGCACAATGCTCCGGGAGCACTACCGCTGCGACCCTGCCATCATCGATTTCTGCAACAAGAAGTTTTACGGTGGGCAACTCGTTCCGTACACGGTCAGTGACCCGGACAACAAGGCGCTCATAGTGGTACGCACAGCTAAGGGAAACCACATGCGGCAGCACGTGCGCGGTCGCACCAACCAGCGGGAAGCGGACGTTATTGCAGAGGAAGTCCTGCAAGAATTCTGCTCAGACACACGGCCTGAAGACATAGGTGTGGTCACGCCGTACCGTCTGCAAGTGGACAAAGTGGCGGAAGCCCTCGTCAACACCATCCAGGCTGACACCGTCCACAAGTTCCAGGGCCGCGCGAAGGAAGTCATCATCATGAGCACGGTCCTGGACGAGACGAAAAACGGACGTTTCGGGGTTGAATTTGTGGATAGCCCGCAACTGGTCAACGTGGCGGTATCCCGGGCGGTCAAACGGTTCATTTTGGTGACGAATTACGACATGCTGCCGGCCAGCCGTCATCTCCGCGATCTGGTCCAGTTCATCCAATACCAGGATCCCGAGCACGGCGTGTTCGATAGCGCAGTCGTATCTGTATTCGATCTCCTCTACAAGGAGTACTCGGCGGTGCTCCGGCCCTTGGCTGCCCGCATTCAAAACACGTCCAAGTTCGCTTCCGAAAACATCGTGTGGACCCTGCTCCTCGAAATTCTTGCCGAGGCAACGTACACGGATTTGGCCGTTGCTCAGCAGGTCGTTTTGCGCAATCTGCTCCCCGACCTGTCCAGGCTCACGGCCCAGCAGATGGCCTACGTGCGCAACCGCGCCACGGTGGACTTCGTCATATACAACCGCATCACCAATGTGCCTGTCCTCGCGGTGGAAGTTGATGGTTTCGCCTTCCACGAGGCTGATCCTCTGCAACGAGTCCGGGACGGCTTCAAGGACGCGATCTGCCTCGCGCACGGCATTCCGCTCCTGCGGCTGCCAACCACCGGGAGCGGCGAAGAACACGTGATCCGCCAAAAGCTCGCCACAGCCATTCTTGACTAGGCATCCGTCTGAGACACGTGTGCCCTCCGGTTTGCGTGGACGCAGACCGGAGGGAACACACAGTAGGGCTACTCGGACTTGAACCGAGGACCTTAGGATTATGAGTGAGTGCTTTTCGTCAGTATTCGTTGGATAGTGATTATCCCTAGATTCTGGGGCAGAACGGCCCATCGAGGGATCGCAGTCATCCGTTATATCTCGTTGGTTTTCATTGTTTCCGGTGGGTAAGCGGTGGGTGAACGCCGTCTGAATAGCGCTTCAGTGCTGGCTTGACACTCTTGCTGAGTACGTGAGCCAGACGACAGCCGACAAACGTACGACCAGGTGGACGACCCAGGTTGCGGACCGTGAAGGTGCCGCTGTTCAATCTCTCTTTGGTCTGACCCCATGACCCGAAGACCACCACGCAACACCTAACGCTGGAATCTGGGGCGGGATCACACGTCACGGCTCGGGTCCCCCTGGTCGGAGACGCGCCTGCTGCACAAGTCCGGCACGGGCCGCGGGGAGCATGTCTGTGGACATAGAGGCGATTCGAACTCCTTACCTCTTCTCAGAGGACAGTCTATTTCATTGGTTATCAACGACTGACGTTGTCTTGCTAATCCGCGGAATCTAGACGTTCCTCGAGCCAAAGCAAGTCCGTGACATGTCACCGTTTTTCATCATTTCCGTGGGGTAAACGTGTGGCGGACACGAGCCAGAACAGCTCGCCAGCGCAAGCGCTTGCGTCGACACCCGCGCGTATCCGATTTAAGTAGTTGCGCCCCGCTCCAAGTGTCGCGTATCTGAAGATCAGGACCGGGATGCAACCTCAGGGTTTCGATACATAGTTATGAGAATCGCTGACTCGCAGCGGTTCCGCCGCTTGTCAGTTTCCGAAGTCGACTGCACAGAATGTCCAAAGCCGTCTGCACAGCCCGCCCGTTGGGGGATGTTAGCGGCCATGAAAAACTGCCCATAGGCGGCCACGGAACTGCCCACTGACGGCCATGAAAACTGCCCGTTGGTGGCCATGAGATCTGCCCACTTCCTTTACTTAGCCCTGCTGCTTAAGCGGCGGGAGCCTCTTCCCGGGGTTTGATGACGGTGTCTAGTCGCACCAAAGTCGTCCGGGAAGAGGCCCTAATGAAGTTTGACGGAGAAATCATGGAAATACTTGCTGCGTATGATCTGACCGGATCGTTGCGTGCCGCCGCGGAACTCACCGGCTGCTCGCACCACACGGTCGCCCGGCACGTCGCTGCCAGGGATGCCGGCCAGCCGATCGCGGAACCGGTCTATCGGGGCCGGGTCACCGATGCGTTCCTGCCCAAGATCGAGGAATGGATCGAGGCCTCCAAGGGCAAGATCCGCGCCGATAAAGCCCACGAGAAACTCCGGGCCCTCGGCTATGAGGGCTCGGAACGCTCGACCCGCCGGGCCGTCGCGCAGGTCCGCGCCGCCTGGCGGCTGGGTCATGTCCGGGTGCACCGGCCCTGGATCACGGAACCGGGCATGTGGCTTCAGTACGATTTCGGCGACGGCCCCGTGATCGAGGGGAAGAAGACCGTTTTGTTCGTGGCCTGGCTGGCGTGGTCCCGCTTAAGGATCGTCATCGCGCTGCGGGACCGGACGGCGCCGAGCGTGTTCGCGGCGCTGGACCGCACCTTCCGTGTCATTGGCGGCGCCCCAACCTACGTCCTCACGGATAACGAGAAAACGGTCACCGTTTCCCATGTCGCCGGGGTCCCGGTGCGCAACCAGCAGACGGTCGACTTCGCCCGCCATTACGGCGTGACGGTGTTGACCTGCCAGCCGGCGGACCCTGCCTCCAAGGGCGGCGTGGAGTCCTCGGTGAAACTCGCCAAAGCCGACATCGTGCCCAAGGACACTAACCTGCGTGCCGAATACGCTTCCTTCGCCGAGATCGAAGCGGCCTGCCAGTCGTTCATGGACGAGGTCAATAACCGTGAGCACCGGGCCACCCGCCGAAAACCCGCCGCGATGCTCACCGAGGAGGCACCGCGGTTGCACCGGATCCCGGACACCGCCCACACCGTCGCGTTCGGTCTCTCCCGCACCGTCCCGGAGAACACGCCGATGGTCACGTTCGAGAACGGCCAGTACTCCGTCCCGGCATATCTGCTCGGCGCGCGGGTGTTCGTCCGGGCCCACGGCGCCGGAGCCGACGAGCAGGTCATCGTCGTCCACCACGGCAGCCAGGGCCCGGTCGAAGTCGCCCGGCACCGGCGCGCCCGCCCCGGCAGCCCGGCAATCAACGACGCGCACTTCCCAGACCATAGGCCCCGGATCCCCGGTGAGTACACGACGAAAGCCAGGACCGCCGCGGAAGCGGAGTTCCTCGCCATCGGCGACGGCGCCCGCACCTGGCTGCTCGAGGCCGCCGCGGCGGGCACCGCGCGGATGAACGTGAAGATGGCCGAAGCCGTCGCCCTGGCCAAGATCGCAGGCCAATCCGAAGTCGACCACGCGTTGGGGACCGCGGCCATCCATGGCCGCTTCGCGAACAAGGATCTCGCCTCGATCCTGAACGCCGCCCTCACCCGCACCACCACCCATGCCGCCGGGAAACCCGGTCCCTCACCCAAGGCACCGCCGGGTGGGCCGCCATCGGACGCCCACCCATAACAGCCAGCGCCGCCACCGCGCTGGAGGAAAGCGCATGAGCCCCGTCCCGGCCACCGCACCCGTCCTGCCGGCGGAGCTGGAGGCGCTGATGCGGCAGTTGAAGATGCCCCATGCACGGGCGCTGGCGCCGGAACTGATCGCGACCGCCCGCGCCCAGCGCTGGGAACCGGCCGAAGTCATCAAAGCCCTCTTCGTCGAGGAAGTCGCCGGCCGGTCCCGGTCCATGCTCGCCACCAGACGCAAGGCCGCTGGCTTCCCGACCGGGAAGACCTTCGACACTTGGGATCCCGCCGCCTCCTCGATCCCCGCCCCGACGCAGCAGGCGCTGCGGACGCTGGAATGGATCGGGCGGAAGGAAAACGTCGTGATCTGCGGCCCCTCCGGCACCGGCAAAACGTTCTTCCTCGAAGCCCTCGGGCAGCAGGCCGTCGAGGCCGGCATGCGCGTCGCCTGGTTCCGGCTCGAGGACCTCGGCGCCCTCATGCGCGCCCACCGCTCCGATGACAGCGTCACCAAAGTCGTCGCCCGGATCCTACGCGCAGATTTAGTGGTGGTCGATGATATAGGCCTCTTGCCGGTCGGCACCGACGCGGCCGAGGGGCTCTACCGCCTCGTCGATGCCGCCTATGAGAAACGGTCCATCGCGGTGTCCTCAAACCTGCATCCGGCCGGCTTTGACGAACTCATGCCCAAAACCCTCGCCACAGCAACCGTCGATCGGCTGCTGCACCACGCGCACGTATGCCAGACCTCAGGCGAATCAATCCGCCTCAGCCAGGCCTTGGCCGGAAAAGGAGTCAAACCAATGAACTAAAACCACAACCCAACATGGCCAACGCCACCAAACACCTGGTGGGCAGATCTCATGGCCATGAGTGGGCAGTTTTCATGGCCACCAGCGGGCATTTTTGCTGGCCGCCCGTGGGCACAAACTATTGGCCATTGACACTCCTGGCGCCATTCTCCCTGCACCTCATTACCAACGCTTCCGCAGGCGGAGACGGAGAGAATCAGGACGCATGCAGCAGCGGACCCGCGGATCTCTCTCGAACGTCCCATGCCCTGATTGTCCCGACACGCGGGACACAAAAATAGGGGTCCAGTCTGAACCTCTAGTTTCGATCCGATCAATATTTTGGCTTTGATCTCGGAAAAGCTGGAGCTGATGAACGGCTTCTCCGAGTTCCATTTGCGGAACGCTCAACGGAACGTATTGGTTTTTGGCTAGCATTGGTTAGCCAGGAATGGCGTGACCCCGGATGAGCGTTTGGGGATCCTTTAACGGCGTATTCGACACGCTATTCGGTCGTCGGGACGTTGGATAGCGGCCGGGGCTTTCTGCGATTGGTCACTCCGGCTCGAGGCTTGGGTCGCTTCGGAAGCTGGCGACCAGTTGTTCGAACTTGGAAACGTGCTTGTGGATTCTTGCCGCGTCCTGGTCGGAGTTGAGCCAGGGCTTACGCTTCCCAATCAGGAGAACATCGCGCAGCTTGCCGTCGATGTCGAAGGGTGTCGTTAGCCGGAGAAGGGCGTTCAACGCTTCCGATTCCACTGTTTCGTGCAACCGTGCTCGGAGCCAAGCGATCTGCTCTGTTGTGAACAGGTTGCATGGTATTCGTAGATTTTCGAGGTTGGTCAGTGAACCAAGAGGCTGGATCCGACCATCGTCGATGCGTTTCGGAAGCAAGCTTAGACTCAGTAATCCCGTCAGCGAGGCCAGAGGCTCCAGCGTCTCGAAAGTAGTCTTGCTCCATACCGCGTCACCAAGGATGAGTTCCTTCAGAGCGTGCCCGGTTAGTAGATCATCCAGCCGGTGGAATCGGGTGAAGTCCTCTACCCGCAACGCAGTCAGATGCGGCGTACGCGAAAGGTTCCATAGTCGTGTGGACCGCTGATTCCAATAGAACGAGACCATCCGGAGCCCTGACAGGTCCTCAATCGGGGTGAGGTCCTCAATCCTGGGGCACTTCCAGAACTCAATCGCTGTGAACTGCCTTCCGCAGCTGGAGACCAGTCGCTCAAACACGGCCTGGTCCAGCCCGCTGATACGAAGGGTGAGGTGTACTACTGATGTGAGACACAGTTTGAAAGGATTGTGCCCATGTCTGCTCGACCAACCTATTCCGATGAGTTCAAAGCTGATGCCGTTGCGCTGGTGATTTCCTCGGGACGTTCGCCGGCTTCGGTTGCGCCGGAGCTGGGGATTTCCGTAACCGCTCTGAAGCGTTGGGTGCGGCTGCATCATGAGGGCCAATCGGAGGGCGGGGGCAAACCCGATGATCCGGTGGATCCGGCGAAATACAGGGCATTGGAAGCCCGGCTGCGTGAAGTCGAGAGGGAAAATGACTTCCTAAAAAAAGTTTCAGCGTTCTTCGCCAGAGAACAACGGTAGAGGATCTCTACCGCCTTGTTCAGGCGAAGAACGCGCAGTTCCCCATCCAATGGATGTGCGGGCGGCTGGGCATTTCCAGGGCCTCGTATTACCGGTGGCTGGCCGCGGAAGAGTCCCCGACGGCGGCCCGGCACCGGGAGCTGACAGAACACGTAAAGGTCATGTTCGATTCTTCCGACGGGATATTCGGGCACCGCATGGTCCATACGAAACTTGCCGCCGCTGGCATCGAGGTGTCGGTGGGAACGGTGGCGGTCATCATGGCGGAGAACGGCTGGGCCGCGAAGCGGATGCGGGCGTTCAAGCGCACGACGATTCCCTCGGATCCGGACAAGGTCTTCGCGGACCTCATCGGGCGGGATTTCACCTCCGCCGCCCCGGGAACCCGTCTGGTCGGGGACATCACATACTTGCGCACCGGCGAGGGCTGGCTGTATCTGGCTACTGTCATCGATCTGTGCACGCGCATGGTCGTCGGCTGGGCGATGGCTGACCACATGCGTGCCTCTCTGACTACCGGGGCGCTGAAGATGGCCAGGGACCGCGGTCATCTGCAGCCTGGTGCCATTTTTCACAGCGACCGCGGAACGCAGTACACATCCCGGGAAATGAGTGTCTGGTGCACCGGTAACGGCATCCGACAGTCCATGGGAGCCACCGGGGTGTGCTGGGATAATGCAGTGGCCGAGTCGGCGTTCTCATCCCTGAAAAACGAGTTCTACCACCACCACAGCTTCACAACCCGCCAGGAAGCCCGGCGCGGAGTGATGAAGTACATCGAAGTGTTCTACAACCGCTGGCGGCCCCACAGCAACAATGACGGCCTCCCGCCGGCCACAGCAATGGCGGCTTTCACACCCACCGCGCAACCGCTTCCAGCGGCTGCCTGACCAAAAAGAAACTACGCGACTGTCTCACATCCTTGACACACCTCAGGGCGGTTGCATCAGGGTGCGCCTCGATTTTCGAGAGGTGTCCGGTATCGAATTTCCCGCCGCCGATCTGCGGCTGGACAAGGTTGGGAATAGCAAGTTGATTTGGCCCCGGGTTCGCCGTTTGTTTTGGCCCCACCCTGTTGGTGTTCCGGTCAGTTTTGCCGGGACTTGTTGTTGATGGTTTGTTGGGTTGTTTTCAGTCGGTAGGAATCGGTGCCGGTGTTGATGATGTGGCCGCGGAAGGTCAGTCGGTCCACGACTGCCGCTGCGAGGCGGGGGTCGGTGAACGTCTGGCCCCACTCGCTGAACGGGGCATTGCTTGCGCAGGCTATGGACGCACGTTCTTCCCTGGCTGTGATGATTTGGAACAAAAGCTCGGCGCCGTGGGTATCGAGCTTGACGTAGCCGACCTCGTCAAGGCAAAGGAGATCCAGGCGCGCGTATTTGGCGACCAGTCTCGATAGTTCCTTGTTGTCGGCGGCTTCGACGAGTTCGTTGACCAGGGCGGCCGTGGTGATGTAGCGGACCCGCCGTCCTTGCTCGGCGGCGGCCATGCCCAGACCGATGAGCAGGTGTGTTTTCCCGGTCCCTGAATTGCCCAGGAGTACCAGCGGTTCCCCGGCATCGATCCACGCGCCGGTGGCCAGGTGCGTCAGGGTCGCCGGCGGCAGGTCTGGGATCTGGGCCAGGTCCAGGTCTTCGAGGCGTTTGCTGCGAGGGAACTTGGCTTCCTTGATCCGCCGGGCCCGGGACCGGTTATCGCGTTCCTCGCATTCATAGGTCAGGACTTCGGCGAGGTATCCCTGGTGGCTGAGGCGCTGCCGGGCGGCTTCGGCGGCCATGGACCCGGCGACCTGCGCGGCGCCGGTCAGATACAGGGTTTTGCAGGCTGCGCCGATCGCCGCGGCGGCGGCCGGCTCACTGAGCTGGCCCATGGACGGTCTCTGCCCGGCGCTCATCGGCTGCCTGCCGCGGCCAGCAGCCGGTCGTAGCCGGCCAGCGAGGGCTCCCAGCGGTCGGGCAGGTGCCTGATCCGTCCGGCAACTTCGTCTGGTAGCGCCGCCGGGACGTGGTGGAAGCTCTGGCTGGCACGGGCGTGGATGGCCAGATGATCGGGGTCGAAGTCCCCGGTCCTCACGGCGTTCTCCATCGCGCCGGTGACCGCGGCGGCCGGCAGGGTCCGGGCCAGCAGCAGCACCTCGATCAGGGCTTTGGTGCCGGCTTTGTCGCCGAGCCCGGCCCGGGCCCTGTCCCAGAATTTCTGGTGGGCTGCGGTGAAGGCCCCGGAGGCGCGGGCTGTCATCAGCGCTGTTGCCCCGGCCAGGGCGCCGGGTTTGCGGGTGAGGACCTCAAGGTAGTGGTCCAGTTCCAGCACGTAGGAATACTTGTGGATGGCCCGCACGTGGGACGCGATCCGGGCGCCTTCGGCGAACATCTCGATGGTGTGCGCACCGAGCCTGACGCTGACCCGCCGCCCGGCATAGCGGGCCGGGACCGAGTAGTAGGACTGGCGGACGCAGACCTGGGACTTATGGTCGGCCTTGAACGAGAACGTCGAGGCGGCCTCGAACGTGTCCGCCGGCAACGGCCGGAGCATGCCGGCTTCCTCCGCTGCCGCGGCACCGACGGTGACGGGTCGGCCGGTGATGACGCGGTGGTCGTCTTTGACATCGCAGCCGGCCATATACGCGTTCAGCCCCGCGAGGGTATCGAACTCCGGGACCGGGGTCAGCCAGCGGCGCCGGAACCTGCCGACTTCACCTTCGACGCCGCCCTTTTCGTGGGCGCCGTCGATGCCGGGCAGGCAGAAGAACGAGTCGAACCCGTAATGGGAGCGCAGGGCGATAAAGCGTTCGTTTTCCAGCCGTTCACGGCCCAGGATCACGGTGGTGACCGCGGGTTTGAGGTTGTCGTAGCGGATCATTTTGGCCGGGATCCCGCCGAGGCGTTCGAACGCGGTGTTGTGCCCGTCCAGGAAGGATTCCTGCGACTGGTTCGCGTAGGCCACATGCGCGGCGCGTCCGGAGTAGGAGAGCCGCATCACGAACATGAACAGCTTCACCTGCGTGCCGCCGATCACGGCCTGGAACTCGCCGAAGTCGACCTCGGCTTCCCCGCCCGGGGCGTGGGTCTGCGGGACGGCAACATCAGCCGGAGTGCTCACAAGCCCGCGGCGGATCCTGGCCACGGCGTGGGCGACCGTGGACTCGGCAACTACGGCGCCGTGTTCATCGACCAGACGCTGCCAGATCCGCCGGGCCGTGTGGCGCTGTTTGCGCGGCGCTTTCTGGTCAGCGGTCAACCAGGCCCGGATGGTGTCCTCCCAAGGCCCCAGCTTCGGAGCCTTCCGCTCGGGCGTCTTCCGTGCCGGCGGCGTGGCCTCTGCCAACGCGGCCCGCACGGTGCGGCGGTGAACGCCGTGCACCCGTGCCAGCTCTCTGATCGACATATCTTTATCCCTCGCATCAAGGCGGATACGCTCGAATTGCTTCACTCTCGATCTCTCTTTCAATCCCGTTCCGTTCTCTTATGTCTTGGCGGACAAAAAGAACGCTACGGGCGGGTCGAGGGTGGGGCCATTTCAAACGGCTAAAAGTCCCCTAAGTGGGGCCATTTCAGAGTGCCATACCCACAAGGTCAAGGAACCATAAGGGCTGGGCATCGCCCGCCCGCCTGAGCTCCAACAGGTCCTTGGGGCCTGATTCCATGATGCTCCGTCTCCCCGTCAGAAACCCATCAAACGTTAGTCGCAAACCTATCAATCGGGCGCAGAGGTAAGCATGGCAACCTGAGAATGTGGTCTTGCGATGCGCCCGTTAGCCGGTCGTCCACCGGACGTCCCGGCGCCGCCCCTGGGCCTCCTTCACATCTGTCATTTTTGACGTGGGTCGGGACGGTGCCGGTTTCGGCGATGATGTTCTCCAGCATCGCGACCACATCTGAGGCCTTGAACGACCGGCGTTGGATGATGGCCAGCGCGGTGCGGTGTATTTGTCGATGACGTTGAAGAACCGGATGTGCCGGCCGCAGGAGGTCGCATCGGACTGGAAGCCGAAACACCGGGCACCGCTACGCCCCGTTGGCGCCGGTGGTTCCGTCTCTTTCCGGGAAGGCGGCAGACTTGCACTGGATACGTCCCCGCGAGTACAAGGAGTCAGTCGGTTGACGGTGCCAAACGTCGAACTGTGGTGACCGGAGCGCTGTGTACCTCGTTGGAACGGCTGCTGCCAAGCCGGAAATCCGGCCGCCAGCGTGGCCAAAAGTGTTCAGGCTGGCGGCCGGGTCTGCGTTCACTGGTGGATGAGGTGCTCCACTTCGTCTCGGGCGATGTCGTGCACGGCCGGGTGTGAGTGGTCGATGGCACCGCCGGGCGGCTGCGCGCCGCGGCCCTTGATCCCTCGACGAACGAGCGGCCAGAAGACGGCGAGCACGGCCACCGAAATGAGACTCATCCACACCTGGGCCCGGCTATCATCGTCGGTGAACAGCATCACCACGACGATGCCTGCGACCCCGGCGACGGTTAGAATGCCCAGCCATGGGTGTAGCCACATTTTGATCTCCAGGTTTGTGCGCTCTTCTGGCGTCATCTTCTGGCGCAGCCGCATCTGAGTGACCGCGATGAATGCGTATACGAACAAAGCAACAAGACCGGCCGAGTTCATGATGAAGTCAAAGATCCCGGAGTCCGGGGCGAGGAAGTTCACCAGCACGGCTGCATAGCCGCCGATGGTCGACGCCAGTACAGCGACGAATGGGACGCCTGCTTTGGACTTCCTGGCCACGATGCGGGGGGCGAGGCCCTGTGCGGCGAGCGCGGAGAACATCCGTGCAGCCGAGTACAGACCCGAGTTGAGGACCGAGCATACTGCGGTGAGGATGACTGCGCCCATGATGACGGAAGCGCCTGGCAGGCCGAAAAGTCCGAAGATATGGGCGAACGGCGCTTCTACCTTCGGTTTCGGGAGTTCGTTCCACGGAACGATGGTCACAATGAGCAGCACACCGCCGACGAAGAACAGCAGGATGCGCCAGACCACAGTCCTCGTGGCTTGGCGGATGCCCTTGGTCGGGTTCTCGGATTCGGCTGCTGCCATGACGGCGATTTCGGTGCCGAAGTAGGAGAAGATCACAATCGCGACACCGCTGATGACCGGCCACAGTCCGTTGGGGGCGAAACCGCCGTGCGTCCAGAGGTTCGGGACCGAGAAGGCGGCGTTCGGCCACAGCCCGAGTGCGAAAAGGGTGCCAATGCCGAGGAACACGATGATCGTGACGACCTTGATGCTCGCGAGCCAGAATTCGACTTCGCCGAAGGATCGCGCCGATACCAAGTTTGTGGTGGTGAAAATGAGCATTAGAAGAACGGAGAACAGCCACTGCGGGACTTCCGGGAACCACCCGGTGAGGATCGCACCGCCGACGACGGCCTCAAACGCGATGACGCCGACCCAGAAGTACCAGTAGAGCCAGCCGACGAAGTACCCGGCCCATTCGCCGAGGCCGACCCGGGCATATTCCATGAAGGAACCGACGGTCGGCCGTGCGGCAGCCATCTCGCCGAGCATCCGCATAGTGAGCAGCACGATCAGCCCGCCGATCAGATATGACAGGATGGCCGCGGGGCCTACCGCGCGGACGATGTTGCCCGAGCCTACGAAAAGGCTCGCGCCGATGATGCCGCCGAGTGTGATCATGGTGACGTGGCGTGACCGGAGCTTTTTGTGCTCCGTACGGGGCGCTACGGAGATTTCGGCCGCTGTCTCTGGCGATACCGGTCTGATGCCGCGTTCTGGGTCTTGCATGGATTTCTTGACTCCTAGATTGGGAGGGCGTCGGTGATACCAATCACTTTTCCTTGCCAGTGTGTGCGGTGCAGCTTCCCGAGTCTATGGATGATCTGCACTGTTTCCGTTGTCGCTCTTATACGCAAGGTACAACGTATGATCAGAGGGCGCCCCTCCACTCCGTCCAGAGAACAGACACATGGACGTGACCCCTGACGTCAGCGAAAGCTGATTTCTTGCTACGGTCACCGGCTTCCTGAACTATCTGGAAACAGGGCGGTGCAACAGTGCCGCGACTAGAAACGCCCCTGCTTGCGGCCATCCATGCGTTCTTCGGCTACGCCGCCTACCTGCATCCCGAGCATGCGGACCTGATCAGTCGGGTGCTGGCCATCCGTGCCAAGACCGCACCCAAAGCACAGATCAGCTATCTCACGGACGCGGAGGTCGACGCCCCGCTCGCGGCCCCGTCCGAAGCCCGGTCGGCAGGCGCGACATGCTGATTATCCTGACACTGGTCACCACCGGCCTGCGGATCTCAGAACTCACGCACCTGGCATGGGCCGATCTCCAGCTGACCCGCCCGTCGCACGTTGCCTCCTACGGAATGGCCGCAAAGAGCGGATCACGCCGCTGGACGCCGCCACGGCCCTGGTAATGCAGGCCTGGTTTGAGAACAACCTGTCACCGGCTCCCGCGTCCGCGGTCTTCACCGCCCAAGGCGGCTGCCGTTCGATGACACCCGACGCGGTCGCGCAAACGGCTCCGCGTCCATACGAGAGCTGCGGCCACCCACCTGTCCGACGCTGGCGGCAAAAACTGTTACCCGCACGTTCTTAGGTACACCACCGTCATGCGGATGCTCGCGGCGGGCATCGACACCGCCACCATTTCCCTCTGGCTGGGCCACGAATTATTAAATCGACGCAGGCATCCCACGGATGGTGTCCGTGCGGGCGGAAGTCTTTCCACCGGCCTTAACTCTGTCGTCGGAGAGTAGGCACAAATAGGGTCGGTTGGAAGATTCGGCGGCGACCGGCATCAGCCAGACAAAGGGGTGAAGAAATGCTGGAGCCAGTTTCTTGAAGAGGCTCGGTTTATTCCCGCTTCCGCACCATGACAGCCGGGTCCCACTTGCGTGTTTTACGGATTGCCCGATTCGTTCCAGGCCTGGCTCAAAGCAACTATGTCGTCATGAAAGGCGAGGTAAAGGTTGGCAATTATCCGTGGGCTCGAGAGAGACCCGCCTACCAAAGTTTCAACTTTCTTCAACCGGTATCGGACGGTGTTCGGGTGAACGAACAACACGCCAGCGACCTTCGCAACGTCCAGATCGTTCACCAGGTAGCAGATGACCGTCTGCTTCAGTTCGCTGTCGCCATGTAGTGCCTCAACAAACAAATTTAGCTTGTCCTTATCCTGTGGTGACTGCCGACGGGCAAGGAGCCACGTGGCTGGGTCCACGTCGTCTAGCCGGACGATCCCCCTATAGATCCCGGAGCCGGTCCTTGTCGATGCCTGGATTTGCCTGCGGGCAATGCCTGCTGCTGCCTCTGCGTCCCGGAAAGCCTCGGGGGTCCTGGCAAGGTCGGAATAAGGTTCAGACAGGCCGACGAAAACAGTCCTGTCCGTCAACTCCAGCCAGGCGTCCAAGGCTGATGAGTTCGAAACCACAGCATGAAAGCCCGGCGGACTCTCGGGAGTTCGCCCATTCTCCGCGAGCAATAGTCCCAGACCACTGGCTTCGGCTCGGCGCAAAAGTTGTTCCGAAAAGGAAGGGTCCATCGGCTGCTGGGCGAGATTTGCGGCGACCACGGCCCGAAGGGGCTCGTAGGGTGTAAATCGGAACGCACGCATCCGCTCCCAGTGCCTGAACTCGCGGGCCACGGGCACGCCGTCTTGCAGCAGGGTCAGCAATTGCGTGTTTTCGTGCCGTTGTCTCGAATCTGAGAACTGAGCGATTCCATTCACTGCCGCAAGGAGTCGCTGCGTCGTCTCCAGCAGTAGGTCTCCGAGATCTTTCAGTACGCGGTGATTCCTACTGGCCACCGCAATGACAAAGCCGTCCCCTCGAAGCACCAGCGGCCGGGCCATAACTCCCCACTGCCCTATCACCACGATCTCAGACCTGTTATTGCCGTTACGCAGTTCTTTCCAGATCAAGTGGGTCGGTCCGTCCCCGGAGGATTCGACGATTCGTCCGGAATCTTCGTAAAGCACCGCTGTACCCCGGCATGCCATGGCGAGCCTGACAATGAGGGCGTGGACGGGGTTCTCGGCAGAGATGCTTTGCAGCAGGTCATTGCTTAGCCACAGTGCCCGCTTTTGCAGGTAGGCGTCAGGAGACGCTTGGGACTGGTTGATGAAGTTCTCGATGCGGTGGAAGGGAACGTCGGGTGCCACCGTATACAAAGGGAACCCGGCTTGTTTGCATGCTGCGACCAGCATGGCGGGGACCTGGTCAAAGTAAACCCCAACGCCGAAAAACAGGGCCGCTACGCGGGCCTTCCGCAGATCTTCTACGAGTCTCACGGCCAGCCGTTCATCCCGTTCAGTGTTCACAAACCTCAACCCGGTGGTGAGCAGAACAGTGTTTGGTTCCAGCCAGGCCGCCGGATTGTGGATGTCGCTTGTGTGGGCTCCCGTTATGACAGCGTCCGGGTTGCCCGGGACCAGAGGAGCCAGGCCCAACGGAGCTTCTGACACCACGGCATGAAGAGTGACGGGAGACTTATCGGGCATCCTGACTCCTAAGTTCGACGTAACGGAGCGCCGGGCGGAAGGCTGATTGTAATTCTCACAACGGTGTGTGTTCCTTAATTTTAGTTTCGCCAGTGACAGAGATTCACGTCACAGCGGATGGTTGTTGGTATCCCAATCAGCTTCCTGGAGGAACATAGATGTCCAATCTCAGAGTCGCCGTCGACGTCGGGGGAACATTTACTGACGTCTGCATTTTCGATGAAGAAACACAGCGTATGCGTGTCACCAAGGTCCCGTCGACACCGGCCGACCCCATGCTGGCGATATTGAGCGGGGTGGAACGGGCCGAGGTCAATTTGGCGGACGTGTCGCTGTTCTCACACGGCACCACGGTAGCAACGAATGCCCTGATTACCCGGAATTTTCCCCCCGCAGCCATGGTCACGACAAAGGGGTTCAGGGATGTCATCGAGATCCGGGATGGTACCAAAGACGACCTTTGGGACGCCTACAACGACGTAACCGGCCCCTACATCCGCCGCCGCGACAGGTTCGAGGTGACCGAGCGTATTGACTACGCCGGCAACATCGTCGCTCCTTTGGACGAAGAAGAAGCCCGCCGTCTCGCCGCGGTGCTCCGTAAGCGCGGCGTCACAACCATCGCCGTCTGCTTCATCAACTCCTACGCTAACGCCGAGCACGAAATTCGGATGCGGAAAATCCTGGAAGAGGAACTTCCGGAAGCCACGGTCTCCACCTCGGCCGAGATCCTGCCTGAAATTTTCGAGCACGACCGCTTCAACACCGCCGTCTCCAACGCCGTGCTGGGACCCCTGGTATCCGGCTACGTCAGCCGCCTCGCCGAGGAGCTCAAGACCGGCGGTTACGACGGCGACCTGCTGCTCCTGCACTCCGGCGGCGGTTCTATGACCCCCCGCATGGTCAAGCGCTACCCGGTGCGCCTCGCAGCGTCCGGCATCGCAGCCGGCGCCATCGCGGCCAAACACATCGCCCAGCAGTGTGGCTTCGAAAACGCCGTGAGCCTGGACATGGGCGGCACGTCTACCGATATTGCCCTGGTCTCCGACGGGGAGCTCCGCATCACCAAGGAATGGCAGGTTGAATACGGCCACCCCATCGTCTTCCCCAGCATCGAGGTCCTCACCATCGGCGCCGGCGGCGGCTCGATCGCGCACATTGACATTGCCGGTTCGCTGCGCAACGGCCCGCAGTCCGCGGGTGCCGATCCGGGACCCGCCTGCTACAACATGGGCGGCCAAGAGCCCACCAATAGCGACGCCAACGTGGTCCTGAACAGGCTCGGATCCACCCTGGCCGGCGGCGCGAAGACGCTGGACCGCGGGCTCTCGCAGGCCGTGATCAAGCGTGCCATCGCTGAACCGCTGGACATGAGCGAAGCCGAGGCCGCCCACGCCATCCTCCAAGTCGCGAACGCCAACATGGCCGACGCCGTCCGCCTGATCTCCATCCGCCGCGGCTACGACCCCCGCGACTTCGCGCTGCTCGCCTTCGGTGGCGCCGGCGCCCTGCACGGGGTAGAGGTGGCCAGGGAACTGAACATTCCCACCGTCGTCGTTCCGCCCAACCCCGGTGTCACCTCCGCACTGGGCTGCCTCCTGGTGGACATCAGGCACGACCTGTCCGCGATGTACACGGCCGTTGCCGCAAACGCCGATCCGGAAGACCTGGAGAGCAAGTACAAGGCCCTCGAAACGGAGGCCACCGCCCGGCTCCGCCACGAAGGCGTATCCGCGGAAAATTCGATCCTGCAGCGGATCATCTCCATGCGCTACCAGGGACAATGGCGATCGCTAGCCGTGAATATGGGAACCGGCGACGGTGCTCTCGAAGAAGCCATCCAGAGCTTCCACCAGCAGCACGAGCGCGAATTTGCGTTCCGCCAAGATGACCAGCCCGTGGAGATCTACCAGCTTCAGCTCTCCGCTATCGGCAAGACGCCCAAGCCCTCCTTCGCCCCGGCGACAAAACGGGTCTCCGAGCCCGGCGAGCCCGATTCGGTCCGGCCGGTGTACTTCGGGAAGGACGGCTGGGTCGATACGCCCGTCTACGACCGCACCAAGCTCGGGGCAGGCGCGACCTTCCAAGGTCCCGCCATCATCGACCAGCTTGACTCCACAACAGTCGTGCCCCCGCGCACAACCGCCGAAATCGACGAGTGGCTCAACATCCGGATCCACCTCACAGAATTCAAAGACGAGCAGGAAGCCTAATCATGACCGACGTGATCACCATGCCAGATCTCCATGTCGCCCACACCGATGCACGGCAGGCATCAGGCCTTGACCCCGTGACATTCGAGGTGCTGAAAAACGCCTTCGTCACCAGCGTCGACCTGATGAGCGAGCAGATCCTGAGGACCTGCTACTCCTTCGTCATATATTCCCGTGACTTCTCCTCCGCCCTCTGTGACGCAAACGGAAACACCGTCATGCAGGGAAGCGGCGACATCGCCGTCCACGTGGGTACCCTGCACTTCCAGTGCAAGGCCGTCATTGAAGAATTCGGAAAAGACATTCACCCCGGCGACGTGTTCGCCATCAACGACCCCTACCGGGGAGGTACGCACTTCAACGACGTCAGCTTCATCCGGCCGATTTTCTCGGACGGGGAGGTAATCGCCTTCGCCCAGAACAAGGGCCACTGGGCTGACATCGGCGGCAACGTTCCCGGTTCATTCGATGTCAACGCCAAGGAGCATTTCGGTGAAGGCCTGCGGATTACTCCCGTCCGTATCTGGAGCAAGGGCGTGTTCCTGCACGACGTCGCCCAGCTCCTGGTTTCCAACACCCGCGCGCCCAGCCAGGCGATGGGTGACCTACAGGCCCAATCCGAAGCGACAGCCGTGTGCGAGCGCGAAGTCCTCAGACTGGTGGACAAGTACACCAAATCGACGGTTGTCGCCGCGATGCAGGAAACCCAGGATTACGTTGAACGGATCGTCCTGCGCCGATTGGAATCCCTACCGCAGGGAGTGTGGGAGACCACCGACTACATCGACTTCGACCCGGGCAAGGGCGAGGGCCTGGTGCCCATCAAAATCAAGCTAACGCTGGACGGCAAGGGTATCCACTACGACCTGACCGGTTCGGCTCCGGCCGTCGAAACCTTCCTTAACTCCGGTTACGGCACCACCCACTCGGCCATCTACGCCGGCACCAAGACGTTTTTCCCGGACGTTCCGCTGAACTCCGGCTTCTACGCCGCCGTCGATGCAGAAATCGGGCCGGAGGGAACCGTGGTCAATGCCGGTTGGCCCTACGCGGTCACCGGGTTCTGCTCCGGTCCCTACGAAAAGCTCATGAACGGAATCTTCGAGCTCTGGTCCCAGATCATGCCCGAACGCGCCATGGCCTGCGCCTTCAACCTCGAGTACCTCCTGGTCGGTGGCCGCGACGGCCGCACCGACGATAACCCTTACTTCATGTGGTACGACTGGATGGCCGGCGGCTGGGGCGGCCGAGCCTCCAAGGACGGCGCCAGCGCCACTGCCCCGGTTTTCGGACCCGGCTTGGCGGTCCAGCCCATCGAAGGTCAGGAGCGGCTGTCACCGGTCCTGACCACAGTGCACCAGATTGGTACTGACTCGGGCGGCCCCGGTCGATTCCGCGGCGGCCTCGGCATCGAAAAGGGCGGCACCCTGGTCGACGCGACGAAGACCGTGATGAGCTACTGCTGCGACCGTGCACGCTCCATCACGTGGGGCATTGAAGGCGGTCTGCCGTCGATCCCGCATGGTGTCTGGATGAACAAGGGCACCGATCAGGAAAGGTTTCTCGGTTCCAACTTCTCTGCCGTTCCGCTGCACTCCGGGGACTCGTTTACCCGCCCGTCCGCTGGTGGTGGCGGCTATGGCGATCCCCTAGAACGCCCCTTCGACGAAGTCCTCGAAGACGTCATCGACCAGTACGTGTCGATCGAACGCGCAGCGAAGGACTACGGCGTCATCATCCGCGAAATCGATCGCGACCTGGACCAGTTCGAGATCGATCAAGCAGCCAGCCTTGAGCTGCGCCAGCAGATCCGTGCAGACCGGCCAGGGTGGCTGACTGCCGATCCCGTCGCCGTGGCGGAGAAGTACCGCGCCGGAGAGGTGGACATGCTCGACGTGATCCGCCGCCACGGCGTCATCCTGGACTGGGGCACTGGAGAACTGTTCCCGGAGACCACCTCAGAGTTCCGCAAGAGTATGGAAAAGCGTTCGTCGGCCCACTGGCACTAAGCGCATTCTGACCAACACCGGGTCCGCCGGCGCTGATCGCGTCGGCGGACCCGCTATCTTCATTGCCCTGCAATCGCGACAGATCCGTGACCACGGTGAAGGAAGCAGTTCAATTTGGCGGGGAGCTAACGCCGGTTCGAAACACGGAGGAGCCCTGGCAGCTCCTCTCAAAACGATCTACCGCCAAGCATCCCCCTCCCTAGCTTCTTCAAAGATTTGAAAGGTGCAAAATTGTCATACTCAAATTACGTTCTACCCGCCACTGAGCGTGCCGGAAGATGGTCGCTCACAATGGCTTGGTGGGCGGTATTCTCCGCTATGTTCTGGATCTACGTCGCGGTCGCTTCAGCAGGAGCAGTGGGCGTCGTGAACACACTGATCGGAATGGCACTCACCGTTGTCACTTACGGTGCCATCAACTTGGTTCTCTCGCGCTACGCGGCGCGGACAGGGCTCACGGTCAGTCTCTTCTCCCGTACGCTCTTCGGACTGGTCGGCTCGGCACTGGCATCGCTGATCTTCGCAGCCACTGCCATCTACTATGCAGTGTTCGAAGGGTCCATCATCGCCATCGCGTTCCACGAGTACTTCGGTGGAAGCATCGTCATTTGGTACGGCATCGTGGTGCTCTACGCCATACCACTGGCCCTGGGCGGCGTGCAGAACTGGCTGGACAAACTCAACGGCGTCCTGCTCCCGCTCTACGTTGCTGGTCTGATTGCGGTGGTCATCGCCGCTACTCTCATCCGGGGAGTACCCACAGCCTGGATTGGCCAGGCCGCCGTCTCATCAGCCCTGCCGGGCTGGCTCACTTCCTACCTGATCTACATGGGCGTCTACATCATGATGATGTACACCTTTGACTATGCCCGGCTGGGACGAAAAAAAGACGAAAAGTTCCTGGGGACGGTGACATTTGGATGGGTCTTCTACGCGTTCACTTTCGGGCTGAACGGGCTGGTTGGCATCTACATCATGAGTGCATGGCGAATTGAAGCCTCTGAAACCGGGGTCGTCCAGGCATTTATCTCATCGCTGGGACTGGCCGGCTTACTTATCATCCTCATCTCACAGACCCGCATCAATACCGCCAACTACTTCCTGGCATCCGAAAACCTCTCGGCATTTGCCAGCCGGGTATTTCGGCTCAACCTGCCCCGCTATGTATGGGTAATCGTCTGCGGCGCACTGGCCTTTTTACTCATGCTCACGGACGTTCTGAGCTACCTACTCAAGGCTCTGGCCTGGCAAGGCGTATTTGTAACCGCCTGGGTTGCTATCGCACTGGTATTTATCGGACTGAACAGGAAAACACAAAATCTTGTCCCCGATATTCGCCCGGCTAATCTCAAAGCGATCAGCCCCGGCGCGGTGGCCTGGGTATTTGCTTCAGCAATCGGAATTGCACTCACTGAACAAACAGCGTGGCCGGTAGTGTCCCAGCTTACGCCCTTGATTACCATGGCCTTGGCTGCAGGCGTCTATTACGGCGCCTATAAGCTCTCCCCGCCGCGTCTAGTCAGTTCAGCAGATACAATTGACCGAGCCGATGAAGAGTTGGATCCTGCCCTTTCGCATCCCGCCAGCTGAAGCCATATCGCTGACACGTGCGGCCGGACTCCATCGGACAAAGTGGTCCGATGGAGTTCGCCCACGCCTCTGGCATCGCCAAAGTTCTTAAAGAAGACCCACAATTCAGCAGAGAAGCGGATCCAGCAACTCGGGAGATGGCATAGACCTGAGTCCGGTGAACGATGAACCGCCGTCGACTTTGCCCAGGGGTAATTCGTCTCTGAACCAACCGCTGCCGGGGCTCAGACGTTGTCAACTTCTGGAAAGACCCGCAATGGCAGGTTCGACCCCCTCCACCTATTTAGGTCCGGACCCGTGCGACCGCTCCTTACCCGGCTCTTGGCCGTGGCCTTCCTTGAGTTCAGCGCAGGTCAAGCCCCCTCCGAAGGGCATCGTGGTCCTTTCGTCACCAACCTCTTGGCGCCCGCTTTGCATGTCCGGGACTTATATCGTCGAATCCCGCGCAGTATCTAAAGCACCAACTCCCGCTGGCCCCGGTCAGGGTCGATTGAATCTTGCCGACTGGGATGACGTCCTGAATGCTCTATCTAGCGCACCTGACCCCAGAGACAAAAGGCAGGCACGATGGGTGCCGTCGCAGGCCTGCTTTGAAGGCTGCCGGCATCACGTTCGAAGCGACGAGTATCAACCCCGAATCCAGCGTTCGACAAACACTACCGGTCAGCCGGACACCCGGGACATAGACTTTTCTCTCCTCGCGACTTAGTCCTGGTACTCATGGGGTACCTACGCGGTGGGTGTCTGGCGGCGGTATGCCGCTTTGAGAAAGCGTTCTCTTTCGGCGGGCGTCGTTGCTGCGCCGGCGATTGTCCAAGCCAAGGCGGTTGCTGCCTCGAACATCACGCTGTATGCCGCAGGGGAATCGGCAAATGCTGCGAACTCGTGAGAGTGGATTGGTACATTCGCCCCGGGGATGCTCAGCCAGGGATGGAGGGTGGGAATTACCTGGGAGACGTTGCCCATATCAGTTGACCCACCAATCATCCCAGCGGACGTCGACGTGTCCTTGCCGAACGTGAACATGGCGTCAGTCCAGTGTGCAGCCAGGGCGTTGTCTTGGAGTAACGGCTCATATGCGGGTTCTGTCGCCTCAATGATCAGCGTTGTTCCAGTGGCCACGGCGGCCCCTTCGAAACAGCCGCGGACGCGCTCAAGCAGGGCTTCATATTCCCTCAAAGTGAATGCCCGGCACTCAAACTCGACCACAGCCCGTTCTGGGATGATGTTCGTGGCGTGCCCCGCCTCAGCGACAAAGAGAGCTATTCGGTGGTCTCCAGGTATCTGCTGACGCAGTAACCCTACGGCGACTTGGCTCAGCACAGCTGCATCTGCAGCGTTTACGCCCAAGTGGGGGGCTGCTGCCGCATGGGCGGCCCTCCCAACGAACGTCGCCCTGTACCTGCCCATCGCCAGGGCGCTGGTACCTGCCGGGTCATAGGTCACCCCATCCTGGACAGGGTGAACCATCAGGGCGAGGCTGATCCCGTCAAACGCCCCACGTTCAAGAAGAAGCGCCTTGCCGCCACCGTTTTCCTCAGCAGGGGTTCCAATGGCCTTCAGTGTGATGCCGAGCTCATCTACATGCGATACCAGGGCAAGGGCAGCCGCGACTGACGCGCCAGCAATAAGGTTGTGCCCGCACGCATGTCCAATGTTTGGAAGCGCGTCGTATTCCACACAAAGTGCCACCTTCAAGGCACCGCTTCCGGCGGTAGCTGTAAAAGCTGTTGCAAGACCACCGGTGCCCCGCTCGACTGTGAAGCCGCCTTCAGCCAAGAGCCCCGCTGCCGCCGCCGACGAGCGGACCTCCTCGAAGGCCACCTCGGGGTTGGAATGAATTTCGTGGGCCATGACCTGAACCCGCGACTTCCACTCCCTGACGCCCTCTGCGAGGGCAGTGCGCAGGCTTGCCATAACGGTTACTGTGTCTCCTGGTTCCTTGAGTATCGCCCGCTTAGCAGGACATAAAACGAGTCGGCCCTGGCTGCCCCGGGACGTCCAATCATCCGACATCGAACTGACCTCGCTGAAGTGGCGACAATAGTCGTTCCTGAGCCTATACCGGTGAGGGCAGGACCACGGGGTCAGGCGTCAGGGGTGCTGCTCACCGGAGGACGCTGAGCGCTTGCAACTTGGTTAGGTGTCCCTGGCGCGAACCCGGGCCTCTAAAATTTGCACGCAGTCACTTCTGGGCTGGTCCGGGTCCATCTCAACCCTGCCTGAAAGGACTCTATCAAGAGCCCGGGAAAGCGAAGATCGCTGTTTCGGCGATCAGTACAGACAAAAGCGGAAGTCTTGACGAACTGTACGGTGACTCGCGTCTGGGGCTTCCCTACGATCATGGGACAGCCTGACTCTCCAAGCGGTATTCACGCTCAGGCCTCATTGTCAGGACCACGCCAAAAAAGGGGCATCCGTGCTGCAGCTTCAGGTGAACCGCTCGAACAGTTCGACTATCAACGCAAGAACAGGGCACCACGCGCCTTGTAGCGGCTGGTGGGGACCCGAGAGTGCTCCCTTGCTCGTCCGTTACCTGCAGCAAGGAGAAGTTATGCCACCGCTGCACGGCTCCCAGACTGTATGGACGCTCGTTCGGTCCGTACCAGCTTCGATAGAAGCGTACTCCCAAAGCACTTACTCCTGACGTTCAACGTCTTGCAGTTGCCCCTTCCGTTCACAAATTAGAGAAGAGAACAGCTCATGAAAAGCAGGATCCTCGTTCAGACCAAGAACACCTCCCGGCGCCTCGGGGCCCCCGAAGAAGCGGTTGGTACTTCCCCATCGGTTGGCGGTTTCCAGCAGTCCGGTTGGGTAGGCTCAGCACGTAAGCAGGACCACTCCGACCGGTGGCCAGTCGAATCGACGCACAGGGTCTCATACAGCAGTCAGAACCGACAGTAGAACTGTCCCGGACTCCAACTGCCTGCGGGACAGCGAGTATTCCCGCGGCTTGCAAGAGAAGTCTCAAATGCCGACCAGTTCGATTCTGCAGCAACAGAAACCGACGGTGTCGGTTCGCCGCTCTTATGGAGTGCTTGGAGAACCAGGCTTCAACACCTTGTCGCATGGCCGGAAGCTGGAATGGATCCCCGTAACCGGCAACCCCGCCCCGATGATCACTCCGGTCACGAGCATGCCTGCAGTTGGTGTTTCAGACGGATTAGGTGTTGTTCAGTCCTTCCGCGCATTCCAAGCCAGCCACGTAGTCGGTCAAATCTGGGTGTCCGAGCATCAGCAGAGCCAACGATGGACTGCATTGCCTGCCCAGGACCGCAGGGCTCAGATGCGATCCCAGGTTTGGAGGTGCGAAGCTGTGGAATGGATGGCGGTGATGTTTCACGAAGCGCCGCTCTTCAGCCAGTCGATGACGGTCTCCCATGGACTAGCAACAAAGCTCGTAGCCGAGATCTTTGCAGAAGTACTCCCGGCGGTCAGCGGCATCGGCCGACAACCATAGACCTGAACCGTCCGGCTTCTCTTCTTCGACGATGCCCCGGCGAACAACGCGCCCGTTGGAGCGGATCTCTACTATTTCGCCCACATGGTCCTGCCATTCTCCTGTTCGGCGGAGGTGTGTAGCGGCGTGCCACTGCTCGAACATCAGCGTTCCAGGAGCAGGACGACGCCCTGGCCCCCGCCTCCGCATAGTGCGACGGCGGCCCGACCCGTTTCGCGGCGGATGAGTTCGTGCACGGCAGTAACAACCAGCCGGGCTCCCGAAGCACCGATTGGGTGTCCGACGGCGACTGCGCCGCCGTTAATGTTTACCGGTCTTCGGACACGCCGAGCGAGTTTCCGGAATGCAACGTAACCGAGGCGAAGGCTTCATTGATCTCGATCAGGTCGAGTTCATCGGCTGTCCAGCCTTCGCGCGACAAGGCTGCGAGGATTGCTTTGGCGGGCTTGTCCGGCAAGGATGTGTCGGTTCCGGCGATTTGTCCGTGTGACCGCAGGACTGCAAGGACATTCCACCCATGCGTATGGGCTGTCTCTCGGGTGGTAAGCACAACGGCGGCGGCGCCATCGGTCAAAGGTGAGGCGTTGCTGCCGTCACCATCCCATCCGGGGGAGAACGGCAGACCGTAATCGGGCCAGCGACTCCTGTGAAGCATCGGGGCGGATTCCTTGATCCTCGGTAATTTCGAGGACGCCCTTTCGTGTGGGCACCTTCACCGGGACAATTTCCTCGGCCCACACTCCAGAGTTCTGCGCTGCGGCCGCCCGCAAGTGCGAGGTTACGGCGGCGGCATCCTGGGATGCCCGCGAAATGCCCAGCGCCAAGTTGGAGCGGTCAGTAGCCAGGCCCATGGCCTTGTGGTCGAAAGCATCTGTCAATCCGTCCCGGGCGGCTGCGTCCATCAGAGTGAGCGCTCCGTAAGCATTCCCGGTCCGCGTGCCTGCGACAAGGCGGGGGGCCTGGCTCATCGATTCCTGGCCGCCGGCGACCACGACGGCTGCGTCGCCAAGGCGCAGCATTTGGGCGGCTTCGATTATGGCCGACAGTCCCGAGAGGCACACTTTGTTCACTGTCACGGCGGGTGCGCTCAGTGGAATTCCCGCGGCGACTGCGCTCTGCCTGGCCGGGTTTTGTCCGGTGCCTGACTGGACAACTTAGCCCATGACGACGGCATCGACGGTAGCTGCCGAGACGACTGCCCGTGCAAGGGCACCAGCAATGGCCGCTGCGCCAGGTTCGACGGCGGAAAGTGATGCCAATTGGCCCAGCAGTCGTCCCTGAGCGGTGCGTGCTGCGCCGACTATAACGACATCCCTTGGATCGGGCAGTCGGAAGTTTGGTTCTGTTTGCACTGCAAGTACTCCCGGATCTTATTGGAGTCGGGCGAAATTACTTCGACTGGCCGTCCTTTGTTTTTGAACGGTAGTGCTGGTTACGTCTCAAGGAGGCGTGTCAGACCACCTGTCGGGAAGTTGGCGCCGAGAGTCATGCAGCGGTTGATGTCCTCCCAGGTTGCGACGACGCCCTCGTTTAGCAGGAGCTGGGCTTCTTGGGCCAGAGCGTGGCGGACGCGCAGCCGTACCCCTACGGGGTCCACCCCATGCGGCTCCGCCGACAGTATCAGCGCGGCGGGCGAAACCTTGCCGTTTTCGTCGAAGAAGCCCGGCAGCCCGGCTTTTACGACTGCAGTGAGAGAGGCTGACCGGTCGAAGCGGGCGGGATATGCGCGGTGCAGTGTGTCACAGATGTGCTGTTGCACTGTGGGGCCTATGAAGCCGATCAGCTCAAGGGGCGTCATCGGCAGATCCCACGGTGAGAGGGAACGGTCGACGGTGACGGCGTCACCCCCTCTATCGATTTCAGCCAGTATTTCGCTGAACAGGCGCGTGAGGAGTCGGTTCACGACGAAGCCGGGCGTGTCAGCTACAGGTACGGCAGTCTTGCCGAGAGCCCGGGCGAGGCTCCAAGCTGAGGCGAGAGCTGTTTCGGACGAGAGGGGGGTCCGGACCAACTCGACGAGCGGAAGGACAGCGACTGGATTGAAGAAGTGGAACCCAAGGACCCTTCCTGGGTGCTTGAGACCTCGTGCCATATCAGTGACGGAGAGCGAGGAAGTGTTGGTGAGCAGGAGGGCGTCCGGCCCGATGTGCTCCTCTAGCTGTCGGAATACACTCCGTTTAGTCCTTTGGTCCTCGAAGACCGCCTCGATCGCGGCGTCACACCCGCTGAACTTCGACGGATCAGTGGTGCCTCGGATTAGCCCGGCAATTTCGGCTGCCTCACCGGGTCGGAGCTTGCCTCTGGCCTCCTGCCGGTCAAGTTGTCCGCGCATTCGGTGGAGGGCTGCGGACACCCGATCGGTGGAAAGGTCGCTGATGAGGACTGGGATGCGGAGTTTGTCCGCGACCAGCAGGACGAGCTGGCTTGCCATGAGACCCGCGCCAACGACGCCGAAGGTTTGGATGATATTAGGCTGCCCCGCATTTGCGGCTAACACCGCTGCGGGGTCAGCCGTTTTTGAAAGAGTGTGAGACATCTGATCCTGCTTCCGTTCCTACCCGCGGAGGTAGACCGTTGTCGTGTGTTTATAGAGGTCCTTGGCCGCGCCGCCCTGCTCCTTAGGACCGAAGCTGCTGTTTTTTGATCCGCCACAGGGCACCTGCGGATCTGAACCCGCAGATTCCGAGTTGAGGTGAAGAATGTCTACATCGAGGACTTCGACAGCTTCCAATACTGTCGCGAGGCCTCGGGTGGAACAACGCTGCGGACTTGCCGAACTCGGACTCTTCGGCCATCCCGAATGCTTCCTCAGCGATCGCGGCCCGCCGGACCGCCAGGACGGGGCCGACGAGTTCTTCTCGCCGGACGAAGTTGGTTGAGCCAGCCTGACCAGCAGGAAGCGCGCGCACGTCGGTGCCATGAAGGCGCCGTGAGTACCGGCATAGGGATGCCCACTACGCCAAGCGGTTTACAGGTAACCAGGATGCGTTCGCCTCGTCGGGGCGAAGCGAAATGCTCTCCCGCCACGCGGTCACCTTCGGCAGCGAAGTAGCTCAGGATTTGGGCTGCACGCAGCACCTCCGCCTTCCCTCAGCGAGGGTCTTGCCTTCTTCGCGGGAAAGTTCGAGGCCAAGCGCGTCGGCTTCCGACTCCAGGGCTGCGGCGGCGCGGGACAGGACGGCGCCGCGTTCGTGGACTCGGGTCCGGCTCCAGGCCCGCTGGAAGCCCCGCGCTGCCATGACGGCCCTGTCGACATCGGCAAGGACGGCGATGCCGCCTTCGGCGACGATCTGCGCAGGGCGGCTGGGATTGACAAAGCTAAGGTGGCCGCCGTTGCCTGATACCCATTCTCCGTCTATGAGGAGCCGGAGCTGCACCGTCCCTTTGGCACCGGGGGCGGTGCCTGACATGGCCGGTGCATCAACGGCGGCACTCACCGAAAGGCTCCTATGCCCGTTAGCTTCTGGCCAAGGATGAGGGTGTGTACCTCGTCGGTGCCCTCGTAGGTACGAACGGACTCGAGGTTGTTCGCGTGGCGAAGGGGCGAGTATTCGAGGGTTATCCCATTGCCGCCAAGGATTGTGCGTGCTTCGCGACAGATTTCGATCGCTTCGCGGCAGTTGTTCAATTTGCCCACGCTGATCTGATGGTTTTGCAGCTTGCCGGCATCTTTAAGTCGGCCCAGGTGTAGTGCGAGAAGAAAGCCTTTGTTGATCTCTAGCGCCATGTTCACGAGTTTCTGCTGAGTCAACTGATAGCCAGCCAACGGCCGGTCGAACTGCATCCGATTTTTGGAATAGTCCAGGGCGTCTTCGAAGGCGTCACGTGCGGCTCCCATGGTTCCCCAGGCAATGCCATAACGTGCCTCATTGAGGCAGGTGAAAGGCCCGCGGAGGCCAGTGACGTTTGGCAGGACCGCGTCGGCCGGAAGACGCACATCATCCAGAGTGATTTCACACTGGACAGATGCACGCATTGACAGCTTGGGCTCGATCGGTGTGGCGGTGAAGCCTGGAGTTTTGGTTGGTATGACGAAGCCGCGTACGCCAGTGTCCGTCTGGGCCCAGATCACTGCCACCTGTGCCACGTTGGCGAGCCCGATCCAACGCTTTCCGCCGGTCAAAATCCAGTCCGTGCCGTCTCGGCGGGCATAGGTTGCCATGGCGGAAGGGTCCGAACCGGCGGTAGGTTCGGTGAGACCGAAACATCCGATGGCCGTGCCGGCTGCCATCTGTGGAAGCCACTCCTGCTTCTGCTCCTCAGAGCCGTGCTTAGAGATGGCAGACATGGCCAGAGACCCCTGGACCGAGACGAAGGTACGTATGCCTGAGTCACCGGCCTCGAGTTCAGCAGCGGCGAGCCCGTAGTCCACCGCCGTTCCGCCAGCGCAGCCGTAGCCCTTCAAGTGCATGCCCAGCAGGCCAAGTTTGGCTAGGTCGGGGACGATTTCCAGGGGGAACCGCGCTTCTTCGTACCACGTGGCGATGTTCGGTTTGATTTCGTCCCGAACGTAGGTCCGGACCCGGTCCCGTAATGCGGTTTCCTCGGCCGTGAGGAGAGTGTCGAAGGAGATCAGGTCCGAGGGGTCGGGTGCAGCAGCGGCCTCGACGTCGGCGGAACTAGGGGCAAGAGTCATGAGGTGGTCCCTCCTGGGCATAAGCGATTTTGGGAATGGGCGGAGCTTTGAGGGGTGTCGGTAAACGTCTTGCTTTGGGGGTGGTGCCGCAGCCAGTCCAGCACCTCCCCGGTATGCTCACCGAGGGCGGGTGGGGCTTGGGTGCGCGGTGGCAGCGCAGGCGTCCAGGTGATCGGATGGCGGATTTGGCGGCCGGTAACGCTTCCGTCCTTGTCATGGACTTGAATGGTCGGTTCCAAACCCAGTGACTGGGCGTATGCGATGCCTTCACCTATGCCAGCGACGCGGCCTGCCGGGACTCCCACGGAAACCAGCTGGTCCTGCCATTCCGTCGCTCCAGCGCCCGCGAGCCCGGCTTCCAACAGTTGGACCAGTTCCCGCCGGTGCTTTACCCGGGCTGAATTGGTGATAAACCGCGGATCCGCCGCCAGCTCCGGATTGCCGATAGCGCGGCAGAGCCTGGCGAACTGTGAGTCATTACCCACAGCAACGGCCAGCGGGTCATCACGTGTGGCAAGAAGCTGGTACGGGACGATGGAAGGGTGGTCGTTGCCCAGTCGCGTAGGAGTAACACCGGCGCCGAGGTACGCCTGGCCTTGGTTGGCAAGGGCGCCCTGCAGGCTTGAGAGGAGATTGACCTCAATCCGTCTTCCACGGCCTGTGGAATTACGCTCTGTAAGGGCGGCGAGGATGCCGATCGTGGCATCTTTCGCTGTCAGTACATCGACCAGTGCCACACCTACTTTGTAGGCGTCGCCCTGCGGGTCCCCGGTAATACTCATCAGTCCCCCCACGGCTTGAACTATGAAGTCGTACCCAGGCAAATCGCGTCCGCCTTCGGAGCCGAAACCCGAAATCGATGCGTACACCAGGCCGGGGTTCTCCTCGGCCAATGATTCATATCCGAGGCCCAGTTGGGCGAGCCCGCCGGGTTTGAAGTTCTCCACCAAGACGTCGGCGCGGCGTGCCAGTTCCCGGGCAAGCTCCAGGTCCTCGGGGTCTGTCAGGTCAAGGGTGACGGATTCCTTATTCCGATTAACGCTTTCGAAGTAGGTCGCGCCTGTCTTGGAGGAAGGTGGCGCCCATTCCCGCGTGTCATCCCCGATTCCGGGCCGCTCCACCTTGATGACCCGGGCACCGAGATCAGCCAGGGTCATGGTCGCGAGCGGACCGGCAAGCACGCGGGAGAAGTCGGCGACGACAATCCCCTCAAGTGGCGCGCCGGATTCCGCTCCCGACCTCATAACTGATCCCGCCCGGTCCACCTTCCCCGGTAAGTCATGACAGTGCCGACCGAATGGATGCCTCCAGTACCGCCAGGCCCTCGTCAAGGACGTCGGCTTCGATGACGAGAGGAGGCAGCAGCCGGATGATATTTCCGTTGGTCCCGCAGGTAAGAGTTAGGACACCATGGGCATTGGCTGCCTTCGCTGCTGTGGTGGCGAGGTCTTTGCGGGGTCCGGAGGCGTCGCTGAACTCGATCGCCATCATCGCACCCCTGCCGCGAACGTCCGCGACACCGTCTAATTTGACGAGCGGCTCCAGACGACGCCGCACCGCGGTTTCGATGGCAACGGCGTTCCGCAAGAGGGCGCCGTCTTCAAGGAGCTCGAACACGGCCAGAGCGGCTTCACAGGCTACGGGGTTGCCAGCGTACGTTCCGCCAAGGCCACCGATATGGACAGCGTTCATGAGCTCAGCGCGGCCGGTAGCGGCCGAAAGCGGCAGGCCGCCGCCGAGTGCCTTAGCGGTCAGGGTGATGTCGCCGGCAATTCCTTCGTGCTCGGATGCGAACAGCGTGCCGGTCCGGCCCATGCCTGCCTGGATCTCGTCGATGACCAGAACGATGCCGTGGCGGGTAGCGATTTCACGAAGACCTTGAAGGAACCCGGGAGCCTGAACAATAAAGCCGCCCTCGCCCTGGATCGGTTCGATGACCATGGCTGCGAAGGTTTCCGCACCGTTTTCGGCGAGAAGCGCCTCGATCTGCTCAAGTGCCTTACCCGGTCCGTCAGGAGAGGTGTGCGCTGGGGCGGTCGGTCCGCGGAAAACTGAGCCCGGCAGGGGTCCGAAGTTGAGCCGGTATGGGTTTTCCTTTGCCGTCATCGCCATCGTGAGCTGGGTGCGCCCGTGGTAGGCCTCGTCGAAGACGAGAATGTTGGGGCGTCGAGTAGCGGCTCGGGCCACTTTGATGGCGTTTTCAACCGCCTCAGCTCCGGTGGTGAACAGTGCGGTCCGCTTTTCGAAGTCGCCCGGGGTGTGTTCATTGAGCCACCGGCAGACCTCGACGAAGGACGCGTATTCGGTCACCATGAAGCAGGTATGGGTGAAGCGCTCCAGCTGGGCGGCGGCACGCTTGGCCACCTGCGGGTTCGCGGCACCAACACTCGTCACGGCAATGCCTGAGGCGAAGTCGATGAGATGGTTTCCGTCAACGTCTACGAGCAGCGCATCCTGCGCGTGGTCTATAAAAACGGGCATGACAATACCGAATGCGTCGGTGACGTGCTGGCGGCGTTCGGTCTCCAACTCGCGGGAACGCGGTCCCGGAAGTTCGGTGAGCAGGCGGCGTGCGGTGGCCTTAACGCTGGCCGGATCGGTGGCCTGGTTTGCGGCGAGTTCTGATGTGACAGTCATAGGTCCTCCTGGTGTGGTGAAATCCACCATAGGGACAGTCCGATGACGTGTCCTTGGACAATACATCCAAAGATATTTCCGGTTCGGTCTAAGCGTACAAAAACCGGTCATTTATGATTTACCCATGATCACCCTCGCAAGGCTCGTCGAGGCCGCTAAGCGCGACCTCGCGCCCTACTGGCCGATACCGCTCCCCCGCGTGGAACTCACGGGCGTGCACGTCTCCGAGCTGGAGGATCCGACGATGTTCCTCTACGGCGGCGAGCTTCTCCTCACCGTCGGGTTGCAGCTCACCGACCTGGACGGAGACGCACGTCAAGAGGCCGCCAAAAACTATGTGCAGCGGCTGGTGGACGGTCGTGTCGCTGCCTTGGGTCTTGGCCTGGGCTCAGGCCATGCCATGGTGCCGGACGAGCTCCGGGCAGCTTGCGTTGAATCCGGCCTTCCGCTTTTGACCATTCCCCGGGAGTCTCCCTTCCTGGCCGTCTCGCGCGCTTACTGGGAACTTGTCAGGCAAGGCGGCGAAGCTGAACTCACTGCTCTTTTGGGGCTTCAGGTCGCGTTGACGCGGGCGGCCGCACAGGATAACGCGGAGCCGGAGATCGTCCGCGAATTGTCGCGCGCCCTGGGAACCTGGGTGGCCTACCTGCCCGAAGGTGACGGGACCCCATCGTCCGCCGCCAGCGGTGCAGAACTTCCGCCGGGACTGCTGGTCGAACTCACACGGGAATCTGCCATCCTGCGGAACGCCCGCCGAGGGGCCACCGGCAATATTCAACTGGCATCCGGTGTTGCTTCGCTCTACCCGGTATCTGACGGTCCGGCCGCTTCCGGGTATCTTGCGTTGGGTAGAAGCGGGCAACTGGCTGCCGCCGAGCGGCATTTGTTCCTCACCGCATCCACGCTCCTGGCCGCCAGAGCAGCCGGGCAACGCCGCGCCGCGGCAGAGCGCCGACGGGCTGAGGGCATGCTCGCGGCGCTGGTCCTGGAAGGACATGACGACGCAGCGCGGCTCCTTGCTAAGCAGATGGACTCCGATCCGCTACCGGAAACAGCATTCGTCGCGGTCCTGCCCGATATCGAACATCTGGCTGCCCAGCCCGCTCTGTCCGGGTTGGTACTCGAACGTTCCGGTGTCACGTTTGTGCTGCAGTCTGCGTCGAGCCCCTATCCAAGGCTGCCAAAAGGTGTCCGCGGTGCATGGGGTGGCCCGATGCCTCTACGGCGCCTCCACGAAATTGGAGCACAGGTGGCCGAGGCCGCTGCCTCGGCCCCCGCAGGACAGCTGATACGCGTTGGTCACGGCCTCGACCTGCCGGCAGATGAATGGGTGGATGAACTAACCTCCCACACCGGTCAGCTCCTTGAAACGGTCCGCGCCTACCTGGCCCATCGCGGTCAATGGGAGGCCGCCGGCCGCGAGCTCGGAGTACACCGGAACTCAGTCCGCTACCGAATCGCCCAAGCTAAGGAACTGTTGGGGGTTGACCTGGATGACCCCGACGTGGCAGCCCAACTCTGGCTCGCCCTCAGAGGCCGCTCTCAGGCATCGCCCAAAGACTAGCGCGCATATCCAGCGTACTGGACGGATGAAACCGTTTGCCAAGCAGATCCACGCCCCTGATGCCAATCCCTTTCCGCCTTCGGCAACCTGTGCCAAACGCCGCGCAAACCGCGTCCGCCGGTCCGGCCCTTTGACGTTTCGTACAAAGAGAAGTGCAAATATTGACCTTCCGCACCGTGACGTGAAGTCCCAGCCTGCCTACTCTCAATGGACAGTCCGTCGTGGAGGAACGATGAGGACAACCGAGTCAGCGCGCATGTGTTGCCCAGCGCCGCAGCTCCCTCCCAAACAAGCCTCCCCCTGCACAGCTCCACCGCACCACTGAGAGGACAATCGTGACGATCGTAGATACGAACTCCATAACAAAGACGACCACCACCAGGACCATACGCGGGGCGGTACTTGAGGCCATCGGGGCAGAGCGGCCCTACGCTGATACCCGTCCCATCCATGTGGAAAACCTTGAACTCGAAGGACCAGGCAAGGGCGAGATCCTAGTCCGCATCGAGGCAGCGGGCGTATGCCACTCCGACCTTTCCGTGGTCAACGGCAACCGGCCGCGGCCGGTCCCGATGCTGCTCGGTCATGAGGCAGCCGGCATTGTGGAGGAACTGGGCGAGGGTGTCAACGACATCTCCCTGGGCCAGCGCGTCGTCATGACTTTCCTTCCCCGCTGCGGTGAATGTGCAGGATGCAACTCCAACGGCAAAACGCCATGCGCGCAGGGCAGTGCTTCCAATACAGAAGGAACGCTGCTGGGCGGCAACCGCAGACTCTCCCGCGAGGGTCAGACCGTCCAACACCACCTCGGAGTCTCCGCATTCGCCACCTATGCAGTGGTCTCACGCCGTTCCGTGGTGCCCGTGGGCGCGGACGTTCCGGCGCACATAGCCGCTTTGCTCGGGTGCGCACTGCTCACCGGAGGAGGAGCTATCCTCAACGTCGCCAAGCCCGCACCTTCCACCCGGGTAGCCATCGTCGGTCTCGGCGGAGTAGGCATGGCGGCACTCATCACGGCCATCGCCACCGGAGTCGAACACGTCGTCGGTATCGATACCTTGCCGGCAAAACTGGAAGCCGCGCGAAAGCTCGGAGCCACTGACGCCTTGACCTCCGCTGACGCCCTGGACCGCGGCGAAAAGTTCGACGCCGTCATCGAAGCGGCAGGACACCCGCGCGCTCTGGAAACAGCGGTCGCACTGACAAAGCCGGGCGGCATTACCGTCACCGTTGGACTGCCCGCACCCGGCCAATCAATCAACATCGACCCGCTGACCCTTACAGCGGAGGCACGCTCGATCGTGGGCAGCTACCTCGGCTCGGCGGTTCCGGAACATGACATCCCGATCTACGAACAGCTCTGGCGATCCGGCCAGCTGGCCGTTGAAGGCCTGGTCTCAGACACCATCCCGCTGGAAGAGATCAACCGCGCCATGGACACGCTCGACGGCGGCCACGCACTGCGCCAAATAATTACCTTTCCCTGAACACCCACATTTCCAGCTCCGAAGAGAGAACATCATGACCTCCACAAATGACCACATTTACAGCGCGATCATCATCGGCGCCGGCTTCGGCGGCCTAGGCCAGGGAGCCCAGTTCGTCCAGGAAGGCATCGACGACTTCCTGATCCTCGAGCGCGGCAACGATGTTGGAGGCGTATGGCGCGAGAACACCTATCCCGGCGCCGCATGCGACACCCAGGCGCTTGTGTACTGCTACAGCTACTTCCTGAACCTCAAGGTTTCCCGCATGTTTGCCGGCCAGGAGGAACTCCAGGGCTACCTCCGTTCCATGGTTGAGGAATTCGGGCTCCGTAAGCACATCCACTTCGGCCAGAACATCACCACGACTGAATGGGACCAGGACCGCCGCCTCTGGACCGTGCACACCGCCGATGGCTCGGAGTTCCTGACTCGTTCCGTGGTGGCTGCCTGGGGCCAGCTGAACGAACCGAACATCCCCAACTTCCCCGGCACCGAAACATTCGAAGGCGCGGCCTTCCACTCCTCCAAGTGGCGGCACGACCTTGACCTGACCGGCACGCGCGTCGCGTCCATCGGCTCCGCCGCAACTGCAGTTCAGTACGTGCCCGAGGTCGCCAAGATCGCATCGAACCTGACCGTATTCCAGCGCTCAGCCAACTACATCCTCCCCCGTGACCAGTACATCTTCACGGAGGAAGAGAGCGCCCGCTTCCAGGAAAACCCGGACACCTACCGTCAACTGCGTCAGGAAATCCACGAATTCCGCGAAGCCGGATTCGAACGCACCCGCCGCCACACCGCAGCTTCCGAGGAAGGAGTCGAGCTGGCCCGCCAGCACCTCGAGACCCAGGTGTCTGACCCTGAACTGCGGGCCAAGCTCACTCCCGACTACGACTTCGGCTGCAAGCGGATCCTACGGAGCGATGATTTCTACCCCGCACTGACCCGCGAGAACGTAGAACTCGTGACAGAGGCAATTACAGAAATCACTCCCCGTGGCCTCCGCACCGCTGACGGCGTCGAGCACGAGTTTGATGTCATTATCTACGCCACCGGGTTTAAGAGCCACGCCTTCATGGGATCCATGCGCGTTTCAGGACGCGACGGAATCGGCCTCGACGAGCGCTGGGGCAACGCCCCCGAAGCCTACCTGGGCATCACCGTCGACAACTTCCCCAACCTCTTCCTGGTCTACGGGCCCAACACCAACCTCAACCACAACTCGGTGGTATCCATGCTGGAGGCCCAGCACCGCTACATCGCCCAGGCTGTGCAGTACATCGCAGCCGATGAATCAAGGTTCCTGGAAGTGGACCGCGCGGTAGTTGAGAAGTTCAACGCACACGTTCAGGAAGAACTCCAGAAGTCCGCTTTCTCCTCCGAATGCTCCTCCTGGTACAAGAACGAGGACGGCCGCGTTATCAACAACTGGTCCGGAACCGTCGAAGAATACCGGTCCCACACCCACGACCTCCAGCTCGAGGACTACCTGCAGCTGGCCGAATCCGGACCCGGAAAGTGACAAAAACCGACCGGTTCAGCGGGAGGCCCGTAGCGCCGGAGGCTGCAGAGCTGCTGCAGAAATTCCGTGCCTCCGGTGGACGCCCGTTTCACTCCTACTCCGTGAAGCATGTGCGCGAGCTCTACGAGAACGGTTGCGCGGCCAACGGCCTTAGCGGTGATCCGCTGGCGTCGGTCACTGACTTCAGCCTGGATGGTTTCAAGGTGCGGGTCTATGACCCCCGCACCGTTGCAGGCCCCACCCCCGTCGTGCTGTTTTTCCACGGCGGGGGGTGGGTCATGGGCAGCCTCTCAACTCATGACGGACTGTGCCGTCGCCTGGCCTCCCTCACGAATCTGCCGGTCATTGCTGTGGACTACCGGCTTGCCCCGGAGCACCCCTACCCGGCTGCGATTGACGACAGCCGCATGGCGATGCACTGGTTGTTCGACGCCGGCAACGAGCACGGCCTGGACGTAACCGAGGCTGTGCTCGTCGGTGATAGCGCGGGAGGACAATTGGCCGCAGTCCTGGCCAATGAGAACGCCACGACCACAGATCCCCTGCCTGTAGTGGCCCAGGTCCTCATGTACCCCATGGTGGATCTGACCATGTCCTCGCCCTCCTACAAACGCGTCACCGAGGGGTTCCCTCTAGTTGCTGACACCATCCGCTGGTTCGCTGACCACTACCTGCCAGAGGGCGTAGACCGCGCTGCACCGGATATCAGTCCTTCCCTAGCCCAGCTCCCCGCAGGGCTGCCACCCGCTTACGTGATCACTGTGGACAACGACCCGCTGGTTGACGAGGGGGCAAACTACGCCGCCGCCCTGGCCCGGGCAGGCACGGAGGTCCAGTACCAGCACCTCCCCGGGTACGCCCACGGCTTGTTCACCTCCGCGGGACGTATTCCCCGTGGAGAACAAACAGTCGACCACGTCGCTGCCTTTATCAGGGACCGCACTATCTAAATGAGATGGAGTACGTCCCGCCATCACAAGACCGAAGTGGCCAGTCGCGCTTCCGGCGCTTGAGCCCGTCGGGCTGATCAATCAAAGGACAGTGATAGCCCTCCACCCTAATGGTGGGTTATCACCGTCACTTACTTTCTTTAGGAATCTTCATGACTACTGCCCTCGTTGATCCGACTGCTGTCTCACGCCAGCGTGAGGCTGACCTCCTTGCCTCCGTCCCCACCGGCTTGTTGATCGGAGGTCGGTGGCGGGACGCGTCCGACGGCGGCACGTTCGATGTCCATGACCCCGCCACGGGGGAGGTGCTCGCTACCCTCGCCTCCGCCACGAGTGAGGACGCCGTCGCCGCGCTCGACGCGGCCGATAAGGTCCAAGCCTCCTGGGCACGCACTGCACCGCGTGAGCGCGCCGAGATCCTGCGCCGGGCCTTCGATCTGGTGACCGAGCGTGCCGAGGACTTCGCGCTGCTGATGACCTTGGAAATGGGCAAGCCGCTGGCCGAATCCCGCGGGGAAGTCGCTTACGGGGCGGAGTTCCTGCGCTGGTTCTCAGAGGAATCCGTCCGTGATTACGGCCGGTACCTCACCACCCCGGAGGGCAAGAACAAGATCCTGGTCCAGCACAAGCCGGTGGGCCCGTGCCTGCTCATCACGCCTTGGAACTTCCCGCTCGCCATGGCCACCCGCAAGGTAGCCCCTGCCATCGCCGCAGGATGCACCATGGTCCTGAAGCCGGCGAAGCTGACCCCGCTGACATCCCTGCTTTTTGCGCAAACCATGATGGAGGCCGGCTTGCCCGTCGGTGTCCTCAACGTAGTGTCTTCCTCGTCCGCCTCAGGGATCTCCGGACCGCTGCTGCAAGATTCGCGGCTGCGGAAGGTCTCCTTCACCGGCTCCACCCCCGTGGGCAAGCGACTGATGGCCAACGCCGCGCAGAACGTGCTGCGGACCTCGATGGAGCTCGGCGGTAACGCCCCGTTCATCGTGTTCGAAGACGCGGACCTGGACAAGGCCGTTGTAGGAGCCATGGCGGCGAAGATGCGGAACATGGGCGAGGCCTGCACCGCCGCCAACCGGTTCCTGGTTCAGGAGTCTGTGGCCCACGAGTTCACCGCCAAGTTCGCAGCAGCCATGGGCGCCCTTGCCACCGGCCGCGGCACCGAACCGACCACCCAGGTGGGTCCGCTGATCGACGCCGGCGCCCGCGACGACGTGCACGCGCTGGTGAGCGCCGCCATCGAGGCCGGCGCAACCGCACTCACCGGCGGTTCCCCGGCAGCTGGCCCCGGGTACTTCTACCCGCCCACCGTCCTGGCCAACGTGCCCAACGACGCCCAGATCCTCCGCCAGGAAATATTCGGCCCCGTCGCCCCCGTCACCACCTTCGCCACGGAAGAGGACGCCATTCGGCTGGCCAACGCGAGCGTATACGGCCTCGCGTCCTACCTCTACAGCCGCGACTTCAACCGCCTGCTGCGGGTGGCCGAGCAGATCGAATTCGGCATGGTCGGATTCAACGCCGGCGTCATCTCCAACGCCGCCGCCCCCTTCGGCGGCGTCAAACAATCAGGCCTCGGCCGCGAAGGCGGCTCCGAAGGCATCGCCGAATACACCACCACCCAATACATCGGCATCGCAGACCCCTACGCCGCAGGTAGCTGAGGCACCGATTACCAGGGCGGGACGCAGAATCTATGGCCGTGAACTACACGGACCGACACCACCGAACCTCACCACATCCATGAGCGATCTCCCTGGTCGCCGACCTCAAAGGACTCTTGATGAGAAACATTCTCTATCAGCAAGCACAGCGTAAGGAATGTGAAACAACGACGCGGCCACGGACTGGTGCCCATTCCCCTGCAGGCATGCCCGGCATGCTGGACCGAGGAGTTGCGCACCTGCTCCCCTGGCCGGCAAGCGCTACCGTCCGGACTGGGTCTGCATCCTCCAGCTTAGGGATGGATGCAGCCATGTCGCAGGACAGCTGTGAAGAGGGCTGCCACTACTGCAACGGACCGGAAACGGACTGAAATCTGGATAAGCCGGCACGCAACCCCCGCCAGACCGGGGCAGTTCAGGTGGGTGGGTCCTGCCCGCCCTGAAGGGCGAAACGTTTGAATCCTATGTTCTACACGACCGCAGCACTTGGGAACTACGAGGCCATGATGCCAGCCGCAAATCAGCACGTGCACCAGCACCAGGACGCCAGTGCCACAGCCGCAAGCGGTGACCCTGCGCCATTAAGCGGTTGGTGGCGGCCGGCCGACGACCCCATGCCATTTCGCTACATAGAGCAAGGGGAAACCGTGCCACAACTGGGCGAAACGCAGACCCACTGGACCCTTGTGTTTGACTTGGCACCCTCAGCGAGAGCCCACTTTGCCAAGCTGCGGCCTTGATGCGCTGAGAAGCCCAGACTGCCAGGTCCAGAAAACGCGACTACCTCCACTGGCTGGCCCAGCGGCCTCGAAGCAAACCAGCCGCCCTCCCCCTCAGCCCATCCGAAGGCAGGACAAGAACCCCAATAAGCAAAGAAATTGTAAGAAATCCGCAAACGGTCGTACCCGGATCCCAGCGATAAAAGCCGTTGCCAGCAACTCGCGATCCGCATCCCTTAATCGGGCTCACATTGTTGAATCAGCGCCCTTGAGCACACCGATAGCATCCGACAGCCCTGAACTTAGCCGCGGCGTTCGCCACAGCCTTCCGCGGAACTGCCACCGCGATGACCGCGACCCTCGTCCTAGGTGCCGGGTACGGCCTATGCCCCATGGTCAGGCTCCGGGAGGTCGAGCAAATCGCCGCACCGGGAGAACTGGGCGCCGCCATCGCCTTGTCCTATAGCCCTCGCCTGCTCCGGGTTGGCAGCGCCGTACCTGCTGGCTCTGATAGCCCCCACCACCGGCTACCCCAGGCCGTGCTCTTCACCGCAGCCGCGGCAGCTCTGACCTTGGCCGCCGTATGCCTGACAGGACGGAGAAGCCACCGACCCGTCCCGATCTGAACAACCCCTAACTCCCACCTGTATAGACCGCCGTAAGGGTAACGGCGTCCTGTGGCGGCTGGCGACCGCCGGATGGCCGCGGCACTTCCACTGCTGGCCGAATAACTGTGCAGAACAGTGGCTAATACTCGGTTCACTCTCCGGCCACGACGGCACAGTTAACGTGCCCGGTCGGCGCCGGAGAAGATTCATCATCGGCACGGTAGCCACCGTTCCTGATTCTGGTTCAGGATTTCAATGGCTGTGTGCACGAGCACGCGGTCAGGTTTGCCCCGGGAAGGCCGTGCCTGCACAGCAGTGCATCGGGAAAGAACGTCCCCGGGGCGCACCGGTGACATCCAGCGCAGCTCGTCGACTCCAGGCGATGCCAGGCTTGCCGCCTCGTTGAGGTAAAACCGGACCAGGATCCGCATCATGAGAGCCATCGTGTGCCAGCCGCTAGCAATCAGGCCCCCAAAGGGACCTCTCGCGGCAGCGGCAGTGTCTGTATGAAGGCCCTGCGGGTCGAACCGGTCCGCGAAATCCACAATCTCCTGACATAGCACGGTGCGCTCCTACGTGAAAGCCCGTCAAGAAGGCGCGCCGGCGCCAGTGGCCCGGTAACGCGCCCGGATGACCGACCCGGTGCTGCCACTGACGATGGCGTGCGGCTACGGCCTGGATACTGCCGCGTGCGAGGAACCGGCCCAAGACTTGAACCCACCGCTGATATGTAGGGGCCGGAAGGGCACCGTTCGGGAAATTCCCGTAGTCAGAGATCAGGCTTGGCAAAGTCGACGAAACCGCGTGATTAGCCGAGGCTATTCGTCGCAAAACGTGGGGTTTTCGTGGAGTGGGTTCAGAACTGGCTGAGAAAAGAGCCCTCCGTCCCAACGTTTCCGCAGGTCAGAAGGCTTTCTTTGTGGAGCTAAGGAGATTCGAACTCCTGACCTCTTCTCAGAGGACAGTGTATTTCATTGGTTGCCAAGGGCCTGCGTTGTGTCGCTATTCCGCGGAATTTAGGCATTTTTCGGCCGAGGGACAACCCCTGACATGTCAACGCTTTTCATTATTTCCGTGGGGTAAACGTGTGACGGACACGAGCCAGAACAGCTCGCCAGCGCAAGCGCTTGCTTCGATACTCGCGCGTGTCCGATTTGAGTAGTTGCGCCCCCGCTCAAAGTGTCCCGTTTCTAAAGGTCAGGACCGGGATGCAACCACGCAACCACTGGGTTTCGACACATAGTTATGAGAATCGCTGACTCGCAGCGGTTCCGCCGCTTGTCATGTACTACAAGGCGATTGCACGGAATGTCCGTACTTTTCTGCACGGCCACTACTTGTCCCTGAGGGGGAACCCTGAGCGGGATTATCGCGAGTGACGACGGAGCCTTCTTGAAGGCGGTCCTTCAGATGATGTCGAGTCTTGCAACTTCCAGATTCAGCTCCAGACAGCGTAGTTGGCCCTCTGTTCGAGACAAAGCAGCGGCCGTAGGGTTTACGGCAAAAGGTAGCTTCTATGGCTTCCTGGGAGAAAAGATACTCGCGTCCGCAGCAGCAGCATTGAGCTGCCGCGAGGATTTCGGACAGCGGAATTGATGGTTTCTTCTACGCTGCCAGGGCTGGCTGTTGATAACCATAGTGGACTTCGTTGGGCCGTCGGTAACCGAGCGCGGAGTGTCGGCGCCGACTGTTGTAAAACCCCTCGATGTAGCGAATGACGTCGCTGCGTGCTTGTGATTTGGACGCGTAAACGGTCCGGTAGACGCGCTCGTTCTTGAGCATCGAGAAGAACGATTCGGCCATGCTGTTGCCCCAGCACACGCCCGTGCGTCCCATCGATGAGCGCATGCCAAGGCCGGTCACCACGGCCCGAAACCCGGCCGAGGTATACACGCTGCCGCGGTCCGAATTAAACCGCATTCGGCTTAATTCCGATTATGCCGAGAAAATCGTTAAGCCGAGCTTGGGGAGTTTGCCCTTGTGGTTCGGGGGTTGCGTGCCTGTTCCTCGGCTTAATGTTTCCGCCTAACTTGTCTTGTATCCATGCTCCCAGCGGAAGGACAAGGCAATGGATACGACAGTCACGGCTATCGGAGATGTCGTTGTGGCCGCGTTGGAGGACGCCGGCTATATGCAGTCCACGATCGGCCAGTTTCGCAAGTCCATCAAGTGGCTGGGGTTTCTGGCCAAGAAACAGGATTTCGTCTACACAAGCGAGTTGGGTGCGGAATTCGCCTCGATGACGACGAGCCCGCGGACCGGGCGGTACAGCGCCCAGCGCCATACCGATTACGGCCGGTTGGTGTGGTTATTTGACTCGTACCTGCATACCGGCGCCGTGGATCTTTCCATGAGACCCCGAGGGAGGCAGAAGGAAAAACCCAGCAGCCCGGAATTCTCCAAGTTACTGGCTGCATGGTCCCAGGACATGGAGCAGCGTGGCCTCGCTCGTTCCACGCAAGACTGTTTCCGTGGATTGGCCTGCGAGTATCTGATCTTCTTGGAGGCCGGCGGGATTTCCTGGTGGGCTGACGCCGACGGGTACAGCGTTCTGGGATTTCTCGAGTCCCTTCGAATCCGGTGGGCTGAGTCGAGCATGTGGTCGGCGGTGGCCAGCTTCCGCCCGTTCCTGAAATTCACCTCCCGCACGGATCTGCTCGATGCCCTGGCCCTGGCACGGGCCAGGCGCCACCACGAGATTGTTCCCTTGCTCGATGCCGGAGTTGAAGGACAAGTTGTTGACGGCTGCTGTCAAGGGTTGGTGTCCTCACGGGACGCGGCGATTACCTTGCTCTCGCTGGCCACCGGCCTGCGCGCGTGCGATATCCGCAGCCTGCGGCTGGCGGACATTGACTGGCGGGGCGGCACGATAGGGCTCGTGCAGCAAAAGACCGGCAACCCGTTGACCCTGCCGTTACCGCCACTGGTTCTGGCCAAGCTTGCGCACTACGTGCTTGAGGAGCGGCCGGTCTCCGATGAGGAAGAGGTGTTCTTGAGGCTGAAGGCCCCGCATGTTGCCTTGGCTGACCATGCGGCGATTTACGTGATCGTCAACAAGGTCTTTCGTGCGTCCGGGGTGGAAGATGTGAAGGTTGGAACGCGTGTCCTTCGCTACAACGCGGCGTCCAGGCTGTTGCGGGCGGGCACCGCGTTGCCGACGATCTCGGCGATTCTCGGTCATGCCCACAGTGACTCGACCAATGTGTATCTGAGTGCGGATACCGAACGATTGCGCTCGTGTGTCCTTCCGCTGCCGGAAGGGGCAGGGCGATGAACACGTATGAGTTCACCAGCGTGTTCGCCCGGGAACTGACGCGGTATCTTGCCTTCAAGCAAAGCATGGGCTGCTACGGCGATTCGCGAATCTGGTATCTGCGCAGCTTCGACACCTACTGCAAGGAACACGAGGTGGCGTCTTTTGACCAGCAGGCCATCGAGGGTTGGGTCATGCTCAAGAAGTCGTCCCAGCCGGGGTCCAGCCCGTCCTGGATGTCATACATCAGGGATTTTGGCCGTTGGATGCGGACCCACGGCAACCCGGAAGCGTATGTGCTTGCCGAGTCCTGGAAGAGCGGGTTCTTCCGCTCTCAGCCCTACTTGTTGAGCCGCGAGGAAATCTCGTTGTTCTTCCGATCCGCTACCGGGCTGGAGACCACTTCGCCGTGGAAATGGCAGTCCGTCGCCTTTTTTGGACTGATGCATTCGTGCGGGCTTCGGACCTGCGAAACCCGCAGGCTGCAACCCCGGGATGTTGACCTCGATAAGGGGGAAATCGATGTGTTGTGGTCCAAGGGCAACAGAAGCCGGCGCCTGCCAATCACCGGCCAGATCATCGATATTCTCGCCGACTGCGACCGGATATCCCGCAAGAGATTCGGGCAACAGCGTCCGAGGTTCTTCGTCTCCTCGACCGCAGCCCCGGTCCCACCGGTCTCGATCGGGGTCACGTTCAACCGGATCTGGGAAGCGCTAACCATTGATGACCTGGCACTGGCAAGACCGGCCCACCTGACCCTCACGGGCAAACGGGATAAGAGCCGCGTCGTCCCCCTCGGAGAAAAGACGGTTGAACACCTGAAGGTCTATCTCGACGAGTTCCACCCCCAACGCGCAAACCGGCCCGCGACGCGGCCCCTGTTCTATAGCTTCCACCGCGGTCAACCAACTGCCCTTTCCAGCGACACCGTCGCTGCGGTGCTCAAGAAAGCCGGGGACATCGCCCGCGAACGGTGCACTTCGATCCCGGGCAACCTCCACTGCCACATGCTGCGGAAGACCAAGGCCATGGACCTCTACAAGCAAGGCATACCGTTACCGATCATCATGCAACTGCTCGGACACGAAAGCATGAACACCACCTCGGCGTTCTATGCCTTCGCCACCCTTGACATGATGCGGACAGCAATGAATGCCGCCAACCCGGCAATCAGCGCCATGAGCACCGAGATGCTCAGTGACGACGAACTTCAACTGCTCTACACACTGAAATAGCACGAAACCTTAAGCCGAGAAACAGCGCGCCGACCCCCGAACCACAAGGGCAAACTCCCCAACCTCGGCTTAACGTTTTTCTCGGCATAATCCGAATTAAACCGAATTCGGCTTAATTCCGACCGCGGCAGCGTGTATACTTCGGCCGGGTTTCGGGCCGTGGTGACCGGCCTTGGCATGCGCTCATCGATGGGACGCACGGGCGTGTGCTGGGACAACAGCATGGCCGAATCGTTCTTCTCGATGCTCAAGAACGAGCGCGTCTACCGGACCGTTTACGCGTCCAAATCACAAGCACGCAGCGACGTCATTCGCTACATCGAGGGGTTTTACAACAGTCGGCGCCGACACTCCGCGCTCGGTTACCGACGGCCCAACGAAGTCCACTATGGTTATCAACAGCCAGCCCTGGCAGCGTAGAAGAAACCATCAATTCCGCTGTCCGAAATCCTCGCGGCAGCTCAGTGGCCGCAAGCTTGACGGAAGGCTTGTTATCGGTGTTCCATTTGGTCGCTCCTTAGGGGAGAGAATCACGCAATTGGTCCCTGAAACTCGCCCGACAATTCCTTCGCTCGTGAAGAACATGAACGAGTACGAGCCCCATGCCTTCGCGACGGGCTCGTACTCGTTCATGTTGTCGCCTCGCTCGGTGGACGCCAGGTGCTTTTAATTGATCGGGGTGGGCGCTCGTTCGCCGCTGAGCACTGCAAGGGTGTTGTCGGCGGCGAGCATCGCCATCGCGGTTCGGGTCTCGACGGTGGCGGAGCCAAGGTGCGGCACGAGCACCACGTTCTCGAGCTCGACTAATCCGGGGTGCACGTTGGGTTCGTTTTCAAAAACGTCCAGCCCGGCGCCGGCGATCTGCCCCTCGCGAAGGGCAGAAGCGAGGGCTGCTTCGTCGATGATCGGTCCCCGCGCGGTGTTGATGAGGTATGCCGTGTCCTTCATGGCTGCGAGTTGCCCGGCGCCGATCAGGTGGTGGGTGGCCGGTCCGTAGGGGCAGTGCAAGGAGACGATGTCGGATATGGCCAGCAACTCATCGAGCTCGACCCGCTGGGCGCCCAGCTCGTCGGCAAGCGCGGGGTCGATCTCACTTCGTGACTGGTAGACGATTTCCATGCCGAAGGCCTTGGCCCGGCGTGCGGTCGCCTGGCCGATGCCGCCCATGCCGACGATGCCGAGGGTCTTGCCTTGCAGGCTGCTGCCGAGCAGGAAGAACATGCCCCACTTCCAGTCTTTGCCGGAGCGGATGAGCCGTTCGCCCTCGCCGAGCCTGCGGGTTGCTGAGAGGATGAGGCCGAGCGCGATGTCGGCCGTGGCCTCCGTGAGCACGCCGGGTGTGTTGGTGGCGACGACGCCCCGCTCGGTGCAAGCGGGCACGTCGATGTTGTCATAGCCGACGGCGACGTTCGCGACGATCTTGAGCTGCGGGCCGGCGGCGTCGAGCAGCGCGGCGTCGATGCGTTCGGTGAGCAGGCTCACCACGGCATCGGCCCCGGTTACCCGGCGCAGGAGCTCCTCGCGGCCAATCGCTTCCGGACCCGCCCAGGCATCGACTTCGTGTTCTGCACGCAGCTTCTCGAGTGCGGTTTCGGGTACACGTCCCGTGACGACGACCCGGCTCATGCCGTCTCGATCCACTTGCGCAGGCGGCCGAGGCCGTCGTGGATATCGGCGACGTCGATACCCGAGTAGGCGAGGCGAATGTACTGGCGGTCTTCGCCGGGCTGGCGGCGGCCGAAGTGTTCACGTGTGCAGAAGGAGACACCGGTTTCGTACAGGGCTGCGGAGGCGAAATCGCCGACTGCCGTGTAACCCATGCGCTCCATGACCTCGGTGACGTCGGGGAACAGGTAGAAGGTCGACTGCGGCACGGCGACGTGCATGCCGGAGATGTCGTTCACGAGTTCGCATGCGGCATCCCGGCGCCCGCGCAGGATGTCGAGCATCTGCTGTACGGGTTGCTGGGTTCCGCGGAGTGCTTCAATGCCGGCCCATTGCACGTAGTGCGTTGTGCACGACTCGTCGTTGGTGTTGAGTGTGCTGAGGATTTTGGCGATCTCGAGCGGGGCGACGGCGCAGCCGAGGCGGGATCCGGTCATGGCGAACTTCTTGCTGAAGGTGTAGAGGATTACTGTGCGCTCCGCCATGCCGGGAAGCGACGCGATCGAGTTCGAGACACCCTCATAGCGCGTTTCGAAGTACGCCTCATCGGAGAGTACCCAGAGGTCGTGCTCCTGCGCGAGCTGTGCGATTGCCTCCCGCTCGGCCGCCGTCGACTCGGCCGAGATTGGGTTCTGCAGGTCGTTGTAGATGATTGCGACAGTGTTCGGGGTGATCGATGCGCGCACCTGGTCGAGGTCGATCGCGAAGCCCTGGCTCGTGGGCAGGTAACGGTAAGGCACGGCCGTGCCGCCGAGGTACTCGATCTGTGATTCGTAGATTGGGAAGCCGGGGTTGGGATAGAGCACTTCCTGGCCGGGGTTCATGACCGCCTGCAGGAACTTGGTGATAACGGGCTTGCCGCCGGTCATCACCACGACGTTGTCCGGGGTGAACTCGATACCCCGGCGGGCTCCGATGTCCTCGGCGAGGGCTTCGCGCAACTGGGGGATGCCAGGGCCGGGGCAATAACCGGTATAGCCGTCGACGATGGCCCGGTTCATCGCTTCTACGATATGCGGGGCCGTTGGGATGTTAATGTCGCCGAGATGGAAGGGGTACACAGGGTTCCCCTTCGCCTTCCATCCGGCCGCGGCTTGGGCGACGCTGAAGGCGGTTTCGGTGCCCAGACGTTCGAGCCGGTGCGCGAGTTGCTGCATGGTGTTTTACTCCTCATCGAGACTGTGATCGGTCTTCTGCGGTAATGATTGGACTTTGGGTCGTGACGGCGGTTGGGCAGGGTTGACCGGTGCCTTTACCGGGGGCCACGGCCAGGAACCTTCTGCGGAGGTTCCTTGTCCGTTTCGGCCGATGCAGTAGGGAAAGTTGTGGCTGTCCGGTTCACCGGAACAGGTTTCCTACTTAACCTCGGGCTGTTCCCGGCGCTTATTCTGTCCATCTTTTCCGCGCTTGCTGTCATGGTTCTCCTTGACGCTCGGCGGCGAAGAGTCCTACCAGCCGCGCTCGGCGAGGCGGTGCGGCTGCGGGATGTCAGCGACGTTGATGCCCACCATGGCCTCGCCGAGGCCGCGGGAGGCCTTGGCGATGACGTCCGGGTCATCGAAGAATGTGGTGGCCTTGACCACGGCAGCGGCACGCTGGGCCGGGTTGCCGGACTTGAAGATACCGGAACCGACAAACACACCGTCAGCGCCGAGCTGCATCATCATCGCGGCGTCGGCCGGGGTGGCAATGCCGCCGGCGGTGAACAGCACCACGGGGAGCTTGCCGGCAGCGGCAACTTCCTTGACCAGCTCGTACGGGGCCTGCAGTTCCTTGGCCGCGACGTAGAGCTCGTCCTCGGGCAAGGCCGCGAGCTTGGCGATCTCGGCGCGGATCTGGCGCATGTGCCCGGTGGCGTTGGAGACATCGCCGGTGCCGGCCTCGCCCTTGGAGCGGATCATGGCCGCGCCTTCGTTGATGCGGCGCAGCGCCTCACCGAGGTTCGTGGCGCCACAGACGAAGGGAACCTTGAAGTTCCACTTATCGATGTGGTGGACGTAGTCGGCCGGGGTCAGGACCTCGGACTCGTCAATGTAGTCCACGCCGAGGGACTGCAGGACCTGGGCCTCCACGAAGTGGCCGATCCGGGCCTTGGCCATGACCGGCACGGAGACGGCGTCGATGATCTTGTCGATCATGTCCGGGTCCGACATGCGGGACACGCCGCCCTGGGCACGGATATCGGCCGGAACACGTTCCAGGGCCATGACTGCAACGGCACCGGCGTCTTCGGCGATGCGGGCCTGTTCAACGTTGACGACGTCCATGATGACGCCGCCTTTGAGCATCTCCGCCATGCCCCGCTTGACGCGGTTGCTGCCCGTTATCGTGGGAAATGCCTGATTCATTGGCTGTCTCTTTCGTTTTTTATGGGACGTGACATGCGCCCTCGTGACACAGCTTCGGCCGTGCTTCTGGCCGGACAGCTATCAGCGCAGTACGACGGTCCTGTTACCTTGCAGGATCACGCGGCCTTCGCAGTGCCAGCGCACGGCGTTGCTGAGTGCCTTGCACTCGGTGTCCCGGCCGGCAGCGACCAGGTCCTCGGGGCCGTAGGTGTGGTCTACCTCAACGGTCTGCTGGGAGATGATCGGACCTTCATCGAGCTCGGCGTTGACGTAGTGGGCGGTGGCCCCCACGGTCTTCACACCGCGCGCGTACGCCTGGTGATACGGCTTGGCGCCCTTGAAGCTGGGCAGGAACGAGTGGTGGATGTTGATGGCGCGCCCGTCGAGCTTGCGCGTGAGTTCGTCGCTGAGCACCTGCATGTAGCGGGCCAGCACCACCAGTTCCACGTCGAATTCGTCCACCAGTTCCAGCAGCCGGGCCTCGGCGGCGGGCTTGGTGTCGGCGGTGACGGGCACGTGGAAGAACGGAATGCCGTGCCATTCCACCAGCGTCTGGTGGTCCGTGTGTGGTTGAGACCACAGCGGCGATCTCCACGGGAAGCTCGCCGGTTCTGGCGCGGAACAGCAGGTCGTTGAGGCAGTGGCCGAACTTGGACACCATGATCAGCACGCGGCGCTTGGCGCCGTGCCGCTCCAGCCGCCAACTCATCCCGAACCGCTCCGCCACCGGGCCAAAAGCGGCCCGCAACGCCTCAGCGGTGGAGGCATCGCCGTCGGACGCGAAGTGCACGCGCATAAAGAAGTGCGCCTCCGACCGTTCGCCGAACTGCTTGCTGTCCACGATGTCGCAGCCATGCTCCAGCAGGAAACCTGAGACGGCGTGGACGATGCCCGGCGTCTCGGGGCAGTCCAGCGTCAGGACGTGTTCCACGGTGGTGACCGGTAACGGGCGTGTTTCAGTCTGGATGTCGGTCATGGCTCAGCACTCGATCACGTTGACGGCGAGACCTCCGCGGGAGGTCTCCTTGTATTTGGTTTTCATGTCCGCTCCTGTCTCACGCATGGTTTTGATGGCCTTGTCCAAGGACACTTTGTGGCTGCCGTCCCCGTGAAGGGACAGCCGCGCGGCGTTGATCGCCTTGACGCTGGCGATGGCGTTCCGCTCGATGCAGGGGATCTGCACCAGGCCGCCCACGGGGTCGCAGGTCAGCCCGAGGTTGTGCTCGATCCCCACTTCGGCGGCGTTTTCCACTTGTTCGGGGGTGCCGCCGAGGACCTCGCACAGGCCCGCGGCCGCCATGGAGCAGGCAGAGCCCACTTCGCCCTGGCAGCCGACTTCGGCGCCGGAGATGGAGGCGTTGATCTTGAAAAGAATCCCGACGGCGGCTGCCGCGAGGAGGAAGCGGACCACACCGTCCTCGTCGGCCCCCGGAACAAACTTGACGTAGTAGTGCAGGACGGCAGGCACGATGCCGGCCGCGCCGTTGGTGGGAGCGGTGACAATCCGCCCGCCCGCGGCGTTTTCTTCGTTGACGGCGAGGGCGAACAGGTTGACCCATTCCATCGCCCGGAGGGGATCGGTGACGCCCGTATCCGCGGTCAGGGTCTTGAATAACGACGGCGCGCGCCGCCTGACGTTGAGCCCGCCGGGAAGGATTCCTTCCGCGGCGCAGCCGTTGTCCACGCACTCGCGCATCACGGCCCAGAGTGCCAGCAGCTTCTCGCGGAGCTCCGCTTCGCTGCGCCAGGTGAGTTCGTTGGCGAGCATCACGTCGGAGATGGACATGCCCTCGCGCTTGCAGATCGCCAGGAGTTCGTCGGCGCTGGTGAACGGGTATGGCAGGGCGGTGTCATCGGCCACCACCCTGTCGCCGGAATCGGCGTCGCCGTCCACGACAAAGCCGCCGCCGATGGAGTAGAAGCTTCGTTCGCTAAGGACGGTCTCGGTGTGGTCCAGGGCCCGGAAGGTCATGCCGTTGGGGTGGGCGGGGAGGGACTTGCGGCGGTGCAGTACTACGTCCTCGTCCCAGTTGAAGTCCACCCGGTGATCTCCGCAGATCATAAGTTCGGCGTCGAGGGCGGCTGCGGCCACCTGGTCGTCGGCGGTGGCGGTATCCACCGTCTCCGGGTCCAGGCCCTGCAGGCCCAGTACCACCGCCTTGTCGGAGCCGTGGCCCCGCCCGGTGGCACCAAGGGAGCCGAACAGTTCGGCCCGGACCCGGGTGGTTGAGCTCAAGAGCCCACCGCTCTTAAGCCCGTCAGCGAACAGTTTTGCCGCCCGCATCGGGCCGACCGTGTGTGAGGACGACGGCCCGATGCCAACGGAAAACAGGTCCAGGGCGCTAAGCGCCATCAGGGCACCTCGGGGGAAGCGAACTCCCTCATTGCGTCCAGGAGCCAACGGCCCAGGAACTCCGCGAACGAGGCCCGGGGGAAGATCCGGTAGCTTTCCTCCCCGGTCTTCTGCAGGACCACCGGGATATTGCCTACCTCGGTGGACAGGGCTGCACCCGTGGTGAAGCTGCGGGGGTGCAGGTCCAGGGCGCAGCCCTTTTCCAGGACGGCCCGGGCACGCGGACCGGAGAGCTCGAACGTGGTGCGGTTGGCGGAGAGGTCCACAACCTGGCCCGGTGCGTCGCCCAGCGCGGCCACGAGGGAGCCGATGAGGTCACCGCCCAGGGAATCGTGGGCTTCTTCCGGTGCCACCACCAGGAACTCGGACGGTCCCAGCCAAAGAACGGTGACGCGGTCCGTGCCGCCCACGTCGCCGCAGCGTGCCGGCAGGCCGCCGGTGACGGCGGCGATCCGTGAGCCTTCTTCGGAGCGGGGATCCACCCGGACGCCGGCCATGGTCTGGAACAGGCCTTCTTTCAGGACCACCGTTCCCTGGATGGAGCCGGCATCCATTGCCGCGGCCAGGTGTGAGGCAGGGCTGCGGCGGATGTCGCGGAGTCCATTGATGCCGTCGAGTGCTGCTGTGTTAGCCATCTTTGCGGGTCCCTTCGGGGTCAAAAAGTACGGTTTCTGCCACAACAACGTCAACGAACTGGTCGCCGGCTGCGGCCACCAGGGTCTCGCCGATGCGGTTGCGGCCATTCTTGATCAGGGCCAGCGCGAAGGACCTGCCCAGAGCGGCGCTGTGGTAGCTCGAGGTCACGAACCCCTCCATGGGGACCGGGCCGTAGGCGGGGTTCGTGGCGATGCCCTTTTCCACAAGCTGGGTGCCTTCGGGCAGCCTCAGCGTTCCGTCCACGGGCAGGACGCTGACCAGGTGCTTGCGGTCCGCGCGCTGGGCGTCGGTCCTGGCGTAGGAGCGTTTGCCGATGAAGTCCTTGGCCTTCGAGACCACCCATTCCATCCCCGCGTCCTGCGGGGTGACCGTACCGTCGGTGTCCTGGCCAACGATCGGGTAACCCTTCTCTGCGCGGAGCACGTGCATTGTTTCGGTGCCGTAGGGGGTGATGTTGAATTCAGCCCCGGCTGCGGCCACCGCTTCCCAGGTGTTCAGCCCGTACCAGGACGGCACGTTGATCTCGTAGGCCAGTTCGCCGGAGAACGAGATCCGGCAGATCCGTGCCTGGACGCCGGAAGCCAGTGTGGTTTCCCGGAATGTCATGAACGGGAAGGCATCTGCTTCGAGTCCGCCGTCTGCTGCCAGTTCCGGCGCCACCTTGGCGAGCACCGCCCGGGATTTGGGCCCGACGACGGCAATGGTGGACCACTGCTCGGTCACCGAGGTGCAGTGCACGTCCAGCTCAGGCCATTCGGTCTGCAGCCATTCCTCCAGCCAGTCCAGCACCTTCGCGGCGCCGCCGGTCGTGGTGGTCATGAAGAACCGGTCCGCATCCAGGCGCAGGGTCACGCCGTCGTCGAAAATCATGCCGTCCGCCATGCACATCACGCCGTAGCGGGCGGAACCCGGGGCGAGCTTTTTGAACGCGTTCGTGTACATCCGGTTGAGGAACTCACCGGCGTCCTTGCCCCGGATTTCGATCTTGCCCAGGGTGGTGGCGTCCATAAAACCGACGGATTCGCGGACGGCGGCGCACTCCCGGAGCACGGCAGCGTCCATATCTTCCCCGGCCTGAGGGTAGTACCAGGGCCGCTTCCACTGCCCAACGTCCTCGAACAGGGCACCCTGCCCGACGTGCCACGGGTGGACCGACGTGAGGCGGGCGGGATCGAAGAGTTCGCCGCGCTGGCGTCCGGCGAGGGCCGAGAACGCCACCGGGGTGAACGGTGCACGGTAGGTGGTGGTGCCGATGTCGCCGATGCCACGGGAGGCTTCGCCGGCGGTCCGCAGCGCCGCTGCGATAACGCCGATCGCGTTGACCCCTGAGGTCTTGCCCTGGTCGTTGGCGGTGCTGATCGAGGTGTAGCGCTTGATGTGCTCCACGGACCGCATGCCGGCGCCGGTGGACCGCAGGACATCTGCCACGGACTGGTCGCGCTGGAAGTCCACGAAGTGGTGGTGCCAGTCATCCGGGCCGCCGGTCTGACCGGGCACCAGCCACAGCTGGCGGGTCGGGGCCGAGGCCTTCGGCTCGCCAAGAGTGGTCGGCTCGGTTTCCGAGGCGAAGCCCGCCGCGATCGCTGCCGCGGCTCCGGCGGAGATGCCTTCGTCGACGCAGTCAAGGAGTTCGAAGCTGCCGCGGCCGGAGCCGATGGACTGCTGGTTGGGAACCACGGTGCTCGGCACGAAAGCGGCCAGGTCCTCGTCCCAGCGCAGCTTGCCCTGGCGCTGGGAGTGCAGGTGCACCAGCGGGCTCCAACCACCGGAAACTGCCAGCAGGTCGCAGGCGATCTCTTCGACGCCGGAGGTGAGGTCGCCGTCGTCGTTGATGCTGCGGACGGTGACGCCCGCAACGCGGCCATCTGCACGGCTGGATGCGGTGTTGGCAACGGCGCTGCCGATCAGCACCCGGGTGCCGGCTTCGACGGCGGCACCTGCCACGGCGGTGAGCTGCGGGCGGGCGTCGACGACGGCGGCAACCTTCACGCCGGCGTCGCGGAGGTCCGCGGCGAGGGCGTAGGCGCTGTCGTTGGTGGTGCTGATGACCACGCGCTGCCCGGCGGCGACGGCGTAGCGGTTGAGGTAGCTGCGGACGGCCGAGGCGAGCATGATGCCCGGGCGGTCGTTGTTCTCAAACACCAGGGGCCGTTCGTGGGCGCCGGGAGCCAGCACCACCTGCTTGGCACGCACGTGCCAAATCCGCTGCCGGGATACACCAGGCGCTGCCGGGCTGGACAGGTGGTCGGTGCGGTTCTGGACCGCGATGACGTAGTTGGCATCGTAGGCGCCAAAGGCCGTGGTGCGGTTCAGGACCGTGCTTTCGGCTCCGGAGACGAGTTCGGCTTCCACGTCGGCGACCCATTCCAGGGCGGGTTTGCCTTCGATGTCCTCGGCCAGTCCGGACGCAGTGGATCCGGACAGGAGGGATCCGCCCAGTTCGGGCTGATCGTCCATGAGCATCACGCGGGCGCCGGTGCGGACCGCTTCGCGGGCCGCGGCCAGGCCGGCGGGGCCACCGCCGATCACCAGCACGTCGGTGTGGACGTACTTCTTGTCGTATTCAGCCCGATCTTCCTCGGGGTCCAAGCGGCCCAAACCGTTGAGCAGGTCCGCTTTCAGGCCGTCCACCAGAGTGATTGTGGTGGCGGGGAGCATGGATTCGGCCACATGGCCCGGGAACCGTGCTTCGACCCGGACCAGTGCGTTGGCTTCCTCCACCCCGGCGGACATGATGCCGCGGGGCCGGTCCTCGTAAAGCGAGTTTCCGGCGGCGATCCGGCCGTTGGCGAGCAGGGCCGAGGCGAGGGTGTCGCCGGGGTGTCCGGTGAATTCCTCGCCGTCCACGGTGAAGCGCCAGGACATGGTGCGGTCGATGCGTCCGCCGGCGGCGAGGCGGGCGTTCTGGGAAGTCACTTGGTTGCTCCCTTCGGGGCAGTGGTGCTGGGGGCGGAATCGGCCGGGGCAATGCTGGTGCCCGAGATGCTGGGCGCGGCGGTACCGGTGGTGGTGCTGTCAGCGGCGGTGCTGGCAGTGCCTGAGTCCGGGACGGCCGGGTTGGCCGGTGCTGGCCGGGGCGTGCCCATCGGGTAGACGGCCTGGATGTCGTAGGTGACGGTGTCGCGGAGCATGTTGAACCACTGGCGGCAGCCGGTGCTGTGCAGCCAGCGTTCGGCGAAGGCGCCCTTGGTGTTGTCCCGGTAGAACAGGAATTCGGCCCATTCGCGGTCGTTCAGCTCGGTGGGGTTTTCCGGGTAGGCCACGTGGGCCTGGCCGCCGTAGTGGAACTCGGTCTCGTCGCGCGAGCCGCAGTTGGGGCAGGGGATGAGCAGCATGTGCGTCTTCTTTCTGGGGGACGGCGGCTAGTGGGCGACGGCGGCTGCGCCGTGTTCATCGATCAGGGCGCCGGTTTCGAAGCGTTCCAGCGCAAACGGCTTGTTCAGCTTGTGCGGGGTCCCGGTGGCGATGTTGTGCGCGAAGGTGAGGCCTGCGGCCGGGGTGCCCTTGAAGCCGCCGGTGCCCCAGCCGCAGTTCACGAACATGTTCTCCACCGGGGTGTTGCCCCGATGGGGGAGGCATCCAGGGTGGTGTCCACGATGCCGCCCCACGTCCGGAGCACGTGTGCCCGGGCAAAGATGGGGAAGAGTTCGACGGCGGCAGCCATCTGGTGCTCGATCACGTGGAAGGAGCCGCGCTGGCCGTAGCCGTTGTAGGAGTCCACGCCGGCACCCATGACGAGTTCGCCCTTGTGTGCCTGGGAGACGTAGACGTGCACGTGGTTGGACATGACCACGGTGGGGTGGACCGGCTCGTGCAGTTCGGAGACCAGCGCCTGCAGCGGGTGCGACTGGATGGGGAGCCGGAAGCCTGCCATTTCGGCCAGGACCGAGCTGTGCCCGGCAGCACACAGGCCCACCTTTTCGGTGTTGATGGTGCCTTGATTGGTCTTGACGCCCACCACGCGGTTGCCGTCCTTGACGAAGCCGGTGACTTCGCAGTTCTGGATGATGTCCACGCCGAGTTCGTCGCATTTGCGGGCGAAAGCCCAGGCCACGTGGTCGTGCTTGGCGATGCCCGCACGGGGCTGGTACGTGGCGCCCATCACGGGGTAACGGATGTTGTCGTTGATGTTCAGGATGGGGCAGAGTTCCTTGACCTGCTGCGGATCCAGCCATTCCGCGTCCACGCCGTTGAGCTTGTTCGCTCCGACCCGGCGCATGCTTTCACGGACGTCACCCAGGGTGTGGGCGAGGTTCATCACGCCGCGCTGGCTGAACAGGAAGTCGTATTCGAGCTCCTCCGGCAGGATCTCCCAGAGCTTGAGTGCGTGCTCGTAGATGGCCGCGCTCTCGTCCCAGAGGTAGTTGGAACGGATGATGGTGGTGTTCCGGGCCATGTTGCCGCCGGCCAGCCAGCCTTTTTCCAGGACGGCGATGTTGGTCATCCCGTGGTTCTTGGCCAGAAAGTAGGCGGTAGCCAGGCCGTGCCCGCCGCCGCCCACAATCACGGCGTCGTAGGAGGACTTGGGTTCCGGATTCCGCCAGAGGAAATCCGGGTGCTCCGGGAGCTGTTGGTTGCTCACTGGGCTGCTCCAATCATGTCTGCCTCAACGCCCGCCAAGGCGGCGTCGGCGGTGAGGTGGGGGTAAAGGGGGAATTGTTCTGCCAAGGCCCTCACCCGGGCGCGGAGCTCGACGGCGGTGTCCTCGCTAAGCGATGCAGCGCTGGCAGCGGCGATGAGCGCCGTCGCGATGATGTCCGCAACCTCGGCGAACTCCACGGCACCAAAGCCCCGGGTGGCCAGGGCTGGTGTGCCGATGCGGAGTCCGGATGACACCATCGGCGGGCGTGGATCGAACGGTACGGCGTTGCGGTTCACCGTAATGCCGATCCGGTGCAGCGCGTCTTCGGCCTGCTGGCCGTCCAATTCCGAGTGGCGGAGGTCCACCAGGACCAGGTGAACGTCCGTGCCGCCGTTGACCACAGAGATGCCGGCCGCGGCAACGTCCTCACGGAGCAGCCGTTCGGCCAGAAGCTTCGATCCTTGCAGGACGCGTTCCTGGCGTTCCTTGAATTCAGGGGTGCCGGCGAGCTTGAAGGCCACGGCCTTGGCAGCGATGACGTGCTCCAGCGGGCCGCCTTGCTGGCCGGGGAACACGGCGCTGTTGATCTTGCGGGCGTACTTTTCCTTGGCGAGGATGACGCCGCCGCGAGGGCCGCCGAGGGTCTTGTGCGTGGTGGTGGTGACGACGTCGGCGTAGGGCACCGGATTCGGGTGCAGCCCTGCAGCCACCAGGCCGGCGAAGTGGGCCATATCCACCATCAGGTAGGCGTCCACGAGGTCCGCGATCCGACGGAACTCGGCGAAGTCGAGCTGGCGGGAGTAGGCGGACCAGCCGGCGACGATCAGCTTCGGGCGGTGTTCGAGGGCGAGTGCCTCGACCTCGGCCATATCCACCCGGAGGTCCTCTTCACGCACGTGGTACGGGACCACGTTGTAGAGCTTGCCGGAGAAGTTGATCTTCATGCCGTGGGTGAGGTGGCCGCCGTGGGCCAGGCTCAGACCCATGATGGTGTCGCCCGGGTCCAGCAGGGCGAACATGGCCGCGGCGTTGGCCTGGGCGCCGGAGTGCGGCTGCACGTTGGCGAATTCCGCCCCGAACAATGCCTTGACCCGGTCGATGGCGAGCTGTTCGATGACGTCCACGTGCTCGCAGCCACCGTAGTAGCGCTTGCCGGGGTAGCCCTCGGCGTACTTGTTGGTCAGGACCGAGCCCTGCGCCTCCATGACGGCGGACGGGGCGAAATTCTCCGAGGCGATCATTTCCAGCGTGGACTGCTGGCGGACCAGCTCATGGTCGATGGCGCGTGCGACGTCAGCGTCGACGCTGGCCAGGGAGTGGTTCAGGGTGCCCGTCATGGCGGCCTCTTTCGGTTCAAGAAACTTCTAGGCGAATGCAACAGTGTTGCGTCGAATGCAACTCTAGAACGGTTGCAGTGTTACGTCAATCACTTTCTATCCTGAGCCGGACTCTGATTCTTCCGGGTGGATCAGGGATAGAACCTTGACTGTGGCACCGGTCATGCATAGCCTGTTGCAACAGCGTTGCTTTGAATGCAACCTTGTATAGATCTCATTGAAGAAAGGCAACACACCATGACCAGCACGCAAACCGAAGCCGCCAACGACGTCACCAAGCTGGAGCGCCTCAAGGTCCTGAACAATGGCAAGAAGGTCAGCCTCACCTTCTCCGATACCGAATTTGAGCGCCGGCTTTCAGGGTTGCGCCGAATCATGGCGGAGAAGAGCCTGGACGCCGTCGTTCTGACCAGCTACCACTCCATCAAGTACTACTCCGACTTTCTCTTCACCTCCTTCGGCCGCTCCTATGCCATGGTGGTCACCAAGGACGACACCGTGACCGTCACGGCCAACATCGACGCCGGTATGCCGTGGCGCCGCAGCTACGGTGACAACGTGATTTACACAGACTGGCGCCGGGACAACTACATCTTCGCCATCCAGGAGGCGCTCCGCACCCGCGGCATTTCCCCGCGTCGAATCGGTGTCGAGGACGATTCGCTGCCGCTGGACAACCGCAACAAGATCCAGGCAGCCTTTGAATCCGCCACTTTGGTCGACGTCGCGCAGGCGGCCATGCGCCAGCGGATGATCAAGTCGGCTGAGGAGATCGAGGTCATCAAGCACGGCGCCCGCATTGGTGACCTGGGCGGCGAAGCTATCCGCAACGCCATCACCGCCGGGATCACCGAGTACGAGGTCGCCCTGATCGGCACCGAAGCCATGGTCCACGAAATTGCACGGACCTTCCCGGACTCCGAAATCCGCGACACCTGGGTCTGGTTCCAGTCCGGCATCAACACCGACGGCGCCCACAACTGGGCCACCACCCGCAAAATACAGGAACACGACATCCTGTCCCTGAACTGCTTCCCCATGACTTCCGGCTACTACACCGCCCTGGAACGCACCCTGTTCTACGGCGAACCCGACGCACGCTCCCTGGAACTGTGGAACATCAACGTTGAGGTCCACAAGCGGGGTCTGGAACTCATCAAGCCGGGAGCCGTCTGCAAGGACATCGCGGCCGAACTGAACGAAATCTACGTGGGTCATGGTCTGCTGGCCAACCGGACCTTCGGCTACGGCCACTCCTTCGGCGTCCTGAGCCACTACTACGGCCGGGAGGCCGGGCTCGAGCTCCGCGAGGATATCGACACCGTGCTGGAACCGGGCATGGTCGTCTCCATGGAACCGATGATCACCGTCCTGGACGGCCAGCCCGGCGCCGGCGGATACCGCGAGCACGACATCCTGGTGGTCGGCGAAGACGGGGCCGAGAACATCACCAAGTTCCCCTTCGGCCCGGAATACAACATCATCGGCGCCTAACCGCCCCTGCTCCGCGAACAAGCGGCGCCACGTCCCACGTGGCGCCGCTTTTTCGGCCTCTGTACGGAACGATGGACCACCATGAGTCAAGAAGAATCCCCGGAGATCAACGGAAACGGCGACACCAAAGGCACCTCCGTCATCGTCAACGCCATCGCCGTGCTGCGGACCTTCACTGCCGACGAGCCGCTGCTCGGAGTCACCGAGATCGCCAACCGGGTCGGTCTGCACAAAAGCACCGTTTCCCGGATCCTGGCCACCTTCGAACAGGAACACCTGGTGGAACGTGACCCGGAAACCCGCCGCTTCCGTCTCGGCCTGGGACTGATCGCCATTGCCGGTCCGCTGCTCGCCGAACTGGAAGAACGGCGCGTGGCCTACCCGGTGCTGCGCGAACTCACCGAACAAACCGGCGAAACCAGCGCCCTCACGGTGTGGAACGGCACCGAATCGATGTGCGTGGAACAAATCGCCAGCCACCACCAGATCAAACACACCACCCCGCTGGGCGCCCGGTACCGGGACGCCATGAGCGCATCGGTCCAGGTCTTCGTTTCCGCCGAACCCGCAGAGCGGGTCAAAGCCCTGCTGCGCAGCGGAGCCATCACCTACCCGGGGCTGGACGATGCCAGCCTCGACGGATACCAGATCAAACTCGGCGACGTATCCCGCCGCGGCTGGGCCATCAACTACGGCGAATCCTCCATCGACGAAGTCGGCGTCGCCGCCCCCGTCTATGACCACCGCGGCGACATTGTGGCCAGCGTCCTGATCCCGGCCCCACGTTTCCGCGTCTCCCGCGACCGGCTGCAACGCCTGGGCGAGGCGTGCGCCGCAGCCGCGGACCAGGTCACCACGCGGCTGGGCGGAAACCCGGAACTCGCCAACCAAAGCCAGGGCTGAGGGCAGCCCCGGGCGGCGGCGAGGCTCAATGGGGGTTGCTCCTCAGACGAGCCGTGCGAGCAGGGTGGCTAAATGCAAGGCGGCCAGCCGTCCCGTTTCCCGGGGATCACCGCCGCAGAGCTCGAAGATCCGCCGCAGCCGCTGGTGCATCGACTGCCGTTCCAGATGCAGCTCCCTCGCCGCCTGGGCGGTGTTGCAGCCGCAATCCAGCCACGTTTCCAGAGTCTCGAGCAGCCGCGAGTTGCGGCGTGCATCATGATCCAGGAGCGACCCCAGCTGCTGGCGCACAAAATTCCGCCGTTGATAGGGGTCCAGCGATTGAACGGCGAGCCGCTCCACGGCGAACGCCTCCGCGTCAACGACGGGATGGTGCGCGCCGCCAGTTTCGGAACGGGACTGTTCCCGAGAAGCGGCCAATTCCAGGGTGAGCTTGGCCTCGGACAGCGACCAGGGAGCATCCGAAACTCCGGCCACCAAGGGGCCAACAGCCGCGAGCGTTCTGGCCAGGACCGGGAGCTCCAACAGACCGGCTATAAGCTTTTTCCGGCACTCGTCCGGATTGTCGCCGCCAAGGTTCGCCACCGCGAGAAGCTCAGCGTTGTCGACGTAAGTGGCGTGGGAGTGCGCCGCCCGGGCCAGCAACTGCTCCACCGACGTCCGCAACTGCGGAGAGGTATCTGACCGGACCACCACGGCCACCAGCGGGACGGACGCCGGGATTCCGGCTGCCGAGGCCAACTGCTGCAGCCGCCACGGCTGGCTGCCGGAATCAATCGCGCGGATCAGGGCAGCTACCGCAACCTCCCGGAGGCCGGGCGACATCCGTTGCAGCATGGCCAGGGCCAGGATATCCACCGAGCGTTTTCCGGCAGTGCGGGCAAGGTTTTCGTCCTCGTGCGCCGGGACCCGGAGCACTAGCTGCGCCGCAAGGATGCCGCGCACCGGCACGTCAATGTGGATCAGACCGGCGTGAACCTGGCCGGCGGGAGCTGAGCCGGCAATTTCAGCGTCTTCGTCGGCGACGCCCGGCGTCGCGCTGGCGAGCGTTGCGCCCGCGAGGGAAACTAACGTCACTTCGGCATTGATGATGCCGGCGAGCACCGCGAGGATCCGGTCCAGGCTGCCGCCGTGCGCCAGTTCGACGGCCATTGCGTGGCTCGCCTCGTCCGCCCGCCGCAACTGGGCCACCGACTCGCTGACCAGTTTTGAGTTGATGGCCTGCATCACACCAACAAACGGCACCACTTTGCGGAGTTCGATTAGCGGAAGGCCGGCTGCCTCGGCGGCCGACACCATCGCGGACGGGAGCGAGGGGAGGGTGACACCGGTTTCGATGGCCAGGGCGGCCACGCCCCGCTCTGCCAGCTGGCGGACGTACATAATCTGCCGTTCCTCGGAGACGGAAGCCAAAGCCTCGCCTCCCGTCAGCAGCAGCTCCCCGCCGTCGAGCAGGGGAGCGATGTCCAGAATTTCACTGGAGTGGATCCAGCGGAGCTGTGTGCCGGCCGCTCTGCCGGCCGCGGCCCGGATGACGGGGTCAGCGACGGACAGCGTCGGGTGGTTCAGGACATCCTGAAGGCGTATTGTCATGACGCTCCGTCGCATAGAACAAGCATTAACTAGACACATTACATGTAGCTAGATGTGGTGCGTGCCACATAGCCTTGAAGGACCTAAAACTCTCACGGAGGCTCCAATGCGTGAACAATCCCCAGCGATGCCCGCCGGTCCAGTGGTCAACGAGGACCACATAGACCACGAGGCCTGGCTCCAGCCCATTCCCGAGTCCCAGCGAACCCGGAAAGTCTCCGGTCAATTCTGGATCTGGGCCGGCGCCAACCTCGCCCCGATCAACTGGGTACTCGGCGCCCTCGGCATCCACCTCGGCCTCGGATTCTCCGACACAGTCATCGTTCTGGTTCTGGGGAACCTGATCGGCATGCTGCTCTTCGGCTGCTTTGTGCTCCTCGGCCAAAAGACCGGGGCCACCGGCATGGTACTGGCCCGGGCCGCCTTCGGCCGGCAGGGGAACTACCTGCCGGCAGCCATCCAGGCCCTGCTGGTCATCGGCTGGTGCGCCGTCAACACCTGGATCATCCTGGACCTCGTCATGGCACTCTTCGGCACCCTCGGCTGGGTGGACCCGACAGCCCACAACTATGCCTGGAAGATCGGCGTGGCCACCGCCATCATGGCCGCGCAGGTCGCTATCGCCTGGTTCGGCTACAAGGCGATCGCGGCGTTCGAAAAGTGGACCGTCCCGCCGACCATCATCATCCTCGCCGTGATGTCCGTCGTCGCCTGGTTCGGCATGAAGATCAACTGGACCTACGCCGGCCCCGCCGGCAACATCCTCGAAGGCTCCGAACGGATCGCCGCGATGAGCGCAGTCATGACGGCCATCGGCATCGGCTGGGGCATCACCTGGTTCACCTACGCCGCCGACTACTCCCGCTTCGTCAGCACCGAAGTCCCCAAGCGCAAGCTCTACCTGGCCTCCGTGCTGGGCCAGTTCATCCCCGTCGTCTGGCTCGGAATTCTCGGCGCCAGCCTGGCCACCAACAGCGGTGAGATCGACCCCGGCAAGCTGATCGTACAGAACTTCGGCGTCATGGCACTCCCGGTGCTGCTGATGGTCCTGCACGGACCGATCGCCACCAACATCCTGAACATCTACACCTTCTCCGTAGCCACTCAGGCGCTGGACATCACCATCAGCCGCCGCAAGCTCAACCTGTTCGTCGGAGTCTTCTCCCTCGCAGCCGTCGTCTTCTTCATCTTCCAGGAAGACTTCGCCGCCGTCCTAGACGCGTGGCTGATCGGCCTCGTCGCCTGGGTAGCAGCCTGGGGCGGAGTCATGCTGGTCCACTACTTCTGGATCGAGAAGCGCTGGCCCGGCGACCCCACCCGGCTGTTCGACGCCGTCGGCACCAAGCGCCTGCCCGGCGTGAACCCGGCCGGCATCGCATCCCTGCTGATCGGCATCTTCTCCACCTGGCTGTTCATGTACGGACTGGTACCGGCCATGCAGGGACCCATCGCCGTGGCCCTCGGCGGCTGGGACCTCTCCTGGCTCGCCGGCGGCCTGACCAGCGCCGCAGCCTACGCCATCATGGGACCGCGCTATCACCGCCATTACCTGCACCTGACCAGCGCCGACGCAACCACGGCACCGGCACCGGCCCCGGCCCCGGCCCGCACCATCGCCGGCGCCTGATACTCGGCGGCAACCGGCGCTATTTCCACACTGTACTTAACGAGGAGCACCACCAGCATGGAAAAGTCAGTATTTCTGGAAGACATGGATGCTTTCGCCTACCGCGAAGTCCTGGCGTCCGGGGACGCAATCGTCCTCATTCCCGTCGGGTCCCTGGAGCAGCACGGTCCACACCTTCCGCTGGGAACCGACACCATCCTGTCATCCCACTTCGCGGAGGGTGTTGCCCGGCGGCTGGGTGGACTTGTTGCCCAGCCGATCGCGTACGGGTACAAATCGCAGCAGAAGTCCGGCGGAGGCAACCACCTCACCGGTACGACCAGCCTGGACGGCGCCACCCTTACCGGAGTGGCCCGCAACCTGGTCAAGTCCTTCCTCAACCAGGGCATCCGGCACGTGGTATTCATCAACGGCCACTTCGAGAACTACCAGTTCCTGTACGAGGGAATCGATCTTGCCCTTGAGGAATTGGGCATCAAGCCCGGGGCAGAGCAGAGCGTGCTGCTGCTGTCGTATTGGGACTTCGTCAGCGAGGACACGCTGGGGCAGGTCTATCCCGGTGGCTTCCCGGGCTGGGACATCGAGCACGGCGGGGTCCTGGAAACTTCGCTCATGCTCCACCTCGAACCGGCCCAGGTAGCCATTGACCGCCTGGTCGACGGCCCTGCCGCGGTCCTGCCGCGCTTCGACAGGCTCCCGGTGGTGCCGGAGCGGACACCCGCCACCGGTTGCCTCTCATCGGCTGCGGGCTCCAGCGCAGCCAAGGGCGGGCTGCTGTACCGACAGGTCGTCGAAGATCTGGCCGTCGACCTCGCAAGTGAACTGCTCAGTGAGCCCGCGACTGCAGTCGTTGCGGCGTAGGCGGGACCCGAACCAACAGAGAGCACGATTCAGACAGTAAAAACTCAGGCGCCGCGGGATATTTTCCCGCGGCGCCTTTACTGTCACGGGACTACGCCCATCGGATACCCAAGGGTGCACCCAGGCCAGGATACGGCCGACAGGACGAGACTCTACCGGCCTACGGACACCCGTGGAAGACCTGCATCGGCTGCGGAGTCAGCGAGGTGCGGGCCAGCTACCTCATGCATTCAACAATGCTTCCACCGAACGCTCACAACCCACCACCAACGACACCCCTTGGCCAGTTTGGCCAACTAGCGGGACTGTGGAATTAACGGCGTATCTGGCTCGACACGCCGGGCGGTGAGCCTGGCGGGGAGGAGCCCGATATGGCCGCAAAACTTGAGGCTGTGCCGAGTACGAAAACCGCTGAGAAGAAAAAAGAAATATCCGAGGCCGACGCTGCCCGCGAGCTGGTCAGGATGGCGAAGGAACAGGGCTTGTCCCTGACCGGTCCCGATGGTCTGCTCAAGCAGCTGACCAAGACCGTGATCGAGACCGCGCTCGATGAGGAAATGACCGAGCATCTCGGATATGAAAAGCACGATACGGCCGGGAAGCAGACAGCGAACTCCCGCAACGGGGTGCGCCCCAAAACGGTGTTGACGGAGACCACCGGCCCGGTGGAGGTGGACGTGCCGCGGGACCGGGACGGCACGTTCACACCGGTCATCGTCAAGAAGCGCCAGCGCCGCCTGACCGGGGTTGATGAGATGGTCCTCTCGCTCTACGCCCAGGGCCTGACCACGGGAGAAATCAGCGCGCACTTCGCCGAGATCTATGGTGCGACGGGACGGGCAGGTCGCCAACCGCCCGATTTACGCCGCCATCGGGGTCACCCTGGAGGGTGAGAAGGACATCCTGGGCCTTTGGGCCGGGACCGGTGGGGAGGGCGCGGAGTTCTGGATGAGCGTGCTGACCGACATCAAGAACCGCGGCGTGAAAGACACTTTCTTCCTGGTCTGCGACGGGCTCAAAGGCCTGCCCGAAGTCGTCACCAACGTCTGGCCGCTCACGATCGTTCAGACCTGCATCATCCACCTGATCCGGAATACCTTCCGGCTGGCTTCGAAGAAGGACTGGGACGCTCTCAAACGGGACGTGAGGCCCATCTACACCGCCGTGAACGCTGCGGCGGCCAGAGCGGCATTCGAGGAGCTCACGGAGCGCTGGGGCAGGAAATACGGGGCGATCGTGCGGCTGTAGGAGAACGCGTGGGAGGAGTTCATCCCGTTCCTGGACTACGACGTGGAAATCCGGCGCGTGATCTGCTCGACCAACGCGATCGAAGCCCTCAACGCCAGATACCGGCGCGCCGTCAAGGCCCGGGGTCATTTCCCCACCGAGCAGGCTGCGCTAAAGTGCCTGTATCTGGTCACCCGATCCCTCGATCCGACCGGTGCCGGCAAGACCCGATGGGCCGTGCGTTGGAAGCCCGCTTTGAACGCCTTCGCCATCACTTTCAGCGACCGATTCCCGGCAGCTGAAAGCTACTAAATGAAAACGCCGGATACACCGTTAATGAGATAGTCCCCAACTAGCCTGTCAATTGGCCAACTGTCTTGGCAATCGACAAGGAAAGTGTGGCTTGCCAGTGTAGTTGGCGAAATTGACAACGTAGCTTGCAGTCAGGGCAGGGGCGGGCCGCACGTGATGGGTCAGTTTCGTTGACAGGGTTCTTGGCGAGAACCGGGGTTCACGGAGTTAACCAGTGTCATTTGTGGCGGGATTGGGCGTGCCGCTGGCTGTTGGGCCGCCTTCGAGTGGCTCGAGGGTCCTGGCGGGGATGACTCGCCAGATGGCTGACAAGATTCGCCAGATCAATTGGCAATTCGCCAACAAGATTGGCAAGCGACAGAAAGCCCCTTTTTCGGCCACTCTCCCGCCCATTTTTAAGCGCCGATAACGGATCTTATGTCAAGCTGACAGTATGACAGGACATGAGAAGGGCTTAGTTAAGGCTAGCATTCCCCGCCCTGGCGAGTCAATGCCGGCTGTGTTGGAGGAGCAAGTTCGGAGATGAGACGTCGTGGTGTTCTGGCATCTCACGGCAGCTCAAGGCTCAATTGGATTGGCGTTTGATGAAGGACGCCATTCCTGGGACGGTGAAGGCGATGACTCCATGTTCGGGAGCGTAGACGAGGCCCTTCGCGATCAGGTTTGCGCGAATCGGGCCGAAACTTGCCGGACTACGTCCCAGGCGCGCTGCTATTTCCCCGGATGAGCTGCCTTTGTCGCTGTCTTCGGCCATGGCCCTGAGGTAGTTCTGTTCGGCTCGGGTGGCCCGGTCCCATCGGGCGCGGAAGAATCCGCTGTCCAGGGCTGCCCGGCCGTTAGCTGCACCGACGCGGGCGTCCTCGTATGTGATGCTCATGCCGGTGGCGGCGTTCCATGTGTCCTGTCCGAATTGTTGCAGGAAGTACGGGTAGCCAGCGCTTTCGTTGACGATGAGAGCGACGGCGGAGTCCTCCCACTGGACCCCATCCTCGGCTGCGGGCTTCGTCAATGCTTGCGAGGCGACGGGTCCGCGGAGTTCCTCGATTTTTCCGTAGTTGAACCGTTCGGCATAGGATTTCGCTTCCGCGAGGACTCTGGGCAGGCTCGGCAGGCCGGCAAAGGCGAAAAGTACGCGCCAGTCATCTTGGGCGGCGGCGTGGGCGATGGCGCAGAGCGCTATTAGTTCGGCCTGATCAAGATCCTGAGCTTCGTCAATCAGGATGGCGAGGCCGACGTTCTCCTCCTCTGCAGCTGATGCCAGGTCGTGGATGAGCTTGCGGAGGTCGGTTTCGAGGACGCCGGTGTCCGCTCCCCCACCGGAGGCTCCTGCAAGGTCCAGACCGAAGTTCCAGGTTCCGCTCTGGTCATAAGATGCTTTGAAGCTGACGGCTGTCTTCAAGGCTTTCAGTAGTCGGCGCCCGGCCGACGGGCGTGCCAGATCGGCAAGAGGCGCGTGAAGGGCTTCTCCCAGCGCCTCGCGCAGTGCCTTGCCGGCGCCCGCTTCGACTTGTGCGACCAGCCAGTCCCGGTCACTCGCGGACCGGCGGAAATCCGAGAGCAGAACTGTCTTGCCCACTCCCCTCAACCCGTAAAGAACGAAAGGCTGAGCCGTTCTGCCTGCTTCAACACGCTCGATGGCAACCTGCCAATCCCGGCGGGGCTGGTCGCGTCCGACAAGGGCCGCCGGTTTTCGTCCTGCTCCGGGCGAGTAGGGATTCGATACGGGATCCACGGTGCCTCATCTCTACGAATGTCTAGTCGAATATAAGCGACTATAGCAAAACGATAGATTCCGGTAGACATTGATGTACTGGGCTTAACCACGCTGTCGCGGAGGCCCGACTCCGTTGTACCCATGTCAATGGACCGGAGGACGTGAGGCGCAGGACTTGCACCCAACCAACTACTTGTGTGCGCAACCCCTCGTGTTTATAGCCGTGGTCCTCGGCGTCCTGCTTCGGGTCCTGTTGCGGGGCCGGTCTGTTGTGCCCGCCGCTTGGCGTCCTCGGCTTCCTGGGCTTGTTGTGCTTGGCGGATCTTCTCGGCGGCGTTTGGCGTCTGGCCTAACGTGGCCTCGGTTTCCTGCCGTACCCGGGCCAGCCGGTCGCGCAGAGACTCTGCCGGCGCTGCTGGTTGGGTGTCTTTCTCAGCTCGCCGGCGTTCGGCGATGTCTTTCATGGCTTCGGTGACTGCTTCCGGGGATTGTTCGGGCGTGGACGTGTTGCTGGTGCCCTTGATGCGGCGTGCCATCGCGGCGATGCGTTCGGCTCGTTCCTGTTCCGGGGTCAGGGTGGTGTCCTGGGACCGTTCCTGGCGCAGCTGGTCCACGACCTGCTCGGCGGGTGTGGGTGTTTCGGCGACGGTCGCTTCCACGTTAGCGGCCTCTGCCATGAGTGCTGCGTCAGCGCCTGCCAGGGGCTCCTTGGCGGTCTGCGCGGAGTATTTGTGCATGGCGGTAACGCGGAATCTCAGTTCGGCCCCGGTTCCCTGCTGGGTGTACTGGTCCGGGATCACGGTGGTGTCGGAGTCGGGGATCCGGTAGGTACTGCCACGGGGTTTCCTTGGTTTCCTTCAACCAGTTCCGGGCCAGGTCCCGGCGGTCGGGGGCGGTGGCAGGGTTCGTGCCGGTGTCTGCGCGGGCGCGCATCAGGTCCGCGGTGGCGCGGCGGGCGAGGCGTGCCAGTGCCTGATCGCTGACGGCTTCAAGAGGCCGGCGGGCCGGGGTTTGGGCGCGGGTGCGCCAGTAGTCGAGTTTGTCCTCGACCCGCCAGGCCAGGACAGCCCCGGGATCCTGGGATTCCTCGAACGGTGTCCCGGTGGCGTCGGTGAGAAGGTTGGTCAGGCTGAAGCCTTCGGATTCCGCGTGGCGCAGATGGGTCGCGACAGCTCCCCAGGCGTCGGAGGCGATGAACGGCTCCGCGGTTCGTTCGCCCAGGATGGTCCGGGCGGTGTTGGCCATCCGTAGTTCGTTGGCCTGGTCATCAATGTCCTGATAGACGGAGACCATCTCCGGCAGGGACCGGGCGACTGCCCGGGCGGCGTCGATCTGTTCGTGTGCGGTGAGGTTCCCGTCGTGGTTTCCTGCCACAGTGCGCAGCACATCGGTGAGGGTTTCGCCGTCGGCGAGGACACCGTACAGGTGGTTCGATTCCCGGCAGCGGGACGCTGCGACGTAGGCGAGGGCGCGGGAGAGGCCTGAGCCGATCATCGCGTGGGTGGTATCGCACGTCATGCCCTGGGTGCGGTGGATCGTTGCTGCGTAGCCGAGCATCGCGTTCTCCCGCACGTACGCCGCGGGCAAGGTGATGGTGCCGTTGTGGTCCTGGTGGCGGACGGTCATGGCCCCGCCGGGGTGGACTTCGGTCACGGTCCATACGTCGTTGTTTTTCACGAAGTCTTTGCCGTGGTTCACGCTCAGGCGACGGTCGTTCTTCCGGGTGACGACGACGTCGCCGGGCCGGGCGGCGAGCCCGTCACGCAGCGCAGCGGCCGGCCCCTCCGCCAGTGCACCGGTACCGAGGCGGTAGGCCTGGGCGCGGGCGTTCAAGTCCGTGACAGTGGCATTGTCGAAGGCCATCATGACCGAGTGCTTACCGGCAGTGGTGTCCTTTTCCCAGGCGGTGTAAACCTGTGAGGTCATCGTGTCTCATCGATGAACAGGACGTCCCCCGGGTTCAGTAGGATCCGGTTCGGGCTGTGGTTCCGGTGCCCGAGGACAAAGGAGTCGATGGTGCTCGCGTTCGCTCCCAGTTCCTTACCCATCACCGCGGCGGCCGCCGCCGTCGGGGCAAGGCCAATGACGTTGCCTCCGGCGGCGCGGATCGTGTCGGCTGCGAGTTTCAGCGCGGTGGTTTTACCCGCACCGGCAGGACCAACACCGATGACCAAGAGCTTGTCACTGCACGCAAATACGCTCGCCATCCGCAGCTGCCCGGCATCGAACGTCTTCTCCTGGGACGCAGCGGCCGTGGCGAAAAATTCGGTGGTCGCTGCGGGGATAACAGTCCGCTGCGCGGCTGTCAGCAACCGGTCCTCACTGTGCAGGACACCGGACGAGGTATAGAGCGTGGAGTGGACTTTCCCGTACCGGCTGGCACCGTTGCGCAGGCGCAATGCTTCCGGCCCGGGGCCGGGAACATCGGTGGTGATGCGGAGCGAGAACTGGTCAATGGCGCGGGCCTTGACCTGCTCAATGAGTTCTTTCGGGATGGTCAGTTCCGCGAACCTGGACCCGAGCCGGCGGCGCGTTTCGGCGTCGATGTGGTGCTCTCCCCAGGTACCGCGGGACCGTTCCAGGGTGCGGATCACCTGGGCGGCTTCAACGGCCGGATCCACTTCATCGGCGTGGGTGACCAATGGTGTGTTGTTCCGGTCCGCGGCGTTCCGGGCGTCGTAGCGGTGCGCACGGGCAGCTTCAACGGCGGCCGGCCCGACGAGCACGCCGGGGACCCGGGCGAACTCCTGCCGCCACTGCGTGACCAGGTCCGAGAGGCGGCGGGCTGACTTTTTCGCCGGCCTGGTGGCCAGGGTCGCCTGCTGGGCGAGGGCGATCATCTGCTTCTGGTGAGGGGCGTATCCGTGGTTCCCGGTGAACTCCTGCACGAGGTTATCCAGGGCAGGTTTGATGTCGTTGCTGCGTGAGGATCCGGCTTCAATGGCCGCGACGGCCACCCCGGCAATCTCGATGACGGGCCGGTCACCGGTGACCTTGCGGGGGCTGACACCGACTCCCAGCCGGGCGCAGACCTTCTCCATCACGGTGCGGTTGTAGTGCTCGGACGCGGCAACCCCGTACTGGTAGAGCAGCCGCCCGTCCAGGGACGACCACTTCCCGTCCGCGCCCATGACCTTGTTCGCCACCACGATGTGATCGTGGAGCTGCGGGTCACCGTTGCGGGAATCGCAGTGCCTGAAAGCGGTGTAGACGAGTCCGCCTTCAACGTCTTCCTGTCGGACGCCGTTGCGTCCGCGGCGGGTGAAGGTCGCTTCTTTTTCCAGGAAGCCCATGGTCTCTTCGATGGCTTCGTGGTGGGCCGCTTCGATCTGGACGCGTGCTTCGTCCCCGCCGGTGGCCCACAGAATGGAGACCGATTTAGCGGGCGCAAATACCAGGTCGTAACCGGCCACAGCCTGGGCTGCGGGTTTGGTTTGGGCGGTGATGAACTTGCCGAGCTCTTCCTTATCGGCAGGGTTCCTGCCGTTGAGCTCGCGGAAGTATTGGGCGCCTTCCTTGGTGCGGATCAGTCGCCTGGTATCCGCATCAGGGGCGGCATGGTTCATGCGCGTGTAGTCGCCCATGCCGCGGTCTATGCGTGACTGAAGCTCGTTATCGGTCTGTGAGAACCGCTTGTACCGCTGCCCCAGGGCAACCTTGGTGCTCGGGTCTTTCGCAAGTTTCACGGCCGCGTCCGGGTGCAGACCTTCCCCGTACAGGGCGCTCATCTGCGCCTCGGACACCGCCCCTGCAACCTCCAGGAGGGCAGCTCCGCCGCCGCCCCACTGACCGGGAGGGTTCCCGTCCACGGTGTAGTAATCCCCCAAGTGCACGGTTCCCTGCGCGCAGCTCGTCCCCGGTAGCGACTTCACGCGTGTAGTACGTGTATCCGTCGCCGGCACTGAGCTTATGCACGGTCATCATTGACCCAGCCTACCGCCCACAGGGACCTCACTTTTCGATGATGCAAGAAGTGTGACAGATTCAGAGTCCGAGACTGCACAGAGAACTGCGCGGAGTGGCTTCGGAGCCAAGCCGCACCCGGTTTCTTTTGAATCAGCTCGCCCAGGTCGACAACACCCATGGTAGATAGTCTTTAGCTATCGATCATGAAATTTTTCATTGTTGCTCTGAATCTCTCTATTTCCTAGGCTCAAGGGGACGGAAGTGCGGACGGGAATCCGGCATTCCAGCGCAGCCGTTCCGGAGAGAAAGCGGACATGCATGAACACCAGGGAACAGACCAAGGCCGCTGAACCAGCGGGCCTGCAATCCACCGCGCCCCCGGTCCGCACCCCGTCGCGGGCCATGGAACTGTTCGCTGCCGTCGGGCCTGTCTATTTTCCGCTGGCCTTCATCAGCCGCCTGCCCTTTGCCATGACAGTGGTGGGCCTGCTGACATTCACCGCAAGCATCCGGGGCTCAATTGCCGAAGCCGGGTTGGTATCTGCCTTGGCCGGCGTGGGCACGGCGACAGCGGGGCCGCTGGTTGGATCACTCGCCGACAAATACGGCCAACGAACCGTGCTTCTGCTGCTCTCCGCCAGCAACATCATTGCCCTGCTCGTCTTTCTGGCCATGGGTTACTCCGGCGCCCCGCTTTGGGGGCTCAGCGCCGTGGCTTTTTGGGTCGGCGCCAGCGCGCCCCAGGTCGCAGCTTTCGCCCGAACCCGGCTGGTTTCCCTTGCGACCCAACGCACCGTCGGAGCCAGGCGGGTACGCATGCTCTCGCTCGTCATGAGCCACGAATCCGTCGCCGATGAAACAGCATTTGTGCTGGGCCCGGTGGCCGTGGGCGTGGCCGCCACCGCGCTCGGCGCCGGCGCCCCGCTCGCGGTTGCCGCCGCCATGATAGCCATCTTCGTCGTCTGGTTTGCCCTCCATCCAACCGCCGGGCCCGACGCAACCGCCTTAAACCCCGAGGGCGCTGGCACGGAACCCCAACTGGCCGGCATCTTCCAAGCGCCGCTCATGATCCTGCCGCTTGGCATGTTTATGGTGGGGGCATTCTTTGGAGCCACACTGACAGCACTGACCGTGTTCATGAAGAACCAGGGACACGAGCTTTCCACCGGAATCGTTTATGGCGGCATGAGTATCGGCTCGGTCATCACGGCCGTCCTGATCATCTTCGCCCCCGCCAGATTCACCCTTCACGCCCGCTGGCTCATCTTCGCCGGCCTCACCGCCGCGGCCGCAACCGCACTGGTCTTCGCCCCAACCATTACGGCGGCGGCCCTCGCCTTGGCAGCCGCCGGCGCCGGAGTTGGAGTCACAATTGTGACCTTGTTCAGCATTGCCAATGAGCGGACCCCGCGCGGGCGCACCACCACGGTCATGACCATGATGGCCGGTTCACTGGTCGTGGGGCAGGCTCTTTTCACCGCCGTGGGCGGCATTTTTTCTGAGTCCTGGGGCTCGATGTCTGGATTCGCACTAGCGACGGGAGCCGCTGTCGTTCTTGCCGCACTGAGCCTGGCGAGCCGGGCCTTCAGCCGCCAGCCGGGTGTTTAGGCGGCGGACTCAGATCAGGCCCAGTGCCTGCGCTTCCTCGCGAATCAGCTTGCGGAGGGTCTTCAGTTGCGGCCGGACGTCGCTGGTGCGCCATTGCATCTCGAGCGCCACGGAGGCAGTTTTTTCCAGCGGAAGTGTGATGAGATCCGCGGACAAGTGTCCCACCATAGACGCCGGAACCAGCGAAAACGCGCGCGACTCCGAGAGCAGGTAGCGCCGGGAACCGACGATTCTTGGCGGGCTCACAAGGATCATGGGGCTGAGGCCGCGGTCGGTGCAGAGCTGCAGCAGGTAGTCGTAGTAGCTAGGGTTTTGTTCGCGGGGCCACAGCAGCAGCGGCACGTCCTCGAGCTTCCCCAAGTCAATATGCGCTCGGGCGGCCAGTGGATGGTTGCGGCTCAGTGCCACGAAAACCTGCTCCTTGACAATGGTCTCCTTAGTGAACCCTTCGATCTCATCGAGGAACCGGCCCAGACCGATATCGCCGTGTTCGTGCTCCAGGGTGGAGGAAACCGCGCCGGTATCGACAGCGGTCTCCGTGATGACAACGTGCGGCAGCACATGCTCCGCGCGGCTGATGACGGCCGGGAGCAGCTGGTTGATGACGCTGGGCGAGGCGACGACCATGGCTTGGCGCATCCGGCTTTCCTCATAGAGGCGAACCCTTCCCACCAGCCCGTCCGCCTGCGCCATCAGCAGCCGGCCCTCCGCCGCCATCACCTCGCCGGCGGGCGTCAGCGAGGCCGATCGCCGCGACCTGTCAAAGAGCGGCAGCCCCAGGGCCTTCTCGAGCCGGGCAATTTCCTGGCTCACCGTGGGCTGGGAAATATGCAGTGCCTCGGCAGCCCGTCCGAAGTGCAGGTGCTCGGCAACGGCCACGAAGATTTCCACCTGGCGCAATGTAAGTTTCATAGGCTAAGTCTATCAAGACCCCAATTTTTGTTTCTTGATCCTACTTGATGGGATCAATATCGTTGGTGACAGAGACCTCAATCGTGGTCGCAGTAAGACGAGATAGAGAGATTTCCCATGGGTTCGAATGCCATTTTTGTTTCAGAAGAAGTCCGGTCGGCTGTCCGGGAAGACCGCCCGGTTGTGGCGCTTGAGTCCACCATCTTCACCCACGGACTTCCCCGCCCCCGCAACCTTGAGGTTGCCCTCGAAGCCGAGGCCAGCCTGCGGGCTGCCGGCGTCGTCCCGGCAACCATCGGCGTGTACAACGGCGTGCCCACCGTTGGATTGACCACCGAGCAGATCACCGAACTGTCCAAGGTGGACAACATGGACAAGGTCAGCCTGCGCGACCTTCCCGTGGTCCGCGCACGCGGCGTGCACGGCGGCACCACAGTTGCGGCAACCGCATTCCTGGCACACCACGCAGGCGTCAAGGTCTTCTCCACCGGCGGCTTGGGCGGCGTCCACCACGGCGCCAGCGAAACCTTCGACGAGTCCGCCGACATGACCACCTTGGCCCAGGTGCCGATCGTTGTCATCAGCGCGGGCGTGAAGTCCATCCTGGACGTTGGGGCCACCTTGGAGCGCTTCGAAACCCTCAACATCCCCGTGATCGGCTTCGGCACCACCAAGTACCCCGGCTTCTACGTGACAGACTCCGGCTTCAGCATTAACTACTCTGTTGAGACCACCGATGAGGCTGCCGCGATCATCCGTGCGCGCGACGAATTCGAGCTGCCCCAATCGGTGCTGCTGGCAAACCCGGTGCCGGAAGACAAGCAGCTTCCCCCGGAGGAACTCGAAGACATCCTCACCCGGGCCTGGGCTGAAGCCGACCGCCAGGGCATCGCCGGCAATGCCAGCACCCCATTCCTCCTCGACTTCATCCAGCGCGACACCAATGGCCGCAGCCTGGAAGTCAACATCGACGTATACCGCGGAAACGTGTCGCTGGGTGGGCGTTTGGCCACCTCGCTGGCAAAGTAAAGGGCTAAAAATCGTGCTGGGAATTGTTGGAGATCTCGTAGAAGATGTCATCGTGTGGCTCGAGGAGCCCATCAGGCACGGTACGGACACCGAAGTGGAGATCTTCCACACCCGGGGCGGCAGTGCGGCAAATGTTGCCAGTTTCGCCAGCCGCCTCGGGCCCACACGGTTCATTGGCTGTGTCGGCGACGATCCGCTCGGAGACTCCCTGGTCAACGGTCTCGCCGCCGACGGCATCGATGTCCGCGTACAGCGGCGCGGGGCCACCGGCACCATCGTTATCCTTATCGACCAGGACGGCGAACGCACCATGCTCCCTTATCGTGGAGCCGCCACTCTGCTGGAGGATGTCCCCGATGAGTGGCTCGACGGCGTCGAACTTCTGCATGTGCCCGCCTACACCTTCAAGGGTGAACCGGTGGGCCACACCGTCACCGGCCTGATTGCGCGGGCCCGTCAAAGGGGCATCTTGGTCTCCATCGATGCCTCCTCCACAGGAATGCTCACCCACTACGGAGTGGACAAATTCCTCGATCTGATGAAGGAATTGCGACCCAACTTCCTCATCGGCAACCAAAGCGAATCCGAGCTTCTTGGACTCTGCATTGACGGCGGTGCCGGACCCAACCTCCACCTCCTGCCGGACACCATAGTGGTGACCAAGGCCGGCGCAGACCCCACTGTGGTCCTTGGCGCCCCGGAAGGCTTGATCGCCATCCCCGTCCCGCCTGTGGCCGAGGTCCGGGACCTCACCGGAGCAGGCGATGCCTTCGCTGCCGGGTTCCTCGTAACATTTCTCGCCAACGGCGACCTGAAGTCCGCGTGCGTCGGAGGCCATACCAACGCCGCACGCGTGCTGAGCTCGCCTGGCGCTTCCATGCCGGACTAACCCCAACCCTCCACAGGAGTGGAGACTTAAAACCAGTAAGGGTTCCAATGACGCACCCATTGCCTGCTAAAGCCATGCCCAAATCCTCCACCGCTGCGCCCACCGTGCCCGCCGAAAAAAAGGGCCTCATCTCCCTCATGGTGGCACTGCTGGCGGCCTGCGTGGCCTTCCAACTCAACGCGAGCATGCTTAGCCCCGTTCTTGTCGTGATGGCAGGAGATCTGAACACGAGCGAAGTCACGGTTGGGCTGTCCCAGACTGCGTTCTTCACCAGCACGGCTCTCTTTGGATTGTTCCTCCCCCGGCTCAGCGACATCGTAGGCCGCCGGAAGATCCTGGTCCTCATGGTGGGAGTCATGGTTCTGGGATCCGTCCTCGCCGCGATGGCTCCCAACATCACGGTATTGATCATCGCCCGCATGATTCAGGGAATTTCGGGAGCCATTGTGCCGGTGTGCCTGATGGTCCTGCGCACCAAGGTCAAGGATGCGAGGCAGTACGGCACGCTCATGGGCGTCGTCACGGCAGTCAACGGTGGAATCGCCGGCATTGACGCGTTCGCCGGCGGATTCCTGGCCAGCGCGTTCGGTTTCCGCTCGATCTTCTGGGTCATCGCTGCGGTGGGCGTCATCGCCGTCGTTCTTGTCACCCGCTATGTACCGGACTCCAAACCGTCGCAGGGCGTCCGCATGGACTGGTGGGGCGTCCTGGCCCTGGCAGTGACCATCCTATTCCTACAAACTGCTGTCAATGAGCTCGGCAAGGGCGCGGCAAGTAACGGCATGCTGGTTCTCAGCCTGCTGGCTGGTGGCATTGTGTCGGCTGTTTTCTTCTGGAAGATTGAAGGCGCCGTCCGCCAGCCGCTGGCCACGCCCGCTCTTATGAAGAAGCGTTCAACGTGGGCCATGCTGTTGACAACCACCCTCACCATGACCGGTGTTTTCGCAACGGTGAACGGTGTGGTGATGTCGCTGGCGCAAAACCCCGACGTGGGCTTTGGACTCAAGGCTGACATGGCCTCATTGCTCCTGCTGACGCCCTATGCGCTCCTTGGCTGGATCATGGGACCGTTCGCAGGCAGGTTGGCTTCCACCCTTGGGTACCTGACCATCCTTCGTATCGGCCTGGGTGGCAGCACCCTGGGCATCGTGGTGCTGGCCCTTGCAGGAACCCAAAACCTGACGTTCCTCATTGGCGGCACCCTCTTCCTGGGCGTCACATATGCGGGCATGGCCAACATCATGCTCAACGGTCTTGGCGTGGTGCTCTCCCCGGCGGACAACCCCGGATTCCTGCCCGGCATGAATGCCGCCTCATTTGGACTGGGTGCCGGGTTGAGCTTCGCCATCATGCCGGCGCTGCAGGCAAACGCCGGTTCCGGTGCCGCCGGTTACGTTGTGGCAATGCTGGTTGGCGCCGGGATCACGGTTGCAGCCCTGCTGATGTCCCTGCTGATTCCGCGGCCCACCGAGGCCGGGGTTGAGGTGGCGAGGACGTAGCTCTGCGTTTCCCACCAAAAAAGGGCCTTTCGGGCAGCGTTCCCGCTGGCCGAAAGGCCCTCTACTGTGTGGAGTCAAGGAGATTCGAACTCCTGACCTCTTCTCAGAGGACAGTGTATTTCATTGGGCACACGCGAGTTCTTCGCAAAGTAACCGCGTCTCCCTACGTCCTCGCGTGTCGTTGGTTCCTGTCGTGCTGGCCACGAACTGAATCGCAAAGACAGTCCCCAATACAGCGGCCACCCGGTGCAGTACATGGCAAGGCAACAACGACTGTCGCAGCTTTTTGAAACTGAGTGCCGCAGCGGAAGAGGGCCCACTCGTTCTGTCGGGTGGACTCCAGGGCGGAGCTTATTTGCACGCAAGTCGATATTCGAACTCTCGGGCCCCAAATCTCGAGCGGCCCCGGTCTACCCGGACACCGGCGCCGCGGCCGCACCCCTGTCAGGTTCTGCGGCGATCGCGGCCGCAAGCGATTCGGCCAGGGTCGTGTCATGGCGCGAGATGAAGTAATGCACCGTGGCCGAAATGATTGCTCCGATGAACCAGGAGAAGGCCGAGAGGACTCCGAAGACGGGAACGAGCCCGAAGATCACCGCCGGGACAGCCGAGACGAGGAACGAGATAACGGCCTTGTGATTCCAGCCGCGGGTATACGTGTAGTAGCCCTCTTCCCTGAACAGGTCCCGAACCAGTACGTGCTGCTTGCGGAGAACGTAGTAGTCGATCATGATAATCCCGAATAGGGGACCGAGCAGCGCTCCGAGTCCTCCGAGGAAAAGGTTGACCACCACGGGACTGTTGAACAAGTTCCAGGGCGTTATGACGAGGGCGATTACTGCCGAGATCAGCCCGCCCCGTTTGAAGTCGATCTTCGAGGGCCAGGCGTTCGCCAGGTCGTAGGCGGGCGAGACGAAGTTCGCCACCACGTTGATTCCCAAGGTGGCGACGGCAAAGGTGACGGCACCGAGCAGCAGTGCCCAGATGTTGTCGATCCGTCCGACGATCTCGACCGGGTCGTAGATGTGTTCCCCGTAGAGCTGGAAGGTTCCGGCGGTGACTACAACGGAGACCACGGAGAAGGCAATGAAGTTCACCGGCAGCCCCCAGAGGTTCGCCGAGCGCACTGCCTCGCGGGATGGCGCGAACCGGGAGAAGTCGCAGAAGTTCAGCATCAGGGTGGAGAAATACGTCACCGTCAAGGCTATGGCGGCGAAGAAAGCATGTCCAACACCCCAGACCGCCGTTCCGCCCGGCAAGTCGAGGGAGATGTTCCAGCCGGCGTTCATCAGGATATATACGACCAGCAGGCCCATTACCGCCCAGACTGCCGGTCCGGCCCAGTCCTGGAACCTCCTGATCGTCTCCATGCCGTTGCGGAGCAGAAGAAGCTGGAGCGACCACATCAGCAGGAACGCCAGCCAGCCGAGAGTGGATTCGCCGAGGAAGTCGTTCTCCGTCAGGCCCTTCGCCTCGGGCCAGATCTTCAGGGCGATGATGATGACAGCACGGGAGGCGAGCCAGGTCTGGATCCCGTACCAGGCAATTGCCACCAGCGCGCGAAGCAGGGCCGGCAGGTTGGCGCCGAAAGTTCCGAATGAGACTCGAGCGAGCACCGGGTATGGCACCCCGGTCTTCTGGCCGGCGAAGCCGGAGAGGTTCATCAGGAAAAAGACGATGATGATTCCCACCACCAGGGCAAGGAACACCTGCCAGGCACCGAGACCCAACGCAAACAGGCCAGCGGCGAAGGTGTAACCGCCGAGGGAATGGATGTCAGACATCCACATCGCGAACAGCGAATAGAAACCCCAGGTGCGATGTTCACTCGGCGCGAGGTCCTGGTTGTAGAGACGGGGACTTGCGCCCGGCGGGATTATCAGAGACATGCTAAACCTCCCTTTCCCAAACTTCCGCCTTGTGAAATCTGGGACGTCAATATTAGAATTTTCTTCTGATCTGAATCTGAATCAGACCGCATCGAGGCTTTTCCGCAGGCCGGTTGGTCTCAACCGCCAATGTACTCTTTGCGCGCATGCATGCCCAGAGACCCGTCGAACGCTGTAGGCGCCGGCTGGATAAGGCGCGACCGCAGGCTTCGCCACCACACCATCACCGTATCCTCGGCCAAGTCCATCCCATAGAACCCGGACGACTTATATTGATAGTCACGGGCCCGGCATCTGGCACGCATAGCCTCCGGACCAAGCGATCAGCGCACGCAGATCGACGCCGAAGAACGCGACGAGCGGCCAGAGAAGTATCGCCGCCAGGCCTTCGAGGATATCCGGGACGGGCAAGTCGCCAACTGGCCCATCTACGCCGCCGTCGGCGTCACCCTGGGCGGGGAGAAAGTAATCCTCGACTCTGGGCCGGCACCTGCGGCGAGGGCGCGAAGTTCTGGATGAGCGGGCTCACCGACATCAAGAACCGCGGCGTGAAGGACAGCGTCTTCCTGGTCCGTGGCTTGCGAGCCGTCGGCCGTGGAGACGCGCATGGATTTCGTTTAAATGACAACCGGAACCCGACCCGGACTCCAGGGTCTGCTGTCGAAGGTTCCGTCAAGCATTGGTGGCGTGTGGACCTCAGCTTGCCAATGTGGCTCGGACCTGACGACATGATCCGGACAGGCGGATGGACAGAGACCATCCACTCAGATGAAATGACAGCACTTGAGTGCATCGCTCGTATTCGGTCTGAGGCAGAACTACTCCGAAACATATAGTGCGACACGTCTACGCGTTTTCAAGGATGGCCCTTGATTATGGCAGTTTGAGTGGGTACCACTCTGGCAGCCTGACTTGAGCCCACCTCGCGACTCGCCGGAGCATTAATCGCAGTTTCACTTGAGCCCACCCCACCGTTGATTCCGTCAGAGTGTTTTTCCGATGGTGGAAGGCAGTGATGGAGTCGAGGGTGGATGTTTTTGCTCAGATCCGGCGGGACGCTCGAATCGATGGCCTGTCCATCCGGGGGTTGGCCACGAAGTATCGTGTTGCGCGGCGAACGGTTCGTCAGGCGCTGGCATCGGCAGAGCCGCCGAGCCGAAGGACCCCGGTCCGGGTCGCCCCTAAGTTGGATCGGTTCAAGCCTGCCATTGACGTGATGCTGAAGCAGGATCTGGTTGCGCCGCGGAAGCAGCGGCATACCGCTCAGCGGATCTTCGACCGCCTCATCGATGAACACCAGGCAGAGGTTTCGTATTCGACGGTGCGCCAGTATGTGAAGGCACGCCGGGCCCGGATCGAGTACGAGTGAGGTGTGTCAAGGATGTGAGACAGTCGCGTAGTTTCTTTTTGGTCATGCAGCCGCGGGTAGCGGTTGCGCGGTGGAGGTGAAGGCCGCCATTGCGGTGGCCGGCGGCAGTCCGTCATTGTTGCTGTGGGGCCGCCAACGGTTGTAGAACACTTCGATGTACTTCATCACTCCGCGCCGGGCCTCCTGTCGGGTCGTGAAGCTGTGGTGGTGGTAGAACTCGTTTTTCAGGGATGAGAACGCCGATTCGGCCACTGCATTGTCCCAGCACACTCCGGTGGCTCCCATGGACTGTCGGACGCCGTTCCCGGTGCACCAGACGCTCATTTCCCGGGAGGTGTATTGCGTTCCTCTGTCGCTGTGGAAAATGGCGCCAGGCTGCAGGTGACCGCGGTCCCTGGCCATCTTCAGCGCCCCGGTAGTCAGGGAGGCGCGCATGTGCTCAGCCATCGCCCAGCCGACGACCATGCGCGTGCACAGATCGATGACGGTGGCCAAGTAGAGCCAACCCTCACCGGTGCGCAGGTATGTGATGTCCTATGCCGACCTTGGGGCTATGCCGATGATGCTGGTAATGGTGCTGGTCAACGGGGTTTTGTGGGGTTGAGATGTCGGCATAGTTATAGGGCTGTGAGCCAGGCGAGGATGTCCGGTTCGGGGTGGTAGTTGCCGGGAGTGACGCCGAGCGGCCTGGTCCGTTCGATGGCAGCTTGTTTGATCGCCATGTCGGCGTGGAGGTAGGCGTCGGTGCTGTGCGTGTCGGCGTGACCGAGCCAGAGTGCGATGACGGCGACGTCGACCCCGCCGGTCAGGAGATTCATTGCCGTCGTGTGCCTGTTATGTGGAGTTCCACATAAGCGGCATTACGTGGACGGCTGGGTTATGTGGCTGGTTGGGTGTTTCCGCTGGTGGGGGCGCTCGTGGGGCTGGTTCCGTCCACATAATCCTGGGGGTCCGGGTCAACGTCCTGGTTCAGGTCCGCGTCTTCAACCCTGTGGGGGTTCCGCGCCTGTTTTCCATGCCGGTAGGCCATAGCTGTCTCTTGAGCGCGGCGAAGAATTGCCTTGTCTGTTCACCACTAGCAGAGAGGCCGATTCTTATGGAAACATCAGACATTCGCGAAGCGTCAGGGCGGGTGATCGCCGCGTTGATGGCGGCGGACAGGTCGCGCACAACGATCAAACGCCACGCGGCGGAGTTCAACGCGTTCGCCAGGTTTCTCGAGGCCCGTGGCCAGGGGCTCCCCACCGAGGCGGACTGCCTCGATTTTGTTGCCGAGCGGTCCGGGTCCAGGCTCGCCGCCCTGCGCGAGCCAACTCGTTCCAGGCATGCTCAACTCGCACGCCGGCCCCTGATCCTCCTGATGGAAGCCCTGGATGGGGACCTCCCTCAGGTGGGCCAGGCCACAACGCCGCTGATCGAGAACTGCCCAGCACGTTTCCGCGCGGTCAGGGACGAATATCTCGCGGTGTGCCGGCTGCGGGGCAATGCCGAAGCCAGCGTCGTGACGAAGCAACGCGCCGCGGACCAGTTCCTCGTCTATCTCGAGGAGGTCGGGCGGGAAACCTTTGACCAGGTGCAGGCCCAAGATTTGGTCGGGTTTTGGGTCCGGCTCCAGCGCCGGCGTTACGCCCCGAAAACCACTGGCTCGCTGCGTTCGGCATTGGCCGATTTCCTTCGCCATTTGCACCAGGTAGGGCAGGTCCGGGAAGATCTGGCCGGGCGGCTCCCGCCCCAGCGCTATCCTCGGCGTGGCGAGTCGGCCCCGTACCCGTGGACGGCTGAGGAGGTCCGCCTGGTCTTAGACCAGATCGATCGGCAATCGGCCATCGGGAAACGTGACTACGCGATGGTCTTACTGACCGCCCGGCTCGGTTTGAGGGTCGGCGACCTGCGTCGCTTGGAACTCGGATGGTTCGACTGGCGGGCCAAGACCGTGGCGTTTTCGCAGCACAAGACCGGTCTGCCGTTGACGCTGCCGCTGCCGGGTGACGTCGGATGGGCTGTGATCGATTACATCCGCCATGGACGGCCCGAAGCAGACTGCCGGCAGGTGTTCGTGAAACATCGCTACCCGTTCACAGCTTTCGGTTCGTCCACCTCCGCGGGTAGCCGGCTGTGCTACTACGCGCGGCGGGCCGGGATGGTGTTCCCGGCCGGGCGGTCGCACGGCCTTCACTCGCTGCGCGGCGCCTTGGCGGTGGCGATGCTCCAATCCGATACGCCCCCGCCTGTTGTAACGGCGGTTCTGGGCCATGCGTCGGCCAATACGACGGCCGCGCACTACTTCAGGCTCGATACCGAGCACCTGCGTGGTTGTGCCCTCGACGTTGAAGATGTCCTGGACGCGGGGGAAGGGGCGCAGCCGTGAACGCGCCGACGCTGCCCGCTCTGGTTGACACCCTGGTCGCCGCGCGCCGCGCCGGCGGGTTCCGGTATAACGGCCAAGAACGGGTGTTGCGTCAGTTCGCCGAGCACTCCCGCCGGGAAGGATACGCGGATGGCTCGATCATCCAAGAAGCTGTCGAGGGATTCCTCTACGGCCGCCATCTCAAGGCGTCCACCATCCGCCGCGAGGAGATCGTCTTGCGCGAGTTGGCCGAGCACTCCCGCCAGTTCGGCTGGCAAGCGTGGGCACCACCGACCCTGACCCACGTGAAGACCGCCCACCGGCCGCCGCCGTACGTGTTCAGCGATGACGAGATCCGCCGCCTCTTCCACGCTATCGACACCCAGGCGCTCTCGGAGATCTCGAACAGGGCGCTGGTCGACCCGGTGCTGTTCCGGGTGTTCTACGCAACCGGGATGCGCCTGTCAGAAGCGCTCAATCTGGAACTGTGCGACTTCGACCCGGTCCGCGCCACCATCGAGGTGCGCGACGGGAAGAACCACGATAACCGTCTCGTGCCCGTCACCGGACGCCTCGCCGCCACCCTGGAAAGCTATATCGCGGCCGCCGAACCCCACTTCGGACCCGCCCACAAGCTGTTTCACACCGGCGACCCCTCCAAACCGGTTGATAAGTCCACGGTTTACAACAGGTTCCGCCGCTACCTCTCCGACGCCGACATCCCCCATTTTCGGGGTGGCCCGCACATCCATTCGCTGCGCCACGGCTTCGCCGTCCAGAACCTGCGCCGTTGGGCGGCCGGCGGCGCGGACCTGGCGGTGATGCTGCCTTACCTGTCCGCCTATATGGGTCACGCTGACTTGCGCGGGACTCAGTATTACCTCCAGTTGACCGCGGACGCACACCCTGAGGTTGCCGCCATGACCCAAGCCAGGTTCGGGTACGTCATCCCGGACCCGGACCCGGCCGCGACGGAAGGCGCTGAGCGATGAGCCGCGTCAACCAAGGCGGCGGGGATCTGGCCGGCAAATGGCTTTCGAAGTTCCTCATCGACCACCTGGCTGGCGAGCGGGACCTGTCCGCCCAGACCATCGCATCCTACCGAGACGCGGTCAAACTGCTGCTCACCTGGTTCCGCGACGTGGAGGGAACCCCACCCGAAAAGCTGAGCCTGACGGACCTCGACCGGGTCCGGGTACTCGCCTTTCTGGACTGGCTCGAAGCCGAACGTGACAACTCCGCGGCGACCCGCAACCAACGCCTCGCCGTCATCAAATCTTTCGTCCGATACACCGCAGTCGAGCGGCCAGAGTTCCTCAGTCAAGCCACCCAAATCCTCGCCGTCAAGCAAAAGAAGACTTCGGCCCCCGACATGGGCCACCTCACTGCAGACCAGGTGAAAGCCCTTCTGGCCGCTCCGGACCCGGCCACCGGGCGTGGGCTGCGTGACACGGTCCTCCTTTCCATGCTCTACGACACGGCGGCCCGGGTCCAAGAGATCTGCGACCTGAACACATCCGACATCCGCACGGCCCGCCCCATGGTGGTGACGCTGCATGGCAAAGGCTCCAAAACCAGGCGGGTCCCGCTGATGGACCCCACAGCCAGGCTCGTGACGGACTACCTCGCCCGTCGCCCGCCCCACCCCGGCGTCGGTGCAGACGCAGACCCGCTATTCAACGGGCCAAACCAAATCCGATTGACCCGTTGGGGTATCACCAAAATCCTCGCCAGACACGTCCAATCCCTGCGTCGCCGCGACTCCGGATATGCAGCGGGCCTGAACGTAACCCCACACGTGATCAGACGAACCCGGGCGATGCACCTGCTTCAAGCCGGAGTCAACCTGATCTACATACGCGACCTGCTCGGACACGCCGACGTGTCCACCACCGAGATCTACGCCCGCGCCGACACGGAGGCAAAACGCATTGCCATCGAAAACGCCTACCAGTCGCTGACACCCGAGTCCCTGCCCGACTGGACGAGCGACCAGGATCTCCTCAAATGGCTCGACCGCGCCTGTCAATAACACCCAGGATTATGTGGCCGGAACCAGCCCTACGAGCGCCCCCACCAGCGGAAACACCCAACCAGCCACATAACCCAGCCGTCCACGTAATGCCGCAGGGTGTGCATCGTGACGTGCTTGCCTGCGAGGCTGGAGCATGTGGTTTTCGTGGTGTTCAGATGTTTAGCGAGGCGGTGCTCGAGTGCGTCGCGGGAAAGAGCTTGTCCGTGAGGACCGCAGAACATCGCAGTTCCGGGCCGGGTCGCCCGTTCAGCGAGGTAGTGCTTCATGGTGTTCACGGTGGTGCGGGTCAGTGGGGTGGAGCGCTGGCGTCGGCCTTTGCCAGTGCAGGTGACGTGAGGTCCAGCGCCGAGATGGATGTCGTTGAGGGGTCAGTGCGCAGATCTCGCTGATCCGAAGGCCGGTCTGCACCGCCATGGCCAGCAGCGCGTGGTCACGTCGCCCGGTCCAGGTCTGATGGTCGGGTGCTGCGAGTAGCGCGTCGACTTCTCCAGGGGTGAGGAATTCGATGACCGGCCTGGTGGTGCGTTTGGGAGGGATCGCGAGGACCTGCGTGATCGTGGCGGCGTGCTCGGGGTGGTTGGGAAGGGCGCGACTGAGCACGGCTCGGATCGCGGTCAGTCGGGTGTTGCGGGTCTTGGCGTTGTTGCCGCGGTCGTGTTCGAGGTGGTCGAGGAATCCGGAGACGTTCGTGACGGTGAGGGCATCGAAATCGATCTTGTCTGTGGGAACACCGAGCGTGGCGGTCAGGTGTTTGAGGAGCATCCGCCAGGTGTCGCGGTAGGACGCGATCGTGTTGCTGGAAAGGTCACGCTGGGTGCGGGCGAAGGCAGTGAAGTAGGTTTGCAGGCTCGTGGCCAGGGCGTTCATGATGATTCTCCTTCTTTGGGAGCGCGGTCGAGCATGCCAGCGGCCAGCGCCATCAGCTCGCCGGTCGCGGTCAGATACCAGTAGGTGTGGGCGGCGTCGGAGTGCCCGAGCCAGGTGGCGAGCAACGACAGCACCCTGTCGGGGTCGCCGCCGTGGGCGTAGGCCGCGGTCATGTGCGCGGTGGCGAAGGTGTGCCGCAGGTCGTGGAGCCGGGGCCGCGCTCTGCCGCGCGGGGTGAGTCCGGTTCGCTCCCGAACCCGTTTGAACAGCGGAAAGAAGGAGACGTAGTGGTACCCGGTCCCCTTGGAGGTCACGAAAATCGGGCCATGCGGGTCAGGGCTGGTGGCAGTCCTTGCCGGGAGATCGATGTATCGTATGAGCGCTGCCGTCGTCGAGGCGTGCACGGGAACGAGCCGCTCGTCCGACTTCGCCGCCCTGATCACCAGCACGTCGTTGCGCAGGTCAATGTCATCGACTCGAAGGTTCAACGCCTCGCTGATACGTAGCCCCGTTGCGGTGAGTAGGCCGATGACGGTGTGCACTGTCGCGGCGACGCGCTCGTTGGAGAACGCCTCAGTGCAGGCGGCAAGCAGCGCATCGACGTCGTCTTGGCTGTAGATGTAAGGCACTGCCCGGGGCTTCTTCGCTGACAGCAGGCCACCGGGGATGACGGGGACCTCGACACCGTTCGCGCTCAGGTGCGCGGCGAATCGGCGCACCAGCGACAGACGTGTCGCCCACCACGACGGGTGCGCATCAGGGTTGAGGCGTGCCCACGCGACGGCGTCGTCGATGGTGAACGTCGCTGTCTGGCCTTGTGCTTCGAGCCATGTGCAGAACAGCCCGACCTGCCGCTCGATGTCGTTCAGCTGGAATCCCAGGGCGCGGCGCAACGTCAGGTATTCCTCCAGGTGTTCACGCAGCGTCGTCATCGCGGCACCTGCCCGAATGGGACCGCCAGAGCACGCAGGGACACAAGATCGACCTTCGCGTAGGCCATCGTGGTCGCCGTGTAGACATGGCCCAAGAGTTCCTTGGCCTCGGTCAAGGTGCCACCGCCAGCCAGGACGTCCATCGCGGCGGTGTGTCGTAGCCGGTGGGCGTGGATCTGGTCGATGCCCGCCAGGTCCGACAACCGGGCGATGATTCCCGAGACCCCCGACGGTGTCATCATCCTGCGTGGTGCTTTCATACGGACGAACACCCCACGATCGAGTGCAGGGGGACGCGCCCGCAGCCATGCTTCCAATGCTTCACCAACGTCGACCGGGATCGGCAGCGTGTGCTCGCGGCCCTTCCCGCTGACCTTGAGCTGTCCTGCAGTCCAGTCGATGTCGTCGAGGGTGAGGCGGGCGGCTTCGCCGGCGCGCAGGCCGAGCCGCACAAGGATCGTGACCACTGCCCGGTCGCGCGCACCGATCGCGGTGGCCGGGTTGCACACGCTCAACAGCGCAGCAACCTGATCCGCGCCGACCCCGCGAGGCAGGGCCCGCCTCGTTCCCGGAGGTTTCAAGACCCCCGCTGTCGGATCCCGGCCGATCCGCCCCGTGCTCAACGCCCACCGCAGCAAGCAACGAGCCGCATCGACGATGTGAGCACGAGTCACGACCCCGTAGGGACGGCCCCGCTCAGTGACGTAAGCGTTGACGACCGGCGCGTCCAGACGGAACCACTCGACAGTGCCGCCTGGCGTCGTTACCACGTCCACGAGTCCGGCCCCGTAGTAGCAGCGGGCGTCGATGGTTTTCTCGAGCAACCCGCGGTCGTCCCGCATCCACGTGCGCCACGCGGTCACCGCGGCCTGCGCTTCAGTGGCCGCACGCGCCTCGTTATCGTTCGCGGCCAGGTATCCCGCCGCGATCAAGAACCTGCGCATCGCGCCCATGCACGTGGTCACCGTGGCCGCCACCACGGTTCGCGTACGCTCTGAAGCCACGAACCGGTCAAGCAGCGCCTGACCGATCTGGTCGATGCCCGCGCCCTCCGCCTGCATCCACACGCTCAGACGTGCAAGCAAGTTCACGATGCCCGCCGCTGAACCTGGCGAATACCCCTGCCCAGCCAACCATGATGAACACTCGACCAACACCGATGGAGCCAACGGCCCCACCGGAACCCGCGGAATCCGATCCACTTGCGGCCGAGCCGTTAACGATCTCTTCGTCACAGCCTTCACCTCCAGACACTCTGTGTCTGAAGCATGACCGCCGATCAACTATGCCGACATCTCAACCCCACAAAACCCCGTTGACCAGCACCATTACCAGCATCATCGGCATAGCCCCAAGGTCGGCATAGGACATCTAATGCCGACGCCGGCATTAGATGTCCCCGACCAGACGCGTTCCCGGGGCGGCGGAGGTGAAATCCCGCCCGATGAGATCCGCGAAGACCCTGTCCGGATCCGAGGGAATCGTCGTGCGCTTGAACGCCCGCATCCGCTTCGCAGCCCAGCCGTTCTCTGCCATGATGACCGCCACGGTTCCCACCGATACCTCGATGCCGGCAGCGGCAAGTTTCGTATGGACCATACGGTGCCCGAAAATCCCGTCGGAGGAATCGAACATGACCTTTACGTGTTCCGTCAGCTCCCGGTGCCGGGCCGCCGTCGGGGACTCTTCCGCAGCCAGCCACCGGTAATACGAGGCCCTGGAAATGCCCAGCCGCCCACACATCCATTGGACGGGAAACTGCGCGTTCTTCGCCTGAACAAGGCGGTAGAGATCCTCTACCGTTGTTCTCTGGCGAAGAACGCTGAAACTTTTTTTAGGAAGTCATTTTCCCTCTCGACTTCACGCAGCCGGGCTTCCAGTGCCTTGTATTTCGCTGGATCCCCCGGCTCATCTGGTTTGCCCCCGCCCTCCGGTTGGCCCTCATTATGCAGCCGCACCCAGCGTTTCAGAGCGGTGACGGAAATCCCCAGTTCCGGCGCAACCGACGCCGGCGAACGACCCGAGGAAATCACCAACGCAACAGCATCAGCCTTGAACTCATCGGAATAGGTTGGTCGAGCAGACATGGGCACAATCCTTTCAAACTGTGTCTCACATCAGTAGTACACCTCAGAGGCCGGCAAAACATCCCTGGAGGTGTTCGTTCCCCAGGAACACGCCCCGGGGGCCGAGGCTGAAGTCGATTTTGGCGAGGTGTGGGTTGATCTGGCTGGGGTCCGCACCAAGTGCTACATGTTCGCGTTCCGGCTCTCCTTCTCCGTGAAGGCTGTCCATCGGGTCTACCCGACGCAGGGCCAGGAAGCGTTCCTGGAGGGCCATATTGACGCGTTCGCGACCATTGGCGGCATCCCCACCGGGCATATCCGCTACGACAATCTCACGGCCGCGGTGAAGACCGTCCTGGGAACAGGGCGGGGACGGGTGGAGAACGACCGGTGGGTTCTTTTTCGTTCGCATTTCGGGTTTGACCCGTTTTATTGCCAGCCAGGTCTGGCCGGTGCTCATGAGAAGGGTGGTGTTGAAGGAGATGTTGGCAGGTTCCGGCGTACTCATCTTTCCCCGGTGCCGGCGGTGGGGTCGCTGGCGGAACTGAACGGGCAGATCATTGCCTGGGACGAAGCCGATGACCGGCGCCGGATCAGCGGGAAACTCTCCACCGTCGCCAATGACTATGCGGCCGAGCAGCTATTGCTTAACCCGCTGCCAGCTGATCTCTTCGACCCGGGCCTGGTGTTGACCCCGCGGGTTGACCGGTCGTCGCTGATCCGGGTGCGGATGGTGAAGTACTCCGTGCCGGTCCGGTTCATCGGCCGCAGGGTCCGGGTGTCTTTGAAGGCGTCCGAAGTCGTTGTCTTTGACGGACGCACCCCTATTGCCCGGCATGCCCGGGTTGTTGCCCGTGAAGGCAGTTGCGTGGAACTCGATCATTATCTGGAGGTACTCAGAATAAAGCCGGGTGCTTTGCCGGGGTCCACCGCGCTGGCGCAGGCCCGGGCGGCGGGTGTGTTCACGCCCGCTCATGACGCGTTCTGGGCCGCGGCCAGGCGGACCGACGGTGATTCGGAGGCCACGCGCGAGCTGGTCGATGTCCTGCTGCTCCACCGCAGCATGGATGCTGCCGACGTGATCGCCGGCATCACCGCCGCCCTGCAGGTCGGCGCGGTCACGGCTGACGTGGTCGCTGTTGAAGCCCGCCTGACCGCCTCCGAACGCGGTGGTGCGGGGTGGGTCCGGCCCGATTGCGATTCCGGTGCAACAACGGATCTGCGTGAGCACAAGATTGTCAGTCTCACCCAGCGCCGTCTGGCCGATCCGGCAGCCGTCATTGCCGGCCTGCCGCCGGATAACCGGCCCTTACCGTCGGTGGCCGGTTATAACGAACTCCTCACCCGCAGAACCACGCCACCAGTCCCGACCGTGCAGGAGAACATCTCATGAGTCCGACCAACCCCGTTGTTGTCTCCAACACCCTGCGCCGCCGCCGCGGGCTGACGGAGGAAGCCGCGACGGCGGCCGTGGACCAGGCCTGCCGGCGCCTGCGGCTGCCGACGATCCGGGCGGTCCTTACCGAGGCACTCACGGTGGCGGGAAAGGAGCAGCTCTCCTATCAGGGGTTCCTGGCGGAGCTGTTGTTGGCCGAGTGTGATGACAGGGACCGGCGCTCCTCTGTCCGGCGGGTGAAGTCGGCGAATTTCCCGCGCGATAAATGGTTGGGTGACTTCGACTATGACGCGAACCAGAACATCAACCCCGCCACGATCAATACCCTGGCCACCGGAGACTGGATCCGCAAAGGCCACCCCTTGTGTCTGATCGGGGACTCCGGGACAGGCAAATCCCATCTCCTCATCGGTCTGGGCACCGCGGCGGCGGAGAAAGGGTTCCGGGTCAAGTACATCCTCGCCACGCGCCTGGTGAATGAACTGGTCGAGGCAGAGGATGAGAAAGTCCTGGCGAAAACCATCGCCCGGTACGGGCGGGTGGATCTGCTCTGCATTGACGAACTCGGCTACATGGAACTGGACAAGCGCGGCGCCGAACTGCTCTTCCAGGTCCTGACAGAACGTGAAGAGAAAGCGTCTGTGGCGATCGCGACAAACGAGTCGTTCTCCCGATGGACGAAGACCTTCACCGACCCGCGGCTCTGCGCGGCGATCGTTGACCGGCTGACGTTCAAGGGCACCATCATCGAAACCGGCACCGACTCCTATCGCCTCGCCCACACCCGAACCCAGCAGGCCGCGAGCTGACAGTCCCGTGCCGGAGCCGCTCAGGTCCTGGCCAGGGCCGGGGCCCTGCAAGCATGCTGATGGCTAATCGGTGTGGCGGAAAATTTCCACGGCTTCGCGGATGGCGTAGTAGACGATGACCAGGCCCGCCAGGGGGTCTGCCCACCACCAGCCGGCCAGGTCATCCAGCAGGACCCCGGCCAGGACTGCGGTGGCCAATAGCGGCCAGAATCAGAAAACGGAAAAAAATACCACGCTAAGCCTTGGTGCTGGTCGTAGTGGCCTGGAACTGTGGGCGGCTAGAATTAGAGCCGCCACGTTCCCCGCCCCCACTCTCAGAACGACGCTCTGGCGCTGTCCGCTGATTCCTCAGACAGTCCGCGTCCAGCGCAAGGCTGCTCCGGGCAACCTACGACTCCAGGGCAGAAACGGGCCTGTCAGGGGTGTCCACGAGCGATCAGCGACGAGAGACCGCGGCGTTGGCGAGGGACAGAGCGAAGCCCGCGATGGCCGCCGCCACTACCACCACGGCAACGGCCGGGTAGCCGCCGGCATGCGCGATCGAGCCGCTCACGCCTGTGGCGACCGCCTGCCCGACAACTACCCCGCTGCTGAGCAGGGCCATGGTGGTCGTGAGGCGACCGCGGGGCGCGACGGTAGCGCCAATGCGGAAGATGGTCACCAGGGTCGGGCCCGAACCGATGCCGGCCACCATGAGCAGCACGACGAGCTGCCACAACTCAGTCGCCCCCGGCAGGGCAATGGCCGCGATCGCGATGATGCAGGCGCCCACGAGCCAGCGCCGCCAGAGTGGCACGCGGACTGGGACTGCGGCCACCGCAAGCGCGCAGATCGCCGAGGTCAATCCCATAGCGCCGTAGACCAAGCCGGTCTGGGCCTCGGCGCTACGCGCGCTCATGAACTCGGTGAGGGCCGTGAGGGTAGCGCCGAAGAACGCGCCCATCGTGAACATCCCCACCACGGGAAGCAGAACACGGTTTTTGAGGAAGGGGCGCAGCGAACCGACCGTTCTGTGGTGCTTGTGCGAGGTGCCCGTCTTCGGCGCTGTGGCGTGCCAGGCGAACGCGCTCACGAATACGAGGGTAAGCGCGGCAGCGAGCACGAGTGGCGCGGCCGGAGTGAGAAGTGTGGCCAGCAGACCCACCAAGATTGGGCCGAAGAGAAAGGTGAGTTCGTCGGCCATGCCCTCATAGCTCATGGCCGCGCTGGCGTGAGCTTCAGTGGCCTCGCCCTCGGGAAAGGTATCGAGCAGCGCCAACCACCTGGCACGAGTGAGCGGTGAAATCTGCGGACCGGTGACGCCCACGAGTGCACACGCCAGCACAATCGCCCAGAGCGGGCCGTTGACCTGAATCGCCAGCACCGCTCCGATGATTGCGCAGGCGTTCAACACCGCGGCCCCGGTGAGCACCCAGCGCTGGCCCCAGCGGTCGGCTGCGTCTCCCACGAGCGGGCCACCGAGCCCGGATGCGAGACCGACCGTGGCGGAGGCAATGCCGGCGTCGACGATCGAACCGCGCACGGCCGTCACCATAGTGAGCATGCCAACCACGATCATGGCTACAGGTAGTCGTCCGGCAAAAGCGATGAAGAAGAACGAGTAACCGGCCGCGCGCCGCAGGTCGACGAACGGGCGTGGCCTACTCAAAACACACCGCTCCCCTTGGACGCGGTCCGAGATCAAAGCATCCGCAATTCTTCTCACCGGGCCACTTAGCCCTGGTTCGAGAAGGCATCGTCGAAGCTCGTCGTCGGACGCTGCCAGAGCAGGGAGCGGATGAAGCCGAGGGCCTCCTTGGCGCCGTGCAGGCGATCCATGCCCGCTCAGCGAGGCGGATATGTCGTTGATCCGGCAACGCCGCGGAGACGCGAACAGGCTGGGCTTCACCGTCCAGCTGGTTCTGCTGCGCTACCCGGGCGTCGCGCTGGCCGAAGACACCCAAGTGTGCCCCCTGAACTGGTTTCCTGGCTGGCCTCCCGTCTTGCCGTTTCGTCCGAGTCCTGGGGTTTCCACTAGCCAGGGTGGCTCCCGATATTGAGGTCAGGGTCACGTCGGTGTGCGTGATCACGGCCAGTACAGCCAGAATCCGATCCAGGCTGCCGCCATGCGCCAGCTCAACAGCCATCGCATGACTGGCCTCATCAGCCCGCTGCAGCTGGGAGACCGACTCGCTAACCAGCATCGAATTGATGGCCTGCATGACGCCGACAAATGGCACTACCTTGCGAAGCTCGATCAACGGAAGGCCCGCTGCTTCAGCAGCCGCGACCATCGAGGAGGGCAAAGAAGGCAGGGCCTGGCCGGTCTCGACGGCGGGGGCGGCCACGCCCCGCTCTGCCAGTTCGCGGATGTAATTGGTCCGCCGCTCATCGGAGGCGAGGGCGAGGGATGCCCCGCCGGTAAGCAGAAGCTCCCCGCCGCCCAGCAGCGGTGCGATGCCCAGAATTTCGCTCGAATGGATTCATCGGAGCTGGGTCTGGGCCACTGCGAGGGCTGCGGCCCGGACAACCGGATCTGCAGCCGCCAGTGTCGGGTGGCTCAGGACCTCTTCCAAGCGGATTGGCACTTACACTCCGTCGCATCAGGGAACGATTACTAATACACATCGTATCTAGGTTATGTGGTCTGGGCCACTTAGCCTTGAGGAAACCCCTTATCACCACTCTCCTGGAGGCTTCAATGCCTGAAAAATCCCCATCGGTTCCCGCCGGTTCCGTGGTCAACGAAGACCACGTAGACCACGAGGCCTGGCTTCAGCCCATTCCCGAGTCCCAGCGGACCCGGAAAGTCTCTGGTCAGTTCTGGATCTGGGCCGGCGCGAACCTTGCGCCGATCAACTGGGTGCTCGGCGCCCTCGGCATCCACCTCGGCCTCGGCTTTGCCGACACGGTTACGGTTCTTGTTTTGGGGAACCTGATCGGAATGCTGCTGTTCGGGTGCTTCGTCCTGCTCGGCCAGAAGACCGGCGCCACCGGCATGGTCCTGGCCCGGGCAGCGTTCGGCCGCCAGGGCAATTACCTCCCGGCGGCCATCCAGGCCGTCCTGGTGATCGGCTGGTGCGCGGTCAACACCTGGATCATCCTGGATCTGGTCATGGCCCTGTTCGGTACCCTCGGCTGGGTTGATCCCACTGCCCATAACTACGCCTGGAAGATTGCTGTGGCCACGGCCATCATGGCCGCACAGGTGGCGATCGCCTGGTTCGGCTACAAGGCCATCGCGGCCTTCGAAAAGTGGACCGTGCCGCCCACCATCATCATCCTGGCCGTCATGTCAGCCGTCGCCTGGTTCGGCATGAAGATCGACTGGGGCTACGCCGGCCCGGCCGGGCAGATCCTTGAAGGCTCAGAGCGCATTGCCGCCATGAGTGCCGTGATGACCGCCATCGGCATCGGCTGGGGCATCACCTGGTTCACCTACGCGGCCGACTACTCCCGGTTCGTCAGCACCGAAGTCCCCAAAAAGAAGGTCTACCTGGCCTCTGTCCTGGGCCAGTTCATCCCAGTGGTTTGGCTCGGCATCCTCGGCGCCAGCCTGGCCACCAACAGCGGTGAGATCGACCCTGGAAAACTCATTGTCCAGAATTTCGGTGTTATGGCGCTGCCCGTTCTGCTGATGGTGCTGCACGGACCCATCGCCACAAACATCCTGAACATTTACACGTTCTCAGTGGCCACCCAGGCGCTGGACATCACCATCAGCCGCCGCAAGCTCAACCTGTTCGTCGGCGTCTTCTCGCTCGCCGCCGTCGTCTTCTTCATCTTCCAGGAGGACTTCGCCGCGGTCCTGGACGCCTGGCTGATCGGGCTCGTGGCCTGGGTGGCGGCCTGGGGCGGAGTCATGCTGGTCCACTACTTCTGGCTCGACAAGCGCTGGCCGGGCAACCCGGAGAGGCTTTTCGACGCAGTGGGCACCAAACGGCTCCCCGTCGTCAACTGGGCCGGCGTGGTATCCCTCCTCGTAGGCATCTTCGCCACCTGGTTGTTTATGTACGGGCTCGTGCCCGCCATGCAGGGTCCGATTGCCGTAGCCCTGGGCGGCTGGGACCTGTCCTGGCTCGCAGGCGGCCTGGCCAGCGCCGGCAGCTACGCCCTCCTGGGCCCGGCCTACCACCGCAGGCACCTGGACTCGGCCCTACCGGCCGCCACCGTTGCGCAGGCCACCGCCGACCTGCGGTTCGCCACAGCCCAGCGCAACGGCCGGATATTGAAACACTGACACTCTGACGGACCCCGACGGTCAGCCGCTACCGTGAGCACGACATCTTGGTGGTGGGGGACGACAAAGCTGAGAACATCACCAGCTTCCCGTTCGGCTAGGACAACAACATCATCAGCACCTGAAACCCCGGTGGCGGCGGCCGCCGGCCACCGCCACTGGATTACACCGCACTTAACGAGGAGCACCACCAGCATGGAAAAGTCAGTATTTCTGGAAGACCTGGATGCCTTCGCCTACCGCGAAGCTTTGGCATCCGGGGAGGCGATCGTCCTCATTCCCGTCGGGTCCTTGGAGCAGCACGGCCCACACTTGCCGCTGGGAACGGACACCATCCTGTCCTCCCACTTCGCGGAGGGTGTTGCCACGCGGCTGGGTGCACTGGTTGCTCAACCCATCACCTACGGGTACAAGTCCCAGCAGAAGTCCGGTGGCGGCAACCACCTCTCCGGCACGACCAGCATGGATGGTGCCACCCTCATCGGCGTGGCACGCAACCTGGTCAAGTCCTTCCTCAACCAGGGTGTCCGGCACGTGGTCTTCATCAACGGCCATTTCGAGAACTACCAGTTCCTGTACGAGGGAATCGACCTGGCCCTGGACGAGCTTGGGATCAAGTCCGGGGCAGAGCAGAGCGTGCTACTGCTGTCGTACTGGGACTTTGTCAGCCAGGACACGCTGACGCAGGTCTACCCCGATGGCTTCCCGGGCTGGGACATCGAGCACGGCGGCGTCCTGGAAACCTCGCTCATGCTCCACCGCGAACCGGCGCGGGTTGCAATGGACCGCCTGGTCGACGGTCCTGCCGCAGCCCTGCCACGCTTCGACAGGCTCCCGGTGGTGCCGGAGCGGACACCCGCTACCGGGTGCCTGTCATCGGCTGCGGGCTCCAGCGCTGCCAAGGGCGAACTGCTGTACGGACAGGTCGTCGAAGATCTGGCCGCCGACCTCGCAAGCGAACTGGTCCGTGAACCCGCGCTTACAGTTGTGCCGGGGTAGGGGCCAACGATCCCGCACGATTCACACAGTGCAACGGAGGTGCCGTGAGAGACTTTCCCGCGGCGCCTTTCGTGTCACTCTGGTGGAGGTACAGGCGGGCCCGGACGTATATTCGGGCCGCGGCGGGCATGGCCAGTACCGGTGCGTCATTGCTGCCGCCCAGTGCCGGATTTAGCGCAGCACCACTGTCCTGGTGCCCTGGAGGAAGACGCGCCCCTCGCAGTGCCAGCGGGACGGCGTTGGACAGGGCTTTGCACTCGGTGTCCCGCCCGGCCGCGACCAGGTCCTCGGACCCGTAGGTGCGGTCCACATCCACTACCTGCTGGGAAATGATGGGCCCTTCGTCGAGTTCCGCGTTGACGTAGTGGGCGGTGGCACCGACGGTCTTCACGCCCCGGGCGTGCGCCTGGTGGTAGGGCTTCGCGCCTTTGAAGCTGGGCAGAAAGGAGTGATGAATGTTGATGGCCCGGCCGTCCAGCCGGCGGGTCAGTTCGTCGCTGAGGACCTGCATGTACCTGGCCAGAACGACCAGTTCGACCTCCAACTGTTCGATGAGTTCGAGAAGGTGTTCTTCGGCGGCCGGTTTGGAGTCTGCTGTGACAGGCACGTGGAAGAAGGGGATGCCGTGCCATTCGACTGTCCGTCTGTGATCGGGATGGTTGGAGACGACGCCAACGATATAGATGGGAAGTTCCCCGATGCGGGCCCGGAACAGCAGATCGTTGAGGCAGTGCTCAAATTTGGAAACCATGATGAGGACCCGACGTTTCGACCCTTGTGCCCGCAGTTGCCAGTGCATGCCAAATTGTTCGGCAACGGGAGTGAAGGAATCCCGGAGCCCTCCAGTACAGCAAGACCGTTCAACAGCGAGGCCGCAGCTCCTTGGACCTGCCCGTTGTCCTGCCTCGGTCTGCCAGCCATGTGCATCCTTCCGCGTAGCATGACCCCATCCGCCGCTCTTTGGCCCCATCATATGCCGCAGTTCGGGATGCTGCGGCTACGTCGAGGTCGTCGTGGCCCAAGAGTCCGACCCGCTGGATGCTAGCCAGGAAGCGCACGTGCCGATAACACTCGCCGCTGGCGCCACCTCACCCTTCAAATTCTCTTCTTCGGCTCGTGCTCGCGGCCTTGGTCGTTTGGTTCCTATCCCGCGGACCTGTTTTAGTACATCGCGTGCTGAGCCGTCAATGAGTTAGCCTTCGCGGACCTGACTTCGAGTACAACCGTTATGCCCCCCAGCGCCCCAAGAACACCACAGATTAGGGATCCAGAACCCGGAAGGCAAACTCCCCCGCCATCCTCCATTCACAGCGTCTCAATTCGTCCAGCTGCCATACACCCCAGCCTGACGTCAGGAAGGTGTCCAAAGGCCATCGGAATAGGGTTGGCCTCTTCTTTTCTGACGAGGGGGTAGACCAACTCTAAGACCGCAACCTGACACCTGAATCGTCCCTGGCCGCAGCGCGACACCTAGCAGGATATAGGCGTCTCCCATACGTGCTTGGTCAGGTGTTCGACGGCGCCGTTCGGCTTCTCGACGTCACAGTTCGGCAGGCCAACCCGCGGAGGCTGATTGCAGGGCATTCCTATTCCGCCGAGGAACAATGCAGGAGAGATGAGGGAGCGGCGCCGTTTTCTTGTACTCGCAGCCCAGTCCGTCGCCGAACATGCCAAAGTCGCCCTCGCGAGCCAATCCGGCCAAGCCTAACTTAATAGGTTTCAGACGAAGCCCCCAATGTTCGACGGTGTCATGCCGCCCCGCTCCCCCGCCCCCATGAATGATCAGAAGCATCTTCGCTGTTTGTCATTCTGATCCCCATCATCGCTGGGCGGGTCCTCCGCGCAACCACGGCGCGATGCGCCGGGAGCGAGCCAAGTTGCACTCCGGCCCCTCGTACCCAGCGGTGATTCCTCTATCAGAACGACACACAAATCTGACAGGCACACCCGGTGCCCGCCAGGCGCTGAAGGAGAAGGAACATGGAACCGATCACCATCAAAACCCCCGGCGACGTCCTCAGTTTCATCGGCCATACCCTGGGGTTTTGGCCTCAAGAAAGCCTGGTCTGCATCACCCTCGCCGATAACCACGTCGGGGCAACCCTCCGCGTAGACCTTCCGAAGCCAGGTGCCGAAATCAGCTACGCGCAGACGGTGGCCGGACACCTCGGCCATGACATCAGCGCCGAAAGTGTACTCTTCGCCGTCTACACCTCGGAGCCCCTGGATGGCGCCCGGAACAAGCCACACGCTGCAACCATCGCGGCGCTCACGGGCGCCCTCGCCGAGCGAGGACTCACCATCAGGGAAGGACTCCTCGTCGGAGACCAGACGGTGTCACAGTACGACGGCGACCCTGAGATGGGCGGCCGGCTCCCTTGAGTGCCACCCAGTCCAGCCAGATCAATACCGAATTCGTCTATCGCGGCAGCATCATCGAACCCTCCAACCGCATCACGCTGCCAGCATCGACCAAAGAATCCCAGACCAAGGATGCCGTTGAGAGCCGTGTCGCCGCAATCCAGGGCCTGAGCCACTGGGAGGCGATGGAGCAGGCCAGGGCGCTCTGGACAGAAATGCTTGAAGCGAAGACATACCCGGACGACGAGCAGACCATCGGCCTGATCGCGAACCTCCAGTTCCCCGCCGTGCGCGACCAACTCATGGCCGACATCCCCGGAATCGACGAACCGATGGACCGGATCCTCCTGGCCCAAACACACGGCAAGCCGCAGTGGTCCCGTATCGAATGGGCCGAGCAACTGCTCGTCCACGCCTACACGCACAGTGCCACAGCGCACTCGGCTCCAGTCCTGACCGCCATTGTGTTCATCAATTGGTGGGAAGGCAGAGGCAGCAAGGCCCATCAGTTCCTGCAGCTCGCCCTCGAAGCGGACCCCCACTACCGTCTGGCCAGGCTCAGCGACCAAATGATCGGAACCGGAATGGTCGCTGGCTGGAGCATGGATAAGGGCGCGGCCTACCGGGATCGGGGACTCGAAGCTTCATAAGCCCCGCGGTCATAGGGTTACGGCGGCAGTCCACGGCGGGCCGTTTCGGAGCCAGTTCTCCACCGCCGCGTCCCATCCGTCCGGGTCGGAATTCCACTCCTGCGTGTGCTCCGCCGAGGGAAAAGTGAGCAGCGTTGCCAGCTCGGGGCGCCGGGTGACGAACTCGCGGGAAATGGCAAAGGGTGTCGAACGGTCCCCTTCGTTGTGGATGACAAGGATGGGAACACTGAGTTCGTCCGCCCGGGCCAAAAAGTCCAGGGTATGAAAGCTCAAGGGAGCGTCCAGGCCAGTGATCCAGCGTGTTCCGGATGACCCAAGCATCTGCAGTCCAAGCCGTGCACCCCAACCGGGCAGCAAACTGGACCGGGCGTTGGCCATCAGGGTGCTACTCCAGTCGATAACGGGGGCATTGAGCACGAGCCGGGAGATGAGGTCCCGAAACTCCGATGATGCCGCCAGCTGAAGAGCAATTGAGGCACCGAGAGACCAGCCGAAAAGAACTATCTGGCGTGCACCCTGCCCCACGGCATACGACACCGCAGCTTCAACGTCGTCCCATTCGGACTGCCCCAGGTGATAGCGGGCGTCCTTGGATGCAGGCGCATCCCGGTCGTTCCGGAGTGAAACAACCAGGGATGTGTATCCCAGTCGGTTCGCAACGGGCACGCCGCGGAGAGCGCCGGCTTTCGATCCGCCCAAGCCATGGATATGGATCGCCCAAGTGGAAGAATCGCCGGACGCCTGCGTCGGTGTGAACTTCCAGGCGGGCGCCAAGCCGTTCTCGACTGGAATCTGAACGTCCGAGAAGGGCAGCCCTAACGGCTCCGGCGTCGGATAGACGTATCCGCTCCAAATGCCGGTCTTGGCGTTCTGCAGGTCCCCGGAGTCAACCCGTTCAACTAGGCGGGTTACCGTTCCGGCGCTGGCGTCCGTCGACACAATCTCTCCAATGCAGGCGTGGCCTGTGCCGTTGGAAAACCAGATGCTGTAGCGGCCTGGAGCCGTCGTCCACGCCGATGCCGGCAACTCCACCATCAGCGTTTCGTCGGCTCCGTGGACCACACGACGGATTTCGAGACCTTCCCTCCGCTGCCTCTTGGGCACCACAACTTCCCGAGCAAAATAGGCCGCTACGAGGAAGGCGGCAGCGCCGGCAATACCACAACCTATGGCCACAGCAGTAGCGGCCCTACGCATCGACGTCGTCCTCGGGTGCTTTCAGGCGTTCGTCGATGGCTTTGCGGAGCCGCAGTAACGTCTCCGGAGAAATCCCCTGCAGTTGTCGTGCAGCAAAGTTTCTCACGCGGTTTTCCCGCAGTGTGCGCAGTAGTTCGAGTTGCGCGTCCACCAAGTCGGGAACCTCGCCGTCGTCGTCCAAAAGGTATCTCGGGTCAACGCCGAAGAATTCGGCAAGGTTCTGCAAAAGCTGCGGGTCCGTCGCCATGGAACTGTCGCCGGCTCGCATGTAGGCCCAGCGGGAACGAGACAACGGCGTTCCGCGGTCAGACATGTGCTTGCTTATCTGCGGATACGTCAGGGGCGATGATCCCTGGGCCTCAAAAAGATCCAGGAGGAGATTTAGCTTCCGCGCGAGTTTCGCCTGCGGCTGTTCGGGGAACCCAACTTCGCTATCGGTCACGGATGTGTTTCCCCTTTCCGTGACAGCTTCGGTCGTCGATGTCCAGATTCTGCAAACCGGGCTCCGAGATGCTGCTCCGCTTCTCGCAGAACATCCAGATCATTTTGACTCAGCAATTGGGCAAGGTGCGGGTCCACGAATAGTGCGTCCTGGATCTCCACCAACATCCGATGCAGCCGGCGCTTGGGGGCATCGTGGCGGTCGACCGCAGTTTGAGCCAGATTTAGTCGGATTTCGGATCGCTCCGACGTGATTCGGTCCCAAAGCCCAGACAATCGTTCGACGAGGACAGCTGCGGCACGGGCATCAGAACTGCGCTCCAGCCGACGTGCGACGGGCGGCAAGGCGAGACCCACACAGAGGAAAACCATGGCGCCCACTTCGGCAGCGTCGTAGACATAGGAGAGACGCGTCATTGCCTCAAGCTCGCGCATGAGATGAAGAACGTCCATTCCCAGCACGGCAAAGACCAACACCACAGCCAGCGCGCACCCCAGGCCGATGAACACAAAAGCAACGCGAAAGTACGGCCTTGCCATCTCGCCGCGGAACCTGAAACAAGTAAAGCCGGTGATGGCCACCACCACGCCGATGTAGAGGAACTGAACACTCGAGTACACGGCCGCCGGCCACTGGCTTCCAAAATCCCGCATAAAGGAAGTCGAAGTCCGCGGAGCATCAACCAGGCTGAAGCTGACAATCAAGGCCACAACGACAATCCCGAGCACCGAAAGCCCTGCTCTGTTGTGAATGTCCACCGTCTCGCTGACATCGGCGGCGCGCAGGATCGCACGGGACAGGAAGTAGATACCGACAACCATGAAGATATTGGCTATGAGGTCCAGGAGATTGCGGTTCCCGAGTAGCTGGTCCCCCGCGATGTAGATCCGGTCAACGTTGAGCGTGAGTGCAGTGGCGATGGTTAGGGCCGCCACCAGGATGCTCTGGTCTTTGCGCCGCTTCAGATCGGGCAGGAGGCACAGCGCCAGACACCAGATCACGACGGCGGAAATGTCCTGAATCATCCGAAAATCCGTTCAAAAGACCGCGGCTCGAGGCTGCTGTCCCGGATTGCAGCGGCAAAGAGATCCGCCAAGGTTTCGGCTGCGGCCTCGATATGGTCCAGGAAGTCACTTCGCCCCAGGATCCGCGACACCTTCTCGCCGGAGAGGTCCGGAAACAATGTCGCCGCATAGTTTGAGGACACCACCAGCTCATCGTGTCGCAGCACCATATGGCCCAGTTCGTGAAGGATGAATTGCTGGCGATGCAGTGCCGACGGCGTGGGCGCGTGCAGGATTATCTCCGCGCTATCCGTGGACAGCCACAACCCGCAGACCGATCCTCCAGTAAGGGACTCAGAGACGTCGACCTCTATCCGTTTCTGCCTGGCCCTCTCTACGATCGATATCAGATCATCCAATGAAAGATGGCTTGGCAGGTCAAGCATGCGAAATCCTTCCGCCGCGCTGCGCAGCGGCGAATGTTCGGCGGCAGAATTGAGACCTTCCATCGGAAACCCCATCAATCAGCCCGGCCCCCTGGACAGGCAATAGTTGCTTACTTTCTTATTGAACGCTTGCGCTCTGGACATGTCCAGAGCAAGTGCGTTTAATTCCAACGCAAAGGCAAGTGGCGTTGTCGACCGCGCCGAACTCACCCTCGAAACGCGCTCGGCGCGCCGCGGACACCATAGGATTCGCGCCGATCTATAGGGCGTCATGCCGCGCCAGCCAAAACACTCCATGAATGACCAGAAGAATCTTCGCTGTTTGTCATTCTGATCCCCATCATCGCTGGGCGGGTCCTCCGCGCAACCAGGGCGCCATGCGCCGATCCCGACCCAAAAATTTCGTTCGGCGCTCATCCGTCGCTTATTTCCTCGCGAAATTTTGGCTTGGGCCCGGTTCCCCAAGTTGCACTCCGGCCCCTCATCCCCAGCGGGGACTCCGCTATCAGAACGACGCACACATCTGACAGGCACACCCGGTGCCCGCCAGGCGCTGAAGGAGAAGGAACATGGAAACGCTCACCATCAAAACCCCCGCCGACGTCCTCAGCTTCATCGGACACACCCTGGGCTTCTGGCCCCACCAAAGCCTCGTCTGCATCACCCTCTCCGACAACCACGTCGGGGCCACACTCCGCGTCGACCTGCCAAAGCCAGGAACTGAAATCAGCTACGCACACATGGTCGCCGGCTACCTGGCCCACGACGCCGCGGCGGCGAGCGTACTCTTCGCCGTCTACACCTCAGAAGCCCAGACCGGCCAAAAGCGGCCCCACGCCGCCACCATCGCGGCCCTGACAGGCGCCCTTGCCGAGTCCGGAATGACAATCCGCGACGGACTCCTCGTCGGTGACCACACCGTTTCACAGTACGACGGCGACCCCAAGGACGGAATCAGGCTCCCCTTGAGTGCCACCCAGTCGAGCCAAATCAACGCCGAATTCGTCTACCGCGGGAGCACCATCGAGCCGACCAACGCAGTCACGCTGCCAGCATCCACCAAAGAGACTCAGACTTTTGATGCGGTCGAGAGGAGAGTGCTGGAGATCCAGGGAATGAGACCCGGAGACGCCATGGACCAGGCCCGGAGCCTCTGGGCGGCGATGTTCTCGGCGGCCTCCACCTACCCGGACCTGGAGGAAACTATCGGCCTGATCGCGAACCTGCAGTTTCCTGCCATCCGCGATCAACTCATGGCCGACATCCCCGGAATCGACGAACCCATGGACAAGGTCCTGCTCGCCCAGACGCACAGCAAGCCGCAATGGTCCCGAGTTGAATGGGCAGAGCAGCTGCTCGTCCACGCCTACACGCACAGCGCCACGCAGCACTCGGCTCCCGCCCTGACCGCCATCGCCTTCATCAACTGGTGGGAAGGCCGGGGCAGCAAAGCCCACCAATTCCTGGAACTCGCCCTCGAAGCCGACCCCGACTACCGCCTCGCCAGGCTCAGCGACCAAATGATCGGCGCCGGGATGGTGGCTGGCTGGAGCATGGACAAGAGCACGGCGTACCAGAACCGAGGGCTCGAGGCCTCCTGAGGAGAGGACCCCCGAATGCGATCACGGCGAACCGTATTTCCCAGCCCCACCCGGACGATCCAGGGTTACTTACCTTGCTCGGCCTGATTTTATTCTTTCTCAGGCCGACCAGGCAGCACGAGAAGGGCGTCTCCAACACCTCGTTCTGTTCCACCCGACGGGCTGTTCAGCACGTTCCCTCCGGCAACCGCCGTCGTCGATCCTCCGCCGTCCGGATTCATCGCCTGGACCATACCCAAGGACATGGCGACATCGGCTTCCTCTTTCAAACTCAAACCCAGCGATGCGGTGGATCGTCCGTCAGCAGTCACCAATAACGTCCTGCCCGCGGCATCTGTACCGGCGAACGTTCGAGGATTCCGCTTGTGCACCCATCCGTAGTAGAAGCTGTTGCCGTCGTTGGGGTGGACCATGCCGTCCCGTTTGACCGTGACGTCCTGGCGGCCGTCTTTGACCAGCAGGGGGCCGCCATTCACTACGCTGGTGGCCTTGTTCGAGCGGAGAGTCTTTCCGTTCTCGCCGACCAGGTCTGTTCCGATCTTGAGCTTGGCACCGACCGGCGCAAGGGTTCGCAGCCTCTCAACGTCGGTACCTGTTGCCTGGAGGGTGTGACCGCCAACAGGCACCGCCGTGCCACGGGTTTCTGCCACACCGGTGACAATGTTGCCAGCGTCCACAGTCACCTCGAGGCCCGGACCAAAAGGGGTGGACGGCCCGAATTCCGGAGTGAACGTGACGAGCTCGTTGGCATTGGTGCAGGTAACGTCATGCAGCGCCAGCGGTGTAGGAAGGTCGTTCGCTCCCCCGCAGTTGCGGATCAAACCTGGCACCCGGTCGACGCCATCCAACGCCAACTGGCCGGTCGCAGAAGAGAGCGAACCGGCCCAGGAAAGGCGCTCGATACTGGTGCTGTTCTTATTGCCGTCAATGATGAGGGCCGGACGGTCTGCAACTGGCTCGCTGAGCGTCGTGCCCCCATACACGCCGACGCCGGCGGGATCACCTTCAGCGCCCGCCTTAGGATCGAAAACGAAGAAGCCTGCGTTCACAGCGGCGATCGCGCCGGCAGCGGACGCCAGCTGGCTGGTCGTTTCGCGCTTTTCCAGGTCCGGGCCGAAGGACGCGGTGAGTTCGCCACGGTAGTCCTTCGGGTCGATAGTGATGACTTCCAGGTTCCAGGGGCCGCGGGTGTCCGCACTCGTGCCCAAGTCACCGTCCCAACCGGTGTAGGTCGTTGACGACTCGAACCCTGCAGCTTTGATCTGACTTACGACGGCGGCCCCATCGGCTTTCGCCGCGAACTGTCCGGCACGCACGCGGTAGCCTAAGTCCCCGCCACCGTCCGCGAGTTGCGGGGACTGAACATGCTCCACGCGGGAGTCAACGCCTGCTGCTTTCAGCTTCTCGACAGTGTGTTGTGCGGTGGACTGGCTCGAGAGCGGCGACGTCGGTGCGTCAGCGTCCGGTGAATCGGAGGGGATGGCAACCTCTGCAGTCCAGGACAAAGACGAGTCAGCTCCCCCGCGACTGATCTTGGTCAATGTGACGCCCGGAGCGAGCGTGCTGACTGTCCGCTGTTCTGGAAGGTCTGCGGCGCCCAGATTCAGATGGATGGGCTGGTTGCCGGTGCCGTCGTCGCGGGGATTGTCGTCAGCGCTGGATGGGCCGGCCTGGCCGATGAGTGCAGAACAAAAGGCCAGAACCAGGCCGCCAGTCATGGTAGTGCGGAGCTTTACGGGGGATTTCATTTATCCACCGTAGGGAGCCTGACAGGCTAAAAACGCCCATTCCTAGCTTGGCAGGGGCCTGTTCCTCGAACCTTTGCGCGCCGTTCACCTGCTTGAACGGTTGCAGGCCGCCGGCGCGCCGGCGGCCTGCAACAGGTCGTTTGACTAGACGCCGGCGACTTCCAGGGCTTCCTCGCCTCGGATGGTGGCACCCTTGGAGCGGTTCACCATCAGGCCCAGGAGGTCAAAGACCAGGGTTGCGGCTGCGAGGGTGGTGATGTCCGCGTGGTCGTAGGCGGGGGCGACCTCGACGACGTCGGCTCCGACGATGTTGATTCCGTTCAGTCCCCGCAAGAGGGCAAGCAGTTCGCGGGAGTGCAGGCCACCCATTTCGGGGGTACCGGTGCCGGGGGCATACGAGGGGTCAAGCACATCGATGTCGATGGAAACGTAGACCGGAGTGTCGCCCAGCCGATCCTTGACTCGCTGGATTGCGGCCGGGACGCCGATAACATCCAAATCCGAGCATCGGATGATCTGGAAGCCGAACTCGTGGTCCCGCAGGAAGTCGTTCCGGTCATAGACAGGCCCACGGATACCCACGTGCATGGACTTGTCCTCAACGAGCAGTCCCTCTTCGAAGGCCCGGCGGAAGATCGTGCCGTGCGTGATCGGCTGGTCGAAGTAGGTGTCCCACGTGTCCAGGTGAGCGTCGAAGTGCAGCAGGGCAACGGGCCCATGCACCTGGTTCAGTGCGCGCAGCATGGGAAGGGCGATGGTGTGGTCACCGCCGATGGCGATGAGCCGTTTGTCGTCGCTGATCAGGGGCCGTGCCTGCTCTTCGATTTCGCGGACTGCGCGGGTGATGTCGTAGGGCGTGCAGGCGATGTCGCCGGCGTCCACCACCTGGGCCTCGTATACGGGCTCGACGCCGAGTTCGGGGTGGTAGCCGGGGCGCAGCAGCCGGGATGCTTCGCGGACTGCGGCGGGCCCGAAGCGGGCGCCGGGGCGGAAGGAGGTGCCGCCGTCGAACGGTACGCCGACGATGGCAATGTCGTAGTCCGGGACCCGGTCGATTTGAGGGAGCCGGGCGAAGGTTCCGAGGCCGGCGTAGCGGGGTACCTTCGTTGCGTCGACGGGCCCGATTGGCTTGTGGGTGGTCATACCAGTGTTCCTTCTTTGGTGGTTGCCGGGGTTACCGGCCTTTTGTCAGTTGTGAGTTCGGCGAGGGACTTGTTGGCGGTTTCCGGTGCCAGTAAGAAGGTGGCCACCAGACCTACCAGGGAGATGGCGGCGCCGATGAGCAGCGAGCCTGCTGCGCCGAAGCTGAGGATGGCGACGGGCATCAGGTAGGTGCTGGCTGCCGAGCCAACGCGGCTGATCGCCGTGCCGAAGCCCACCGCCGTGGCCCGGACCTCCGTGGGAAAGAGTTCGTTGGGGTAGACGACTTCGAGGAAGCTGGACGCGCCGGAGGCAAGGGCAAAAATCGCCAGGGCGATGAATAGCGGGCCGGCCTGGACATTCGTGATGAAGGCGGGGATGGCCAGGGCCACCACAATAATGCCGAAGCTCCACAGGAGCAGCTTCCGGCGGCCGATCCTCTCGACGAGCCACAAACCGGGAACACCGCCCACAACGAACAGCATGGAGATCAAGAAGGATCCCCCGTAAAGGTTGGCGTCCCCGGTCATGCCCATGGAGGCCAGCAGGTCCGGGGCGAACGTGTAGACCGCGAAGAGCGGGATCACCTGGGCAGTCCAGAAGATGGAGACAAAGAGGGTGCGTTTCCATGCCTGGCGCCTGAAGATGTCCAGGAACTTTCCTTGCCTGGCCGGACCTTCGCTGTCCGAGGCAATGTCGGCGAGGCTGTACTGCTGGCCGTAAACCTTTTTGATGATGGCTTCCGCCTCGTCACGGCGGCCGCGGGAGAGCAGCCAGCGCGGGGACTCAGGAGTTCCGAGCCGGCAAAGCAGGGTGACGACGGCGAAGATCGCCGGGCTGCCAACCATGATGCGCCAGACGTCGGGACCGGTGTCGCGGAGCAGGAATCCGACGGCGTAGGCAGTTGCCGCGCCGATCGCCCAGACCACGAAGGTGGCACCCAGGAGACGTCCACGGTGCTTCTTCGGGAGGAACTCTGCAAGGAGCGAGGTGGCGATGGGGTAGTCAGCGCCGATGGCAGCGCCCAGGAGGAACCGGCAGAGGACAACCTGCCAGACTTCGGTGGCGAAGGCGTTCAGGCCGGAGAACACTGCCAGGGCGATGAGGTCGGCGATGTACATCTTGTGCCGGCCGATCTTATCCGTCAGCCAGCCGAAGATGGCCCCGCCGAAGAAAATGCCGACCAGGCTCGCTGCACCGATCATGCCGATTTCCACGGTGCTCAGGTGCAGGCCGGGGGTCATGGTGATCAAGGCGATTCCGATGATTGACAGCGCATAGCCGTCAATGAAGGGACCGCCTGAGGCGAAGAACGTCAGCTTCTTGTGGAAATTTGTAAGCGGGGCGTCATCAATGAGATTGCTCGTTGCGCTCATTGCAAACCCTCTCTGTTGAAGGCTCTTCGTTGAGCCGGGAAGTAAGTGACTTAATCATGGGTGACCGGCGTCACCCGGCATATTCGTCAATTAACTACAAATGGCAAACACGGCTAGACATTTGTATAAACTCGTAGTCACCGTCCCCCGCACCAACCAAAGGAACTCTGTTAGTGATTACTGTTGCCGAACTGATCGCTGAGCCTCAGCTGGGGTTGAGCCTGATTGCGGGTTCCAAGGGCCTCGGGAACCGCATCACGTGGGCACACACGTCGGACCTGCCCCGGCTGTGGGAGTGGGTCACCGGCGGCGAAATCATGATGACCAACGGACTGTCGATTCCGGCCGATGCCGCCGGACAGGTGGAACTCGCTCAGTCCCTGGTACGGGCAGGGGCCAGCGCTTTAGCTGTGGGCGAAAAAATGCACGCTCCTCCGCTGCTGCCTGAATTTATGGAAGCGTGCAACGCACTCCCCTTACCTGTGATCAACGTGCCCTACCCTCTGCCGTTCATCGCCATTGCCCGTTCGGTCGCCGAGTCCTCGCTCCTGGAGGAATCCCGCAGACTGCGGCAGACGGCCAGGATTTATGACCTTCTCCGTCTTGCCGGAGCGAACAACTGGCAGACCCTGCTGAACGGGCTGGCAGCCGAGTTGAATTCTCAGCTGTTCGTGGTGGATCGGCGGTGTCTGCACCCGTGGCACCCCGACAGCGAGGCGTTGCCGACAACTCTGGCCGCAGAGCTGGGACATCTCGTGGGGCCGGCCCAGGGAGCGGCGAAGAATTTCCAGTGGCACCGGGTCCTTGACCAAGACGTCCTTCTTATGGAAATTCCTACGCATGCCAACGCGCTGCTGGTGGTCCTGCCCGCGTCCGATCCGCACCCCGATGCCGTGGTTTTGCTCCATGCGGCGACGGTCCTCGGCCTGGAGTTGTCGCGTACCGTTCTGGGGTTGGAGAACCGGCTCCGGCTGGGATCCGAGTTCCTCCTTCAGGCATTCGACGGCCGATACGGTATCAAGGATCTGGAAAGTCGGCTGTCCGAGTTCGGCATTCCGGGGCAGGAGTTTCTGGTCGTCTCCATGTCCACAAATGCAGGACAGCACCTGGCCAACGCACACTCGAATCTGTGGCGCCACGGCTTCCCAACCACATGCTTGGAGAGACACAACAAGCTCCACATTCTGGTGTCCAAGGAGTGTTCCAACGAACAGCTACTCCATGCGCTGCCGCCCGGCACCATGATCGGGGTTAGCACGCCGGCTACCCCTACCGGCATTCAAAGCGCTCTTCAGGAGTCACTATGGGCCCTAGGAACAGCAGGCAGCAACAATGAGCAGCTCGTGCGATACGCCGAAGGCCCATCCTGGCTGGGGTTGACCAGCCACGAAGAAGGACAGGCACTCGTCCAACGGCTCCTTGGCCCGGTTTTCGAATATGAGCGAGGACGCCAGCCGGATCTGATTCTCACTCTGAAAACGTATCTGGACCTGCAACGCTCCTGGCAGAAGACGGCAGCGGCCCTATTCACTCACCGGCAGACCATCATTTACAGGATCCGGAAAATCAGTGAGCTGACTGGGCTAGACATGACCGCAACATCCGCCCTGGCTCAACTCTGGTTCGCCCTTCAGATCCACGAAGCGATGGAGATTCGCGAGTAATGTCACCGCTGACCTTCCCGCGTACGACGGCGGCCCCGCGGAAAGGCTTGAGGCTCCCCTTGAGTGCCACACAGTCAAGCCAGAGGTATCAGCGGAACGATTAGGCGCGCGCCTGGCCAGCCCGCGGACCATTGGCCTGCTTCTGAACCTGCCCTCGCAGCGGCTCATAGCGGTCCAGAATGGCAGCCTGATAGCGCCGGCCGCGGGAGTGGAGGGCCATCTCGTACATGGTCCTGTGGGTTTTGGCCGTCTCCAGCAGCTCTTCCTGACTGGGTGTCCTGATGGTGTTGGCCACGGTGGTGTGGACTTCCCACAGGGCCGTTCCAAGTTGGGTGGCAAGCTTGTTGCCGGCGTGGCCCAGCAGCTGTTGGTGGAAACGCTTCTCCGCTGCCACCACCCCCGCCGGATTGTTGGCCGCCGCATGGGTGTCCATGGCGGCCAGCGTTTCTTCAATGGCAGGGTCGGGGGTCTGTGCCAGCCCGGCCATCACATGGTCCGTCAGTGCAATGTCGAAGGCTTCACGCAAGTCAATGAGGTCGTCAATGACTTCCAGATCGCCTTGGCTGCTGAGGAGCCCCTTGAAGATCAGGCTCTCGATGGTGCCGGCAAATGACATCTGGCCAACAAACGTTCCGTGCCCGTGGCGGATTTCGATGATGTCGAGGGCGGCAAGCGTCCGCAGTGCTTCCCGCACACTGGAACGGCTGGCGCTGAGGATTTCCGCCAGATCAGTCTCGCTCGGCAACGGATCGCCAGGGAGCATGTGCTTGTCAAGGATGTAGCGCTTCAGCCTGTCCGTGAGCGTCTCCCGCTCAGTCGCGGGCGCAGCCCAGCCACCGGCGTCTGGGTGAGTGCTCATGGTGTCGTCTCCTCGCATCGCATCTTCCCATCTTCCGATGGGGCGTTCCTACCGTACAGCTAAGTACACCACTGTCCTACGTCTTCCAACTAGTCCTCAGACGTACGAGGACCGATGAACGAAGAGAATCGGCCATTTTTAGCCAATTTATCGATTTCCCTTGACGTGGATCACGTTAATCATCAACGATAGGTCCTACATCGTCAGACTTCTGGCGGTAAGCACCTCGGACCACCAACACCTCAACCCGAAGGAAAAGCATGCGTGACGCAGTCGAATACCGTGGCCTAGACCGCCGTGCGTTCTTGAAGTACACCGGCCTTATGGGCACCGCCGCCGCCCTGACCGCAGGGGTGGCCGCCTGCGGCGGACCCAAGTCCAGCGGATCCGTGGCCGGCAGCGCAGCGGCACTCGACCACATTGACGTCGCCATTGGCTATAACAACAACAGCAGTTGGGACCCGCTGAACACGGGCTCTGCCTTCGCCATGGCAGCCCACAACCACATCTATGAGGGCCTCTGGGACGCCGAAGCCGTCACACGAACCCCGTACGCCGCGCTGGCCAGTGAAATGCCGGCGGATCTGAAGGCCACCGAGTGGACGGTCAAGCTTCGCCCTGGTGCCACGTTCCATGACGGAAAGCCGGTGACCGCGGACGACGTCGTCTATTCCTTCGGCCGCGTCCTGGACACGAAAAGCAAGGTCCTCACGAACGCCTTCTTCGCCTCATGGCTGAACGGCGTTACCAAGGTCGATGACACCACGGTCAAGATTTCCATGAAGTTCCCGTTCGCGTCGGCCATGCAGCGGTTCTCCATTGTGAAGATCATGCCCAAGCACGTCTTCGAGTCGCAGAACGCTGATTTCCTCAAGCAGGGCAAGAACGCCATCGGCTCCGGACCGTTCAAGGTCAAGGCCCACCAGGACACCTCCTTCACCTCGTTTGAAAAGCACGACGGGTATAACGGCTCCCTGAAGCCGACGTTCACCTCCATGCAGTGGAACGTCTCGGTGGACGCCGCGGCAAGGGTTGGGCTGCTTACCTCAGGCGCCTCCGGTGTCCAGATTGCGGACAACATCCCACAGGACAACATTGACTCCCTCAAGGGCAAGGGCCTCACCGTCGAGGGCGTGGACAGCATGAACCTGCTGGGCCTGGTCTTCAACACCAACAAGGCGCCATTCAATGACAAGCGCGTGCGCCAGGCACTGCGCATGGCCATTGACACCCAGAAGCTGATTGACGTTGCCATTGCCGGGAAGGGCACGCCGTCAACGTCCTTCCTGCACACCAAGAGCCCGGAGTACCACAAGGCAGCCACCCAGTATGCCTACAACCCGGACAAGGCCAAAGCACTTCTGGCGGAGGCCGGCGTGAAAAACCTTTCGGTGACTCTGCTCTCCACCAACATTTCCTGGACCAAGGTGGCTGTCAACACCATCAAGGAAGGTTGGGATGCTGTGGGCGTGTCCACCACCCTGGACGTCGAGGAGACGGCGGCCTTCAATTCCAAGGTTGCAGCAGGGGAACCTGTGGACGCGTTGACGTTCTCCGGCAACCCCAACCAGTTTGGTGCCGATGCCGACTTGAACATCCGCTGGTTTTACTCGAACTCCAACACGTTCCTGCCCTGGAACAAGTGGGGCGAGACAGCGGAATTCAAAGCACTGGACGCACAGCTAAACGCTGCCATCCAGGCCACGGATCCGGCGGACCACAAGGCCAAGACCAATGCTGCCCTGGACACGATTGCCGATGAAGCGGTGATCTACCCTGTGATGCATATGCAGCTTTTCACGGCGTGGGATCCCAAGAAAATGGACAGCGTCAAGGCGCTGGACATCCCTGGCGTGAACCTTCTCAAGGCCACCCGCACGGCGTAGAAAAGGCGCCCCTCATCGTTTGCCGAGGCTTTGGTAGGACGGACCCCCGGCAAACAACAAGTGTTTGCCGGGGCCCCGGTGGGCCTGGGTCCCGGCAAACACCCTTCCTTCCTTCCCCTCAAAGGAGCCCGTAGTGGTAATGGTTCTAAGACTGCTCGGACGACGTGTCATCTCGCTGGTGCCGCTGGTTCTGGGCATCATCCTCTTTGTCTTCACCGTCATGCAGTTTTCCAAGACCGACCCCGCCGTGGCTGTCTTTGCCGACGCCCCCGTCTCGGCAGGCCAGCTGGAACAGTTCCGGGCCGAGCACGGACTCAATGATCCTTTCTTCGTCAAGTACTTCGTCTTTGTGGGGCTTATCCTTCAGGGTCAGTTGGGTAAGAGCCTGGCTACGGGCGAAACCGTGGTCAACATGATCTCCACCGCCTTGCCGCTGACGATGCAGCTGACCTTCCTCGGGCTGATCATCGCCCTGACCCTGGCGCTCATTCTTGGTACGGTCTCCGCCATCTACCGGGACTGCTGGCCGGACCAGGTCATCCGTTTCGCCACACTGCTGGGCGTGGCCGCGCCGTCGTTCTGGATCGCCCTCCTGCTGGTACAGTGGCTGGCCATCGAGAACCCGATTTTCCCCGCCAGCCGCTACATCAATCCGGGGGACTCCCTCTCGGGCTGGCTGCAAAGCATGACACTGCCGGCCGTGTCGCTGGCATTCCCCATAGCCGCCCAGATGACTCGCATCATCCGCACGTCCATGGTCGAGGAACTCGACAGGGACTACGTTCGCACTGCCCGGGGCGGCGGCCTGCACCCCGTCGTGGTCGTAGGGCGCAACGTCCTGCGCAACGCCCTCATTAACCCTCTGAATGTCCTTGGACTGCGGGTGGGCTACCTCATGGGCGGCGCCGTCGTAATCGAGCAGATGTTCAACCTGCCGGGCATGGGACAGATCATGATCGATGCCGTGAAAAACAACGAGCCAGCCATCGTCCAGGGTGCCGTTCTCACCATCGCGTTGGGCTTCGTAGTCATTAACCTCATCGTGGACATTCTCTCCATGATCGCCAACCCCCGCCTGAGGAGCCACTCATCATGAGAAAGCAGCTCACCGCCCGCCTCTCGCGTTCCGGCTTCAAGCTCGGACGCCTCACAGTCTCCGGCTGGATCGCCGTCGTCATCATCACGCTGGTAACCCTGGGCGCGGCCCTCGGTCCGCTGCTCATCGCCGCGGACCCGAATCTCCAATCCGTGGCCACCGACAAGGCGCCCAGTTGGGAGCACCCCCTAGGCCTGGACGGCCAAGGACGGGACCTGATGGCCCGGCTGGCCACCGGCGCCCGCTGGTCCCTGGCCATCGGGCTCGGATCCACCCTGCTCGCCCTGGTCGCCGGCGCGGCCATCGGCTCCATAGCCGCGACCAGCCGCAAGGTCGTTGATGAAGTGATCATGCGCATCCTGGACATCATCATGGCATTCCCCGGAATCGCCCTGGCCGCCGTTCTGGTAGCCGTCTTCGGCCGCGACCTGCCGGTGCTCATTGCGGCGATCGGCTTCCTTTACACACCCATGGTGGCCCGCATCGTCCGCGCCAACGTCCTGGACCAATACGGCGAGGACTACGTCGCAGCGGAAAAAATCATCGGCGCCAGACGCTTCTTCATCATCACCCGCCATGTCGCCGTCAACTGCGCCGCACCGATCCTGGTTTTCTGCACCGTGCTGGTGGCGGACGCCATCGTGTTCGAAGCATCACTGTCCTTCATCGGCGCCGGTGTCCAGCAGCCCTACGCCTCCTGGGGCAGCGTTATCGCCGAGGGCAAGGAACTCCTGATGCTCGGCGGCTGGTGGGCCACCACCTTCCCCGGCCTGCTGATCTTCCTGACGGTCGTGTCACTGAACGTCCTGTCCGAGGGCCTCTCGGACGCCCTCGCCGCCCCCTCAGCCAAAGCCTCCAAAGCGGCCAAGACCGCGATCAGGGCCGAATTTTCCGAGGTCGCCGAAGCCCGCTCGGCCGCCTCCGCCGTCCAGTTGCCGGGTCTTACCGCTGCAGCGGCCCGCATCAGGGGCCGACTCAAAGACTTCTCAGGGTTGGCCCCCGTGCTGTCAGTGAAGGAACTGACCATCTCGTTCCCGGACCGCCACAACGGCGTCAACGTCGTCAACGGCATCAGCTTCGAAGTACGGCCCGGCGAAGTCCTGGGCCTGATCGGCGAATCCGGCTGCGGCAAGTCGCTCACCTCGCTGGCCATCATGGGTCTGGAACCACGCGGAGCACAGATTGGCGGCTCCATCCTCTTTCAAGGTGAGAATCTGCTCCACATGAAACCCGGGAAGCGGCGGGCGCAGATGGGCCACGGCATCTCCATGATCTACCAGGACGCCCTGTCCTCGCTCAACCCGGCGATGACCATCAGGTCCCAACTGGGGCAGTTCGTCCGCCGCGGCGGCAAACGCAGCTGCGAGGAACTCCTGGAACTGGTGAACCTGGATCCGCAGCGTACCCTCAAAGCATTTCCACACGAACTCTCCGGCGGCCAGCGCCAGCGGGTGCTCATCGCCATGGCCCTCTCCCGCGAACCGAAGCTCATCGTGGCCGACGAACCAACGACGGCATTGGACGTCACAGTCCAGGCCCAGGTCATGAAGCTGCTGTTGCGGCTCAAAGACGAACTGGGCTTTGCTCTCGTGCTCGTCTCCCACGACCTCGCCCTGGTTTCCGACATCGCGGACCGGGTAGTCGTCATGTACGGCGGCCAGGTCGCCGAATCCGGCGCCATCGACGCCGTCGTGGGCCAACCCGCACACCACTACACCCGCGGTCTTCTCTCCGCGGTGCTATCCCTGGAAGCAGGGGATGAAAGCCTCACACAGATCAAGGGCGTGGTTCCCTCCCCGGCGAACTTCGCTGCCGGTTGCCGCTTCGCTGACCGCTGTCCCCTGGCCAGCGCCGTCTGCCACACTGTCGAACCCCCTGTGACCCGGAGTGAAGAAGACCACTTGGTCGCGTGCCATCACCCGGCCGTCGAACTCGACGAACTGCTGAAAGAAAAGACCCTGATATGAGGACATCCCCAGGCACACCATCCCTGCCAGACGCACACACCCAGGCCGACACTCCAGTCCTCGAGCTGAAGAACATCCACGTACGCCACGCCATCAAGGGCTCCAGCCTCTTCGGCAAAGAGACCGTGTACGCCCTGACAGGGGCCAACCTCAGCGTCGCCGCCGGGGAGACCATAGGCATCGTCGGCGAGTCTGGCTGCGGAAAATCGACCCTGGCGAAGACCATCGTTGGCCTGCAGAAACCCTCCGACGGCACCGTCCTGTTCAACGGGGCACCGCTGTGGGAGATGTCCGCCGAGCACCGTCGCACCGAATTCGGCCGCAACGTGGGCATGATCTTCCAAGACCCATCCACCGCCCTGAACCGCCGCCTGCCCATCCGCCGGATCCTCCGGGATCCGCTGGACGTCCACAGTCTGGGCAGCGGTGCGTCCCGTGAGACCCGTGTGCGCGAGCTCATGGACCTCGTGGGACTGCCCCCGAGTGCCGCGGATGCGCTGCCCACCCAGCTCTCCGGTGGCCAGCGCCAGCGGGTTGCCATCGGCCGCGCCCTGGCGCTGGGACCCTCACTGCTGGTGGCCGATGAGCCCACCTCGGCCCTGGACGTCTCGGTCCGCGCCCAGATCCTGAACCTTCTGCTGCGCCTGAAATCCGAGATGAACCTGGCCATGGTCTTCATCTCCCACGACATCCAGACCGTCCGGCGCATGAGCGACAGGATCGTCACCATGTACCTGGGGCGGATCGTGGAGGAGGTACCCTCGGCACTCACCCCCGGCGGCGTGGCACACCCCTACACCAAGGCCCTGCTCTCGGCCACGCCAAGCATCCTGGACGAAATCAACCCCATTAACCTCGAAGGTCCCGTGCCCTCCGCGGTCCGGCCGCCGTCCGGCTGTCCCTTCCGCACCCGCTGTTGGAAAGCCACGGCCGAGTGTTCGGACGAAATGCCGCCCCTGACTGTCCGGAGCAAGCAGCCCCTTCACACCTTGCGCTGCTTCCACCCCATCGGCACCAACGACGCCGCCCCCGCCGCCCCGCTGTCGGCCTAGGCTCCCCCGTCGCTGTTGCCGGACATTCAAACCCTTCTGAACCTTTCTAAAGAGGCACCTTCATGAGTCATTCCCACGTTCCCATCCGCGTCGCCGTGCTTGGCTCCGGCTTCTTCGGCACCACCCTTGCCCTGGCCTGCAGAGACGACGACGCCTTCGAAGTCACCGCCATCTGCGACCTGGACTCCACATCCGCTGACGAGCTGGCCCGGCGAGTCGGCGCGCGCACCCTCTCGGACCCCTCCCAGCTGGCTGCCGCCGCCGACGTCGACCTTGTCATGATCGCCACCCCGAACCACACCCACGCCGCGGCGACCATCGCCCTGCTCAATGCAGGCAAAAGCGTCTTTGTCGAAAAGCCCCTGGCCATTACGGGCCCGGACGCCCTGGCCGCGGTCGAGGCTGCCGGTCGAAGCACAGGCCTGCTGCTGGTCGGACACGTGGAACGGACCATGCCTGGCATCAAGAGGATGTACCACGCCGCCCGCTCAGGCGAACTGGGGACACTGCTGGAAGGATACGGCAGCCGTTCCCGGCTGATACATGTCCCGCAGGGGGCAGATAACTGGTGGAAGCTCGACGGGGCCCGCACCGGCGGGGAACTGCTCCACGAAATCCATGAACTCGACCTGCTGACCTGGATCCTGGGCGACCCGGTCGAAATCCGGGCAACGGCAGGGGCCCCCCGGCCAGCCGGCGGCCCTCCGGAGGACAGCGTCCATAAGACCACCTTAAAGTTCGCCTCAGGCGCCGTCGCCTACCACGAGCTGTCGACCTCGGCCCACGTGGCCGACTGGCGGTTCCGCATCTCCGGCACGTTGGCAGCCCTGGAGGCCAATTTGAGGACCGGGGTCGTCAGCCAATACACCGACGGCCAAGTGAGCGCCCAATGGGGCATCTTTGATTCGGAGCAAGCCAACGCCTCGCTGCGGGACTCAGCCGAGCGGAAGCAAGCCTACAACGCCGCCGGAGCAACGAGCCCGCTGTGGATGCAGGCGGCCGTGGAATGTGAGCTTGCTGAGATCGCAGCCGCAATGCGCGGGGAGGAAAGCGTGCTGATCGAGGCGCCTGCCACCGCAGTGGTAGCCGGCGCCGAAGCCATGGCCCAGGTGGCAGCTGCCCGTCAGGCGGCCGCACATGCTGCCTCAGATGCACTCGCCGGAGTCTGAGGATGACCAGCACGGTAGCCATCATTGGCAGCGGAAACATCGCCCGCGACCACCTCGCGGCCCTCCGAGAAATCCCCGGGGTCGAGGTGGCCTACGTCTACGGCTCCAACCTGGAACGGGCCGCCTCCCTGGCCGCCCTCTATCCTGGGGCCACAGCCACCACGGACATCGACAAAATCCTGAAAGATCCCGCCGTCACCGCAGTGGACATCACCAATGCCACCCCCGACCATGCCCGGTTCACCATCGCAGCCGGCCAAGCGGGCAAACACGTGCACGTCGAGAAACCAGCGGCCTTGAACCTGAACCATCTCGACTCGATGGTGGAGGCAACCGAAGGGCGCGGACTAAGCCTGATGGTGGGCCAGACCGTGCGGTTCCAGCCTTCCATCGCCACCATCGCCGCCTCCATCCAAGCCGGTGAGATCGGCACCCCCCGCCTCACCCACCTCAGCTGGTACACCGGATATGTGTGGCCCGGCGGGTGGCGCGGCTGGCAGCTCGACGCCGCCAAGTCCGGCGGCCACCCAGTGCACAATGGCAGCCACTGCATCGATCTGGCCGTGTGGCTGCTCCAGCGCAACCCAGTCCGGGTGTTCGCCCGATCGTTCCCCAGCTATGCCGCCCAGATGCCCGTCCACGACAGCTTCCAGCTGACCGTGAAGTTCGACGACGGGTCGCTGGCCCTGCTGGAAATCTCCTACTCCCTGCGCAAACACGCCGACGTGCTTCGCCGCATTGTCGTGGCCGGGTCGGAAGGGACGCTGGCGCACAGCACCCAGGACGATCCGGGCCTCAGTAGCGACGGCGCCCGGCCCGCGCCCAGCTCCGTGGAAGGTGCCATGACCGCCCAATTGTGCCACTGGATCGAGCTCGTCGAAGGACGCGCGGAACCGATCATCAGGACTGCCGAGGTCCGTGCTGCCCTGGCGACCGGACTGGCGGCGCAGCAATCGCTGGACACCGGGCGGGCCATCGACCTGTCTATCCCGTCCATCCATCAGAAAGGGGTCATCCGATGAGCGCCCATGCCTCTGCCCAGAATCCGCGGTCCCGCCTGCGGATCGGCTTCCTGTCAGGCATCCGGCACGCAGTGCCCTATGCGGAAATTCTGGCCCAAACCGCTGACGTCGAGCTGGTGGGCGTCGCCGAAGAGACCCTGAGCCCCGCCTGGATGCACGAGGATGCGGCCCAGACCGCCAAGAGCCTGAACGTTGCCTACTTCAACACCCTGGAACCGCTGCTGGATCCAGCCGCCGTCGACGCCGTCATTATCTGCAGTGAACCTACCCGCCACGCGGCCCTAGCCACCCAGGCCCTGAAGGCAGGACTGCATGTCCTGGTGGACAAGCCCATCGGTACCAGCTCGGAGGACATTGCTGCCCTGGCGGCAGCCGAAGCATCCGCCAAGACATCCTTGAGCGTCATCAACCGGCTCCACTCGCCAGCAGTCCAACGGCTGCGGCGGTGGATCGATGCCGGGAACATGGGGCTGCCGTTGCATGTTGACGTGGAATGGTTTGCCAGCGGCGCCCACTTTGCCACCTCGGTGGAGCGACCCGAACTGGTGGTGGACCCGGCGCTCTCAGGGGGCGGGGAAATCCTGAACTTCCTGCTCTACCCTGTGGACTACATCCGTTTCCTGACCGGGCTGGAAGTTTTGGAGGTCCACTGCGAGGCCTCGACTCTGTTCAGCGGACTGCACCGAGATAACGGCGTCGAGGACACCGCTGTCGCATCCCTGCTGCTGCAAAACGGGGTGACGGCCACCGTGACTCTGGGCCGTGTTCCCGCCGCCCCCGGGTTGGGACCCGTCTCCTCCAGCATCCGTATCCTTGGGTCCCACGGCAACGCCAGCTCCGACGACGACAAACCGCAAGTCAGCCGGTTCGACACCGCTGGAGGCGTCTCCGCACTGCCGGTGGAGGGGCCGAGTTCCATAGCAATCCTGCGGCGCATGCTCAACCAATGGGAGCAGGACCTCCGGAGCGGCAGCAGCCCCGCTTACGGCCAAGCCGACGCAGCGGCAAGCCTAGCCGTCATCGACGCGGCCTACGCCTCCGTGGCCGCAGGTCAGCCCGTCCGCGTGGCAGCAGTCGTTTCATAGATAACCTGACCCACTTATCCCCTACGAGCCGCCCCTTCACACCACAGCGTTTCGAAAGGAAATTCCATGTCTGAGGTCCGTTACGGCCTGGTCGGCGCCGGATACTTTGGTCTGGCCATTGGCCGCGCCCTACTCAAAGAACCCTCCGCCAGCATCACCCGGATTTTCGACGCGGAAAACTCGGCGAATGCAGCCCTCGTGCTCGGCGCGAAGGTGAGCGCATCCATCGAAAGACTTTGCGCCAGCGAGGACGTGGACGCAGTCGTCGTCGCCTCCCCCAACTGGGCCCATGCCGAGGCGGTGCTCGTCGCCGCACAGCACGGCAAGCACGTCTTCTGCGAGAAACCCATAGCCCTCTCCTTCGAAGATTGCTCCCGGATGATCACCGAGACCGCACAGGCCGGGGTACTCTTCATGGCCGGGCACGCCATGAATTTCATGAGAGGAGTGCGACGAGCGAAGGCCCTCATAGCCGAGGGCGCGATTGGCGAGGTGGTGTTTTGCCGCGCGGTCCGAAACAACTGGGAAGAGCCGCAGGGGGAAGTGACATGGAAGAAACGCCGTGAGCTCTCCGGCGGACACCTGTACCACCACATCCATGAACTGGACTTTGTTCAAAGCATTATGGGGCCAGCCGTCAGTGCCACCATGGCCGGCGGAAATGTCGCACACCTCGGGCCGGGCTACGGCAACGAAGACGATCTTTTGCTGATGACACTCGAGTTCGGCAACAACACCTTCGCCGCCCTCGAGTACGGGTCGGCCTTCCGCTGGCCCGAACACTACGTGCTCATCGAAGGCACCATGGGCGCTATCCGCATCGACCTTCAAGACACTGGCGTCGAGGTGCGTACCCCGGAGCGCACGGAGTCCAGCCTTCTCCATCGTTCCCAGGCCGAAGATGATGACAGGACGGCGTTTTACAACCGCGGCGCTGCGGACGGCGGGGTCCTCTTTGGCAATCCGAGCATCGAGCCACCGCTTTGGCTGCGCGGCATGATCGAGGAAGAACTCTCCTATTTCCATTCACTACTACGCGGCGAGCCAGCGGTGGCCGAATTCGCAGCACTAACGGATGGCAGCGCCGCCGCCGCATCAATCGCCACTGCCGATGCCTTAAGCCTGTCGCTGCGCGAGGGACGCAAAGTGCTTGTCTCAGAAATCACCGGCCGATGACGCGAACTGCCAGTATCCCGTCGCCTGCCTCGTTCGCCTAGTGACATTGGTCCGATTGTGTTTTTCTTGGGGTGTGTCCTTTGGTGCCGTAAGTCTGGAAGCCGTTTGCAGGGAGGGTAATGGCGTCCTATTGCTGATGGCATCCTTGTGGTTGAGGGGAGGGTGGGGTAAGTTCCGCGCGGGCCGCCCTTGAGGAACTTTACCGTGCTGGTACTGCCTCATGCGCAGCGGCTTCATCACTGATTCTCACGTCATCCGAGCGTGGTTATGACCCGGTCCCACTCTTGGCACAAGCAAGACCGCCGGCGACGCAGATTGCTTTGCTGCCACAATGCCGTCGACCGTCGACCCCATTGCGATCCAGGCAATGGACGACACCTGCCTGAATCGCAATCGGATGTCCGCCTTCCGCTTCGACTGTTCAGAGCGAAAAGAAGTTTCACACCTCTGGCATCTAAGGCCTTCGCCGTGAGCGCCTGCTCACGGCCAGTCATGTCGCCCGTTGCATCCTCGTTGATGAACGGTGGTGAGCGGGAAAACTTGCGAGGAATGTCGAGGACGTTACATACCGTCGCGCACGTCGCAACGGTTCTGCTCCACCCGCTGCGCCAACAGACAGCGTGACCGGCGACGGCGGCGCCACACACCGCAGGGACGCCAACCCCTCCGCTGCCAGGTCCCACCCCATGGCGCGGCCCCTGATTCCTCGAATGCCCCGGCAGCCCCAGGCCCCGCTGGCAAACAGGAACTGGACAACGTTCTCGGCCAGCTCCGTTCCCAGGCAACCGACATCGACCGCCTCGAAGCCGAGAACGCTGACCAAAGGGCAACCATCAGGAGCCTGGGCGCCGACGTCGTACGCCTCCACACAGTCCAGCAAACCGGCGCTCAGGACCTCCTCCACATCGCCGGCAAGCTACTGGCCCTCACCCGTGCAGTCGGTGTCGAACTCGACAACAGCACCAAACAGCTCTTTCGCCGTCGCGGCTGGTCGTCTGCCAGCCGCAACCCCCAAGCCGCGCAGCCATGACAATGTCCATCGCCAGGCTCTCGGCCCAGTCCGGCCTGAAGTACCTGTTCAAAACCACCATGATGGACGATCTGACCGTCACCCCCGGCGACGCCACCACGTACTACATGAAGGCCGGAACCCCTCAGGGCTATTGGCTCGGCCACGGCCTGCCAGGCATCAACCGGACCACCGAAGACAAAGTCACTGAAACCGACGCCAAAGCCATCTTCGACCACGCCACCCACCCAGACACCGGCTCTCCCCTGGGCCGTCCGCACGGCCAACCCACAGTCGTCCAAAACAGCCAGGGCCGAATCGAAACGCGTCACGCCGTCGTCGGCTTCGATCTGACATTCAGCGTCCCCAAGTCCGTGTCAGTCCTCTGGGCCTTGAGCCCCCGGAGCATTCAGGACCAAATCCTGCAGACCCACCACCAAGCAGTCAACGCCACCCTCGAATGGCTCGAAGCAAGCGTCATCCATACACGGGCCGGCCGCAACGGCGTCGCCCACCTCGGCACCCGTGGCGCCATCGCCGCGGCCTTCGACCATTGGGAGTCCCGCGCCGGAGATCCGCAGCTCCACACCCATATGGTCATCGTCAACCGAGTCCAGCGCATCACCGACGGTGCCTGGGGCAGCTGGACGCTGTCGACGCCGGTGGAGTCCTTGGCTGGCTGGACCGGCAGGGCAAGACCGTGCGGCTGAGCGCCATCTGGCGGTTCGAACATGCGTGGGAACAGGCGGCATCCCTCAAGCTCCGGGAAGGCGACGTCGGAGCAATCGCCGACTATGAAGCTCACCTACGGATCGACCACGGCAGCTACTTGGACATGGTGGACCATGCCTACTCGAACTGGCAGGCAGACATCAGTGCCGGCAGCTCGTCCATCCTCATCGCGGCGGACAACGACACCGTCAGCATGCTCAACGAGCGTGCCCAGGCCGACCGCGCAATCCAAGGTGCCGTGGACGCGGAGCACACAGTGCCGCTCGGCGACGGATTGCGGGCCGGGACCGGGGATACGGTCATCGCACGCCGGAATGACCGCCACATCACGGATAGCGTCGGCGACTTCATCCGGAACGGCACAATGATGGACGTCGTCCGTACCGGCTGGCGCAACGGCTCGCTGACCGTTGTTCGACGGGATACCGGCGCGACAGTCACGCTGCATCGCGACTATGTTGAGTCCTCGGTTGAGCTGGGCTATGCGACGACGGCGCACCGTTCGCAGGGCATCACCGTGGACACCGGACACACCGTAGTGACGCAGGGCCGGCTCACGCGCGAACTGCTGTATGTGAGCATGACCCGAGGAAGGACGGGAAACCGCGCCTATGTCAGCGAGAACGATCCCCTGGACGACGAGCCCCTGGATCCCACCTTCCAGGCGTCGTGGCGGCAGATCCTTGGCGAATCCCAGATGGTTGCGGCCTCATCGATGGACCAACCCGTCCGGGCCTGGGACAGGGACTGCAGGACCACAAGGGTCGAAATGCCGATGCCACCACCGTCAGAGAGGGTGATGGGCAGGCCTGGCCACGGGGCCAGGTTGGCAATCTCGTCCAGGATCAGGGACAACGGTGGATCCAGCCGCCCTCCGGGCGCGGTGAAGGCCATCTCGCGAGCGGCATTGTCGATGTCGTCGATCAGGGCGGAAAGATACGGCCCTGCTGCGGCGGCTCCGGCACGGGTGCCGATCAGATACAACGTACCGCAGTCACGGATGAATACTTTTGGGTCGAACTCCACGGACTCATCCTGGGGGTCCAGCGCGGCAAGCACCCTCGGGGATGACAGCGGTGCGACAGCAGCCGAGACCCCAATCCAGGAGTTGGACGTGTTCCTAGGGTCATCTTCCAGGATTCCCATCAGATCCGCCTGCCACCCCAGCGCAGCCTCGGGCCTGCTGAGTACTTCCAGAGCCTCGCGCGCCAAGACAGGACTCGATGACCAGCGCCGGAAGGCGCGCACGCCTTCCCCAGACAGCGCCGCCGCATGAAGGAGGCATTGCAGGATGATCAGGGAGCGCTTTTGCCAGGCGGCGTTCTCGCCCTTCATCGCCGTGTCGGCGGTGATGACGAGGGCACGGCGGGTGGCGATGTCAGGGTCCTGGCAGCCTCGTACCGGGGACCAGCGAAGGGTCGAGGGGAGCCCTGACATGCCCTGCGGGTCGAACACGGTGACCGGTCTACCGCCACTGGCGCGTGCCGTCATTGTGACTACAAGGTTGTCAGCACGGGTGGAGGTAGTGACCACGGCGCCCGGCGCATCGAGGATGGCATTGATGACTATATAGAGGCCCTTACCCGAGCGTGGGGCGCCCTGAATGACCATCGACTCCTCCGTGGAGACATGGATCGTGACTCCGCGGGAACGGCCCAAGGTCCACGCCACGTCCTGGATCCGGGGCTCGGCCAGGCCTGGCCGCGTGAATTTGCCTCGCCTTCGGACGGCTCTGGCTCCGAAATCTTGGAGGATTTCGGCGCGCTGGGCGATCCCCTCACGTTTCAGGATGTCCTGGCGCAGCCACGCACCTGATTGCTTCCACCGTTTCCAAAGCAGGTAACAGCCGACGGCGAGCGCCGCCACCAGAATCAGCACCGGGCCGACCACCCACCCGACACTGGCAACGCCGACGTCGCACCCCTCTGGTTGACGGACGATCCAGTCGATCCTGCCGATGAGGAGTCCGACGGCGGCGCCAGGGTTGAAGGGCGACGGCGGACTGTCGCCGCAGCGCCAAGAGGTCAGGGTTTGGGCGGCTGCCTGGACGAGGACGCACAGACAGACATAGCTGGCTGTCGCCATCAGGCCGGCTGTGACCAGCGGACTGTCAGTGCTTCGCCGATTCATCCTGGCCTCAGACCATCCGGTCATCGGTGCCGAAGACTGCCAGCTCGTCAGTAGTGACCCTGTTGGCCACGATGAAGGAGCGGTTCCCGACCTTCCAGAGTCCCACGCCCTTGGGAAGGTTTTCTACGTGCTCACATTCGGCCTCAGTCAGCCCGAGTGCTTCTTTGGTCAGGCGCATGGCGTCGTGCTTTTGCCGGTAGATGATTCTAGTGTCCGCTTCGGTAAGCAGGCCGAGGGCCTTTTGGCGGTGGCCGCTGGTGCTGTCGCCGATTTCATTGAGGTCGGCGACTTTGTGCATGATCAACAAATTGGCGATGCCGTAGGTACGGGCAAGTCGCCACTGCTCGCTCATCTTGGCGAGCATGTACGGGTCTGCCAACATTCGCCAGCCTTCGTCGTACACCACCAGCCGTTTGCCGCCGTCGGGATTGGTGACTGCTGCCTCGAGCCAGGTGGCGCCACACGCCGCCGCAAGCGATAGCGCCTGCTCCGAGGCGCCGATCAGCGCGGAGGTGTCCATCACCATCATGGGTGCTTCGGCATCGAAAGAAACAGTGGACGGAGCATCAAACATCCCTTCCAAGTCGCCAGAGACTGTGCGGCGCAGGGAGTGGCTGACTGCTTGTCCCCCGTCCTTGCCCACTAATCCGATCGTTTCTTTTGACGGGTTCAGCAAGTGGTCCAGGACCATAGGCAATGTGGGATTCGAGTTCTCGGCAACGGTCTCCATCAGAGCCATGTCCAGTGCCGTGTGTTCGACAGGGCTTAGCGGCATCCCTTGCCGCATCAGGGAGACCAGTGCCACCAACAGATAGCGGCGGCGTTGCCGAACCACGGCCTGCCATTGTGCCTCGCTCAGTGCGCTGGAGCGCGGTCCCGCGTCGAGTGGGTTGACGCGAGCGGAACGACCCGGGCCAACTGAAATGACCTTGCCACCCACTGCATGGGCGACGGCGACCCATTCCCCCTTGGGGTCGGACGCGACGGCGGCCTTCCGCCCCAGTGTGATCGACCGAGCCACCAGGGACTTTCCGCACATGGACTTACCAGTCCCAACGGTGCCGATAACCACTATTGAAGGACCGCTGATGACGCCCTTGTCATAGAGAATCCACGGATCATAGGCAAACGCGCCAGAGCCGAACACGTCAGTGCCAATGTATGTTCCTTCATGGCCCAGGCCTGACTCGGTAATGAAAGGGTAGGCAGCGGCAAAGGTCATGGTGGACGCGCGGTGTGGTGCCGGGCGCAAACGGTGTGGGCCACGCAGGGAGTTGGGTTCGCGGCTCCCCCAGTCGCCGAGTTCGTTCCTGTCGAGTGCAGAATCTGCCCTCCCTCTCAAGGCGTGGAGCGCGACCTCCCACGGTTGGCTGTCTCCGGCGGCTGAGCGTCGGCGTCGTTCCTTCCGCTCCTGTCTGGTTCCACCGGTCGGCACGAACTGAACCGATTGACGTGCTCGTGTCATCGAAGCCCCCTCCCGAACGGAAGCGCGCCAGCGACGAATGCGGCCCACTGCTGCCCGGCTAGCAGCCGCAGTTCGACGAAGGCTCCTGCCGCAGCCGATTCCAGTTCCTGCCTATGCCGGGCCAAATCTTCAAGGGTGGACGCCGTGATGGTCACGTAGGCAGCCGGACGGACGTCGCCGTGACCAGCGACGATCTCTTCCTCCCGCTGGGCAACTTCTTCCTCCTCGGCCCGTTGCTCCCGGGTGAGTGGCCTGTCGAAGCGTGTGTTGATGCGTCGCCTGGTTTCGTGGGCTTCCTGGGCGGATCGGATGTCCCGCAGTGCCTCAGTTGTGGGTACGGCCCGGATCACCTCAGTCACCGTATGGCGGAATTCCCCGACATAGATCAGCGGATGGAGGAAGCCCGGAAAGACCTTCTGCCGGGGCCATTCGGCGATCCAGAAGGTTTGATGAAAGCCCGTGTCCGTGCGCAGATAGGTCCAGTGCTCGTCGACTGCCATGGGTCCCGCCGGGAGGCTCTGAACCTTGGGGTCGCCGTCGTTCTGGTGGTCAGGCGCCGAAACGGCGTCCGGAACAGCGGCGGGATCGAAGGCACCACGGACAACGTCGAGGATGCCCGCCTCGGGAAGCCACTCCTCCACCCTGACATTGTGAGTGCCTAGCGCGGTGGTCATGGCCTCGACTTCCAGCCGCAGGACACGTTCGACGCCGACCAGTCCCCCGCCGCTCTCTCTGATACGGCGTCGGGCCTTGGCGGTGTCCACAACAAGGGTGAGCAAGAGGTCATGGCTCATCGCCGAGCCGGCTGCGGAGATCAGGTCCTCGTAGGCTCGCTGTCCCCAGGTGAGTTCCCCATCGCGGTCCGCGTTCGTGACTGTCCGGCCATAGAAGTCGCGCAGAGCTGACGAGGGATACGGGACCGTGTAATCCTGCACTGCGATTCTCGCAACGCTGCTGCGCTGAGCCAAACCTGCCTGCACTCGAGACCATGACTGCACAGCCCACGCCTTGTCGTCAGAGTCCAACAGGGCGAATGATCTTGTGCTACACCGCAACACGGCGATGGCTTCCCTGCCGCGGGCGTCCACGATGAACGCCTCGCTGCTGGACGTCCGGCGCACCTCCAGGTTCCCCAATCCGCCGGGCAGCGCCAGCCGCCCGGCCAGGGCAGCCCGTTCAGGCCTCACGAGAAAGCGGGTCTGTTTCGTGGCTAGCCTGACGAAGAACAGGACAGCGTGGCTGGCCCAGACCGGGTAGGGAATCCGTGAGTACTGCAGTAACCCGAGGAGTAGCAGCGTCAGCCACATTGGTCCCGAGGCGAAAAGGCCGGCAGGGCCGCTGACCGCCGATGCCGTGCTGGCCACCAGGACACCGCCAGCGAGGAAGAGCAATTGGTACCACATCAGACCCATGAACAAGCCGCGTCGCTCATATCTGGGAAATTTGACGGCTTCGAGGGCCCGGGAGTTCTCAGACACGGGAATCTCCATCCTTGGGTGGCTGGACGATTGGTTGCCGCGGCTCCAGCGGCCGCACTGGCGGCGCCGCTGCAGGAACGGCTTTGGGATCCGTTGCGGACTGGGGCGACGGCGGCCGTGCGGGCTCGAGGTTCGCGCCGGTCATCGGTCCGCTTGGCGACGTGCGCGCATTCGGTCGTGTTGTCTCGTGCTCTTTCCGCGCATGCGGCGACATGGGGCCGGAAGGCGACGGCCCGGCGTCGAGCATCACAGCGGTGCCTCCACCGCCGGAAGTCTGCGACGGCGTCGGGCCTGTCCCGATCCCGGGCAGCGGTACACGGGGCGGCAGCGTCCTAGTGGGAGATACCGGCCTGCTGGACTGGATGGGGCGGTTCATGGCTGAGCGGCTGGCCAACGCAGCGAGCGTGAAGCGGCCGCCCGTCTGCCGACTGATCTGCCGGGCAGCGAAGCCAGAACTCCGGGAAAGCACGTGGCCGCCACCTGCAGTCTGCGCGGCTGCCGCCAGCTCGCCACCGGCAAAGCTCACAAGGCGCAGCGCCATCATGGGCGCGGCGCACGCCAGAGCCATCCCGACCGTCCCAGCCGCCAAACCGGCGAACGACTTCGACTCGGCAAATAGTTTGATGGCCACCGCGAGCACTGTCGCGGCCAGCGGCTTGGCCAAGAGCAGTGCGACCACGATCTCTGTCCACCGGCGCGTCATTGATTTCGTCTTCTCCCACGGCATCAGCATCAGCGCGACCGGGGCGACGGCGGCCAGCACGATGAGCGCGAACGACCGGAAGATCATCGAGCACATCAAAATGAACGCCAGAGCCCAGACCACGATGACGGCCATGGCGGTGACGACGACGGCCCCAGCCGCGCCGCCAGTGGACCCGGGTGCCAGTGCCACGACGTTCCACTCCCGCCCAGAGCCGGCAGGAGCTTTCTCGAAACCGAAGAGCCGCATAAACAGCACGTAGGGGTCTGTTCCCAGTGAGCCGAGTAGCGCCGTCGACGCCGCATCGCTGACTTTGGTGAGCTGGCGGACCAGGTAGACGGCGCCCGCGACCATGGGGATAGCGGCGGCGCCGCCCGCGAGCGCCCGCACCAGACGGCGGGGTTGCTGACTGATGAGGGCGGAGAGCAGTTGGAGGATCATCACGACGATGAGCGGCGTGAGCATGACTACGACCCACCAATTCGTCAGTCCTTCGATGGCGGTCCACTGAGAATCATCTACATCCGAGACGCTGAAAGCGCCCGTGATAAACGACCAGATCCAGGCGGCGACGTTTTGCAGAATGTTCGCGAAGAACGACGTGATGGAACTTTGAACACCGTCGTTGGCTTGAGACACGAGACCGCACCCGGGCGGCCACCATCCATTCAGATCACACTGAACCATGACTGACGGGACCTAGAATCCAAGGTTGAACGCCGTCTGGGACCAGAGGATGTAGCCGTTGATGCCGCCCAGGATCGCGGCCACGGGGCCGGTCCAGAGCAGGATCATGCCGCCGCCGGACGCCAGCCGCGAGGATTGGCTCAGCTTCCCCGCCAGGAGCATCGCTGCGCCGACGATTGCGACAATGGCGATCACTATGAACGCGCCGACCAAGATGCCGCCGCCGATCTGTTTCAGCGATTCAAGAAAGGGAAAGCTGGCGTTCGGGGTGATTCCGGGGTCTACAGCTGCCATCAACATTGGGCACTCCATTTGTTGTCATCGAAGGGCGTAAGGGTTTGGGTTCACGACTTCATGGAGGCGGCGGGACGGGGCGACATGACCGTGTGTGGCCCGATAAGGACACTTGCGCAACGTGTCCACGGGTTCGCTGCCTCAACCAGCTGGAGCACACCGCTGCGCTGCCACCCAGATTTCTGTTCGAATATATGTTCTATACTTGTCCGGTGATCAAGCGTGGTAGTCCAGACGACTCCGAGCGCATGTTTGCCCGGATTCAAGCCGAAGAGAGCCGGCCGATTGACGACCCTGATCCAATCAAAGACTTCCCCAAGTACGGCCGGCCTCTGGTGTACGTCAGCGGGATCTACGGTAAGGCTGTGGGATGGACGCACACCTACGGACTGATTGAATGGCTCGATTCTTCCGGCAAGTACCACATGGGGTGGGCGCACTCGTCGAGCATCAAGCGAGTGACACCGGAGGAGTGGAAAGGCGAGAGCGGACTGTAAGAGTCCTTAGGGACGGGCTCCAGCACACTGAGAGGTTGCGTGCTCTGCGTCCAATCAACCGCTGGACGCCATGGATGTAGCTCCAAATGTTCGCCCACAGATCTGATCATCTTCCCTCGGCGTAACGAGGAACGAGTCGTCAGTGCAGGGTTGTCCGCCCGGCCATTGCAGCGCCGCGTTTCTCGGCCATAACTGCGGCATCCGCATCTCGGTCGTCACATCCACTTCCGAGCTGGCGACGTGAACCGTAGCCTCTGAATGACAAGCTGACCGAGCACGATTGTGAGAACATACCCTTGCGGCAATCCGGTTCCGGGCTCCACTGCACACTAATCTTTCGCGTCAGCGCCGGGTCTGCTTCCGGCCATCTGGTACTCGGGTGGCAGCGGAACGTCATGTGCCGGGCAGGCACTGGCACCGGCATATGATTCTCGATGCATCATTCAACTTTTCCAATGGGGGAATCCATGAAGAAATCCATCGCATCTAGGGAAGAGGTTGCGTGATGGTGAACTCATTGGCGCAGCTTGGTCGCATTGTTCAGGTCCAGCCCCGTGAGGTGTGGCCGCACGAGGCACATCACTTCACGCCATGGCTGCTTCAGAATGTTGACGTTCTGAGTGATCTGCTGGGGATGGAGCTCATCCTGGAAGCGGCCGAACATCCAGTCGGCGACTTCAGTCTCGATCTGAAGGGGTATGACGAAGCAACCGGCGACGTTGTCATCGTCGAGAACCAGTTGGAATTCTCAGACCATACCCACTTGGGCCAGATCCTTACCTATGCCGCCGGAACCGACCCAACAACGATCATTTGGCTCACAACCGGATTCCGGCCGGAGCATCGAGCGGCAATCGACTGGCTGAATGAGCGGACTGATGAGAACACTCGATTCTTCGGCGTGGTCATCAAAGTGGTGCGGATCGGTGGTTCGGAGCCAGCACCGAGCTTTGAGTTGGTAGCCCAGCCGAATGACTGGGAGAAACAGGTGCGACGCGCGACATCGGCGTCGTCTGAGGCAGGCGGCAAAGCAGCCATCTACGCAGAGTTCTGGGCGCTCGCACTCGAGCGAATCCGGACCCAACACCCGACATGGACCCGCGGTCGCCGGAGCACGCAAAGCTGGGCCAACACATCCACCGGAGCACGTGGCGTGGTGCTCTCGATGGCGTTTACGCGCGCAGGTATGATCACCCAGTTCTACTTCGAAGACCCAGATGCGACTATCAACTCCCAGCGCTTCGAAGCAGCGCTGGCGCAACGGGACATTTTTGAAGCCGCCCTCGGGCGCGCCGTGGAATGGGACCGGATGGACGGCCGGAAAGCGGCCAAGATCGTCGATGGGCCGGCGGATTACGACGTCACAGACACCGCGCGCTGGCCCGAAATGGTCGATTGGCTAATTCAGAGCCAAACCCGCATGCGTCAGGCTCTTGATGCCATCGGCGGTCCGAAGATCTTCGGAGGAACTCTGTAAATGGCTCAGCATGACGAAGTCGCATTCGAGAACGAATTCCATGCACACGTCGAGACCAACGGCTGGCTGTACTTGATGAACGACTCAGGCCACAGCAGCTGTATCCAGCCACCGCGCTAATGCCTTCTCACATGCATGGTTAGGGAGATGCCCTCGGAGAACCGGACAGCAGGCGGTGGTGGGCGTCGCGGACGGCCGCAACTTCTACCGCTACATTACAAGATCAAAGTACGCCGTGTCCGAATTCCAAGCTATGGGATGCAGCAGCGTCCCCACCGAAGGATTGAGCGCACTCCACATCATGCCGTTCCCGGCAAAGATGCCAACGTGTCCCCAATTGTTCGGCCCTTGGGCGTTCTGGACGACCAGGTCTCCTGGCTGGGGATTGTCAGTTCTCACACCGACGCGCCATTGCTCCACTCGAGGGAGGTTGATGCCGGCCTGCCGATAAATCCACTGCACGTAGCCGGAGCAGTCCCAGGCTTTGAACGCCGTCCCGCCCCATATATACGTGCCGCCGACGCCTTCCAACGTAAACCGCAAGATGTCTTTGCGGATCTCAGTCAGATTGGCGGGTTCTGCGATCATCGGCTTGAGGTTCGGCGCTCCGTTGCAGAGAACCGGTGCCGTACCGTCATCGAGAGCGTCAACAATGGCCGTCGCTTCAGCCTCCCAGCGCGCATATAGTTCCGGGAAAGCGGACACTTGGACCGCCTGGGCAGCTTGGCCTTTGGTCATGGACTGCCAGCCACGGATATCCAGCAGCCCCCGTGGACTCCCGCGGTTTGGGCCAGTGGGCCCGCCGTAGAAGGCCCGCACGTTGTACGCGGAATCCATCAGTTGAGCAACGCTCCCCCAGCCTGCCGCTGGCCGCTGCTGGGCACTTCCCAGAGAATCGTGGTCTCTGCCGACACCGTCATTCGGGTAACTAAGCGAATCGGGCACGTTCGCGTTGGCCAGGACCCTCAAGCTGGATTCCTGCAAGGCCACCATGATCGCAATGACCTGGCCATCCCGAGGTATTCCCAACTGCTTTCCGATTGAAACGTAGTCCTCCGCCACAGCCGCTTGTCGGGCGGTCAGATTCAGGCTTGGCTGGCTACCATCGCGGACAATCGCAGCGGGTGCCCTGGCGACAGGCGAAGTACCCAAGGACGCTGGTGAGCAGACAGACGCCGCCTTTGCTGAATTGGCCCCGAGCACCGCGACCGCGGCGCAGAACGCAAGGGCACCCGCCAGAAACAGCGCTGAGACCGCTGCCACCACTGCCCGCCAAATAGCCCGACGCGTAGCAAGCCCCGCCAGCAGCACAGCAGCAGGCATCAGTACACGATCCTGTTAGGCGAAGCGTAGAAGGCGACCATGGCGCAGCGATCCGGCGGTGCCGTGGAGGCGGGCGGGCAGTTCACCATCACACTGACAGGGGCCGTGTACGAGTTCCGGGTCGCCGTCGACTGTTCCAGAACCTGAAGGGAGACGGTGCACACATGCAGCCCCACCCACGGAGCCGGCTGTTCGCGCACCTTGGCCAGCTCGCCGTCGCACGTCAACGACTCGACGCTGGCCGAGCGGTATGCCTGCTGGCTGGCCAAGGACGCATATGATCCGGCGTTGACGCCTGTCGCTTCGAACTCTTGCACCAGCACCGCCAGCGGATTGGAGCCGTCCGGCAGCACGTGCCACCAGGCGCGGACCCGCGAGTAAACCTCCGAGTACGACGACGAACGGGTGTCCCACGAATAGATCGCCGTTGCTGCCGCAGAAGCGACGTGCCGGAAGTCGGTGGTGCGCGGGGCACCATCCGGAACGGCCCCCGAAATGGCCGGAGCCGCCGTCGGGGTTTCCCCTTGCGGCTTCGGGTGCGGCGTAACCGGTCCATCTTCAGCCGGCCCCTTTGACGGCGGCACAACCGACTCTGCGGCGGGCCCGGACTGTGGCCGCGCGAGACCCATCAAAACTGCTGCCACGCCCAGGATGACTATCGCCATAAACCACCACCCCCGGCGTCGGCCCAGGCTCGGCAGTGCATTTCTCAAAGAGAACACCTTTCCACCCTTCACGTCCCGTTCATGTCCTGAACCGCCGGTTAGGACATGACTCAGCGAGCGGAACGCATTCCAGCCCGGAGAATCCTCCACGAGGTTTGATACAACCGCCGGGCGAAGCCGATCTGGACGGCCACATAGCGCTCCGTGACGCCAAGCTCGGCGGCCAGTGCCACCACGGCCCTGGTTCGTTCCGGGCCCCGGACGTCTGGACGAACAATCGTTGCCGCCGTGCGGCGGAGCACCGGCGTAGGCAAGCACTCTGCTGCTTGCTCGCAGACGTCCCGGATGTTCCGGATGCAGGCTTGGTCAACCTCCAGCGCGCTTTGAACAGTCCTCGCCGTCTGGCGGACCACTGTCGCCGCGTGCCACCGCCGGCGGTCCTGCGGCGAGGGCGGACCGTACCGCCGCGGCCCGGTGAGACTGTCGACGGCAAGTTCCCACACTCCGCCAGGAACGCTCTCCCGGGTCAGTTCGATAATGGTTCGCGCCCACTGCTGGTCGACAAACTTCTCAGCGCTTCGATCAGCCCCACGGTCCATACCGAGCAGCGTCACTGCGTCAAGCGACCGACAGCCGTCGGCCTCTGGCTCCAGGAGCAGCGGTAGCGTCTGGTGGGTCATCTCCCGGCGAATGTGTGCCGCGCACACATTCGCGCACACGCCCTGGACCCATGCGCCGAACGGCACTCCGGGTAGTTGCCGGTAATGACCTCGCGTCACCCCATCCCAGACGGCCACCCGGATGTCCTGCATGACATCGTCCACATCGCACGCGCGGCCGATGCGCGAGAGATGCGAGACAACGTAGCGCTGCACCCCGTCCACGGCCACCATAATCTGGTCCACCGGGACTGCCAGCGTTGCCGGCTCTGGGGCACCGCTCAAGGAGACATCGATAGTTCCCTGCTGGGCTTGTTCTTGTTGGGCTTGATTCGCCCGGGCTTCGACTCGCATGGTCTTCACCGCTTCAACTAGCGATTCCAATATGTCCGCTGTCAGCACCGCTGACCGCTCAAGAGTGGCGGCCACACAGGGCGCCAACCACAACTACATGAAGGCTATGCAAACTATTGTCAAAGATAGTTAAAGTATCGTCAAGACTCCGGGTCTTACTTTTTCTGTGCGATTCGGTAAGAATGGTTGCATGCCCAGGATTACGCAGCCTCACGACGCCGCATGGTCGGCCGACGTCGAAGCCGCCGTCGCGACCTTCGGTAACAGGTCGCGCAACGAGATCCTGCGGTACCTTTCAGCGCACGGTCCGGCAACGCGCGGGGACATCGTGGACGCAGTGAGTGCCGGCGAGCCGAGCGTCGCCAAACACCTGCTTGCCCTCGAGGAGTCCGGCGCCATCGTGGTGGACGTGGAACCGGGCAGACGGCATGGCCGCTCTCCGCGGTATTCAGCCAACCCCGGACGGATCAAGGAGCTGCTGGCGGCTCATCTTCAGTACCTTCTGGAGGACTAGCCGCAGCCTGTTCCGCTTTTGGATGGCGACCGATGTCCTTATTGAGATATTCAGAGATGGCCCGCAGGGTTTCGGGCGACACGTCGCCCAAGGTTCGGGCGGCGAAGGACTTCACCCGGGCCGCACGGAGGGACTTCACGAACTCAAGCTGCGAATCGATGCGTTCTGGCAACTCGGCGTCATCACCAGCCAGGTAGTTGGGATCAACGTTGAAGATGTTGCATAGCCCTGCCAGCAGCACAGGATCACTGACCAGACGCCCAGTCCCCTCTTTCATGTAGAACCAGCGCGCTCGGGACAACTTGATGCCCCTGGCCTCGAGCTCCGCCTGAACTTCGCGGAACGTTACGGGCTTCCCACGTTCGGCAACAACGACGTCCAGTAACAGGTTCAGACGACGGGCAAGCTGGGCCTGGGGAGACAACACGTCGCTGGGCGCCCTCTCGCCGTTTGTCCGCATTGCCCACCTTTGATCAGCAGATTTATGGGTCGGCCGCCCCGTCAGGCGCGGTGACCCCCTCTGCCTCAGTATTCCCCGAGTCATCCGGCTCGGCAATCAGCTGCTCAATTCGAAGGTCAAGATACGTCAAGAGGAGAAGCTTCGCCGATGGTCGCGCGGTCAGTCGCCGGACGGCAGCAGCAGTGACGTCGTGCCACGCCTCTGGGATGATCGGCGGCAGCACCTCATTTAGGTCCAGATGGTAGCAAACCTCTGTCAGCACCTCGCCCAGCGCCCGCAGAAATTCAACACGCTCGTCCCGGGAGCCGTAGTCCCAGTATCGTTCGGCCCGGAGTGACAGTGCCGCCTCGGTATAAGCCCTGACTTGTGGGTGGTCTTGCATGGCAGCCTCCTCGATTCCTTCAGGGATCATTTCCACTGCCAGCCTCTTCCAACATGACGCCTACCGGAGTAGCCTGCTGCTGTAGACCCGTCTACAGCAGCAGGTCCTTCACTATTCCTCAGGTTGTGGTCTCAATGCCGAGCATCTTGATGAACCGAACGCGAAGCCGCATCATCCGCTTCCTGCTCAGGAACGGCCCCTCAACCTGCAGCGAAATCGGATCCGCACTCGGACTATCCTCACCGGCCGTCCGTAGGCACGTAGTAATGCTGCATCGCGCTGGTCTTGTGGAACGCATGTCAGTTGCCGGATTTACCGCCCGTCCGGATCAAGTGCGGGAACATATCGAAGCCCTGGCCGTCGGCCTTACCGGCGAGGTAAAGCAAATTCGGTAGGACCGGGACGAAAGTCGGCCGCAGGTTTCGCGACTTTGAACGAAGCCGGAGGGTCTGTTTCCGTGCAAAGCGAGCCTGGGCCACGGGCGCACCCGCGTGTATTAGCGCAAGCTATTGCCCCAAAGTCATGCCGCCAGATCTACTGGCGCCTATGAACTAGGAACAACGCCGGCAGCACGTACCGGCAGTAATGCCGACATGAAGGGGAATCTCTCATGACTACCACGCCAGAACGCAGCGGCGGGCCGGATGCGGCCGAACAGCAATGGCTCACGCCAAAAGAGATCTGCGCTCAACTCCAGATCCCCGAACAGACGTTCTATCAATGGCGGGTGAAGCACGTCGGCCCCAAAGCTCACCGGATCGGTAAGCATCTGCGCATCAGCCGCCGGGACTTTGACGCTTGGTTATCGGCAAGACTGGAACCGTAGATGGCATCCCGCCGGCACGTTCAGGTCAGATTGGTGGTCTCGCACGCCCCTCCGGACAACAGCCTCCCTGAAAACAACGCCAGCTATGCCTAGGCCCCCACTTCAAATCGGCACTTGGGGGAGAATAAGCCGGGACGAGGTGAGCCCCGGAGTTTGGCGGGCCATGGCCCGGTTTCGTGACTTCGACGGCGTCACCCGGAAAGTCGAGGCCCGGGCTACAGCTACATCAAAGAATGACCGTGGCGCGAAAGCGGAGCGGCTGCTGATCTCTGCCCTGACGGACCGGGCAATGCCAGCCGGGGAGGACATCACCGGTGACATGCGCATCACGAAGCTCGCCCCTATCTGGTGGGCGGAGTTTGAGGACACAGGCCGGGCGCTGAACACCCGGCGCCGGTACCGGGACATCATGGACAACTACGTCTGCCCGGGCGTCGGCGGCCTCCGGATCCGGGAAACCACAGTCTCCACCCTGGACCGGTTCCTGAAGACCATGAGGACCAAGCACGGAAACGCCACCGCGAAGCTCTGCAAGACCGTCCTGTCGGGCATGCTCGGCCTGGCAGCCAGGCACGGCGCCCTTGACGGCAACCCGCTGCGTGAAGTCGCCACAATTCCAACCAGCCACAAGGAGGTCCGGGCCCTGACCGTGGCGGAGGTCGGCGCCCTGCGTGCCGGGCTCCGCCAGTGGGAGGCCAGCAAGAAGCAGGCCGGCCGCTACCCCACCGTGGACATGCTCGACGTCGTCGACATCATGCTCGCCACCGGGGCGCGCATCGGCGAAGCCCTCGCGATCCGTTGGAAAGACATCGACCTGAAGGCCGCGCGCCCAACAGTCACGGTGAACGGGACCATCGTCTACATGCCACGTCAGGGCCTGACCATCCAGGAACACCCTAAGAGCGCCCATTCCCGCCAGAGGTACTTCCTACCCGCCTTCGCAGTGGAAATGCTCCTAAGGCGGCAAATTGGGCAGCTGGTGGCCAACCCGTGGGACGTCGTGTTCCCCTCTGCCGTCGGCTCGCTCCGGGACCCCAACAACTTCCGCAAGCAGTGGCGCTCAGCGCGTGACGAGCTCGGCTTCGAGTGGGTCACCCCGCACACCTTCCGAAAGACGGTAGGAACCCTGCTGGAGGCCTCCTCAGGGATGGCCGTGGCATCGGCCCAGCTGGGGCATTCCAGCGAGAACGTCACGCGGAAGCATTACGTCCAGAAGACCCACGAAGCGCCGGACAACACGACGCTATTGGAGGCGTTCGGCCAGCGCATGGAATGAATCCGGTGGGTTTCCGGTGGATGCCTACCTCAGAACTTCAAAAGAGAAGAGCCCCTGATCCGCGTTCCGCAGGTCAGGGGCTCTTTCCGGGTAGGGCTACTCGGACTTGAACCGAGGACCTTAGGATTATGAGTCCCGCGCTCTAACCAGCTGAGCTATAGCCCCCCGCCCCTGCCAGCGTGGTCTGTGGACGACTTCAGCTTCAGCAGGGCAAAAACACTCTAGCAAATAGTGGCGGCCATCAGGACCACGCAGCCAGGACTCCGGGCCCCGGCCAGGATGGAGCGAGCAGCTGCCAGATCGCAGTCAGAGCGCTTTGTCGTCGTAGGTTGCACCCCGGTAGAGGTCCTCGAAGGTCTGCAAAGTGCCCTCGATGCTGTGCGGTTCAACCATCCGCCGGCTGGCCTGGCCCATTGCCGCCCGTTCGTCGGCCGGCAGCTGGAGGATCTTCGTGATCTTGGCTGCGAGGTCGTCGCTGTCGTTGGGTGTGAACAGGTATCCGTTCTCGCCGTCACGCACCAGGTGCGGCAGTGCCATGGCATCCGCGAGCAGGACGGGAGTGGAGGCGGACATGGCTTCAAGGGTCACCAGGGACTGAAGCTCAGCGGTCCCCGGCATGCAGAACAGGTCTGCCCTGATGTAGGCCTCACGGAGGTCTTCGTCGCTGGCCAGTCCCAGGAATTTCACCCGCTCCCCCATTCCGAGCCGTTCCGCCTGCGCTTCAAGAGCCGCGCGGACTTCGCCGCCGCCCACAATATCCAGGTGGACGTTGAGCTCTTCGGGCGTCTTGGACACGGCATTGATCAGCACGTCCACGTGCTTTTCCTCGGCCAGGCGCCCCACAAATACCACTGTCGGATGGGCGTGCGGTTCGATAACTTCGCCTGGCTTCAGCTCGTAGGCTGCGGAGTCGATGCCGTTGGAGAGTGGCAGTACCTTGTGCAGGAAAGCGTGCTGGTGCATGGCCTTGGCGGCCAGGGGTGTGGGCGTGGTGACCACGTCAGCCTGGCCCATGACCTTGCCCATGTCCTTCCAGGAGATCTTGCCGATGATGTCCTTGAACCACTGCGGGAACGGCAGGAACGGGTTCAGGTTCTCAGGCATGAAGTGGTTGGTGGCCACAATTCTGATGCCCCGCTTCCCCGCTTCGTAGAGCACGTGCTCGCCGATCATGTAATGGCTCTGGATGTGCACTACATCGGGCTTGATCCGATCGAAAAGGAGGCCGATCTCCTTCTTGATTTCCCAGGGGAAACAGATGCGGAAGTATTCGTGGGTGAAGACCCCGTGCGAGCGGAGCCGGTGCACGGTCGCCTCGGAGCGGAACTCGGTGAAGCTCGCACCGTTGTCCGCCCGGCAGGCCAGCACATGCACATTGTGGCCGCGGCCCGTCATACCCTTCGCGAGCCGGTAGCTGAACTGGGCGGCCCCGTTGATGTGGGGCGGATACGTATCCGCGGCAATCAGTACGGTCAAGGGTCGCTGGTCAGAGGGCGTTGTCACGTGGAGAGCTCCTGAAGGTCACGGTGCGGGCAGCTGTCGCTGGCTGCACCGGTGGGCCGCCGGCAAGGTAGCACGGGGCCTCTTAGTGAAAATCGGATGGTCATGAAGATGGGCTGGTCGGGAAAACAGGCTAGTGGGACGCCCTTCCCGCCGCCTTCCGCGCATCTTTCCTGCGCTTAGTGACCTCGGGATGGTGCCTGGAAAGGGCGATCACCCCCACGATAGCAAGCGAAGCAGCCGTAGCCATGGCAATCGCCATCACGGCGTGGACGTCCGGGCGCAGCTCACCCAAGATCACGATGCCGATGGCGATACCCACGATCGGGTCGATGACAGTCAGCCCGGCGATGACAAGGTCCGGCGGGCCGCCCGAGTAGGCGCTCTGCACAAACCACGAACCCAGGCCGCCGGCCGCTGCGATGGCCACTACCGAATACCACTGGACATTGAGCAGTGCCAGCCCGTTCGGATCCAGCAGGTGTTTGCCGATGATACGTGTCAGGACCGCGACGAAGCCGAACAGCATGCCGGCGCCGAGGATGTAGACAAACGCGCCCATCCGGTGCCGGAACATGACCGCCAGGGTGCCGAACACGCCGACGGCCAGTGCCAGCAGCAACACGATGGTGAGCTCGTCCTCCTGGTTCACGTGGTGGTTCTCCTGCGTCACGTTGACGGCGAGGAGGACAAAGAGCGCGGAGCCGGTCACGCAGGCCGCGATGGACACCATTGTGGCCCGGTTGATGGTGATGTCCTGGTCCCGGGCATTCACCACCGTGGTAATGACCAGAGCAATGGCGCCGATCGGCTGTACCACCGTCAGCGGCGCGGAGACCAATGCCACCGCGTTCATTCCCATCCCGACGCACAGCAGGAGAAGTCCCAGCACCCACCGCGGATTGCGGAGCAGACGGAGGAATCCGTGTGAACTCAGCGCCAGCCCGCCGGTGTCAGCCTTGACTGCACTCCCCTGCTTCTGCGCTCCGAAGGCCAGGCAGAACGCTCCAAGCACCGCCAGCAGAACGGCCACCCACACCATCAGCCGGTGCCGCCGTCCTGATGGGACTGCTGACGGCCCTTGCGCAGAATGGCCCAGAAGTAGTTATAGGCGGCAATCCAGTGGCCGGCAAGCCCGAGTCCCAGCACGATCCAGGCGGCAACGTACAGCGGCCCGGCAATCGGGGTGTCCAAACGCGACAGGACCAGCAGCGGTGTGCCCAGAAGCAGGAATCCGGTGCGGACCTTGCCCACACGGCTCACCGGCAGGTCCGGATGGCCCCCGAAGTAGGAGAGCGTCAGCAGCAGGAGCACGGCGTCCGGCACCAGGAGTGCGGCCAGATACAGCCAATGCACGACGCCGGCAATCACCAGGGTGACCGCCACCGCGATCAGGGCAAGCCGGTCCGCCAGCGGGTCCATGACCCGGCCGAGCCTGGACGCCTGGTCGAAACGGCGGGCCACATACCCGTCAATCCAGTCGGTTCCCGCCATAACCACCAGAACCACAACGGCGGTCCCATACTCCTTTTGGGCCAGGACCAGCCAGACAAAAAGCGGCACGCCCATAAAGCGCAGCACCGTCAGGGCGTTGGGGAGTGTGAAAACGCGGTCGTGGTCAATCTGGGGTCGGCCGGGTCGCGCGCCAGCGCCAATGAACCTCAATCCGCCCCCCTTCCATAGTTCCCAGTGTGATGTCTGTTGTCAGGGGTTCCGGAGCAGCCTGCGCAGGAGCACCACAAGGATCGTCGCGGAGGCCGCAAGGGCGGCAAGCGGCTTCCAGCGCACGCCAACGCCGTCCCGGGAGCCCGAGAAGGCAGCGAACTTCTGGCTGGCCGCGGCCGCGCCGTATTCAACGGCAGCCGTGCCCTCGCCAAGTTTCTCCTTGGCAGCGCCCAGTACGAACATGGCCTGCGGCTTGATGTCGAGCTCGGTATCCAGCTCGTCGCGGACCTGTGCCAGGTGCCGCCGGCGCTGTTCGAGGCGGCGGTGAAGCTCGGGCTCGGACGCGTGCGGGAACTCCTTCTTATGCGCCTCGGCCTTGGCTTCCTTCGCGGCCTTGGCCTTCGCGGCTGCTTCGTCCTTGGCAGCCTTCGCGGCCTTGGCCTCCGGGCTGGCAGGATCGAGCAGTTCGGCGTTGAAGCGCGAGCCTTCCTTGGCGATGCCGAGATCGTGTTTGATCCCGCGGATGGTTTCGGCCGGGACCAAGGGCATGGCCTGCTTGAATTTGCTGAGGCCGATCAGGGCACCGATGAGGGCGATGACCAGGAAGAGGGCGCAGACGAGCAGCGCGGCCAGCCACGCCGGCATGACGGTGGCCAGGCCCATTATGGCGGCCACGATGAGGCCCACCACAAGAAACGCCACAAAAAGAAGCGCGACGGCGAAGAACGCGGCGGCGACGCCTACCTGGATTCCCTTGCGCTTGAGCTCGATCTTGGCGAAGGCGATTTCATCGTTGAGTTGGCGAGGGGCCAGGCGAAAGAGTAGTTTCAGCGTCCTGGGCAGCGCGGTGATCCGCAATCCCTGGCCGGTGCGCCCGGTGTGACGTCCGCTCATCGGTTCCCGCCTAACTTGTTGCGTAGTCTGCTGCCTGGTCGATTCGGCATCCGTGTGCTGTGGGAGCCCGCCGCAGCACGGTCCTGCCCCCAAAACTATCATTCCGGTCCGGGGCAAACTTCCTGGTTGGCCCCACGGCGCGCCCGCAACCCCGGAAAGATGGAACTTCCGGGCCTAGGATTGATCTCCGTGACCACTCACTCGAATCCGGGCGATTCGCTGACCCGACGCCGGAAACTGCTGTACATCCTCCTCCTCGGTGCACTCACCGCGCTGGGCCCTTTCACCATCGACCTGTACCTGCCTGCGTTCCCGGCACTGGAAGCGAGCTTGGGGGTCACCGAGGCCCAGGTCCAGCTGACACTGGCCGGCACTACCGTGGGCTTTGCCCTCGGCCAGCTGGTGGTGGGCCCGTTCAGCGACAAGTTCGGCCGCCGGCTCCCGCTGATCCTGGCCACGGCCCTGCACATCGCCTCCTCCGTGGGAGCAGCCCTGTCCACCGACATCTCTACGTTGGGCTTCTTCCGCGTGCTCATGGGTGTGGGGGCTGCGGGTGGCGGTGTGGTGGCCATGGCAATGGTGCGGGACCTGTTCTCCGGCTATGCCATGGTCCGGATGTTCTCGCGCATGGCCCTGGTGAACGGACTGGCTCCGATTCTGGCCCCGGTGATCGGATCGCAGCTGCTGCTGGTGATGCCGTGGCCGGGAATCTTCGTGTTCCTGGCCGGTTACGGCACGCTGGTGATCATCGCCGCACTCGTCCTGGTCCGCGAAACATTGCCACCGGACAAGCGCGGGCTGACCGGCATGACTGCCAGCCAGCGGTACAAGGTTCTTTTCACGGACCGGATCTTCGTGGGCCTCCTGGTGGTGGGCGGCATGAACTTCGCAGGCCTCTTTACTTACCTGTCCGCTTCGCCGTTCCTGTTCCAGGACATCTACGGGTTCTCGCCGCAGGAATACGGTCTGTTGTTCGGCATCAATTCCCTGGGCATTGTGGCTGGTGTCCAGATCAGCTCCAGGCTCATCCGTATCGTCCCCCCGCAGTGGATCCTTGCCTGTTCCACAGCCTGGATGTTCCTCATGGCCCTGCTGATTGTGGTCTTTGACCAGGCCGGCCTGGGACTTTGGGGCGCAATGGTTCCGCTCTGGTTCTACATCATGGGCACTGGCTTTACGTTCCCCTGTGTCCAGGTGCTGGCTTTGAGCAGCCACGGAGCACAGGCCGGGACGGCTGCGTCGCTCCTGGGTGCCGCGACGTTCCTGATGGCCGGCCTGGTGTCACCGGTGGTGGGGTGGCTGGGCATCACCAGCTCCACCCCCATGGGCGCCGTGCAGGCCGCCTGCATACTGATGGCGATAGCTGGCCTCTGGCTGATCGTCAGGCCGCGCACCGTGCCCTCGATCCACTGAACCCGTAGATCACTGATGAAACGCATGCCACGCAAGCCGCACCGAAACCCCCGGGGACTGTTCCTCGGGGCAGTGCTGGGCGGCGTGGCCGGTTACTTCCTTGGGCGCGTGGTCGGCAGTGGAGCCCTAGGCATAATCCTGGGTGCGCTGGCCGGTGCTGCCCTGCTGTACCGGGTTAACCCGGGCCCTTGGAACCGCCCGTAGTTGTGGGGGTCTGGAGAGCCGTTGTGACCGGGCGCCAAATCGCGGGTCACCGAGGAGGGGCCAACCCCTGCCGCTGGGGTACTTTCCCACGATAAAATAGATCCGTGCCCAGCTGGCAGTTCTCCCCGCCGCCCCCGGCCACATGGCAACGTTGCGACTCAGGCATCTTGCCCTTGTGGTGGGACCGGCTGTGCGCCCAAACCGGCGAGCAGTCCGCAGCCCTCTATGCCGCCGGACTCTTCACGGACGACCGACGGCGGCCTATCGCGCAGTGGTTCAACGCCGCCTTCAGCGCCGCCCTCCTGGTGGCCCCGGAGACGTCGCCCGAATGGCCGGTGCAGCGGTTCGGCATCTTCTACGCACCGCCGGCCTCCGGCTTCGTCCGGGTGCACTCAGCAGCCCATGAGTGGCATCCGCGGGAGCCCCGCAAGTTCCCCACCGAGCAGGACGCCTTCCGCGCGGCCATTGCCGAAGCGGAGTGCTTCCTGCAAGTGGAAATGGACTTTGTCTGATGCAAAAAATCCCCGCCCTCAGAGATGAGGACGGGGATCTATTGTTTGTTTGCTCCTCCTGCTGGACTTGAACCAGCAACCCTTCGATTAACAGTCGAATGCTCTGCCAATTGAGCTAAGGAGGAATGAAGCAGGTATGACCTTAGCAAAGGTTTCCCGGGAATGGGAAATCGGCGGCAGCACAGACTTGCATACCCGCCCCGGGTATACAAAAATCCCCGTTCCGGAGACCCGGAACGGGGATTGTGCGCTCCTCCTGCTGGACTTGAACCAGCAACCCTTCGATTAACAGTCGAATGCTCTGCCAATTGAGCTAAGGAGGAATGAAGCGGGTACCAGCCTAGCAAACACCGTGCGGGGAAACGAAATCGGAGCGAAATCGGCGCGTTTCACGCGTCGGAGCGCAGTGCCCGGCGTTCCATTTCGAGCATCATCAGTTCGCGCTGCAGCTGCTGGATCCGGTCGTGCTCGGAGCCTGGGTCGAGTCGCTGCAGCTGGCTCATCTTGTCCGCCTTAACGCGCGTGATCTGGAGTTCAAACAACGCAGTGAGAATGCCTCTGCCGTACTTCTGGACTCCCTCGGCGGTGCTAGCGGGCAGCGGCACCACGGACAGTTCGGACACCAACGGCCGCAGGGGTTCCGGGACTTCCTCCATCACCTGGCTCACCCAGCGTGCGGGGTCGCCGATCAGCTCGGGGCCGGAGGCGCGCATCGCATCGTGTACGGCCAGGAAGGCGGGCGTGATGAACCGGGCCCCGGAGAAGCGCTCCCAGATGCCGCCGCCCAGGAGTGCAGGCTCCTGCAGCGCTACCTCCAGGGCCTGCCGTTCCATGGAGGCCACGGGGTCCCGTGGGTCGGGCCGCTGATAGGAAGGGACAGCGCCCGACGTCGGACCGGCAGCCACGCCGGGCCCGCCCGCCTGGGCGGACCCCAGCTGAGCCGCCGTACCGGCTCCTGAGGGTTTCCCAGGTGCAGCCGGCCCGCCAGCGGCGGCACGCTTCATGGCGACACCAACAGCCCGGCTGACATCTTCAACCGAGATGCCAAGCCAGCCGGCCAGTTCCCGGGCATACTCGGGCCTGATGGCTGCGTCGCGGATCTGGGCCACCACCGGAGCCGATTCCCGAAGCGCGGCCACCCGGCCCTCTACGGTGTCCAGGTTGTGGCGCCTGAGCGTGGCCTTGATGGCAAACTCGAACAGGGGCCGGCGCGTGGCGATCAGGTCCCGCACGGCGGCGTCGCCCCTGCTTTGGCGCAGGTCGCACGGGTCGGCGCCGGTGGGCTCCACGGCCACGTAGGTCTGGGCGGTAAAGCGCTGGTCTTCCTCGAAGGCGCGCAGTGCCGCCTTCTGCCCGGCGGCGTCACCGTCAAAGGTGAAGATAACCTCTCCCCCGGTGCCGTCGTCCGACAGCAGGCGGCGGGCGATCTTGATGTGCTCGGTGCCGAACGCCGTGCCGCAGGTGGCCACCGCCGTCGGGACTCCCGCCAGGTGGCAGGCCATCACGTCCGTGTATCCCTCAACCACCACAAGCTGGCGGTCTTTGGCGATACTGCGCTTGGCGAGGTCGATCCCGTAAAGCACCTGGGACTTCTTGTAGAGCGTGGTTTCGGGGGTGTTGAGGTATTTGGGGCCCTGGTCGTCCTCATACAGCTTGCGGGCGCCGAAGCCGATGGTGTCGCCGGCGATGTCGCGGATGGGCCAAATGAGCCGGCCGCGAAACCGGTCATAAATGCCCCGGTTCCCCTCGGAGAACATCCCCGTCAGCTTGAGCTCCTGGTCCGTGAAGCCGCGGCCGCGGAGGTGCTTCAGGAGCGCATCCCAGCCCTGCGGCGCGTAGCCCACGCCGAACTGCTCCGAGGCGGCGCGGTCAAAGCCGCGGCCGAACAGAAAGTTCCGGCCTTCGGCGGCGCCGGGCGTCAACAGCTGGGCGCGGAAGAATTCATCGGCGATTTTGTGGGCATCCAGCAGTCGCTGGCGCTTGCCCACTTCCTCGCGGTTGGGGCCGGTGCCGCCGTCTTCGTAGCGCAGTTCGTAGCCGATGCGGGCAGCAAGTTTTTCCACGGCCTCATGAAATGAGGTGTGGTCCTGTTTCTGCACGAAGGCGATGACGTCCCCGTCTTCACCGCACCCGAAGCAGTGGTACCTGCCCACCTGGGGGCGCACGGTGAACGACGGCGACCGTTCGTCGTGGAAGGGGCACAGGCCCTTATACGTTCCCAGCCCGGCACCCTTGAGCGTGACGTAGCCGTCAACCACTTCCTTGATGTCCGTGCGCTGGCGTACTTCGTCTATGTCATCGCGTTTGATCAGGCCAGCCACAGAGCCATCCTAGTCCCGGGGAACACCCGTGAAGGCCGCCCTATGGCGTCTGTCACCACAGCGACGGCAGGCTCCCCACGAGGCGTTCGTACATAGCCAGCGCCGAGCCGTCTGTCAGCGACGCCACCTGGTCGATGACCACCCTGAGCCGTGCGCCGTCGTCGGGCGCGTCCCGCCAGTCAGCCGCGAACATCGGCTCCAGGTGACGGTCCCCCGTGGCGTTCAGGGCAGTGACCAGAGCGTGCAGCACCTCGCGCTGGCGCTCGTAGATGGGCTGGCGGTGTTCGGTGGTCATCACAAACGTGGTGGCCAGGCCCTTCATCACCGCGATCTCCATGACCGTCTCGTCCGGAACCATCAGCTCGGCGCTGTACCGGGTGAGGTTTTCCGGGCCGTAGACGGCACGGGTGGTCTCCAGGGCGCTCTGGCAGAACCGGCCGATCAGCTGGCTCGTCATGTTCTTCAGGGCGGCCATGGATTTGCGGCTGCCGTCGGCCTCGCGGACCCACACGTCGGTAGCTTCCAGCCGGGCCAGGGCAGCGTCGATCGCGGCGGGGTCGTTGTGCGGGAGGTACCACTGCTTGGCATAGCCCACCACACGGGCCCGGTGGTCCGGGTTATCCATCCAGCGCAGCTGGAAGTGCCCGGCCACGATCGCGTCCTCGACATCGTGGACGGAATACGAAATGTCGTCGGCAAGGTCCATGACCTGTGCCTCCAGGCATGACCGGCGTTCCGGCGCACCCTCCCTGAGCCAGTCGAAGATGGGCAGATCGTCCTCATAGGCGCCGAACTTGCTGGTGCGCTGCCCGTGGATCACCGGCGCGTTCAGCGCGGACCAGGGGTATTTCGCCGCCGCGTCCAGGCTGGCCCTCGTGAGGTTAAGTCCGGCCGGGCGCCCGTCGGTGGCCAGGACCTTGGGCTCCAGCCGGGTGAGGAGCCGGAGGGTCTGGGCATTGCCTTCGAAACCGCCAATGGCATGTGCCACCTCGTTCAGGGCGGACTCGCCGTTGTGGCCGAACGGCGGGTGCCCCAGGTCATGGCTCAGGCAAGCGGTGTCCACCACGTCCGGGTCACACCCCAGGGCACGGCCCAGTTCGCGGCCCACCTGGGCCACTTCGAGGCTGTGGGTCAGGCGGGTGCGGACAAAGTCATCCGTATCCGGGGCTACCACCTGCGTTTTCGCGCCGAGGCGGCGCAGGGCCGAAGAGTGCAGCACCCGGGCGCGGTCCCGCTCAAAATCGGAGCGGTAGTTGTTTTTGGGCGGTTCCTCCACCCAGCGGGCGGAATCGTGGGCCTCGTAGCCGGGCAGGGCCTGTGCCGTGGTGCGCGTCTCAGCCACCGGAGACATCCAACTCGGCGGCAGAGATGTCCCGGGACTGGGCTGTGTTCAGGGCACGGGATTCCAACCAGTCCTTGGGAAGCGCCGGTTTCTTGGGCGATCCTGCCCTGCCGCGCGGGCCTTCGGCATCCACGCCGGGGTACGGCGAGTCCAGGTCCAGCTGGCCCAGTGTCTCGCGCAGTACCTCCAGGCTGGACACCATGGCCAGTTTGGTCCGTAGTTCGCTGCCCACCACATAACCCTTGAAATACCAGGCCATGTGCTTGCGGATCTCCCGAAGGGCCTTGCCCTCGTCACCGAAGGTTTCCACCATCAGCTCAGCGTGCCGGTAGACGCTCTCGGCCACCTTGTGCAGGTCCGGCTTGTGGCGGACGTCGCTTCCCTCGAAGGCAGCCATGAGGTCACCGAACAGCCACGGGCGTCCCTGGCAGCCGCGGCCAACCACCACGCCGTCCACGCCGGTTTCGCGGACCATCCGGACAGCGTCCTCCGCAGACCAGATGTCGCCGTTGCCGAGGACAGGGATGTCCGGCAGGGCTTCGCGCAGGCGGGCGATCGCAGACCAGTCCGCCTGGCCGGAATAGAACTGCGCTGCGGTACGGCCGTGAAGCGCGACGGCGGCCACCCCGGCATCACGGGCGATCCGGCCGGCGTCGAGGTACGTCAGGTGGTCCTCGTCAATGCCCTTGCGCATCTTGATGGTGAGCGGGACATTGCCCTTGGACGCTTCCTTGACCGCGGTCTGGACGATCGAGGTGAAGAGATCGGTCTTCCAGGGCAGGGCAGACCCGCCGCCGCGCCGGGTCACCTTGGGAACGGGACAGCCGAAGTTCAGGTCGATGTGGTCCGCGCGGTCCTCTTCGACCAGCATGCGCACTGCGTGGCCTACCGTAACGGGGTCCACGCCGTACAGCTGGACGGAGCGGACCTTTTCGTCGTCGTCGTGCGAGATGATGCGCAGCGACTCGGGGGTGCGTTCCACGAGGGCGCGCGAGGTGACCATTTCCGCCACGTACAGGCCGCCGCCGTATTCACGGCACAAACGACGAAAAGCGGAGTTGGTGATACCCGCCATAGGAGCCAGGATCACGGGGGTGTCCACCGTGATGGGGCCCAGCTTCAGGGGAGGGAGTTCCAGCTTGGGGGCGGGAGGCGTTGCGGTAACAGTCACCTGTCCATTGTCGCAAAGGCGGGCAAATCGGCGAGCCACGCCATGTGGACACGCCCTTTGGAACTCTCCGGCAGCGCCGGGCGGCCAGCTGCCGTTCAGCCGCGGTCTGCGCGGCGCCCCCTCCGGGCGAGGACAGGATCGTCGGAGTCTTCCGTGGACTGCCGTGACCATCTCTCGAAGGCGGCCGCCTGGAGCGCACCGGTAACGCCGACGTCGTCCGCGATAATGGAGTCGGCGCCCCGGGTGCCGTTTAGTCGGCGGTCTTCGTCCGGGATGCCGACGGCGGGCTGACCCACCGTCCGGACGCCGGTGGCCTTGACCACCAGCACGGCGATCAGGGTGGTGACGGGGATGGCGAGGACCAGGCCAATGGAGCCCACAAGTGTGCGGATGACTTCTTCTGACAGCTCGGCACTGGTCAGGGTGTCCCCCAGCGGCCGGTCATACAGCATCACAATGATCAGGATGGGCAGGGCCGCGCCGGCGTAGGCAAACGCGATGGTGTAGACCGTGGAGGCGATGTGGTCCCGGCCTATCCGCATGGCGGAGGTGAAGAGCTTGCGGGCACTGGTGCCGGGGGCCAGCTCGTAGAGTTCCCAGACGGCGGACGACTGCGTGATGGTGACGTCGTTGAGGACACCAAGGCCGGAGATGATGAGGCCGCAGAGGATCACCCCGGAAATGGAGATGTTGGCCGAGGTATTGATCAGGGTAGCGGCGTCGTGGCTGCCCACGCCGGCCAGGTTGGCGGCGTCGGTGGCCCAGGCAGCAAGCAGCGCCGTGATGCCCAGGCCGAACATGGTGCCCAGCAGCGCCGTGGACGTCCGCGCTGAGAATCCGTGGGCAAAATACAGGACCCCGATCATGATCACCGTTGACCCCACCAGGGCCAGCAGCAGCGGAGGCTTGCCCTCCACCAGCCCCGGCAACATGAAGCCGGCAAGGACGAAATACGCGCCCACCAGCCCCAGCAGTGCCCGGAGTCCACGCCAGCGCGCCACCGCGATGACCACCAGGGCATAGAGGAGCGCCAGGATCACGATGGGCACGGTCCGGACGAAGTCAACGAAGATGTACGCCGGGGACCCCTGCGACGCCGCGGCACCTTGGGCGTTCGAAAGGTTGAGGTACCTGATCTGGTCACCCGGCTTCACGCCGTGGGACTGCGCCACGTCAGGATTGATCACTACTTTGACGGGGCTGCCGCCCTGGTCCGGTTCCGTAAAGGCAAACATGCACTCGGAGCCGGCGGGGGCAGGCTGGCCGCTGGTGTCCGCCGGCGGGCTGGCGGTCGTGGAGCCCTGCAAGCAGCTTTCTTCCACGACGCTCTGGATCTTGCCGGTATCAAACGTAACGCCGGGCGCCGCCGCGTAAGGGCTGGCGAGGGAGATCCCCTCTTGGGACCCGGACGGCCACAGCATGGCCATGCCAACCAGCGTCAGCAGCGTCAGCGGTGCCAGCACAGCTGCCAGGATGCGGTTTGCCTTCCGCCGGGCAGCAATCGCCCCGGCTGTCGGCTCCGAATGATCTGTTGAAGCGTGGGAGTGACCGGAGCCCATCAGCAGTTGAACCTCATACCTTGCACTCTACGTCCGGCGCCTTAGGGTTGATAAATGGCATGAACCGAGAGGAACCACACGTGACGGACCGCAGCACTGAATTTCACACCAACGAACCTGCTGCGAGGCGGGAGGCGGCACTCACCGTACTGCCGTCCGCGGGGACAACGCGCGGCGTGGCACTGGTCCTGCACGGGGGCAAGGCACACAGCTTTGAGCCCGTGGAAGCTCGCCACCTGAGCCCGCTGCGCATGATCACGTTCGCCCGCCACCTGCACCGTGCCGGGAAGGACCATGGCCTGGCCGTATGGTCCCTGCGGAACAGCGTGCGGGGCTGGAACGGGCCGGACCGGTCTGCACTGCAAGATGCCCGCTGGGCCCTCCAGCAGATCAGTGCGCAACACCCTGGCGTTCCCGTGTATCTGGTGGGGCACTCCATGGGCGGCCTCACCGCCGTGAGTGCCGCGGACGATCCGCAGGTGGACGCCGTAGTGGCGCTGGCCCCGTGGCTCAGCCCGGAGACACCGGCAACTCCGCTCACTGGGCGCAAGGTCCTGATTGTCCACGGCACCGGAGATCACATGACCAGCCCGTCCCAGTCCCTGGCCTTCGCGCGCAGAGCCACCGGGACAGCAGCCTCCATGCAGTATGTTTCGATCCACGGTGCCGGTCATTTTATGGTGCGCCGCGGCCGTCTGTGGCACACGCTGGCCACCGGCTTTGTCATGACGGCCTTCGCCGCGAGCACCGGATTCACACACCCCGTCTCGCGCACGCTGACTGAACTGGCGCCCATGTCCTCCGCTGAAGTGGCCCTATGAGCCCTTTCCCCTGGCCGGAGTTCGCCGCGTCACTGCCCTGGACAGCACTGGCGGTCCTGGCAGTCCTGGCGCTGACGTTTGGTGTGGCCGTGCGGCAGGGCCGGCACTCGGTGATGGACGTCGCCTGGGGCCCGGGCTTCGTGGCGGTGGCCGTGGTGTCCTGGTTCCTGTCCGCCGGATCTGGCGATGACACCCGCAGGTTCCTGTTGCTTTTCCTGTCGGCCCTGTGGGGCTTACGGCTCGGTGGCCACATTGGGTGGCGGGCACGCGACGGACACGAAGACCCTCGGTACAAGGCTCTGCTGGAACCTGCGCCCGGATCCAGGAACGTCTATGCGCTCCGCCGTGTCTACCTGCCGCAGGGCGCGGTGATGTTCTTTGTGTCCCTGACGCTGCAGATAGGGATGTTCGCCACCGGGCCTGTGGCTTGGGTGGCCGTGCTCGGCATCCTGCTGTGGATGACGGGGTTTGTGTTCGAAACCGTGGGCGACTGGCAGCTGGCCCAGTTCAAGAAGGACCCGTCCCGCCGCGGCACGGTGCTGGATACCGGTTTGTGGCGATACACCCGGCATCCCAACTATTTCGGTGATGCAGCCATCTGGACGGGGCTGTTCCTCATCACCGCAGACTCCTGGCCGGGCATCCTGACTATCCTGTCAGCGGCGCTGATGGTATGGACGCTGGCGGGGAAGACCGGGAAGCCCCTGACGGAAAAGGCGATGTCCGGCCGGCCCGGCTACCGGGAATATGTCGAAGCAACCAGCGGCTTCATCCCGTGGCCGCCCAAACGCCGGCGACTGCCCCCAAACTGACTCGCAGTTAACGTCGCCATTACGCCATTTCGCGTTGTGAGAGCGTTAACTGCGAGTCAATTGGGTACGGGGGTCAGTCCGAGACGACCAGCGTGTCCGCGCCGGCCTGGCGCGCTTTGCCGGATTCCAGCAAGGGCTCGACGGCGGCGCGCAGCGCGGCCATCGAATCGTCCAGTTCCAGCATGACCGGGTGCTGATACGCGAGGAGCGAGAGCAGGTCACGGACCGCAGCTGCGGCGTCGTCCGAGTCCAGCGCGGGTTCGTGGCCCACAAACACATCCGTGGCCTTGGCGCCCTGGGCAGACGCGTCCGCCGCCGGGTCCAGGGCCGCCTCCGCATAGCTCACCGCAAAGGCGCGGATCCGGCCCTTCTTGCTGGGCGAAACGGCGGCGCCGAAGGCTGACCCCGGCTCTACGCGCAGCACAAGCGCACCATGCGCGCCGGTGAGGTCATCCAGGAACAGCTTCTGCACCTGCCCCACCGACAGCACGCCCGGCGAATCCCAGCCGTGGATGGATGTGTAGTACCGCCCCACGACGTCGGTCAGCTCAACGGAGCCGGTAGCGAGGTCCATCACGACGTCGGAACCGGCGTTTTCGTCGTTGGCCGGCCCGCCGCCGTCGTTCTTCGCAGGGAACACCGGCAGCTTCAGGGCGCCCGGTTCCACCACCACCAGCCGGGAACGCTGGATGGGCGCAAGCCCGAACGCCTCGGCGAACGCGGCCCCGGCAGTGCCCGGCTGCACCTTCGCGCGCAACTTGGTAACGCCCGACGGCGCCTGCTCGGCTTCGCGGCGCAGCATGGTCAGGAGCGTTGCACCGATGCCGGCGCGGCGGTGATCGCGCGCCACCTCGATGTAGCTCCACAGCCGCTCCGGGTGCAGCGAGGCTTCGTAGACAACGCCCGCCGCCACCGGAATGCCAACGCCGTCAATGACGTCCTCGGCCACGATGCAGCGGCGCCACGGAGTACCGTCCGTCCCGGCCGAGGAGACGGCCAGGGCTCCACGGAACTGCCGTGCCTGTTCGGTCTCCGGGCCGCCCCAGACTTCCAGCAGCGTCAGGTCATCGCCCTCAAGCCATTCGCGGTATTCGATGGCCACGCTCAGGCGCCGATCAGGCGGGCGGCCAGGTAGCCTTCCACCTTGTCCAGCGAGACGCGTTCCTGGCTCATGGTGTCGCGTTCGCGGATGGTCACTGCCTGGTCCTCCAGGGTGTCGAAGTCCACGGTGATGCAGAACGGGGTGCCGATCTCATCCTGGCGGCGGTAGCGGCGGCCGATCGCGCCGGCGTCGTCGAAGTCGATGTTCCAGTTCTTGCGCAGCTGCGCGCCCAGGTCCTTGGCCTTCGGCGAGAGGTCCTCGTTGCGGCTCAGCGGCAGCACCGCAGCCTTAACGGGAGCCAGTCGCGGGTCAAGGCGCAGGACGGTACGGACGTCGACGCCGCCCTTGGCGTTCGGTGCCTCGTCTTCGGTGTACGCATCCACCAGGAACGCCATGAAGGAACGGGTCAGGCCAGCGGCCGGCTCGATCACGTACGGGGTGTAGCGCTCATTGGTGGCCTGGTTGAAGTAGCTCAAATCCTGGCCGGAAGCCTTGGAGTGAGTGGAGAGGTCGAAGTCCGTGCGGTTGGCGATGCCTTCGAGCTCGCCCCATTCGGAGCCCTGGAAACCGAAACGGTATTCGATGTCCGTGGTGCCCTTGGAGTAGTGGCTCAGCTTTTCCAGCGGGTGCTCGAAGAAGCGCAGGTTCTCCTCCCGGATGCCCAGGCCGGTGTACCAGGACATGCGCTCCTTCATCCAGTACTGGTGCCACTCTTCGTCCGTGCCGGGCTCAACGAAGAATTCCATTTCCATCTGCTCGAACTCACGGGTGCGGAAGATGAAGTTGCCCGGGGTGATCTCGTTCCGGAAGGACTTGCCGATCTGGCCGATGCCGAACGGCGGCTTCTTCCGGGACGTGGTGAGCACGTTGCTGAAGTTCACAAAAATGCCCTGGGCCGTTTCCGGGCGCAGGTAGTGCATGCCTTCCTCGTTGGCCACCGGGCCCAGGAAGGTCTTGAGGAGGCCGGAGAATTCCTGGGGTTCGGTCCATTCACCACGGGTGCCGCAGTTGGCGCAGGCGATGTCCTTCAGGCCGTTCTCGGCGGGGCGGCCCTTCTTTTCCTCGTACTCTTCCTCGAGGTGGTCAGCGCGGTAGCGCTTGTGGCAGGAGAGGCACTCCACCAGCGGATCGGAGAAGACGTCAACGTGGCCGGAGGCTTCCCATACCTGTCGGGGCAGGATGACGGAGGAATCCAGGCCCACTACGTCCTCGCGGCCGCGGACCATGGACTGCCACCACTGGCGCTTGATGTTTTCCTTGAGCTCAGCGCCGAGGGGTCCGTAGTCCCAGGCAGAGCGCGAGCCTCCGTAGATTTCACCGGCCTGGAACACAAAGCCCCTTCGCTTGGAAAGGGAAATGACCTGGTCGAGTACGGATTTTGCTGCCATGGTGGACTCCAATTTCTACAGGGCCGCTGGGTGCGGTCCGCGGGTATCTGGCCCCGCTGCACGTGGGTGCATCACCGCTGGGTGCGGGCGGGGCGGGCGAAGGAACAAGATGCAGAGAACTGCGTGTCCTAGCCTACCGGCCACTGCCTCCGGAAACTGCCTGCCTCCGGAAGGCGCCGCGCGGCCACGGCAGGGTGGCCAGGATGATGGCGGCCAGCGTCAGCAGTGTGCCCAGGACGGTGGCCGGGGCCACGATGCTTCCCGGGGCCGGCACCAGAAGGTCCAGCCCCAGGGAGCCCAGGAGCTGTCCGGCGATCATGCCGAGCCCGGTCACCAGCACTCCCAGGCTCCGGACCAGCAGCGCACCCAGGCCGATGAACACGCAGCCCATGGGTCCGCCCAGGTAGTACCACCACTCCGCCGGCAACGGATTGCCCGGTCCAACAACGGCCAGCTTGATGGCCAAGGCAATCCACAGGAACACCGCGCCGGCCACGAAGTTCACCAGCGTGGCGGCGATCGGCGAACCGTAGTGGACCGTCGCCGTCCCGTTCATGGCCTGTTGGAAACTCATCAGGAACCCGGCCAGGACCGGCAGGATCAACGGCAGGACCAAGGTTTCCAGGCCGCCGGCTCCCTCCGCGGGAGCACCCGGGGAACCCGGCGGGCTAGCCAGCCGTGGCGAAACCGCCCAGGCGACGGCGGCTACCGTCAGCACGCATCCGATGATCCGCAGGGGAGTTACGGCCCGTTTGCCGGCCGGACCGATGCCCAGCCGGTCCACCAGCAGCCCGCTCAGGGTCTGCCCGGTCACGGCGGCGACGGTAAACAGTGCCACGCCCAGGATGCCCACGGTGAAGGACTGCGAGAAAACAAAAAGGGCGCCGATGCCGCCGGCCAGGACGTACACGGGCGGGAAGGCCCGGGACCGGACCGCCGGCAGGATCCTGGCGAGACCGGCGCGGCCGCTGGGCAGGATCAGGGAGATCAGGATCATCACCACCAGGCCGATGCTGAAGCCCACCACGGCCGCAGCGATGCCGTCGTTGAGCCGGACGCCGAGGGCACCGTTGATCCGGCCCTGGACGGGAATGGCCAGTCCCGCGACGACGGCCAGCGGGAGCCCCGCGAACCGCGGCAGCCGGGGGGTGTGGGTCATTGGATTCACCTTACGTCAGGCATTATTACTTGTATGAGCAACCAGGACATTCAAGAGATCCCCATCCGCGACAGCATGATCCGTCTTGGCCAGCTCCTGAAGCTCGCCAGCCTGGTGGAGGACGGCGTGGAAGCCGCTGAGCTGATCAAAAACGGCCTCGTCAAAGTCAACGGCGCGATCGATGACCGCCGGGGACGCCAGCTGCACAACGGCGACACGGTCACCGTCAACGGGCAGACCGTGAAGGTTGTGGCCCCCGAAGCCTGACAAGCGTCAGCGGTCGGCGGCACTGTGCCGCCGGCCGCCGTCGTACGTTTATTTGTTCAGCACCTCGTGCGTCAGAAACTCGGAAACGTGCCCGATTTCCTGCTGGTTGATGCCGTGCCACATGCCCGCATACAGCACCTTGGTGAGCTTGACGTGCCCCCGCACCCAGCCCATGGTGTAGTCGATTTTGTCGGTAGTGATTACGGGGTCCTGCTGGTCCCGGCCCCAGAAGAGCGGCACCGTGCCGTCCAGTTCGCCGTCTTTGAAGGCGGGGTCGCCGTCCGCGTTGACCACAAAACCGGAAAGCCCGACGACGGCGGCGTAGTCAGCGGGGCGCTGCCGGAGCAGCGTGGTGGCCATGGCCATTCCCATGGAGAAGCCGAGCAGCGTCACCGTCGGGTGGTCGGCTTTGACGGTGTCAATCCAGTCCTGCACGTACATGGCTGCGGCCTTGACGGCGTCGAGCGTGTATTCGATGGAAGCCGTCAGCGGGAACCATGTAAACCCGGGGCCGGTCACCAGGGGCGCCCGGAGCGAGGCAACAACAAAATCCTCGGGAAGCATATCCGCCAGGCTCAGCAGGTCTTGTTCGTTGGCACCGTAGCCGTGCAGCAGCACCAGCAGCGGCTTCCCGGAGCGCTGGTCCTCCGGCCGGGACCACAGAACAACAGGAGCGGGAAATACTTGGGCGACAGTCATGGTTTCCATTCTTACAGTTACCCGGTGGTAACTACCTACGGTGGCGTAGCTTGTGAAAGAGGAGGCAGGATAGGACCGTGAATGACGCGAAAGCCATGCAGAGCCCACCCAGGGCCACGGAAGCGCACCCATGGAGCCGCTATGTAGCGATGGGAGATTCATTCACCGAGGGCATCGGCGACCCCGACCCAACCAGGCCCGGCGGATTCCGCGGCTGGGCCGACCGGGTGGCCGAGGAACTGGGCCGCGGCCCGACGGACTTCGCCTACGCCAACCTGGCGGTTCGCGGCCGGCTCCTGCAGCAGATCGTGGACCAGCAGCTCGCTCCGTGCCTGGCGCTGAAGCCGGACCTGATAACCCTTTCCACCGGCGGCAACGATCTCATCAGGCCCGGCGGAGACCCCGACGCCCTCGCCGAAAAACTTGATTCAGTGGTCCAGATCCTGGCCATGGGCGGTGCCACGGTGGTGCTGTTCAACGGCCCGGATACCGGCTCCTCGGTGCTGGGACGGATCCGCAGCAAGGTGGCCATCTACAACGAGAACCTGCGCACCGTGGCCGCCCGCCATGACGCCATCATCGCTGACATGTGGTCGCTCAAGCAGCTGAACGATCCGCAGATGTGGGACGAGGACCGCCTGCACTTTTCGCCATTGGGACACCACACCATCGCCGCCATGGTGCTGGATTCGCTGAACGTGAACCACACTCTCGAGCCGCTCCGGCCCAAGCCCCTGCCCGTCCGCACGTGGCGGGCAGCCCGCTCCGAAGACCTGGTGTGGGCCCGCGAGTACTTTGTCCCGTGGGTGGTGCGGCGGCTGCGCCACCGCTCTTCCGGCGACGGCATCACCGCAAAACGTCCGATGCCAGGCCCCGTGTTCGGCCCTGGCGTTCCATTGGGATCCGGCGAGGGGCCGCTGGGCACCGCCGACGCCCGGCGCTAGCGGCGGGCCGGCATGACACAGGGAACAGCGATGCCGTGCAGGATGCCGTGAACCGGGATGGAGCCTTCCTGCGGATCCCGGCCGGGCGTGTGGACTCCGGGGTTAAGCTGGAAGGACACATATGAGAGGCGCTACACCGTGAACAGCTTGTTTTTCTGGATCATCATTCTGTCGTTCGTGGTGCCTATGGCGATGCGGATGTACCGGAAGTCCGTCAACAAACGGAACCAGGAGCAGAGCTTTTCCGGTCGCTACCCTGAGCAGTTTCCAGGCGGCGAACAGTACCCAGGGCAGCAGAACAAACAGCCCCGTGACGGCTATACGCAGCAGGATTACATGAGTGGCGGCTTCCGCCAGGTCATGAGCCCACAGCCCCTGCCGCCGAGCCAGCCGTTGCCGCCCATGCAGCCGATTCCATCTGCAGACCAGCAGTTCCCGCCGTACGGCCAGCCGCAAGCCAATGATCAGTCGGTGCCGGCGCAGCGCGCGGAAGCACCGAAGCCGCCTGTCGCCCCCGCTATTCCCCTGCCGCCGTCGGGCCCGCAGGGATACCGTGCCCGGAAACTGGCCGAACTCGACCAGCAGTACAGCAACGGCGAGCTGGCCATGGAGGACTATATGAAGCGCCGCTCCGACATCATGAACGGCTAACTGCTTAGACCAGGAACGTATTCCGGAGCTGGGTGCCGAGCTGGCCAATCTCGGTCAGGAAGCCGTCGTGGCCGATCGGCGCCTCAATAACGTGCACATCCACGTCACCCGGGAGCGCGTCGGCCAGCTCACGGGACTGGGACGGGAAATACAGCCGGTCACTGTCCACGGCGGCCACGAAGAACCTGGCGGTAGCCCGGCCCAAGGCCTCATGCAGGGAACCCCGCCCGCGGCAGACATCGTGGCTCATCAGGGCGTCGGTGATGGCGATGTAGCTGTTGGCATCAAAGCGCCGCACCAGCTTTTTGCCTTGGTAATCCAGATAGCTTTCCACCTGGTAGCGGCCCCGCTCCCCCAGCGCCGCCGCCTGGAATGGCGATTCCGGGTGCTGGGCCGACCGGCCGAAGCGACCATCAAATTCCTCTGCGGAGCGATAGGTGATGTGCGCAATGCGCCGCGCCAGGGCCAGTCCGTCCTCCGGCAGCGGACCGCCATAGTAATCGCCGTCGTTAAAATTGCTGTCCTGGCGGATGGCGAGCGTCTGCGCCTGGGCGAACGCGATCTGTTCGGCCGTGCTGGCGGCACCGATCGAGATAACAGCGCACCGCTGGACCCGTTCCGGGTAGGTGACCGCCCATTCCAATGCCCGCGCGCCGCCCATGGAGCCGCCCAGCACGGCGTACCAGCTCGGGATGCCCAGCTGGTCAGCCAGCCTGGCCTCAGCCGCCGTGGTGTCCCGCAGCGTTACCAACGGAAACCGCGACCCCCATGGCTTGCCGTCGGGGGCAACCGAGGATGGCCCGGTGGAGCCGTAACAGCCACCAACGACGTTGATGGAGACCACAAAGAACCGGTCGGTGTCCACCGGTGCACCGGGTCCGGCCAGTTGCTCCCACCAGCCTGGCTCGTCGCTGTCGCCGCGCGTCACGTGCGTGCTGCCGGTCAGGGCGTGTTCAATCAGGACGGCGTTGGAGCCGTCCGCGTTGAGGGTTCCCCACGTTTCATAGCCAAGGGTGACGTCCGGGAGGTAACCGCCGGCTTCGAGCTCAAGTCCGCCGATGCTGGCGTAACGGACCACGCCGTTTCCGGGTGCTGCAGTACGGGAAATCGTAATCGTCATGGAAGGACCTTTTCTAAGCGCTTGCCCACCGTCAATTGACCGGCAGGCCAGGTCCTCACCCGGGGCACCCCGCCGCAAAAGAGGGTTGCCGGCCAGCAAGCCGGGGCTGTCGCTGGCACTCATGACCTACTTCGAGTGTACGAACAGCCCCGGTCTATTGCTAAGCGTGTGACTGGTTGTGACTTCGCTGAAGCCCTACTCCTGCGGGCCCACCGCGTCTTTGTTGGGGTCCGCTGCACCCTTGGCTGCCCGGAACCCGGCCTCGAGGTCGGCCAGGATGTCATCGATGTGTTCGATGCCCACGGACAGGCGGACGAGTCCCGGCGTGACCCCGGCGATGACCTGCTGCTCCGGCGAGAGCTGGCTGTGCGTGGTCGATGCCGGGTGGATCACCAGTGAACGGACGTCCCCGATGTTGGCAACGTGGGAGTGCAGTTCCAGGGCATCCACGAAGCGTTTCCCGGCCTCCGCGCCGCCGGCCAGGTTGAATGAGACCACCGCCCCGGTGCCTTTGGGGCCGTATTTGCGGCCGCGCTCATACCAGGGGCTGGAGGCCAGACCGGCATAGGCGACAGATTCGACGTCGTCCCTTGCCTCAAGCCACTGGGCAACATCGACGGCGTTGGCCACGTGCCGCTCCACCCGCAGGCTCAGCGTTTCCAAGCCCTGGGCGATGAGGAATGCGTTGAAGGGTGACACTGCCGAGCCGAGGTCGCGCAGCAGCTGCACCCGGGCCTTGAGGATGTAGGACAGGTTGGCACCCAGGGCACCGCCGGCACCGAGGTCCCGGGCATACACCAGCCCGTTGTAGCTGGGGTCCGGGGTGTTGAAGCCCGGGAACCGTTCCGGGTCCGCGCCGAAGTCGAACTTTCCGGAGTCCACGATCACGCCCGCGATCGCGGAACCATGGCCGCCCAGATACTTGGTGGCGGAGTGGACCACAATGTCCGCGCCCCATTCGAGCGGGCGGATGAGGTACGGGGTGGACAGGGTGCTGTCCACAATCAGGGGGACGCCGGCGTCATGAGCTACCCCGGACACGCCTTCGATGTCCAGCACGTCCTGCCGCGGGTTGGAGACCACCTCGCCGAAGAAGAGCTTGGTGTTGGGCTGGACGGCATCGCGCCACTGGTCGAGGTTGTCCGGGTCAGCCACAAACGTGACGGATATGCCGAACTTCTTGAGGGTGTGCGCCAGGAGGTTGTACGTCCCGCCGTACAGGCTGGGGCTGGCCACCACGTGATCCCCGGCTTCGGCAATGTTCAGGATGGCAAAGGCTTCGGCGGCCTGTCCCGAGCTCAACAGCAGTGCAGCGAGCCCGCCCTCAAGGCTGGCAATCCGCTGTTCCACGGCGTCCTGCGTGGGGTTGCCGATTCTGGTGTAGATCGGTGCGAGTTCTGCGAGGGCAAACCGGTTGGCGGCGCTTTCGGCACTCGGGAAAACGAACGACGTCGTCTGGTAAATTGGGAGCGCCCGCGCGCCGGTGGCGCTGTCCGGTTCCTGGCCAGCGTGGATCTGGCGGGTTTCGAAAGACCATGCGTTCGACATTCAATGCTCCTTGACGTGGTGTGGCACAACTCCGTTGCGTTCAGTGTAGGAAGACTTTCCCGGACAGGAACAGGATTGTGACGAAGGTGGTCAGCTGGCCGGTCCTTCTCCTGCATTCCGGCGGAATGTCCACTCGTGACGCAACGGATTCCGGTAAGGCTACCCTTAGCTGAGAGCCGGATCACAAAGTGCCAAGATGATGGCATGCGCATGGATCACGTCTCTTACGCCTGTGAACAAGATGGCCTCGTTGCCACCACCGAACGTATTTCGTCCGCCCTCGGCGTTGAAGCCGTGAAGGGCGGGGTGCACCCCCGGTTTGGAACCCGGAACATGATTATTCCCCTGGCCGGCCACAAATACCTGGAAGTTGTGGAGGTCCTGAACCACCCGGCATCGGACAAGGCCCCCTTCGGGCAGGCTGTCCGGGCCCGGTCCGAAGCCGGCGGCGGCTGGATGGGCTGGTGCGTCGAAGTGGACGACCTCGCTCCGTTCGAAGACCGGCTGGGCCGTGCTGCCGTCAACGGCAACCGCAAGTTCCCGGACGGCCGCGAGCTGGTCTGGAAGCAGATCGGCATCCTGGGCCTGATCGCGGACCCGCAGGTCCCGTACATGCTCAAGTGGGCGGGCGACCCCGCCCTGCACCCGTCAAATGCCTATGAAAGCAACGTCAAGATGAGCTGCCTGACCATAGCCGGTTCCGCCGCACGCGTGACGGAATGGCTGGGTGAACCCGTCGAAAAGCCCCTGGAGGACGTCGCCGTTGACTGGGTGGCTCCGCATGGAACCCCTGGAATCCTGTCAGTGACCTTCGAAACCTCTACCGGAGCAGTCACCATCTGATTGCTCGTTCAAAGCTTCGGCCGCCATCAGCGGGAGCCAATGATGCCACCCACCGATGGCGGCCGAAACCTTTTAAGCCGGACCTTATTCAGTGCACGGTGCGGCATGGGAACAACGGCCCTCTTACCCCAGTCCCACGGCCCGGCCAAAGAGGCTGAAGCCCACGAACGCCACGATGTCCAGCAGCGCGTGCGCGATGACGAGCGGCATCACCCGTTTGGTCCTCGTGTAGAGCCAGGCGAACACCACACCCATCACGGCGTTGCCGATGAACGGCCCGAAGCCCTGGTACAGGTGGTAGGTGCCGCGGAGCATCGAGCTGGCGAAGATGGCCAGGGGCATGCGCCAGCCGAACTTGCCGAATCGGTCCAGAAGGTAGCCCACCACGATGACTTCCTCCACCACGGCGTGCCGCAGCGCTGAAAGAATCAGGACTGGAACTGTCCACCAGTATGAGTCGAGTGCGCTGGGGATGATGGCCGTGGTGATCCCCAGCGCACGCCCCGCGGCGTAGAGTCCCAGTGACGGGATCCCGATCAGCGCCGCCAGGCCAAAGCCCTGCAGCAGGTCACGGCCCGGCCGGGCGAAGTTGAAGCCCAGCTTCCGGAAAGCCGAACCGCTCTGGGAGCTTACGCCGGCACCGGATTGCCGCTGGTCCGTGAGGAAGTAGACCACCAGCAGCACGGGCACCAGGGCGAAAATGATGTCCAGCAGCTGGTATGTAAGGTCGAAGTATTCGCGCGGGCTCTGTGACCGGTTCAGCGTGGACGTGCCTTCGGCCAGCTGGGCCCGGGTTATCTTGTCCAGCAGCTGCACCACCGAGTAGACGGCGGACTGCCCCAGGGAAAGACCCAGCACAATCCAGACTTCGATCCGCAGGCGACGGCGGGAGGGAACCAACATGGTTCCATCTTGCCTGTAGTTTCTGGTTCTTCGCTGATTCCCGGCGGCCCGGCTCGCAGTGAGGCCCTGCGACGGAGGCAGGACCTATGCTTGGGGCTTATGAGCGCGCCAGGGAAAATCTTCATGATCCGGCACGGCCAGTCCGCGGCCAACGTCGATACGTCCATCTACAACAGGGTCCCGGACTACCGGATTCCGCTGACTCCCCAGGGCCTGGCGCAGGCCACGGCTGCCGGCGAACTGATCCGCCGCGAGCTGGACGGCCGGCAGGTCTGCGTCTACGTATCCCCGTACCTTCGGGCGCACCAGACCCTGGCGGCACTGAACCTCGGCAATCTCACGGAACGGGTGATCGAAGAACCGCGCCTCCGCGAGCAGGACTGGGCCAATTTCCAGATCGCCGGCGACATCGAAGACCAGAAGGAACTCCGCAACGCCTACGGCCATTTCTTCTACCGGTTCCGGGAGGGCGAATCCGGCTCCGACGTCTACGACCGGATCTCATCCTTTATGGAGACGCTCTACCGCCACTGGTCCAAACCGGACTACGCCCCGAACGCGCTGCTGGTGACCCACGGGCTCACCATGCGCCTGTTTTGCATGCGCTGGTTCCACTGGTCGGTGGAGTATTTCGAATCCCTCAACAACCCGGACAATGCAGCGGTGCGGACACTTCTGCGCACCGACCTGGGCAAGTACGAACTCGACATTCCATTCAGCCAATGGGTGGACCGCCGGGTGGACGAGACCGTCCTGGATGCGCCGCCGGTGATCTTTTAGGGGCTGTTCGCGGCACCTAGTGCGGGGCCACAATCACCTCGGTGCCATTGGCTTCGAACGCCGCCTTGTCCTCGGCGGAGATCCCGGAATCGGTGATCAGGCGGGTGAACTCGTAGCCATCCATGGTGGCAAAGGCTCTGACGCCCACCTTGGAGGAGTCGGCCAGCACGTACGAGATCCGGGCCCGGCTGGCGAGCAGGGCATTGACTGACGCCTCGCCCTCCCCCGTATTGGTGGGACCGACCTCAGGGTCGATTCCGTTCACGCCGATGAAGGCGATGTCCATGACCACCTTCTGCATAATGATGTCGGTGTAGGGTCCCACCAGTTCGTACGAGCGGGGGTTTAGGATGCCGCCGGTCACCATGACCTTGATGTTGGGGCGGACAGCCAACTGCGCAGCGATGTTGATGGCGTTAGTGACCACCGTCAGGGTGGACTGGTGGCCGGGAGCGTTGAGGTCCTCGCGCGTGGCCAGGATTTGCGCCAAGGCTGTACTGGTGGTGCCGCCGCACAGCCCGATCACCGCGCCGGGAAAAATCAGGGCCGCGGCGGCCTGGGCGATCTGTTCCTTGGCTTCGGCGTGGTCGTCACGGTTGTACCGGCCAGGAAGGTCGTAGGCCAAGGCGCCTGTGGTGGCCCCGCCGCGGGTGCGGGTCAGCAGACGTCGCTTGGCCAGGCTGTCCAGATCACGCCGCGCCGTGGCAGGCGAGACCGCAAGCTGCGTGACAATCTCCTCCACCTCCACCTGGCCGGTCTTGGCGAGGATGTCCAGAATGGCCGTCAGGCGGTCAGTGCGGGTCATGGGGAGCCTCTCAGCGTCAAACAAATCGGCGTCAAACAGTCACCAGAATATGACGTTATCTGATCATAACAGGACCAAATGATCACATCGCAATCACAAATACGTGACCCCAGTTAGCGTGCCCGCGCACCGGCCCGCCACACCCCGTACGTGAGCGGCATACCCGGGCGGTAGGCGAGGTGCGTGGCGGAGGGCGCGTTGAGCATGTGCAGATCTGCCCGGTGCCCGACGGCGAGCGAACCCACCGCCCGGGCGCCGTCGGCGTCGTGCCCTGTCTCCCGGTGCAGCGCCAGCGCGCCCCCATAGGTTGCAGCACGCACCGCCTCGTGGACGCTGAACCGCATCTGCAGCACCGCCGTCGCCACGTTGAACGCCATGGAACTGGTGTACGAGGTACCCGGATTGCAATTGGACGCCAACGCCACCTGCACCCCGGCGTCCAACAGTTCACGCCCCGGGGCCAGCGGCTGCCGGGTGGAAAGATCGCAGGCGGGTAGGCAGGTTGCCACGGTGCCCCGGCCACCCGTACCGCTGACCGGATTCCAGCCGGACCAGCTTTCCGCGAGCGCCGCCACGTCACGGTCCGACAGGTAGTTCACGTGGTCCACGCTGGCTGCCCCGAATTCCACCGCCAACTGCACGCCGGGACCTTCGCCAAGCTGATTGCCGTGGACCCGGATCCCCAGTCCCGAGGCGCGGCACGCCTCCAGCACACGGCGGGACTGCTCGGCAGTGAAGGCGCCTTTCTCGCAGAACACGTCCGCCCACCGGACGTAGGGCCGGACGGCATCAAGCATGGGCCCGCAGACGAGATCGGTGTAGGCCTCGGCATCGGTGCCCGCGGGGACAAGGTGGGCGCCAAGGTAGGTGACTTCGTCTGCGACCGTGGAGGCGATCCGGGCGCTCCGGGCCTCATGCTCAATGTCCAGCCCGTACCCCGTCTTGGTTTCGAGGTAGGTGGTGCCCTGCGACACGGCCTCGGACACACGCGCCATGGCCAGCCGGGTGAGGTCGAAATCGGACGCGCGCCGTGTGGCGCCCATGGTGACGGCGATACCACCGGCCGAATACGCCTCCCCTGCCATCCGCGCCTCGAACTCCGCGGTGCGGTCGCCAGCGAAGACCAGGTGGGTGTGCGAATCCACCCAGCCAGGCAAAACGGCCCGGCCGCCGGCATCCACGGCTTCGTCGGCCGCCGGCGCATCCGCGGCGGAACCGAGCCAGGCGATCCGTTCGCCCTCGATCACCACGGCGGCCTTTTTAAGGACGCGGTGGTCCAGATCCTGGGTCATCAGCTCGGCGATGTTGGTGATCAGGGTGCTCATGGGTTCCATTGTTCAGCGCCGGATGGACCATCGCGTGGCCGCCAGCGCCTCCGCTGTCCGGGATGCCGGATGATGGTCCGCAACGGTACTGTGACCGGTGCCCTGCCCGGCCAGAATCTGCGCGGCGGCGAGCTCGGCCATGGCCGATGAGGTCTGGAAGCCGTAACCGCCCTGACCGGCCAGCCAGTAGAACCCGGGGGCTTCGGCGTCGAAACCGGCTACCGGAACGCCGTCGGCTGCCTCGGTCCTGAGCCCCGTCCATGCGCTCCGAACTCCGCGGATTCCCAACGTGGTCAGCTGGTTGAGCTTCACGATCAGCCGCTCGATATCGCCGGGCCGCGGCCTGGCGTCTTCGGGTCCGCTGGGCACCGTTTCCGACGGCGAGATCAGCACCTCGGTGCCCTCCCGGCGGAAATAGAACGAGTTGTCCGCTGCCGCCACCATGGGGCTGTGCCCGGGCAGGGGACGTTCGACGTCGACGATCGCCGCAGTGCGCCGGTACGGCTGCAGCCCGAGCTTCTCCACACCGCTGATCACGGCGATTTCATCGGCCCAGGCGCCGGCCGCGTTGACCAGCACACCGGACTCAAAGGCTTCCTGACCGGCCCCGATCTCCCAGCCCGAGCCCAGCCGCTGGGCGGAATGCACCCGTGCCCCGGTGATGATGTCGGCGCCGGCGGCCTCCGCCCGCAGGCGGTGATCGGCCAGCAGCAGCGGGGCGTTACAGCCGAAGGATCCGGTATCCAGGCCTGCGGCTGAGAAGGCCCCGGGGACCAGTGCAGGGCAAAGCTCCAGTGCCCGGTCGTGCGTGATGGGACTCATGTGGCCGCTGGCCTCGGCGCGGACGGACTCCTCGGTGCCGATGAGCATAAAACTCCGCGGCGTCAGGACAGGTTCGGGGAGTTGCGCGTCCCGGGCCGCCATCAGCTCCAGGGTCCGGACCGTGAGTTCCTGGACCACCTCAGGGCCGTAACTCGGAATAAGCTGGCGCGCGGAGCGGGAGGACGTGTGGTACGCCAGCTCCTGCTCCGCTTCCACCAGCGCCACGCTGCAGCTGCCCGCGAGCGCGGAGGCCAGGGACAGGCCGGCGATGCCGCCGCCCACAATCAGGACGTCGTAGTGTGCTGCCATGGCTCCATCCTTGCAGAGTTGCCCTGCGTCCGCGCCGGTCCTGCTCTGTAAGGTTTAGCCCGGCTGGGTTAAACCTGGCTGGGTTAGCCTGCTACCGCCGCACGGCTGGCGACGAACGCACCCACGCACGCTTCGACGTCGTCCGCTGAGTGCGACGCTGAAAGCTGCACACGGATCCGGGCGGCGCCGCGCGGGACCACCGGGAAACTGAACGCGGTGACGAAGACGCCGTGCTGGAGCATCTGGTCCGCTACCTTGGCGGCCATCACGGCATCCCCGAACATCACGGGAACAATCGCGTGTTCGCCGTCCAGGAGTTCGAAGCCCTCCTCGGTCATCCGGCGGCGGAATAGCCGGGCATTCTCGAACAGCCGGGTCCGCAGGTCACCGGAGTTCTCCACCAGGTCAAGCGCCTTGATGGTCGCGGCGACGATCGCGGGGGCCAGGGAGTTGGAGAACAGGTACGGGCGCGCTTTCTGGCGGAGCATGGCCACCACTTCGCTGCGGCCGGACACATAGCCGCCGGACGCGCCGCCCAGGGCCTTGCCGAACGTTCCGGTGTAGATGTCCACGCGCTGGGACACCCCGGCATGCTCGGGGGTTCCGGCACCGGTGGCACCCATAAAGCCGACGGCGTGGGAATCGTCCACCATCACCAGGGCGTCGTGCTTCTCGGCGAGGTCGCAGATGGCTTCCAGCGGCGCCAGGTAGCCGTCCATGGAGAACACGCCGTCGGTGACGATGATCTTCCGCCGTGCATCCTTCGCTTCAACAAGCTTGGCCTCGAGGTCCGTCATGTCCTGGTTGGCGTAGCGGAACCGCTGGGCCTTGCAGAGCCGGATGCCGTCGATGATGGAGGCGTGGTTGAGGGCATCGGAGATGATGGCGTCCTCCGGCCCGAAGAGGGATTCGAAGACCCCGCCGTTGGCATCAAAGCAGCTGGAGAACAGGATGGTGTCCTCCGTGCCGAGGAACCTGGAGACCCTGGCTTCCAGTTCCAGGTGCAGGTCCTGGGTGCCGCAGATGAAGCGGACGCTGGCCATGCCGAAGCCCCGCGAGTCCATGGCTGACTTCGCGGCGGCGATGATGTCCGGGTGGTCCGCGAGGCCCAGGTAGTTGTTGGCGCAGAAGTTCAGGACGGTGGCGCCGGGCTGGCCGATCTGCCCTGCCGTGACGTGGCTGGACTGCGGGGAGTTGATGCTGCGTTCGGTTTTGAATAGCCCGGCGGTGCGGATGTCGTCCAGCTCAGTCAGCAGCTGGTCCTTGATGGAGGTGTACATGGTGCTCCTTAGAGTTCGGTCCAGTCGAGGACAACTTTTCCGCCAACGCCGGCGCGGGCGGTCGCGAAACCTTTTTCCCACTCTGCGGCGGGCAGCGTGTCCGTCACCACCGCTGAGATGCCGGCGTGCAGGACCGGGTTGGAGGAGAGCATGGCGCTCATGGCGTACCAGGTCTCATACATTTCCCGGCCGTAGATGCCCTTCAGGGTCAGCATGTGCGTGACCACTTTGCCCCAGTCGATGGTGATGTCCTGGCTGGGCAGGCCGAGCATGGCAATACGGCCGCCGTGGTTCATGTTGTTGATCATCTCAGGGAGGGCCGTGGGGTGGCCGGACATTTCCATCCCGATGTCGAAGCCCTCCCGCATGCCGAGTTCACGCTGGGCATCCTTGACGCGCGTGGTGGAGACGTCGATGGCCAGGTCCACGCCCAGCTGGCGTGCCAGGTCGAGCCGCGGCTTGGAGACGTCAGTGATGGCGATCTTGCGCGCACCGGCGTGGCGCGCCACCGCAACGGCCATCAGTCCGATGGGCCCGGCACCCGTGATCAGCACGTCCTCGCCCACCAGGGGAAAGCTTAGGGCGGTGTGCACGGCATTGCCGAACGGATCGAAAATCGCGCCGAGCTCCGGGGTGATGGAGGGATCTTGGTGGACCCAGACGTTGGTCTCGGGGATGACAACATACTCGGCGAAGGCGCCGTCCCGCTGCACGCCGACGCTGACGGTATGGATACACATATGGCGGCGCCCCGCGCGGCAATTCCGGCAGATCCCGCAGACCACGTGGCCCTCACCGGATACCCGGTCCCCCACCTTGACGTCGCGGACGCCGTGGCCGATTTCCACTACTTCACCGTAGAACTCATGGCCGGCGATGAGCGGCGCCTGGATCATGCTCTGTGCCCAGGCGTCCCAGGACTGGATGTGCAGGTCCGTGCCGCAGATCCCTGTGGTCATGACCCGGATCTTGACGTCGTTGGGTCCCGCTTCGGGCTCGGGGCGGTCGACGAGTTCGAACCCGGCGTGTGCACCAGACTTGTAGAGGGCCTTCATTGGCTTCCTAACTCTTGGCAGTCGCCTCGCGGCTGCGGGCGGAGATCTCCCTTCATTAGAGCCATTTCGAAGCATTAGCACAAGCAGTTTTTTCTCAATCGACGATGAAGTATTAGCTAATGTATAGACTGGACGGATGGAAATTCATCAGCTGGAAATCCTCCGGGAACTGGGGGCCCTGGGCAGCGTGAAGGCGGTGGCCGAGACGCTCATGGTGACGCCGTCCGCAGTGTCCCAGCAACTGGCGTTGCTGCAACGCAACGTGGAGGTTCCGCTGACCCGCAAAGAGGGCCGCAACCTGGTGCTGACCGAAGCCGGCCAGGTGCTCGCCGACGCAGGTGCCGCCGTCGTCAGTGCCATGGCGGACGCCCGGACGGCGATCGGCGCCTATCACGGCTCGCCCGTTGGCCCCGTGACCATCAGCGGTTTCCACAGCGCGGGGCAGGCGCTGTTCGCGCCGCTTGCCCGCATGCTGGACGCGCCCGGCCAGCCGCGGATCCAGCTTTCCGACGAGGACGTGGCGCAGCAGGACTTTCCGGCGCTCACGGCGCGGTACGACCTGGTGCTGGCGCACCGGATGGACCACAGCCCGCGTTGGCCGGAGGAGCGTGTGGCAGTGATCCCGCTGGCGCACGAACCGCTGGATGTGGCCCTGTCGGCGGAACATCGCCTGGCCAGCCAGGACACACTGACCGCGGCCGACGTCGTAGGCGAACCGTGGGTGACCAGCCACACGGGTTACTCTCCCGCGGACGTGCTGTCCGCCGTCGCGGCCGTCTCCAGCAAGGAATTGAACATCGTCCACCGGATCAACGACTACTCCACGGTGGCCGCGCTGGTCGCGGCGGGCGGTGTGGTGGGTCTGTTGCCGCGGCATACGGCGCGGCCCGTGCTCAACCCGGGCATTGTGCTGCGGCCGCTTGAGGGCATCAGCACCCGGCGGCGGATCGATATCCTGGCCCGCCCGGAGAACCTGAAGCGCCGCTCGGTGATGATTGTGTGCGAGGCGCTGCAGGCGATCATGACCGGACTGGTGGAACAGGGCTAGGCTACCTACTTTTCGGATGGCTTGGCGTGGCCGAGGCCCTTGCCCATCCCGTGGCCGTGCCCCTTGCCCAGGCTTTTCCCAAGGCCGTTGCCCGGACCGGCACCGGCGCCCTCCACGATCTGGCGCGCCGTGGCGTCGTCGCCGCTCTTCACGCCCGAGATCCTGACGGCCTCGCCCGTGGCGATTTCCGCGATGGTGACCTCTGACCGCTTCAGCCGCTTCCCGTCGTCGCCCGTTGCCGGCGAACCGTCCGCGGCCGGGGCCGGGAACTTGATGATCTTGGTATCCGCGTTGACGGCGTAGGTCTGGGTGAAGCCGTCTTCGCTCTTGACGGTGACCGAGGTTTCGCTGACGGCGTCCACCGTGCCTTGCTGGGTCAGCACGGTTTCGAAGGACCCGTCCGCCTTCTTCACCACACTTTCACTGTGCAGATGCTGCGGGCGCTGGGCTTTGGCCGGCTTCTCCTGGCCCGGCGCCTTGTCCGACTTCCCCGGGCCAGACGCTGACGGAGACGGCGATGGCGTGTCCGCGGACCAGGCGATGGCGACGCCGGTGCCGGTCAGCGCCAGCGCTACGACGCCGGCCAGCAGGACCTTGCGGAATCTGAACGGTTCTTGGACCAACATGGCCATTCCTCCCACAGCACCGGCAGGGCTCCGGCGCCCTGGATCTTCAGTCTAGAACCGGGAAGCCACACTGAACACGCGTACTTTTCGGGCAGGAAGCGAGTACTTAAAGCCCAACTGGGTCGCAGTAGATGTCGTAATGAGCGCTCATGACAGCATTAACTGCGACCCAGTTGGGTTAAAACAGGCTGCTTAGCCTGCGGCTCGGCCCTCGGCTAGCCTTCAACGCCGAGCTTCGCGAGGATCAGCTCCTTGACGCGGCCGGCGTCGGCCTGCCCGCGGGTGGCCTTCATAACGCCGCCCACGATCGCGCCGATCGCCTGGAGCTTGCCGGCGCGGATTTTGTCCGCGACGTCGGGCTGCGCGGCGAGGGCGGCGTCGATGGCTTCCAGGAGGGGGCCGGCGTCGGAAACGACGGCGAGTCCGCGCTTCTCCACGATCTCCGCCGGGGTGCCTTCGCCGGCGAGGACGCCGTCCAGGACCTCGGTGGCCATCTTGTTGTTGATCTTGCCGTCCTCAACCATCCGGTTCAGCTCCACGATGGTGGCGGGCTGCACGCCCAGCTGGCCGGGATCGACGTCGGCGTTCTTGGCCCGGCCAACGATCTCGCCCATCCACCACTTGCGGGCCACGGAGGCAGCGGCTCCTGCGGCGATGGTTTCCTCGATCTCATCCATCACGCCGGCGTTGACAACATCGCGGAATTCCAGGTCCGAGTAACCCCAGTCGGCCTGCAGGCGCTTTCGGCGGGCCGCCGGCGGCTCGGGCAGAGTGGCGCGGAGTTCCTCGACCCATTCGCGGGACGCAACGATCGGGACCAGGTCGGGCTCCGGGAAGTAGCGGTAGTCATCGGCGTCCGACTTGGGACGGCCCGAGGTGGTGGTGCGGGTGTCCTCGTGCCAGTGGCGCGTTTCCTGGATGACCGGGTTGCCGGCATCCAGGACGGCTGCGTGCCGCTGGATCTCGTAGCGGACGGCGTGTTCGACGGCGCGCAGCGAGTTGACGTTTTTCGTTTCGGAGCGAATGCCGAAGCGTTCGCGGCCGTGCGGGCGCAGCGAAACGTTCGCGTCGCAGCGCACGTTGCCGCGTTCCATCTTGGCGTCCGAGACGCCCAGGTTCTTGACGATCTCCCGGACGGCGGCCACGTAGGCCTTGGCCAGCTCCGGGGCGCGGGAACCGGCGCCCTCGATGGGCTTGGTGACAATCTCCACCAGCGGAACGCCGGAGCGGTTGTAGTCCACCAGCGAGAAGTCGGCACCCTGGATGCGGCCGGCGGCCCCGCCCATGTGGGTCAGCTTGCCGGCGTCCTCTTCCATGTGGGCGCGCTCGATCTCCACGCGGAAGATGGTCCCGTCCGCGAGTTCGATGTCCAGGTAGCCGTCGTACGCGATCGGGTCCTCGTACTGTGACGTCTGGAAGTTTTTGGGAGTGTCCGGGTAGAAGTACTGCTTCCGGGCAAACGTGCAGGATTCAGCGATCTTGCAGTTCAGGGCAAGGCCGATCTTGATCGAGGACTCGATCGCGACCCTGTTCACTACCGGCAGCACACCGGGCATGCCCAAGTCCACCTCGTTGACGTTGGTGTTCGGCTCGTCGCCGAAGACGTTGGGCGCGGAGGAGAACATCTTGGACTTGGTGTTGAGTTCCACGTGGACCTCGAACCCCAGGACGGGATCGTACTTCTCCATGGCCTCTTCGAAGCTCAGGGTTGCCTCAGTGATCATTATTTTGCCTCCTTGGCTTCAACAAGGGTCTCAACCAACGCCGGTGCACGGTCCAGGAGCGGTCCGCCCCACTGTGCCTCAAGCAGGGATTCCAGGACAGCACCCACCCGGTAGAGCCGGGCATCCTCGCGGGCCGGAGCCAGCAGCTGGATGCCGACCGGAAGGCCGTCCTCGTCCGCCAGGCCACCGGGCAGGGTCAGCCCGGGAACGCCTGCCAGGTTGGCGGGGATGGTGGCGACGTCGTTGAGGTACATCGCCAGCGGGTCATTCAGTTTCTCGCCGAGCTTGAACGCCGTGGTGGGCGCCGTGGGCGAGATCAGGACGTCGGCCTGCGCGAACGCGGCCTCGAAGTCGCGCTGCACCAGGGTACGGACCTTCTGGGCCGACCCGTAGTACGCGTCGTAGTAGCCGGCGCTCAGCGCGTAGGTACCCAGGATGATGCGGCGCTTGACTTCGTCGCCGAATCCTGCGGCGCGGGTGGCACCCATAACGCGTTCGATCGTCATGGGTCCGTCCTCGGGCAGGACGCGCAGGCCGTACCGGACGCCGTCGAACTTTGCCAGGTTGGAGGAGGCCTCCGACGGCATGATCAGGTAGTAGGCACCGAGGGCGTACTGGAAGTTGGGGCAGGACACCTCAACGATTTCCGCACCGGCCTGCTTCAGCAGTTCCAGGGCTTCGTTGAAGCGGTTCTCGACGCCGGCCTGGTAGCCCTCGCCGTGGAGTTCCTTGATGATGCCGATCCGCATGCCTTCGACGTTGCCCACGCGGGCGGCGGCGACTAGGTCTGCCAGGGGGTCGGGCAGGGATGTGGAGTCAAAGGGATCATGCCCGCCGATGACCTGGTGCAGCAGCGCCGAGTCCAGGACGGTGCGGGAAACCGGGCCGATCTGGTCCAGCGAGGAAGCCATGGCGATAGCACCGTAGCGGGAGACGCCGCCGTAGGTGGGCTTGACTCCCACGGTGCCGGTGACGGCGCCGGGCTGGCGGATGGATCCGCCGGTGTCCGTACCGAGGGCCAGCGGGGCCTCGAAGGCAGCAACGGCCGCAGCCGAGCCGCCGCCGGAACCGCCGGGGATCCGGTCCAGGTCCCACGGGTTGCGGGTGGGGCCGTACGCGGAGTGCTCGGTGGAGGAACCCATGGCGAATTCGTCCAGGTTGGTTTTGCCCAGGATGGGCATTTTGGCGGCGCGGAGGCGTTTGACCACTGTGGCGTCGTAGGGGCTGTGCCAGCCCTCGAGGATCCTGGAGCCTGCCGTGGTGGGCTGGCCGATGGTGACGATGAGGTCCTTGACCGCGATCGGCACGCCGGCGAGCACGTGGAGTTCCTCGGCAGCGGCACCGCCGGCGGCACGGATGGCGTCCACCTCAGCGGCGACGGCGAGCGCTTCTTCAGTGTTGACGTGCAGGAACGCGTTCACGCCGCGTTCGCCGCCGTCGACAGCTGCAATCCGGTCCAGGTAAGCCTGCGTGACCTCGACGGAGGTGACCTCGCGGGCGGCCAGCTTGGCGGCCAACTGCGCGGCAGAGAGGCGGATGAGTTCGTTGGTGTCAGTCATGGTTATGCCTCATCCAGGATTGCCGGGACCTTGAAACGGTTCTCATCGGAATCCGGAGCTCCCGAGAGTGCCTGCTCCGCGGTGAATGTGTGGCCCACAACGTCCTCGCGGAACACGTTGGTCAGCGGGATCGGGTGGGAGGTTGCCGGGACGTCATCACCGGCGGCTTCACTCACGGACTTCACTGAATCAACGATGACGGCGAGTTCGCCGGCCATCCTGTCCAGCTCTTCAGCACTCATCTCGATGTGAGCGAGCTGCGCGAGGTGCGCAACATCGTCACGGTTGATCGCAGCCATGGATCTCCCCTGCAGGTTCGGATTGTTTTCCGAACCAGTCTAGTGGGGAAACGTCAGTGCCCGTCTGACGACCCCCAGCGGGCGTCAGACGGGCACATCGGTGCCGTGGTCCCGGCCACAAGGGCCAGCCGCAGGCAGCTATAGACTAACCGATCCCGATGGCTCCCGTCAGCATCCCCACGCCCAGCATGACGAGGGAAACCACTGCGGTGCGCCAAAGGACCTTTTTGTGGTGGTCGCCGAGGTCCACCTTGGCCAGCGAGACGAGCAGAAGGATGGCCGGAACCAGCGGGCTCTGCAGGTGGAACGGCTGCCCGGTGATGGAGGCACGCGCCATGTCCGCGGCGCTGATTCCGTAGTGCGCGGCGGTCTCGCTGAGCACGGGCAGGACGCCGAAGTAGAAGGCGTCGTTGCTCATGAAGAACGTCATGGGGATGCTGAGGACGCCGGTGATGACGGCCGTGAACGGGCCCATGCTCGTGGGGATGATCTGGACAAGCCACGCGGACATGGCCTCGACCACGCCGTGGGCCGACGCTCCGGTGCCCGGGCAGCTCAAGGCGCTGACCCGGCCTGACGCGTCGGAGGCCGATGCCATTGAGCTGGTGGTCGGCGACAGTGTCCTGGTGGCCAACGCGCGCAAGGCCCTGTATCGAAGCGAGGACCTGGGCTGGGTGGTGATGCTCCGGGACCGCACCGAACTCCAGCAGCTCACCCGGCAGCTCGACGCCGTGGGCACCATGTCCACGGCCCTGCGCGCGCAGCGCCACGAATTCGCCAACCAGCTGCACACCATCGCTGGCCTGATGAGCATCGGGCAGCACCAGCAGGCCCACGATTACCTGGCCGGGCTGGTCGCGACGGGGCCGCTGAAGTTTCCGGTGGACCAGGCGGAACTGTTCCAGGACCCGTACTTGCAGGCCTTTGTGGGTGCCAAGGGGGTGGAGGCTGATGAGCGCGGTGTTACGCTGCGGATCGGGCCCGAAACACTGGTCCGGGGCCAAGTCACGGAGCCGCAGGACGTGACCACTGTGCTGGGCAACCTGATAGACAACGCGGTGAACGCCGCCGTCGCCGGTTCGTCCCCGGACCGCTGGGTGGAGCTGGAGGTGCTGGATGAACCGCACGACGACGGCGGGACGCTGCACATCGTCGTCGCCGATTCCGGCGACGGGCTGGCCGCCGGGAGCCGTGGCGGGCAGGGGCTGGGCCTGGCCCTCGCCCGGAAGTTGGCGCGGCGCCGCGGCGGGGACGTCCGCTTGCTGGAGCCGGGGACAACGGCCCGGACAGGGGCGGGGACACCTTCGGGGACCACGGATTTGGCTCGAGAGGACAATGATGCCTGAGGATTTCAGGGTGCTGATTGTGGATGACGATTTCCACGTGGCCAAGCTGCATGCCGCGTATGTGGATTCGGTGGCGGGATTCCTTGCGCTGGCGCCGGTGGGGTCGGCGTCCTTGGCCCTGCAGGCGATCCACAGTCTCCGCCCGGATCTGGTGCTGCTGGATGTTTACCTGCCGGACGCCTCAGGGCTCGACCTGCTGCAGCAGCTCGACGTGGACACCATGATCCTCAGAGCCGCGTCGGACACCGGGTCGCTGCGGAAAGCGTTCCGCCACGGCGCAACGGTACCTGTCCTCGCTGGCCGACGACGAGCCGTCGACATCCAACTGCGCTACGGGACCACCGGACGCCCGGAACACCGCTACAGCCTCCCGGGCCAGTAGCGGCGCCCTTCGAACGCGAAAGGACACTTGGGGCCCCGGAATCCAGGGCCCCAAGTATCCGTTCGCGCCGGGGGTGCAGGTTGGAGCGTGCTAGTTGGCGCTCTTCTGCGCCACGAGCTCGATCTCGACGAGCATCTTCGGGTCAAGGAACGGCAGGACGTGCACCAGGGCAAGCGTGGGGCGGATCTCGCCGAAGACCTCACCATGGGCGCGGCCGGCCTCTTCCCACTTGCTGATGTCCGTCAGGTACAGCTTGGACTGGACCACGTCGTCGAAGCTGAAACCGGCGTCGGCCAGGACCACGCCGAGCTTCTGCAGGATGTACTGGGTCTGCGTGTAGAAGTCATCGCCCACAATGCCATCCTCGCCGCTGGCAGCCGTGGCGGAGATGTACAGTGTATTGTCCACCTGGACGGCGCGGGAGTAGCCGAGGGTCTGCTCCCAGACGGAGCCGGTGCCGAATGTTTTGCGCATGGTGGGCCTTTCAGTGCCGAAAATGAGTCGGCACCACTTTAGGTTGACTGGACGTCAAGCCGGTAAACCAGCAGCTTTATGTCGGTGCCCGGAATCAACCAGTCGCGCTCGGGGACACGTTTGAAGCCTGTCTTCCGGTAGAGGCCGTGGGCGCTCTCCCAGGTCCCGCCGGTGGTCAGGGCAATGCCGGCGATCCCCTCCAGCGATTTGGCATACTCAATGATGGCCTCCACCATGGCCTTGCCTGCGCCACTGCGCTGGACCGCGGGATCCACAACCAGCATCCGGAACTCCAGCTCATCCGGCCGGGCGATGTCGGCGAACGGTTCACCTGCCAGCGCGAGAGTCACGGATCCCACCACCTGCCGGCCACGCTCCGCAACCCAGATGGTGGCCTTCGCTGCACGGGCGGCAACATCCTGGATCTGCTGCATATACGGATGGTCCGCGCTGTCGAAATACCCTGCTGCCAGGTATGAGTCCACGGTGATCCTGGCGATGGCCTGGAAGTCTGCCTCTACGGCCGGACGGATGGTTATTTGCGATAGCACCTGACAATGCTAGTGGCGCAACGGCGTCACAGCGGAAACTTCCCGGACAACGCCAAGGTCCCGGCGCAGGTCCAGGCCGCTAGCCTGTCCTCGTCGGAGGGTCCGCCATCCAGCGGACTGGCCAGCCGGGGACGCCGGACCCAGCAACCGGCTTCCTCGGCAATCAGCGCACCGGCGGAGAAGTCATGTTCGTTGAGCCCGCGTTCGCCGTAGGCGTCGTGGGTCCCGTCAGCCACCATGCAGAGGTCCAGCGCTGCGGAGCCCAGCCGCCGGACGTCTGCGAATCCGTCCATCAGGCTGCCCAGCAGTGCCGCCTGTTCGGAGCGGATGGCGGGGTCGTAACTGAAGCCGGTGGCGAGGATCTGCCCGGTACGGTCCGGCACCGGGCCATGGAGCCGGGTCACCCGGCCGCCTTCTTCCAGCCACGCACCCTGGCCACGGGCAGCGTAGTAGACGCGGCCCAGCGCCGGGGCGTTGACGACGCCAGCCAGCCAGACGCCGTCGGAATCCGCCACTGCCACGGAGGTGGCGTAGTAGACGATGTTCCGGATGAAGTTGGTGGTACCGTCCAGCGGGTCGATGGACCAGCGATAACCGGAGGGGGCAGCGGGCCGGGTGGTCCCGTGTTCCTCGCCCGTGATGGTGTCCTGTGGGCGAACGGCCGTGATGGCATCGCGAACCGCGTTCTCCGCGGCGACATCAAAGGCCGTAACCCAATCGCCGGCGTCGCCTTTGTTGCTGACATCCAGGGTTTCGCCATTGCGGGAAGCCAGTACGGCGGCGCCGGCGGCGGCTGCTTGACGGGCCACCGCAAGCAGTTCGGTAATGAGATCCTGCTGGTTCATTCGGCTGCCTCTTCTGATTCTGTGGACGTCGGTGTGGGCGCGGCTTCGGCGGCAGGCGCCGGGCCGTTCGCTAGGAGTTCCCGGAAGCCGTCCTCGTCCAGCACGGGAATTCCGAGCTGTTCGGCTTTGTCGAGTTTGGTGCCTGCGCTTTCGCCGGCCACCACATAACTGGTGTTTTTCGAGACCGAGCCGGCGGCTTTCCCTCCGCGGATGAGGATCGCTTCCTTCGCCTCGTCCCGGCTGAAGGTCGGCAGGGAGCCGGTAACCACAAGGGTTAACCCTTCCAGGGTCCGCGGCATGGATTGGTCGCGCTCGTCCTCCATGCGGACCCCGGCCGCGGCCCAGTGGTCAATGATTTCCACGTGCCAGGCCTCGGCAAACCACTCCTTCAGTGCGGCCGCGATGGTTGGGCCGACGCCGTCGACGTGGGCCAGGTCTTCCTCGGAGGCGTTCCGGATGCCGTCCATGGTGCCGAACGCCGTGGCCAGGGCCCTCGAGGCGCGGGGACCAACGTGCCGGATTGACAGGGCAACCAGCACCCGCCACAGTGGCTGGGCCTTTGCCTTCTCCAGCTCCGCTAAGAGCTTCGCGGTGGTCGCCGTGGGCTTGGACGGCGTCGTGGCGGTTGCCTTTGTCCAGAAGTACGGGACCAGCTCGAAGATGCCGGTGCCCACGCCCTTGGAACGTTTCTCGCGCAGGATCCGCACGTGCTCCAGATCCGCCGCGGTCAGGGAGAAGAGCCCCGATTCGCTTACCAGCGGGCCGGGCCTGGGCTCCGCCGGATCGGTAAGTGCCACGGCAGCTTCACCGCCGAGGGCCTCAATGTCGAAGGCCCCGCGGCCGGCCAGGTGCGCGACGCGCTCCGTCAGTTGGATAGGGCAGGATCTGGAATTGGGACAGCGGATGTCGATGTCACCCTCCTTGGAGGGTGCGAGCTCCGTGCCGCAGGACGGGCACTCGGCGGGCATCACGAATTCGCGCAGTTCGTCCTCACGGCCTGTGCGCAGCGCCATCACGGGGCCGACGATCTCCGGGATGACGTCTCCGGCCTTGCGCAGCACCACGACGTCGCCGATCAGCACGCCCTTGGCCTTGACCACGTCCTGGTTGTGCAGCGTGGCACGGGCCACAGTGGAACCTGCCACCTTCACCGGCTCGAGTACCCCGAACGGGGTCACACGGCCGGTACGGCCCACCTGGACCTGGATGTCCAGCAGTTTGGTGTGGACTTCTTCCGGCGGGTACTTGTAGGCGACGGCCCAGCGGGGAACGCGGGAGGTGTAGCCGAGGGCACGCTGCGTGGCGAAGTCGTTGATTTTGACCACGATGCCGTCGATTTCGTGCATCAGGGTATGCCGTTGCTCGCCATAGCGCTTGATGAAGGCCAGGACCTCCGGCAGGCCACCGAGAACCTCGAAATACGGACTGACGGGAAGGCCCCACTGTTCAAGCACGGCGTACGTCTGGGACTGGGTCAGTGTCTCAAGCCCTTCGCGCGCACCAATGCCGTGGACAAACATCCGCAACGGACGCTTGGCGGTTTCCGCCGGATCCTTCTGCCTGATCGAACCGGCGGCAGCATTCCTGGGGTTGGCCAGTGGCGCCTTGCCGGCTTCAATCAGTGCCTCATTGAATTCCGCAAAAGCCTTCGAGGGGATAAAGACCTCACCCCGGATTTCCACCTCGGAGGGAAAGCCGGTGCCCGTCAGTTCCGTCGGGATTTCCTTGATCGTCAGGACGTTGTGGGTAATGTCTTCACCCGTGGTTCCGTCACCCCTCGTGGCGGCACGGACCAGTTTCCCGTCGCGGTACAACAGGTTGACCGCGAGGCCGTCAATCTTCAGTTCCGTGAGCCACGCCAGCTGGGCGGTGTCCCCCAGCTTGCTGACGCCGGCCTCGGCCTTGGTGATCCAGGCTTCCAGCTCCGCCAGGGAAAAGACGTCCTCGAGGCTGTACATCCGCTGCAGGTGTTCGACGGCGGCGAACGCGGCTGAGACTTCCCCGCCAACCTCCTGCGTGGGCGAATCATTGGCTACCAACTCCGGATGCAGTGCCTCGATCTCCTCCAGGCGCCGGAACAGTGCGTCGAACTCAGCGTCCGAGACCAGGGGTTCGTCCTGCTGGTAGTACGCAAACCGGTACTTCCTGACCAGGTCCGTCAGGTTTTCGTATTCTTCGCGAACGGACCCGGCGGGGACGGCATCCTGATGCAAAAGTTCCTCAGTGCTGTTTGCTGTTTTTTCTGCGGGGACCGGTGCTGTGCTCACAGACCTATCTTGCCCTACGGCCACGACAACCAAACGCCCATGCGCCGCCGAGCCCCGTAAACGGCCGCGGAGGACCTATCCCGCTGTCGACGGGCGCCGCTGCCCATGCACCACTCCCCATGCGTGCGGGACCTGGTCAGTGCGAGGCGAGTCGGTTCCTGCTCCACAAAGCGAAGGCCAGGCCTGAGACTCCCACCAGCAGCACGCCCGCCATAATGGCCGGCAATCCGGGGCCGCCGAAGAGGCCGGAGCCGTCGTTCCGGGAAACAGCGGCGGCCTGCGTGGGCTTGGCCGATTTGGTGATGGGCTTGGTCCAGTTCGATTCCGTGGACGGGCTCGCAGACGACGACGACGGCGGGCTGGCGATGGTGGCGCTGGGCGTGGCCGGCGTCGATTCCTCAGCCAGCGAAACGCTCGGTTCCGGTACAAGGGTGGGAATGGGTTCCGGGGCGGGCACCACGGGCGCGGGCGGCGGTGCCGGAGGATCGATCACTGGGGCCGGCGGTGAGGGCGTCGGCGTTGGTTTGCCCGGACTGGGCGGCGTCGGGTCGTCGGCCGGGCCGCACAGCACCACACAGGGCATTCTGCCATTTCCACCGTCGTCGGCCTGCGCCGGGGCCGCCGCAGAAAGGCCAACCAGGAACGCCAGCACCGCAGCAGCCGCAGCAGCGGACACGTCGCGGAGCACGGATGAAGATCGGATCATGGTCACCTTTTCGACGGCGCGCGGCAGCCCCTTGCCGCAGCGAACAGTGTTTCCGGTAGTCTCCTACAACGCCCCGGGGCCCGCAAATCCATTAGATGTACGAGCCCGTGGCAAGCAACGGCTCAGCCCCTGTTTTCCGGAGGCACGTCGATCTGCAGTTTCCGCGCCTTGCCGCGTCCCACGATGTAGCCGCGGCCAGATATGAATTGCGGGCTGACGCGCCCCAGCGACGTGAGGAGACTGTCCCCTTCGATGTCGCCCGGGTTGATGAGCAGGCCCCGGCGTCCGGATTTGAAAGGCTGGACCAGGGACCAGGCCGAGGACCAGGTTGACGTTTCCGATTCCCCAATGACCCACTGATCGGCCTTGATGGACGCCGGCACGAGCTGCGAAACGGCACCCGCCCCCGAACGGTTCCAGAGCGGCAGCGACGCCACCGCGGACCGGCGCGAGCCGATGTAAACCAGCCCTGTGTCCGAAATGGAGCGGCGCAGCGCGTACGCCAGGGTCACCAGCGCCACCGTCCTGCCGGCGCCTGGCGGACCGGCCAGCAGCAGCGGCCCCTGGGCCATGATCTCGGCCGGCTGCAGGGTTTCGTCGTCGACGCCGATGACGGGCAGGTCCGGCCTGCCGACAGGCAGCACATCCAAGTCCAGCAGTTCGGGAAGCCGCTGGATTTTGGGTGCCGATTCCGGCCCCTGGCACAGCATTGCCTGGCTGAGCTCGTGGACTTCACGGGCCTGCAGCGCCAGGTTGGAGTTGCCGGCCAGCATGCCGCGCCCGGGCGGTGAGGAGCTGGTGAGGACGTCCTTGGCGACGTCCATGGACTTGTAGCCGTCCTCGGACGTCAGCCTCAGCACCAGCCTGCGCTGGATGGAGGCCAACAATGTCGCCGGTACCGCGTTGGGCCGGTCACCGGTGACCACGAGGTTGATCCCAAGGGGCGGCCATGGAGTACCTAGTGGACTGCCGGGGCGTGCGCCAGCAGTTCCCACAGGGACTGGACCAGGGCGGGCGGGGTCCCGGGCCCCAGGAGGACAACTGTGTTGACCCGGACAACGCCCAGCCACGTGCCCGCACTGTATGTTGCGGTTGCCATGTCAGCGTTCCCCTCTTCCGTCGTGATGGCCGGCCGGCCAGCTGGCGTCAACAACCTGTCCCCGGGGCAGTGTGGCTTCCTCCGCAGCATCAGCGGCGGGGCGGGGCGCCGTGACGGCGATGCCGCCGTCGTTCATCACGTTCCTGGCGTCCACCACAATGACGGTGACATTGTCCCTTCCGCCCTTGCGGAGCGCAGCCTGGATCAGGGCATCCACGGCGTCCTGCGGATGCCCCACGGTGCTCAGGATCCGGAAGATGTGCTCGTCCGTGAGTTCGCCATTGAGTCCGTCGGAGCAGACCATGATCCGGTCGCCCTCCTCAACGGGCAGGAGCCAGTAATCAGCTTCGATCTCGTCCCCGGTGCCCAGCGCCCTCGTCACCACGTGGCGGCGGGGATGGACACCGGCCTGTTCCTGCGTGATTTCACCGGCATCCACGAGTTCCTGGACCTCAGAATGGTCCACGCTGACTTGTTCAAAGTGCCCTTGGCTCAGCCGGTACGTGCGGGAATCCCCGATGTTCATGACCAGCCAGTACGCCATGCCCATCTGTTCCACCACAACGGCACCGGTGAGCGTGGTCCCGGCCCGGGCGCCGGTCACTTCCCGGATGGAGCTGTCGGCGCGGAGCAGGTATTGCTGGAGCACTGCCGCCGTGACACTCCGCTCCCCGGTGGCGAGCTGCGGCATGGCAGCGAGGGCGCGCACGCACATGCCGCTGGCAATCTCGCCGGCTTCGTGTCCGCCCATGCCGTCTGCCACGGCGAAGACGGGGTCGGAGGCGATGAAGGAATCCTCGTTCAATTCGCGGCGCAGCCCACGGTCCGTACCGCAGCCGTAACTGAGGCTGAGGCCGGTTCCGTGGTCTGCGTCAGCTGGGTCACTGGCGGGCTGGGAGTTCATGCCTGTCCTAGGTGGAAGGAACGGTCACCAAAGCGGACAGTGGATCCCGGGCTGAGAAAAGCGGGCACGCCCGGCGGCAGCGGCGTGCGCAGGCCGTCCGGCGTGGTGACGGCGCTGCCGTTGGTGGAGTTCCGGTCAGTCACCCAAACACCGGCACCGTCGGTCGGCAGGGGGAGGGGTGGCTTGGAGATCGATCGGCCAGGATCACTGATCGCCAGCAGCTGGACCTGCTGCTCCCCCGCCTGGTCCAGGGGATTCCTGCCCACCAGGACATTGCGGTCGAGCTGGAAGTCCCGGCCGTCGTCGAGCCTTGTCCGCAGCACGGCGACGGCCGCCGCATACATTGCGCCGCCGCGCATCTGCGCACGGTCGAGGTCGTCATCGGGATGGGATTGGGCGGCGGGCGTGGGAACCGCCGGGGCTGCAGCCTGCGCGTGCGGCTCCTGAAAATGGGCGGACGACGGCGGCGCGTACGGCTGGGGTGCGAAGGACGGCTGTGCGGACGGCTGCGGCGCGTACGGGTGCACGGGTTGTTGGGCCGGCGGCTGCGAAGGCTGCACCGATGGCTGGGCCACGAACGCCTGGGCGTTCACGACCTGGGGCGGCTTAGCGGCCCCTGCGACTGGCGAGGCGACCTGCTGGACAGGAGGGAGGTCCAGGGGTGCGAAACTGTACGGTCCCTGGATGCCGCCGGAGGTAATGGGGCTGCGGCCGTCCTTGACGTCGCACACCAGTGTTTTGGCTGCGGTGTCATGCCAGCCGCGGAGCCTGCCGTCGCGGTCCCAGGTGTTGGAAACCACCACAAGTACGGCCCACACGGTGCCGATCAACAGCAGCAGGCCGAGGATGAAGACAGCCACGTCCAACCATTTGAAGATGACGACGGCCACTGCGGCCAGGAGCGCCAGGATGATGCCCGCGCCCGTGATGAGGCCGCGCAGGAACACTCCGCCGCCGCCGGGCGCGTAGCCATCTTTGTCAGCGCTGCGGATGCCCATGACGTGATTGTCGAGGGTCTTCCCGGAGCGGCCTTCCATGCCCACCAGCACCACCACATGCACCAGCGTCAGCCCAAGGGGAAGGCTGCCGAACAGGACCAGCGAACCGGTGTCATAGATGATGAAGCCGCCGTTTTGCGTGCGGGTGATTCCCGCGAACCCGATGACGAAAGTCACCACCAGGACCGCGACGGGGGCCAGCCAGTCGAGCACTGCTGGGCCGAGCCGTTTCCCCGCCGTGGCCGGAACAAGCTCAAGATTGGCTGCCATTCCCGTTCCTCCCCGTGGAGCCGTTTGTACTACCGGGATAGTACCGGGATTCTGGCTGGCGTGCGCCGCCGCACGGTCCATCACAGCCCGCTGCGGGAGGTCCACTTTGATTGCCGCTGCGTGCCGCCCTGTTGGGCGGCGGAGCACCGCATGCCGTTGCAGAACATGGCGCCGCCCCGGATCAGTTGCTGGCAGCGCTCGGCCTCGTTCATCATGATTCAGGGGGGTTCTTCCTGCCAGGGTTCCGGAGAACGGTGGACTCATCAGACTGTGACGCCGCCGTCCCGGCTCCGCATTCCTGAACTGCCGGATTCGGGGTAACGCCCTAGTCGAGGACCAGGCCTTTTCCTTGTCCGCGTGCCAGGAGCACCGGGTGGATTTCGCCGAACCCGCGGACATTTTCAGCGGGCTGCTGAACGAGAATGAAGCGCTTGTCCTGGTCCAGCGCGGATGCAGTCATGGAGTCGATCAGGACCGTTCCCGGATCCGCCAACGTGGTGAGCCGGGCCGCGAGGTTGACCGTGGGGCCGTAGATGTCCCCCAGCCGGGACAGGATCCTGCCCCAGACCATGGCCACCCGCGCTTCCGGCAGGATCTCGTCTTCGGTGAACGCCTGGGCCAGCGCGAGCGAGATCTCGGCTCCGGCAGTCGGCGTTTCCGCGATATACAGGACTTCGTCGCCGACTGTCTTGACCAGCCGCCCGCCACCAACGGAAATGATCTCGGCGCATTTGTTCTCAAAGCGCTGGACCAGCCGGGCCAAGGTCTTTTCATTCATCCGGCGGGAGAGACTCGTATAGGAAACCAAGTCAGCAAAACCGACGGCGCGGGCCAACGGCAGCGGGGCATCGTCCTCATCGCCATCGCGGCCTTCTTCGCTGGCCTGCAAGCCAGCCTCGGCCCGCACGGCCAGGCGTTGAACACCTGCATTGAGTTGCCGCCGCCACGAATAGACCAGCATCTCCTCCAGGGCGTCCAGCAAGGAGGGCAGCTCCTTCACCAGACGCTTGCGGGCCACGGCGTCCGTGACGCCCTGCTCGTGGACCATGTCCTCCACCAGGGCCTCGATCTGCCAGACCACCATGCGGTCTGTCATCTGTCCGATGGACCGGGTCACGGAGATGGCGGCTTCTTCGGTCAGCACCCCGGTGCGGACCAGGTCAACCACCGTGGACAGTGCCGCCTGATCCCGTTCGGTGAACGCGACGTCTTCGTCGCCGAAGTTCGGAAAGCCGAGGGCACGCCACAGCTTCCGCGCCGACAGGAGGGACAGCCCTGCCCCGGCTGCCACCTCACGGCGCCGCAGCTTCCGTTCGCCGCCCAACAGCCTGGCCTCGAGGGCCTTGGCAGCCACCCGTTCGGGAGAGAGTGTGCCTGTTGCCGGGTGGGCAGTTTCAGGCACGGCGGGAGCCGGCAGGCCCGCTTCGTCCCGCTGGTCCTCATCGTTCATCGTCTCCACCTTCTCTCAAGTCCCACGGCAGCGCTTGGTTTGCGTAATCCGATATCTCACCGGTCCCCGGGTCCCCGCCCACGGGCAGTTCGTCGATTGCATCCAGCACGAAGTCCCGGAACCGTACTGCTTCCGGGACGTCCTGGACGCCCACCACACCTTGGTACCCGGTTTCCAAGGATATATTCCCGGAGCGCAATATGCGCTGCAGCACCGACTGATGGACCGTGACGTGGCGGATCGACGCGAGGTTGACCTGCTCGTCCCGGCGCCGCACCATGCCATAGCGGGCAACAATCCGGCGGCTCGTGAGGATGTACCGGGTTGCCTGCCACTGCAGGAGCCGAGGCAGGCAATATGCCAACCATATCCACGCTGCGGCCATGACGCATGCCAGGACGATCCACGGCGTCCAGTCAGCGGAAGCCACAGGCACTAATCGGGTCGCCTCGCCGCGCACGGTCCAGGCACTGGCAAAGGCTGCCGCGGCCGGCGCCGCAATGAAGGCTGCGGCAGGGCCAGCCAGCTTCCTCGGCTGCGGGCGGGTGATCGTAATGACCTGCTCGCCCGGCACAAGGCCTTTACGCATAGCCGCTTTCGGCGTCCTGGCCGGGCGGTGCCCACGGGCGCAGGTGGACTACGTCGCCGGCGGTGACCACATGTTCCCGGCGATCCTTGTCCACCACCAGGAGTGAGCCGTACTCGTCCAGCCTCGAAGCGTGCCCGATGATCTCGTGGTCACCGGGCAGCTGCGCACGCACTTGTTTGCCCAGCGTCACCATGACGGACGCCACCCGCTTGTGGAGCGACGCGCCGCCGGCTATCCCGGCGGTGGGGTCGCCGTCGGCATTGCAGAAGCTGCGGTAAAGCACTGTGAAATGGGCGAGGTAGCTTTTGAGCAGCAGGGTCCGATCAACGGTCAGCGGCCCTTCCAGGGCAACCGACGTCGCTGTGGGCACCGGGAGCTCCGATGCGGTCAAAGTCACGTTCAGGCCGGTCCCCAAAATGACCGGCGGAACGGAACCGTCCCCCATTGGCCCCAGCTGGGCCAGGATCCCGGCGATCTTTCGGCCACGGACCAGTACGTCATTGGGCCACTTGAGCTCGGCCGGAATGCCCGCGGCCTCGGTCAGCGTCTCCCGCAGCGCGAGTGCGCCCAGCAGGGACAGCCACGAATACGTGTGGGTGGGCAGCGGCCTGCCCTCTGCGTTGGCGGGCCGCAGGACGAGTGACACCGACACCGAGCTCATCGGAGGAGCCTCCCAACGCCGGTCCAGGCGTCCCCGGGCGGCGGTCTGGTACTCGGCTGTCAGCACTGACAGGTCCGGCCATTCTTTGGGTTCAACGGTAATCGAGCGCAGGAGGTCGGCGTTGGTGGAGCCGGTGGAGTCAACCACCACCACCTTGGCGATGCCCGTGGCCGCAAGGAAATCCTGGTCCGCCAAGGCTCCGCGATTCAACGGATTTCCTGGGGTGCGTGCGTCATCCATGGTTGAATCCTATCGACTCAAGCGCCGCCGCTGGCTGTTCCCGCAGCCACATGGCTGGAACCCGCGGCTCAGAGGAATATGTCCGGAACCAGCCGATCCTCCGCTGCCCCGAGGCTGTAGGGACGGAAGTCGGTGACACCTGCCGCGCGGAGCACCTGTTCGTCCGTGTAGAAGTTGCCGCTGGGCGCACCCGCGCTGCCCCCGTGGTTGCCGGCCCCGCGCGTCCCGGCCAGGTTGCTGCCGGTCAGGACGGCATGGGCTGCGTCGGCCATGACCTGCGGTCCGCGGGCAGCGTGGACGATTTCCTGGCCGCCGGGCATGTTCCGGATGGCCGCTGTATCGATGAGGGTGCACGGCCAGAGTGAGTTGACGTTGACGCCGTCGGCCTTCAGTTCTTCGGCAAGGCCCAGCGTCGTGAGGCTCATCCCGTATTTCGCCATCGTGTACGCCAGGTGCCTGCCTGCCCAGTAGGGGTCAAGATTCAAAGGCGGCGAGAGCGTCAGGATGTGCGCGTGGGCCGATTTACGCAGCGCCGGCAGCGACAGCTTGGACAGCAGGAACGTCCCGCGGACGTTGATGTCCTGCATCAGGTCGTAGCGCTTCATGTCCACGTCGTCGGTGCAGGAGAGATCAATCGCGGACGCGTTGTTGAGGACGATGTCGATCCCGCCGAAACGTTCGACGGCGGCCGCCACGGCTCCGGCGACGTCGTCGTCACTGCGCACGTCACCGACGATGGCCAGAGCCTGGCCCCCGGCGGCTTCCACCTGCTCGGCGGCGCTGAAGACAGTGCCTGCCAGCTTGGCATGGGGCTGGCCGGTCTTGGCCATCAGGACAATATTGGCACCGTCCTGCGCGGCCCGGGTGGCAATCGCCAGCCCGATGCCGCGGCTGCCGCCGGACATCAGAATGGTGCGGCCCCGAAGGGACCCGGCGGCCTGGTACGGCGTCGCGGCAGTGGACCTTGCGTCGTTGCTGGAAGTCATGGCTCCACTGTAGCCGAGGTATGTTACCGGTGAGTAACATATGGGCTGGCCGCTGGAAAGCGCGGAAAATTGTAGGTTTTCTACAGTCGTCCCACGCAGGTGCGTCATTAGACTAGCCAGCAGGGTTCGTCCTTTGTGTGGAAGCTACTTAAATCCCGCGCCTGGCCTGCCCGCCACCACCTCACGCAGCACCACATTGTTACAGCACCAATCTGCTACAGAGCCGGAGACACTTGATGAGCCACGATCTGACAACGACAGCGGGAAAGATCGCCGATTTCCGCGACCGCCAGGCCCGTGCAGAACAACCCTCCGGCCCCGAGGCCATCGAGAAGCAGCACGCCCGCGGCAAGAACACCGCCCGCGAGCGCGTGGACCTGCTGCTGGACGAGGGCTCGTTTGTGGAACTTGACGCGCTGGCCGTGCACCGCTCCACTGCGTTCGGCATGGAAAAGAAGAAGCCGCTCGGCGACGGGCTTGTCTCCGGCTACGGCACAGTGGACGGGCGTCCCGTTGCCGTCTACAGCCAGGACTTCTCGGTCTACGGCGGATCGTTGAGCCAGGTCAACGGCGAGAAGATCGTCAAGGTCCAGGAATTCGCCCTGCGCAACGGCTGCCCGGTAGTGGGAATCCTCGACGGCGGCGGCGCCCGCATCCAGGAAGGGGTGGCGTCACTGGCCATGTTTGCCGACATCTTCCGCAATAACGTCCACGCGTCCGGTGTGGTGCCGCAGATTTCGCTCATCATGGGCCCGTCCGCCGGCGGCGCGGCATACTCCCCCGCCCTCACGGACTACGTGGTGATGGTGGACAAGACCTCGCACATGTTCATCACGGGACCGGACGTCATCAAGACCGTCACCGGCGAAGACGTGGACATGGAAACCCTCGGCGGCGCCCGCCAGCACAATGCCAACACGGGCACGTCCACGTACCTGGCCTCCGACGAAGCCGATGCCATCGAGTTCGTCCGCGAACTGCTGGATTTCCTGCCGTCCAACAACCTCGCCGAGGCCCCGGTGCTGGAGCACCAGCAGGAGTTGGAGATCAACGACGACGACCTCGCCCTGGACACGCTCGTCCCGGACTCTGCCAACCAGCCGTACGACATGCGAACCGTCATCGAACAGATCGTTGACGACGCCCATTTCCTGGAGATGCAGTCCCTCTATGCCCCCAACGTCATCATCGGCTACGGCCGGGTGGAGGGCCACACCGTGGGCATCGTGGCCAACCAGCCGCTGCAGTTCGCCGGCACGCTGGACATCGCAGCCTCGGAGAAGGCCGCCCGCTTTGTCCGGAACTGCGATGCCTTCAACGTCCCCATCATCACCCTGGTGGATGTCCCCGGCTTCCTGCCCGGCAAGGACCAGGAGTTCCAGGGCATCATCCGCCGCGGCGCGAAGCTGCTGTACGCCTACGCCGAAGCCACCGTCCCCAAGCTGACGGTCATCACCCGCAAGGCCTACGGCGGCGCGTACATCGTGATGGGCTCCAAGAAGCTCGGCGCCGACCTGAACCTGGCGTGGCCCACGGCGCAGATCGGCGTGATGGGTGCCCAGGGCGCCGTCAACATCCTGTACCGCCGCGACCTGGCCGCCGTTGCCGAGGCCGGCGGGGACGTCGAAGCCCGGCGCACCGAGGTCATTCGGCAGTACGAAGACGAGCTGCTGAACCCCTACCAGGCCGCCCAGCTTGGGTACGTGGACGCTGTCATCGCACCGTCTGACACCCGGGGCCAGATCATCAAGGGCCTCCGTGCCCTCCGTGACAAGCGGGCGAGCCTGCCCACCAAGAAGCACGGGAACATCCCGCTGTGATGGCGAAAGATCCGCTGGTCAGAGCCCCGTTGGTTGAGCCTGTCGAAACCAATGCGCCCGCCGATGCCCCCGTGCTTTCTGTAGTCAAAGGGCAACCGACGGCCGAGGAGCTCGCGGCGCTGACCGCCGTCGTGCTTTCCCTGGGCGGCGCGGACGCCGTGGCGGCCGGAAAGCCCACCGCCCGCGACTGGGTGCGTCGCCAGCAGCTGCGGCTCGCCCCGACGCCGGGTCCCGGCGCGTGGAGGCGGAGCCGGGGTTAGGCTCGTGGGGTGACTACCGAAGCCGTCCCCGCCGCCCGTCCGCACTCCGTCATCGATGCCGTGGCGGATGACTATACCGACACACTCATCCGGCTGAACCCGTCGCTTGCCACCACGCTGGGGCTGCCGGGGCACGAGACCGAGTACCCGGATTACTCCCCCGCCGGCATCGCCGGTTTCGCAGCAGAGGCCCGCAAGGCCCTTGCCGCCCTGGAGGGCCTCGCGCCCCAGGACGACGTCGATACCGTCACCCTGGACGCCATGCGGGAACGGCTCGGCCTCCAGCTGGAAATCCACGAGTCGGGCTGGGATGTGGCGGAGCTGAACAACATCGCCTCCCCCGCACAGGACATCCGGGCCATTTTCGACCTGATGCCCACCGAAACCGCTGAACATTGGGAGCACATCGCCGGCCGCGCCCTCAATGTCCCCGGCGCTCTCCGCGGCTACATCGAATCCCTGCGCCAGGCCCGGGACGCGGGCAAGGTCGCGGCCGAACGCCAGGTCTCCATCGTCATCGAGCAGACCACCAAATACGCCGCCGAAGACGGCTTCTTCGCCAAGCTCGCCGCCGGGGCCCGGACTGCAGGCGGTCCCCTGCCCGGCGAAACGCAGGGAAGGCTCGACGCCGGTGCTGCCGCCGCCCGGGGTGCCTACCGGGACCTCGCGGAATTCCTCCGCACGGAACTGTTGCCTGCCGCCCCGCAGCAGGACGCCGTCGGCCGGGAACGCTACGCACCGGCCTCGCGCTCGTTCCTGGGCGCCGCCGTCGACCTCGAAGAGACCTACGCGTGGGGAGTCCAGGAACTCGACAGGCTCATCGCTGAGCAGGAAAATGTCGCATCCATCATCAAGCCAGGGGCCAGCATCGCGGAGGCCAAGGACGTCCTCAACAATGACCCGGCACGCCAGCTCAAGGGCACGGAGGCCCTCAAAGCGTGGATGCAGGAACTCTCGGACAAGGCAGTTGCCGAGCTTGCCGGCGTGCACTTCGAGATCCCGGACGTGATGAAGAAGCTTGAATGCCTTATCGCCCCGACCGACGAGGGTGGCATTTACTACACCGGCCCCTCTGATGACTTCTCACGCCCGGGCCGGATGTGGTGGTCAGTTCCTGACGGCGAAGACACCTTCACCACCTGGGCCGAAACCACCACGGTCTTCCATGAAGGCGTCCCCGGCCACCACCTGCAGGTGGCCACCGCCACCTACCGGCGGGAACTGCTGAACAAGTGGCGGCGGAACATCTGCTGGACGTCCGGCCACGGCGAGGGCTGGGCCCTGTACGCCGAAAAGCTTATGCAGGAACTCGGCTACCTGGCCGATCCCGGCGACCATATGGGCATGCTGGACATGCAGCGGATGCGGGCGGCCCGCGTGGTGTTCGACATCGGCGTCCACCTGGAACTGGAGATCCCCGAACGCTGGGGCACCGGAACGTGGACCCCGGAGGCGGCCTACGACTTCCTCAAGGAAAACCTGCCCATCAGCGAAGGCCAGCTCAAATTCGAATTCACCCGCTACCCTCGGCTGGCCCGGCCAGGCACCCTCCTACAAAGTGGGACAGCGCCTCTGGGAACAGATCCGCGCCGACCTCGAAACCCGGCCAGGCTTCGACCTCAAGGCGTTCCACACGCGGGCGCTGAACATCGGATCGGTCGGCCTCGATACGCTCCGCCGGGCGCTGCTGGATTAGCAAGGTCCGGGGTGACGTTTGGCACAATGACGGCGGGAATAACTTCACAATTGCCTTGTATGACGCCGGATTCGCGGGGATTCCTGGGCCTCGATGGCAACGTGGCGGCGTAACATTTCTCAACATCTGTTCGCCGTGATAAGCGCCCGGGCCTAGCGTGTTCTGGTGAGCACTCAAACCCGCACCCCCGAATCCGCAGGAAAGACCGGCTTCCAGCTGCCCAAGTGGGCTGGCTCGTTCGGTTTCCAGATCATCGCCGCCCTTATTGTCGGGCTGGGCCTCGGCCTGCTGGCCAAGTACACGGGCAGCACCAAGGAGTCCCCCAACGGTCTCGGCGCCACGCTGCAGACCATCGGCTCCAGCTACGTTGCACTGCTGCAGACTGCGGTGGTTCCGCTGATCTTCACCGCCGTGGTGAGCTCCATCTCGAACCTGCGCCAGGTCTCCAACGCCGCCAAGCTGGCCTGGAACACCCTGCTCTGGTTCGCCATCACGTCCCTGATCGCCGTCCTGATCGGCATCGGCCTCGGCGTGCTCCTGCAGCCCGGCGCCAACACCGGCATCACCCAGGAGGCCAAGTACGCCGGCAAGTCCGGTGACTGGTGGTCCTTCCTGATCGGGCTGTTCCCCAAGAACTTCCTCGGCCTCGGCGCCAGCTCCACCGTGACCGAAAGCGCCACCGCAGCCACCACAGTCAGCACCTCCATCAGCTTCAACGTGCTCCAGATCCTGGTCATTGCCATCGCCGTCGGCGTCGCCGCCCTCAAGGTAGGCAAAGCTGCCGAGCCGTTCCTGACCCTCAACGCTTCGGCACTGGCCGTCATCCAGAAGGTCCTCTGGTGGATCATCCGCATCGCCCCGCTCGGCACCGTCGGCCTGATCGGCAACGCCGCGGCCGTCTACGGCTGGGACACCATCGGCGCGCTCGGCAAGTTCACCTTCGCCATCTACGTGGGCCTTGCCCTGGTGCTGTTTGTGGTTTACCCGTCCCTCATCCGTTCCCATGGCCTGTCCGTGAAGCAGTACTTCTCCGGCGTCTGGCCTGCCGTGCAGCTGGCGTTTGTGTCCCGCTCCTCAATCGGAACCCTGCCGCTGACCCAGCGCGTCACGGAGCGCAGCCTGGGTGTTCCCCGCGCCTACGCTTCCTTCGCCGTGCCCTTGGGCGCCACCACCAAGATGGACGGCTGCGCCGCGATCTACCCCGCGATCTCCGCCATCTTCGTGGCCCAGTTCTTCGGCGTCCAGCTGGACGCCAGCCACTACCTGCTCATCGCCCTCGTCTCGGTCCTCGGTTCCGCCGCAACGGCCGGCACCACCGGCGCCGTGGTGATGCTCACCCTGACGCTCTCCACGCTGGGACTGCCCCTGGCCGGCGTCGGACTCCTGCTGGCGATCGATCCCATCCTGGACATGGGCCGCACCGCGGTCAACGTTGCAGGCCAGGCCCTGGTGCCCACCATTGTGGCCAAGCGCCAGGGCATCCTTGACGAGGCGCTCTACAACGCGCCCCGGAACGGCACTCCGTTTGTGGACGACGACGCCGACTCCTCCGCCGCGGATCCCTCCGCCATCACCGGAGCTACTGACTCTCCGGAAGCCGGACGCGAGCTGGCGGACGCCAAGGCCTAACGCACCGCCGCAGCCACACCCCGCAACACCCCACCCCCGAGTTTTTGTCCAGATAATGCGCCCAGGAAACGCTTAAAGGGGCATTATCTGGACAAAAACTCTTCGGGGCGGGGTGTCCTTTTGCTAGCGGCCGCCACCCCCGATGACTCCGTTCTGGACAGCCTTGGTCACGGCGTCCGCCTCGGCCTGGGTCAGCTTGCCGTCAGTGACTGCTGCGTCCAGGCGCGTCTTCAGAGCCGCGGCGCGATCCGCCTGTTCGGCACTCCGCAGCTCTTCAAGCGCCGCTGCGACCTTTGCCTCGTCGATGCCCAGCGTCGCCGCGAGGGACTTCGCCAGTTCAGCCTGCTTCGCGGCCGGGTCCGGCCGGGTTCCTTCAGTTCCGTCGGCCGGCGGGGTGGTGGGCTTGTTGGCGTCACGGTAGGCCTTCAGGGCCTCCGTCACCTTGGCTTCATCCACGCCCAGCTTGGTGGCAAGTTCCGCCGCGTCCACGCCGCGGAAGCCGCCGTGGCCGTGACCGCCCCGCATGCCCTTCCCTTCAGCTGGGGGAGTGCCGGTGCTCCCGTCGGCTGAGGCGCTTGAGCTGGCGCTGGGGGTGGGCGTCGTGGTTGCCGACGCCATGCCGGCGACGCCGATCCCGGCGCCAAGGGCCAGCGCAGTGGCCGTGAGGCCGACGGCAATTCTCTTTGTGCGTACCATTTCTGTCTCCTGGATCTGCCGTCAGGTGACGGCTGGTCACGATGTCCCAGATGGGAACTCTCCCAGTCTCCGGCGACAGCATCAGGGGGAGCTGTCGGGAACCTTTCATCTTCCTGTGAATCAACTTGCGCGGCGTGCAAACTTGCACGTAGTGTAATTTCATGCCCGAACTTCTCTCGCGCCGTGAGCTCAACAAAGCCGCCACCCGCCAGGCCATCACCGACGCCGCTTTGACTCTGCTGCGCGCGAAGGGCCCCGGGAATTTCACGGTGGAAGACATCGCCGAATCCGCCGGGATATCGCGCCGCACGTTCTTCAACTACTTCAGCAGCATCGAAGCCGCCCTGGCTTCGGTGACGCACGGGTTCCTGGACAGCGCCCTTCAGCAGTTCCGGCTACGCCCCGCGAACGAGCCCGTTCTCGAGTCCGCCCGCGCGGCACTGATGCAACTCGCTGACCTAATGACCGTGGCACCGCTGGCTGAGCTCTTCACACTCACCCAGGACAACGCGGTCCTGTCCCGGTCCGAACTCGAAGCGTGGGACCACTGCACCGAGGAGATCATCAGCGCCGCCAGGGAGCGCTTCGCCGGAACCCCGGGCGCCGTCGTCGACGAACTGTACCTGCGCGCCCTCGCAGGCTCCGTCATCTCCTGCGGGAAGGCGGCCATGGACGTGTGGTTCGTCCAGTGCGGCGCCGATCTCTCCCCCGCTTCCCTCGCTGTCCTCCGGCAACTGCTCATTGACGCCATGGGCCACCTCGGCTCCGGCTTCGGCAGCCCCGTTCCGGCGGCCAGCCCCTCCGCGACGTCCACAACCGCCACCACCCACCTCAACAAAGAACGGCTCTGACATGGCCCTGCTGCTCTACCGCCTCGGCAAATTCTCCTACCGCCACCGCTGGCTGGTCATTTCGCTCTGGCTCGCGGCGCTGGTGGCCGTCGGCGGCTCAGCAGCCGCCTTCCACGGCACGCTGTCCAACAACTTCCAGATTCCGGGCACTGAGACACAGCGGATCGCGGACAAGCTGAAGCAGGAACTGCCGGCAGCGTCGGGCGGCTCTGCCACAATCGTCTTTGAAGCCCCGGAAGGCGGCTTTACCGACGGCAGCCGCGCAGCCGTCACGGCTGCCCTCACCAAGCTTGGTGAACTGCCTGACGTCAAGGCCACGGTGGATCCCTTCGCCACGCAGGCCCAGCTGGACCAGGCCGGGCAGGCCATCGCCGACGGCGAGCAGCAGCTTGCCGCGGGCAAGGCCCGCCTGGATGCCTCACGCGACGAACTCGACGCCGGCACCGCGCAGCTGAGCGCCGCGGAGCAGCAGTTCGCCGCCAGCGGCGCCACCCCAGCCATGATCGAAGCCCGGCTTGGAGCACAGAAGGCCGCCCTCGCACAGGGCAAGGCGCAGCTCGAAGCCGGCACCCAGGAATGGCAGGCCGCCAAAGCCAAGCTGGACCTGGGCAAGCGGCAGGCGGAAGCTTCCGCCGGGATCCGCTTTGTCTCAACGGACGGTCAGGCAGCTGTGGCACAGGTGCAGTTCAACACCTCCATCAATGCCCTGACACCGGCGGTGCGCCAGCAGGTGCAGGACATCGCGCATGAGACGTCCTCCGCTGGGGTGACGGCACTGGCCAGCAAGGAAATCACCGAAGACATTTCAGAACTCTTCGGCACCGCAGAAATCATCGGCATCGGGGTCGCGGCCCTGGTCCTGATCCTGATGCTCGGCACGCTCATCGCCGCGGGCCTGCCACTACTGATGGCCGTCATCGGCGTTGGCGTCGGCGTGGGCATCACGTTCGCCCTCTCCGGCGCCTTCGAGATGAGTTCCATCTCGCCCATGCTCGCGCTGATGCTGGGCCTCGCGGTGGGCATCGACTACTCCCTGTTCATCGTCAACCGGCACCGGACCCAGCTGCAGGCGGGTATGGATCCCGAAGAATCCGTGGCGCGCGCCACCGGAACCTCGGGCAACGCGGTACTTTTTGCCGGCCTGACGGTCATCATCGCCCTGGCTGCCCTGGTGGTGCCCGGCCTGCCGTTCCTGAGCGTGATGGGACTGGCCGCGGCCGGCACCGTCGCGGTGGCCGTCCTTGTGGCGCTCACCCTGACCCCGGCCCTGCTGTCCCTGATCGGACGGCGCATCATTTCCCGGCGGGCCTGGGCCAAGGCCGATGCCCACAACGCCGAGGCCGGCCATGAGGTTGCGGACCAGGCCAAGGATGAGGAAAAGAGCACCCGGGGCTGGGGCGGCATGGTCACCAGGCACCCCGTCGTGGCGCTCGTCGCCGGCGTGCTCCTGCTGGGAACGCTAGCCCTGCCCGCCGCGCAGCTCCAGTTGGCACTGCCCGACGGCGGCTCCGAACCGGTGGACTCCGAGGCCTACCAGGCCTATGACGTCACCGCACGGAGCTTCGGCGAAGGCGTCACCGGCCCCATTGTGGTGGTGGGTGAATTCCCGGCCGGCCTGGACGAAGCCCGGGCCCAGGAACTGCAGTATGACGTCGCGGACCTGATCCGTGGCGTGGACAACGTGGTGGCAACAGTGCCAGTGGCACTGAGTGAAGACCGCCGCACCGCCGTATTCCAGGTCATCCCGGAAGAGGGGCCCGCCAAGGCCGGCACGGTGCAGGTGGTGAGCGAACTCCGCGAACGCGGCACCCAGATCCAGGCCGAAACGGGGGTCACCATCGGCCTGACCGGGCAGACCGCCGGCAACATCGACGTCTCCACAAAACTCGGTGACGCCCTGCCGCCGTACCTGGCGATCGTCGTCGGGCTTTCCGTCATCCTGCTGCTGCTGGTATTCCGCTCCATTGTGGTTCCCCTCCTGGCAACCGGCGGTTTCCTGCTGTCCCTGGCCGCCGCTTTCGGCCTGGTGGTGGCCGTCTACCAGTGGGGCTGGCTGGGTGGAGTGTTCGACGTCGCCAATCCCGGCGCGGTCCTGAGCTTCCTGCCGATCATCCTGATCGGTGTGCTGTTCGGCCTGGCGATGGACTACCAGGTGTTCATCGCGTCGGGCATGCGTGAGTCCTATATGCATGGCGCCCCGGCCAAAAAGGCCGTACGCATCGGCTTCAGCCATGCCGGCACCGTGGTGACCGCCGCCGCGATCATCATGGTCAGCGTGTTCGCCGGCTTCATCTTCAGCCACCTGACCATGGTCCGGCCGCTGGGCTTCGCCATGGCGTTCGGTGTGCTGCTGGATGCTTTTGTGGTCCGCATGACCATCGTCCCGGCCGTAATGTACCTCCTCGGCGAAAAGACCTGGTGGCTGCCGAAGTGGCTGGACCGGATCCTGCCGGATGTGGACGTGGAGGGCGCCCGGCTGGAACGCCAGCCAGCACCCACCCGTTCAGAGCAACGAGGGGTCACTTCGCGCCTATGACCCCCGGCTGCATGGGCCGTAAGTGACCCCGCGTTGTTCTGCTGCGGTCCGTTAGGCTGAAACGGTGACCCGCCTCATCCTCGCCTCCCAGTCCCCCGCCCGCACCAAGCTCCTGGCCGACGCCGGCATCCGGCACTCCGTGCTGGTCTCCGACGTGGACGAGGACGAGGTCCAGGCACGCTACGGCGTCACGGATCCGCACGATACCGCGCTACTGCTGGCACGCGCCAAAGCCGAGGCGGTGGCCGCGTTGCCGGAAGCCGAGGGCGCGCTGGTCATCGGCTGCGACTCCGTCTTCGAGTTCGACGGCGAGGCGCACGGCAAACCGTACACGGCCGCCGTCGCCCGCGAACGGATGCTGCGAATGAGCGGCAACAGCGGGGTCCTGCACACCGGGCACTGGCTGGTGGACTGCCGCGCGACGGCAGCCGATGACGAACCGGCCGCCGCGGAAGGGACCGACGCAGCGCCCGACGCCGGCATCACGGCGCTGGGATCCGGCGCCACGCTCGGGGCGGTCGCCTCCGCCGAGGTCCACTTCACGGACATGGATCCCGAAGAGATCGACGCGTACATCGCCACCGGCGAACCGCTGCACTGCGCCGGCTCCTTCACCATCGACGGCCTGGGCGGCGCGTTCATCCTGAAGGTGGACGGGGACCCGCACGCCGTTGTGGGCCTGTCAGTCTCCACGCTGCGCAGTCTCCTCGGGCACGCAAACGTACGCATCACGGAGCTGTGGTCGGCCGAATAATTCCGGCGATTTTCCGGCCAGTTGTAGGTTCCCTACAAAGCTGTGCCCGTTTACACGCGGAAACCGCAAGTAATATCGGCGGAACCCACAAAATCGCGCTAGGCTCCCTGAAGGAAAGAAGGAGACGCCTTGTCAGCAAATTTGGAGCAGTCCGCTAGTCCCGTGCAGTCGAACCTCACCAAGGTGCTGATCGCAAACCGGGGCGAAATCGCCGTGCGCATCATCCGCGCGGCACGCGACGAAGGCATTGCCTCCGTGGCCGTCTACGCCGATCCGGACCGCGACGCGCTCCATGTCAGGCTTGCCGACGAGGCCTACTCCTTGGGTGGCGACACCGCCGCAGAGTCCTACCTGGTGATGGACAAGATCATCGACGTTGCCCGCCAGTCCGGCGCCGACGGCATCCATCCCGGTTACGGCTTCCTCGCCGAAAACGCCGAGTTCGCTGCCAAGGTCATCGACGCCGGGATCACCTGGATCGGCCCTTCCCCTGCCGCCATTTCCGCGTTGGGCGACAAAGTCCAGGCCCGGCACATCGCCGAGAAGGTCGGCGCGCCCCAGGTCCCCGGCACCGCCGATCCTGTGCAGTCTGCCGAGGAAATCCTCGAGTTCGTGGACAAGTTCGGCCTGCCGGTGGCCATCAAGGCAGCCTTCGGCGGCGGCGGACGCGGCATCAAAGTGGCCCGCACCCGCGAAGAAATCCCGGAGCTCTTCGAGTCAGCCGTCCGTGAGGCCATCGCAGCGTTCGGCCGCGGCGAATGCTTCATTGAACGCTTCCTGGACGCCCCGCGCCACGTCGAAACGCAGTGCCTCGCGGACGCCCACGGCAACGTCGTGGTCATCTCCACGCGTGACTGCTCGCTGCAGCGCCGCAACCAAAAGCTCGTTGAAGAAGCACCGGCCCCGTTCCTCACCGAAGAGCAGAACCGCCGCCTGTACGAATCCTCCAAAGCGATCCTGAAGGAAGCCGGTTACCTCGGCGCCGGAACCTGCGAGTTCCTGGTGGGCCAAGACGGCACCATCTCCTTCCTCGAGGTCAACACCCGCCTGCAGGTGGAGCACTGTGTCTCCGAGGAAGTCACGGGCATCGACCTGGTCCGCGAACAGTTCCGGCTGGCTCGCGGCGAGGAGCTCGGCTACGGCGATCCTGAGGTCCGCGGCCACTCGTTCGAATTCCGCATCACCGGCGAGGACCCGGGCCGCAACTTCATGCCCGCCCCTGGCACTATCACCACCCTGAAGAACCCCACCGGCCCTGGCATCCGGATCGATTCCGGCGTGGAAGAGGGCGATGTCATCAGCGGCAACTTCGACTCGATGCTCTCCAAGCTGATCGTCACCGGCGCCACCCGCGCCCAGGCCCTGCAGCGTTCCCGGCGCGCCCTGGAGGAAATGGTGGTGGGAGGCATCCCCACCGTTATCCCCTTCGACCTCGCCGTTGTATCAAACCCCGCCTTTGCGCCCGAGGAAGGGCCGTTCAGCATCCACACCCGCTGGATTGAAACCGAATTCGTCAACAACATTCCTGCCTGGACGCCGGACGGAACCGCTGACGCCGGCGGCGATGCCGGTGAACGCCAGCGTGTGGTGGTTGAAGTAGGCGGCAAGCGCCTCGAGGTTGTCCTGCCTGCCTCCCTGGGTTCGATCGGGGCGGGTTCCGCCGCGGGTTCCGGAGCCAAGTCCGGCAAGTCCAAGAAGCGCGTGCGTTCAGGCGGTGCGGCAGCGGCCGCCGCCGGGGACGCGCTGACCTCCCCGATGCAGGGCACCATCGTTAAGGTTGCCGTGGCCAACGGCGACGTTGTGGCCGAGGGTGACCTGGTGGTGGTTCTTGAAGCGATGAAGATGGAACAGCCCTTGACCGCGCACCGTTCCGGCACCATCACCGGACTCAGCGCAGCGGCCGGTGAGACGGTGTCGGCCGGCGCCGTCATCGCCACGATCGAAGACTAGACCCTGCCGGAGGCACCCTATGCTTGCACCCAGTTTTGAAGAAGAAGTAGACCGCTACCACCTGGCGGTTCCGGAAATCACCCGTGGGAATCCCGGTGCCGTCAAGGACCTGTACTCCAGGCTCAACGACGTCACGCTGGCCAACCCGTTCGGCGGCATCGCCCGCGGTTGGGCCCAGGTGGAGGCCCGGCTGGACCAGGCGTCCCGCCAGTTCCACGACGGCGAGATGCTCGGGTTCGACACCATCACCTCATACACCGCACGTGACACGGCCTACCTGGTGGAAACGGAACACTTCCGGGCCCGCTTGGAGAGCGCCGCGGCGCCGGAGGAATTCGCGCTCCGCGTGACCAGCATCTTCCGGCGCGAAGAAGGCTACTGGAAGCTCGTCCACCGCCACGCGGATCCGGCCGCACAGCCGCAGTCCCGGCGATCGCTCGCGCAGCCGGCCAGCCACTGACATCAGTCCGGTGCCGTGTTCCTTCATGAGTGCACGCCGGCGCCGGACAACCCTCCGGCGCAGGCTGCACTCTGGCGCTGGGCTGGAGCCAACGGCACACTTAGCGTGTGAAGCCTTTCCTGCTCCTGGCCTCCCGGGCCGAAGACGCCGCCGCTGACGACGAGTACGCCGCGTACCTGCGGTATGGCGGCCTGGCACCGGAACAGCTCCGGCGTGTCCGGCTTGAAGCCGCTCCCCTGCCGGAACTGGATCTGGCCGAATACTCCGGCGTGATTGTGGGGGGCAGTCCCTTCACCTCCAGCGACCCCGCAGAGAAGAAAAGCGACACCCAGCACCGGGTGGAGCGTGAGCTTGCCGTGCTGCTGGACCGGATCGTCGCTGAGGATTTCCCGTTCCTTGGCGCCTGCTACGGGGTCGGGACTCTGGGAAGGCACCAGGGCGCGCTCATCGACAGGACGTTTGGCGAACAGTTGGGCGGGGTGGAAATCGAGCTGACGCAGGCAGGGCTCGCGGATCCGCTCCTGCGCGGGATGCCGCGCCGCTTCACCGCCTTCACCGGACACAAGGAGGCCTGCACCAAACTGCCTTCCCACGCCGTGCTGCTGGCATCCTCCCGGGCCTGCCCCGTCCACATGTTCCGGATCAAGCAGAACCTGTACGCCACGCAGTTCCACCCTGAGCTGGACGCGGAGGGCCTGGTCACCAGGATCGACATCTACCGGCATGCCGGCTACTTCCCGCCGGAATCCGCCGAGGAACTGATGGCAGCCGCCCGTAACTTCACCGTCACCGCGCCCATGACCATTCTGAAGAACTTCGTGGCCCGCTACGCCGGCTGAGCTCCGCGCTGGTAGGCGGGTGCCGCCGTCGTGCGTTCCTCCCCCCGTTGGTCCCGGCCGGACACAGCAATGCCCGGCATGTTCCCCGCAATAACGGAGAACATGCCGGGCAGTTCCGTCAGCAACCGGGCTGGAACGCCCGACGGCGGCGCGTCAGGCTACGTTGTTCTCGTAGTCCAGGTCGCGGGTTTCCTTGGACACGAACAGCGCGATCAGCGTCAGCACCGACATCGCGGTCAGGTAGACACCGACCAGGACAGGGCTGCCGTCAGCCAGCTCCCACAGCGCGACGGCGATGAACGGGGCCACCGCAGCACCCAGGATGCTGGACACGTTGTAACTGACGGCGGAGCCCGTGTAGCGCACGTTGGTGGGGAACAGTTCGGGCAGCAGCGCACCCATGGGGCCGAACGTGAGGCCCATCAGCGAGAAGCCGATGATCAGCAGGGCCATGGTGCCCACAAAGCCGCCGCTGAACAGCGGAACGAACAAAAGGCCGAAGACAAAAATGCCACCTGTGACGGTCAGCAGCATCTTGCGGCGACCGTACTTCTCCGCCAGCGGCCCTGAAACCAGGGTGAAGATGCCGAAGAAGACGACGCCGGCAATCAGCATCCAGAGGAAGTCGTTGCGGTTGAAGCCGAGGCCGGGAACAAACGCTGCCGCGGCGGCCTCGGACATTGGTTTGCCGGCCTTCTCTGCGGCAGCCTTGGCAGCACCCAGGTTGGAGGCGCGGGTTCCGTAAGTCAGCGTGAACGTGGTCATCAGGTAGAAGAGCACGTACGTGGCGAGCATGATGAACGTGCCCAGTATGAGCGGACGGCCACTGGACTTGAAGACCCGGGCCAGCGGCAACTTGGCCACCTCGTTGGATTCGAGCACCTTGGTAAAGGCAGGGGTTTCGATCAGTTTCAGGCGGACGTACAAGCCGATGATCACCATGACGGCGCTGAGCAGGAACGGCACGCGCCAGCCCCAGGCCAGGAAGTCGGCCGGCGTCAGCGTGTAGCTGGCCACCAGGAAGATCACGTTCGCGATGATGAAGCCGATGGGTGCGCCGAGCTGCGGGAACGTGCCGTAGATGGCGCGCTTGTTGGCCGGGGCGTTTTCGGTGGCCAGCAGGGCAGCGCCGCTCCATTCGCCGCCAAGGGCGAGGCCCTGGGCGAACCGCATGACAACGAGCAGCGCCGGAGCCCAGAATTCCCAGCCCGGGACAAGCGCAGTGGGCAGGCAGCCGATCAGGAATGTGGCAATGCCCATGGTCAGCAGCGAGGCTACCAGGGTGCCCTTGCGGCCGAACTTGTCGCCGAAGTGGCCAAAGACGATGGATCCCAGCGGGCGGGCAACAAAGGCCACACCAAAGACAGCGAAGGAGCTGAGCAGCTGGGTGGTCTCGTTCTGATTGGGGAAGAACAGCGCCGGGAAGACCAGCACGGCGGCGGTCGCGTAGACGTAGAAATCGTAGAACTCAACGGTGGTGCCGATCAGGCTGGCCACAATCACGCGGCCGCGCGAGTTCACCGCCTTGGGGGATCCTGGCTCCACGGTGGTGTGAATGGATGACATAGGAACTCTTTCCTGAGAACCGGCCGGACCTTGTGAGACCCGGCGCGCAGTAGTTAGAGTCCGATAGTAGTTCCAGCCGTCCATTCAATGGACAAAAGGTCCGCCATGTGGACTTGTGGCCCATGTCTCATCCTTCGGCCGTTAACGCTCCTCACGCCGCCGGCCGGCTGCCGATAGGCAAATGTCACAGCACGTTAACAAACCGCGACTGTCCGCGAAACGCGCCTTCTCTACCGTGGAAGAACAACATCCCCCATGAGGAGGTCCACCGTGACTGTTGACCGCAGCGCAAATGCCGGCCCCGGCAATTCCGTAGATATAGACGCCGACCCGCTGCACGGAGGCGTGTCCTCATCCGCCGGCGCGCAGCCCTCCACGGGTACAACAGATGCCCCCGCCCTTGACTTCCGTCCCGGCCGCTGGATCGCCAACTGGAACGCCGAGAACAAAGAGCAGTGGGAGTCCGGCGGCCGGGCCATCGCCCGCCGCAACCTGAACTGGTCCATCTTCGCCGAGTTCCTAGGATTTGTGGTCTGGCAGCTCTGGTCCATCGTGGTGGTCCAGCTTCCGGCAGCCGGCTTCACGTTCACCACCTCGGAAATCTTCTGGCTGATCTCGATGCCCAGCCTGGTAGGCGCCACGCTCCGGATTCCCTACACCTTTATGGTTCCCCGCTTCGGCGGCCGGAACTGGACCATCGTGTCCGTGCTCCTCCTCCTGATTCCCTCAATCGGCCTGGGACTCTGCGTCTCCAACCCGGAAACCCCGTTCGGCGTCATGCTCTTCGTGGCAGCTCTGGCAGGCTTCGGCGGCGGCAACTTCGCCAGCTCCATGGCCAACATCACGTTCTTCTACCCGGCACGCGAGAAGGGCTGGGCCCTGGGCCTGAACGCCGCCGGCGGCAACATGGGTGCAGCCGTTGCACAGCTCGCCGTCCCAATTGTGATCACTTTGGTGGCCGTCGGCAGCGTCAACCTGCCCATGGCCGGCTGGATGTGGATCCCCTTCATCCTCATCGCCGCCTTCGGTGCCTGGAAGTACATGGACAACCTCACCAGCGCCAAGGGTGACGTGGCCGGTTCGGTCGCAGCACTGAGGGAACCGCACCTGTGGATCATGGCGCTGCTGTACATCGGCACCTTCGGTTCGTTCATCGGCTTCGCCGGTGTGTTCCCCAAGCTCATCAAGGACTACTTCCCGGCGTTCTCCTCCATCGGAGTCGGCACCGTGGCACTATCGCTGGCGTTCCTCGGCCCGCTGGTCGGTTCACTCGCCCGCCCCTACGGTGGACGCATGGCTGACCGCATGGGCGGGGCACGGATGACCGTGGCAGCGTTCGCCAGCATGGCCGTCATCACCCTGACCATGATCTGGACCCTGCCGCTGAAGAACTTCTGGCTCTTCCTGGTCCTGTTCCTGATGCTCTTCACCGCCAGCGGCTTCGGCAACGGCGCAACCTACCGGATGATCCCCATCATCTTCGCCACGTCCAGCCGGGCGGCGAAGTCCGGCGCCAGCACCGTGCAAACCCAGCGGCTCGCGTCCTCGGCCCTCGGACTGATCTCGGCCATCGGCGCCTACGGCGGCTTCGTGATCCCGCAGGTGCTGAACGCCTCCAACACTGCCAGCGGCTCCTACACCCCGGCCTTCTACGGTTTCGTCGGGGCCTACGTCCTGATGCTGGCGGTCTGCTGGTTCTTCTACATCCGCAACGCCAACCGAAACGCGATGGGACACGTCTAACATGACCAAAAGCGCCGACACGCACTGCCCTTACTGCGCCCTGCAGTGCGCCATGACGCTCACATCCCCTGCGGAACTGACCCCGGCTTCCGAGCCGGGGTCAGTCCCCGTGCCGGCTGAATCCGCGGCGCTGGCCGCTGCGGAAGCCCCCCTCCTCGAAGTAAGCGGCCGGGATTTCCCCACGAACCGCGGCGGCCTCTGCCGCAAAGGCTGGACCTCAGCCACGCTCCTGAACCACCCCGGACGGGTCACCGAACCGCTCCTCAAGGGCGCCGACGGCGTCCATCGCCCCATCGGCTGGGACCAGGCCCTGGCGCTGGTCACCGCCGCCGTGAAGGACACGCAGGCGCGCTACGGTAAGGACGCCGTCGGGGTCTTCGGTGGCGGTGGCCTCACCAACGAGAAGGCCTACATGCTGGGCAAGTTCGCCCGCCTGGCCCTGGGCACCTCACGCATCGACTACAACGGCCGCTTCTGCATGTCCTCCGCCGCGGCCGCCGGGATGCGCGCGTTCGGCCTGGACCGCGGCCTCCCGTTCCCGCTGGCCGACCTGGACGCCGCCAGCACCATCATGATGCTCGGCTCCAACGTGGCCGAAACCATGCCGCCGTTTGTGCAGCACCTCCAGGGCGCCCGCGACGCCGGCGGGCTGATCGTGGTGGATCCCCGCCGTTCAGCCACGGCAAAGTTCACGGCCGACGGCGGCGGCCTCCACCTCCAGCCCCTGCCGGGCACCGACCTCACCCTCCTGCTGGGCCTCTCGCACGTGATCATCCACGAGGGCCTGGCAGACGACGACTTCATCACAGCGCGCACCACCGGCTATGAGGCTGTGGTCCGCAGCGTCAACGCGTTCTGGCCCGAACGCGTCCAGTCCCTCACCGGCGTCCCGGCGGAGCTCATCCGGGACACCGCCCGCAGGCTCGCCGACGGCGCAGGCAAGGGCGGCAGCTACATCCTCACCGGACGCGGTGTGGAACAGCACGTGGACGGCACGGACACCGCCACCGCCGCGATCAACCTCAGCCTCCTCCTGGGGCTGCCCGGCTCACGCCGCAGCGGCTACGGCACCCTCACCGGCCAGGGCAACGGCCAGGGCGGCCGCGAGCACGGCCAGAAGGCCGACCAGCTCCCCGGCTACCGCAAGATCACCGACCCCGCCGCCCGCGCCCACATGGCCGGCGTCTGGGGCGTCCCGGAGGGAACCATTCCCGGGCCCGGACTGCCCGCCGTCCAGTTGCTGAAGTCACTGGGACAGCCCGACGGCGTCCGGTGCCTTCTTGTGCACGCCTCCAACATCGCGGTGGCCTCCCCCGACGCAAACGCCGTCATCGCCGGGCTCCGCGGCCTGGACTTCCTGGTGGTCTGCGACTTCTTTATGTCCGAGACGGCCGCCGAAGCCGACCTCGTCCTCCCGGTCCTGCAGTGGGCCGAAGAGGAAGGCACGCTCACCAACCTAGAGGGACGCGTACTGCGCCGCCGCCGGGCCCTGCAGCCGCCGGCCGGCGCACGCAGCGAACTCTGGATCATGGCCAGGCTCGCTGAAGCGCTCGAGGCCCCGTCCACGTACAGCGAAGATCCGGAAACGGTCTTTGAGGAACTGCGGCTGGCCTCGGCCGGCGGGCACGCCGATTACTCCGGCATTGACTACGCCATGCTGGACCGCGGCGAAGCTGCCTACTGGCCCTACCCTGTGGGCAGCACCGGTACGCCCCGGCTGTTCCTTGATGCGTTTGCCCACGCCGGCGGAAAGGCGGTCATGACCCCGGTGACGCCCCGCCGCCGTCGTACGCCGGCCGCGCCCCCCGTTGGGGACCCCACAGCCCCGGCCGCGAAAACCATGACCCTGATCACCGGCCGCCTCCTGGAGCACTACCAGTCCGGGACGCAGACCCGGCGGGTGTCCGAGCTGCTGGCCGCGCAGCCCGAGGCGAAAATGCAGATCCACCCCGCAGCCGCGGCCGCCATGGGCATCACCGAGGGTGCCTTTGTCTCGGTGGCCAATGAACGCGGGGAGGTGTTCTGCCGTGCGGAACTCAGCACCGCGATCCGTCCCGAGACGGTCTTCCTGCCGTTCCATTTTCCGGAGCTTGAAAGCGCCAACCGCCTCACCGAGGCGGCAACGGATCCCATTTCCGGGATGCCCGAATTCAAGTTCAACAACGTGTGGGTCCGGGCGGTCGCAACCGGACAACAGAGCAGTGTTCTTCAGACATCGGAGGCCTCATGAGTGAGCAGATTGTCGTTGTTGGTTTCGGCCCCGTGGCTGCCCGCCTGATCGATGAACTGCTGCCCGCGGTCCGCGACGGGCACGTCAGCCTGACCGTGGTGGGTGAAGAGGCCGAAGCCGCGTACAACCGTGTGCTGGTGGCCGATCTGGGCGTCGGACGCACCACGGCCGATGCCCTGGCGCTCTCCGACGCGGCAGCCCTGGCCGCCGACGGCGTGGACGTCCGGCTTGGCGTGCGGGTCCGCCGCGTGGACCGCGCCCGCCAGCAGGTGATCCTCACCGACGGCACCTCCGCCCACTATGAGCGGCTGGTCTTCGCCACCGGTTCCCGGCCCGTCATCCCCAACCTGACCGGCATCAACCCGGACCCCGCATCCCCCGTCCTTCCGGCCGGAGTGACCGCGCTCCGGGACCTCCGGGACGCTTCGGTTCTGCGCGCAGGGGTCGACGGCGGCAAGCGTGTTGTGGTGCTGGGCGGCGGCGTCCTGGGCCTCGAGACAGCCCTCGCGGCGGCGGAAGAAGGCGCCACTGTCACGGTGGTACACAACGGGCCACACCCGCTGGGCCGCAACATCGACCGCGGCGGCGGAGCGGTCCTCGCGGCCAGCCTGCGCCGGTGCGGCGTCCGGATGGCCGGCAACGCCCGGTCCACCGGGGTGGAGCACAACGCGCCCGACGGCGGGTTCTCGGCGCTGCTGCTCAATGACGGTTCGGCGATCGACGGCGACCTCCTGGTCCTCTCCTGCGGTGTCCGCCCCAGGACCGAGCTCGCCGAAGGCTGCGGCCTGTCGGTTGGTGCCGGCATCCTGGTGGACCACCGGCTGCGTGCCCACCACGAGCCGCACATCTTCGCGATCGGCGACTGCGCCGAGGTCCGCTGCCCGGACCCCGCCTGCGGCGAATGCCGCACAGCGAAGGGCCCGTCCGGCCTGGTGGGGCCCGGGTGGCGGCAGGCCGAATGGCTGGCCGAATACCTGACGTTGCTGGCCACCGGCACACAGGACGAGGCGGACGCGCTCCAAGAGCTGCCGCAGGAACAGGCCGGTGTGATTGTGCTCAAGGCCCGTGGCATGAACATGGCTGTGGCCGGCGACAACGGGGCCGAGCCGTGGGATGAAGAGGCGCTCACCGCGGGTGCCGTGAACGGCCGGCCCCGGCGGCAGATCGCCCAGTGGGCCGATCCGGAACACGGCCGCTACGTGAAGATGACCACCCGCGGCGGAGTGCTGGAAGGCCTGGTGGCCGTGGGCATGCCGCGGACCGCCGCCGAGCTCGTCGGGCTGTTCGAGCGCGGCGCGGAACTGCCGGCCGACAGGTCCCTGCTGCTGCGGCTGGACGGTCCGGACCAGCTGGCCGCGTCCGGTCCTGCCGATCCGGAAGGAACCGTGTGCCGCTGCGCCGGTGTCAGCGGCGCCAGGATCCAGGGTGCCGTGGCGGATGGCTGCTCTACCGTAGCCGAGGTGTCCAAGGCAACCCGTGCCGGCACCGGCTGCGGCGGCTGCCACGAGGACATCAAGGGGCTCATTGAAAAACACTTCCAGGCGGCTCCCGCCGCCTGAGTCGTCCTGAAGCCGGGAAGCCCTTGTATGTGGGCCGTGCCGAGAATGACTTGGGAAAGCGATTCAGAAAATATCATCGTCGACGCGTCGGCGGTTCCTCCCCTCGATTCTCCTTGGCGTCCATTCTGGCCATTGAGCTTCATCTGCTTCCTGGCGCTTCGATTCGAGAGGGGGTATAAAGCTGGACCGGACAGCTGAAAAGCGCCTCACGGCGTGGATGAGCAATCACCTGTTGTTTACCAGCGTGCAGTTAGCGGATGACAAGCACGCCCTCGATTTCGAGGACCGAATCATCCAACATCTGTTGCCTCCTCTAAATATTGAGAAGGCAGACGGAAGCCCATACCGAGAAGCCCTCACCGCAACACGATCGGCCTTACGCAGCGCCATCGCTGCTGGTCCTCACCCTAGGGACGACCAGGACTTCTGACAGTTTCAAGTCCGTGAAATCAGGAGAGACGTCGTGAGTTGTGCCGCTTGCCCGCCCAGTCGCGAACAGGGGGAATTGAGGGCTGGGGCGCGGCACAACATGCGTCTGCAACGCGCGCCTTCTTGGGCCGAGGAACGGCCCGTGCGGCTAGAGTTTGTCCAAGACAGTCATGATTTTTGAAATGGGGATGAATGCTGCAGTTATGTTTGCCCCTAGTGTGCCCAAGAAATTTATCATAGCGGCCGGAGTCGTCAGGCCTGCTGGACCAGGCTAAGTCTAACGATGACAAGAACTGGAACCATCCTGCGCCTCCGGGATTCGATACGCTTCCGGCAATATTAGTAGCCCGACGATGAGTCGGTTATGACATGGCTATTCAGTCTCGGGCGTGCCACCAGTTCTGCCGATGCTTCTCGGAGGCCCTCCGTTCATTCCCTCCTCCTGTGGTTGCCATCAACCAATTGGGGGGAGGAGGCCACAGGTTTACGACGCTCGGGTTCACGGCTGCCCCGGTGACCGACGAGGGCCGCTAATATGGGCCTCTAGGCCTTTAGTAGGGGGAAAGCTATGGAGTTTGCAGAACGATTGACCGCGCTAGCCGCGAAGGTGCGACAGCAACGCGCCCAAATTGAAACGGAAGAGGCTACAAAAAATGCCTTTGTAATGCCGTTCATTTCGACTATTTTGGGATACGACGTATTTAACCCGCTAGAGGTTGTCCCGGAGTTCACGGCGGATGTCGGCGTGAAAAAGGGCGAGAAGATTGATTATGCCATCATGCATGGAGGTACCGTGCAAATCTTGGTGGAGTGCAAGAAGTCGAAGGAGTCGCTCAAGATAGAGCACGCCTCCCAGTTGTACCGCTACTTTGCTGTAACAAATGCCCGCATCGCCATCCTTACTAACGGCGAAGTTTATCAGTTCTTCACAGATCTTGACGCGCCTAATCGCATGGATGCGAAGCCGTTCTTAGTTCTGGATCTCAATGACGTTGACGAGACGCTGATCCCGGAACTGATTAAGCTATCAAAGGAAGTCTTCGACCTCGACTCCATAATCAGTGCCGCTGGGGAATTGAAGTACATCGGCGCCATCAAGCGCGCGATTGCCTCGGAGTTCAAGGCGCCTGAAAACGACTGGATCAAGTTTTGGACTTCCAAGGTTTACGACGGTCCCTATACGCAGAAGGTCCGTGAGCAGTTCACCGGGCTGGTTACAAAGGCTGCAAAACAGTTTCTAAACGATCAGGTAAATGAGCGCCTCAAAACTGCTCTGGGATCACCGAATTTCCCGATGGCCAACGACCCGATAATTGCCACCACAGTCACCAGCGCGCAGGCGGTGGAGGACGACCTCATGGAGACTGGAATCGAAACGACTTTGGAGGAGCTAGAGGGGTACCACATAGTTCGCGCTATAGTGTGCGGTGACGTGAAGCCCGGGCGAGTAGTACAGCGTGATGCTAAATCTTACTTTGCCGTGTTACTTGACGACAATAACCGTAAGCCCATTGCGCGGTTGCACTTCAACCGTGTACAGAAATACCTCGGCGTGTTCGATGAAAACAAGACCGAAACTCGAATTCCGATTAGCAGTCTTGAGGAAATTTACGATCACGCCGACACGCTGCGAATGAGTGTAAAGAGTTACCTCAGCGCTGGCTGATCCTGGCTGGGGCACCGGCCCGGCTATTAGGAGCAAGCGGCCCGCACGTTGAAACTGAGTTGCGTTTGAGAATACTTCAGACTGCTTACTTCAATCCTGCGCGAGGCCGGGGGCGTGGGGTTGTGGAGATGTGACACTTACCGGGCCCTGTTGGTCGCCCTGTTTGACTAGGCTCGGGTCGAGCCGGTTTATAAGTTCTCGGACCTGCTCGGTCAGGCTAGCCACTTCGCGGCGAAGGGAGTCTTCCGTAACCTCCGTTTCTTCGGTCACCTTGATGGAGACGGCTTCCACGAGCCATGAAGCTACGGCCGCGGTAATAACACCCAGTACCGCGATGCCGCCGAGCAGGAGCCCGACCGCAACCAGTCTTCCAGCCAGGGTGACCGGGAAATGATCGCCATAGCCCACGGTGGTGATGCTAACTACAGCCCACCAGAGGGCGTCCCCGAAGTCGTTGATGTTCGATCCTTCGGCACCCCTCTCGGCATCGAGGATCGCGACCGCGCCGACGTAGCTCACGAGCACGGCGGCGCCAAGGACATATGTCAACACCCGTCCTCGGAGAGAGTGTCCCGCTGTCCGGTGCAGAACCTTCAACAGGGTGACCAGTCGCAGCAGCCGCAGTGGTCGAAGCACCGGCAGGACTAGGATGACCAGCTCGTGGATATTGCGGAAAAACCAGCGTGATCTGTTCCTTGCAAGGGTAAGGTTGACCAGATAATCGATCCCGAAGAGCCCCCAAGTTGCCCAGATGACCCGTTCGAGGAGGTCATCCTGTTGCGGCGGTAGTTCCATGATGACCTGGGCGGAGTATGCGGCGAGGAACAAGATTGCGACTGCGAGTAGCGGCCATTCGGTGTGTCTGCGCCAGAGTAGTTGCGTCATCCCTGCATGCTAGGACAGAGCGCTGCGCTTGCGGGTATCCAGTGACAGGGCTAACGACACACAAGCTGGCAAAGCAGAGAACCTCAGTGAGTTATCTGTGGGCTCTACGCGGCCCGGTCCGGAAACGCGACGCCAGACGTTCAAGATCGACCATCGCCAGGATAGTAGCCCTTAAGATTGTGTGTGAAGAGTGTTCGGCCTTCCGGAGCCGTTGCTAATCCGGTTTGGCGCGTCGTGACTTCTCAAACGGGCGCGACTTTGTTCGATTTGGTCCTGTTGCATCGCCAACATAGGGCTTGCAGATTCTCCGGCGTTGACATCCCGCCCTTCGAGACAGGAACAACGTGGTCCACTTCAAGAAGAAGATGGGGCTCCGCAGCGAGCGACACTGAGCAGTATCGGCAAGTGTGGCGGTCTCTCGTCTTGATGAACTGGCGGAGCTTCGCAGTCATAAGTGCTCGCTGGCCAGCCGCGCTTTGGCTAAACCGGATCTTCTGCGAAAGCGTCTCTACGAGCGCGTCAATCGTCTCGGTATTCAGGGTGACGGTCGTTCTCTGCGAGCTGTTCCCACCAGCGCTTACGTATTCGAAGGCATATTCAGGATACGGAACGCTGATGGGCGAGAGTTCGATTCCGACGTGCTCCATGAACTCGTCCGCGTAGTGCTTCAAGATGAACGCAGGAGGGTTGAACGACGCTGTAATACTCGTCTCGCGCTGGCGTAAATTGTCGACCGCGTCTTCGAGTCGGGCCACCTCCTCACCCAGATGTTCCACATCAGAGAGGTTTGCCTCGACCGCCTTGATGTTGAAGTACTTCATCAGATACTTGAGGGGATCGGAGCTAGCATTGCGGACAACTTGCAGTGAGCAGTTATGCACATTCTGTGCCTGGTAGTTAGCTACATTACGGTCGCGGCGGTAGTTGTGATTGCTCGTATTATCGAACGACGCCAGGTGCGCGTGAGCGCCCGTGGCCGCTAAGCCAAGCTGAAACGTTCCGCGGCTACGAATCTCAGAGGTGTACTCAGCTATCTCATTGTGCTCATCGACGACCGAATTGATCGCAGCCTTCCTCTCCAGAAAGTCTTCGCTCGCAAAATAGCGCTTCTTACGAATATCCCGGATCAGCCGGGGCAACTTCACGCCCGCCAAAGCAACCAGCACAATTGGCAGGACGATATACCAATACGAAGCCAGGAGCACTAGCACGACGATCACGATTCCAAATGCGACAGCTATATACGGCAACGGTGTCTCCCCCCTCGAAATGATTCAAATATGAGGATAGCGCTCGGCACTCTTTCAAACAGACTCTGACGCGGAACTTACAGACCAAAAGGAGTCCAACCTGGTGGAGGTCCGCTATGTTGACTTCGAAAATCCTGGCCTGCTGGACGCCTTAAACTGAATCGTCTATACAGCTACAAGCGTGAAAGCTTTCGCCACGAGCAGGAGGTCGAAATCCAATATTTAGATCTGACGCCACTGCGGCCTATGACCCCAGCGGAACAAGCGGACAAACCGCCCGCGTCTGAACGCAGCCCCAACGTCGACTACGAAAACGTGATCGACTACCGGACGCTACCAGCGGGCAAGCTACTTGCCGTCGACCTGAAACAGCTTGTAAACCGAGTAGTGGTCGCGCCCGAAGCGCCGTCGTGGTTCATCGATGTTGTACGCGACATCGTGAGCAAATATAACCAAGCCTTCCCGGTGGATTCATCGGCGATGCTGCGGCGCCCCCGCTACAACCACATCGGGTAGCGCTGCACCTACGCCACAAATTTGACCCAGAGGCCAGTCTCCGAGGCCACGATCTGGCGGCCATAGTGCTAGCCGCGACCCCTCAGGGGTGCTGATTAAGCAAGGGGTTGGTCATGCCCTCCTTTTCGCCACTTGCCGTACACGCAGAGAGCATGAGCGAGACGTTGTGGCCACTCCCACCAAGGGGGTGGCTGCGGCCGTATGACCAGAAATCTCTAGGAGGCATGCACCGTGCATGACTGGTTTCCGGGTTCCCGGACATGTCCGCGTAACGCGAATCGGGGGCGACCGCGGGCGGCAGGTAGCATCGGGGCCATGAATGCCGACGAAGAAGACGACATCACCGAAGAGCTGCTGGCCGACGCGGGGAAACTCACGGGGCTGAGCCTGGAATTGTTGGGTCTTGACCCGCACCCCGATGACATGACGCCGGAACAGCGGCTGCAGTTCGAACCCGAAGACCTGGACGAAATGGCCGCGGCCTCGCCGGAAGACCGGAAAACAGCTGTGCGCCAGATACTCGTGCTGGCAGGACTCCTGTGGAACTCGTCGGGCGTTCTCGTTGACCAGCTCTTCCGCGATCTGGGAACCCTGACCGCCCTGGATGCGGTTACTCCGTCTGACGTCGCCGGTACCTCTGTGCTGTCCTCGCTGCCGCCTCGGTTCGCCGCCAGCTACGACGCCAACTTCACCCAAAAGTTCATCGTGGTGGCTTCCGATGTAACGGCATCGCTGGTCCGCGGCTGGACAGCCCCCGGATGCCTCGCAGCCGAACTCGCCGTCCGCTGCCTGCTTGATCAGGCGGAAATCACCGAGGACATCTATGAACTCGATCTCCCGGAAGACTGGCGGGCACAGGTCGAGGAAGTCCTGTTGGAGGAGGCGGATAGTCCAGCTCTCTACTCGGACAGCCCCGATCTTCCGGAAATCGACGCCGGGAAGCTGGGTTTCGATGGCTGGTTCATCCCGTTTGCAGCCGGGTGCACGGTCCCGCCCTACGCCCTGGCTTAGGCGTCGAGGCCGGGATCCCTGGCGGTCTTCAGGCCGGGGCCTTGGGGATCATGATCCACAGGGCGATGTAGACCAGCTCGCCGATCCCCACCAGGCCAAAGATCACAAAGCCGATCCTGACCAGGAACTTCGGGACCCCGAACCGGGCAGACAGGGCGGCACAAACGCCACCGATGATTTTTCCGCGGCGTGGCCGCTCCAGAGCTGTAGTCATGCCCGCCACGCTACCCCAAGTCATTTACATGTGGACGTGCAGGCGCCGCGCGGCTTCCGAGATGGACCCGCTCAATGACGGGTAGACCGTAAAGGTGTTGGCTACGTCGTCGACGTGGAGCTTCTGGGTGACCGCAAGGGAGATGGCGAAGATCAGCTCGGACGCGTTCGGCCCCACCACAACACCGCCGATCACGGTGCCGGAGCCCTTGCGCGCGAAGATCTTGACGAAGCCGTCCTTGTGGTTGCGCATTTTGGCGCGGGCATTGCTCTTGAGCGAGAGTTTGACGATGTCGCCCTGGTATTTGCCGGACTGGATCTCCGCCTCGGTAACGCCCACGTTCGCGATCTCGGGAGAGGTGAAGATGTTGGACGCCACCTGGTGAAGCTTGAGCGGCATCACGCTGTCGCCCAGGAAATGGGCGATCGCGATCCGGCCCTGCATTGCGGCCACCGAGGCCAAAGCCAGCACGCCGGTGCAGTCGCCCGCGGCGTAGATGTTCGGCGCCGTGGTGCGGGAGACGCCGTCGACCTTTATGTGGCCGCTCTCGGTGAGGGCCACGCCGGCCTCTTCAAGGCCGATGCCGGCGGTGTTTGGGATGGAACCCACGCAGACCAGGCAGTGGCTGCCGGTGACTTTCGATCCGTCACCGAGGGTGACCACGACGCCGTCGTCGGTCCGCTCGACGGTTTCGGCACGGGCGCGGGACAGCACGCGCACACCGCGGCGCTCGAAGACTTCCTCCAGCACCTCAGCGGCGTCGGTGTCCGAGCCGGGCAGCACCCGGTCGCGGCTGGAGATCAGGGTGACTTTGGAGCCCAGGCCGTTGTAGGCGGAGGCAAACTCGGCACCCGTCACACCGGAGCCCACCACAATCAGTTCCTCGGGAAGCTCGTCAAGGTTGTAGATCTGCGCCCAGTTCAGGATGCGTTCCCCGTCCGGCCGCGCGGTGGGCAGCTCACGGGGGTGCGCGCCGACGGCCAGCAGAATGGTGTCAGCTTCCACGATTTCTGTACCGCGAGCGGTCAGGACTTCAATGGTGTGGTTGTCCAGGAGCTTGCCCGAACCGAGCAGAATGCGGACGTTCTGGTGCTCCAGCCCACTGGAGATGTCGGTGGACTGTTGGCGGGCAAGGCCGAGCAGGCGGTCGTTGATGTGTTTGAGGTCGGCGCGCATCGCCGGCACAAAGTCGCCGCCGTCGACGTCGAACTTCACTCCCAGCTCGCCCGCCTCACCGACGCGGGTCATCAGGTCCGCCGTCGCGATCAGGGTCTTGGAAGGCACAACGTCGGTTAGCACGGCCGAGCCGCCCATGCCCGCGCGTTCGATGATGGTGACCTGCGCTCCCAGCGAGGCAGCGACCATAGCGGCTTCGTATCCGCCGGGGCCACCTCCGAGGATTGCGATCCGGGGGGAGCTGAAATCAGGGTGCGTAGTCACAATCAACCATTGTCCCGCATCAGCGCGGGACAACCAATAAAAGAGTGGCCCGTCACGGTGCCGGCCGCGGCCTGGAGCACCGCTGTTGCCACTGTGCACAGCGGCAGCAGCACGATAACTTGTACCAGTGAGTAATACAGACTTCCAGAACACGGACCCTTTCGCCGCCGCGCGCTCCGCTGCTGACTACATCGCCCGGGAGACCGAAGTTGACAGCCACGACATCGCCCTCGTCCTGGGCTCAGGCTGGGCCGAAGCCGCCGACCTCATCGGCGAGACCACCGCCACCCTGACCGCTGACACCGTCCCGGGCTTCCATGCCCCGGCCGTGGAAGGACACGTGGGTACCATCCGCTCCGTCCTGACCAAAGAAGGCAAACGTGCGCTGGTCCTGGGCGCCCGCACCCACTACTACGAGGGCAAAGGCGTCCGCGCCGTGGTCCATGGCATCCGCACCGCCGCGGCAGCCGGCTGCAAAACGCTGGTCCTCACCAACGGCTGCGGAGGACTCAACGAAAACTGGACGCCGGGCACCCCGGTACTCATCAAAGATCACATCAACCTCACCGCCACCTCCCCCCTGGAAGGCGCAACGTTTGTTGACCTGACAGACCTGTACAGTTCACGCATCCGCGCCCTCGCCCGCGAAGTGGACGCCTCGCTGGAGGAAGGCGTCTATGCCCAGTTCAGCGGGCCGCATTACGAGACGCCGGCAGAGGTCCAGTATGCCAAGCGGATCGGCGCGGACCTGGTGGGCATGTCCACTGCCTTGGAAGCGATCGCCGGCCGTCACGCAGGCATGGAAGTGTTCGGAATTTCATTGGTCACCAACCTTGCTGCCGGCCTCAGCGCCATGCCGCTGAGCCACCAGGAAGTCATCGAGTCCGGCCAGGCCGCCGGACCGCGCATCTCCACACTGCTGGCTGGCATCGTCGCCAGGCTTTAGCGCAACGCGGGGTCACTTAGCGTCCATCCGAGGCCTTGCAACGGGCGCTAACTGACCCCGCGTTGCTTATGGGCTGGTCACAACCTGGCGCCCATAAGTTGGCTGACCGTGGCCTCCCGGGCCTCGGGAAAGCGGCGCTCGATGGACTGTGCGATCCCGGCAATGCTCTGCCGGGACAGCTCGGTCCGCCAGGTGACTTCGGCGTGGCGCATGGTCTGGGAGATGAGGCACGTGCGGGCGTAGTCAGCGTCCATACTCCCGCCCGGCGCGTCCTTGGTGATGCCTTCGCACCGGAAGGCATGGTCATTTCCTTCAATGGCGAGGACCACGTCAAGGACGGAAATCCGGGCCGGACGCCTGGCCAGCGAGAAGCCACCCCGCGGGCCGGACACCGAGGTCAGGATGCCGGCCCGCACCAGCGCCTGGAGCTGCTTGTTCAGGTACGCGGCGGGAAGCTTGTAGAACTCGGCCAGCCGTGCGCTGCTGACGGCCTCCCCCGGCGCGGTCCAGGACATATTGACGCAGCTATGCAGCCCCCACTCAACACCCTGCCCCAGTTTCATATTCGCGACGTTACTTGTCCAGAAAATTTACTGCAAGGATTTCGCTGGTTTCCGCTGTCACAGGCGGGTGTTCAGGCACAGTTCCTGAAGCAATGACGATAGCGTTGACCGCATGACGTCCTCCGATGCCGCTTCCTTGTTCAGCCAGGCCCGCGAATGGGCGGCCAAAGATCCGGATCCCGCCACGGCCGCAGAGCTCACCGAGCTGCTGCAACTCGCGGAGGAGGGCTCCCCCGCAGCGTCACAGGAGCTGGCCGACAGCTTCAACGGCACCCTTCAGTTCGGCACCGCAGGCCTCCGCGCCGCCCTGGGCGCCGGGCCGAACCGCATGAACCGTGTGGTGGTGCGCCGCGCCGCCGCCGGCCTCGCCGACTTCCTGGTTGATGCGGTGGCTGAGGCCGCCCCCGGGACCCGGCCACGCGCCGTCGTCGGCTATGACGCCCGCTACAACTCCGACATCTTCGCCGAGGAAACGGCGGCCATCTTTACGGCCGCCGGGATCGAAACGTTCCTGATGCCGTCCGCGCTGCCCACCCCGCTGCTCGCATTCGCCGTGCGGGCCCTCAATTGCGACGGCGGCGCGATGGTGACCGCCAGCCATAATCCCCCGCAGGACAACGGCTACAAAGTGTACCTGGGCCGTCATGCCGTGGAGGACAGCGGCCGCGGAGCACAGATCGTGGCGCCCTACGACGCGCGGATCGCCGCGCGGATCGACGCCGTGGGCGCCCTGGAAACCATCACCCTTGCCGCCGGCGGCTGGACAGTGCTGGACCCGTCCGTTGCGGCGGATTATGAACGCGCGACGGCGGCACTCGCCGATGCGGCCCGCTTCCCGTCCCGTGACCTGCGGATAGTCCTGACCCCCATGCACGGTGTGGGCGGCGAAACTGCCGTGGCGGTGCTGAATGCTGCCGGTTTTGCCGATGTCACTCTCGTGGCCGAACAGGCGGAGCCGGATCCCGACTTTCCCACGGTGAACTTTCCGAATCCGGAGGAACCAGGTGCTTTGGACCTGGCTCTGGCGACCGCGGCCCGCGTGGACGCCGATATTGTCCTGGCCAACGATCCGGATGCGGACCGCGCGGCAGTGGCGGCCAAGGATCCTGACACCGGCGCGTGGCGCATGCTCCGCGGCGACGAGGTGGGCGCGCTGCTGGGAGCACACATTGTGGCCCGGCTGGCGCCCTGCACTGACGAAGCGTCCAGCAGTACGGACGAAGCAGGCGATGGTGGAGGGGCAGGCGTCTTCGCCAATTCGATCGTGTCCTCGCGCCTGCTCTCCCGCATCGCCGCCGCGGCAGGATACGCGCATGCGGAAACGCTGACCGGGTTCAAGTGGATTTCCCGGGTGCCCGGGCTGGTCTACGGCTACGAGGAAGCCCTGGGCTACTGCGTTGCCCCTGAACTGGTCCGGGACAAGGACGGGATCTCTGCCGCTGTCCTCATCGCGGAACTGGCTGCCGCTGCCAAGGCGGACGGAAAAACCATCTTCGACACCCTGGATGAGCTCTACCTTCAGCACGGGCTGCACGCCAGCGACCAACTGAGCATCCGGGTGGCCGATGTGGGCCTGCTGGACGCCATGATGAACCGGCTCCGCGTGAGCCCGCCCGAGTCGTTCCGTTCGTCCGCTGTTGAATCCTTCGTGGACCTGGCCGACGGGAGCGAGCACTTGCCGCCCACTGATGGTTTGCTGTATCTGACCCGGGACCAGACCCGTGTGATCATCCGGCCCAGCGGCACCGAGCCAAAGCTCAAGTGCTACGTGGAAGTCATCCTCCCGGTTGAGTCAGCGGCCGAACTGCCCGAAGTCCGCCAGTTGGCCCGGACCGTTCTAGATAATGTGCTCGACGACGTCCGCGAGGCCCTCGGACTCTAGTGGGACGCTAAACCCCAACTTCGATGAAACCGTCTGAAATGCGGGTGCTGAACGTTTCCAGTCGCACCGCGGCGGTTCCGAAGCATTCGCCGGTTTCCAGATCATAGACCTCTTTGTGCAGCGGCGAAGCGATGGTGGGGCGCGTGCCGCGTGAGCCCAGAATGCCGCGGGCCATTACGTGGGCGCCGGTGGCCGGATCTTCGTGGGCCACGGCAAAAACCTCACTGGGCCCAGTCCGGAAGAGTGCCACCTGGCGGCCCGCAATGAGTGCCGCTTCGCCCCAGGAGAGCTCAAGCTCGTCCACGGCGCAGACCCGGTGCCAGGTAGCGGTGTCGGCGGCGAGCGCCCCAAGTTCCAGTGTTGCCGTCATGTCCGGCTCCTCTCCCCGTGCTTGATTGGCCACCTCTATGGCCGTACCAAACAACTTAGGCAACGGGTGTTTCAAAGGCGTGCAGTGCATGTGTCCGGCGCGTAAAAGAGACCTCACCCGTTCGGAAACCCGTTCGTGATGCAGAAGTTAAGCCTACGAAACATAAGGGAAACTGAAGCGAAACTGCGACTACCTAGTCTGAATGGACACCTCGTCAGAGAAAGTCGCAGAACACCGTCTGCGGCACATGCGAAAGGCCCACAGTGACCGAACAGACTTCACGCCAGACGGCAACGCGCCGGATCGTCGTCGCCGGTGGCGGCCCTGCTGCCCACCGCTTCGCCGATGCCATGCACACCCGGGGCCTTGAGGGCTGGGACGTCACGGTCCTCACGGAAGAAGCCCACCTCCCCTACGACCGCGTGGCGCTCTCCAAGGCACTGACGGACAGCAGCGTAGACCTGACCCTGGGTTCTGCCTCGATGTGGGACCACGCTTCCCTGTCACTGAAGACCGGCGAGCGCGTGGTCAAAATCAATGCCGAGGCAAAGACGGTTGAGACCGCTGCCGGCAGCATCTTTGAATACGACGACCTGGTGGTTGCCACCGGCTCCGACGCCATGCGGCTGCCCATCCCCGGCGCCGAGCACGTGCATGTTTACCGCACGCTTGAGGACGTCTGGGCCATCAACAAGGCCATCGCGGAGCTCACGGAAAAGCTGGGCCGCACTATCAATGCCGTGACCATCGGCGGCGGGCTCCTGGGACTTGAGTCAGCTGCAGGCACTGAACAGCTCGGCGCGACTCCCGTGGTTATCAACGGCGCACCGTGGCTGATGAACACCCAGCTGGACGAAGGCGCTGGCCAGTCACTGGGCCGCCTCATCGAAGCCAAGGGCTTTACGGTCCACGGCGGAGTGTTCCCCTCGCAGGTCCTTTCCGACGACGACGGACAGGTCACCGGCGTCCTCATGGCAGACGAACGGATCATCCCCGCCGACCTCGTCATCGTGGCCATCGGCGTCAAGCCCCGTGACGAACTCTTCCGCGCAGCCGAGGGCGAGGAGCCCCAGTTCAGCCTGGGCGCGCGCGGCGGCGTGGTCATCAACGATTTCTGTGCCACAGAAGTCCCCGGTATCTGGGCCATCGGTGAAGTGGCCAACTTTGAGGGCATGTGCCTGGGTCTGGTTGCCCCCGCCAACACCATGGCCGAGATCGTCGCGGACCGCCTCCACGGCGGCGCAGCCACCTTCCCGGGCTTTGACACCGCCACGAAGCTCAAGCTCTCCGGCGTGGACGTTGCCAGCTTCGGTGACGCGTTCGCCCGGACCGAGCACTCCCTCGAGATCGTCTATGCCGACCCCGCCCGCGGTGTCTACCAGAAGATCGTCACCACCGACGATGCCAAGACCCTGCTCGGCGGCATCTTCGTGGGCGACGCATCCCCTTACATGAGCCTGCGCCCGCTGCTCGGCCGTGAACTCAGCGCCGAACCGGGCGCTTACCTCACGGCGGCCGGCGGCGGCGACGCCCCGGACACCGAACTCCCGGACGATGCCATCCTTTGTTCCTGCAACAACGTGGCCGCCGGAACCATCCGCGACACCATCAACGGCTGCGGCGCCTGCGACGGCAACGCCCCTGTCCAGGAGCTTGGCGAGCTCAAGGGCTGCACCCGCGCGGGCACCAGCTGCGGATCTTGCGTGCCGATGCTCAAGAAGCTGCTGGAAACCGAACTCACCAAGTCCGGCGTCGAGGTCTCCAAGGCACTCTGCGAGCACATCGAGCTGTCCCGCCAGGAACTCTTCGACGCCATCCGCGTCCTGGAACTGACCTCCTTCGAGGAGATCATGGCCAAGTACGGCACCGGCGCCGGCTGCGACATCTGCAAGCCCACCATCGCCAATATCCTGGCCAGCCAGAACAGCGCCTACGTCCTGGACGCCGGCCGCGGCACCCTGCAGGACACCAACGACCGCGCCCTCGCCAACATGCAGAAGGACGGCACCTACTCGGTGGTCCCCCGCATCGCCGGCGGCGAAATCACTCCCAAGAAGCTCGGCGTCATCGCCGCCGTGGCCGAGAAGTACAACCTGTACACCAAGATCACCGGCGGCCAGCGGATTGACATGTTCGGTGCCCGGCTGGAAGAGCTCCCGGAAATCTGGAAGGAGCTGGTGGACGCCGGCTTCGAATCCGGCCAGGCGTACGGCAAGAGCCTGCGCACCGTGAAGTCCTGCGTGGGTTCCACCTGGTGCCGCTTCGGTGTCCAGGATTCGGTGGCCATGGCCATCCAGCTCGAGCTCCGCTACCGAGGCCTCCGCAGCCCGCACAAGCTCAAGATGGGCGTCTCCGGCTGCGCCCGTGAATGCGCCGAGGCCCGCGGCAAGGACGTCGGCGTGATCGCCACGGCCGACGGCTGGAACCTGTACGTCGGCGGCAACGGCGGTGCCACCCCGGCCCACGCCCAGCTCCTGGCCAAGGACCTCGACGACGAAACCCTGCTCAAGTACATCGACCGCTACTTCATGTACTACATCCGCACGGCGGACCGCCTGCAGCGCACCGCGCGCTGGCAGGAAGAGCTCGACGGCGGCATCAAGCACGTCGAGGACGTGGTGGTCAAGGACACCCTGGGCATCGCCGCGGAACTTGAAGCCGCCATGGCCAAGCACGTTGACACCTACGTGGACGAATGGGCCGACACCCTCAAGGACCCCGAGCGCCTGCGCCGGTTCCGGTCCTTCGTCAACGCGCCCGACCAGAAGGATGACTCCATCACCTTCGTCTCCGACGAGCGTGGCCAGATGCGCCCGGCCACTGCGGAGGAAAAAAGCCGCGCCGGCCAACAGCCGGTCCTGATCGGCGCCTCCATCCCCATGCGGCCCCGCGCCGAGAACGAGGTGTAGCCATGCAGCTCAGCATCGATCTCACCGGCCGCGAAGTCCTTGTCACCGGCTCCGACCACGCCGCCCGACAGGCGGTCCGCCGCTACGTGGCCGCGGGCGCCGTCGTCTATCGCCTCAGCACCCCTGCGGGTGCGGCGCATGACGGCCCGCTTCCCGAGCGCCCGTTCCTGGTCGCGGCGGTCGACGACGGCCAGCCCGGCTGGGAGCCCCTGCTCGAGCGCTGCGCCGCCACCGGCATCCCGGTGGCGGCCGAGCCTGCCGCCGGACCCGTCGGCCACGTCACCCTGGTGGGCGGCGGCCCCGGCACCACCGAGCTGCTGACTGTCGCCGCCGTGAAGGCCCTCCGCGATGCGGACGTGGTGTTTTTCGACCGGCTGGCTCCCTGCCAGGACCTGCCGGACCTGACCTCCGCCGAACTCGTGGATGTGGGCAAGAAGCCCGGCCACCACAAAGTGGGCCAGGCCGACATCGAGAAGCTCATGGTCGAAAGCGCCCTCGCCGGCAATAACGTCGTCCGGCTCAAAGGCGGCGACCCGTACGTCTTTGGCCGCGGCGGCGAAGAAGTCGCCGCCTGCGTCGCGGCGGGCGTGCCTGTCCGTGTCATTTCCGGTGTTACCAGCGCGATCTCCGTGCCGGCGGCCGCCGGCATCCCCGTCACGCACCGCGAGGTCAGCCACATGTTCACCGTGGTCTCCGGCCACGGGCCGCTGACCGAAAAGGAACATACGCACCTGGCCGGGCTGGGCGGCACTATTGTGGTTCTGATGGGCATTGGCACCCTGCACCAGCTCGCGGCCGGACTCCGTAAAGCCGGTATGCGACCCGACATGCCCATGGCCGTCGTCGAACGCGGTTACCGCCCGGGCCAGCGCACCACCATCGCGGACCTGGGCACAATCACCTCCGCTGCTGCCGGGTGCAGCAATCCCGCCGTGCTGGTCATTGGCGAGGTGGTTCGCGTGGCGGAAGCCAACCGCGGGCATGCTGAGGCCGCCGCCGACCTCGACCGCCTGGCGGCCTCGCTGCTCGGTTCATGAAAGGATTGACCCCCATGACCGCACTGGCACCCGCAGAACCCCAGGCTGAAGAGACCTCCAGGGGGGAATCGGCTGATTCCCCCCTGGAGGGTTTCCGCATTGGAGTGTCCTCGCACCGGCGCTCCCGGGACCTTATCGAGGCCCTGGAACGCCGCGGCGCGGAAGTCTTGCATGCCCCGGCCCTTAAGATCGCCCCGGTGCAGGAGGACGTCCGCCTCATCGAGGACACCAAGGCGATCATCGCCGCACGCCCGGACCTGTGCATCGCCACCACGGCGTACGGCATGCGCCGCTGGTGCGAAGCCGCCGACTCCTTTGGGATCGGTGAGCAGCTGCTGGACACCCTCGCCGGGTGCCGGATGTTTGTCCGCGGCCCCAAAGCCCGCGGCGCCGTCCGTGCCGCCGGACTCGCCGACGTCGGAATCAGCAGCGACGAAACCACCGCAACGCTGGTGGACATGTTGCTCGCCGAAGGCGTGCGCGGCAAGACCGTGGCCGTGCAGTTGCACGGCTACACGGACGTCCGGCAGCTGGAACGCCTGCGTATGTCCGGCGCCACGGTTCTGACGGTGACCCCGTACCGCTGGGTGAAGCCCGACGGCGAAGACCGGCTTCCGCGCCTTATTGAGGCTGTGTGCAGCGGCAACCTGGACGTGCTTACCTTTACGAGCGCACCCGCCGTCGATGCCGTATGGAGTACCGCCCACGAGATGGGCGTCTACAAGCAGCTCATCGAAAGCCTGAAAACAAACGTCACCACGGCAGTGGTGGGCCCGGTCACCGCGCAGCCCCTGCTCGACGCCGGCATCACCCCGCTCATCCCGGAGCGGTTCCGGATGGGTGCCCTCATCCGGCTGGTGTGCGAGCACCTCGCCCTTAACCATGTGCGCAGGCTGGACACCGCGTCCGGCAACCTTGAGCTGCGCGGGCGCAGCCTGCGGGTCGATGGAGTTCACGTTGAGCTGGCGCCTGCGCCACTGCTGCTGCTGCGTGCCCTGCTGGGGGCTGGTGGGGCTGTACTTTCCCGGGAATCGCTGTCGGAACTGCTGGAGCTGAAGGGCTCGGTCCATGCACTGGACATGACGGTCAGCCGCCTGCGGTCATCGCTGCCGGACGGCCGCCTGGTGGAGACGGTGGTCAAGCGGGGTTACCGGATCCGGGTCTAGCGCCTCCCGCAAAAGGAGTTTTTGTCCAGATAATGCGGCCAAAGCGCCGTTTTGAGCGCATTATCTGGACAAGAACTCCTATTGTTACCGGGCGGTAAATGGCAGCGACAATGCGGAAACACGGTGGAAAAACGGGCAGCCTACGCTGGGATTCATCACGAAGTTCCGGCCGCTCCTGCGGCCGCCAGCGAAAGGGCCAGCACATGTCCGCTCCGGCACCGTCCACCTCAGTTTCCCCGGTTCCTCGCATTGTCATTGCCGGAGCAGGGCCCGCCGCACAGGCGCTGGTCCGCCAGCTTGACGCTGCACGCTTCCGCGGCACAGTCACCGTCCTCAGCAACCGGGACGACGCTCCCGCCGAACTCCTGGAACTCGCAGAGCTGCCACAGGTATCAGTCCGCTTCGGCCAGCCAGCCAGCTTCATCGACGCGGGGAACCGTTCCGTCACCACCGCCGACGGCATGGAACTGAGCTACGACGAGCTGGTCATCGCCACCGGATCAGCGCCCGTCGCGTCCCCCGTGGCGGGCGCCGGCCGCTGCCTGAGCTACTCCACGATCGACGACGCAGCCCGGATCGGCGACGCCGTGAGGGAAGTGACGCGGGAGCTGGGCCGGCGGCCACTGGGGATCCTCGTGGGAACCGGCGCGGCAGCGGGCCAGGCCGAAGCGGTGCTGAGGGCCCGCGGCGTCCGGCCTATCCGCACAACGGTCCGGCCGGCCGCCGTGGTGCACTCCAGCGCCGGCTCAGGCCTGACCGCCTCCGGCGTCGTCTTCGAAGACGGCAGCAGCATGAACGGCGATCTGGTTGTCCTGGCCGAAGAGCGGATTTCCCGCGATGGACTCGCCGCCAGCGCCGGACTCGCTACCGCCCCCAACGGCGGAATCGCCATCAGCAAGGACTACCGGACATCGGTCGACGGCGTCTGGGCCATCGGCGACGCCGCCGCGTTCGACGGCGTGCGGCTGGGGCTGCTGGTCGCGGCGGCCTCTGCCGCCGGCGCCTGCGCGGCGCAGCTGATGACCGCTATATCAGCGGCGGACGACCCGGCCACGGGTGTTGCCGGGCGCGTGCCTGCGGCCGCCTGAACCTCCGCCCGCCGTGACACCCGCTGTGACAAGATGGTCACCTGAACAGCCACGCACTGCGTGGCTCCGGCGGCCCACAAGGCCACATGGAAGGGACCATCATGAGCAACGCAGCCACTCCTACCGACCAGACTGGAGCCGGTACGGTCTCAGCATCGGGCAACATCGCTTCCTACATCGACCACACGCTGCTCAAGCCCGAGGCCAGCGAAGCGGAGATCCTCGGAGTGTGTGGCGAGGCCGCTGAGTACCACTTCAAGTCGGTCTGCGTTAACCCCCTCTGGGTCAAGACAGTCAAGACCGCCCTGAAGGGGTCCGGGGTTCTCACGTGCTCGGTCATCGGCTTTCCCATGGGTGCCACGCCCAGCGACGTGAAGGCCTTTGAAGCCCGCGGCGCGGTACTGGATGGTGCGGACGAAATTGACATGGTCATCAACATCGCGGCTGCCCGTGCCGGTGACAAGGGTGCGCTGGTGGACGATATCTCCGCCGTCGCGGAGACGGTCCACGCAGGCGGAGCCATCCTGAAGGTCATCATCGAAACCGCATTGCTCAGCGATGACCAGAAGGTCCTTGCCTGCCAGGCGTCCGTTGAAGCGGGGGCGGACTTCGTCAAGACGTCCACGGGGTTCAATGGCGGGGGTGCCACGGCCGAGGATATCGCTCTGATGCGCCGCACCGTAGGCCCCGATCTCGGCGTCAAGGCGTCCGGCGGCGTACGTTCCCTGGCCGACGCTCAGGTTATGATTGCTGCAGGTGCAACACGTATTGGTGCCAGTTCCGGCATTGCCATCGTCAAGGGTGAACAGGGTTCATCCAGTTACTGACGCCGGCCCGGAGCCGCCACTGTTTGAGCCCCGCGGGGCCGAGGAGGAAATAATGTCCAGCAAGACCACCGAGTCCGGCAACGCAACGGTACAGACCCCCCAGAACGAGAACAGCCTCGTGGGCAGCATCCTTCTGTTTGTACCCATGATGGCGCTGTTCCTGGGCTCCATCTACTCCCTGTCCTTCCTTACGCTCGGCAACCCGTGGCCGATGGCCGTCTGCCTGGGCCTGTTTTTCCTGGCGTTCTGGATCCCGCAGACCATCACCGGCCGCTCCGATTCAGCCGGCGGCAAGTAAGAACCCTCTGCAACTTAAAGGTCTGCGGCCCCGGATATTCCGGGGCCGCAGCTTTTTAAGTCGTGAACTGTACCGGCCGCGTCAGCCCGCGCCCAACAGGCGGCTGACCGCAGTCTTTCCGATCGCCATGGCGGCTGGGAAATGTGTTTTCGCCAGCGACCACGCCGCTACGCACATGCCCACCATCGCGTAGGCGCTCACCGGGATCAGGACCAGCCACTCGCGCTTGGAACCGGCGCGGCCCAGCAGCGGCAAGGAAAAGGCGCCGTTGGCTTTCCAGACGTCGTTGAGTACCGGCAGCTTCCGGAGGAACTTCGGCGGCTTGATGACGATCGGCCAGAGCAGCGGCACACCCCCTGTGGTGATCATGTCCCCCACGATGTGGACCACCACCCCCGTCAGCATCGAGACGGGCAGCCAGGTCCACTGCCCCGGCGCGAACCAGGTCACCAGTCCGGCCATGGTCAGCGCAAAAATCCAGTTGCTGATAAATCCGGACTTGGGAAACAGCTTCAGCGCCTTGGCCGCAATGTTGATCATGAACATGCACAGCAGGCCGGCACCCACGGACAGCAGGCCCCAGTCCGTCTGCAGCTGGAACTGCCCGGCCATCGTGGCCAGCAGCACAAAGCAAGCCGCCCCGAGCACCGAGTGGGTGCCTTGCCGGTGCCCGCCGCTGGCGTTCTCAATCCCCACGGCAATCAGGTTGGACAGCGGTGGCAGCGAGCTGGCCACCGTGCTGTGGCGGTGGTCCCAGTCGCACACGAGCGCCGTCCCCGCCGTCGCCATCCCGCCGATGAGGATTCCTGTGGCGTCCAGCGGATACCAGCCCAGCGTGTACGGTCCGGTTGAGGCAATAGCTACCCACGCCGCGGCCCCCGACGCGGCGTGGTGTCCTCCCATCAAGCCCTAACCGCTTACTGCCGGCGCGGCGAGTGGCGCGTCGGAGAAGATGTTGCGGATGACCCCGTTGGCCCATTCGAGGATTTCGGCGTCCTGCAGGTCGCGGCCGCCGATCCTCGCGGTCTTGGGCTTCGGAATCAGCACCGCGTCCAGGGCAGGCTTAGACTGGGAACCCGGGTACATCCGGGTCAGCCGCATCAGTTTCGACTCCGGCAGCTGCGCCGGCGAGAACTTGATGAAGTTGCCCTGAAGTGCGACGTCGGACAGGCCGGCTTCGCGGGCACCCACCCGGAAGCGGGCCACGGCAATGAGGTTCTGGACCGGCAGCGGCGGTTCGCCGTAGCGGTCCACAAGCTCGGCCAGCACCTCCCCGATGGCCTCGTACGTCAAGGCAGATGCCAGCTTGCGGTAGGCCTCCAGGCGGAGCCGCTCCCCCGGCACATAATCATGCGGGAGGTGTGCGTTGACCGGCAGCTCGATCTTCATTTCGGCGGCCTTTTCCTCGGCGTCGCCGCGGAAGTCGGCCACTGCCTCACCAACCAGGCGGATGTAGAGGTCGAAGCCCACGCCCTGGATGTGGCCGGACTGCTCGCCGCCCAGCAGGTTGCCGGCGCCGCGGATTTCGAGGTCCTTCATGGCCAGCTGCATCCCGGCGCCAAGCTCGTTGTGGGTGGCCACGGCTTTGAGCCGTTCCAGGGCCACCTCGCCCAGGGGCTTCTCGGACGGGTAAAGGAAGTAGGCATAGGCGCGTTCACGGCCGCGGCCCACCCGGCCGCGGAGCTGGTGCAGCTGGGAGAGGCCGTATTTGTCGGCCCCGTCCACAATCAGGGTGTTGGCGTTGGAGATGTCCAGGCCGGTTTCGATGATCGTGGTGCACACCAGGACGTCAAAGCGCTTTTCCCAGAAGTCCACAATGATCTGCTCCAGGCGGCTCTCGGACATCTGCCCGTGCGCCACCTCCACGCGCGCCTCCGGGACCAGTTCGCGGACTTTGGCGGCGGTCCGTTCGATCGTGGATACCCGGTTGTGGACCAGGAACACCTGGCCTTCGCGCATCAGCTCGCGGCGGATGGCGGCCGAGGTCTGCTTGTCCGTGTACGGGCCCACGTAGGTGAGGACGGGGTGGCGTTCCTCCGGCGGGGTGGCCAGTGTGGACGTTTCCCGGATACCGGTCAACGACATCTCCAGGGTCCGCGGAATCGGTGTGGCGCTCATGGCCAGCACGTCCACGTTGGTCCGCATCTTCTTCAGCGCTTCCTTGTGCTCCACGCCGAAGCGCTGCTCCTCGTCCACGATCACCAGGCCCAGGTCCTTGAACGCGAAGTCCTTCGACAGCAGCCGGTGGGTTCCAATGACGACGTCTACGGAGCCGCTCTTGACGCCCTCAACGGTCTCTTTGGTTTCCTTGGTCCCTTGGAACCGCGACAGGGCTTTGACCCGCAGGGGGAAGCCGGAGAAGCGTTCGGTGAACGTTTCGTAGTGCTGCTGGGCGAGCAGGGTGGTGGGCACCAGGATCGCCACCTGCTTCCCGTCCTGGACCGCCTTGAACGCGGCCCGGACGGCGATCTCGGTCTTGCCGTAGCCCACGTCGCCGGACACCAGGCGGTCCATGGGGATCTCGCGCTCCATATCCGCCTTGACCTCGTTGATGGTGGTCAGCTGGTCCGGCGTTTCCACATACGGGAAGGCCTCCTCCAGCTCGCGCTGCCACGGGGTATCCGGCCCGAAGGCATGGCCCTTTGAGGCCATCCGCGCGGAGTACAGCCGGATGAGTTCGCCGGCGATCTCCTTGACGGCCTTGCGTGCCTTGGACTTGGTGCTGGCCCAGTCGGAGCCGCCCATCTTGCTGAGCACGGGCGTGTCTCCGCCGACGTAGCGGGTCACCTGGTCCAGCTGGTCGGTGGGGACAAACAGGCGGTCCCCGGGGGCGCCGCGCTTGGACGGGGCGTATTCCAGGACCAGGTATTCGCGGACGCCGTCTCCGCCGCCTGCCACCTTGCGCTGGATGAGTTCGATGAAACGGCCAATGCCGTGCTGTTCGTGCACCACGGAATCGCCGTTGACCAGCTGCAGCGGGTCCACGGCGTTTCGCCGCTTGGACGGCATGCGCCGCATGTCCTTGGTGGAGCCTGCGGACGTCCGTCCCAGCAGGTCCGCTTCGGTCAGCAGCCCCAGCTTGAGGCTGTCCAGGACAAAACCGCGTCCGACGGCGGCAGTGGTCACCTCGATGATGCCCGCCTGCGGCTCCTTCTCAAGGGTGTCCACCCGGGCACAGGGGATGTCGGCGTCGTGGAACAGTTCCGCCAGGCGCTGCGCCGGGCCGGGTCCCTCGGTGGCAACCACGATCCGCCACTGGTCCCGAACGTGGGAGCCGATGAAGTCCATCATCTCGGCCACATCGCCCTGGTAGCCGCGCGGTTCCCGGGCGCGGAGGTTGAGGACGTCGATCTCCGGCAGCAGCTCCTCGTCGGTGGCCAGTGACGTAATGGACCACCAGGACACCTCGTGCTCCAGCGAGGAGCTCCGGGTTTCGGCCAGGGAACGGAAGCTGGCGGAGTGCAAGGCTTCCGACGCCTGCGAGCTGAGGTCCAGCGGAGCCGTGCCGCCATCGGATGCCGTGGACCAGGCAGCTTCCAGGAACTCCTCATTGGTGGCGGCAAGATCATGTGCGCGGCGGCGTACCTTTTCCGGTTCTATAATCACCGAGATGGACCCGGCGGGCAGCTGCTCCACGAACGGGACCATGGCATCCACCAGCACCGGGGCCAGGGATTCCATCCCTTCCACGGTGATGCCGCCGGCGATCTTCTCGAGCATGTCCGCGGCCGCGGGGAGCTGCGCCTTCAGGGTGGCCGCGCGGGACATCACTGACGGCGTGATCAGGATTTCGCGGCAGGGCGGGGCATGGAGTTCGGTGGGGTGGTGCATGCCGGGCGCCGACAGCGAGCGCTGGTCGGCCACCGCGAACCAGCGCATCTGGTCTACCTCGTCGCCGAAGAACTCCACCCGGATGGGATGGTCCTCGGTGGGCGGAAAGACGTCGATGATGCCGCCGCGGACGGCAAATTCGCCACGGTGGGTGACCATGTCCACGCGTGCGTAGGCCGCGTCGGCGAGGCTCCGCACCACGTTGGAGAACGGCATGTCCTGTCCCACCTTCAGCGTGACCGGAACCAGCTCACCCAGCCCGGCGACGATTGGCTGGACCACAGCGCGGACCGGCGCCACCACCACACGCAGCCGGCCCGCCGTCGAACCTTCCGGGTGAGCCAGGCGGCGCAGGACGGACAGCCGGCGGCCCACCGTGTCCGAACGGGGCGAGAGCCGCTCGTGCGGCAGGGTTTCCCAACTGGGGAACTCGGCCACTGAATCGGCCGGCAGGTAGGCACGCAGGGCCGCCGTCAGGTCCTCTGCCTCGCGTCCTGTCGCGGTGACTGCCAGCACCACCGGGGGGAACCCGCCATCGGGAGTTCCTTCGTCGGCACCGGAGGCCAGGCCGTCTGCCATTTCCGCCAGCAGGACGGCACGGAGACCGGCCGGCGCGCTGACCTGGTAATCCTGGCCCCGGACATCAAAGCCCCTGGCCGCCTCCGCCTGGACCCTGGCGAACGTCTGGTCTTCTGCCAGGACACGGCGCAGCCCGGCCAGCGAGGGACCGGCGTGGGACGGGCCAGGATGGGACGGGCCAGTGGGGCTCATGGCGGAAACTCCTGTGGGTTCAAGGGATCGCAGGCAACACGAAAACCCGAAATTCTCTTCGAATCCCGGGTCATCCCAGCCTACCCCTGCACCGGGGCCCGCCGGGAACCCCCGTTGCTAAGCTTGCTGAGGAAGCGCACCCGTTTGACGCATCCCCCCGCCTGGCCTGAGGAGCTTTCAATGAGCGATAGCAAGAGTCCGAGCGACACTCCCTCCACCGTGGCCGCAGGGACGGCGCAAACCGTCCTCGTGACCGGAGCCACCGGCTACATCGGCGGCCGCCTGGTCCCCCGGCTGCTGGAGGCCGGCCACACCGTAAAGGTCATGGTCAGGACTCCGGCCAAGATCGCAGGCGTGCCGTGGCTAGGCAAAGTTGAGGTGATCCAGGGCAGTCTCGACGACGGCGCTTCCCTGCGCCAGGCGCTGGCCGGGGTCGACGTGCTGTACTACCTCGTTCACTCCATGGCCGCCGGCGCCGGGTTCGAATCCAAGGAAAAGGCCATGGCGGAAACAGCCGCCACAGCTGCCGCCGCAGCCCATGTAGGCCGGATCGTTTACCTGGGCGGCCTGCACCCGGCCAACGTCGAATTGTCCACCCACATGCGCTCCCGGGAAGCCGTGGGGAAGGTGTTCCTGGATAGCGCGGTGGAGGCTGTGGTGTTCCAGGCCGGGGTGGTGATCGGTTCCGGGTCGGCGTCCTTCGAAATGATCCGCCACCTGTCCGAGACCCTTCCGCTGATGCCGGCCCCAAGCTGGGTGCGCAACAAGATCGAAGCGATCGCCGTCCGGGACGTACTGCACTACCTTGTGGGTGCGGCCTCCATGGACGGGCCGGTCAACCGCACCTTCGACATCGGCTGCCGGCAGGTCCTGAGCTACGCGGGCATGATGAAGGAATACGCCGCCGAGGCCGGGCTGCCGTACCGGGTGGTCCTGGCGCTGCCCATTCCGGCCCCTAAGCTTGCCGGCCTGTGGGTGGCGCTGACCACGCCGATCCCGCTGTCCATGTCACTGCCGCTCGTCGAGTCGCTGCAGCACGATGCCGTGTCCCGCGAGCAAGATATCGACGCCCATATTCCCGTGCCGGCTGGCGGTCTGACTCCGTACCGGGGGGCTGTTGCCCTAGCCCTGGGCAAGGAGCGTGACGGCCAGGTGGAAACCACGTGGTCAAATGCCGGGGCGGACGCCGATCCGCTGCCCAGCGATCCGGACTGGGCAGGCCACACGGTCTATATGGATGAGCGGACTTTCCACGGGGATGTTGCTCCTGCCCACGTGTGGACCATCATCGAAGGGATCGGCGGCCGGAACGGCTGGTATTCACTGCCGCTTGCCTGGCGCGTTCGGGGCTGGCTGGACAAGCTCACCGGCGGCGCGGGCTTGCTGCGGGGACGTCGGCATCCTGGCACCCTGGCCTCAGGCGAAGTGGTGGACTGGTGGCGTGTGGAACGGATAGAGCGCGGAAAACTGTTACGCCTCCGCGCAGAGATGCGCGCCCCCGGACGTGCCTGGCTTGAGCTGTCCGTGGAACCTGACGGGACGGGCAGCCGCTACCGGCAGCGGGCGATTTTCTTCCCCAAGGGCCTGAGCGGAAAGCTCTACTGGCTGGCCGTACTGCCATTCCACAGCCTCATTTTTCCGGCGATGGCACGGAACATCACCACCGCCGCGCAGAAGATCGCCGGCGCCGACAGCGCGGGGGCCGGTTCCAACAACCAGTAGGGCTCCCCGTAGGATGTGGGGAGCAAAAAGCGTTCTGACCTACACATCACTGGAGGACCCATGGCACTGAGTGCAACCACCACCCTTCCGCACGCCGTCGGCAGCGTTGCTGCTGTTTTTATCAACGAGGACTTCCAGCGGCACACCAGCCAATTCGTTGGCGGCACCCTGGAGTCCTTCGAAGTGGCCGGAGACGTCGACGGAGCATTCAGCACCACCTCGGTACGTACCCTCCCCACCACCCGCCTGCCGGAGATCGCCCGCAAGTTCGTGGGCGAAAAGCTCACAGTGACGCAGGTGGAAAACTGGGAGGCTCCAGCGGCTGACGGTTCCCGCCAGAGCAACATCACGCTGAAGATCGCCGGCGCCCCCCTTGATGTGACCGCGGTCCAGCGGCTCGTCGCAGAGGGCGGCAACACACGCATTGAACTCGAAGGCAACGTCACGTCCTCTGTTCCCTTCCTGGGCGGCAAGATCGCCGAGGCGGCCGAGCCCATGGTGTCCAAGGCCCTGAACATCCAGTCCCAGCAGGCCCAGGCCTGGCTCGAAAGCCACTAGGCCGTGCAGCTCCCTCTGCTTGCGGGCTGCCTGCTGATCATCGCCGGCATCTGGTCCCTCGTGGTCTGGCCGCAGTTCCTGCGTCGCGTGATGAAGGACCCCCGGGCGCGGGACGCCGCCGGCAAGGCCACAAAGTTCCTCACCGTCCATGTGGTGCTGGTCAGCATCTCGATGGTGCTGGGAGCTGTCACCGCGGTGATCGGAGTTATGGGCCTGCTCGGGTAGGCTGATACAAAGGTGCGCCGGGAAGTCTGGTCGGCAATAGTTTTGCCGACCCCCCAATTCCAGGAGCCATTCATGGCCAAGCACCCTTCCCGTCCCGCCTTCGCCGCTAAGGTCCTCAGCCGCTCAAGCTACCCTGAATTCCTGCGGATCTCCGCGATCCTCAGACTGGAAACAGCCGGCGGCGCCCTCCTCTTGTTGGCGACTGCTGCCGCACTCCTCTGGGCCAACTCACCGGCGGCCGAGGGCTACTTCACACTGCGGGACCTGAAAATCGGTTACGAACCCTGGCACCTCCGGCTCTCCCTGGGGCAATGGGCCTCCGACGGTCTACTGGCCATCTTCTTCTTCCTGGCCGGCCTGGAACTCAAGCGGGAGTTTGTCTCCGGCGAACTTCGCAAGGTGTCCAAGGCCGTGGTTCCCGTGGCCGCGGCCGTGGGAGGGGTTGCAGTTCCCGCCCTGATCTACACGCTGGTGAACCTGGGGCAGGACGCTGCGAGCCAGCGTGGCTGGGCAATTCCCACAGCCACTGATATCGCTTTTGCCCTGGCCGTCCTGGCCGTCATCAACACCCACCTGCCTGCTGCCCTCCGGACCTTCCTGCTGACCTTGGCCGTAGTGGATGACCTGCTGGCCATCGGCATCATCGCTTTCTTCTACTCGTCCGGGCTGCAGCCGCTCTTCTTGCTGGCGGCGCTGGTTCCGCTGGGGCTGTTTGCCCTTCTGGCCCAGAGGAGGGTCCGAAGCTGGTACCTGTTGCTGCCGCTGGCCGCCGCCACCTGGGGACTCGTGCACGCCTCCGGTATCCACGCCACGGTGGCCGGCGTGCTGCTCGCATTTGCCGTGCCGGTACTGGCGTCGCGGAGTCGTGGTGAGACCGGCTCCGGGATGGCTGAGTCCTTTGAACACCGGCTCCGCCCGCTTTCGGCAGGTTTCGCCGTCCCGGTCTTCGCCTTCTTTTCCGCCGGAGTAGCCGTGGGTGGCCTCGACGGCTTCAGGTCGGCCCTGGCGGATCCTGTGGCACTGGGAATTGTGGCTGCGCTGGTGGTCGGCAAGACGATTGGAGTGTTCGGCACTACCTACCTGATCACTAAGACCACCAGGGCAAAGCTCGACGACGGCCTCGTCTGGATCGATGTCGCCGGCCTTGCAATGTTGGCCGGAGTGGGCTTCACGGTGTCGCTGCTGATCGCAGAGCTGAGCTTCGGTGCGGGCTCGGCGCACGATGACCACGCGAAGGTGGCCATCCTCACCGGATCACTGGCGGCCGCCCTGCTCGCCGCCGTGGTGCTCCGGTTGCGGAACCGGCATTACCGCGCAGTGGAAGAGACGGAACGGCGTGATGCCGACGGCGACGGCGTCCCGGACGTTTTCGAGCAGCGGCGCTGACCGCCGCGGCGCGGCTGCGCACCGGCTTCGGACCGTACGGGCCTAGGTTGCCTGGTTCAGGGCGTCTTCGGCGGCAACCCAGGAAATCATGGCGCACTTAACGCGCGCGGCGTAGCGGGCCACACCCTCAAATGCCGCGGCGTCGCCCAGGATTTCGGGATCGGCGTGGACTTTCCCACGCGAGCGGAGCACTTCGCGGAAGTTGCCAATGACGGCGCGGAGTTCGTCCACGGTCATTCCCTCCGCGAGCTCGCTGAGGACCGACGCCGATGCCATCGAGATGGAGCAGCCTTCGCCGTCCCAGGAAATCTGCGCCACCTTGCCGCCTTCAACAGCCACCCGCAGCGTGACTTCGTCACCGCAGACGGGGTTGAGCTGGCGGGACTGGCCCGTGGACGCCCCCGCCGGCGCGGCGATTCCCGCCAGTCCACTGCCGTGGCGGACCTTGGAATGGTCAAGGATGATCTGCTGATACAGCTGGTCAAGGCTCATTGAGGTGTACCTTCGGTGATCGCGCTAGACGCGGAAATAGGACCGGACTCCGGCAACGGCTTCCAGGAAGGCGTCGACGTCGTCTGTGGTGTTGTACAGGTAGGCGCTTGCCCTGGTGGTTGCGGTCAGGCCCAGGCGGCGGTGCAGCGGCTGGGCGCAGTGGTGTCCCACGCGGACGGCGATGCCCCGGGAATCCAGGAACTGTCCGACGTCGTGCGCGTGCACGCCATCGACGTGGAATGCGGCGAGGCCGATCCGTTCCTGTCCTGCGGTGGGCCCCAGCACACGGATGCCGGGAATGGATTCCAGTCCCGCCACCATCCGCTGGCCGAGCTCGGATTCCCAGCGGTGCACGCGGTCCAGGCCGGTTTCCGTGAGGTAGTTGGCTGCGGCGGCCAGGGCAACCGCCTGCGAGATGCGCTGGGTACCGGCCTCGAAGCGCTGCGGCGCGGGCAGGTACTCGGCCCGGTCCATGGTCACGGTGGTGATCATGGATCCTCCGGTGAGGAACGGCGGCAGCACATCCAGGATGTCCTGCTTACCGTAGAGGACACCGATTCCGGTGGGCGCCAGCATCTTGTGGCCGGAGAAGACGGCGAAGTCGACGTCAAGCTCTTTGACGTTCAACGGCAGGTGCGGCGCAGACTGGCAGGCGTCCAGGACCACCAGGGCTCCGGCCCGCTGCCCCAGCGCCACCAGTTCCTGCACCGGATTAATGGTGCCCAGCACGTTGGAGGCGTGGGTGAAGGCGAGGACCTTGGTTTTTTGTCCCAGGATCTCGGCCGCACTGTCCATCCGCAAGAAACCGGCGTCGTCGATGGGGATGTAGCGCAATGTGGCGCCGGTGCGGAACGCCAGTTCCTGCCAGGGGATCAGGTTGGCGTGGTGCTCCATTTCCGTCACCACGATCTGGTCACCCGGGCCCACTCCGAGGTCTTTCAGCCGCCCGTCACCGCGCCCCTGCGCCGCCCACAGCGAGGCGTTCGACAGCGCGTAGCTGATCAGGTTCAGGCCTTCGGTGGCGTTGGAGGTCCACACCGTTTCCGCGTAGTCCGCACCGATGAAGTCCGCGATGGTCTGGCGGGCATCTTCGAAAACCTCTGTTGCCTCCACCGCAAGATAGTGGGCACCGCGGTGCACGGCAGCGTTGCGCTGTTCGTAAAACTCCTGCTCAGCTTCGATGACGCTCAGCGGGTTCTGCGACGTGGCGCCCGAATCGAGGTACACCAAGGGCTGGCCGTTGACCAGCTGGCCAAGTACGGGGAAGTCGTTCCGAATCCTGAGGACTTCGGCGTTATCCATGGCCGGCACTGCGCGTTCCAGCGTGGCAGGCGTTGATACTAGGGCCAAAGCGAACTCCTTGAGATGCCAATGGATTGACACTCAATTGTCCCACAACACCACTGTGGCGGTGGCCCGAGGGGCAACCGCCACAGCAGCTCCGGGCTTCAGCCCGCGGAAGTGAGGGCCGGCGACGGCTGGGGGGAGAGTCTCGGTCTCAGAAGACTCCGACGTCGCCGGCCCCGTTTCGATCCGGCCCCAGGGGCCGGAAGCTTGCGTCAAAACGAGGCCTATAAAGTCTGTTGGCCGGTCCACGGTTCCGGTGAATCCGGGTTTTCCTGCCGCACTAAGTCAACCGCACACGAACGCCCGGCGCACGAGTAGGCAGTACTCTAGTTTTTTGCGCCCGGGCTACGGGTTAGGCCCCGTGGATACGCATATAGGGACGTCCGCGTTCGGGGCCCGGACGGAGGGCTTCCGTACGCAGTCCCTAGTGCGGAAGGGCTGTAGCCAGTTCGTCGCGGCTCCGCACGCCGAGTTTGACGTAGGTACGGTAAAGGTGGCCCTCCACAGTGCGCACGGACACCATGAGCTTCTGTGCGATCTCCCTGTCGGTGAGGCCCTGCACAGCAAGCTCTACGATGTCCTGTTCCCTGCGCGTGAGGTGCACGCTCGGTGCTGCGGCGATGAAGTGGCCTTCCCGAAACCGCTCCCCCAGTTCGTGGTCACACTTCTCCCGCAGGGCCACTGCCTGACGGGCCCGCCGGCGCTCCCCGGAGCTCTCAAGGACGGTGTTCGACCGGGCGTATGCCTCCCGCGCCAGGTTGACGAATCCGGCGCCTTCAAGCATGGCCGCCGTCTCCATGATGGAATCCGCGTCTTCGGACTCCCAATGCTCCGCCAGGGTGAGCATTGCAGCGGCCCAGCGGCCTTCAACGCTCCCCGCCAGCGTGTGGACCAAAGGGATCACGGAATGATCGCCAAGGTCCCAGCAGAGTGCCAAAAGTTCCAGAAGTGTCCCGGCTCGGCTGGTCACCTCGCGCGTGGTGGACAGTGTGTGGAGGGACGCCAGGCCTTTCCCGTCGTGCGTTACATACTCTGATGCTGCTGCGGCGTAGGCCGTGGCAAGGAGTCCGAAGCCAGTGGAGCCCGCGGGTGAATCCTTGTAATCCAGCTCAAGCCGGCCGGCCTGGGCGGAGTCACCGAGCCTCGCCGCTGCATAGAACGCCAGCCCGGACCCAAACCGGAACAGCTGCAACGGGTCGTTGAGCCGCAAGGTCTCCACAGCCGGTAACAGCGTTTGGTAGGCGCGTTCCATCCGCCCCTGGCGCAGCAACGAGTAGCCACGGAGTACCTCGAGGCTGCCGCTGAAATATGCGATACCCCTCGGCTGTCCGGCGACGTAGTTCGCCAACTCCCGTTCCGCGGACTCCCACTCCCCCATGGCCAGGTAGTCTGCCACCAGGCGGCCGAGGACAAATTCATTGAAGAAGAACACGCCACCCTGCAGGGCGGGAAGTTCCGAGGCCGACAGCAATGCAGCATCCAGCCCCTGGACGGCACGTCCGGCCGAGGCGAGGGCATGGGCCAACAGCGCGAGGCCCACAGCATGCAGGGCGTCCTCCGTGGCATCACCACCGCGGCCGCTACGAAGTTCCTGGACCTCGGCCGCCAACGCCTGGTGGTTGCCGGCTTCGCCAAGCTCCAACAGGTGAAGCAAGCACTCCTGCCAGATCTTGTCAGGAGCACCGGGTGCCTGTTCGGAATCCTGCAGTACGGCCAAGGGGCCAGCCGTCATGGCACCGGCGCGCTGAAGCGCTTCACGGGAATCGGCTGCAAATACTGCCAGCGGTGTCCCCAGAGCCTGGTGCGCCATTGCCCTGAGCATCAGGACCGGAACAGCCCAGGGCCCCTTCCTCAGCTGCAGCCAGCACCCGTCCAGAAGCCTAGCGGCACCAACGAAGTCGCCTTCATTGAATAGGGCCCTTGCCTGGACAGCCTGTGCCTGCGGTACGAGGTCCGGGTCCGCGACCTTTTCCGCCATCGTGCGGCTACTCCAATTTCGGGAGTGGACCAAGGCGGTGCCGGCGGCCTCAAGCAGCTCGGTATCGGATATTTTTAATCCGCATTCGAGGGCCCATTCCACGGCCCTCATCCTGCCTTCAGACCCTTCGGGTGCGGTGCCGAGCTGATCCTGGATCTTTTCAAGCAGCTGCAGGCTCCGTGACACCGAGATGCTGGTGCGGAGCGCCTCTCCGAATACGGAGTTCCAGATCCGGAGTTCGGCCGGAATGCCGGAATTTTCGACGATCATCTGCTGGTCCAGAAGCGTGCGCACCACGTCGGCGCCAAAAGTGTCCTCGATCATTTTACGGCTCACGGGCCCGGCGAGGGCAACAAGTTTCAGGACTTCCTGTTCTTCTGGGCCGCGGCGGAGCATGTCCTTCACCACCACCTCGGTGAGCCTTGGTCCGTCGGCAGGCAAAGGGCCCAGCAGCATCCAGATCCCGTTCCGCTTTGCGAGTTGGCCCCGCTCTGCGGCATCGTGCAACAAGGCATCAAGAATCCGCGGATTTCCGCCGGATGCACTCCAGATAGTGTCAATGGTTCCAGCGGGGACTGTTCCATCAAGGACATGGGAGAGGACTTCCTCGATCTGCTCCCGGTTCATGGGACGCAGATCCACACGGTCGGCCAGGCCGTCGTACCAGAGCTGCGCGAGCGGCTGCGGCAGCCCGGGTCGCGGCCTGCCGGCAGCAAGCACGGTGGCCCAGCCGGCGGTGATCATGTCCGCCACAATGCTGGCCGATGCCTCGTCCAGGTGATGGGCGTCATCCATCATCAGAAGCAACGGGGTATCTTTGCCGCCTTTCAGCTGCTCAAAGTACCTCCACACGGACCGCAGCACAGCCACCGGGGACACCGAGTCCTCGGCAGTGAGCTCCGCGGTGTACGGCGCCAGAACTCCAAAGGGTACACCGGACAGCGACGAGCTTCCATGAATCTGAACAATGATCATCTCCTGGGCAAGCCGCTCGGTGATGGCCTCGGTCAGCGTTGATTTCCCGATGCCCGGGCCCGCCATGAGGAACACTGCCTGACTCGTACGGCTGCGGATGATATTGCAGATCCGGTCCAGCGGTTCACGCCGGCCCGTGAGAAGCCGGTACGGCGGTCCTGGTTTGGCTGCGTGGCCGTTATACGAGTCCAGTCAGATCACCCCTGGACGTTACTCCGAGTTTGGTAAAGACCTGGTAAAGGTGCCCTTCCACAGTGCGCACGGACACTCCCATCTCTTCGGCAATGTCGCGGTTGGACGCGCCCCGGCCTGCCAGCCGCGCGATCTGCCGCTCCCGCGCTGTCAGGAGCGGGCTGCCGCTGCTCGGTACGATCGGCAGGCTGGCAACGGTGGCTGCAAGGATGTCGAGCCGGGCCTGTGCAGTCCTGGCGGAGACCGAGTCACCCGCCTGCCGGGCGTAGTCAACGGCCAGCGCCATGCACCGGGCCTCAACGGCATCCAGTTCGAGGGTGGCCGCCAGTTCCCCGCCGGCAAGCAACGTTTTGGCATCGCGGGTCCGGCTGCCCACGGCGATCAGCCGTGAAATTTCGGCCAAGGGGCCCTGGCGATGCCCGGCCACTTGTTCCATTAGCCGGAAGTCAGCGTCCGTGCCGTTGACCGTTGCTCCGAGCAGGCTGATCCCGGCAAGGGTGAACGTTCCCGTTGCGATGTCGCGGCGGGCGGACTGCTTGAGGCGGGTGGCTGCGTCGCTGTCCCCCAGCCAACGGGCGGCCATATCGGCACAGAATTCAGTGCGGCTGCGGGTGGCATGGTCAGCGGCGCCTGCTGTCCGCTGCAGTCTGTCAAGATATTTCCGGGACTGCCCGGCATTGCCGATCTGCGCATATGCGAAGGCGATGGCAGCGTAGGCGGCGCGGAGCATGCTCTGGAGGGGTCGCAGCTCCAGCTGCGCAGCGGCCGAGAGCAGCGAATCAAGGGCCGCGGCACCGCGGCCCGAGTATACGTAGGCGATGCCGGCATCGAGCTCCGCGGCAGCACTCCGGTACGGGAGCCGGTGGAATTCGCGCGCGGACGGCGGATCCAGGAGGTCGATGCACCGGCGCCACTGCCCTGCCATCAGGAGCACGTTGTACGCCCGGCCGGCGAACTTCTCACGCAGCCCCACGATCTCGGCGGCGTCCGAGATCTGCCCGCCCACCTGCCTCATCAGGCTCAGCGCGTCCATTTCCCGCCCTGTCATGGACAGTGCGCTCATGAGGATTACCGCTGAGTTCATCCTGAACCAGGTATCCGGATTCTGCCCGGGGTCCGCGGCGGCTTCCAGCGCCGGCAGGGCGGCGGAGTAGTCCCCCACGAAGGCCTGGTATTCGAATTCGCTCAGGCTGATCCGGTTGGCCGCAGCAGCCAGGGGCTCCGGCCAGCCCTTCGCGATTCCCGGTTCCACGCCAAGCCGCTCCCGTGCCGTCTGCAGAAGTGCCGGCACTCGGGCGGTGTGTTCGGGGAGCCAGACCATAACCCGCGATTTGGCAGCGACCACCCGGGCGAACTCTTCAACGTCCAGGTTGTCCAGCTGCGGCTGGGAAATATCGTCCAATGCTGCCATGGCCTGCACCGGCAGGTCCATGAGCAGGTACGCTGCCGCCTTCTGCCGCTGGGCCGGCACCCACTGGGGGTCATTCCGCTTCAATGTGTCGGCGTACTTGAGGGCAAAATGAGGGTCAAAGAGCTGCACTGCGGCTTCGGCAGCGGCCAGCGCCATGGCCGGACTCAACTCAGCCTCGCATTCCTGGGTCCAGGCGCCGAACGCCATCAGCTCCTCCACCGTCATGGTGGCCGGGTCAGGCTCCTTGCCGCCCAGGAGGAGGCTCCGCAGTTCCCGTCGACGAGTGATGCTCAGCCAGGAGCGAACAACGTCGCCGAGGTACTTTTCGCGCAGTGAAACCCATCGGTGGTCCGAAGAATCGATCTTCAGCAGGCCCGAATCCTCCATGTCCGCCACCACACCGGCACCGTAAACGGTAGTCAGCCCGGACAGTTCCACGCTGCGGGCGCAGGAGAGCATCTCGATGACGTCCCGTTCCTCCGGAGATTTCCGGGTCCACTGGGATCGGACGATGTCGTCAAGGCTGGCCGCGCCGTCGAGCACCACTTTGTCCCGCAGTGTCCAGACGGAGTCCGAAAGAACCAGGTTCCCCGAATGCTGCTGCTCGGTGGCAAGCGCCTTCAGGAGCAGCGGGTTTCCGCCAACCATGGTGTGGAAGGTGCTGACCAGGGAGGCCGACACGCGGTGGCCCAGCAGGGAAAGCAGCACCTGGCGGGTCTGCAGTTCATTGAGGTTGTCCAACCTGACCTCGGTGAGCCGGCGGTCGCTGAGGAGCCAGTGGAAGTCGGCCGGAAGGTCGCTGATCATGGGTGCCACGGCCACAATGCGGGCGGTCCCTGTCAGGAGGATGTTGAGCAGTACGCCGGCGCTCATGTCATCGATGCCGCCCGCGGTGTCCAGGGTGATGACACACTGGCGCCCAGCGGCATCGCTTTTGATGAGGGATGTAATGCCGCGGAGGATGGCCGTGGGTGACCCCATGTACGCCTGGGGAAGGCGCGCCAGCAGGAAAGCCAGGCAACCGTAGGGCGTTGTTCCGGATGACGGTCCGCTGCGCAGTTGCAACGTCCAGATATCCGGCCCCAACTCGGAGACGGCCGTCCTGGCTAAGGAGGACTTGCCGACGCCGCGTCCGCCGGTGATGACGACTCCCAGGGATTCGAGGCTGGTCAGGGCTGTACGGACCGCATCGAGGTTGGCGCTCCGCGCGGGCACGGACCATGGCTGCGGCTCTGATCGGCCAGCAGTGTCGGTGCGCAGCCCAACGTCGTTGAGCGGTGACCCACGTCCCCAGCTGAGTGGCTCGATTGACATGAACTTGTCCCCTAAATCCCACCTAAAGCGGGATAAGCCCCATCGCCCCCCGCTTAGAAAGAAGACTACCCCTTGGCACACACAGGTAAACAGGGACAGACCGTTTTAAGTTTTATTGCTGACCGTCTGACCTGGCCGGATGGAACTTCTGCTGGGCCGCGGTAAGTCCTTCCCTGACCAGCAATTCCACGGCATCGGCCGCCTCATCGAGCAGGAACGGAAGGTCCTTGCGTTCTGCAGTGCCAAAATCGCGCAGGACATAGTCTGCAGTTTCCATCCGCCCTGGCGGGCGGCCCACACCCACCCGTACCCGCAAGTAATCCTTGGTGGCCAGTGCCTTGGACATGTCCCGGAGTCCGTTGTGACCGCCCTCGCCGCCACCGCATTTCAGCTTTAGCGTGTTAAACGGGATATCAATCTCATCGTGCACCGCAACAACATGGTCAGGATCAATGCCGTAAAAGTTCGCCAGGCCCGCCACAGGGCCGCCGGAAACGTTCATATAGCTCATCGGCTTGGACAGCACCACCCGGGGACCGCCGAGCCCGAGCCGCCCTTCGAGCACTTGGGCGCGTGCCTTGTGTGTTTTGAACTTTCCACCCATCCGGCCCGCAAGTTCGTCCAGGACCATCTGGCCGACGTTGTGCCGGTTGTCCTTGTATTCGGCCCCGGGGTTACCGAGGCCAACGATCAGCCAGGTGTCAGTCATTATTCAATCCTAAGGTGGTCCGGACATGGCTGTGGCCGGACCCTGACAGGGCCCGGCCACACATCAAACTGTGCCGTTATTACTCGGCTGAGACTGCGGCTGCGGAGTCAGCCTGTGCCTCTTCCTCAGTAACCTCTGTGGCCTCGGAGATGTGGACCACCAGTGCGTCGGCGTCGGCCAGCAGGACCGAACCCTTCGGCAGGACAAGGTCGGAAGCGTGGATGTGCTGGCCGGCGGAGCGGCCTTCGATGTCGACCTCGATGGCGGTGGGCAGGTGGGTTGCCTCTGCCTCAAGGGAGATGACGGTGAGTTCCTGGTTGAAGACGCTGCCCGGAGCCAGTTCGCCAACAATGTGAACCGGGATGTCCACGGTGACCTTCTCGCCCTTGATGACGGTCAGCAGGTCGATGTGCTCGATGATCTGCTTGATGGGGTCGCGCTGGACGTCCTTGACCAGGGCTAGGTGCTCTTCGCCGTTGACGTCCAGGGTCAGCAGGGCGTTGGCTTTGCGGACTGCCAGCGTGGTGGCCTTCGCCGGAAGCGTGATGTGGATCGGCTCGGCGCCGTGGCCGTAGATGACGGCGGGGATCAGGTTGGCCATGCGCGCGCGGCGGGCAAAGCCCTTGCCGAATTCGGTGCGTACTTCTGCTGCGAGCTTCTGCTCAGACATGTGTATCTCCTTGGAAGTCTAAAAGGTGTTCAGCAAGGGCGGAGGTCTGTTACGACCTTCAACGCCGGGCGGCCGTGAGGCGGCCCTTCCAGAAGGGAGATTCAGACCCAGTCGATAACGGAGACCTGCGATCCGGTTTCCCGGATGCGCTCCCTCGCCAAGGTATCGTCAAAAAGCTTACCAGCGCCGGGACCAAATACTGAAAACGGGCCCGCCGCCGGCTGCAACAGCGTGGGAATCAGGCGTTGCCGTCGAACAGGCTGGTGACAGACCCGTCGTCGAACACTTCACGGATGGCGCGGGCGATCAACGGTGCGATGGACAGCACCGTCAACTGCGGGAACTGCTGATTCGCGGTGAGGGGCAACGTGTTGGTGACCACCACTTCGCGGGCGCCGGATTCGGAGAGCCGTTGTGCAGCGGGCTCGGAGAAGACAGCGTGCGTCGCGGCAATGATGACGTCCTTCGCCCCGGCGTTCTTCAGGACCTGGACCGCTCCGGAAATGGTGCCGCCGGTGTCGATCATGTCATCGATGAGGACGCAGGTACGGCCCTCGATCTGGCCCACGACAGTCTTGGAGACGGCCTGGTTGGGAACGGTGAGGTCCCGGCTCTTGTGCACAAACGCCAGTGGCGCTCCGCCCAGGCGTTCGGCCCACTGCTCCGCAACGCGCACCCGGCCGGTGTCCGGGGACACGACAGTAACGTTGTCCGCGGCGACGCGGGTGCGGATGTAGTCCGCCAGGAGTGGGATGGCCATAAGGTGGTCCACGGGACCGTCGAAGAAGCCCTGGATCTGCGAGGTGTGCAGGTCAACGCTCATGATGCGGTCAGCACCGGCGGTCTTGTACAGGTCCGCCACCAGGCGGGCGGAAATCGGCTCACGGCCGCGTCCCTTTTTGTCCTGCCGTGCGTACGGGTAGAACGGGGACACCACGGTGATGCGCTTGGCGGAGGCCCGCTTCAGCGAATCGATCATGATCAGCTGTTCCATGAGGTGGTTGTTCAGCGGCGCCGGGTGGGCCTGGATGACGAACGCGTCCGTTCCCCGGACACTTTCGCCGGCTCGGACGTAGATCTCCCCGTTGGCAAAGTCATAGGCATCAACGGGCAGCAGCTCGGTACCCAGCTCCTTGGCGATTTCCCGCGCCAGTTCGGGGTGCGCACGCCCAGCGGCTAGCACCAGCTTCTTCTCGCCGCGTGCCGTAATTTCGCTCATTATCGCTGGTCCTCTTCTGTCGATGCCGGGGTATGTGAGGAATCTGAGGCGGCCGCCTGCGCCAGTTCAGCCGAGCGCGAGCCGGGGCGGTTGGCCACAACCCATCCCTCGGCGTTGCGCTGTGCGGCAACGGACAGGACGAGCGCCCCTGCCGGGACGTCCTTGCGGATCACCGCGCCGGCGCCGCTGTAGGCACCGTCCCCCACGGTGACCGGTGCAACAAAGACCGTGTTGGAACCTGTGCGTACACCCGAGCCGATCACCGTGCGGTGCTTCTTTTCGCCGTCGTAATTGGCCGTGATGTTGCCACAACCAATGTTGGTGTCCTCGCCGATTTCGGCGTCACCAGCGTAGCCGAGGTGGGAAAGTTTGGAGCCTCGGCCAATCGTGACGTTCTTGGTTTCGTAAAACGCACCGATCTTGCCGGTGTCGCCGAGCACGGTGCCGGGACGCAGGTACGTGAAGGGGCCCACGGCGGCTTCCGCGCCGATCACAGCGCCGGAACCGTGTGTGCGGGTCACCTTGGCGCCCTCGCCGATGCGGACATCGGTCAAGGTTGAGTCGGGGCCGACGACGGCGTCCCGCGCCACGGTGGTGGCGCCGTGCAGCTGCGTGTTCGGCAGGATACGGACGTCCTCGTCGAGGGTGACGGTCGAATCGATCCAGGTGGTGGCGGGGTCAACGACGGTGACCCCGGCGCGCATCCAGGCTTCAACGGTGCGGCGGTTCAGTTCCGCGCCGAGGGCGGACAGCTGCACCCGGTCATTGGCGCCCTCCACCTGCCAGCGGTCTTCGGTGACGACGGCAGCAACCCGGCCGCCCGCCTGCCGGGCGATTCCCAGCACGTCGGTGAGGTACTTTTCACCCTGCGAGTTGTCGGTGGTGATGTGGACCAGCGCGTCACGGAGGACGTCGGCGTCGAAGGCGTAGATCCCGGAATTGACCTCGCGGATCAGGCGTTCAGCTTCTGTTGCATCCTTGTGTTCGCGGATGCCGGTGACGGAGCTGTCATCACCACGGAGAATGCGACCGTAGCCCGTGGCGTCAGACAACAGCGCGGTCAGTACCGTGACGGCATTGGCCTCCCTCTCATGAGTGGCCACCAGATCCGCCAACAGGCTGCCGGTCAGGAGTGGAACATCGCCGTAAGTGACCACGACGGTGCCTGCAAGTTTTTCCTGGGCGTCCAGCGCTTGCACGGCCACCTCAACCGCGCGGCCGGTGCCGGGAACGTGGTCCTGGTCCACGATCAGGGCTTCGGGATCAAGCTCGTTGAGGTGGCGGGCCACCAGATCCCGCTCGTGGCGGACCACCAGGGCCAGCCGTCCAGGATTAATGCTGCGAGCTGCCAGGAGGGCGTAGCCAACCATGGACCGGCCACCGATTTCGTGCAGGATCTTCGGGGTACGGGATTTCATCCGGGTACCGGCGCCTGCTGCCAGAACAATGACGGCGGCTGGGCCGGCAGTCTCGGGGATCACGTACGGTTCTCCTTGCTTGGTTGCGCGTTGCGCTGGGCGGGGTGCCTGCCCTGCCAGATCGCCGGGGGGCACCGAGTTCATCCTACTGGACGGTCATCGCACAGCAGTTCCGCCCATAGGATTCGAACCTATACTCCACGGCTCCAAAGGCCGGGGTGCTGCCATTACACCAGGGCGGACCATGCCACAGGCGCAAAGGCCAAGGCACAAGTATTTATTTTGCCATGGCTTCAGGGCCCCCCGCGACATTGGCAGGAAACTCGGCAGCCGGGCCCCTGTCCCGCCACCGGTTCCAACCGTTTCAGCGGCGCTAGGGCATGATGGAAAATGTGAGCAATAACCCACCCCGGACCCGGATGACAGGCGTGCAGCGGCGCAGCCAGCTGGTCGACGTCGGCCGTGGCCTTTTTGCCGCGCGCGGGCTCGACGGGACCACCATTGAGGAAATTGCGGCCTGCGCCGGTGTTTCCAAGCCCGTGATCTACGAACATTTCGGCTCCAAAGAGGGCCTCTACACGCAGGTGCTGGACTTCGAGTTCCACATCCTGCTGGACTCGATCACCGCTGCCCTGACCGAAGAAGGAAAACCACGGGTCCTGGTGGAACGCGCCGCCCTGGCCCTCCTCACCTACATCGAGGACCGGGCGGAGGGTTTCCGGATCCTGATGCGCGACGCACCGCCGTCGCAGCCCGAAGGCGCCTTCTCCACCCTGCTGTCCCAGGTCACCGCACGCGTGGAACACATCCTGTCCGACGAATTCCACCGCCGCGGCTTCAGCGCCCAGGACGGCGCCATGTATGCCCAGATGCTCGTGGGCATGGTGGCCATGACCGGCCAATGGTGGCAGGACAGCCGCCAGCCCGACAAACACACCGTGGCCGCGCACCTGGTTAACCTCGCCTGGAACGGCCTCACCGGCCTCCAAAAAGACCCCGAGCTCCGCATCGAAGATCCCGCGCGAACGGACACTTAAGCCCCCAAGGCGCAGTCCGTGGTCGCCTTCGCGGCGCAGTGGACCTTCGCCGTCGCTTAGCGCGAAGGTCCCCCGCACCACTAGTGCCAAGAGTTCCGTTCAGGCGCCCCCACGACTACCCCCTGCCGACGGTTACGGTCGCGTGCCTTCGGTTCCACTCTGGGAGGCGAGCTCAGCTCGCCGGAGGCGGTCCTTCCGAAAGGAGCGCATCGCGGCGCATCGGGACGGGAGCTCGCTCAGCGAGCGAGTGGCCCCTTTGCGTCGTGTCTAAGCGACGCGGAAGGGCCGGCTGCGGCACCCACGGCGACGCGGAAGAGGCGGCTCCGGCACCTAAGCCGCCACTCACGCCGCAAACAGGGTTACTCGCCGAGGACTTCCAGGGCTTCCATCCATTCGAGTTCCAGGGCTTCGCGGTCTGTGGCGAGGTCCTTGAGTTTTTTGTTCTGGTCGGCGAGGGCGTCAAAGTCAGATTCTGCGGTGCTCCTGACCATTTGGTCGTGAATCTTCTTTTCCTGCTGCTCCAGTTTGCCCAGCTGGCGCTCGATCCGGTTTTTGGCCTTCCGGGCGTCGCGCTTTTCGGCTTCGGAGGAGCCGGACGCGGCAGGGGCGGTGCTGCCGCTCGGGCCGGTGACAGGGTTGCCGCCGCCGGTGATCGTGGAGCCGGCAAGAGCCCCTTCGCGGAGTTCGAGGTACTGGTCCACGCCGCGCGGCAGGGCGCGGATCTTGCCGTCGCCCAGCAGCGCCATCTGGTGGTCCGTCACGCGCTCCAGCAGGTAACGGTCGTGGCTGACCACAACGAGCGTGCCCGGCCAACCGTCAAGGACGTCTTCGACGGCGGCGAGGGTGTCGGTGTCGAGGTCGTTGGTGGGCTCATCGAGCATCAGCACGTTCGGCTCCCCCACCAGCAGACGCAGCAGCTGGAGGCGTCGGCGCTCACCGCCGGAGAGGTCCCGGACCGGGGTCCACTGCTTTTCGTTAGTGAAGCCCAGCTGCTCTACGAGCTGGCCCGCCGTGAATTCCTTGCCGCCCACGTTGAAGGACCGCTTTTCGCGCTCGATGACTTCGATCACGCGCAGGTCCGAGACGTCGTCGAGCTCTTTGACCTCCTGGGTCAGCACGGCGGTGACCACGGTCTTGCCGCGCTTGACCTTGCCGGATGACGGCTCAATCTCGCCGTTGAGGAGTTTCAGCAGCGTGGTCTTGCCGGCGCCGTTGACGCCCACGAGTCCCAGCCGCTCACCGGGTGCAAGCCGCAGGGTGATGTTGTCGAAAAGCTTCTGTCCGGGGTCGCCGCCGAGGAAGTCCAGTGAGACGTTCTCGAGGTCCAGGACGTCCTTGCCGAGCCGGGCGGTGGCCATCTTGCTCAGGGCTGTGGAGTCGCGTGGCTCGGGGACATCGGCGATGAGGGCGTTGGCGGCCTCGATGCGGAATTTCGGCTTGGCCGTGCGGGCCGGAGCGCCGCGGCGCAGCCAGGCGAGCTCCTTCTTCACGAGCATCTGGCGCTTGCCTTCCATAACATTCGCCGCGCGGTCACGCTCCGCGCGGGCCAGGACGTAGGCCGCGTAGCCGCCGTCGAACGGGTCCATGATGCCATCGTGGATTTCCCAGGTCTTGGTGCAGACTTCGTCCAGGAACCAGCGGTCGTGCGTGACCACCAGGAAGGCGCCCTGGTTCGCCCGCCAGCGGGTCTTCAGGTGCCTGGACAGCCACGCGACACCTTCCACGTCGAGGTGGTTGGTCGGTTCGTCGAGCATGATGACGTCGTGGTCCTCGATCAGCAGCTTGGCCAGCGCCACCCGCCGCTTCTGCCCGCCGGAGAGGGCGTGGACGTTGGCATGCCAGTCGACGTCGGACACAAGCCCGCCCATGACTTCGCGGATCTGGGGATTACGGGCCCATTCATAGTCGGCCTGGTCGCCGACGATCGCCGCGCCGACCGTGAGGTCGCCGTCGAGCACGTCGCTTTGGTCCAGATAACCGATGTTGACTTCGCTGCGCTTGGTCACCCGGCCGGAATCCGGGGTTGAACGCATCGCCAGCAGGCGCATCAGCGTGGACTTGCCGTCGCCGTTCCGGCCCACCATGCCGATCCTGTCACCTTCCTCGAGTCCGAGGGTGATGCCGTCCAGGACGGTGCGCGTTGCGTACGAAACCGAAAGGTTTTCGCCGCCAAGAAGGTGTGCCAAGAGGACTGCTTTCTGCTGCTCAGTAAGGAAGGGGCTCTTAAAGGAGGGTATCGGAGATGATGCGGGCGCCGGGCACTGGCCCGTGGACAGCAAGTGCTGTCAGACCGTAGTGCCGCAGATCCTCGGCCAGGCTTTCGGCAGCCGTTGGATTGTGCGTCAACAGTGCCACTGTGGGTCCCGAACCGGAGACAATCCCCGCGATGGCGCCATGGGACTCGCCCATTCCCAGCGTATCGCGGAGCGCGGGGGCAAGTTCAATGGAGGCCCGCTGGAGATCGTTCACCAGGACCCGGCTCAGGGCGTCGGCGTCCCCGCTCCGCAGCGCCTGCAGGATCTTGGGATCCACGGCCGTGGGCTCGGCAATGTCCAGCCCTTCGGCCTCGCGGAGCCGGTCCAGGGTGCGGAAGACTTCGGGAGTGGGCAGTCCATAGTCCGCCGCCACGAGGACCCAGTCGGTCTGGGCTTTGGCCAGGGCCGGCGAAAGGTCGTCGCCAACGCCGAGCCCGACGGCGGTTCCGCCGAGGAGGGAGAACGGGACGTCGGCACCCAGTTCAGCGGCCAGGTGTGCCAACTCGTCCCGCGACAGCCCGCTGTTCCACAGCGCATCGCAGGCCAGCAGGGTGGCCGCGGCATCGGCCGAGCCGCCACCCATGCCCCCGGCCACGGGGACCCGCTTAGTGATTTCGAGGTGCACCCCGGTGGAATGCTCGGAGACATCGGCCATGATCGCTGCGGCCTTATAAGCCAGGTTTTTCTCATCCAGCGGAATATCCACGCCGTCCAGGTCCAGGGTGCTGTCAGGACTGATGCTGACGGTGATCCCCGGCGTCTCCGTGTTGGTGGCTGCCACTTCCTCATAGAGGGAAACGGCCAGGTAGACGCTGGCAACGGAGTGGTAACCGTCCGCGCGCAACGGCCCTACGTCCAGGGAAACGTTGACCTTGCCGGGCGCCTTCACCCGGACAGTCCGTGTGGGAAACTTCCCCGCGAGTGCGTTCACGACCCGGCCTCGCGGGCTTCGGCAATCCGGGCGAAGGCGTGGATGTCCAGGACTTCGCCCCGGGAAGAAGGAGCCACCCCGGCAGCGACGAGGCAACGTTCGGCCTCGGGTGCACCGCCGGCCCAGCCGGCCAGGGCGGCGCGCAGCGTTTTCCGGCGCTGGGCGAAGGCGGCGTCGATCACCGCGAACACCTGCTCACGGGTGGCGGTTGTTTCAGGTGGTTCGCGCCGGGTGAAGGCCACGAGTCCGGACTGGATCTTCGGCGCCGGCCAGAAGACGTTCATGCCGATCACGCCGGCTTTGCGCATGCTGCTGTACCAGGCTGCCTTGACCGAGGGCACCCCGTAGGTCTTTGATCCGGGCCCCGCAGCCAGGCGGTCGGCAACCTCGTCCTGGACCATGACCAGACCGTGCTGCAGGCTGGGGAAATGCTGGAGCAGGTGCAGGACCACCGGCACGGCAACGTTGTAGGGCAGGTTTGCCACAATGGCCGTGGGCTCAACCGGGAGGGACGTCACCTTCATGGCGTCGGCCTGGACAAGATGGAAAGAGTCCGCCGCTTCAGGGCGCCAGGCCTTGACGGTCTCGGGCAGCTTCGCTGCCAAGACAGGGTCGATTTCAACGGCGACGACCGTCTGGGCGGCGTCCAGAAGGCCCAGGGTGAGCGAGCCAAGCCCGGGCCCGACTTCCAGCACGGTCTCGGTTGGCCCGATGTTGGCAACCGAGACGATCCGGCGGATGGTATTGCCATCGATGACGAAGTTCTGGCCCAGGGTCTTGGTGGGCCGGATACCGATTTCTTCCGCCAGCCGGCGTATGTCGGAGGCACCGAAGAGGGGCGCGGGCGCGGCGGCAGTCGGTTCAGTCACCTAGGTATCCTATCCCGGCTGCTGTGACGGGCCATCCGCTTTCCGCGCGGATCATGCGTGTTACGCGGCGCGTGTTTCCGCCTAACGGCAGCGGCCGGCCCCAGGGCAATCCGGGACCGGCCGCTGCCTTCTGCTTGCCTGGCGGTTGTGATCAGCTGCCGACAGCGCAGGGGCTTACTGGCACCTAGCTTGTAGCTGCCCAGCCACAGCCCCACGGCTGGAGGCCTCGCTGTGCGTAGATGCGGTTGGCAATGTCGATCTGCTGCGCCTTGGTGGCGAGGCTGGCGTTGGGGGCGTAGGCGCCGCCGCCGGAACCGATCCAGGTCCGGATGTCGAACTGGAGGCCGCCGTAGTAGCCGTTGCCCGAGTTGATGGACCAGTTTCCGGTGGACTCACACTGGGCGATTTTGTCCCACATGGCCTCGTTCATCATGGCCGGTGCTGCGGCACCGGTGCTCGTTCCGGCCGCGGTCACGGCCACGGCCGCTGGCTTTGCCTTGGTGCCGACCGTGACCTTTTCAGTCACGGCAGGCACGGAAACCGTTTCGGAAACCAGGGTCCGCGAGGCTTCACGGCCGTCAACCATCACCAGTTTGAAGCTCTTGTCCACCTTGCCGGCCACGCCGGCCTGGGTGACCTCTTTCTCGCCTTTGAAGAGCTCGGCGCTTTCGGTGGTCATGCTGTCGAAAGCAACATCTTCAGTGGTGGCTGCGGTCTGGCTGGTATCCACCCGGGAGACCTTGACCACCATGTTGTTGACCACGTGCGCGTTGCCCGGCTGGGAGGTGCGGTCGTCGACGCCGAGGGTGATGCCGGCGTCCGTCAGCACCTGGGCGACGGTCCCCGCGGTGGTGGTGGCCGTGGCGGCCTTGCCGTCGGCAACAATACTGACGGACTTGGGCGTGGAGATCGACACAAAGGATCCGGCCACAGCGAGCTGGGCGTCCTTGGGGACGGAGACGGAGGAGGAACTGGCCACCCCGAGTTCGGTCACGAGGCCCGCAACATCCGGCGCCGTGGTGTTGATGGTCTTTTCGGAACCGTCCAGGCTGACCTTGACTGCCTTGGCCATGTTGACGTTGATCACGGTGCCGTTCTCCACTTTGGCGTCCGCCGAGGGCGAGACGCGGTCAGCCGACTGCAGTTCTACATTGGCGCTTTTTACTACCTGGCCCACGGTGCCGCCGAAGGACTGGACCGAAGTCACTTTTCCATCGACGTTGAGGGTAACGGTTTTGTTATTTCCGACGAAGGCCACGAGGCCCAACACCAGAGCACACAGCACCACGAGTTGGGTGCCCACCTTGATAAAACTGAACTTGCCGTCCGTTGTGAAGAGCTTGACCACGATTGCCCGTAACTTTAGATCCATCCGGGCACGGGGAAAAACGCAGTGAAATAGCCGGCGCGTGACCCTGGGGACAAGCTCCGGGCACCGTTGCGCCGCCACACCCCACGCGGCAGGCAGTGGGCATCAAGCCCTGCCTGGTCCTGCTGCGAATGAAGTGAAATTATCCGAAGGCCTTCCCCGACCCCGGCTAATAGTTCTCTACTGTAACCGTAGCGTTATAAAGCGGCCAAGAATTTTACATACGAAGTATGTTTATCAAGCCATCTGTCGAGGCCGGGATCAGTCCCACGATCCGTACGCCCGCGCGGTATTCTCGCTGATCCGGGTGCAGAGCTCAGCGAGGTCAGTTCCTGTCAATTCGGCCATGGCGCGGACGGTGTACGGCACCATGTAGCTGGCGTTGGGACGGCCGCGGTGCGGATGCGGAGTCAGGAACGGCGCATCCGTTTCCACCAGCATGAGGTCCGGGTCTGCCACCGCCAGTGCGGCGCGGAGGTTGGCGGCATTCTTAAACGTCAGCGTGCCGGCGAAGGACATGTTCCAGCCCGCAGCGTTGCAGATCGTGGCGAGCGCCTCATCACCCGAGAAGCAATGAAACACCACCCGTTCCGGAGCCCCCTCCTCGCGCAGGACCTGCACCACGTCGTCGTGAGCGTCGCGGTCGTGGATCTGCAGCGTCAGGTTCAGTCGCTTGGCGATATCGATATGCCGCCGGAACGAATAGCGCTGGTGGGCCAGGCCGTCCCCTTCTGTGCGGAAGAAATCGAGGCCTGTCTCGCCGATGGCCCTGATCCGGGGATGGGCGGCCAATCGCTCAATCTCCGTCAGCGCATCCTCCAGCTCGCCACGCCTGGCATAGTCCGGGGCGTCGTTGGGGTGCAGCGCCACGGCGCCCAGCAACCTGCTGTCCAGGTCAACGGCGCGGACCGTGAACCGAGAGGACTCCAGGTCGCAGCCCACCTGGACAGCCCCCTGCACTCCGACGGCCTGGGCCGCATCCATCGCCGCGGCGATCCCCACGGGGCTCTCACCGTCGGGGAAGTCCAGGTGCGTATGGTTGTCCATCACTGGGACGGGCAACGGCTCCGGCGCGGGCGGATAGTCCGGCCGCGCCTGCCGCCCGGCGCCGGCTGGGGTGCCGGCCGCAGCACCGGCTGCGGCCTCAGCGGCAGCGTGGGCTGCATCTTCAGGGTCCGTCCCGACTGCGCGGTAGGCGGCGGGAATCAGCGAATTGCACATCCCTCAAGCCTAGCGGCGGCCGATCCCCGCAGAATTCCCGGAACTCTCTGTCAGCGAGGGCAGTTGTGTTAGTAGGCTGGTACGAACAGACGCGAACGCCCACCGCCGGGCGAAGGCAGGCCTGCTGTCCCGTTCCGGGCGATCCCCGGGCTGAAAGGTTGCAGATGAATTCCCACCGCCGCACCGCTGTCAACGAGGTGACCACTGCCAGCCGGAACTTTTCCGCCGTGACGGAGCAAGTGGGCCAGCTCAACGGCCACAAGTCAGCAGCCATGGACAGGGAAGCATTCCACGCGGCCAGCCGGCGGATCCTGGCATCGATTAACACCGTCATCGACGGAAAGTCGGATGCGGCCAGGCTCGCCCTGACAGTATTGCTGGCCCAGGGCCATCTGCTCCTGGAGGACGTGCCGGGCGTGGGCAAGACCCTTCTGGCCAAAACCCTGGCCCGGAGCATCGACTGCACGGTCAGCCGCATCCAGTTCACCCCGGACCTGCTGCCTTCGGACGTAACGGGCGTGTCCATCTACAACCAGGCGTCGCGGCTTTTCGAGTTCCGCCCGGGTGCTGTGTTCGCCAACATCGTCATTGGCGATGAAATCAACCGCGCGTCCGCCAAGACGCAATCAGCCCTCCTGGAGTGCATGGAGGAACACCAGGTCACGGTGGACGGCGACTCTTACAGACTCGACGAACCGTTCATGGTGGTGGCCACCCAGAACCCGATCGAGATGGAAGGCACCTACCCACTCCCAGAAGCCCAGCGCGACCGTTTTATGGCACGGATTTCCATGGGCTATCCGGACAAGGACTCCGAGATCGAGATGCTGGAGACTCATCAGGCGACCTCCCCGTTGGCCAAGGTCTCGCCCGTGATCACCGCGGCCGACGTCGCAGCGATGATCGCAACCGTCCAGCAGGTTTACGTATCTCAGGCGGTCAAGGAATACACCGTCTCGGTAGGCCGCGCAACGCGCGGAAGCCCGCTGCTGCGGCTGGGCGCCAGCCCACGCTCCATGCTCCAGCTGCTCCGGGCTGCGAAGGCCACAGCGGCCCTGGACGGCCGTGATTTTGTGCTGCCCGACGACGTCGTCGGCGTGGCGGAATCCGTGCTGGCCCACCGGATCATCCTGGACCGCAAGGCAGCCGGCGCCGGCGAGACGCCGCACACCGTCATCCGGGGCATCCTCTCCCGGCTCCCGGTGAACCAGGAGCCGGTGAACAACCCGGCCCGGTCATCGGCCCCGCCCGCCGGATTGCGCCGGAACCACTAGGCTGGGCTGTCACATGGCGCTGCGTGACCGACTCCCCCGGCACCTCTTCAGCCAGCGTGGCTGGGGGCTCCTGGCCGCCGGCGCCGTCTGCCTGTTGTCTGCCCAAATCATGGGACGGCGGGATCTGCTGAGTTTGAGTGTTCTGCTCATAGTCCTTCCCCTGGTTTCGCTCACCGGAATCAGGCTCCTCAAGCCGCGGTTCCAGGTCTACCGCGAGTTCAACCCCTCCCCGGTGGAAACCTCCGCTGCCACCACGGTTAGGCTCGCGGTGGCACGGACCGGTTCCGGTGGCGGCCGGGCCATCATGGAGGAACGGCTGCCGCCACGGTTCGGGGAATCCCCGGCCTTCCATTTTCCGTCCCGCTCCGCCAAGGGCGGGACCAGCAGGTACGAATATCATCTGCGATCCACCAAACGCGGACAATACCTGATCGGCCCGGTAACAGCCGAGTTCACGGATCCGTTCGGGTTGTCCCTGCACCGGCGGTCAATTGACGACGGCGACACGCTCACCGTGACGCCCGCCGCCGTCGAGCTTCCCGCGACGGGCCTCGCGGGAGCCCGCGGGAACGACGGCATCACAGCCACGCGTACCCGTGCCAACCCCAGCGACGATGACGTCATGACCCGTGAATACCGCCCGGGCGATCCGATGCGCAGGGTGCATTGGGCCGCGACCGCCCACCACGGCGCCCTGATGGTACGTCAGGAGGAATCCGTCACGACACCGGAGGCCACCGTCATCCTGGACCAACGGTTCGCTGCGTTTTCCGCTGGCCACGGTTCTGGTCTCGGGGGCAGTGCTTCCGCGGACGGCCACGAGATGATCACCAGCGGCACATTCGAGTGGGCCGTGGTGGCCGCGATCTCTATCTGCACGCACCTGTCGGAGCGCAGCTACGCCCTCCGCCTCCTGGACCCCCGCGGCGAACCCGCGTTCCTACGTTCCCCGTCCGCGCCGGAACCGGAGGCGGAAGACTTCAGCGGAGTGTCCGGACTCCAGTCGATCGCCGAAAGCCTCGCTGCCATCCAGCTCTCCGGTCCGCACCATGCTGCCCGGGACCACGGTGGCCAGGATGCCGGACCGGCTGATTTCGACGATCAACTCATGGATAAACTCTCGGCCCACCGGATGCGGGGTCCCCTGATTGCCGTGCTCGGCAGGATCTCGCCGAGCGAGGCCAGAGCCCTCGCTCCGGCGGCGGGTTACGGCGCGAACGCCTTCGCCATCATCGTTTCCGACAGGCCGGCGGATTCCGAGGACTCTTTGGAGGCACTCCGCCGGGGCGGCTGGAGGGCAGTGGCCGTGACAACCTCGATTTCAGTCCCGGATGCCTGGACCCATTTCGACCACGCCGGTGCTGCGCCTGCCACGGCGGCTGCAGACGTGCGCCGCGGAGCGGGGGTGGGGCGGTGACGCTGGCACCGGAACGCAACGTTTCCCGCGACAAGGCAGCAACGGGTGCCCCTGGACAAGTCCCGGCACGGACGCGGGTTGGGGCGTACCCCTGGGCCATGGCCGGGGCTGTGGCCCTCTCTGTTGCGGGCGCCGCAATTTCCCTCAACGGCGTCCTGCGCGGCTGGGCCTGGTACTTACCCATCCTGACCACGGTAGTGGTGGTCTGCCTGTCCATCGCCACGCTCCGCGCACTGCGGGCCCAGCCCCTGGTGGTGGCAGCCGGCGGCTTTGCGTCGCTGATCGCGGTTCTAACACTGACGTTCTTCCGGAGCACGGGCATTGCCGGTTTCATCCCGTCCGGGGCAACCCTGGCCGAAGTGGACAGGTTCATCAGCCGGGCGAGCGAGACGGTCCTTGCGGAAAGTGCCCCGGTGGCTCCGAATGCAGGGATCGTGATGGTGTGCTGCGCGGCCCTGGGCCTGACCGTCATCCTCATCGATGCGCTGGCCGTGCCGCTTGGCATGCCGGCAACAACCGGACTGGGGCTTCTGGCCATTCTGGTGGTCCCCGCCACGGTGAAGCCCCAGAGCGTGGGGGTTTGGGGCTTCATTGCCACGGTGGCCGGATACCTGATGATCCTCGCGTGCAGCCAGTGGTTTGCGCCGGATTCCCGCACATCAGCCGACAGCGGCCGGAATCCCGGCCAGCTGCGTCGGGCCGTGCTGACCGGAACCGTAGCGCTGGTGGCAACCCTGGCGGTGCCGGCGGCAATTCCCGGTTTCGAGCACGGCACGTTTCCGCAGGGCGCCCGGCTGAACCCTTGGGGCGCCGGCACCGGCCTGAATCCCATGATTACCTTGGGAAACAGCCTGCGGGCACCAGCAGGCAGCGGGCGGATCACTTATGCCACCAATGCGGCCGGGTCGCTCTATCTGCGGTCCGTCACTGTTGACAATTTCGACGGCGAATCCTGGGGACCTGATGACCGGGACGCCGAGCGCCGCCCCGTGGCCGGACAGCTTGAGACGGGCTACGAGATCGTCGCCGAGGAGCAACTCCGCCAGGTGACTGCCGTGGATACGGGCACGTTCACCAGCCCGTATCTGCCGTTGCCGTATGCGCCTGAGTCAATCCGCGGGCTCAACGGCTCCTGGACGTGGGACCCGGCCACGCTGGCCGTCAAGGGATCCAACACCAACTCGCGGGCACAGCAATACATTGTGGTGTCCTCGACGCCTAAGCTCACGGCCTCCCTGCTGCAACAGTCATCGCAGGCCGTGCGGGGAATCCGGGATGATTTCACCAGGGTTCCCGGCAACGTCCCGGACATAGTCCGGAGCACCGCTGCCACGGTGACGGCGTCCAGCGACACGCCCTTCGCCAAGGCCATGGCCATCCAGAAATACCTGCGGTCGGGTGAGTTCACCTATTCACTCCAGTCACCTGTCCAGGGCGGCTATGACGGGAATGGGCTTTCGGTGCTGGCCGATTTCCTGACCCAGAAGAGCGGTTACTGCATCCACTTCTCGTCCGCGATGGCTGTGATGGCCCGCTTGGAGGGTATCCCCAGCCGCATCGCCGTGGGCTACGCGCCGGGCCGTACCACCGGTTCCACGGTGTCCGTAGCCGGGCAAGGTGCACTGCCCGAGTATGAGGTGGACGCCCGGGATGCCCATGCCTGGCCCGAACTCTACTTCCAGGGACTTGGGTGGGTGCCGTTTGAACCCACCCCGTCGCGTGGTGTCATACCCGCGTACGCCACGGAAACCAGCAACCCGGGTAGCCCCGGGTCGCTGGAAAACAACGCCGACCTCCTTCCGGGCACAACAGCCCCGGCCTCCACGCCAGGTGCGTCGGCGGCGCCCCTCCCCGGTGCAGGTGGCGGCAATGGGGACGTGGGGCTGGTGCTCCTGCCGTGGCTGCTCGGGACGGCGGCCGCGCTTGGCCTTGTCCTTTTGGCGGCCTCGCCACGGCTGGTGAGGATGGGGCGGCGTGCACGGCGGCTCCGCACCGAGGACCGGGCCCGGGAGGACGCGGTTCCGCTGGCGTGGGCTGAAATCCGCGACCTGGGAACTGACTACGGCCTGCCACCGGAATCCAGCGAAACAGCCCGAACTTATTCCGCACGGCTCCGCCAGTCATCGCTGCTCGGCGAGAGCGGTGGAATGGACGACGCCGCGCATCAGGCCATCCGCAGCCTCACCTCCGACTTCGAACGCCGGCACTACGGGCCGCCTGTCCAGGACCCAGCAGGCCGCGGCAGGACTGGGGCGATTGCCCCGCGCATCGCGGCGGTACAGCAGTCCTTGCGTGCCAACGCCTCACTCCCCCGGCGTCTCCGTGCCGACTGGCTCCCGCCGTCGGTTCTGGGACGGTTGGCCTGGCTCCTGGTCGCCCCGTTTAGGGGGTTCAACCGTCTGGCACGCGTGATGGCAAAAGCCGCCGCACGCTCCTGGTCGAGGGCGCGCGACCGCTTGTTCCGGCCGCGAGGCAGCCAATAGCAGCCAGCTGCTGTTGGCTGCCCGCAGACGCTGGAGTACCCGGCTGACCGGAGGATAATCCTGTCAGCCGGAGGATTGTCCGTTCAGCCGGCGTAGGGGTCCGCGATGCCGATGTACTGGGTGTAGAGGTATTCCTCAATGCCCTCGAGGCCGCCTTCACGTCCCAGCCCGGACTGCTTGACGCCGCCGAACGGTGCGGCGGCGTTGGAGATGACGCCGGCGTTCAAGCCCAGCATGCCGGTCTCGAGCCGTTCGCCCATCCGGATTCCGCGGTTCAGGTCGCGCGTGAAGACGTATGCCACCAGCCCGTACTCGGTGTTGTTGGCCAGGCGGACCGCTTCGTCCTCGGTGCCGAAGGTGATGATCGGGGCTACGGGGCCGAAGATTTCCTCGGACAGGATCCGGGTGCCTTCGGTGACGCCGGTGAGGATGGTGGGCGGGTAGAAGTAGCCCGGGCCTTCGGCCGGGGCGCCGCCCACTACGGCCCTGGCGCCGGAGGCGACGGCGTCGGAGACGAGTTCGTGGACCTTGTCCCGGCTCTTGGCGTCGATCAGGGGACCGACCTTGGATTCCGGTTCGGTGCCCCGGGCGGTGGTCATTTCGCCCATTTTCGCGGCGAACTTTTGGGCGAATTCGTCGGCGACGGATTCGTGCACGATGAACCGGTTCGCGGCGGTGCAGGCTTCGCCCATGTTCCGCAGCTTCGCCAGCATGGCACCGGCGACGGCGGCGTCCAGGTCCGCATCCTCGAAGACCACGAACGGGGCGTTGCCGCCGAGTTCCATGGAAGTCCGCAGTACAGTCTCGGAGGCATCGGCGAGCAGGCGGCGGCCCACCTCGGTGGAGCCCGTGAAGGACAGCTTCCGCAGGCGCTGGTCCTTGATCAGCGGACCGGTGGTGGCGCCTGCAGTGGACGTGGGAATGACGTTCAGGACTCCGGCGGGCAGGCCCGCCTCCTGCATTACGGCGGCGAACAGCTGCGAGGTCAGCGGCGTGAGGTTGGCTGACTTCAGCACCATGGTGCAGCCGGCGGCGACAGCAGGGGCGATCTTGCGGGTGGCCATGGCCAGCGGGAAGTTCCACGGCGTGATCAGCAGGCACGGGCCCACCGGCTTCTTGGTCACCAGCAGGCGGTTCTTGCCGTCCGGTGCGGTGGAGTAGCGGCCGGAGATGCGGACGGCTTCCTCGGAGAACCAGCGCAGGAACTCCGCGCCGTAGGTGACCTCGCCACGGGCTTCGGCCAGCGGTTTGCCCATTTCCATGGTCATCAGCAGCGCGAAGTCCTCGGCGCGCGCAGTGACCATATCAAAGGCACGGCGGAGGATTTCACCGCGTTCACGGGCCGGAACCTTCGCCCACGACTCCTGCGCGGTGGCGGCCGCGTCCAAGGCAGCCTTGCCGTCTTCCGGGCCCGCGTCAGCGATGCTGAGGAGCACTTTCCCCGTGGCGGGGTCTTCAATGTCGAACGTCTTGCCTGAAGCCGCCGGGCGCCATTCGCCGTTGATCAGCAGTCCGGTAGGAACAGAGGCCAGCAGCGCGCTTTCGCGCTCCGCGGTAACAGCTGGCAGTGCGGTGACAGTCACGTTGACTCCCTCGTCAGTAAGGTTTGGTCCAGCCACTACACAGGCCTGGTGGCCTGCCTTCCCGGCTGATTTACTGTCAGACTACTGCGGTGGCCGCCAGAGGGTCTACGCCTGGACGCACTACAGATACCAGACGCCGTTGTGCAGCTGCACAGCTGAGGCTTCGCGCCCTTATCGTGCGGCGAGGACCGCCGAGTACAGCTCCCGCTTGCTCACGCGGACGTCCTCAGCGACGGCTGCCACGGCTTCCTTTAGCCGGATTCCCTGGGCCACCAGCTCGTTGACGGCCGCTACGTGGTCTTCGGGGGTGCCCGGCGCCTGCTCGGGGGCGCCGCCCAGCACCACCGCGATCTCGCCACGGACCTCGTTGCCTTCGGCCCACAGCAACAGTTCTCCGACCGTCCCGCGGATGACTTCCTCGTAGGTCTTGGTCAGTTCGCGGCAGACAGCGATCCGCCGCTCGGCACCGAAGCGCTCGCGCAGCGCCCGCAGCATCGATTCCAGGCGGTGCGGGGCCTCAAAAAACACCATGGTCCGGCGTTCGGCCGAAAGGTCCGCCAGCCGCGACGCCCGTTCGCCGGCTTTCCGGGGCAGGAACCCCTCAAAGCAGAAGCGGTCGGTGGGCAGTCCGGAGAGAGCCAGTGCAGTCAGTACCGCAGACGGTCCCGGGACGGCGGTTACGGTCAGTCCGGCGGCCACGGCACCTTCCACGAGCCGGAACCCCGGGTCCGAGACCGAAGGCATGCCGGCGTCTGTGACCATCACCAAGGTTTTGCCGGACCGGACGTGCTCCAGCAGCTCCGCGGTCTTGGTGGCCTCGTTGTGCTCGTGGTAGCTGATGACCCGCCCGGCGACGGTGACTCCGAGGTTCTGGACAAGGCGGTGCAGGCGCCTGGTGTCTTCGGCGGCCACGATGTCCGCCGTGCCCAGCAGCTCGATCAGGCGGGCCGACGCGTCGCCGGCATTGCCGATGGGCGTCGCCGCCAGCACAATCCGGCCTGGACCCGTGGCAGCTGGTGCCGCTGCAGCCGCGTCCGCTGTCACGTAAACCTCGGTCTCTGGCTCCTCCCCGGCGGCAACGGAAGGTTCTGCAGGGCGGGAATCGGCGAAGGTGCTGGGGTTAGGGTCCACTCCCCCAGCGTACTGCTGGCAGGCGGCCCAAGCTGCAAAAGGTAGCATGGGGCTCGTGACGCAGACCTCCATGCGGCCTGCCGAGGCCGGCCAAACCAACCAGCCGGAACGAGGCCCCTGGATCGCCCGTCCGGCGAGCGCCTTTTCCGCTGCAGCCCTTCGCGAGCGCCTGATCGGAAGCACCCGCGGCTGGCAGGATTACCCGCCGTCGCTGCGTCTCTGGTTCTGGCTGGTTCCTGCCCTGACCTCCGCGATCGGGGGCGTCCTCCGCTTTGTGCGGCTGGACACGCCGCACAGCCTGGTCTTCGATGAAACGTATTATGTCAAGGACGCCTACTCCTACCTGGTCAGCGGCTACGAACGGGGCTGGCCGGACAAGGCCAACGACTCCTTCAACGCGGGCAACCCGGCCATCCTCCTGGACACTCCCGAGTACGTGGTCCATCCGCCCGTGGGCAAATGGATGATCGCCGGTGGCATGTGGCTGTTCGGGGCCGATAATCCGTTCGGCTGGCGGTTCGCGGCCGCACTCACCGGGACCCTCTCCATCCTGCTGCTCACCCTGATTGCGCTGAGGCTCTTCCGCTCAGTGCCTCTGGCTGCTGCCGCTGGCCTGCTGCTCGCCGTCGACGGCCACCACCTGGTGATGTCACGGACATCACTCCTGGACATCTTCCTGATGTTCTGGACCCTGGCGGCCTTCGGAGCATTGCTGCTGGACCGCGATGACGGTCGACGGCGGCTGGCCGCACGGCTCGGACGGCTCGCGGCCGCGTCCCCGAAGGGCCAGCCCTCACCAAGTCAGCTGCTGGCGGGGCCATGGCTGGGGATCCGCTGGTGGCGTCTCGCCGCGGGAGTGTGCATAGGCCTCGCGGTGGGCACCAAGTGGTCGGGCCTTTTTTTCCTCGCCGGCTTCGGGGTACTGACGGTCCTGTGGGACCTCAATGCACGGCGCGTCGCGGGAATCCGCGGTTGGGTCAGCGGCGGGATCATCAAGGACGGGCTTCAGGCCTTTGCCAGCATGGTTCCGGTTGCCGTGGTGGTCTACACCGCCACTTGGACCGGCTGGTTCCGTTCCGAGGGCGCCTACTTCAGGCAGTGGGCCCAGAGCAACCCCTCCGCGGCGTGGGGCTGGCTGCCTGACGCTTTGCGTTCCCTGGCGCATTACCACCTGGAGGCCTACAAGTTCCATCAGGGGCTGAGCTCCGAACACCCCTACGAGGCAAGTGCCTGGAGCTGGCTGGTGATGGGCCGGCCGACGTCGTTCTTCTACCAGACACCGGAGCAGGGCGTCCCGGGATGCGACGTGCCCAACTGCGCCTCAGCCATTCTCTCGGTGGGGAACCCGATGATCTGGTGGGGAGGGGCCATCTCGCTGGTGGTCCTGCTGTTCTGGTGGGCCGGGCGCCGTGACTGGCGTGCAGGGGCGATCCTTGCGGGTGTGGCCGCCGGCTATCTGCCGTGGTTTATGTACCCGGAGCGGACCATGTTTTTCTTTTATGCGGTCTCCTTCGAGCCTTTCCTGGTGCTGGCGCTGGTATATTGCCTGGGCATTGTCCTGGGCCGGGACACCGACCCGCTCTGGCGCCGGCGCTCCGGTGTTTACCTGGTGGCACTCTTCGTCGCCGGGGCATTCCTGCTGTCCGCTTTCTTCTACCCTGTGTGGACGGCGGAGACCATCCCCTACCAGGAATGGCGCTTCCGGATGTGGATGCCGTCCTGGATCTAAGGCAGGATTGCATGAGACCCTGACCAGCCGCGAACTGCGTTGAGGCAGCGGAACGGAGACGCCACCCGTGCGGGAAGTAAGCACAAAAGTCCTAGTGGAGCTGGAGCCCGGCAGCAATGTCACTGATCTCCTGCGCCAGCGGGAGGCCGCGAATCCGGCCCACGCCCTTTACGCGCGCAAAGGCCCCAACGGCTGGACCGATGTTCCGGCGCAGAAATTCCTGCACGATGTATGTGCCCTGGCAAAGGGACTGATCGCCGGCGGCCTGGAGCCCGGCGACACGGTGGCCATCATGTCCTCCACCTGCTATGAGTGGGCGCTGGTGGACTTCGCCATCTGGTTTGCCGGCGGCGTGAGCGTTCCCATCGACGAGGCCTCGACCCCCGGCCAGATGGAGTGGATCCTGCACCACTCCGGCGCGCGGCGGGTGTTCGCCGAAGACCGCGGCAAGGTGGCGCTGGTTACAGGCATCCTGGAGACATCCGCCCTGCTCGAGGACCGGCTGGTCGCCGTGGTGAGGATGGATGTCGACGGCGCTGCCCCGAACCTGGCCAGCCTCTCGGGTGCCGGAATGGGCGTCACTGATGCCGAGCTGGAACGCCACCGCTCCGCCGCAGGCCTGGACGACGTCGCGTCCGTGGTCTACACCGCCGGGACCACCGGACGTCCCAATGGCTGCGAGATCACCCACGGCAACTTCGCGCTCGTGGCCGTCAACGCTGTTGCCTTTCTCCCGGACATCATCAAGGCGCAGAATGCGCGCACCCTGATGTTCCTGCCGCTGGCCAATGTGCCCGCCCGCGCCGCCCAGCTGGCGTGTCTCCATGCCGGTGCCACCGTGGGCCATATCACCGGTCCGGCTGATCTGCCGGCGGATCTGGGCACGTTCAAACCCACGTTCCTCCTGGCGGTGCCCCGGATCTTCGCGAAGCTCCGGGCGGACGCCGCGCACCAGGCCGCAGGGTCAGTAAAAGCCGGGATCTTCGCGGCTGCTTCGGCCGCTGCCGTCCGCTTCTCCACAGCAGAGGACAACGCTGCCCGCGGCCGGGGCAGCGGACCGGGAATGGCGTTGCGGGCGCAGCATGCCGTCTTTAACCAACTGGCGTACCCGAAGCTCCGCCAATTCCTGGGCGGCCGGGTCCGCTACGCGGTATCGGGGTCGGGCCCCCTGGCGCCTGAGGACGCGCACTTCTTCCGCGGCGCCGGAATCCGGGTCCTTGAGTGCTACGGGCTGAGCGAAACAACGGCGCCCTGCACAGCCAACACGCCTGCCCGGACCAAGGTGGGAAGCGTAGGCATCCCCCTGCCGGGCACCACCATCCGCGTGGCCGAGGACGGCGAAGTGCTGGTCAAGGGGATCGGCGTGTTCAAGGGTTACCATGCCAACGAAACCGCCACCGCACGGGCCTTCGTGGACGGTTTCTTCAGGACCGGAGACCTCGGCGAGCTGGACCCTGAGGGCTTCCTGACCATCACGGGCCGCAAGTAGCGGACCGCTAAGTCCGAGGGCTGGGAAGTCGCTTAGGGCTGCACCTCAGCGGCGTCCTGGTCATCCCTGGCCAGCCCGCGACGGCGGCGCGTGGGCCAGGTGAGGATGAGCGTCACAAGGGCTGCCAAGAGGACCAGCGCGGCGATGACAATGCCGGCATCGATCCAGAACTGGCCCGGGAACAGCCTGATCAGGGTGTCTTCCAGGGCGAACGTCCAGGAACCGCTGGCGAAGAAGATCCGGTGGAACTCGGTGAAGAACTGTTGCCAGCCGAGCACGGCCAGCGCGCCGAGGCCCAGGATGATCGCCAGCGCAACGATGGATCCTGCGAACAGTCCGCGGCGCACTCCGCCGGTGCTCCGGCGGCGCAGGTAAGCGATGGCCACAAGGCTGAGGACAATCAGGAGGGCTCCCCCCCCCAAGGCCGAGAGGATGACAATTTTCACGTCGGCCATGTGGCTGACTTCGCCGTCCTTGAAAAGGTCCCCGCCGCTGCGGTTGACCAGGTCGCCCAGGTACCGCGGCCCCGCCCAGTTGCTGAGGTAGTCAACGGCGTAGGAGCCGTACGTCATCCGGTCGTCGGTGCTGAAGCCGTACCCGTCGCCGGGGAACCCGGGCCGGTTGTACTCGGCCCACAGGAACAGCGGGCTGGTGACCGCGCGGACGGCAAGCACCAGCAGGATCACGGGGTAGAAAAGGGCCAGCAGGACTTGCCAGATGCGCGGAGCCACGGGCTTGGCGTTGGCTGCGCTTTCGCGCTCCGCGTTGCGGCGTTCCACTTCCTCCTGCGGCGGACGGACCTGCAGGGCTGACGTGGGGAGCGGCTCGCTGAAGTGGGCACCGTTTCGGGTGGCGCCCTGCGCGGACGGTTCTTTGCGGAGTGACTCTTCTACGGTAGGTGCGACGGCGGGAGGTTCGACGGCGGCCTCCGCGGCTTTTCGGCCCGCGCGGCTTTCGGGCTGGGTGACACCGCCCTGGACGGAACCGGAACTACCGGCCGGGGACGCCTCGGGAGTGCTGGAGCCGGAGTCATTCAGCCAGGCAAAAGCCGGTTCGTCCGTGTCCGATGAAGTATCCAGGTCCGGATCCGGCTGCGGCTCCGTGCGTTTGGCAGGGGTCGGAGAATTGTCATTCACAGCAGCGTCACTTCCGTTGGGGTCCGCGCTGCCGGCTCTGATCCGGGCAGCGCCGTGTATCTGATGTTGAGCCTACCGCCCGCTCCTGCACGAGGGCGAGGAGCCACCCCGGCGCCAGTGGATTCATGCGGCGATTTCGCTGTATCCGGCGTCACCGGCCTGCAAATCGCCGCGTTCACCGGCGTCATAGGCCCGCCGTCCCCACACCAGGACGTAACTCCAATACGCGGCCAGTACTGCCAGGCCGATGCCGATCTTGGCCCACACCGGAAGTGGACTGGGCGTGACAAAGCCCTCCACCAAGCCGGAGACGAACAGCACCAGCACCAGCCCCAGGGCCACGGTGATCAGCGATCTGCCTTCGTCCGCCACGGCCCGTCCCCGCGTCCGTGGTCCCGGGGACACCATGGCCCAGAAGATCCGCAAGCCCGCAGCACAGGCAATAAAAACAGCGGTGAGTTCCATGAGCCCGTGCGGCAGGATGTAGCTGTAAAACACACCTTGTTGGCCCACTGCGGCGAAGACTCCTGCGGCAATCCCGACGCCCTGGGCGTTCGTGAACAGGATCATGGGTACCCAGATGCCGGTGATGCCCAGGGCCACCGCCTGGGCGCTGATCCAGGCATTGTTGGTCCAGACGGCCCCCGCAAACGAGGCCGCAGGGTTTTCCGAATAGTAGTCAATGAAGTCTTCCTCGACGTACTGCCGGACCGCAGCCTCAGAGGCAACGGACCGCAGGGCATCCGGAGACGTCCCGATCCAGAGCGCGTAGGCGCCGGCGACCAGCACAAATGCGGCGCCGCAGGCCACCGTCAGCCACCGCAGGCGGTATAGGGCTGCGGGCAGGGCAGCCACGAAGAAACGGGCCACGTCCGCCATCACATTGGAGCGTGCGCCCGTGAAACGGGTCCGTGCCTGGGCCAGGGTGGCGGACAAGGAGGCGGACAGGCCGCTCTCCGGCGCAATGGACCTGATGAACGAAAGGTGCGCCGACGTCGACTGGTAGAGCCGCAGCAGCTCGTCGGCTTCGCCGCCGCTGAGGCGCCGCTTATGGGCGAGCTGGTGCAGCCTTGACCACTTGTCCCCGTTGGCGGCGGAGAAGGCATCCATATCCACGGCAACAGCCTAGCCGCCCTAGACTGTGAGCGTCCGCAGGACGCTTGACGAGGGATTGGGGTATTCCGCTTGAGTTCGATAATCACCGGCGAGGCAGTTGTCCTGGAACTGCGCCCCGCGTCCTTCGCCGCCCGTGCCCTTGGGCTGCTGCTGGATGTACTGTTCAACGTCATCCTGCTGGTCCTGATCCTGCTGGGCGTCGCAGCCGCGGGCCAGGACCTTGACGAGGCGGCAATGCGGACGCTGACGCTGGTGACTGTGGTCTTCTGTTTTGTGATTTTCCCCGTGGCGGTGGAGACCCTAACCCGGGGGCTTTCGCTCGGAAAACTGGCGGCCGGCCTGCGGGTGGTCAGGGACGACGGCGGTGCCATCCGGTTCCGCCATGCGGTGATCCGCGGGCTGACCGGGTTCCTGGAAATCTACCTGACCCTGGGCGGCCTTGCCATCGGCGTCGCGCTCTTCAACAGCCGCTCCAAGCGGCTGGGTGACATCCTCGCCGGCACGTATGCGCTGCGCCGGCGGGTGCCAGTCGAGGCGCCGGTCCACGTCTTTGTTCCGCCGCAGCTTCAGGCCTGGGCCTCAGCGGCGGACATCGGCCGGATTCCGGACGCCACCGCACGGCAGGCTGCCCAATTCATCCGGCAGGCCGGCCGCATGGCACCGCTGTCCGCCGCCGGAGTAGCGGCATCGATCGCCACGGAACTGGCCACGCATGTGGCCCCGCCGCCGCCCCCGGGAACCCGCTCGGACCAGTACCTGGCGGCAGTTACCGCCGAACGCCGGCACCGCGAACTTGCGCGGTTGCGGCAGGCCCGGCGCCGGAACTCGGCCACGGCAGAGCGGTTGGGCCGCCTGCCTTTCGGCCCGTAGGACCGGACGTGTTCCTGCTCGCAGGCCGAAGGGTTCCTAGTTGTTGTACTCAGCCCAGGGGATGTTCCAGTCGCCGTAGCCGTCGTCGAGGGCGGCGTAGTCGCCTTCGGTGTTAACAATCTGAACCACATCGCCGGTGGTCATGTTGGCAAAAACCCAGGCGGCGCCGTCGGGAGCGAACCCGATGCAGCCGTGGGAGACGTTCGTGTTGCCGATGTATGGGAAGGCGGACTCCAGCGCCTGATGAATGTAGGCACCGCTCAGCGTGAGGCGGATGGAATATTCGACGTCCACTTCGCCGTAGTAGGCGGGATCGCCGGGCTTGAGTCCTATGCTGGCGGCCCGGAAGTGGTCATAGCGGTTCTTCTCCATCAGGACCGCGTAGCCACGCGCTGACGGGAAGCGTTTGTCACCCATACTGACCGGCAGGGTTTTCACCGCCTGGTCGTTGACGCTGAGCGTGAAGGTGTGGGCGGTGGCGTCCGCGATGGCCACCCGCTTGTCCCCGAAATTGACGGTGGCTTTTTTGTTGAAGTTGGCAATCTGGCCGTTGCCAAGGTCCACGCCGAAGAGCTGCATGTCCATGGTGACGGTGGAGTTCGCCGCCCAGAAGGCCTCGGGGCGGTACCGGACCATGGTTTCACTGAACCAGTGGAAGGCTCCGGTCTGCCCTGCGCTGGAGGTGATTTTGATGGCTTTCTCCACGGCATCCCGGTTGACTACCGGTTCGCTGAAAATGACCTGCAGCGGCTGGCCCACGCCAACCTTCATCCCGTCCAGGGGGTAGATGGCGGCGTCCGCCTCATGGGTGCTGGAAACCGTACTGAACGAGTTAGTGGTGCTCGTTTCCCGTCCCGCACCGTCGGTGACCACATATGTGTGGCTGTATTCGGTGTTGAATTTCAGGGGATCCGTCGCAGTCCAGCTGCTGCCGTCGCCGGCGAAGGTACCGTGGACGGCTTCACCGGCTGTGCTGGTCAGGGTCACGCTCTCGATCCGACCGTTACCCACCGTGAGGGACACGGATGTGGCTGGGTTCACCTGCTTCGCGGCGTTGGCCGGCGTGACGTCCACCTTGACCGGGGCCACCACGGGCGATGCGACTCCCGGTGCGGACCGGACTGCTGAGCTGGCTTCGGACTCCAGTCCGCCGCGCGCGAAGCCCGGCGCGACGGCGGCGAAAACTCCGCCCGTCGCGGCAAGGACACACACGGCTGCCACCAAGAGAATCTTCTTGGCGGTCCCCCTCCGGCGTGGCTTAACAACAGGTTCCATGGTCCGATCTTAATACTTGGACGTAACAGCCCCGGGCGCGGTTGGCACCCGGGGAGTCACACGTCAGTAACGATAGTGCTCGGGCTTGTACGGTCCGGCGATGTCCAGGTCCAGGTAGTCGGACTGTTCCTTGGAAAGTTCCGTGAGTTCGACGTCGAGGGCGTCGAGGTGCAGCCGGGCAACCTTTTCGTCCAGGATCTTGGGAAGGACGTAGACCTGGTTGTTGTATTCGCGTTCGCCTTCGGGCTGGTCCCGCTTGGTCCACAGCTCGATCTGGGCGATGGTCTGGTTGGCGAACGAGTTGCTCATCACGAAGGACGGGTGACCGGTTGCATTGCCCAGGTTCAGCAGGCGCCCCTCGGACAGGACGATGATGGAGCGCTCTTCCGAGGTTTCGGCGTCGAGCACCCATTCGTGTACCTGGGGCTTGATTTCCACCTTCCTGATGCCAGGGATCCGCGCCAGTCCCGCCATGTCGATCTCGTTGTCAAAGTGGCCGATGTTGCCGACGATGGCTTTGTCGCGCATGCCGGCCATGTGTTCGGCCAGGATGACGTCCTTGTTGCCGGTGGTGGTGATGAAGATGTGGCCTTGGCTCAGCACCGACTCAAGCTTGGCAACCTGGTAGCCGTCCATGGCTGCCTGGAGGGCGCAGATGGGATCGATCTCGGTGACGATGACGCGCGAACCCTGGCCCCGGAATGCTTCTGCGGCTCCCTTGCCGACGTCGCCATAACCGCAGACGACGGCTACCTTGCCACCCATCAGGACATCAGTGGCCCGGTTGATGCCGTCAGGCAGAGAGTGGCGGATGCCGTACTTGTTGTCGAACTTGCTCTTGGTGACCGAGTCGTTGACGTTGATGGCCGGGAACAACAGTTTGCCCTGCTCAGCCAGCTGGTAGAGACGGTGCACGCCGGTGGTGGTTTCCTCGGTGACGCCGCGCAGCCCGGCCCCGATCCGGGTCCACCGTTGGGGGTCTTCCTGCAGCGAGGCGCGAAGCACGTCCAGGAAGATCCGGCCTTCCTCGGACTCGTCCTCGCCTGTCGCCGGCACGGCGCCGGCGGCTTCGAACTCAGCCCCCTTGTGCACCAGCATGGTGGCGTCGCCGCCGTCGTCGAGGATCATGTTCGGGCCAAGCTCCGGGTTGGTATCCGCGCCCGGCCAAGCCAGGATCTGTTGGGCAGTCCACCAGTATTCCTCCAGCGTTTCGCCCTTCCAGGCGAACACCGGGACACCCTGCGGGTCCTCGGCCGTTCCAGTGCCCACCACGACGGCCGCGGCGGCATCGTCCTGGGTGGAGAAGATGTTGCAGGAGGCCCAGCGGACCTCGGCGCCGAGGGCTGTGAGGGTTTCGATCAGGACGGCGGTCTGCACCGTCATGTGAAGGGATCCCGCGATCCGGGCGCCCTTCAGCGGCTGGGTGGGCCCGAACTCCGTGCGGAGTGACATCAGGCCGGGCATTTCGTGCTCGGCCAGGCGGATCTGGTGGCGGCCGGCTTCGGCCAGCGATATGTCGGCTACTTTGTAGTCAATTGTCATGGGGTTCCTTTGCTTGTCCGATGGCGGCGACGGCGTTTAAGCGTCTGCGCGAAAGTCGACTGCTGGTGGTGGTACGGGGTTTCCAGGCGCTGCCTGGGCAGTACCTACGGTTGTGTCCGCAGCCGGGGTTTAGTCCGTGGCCGGCCGGACAGCGGGATCGTGCTGGTCCGAGCCGGCAGCGGTAGCGGCCTGGAGAAGTTCCGGCGGCAGCAGCAGCGGGATACCATCCTCGATCGGGTAGCGCAGCTTCACGCCCGATTCTCCGGCCGCCGTCGACACAAGCTCTTCGCCTTCCTGGACCACGGGCGAACCGGTCACCGGACAGCGGAGGACGGACAACAGTTCAGGACTGATCTTTGGCATGATTGGTGCTCCCAACAGGGGCGCTCGTTCGCGCCGTTGGCTGACTGATTAGCAGGTTCCAGCCTACCGCCAGATCCACCTCAGGAAGGTTCGCGCAGTGCGCGCAGATGCCCCCGGCGGACGCCTTCCGTGCCGGCTGGGGCCTCCAGCGCTGAATGCGAGACCCGCTGGCCCGGCGTGGTCTGCTGCTTCGGCGGCTGTCCCGCCGCTTCGCGGACCGCGTTGGCAAGGGCCAGGAGGTCGTCCGGTCCAGGCTGCTGCGGGCTGGTCGGCATCGCCAAACGAAGCACTTCCCAGCCGCGGGGCACCGTCAGGGAGCCGGCGTGCTGCTCGCACAAATCGTAACAATGAGGCTCGGCGTAGGTGGCAAGCGGACCCAGGACGGCGGTGGAATCGGAATAGACGTACGTCAAAGTTGCCACCGCCGACTGACGGCAGGCTGACCTTGAACATTGACGGATAGCTCCCACGACATCACAGACTACTCCGTATCCTTGCCCGTCCGGAGTATTTGCCGAAACGACCGCCGCGCCCCGGCACGCAAACGGGCGTTATGTCGCGTAATTCTGCGCCCGGGTTTACAGTCAAGGTATGCAGTCCTCGAACCAAGATTCAGCTTTTTCGGTCCGTTTGGCTGACCCGGATGTCCGCGCCGCAGAAACGGGCTCGGGTTCGCCCGGCCGCAGCTTTGCGATGCGCCGCCGGAACCGCCACGGCCGCGGCCTGCGCGGGGAGCTGATGTTGCCCACACTCCCCGGATATCGGACGCGCTCGGACCGCTTTGATGAGATGGTGCTGGATTCCGCGCAGCGGCTCCACGACATCTGGGGCAAAACGCTCGATGGCGTACGGTTCGCCGTGGACGAAATACCCCCGCAGCTGGAGCAGTTGGTCGCCGACGCCGCACAGCCTCCCATGGGCGCTTACACTCCAGCCACCGCCGAGGAGGGCCCTGTGATCACCCTGTACCGCAGGGTAGTTGAGCAGGGTTGCGGCAGCCGGGAGGAACTCCAGGACCTGGTGCACGACGTTGTGGTGGAACACACCGCCGAAATGCTTGGCGTGGCACCGGAAACTCTGGATCCGGTTTACCGCCGCCGGTACTGACCGGTCAGTATCCCAGGGAGACCGGCACCTTTTCGTGCCCAGCAGCGGCCGGCGTAAAGGCCACCGTGGAAATGTCGTCCCGGCCCTCCTGCTGCAGGAGCAGCGCGCCGTAGGCGGCGTCACCCGAAGCGGAGACAACGTAGGCCACGACTTCCGACTCGTCCACCTTCTCGGGGACCTTGATGGACGTTGTGGTGCCGCCGGCGACGTCGGCAGTTGCGGCAGCGCGGATCTTGCCGTCCGAGGTGATGGCAGCGTAGGTGACCGTGGCCCGGTTCTCGAGGACGCCGAACACCAGGATCCGGTCACCGCCCTGGGGCACGGGCACCACGTGCTGGCTTCCCAGCCGGACACCGGAGGCAGCCCAGGCCACGTCCGAGGCTTTCTCGTTCGTGACGCCCCGCGTGACGCGGGCTGCAGCCACAAAAGACACGTCCGAACTGGTGGACACCGTGTAGTGGCCGGCAGGGACACCCGCCAGCGAAATCTCGGTGACGGCCCCGGCTTTTGCCGTGACCACACCGCCGCCGGGGAGGGCTTTCTGGCCGTCCCGGCCAAAGATCTTAACCTCCACTACCGCGTCCGACGGTCCGGGCACCGTGATCGCCAGCGCAGGGCCGGCATCGCTGTAGCCGCTGTTTCCCGTGAGGGCGGAGATCGCGCCGGCGTCCTGGATGTCTACCGCGGTCATCACCTGCCGTGCGGCGGGAGCGGCCCCAGGAACGATGAAGTCGACGCCGCCGGGCGTAAGTCCCCGCAGGACACTCTGCTGGATGGCCGCGGCCACGGGGCCGCCTGCGCTCCGGACATGAACCGTGAGCTGGGCTTCACCCGGGGCCAGGCCGGCCAGGACTATTGAGCGGGTACCGCCCGGTGCGACCAGCAGACCCCTGCTGCCCGGGGCCTGGATCTGGCCCTTGCTACCGAAGAGCTCAAGGCTGACGGTGGCAGGGGTGCTTGAAGCGTTGCTGAGCACGAGGACGGAAGTGCGGCCCACAGTGGTGCTTGCGCCCGAGAGCCAGAGATCGTTGGCGGGTGGCTGGCAGTTGGCAGCGGCCGACCCCTGCAGGTCACCGTCCGTGGCAGTGAATTTCATAACGCCGGCGGCGGAGGGTTTCTGGCTGGCCTGGGCGTCGGCGCTCAGGAGGGTGGCGTCATCCACGCTGTGCCCGGCGAGGACGCCAGCGGTCAGGTCCTGGGGACCTGTCCCCTGGCCGGGCTGGCTGCCGTCCTTGGCGATCTCGACGGCGGGCGTCCCGTCAAGCGCGGCGAGCCTGCTCCCGGGAAGAACCCCGCCTGGGGCGCTCAGGACGGCACCCGTGACGGTGCTCTTCGCCGTCGCCGATTCGGGGCTGAACTGGGGATCAGTGCCCGCCTCAGTCCCTTCGAGCAGGCGGGCCGGGCCGGCACATACCCCTGTGCTGGCCCCGGCAGGAACGGCTACCAGCACGGCCGGAATGCTGCGGCTGCCCGCCGGCTGCGGAGCCACCGACGCGGCAGCGAGCACCGCGCCGGCCGCGGCCACAATCGCCACAGCCGAGACCAGGCCTGCCAGCATCTGCTTGCGCGGGGTCCTGCGGGCGGCGTCCTTATGCATTCTGGTGTTCCTTACGCAAAGATCCTTCGTCCCGCGACAGCCCGGTGTTGGGCCGGCGCGCGGGCATGGGAATGGCGAGCATTACAGTGAGTCCGATCACCGTGATCTGTGCGATTCCGGACCAAAGGGCCCCGGGCGCTTCGTAGCGGATGGTCAGCTGTCCGGCGGAGGCCGGCAAGGTGAACGCCTGGGCCCAGCCGGACGTCGTTGCCGTGAGCCTCTGCCCGTCGAACCAGGCGCTCCATCCCGGGTCCGCCCGTTCAGCGAGCACCACCAGCCGCCCTTCCGGTCCCCCGGCGACGGCGGTGTCGACGTCGTCATACTTGGAAGGCAAGAGCGCCACCGTGGCTCCGGCCCCGTCCACAATCCTGACGCGATGGCCGACGTCGGCAGGCTGCAGCACAGGCTGGTTCAGCGGCGTAATCCGCCAAAGCCAGCCGACATCCGTCTGGCCGACGGCAACAAGCCCCGGCACGGCATCCATTCTGCTGGCCGTAAGCTGGGCGGCCGTATCTGCCGAGCGCAGCACCACGAACCCGACGCCCAGGCGCTCAAGCCCGGGCCGGGGATCCACACCCTGCCCGGCCACCAGGGTGGCCACGACGCTTCGGATGGACGCCGTGACGTCGTCGTCATCCCTGATCGTCTCCTGGCCGGGTGCACCCAGAATGTTCCGGGCTGCGGCGATGGCTGACATGCTGTCCAGCGTGGTCCCGGCGCCACGCATCAGGGCCGCGTCATAGATTCCGTTTTCCTGGGTGCTGATCAGCAGCGTGCGTGCCTGCTCCGGCCCGGTGCCCCGGTCGATGGCCGTGGCGGGAAGCGTCCGGGCACTGCCTGCCTCCACCAGGCGCGGCGTTCCCAGCGCAGGACCGGACGCCACGTCGGCGGGGCGGGCCGTGGCTGTGGAACGGAGCAGGTTCTGCGCCGACCACACCGCCATGCCGGCCAGCGGACCGGCCAGCAGCACCACCATGGCAAGCGCCGTCGCGGAGCGGAGCGCCACCGTGCGACGAACACTGGGCGAGACTGCCCGGTCTGCGGCATCAAGCAACCGCTCGGCACCGATCAGGGCTGCTCCGATCAGGGCGAATCCGCCGGCCGAGACGGCCGGACCGGTGAACGGTGCCACCAGGGTGTCCGCAGTGGCGCCGGTGGCAACGTGCCCGGCCAGCCAGCCACCGGCGAAGATCACCAGTGCCGCCACCCAGAGAACACGTGCGGTCCTGCTGCGCTTACCCGGGAGGAACAGGGCGGCAACGGCCAGCAGCAGGACGGGAACGGCCAGCAGCAGTGCGAGCACGAGTGCCCACGGGATGGCCTGGCTACTGAAGAACGGAAGGCCTGACAGGCCACCTTCGGCGGAGAACAGCAGCGGCTGGCCCAGGAATTGCTGCCATAGCGGGGCTGCCTCGAACCCCAGCGGAACACCCGGGTCTGCCAGAAACGCCCTCGGCCGGTCGATGACGGATAGGCCGAAGGGAAGAAAGAGCGCGGCGCTGGGCAACAGGGCCCACCACACGGTGCGGCCACGGCGGCCAAGCATCAGCCCGCAGAGCACGATAAGCACCGTGGCGGGAATCAGCAGTGAAGGAGCCGACGCGGTCACAACGCCCAGCACCAACCCCGCGGCGGCGGCGGCGGTCCAGGACGGCATGCCGTTGATCCCCGGCCGTGCAGGCGGTTTTTCAGTGAATCGCCGGTCTTCCGGGGACGGGACAATAAAACGTCCGTGGCCCACGGCCGACCCAGTGGCTCGCAACAGCGCCAGAACCAGCAGCGGAATCATGATGTGGGCCACCAGTGCACCCGCGCGGCCTTGGTTCAGCGCTATCTGCAAGGCTGGAGCGGCCGCCCAGAAGAGTGCGGCAACGAGTCGGAAGCGGCGCCGGATGGTCAGTCCACCGGCCGCAAACCACGCCGTAAGACCGGACAGCGGAGCGGCGAGCAGCAGGAGCCACGCCATGGCCGCGTTGGCATCTCCCCCACCGAGCAGGCCAAGGATCCACAGCACATAGCCGAAAGGGTCTCCCCTGCCCGGAAGCCCTGCTCCCAGGCTGATCCACCAGCTGGACGCGTGGTGCCAGACTTCGCCAAGGGTGGAGGACACCGGAATGAGGCCTCCGCCTGAAACGGCTTCGGCCCGGAACAGCCCACTGAGCGCCGTGAGGGAAGCCACGGACGCGATAAGCACGGCGGCGAGGGCGCCGGCCCCCACCCAACCCCGTTCGCTGGTGGTCAGCGCAGCGAAGTCATCTGCTGCGTCCCCTGTTGGCTGGTTCGCCATGGGGTCATGGACCAGGCCGTCGGCCGGGGAGTTGTCGGCGCCCAGTGCCTCCATGAGGGAGCGGCGGTGGTTCCAGACTTCACGCCGCGGCGTCTGCAGCTTTTTGATGACCGACCGCCGGATCCGCCGGCTGCTGGCCGCCGTCCTGCGTGCCTTGGCGACGGCGCCGGGCCGGGCCAGGGCAGCGAACGTGGCCACCAGCTGGGAGAAACCATGCCCGGGATCCTTGACAGCAATGCTCAGCACGAGTTTGAAAAGGCTGCCCAGCAGCGCACCGGCCGCATGGACAGGCACCTTCCAGAGCGGTGCATGCTTGAGGCGCAGATGGACTTGGGCTTTCCGCGCCGCGGCGGCGTTTCCCTGGGCATGGGGCCGATGGGCTACGTGGAACATCCGCGCAGTGGGAACCACCACCACGCGGTGCCCGGCAAGGCGGTTGCGCCAGCAGAAGTCGACGTCGTCGCCGGTGCCGGGCAGTGCGGGGTCGAACCCTTTCAGGAGCTCCCAAATGTCCCTGCGGACCAGCATGCCGGCCGAGTTCACAGCAAAGGTGTCAGTGCGGCCGTTGTACTGGCCCTGGTCCAGTTCGTCGGCATCGATCAGGGTAAGCCGCTCGGCCCAGCGGCTGGTGGAGAGTCCGACGTCGATCAGCCGGCGTTCGGTGTGCCAGTCCAGTTGCTTGCAGCCAGCCACTGTCACGGACGGTGCGCGTTCCACGGCGCTGAGGAGTTCGGCCAGCGCCTCCGGCGCCGGGGCCGCATCGTCGTGAATCAGCCAGATCCACTCTGTGGCGGCTCGCTGGGACTGGCCTTCCAAGGGCGCGTGGGTGTCGAGTCCGGCCCGTACCGCGCCGCCCATGCCGCTCTTGCCGTGCGGGAAAGTGCTCACATTGGTTGCGCCGAAGGCCCGCTCCAGGAGGACAGCGGAGTCGTCTCTCGATCCCGTGTCCACTCCGATATGGGAATCCGCGGGCCGGGTCTGGTCCGCGAGGGCAGCCAGGGTTCTGGGCAGATAGGCACTGCCGTTGTGGGACACCACAACGGCAGTGACGTGTACTTCCTGAAGAATTAGATTGCTCGCTTCCTTAGCCGCCGGCGCTCACGCTCGGAAAGGCCACCCCAAATGCCAAACCGTTCGTCGTTTGCCAGCGCGTATTCCAGGCACTGCGACCGCACATTGCATGCACCACAGACCTTCTTGGCGTCGCGCGTGGATCCGCCCTTCTCCGGGAAGAAGGCCTCCGGATCCGTTTGCGCGCACAATGCATCAGTCTGCCAGCCGAGTTCGCCTTCGTCGTCGAAGTCCTGCCGGAATGGCAGTCCGATCCATACCGGCTGGGTGATTGTCCCCTGTGCCGGGGTGCGCAGTTCCATGGGCGGATCCAGGTCGTCATCGTCCTGGTCGTGTCCGCCTTCAAGAAGTGCTTCGTGCGCCGCCAGGAGGGCCGTAGCCTGGTCCTGGGCCGAGTCTTTGGTGTTGCGGTTGTAGCGGTCCGCCGCCTCAGGATCGGCAGGATCCACATACCAGTCGCTCGGTACCCCCCGTGCGCGGTATTTAGCCGTTGCCTGGCCGGCGACGGCATCTTCATGGATACGCTCTGCTAGCCCCACGGCGACCCTCCTGAAAGTTGCAGTCCCTGCCTGGATTCTTGGACACTCGGTTGTGTGCCTGAATTAATGCAGCGACTTTCGATATCTAATTACACGTGTGTAACTAGTGGGGAGTCAAGCTGTGGACGGGATAATAATCAACTTTCCGGGCCAACAGCTGGCACGCCACGCCCGGGAGTTTTCCGAAGGACCGGCGCTCCGGAGGCCTGACGGTCCACATCGGCACGCAAAGTGCCCCGGTTCCGCTGAATAGCGGCCAAAATACAGGCGCTGTCCGAATAAGACAAATAAGATGACAAACTCTCTGTGAGTAACATCACAGCGCGACTGGACCCTCTTGTGCTCTTGTTAGGGACTCCGCGCGGGGCATCCCCGCCAAGGCCGCCCCACAGCGTCCGTGACAAGATAAAGCCATGAGTATCCCGGCGATAGAACTGATGACCACCCTGCGTTCCGGCCACGCGACGTCGCCCCGCCTGACCTGGTACGGCCCGGACTCCGAACGCGTGGAACTCTCCGGCCGCGTGTTGGATAACTGGGTGGCAAAAACCAGTAATTTACTGCAGGACGAACTCGACGCAGAACCCGGTATGCGGCTGAACCTTGCTTTGCCAGCCCACTGGAAGTCAATGATCTGGGCATTGGCCGCCTGGCAGTTGGGCATGGAAACAGTGCTCGACGGCGGGGCGGCGGAACTCCTCGTCACCGACCGTCCCGGAACCGTTGAGGCAAAGTACGACGCCGTCATAGCCGTCGCGCTGCCCGCTTTGGCGATGCGGTGGCCGGGTGAGCTGCCTGCCGGAGTCCTCGACTACGCCGCCGAGGTGCGCTCCCACGGTGACGTCTTCATGGCGCACACGGATCCGTCGGCCGCCGCCTGCGCCATTCGGGCCGGAGCAGGCCAGCAGCACATCCACGAAGAACTGATCTCTGGCTTTGCGGCCTCGCATGAGGAAGGCGTCAGGCTTCTGGTCCCCGCTGCCGAGGGTCTGGAACCGGCGCTCGCGAACTCGCTCGGCGCGTGGCACAGCGGCGGCTCAGTGGTGCTGGCGCACCCCGATGTGGAGCTCACGGACAAGCTGCTGGCCGCGGAACGCATCCACGGCAAATAGCCGCCTACGTCAGGGCTGCCGGCTGCGTCAGGGCTGCCGGCTGCTTTCCGGCGAGTCCCCGTCCGGCTGTTCACCACGCAGGGCGGCGGCCTTCTCCTGGTGATGCCGCTCGATGAGCTCGTGGTCGTGTGAGAACTCCGGCTCCTGGTCCAGTTCTTCGTTGAAGACCCAGAACCGGTAAGCGAAGAAGCGGAAAATGGTGCCCAGGACCAGGCCCACCACGCTGCCTGCAATAAAGAGCGAGGGTTTGTCGTTCAGGTCCAGGATGTACTTCGCAAACCATACGCAGCCTGAAGCGATCAGGAGTCCTACCAGGTTCATGATGGCGAAGAGCACGGCCTCGCGGGCCACATTGGCCTGCTTGCGGTGGCGGAACGTCCAGTAGCGGTTGGCAACCCACGAGAAGATGCTGGCCACGATGGTTGCCACGGCCTTGGCCCAGACCTCGCTGCCGTGCATCGGACCGGTGAACAGCCAAATGAAGATTGCCGAGTCAATGACGAACGCCACACCGCCTACGGCACCGAACTTGGCTACTTCACGCCAAAATAGCGAGGCGAGCCCCCGGATACGATCTGAAAGTGCGCTAAACATGACCCTCCATGGCCGTCCGTTCAATGGGCCACACGGCCAGAGGTCCATTTTAGACCCGAAAACAGTGAACCGGCCCCCCGCAGAATGCAGAGTGGTGACGAAAATACCCGAAAAGCTGGCCCCTCGGCGTCCCAAAGCCCGGATCCGGTGAGCTTTTCTGTAGGCTGGCACATGTGACTTTTCCAGTAATCGGCGTTGTTGGCGGCGGCCAACTCGCGCGCATGATGGCCCCGGCCGCTACCGCCCTTGGCTTTGAACTCCGTGTCCTGGCTGAGGCGGAGGACGTTTCAGCCGTATCGGCTGTGTCCACCTCACCGATAGGTGACTACAAGGACCTCCAGACACTCCTCGACTTCGCGGACGGCCTGGATGTCATGACGTTCGACCACGAACACGTCCCCACGGACCACCTCCGGGCGCTTTTGGCCGCCGGAGTCAATGTCCAGCCCGGCCCGGACGCCCTCGTTAATGCCCAGGACAAACTGGTGATGCGGGCTGCCATCGACAGCCTGGGTCTCCCAAACCCCACGTGGGCTGCCGTGGCTGACGTCGCCGCGCTCGTGGCCTTCGGCGACGAAACCGGTTGGCCCGTTGTCCTCAAGATGCCCCGCGGCGGCTACGACGGCAAGGGCGTGCGGATCATCGATTCCGCCGACGCCGCCGAAGAGGCTGGTCCGTGGTTCGAGGCCATGAGCCCGCTCCTCGCCGAAGCCAAGGTTGAGTTCAGCCGCGAATTGTCCGCATTGGTGGCCCGGACACCGGGCGGCGAAGCGAGGGCCTGGCCCGTGGTGCACACCATCCAGGTGGATGGTGTCTGCGACGAAGTCATTGCCCCTGCCCTGGACATCCCCCTCGAAGTCGCCGCCGCCGCGGAAGACGCGGCTCTGCGCGTCGCCTCGGAACTGGGCGTCACCGGAGTGATGGCGGCGGAACTCTTTGAAACGCCGGGCTCCGGCGTCGGCTTCCTGATCAACGAACTCGCCATGCGGCCCCATAACACTGGCCACTGGACCCAGGACGGTTCCGTTACCAGCCAGTTTGAGCAGCACCTGCGGGCGGTCCTGGACTTGCCGTTGGGTGCCACCGACATTCTGGGCCCGATAGTGGTCATGAAGAACTTCCTCGGCGGCGCCAACCAGGACCTGTTTTCCGCCTACCCTGCCGCCCTTGCCAGCGAGCCGGCCGCCAAGGTCCACTGCTACGGCAAGTCCGTGCGTCCGGGACGCAAGATTGGCCATGTCAACCTGGTCGGGACCTCCACCGATGATGTGGACTCGGTCCGGCAACGCGCAACCCGGGTGGCGGCCATCATCCGCGACGGCCGGGTTCCCAGCGAAGAATCAGCACGGATTTCCGAGGAGAACGCATGACTACCGAAACCACCGCCGGCACCGGCCCCCATCCCATCGTTGGGCTGGTCATGGGCTCAGACTCGGATTGGCCGGTCATGGAAGCCGCCGCCGATGCACTGGCTGAGTTCGGCATCCCGTTCGAAGCCGATGTGGTCTCCGCTCACCGGATGCCCACCGAAATGATCCGGTACGGCCAGACCGCCCACAAGCGCGGGCTCCGGGTCATCATCGCCGGCGCCGGCGGAGCCGCCCACCTTCCCGGCATGCTGGCAAGCGTGACGCCCCTGCCCGTCATCGGCGTCCCGGTCCCACTGAAGACCCTGGACGGTATGGATTCCCTCCTCTCCATCGTGCAAATGCCGGCCGGCGTCCCCGTAGCCACAGTGTCCATTGCCGGTGCCCGGAACGCAGGCCTGCTCGCGGTCCGGATCCTCGCGTCGGGAACGGACCAGCTGGCAGCCTCGCTCCGCGCCGACCTCGTGGACTTCGCCCAGGAGCTCAACGACGCCGCCACCCGCAAGGGAGCCAACCTCAGGCAAAAAGTCAGCGAAGTCTTCGCCGACGGCAATGGTGTTCTCCGGGGCAGCCGTTAAGGAACCCGACATGCCCAGAAGCGACCCGCAGCAGCCAGCAACCGGCACAGTCATGACTGATCCTGTCCGGTATCCGTCCAGCGCCTCCGCGCCAGTCCGGACCAAACGGGGCCTGGCCCTGGTCCTGATGACCCTCCTTGTGCCCGGCAGCGCCCAAATTGTGGCCGGCGACCGCAAGCTTGGCCGCATTGCGCTGCGCGTCACCCTCATCGCGTGGGCTTTGCTGGCGGTCATCCTGCTGCTGCTGGCAGTTAACCGGTCGCTCCTGATCAACATCCTCACCAATCAGTTTGCCTCGCTGGTGATCATCCTGGTCCTGGTCGCACTGGCTCTCGGATGGGCATTCCTGTTCATCAACACACTCCGGCTGATCCGCCCCGTCCTGCTGGCACCGGCGGCGCGTCCCGCCGTCGGCATCGCCCTGGTCCTTGCCCTGGTCCTGGGCAGCGGCACCCTTGGGTATGCCGCTTACCTCCTGAACGTGGGCCGCAACGCCATCGGCAGCATCTTCGCTGGGGGCCCAACGATCGATCCCGCGGACGGCCGCTACAACTTCCTGATGATGGGCGGTGACGCCGGCGACGACCGCACAGGCCGGCGCCCGGACAGCCTCTCCGTGCTCAGCGTGGACGCCAAGACCGGCCAGACTGCCATCATCTCAGTGCCGCGCAACCTGCAGGACGCCCAGTTCAGCGAAGGTTCGCCCATGCGCAAGCTCTACCCGGACGGCTACGACTGCGGCAACGAGTGCCTCATCAACGCCATCAACACCGAAGTGACAAACGAGCACGCGGACCTGTACCCAGGCGTTGCAGACCCCGGTGCGCAGGCCACGCTTGAGGCGGTGTCGGGAACCCTCGGCATCACAGTCCAGGCCTACGTGCTGGTGGACATGGACGGCTTCGCCAAACTGATCGACGCCATGGGTGGAATCCGGATCAAGGCTGGCGGCTGGGTGCCGATCAGCGGCCCCATGATCGATGAGGCCAACGGCATCCACGGGATGCCGGACGGCTGGATTCCCGCCGGTGACCAGAAGCTCGATGGCTTTCACGCGCTCTGGTACGGACGCTCCCGCGAGTTTGTTGACGACTACGCCCGGATCCAGCGGCAACAGTGCGTCCAGCAGGCCATGCTCAAACAACTGGACCCGGCAACCCTCCTCTCGAAGTTCGAGGACATCGCCAGTGCGGGCACCAAGGTTGTTGAGTCAAACATCTCCTCATCCCAGCTGGGCAGTTTCGTGGATCTCGCCATGAAGTCCAAGGGCCAGGAGGTCAAACGGCTGACCATCGGACCGCCGGATTTTGACGCGTCCTTCTCCACGGTGCCAGACTTTGACATCATTCACGACAAGGTGGACGAGCTGCTGGCCTCCGCGTCGGGACCCCGGGCTGCCTCGCCCGTCGACGGCCCCGTTGAGCCCGCTACGGCGGGCGGACGGCTGCAGGCGTCGGCGCGGGTGCCCATGGCTGCCTTCCCGGCAGCCGGTGGAACCCCCGCGCAGACTGCCCCGCCGTCGGACTTCACCCCGGTCACCACAACTCCCGACGGCGAGCCGATCACCGAGGCGATGCTGAACCAGCTCAAGAGCGAAGGCAACGAACAGGCCCTGCGCGAACTGGTGGCCACCAATGGCAAGTGCGCGCCACTCTAGGCCCAGCGCCTTCGCCGGAATCCCGGCCGCAGCACCCTGACTGCACGAACACGAACACGAAGACCTGTAGACCTGTAGACCTGTAGACCTGTAGACCAAGAATGGACACCGGCTGTGTACGAAATTGAGAACGCCCTCCGCGACTACGCCTGGGGATCCACCACAGCCATCGCAGCGCTGCTGGGACGCCCCGAGTCCGGACGGCCGGAAGCCGAGCTCTGGATCGGAGCCCATCCCGGCGCCCCTTCCATGGCCCGCCGGGCGGACGGTTCCGTGGCAGCGCTAGACGCCTTGATTGCCGAGGATCCGGAACATTTCCTGGGCAGCGAATCTGTGGCAGAGTTTGGCCCACGGCTCCCCTTCCTGACCAAGATCCTTGCCGCCGCCCAACCTCTGTCGCTCCAGGTCCACCCCAGCATTGAACAGGCCAGAGCAGGATTCGCCCTGGAGAATGCTGAAGGCATTGCGCCCGATGCCGATCACCGCAACTACCGCGATGACAACCACAAGCCGGAAATGCTCTTTGCGCTGACCCCGTTCGAAGCGTTGTGCGGGTTCCGGGCGCCGGCTGCAACCCGGGAGATCCTGCTCCACCTTGCCGCCTGCTTCGACTTGGTGGAATCCGGGATCCCGCCCCTGCTGGTGGAACTGCTGGAGATCCTGGAAAACCCCGATGAGAACGCCGGTCTCAAGAGTGCCTTCGAGCGGCTGATCAAGGGCGGCGACGACGTCTCGCACACCACAGCGTTGGTGGCGGCCGCCCTGATCTCCGGCGCTCCGCTGGCACCCTACCAGGCGGAACTTTCCACGGTCATCAGCCTCAACGAGAAGTACCCAGGCGATCCTGGCGTACTGATTTCGCTGCTGCTGAACAGGATTTCACTGGCCCCGGGCGAGGCCGTCTACCTCCCCGGGGGCAAAGTGCATGCTTACCTGCACGGCATGGGTGTCGAGGTCATGGCGTCCTCGGACAACGTGCTTCGGGGCGGGCTGACGCCGAAGCACGTCGACGTACCCGAGCTGCTCCGGACCGTCGAATTCCAGTCGGTGGCCATCCCCAGGCTGACGCCGGAATTCTCCGGCCTTGGCCAGGAGCTCTATCAGCCGCCCTTCCGGGAGTTCCAGCTTCAGCGGATCGAGCTGGCACCCCGCGCGGAGCCGGTCCCGCTGGCACAGGCGGGCGCCGTCGTCGTTATTGTTGTGGCCGGATCGGTGTATCTCGATTCGCCAAAGGGCGATCTGCAGCTGACCCGCGGCGGCAGCGCCTTCCTGCCGGCTGCGGAAGCACCGGTCAATGTCCACCCCGTGGCCGGAGCAGAGTCACCGGCCATTGCCTTCGCCGTGACCACAGCCCTGAAGGCCTGAACCGTGGAATTCTTCCTGCAGACACCCGCTTGGGCGGAAGTCCAGGCGTCCCTGGGCCGCACCGTCCATCAGCAGTCAGGTCCGGGCTGGAGCTTCCTGGCCGTGGAGGAGAAAAACCCGGCCGGCAAGGTCCTCTACGCCCCCTATGGACCCGTGGCATCCTCGATGCAGGCGTTCGACGCCGCCCTGGCCGCCCTGGTTGCCACCGCACGGTCGTGCGGGGCGGTGTTTGTCCGGATTGAGCCGGTGTCCTCGGGTCTTGAGTTACCGGCCGCCGCGGAGCTCCGCCGGCGCGGCCTGCAGCCGGCGCCTGTGAACCAGCAGCCTGAGCTCAGCTGGATCGTGGACCTCGAAGGTGACTTCAAGGACGTCCTGGCCGCGATGAAACCCGTGAACCGGAACCTCTACCGGAACATCCACAAGAAGGGCGTGACCTTCCGGACGTCGAAGGACCCGGACGACATCGGTATCCTGCTGGAGTTCCTGCACATGACCGCCCGGCGGAACGGCTTCAAGCCGCAGAGCGACGAGTACCTGACCCAGGTGGCAGCCTCCCTGATGCCCGCCAGCGCAGCCACGCTGTTCATCGCCGAGCTCAACGGCGAGCCGATCGCGGCAGCCTTCGCGTACGATTCCGCAGACACCAGGACGTATGCCCACGCCGCCTTGGATGGTACCCACCGCAAGCTCAGCGCGGGCATACCGCTCCTGGTGACCATGATGGCGGACGCCAAGGACCGGGGCCTGAAACACGTGGACCTGTGGGGCGTTGCGCCTGCGGATCAGCCCAACCACAAATGGGCGGGATTCACCGCGTTCAAGAAGTCCTTCGGCGGCCGCGAGGTGGCGTACCCCGGCACCTGGGACCTCCCGGTGCAAAAGCTCCGGTATAACGCGTACCAGCTGGCCCGCAAGCTGCGCGACACGCTTCGTGCCCTCCGCACCCCCGCCTCACCCCCGGCGCGAACGGACACTTAAGCCCCGGGCTTGGAGCCTCTGCCCAGGGCCACAAGTGTCCTCTCGCGCATCCGACCGGTCCAAAGCCTGTGGATAACGGCTTTGCCACCGCCAGACGTGTGCACACTGAAGCATGGGCCTGGCACCACTCCCCGAGCAGCTACTCACCGGATCGTTTACGTCGGCCACCGCGGCGGCGTTGGGGGTGTCGCGCAAACGGCAGCGGCAGCCTGACGTCGTTATTCCATCCCGGGGCGTACGCATCCCTCTGGAAAGCTGCGCGGGCGTCCCGGGCAACCTCCAAGCCTACACGGCACTGGACGAAACGTCGGTGCTCACGCATAACTCGGGCGGCAGAATATGGGAGTTAGGGCTGCCGCCGTGGCTACAGGACGACTGGCGGATCCACGTGGCCAGGGAACGTGACGGCAGCAGGCCCCGGCGCCAGAACGTCGTTGGCCATCGGATGACGTTCAAGCCAGGCGAAGTGGTGATGCACGACGGCGTCCGCGTCACCTCGCCTGCCCGGACCTGGCTGGATTTGGCAAATCTGCTCACCGTTGATGAGTTAATCGCCGTCGGTCGATTCCGTGGTTAACTGCCACGGCACAGACTTTCCCCGGCCCAAGGAGCCAATGGCCACGATCAATGATCTCCACCGCATGATCGCTGCACATCCGGGGATGAGGGGGATGAAAACGGCACGGCTGGCAATCGACGAGATCAGGGTTGGCGCCGATTCCCCACAGGAAACAAAGATGCGGCTGGCACTGGCAAGCACAGGCCTCGGCGAACCGGCTTTGAACCACGTGATCCGCAATGGCTGGGGGCAGCCGGCGGTGTGGCCGGATGCGGCGTACGTTCAGCATCGCTTGGCACTGCAGTACGACGGCGCCCATCACTCGGAGTCCCGCCAGGTGCGGCTCGACAACAAACGCCGGACCGTCACTGAACGGCTCGGCTGGACGGAAGTCAGGGTTTTCAAGGAGGACCTTGAGGGAGACAAACCCTTCGTCATCGAACTGGTGAAGGCCGCCTTGCAATCCCGCCACCGGGCCGGGGACGTCCAAAGTGGCTCCATTGGCAGGGGACATGCGCGAACGGACACTTGAGGCCCCACGGTTTCGGTGCCTCAAGTATCCGTTCGCGCAGGAGTACGCGGGGTGAAGAACCTGCTAGTTCTTGCGGGCGTAGCCTTCCCACTTGCTGGCCTGGTGCTCGCCGTCAACAAAGCGGATGGTGCCGGACTTGGAGCGCATCACGATGGACTGGGTGAGGACCTTGTCCTTGGAGTAGCGAACGCCCTTGAGGAGGTCGCCGTCGGTGATGCCGGTGGCCGCGAAGTAGCAGTTGTCGCTGGACACGAGGTCATTGGTGGACAGCACTCGGTCGAGGTCGTGGCCGGCGTCGATCGCCTTCTGCTTCTCGTCGTCGCTGGTGGGCCACAGCCGGCCTTGGATAACGCCGCCGAGCGACTTGATGGCGCAGGCTGCAACGATGCCTTCCGGGGTGCCGCCGATGCCCATGAGGGCGTCGACGCCGGTGCCGGAGCGGGCCGCGGCAATAGCGCCGGCCACGTCGCCGTCCATGATGAACTTGGTGCGCGCACCGGCTTCACGGATCTCTTCGACCAGGGGGCGGTGGCGATCGCGGTCAAGGATCATGACGTTGAGCTGGTTGACCTTCACGCCCTTCGCCTTGGCGATCAGGTGGAGGTTCTGCTTGACCGGCAGGCGGAGGTCCACCATGTCGGCGGCTTCCGGGCCGGTGACCAGTTTTTCCATGTAGAACACGGCGGAAGGATCGAACATGGAGCCGCGTTCAGCTACGGCAAGGACCGCCAGGGCGTTGTTGATGCCGAGGGCGGTCAGGCGCGTGCCGTCGATGGGGTCCACGGCAACGTCGCACTCAGGACCGGTGCCGTCGCCAACATGTTCGCCGTTGAACAGCATGGGGGCTTCGTCTTTTTCGCCTTCGCCGATGACCACAACGCCGTTGAAGTGGACCGTGTGAAGGAAGGAGCGCATGGCGTCAACCGCTGCGCCGTCAGCCTTGTTTTTGTCACCGAAACCAACCCAGTGGCCGCCGGCGATGGCCGCGGCCTCGGTGACGCGGACAAGCTCAAGGGCGAGGTTGCGGTCTGGCTCGTCGATGCCCACGGCCAGGGAGGGGGAAATCGTGGAGTACTGCTGGGTCATAGGCGCTGGTGACACGTGAACCTCTTCTTCGAGTGGCGATCATTGGACCCGCTCGGCCGGATTCAGCCGGTGCGGTGATTCCTCTGGTACTGATCATAGTCGTGGAGGCGCCTTCGGGGCGTGGCATGACGCGGTCCTGCAACATGGGCTGTAAGCCTCCCGCACTCCCCCGACTGTGAGTTGTGCCTGAACATGGGCGACTATAGAGAGGTGAGCGAAATGCAGGAAAAGACCAGCCCCGGCCCCGACCCCTCCGACTCCGGAGCAAACGGCGACGACGCAGGCACTGCCGAAACAGCCCCCGTCCGCCCAGTGATCCCCGCCGCAGCGGCTAAGCGCGCCAATGCCTCGGTGATCGGCATGGTCGTTGCACTGGTGGTCAGCATCGCCGCCTTCCTGCCCGTTATCCTGATGAACCCCCTCCCCAAGAGCGACGGATTCCGCCCGGACATCGATGTCAGCGCCGTGGCCCGGAATGCCACGGATGTGGCGGGATTCACACCCGTAACACCGGACACCGGCAAGTCGTACGCGTCCAACTACGCACGATGGGAGTCCGGTAGCGGCAGCGGCGTGCCCACCTGGGAGGTTGGCTACCTGACCCCGAAGGAGTCCTTCATCGGCCTGGTCCAGACCCGCCAGTCCAACCCCACCTGGCTCGTCCAGCAGACCAAGAGCGCTCCCGTGACGGGAAAGCGTGCGGCGGGCGGGCAGGACTGGGAACTGCATGACACCGGCAAAGGCGAAAAGAGCATGGTGCTCAATTACCGCGGAACCACCGTTGTCCTGACGGGAAGCGCCCAGCTGGACGAATTCGCCGAACTCGCCGCCGCCGTCGTGCAGTCCATGGAAGCCAATCCGGCTGTCACAGTTTCACCGTCAGCCAGTACCGCCCCGTAAAGTAGGCCCGTGGCTACCTATCTGACCCCTGCCCTTTCCTGGCGCCGTATGCGCGAAGGCAACGAACGCTTTGTTGCCGGCGAATCGTCGCACCCGAACCAGGACGCGTCCCGCCGGTCGTCGCTGGTGGAAAATCAGAACCCGTTTGCCGTGATCTTCGGCTGCTCGGACTCCCGGCTCGCCGCCGAGATCATCTTCGACCTGGGGCTGGGGGACGCCTTTGTGGTGCGCACCGCCGGCCAGGTGATTGACGACGCCGTATTGGGCTCCCTCGAGTACAGCATCAGCGTGCTGGGGGTGCCGCTGATCGTGGTGCTGGGGCATGACAGCTGCGGCGCCGTCATTGCCACCAAGTCCGCGGTGGACACCGGGAACATGCCGGTGGGCTTTATACGGGACCTGGTGGAGCGCATCACGCCTTCGGTACTGACGTCCATGCGAAACGGCGAGCACGAGATCAACGACATGGTGGTGGAGCACGTCAAGCAGACGTCCCAGCGCCTGGTGGACAGCTCCCGTGTGATTTCCGCCGCAATCGAGAACGGCCGCGCCGCGGTGATCGGCCTCTCCTACAGCCTCGCCGAGGGCCGCGCGAACGTGGTTTCCGGGATCGGCGACGTCTAGGCCAAGCCTGAATCCTTGCCCGTAGCATGCGGTTCACGGTTTTAGTCCGGGCCACAGATCGCCCTAAGCTAGCCCCATGACTTCCACTGAAGAATTCCGTATTGAACACGACACGATGGGCGAAGTCCGCGTCCCCGTGAACGCCCTGTACCGTGCACAGACGCAGCGTGCAGTTGAAAACTTCCCCATCTCCGGCAAGACCCTGGAACGCGCGCACATCGAGGCGCTCGCCCGGGTCAAGAAGGCGGCCGCGCAGGCCAACGCAGAACTTGGGGTGCTCGACGGCGAGCTGGCCAAGGCGATCGCAGCGGCTGCCGATGAGGTAGCTGCCGGTAAGTACGACGGCGACTTCCCCATCGACGTTTTCCAGACCGGCTCCGGCACGTCCTCGAACATGAACACCAACGAGGTCATCGCCGAGCTGGCCACCCGCGCCCTCAAGGCCGCCGGCAGCGACAAAGTTGTCCACCCGAATGACCACGTCAACGCCTCGCAGTCCTCCAACGACGTCTTCCCCACGTCTGTCCACGTTGCCGCCACCTCAGCCCTGATCAACGACCTCATCCCGGCGCTCGGCTACCTGGCCGAGTCCTTGGAGCGCAAGGCCGTGGAGTTCAAGGACGTCGTCAAGTCCGGCCGCACCCACCTCATGGACGCCACCCCGGTGACGCTCGGCCAGGAGTTCGGCGGCTACGCAGCCCAGGTCCGCTACGGCATCGAACGCATCAACGCCGCTCTCCCCCGCGTCGCCGAAGTCCCGCTCGGCGGCACCGCTGTGGGCACGGGCATCAACACCCCGGCCGGCTTCCCGGAACGAGTCATCGAACTGCTCGCCACGGACACCGGACTGCCTCTGACCGAAGCCCGGGACCACTTCGAGGCACAGGCCAACCGCGACGGCCTCATCGAAGGCTCCAGCCAGCTGCGCAACATCGCGATCTCCTTCATGAAGATCAACAATGACCTCCGCTGGATGGGCTCCGGCCCCAACACCGGCCTTGGCGAAATCGCCATCCCGGACCTGCAGCCGGGCTCCTCGATCATGCCGGGCAAGGTTAACCCGGTCATCTGCGAGGCGTCCATCATGGTCTGCGCCCAGGTCATCGGCAACGACACCGCCATCGCATGGTCCGGCACCAACGGCGCCTTCGAGCTCAACGTCGGCATCCCCGTTATGGCCGCCAACCTGCTCGAGTCCATCCGGCTGTTGGCCAACACCAGCCGGGTCATGGCGGACAAGATGATCGATGGCATCACCGCCAATGTGGACCGCGCCCGCTTCCTGGCCGAGGCGTCCCCCTCGATCGTGACGCCGCTAAACAAGTACATCGGCTACGAGAACGCGGCGAAGATCGCCAAGAAGGCCGTGGCAGAGGGCCTCACCATCCGTGAGACCGTGGTCGCCATGGGCTTCCTGGAGCGCGGCGAGGTTACCGAAGAGCAGCTGGACACCGCGCTGGACGTTATGTCCATGACGCGCCCGCCGCACAAGGCCTGACCCCCGGCTTCTAGGCACTCAGCACCAACGAACCACCGCGGCCGGCACCTTCCCACGGAAGGTGCCGGCCGCCACGGCCATCGGCTTTACGCTGGGCCTGGGCATGTTCGCTGCCATTGCCTTCGTCCCCACGCTCCTGCAGATGTCCTCCAGGACCTCAGCCGCTGAATCCGGGGCTTCTGATGCTGCCCATGATGGTGGGCCTCATGGGCATGGCCATCTCCTCTGGGATCCGGATCTCCAAGACCGGCAAGTACAAGACGTTCCCCATCCTTGGCGCCTCACTGACCATCGCGGCGATGCCGTGGCTCACCACCCTGACCGCCGAAACGCCCATCTGGGTGATCTGCGTCCAGCTCTTTGTGTTCGGTGCAGGACTGGGAACGATCATGCAGGTCATCGTCCTCGTGGTGCATAATTCTGTCCCTGCCGATCAGATCGGCACCGCGACCAGCACGAACGACTACTTCCGCGAAATCGGCGCATCCCTGGGCGGCGCGGAAGCAGAACGCCTGGAAGCAGAGCACCTGGCCCTGCTGAAGGGCGGGACGGAGAAGGAGACCGCCGTCCGGGGCGCCTCGGACAGCCTGACGGACGACGACGGCGAGCTGGCCTCCCGACGCCGCTGACCGGCGCCGTACGGCTGTACGCCGCAGCGGCGGAAGCCACAGTAATAGCCGGCAGGGGCGCCGCGATCTTGGGGGTCGCGGCGCCCCTGTTGTATGTCACCGACGAGCTGTTCCCGTCACGGCTCGAAATGGGCATCCCGGACCGCGTCAGGCCGGCAGCAGCATGGCCGCGGCGGCACCGGCGAGCATAAACGGGCCAAACGGGATCGAAGATTTCAAGGTGCCGCGGCGGGCCGCCAGCAGGGCCATCGACCAGAGGCCGCCCAGCAGGAAAGCTGCGAACGTCCCAGCAAAGACGTGTCCCCAGCCAAGATAGCCAAGATACATTCCCAGGACGCCGGCCAGTTTCACGTCGCCAAAGCCCATGCCGGGCGGGTAAACCATCCGCAGGACAAAATAGAAAGCCCACAAAACCACCCCGCCGGCCAAGATGCGCAGCGCCGGGATCCCCAGGAGCTCGGCAGCACCGTCAGGTGACCCCAGTATCGCGGCAGGGCCCGCAATCACGTGCACCAAGGCAGCCGCGAGCAACAGGACCCCGGCCACGCCGTACGAGGGGAAGACAATCCGGTTGGGCAGCAGGTGGTGGCGCACGTCAATAACCGTCAGGCGGACTGCCATGCCACAAAAGTAGGCACAAGCGGCCAGCACCAGCCAGAACGCCAGCGGGGTGGCGTCCCACAGTCCATCGAGTCGTCGGATCACCCCTCGGATGCTACTGGATTGGTGCGCCGCACCGCAGAACCCACGCGTAAACTGTGGATATGTCGACATGGGACACCAGGCGCCGGCCGGATCCGGAGGGCAGCGCGGACGCTGCGGACCTGAGCACCATGTTCCGGAACCTTTGCCGGTCTTCCCCCTGGAAGTGGCAGTCACTGCGCTTTGAATACTGGGATGAACCGTTTTCCGACGTCCCAGACCCGTCCACACCGCTGGTCCGCGCCTGGCTCCGCCGACCCGGTGCGCTTCGTCTGGAAACCGCTGACCGGCTTGTCCTCCACAGCACCACCGGAATCAACGATTCCAAGGACGGGCTGTACGTCAGCGCCACCCGGAAGTCCTGGCTGCTGCCGCCCCACCTCGTGGCGCCCGTTTACGACGACGGCGGCCTGGTCAGGCGCCGGCCCGAGGCAGCATACGGCGAGCCAGGCTTCGGGAACGGCCGTTTCTCGGCTGCCCTTGATCCCGTGGAACTCGCAGGGAGTGCCCCGGTCCCGATCGAGTTCCCGGGCACCAACGCCGTAGAGGTCGACGCCGTCCGCCCTGTGGATCACGATGGCCGGCCGGCGCTGGAGGCAACCGTGACACCCACCGCGTCCTACCATCCAACGGATCCTGCCGCTTCGCTCTGCCTGCCCGGCAGCAACCGCGTGCGCATCGACCTGGAGACAGGCGTCTGCGTGGCCGGCCAGTCACTGGACGCGGCAACCCCGAATTATGGGCACTGGATCCGGATCCTCGCCGTGGATGAATACATGCTGGACGACCTGTTTGTGGCCGAGTCCATGAACCTCACGGACGTCCGCCGTCACATCAGCTGGGACATCCGCACCTGATCGCAGCTCCCTCTCCGGCCATCACCGGCGGTTGACAAGCCCCGTGGCCCGCCCTGGGCTAGGCTTCCCTGATGACCGCGCTGACTTCCATCTGGCCCCTCTTCGGCCTCGAGCTGACCACACCCCGCCTAGTGCTGCGACCCATTTCCGACGCCGACATTCCTGCCGCGGTTGCAGCGGCCGCGAGCGGGGTCCACGAACCCGGCCGGAACCCCTTCAGCACGCCGTGGACAGAACTGCCGGCGGAAACTCTGGGGCACAACATGGCGCAGTGGTACTGGCGCTGCCGCGGCCAGGCCACGCCCGAGGACTGGACCGTGCTCCTGGGCATCTGGTACCGGAACGAATTCATCGGCTGCCAGGACATCGGCGCCAAGGACTTTGCCACCCTCAAGACCGTCAGCACCGGCTCATGGCTCAAGCAGTCCCTCCACGGCCAGGGACTCGGAACTGAGATGCGGGCCGCCGTCGCGCTCTACGCGTTCGACTGGCTTGGCGCCGAAGTCGCCGAATCCGAAGCCGCAGCCTGGAACGCCGCCTCCCTGGGCGTGTCCCACTCCCTCGGCTACGAACTCAACGGCACCAACAGGCAGTCCTGGGGCGGCAAGGCCGTGGAAGTCCAAAAGGTGCGCCTCACCCCCGCAACCTTCAAACGCCCCGACTGGACCCTGCAAGTGAAGGGCCACCAAGCAGCAGCCAAGTTCCTCGGGGCTCGCTGAGGGCACTTCCGACGGAGAAGGGCCGTGGCCCGACGAGCCGAACCACGGCCCTCGCTACCGGATCGTAAGGCTAGATTTCGGCGCCCTCCAGCAGTTCAGTTACCAGGGCTGCGATCGGGGAGCGCTCCGAGCGGGTGAGGGTGATGTGGCCGAAGAGCGGGTGTCCTTTCAGGGTTTCGACGACGGCGGCAATACCGTCGTGCCGGCCGACGCGCAGGTTGTCACGCTGGGCGACGTCGTGGGTGAGGACGATCTTGGAGTTCTGGCCGATTCGGCTCATCACGGTGAGGAGGACGTTCTTCTCAAGTGACTGGGCCTCATCAACGATCACGAACGCGTCGTGCAGGGAGCGTCCGCGGATGTGCGTCAGCGGCATAACCTCCAGCATGCCGCGGTCCATGACTTCTTCCACGACTTCCTGGCTGACCAGGGCACCGAGTGTGTCAAAGACCGCCTGTGCCCAGGGGTTCATCTTTTCCGACTCGGAGCCGGGCAGGTAGCCGAGTTCCTGGCCACCTACGGCGTAGAGGGGGCGGAACACGATCACCTTGCGGTGCTCGCGGCGTTCCAGCACCGCTTCCAGGCCGGCACACAGGGCCAGCGCGGATTTGCCGGTGCCGGCCCGCCCGCCGACCGAAACGATTCCGACGGCGGGGTCCATCAGCATGTCGATGGCCAACCGCTGCTCCGCGGACCGTCCGTGGAGCCCGAATACGTCCCGGTCCCCCTTGACCAGCCGCACCTGCTTGTCGGCGCCCACCCGGCCTAGGGCTGAGCCCCGGTTGGAGAGGATCACCAGCCCGGTGTTGACCGGCATTTCCGCGGCTGCGGGGATGAAGACAGGCTCGTGGCCGTACAGGGTGCAGATTTCTTCCTCGCTGGCTTCCACCTCGGCAACGCCGGTCCAGCCCGAATCCTTCACGAGCTCGTTGCGGTATTCGTCGGCTGTAAGTCCCATAGCGGAGGCCTTGACCCGCATGGGGAGATCCTTCGAAACCACCGTGACGTTCCGGCCTTCATTGGCCAGGTTCTTGGCCACGGCGAGGATCCGGCTGTCGTTGTCGCCACTGCGGAAACCCAATGGAAGCACGTCGGCGGAAATGTGGTTCAGCTCCACCAGCAGGGTGCCGCCCTGGTCGCCGATGGGGATTGGCCGGCTCAGGCCACCGTGTTTCACCCGGAGGTCATCGAGCAGCCGGAGCGCTGTGCGGGCAAAGTAGCCCAGCTCGGGGTCGTGCCGTTTCCCCTCAAGTTCCGTGATGACAACGATCGGAACAATGACTTCGTGCTCGGCGAAGCGGAGCAGCGCCCGTGGATCCGAGAGCAGGACGGAGGTGTCAATGACGAAGGTACTAATAGTGGCGTCCCTTCCGGAGACAGCAAAACCGGCCGCAGAATTTTCGTCTGCTGCACCGGCTTGTGAGGTGGCTCGCGTGGTGCGAGAGGTAGCTTTCTGTCCCTGGTCAAAAACGGCCTCGGGCAGTTGTTCAGAAATAGCCACATCGACTCCAGCCCCGGACACGCGCCCGGAATTGTTATTGGTGAGGCGGCTCGGCCTGGAGGCCGGGTCCGGCCTCCCATACAACCGGTGCGAAATTTCGCTCCATGTACTGGCCTCCCCGATCAGCTGGCGTTTTTGCCTGCTGATGGATACAACGTAAATCCCCGCCCAGTAATTTCCGGTGCCATCCGTCGGCGATTCCTGTTGCGGCCGTGTGAATTCCGCGTGAACGGCGCTGACAGATCAGGTGCCGAAGCGCCGCTGCCGGCCTGCATAGTCCCGGAGGGCGCGAAGGAAATCCACTTTTCGGAAAGCGGGCCACAACGCCTCGCAGAAGTAGAACTCGCTGTAGGCGCTTTGCCACATCAGGAACCCTGACAGCCGCTGCTCCCCCGACGTCCTGATGACCAGGTCCGGATCCGGCTGGCCGCGCGTATAGAGGAAGCGGGAAATATCGTCGACGGACAGCGAGTCAGCGAGCACCGCAATGTCTGTGCCCTTGGCGACGGCGTCGTGAAGCAGCTCCCGCACGGCGTCGACGATCTCCCGGCGTCCGCCGTAGCCCACCGCAACGTTGACATGGATCTTTTCGCGAACCGGCGTGCGCGCCGTGAGCTTGTTGAGCCGTTCAGCCAGGTAGTCGGGCAGGAGCTCGGGGGCGCCCATGGCGTGGACCGAGATGTTGGCGTCCTCGTCCAGACGGTCCAGGGTGTTGGCGATGATGCCCATCAGAAGATCCAGCTCCTCGCTGGACCGGCTCATGTTGTCCGTGGACAGCATGTACAGCGTGACCACCTTGACCCCGAGTTCCTGGCACCAGCCCAGGAATTCATGGATCTTGTCCGCGCCGGCCTGGTGGCCCTGGCTGGTGGGTGCATTGAACTGCTTGGCCCAGCGGCGGTTGCCGTCCACCATCACGCCGATGTGCTTGGGAATGCGGCCGCCGGCTAGCTCGCTGAGCAGCCGCCTTTCGTAGAAGCCATAAAGGAACCCGCGAAATTCCACGAGGAGACTCACCTGACTTCCGTTGCTGTTCGACGGCATTGCACATCCTAGGCTACCGTCCGGGACGGGGACGGGTGTGCCGGGACGTGCCCGGATGACCCGTCATGATCGTTACCCATGAGTAACTTACGTACAGAGAGGATATTCTGAACCTATGAACAGCCAGACTCCTGACGGCTCCCGCGCGCCCTTCGCGGACCACGGCAACAGCGCCCTGGATGACGCCGCCGTCCGGCTGGCCGAACTCCTGATGATCAAGCCCAAGTGGCGAGGTTGGATCCACAGCGTCACGGCGCCACTGGCCCTGGCCGCGGGGATCGTCCTGGTGGTCCTTGCCCCGACTACGGACCGCAAGATCACCGCGGCAATCTATGCCTTCACAGGCGTCCTGCTATTTGGCATCAGTGCCATCTACCACCGCGGCAACTGGTCCCCCGGCGTGAAGAAAGTGCTCAAGCGCTTGGACCACACCAACATCATGCTGGTCATCGCCGGCAGCTACACGCCCTTGGCCTGGTCGCTCCTGGAGCAACCCAAGGCAGTCCTGCTGCTCTGGGTCATCTGGGCCGGGGCCATCCTCGGTGTGCTGTTCAGGCTGCTGTGGACGGACGCCCCGCGCTGGCTGTACGTGCCGATCTACATTGCGCTTGGCTGCGGATCGCTGTTCTACCTGCCCGAATTCTTCGCGGCCAGCGTCCCGGCGGCCATTCTGATCTGTGTGGGCGGAATCCTATACATCACCGGCGCAGTGTTCTATGCGCTCAAGAAGCCCAACTTCAGCTACGAGCACTTCGGCTTCCACGAACTCTTCCACGCACTGACAGTCCTGGCATTCGCGGCACACTTTACGGCGATCGCCATCGCAGTCCTCAGTTGACCTGACGGGAACCGTGAACTGGCGGAAACCGGTGGGTGCGCGGGAGGTCGGTCCGCCTTAGTCGCGGGGCCGGGACCGATCGGCCGGCTGGCCCTGCCCGCTACTTTCGGGGCCAGCCTCGCCGCCTTCGGCATCCGGCTCCCCGGCAGCACTGAGTCCGTCGTGGTCGTCGGCGGCTTCGATGTCCGCGGCCGCTGCCGCTGCCTGACGCTCTTCTTCCACCTGCGCGCGGTAGCGGACGCGGCGGATGCGGCGGACCATGTCCACAATCAGCAGCGTGGTAGCCAGCACAAAGAAGGCCGTCATGATGAAGCCCCACAGGCCCGGGGTGATCTGATCCTCGGAGATGCCTTCACGCAGGCCGGGCGTCGGCAGCGGTGAGGGCGTGGTGGTCAGGGCGAGGAGCATGTGATGCACGGTTCAAACCTTCTGTGGAAACTGATGGGCAGCCAGCCGGTGATTCCGGAGGCGGGTCCGCGGGACCCGGACCAGCCCACTGCTTTTCTACACGACATAGAATAGATTGCCGTTTCTATCTTAGCCCGGCGAAAAGGTCCTTTTCGGGCAATACTGCGGGGACCCTGGACTCGATCAGGGAGTAGTCTTCCCACGGCCAGACGCGGCGCTGCATCTCGGCCGAGACGGCAAAGAAGAACCCCAGCGGATCCACCTGCGTGCGGTGGGCGCGGAGGGCGTCGTCGCGGGCCTCAAAAAAGTCGCCGCAGTCGATCTGCGTGGTGGTGGCATGGGCACCCTGCGGCGGCGTGTGGCCCTCCGCGTCCGTTTCCAGCCAGGCGGCAAGCCGCTGGGCGTACGGGGACTGCAGGCCCGCTTCCTCCAGGGCAAAATGCAATGCGCGGAACCGGTCCGGGCTGAAGGCCCTGTCGTAGTAGAGCTTGCTTGGTTCCCAGGCGGCACCGGCGTCCGGATACCTGTTCGGGTCACCGGCAGCCGCAAACGCCTCCACTGCCACCCGGTGCGCCATGATGTGGTCCGGGTGCGGGTATCCTCCGTTTTCGTCATAGCTGACGATCACCTGCGGCTTGAAGTCCCGGACCAGCCGCACCAGCGGCGCCGCGGCGCGCGCCAGCGGCTGGACGGCAAAGGATCCTGCGGGCAGCGGCGGCAGGGGGTCGCCCTCCGGCAGCCCGGAATCCGTGAATCCGAGCCAACGCTGTTCGATGCCAAGTACCCTGGCCGCCTGGTCCATCTCCAGCCGGCGCGCCCCTGCCATGTCCCGCTTGGGATGCGGCTCACCCTCCACGGCAGGGTTTTGGATATCGCCGCGGGATCCGTCGGTGCAGGTGGCCACCATGACTTCCACCCCGGAGGCGGCGTACATGGCCATGGTCGCCGCGCCCTTGCTGGACTCGTCGTCCGGGTGCGCATGAACGGCTAGCAGCCTCAGCGGTGCCGGGGTATGCGTGGACGCTGTCATCGAAGGACGGCTCCTTATTCTTCTGCGGCTGCTGTGACGGCCACTGGACTGACGGGATTGCATAACGGGACAGGCTAAATAGCTGCGCGGTAGAAGGGTGCGGATCCGCCACGGACAGCCATGGGCCGGAACCGAACTAAACTGGACTGGTGACTACCCAGGATCAGCCCGCCGTGTCCCCACCTGCAGACACTAGCCTAGCCAATCGTTATGGCAGTAAAAAGCCGTCCCTCCGGCCGGCGGTCAAACGTGGCATCGCCGTAGCGGCGCTGGCGGCCGGAGTTGGGTTTATGGCCTGGGTCTCCACGTCGAACGCTGCCTCGGACGTGACGTTCAAAGACGTCGGTTTCAGCACCATTGACGCCACTGCGGCAGAGGTTGATTTCCAGGTCACCAGGGACCCGGAAACGGCCGTCAAGTGCGCTGTGAAGGCCCTCGACTCCAAGTTCGCCGTGGTGGGTTGGAAAGTCGTGGACATCCCGCCGGGAGCAGCTAACGGAACGGCCGACGGCGGAAGGACAGTCTCGCAGCGCGTGGCCCTTCGGACGGAGTCCTTGTCCGTTTCCGGCGTCGTGGACGCCTGCTGGATTACGCGCGCCGGGACGTAGCACCATGTGATCTGCGCAATATCCCGGTTGGGTATGTCCAGAGTATTGACTACAATGGGTCAATACCTTTACCCCGCTGAGTTGGTTGCTGAGTTCCACAAGTGGCCACCGTTGCGGGGTCTTTTGCATGTATGACCATTAGGAGAAGTCCGTGTCTACCACCAACAGCGCGCCTGCAGCCTGGCTCACCCAGGAAGCTTTTGACCGCCTGAAGGCAGAGCTGGACCACCTTTCCGGCCCTGGCCGTGCGGAGATTGTCCAGAAGATTGAAGCTGCCCGGCAAGAGGGCGACCTGAAGGAAAACGGCGGCTACCATGCGGCCAAGGAAGAGCAGGGCAAGATCGAAGCCCGGATCCGCCAGCTGACCGCACTCCTGCGAGATGCCCACGTGGGCGAGTCCCCCGCTGACGACGGCATCGTCGAGCCCGGCATGCTCGTTGTTGCCCTGATCGCCGGCGACGAAGAGACATTCCTGCTGGGGTCCCGCGAAATCGCCGGCGATTCCGATCTGGACGTGTTCAGCGAGAAGTCACCCCTCGGCGCCGCAATCGTCGGCCACAAAGAGGGTGCGAAGCTCAGTTACACTGCGCCGAACGGCAAGGACATCGCGGTGGAAATCATCTCCGCCAAGCCGTATGCAGGCTAACGCGTCACACTGAACGCACCTCAGGCCTTGCAGGCCTGGCCAAACGTCGGTCCCCTTCAGGAGGCCGACGTTTTTGCGTGCTTGGGGCGCAGCAACAGGGCAGCTACAACTCCGCCTGCCGCCCCGCCGAGGTGCGCCTGCCAGGAGATGTAGCTGCCCATGATCGGCAACACACCCAGCAGGATACCGCCGTAAACCATGAACAGCACCACGGCGAGCAGGATCTGCCGCCAGCTGTGGTTGAAGAAACCCCGCACCAAAAGGAAGGCGAACAACCCGAAAACCAGGCCGGAGGCGCCAACTGTGATGCCGCCGTCGCCAATCAGCCACACCGTCAGCCCGGAGCCGAGCCAGCTGAATCCGAGGGCCGTCAGGAACACCCGCACGCCGGACAGGAACACCAGGAAGCCGAAGACGATCAGGGGGAGGGCATTGGACAGCAGATGGTTCAGATTGGCGTGCAGCAGCGGGAACGTCAGGATGTCCAGCAACCCGTCAGCGGACCGCGGCCGGAGCCCGAAGGTCCGGTTCAGGGCGTGCAGGGTCAGCATGTTGAACAGTTCGATGACAAAAAGTAGGGCCACAAAGCCGCCGGCCACCAGCAGCCCTCCTCTAGCTCGCGCGGCTTTGGTTTCCCGGTTCCGCGGCTTTCCGTCCCCCATCGCGTCAAGCATGGCTGCTCCTAATGCACCACAATGGGCTGGAAGCCCTCGGCACGGAGGGCGCCGAGGACCTGCTCACAATGTTCGTGGCCCTTGGTTTCAAGGTTCACGGTGATGGAAACGTCGCCCATGCTGATGGAGCCGCCAACACGGGTATGGTCCAGGCCCGTGACGTTCGCATCGTTTTCGGCGATGATGCGGGCGATGGTGGCCAGCGAGCCCGGCCGGTCATCCAGCATCATCCGAACTGTCATGTAGCGCCCGGCGGCGGACAGGCCCCGCTGGATGACTTTAAGCATCAGCATCGGATCGATGTTGCCGCCGGACAGGATCACGGCCGTAGTCCCGGGGTTTTCGATTTTGCCATCCATCAAGGCGGCCACCCCCACCGCCCCGGCGGGTTCCACCACCATCTTCGCCCGTTCCAGCAAGAAGATCAGGGCCCGTGCCAGGGAATCCTCGCTGACCGTGACAACATCATCCACGAGCTCACGGATGATGCTGAAGGGCAGCTGTCCGGGCCGACCCACGGCGATACCGTCAGCCATGGTGGACACTTTCTTCAGCGGAACCAGCGCGTCGGCGGCGAGTGACGGCGGATAAGCCGCAGCGTTTTCGGCCTGGACACCGATGATGCGGATTTCCCGGCCAAGTTCCCTGGCCCGGGCCTTGACGGCTACAGCGACTCCGGCCAGCAGCCCGCCGCCGCCCACTCCCATCAGGATGGTGTCCACGTTGGGGATCTGCTCAAGAATCTCCAGGCCTATGGTTCCCTGGCCGGACACCACATCCACGTTGTCAAAGGGGTGCACAAACACCATGCCGGATTCGTCGGCGTAGCGCTGCGCCTCGGCGAGCGCCTCATCCACGTTGTGGCCGTGGAGGATGACTTCTGCGCCGTGGCTGCGGGTGGCCGCCAGTTTCGGAAGGGCTACGCCCAGCGGCATGTAGATGCGGGCTTTGATGCCCAGGCTTTTGGCTGCTACGGCCACACCCTGGGCGTGGTTGCCGGCTGATGCCGCCACCACCCCCCGCTTTTTCTCCTCGGCCGAGAGCTTGGCCATGCGGACATACGCACCGCGGACCTTGAATGATCCCGCCCGCTGCAGGTTTTCGCACTTGAAGAAGACGTCGCCGCCCACCAACCCGCCCAGGGCCCGTGACGATTCCACCGGGGTCCGCATAATAATCCCCTCGAGCAGCTTCTGCGCCTCCAGGACATCGTCCAGCGTGACAGGAAGGGTTTCAAGGGTGTTCACGGACTTATGCTCCTTGGGCGGATACGGCTCCGGCGCCTTGGCTCATCTCAGGCCTCGGCGTCCGGATTGGCTGCTTCTGTGCTGGCTGCGGCGTCCTTGCCACGCTTGGGCCTGCCGCCCGGCAACCGGACATCCCTGATGAAGTCATCATGGTCCAGGCCTGGCGTCACTGTCCCACCGGGGATTGCCAGCACCTGTTCATGTTCCCACGTTCTGGCCGCGATGTAGCGAATCGCGGAGTTTGCTACGGCGAGGATGGGCACCGAGAACAGCGCGCCGGGGATACCCGCAAGGTACGAACCCGCGGCCACGGAGAGGATCACAGCCACCGGATGCAGTGACACGGCCTTGCCCATCACGAGTGGTTGGAGGATGTGGCTCTCCAGCTGCTGGACCAACAGCACGATAGCCAGCATGATCAGGGCATTGACCGGACCGTTGGCCACCAGGGCCAGGAGGACGGCGATGGCCCCGGTCACCAGAGCACCGACCACCGGGATAAAGGAGCCGATGAACACTAGCACGCTCAACGGCAGGGCCAGCGGCACCCCGATGATGGCCGCGCCGGCGCCGATGCCTACCGCGTCAACAAACGCAACAAACATCTGGATCCGTGCGTAGCTGACCATGGAGGCCCAGCCCTTGCGACCGGCACCGAAGGTTGCCGCACGTGCTTTCTTCGGGAGGAGGCGCACCAGGAAGGCCCAAATCCTGTCGCCTTCGAGCAGGAAGAAGATCAGGATGAACAGCGCCAGCACCATTCCCGCGGCGAAGTGGCCCGCAGTGCTGCCAAAGGACAACGCACCGCTGAGGATGCTGCTGCTGTTGTCCTGGAGTGCGGTGGAGGCTTCTTTGAGGTACTGGTCGATCTGGTCGGCGGTGAGGTGCAGGGGTCCATCGGCCAGCCAGTCCTGGATCTGCTTCACACCCGTCAACGACTGGGACCACAGTTCGCCAAAACCTGAAGTCAGCTGGCGGCCCACCAGGGCAAGGGCACCAACGATCACTCCGATGAAACCCACCACCGCGATGGCCACCGCGGCACCGTTTGGCAGCCGCCTCCTGCTAAGCCAGCGCACCACGGGGCTCAGCAGCCCGGCCAGCAGTGCAGCCACCATCACGGGAATGATCAGGAAGCTGATCCGGCTGAACAGCCAGACCAGGGCACCAGCCATCAGCAGGATGAGACCGAGCCGCCATGCCCACGACGCTGCGATCCGGATGCCGTACGGAATGTCCTGCTCCAGATCCCGGTCCGCCCGCAGGCTGCCCGGGGCGGCAGTTTCCACCGGCCGGTCCGTAGCAACCAGCGTGCCTGTGGGCAATGAATCGGATGGGGCGGCGTCCTTGTCTGGCGTCATAGCCTAATACTTCCTCAGCACCGGCCCTTATGCGAAACGGCTACCCGGGCCCGTCCAGGGCAGCCTCGATCCCCCAGGCCATCGTGAACGCCTCCCCGGCCGGGAGCCAGCGCAGCCCGTCACCGGAGTTGAAGGCATTGGCCGGACCCGTCATGGGTTCGATGGCCACCGCCTTGGGCCTCCCAGGCAGTTCGGTTGTCACGAAGATGTGGACGTAGCCGCAGGATTCGTCCTGCCACAAGGTCACTCTGCGGCCGTCAGGTGCACTTAGCACATGGCGGGCCGCCCCGCCGTCGAAAGTTATGTCCGTCAAAGCGACGTCGACCTCGAGGCCCCCCAACCGTTGACCGTTGCGGAAGTCACTGTCCCCGCTAACGGGTTCGGAGCTGCGCGGGATCAGGCGTTCGTCCGCCACCAGGCGGGTATCGGCGGCAACGGTCAGGGTCAAGTGATCCACGTCCGCATCGCCCAGCCGCAGGTATGGGTGGGCGCCCAGGACGAACGGCGCCGGGGCGTTGGAATCGTTGACCAGCGTCTGGCGGACTTCCAAGCCAAGATCCTCAGTCAGGAAGTACTGGACCCGGTGCCGCACCAGGAACGGGTAGCCATGCTGCGGGAAGACCGTCGCCTCGAGGGTCACTGAATATTGCGATTCATCAACCAGGCTGTAGGCGGAGTTGCGGAGCAGTCCATGGCTGGCGTTGTTCCGCGAAACCTCCGTGATGTCCAGCTGCTGCTTCTTTCCGTCGAGGTACCAGACCCCGTCCTCCACCCTGTTTGCCCAGGGCGCGAGAGTGATCCCGGCCGCACCGGGGGAAATCTCATCGTCCCCGTAGGTCTCGGTGAGCAGGACACCTGCGCGGCTATACAGCCGCAGGCCGGCGGCAAGCTCCGTCACTACGGCCAACGCGTCACCCCGGCGGAGCTCGTACTGCCGGCCGGTGGCGTAGGTCTGGAATCCGGCGGGAATGCCCGTGTCCGGGGTTGCACTCGAAGTCATGAGCACCACCGTAACAGGGGTACGGCCGGCCTGCCGTTGCCGCAAATGTTATCTTTTGTGTGAAACTATTCTTTTTTGAGCGAAATGTGGGATGATCGAGGCTACGGACGCCCGCCATCTGCCGGCACCAGCACGCAAAGGAACCCCGCCATGACAGGTATCACCACCACCACGCTCGCCGATGGCCGGGAGCTGATCTACTTCGACGACGGCGCAACCGACCAGCCCCGCACAGCGTCCACCACCACCGATCACCGGCCGCTGCCGGAGCGCGGTCAGCCCGGCGAGGTCCGGTTCGATGCCCTCAGCGACGAGTGGGTGGCCGTCGCAGCCCACCGGCAGTCCCGCACGCACCTCCCGCCGGCCGACCAGTGCCCCATCTGTCCCACCACGCCGAACAACCCCTCCGAGATCCCCGCCCCCGACTACGACGTTGTGGTGTTTGAAAACCGCTTCCCGTCGCTGGGTCCGGCGGTGGGACCTGTGCCGTCCGCCCCGGCCTGGGGCACCACGGGGCCCGCCTACGGACGCTGCGAAGTAGTGGCGTACACGCCCGAGCACACGGGATCCTTCAGCGGCCTAAGTGAGGCGCGCGCCCGGACTGTTGTAGAGGCGTTGGCGCACCGCACCGAAGCCCTCAGCAACCTGCCGGGGATCAAGCAGGTGTTCCCGTTCGAAAACCGCGGGGCCGACATCGGTGTCACGCTTCACCACCCGCACGGACAGATCTATGCGTACCCTTACGTCACGCCCCGCGCAGGGGTCATCGGAGCGGCAGCACGCAAGTTCTACGATGGGTCCGACGGGCGGCAGACGCTCACGGGCTCGCTGCTGCGGGCAGAACGGGAGGACGGGAGCCGAATGGTGATGGAGGGCGAGAACTTCAGCGCCTACGTACCGTTCGCTGCCCGCTGGCCGTTGGAGATCCACCTGGTGCCGCACCGGCAGGTGCCCGACCTGGCCGCCCTGAGCGGGGAGGAACGGGATGAACTGGCGCATGTCTACCTTCACCTGCTTAAACGGCTGGATGCGCTGTATCCGACGCCGACACCCTACATATCAGCCTGGCACCAGGCCCCCCTCGACGACCTCCTGCGCCCGGCAAGCTACCTGCACCTCCAGCTGACGTCGCCCCGCCGGGCAGCGGACAAGCTCAAGTTCCTGGCTGGCTCCGAGGCCGCTATGGGCGCCTTCATCAACGACACCACCCCGGAAAGTGTCGCGGAGCGGTTCCGTGCCGTGGTGGTCCCCGAGTCCAGCCCGTTCCCTGACACGACCGCCGCCGCCCCTCTGGGGGCACTGCCTGAAGGAGCACACGCGTGAGCGCCTCCCCTGACCCATTGATTGCCCAGCTGGCCAGCCCGCCGGAACCCGGGACGGCGAACCTGAGCACAGCACAGCCCGGTATGGCGGATCTGGCCGCCCGCTTCGAGCAGGAGTTCGGCAAGCTGCCCGACGGCGTCTGGCAGGCACCGGGACGCGTGAACCTCATCGGAGAGCACACCGACTACAACGAGGGGTTTGTGCTCCCGTTCGCGATCGACAAGACCGCCCGGGTGGCCGTCGGAGTCCGCGTGGACTCTACGGTCCGGCTCCTGTCCACTTATGGTGACCACGGCATGGTCAGCGCCGACCTCGGCTCTTTGGACCCGGCTTCCGCCAAGGGCTGGACGAAGTATCCGCTCGGTGTGATGTGGGCGTTGCAGCAGCAGGGCATCACCGTTCCGGGCGTGGACCTGTTGCTTGATTCCACCGTTCCCCTGGGCGCCGGCCTGTCCTCATCGCACGCCATCGAATGCGCGGTCATCTCAGCCCTGAACGACCTGACGGGAGCCGGGCTTGAACACGAGGAGATGGTCCTCACCACGCAGCGCGCCGAGAACGACTTTGTCGGCGCCCCCACCGGCATCATGGACCAGTCAGCGTCGCTGCGCGGCTCCAAGGGGCATGCCGTGTTCCTGGATTGCCGCGACCAAAGCGTCCAGCTGGTTCCCTTCGAAACAGAACCAGCGGGGCTGGTGATGCTGGTCATCGACACCAAGGTCTCCCACTCACACTCCGACGGCGGCTACGCCTCCCGCCGTGCGTCCTGCGAACTGGGGGCCGAGGTCCTGGGCGTGAAGGCACTGCGTGACGTCCGGTTGGAGGACCTGGAAGAAGCCGCCGGCCTCCTGGACGAGGTCACCTACCGGCGCGTGCGCCATATCGTGACCGAAAACGACCGGGTGGTGCAGACCGTGGAGCTGCTGGCCAGTGCCGGCCCCGTTTCCATCGGTGCCCTGCTGGACGCCAGCCACGTTTCCATGCGGGACGACTTTGAGATCTCCTGCCCGGAGCTGGATCTGGCGGTGGCCACCTCCCGCGCCAACGGCGCAATCGGCGCCCGGATGACCGGCGGTGGCTTCGGCGGGGCAGCGATCGCCCTCACCCCGGTGACGTCGGAGCAGCAGGTGCGTGCCGCCGTCGTACGTGCCTTCGCAGACGCCGGCTACACGGCCCCTGACATCTTCACGGTGACCCCGGCAGCAGGAGCCATGCGCATTTCCTAGCGCGGATACGCGCAAAAAAGATGGCCCCACCTGATGCGAAATGCATCGGTGGGGCCCTCTTGTTATTGGACAGAATTACGACGGCGGACGCCGCGTTGGTGCTAGTCGTCGCCTCGCAGGATGGCGAGCAGCCGGATGATTTCCACGTAGAGCCACACCAGCGTGACCGTCAGGCCGAAGGCAGCGGTCCAGGAGAAGCGCTGCGGGGCGCCGCTCTGCACGCCGGCTTCGATGCTGGTGAAGTCCATGATCAGGGAGAAAGCAGCCAGGCCGATGGCCAGGATGCCGATGAAGACGCCCAGCGGGATACCGAAGATATGCACGCTGGTGCGCAGTCCAAACGGGGAATCCACGGCACCGGTCCACATCATGACCATGTTGACGATGGCAAAAACTGCATAGCCGATGGTGGCAATCATGAAGAAGCGCATGGCCTTGGGAGTGGCCCGGACCTTGCCGCTCTTGAATAGGAGCAGGGTCACGGCGAAGACTGACAGCGTACCGATGACGGCCTGCAGCCCGACGCCCGGGTACATCAGGTCGAGAATGCGTGTGAGCCCGCCGAGAAACAGTCCTTCGAGTCCGGCATAAGCAAGAATCAAAGCCGGTGACGGCTGCTTCTTGAAGGTGTTCACCAGCGCCAGGACAAAGCCGCCCAGTGCACCGACGATCATCAGCATTGATGCAAGCCCCATGCTGACGAAAAGGGTGACTGCGGCGCCGACCATCAGGACGCCCAGGCATGATGCGGTCTTAACGATGACGTCGTCGAACGTCATGCGGCCGGTGTCCGCAGGTCCGGCTGCCGGCTGGTTGTACATCTGGCGCAACTGCTCATCGGTCATGTTCTGCTGCTGGCCCCAACCGTTCTGGGGATCCATGACCTGGCCGGGAGCCCGCTGGCCATAAGGCTGCTGGCCGGACTGGGCCTGCCCGTAGGGCGCCTGCGGGACACGCGGTGCCTGCGTCGCTCCACGGAAATTCTTTCCGTTGAAGATCGGGTTTCCGCCAAGTGCCATTGCTGGTGTCCTCCAAGTAAAGGGTTGAGTCGTGACTTACGAACCACGCTACCAATTTCCACGTACCCACGCAGCGATTAGTTCCCCACCCAGGCCGCCGCAACCTAACCGTGATGCGGCAAGGTATTCCTCAGCCAACCCCCAGATAGGCCTCTTTGATGGCGGGGTTGGCCAAGAGTTCCTTTCCGGTGCCGCTGTGCGTGATCTCCCCGGTCTCTAGGACAAACGCGCGATGGGCGCCGGCCAGCGCCTGGTTGGCGTTCTGTTCAACCATGAGCACCGTTGTGCCTTGCTGGTTGATCTCCCTGATGATCTTGAAGATCTGGCGGATGAATTGCGGTGCCAGCCCCATGGAAGGCTCGTCAAGGAGCAGAAGTTTCGGATTGGACATCAAGGCCCGGCCGATCGCCAGCATCTGCTGTTCGCCGCCGGACATGGTGCCACCGTATTGCTTGATCCGTTCCTTAAGTCTGGGGAACAGGTCAAATACGCGCTCGAGATCCTGCGGCACTCCGGCCCTGTCCTTTCTGCCGAAGGTTCCCATGTCCAGGTTTTCCATCACGGTCATGCCCGGAAAAATTCCGCGCCCCTCCGGAGCCTGCGAGATGCCGCGTACAACCCTGACATGGGCCTTCATCTTGGTGATGTCCTCACCGGCAAACGTAATTTTGCCGGCGGCAGGATTAAGGATCCCGGAGATTGTCCGCATAGTGGTCGTCTTGCCGGCTCCGTTCGCGCCGATCAGCGACACAACCTCGCCTTCGTTGACCGAAAACGACATGTTCCGGATGGCGCGGATACGTCCGTAGAAAACGGAGATCTCTTCGACTTCAAGCAACGTCATCTTCGGGCTCCCCCAGGTAGGCCGCAATAACCCGCGGGTCTTCACGGATGGCCCGTGGCAGGCCATCGGCAATCTTCTTACCAAACTCCAGGACCACGATCCGGTCCGTCACGCCCATCACCAGCTTCATGTCATGCTCAATCAAAAGGACCGTGTAGCCTTCGTCCCGAATGGTGCGGATGAGAGCCATCAGTTCTTCCTTCTCAGCCGGATTAAATCCGGCCGCAGGCTCATCCAGGCACAGAACCTTGGGATCTGTGGCCAGGGCACGAGCTATCTCCAGACGGCGCTGGTAGCCATAGGGCAAGTGGCGCGACAGGAAGTGCGCGTGGTCACCGATGCCAACAAAGTCAAGCAAAGCCATTCCACGCTCGATCGCCGATTTCTCCTCCCGGACGTGGGTTGGGAGCCTCAGCAATGCCCCGCCAACGCTGGTCCGGTGCCTGGCGTCCAGACCCACCACAACGTTTTCCAGGGCAGTCATCTCGCCGAAAAGCCGGATGTTCTGGAATGTCCGTGACAGCCCCAGCCTGGTGATCTTGTGCTGCTTTAGCCCGTTGATGATCTGGCCTTCAAGTACCACCTGGCCGCTTGTTGGTTTGTACACGCCGGTCATGGCATTGAAGCACGTGGTCTTCCCAGCCCCGTTGGGTCCAATCAGTCCAAGGATTTCGCCGCGCCTGATGTTGAAGCTGATGTTGTCCAGTGCCACCAGACCACCGAACTTGATGGTGAGGTTCTTGACCTCAACGATGTTCTCGCCAACCTTGGCCGAAATATCGCGATCCGGCGCAACCTTTTCGGCGAGGTCGGGTTCAACCCCGGCCTCCGCCATGGCCTCGACGTCTGGACCGGCCTGCGCGTCGGCCGGATCCATTGCCTCATGCGCTCCAGGCAACCTGTTGTTCTCGCTCATGCCTGGGCTCCTTTCCGGGTGCGGCCCTGCTCCGGGCCCCCGGCCGGCGGTTTTCCTGCCGACGATGGTCCGGTGATGTCCTTTTGAGCCAGCCTTTGGTATGCGGTCCGGCCGTAGGCGAGCAGCCGCTGCCGTGCAGGGAGGAGGCCTTGGGACCGGAAAATCATGATCAACACAAGTGCTATGCCGAATATGAGGTATTTATACTCTGCGATTGCCGTGAACCTCAGCGGGATGTAGCTGACAATCGCGCCGCCCAGAATCGCGCCGACCTTGTTGCCGGCGCCACCGAGTACAACGGCCGCAAGGAACAGGATAGACGTCGTGACGTCAAATTTCTGGTTGTTCACGAAGCCCACCTGCCCGGCAAACAAAGCGCCTGAGAGGCCACCGATGGCTGCCCCGATCGCGAACGCCCAAACCTTGTATTTGAACGTGGGAACGCCCATGATCTCCGCAGCGTCCTCATCTTCGCGGATAGCGATCCAGGCACGCCCCACCCGGCTGCGTTCCAGGTTGCCCACCAGCAGGGTGATGATGATGATGATGGTCAGCGTGAGCCAATACCAGGGCACGCCATTGGAATTCGAGAAAACCGGAGTCCCGTCCGCCTCGGTTCCCGGCGGGTGGCCCACGTTCTGAAAGCCCACCTGGCCCTTCATGGCGGGGATGATGGTTGCCAGAATACGGACGATCTCGCCGAATCCAAGCGTCACGATGGCCAGGTAGTCACCCCGAAGCCGCAGGGTTGGCACGCCGAGCACCACTCCGAAGAACATGGTCACTGCCATGGCAATGGGGATTGTCCACAGGTAGGGGATGTGCAGGAAAGGAGAGTCCGGGCTGGTCAGCATCGCGGCACAGTAGGAACCCACGGCGAAAAAGGCCACGTAGCCAAGGTCCAGGAGGCCCGCATAGCCGACTACCACGTTCAGTCCGACGGCGATGAGTGCGAACCGCGCCATGTCGAAGCAGGCGAGTGCGAAGTTGTTTCCGGGTTCCGTGGTGATAATCGGTGGATTGATCACCGGCAGCAGGTAGGCCAGGACCACCACGATAATGAGGAAGGCCCACTGCTGCTGGCGGGACAAGGCGTTCCAGCGGTCGCCCCAGGCTCCAAAAATGCCGTGCCTGCCCTGTCTTTCGGGTGTCACGCTGCTTCCGGGTCCGGATTTTACGGCCTCGCGGTCGGCCGCTGCCTGGGCAGCTGCGGCCTCCGGAAGTGGTGTTGGTCCGTCGATCATGCTCATGCTTTGCTCCTTCCCAAGGAGGTGCCCAGAATACCCTGCGGCCGGAGCAGAAGCACCAGCACCAGGATGACGAACGCGACGACGTCGGTCCACTGGGAGTTGCCGAGCAGGATCTGCCCGTAATTGCCGATAAGGCCGAGGAGCAGTCCGCCCAGAAGCGCGCCGCGGACGTTGCCGATCCCGCCCAGCACAGCAGCTGCGAACGCCTTGATGCCCAGCACGAACCCGCCGTTGTACTGAACGCCGGAAGGAATCTTCATGACGTAGAACAGTGCGGCGGCCCCGGCCAGGATGCCGCCGATCACGAACGTGGTGATGATAATCCGCTCTTTGTTGACGCCCATGAGGGTGGCCGTATCCGGGTCCTGGGCCACTGCACGGATACCGCGCCCGGTCCTGGACTTGCTGATGAAACGCTCGGTGGCAACCATCATGATGACGGCGGCGATGATGATGACCAACTGCTGGGAATCCACGATGGTGCCGAAGACATCAAAGATCGGGGAAGGCCGGAACATGGTCAGTGCCAATTCCGGGCTCGGGCCCCGCCAAAGGTAGATCAGGTACTGGATAGTGAAGGAAGCGCCGATTGCCGTGATCAGGAAGACCAGCCGGGGAGCGTTCCGTTTTCGGAGCGGCTTGTAGGCCACGCGCTCCAGCAGGAAAGCGGTCAGCGCGGAGGCAACCATCGCCACCACCAGCGCCAGCACCAGGTTCAGGACGATGGACCAGAATTCCAGCCTCGGAGCCGATGGTCCGAAGCCCAGGTTGCTGAGGGTGAAGAAGACTGCGTAGCAGCCAACGATGAACACTTCCGAGTGCGCAAAGTTGATGAGGTTCAGAACACCGTAGACCAGGGTGTAGCCGAGAGCCACCAAGGCATATATTGCGCCAAACGTCAGGCCGTCAAACGTTGCGCTCCAGAAGTTTTCCATAAGCGATGGAATGTCGAAGGAAATCCAGTCATTTTCCATCGGTAAATGAACGAGCAGAGGAAGCATTGGGACATCCTGTCAAACGGTAGGTCAGAAAAGGCTGTGGGGCCGGCAGAAGCTGGCCCCACAGCCTGTTGCTGTCAGAGAACGGCTAACCGCCGATCGGACCAATCGGAACGATCTTGCCGTTCTCCACCTTGTAGCCGTAAACAGTCGGCGCCTGAAGTTCGCCCTTTGCATCCCACTTGTAGTGCTTGCTCAGGCCGTCCTTGTCGTACGACTTGACCCACGACAGCAGGTCCGGACGCGCTTGCTTGCCCGCATCGATGCCGGACAGCAGCACGGTTGCCGCGTCATAACCCTCGATTGAATATGTTCCGGGCTCTGCGCCGTTGGCGAGAGCCTTGTACGCGGTAGCGAAGTCCGGGATCAGCTCACCTGGGATACACGGGCACGTGAAGTACGCGTTGTTGGACGAGTCGCCGGCCTGCTTGATGAACTGATCGTCCTTGACGCCGTCAGGTGCCACGAACGTCCCGGTGAATCCCTTGGCCGAAAGCTGCTGGTCGAAAGGTGCGCCCTCAGCGTAGTACCCCGAGTAGAACACGGCATCGGCCTTGGCGTTAATGATCTTGGAAATCACGGCCGAGAAGTCCTTTTGCCCGGTGGTTACCTTCTCGGTCCCTACCAGTGCAGTGCCCAGTCCCTCTGATGTCGAGGTACCCAGTCCGATGCCGTAATCGGAATCGTCCTGGACGAGGTAGACCTTCTTCGCGCCGAGCTTGCCGGTCAGGAACTTGGCTGCGGCCGGCCCCTGAACGGCATCGTTACCCAGTCCCCGGAAGAACGTTGTCCAACCGTTCCCGGTCAGGGTGGGGTTGGTCGCCGAAGGCGTGATGTGGACAAGACCCTTTTGCTCGAAAATGTTGCCGGTAGCCTTCGACTCACCCGAGAACGGGAGGCCGATGACGCCAACAATTTCAGCCTCGCTGACCATCTGGGTCACAGGACCAGTGGCCTTGTTCGGGTCGCCTTCCGTGTCGAACTTCTTGAACTGGACCTGGCAGCCGGGATTCGCGGTGTTGTGCTGGTTGATGGCCAACTGGATGCCGTTGAAGATGTTGATACCCAGCTGGGCATTTGGCCCTGTCTGTGCACCGGCATAAGCCAGCGTGGTGGTTGCAGCGCAGGTGGCCTTGCCGTCGCCCTTGGGCAGGACAGCACCACTGGGCACGTCCACCTTGGAGATCGAAGGGATGTTGACCTTGTTGGAAGCTCCAGAGCTGTCAGTCGTGGTTGGCCCCGCCTGATTGGCACAGGCCGAGAGTGCGAGGGTAAGGGTGGCCGCCGCCGCCCACGAGGTGATGACTTTCTTTCGGTACATTTATTAACCTTCCGAGCCGGAATATCTCGACAGCTGCTGCGGATGACCGAGGCAGTTACACGTACTTTTCGAAATTTGTTTCCTGAGACTACTACTAAATGTGTGTCGCAGAACACATACGGTCCGGCGTGGCCATTCCGGGATGTGCGCGTTGGATCAGGTGTTCCTGATTTAACTTCAAGCTAATGCAAATCTGCGGAGGATATAAGTGACTGAGGTCACATCCTTATAACAGTCGTTGCATATGCGAAATCAATGAACGGGAGAGGTCTGTTGAGGTCACGCAGGAGGCGCGGAAGGGCGCGTCAGGAGGAACTCCCTAGGGAGAATGTGTACCCCAGGTGGGACTCGAACCCACAACACGCGGATTTTAAGTCCGCTGCCTCTGCCAATTGGGCTACTGGGGCGCCCGGTCCATGGTATCCCGTCATTCGCCTGCAAGCGGTCCGGCGTACCGGAACGTCCCGTGGACCCCGCCGGGCCAGACGGCTAGCGGGAGCAGTTGGAAGTGGTCCCCCCAGGCTGCGTCCGGCGGGAGGACGCCGAAGGAGGCAGCCGGGACAAAGCCGAAGCGCGGGTAGTAGTCGGTGCTGCCCAGCAACGCAATCCCGCCCTCCCCCGCTGCGTTGGCCCGAGCGATGGTGTCGTTCATGAGGGCAGTGCCGATCCCATGGCGCTGCAGCCTGGGTGTCACACCGATGGGCCCGAGCCCCAGCAACCCGTAGTCGCCCACCCAGCCCCGTGTGCTGATCACATGGCCGACTATCTCGTCGTCGAGCACCGCCACCACGCTGAACTCGGGCAGGTAGTCCTCGCACTCGAAGAGCCGGCGGAGCACGTCCACCTCCTCGGGCTCCCCGTCCACCGGCAGGCCCGTGACCGGGGAGACCGCGGACGCCTCGCCCGTCAACGTGAGGATCTTGTCCCTGTCCGCAGCCGTCTCGTTCCTGAGCAGCAGCTCGGGCCGCGGCACGTCCCGGCTGACCGCTGACAGCTCAGCTAGGGCTTCGACGGCGCGTGGTGCGTCGGCCACCGGCACCAGCAGGTGGTCGTGGTGGAAGCCGGCCAGCACGTTGCAGCTGATCCTGGCGTCGGTCAGGGCCTTCCCGACGGCGGCGGTCAGGCCAACAGCCTCCAGCGCAGAGTGCACTTCCAGGGTGATCCAAGCCGCCACAAAGTCGTAGTGCAGCCCCAGGCTGTCCGCCCTTTCCCGCGGCAGGACGACCGTGAGGCCCTCAGCCTCACGCACGGCAGCTTCGATGCCAGGCTCGAGCTGCCTGCCATGCGGCCACAGGACATAGACGTACTCACCCTCGCGCAGCACCGGCTTCAGTGTTGCCAGCAGGGTCTGGAGGTTCTTTTCGCCAGTCATAGTGCCAGTCTAGAAGGGACACCCAGCGGGATACGCAAAACGGCGGCCATCCCCATCAAGGGGACAGCCGCCGTCGGGCGATACTGCTAATGCTTCCTCAGGAAGCCAGTGCTACTTGGCGTCCGCGGTGACCGACTGCTTGGTGTCCACGCCGGTGGCTGCCGCTGAGCCCGGGTGGGCCGCTCCGGCGGATGCCTCCGGCGCGCTGGCCGCCGGGGCAGGAGCAGCCGCAGCCGGCTTGGGAGCCGGTGTGGCGGCGGCCACGAAGGCACCGCGCGGGTTGTCGAGGTCGATCAGCTGGGTGGTGTCACGGCCCATAAAGAATGCGAGGATCCAACCCATGATGACGCGGACCTTGCGCTCCATGGTGGGCATGGCCATACCGTGGTAGCCGCGGTGTGCCAGCCAGGCGAGCGGGCCCTTGAGGCCGATGCGGCCCAGGATGTTGATGTTGGCAACACCCTTCCACTCGCCAAAGCCGGCCACAGCACCCAGGTTCTTGTGCTTGTAGTCTTTCAGTGGCTTGTCCCAGCGCGAAGCCCACAGGTTCTTGGCGAGGCGCTTGGCCTGGCGAAGTGCGTGCTGGGCGTTCGGGACGCAGGTGCCGTCCGGCAGGCCGCTACCCGTGAGGTCCGGCACTGCGGCGATGTCTCCGGCGGCCCAGGCGTTGTCGATGATGCCTTCATCGCCAGCGATGCGGAGGTCCGGCAGGACACGGACGCGGCCGCGCGGTTCCAGCGGGAAGTCGGAGGAGCGGATCATCGGGTTGGCCTGCACGCCGGCAGTCCAGACGAGTGTGTCGGCTTCGAATTCCTGGGCCAGGGACTTGTCCGGGAGGTTGATGAGCTTCAGGGAGCCCTCAGCGCTGTCCAGGGAGGTGTTCAGCAGGACCTCGATGCCGCGGCTGCGGAGGTGCTCCACAACCCATTCGGCCTGCGGTGCAGTGACCTCGGGCATGATCCGGCCCATGGCTTCAACCAGGACGAAGCGCACTTCTTCCTGACGGATGCGGGGGTTGTTCTTAACCGCGGCGCGGGCCAGGTCTTCCATTTCGGTGATGCACTCGATGCCGGCGAAGCCGCCACCAACAACCACGAAGGTCAAGGCCTTGGCGCGGGCAGCCGGATCCGCGATGGTGGACGCGGCCTCGATGCGTTCCAACACCTTGTTACGAAGGGCCACAGCTTCTTCGATGGTCTTCAGGCCAATGCCCTTATCCGCCAGGCCCTTGATGGGGAAGGTGCGGGTGATGGCGCCTGCGGCCACCACGATGTCGAAGTAGGGGATCTCGATGTGCTCTCCGCCGTCCGCGGGCGCCACGATGGCGGTGCGGTTGGCGTGGTCGATCGAGGTGACGCTGCCCTGGATGAGTTCAGTCTGCTTCAGGTGCTGGCGGTGCGAGACCACTGCGTGGCGGGCCTCGATGTTGCCGCCAGCCACTTCGGGCAGGAAAGGCTGGTAAGTCATGTAGGGCAGTGGATCCACGAGGGTAACGATGCCACCGGCATTCGCGATCTTCTTCTGCAGTTTGAGTGCTACGTACAGGCCGACGTATCCGCCGCCGACGACGAGTACCCTGGGACGGTCCTGGAGCTCTGGGGTGGTTGCCATGATTTAAGGATACCGCAGTTTGTGAAAATCTTCACTAACTATGTTTTGCCGCCTGAATCCACGGTTTGGAAGGCTCCGGTATCCGGTTCGTCGCGCGCCGTTCCTGGGTTTCGGGCCGCCCGGCGCAGCTGGATGAGGGCCGCAGCGATGATCGCCAGAAATAGTGCCACTGAGCCGATCACGACGGCGGCGCCAACGGCACTGTCACGCTGTGAAGGCGCCTTTGGAGCGGGCACAGTGGGCTCGGGCAGTGTGGGAACGGCACTGGCCACTTCGCCTGTGGGCACCGGCGCCGGCGCACCCAGGTTGCCGCGCCGGTGTACCCTGATCCAGTCCGAGATGGAGCCGAGCGGGTTGGTGGCGGCTTCCGGTACGGAGTCTTTTAGGGCGGCCTCGGCGTTCAGCACGCCAAACCCGTATAGCGGGTCTTTTCCGGCAGGACCGGCATCCTTGGCCGTGCTGACGATCCGATTGATGACCTGTTTGGCGCTCATCTCGGGCCACTTGGAACGGATGAGTGCGGCCACGCCGGCAACGATCGGGGCAGCACCGGACGTTCCCGCCCATTCCGCATAACCACCGCCGGGCAGCCCGCCCAGCAGGTTCTCGGCCGGGGCCGCCACGCCGATGCTGATCCCTTGGGAAGATGAGTCGACGCTCGCCATGCCCTTGCGGTCCAGGCCGGCAACCGTGAGGACGCCGGGGATGGTGGCGGGCGCCCCCACCTGAAGGTTGCCGCCTATCCGGTTTCCGGCGGCGGCCACGATGACAACATCCTTCTGTTCGGCATAGAGGAAGGCAGCATCCCAGCTCTGGGGCCACTGCGGCGTGGTGCTGCCCAGCGAAATGTTGATGACTTTGGCCCCGTTGTCCACGGCCCAACGGACCGCTTCCGGGATCTGGTCCTGATCGCTCTTGCCCGCGGGGTTGGCCGATCCGAGCCACGTTGAGACGGACAGGATCTCAGCTTCAGGAGCCACCCCAATCATGCCGTCCGGCCCGGTGGTGGCAGCCGGGCCGGGACTGGGCGAGGAGGTGGCGCCTGCCGGCTGGTGTCCGCGGCCGGCCAGTATGGTGGCGACCAGCGTCCCGTGTTCCGGCTTTACGCCCAGGCTTTTCTGGCCGTTAGGGCTGCCTGCCCCGGACACGTCGAAGCCTCCGGTGACGGCGCCCTTCAGGTCCGGGTGCTGGGCATCCACGCCGCTGTCGATCACCGCGATTTTCACACCGGCGCCCTTGGAAACCTCCCAGGCCTTCGTAATTCCGGATTCGCCAAGCCAGTACTCCCTGTCCCGTTCAGCGTCGGCCCTGGCCGCAGGCGCAAAAGTCAGTCCGGCGGCCAGGCTGACGCCGGCAAGGGTTATCGCCAGGAGAGCTGACGCGGCCCGGCGGAACCGTGCAGTTGCTCTGGTCATATGGGTTTCCGATGCTTGGTTGGCTGATGGCCTGGTTAGCGGAGGCTCAGGGCAATTCCGTCAAGAATATCGTGTTCGCTGGCCGTGGCAGTCACGATCCGGCCGGCGGTGAGTTCATTCAGCCGCTCGAGGATGCGCCGCCACACCAGTCCGCCGGCACCCATAACGTCAACCCGGCCGGGGTGCATGTACGCCAGGTCGGCACGTTCTCCCCTGGTCATGTGCAGGAGGTCGGTGGCGGCTTCGGTAATAGTGCCGATGGACAGTTCCGTCCCGTGGATGGCCGCCGGCGAATACGCCGGAAGCCGCAGGGCGTGGGCGGTGATGGTGGTGATCGAGCCGGCCACCCCGACGACGGCGGTGGCGCGTTCCAGCGGAACGTCCAGCCCAGCAAGGGTGATGGCGGCGTCGACGTCGGCTTCCGCGGCGGCGATCTGTTCTGCCGTGGGCGGATCGTCCTGCAGGTGCCGTTCGGTCAGCCGGACGCAGCCGACATCTACGGACTTCGCGGCCGTGACACCGCCAGCGGTGCCGAGGACAAACTCGGTGCTTCCGCCGCCGAGGTCAACTACCAGCACGTGCTCGCCGTCGAGGATGGGCAGGACGCTGCTGGCGCCGGCGAAGGACAGGGCTGCTTCTTCATCGCCAGAGATGACTTCAGGCTCAACGCCCAGCAGGTCCCGGATCCCGTCGACAAAGACCTGGCGATTGCGCGCGTCCCGGCTGGCTGACGTTGCCACAAAGCGGATGGACTCGGCGCCGTGTTCGCGGATCATTGCGGCGTAATCCGCGGTGGCCGCGAAGGTGCGCTCCAGCGCTTCAGGGGCGAGTTCGCCGGTGGCGTCCACGCCCTGGCCCAGCCGGACCACCCGCATTTCCCGGACAACGTCGGTGAGCGTCGTTGTGCCGTTGCTGCGGTCGATGTCGGCGATGAGCAGGCGGAGCGAGTTCGTGCCGCAGTCGATGGCGGCGACGCGGGTCATGCCCCAGCCCCGTCAGTGGCTGCGGGCTTGCGGTCCGGAGCGGGCCGGCCCACGATCTCCGGCAGCCCCTGGGGTCCGTGCCGGCTGAGGTCCTTCGACGGGGCCTCCCCTGCCGTGTCCCACGCGCCGTCGCAATGGCAGCGGTCCGCGGTCCACCATTCGCTGATTCCGGCAATGGCCTCATCCCCCAGCGGGTTTACGCCGGGCCCTGCCGCGAGGGAGTGGCCCACCAGGACGTGGAGGCATTTGACCCGGGTGGGCATGCCGCCAGCGGAGATGCCGTTAATCTCCGGGACAGCGCCGATGCCGGAACGTTGGCCAATGGCTGTGCGGGCTCCGAGGTAGTCTTCGTGCGCTGCACGGTAGGCAGCCGCGAGCGGCTCATCGGCGCTGAGGCGTTCGTTCATGTCGTTCATCAGCCCGGCAGCTTCCAGCCGGGAAACCGCCGAAGTGATGACGGGGTGGGTCAGATAAAACGTGGTGGGAAACGGGGTCCCGTTGCTCAGCCGCGGCGCCGTGGCGGCGACGAGGGGGTTGCCGCAGACGCAGCGCGCCGGGATTTCCACCACATCGCGTACGGGCCGTCCCAGCTGCCTGCTGAGTACTTCAAGATCATGTGCTGATGGCTGGCGGGATTGCTCCGGCGCAGTCGCCGTGTTTTTTTCCACTGGCGCGGGCCATCCTTCCTCTAGCTGTTCAGTCTGTGGCCGCACGCCTGATGGACTCCCACAGGGAATCCACCCACGGCAGATCTGCGGGGTCTTGTGCCGCTGTGGCGGTCAGGCTACTTCTTGATCCGGCCGGCAGATCGCTGCCGAAGACCCAGTAGCCGGATTCACCCGGCATAACCATGTTAATGCGGTCGCGGGCCTGCTGTTTCACGTAGTTCGGATCCTGCCAACGTGAAATCTGCTGGCGCAGGCCGTCCTGCTCGGCCTGGCGAGCGGCGATATCGGCGCTGAGGGCGGCGAGTTCGGCGCGTTTGTCGAAGAAGATCTTCACGGTGGGTGCCAGCATGATCGTGATGGCAATCATGACCACGGCCAGTGCCAGCATGCGCCCGGAGAACGCCTTGGCAGGGACGGGCTGGGTGTCGTCCCGAGTGCTGTCAGGCTTCGGTGTCTTGCCTGTGGCGTTACCGCCGTGGCCGTTCCCCTTGCCGGCCGGGCGCCGGGTGTTCGTTGTGGACGTTCCGGCGTTCAATGCCGTGCCGGTTTTTCCCTTGGTCCCGCCCTTTGCACTGCCGGCTGCAACGCCAAAATCGGCGCGGATGACGCCGGCGGCTTCCGCGGCCGGGTCCGTGGTGGCCTGATGCCTCGAAGCGGCCTTGGGAACTTTGGGACGGCGGGTAACCATGACACTCCTGAAACGTGCGGCCGGCCTCAGGCCGCATCTCTGCGATTGATGCCGGCTCAATCAATGCCTGCTAAAACAAAAACCGGTGGCTATGGTCTTTCAACCATAGCCACCGGTCAGAGGTTTACGCGGCTACTAGCCCTTGAAACGCGGGAAGGCGCTGCGGCCGGCGTAGCGTGCGGCGTCGTCGAGTTCCTCTTCGATGCGCAGCAGCTGGTTGTACTTGGCAACGCGCTCGGAGCGTGCCGGTGCGCCGGTCTTGATCTGGCCGGCGTTGGTGGCCACCGAGATGTCGGCGATGGTGGTGTCCTCGGTCTCGCCGGAGCGGTGCGAGGTGATGGTGGTGTAACCGGCGCGCTGGGCCAGGCTGACGGCGTCCAGCGTTTCGGTCAGTGAACCGATCTGGTTGACCTTGACCAGCAGCGAGTTGGCGGTCCTGGTGTCGATACCGCGCTGCAGGATGGCCGGGTTGGTGACGAAGAGGTCATCGCCCACGAGCTGGACCTTGTCACCGATGCTGTCGGTGAGGGTCTTCCAGCCCTCCCAGTCGTTCTCATCCAGGGGATCCTCGATGGAAACCAGCGGGTAATCTGCCACGAGCTCGGCGTAGTAGGCGCTCATCTCGGTGGCGGACAGCGCCTTGCCTTCGAACTGGTAGGCGCCGTCCTTGAAGAACTCGGAGGAGGCGACGTCCAGGGCCAGGGCGATGTCCTTGCCCGGGGTGTAGCCGGCGTTGGTGATGGCTTCCTGGATCAGGTCCAGGGCTGCACGGTTGGACGGCAGGTTCGGTGCGAAGCCGCCTTCGTCACCGAGGCCGGTGGACAGGCCCTTTGCCTGCAGGACGGACTTGAGGTTGTGGTAGACCTCAACGCCCCAGCGGAGGCCCTCGGAGAAGGTCTCTGCGCCGATCGGGACAATCATGAATTCCTGGATGTCTACGTCGGAATCGGCGTGGGAGCCACCGTTGAGGATGTTCATCAGCGGAACCGGCAGGACGTGCGCGTTGGGGCCGCCCAGGTACTTGTACAGCGGCAGGTCTGCGGAGGCGGCTGCTGCATTGGCAACGGCCAGCGAAACGCCCAGGATGGCGTTGGCGCCGAGCTTGGCCTTGTTGGGCGTGCCGTCCAAGTCAATCATGGCCTGGTCAATGCTGCGCTGGTCCGTGGCGTCGAAGCCGGTCAGCGCCGGAGCGATCTGGTCAATGACAGCGTCAACGGCCTTCTGGACACCCTTGCCGAGGTAACGTCCCTTATCGCCGTCACGGAGCTCAACAGCCTCGTGCTCACCGGTGGAGGCACCGGAGGGTACTGCCGCGCGGCCGATCTGGCCGTCGGAAAGCAGTACTTCAACTTCTACGGTCGGGTTTCCGCGGGAATCGAGGATTTCGCGGGCGTGGATGGCATCGATAAGCGCCATGGATGTGCTCCTTATGGGCGATTTTGGGGGAACGAACAGCTGGAAAAATGCGTTAAATCTGGGACGTCCTCGTCAGGACCAAGCCTAGTCGAGAGTGGTGCAGGTTACGGAACTCTATCCATCACCCGGACGTCATGATGGTGCCAAGAACTGCCGCCGGATGGCGCCACGAAGGGCACGTTCGGCGTCGAATCCGCTGGCGCGTGCGGAGCCGACGACAGCGAGCAGCAGGTCGCCGAGTTCCTCCTCTGTTTCGAATGGCTCCGGGGTTTCGACAGGCTCAACCACCGGTGATTGAGCCCGTCGAAATCCGGCCCGCTCGGCCCGGTCAAGGAACTTCTGCGCCTTCGCCAGGGCCGGCAGTGCGTCCGGGATCCCCTCAAAGGGCCCCGTACGCTCCGGACGTTCCGCGGTCTTCACGGCGTCCCATTTCCGGACGATCTCCGCCACCGAGGCCGGGAAGCTGTCCCGGAGCGTGCCGTCGGGCCGGAAGACATGCGGATTGCGGCGGACCATTTTGGCACTCAGCCCGCGTGCGACGTCGTCGAACGTGAACGTGCCGCGCTCCTCGGCTAGACGGGCGTGCAGCACCACCTGAAGCAGCACATCGCCCAGTTCGCCGCGGAGCTCGGCGTCACCCGCGCCGGTCTCGATGGTCTCGGCAACCTCGAAGGCCTCCTCGAGGAGGTACTCCACCAGCGAGGCATGCGTGAGGGCGGCCATCCACGGGCAGTGCTCGCGCAACTGGGCTACGATCCCCAGCAGCTCCCCCAGCTCGCAAGCTCGCCCGGGAACCCCTGCCGCCGTGGGCCCATCCAGCAGCCGATCGATGGGAGCCTGCTCAGCCAAGGTTGTCGTAGGCGTCGTTGATGTATTCCACCAACGCTTCCTTCTCTTCAAGCGGCAGGAAGGACGCTTCGGCAGCGTTAAGCGTGAGCTCCAGCAGATCGTCGAGGTCGTAGTCGAAGGTTTCCACGAGGAGTTCGAACTCGTCCGTGAGGGTGACGCCGCTCATCAGCCGGTTGTCGGTGTTGATGGTGACGTTGAAGCCCAGCTGGTACAGCATGTCCAGCGGGTGGCTCTCGATGCCCTCGCCGAAGCCGGCGATCGCTCCGGTCTGGAGGTTCGACGACGGGCAGATTTCCAGGGCGATGCCGCGGTCGCGGATCCAGCTGGACAGGTCACCCAGGGTGACCAGGCCGATGTTGTCCTCGTCGCTCGCGGCGTCGTCGTCTTCGTCGTCGAACTCCACCATGATGTCCTCGGCGATGCGGACGCCGTGGCCCAGGCGCAGTGCCCTGCCGTCAACGAGGGCGGACTGGATGCTTTCGAGCCCGGCAGCTTCGCCGGCGTGCACGGTCGCGGGGAAATTATGCTGGGCGAGGTAGGTGAAGGCGTCCTTGAACCTGGACGGGAGGAAGCCGTCCTCGGCTCCGGCGATGTCAAAGCCCACAGCGCCCTTGTTGCGGTGGCGGACAGCGAGTTCGGCGATCTCCTGGCCACGGTCTGCGTGGCGCATGGCGGTGATCAGCTGACCCACCTGGATTTCGCGGCCGCTCTCGGTCACGGCGTCCACGCCGGCTTCGAGGCCTTCCTGCACCGCTTCAACAACGTCGTCCAGGGACAGGCCCTTCTGGAGGTGCTGCTCCGGCGCCCAGCGCACTTCGCCGTACACCACGCCGTCGTCCGCGAGGTCCTCGACGAATTCCTTGGCGACGCGGATGAGGCCTTCCTTGGTCTGCATCACGGCGACTGTGTGGTCGAACGTCTCCAGGTAGCGGACCAGCGAGCCGGAGTCCGCGGACTCACGGAACCACTCGCCCAGGGCCACCGGGTCGGTGGAGGGCAACGTGTGGCCAACGGCCTCGGCCAGTTCGATGATGGTGGCTGGACGGAGACCACCATCCAGGTGGTCGTGGAGCGAAACCTTAGGCAGGCTCGTCAGGTCGAAATCGATGGCAGGGGCGGCGTCAACAATAGGCTCAGTCACCTTCCAACCTTAGGGTCGGCAGGAGGCTTATGCCAGCCGGTTCTTTCCGGGCTGCTCCGCCTCGGCCGGGGCGGGCGTATGCAGTTGCGAAACCGCGGTGTGCGCGGGCACGGAACCTTCCGGGCCGCCGTCGAGCCATTCATCTACGGTTTCGGCGTCGTTGCGGGCCAAGTGCTTGTGCCACCAACGCAGGAGGTGGTCGATCAGGACGCCGAAGACTATAGCGAACACCACGGCAATGCCTGCGCTGAGCAGCGGGTTGTCGTGAAGCCACGGGAAGGAACTGGCCAGCAGCCCGATGCCGATGGAATACCCCACCCAGGTGAAACAGGCGAAAGCGTCCAACAGGAAGAACCGGCGGTGCGCAAAACCGGTACTGCCGGCCACATAGTTAACCGCCACCCGGCCCCAGGGAATATAGCGCGCCGTGAAAATCAGGACGGCGCCGCGCTTTTCGAGTTCATACCGTGCCCAGCCAAAGGCCTTCTGCACCTTGGGTCGGCGCATCCACTTCCAGCGGTCAAGGCCGATCCTGCGGCCAAGCATAAAGGCCATGTTGTCACCGGCCATGGCACCGATCAGCGCAGTCGCGCCCAGGATCCAGAGATTCGGTTCACCGCTGTGCCGGGAAAACGCGGCCAGCGCCACAATCAGTGTCTCGCTGGGGACCACCATGGCGAAGCCGTCGATGAAGAAGAACACAAGAAGGACCGGGTAGATCCACCATTGGCCGGCTGCATGGAGCACGGCCTCATTAATAAACTCCACGCGGGTCTTGCTCCTAGACGAAATGATGCAGCCGGAAGTGACGTAAGTCGCTCTTCAGTGTCCCATGCCCGGGACCCCGCCCGCTACGCACGGACGGCGCAAACCCTAGGCTTCTGGATCCTTCAGCCGCACCACCACAGGAACCTTTCCCCGGATGCGGTTAATGATCAGATCCACCACGATTCCAAGGCCCACGGCGCAGACGATTGCGATGGCCGCGCCGAGCAGATGGTTGTTTTCGAACCACTGGCCGAAGAACAGCCCGATACCCACGGAGTAGGAGGCCCAGAGCGTGGCGGAGAGCACCGTCAGGCCGACGAACCGCACGTGCGAATAGTGGGTCACGCCCGCGGTGAGGTTGACGGCAACCCTGCCGATGGGAATGAACCGCGCCACCAGGATGAGCGACGCCGGCCGCTTCCTCAGCTCGTCCCCTGCCCAGCGGAAGGCGCTTTGCATCCGCGGTCCGCGCATCCAGTGCCAGCGCCGGGTGCCCACCCGTCGTCCAATGAAGTAGGCCATGTTGTCGCCTGAGAAAGCGCCCAGGCCCGCGACCGCCATCAGCAGCCAGGGATTGGGGACTTCCGCGGTGGCGGCCACTGCGGCCAGCCCCACCACCACGGATTCGCTGGGGATCGGCGGGAAAAAGCCGTCGATCAGGCAGCAGGCCAGCACAAGGAGGAGCACCCATGGCTGCGCGGCGGCAGCGAGGATGAATTCATTGATGGCCTGCATTGTCCCTATGCTATTCGGTCGATGATGAGCCGCTGGGCCGGGCGCGACCCGTCGGGGGCCACCGTGACGGCGTGTTCAAGGGCTTCCTTGGCGCGCGCGAACTTTTCCGGTGTGTCCGTGAGCAGCGTCATCAGCGGCTCACCGGCGCGGACCATGGCACCGGGCTTAGCGTGCATGCGGATCCCGGCGCCGGCCTGGACGGCGTCTTCCTTGCGGGCACGACCTGCCCCAAGGCGCCACGCCGCAACACCCACTGCCAAGGCATCGAGCCCTACCAGGACACCGTCGGCCGGGGCGTAAATGACCTCGGATTCCTTGGCGACCGGCAGCTTGGCGCGCGGATCTCCGCCCTGGGCTTTGATCATCCGGTTCCAGACGTCCATGGCCCGGCCGTCCTTCAAGGCGGCGCGCACATCTGCGTCGTGGAGGCCCGCGCAGGCCAGCATCTCTTCGGCCAGCCGGACGGTGAGTTCGACGACGTCCTCCGGGCCGCCGCCTGCCAGGACCTCCACGGATTCCGCCACTTCGATCGCGTTGCCCGCGGTGAGGCCGAGCGGGGTGCTCATATTGGTCAGCAGCGCCACAGTGTTGACGCCCGCGTCCTTGCCGAGGGCCACCATGGTTTCGGCCAGTTCGCGGGCCCGGGCCTCGTCCTTCATAAACGCGCCGCTGCCCACCTTGACGTCCAGGACCAGGGACCCTGTGCCTTCGGCGATCTTCTTGCTCATGATCGAGGAGGCGATCAGCGGAATTGCCTCCACCGTGCCGGTAACATCACGCAGTGCGTACAGCTTCTTGTCCGCCGGCGCCAGCCCCGCCCCGGCAGCGCAGATCACGGCGCCGACGTCCTGAAGCTGCGCCATCATTTCGTCGTTGCTCAGGGCGGCCCGCCAGCCGGGGATCGATTCCAGCTTGTCCAGGGTGCCGCCGGTGTGGCCAAGTCCCCGGCCGGACAACTGGGGCACGGCCACGCCGAACACTGCCACCAGGGGTGCCAGCGGCAGTGTGATTTTGTCCCCCACTCCCCCGGTGGAATGCTTGTCGCTGGTAGCCTTCACGCCGCCGTCGGGCCGCCGGAGGCCGCCGAAATGCATCCGTTCACCCGAGGCGATCATGGCGGCCGTCCAGCGCGAAATTTCGGCACGGTCCATTCCGTTGAGCAGGATGGCCATGTTCAACGCGGCCATCTGTTCGTCCGCGATGACCCCGCGGGTGTAGGCGTCAATGGTCCAGTCGATCTGCTCCGGGCTCAGGACGCCCCGGTCCCGCTTGGTGCGGATAATGTCGACGGCGTCGAATGCCTCCGTTGCCTGTGTCACCGTGGATCCTCCAGGTTTTGGGGACCGAACGCGTCGGGCAGCACCTGGTCCATGGTTTTGATTCCTTGGGTGGTCATGAGTTCCATGCCAGGCGCGCGGAATTCATAGAGGAGCTGCCGGCAGCGGCCGCACGGCATCAGCACGTTGCCGGCGGAGTCCACGCAGTAGAACGCGCGCAGCAACCCGCCGCCGGTCATCTGCAGGTTTCCCACCAGGGCGCATTCAGCACACAGGGTTAGCCCGTAGCTGGCGTTCTCCACGTTGCAGCCGCTGACCAGCCGCCCGTCCTCGGTGAAGGCCGCGGCACCCACCGGGAACTTTGAATATGGGGCATAGGCGTTTTTCATGGCGTCGACGGCTGCGGCCTCCAGGGCCTGCCAGTCCACGGCGTTCTGTTCCATGGCCGTCATCCCTTGACGTACGGGATGCCGCTGGCCGCCGGCGGCCTGGACCTGCCCACCAGCACGGTCACCAAGTAGGGCACCATGGCCATGAATTGGCTGGACACCGGGGTGGCGCTACGACTCGGATTCAATGGGTGTCCGTTTCTACACTGAAATTCTGTTTCACTGAGGGGTTCGCAGCACGGCGCCGTAGCGCACTGATACAAGCCACACTAGTGGGCTGCAACACATCCGGTACCACATTGGAGCCGGATCCTGAAGATTGTTGAGAATTTGTTACTAACCAGTAGAAGTCGGCCTGGCGTTCCCCTCACTTTAAGCGCGAACGGACATTTGGGGCCCGCCGGGAGGGGCCTCAAATGTCCGTTCGCGCTGGTGGGGAGCTTAGAGGCGCACCAGCATCTTGCCGGTGTTCGCGCCGTCGAGCAGGTCAATGAAGGCCTGGGGGGCATTCTCCAGTCCATCCACCACGGTCTCGTCATACTGGACTGAACCGTCCGCAAGCCAGGCTGACATCTTCCCGAAGAATTCAGCACTGTGCTGGCGCTGTTCGCTGACCAGGAACCCCCGCAGGGTGAGCTGCTTGCCAATGGCAAGCGCGAGGTTCCGCGGCGCGGGAGTGGGTTCGGTGGAGTTGTACTGGGCTATCGCACCGCACATGGCCACGCGGCCGCCCACATTCAGAACCGCCAGGGCAGCCTCGAGGTGACCGCCGCCCACGTTATCGAAATACACATCAATCCCTGCGGGTCCTGCCGCCTGGGCAAGCTGTTCGCGCACCGGCCCGTCGTTGTAGTTGAACGCGGCGTCGAAACCCAGTTCCAGGAGCCGGGCCGCCTTCTCCGCGGTTCCGGCGCTCCCTATGACCCTGGAAGCGCCCATCGCCTTGGCGATCTGGCCCACAAGCGAGCCCACGGCGCCAGCTGCTCCGGACACGAACACGGCATCGCCTGGTTTGAACTCCGCCACTTTGAGCAGCCCCGTGTAGGCCGTCAGCCCGGTCATGCCCAGCGCGCCAAGGTACGCCGACGCCGGCGCAAGGTCCGTGCGGGCAACCGAGGTTGCGCCTGCTTCCAGGACCGCGAATTCCCGCCAGCCCAGTTGATGTACGACGGCGTCCCCCACCTTTCGCCCCTCGGCCCTGGACGCGATGACCTCACCGATGGCGCCGCCGTCGAGCGCTGCATCCAGCGCGAAGGGCGCCGAGTACGACTTGACGTCGTTCATGCGGCCTCGCATGTAGGGGTCCACGGAGATGTAGAGGTTGCGGACCAGGATCTGGCCGTCCTGAAGCTCCGGCAGCAGTGACTCCGCCAGTAGGAAGTTTTCGCTGACGGGACGACCTACGGGACGTGAGGCCAGGCGGATTTCCCGGGTGGATGTTGGAAGTGCCGTTGTCAGGTTCATGCTGCGAACTCCAGGATCTTGATGTCCACGGTGATGTTTCCGCGGGTGGCGTTGGAATAGGGGCAGATCTGATGCGCTTGGGCCACCAGGGACTCGGCCGTGGCGAGGTCCAGGGCCGGAACCGCGATCTCCAGTTCAGCGGCGAGGCCGTAGCCCACGCCATCGGTGAGCGCGCCGAAGTGGATCTTGGCCGCCACGGCCGAGTCGGTCAGGTCTGCGCGCTCCTTGCGCCCCACGAGGCGGAGTGCTGAGTGGAAGCAGGCCGCGTAACCGGCGGCAAACAGCTGCTCCGGGTTGGTGCCCTGGCCATCACCGCCGAGCTCCACGGGACTGGCAAGACTGACTTCCAGCTTCCCATCGTTGGTGCGTGCGCTGCCCTCGCGGCCTTCGCCTGAAGCCAGGGCCTCGGCAGTGTAGAGAGTCTTCATGTACGGTCCGTCCTGTTGGATGTGGATCACGGAAATCTTGCGGGCTCAGTGCGCGCGGTGAAGGGCTTCGGTGAGCCTTTCCAGAGTGGTGCGAAGCTGTTCCAGCTCATCGGCCGACAAACCGGCGGCGTCCGCCAGGTGCCGTGGAATCGCGTTGGCTTTGCTGCTGAGCGAGCGTCCGGCCGGGGTCAGGTGTACTGCCACGCGGCGCTCATCCTCCCCGGACCGGCGGCGCTCCACGAGCCCCATTGCCTCGAGTCGCTTGAGCAGCGGTGACAGCGTGCCGGAGTCAAGACCCAGCTCCTCGCCGAGCGCTTTGACGCCCTTCGGCTCCGATTCCCATAGGACCAGCATCACCAGATACTGCGGGTACGTCAGGCCCAGGTCTTCCAGGACGGGGCGATAGACCGCTGTGGCCGCGCGGGACGCGGAATACAGGGCAAAACACACCTGGCGGTCGAGGCGGGGGGCTTCAGTCATATCTAATACGGTAGCCTACAATTCAATTGTGCACAACTCATTTCGTTGAAAGAAGCGCGAACGTACACTTGGGGCCCTCCGAGTGGGCCCCAAGTGTACGTTCGCGCTTGTGTGGGGGCTTAAGTGTTCGTTCGCGCGGGAGGGGGTGAGGTGTGGCGCGGGGGCTAAAGGTCGCGGATGGTCCGGAGGGCTGCCGCCGTGAGGACCTGGATACCCAGGCCAAGGGCACGTTCGTCCAGGATGTAGTCACCGCGGTGCAGGTCATACTCTTCGCCGCCCGGGGTTTTGGTGCCCAGGCGCATCATCGCGCCGGGACGCTCGGCCAGGAACCAGGCGAAGTCCTCGCCCCCCATGGACTGCGGTGTCAACACAACGGCGCCCTCACCAATTTCGGCGCGGGCTGCGGCCTCAATGAGCGCAGTCTCGTGCTCCGAGTTGACCACCGGCGGCACTCCCCTGGTGTGTTCCAGATGGACATCCACACCATAAGGAGCGGCCACCTGCTGCACCACCTCGTCCAGGAGCTCGCCGGCGTCATGCCAGGCGTCGCGGTCCAGGCAGCGCATGGTGCCCGCCATGTAACCCGTGCCCGGAATGGCGTTGGGTGCCGATCCGGCGCTGATCTGGCCCCACACCACGGACACTCCGCTGCGGACATCCACCCGGCGGGACAGCACGGCAGGGACGTTGACGGCGATCTGCGCCAACGCAAAAACCAGGTCCTCGGTGAGGTGCGGGCGGGACGTGTGGCCGCCGCGGCCTCTCAGTTCGATCTTGATGGTGTCCGAAGCGGACGTGATTGCGCCGATGCGCGTCCCGATTCGTCCGACGTCGATCCTCGGGTCGCAGTGCAGCGCAAAGATGCGCGGCACACCATCAAGGACGCCCTGGTCGATGCAGGAAAGCGCGCCGCCCGGCATGGTTTCCTCAGCCGGCTGGAAGATGATCCGGACGGAGCCGCCCAGCGGCGACTCCTGGTGCATGCTCTGGAGGACCAGGGCAACGCCGAGCATGGTGGCAGTGTGGACATCGTGGCCGCAGGCATGGGTCACGCCATGGTTCTTGGAGGCAAACGGGAGGCCCGTTTCCTCGATGATTGGCAGGGCGTCAATATCGCCGCGGAGCGCAGCGGCGATCGGGCCCTCGCCGATGTCGACAGTCAGGCCGGTACCTTCAAGCCGCCGCGGGGACAGTCCGGCTGCTTCGAGCCGATCCACCAGCTTGTCCGTGGTGCGGAATTCCTTGAAGGAAAGCTCGGGGTGCGCATGCAAATCCCTGCGGAAGTCGATCAGCTCCGGCAGGAGGGGTTCCAACCATGGCCGCACTAATGCGGTGGGCTCGGCTTCAGTAGTGTAATTACGCACTCATTTACTCTAGCGAGCGTCCACGGAATAGCGTCATCAGGGCGGGCGCGTTACAGATTGTGCCGCGGCTGGACACTCCCGACCGGGTTACAAAACGTCGGTGTCGCCACTGGCCTTGAGCGCGTCAACGGCTCCCTTGACCCGCTGCGCGTGCTGCTTGGTGGTCACCAGGAGGGCATCGCCCGTGTCAACGATGACCACATCCTTGATGCCGATCAGGGCGATCACGCGCTTCGTGTCCGAAACCACCACACCGCTGGCGTTTTCGGTGAAAACCCGGGCGCCTTCACCGATAACGGTGACGTCATCGACTTCCCGCGCACTGTTGAGCCGCCCCACCGAAGCGAAGTCCCCGACGTCGTCCCATCCGAAAGTGCCGGGCACAACGGCCACATCGCCGGCGGCGGCGGCAGGCTCGGCCACCGCATAGTCGATGGCGATCTTGGGCAGTGTGGGCCAAACACGGGCGGTGACGGCATCACGTTCGGGAGTGTCCCAGGCCTGGGCGATCTCCTGAAGGCCCTTGAACAGCTCCGGCTGGTTGGCCTCAAGGTGCCTCAACATTAAGGCAACGGGAGCCACGAACATTCCTGCGTTCCAGACATACTCACCGCTGTCCACATACTGCTGGGCAACTTCCTCGTCCGGCTTTTCCACGAACTCCACTACGGCCTGGGCGCTGGGCGCACCATTGATGTGGAGCGCCTCGCCGGCGCGGATGTAGCCGAAGCCCGTGGACGGGTGAGTCGGCTTGATGCCGATGGTCACGATCTTGCCGGCGGCGGCCGTGTGGATGGCCTCGCGGACGGCTTCCTGGAAGAGGTGGTCAGGACTGATGACCTGGTCCGCGGCGAAGGAACCCATGATGGTGTCCGGGTCTCGCTCATACAGGATGGCGGCAGCCAGTCCGATGGCGGCGCCGGAATCCTTGGGCTCGCTCTCCAGGACCAGGTCCGACTCCTGGACCTCGGGCAGCTGCCGGCAAACGGCGGCCCGGTGCGCAGTGCCCGTCACCACCAGGACGCGCCTGCCTGCGAGCGGCTCCAGCCGGTCGTAGGTAGCGCGCAGCAAAGTGCTGCCGGACCCCGTGAGGTCGTGCAGGAATTTGGGAGCGGCTGCTCGCGACAGGGGCCAGAGGCGGGTCCCCACTCCGCCTGCCGGAATCACCGCAATAAAGCGGTTCAGGGGTGAATCCGGGCTTGTCACTGTGTCTGTACTCATCACGGCCTACTTTAGCTGACGAGCCGTGAACTGCCCGTTCAGAACCCTCCGCCACCTCCCGCGGACCCACCATGGTGTGGTGTTCGTCTCATATGCAGGCAAAACGCAGGCATTGCGGGTCACCAAGGAGTTCCTAAATTGAATAAGCTGTAAGCGAAGCCTAGATTTAGGCCTGAGCTACGAGTTGCTCTCGCAGCAGGCGTTCCCCCCGCGTGGATCTCATGCCAGCGCCGCTGTGTTGCAGGGAGGTTTATCAGTGCCGACAAAACCAGCTGGCACCTTGTACCGCGGCCGTGAAGGCATGTGGTCCTGGGTAGGACACCGGATTACCGGTGTAGTGATCTTTTTCTTCTTGTTGGTCCATGTGCTGGACACCTCATTGGTGCGTGTGTCCCCGGAGGCCTACACGGCTGTTATCGGTTCCTACAAGAACCCCCTTATGGCCCTGGGTGAAACGGGCCTGGTTGCCGCGATCGTCTTCCACGCCTTTAACGGCCTGCGGATCATCGCCGTCGATTTCTGGCAGAAGGGCGCCAAGTACCAGCGCCAGATGCTGTGGACCGTCCTGGCCCTGTGGGTAGTTGTTATGGTCGGCTTCTCCATCCGCCACCTTTCCCTCGCCCTCGGAGGTCACTAAGCCATGACTGCAACTATCGACAGCCCACGCAGCGGGAAAAACAGCAGCGGCAAAATCTCCCCCCAGTACCGCCGCACGGGCGCCAGCCGGGGCAACTTCGAAATGTTCGCGTGGCTGTTCATGCGCCTGTCTGGCTTAGTGCTGGTGGTGCTCATCTTCGGGCACCTCTTCGTGAACCTCCTGGTGGGTGAGGGCATCCACGCCATCGACTTCGGCTTCGTCGCCGGCAAGTGGGCTGACCCGTTCTGGCAGGTCTGGGACCTCGCCATGCTGTGGCTGGCCATGCTGCACGGCACCAACGGCGTACGCACCATCATCAACGACTACGCCGAGAAGGATTCCACCCGTCTCTGGCTCAAGATCGTCCTCTACGCGGCCACCACCGTGATCATCGTCCTTGGCACGCTGGTGATCTTCACGTTCAACCCGTGCCCCGTGGTTGACGGTGTTCCGCTGCCCGGCGGCTTCTGCCCCTCGTAGCCAGTTCAGCCGCTGCCCGCGGTGAGCCGCAGGCTGTGTTTTGCGGTGCAGGCAGCGCCCGCCCGTTGTTTTATAGCGAATTTTGAGAGAAAGAGCGCCCAAGTATGCAGGTCCATAAGTACGACGTCGTCATCGTCGGTGCCGGTGGCGCTGGCATGCGCGCCGCGATCGAGTCCGGTCAGCGCGCGCGAACAGCAGTACTGACCAAGCTCTACCCCACCCGCTCGCACACCGGTGCTGCGCAGGGTGGCATGTGTGCGGCCCTTGCCAATGTCGAAGAAGACAACTGGGAATGGCACACCTTTGACACCATCAAGGGCGGCGACTACCTGGTTGACCAGGACGCCGCCGAGGTCATGGCGAAGGAAGCCATTGACGCCGTGCTGGACCTGGAAAAGATGGGCCTGCCGTTCAACCGCACGCCCGAAGGCCGGATCGACCAGCGCCGCTTCGGCGGCCACACCCGCGACCACGGCAAGGCGCCCGTCCGCCGCGCCTGCTACGCAGCTGACCGCACCGGCCACATGATCCTGCAGACGCTGTACCAAAACTGCGTCAAGCACAACGTGGAGTTCTACAACGAGTACTACGTCCTTGACCTCCTGACGGTCGAGGAAGACGCCGTCCGCGAGGACGGCACGCCGTACAAGCAGAAGCGCGTTGCTGGCGTCGTGTCCTATGACCTCGCCTCCGGTGAGCTGCACGTGTTCCAGGCCAAGTCCGTGATCTTCGCTACCGGCGGCGCCGGCAAGGTCTTCAAGACCACCTCGAACGCCCACACCCTGACCGGCGACGGCATGGGCATCGCGTTCCGCAAGGGCATTCCGCTGGAGGACATGGAGTTCTTCCAGTTCCACCCGACAGGCCTCGCCGGCCTGGGCATCCTGCTTTCCGAAGCCGCACGCGGCGAGGGCGCCATCCTGCGTAACTCCGAGGGTGAGCGATTTATGGAACGCTACGCCCCCACCATCAAGGACCTGGCACCGCGTGACATCGTGGCCCGCTCCATGGCCAACGAAGTCCGCGAAGGCCGCGGCTGCGGCCCGAACAAGGACTACGTCCTCCTTGACCTGACCCACCTGGAGCCGGCACACATCGATGCCAAACTCCCGGACATCACCGAGTTCGCCCGCACTTACCTGGGTGTGGAACCGTACACGGAGCCGGTTCCGGTGTTCCCCACGGCGCACTACGCCATGGGCGGCATCCCCACCAACATCACCACCGAGGTCCTGCAGGACAACGACACCGTCATCCCGGGCCTTTACGCCGCCGGTGAGGTTGCCTGCGTTTCGGTCCACGGCTCCAACCGCCTCGGCACCAACTCACTGCTGGACATCAACGTGTTCGGCAAGCGCGCCGGCATCGCCGCCGCGGAGTACGCCAAGACTGCTGACTTCGTGGACCTCCCGGAGGATCCGGAGGCCTACACCATCGAGCTGCTGGACATTGCCCGCAACGGCACCGGCGACGAGAAGGTGGCGGTGATCCGCAAGGAACTCCAGGACACCATGGACGCCAACATGCAGGTGTTCCGTACGGCTGACACGCTGAACCAGGTCCTCACGGACATCGAGTCCTTCGAGGCGCGATACAAGAAGATCAGCGTCCAGGACAAGGGCAAGCGCTTCAACCTGGACCTGCTCGAAGCCGTCGAGCTGGGCTTCCTGCTGGAACTGGCCAAGGTCATGACCGTGGCGGCCCTGCACCGGGAGGAATCCCGCGGCGGACACTTCCGCGAGGACTTCCCGGAACGCGACGACGATAAATTCATGAAGCACTCCATGGCGTACAAGGATGACCGCGCCCCGGCCGACGGCACCGCGGGGACCGCGGAAACAACAGCCGGCATCCGTCTGGGCACCAAACCGGTCGTCTTTACCCGTTACGAGCCGATGGTGAGGAAGTACTAAGATGACCGCTGAACTTGCTGAGCCAGCCTCCAAGATCGAACTGCCCGCACACATCGGAGGCGGCGGAGAGATCCCCACGTTCGACGTCACCCTGCGCGTACGCCGTTACAACCCTGAGGTGTCCGAGGACGCCACGTGGGAAGACTTCAAGGTGACCATGTACGGCACCGACCGCGTGCTGGATGCCCTGCACAAGGTCAAGTGGGAAATTGACGGCAGCGTTTCATTCCGCCGTTCCTGTGCCCACGGTGTCTGCGGTTCCGATGCCATGCGCATCAACGGCCGCAACCGCCTTGCCTGCAAGACGCTCCTGAAGGACCTGGACACCACCAAGCCCATCACCGTTGAGCCCATCAAGGGCCTGCCGGTGGAGAAGGACCTGATCGTGGACATGGAGCCGTTCTTCCAGTCGTTCCGCGAAGTCATGCCGTTCCTGATCAACAAGGGCCACGAACCCACCAAGGAACGCCTGCAGTCTGCCGAGGACCGTGAACGCTTCGACGACACCACCAAGTGCATCCTCTGCGCGGCGTGCACGTCCTCCTGCCCGGTGTTCTGGACCGATGGCCAGTACTTCGGCCCGGCCGCGATCGTCAACGCCCACCGCTTCATCTTCGATTCCCGTGATGATGCCGGCGACATGCGTCTGGAAATCCTGAACGACAAGGAAGGCGTGTGGCGTTGCCGCACCACCTTCAACTGCTCCGAAGCATGCCCACGTGGCATCCAGGTGACCCAGGCAATTGCCGAGGTCAAGCAGGCAATTCTCTCCCGTAAGATCTAATTCAGGTTCTTGCTTACGACGGCGTCACCCACCTTAGGTGGGATGGGCGCCGTCGTTGTTTAACACCTGACGCCACCAACGAAAGCAGCTCGCGATGTCCCGCTCCGAAAAAGTCAGCTTCGAAGGATCCACCGGCGAGCTCCTGTCCGGCATCATCGATATCCCGGAGGGGCCGGTGCGGGGCTGGGGTGTGTTCTCCCACGGTTTCACCCTTGGCAAGGACAGCCCGGCGGCGTCCCGGATGTGCAAAACCCTGGCTGACACCGGCATTGGGATGCTCCGGTTCGACAACCTGGGGTTGGGCGAGTCCGCAGGCTATTGGTCGGAGGGCTCCTTCAGCCACAAAGTGGCCGACACTGTGAAGGCCGCCGAGTTCATGCGCGCCCAGGGCAAGGCCATCTCCCTGCTGGTGGGCCACTCGTTCGGCGGTGCCGCCGTGCTTTCCGCCGCCCGCCAGATCCCGGAGCTCGACGCCGTCGCGACAGTCGGTGCCCCCTTCTCACCCAAGCACGTGGCGCACGTCTTCGACGCCGCCCTGGACAAGATCCTCAGCGAAGGCAGCGCCGAGGTGGACCTCGGCGGGAAACGCGTGGAGATCCGGAAACACTTTGTGGAAGACCTTGAGAACGCGGACCTCACGGACTGCATCCGGCAGCTGCACAAGCCGCTGATGGTGCTCCACTCCCCCACGGACAACACCGTGGGCATCGAGAACGCCAGCTCCATCTTCCAGACCGCCCGCCACCCCCGGAACTTCGTGTCCCTCGAGGGAAGCGACCACCTCCTGACCGGCAAGGGCCAGGCAGCGCGGGCGGCCAGGATCATCGCTGCCTGGGCCGACCAGTACCTCGACGCCGGGAAGTAGCCGCCGCGCCGGCACGGTCTTTGTCGGTGCGCCCCTCCACCGGCACTTTGCCCGGCTGGACGTGCCGTGAGCCCCACCCGGCCTTCTCGTGCTCCGCGGAAACGCTGCGCAGGTCCACTTCCCGGATGGCGGACCAGCTGGCGCACACGAGGTAGACCTGGCTGACCAGGTTGAACCAGATCAGCAGGCCGATGATAATGGCGAACGGCGCCAGGATGGGATTCCGGCCGGCGCCGGCAAGCAGTTCGGCACTGAAGACCTGCAGCGCAGCCGTCCCGACGCCGGCCAGGATGGTACCTTCCAGCAGCGCCCGCCTGGAAAGCTCCAGGCCGCCGACAAGGCGGAACATGATCACCGCGGTGATCCAGTTAAGCGTCAGCGGAACGCCTATCTTGATCAGCGTGGTCAGCGGACCCGCCACGGCGTCGTCTAGTTGCAGGAAATCCGTGACCCAGCCTGCGGCGGTTCCAAATACGAGGGAAGCTCCGGCGCTGACTACCAGGGCCATGCCCAGGAGGAGCAGCGTGCCGGCGTCGCGCAGTTTCAGGACAACCGGGTTAATCTTCAGGGGCGGGTGCTCCATCACGCCACGAACGCCGTCCCGCAACGCAGCGATCCAGCCCAGCGACGTCACGATCGTGACCACTGCCGCGATCACCGCCGTCCAGCCTAGACCCTCAGGGTTCAGCAGGTCCTGCGGATCCACCAGGCCCTCGCCGCCATTCAGCTTCAACAGCCCGGGAGCACTCTGCGCCACGCTCGAGATAATGGTGTCCAGGAGGGCGGGCTGGCCCCGCAGCACCAACCCGGCGATGGAAAAGCCAGTGGCCAGCAGGCCGGTGATGGAGAAGAACATCCGGAAACCGATACCGGCGCTCATCAGCGGACCGTGCTGGAGGTTGTAGTGTTGCCAGGCCCGCATCGGCCGGAAGGCATTCAGCCGCGCGAGGAGCCACTGGAACATTGCCATCATGCCGGCCACCGGGCCGCCGTCGGACCTCTTGGTTTTGCCCCATTCCATCCGCTTTTGGATGACGGCCAGCCTCAGCCGCGCGCGTTCAGTGGGAAGAGGCGGATCCCCCGGAGTTGGCGGCCGCGTCCGCGGCCCAGGTCCCGGCGTCGTTGTCAGTTTCGGTCCCAAAGTCCAACTCTTCCCGTAGCTGCCAGATGCCGTCAGCATCGTGCTCGTAAAGTCCCATGCTAACCACAGGGAACGTCGCCCTATAGTCCTTCAGCACCGTTTCGGCTTCGTCGAGGCTTTCGGGCGCAACATCGTGGGCGATCGTCACGTGCGGGTGATAGGAGAACGGCAGATCCCGCTGGAGCGGGCCTGTCTGGAGCTTTTCGTGGAGGTCCACGCAGGCGTCGAAACCCTCCTCAACGTTGATGTAGACCACCGGGGACACCGGCCGGAAGGTTCCCGTTCCTGCGATCGTGACCATAAACGGGGCCTGGGCCCTGGCGACCTCACGGACGTGCTCCCGCGTTGCCTCCCAGTCCTTGGCGGGGGTGGTGGTGACCAGGGTGATGTGGGCTGGGATCACCCCGGCCATGGGATCGCCAAACGAGGCGCGCCACCGTTGAAGTTCTTCCGCGATGGCAGGGGGGAATCCCAAAATGACGCCTACGCTCATTCCTTCACTGACATTGCTGGCGGCGGACATCGAGCTAGCGGACTCCTGCAAGGCTCAGGGACGGAAGGAAGCCCATACGCTCATAGACCTGACCTAGGGTAACTGCGGCGATCTCCCTGGCCCGCTCAGCACCCTGGGCCAGGAGCCGGTCCAGCTCGGCGGGGTCGGCCATCAGTTCATTGGTGCGGTTCCGCAGCGGCGTGATGAAGTCCACCATGACCTCCGCGAGGTCCACTTTCAGGTGGCCGTACATCTTGCCCCCGTACACAGCCTCCAGCTCGGCCACGGACTTCCCGGTGAGGGTGGAGTAGATGGTGAGGAGGTTGGAGATCCCGGGCTTGGCTTCGGCATCGAACCGGACCTCGGATCCGGTGTCGGTGACCGCGGACTTGATGCGCTTGGCCGCGAGCTTGGGATCCTCCAGCAGTTGGATGGAACCGTTGGGCGACTCCCCCGTCTTGGACATCTTGGCGCTGGGGTTCTGCAGGTCGTAGATCTTGGCGCTGGCCTTGAGGATGGTGGCCTCCGGCACAGTGAACGTGGGGCCGTAGCGTGTGTTGAAGCGCTGGGCCAGGTTCCGGGTAAGCTCCAGATGCTGCCGCTGGTCTTCGCCCACCGGCACGAGGTCCGTCTGGTACAGCAGGATGTCGGCTGCCATGAGCGTGGGGTATGCGAACAGGCCAAGCGTCGCGGCGTCCGCGCCCGACTTCTGCGTCTTGTCCTTGAACTGGGTCATCCGGGAAGCCTCGCCGAAACCGGTGATGCAGTTCAAGGCCCAGGCCAGCTGGGCGTGCTCGGGGACATGGGACTGCACAAAGAAGATGCTCTTGTCCGGGTCGATGCCGGCGGCGATGTACTGCGCGGCAACCACACGGGTGCGCTTGGCCAGTTCGGCGGGATCGAAGTCCACTGTGATGGCGTGAAGGTCCGGGATGAAGAAGACGGCATCATATTCGGCTTGCATGTCCACCCAGTTGCGGACAGCGCCAATGTAGTTGCCCAGGTGCAGGGAGTCGGCCGTGGGCTTGGCACCTGAGAGGATGCGTTTTTTGGTCACCGGTGAAGTCGGGCTAGTCATGGGGAAGAACCTTCGGGGCTTAGAGCCGGTAGTCCACTACCAGCGGAGCATGGTCAGAGAAGCGGGTGTCCCACGAGGGCGCCCGGTCAACCACTGCCGAAAACGCGGCGGCGGCGAGTGCCGGGGTTGCCATGTGGTAGTCGATGCGCCATCCGGTGTCGTTGTCGAACGCCTGGCCACGCTGCGACCACCAAGTGTAGGGGCCGTCGACGTCTCCAGCAAGGCCCCGGTGGACATCCTTCCAGCCGATGTCCTCGCCGAAGAAGCGGTCAAAGTAAGCGCGCTCGTCAGGCAGGAAGCCGGCCTTCTTGACGTTGCCCTTCCAGTTCCTGATGTCCCGTTCGGTGTGGCCCACGTTCAGGTCGCCAACCACGAGGGCGTGGTCGCTGTGCTTGGTCAGCTCCGGCAATCTGGTGGTCATGACGTCCAGGAAACGGTACTTATCCACCTGCTTCGGGGTTCCCACGTCGCCGGAGTGCACGTAGGCGCTGGCGACGGTCAGCTGCGCGGGGTTCCCCGCGGCGTCAGCCACCCTGAAATCAGCCTCAACCCAGCGGCCGGCGGTTGCGAAGTAGTCGTCGCCGATGCCGTTGCGGGTTTCCAGCGGCTCTTCACGGGACGCAATGGCGACACCGGCGCGGCCTTTGGCCTCGGCTTCGGCGTGCAGGATGTGCCAACCATCACCGAGCAGCTGGCGCACGATCGCGTCAGGCGCCCGGACTTCTTGGAGGCAGAGAATGTCCACCTCGCGGGGCTCCAGCCATGCCGCCATACCGTTCTTGTAGGCAGCCCGGAGGCCGTTGACGTTGACTGATGCGATGCGAAGGTGGTCCTTCTTCAATGCCGAGATCACCCGCACCACTCTAGTCGATGATGGTTCCGCTGACCGGGTCGCCGGTGCCGCCGCCGGCGCGGATCATGTCGCGGGCGTTGGTGGCGGTGATCTCGATGGTCTCCAGCGCGCGGCGGATCGTGTCCTGGTCCGCGGCTTCACCTTTGGCGCGCTCCTTCTCCACCACCTGGATCTGCACCTGGACGATCTTGAACGAGTGGTCCAGCTTGAGGTCGCGGACCGCGTCCGCGTCGGTGCGTTCGTACACCACCCGGGTGCCGCCATGGTCGGCCGAGGACGACGACGGCGCCCGGCCGGCTGCAGTGTTGAAGGCGTTCTGGGCCTCGGTCAGCTTGGCGCCGGCTTTTTTGGCGGCCTTCTGGATGCTGAACACGACAAAGGCTGCCAGGGCCAGCCAGAAAGCGGCGATGACGGCGACAACCCAGCCCACGACATCGTTCTGATTGGCCGCAAAGATCACGGCAACGAGGAAAGCGATGACAAAAACCATCATTCCCGGGCCACTGATCCTGAGCATGGAGAAGCCGCCCTTGGACCGGCCGGACGGAGTTTGAGGGTTACCCAGAGATCGCATGGGTCCATTGTCTCAAACGCCGCAGCGCCCCACGGCCCCTTCCACCCCCGGCGAACACCACATCCCTGCGGTTAAAGCCCGACGGCGGCCCGCGCCCTTCGCGAGAAGGTGCGGGACCGCCGTCGTACTGTTCTTGCGGTTAGGCGAGCCCTGCCTGGCGTTCCGCGGTTTCCACCACGTTGGCCAGCAGCATGGCGCGGGTCATCGGCCCCACGCCGCCCGGGTTCGGGGAGATCCATGCGGCGACGTCAGCAGCCGCGGGGTCCACGTCTCCGGTAACCACCGCCTTGCCGTTGCCGTCCTCCACTCGGCTCACGCCGACGTCGAGCACTATGGCGCCCGGTTTCAGGTCTGCCGCCTTGATTATGTGCGGGACGCCCGCAGCAGCGATCACGACGTCGGCCTGGCGGAGTTCGGCGGCCAGGTCCACGGTCCCGGTGTGCGCCAGGATGACCGTGGCGTTGACATCCTTGCGGGTCAGCAGCAGCCCGACGGGCCGGCCGATGGTCACACCGCGGCCCACCACCAGGACGCGCTTGCCCTTGAGGCTGATACCGTGCCGGGTGAGCAGCTCCACGCAGCCCTTGGGCGTGCACGGCAGCGGCGACGTCATGGGTCCGCCGACGTTGGCCACCAGGCGGCCAAGATTCATCGGGTGCAGGCCGTCGGCGTCCTTGTCCGGATCCATGGCCTCCAGGATGACGTCCTGGTTGATGTGCTTGGGCAAGGGAAGCTGCACGATGTAGCCGGTGCACTCCGGGTTCCCGTTCAGCTCACGGACCACGGCCAGGAGTTCGTCCTGCGTGGTTTCCTCGGGGAGGTCGCGACGGATGGACGTGATGCCCACCTCGGCGCAATCCTTATGCTTGCCGCCCACATACCAAGTGCTCCCGGGGTCGGAGCCCACCAAAATGGTGCCCAGTCCGGGGGTAACACCCTTGGCCTTGAGCGCGGCCACACGTTCGGTCAGTTCGGCCTTGATGGCAGCGGCGGCAGCCTTGCCGTCAAGAATCTGTGCAGTTCCAGTCGCAGTGGTCATGGATTACCACTGCTCGTGCTGCGGGTACAGCGGGAAATCGGCGGCGAGCTTGTCCACGCGGGACTGCAGGGCCTCCACGTCCGTGGCGGAGCCAGCCTTCAGGGCGGTGGCGATGATCTCGGCCACCTCGGTGAACTCCTCGGCGCCGAAGCCGCGGGTGGCCAGGGCCGGGGTGCCGATGCGCAGGCCGGAGGTGACCATCGGCGGGCGCGGGTCGAACGGGACCGCGTTGCGGTTCACGGTGATGCCCACGGAGTGCAGGAGGTCCTCGGCCTGCTGTCCGTCCAGCTGGGAGTTGCGCAGGTCCACCAGGACCAGGTGCACGTCCGTGCCGCCGGTCAGGACGGAGACGCCTGCTTCGGCGACGTCGGCTTGGTTGAGGCGCTCGGCAAGGATCTTGGCGCCTTCGAGGACACGCTCCTGGCGCTCCTTGAATTCCTCGGTGCCGGCGATCTTGAAGGCCACGGCCTTGGCCGCGATGACGTGCATGAGCGGGCCGCCCTGCTGGCCCGGGAAGACATTGGAGTTGATCTTCTTTGCCCACTCCTGCTTGGCCAGGATCACACCGGAGCGGGGGCCGGCGAGGGTCTTGTGCACGGTGGAGGTGACGACGTCGGAGTAAGGCACCGGGCTCGGGTGCAGGCCGGCTGCCACCAGTCCGGCGAAGTGGGCCATGTCGGTCCAGAGCAGCGCACCCACTTCATCGGCGATGGAGCGGAAGGCTGCGAAGTCCAGGTGGCGCGGGTAAGCGGACCAGCCGGCAATGATGACCTGGGGCTTCTCGGCGATGGCCTGCTCGCGCAGCTTGTCCATGTCAACGCGAAAATTGTCCGGCTCCACCTGGTAGGCAGCGACGTTGTAGAGCTTGCCGGAGAAGTTGAGCTTCATGCCGTGGGTCAGGTGGCCGCCGTGAGCCAGGGAGAGGCCCAGGATTTTGTCACCGGGGGTGATCATGGCGGACAGTGCTGCGGCGTTGGCCTGCGCACCGGAGTGCGGCTGGACGTTGGCGTACTCGGCACCGAACAGTGCCTTGACGCGGTCGATGGCCAGCTGCTCGGCGATGTCCACATATTCGCAGCCGCCGTAGTATCGGCGGCCCGGGTAACCCTCGGCATACTTGTTGGTCAGGACCGAGCCCTGGGCTTCCATCACGGCGCGCGGGGCGAAGTTTTCGGAGGCGATCATTTCCAGGGTGCCGCGCTGGCGGCCAAGTTCCTGGTTGAGTACTGCGGCGATTTCGGGATCGAGATCGGCCAGCGACTGGTTGCTGACGGCGGCTGATGTGGTGGCGGTAGTAGTCACGAAAAACTCCTGGCTAGGGATACGGGCACTGCTAAGGTCAGGCTACCGGCTGGCGCACCACACCGCCCCTTGATGACAGGGCATGAAAGTGAGCTGCATCCTTAAAGGGTGCAGCTCCGGTAAGACATGACCCTCGGCCCAGGCGTACGATCCGTGGTCTTCGTGATTGCCACTCCCTGGTGGTTAGCCACCCAACGCCAGTTGCGACCCCACCAGACTACCAAACGCGGACGCGCCGCGCGGGTAGGCTTGTAGTCGTGACTGAAGAGCAGCTGAACCGAGCTTACGTATTGACATTGTCCTGCCCGGACCGCCCCGGAATTGTCCACGCCGTGGCCGGAGCGCTGCTGGTGGCGGGCTGTAATATTTTGGACTCGCAGCAGTACGGCAGCCCCGCAACCGGCAACTTCTTTATGCGGGTGGAAGCAACCACGACGGCTTCCCGGGCCGAAGTCCAGGCAGCCCTTGGGCCGGTGGCCCACTCCTTCGGCATGCAGTGGAGCCTCAACCCCGTGGGCCAGAAGGTGCGCACGCTGCTGATGGCCAGCACGTCCGCGCACTGCCTCAACGACATCCTGTTCCAGCAGCGTTCCGGTAGCCTGCCCATCGAGATCCCCGCCATTGTCTCCAACCACCGTGACCTGGCCGGGCTGGCCGAGTTCTACGGCATCCCGTTCCACCACATCCAGGTCACTCCGCACACCAAGGCCCAGGCCGAGGACAAGCTCCGCGCCCTTATGGCCGAGCACGATATCGAACTGACCGTCCTGGCCCGCTACATGCAGATCATTTCGGATGAGCTGTGCGCGGACCTTACCGGCAAGGCCATCAACATCCACCACTCATTCCTGCCGTCCTTCAAGGGCGCTAAACCCTACCACCAGGCCCATGCCCGCGGCGTCAAGCTGATCGGCGCTACCGCCCATTACGTCACCGCCGCCCTGGACGAGGGACCAATCATCGAGCAGGAAGTTATCCGCGTGGATCACGCCCGCACCCCGGAGCAGTTCGTGCAGATGGGCCGGGCCGTTGAAGGCCGCACTCTGACTCAGGCCGTCCAATGGCATGCCGAACACCGTGTGCTGCTGGACGGCAACCGGACAGTCGTCTTTAATTAAGAGGACTTTCACCAAAGGACTGGGCCATGGAGCCAGCTGAGGCGGCGATGAAGGAACACGGCAGCGAACAGCGTCTCGCCGAGTTCTACAACCGCCGCGCCGCGTCCGGCTGGGATCATCCCCTGTCGCCCCGGCGGGTGGAACAGCGCGGACTGTTCATCAGCCTGCTGAAATCCGAAGCCCGCCACGGCGTCCTGGAAATAGGCACGGGCACGGGACTGGACGGGCTGACGTTTGTCCAGGCCGGGATCCATTACACCGGCGTTGACCTCGCCGAGGGCCACGTCCGGCAGGCCCGGTCCAAAGGCCTCGACGTCTCGGTGGCAAGCGCCCGGAGCCTGCCGTTCGCCGATGGCACGTTTCCCGCGGTTTGGTCAATGAGCACGCTGCTGCACATCCCCGCCGCCGATATCGACGGCGTCCTGCGTGAACTGGTGCGCGTCGCGGCACCCAACGCGCCCATCGCCGTCGGCCTCTGGTCCGGTGACGACGAAGAAGGTCTGAACCCGGAGGACGACCTCGAACCCCGGCGCTTCTTCAGCCGGCGCCGCGACGAAACAGTGCGGCGGGTTTTCGGACGGCACGGCACGATCGAGGATTTTGTCACCTGGCCGGAGGGCACGGGCGAAGAATCCGGCCCGGGCGCCGGGAACTGGACGCAGCACTACCAGTTCCTGATACTCCGCACCCCTGCGCTGATGTCCTAGGCTTGGCCCATGGCTCCCCTATACGATTTCGCCGGCGAATCACCGGCCGTTCATGCATCCGCCTTCATCGCCCCGACGGCGTCGATCATCGGCAAGGCCACGCTCGCTTTGGATTCGAGCGCCTTTTATGGTGTTTCGGTCCGGGCGGACACGGCCGCCATCAGCGTCGGCGCCGGCAGTAACCTGCAGGACAACGTGGTCCTCCACGCAGATCCTGGCTTCCCCTGCACAGTCGGGGCCGGGGTCAGCGTGGGGCACGCCGCGGTGGTCCATGGCTGCACGGTGGAGGACAACTGCCTGATCGGCATGGGGGCCACGGTCCTCAACGGAGCGGTGATTGGCACAGGCTCACTCGTAGCAGCGGGCGCGGTGGTCCTGGAAGGGACGGTTGTGCCGCCCCGGTCACTCGTGGCCGGGGTCCCCGCCAAGGTACGGCGGGAACTCACCGACGAGGAGTTCGACGGCGTGCGGCAGAACGCCGTCCGGTACGTCGAACTGGCGCGGGCGCACCGGGAGCTGCACGGCTAGTCCCCACCCTTAATCCAGCGGAATAGGCCCGATGGCGTCCAGGAGTTCGCCGGGGCCCGGATTGCCCGGCGCCGAGGACCCGCCCAAATGGTTCACCACACCCCACACGGCGTTCAGGCCGGTGGTTACGGCGCCTTCGGCCCAGCCCGCGGTGAAGGACACGTCGTCACCGGCGAGGAAGATCCCACGCTGGGATTCGGGCAGTTTGTCCTGCTTGAAGTGCGTGAAGAGCCGCTGCTGGTAGCGGTAATGCCCCGGCAGGTTCGCTTTGAAGGCCCCCATGAAGTTGGGGTCCGCTTCCCAGGAAACGGTAATTGGCTGGCCCACGATGTGGCTGGCAATATCCACGTTCGGGTAAATCTGCTCCAGCGAGTGCAGCATCAGCTCAACCCGCTCGTCAGCATCCAGCGACAGCCATTTGAGCGCGTCATCATTCCACGTGTAGGACAGCAGGATCACGGCGGGCTTGTCCGGGCCGTCATCCAGGAGGTACGTGGCCCTGTTCAGCCGGTCCGTCAGGGTCATGGACAGGACCTCACGGCCGGTGTCCGGATCGGTGTCCTTCCAGAACGGCCGGTCCACCATCACAAACGTCTTGGACGACTGCATGTAGTGAGAGCGCTCGATCGCGGTCCACAGTTCGGCCGGGAACAGTGCCTCCTCGGTGTGGATTCGTGTGGACAGCAGCCACGACTGGCACGTGGTCACCACGGCAGGGTAGCTTGCCTCGCGGCCCCAGCGCTCCCGGATCCGGAGGTCGCCGTCGGCATCGCGGCTGATCTTGCCCACAGCCCCGCGGGGCGAGCCGGAGTGGAGCGACGCCAGGGACGTTCCGTCCGGCCAGTTGGCCATGCCCGACGGCGCGTGCTGCCACAGTGCCTCGGGGAGCCGTTGGGCTCCCCCGCTGATGAGCCGGTGCTGGTCATCGGCGTCGGTATAGACCACGCGGAGAATTTCAAGGATGGAATTGGGGAAGTCGGTGTCCCAGCCGCCGGTGCCGAAGCCCACCTGGCCAAAGGCCTCACGGTGCGCAAAGCCGGCTTCCTTGAAGGACTCGCTCCCGGCGATGAACCCATAGAAGGTCTGCTCGTCCATCAGCGGCAGCAGCTCGTTCCAGAGTTTCTTGATCCGGCCCGTGTCCCGGGCCCGGATGGCCTCCTGCATTTCGACGAACTTCGCTCCGTCGTTCACCGCGGCCTTCCAGGCATCGGCCACCTCGCGGAAGAACGGCGGCAGGTCCTGGGCGGTCTCGGCGTAGTATTTCTGGCCGGCCAGTTCGATCACGGTACTGGAGGTGACGGGTGCCAGCGGGTTGGGGAAATCCTGGGTGTCCAGTCCCAGCAGGTCAACGTAGTGGTAGAAGGCCCTGCCGGACACAGGGAACCGCATCCCGCCAAGATCGGCCACCACGCCGGGAGCGGACGTGAAACTGGCAGTCCGCAGGCGGCCGCCGATCTGGTCCGCTTCGTAGACAACAGGACGCAGGCCCATCTTCATCAATTCGTACGCCGTGACGAGGCCAGACAGGCCTGCCCCGACAACGGCGACTTCGGTGCCGTAAAGCTCCGGCGGAACCGCGCCGAGCCCTGCCGGGTGGGCCAGGTAGTGGTCGTAGCTGAACGGAAAATCAGGGTTCAGCATAGTGATGGGGCCAGCCTGGGTGCTGGCCGGGTCGGAAGCCGGGAGTTCGGTGGCGACGGTCATTAAAGCTCTGCCTTCGTTCGTTCGGGGGTGGACTGTGTTGAAGATTCCGGCCTGCTCAGCTCACGGTATTCCTCCAGGCTCAGCGCCGCCACCCTGGAGTTCCGGCGGCCATAGCCGAAGTAGGCCGCCAGGCCCACCAGCATCCAGATTCCGAAGGTCACCCAGGTCTCGGCCCCGAGGTTGGCCATGAGGTACGCGCACATCAGGGCGCCGAGGATCGGGGTCAGGGGGAAAAACGGCACGCGGAACGTACGCTCCAGCTCGGGCCGGGTGCGGCGCAGGTAGATCACGGCCACGTTGACCAGGGCGAAGGCGAACAGGGTTCCGATGCTCGTGGCGTCGGCCAGGGCGCCAAGCGGGACCAGCCCGGCGGTGAGGGCGACGGCGGTGCCCACCAGGAGCGTGCCCGCCGCGGGGGTGCCGGTACGGCGGGAGACGCGGCCGAAGACCTTCGGAATGAGCCCGTCGCGGGACATGGAGAGCAGGATGCGGGTCTGGCCGTACAGGACAGTCAGGACGATGCTCGCGATCGCCAGGACGGCGCCGACAGCGAAGACAAGGGCGATCCAGGGCTGGCCGGTAGTTTCCTCCAGGATCTTCACGAGGGCCGCTTCGGTGCCGTCGAACCAACCCCAGGGGCGGGCGCCAATGGCTGCGACGGCCACCAGGACGTAGATGGTGGTGACGATGACCATGGAGAGCATGATGGCGCGGGGCAGGTCGCGCTTGGGGTTGCGGGCTTCCTCGCCGGCGGTGGAGGCGGCGTCGAAGCCGATGTAGGAGAAGAAGACCCGGGATGCGGCCGCGGAGACTCCGGCGGCGCCCATCGGCAGGAGCGGTTCGAAGTTGCCCGCATTGAAAGCGGTGAAGGCCACGACGCAGAAGAAGAGGAGGATGCCCACCTTCACCACAACGATGGACGTGTTGATCCAGGCGCTTTCCCTAGCTCCGCGGACCAGCAGGATGGTTGCCAGCACCACGATGACCATGGCAGGGACATTGACCAGGCCGCCGCCGCCCGGGGGCTGGGACACGGCGTCAGGCAGGACCTGCCCGAACACTGCCAGAGCCTCGTTCACGTACTGGCCCGCGCCCACGGCAACAGCCGCGACGGAGACGGCGTACTCGAGGACCAGGCACCAGCCGCAGATCCAGGCCATGCCTTCGCCCATCGTGGCGTAGGTGTACGAATAACTGGAACCGGACACGGGGACCATGCCCGCCATTTCTGCATAAGAGACGGCTGAAAGCAGCGCGGCGAACCCGGCGATGGCGAACGAGATCCAAATGGCGGGCCCGGCCAGCGGAACAGATTCGCCGAGGATCACCAGGATGCCGGTCCCCAGGGTGGCGCCGACGCTGATCATGGTCAGCTGCAGGACCCCGAAGCTGCGGACCAGCTTCGGTCCGCCATGGCCGCTTTCCGCTTCGCTGACCATCTGTCCGATGGGCTTCCGGCGTAGCAGTTGCGCGCCCAGCCCGGGACGGCCGGCTGGACGGCCTGTGGCAGGTCCGGAGAGTGTTGGCACAGTCATCGTTGACGTCCGTTCGTGAGTAGTTGTCGGTTTCCCTCATCCAGCGTAGGGGTGTGAGCCGGATCTCAGGGATGTGCAAAGTGACCTATAGTTTTCAATCATGAGACGTAATGCACCAATCTTAGCCAGCGCCGGACACGTCGGCCAGGACTCCTTCCGTGCAGCCTGATGCCGCGGACCACCTGGATGCGGTGACCCTGGGCCAGTTTTTGGCAGCACTCCCCCGGGACCTCAGGGTCCTGCACGATGCTGGTAACTCCAGCGCTCCGTTGCGCTGGGTGGAACCCAGCGAACTGGAGGATCCCACGCCCTACCTCCTGGACGGGGAGTTCGTCCTCACGGCGGGACTGCCGTTCCTGGACGCAGGCGGCACGAAGGAGCGGGCGGAAGCGTACGTCCGGCGGCTGGTCGGCGCAGGCGTCGCCGCCTTGGGATTTGGCCTCGAGCCCTACTTCGACGACGTCCCGGACCACGTGATGTCAGCCTGCCAAACCCATCAGCTCACCCTGGTGCAGATCCCCAGCAGCGTCCCCTTCGCCGCCATCGGCTTGGAGTTCTCCCAGCTCCTGGAATCCGGAAATGCCCGGGTCTTCCGCCAGCTGGCGGAGACCAATCGGCGACTGATGCGGGCTGTGCTGTCGGCCAGGCCCGAGCACGAGCTCCTGTCCGCGTTGGCACAGCAGGTTCCGGTGTGGGCCCAGCTTTTCGGGGCGGACGGACGCGTGCGGGCCCGTGCGGCAGCGGCCGGGACCGGCGCTGCCGCCGCCGTCGAGCCTTCTGCCCTGCACCCGATACTCAAGCGGCTGCTGGCAGGCAACGGCCCGCGGGTGGAGACAGACTCGTTTCCGACGGACGGTTCGGCCTTCGTCTTCGGCCATCCCCTCCGGAGCACCAGGGACGCCACCCTCGGGGCTCTTATCCTGGGCACGGACAAGCCGCTGACCCCGGCGCAGAACAGCGTGGTGTCCTCTGTGGTGGGGCTGCTGGAACTGCTGGTGCGACAACGCACCAGCGGCTCGCTCGCCCCCAGCCAGCTGGCAACGGCACTCCTGCTGCGTCCCGAGAGCCTGGCCTCCGGATCAAGCCGGCGGCTGAACGTCCTTAGGGACCTCCTGGCCCAAAGCGTTTCCGGAACCCGGTCCGGTGCCCTGCGGGTGGTTCAGGGCGTCCGCGCGGATGTTGCGCCGACCGCGTCGGCGGACGGTCCGGTCCGGGAACTGCTGCAGTGGCGCAGGCTGTTCGACACGAAGATGGTGGAACTGACGGAATACGGGTTTGCCGCCGTCACGCGGTTCAAAGTGGACGACACGCTGCTGCACGAGGTGGAGGACCTGGGCTGGCGCCTGGTGGTGGGCGATCCCACCGAAATGGCCGGCCTTCCTGCCGCCTATCAGCGTGCGGCGTCGCTGCGATCCCGCGTCCAGGCAAGCGGAGAAAGCGTGCGCGTGGATGACGTCACGTGGTCAGTCGCGGGACTGTTGGGCCGCAGCGCCGGCACCATGCTTGCCGCCCGGCTGCTGGAACCGGTCCTGGCGCAGGAGCCTGACCGAATCAGCTCCCAGCTGTTCGTCCTGAAGTCATGGCTGGGCGAAAACGGCAATTGGGATGCCAGTGCCAAAGCCCTCGGGATGCACCGGAACAGCGTGCGGCGCCAGATCAATGCACTGGCCGAGCTGCTGGCCATGGACCTGGGCTCCGCCCAAGTGCGAGCTGAACTGTGGATTGCCCTGCAGTACGTGGACGGCCTGGAGGACGGCGGGCCTCAGATGCCCCAGGACCGGTAGAGCTCCGGGCGGCGTTCACGGAGATAGGGCACCACGTCACGGGCATTTCGGGCAGCGTCCGGATCCACCTCGGCATACAGGAGTTCGGCTCCCGGTCCCGCCGCGGCCAGCAGCGAACCGTCCGGCCCAGCGATGACGCTACCGCCCAGGAATTCGCAGCCCTCCTCGATTCCGGAGTGGTTGGCATAGGCGATGGTCAGTTGGCTCTCCAGCGCGCGGGCCCGGAGCAGGACCTGGGGGACGGTCTCGAATCCGTGCGCCAGCGCGGTGGGCACCAGGAGCAGCTCTGCTCCAGCCAGTGCCGCCGCCCTGACCGTTTCCGGAAATTCCACGTCGTAGCAGATCACCATCGACGTCCGGAAGCCATTGAAATCGACGACGGCGGGAGGCTCCTCGGCGGGGCTGAACGCCGCGCGTTCGCCATGACCGAAGAGGTGCACCTTGGCGTAGGTGAGAAGCTCAGTGCCGGTGGTGTCCACCAGCGTAGAGGTGATGTGCCAGCTGCCCCCGCCCGCGACTGACGGCAGGCTGTAGGCCAGTCCGATTCCGTGGCGGCGGGCGATCCCTGACAGCGTCTCCCTGATGGCGGGAATCCCGGAGGGGTCTAGCTCCGCACGTAGCCGCAGCGGCGCGTAGCCCACCGCAAACAGTTCCGGGGTGACCAGCACCGCTGCGCCTTCAGCAGCGGCAGCCTGGGCAGCCGCATCCAGGGCAGCGCAGTTTGCATCCACGTCCAGCACTCGGGCGTTCGCCTGCATCAGGGCCAGCAGCACCGTTTCCACCTCACATGATCGGGACGGCCGAAGGAAGTATGCGGCCGCTTTGTTCAGCCTAACCACCGGCCGTGATCGGTTCCGGGGCAGACTGCACTGGCCAAGCCTCCAAATGGACGGATCATCCCATCATTTCGTCTCATCCGGCAGGCATATTGCGTTAACTTCTTGACTACAAGGGTGAAGTAGGGCAATCTTCTCTTCATGTCCGCCACACCGCGCTCGACGAGGAGCAAGCCAAAGAATCCGGGATCCCAGTCAGCCCTCCGGCAACTGAACCAGCAACGGATCATCGAGACCCTCATGAGCGGCCCGTCCACGCAGGCCGAGCTTGCGCGCCAGACCGGACTGTCCACTGCAACTGTGTCCAACATCGTCAAAATCATGCAGGATGCGGGCCTGGCGTCAACCGAACCGATCACCAGCTCCGGGCGCCGGGCGCTCAACGTGAGACTCAACAGCAACGGCGCGGTCGCTGTGGGTATTGACTTCGGCAGGCGGCATCTCCGAGTGGTCCTGGCGTCCCTGAGCTACCACGTGATCGCCGAAGAATCCGTCCTGCTCCCCTTGGGCCACCAGGCCGAGGAAGGCATCCAGGCGGCTGTTGCACTGCTGGATAAACTGCTGGAGCAAAGCGGCGTGGACCGGAGCCTGGTGGTAGGTGCCGGCGTCGGAATCCCGGGACCCATCGACCGCCGGACCGGCACCGTCGCACAGGGCGCCATCCTCCCGGAATGGGTGGGCATTAACATCCTTCAACACCTGGAGGACACCCTCAAAATCCCCATCTTTGTCGACAACGACGCCAATCTCGGCGCCTGGTCGGAGGTCACGTGGGGGCCGCATACGGGGGTCAGCAACCTGATGTTCCTCAAGATCGGTTCCGGCATCGGAGCCGGCCTGATCCTCAACGGGGCCCCTTACTACGGCACAGTGGGCATCACCGGGGAAATCGGCCATGCCACCATCCATGAACACGGTCTCGTGTGCCGTTGCGGCAACCGCGGCTGCCTGGAAACCATCGCCTCCACCACCACCATGATCGAGCTCCTCGGCCGCGGGGAAGATCCGCCCCTCACGCCTGCGGACATCGTCCGGAAGGCCCTGGCACGCGACTCCGCGACACTGCGCGTGGTGGACGATGCAGGCCTGGCAGTTGGGCGCGCCCTGGGCAACGTAGCGAACCTGATCAACCCTGAAGTCATCGTGGTGGGAGGCCCGCTCGCGGGCCTGGGTGAGCTGCTGCTCGCCCCCATTCGACGGGGGCTGATCCGGCATGCAGTACCGGTGATCGGCGAGACCACCACACTGACGATGTCCTCACTCGGGGACCGCGCGGAGGCTTTGGGAGCAGCCGCGCTGGTGTTCCAGTACGCCGGCATCCGGCGAATGTAGCCGTTTCGTTATCCGCATAATTGCGTTAAAGACTTGACGATAACGGGTGTGATCCAGTTTACTTTTTCATCAGACGCCCCTGCGCTTTGCGGGGCGGACAAAGAAGTCATGCATTGGAGGCGTAAGGGCAAATGACGTCCCAGACCACGCACAGTCACCCGGTCATCTTGGAGATGCGTTCCATCACCAAGGAATTTCCCGGTGTCAAGGCATTGTCGGAAGTGAGCCTCCGGGTCAAAGCCGGCGAGATTCACGCTATCTGCGGCGAAAATGGCGCCGGCAAATCCACGCTGATGAAGGTGCTTTCGGGCGTCTACCCGTACGGCAGCTACGACGGCGACATCGTGTACCAGAACGAAGTCCAGCAGTTCAAGGACATCCGGGCCAGTGAGGCGTCCGGCATCGTGATCATCCACCAGGAGCTGGCCCTGATCCCGGAGCTCTCCATCATGGAGAACATCTTCCTGGGCAACGAACCCACCAAGCGCGGCGTGATCAACTGGACGGAGGCGCGCCTCCGTTCCACCGAACTTCTGGCCCGAGTAGGCCTGCGCGAAAACCCGGACACCCCCATCAAGGAGATCGGCGTCGGCAAGCAGCAGCTGGTGGAGATCGCCAAGTCGCTGAACAAGTCGGTCAAGATCCTCATTCTGGACGAGCCAACCGCTGCACTGAACGAATCCGATTCCCAGCACCTCCTGGACCTGATGCTGGGCCTCAAGGGCAAGGGCATCACCTCGATCATCATTTCCCACAAGCTCAACGAGATCGAACAGATCGCCGATTCCATCACCATCATCCGGGATGGCAAGGCGATCGAAACCCTCGATGTCAAGGCCGACGGCGTCGATGAGGACCGCATCATCAAGGGCATGGTGGGCCGCGCCTTGGAGTCCCGCTTTCCCGACCACACACCTCAGATCGGCGAGGTGTTCTTCGAGGTCAAGGACTGGACCGTGGGCCACCCCGCCATCCAGGACAGGCTCGTCTGCAAGGGTTCCAACTTCTTCGTCCGCCGCGGCGAGATCGTTGGCTTTGCCGGGCTGATGGGTGCCGGCCGCACCGAGCTCGCCCGTTCCGTTTTCGGCCGGTCCTACGGGCGGTTCATCGACGGGCACACCTACAAAGACGGCAAGGAAGTCAGCCTCAAGAGCGTTCGCCAGGCCATCGACGCCGGACTCGGCTACGTGACTGAGGACCGCAAGTCCCTGGGGCTGAACCTTCTCGATGACATCAAGACCACTACCGTCTCGGCCAACCTGAAGAAAATCAGCCACCACACCGTGGTGGACACGAATGCGGAGTTCACGGTGGCGGAGCAGTACCGCAAGTCGCTGCGGACCAAGACTCCGTCCGTGGAGGAAGGGGTGGCCAAGCTCTCCGGCGGCAATCAGCAGAAGGTGGTCCTCGCCAAATGGATGTTCACGGACCCGGACCTGCTGATCCTGGATGAACCGACACGCGGGATCGATGTGGGTGCCAAATACGAGATCTACGGCATCATCCAGCAGCTCGCCAACCAGGGCAAGGGCGTCATCGTCATCTCTTCCGAACTGCCCGAGCTGCTGGGACTTTCCGACCGTATCTACACCATCTTCGAAGGTGCCATCACCGGAGTCCTGAACAAAGACGACGCAAGCCAGGAAAGCCTGATGAAACTCATGACGTCTGCCCGTAAATCCGCCTGACCCTCTGGAATCCTCCAGATCCTTCCAGAAACAAGGACTGAAACAATGAACGCGCTCAAGAAGCTCTTCGGCGGAAACACCCGCCAATTCGGGATGATCTTCGCCCTGGTCGCACTGATCATCTTTTTCCAGATCACCACAGAGGGCCGCACGCTCACGTCGGGCAATGTCATCAACCTCTTCAATGGAAACTCCTACATCCTGATCCTCGCGATCGGCATGGTCCTGGTCATCATTGCCGGGCACATTGACCTCTCAGTCGGATCCGTCGCCGCGTTCGTCGGCGTTTCAGTGGCCTTGGCCATGCGCGACTGGGGCATCCCCTGGTACGCCGGCGTGCTGCTGGGCCTGCTGCTGGGAGCACTCATCGGTGCCTGGCAAGGGATATGGACGGCGTATGTTGGCATCCCGGCGTTCATCGTCACGCTGGCAGGCATGCTGCTGTTCCGCGGCTTCAACCAGTTCGTAGGCAAGTCCAACACCATCCCGGTACCAACAGACTTCCAGTTCCTCGGCTCCGGCTATCTCCCGGAAGTCGGACCAAAAACCGGCTACAACAACCTGACACTCCTGATCGGCCTCGCGGGCGCCGCCTTCGTGATCGTCAGCGAAATCCGCCGCCGCCGTACCGCCAAGGCCCTCGGCGCGGAAGTGCCCGAAACCTGGGTGGTTGTCCTGAAGCTGGTCCTGGTCTGCGCCGCCATCCTGTACGCCACATACCTCTTCGCAACGGGCCGTCCCGGCACCTCGTTCCCCATCCCCGGACTGATCCTCGCCGTGCTGGTGGTGATCTACGGGTTCGTCTCCGCCAAAACGGTGGTGGGTCGGCATGTCTACGCCGTAGGCGGTAACCGCCACGCAGCCGAGCTGTCCGGCGTCCAGTCCAAGAAGGTTAACTTCCTGGTCATGATGAACATGTCCATCCTGGCCGGCCTGGCCGGCATGATCTTCGTAGGCCGGTCCACCGCTTCGGGCCCGTTCGACGGCGTCGGCTGGGAACTGGACGCCATCGCTGCAGTCTTCATCGGCGGCGCCGCCGTGACTGGCGGCGTGGGCACGGTGATCGGCTCCATCATCGGTGGCCTGGTGATGGCTGTGCTGAACAACGGCCTGCAGCTCCTCGGCGTCGGCGCTGACCTCACCCAGATCATCAAGGGCCTGGTCCTGCTCATCGCCGTCGCGTTCGACGTCTACAACAAGACCCAGGGAAAGAGGTCCCTTATAGGCATGATGACCAAGAACTTCACTCGCAACGCTGGTCCTTCCAACCCCCTCCAGCCCGACGAAACCACCTCCACCAAGGAAGCGATCGCCAGGGAAGTCTGAGCGTTAGCCTTTCGATTCACACCACCAAAAGAAAGAGAATCAGCAATGCGAATGATTGGTAAAGCAGGAAAGGCTGCAGCTGTTGCTGCAATAGCGGCACTGGCACTGACAGCCTGCGGCCGCGCCGACACCGGCACCAGCAGCAGCAGCAGCGGCAGCGGCAGCGGCGGCTTCGACCAGAGCTCCTCCATCGGCGTCGCACTTCCCCAGAAGACCAGCGAAAACTGGGTCCTGGCGGAAAAACTGTTCAATGACGGACTCTCCAGTGCCGGCTTCAAGGCGGACGTGCAGTTCGCCAACGGTGGCGTCTCTGAACAGCAGAACCAGATCAGTGCCATGATCACCAAGGGCGCCAAGGTCATCATTGTCGGTGCCATCGACGGCGCCCAGCTGGGTACCCAGCTGCAGCAGGCCAAGGACTCCGGCGCCACGATCATTGCCTATGACCGGCTCTTGCTCAACACCGCGAACGTGGACTACTACGTGGCCTACGACAACTTCAAGGTGGGTGTACTGCAGGGCCAGGCGCTGCTGGACGGAATGAAGGCTAAAAAGCCCACGGGCCCGTACAACATCGAGCTCTTCGCCGGATCCCCGGATGATGCCAACGCGAAGGTCTTCTTCGACGGCGCCATGAGCATCCTCAAGCCCAAGATCGACGACGGCACCCTCAAAGTGGTTTCGGGCCAGACAACCTTCGAACAGGCCGTCACCCAGGGCTGGAAGGCAGAGAACGCCCAGCGCCGCGCTGACACCCTGCTGACGGGCAGCTACACCACCGCAAGCCTTGACGGCGTCCTGTCCCCGAACGACACCCTGGCCCGCGCAGTCCTGACCTCAGTCAAGGCCGCCGGCAAGCCGTTGCCGATCATCACCGGCCAGGACTCGGAAGTTGAATCCGTCAAGTCCATCCTTGCCGGCGAGCAGTACTCCACCATCAACAAGGACACCCGCAAGCTCGTTGAGCACGCGATCACCATGGTTAAGGACCTGCAGGCAGGCAAGACGCCTGAGGTCAACGACACCAAGTCCTACAACAACACGGTGAAGACCGTCCCTGCCTTCCTGCTGCCGCCGGTCATCGTGACCGCCGCCAACGTGAAGACGGCCTACGTGGACGATCCGGTACTTGGCCCGCTGACCAAGTAGGCACTGCCGCACCACCGAAAGGCGGCCATCCCCACGAGGGGGTGGCCGCCTTTCGCATTTCCAGCCTCACAGCCCAACCACAGCTTCGGCCGGATGTCCGCACAGGCCCCGGCGGCAGAGTAGGACCAGTTGCCGGCCCCTCTCCGGCCCCGATCCTAGGGAGTACAGTGAGCGTCCCTGCCCGGAGTGTTGGCAATGCCTTCAGAAACAAAGTCCGAACAGCTGCGGTGGTAGCAGTTCTGGCGGTCGCCATCGGGCTTGCCCTGGCCATGCTGGTGGCCAACCAGGCCGTCGGCGCAAAAGTCCAGGAGCTGAATGCTTCCGTGGGCACGGTCCTGACCGTCAACCCCGCTGGCGGACAGGGGTTCGACGGCGGCGGCGAACCACTGACATCAGCGCAGGCCGCAACCGCGGCGGCGGTACCGAACGTAGCGGCCGTCGTCGGAACCAAAGCGCTCCGGCTCACTCACGCGACAGATGCTACGGCGCAGGCTGCCGCTGGCACCCAGGGCGGACCAGGCGGAGGCCAGGGCGGACCCGGCGGGCAGAACACAACGGCCGTGACCACCAGCCTGACCGCCGCGTCCACCAACGCCCTGCTGGGAACCAGCCTGGCGGAAAAGAACAATTTCACCGTGGGCTCAACCTCACTGTCAAGGACCAGACCTTCACGGTGGCCGGACTTTTTGACTCGGGCACAGCGATCGGAAATAACGCACTGTACCTGACCCTCCCTACGGCGCAGACCCTGGCGGCGCTTCCGGATGAGCTGTCCTCCATGATCGTCACGGTCAACAGCATGGACAACGTGGACTCCGCCAAGACCGCCCTGCAGAATGCGCTCGGTACGGACAAGGCCGACGTAACCCAGGGCCAAAGCCTGACCACAGCTGTCAGCTCGCTGGACAGCGTCAAGAACATCTCCTTTATCGCCTTCGTAGCTGCCCTGGCAACCGCCGGCCTGATCATGGTCATGCTGGTCCGCGAGCGCCGGCGCGAAATTGGTGTCCTCAAAGCCATCGGCGCCCCCAACCGCACCATCGGCCTGCAGTTCGTCTTGGAGGCCCTGGTGCTCGTGGCCATGGGCAGCGCAGTAGGCGCCGGCGTCGCCTCCTTGCCAGCGGCGGCATCGCGTCCGCGCTGATCAGCTCCAACACGACGACGGCGGCAGCCACCACCAGGCGCGCCGCACGTACTGGCGCGGCTGGCTTCCGGCGGCGCGGGTTTCCCGGGCGGCGCTGGTCTTCCCTCCGGGGGCCCCTTCGCCTGCGCTTCCCCGCTAGTGACGTCCGTCACCGCCAGCGCCTCCCCCGGTGTCATCGCGGCCGGCATTGCGGCGGTGTTCGGCGTGGCCGTCATCACCATCAAGCCGGTCAAGGATGTCAGTTTTTTCTGGAGCAGGGCACTACGGCCTCCATCGTCGGCAAAAGCGGCAGCGGCAAGAGCACACTGTTGTCCCTCCTGGGTGCGCTGGACAAACCCACCAGCGGAGACGTCGTGGTCAACGGCGTGAGCCTGGCGGGCATGCCGGACGGCAAGCTGACGGAGTACCGGCGCCGGGATATCGGGTTCCTCTTCCAGCAGTTCAACCTGATCCCGAATCTTTCCGCTATGGACAACGTCATGCTGCCCATGGAGTTCGCGGGTGTGCGCAAAGCGGAACGGCGGCAGCGGGCCAGGGACCTCCTGGAGCAGGTGCAGCTGGATACGGAGAAGCAGGTGCGGCGCATCAATCGGCTGTCCGGCGGCGAGCAGCAGCGCGTGGCCATTGCGCGGGCGCTGGCGAACGAACCCAAGCTGATCCTGGCTGACGAACCCACCGGCAACCTCGATGAGCAGACGGGTGACCACATCGTCGAACTTCTCAGCTCGCTCAGCCGTGACCACAACACCACCATCCTCGGGGTCACGCACGACAAGGCGTTGGCATACAAGACGGACCGCCGCTTCAGGCTCAAGAAGGGCAGGCTGACGGAAGAACCGGCGCGCGCCTTGGTCTGACGCCCGGACTGGTCTGAATGAGAGGATGGGCACCATGAGTGCGCCCATTGCCACACCGTGGCTGTCCAGCCAGTCCGATCCGGATCCCCGGTCTGCCACCGGAAAACGCCTGCGGTGGGGCGTCGTAGCCACCGGCGGGATCGCGCGGTCAGTATCGCAGGACCTGGCACTGCTCCCAGACGCCGAGCTCTATGCCGTCAGTTCCCGCTCACAGGGAACTGCGGAGAGTTTCGCGGCCGATTACGGTTTCGCCAAGGCCTACGGGGACGACGACGGCGTGCCCGGTTACCAGCGGCTGCTCGCCGATGGCTCGGTGGACGTTGTCTACGTCGCCACGCCGCACGCCCAGCACCACCAGATTGTGCTCGCTGCGCTCAATGCGGGCAAGCACGTCCTGTGCGAAAAGGCATTCACCATCAACGGCAGGGAAGCGAGTGAGCTCGTCGCGCTTGCCCGGGAGCGGAAACTCTTCCTGATGGAGGCCGTGTGGTCCCGCTTCCTCCCGGGCATGCAGCGGGCGTTCGAGATTGCCGCGTCCGGGGAGCTCGGGGACGTGCACTGGGTGACCGCTGACCTGGGCTTTCCCGCGCCCTATTCCTCGACGTCCAGGCTGTGGGCCAGGCAGGATGGTGGCGGCGCCCTCCTGGACATCTCGGTCTACCCGCTGCTGTGGGCGCTGGGTACGCTGGGTTTCCCGCAGACGGTCAGTGCCACCGGCTGCATTAATGACGACGGCGTGGACGCCCAGAATGCTCTGACGCTCGGCTACAACCATGGGGCCCAGGCCCAGCTGACGTCCTCGCTCCTGGCCTACGGTCCGCGGACGGCCACCGTGGCGGGCAGCCTGGGCTACCTCCAGAGCGTCAGTTCAATCAACAATCCGCGGGAACTCGTGATCGGCATCGGCCGGGAAGGGCTGCGCACGGAAACGTTCGACGTGGTTGGCATCGGCTATACCTACGAACTGCGCGAAGTGACCCGCTGCATCCAACAGGGTCTGGCCGAGAGCCCGGTCATGCTGCTGGAGGATTCCATCAAGACCATGCGGCTCTTTGACAGCGTGCGCAGGCAGCTGGGCGTCAGCTACCCGAATGATGCCCACTGAATTACCGGAATCGTCCCGTTTCGGGGCCGTGACTTTTTTGTAAACAGGATTGACACTCGCCATTCGGTTATCGATGGATGAGTGACAATTAGTAAGTATGCTGGATTTATTTTCCGTTCCCCTAGACTTGCTCCACGCCGGAGTCTTACGCTCATGAAATCGTAGGTCTCAACGGTACTGGGGGTGGTACGCATGGCTAAAGTTCGATCGCCGTGGCGTGCGCTCCGGCCGCTGCTCCTCGCAGGTGCGGTAACCGCTACCTGGCTGACACTTTCCGCGTCCGCCGCAACGGCAGACACTTCGAGGGATTCCGGGTCCCTTCAGGGCAGCGTGAATTCATCGGTTTCGTCCCTGACCGCGCCGTTGACCGGTGCCGTCCCTACCATTCTTGAAGCCGCTCCGCCTGCTCCTTCACCCACCGGACTCCTGCAACCCGGAGTGGGCATTGTGGCGGGCACAGCGGATCAGCTTATTGCCGCGGTCCCTGTGATCAATATCGTGGTTCCGGCGGGCACCGTCACGGCCGTGGCCGTCCCGGTTGCTGCAGTGGTGGATACCGCTGCAGATGACCTGATTGACACAGTCGCCCTCCCCCTCACCGACGCGGCACCGGTTCTTGAGCCGGTTCTGAAACCCGTAGTGGACCTGGTAAAGGTGACCGTTCTGTCCGCACCGGTCACACTGCCCGGGCTGGTGCCCCTTGAAGAGATTGCCGTTGCCGGCGAGATCTTGGCGGTTACGGACGCCGCTGCAGCAGGGCACGTCACACCTGATGCCGTCACGAACTCCCCCGGCTCTGCCGACAACTTGCTCGCCGTCACGGGAACGTCGTCGCTGCCGGTTCCCGCCCGCGCAGACATGCACTCAGTCCCAGCGGAAAGCCCTTGGACCACGGATCCTTCCACGCCTGCGACTCCGGCCCCGGCAGGACCTGTTTCGGGCGCAGGGAGCGGCGCCTCGCCCTCCGGCGCCTCAGGCTCTGCTGCCTCCCTGGACGAGTCCAGTTTCAACGTGCCGCTCTTAGGGGTCTTCCCCATCAGCGGATCACCAGACCATGCCCCGTCAGCGGTGTCATTCGACCCCGGTTCCTCTCCTGACTAGTTGAGCCCTCCTGCCCTTCTTCATGGGCAGAACACGGCCTCAAGGCGCTAACCAGCGCCCCAAATCAACTTCTCAGGAGAGAACATCATGAATTGCAACCTTCGCAGGGGGCTGCTCAGCACCCTCTTTGCCGGCGGGCTACTGGCCTTCGGCGCCACCGCAGCCAGCGCCGCGGACACAACGAACGGACCGGACCTTTCCGCATCCGCCCTGGTCTCAGCGGCGGCCTCCGTTGACACGACGTCGTTGGGTCTGCTGGGCGGCCCAACGCAATCGGGTACAGCGGATGTCGCTGCTGCAGTCGACGCCAATTTTGGACTCAGCGACGGCCTTCTTGGCAGCACTGACGGCAGCGGAACCGACACGACTACCGCTGACGTAGCCGCGGCAGCCGACGTAAATCTCGGAGACACCCTCCTCGGCGGCACCAACGGCAGCGAAACCACCGCCGACGTAGCTGCAGTGGTCGACGCCAACCTCGGCGGCACCAACGGCAGCGAAACCACCGCCGACGTAGCTGCAGTGGTCGACGCCAACCTCGGCGGCACCAACGGCAGCGAAACCACCGCCGTTGACGTAGGTCTGGGCCTGGACACGTCCGGTGTCCTTGATGATGTGAATGTTGGTCTTGATGCATGCGTCATCATCGGCGGTGGAACCGACGGCTGTGGAACCCCGGGTACTGAAACCCCCGGTACGGAAACGCCCGGCAATGACACCACAGACCAGGGAACCGGCATAACAGGTGGCACGGACATTACGGACCCGGGAACCGGCACAACGGGTGGCACGGACGCTAGGGACCCGGGCACCGGAACCTCCGGCACTACGGGATCTGACACGACTGGCATCACCGTTCTTCCCGCCGGCAACACCACGGGTTCGGTATCTGCCGCGGTGAACACCACGGGCAGCACCCCGGGCCAGGGCGGCGCCACCATGCTGGCCAAGACGGGCATGGATGCTTCCCTGATCCCGCTCGCCCTTATCCTGCTGCTTGCCGGACTGCTGATGCGCAAGCGGCGCCGGAAGGCCTAAGCGGGCTCCGCACTCAGCGGACTGTGACGCCTAAGACCGTATACACACCGGCTCCGCCGTTCGCGGCATAGCCAGCTTTCCAATAGGAGGTGGCCACCGGAGAACTCAACTACCAGCAGTAGTCCTTGTGGCCCGAAGGCCCGGCTGAAAGTCCCAATCACTCCTCAGCCGGGCCGTCGGCGTGCCGACAGACGGCTTAACGGATGCCCTACCGGCCGGTATTATTGGGGAAGAATAGTGCCGCAGCGCACCGGGAGGAACTGGTCATGGTGGCGGATTCGCCTAGCTCCATTAAGAATGAAGTGCTCGGCGGACGCTATCGGCTGGCGGACATTGTCGGCCGCGGCGGCATGTCCACCGTCTACCGCGCCCGGGACGAGAACCTGGGCCGGGATGTCGCCCTGAAGCTCTTTGCCCCACAGGCGCCTGATGACAATGAGCTCAAGCGCCAGGAAGCCGAAATCCAACTGCTGGCAACGCTCAACCATCCCAGCCTGGTCACGCTGTTCGACGCAGGGATCGATACGCGCGTCCTGGACGAACCTCGCCCGTTCCTGACCATGGAACTTGTGGAGGGGCAGGACCTCCGCAGCCGGATCAGGCATAGTGCAGTTCCCTTGGACGAGCTTGCAGTCATCGGGGCAGGCGTTGCTGACGCACTGACCTACGTGCACAGCCTGGGGATCATCCACCGTGACATCAAGCCCGGGAACATCCTGCTGGTGCAGATCCGCCCGGGCGAACCTTTGCGGCCCAAACTCACGGATTTTGGCATCGCCAGGATGGCGGATTCAGCCCGGCTGACCGCCACGGGAACTATGGTGGGCACGGCCGCCTACCTCAGTCCGGAGCAGGCCATGGGGTCCCCGTTGTCGCCCGCCACTGACATCTACTCGCTGGGTCTGGTTCTCCTGGAATGCGTCAAGCAGACCGTTGAGTTCCCGGGCAGTGCCGTTGAATCCGCAGTGGCCAGGTTGCACCGGACGCCGGAGATCCCTGCTGACCTTCCGGCGGAGTGGGCTGATCTGATCCGTTCCATGACCGCCATCGAACCGATGGAACGTCCCGTCGCGGCCGACGTTGAATCCGTTCTGCGTCAGGCCCTGGTGTCACCCGTGTCAGCACCGGGCGAGCTTGAACCGGAGACAACCCGGGTACTCCCGGCAATGCCGTTCAGGCCACCGTCCATCGCCATCACCGCTGAATCCGACCTGCCGGTGGTCCTGGCAAGCAGCACACAAAGGGACGTCACCCGCCGTTCCAACCCGCACAGCCGGGTCCCGGATTTGTCCCGTCTTCGCCACAACGGAAGGCGGTTCTGGACAGTCATCGCGTTGGGCGTTCTCTCCGCTGGAGCAGCCGTAACGGCGCTGACCTTCAGTCTGGCACCTGAGCCAACGCCCGACGTCGTTCCTTACCCCGCCGTCACCGGCACTTTGGGCGACCACCTCAAGGAACTTCAGGAGAGCGTGAAACCATGAGCAGTGCCCAGAATCACTGCTGGCCTTCTGCGGCAGCCCAGGGCCTCACTGTTGCCACAGCCGTTCTGCTGGCCGTTTCGTTGGCAGCGTGCGGCCCGGCTGAGACCGGCCTGGAACGTGATTCCGCCCGCCAACTCCAGGAACGGGTCCTCCGCGTCAGCCAGGCTGCCGCCGCCAACGACCTTTCCGGTGGGCTGGCGGCCCTGGAGAGCCTCGAGGCCGATCTCGCGTCCGCTGTAGGGAGCGGAGGGGTTACGGAGGAACGCCGGCGCAGCATCACCACGGCCGCTGCCGCTGTCCGCGCAGACCTGACAGCGGCCAAGGCCGAAGCCGACGCCGCAGCAGCAGCGAAGGCTGCAGCGGACGCGGACGCGGCCGCGGCACAAAAGAAGGCAGAAGCGGATGCCGCTGCGGCTGAGGCCGCTAAGGTGGCCACGGCACCGGCATCTCCGTCATCCGATGAAGGCAAGGGAAATAAAGGCAAGGGCAAGGACAACTAAGGTCATACGGCGTGGACGGTTATTAACCCATCCATGTATTAACCCATCCATGCTTCATCCCGTACGAACAAAAAGACCAAAAAGCGGCGCCCAGGTTCCCTGGGGCGCCGCCTCTTAGGGTTCGGTACCGATTAGCCCAGAGTCGCAATAACCTTGTTCAGAGTCGCAGACGGACGCATCACGGCTGAGGCCTTGGCCTCATCCGGACGGTAGTAACCGCCTACGTCCACCGCTGAGCCCTGCACCGCGGCCAGTTCGCCGACGATAGTCTCCTCGCTGGACGCAAGCTCCTTGGCCACAGCCGCGAACGATGCCGCCAGTTCCGTGTCCTCGGTCTGCTTGGCCAGTTCCTCGGCCCAGTAGCGTGCGAGGAAGTAGTGGCTGCCACGGTTGTCCAGTTCGCCGGCGCGGCGGCTCGGGGACTTGTTTTCCAGCAGGAAGGTTCCTGTCGCCTTGTCCAAGGTGTCTGCCAGGACCTGCGCGCGGGCATTGTCCGTGGTAGTGGCCAGGTGTTCGAAGCTTACGGCCAGAGCCAGGAATTCACCCAGGCTGTCCCAGCGCAGGTGGTTTTCCTTGAGTAGCTGCTGGACGTGCTTGGGGGCCGATCCGCCGGCCCCGGTCTCGAAGAGTCCGCCACCGTTCATCAGCGGAACAACCGAGAGCATCTTGGCACTGGTGCCCAGTTCCAGGATGGGGAACAGGTCCGTGAGGTAGTCGCGCAGTACGTTGCCGGAGACGGAGATGGTGTCTTCGCCCTTGCGAATGCGTTCCAGGGTGAAGGCCGTTGCCTTCACCGGAGACATGATTTCGATCTGCAAACCCTCGGTGCCATGGTCCTTGAGGTATTCGTTAACCTTGGCGATGAGGTTGCTGTCGTGCGCGCGGGTCTCGTCCAGCCAGAACACTGCGGGCGTCTTGGAGGCGCGGGCGCGGGTGACGGCAAGCTTGACCCAGTCGCGGATGGGGGCATCCTTGGTCTGGCAGGCGCGCCAGATGTCACTAGGGGCAACCTCGTGTTCGATCAGCACAGCACCGGAGCCGTCCACGATCTGCACCGTCCCGGCTTCCTGGATCTCGAACGTCTTGTCATGGCTGCCGTATTCTTCGGCGGCCTGGGCCATCAGGCCCACGTTCGGGACGGTGCCCATGGTGGTGGGGTCAAAGGCGCCGTGGGCGCGGCAGTCGTCCAAAACAACCTGGTAGATGCCGGCGTAGGAGCTGTCCGGAAGGACCGCCAGGGTGTCGGCTTCCTGGCCTTCCGGGCCCCACATGTGGCCGGAGGAGCGGATCATGGCGGGCATGGAAGCATCCACGATGATGTCGGAGGGAACGTTCAGGCTGGTGATGCCCTTGTCCGAGTCCACCATGGCCAGGGCGGGACCGTCGTCGAGGCCCTTCTGAATGAGCGCATTCACACCTGCACGGACGTCCTCCGGCAGCTCCTCGAGGCCGCTCAGGATGGCGGCCAGGCCGTTGTTGGCGCTCAGGCCGGCAGCGGTGAGCTGCTTGCCGTAGGTCTCGAACAGTTCGGAGAAATAGGCCTTCACGACGTGGCCGAAGATGATGGGGTCCGAGACCTTCATCATGGTGGCCTTCAGGTGCGCGGAGAACAGGACGCCCTCTTCCTTGGCACGGGCTACCTGGGCTGCCAGGAACTCGTCCAGCGCCGCGGCGCGCATGACTGTGCCGTCGATGACTTCGCCGGCCAGCACGGGGAAGTCCTTCTTCAGGACCTTGACCGAGCCATCTTCGCGGACCAGCTGGATGGCGATGGTTCCGTCGGCCCCGATGACCACGGACTTCTCGTTCGCGCGGAAGTCGTCAGCGGTCATGGTGGCGACGTTGGTCTTGGAATCCGCGGACCAGGCACCCATGGAGTGCGGGTTCTGGCGGGCGTAGTTCTTCACGGACAGCGGCGCACGGCGGTCCGAGTTTCCCTCGCGCAGGACCGGGTTCACAGCGGAGCCCTTGATCTTGTCGTAGCGGGAGCGGACGGCCGTTTCTTCGTCGGAGGAGGGGTTGTCCGGGTAGTCGGGCAGGCTGTAGCCCTGGCCCTGGAGCTCGGCGATGGCGGCCTTCAGCTGCGGGATGGAAGCGCTGATATTGGGCAGCTTGATGATGTTGGCATCCGGCGTCTTTGCCAGTTCACCGAGTTCAGCAAGGGCGTCGCCGATCTGCTGGTCCGGGGTGAGGTAGTCACCGAACACGGAGATGATGCGGCCTGCGAGCGAAATGTCACGGGTCTCCACCTCCACACCTGCGGTCGAAGCAAACGCCTCGATGATCGGCAAGAACGAATAAGTAGCCAGCATCGGCGCTTCGTCGGTGTGGGTATAGATAATCTTGGACATGCGCGGGCGTCTCCCTGGAGGTCGGCTGATTTTTGGAAATTTGTTCTATTTCACCTCCCTTAACTTACCCGAGGACAGGGCTTTGGACCCTACCCGCAGCCGTAGGCGCCGCTCCGTCACTGCCGGATTACAGCGTTGGAAAACACGCGATAGCGCGGCGCACACCGGGCGGCAAGGCGCCGTCGCGCGGTGTCCAGGAGTTTCGGACGTAGCCCTCCAGGGCGCCAGTTCAGTCAGCGCCGCCTGTGGGGAACATCACTGGGCCAGATCTGCGCATACTTGGGATCGCGGCGGCGAAGCTCCGAGGTTGCGGTGAAGGTGTGAACCGGGTCAACGTCGCGCAGACGTAAGGCTTCAGCCTGGGCTGCCAGGTCGTTGGCAGCCTCCTGCGGGTCGGCGGCGGAGAAGTGACGGCCACGGGCGGCGGACTTCTTGACTGGTCTACGGAAGGAAAACATGGCGAGGGCCCCACATCTCTTACGTGTCCGGAGCCCAGTCGGACAATCATTGCTGTGCTTCAAAATTAGTCCTGAACATCAGTCGCCGCCAGAACCGGCGCCCGCTCTTAAGGCGGTCTGCGGGATTTTTGTGGTCAAGCTGCGGCTTTCGTGCAGGTCAGGGCCGGACCATACACGAGAGTCACCACTATTTACAAAGTTGTCATATCCGGATAAATTCGGTAGGTCACTCGGCGGGCTTGACTGGAGCCCTCCCCCACCCGTTTAGACAGGACAACCATGACACGTACGAGGTCTCTGGCTACCAGCCTTCTGAGCCTTTCCGCAGCCGCGCTCCTGGCGTTGACCACGGCCGGCGGAGCATCGGCAGCACCGACCCCATCCGGGGACAGAGGGCAAGCCTCCGTCACCAGCACTGCATTGGACAGCACCGGCGCGGCAGACTACTGGACATCAGACCGCATGCGCGCCGCGATTCCCGGTGACGTCTTGGCCGGCAAGGCACTGGAGCGCGGCAACACGTCCAGCGCCGCGACGGTGGAGAAGGGCAAAAACACCAAGGTCCAGGCCACCAAGGGCAAGCCCACCATTGCGGTCAGCGAAAACCCGGTGGACCACATCGGGAAGGTCTTCTTCACCCTCGGCGGCACCAACTACGTCTGCTCGGGCAACGCCGTGGTTTCGGCCAACAAGAGCACCGTGGCCACGGCCGGGCACTGCCTCAACGACGGCCCCGGAGCTTTTGCTACCAATTTCATTTTTGTTCCTGCCTACAACAACGGCGCCACCCCGTACGGCAAGTGGACCGCCAGGGCCTATTACGCCCCCAGCGACTGGAGCACCTATGGCGACATGCAGTACGACACCGGCTTCGCAGTCATGAATACCCTCAACGGCCAGTACCTCTCTGACGTTGTGACCGGATCCGGCGTCGAATTCAACGCAGCCCGCGGCCTGACATACAAGTCCTACGGCTACCCCGCAGCCTCGCCCTTCAACGGCGAGACGCTCAAGAGCTGCTACGGCACCGCGTCGGACGACAGGCGCAATCCCCAGTTCAACTCGCAGGGCATACCTTGCGATATGACCGGCGGATCCTCCGGCGGTCCCTGGTTCATCCAGGGCAGCACCCCCGAAACCAGCGGTTCTAACGGCCTGCAGAACTCCATCAACAGCTACGGCTACAACAGCGGTTCCGCCGTAATGTACGGCCCATACTGGGGCACCGTCATCCAGCAGACCTACGCCAGTGCGGCCGCTTCCTAAGGAATCCTCGCCAGGCGGCGAATCCGTCAGCCACAGCGAGCCGGCCCAGTCGCACGAGGAGATCCTCGAATACTGGACGCCGGCGCGGCTGGCGGAAGCAAAGCCCCGGGAGTTTCGGCTTCCGGAGGAGGGGTCCGCGCCTCAAGCAGCGGGGCGCAGATCCTCAACAAGCGAGTCCTAAGAGGCCCTTAAAGCCCGACGGCGGCTGTGCCCACCCAGGGGACAGCCGCCGTCGACGTTGGGCCCACGCCGGCAGGGTTCCTTGACCGAGCTTGCGAGGTTAGGGAGCCGGTGGGGACTAGTGGAAGAAGTGGCGTGCACCCGTGAAGTACATGGTGATGCCGGCCGCGTTGGCTGCGGCCACGACTTCCTCATCCCGCACGGAACCGCCCGGCTGCACCACGGCGCGGACTCCCGCGTCGATCAGGATCTGCAGGCCGTCAGCGAACGGGAAGAATGCGTCGGAAGCAGCGACGGCACCGAGGGCGCGCTGCGGTGCGCCGCTGGCGTTGGCGTTTGACGCACCGCCAGCACCTTCGACGTCGGACTCCACCGAAACGCCCAGCGTGTTGGCCCGCTCTACGGCCAGCTTGCAGGAATCCAGGCGGTTGACCTGGCCCATGCCGATGCCAACTGCGGCACCGTGGTTCGCGAGCAGAATAGCGTTGGACTTGGCGGCGCGGCAGGCGGTCCAGGCGAAGGCGAGGTCCGCGAGGGTCTTTTCGTCAGCGGCTTCGCCGGCGGCGAGGGTCCAGTTGGCGGGGTTGTCGCCGTCGGCGTCCACCCTGTCGCTCATCTGTACCAGGACGCCGCCGGAAACCTGGCGCATTTCTGCCGGGTAGCGGCCGTAGCCTTCGGGCAGGGCCAGCAGGCGGATGTTCTTCTTCTTGGCGAGGATCTCAACGGCCTCCGGCTCGAAGTCCGGGGCGATGACAACCTCGGTGAAGATGCCGGCAACTGTCTGTGCCATGGCGGCGGTGACCGTCCGGTTGGCAGCGATGACACCGCCGAAGGCCGAAACGGGGTCGCAGGCGTGGGCCTTGGCATGGGCATCGGCGATCGGGTCTGCAGCACCCGCGGAACCAACGGCGACACCGCACGGGTTGGCGTGCTTGATGATCGCCACGGCGGGCTCGGCGAAGTCGAACGCGGCCCGGAGGGCGGCATCGGCGTCCACGAAGTTGTTGTAGCTCATGGCCTTGCCGTGCAGCTGGTCGGCCTGCGCGATGCCGGCCGGGGCTGCCCTGTCCACGTACAGCGCAGCCTGCTGGTGCGGGTTTTCGCCGTAGCGGAGGACCTCGGAGCGCTCCAGCGACAAGCCGGCGTAGGCAGGCCAGTCGATAATGCCGTCGCCGTCTTCATCCAGGAACTGGCTGGCAGTCCAGGTGGCAACGGCGTTGTCGTAGGAGGCGGTGTGGGCGAACGCCTTGGCGGCCAGCCGGCGTCGGGTCTTCAGGTCAAAGCCGCCCTCAGCGGCGGCGATGACCACGGATCCGTAGAACGTGGGGTCAACAACAATGGCGACGGCGGCGTGGTTCTTCGCTGCCGATCGCACCATCGCGGGGCCGCCGATGTCGATCTGCTCAACGACATCGTCCTGCGCGGCGCCGGACTTCACGGTCTCAACGAACGGGTAGAGATTCACCACCACCAGATCGAAGGTTTCGATCTCCATTTGGGTCAACGTGTCCATGTGGGCCGGGACGCGGCGGTCGGCCAGGATGCCGCCGTGGACGCGCGGATGCAGGGTCTTGACGCGGCCATCCAGCATTTCCGGGGACCCGGTGACTTCTTCGACTTCCTGGACCGGAATTCCGGCCGCGGCGATCTTCTTGGCCGTGGAACCGGTGGAGACGATCTTCACGCCGGCCGCATGCAGGCCCTTGGCGAGATCCTCCAGACCGGTCTTGTCGTACACCGAGATCAGTGCCCGGCGGATGGGAATACGGTCGATGGATACACGGTCAGGCTGCGTGACGCTCACAAAAAGTCTCCGTCTGATCTCGCGGAACAGTACCGCGGTTGGTGGGGATAGGCCCAGTTTATCGTGTTGTGCAGGTTGACCCGCTTGCCGGCGGCAGTGTGAACGTCAGTGGGCACGGTTAGAGTTTTCACAGGAGGCTGCGATGAATACTTACACCACTGTGCCCAGCGGCGAACAGGTGGTCCAGGAACTCCCCTGGCGTTGGAAAGTTCAGGGCAGGATCTTCGTGATCGGCGGCCTCGGCTTTATGTTCGATGCGTGGGACGTGACGCTCAACGGCATCCTGATTCCGCTGCTCTCGACGCACTGGGCCCTGGCCCCCGGCGAAGTGGCCTGGGTGGGTACGTCCAACCTGATCGGCATGGCCGTGGGCGCGTTTGTGTGGGGCACCATAGCGGACACGATCGGGCGGAAGAAGGCGTTTACGGCCACGCTGCTGATCTTCTCGCTCTTCACCGTGCTGGGCGCGTTCTCCCCCGATTTCATCTGGTTCTGCGCGTTCCGCTTTATGGCCGGCTTCGGTCTGGGCGGCTGCATACCTGTGGACTACGCGCTGGTGGGCGAGTTCACACCACGCAAGCAGCGCGGGAAAGTCCTCACCGCGATGGACGGCTGGTGGCCGGTGGGCGCGGCCCTTGCCGGCTTTGTCTCAGCCGGACTCGTGGCCGTATTCGGCGACTGGCGGCTGACCCTGCTGGTCATGGTGCTGCCTGCGCTCCTCGTGTTCTGGGTCCGGCGCAGTGTCCCGGAATCTCCGCTGTTCCTCATCCGCAAGGGCCGCCGTGAGGAGGCTGCCAAGGTCATCGACGCCCTGGTGGCCGCAACCGGTGCCGAACCCCGCGCCTACAGCCTTCCCGACGCCCGGGAAGTCCCGCGACTCTCCGCGGGCAGCGCCTGGCACCAGCTGCGGCTGGTGTGGCAGTTCAACTGGAAGATCACCACCGCGGCATGGGCTTTGTTCTTCAGCATCCTGCTGGTCTACTACCTGTCCCTGACATGGATGCCGCGGATCCTGATCGGTGCGGGCTTCGCCGAATACAAGGCGTTTGTGACCACGGCGTCCATGGCGGCGGTTGGGCTTTTGGGCGTGGTTGTGGCCGCGCTGCTGGTGGAGCGTGTGGGCCGCAAATGGATCCTTGCCATCACGGGCCCGCTGTCCGCGCTGACCCTGGTGATCGTTGCGGTTGTGGTGGACATCCCGACGGCGGCGGTGTTCTGGCTGCTGGTGTTCGGCTTTGTAGTGCAGATAGCGATTCCGGTGCTCTACGCCTACGTGTCAGAGCTCTATCCGACCGAGCTCCGCGGCACTGGTTTCGGCTGGGCGTCGTCGTTTTCGCGGCTGGGGGCAGGTTTTGGGCCGCTCATTTTTGCGAACTACTTCTGGCCCGAGCTAGGTCTGGCCACATCCTTCGCCCTGGCCGGCGGGCTGGTGCTGGTGGCTGTCCTGTGGATGGCGTTCTTCTCCCCTGAGACGAAGCAGCGCCGCCTCGAGTAGCTCCCGTCGTCGCCCGAAAATCAGGCGGCGGCGAGGGCAGCCAGCGTATTGACCAGGAGGCGGCGCTCCACGATCTTGATGCGTTCGTGGAGGGATTCTTCGGTGTCCCCCGGTTCAATCGCGACGGCTTCCTGGGCGATGATGGGCCCGGTATCCACCCCGGCGTCGGCCCAGTGCACCGTGCAGCCGGTGACCTTGACACCGTAGGCCATGGCATCGCGGACGCCGTGGGCGCCGGGGAAGGCGGGCAGCAGGGCCGGGTGTGTGTTGAGGTACTTGCCGTCGAAAGCTGCGATGAAGTCGGCGCTGACGATTCGCATGAAGCCGGAGGAGACCACCACGTCCGGGGCGTAGGATGCCACCCGGGCGGTCAGCGCGGCATCCCATTCGTCGCGCGTGGGGAAGGAGTTGAAGTTGACCACAAATGTCTCCAGCCCTGCTTCCGAGGAGCGTTCGAGGCCGTAGGTCCCCTCCCGGTCGGCACCCACCGCCGCGATTTCCACGTCCAGCTCCCCTCCCTTAACGGCGTCGATGACTGACTGGAGATTGGACCCGGTACCGGAAACGAGGACTACGATTCGCATGGGTCTAGCTTATGGGCACGCTCGCGTAGGCTGGAAAACATGAACAACACCCCGGAACCGGCTGGCCAGCAACGGACCAAACAGCCGCTCAGCGAGGCCGCCAAGGACTCGCTCACCAAAACCCGCAACCTGTTCCGGACCTTTATTGTTACCGTACTGGGCGCCTTCTTCGTCTACCAGCTCGACGTCAGCTACCTCTGGCTCACCGGCATCCTGACCGCCGCGAGCTTTGTGCTGGGTATCCTCCTGCTGGTCCGGTCGGCCACGCTCAAGGAGTCCAAACTTGTCCTGTTCGGCACGATCTCGGGACTGGTGGTGTCACTGATCCTGCTGCTGGTCATCCTGACGACGGCACTGTTCTTCCGCCAGGTCCAGGACTTCCAGACCTGCTCACGTGAGGCCCTCACCGACCAGGCGCTCTCCAATTGCCGGGTCCAGCTGGAAAACTCCCTGCCGGGTCTCCGGTAGCAGCCACACCAGCGGCAGCCACGACGGTCAGCGGGCCAGTTCCGCTTCCTCATCCACGTGCTGCTGGCGTTCCAGCCACGGTCCGGCCGCGTACCCGATCGCGACGCCGATGCCCACCTCCGCGGCAACCCAGAGTCCCATCCACAACGGGTCCGGTCCGATGGAGGTGAGGCGGCCCAGGCCGGCAGAGCCGCGGGCCAGCCAGGCCAGCCCCGCGGCCAGCAGACCGGACACAACCCCGACCAGCGCGCCGAGGGCAAGCGTGGACACCGTGGCCGTGAACCAGCGCACGTCAATCTTGATGGAGAGCCATTCGTCGAAGTGGTTTTCGCCTTCGCGCAGGAACCACCAGCCAGCCAGGATACCCGCCACTACCGGCACTGCCAGGGCCACGAACCCGTACTCCAGCGGACCCGACGGGATGGCAGCGAAGACCGGGATGGACGGGAGCGGCCCGGTGGCGGTGCCCAGCGGACCCACCTGCGAGCCAACGCCCAGGGCAAAACCCGAGCCCGAGACCCAGGCCAGCGCAAAAACCACCAGGTTGGGCAGGTACCCAAGCTGCGCGATGGTGAGCGCCGCACCCCCTACCGCGCCGGCGTCGAGCGCTTCATAGACAGCAATAACCAGGTTCCAGTGGATGAAGAGGTCCACCGCCAGAAGCGCACCTGCGAGCGCAAACGCCGCCAATAACGCGACACAGCCCGCCTTGGACGCGGAGCCCAAATACGAGCCGGCCCAGCGGGAATGCTGACTGGTGCGCGAGATCCAGTCCACGGCGTCGACGCCGATCAGCCGGCTCCATGAGCCGGCCTCGCGTCGGGCGCCGATCACCATGCCGAGGGCGAACGGAATCAGCGGGATGAGCATGGCGAACCAGATATTTATGACGACGTCTGCGGTGCGGCACACAAAAGCGGTGGCCGCGCCGAACGCCGCGTAGACCACCCAGGACCCGAGCAGCGCCTGCCACAGCTGGTCCGTATAGGAGGCCCGGGCCAGGCGTCGCCCCGCGCGCCAGGCGAGCAGGAACGGGATCAAAGTCAGGCCGAGAGGCACCAGGGTCAGCAGGCCGGAGCCTGAACCGACGGCCGCGCCAGCCTCACCGGAGACAACGGCGAGCTGCAGCGGCACCCCGTGAATCAGCAGCCAGCCTTGGCCGGCGAGGCGGGCCAGGGCATCAAAGGCGGTGTTCTGGAACCCGGCTGTGGCCCAGACGGCCACAATGGGTACCACCGCCAGGAGCGCGGAGATGATGGCGGCCTGCGCCGCTTCGAGGCCTCCCTGCAGCCACAAGGGCATGGGAAGGCCACGGTCTCCGGTCTGATCAGCGCGCAGTTTCATCGTGTCCCATGGTGTCATGGCAGGGCCGTCTGATCGGGCTTCGACAGGCTCATTCTCCCTGCGAGACGTGCCTCACCAGAGTTCGTAGTCCGCGGTGCTGATCATGAACCCGCGTCCGGTGCTGAGGTGCGCGCCGTCGTCGGGAGTCCAGCCTGTCCGGGCACCCCCGCCGGGTCACTCACCAGCAGCACGCCGACCTCCGGCGTCCGGCTCTCCGGGACCGTGACACTGCAGGCGCTGGCGAGGAGCACAACGGCAGCCGCAAGCACGGTACGGGCGAGGAGTGGCAAGGATCGCATACGGGTCCCAGTCCAGCAGAAGACGCCAATTCTGTCGCTGGACAGAAGTCCTCATCCGGGCGTGATCCGGCGCTTTTTTCACAGGACCGCCGTAAAATTGGAATGTCCGCAATCACGGTTGGAGGCAGAAAAATGACTACCGCATCCCCACATGCACACGGAGTTCATTTTGGGCGCGCAGACGTCCAGAACGCCGGCATGGGAGCAGGTATTGTCTTGTTGTTGGTGGGTGTCCTGGGATTTATCCCCGGCGTCACCACTCAGTACAGCGAATTGATGTTCCTGGGACCTGGTTCCCATGCAATGTTCCTTGGCCTGTTCCAGGTGTCCATGCTGCTCAACATCGTGCAGTTGGCAATTGGTGCCACGGGCTGGGCGATGGCCCGGACCGAACATGGCGCACGGAACTTCCTCATCGGGGCAGGCGCACTGTACATCGTCCTCGCCATTTTCGGTCTCAGTGTCGGTGTGGGTTCGGCGGCCAATTTCCTGTCGCTCAACATGGCTGACAACTGGACCCACTTGGTGCTGGGCGCAGTGATGGTTGCTGCTGGCTGGCTGTTCTCACGGAACATGTCCGGCGAGAGGAAATAGCCCGGAAATGACAGGCCGGGATACAGGAGCCGCGAATGAGAAATGATCCATAAGTTCTGAATTTTCGTCCTACTGCCGGTGCAGTTGCCGCGTTCCGCGAACGGCTGCACCGGCTTCTTTGTGCGCTTCTTAGCGGCCGCAAGTGGCTGTCCGCGCCAAAGGCGCCATAGGCCATTGGGCCTGCAACAATGGCCCCATGAGCGACATCATCTTGGGCTGGGACCCGGCCGGGCGGAACCGCTGGAACTACGCGGCCGTTATCGATCAGGCCGCCGCGACAGGGCTGCACCTTGAGCCCTGGAGCGTGGGCCGAAGCGCGGCCGCCGGCACCGGCGTGTGGCTGGTCCTGATGGGAGCCCACGGTCCCGGTTTGATCGGCCATGGCGTTGTCCTGTCGGAGTTAGCGCCCACCCCGGATCAGCCTGAATGCACCGTGCAGGTGGCGTTCGATGCGCTCCTGCCCCTAGGAGACCACGTGACCGCCGCGGTCCTGATCGAAGCGGTGCCTGGCATCGCGTGGGACAGCGCCGAAACCGAAAGCATGGCCCTCGGACCTGGCGATGCGGCGGCCATTCGCAGCGTTTGGGCCACACACGGGCCAACGCAAGGACAGGACCCCACCCAGCCTGTGCCCGGCACGTACCCGGAGACCGCCGTCGTGCGCGTCAGCGCCAACCGCTACGAGCACGACCCCGTGGCTCGGCGGGCCTGCATCGCGCACCGCGGCACCAACTGCGCGGCCTGCGGGTTCTCTTTCGAACTGGCGTACGGGGAGCTCGGCAAAGACTTCATCGACGTCCACCATGTGGTGCCAGCGTCCCAGCTTGGCATCGGCTACCTGCTGGACCCGCTCACGGACCTGGTTCCGCTGTGCGCCAACTGCCACGCCATGGCACACCACGGGGTGACCACGCCCCGCACGGAAGCGGAGCTGCGGCAACTCATGGCCACCGCGGGATTCCTCCGCGGAACCACCGTTGCCCCTGAGGAGATCGAGGCCCAGCGGGTTGCCCGCGAGATCCTCGGCAAATAATCAAACAGCCCGCGCTCTGGACTCTTGGGCGGGCGCGAACGAGACTGTCTACAACAGCTGGCCCCGCTGACCGGAATTACAGGCACGCAAACCGGCAGGCCAGGTCAGGTGCATTTATTGGGGCTGTGCGGCGAGGCCTTTTCCGCACCCGCGAAAGGACCTCGTCATGCCGGATCTGTCAGCATTCTTCCCGCTTCTTGCCGCGATGATCGGGGCAATACTTGTGGTCGGCTTTGTTTGGGGAGCCATCAAACTGATGTGGAAAGTGGCGGAGCCCAATGAGGCTCTGATCATCTCCGGCCTGACCCGTGGAACCCTGGAAACCCGGGCCGGAATGGACTTCAAGATTGTCACCGGAAAGGGCGCCCTGGTATTTCCTGGCCTGCAGACGGTGCGCGCTCTGTCCCTGACGCTGAACGAAACGGAGCTTAAGGTTTCCTGTGTGACCTCGCAGGGCATCCAGGTGATTGTGGAAGGCGTGGTAATTTACAAAATCGGTGACACCCCGCCGTTTATCGCAAATGCGGCCAGGCGTTTCCTGGGCCAGCAGCCCAAAATGGAAAGCCAGGTCTACAACGTCTTTGAGGGCCACCTGCGGTCCATCATCGGAAGCATGACCATGGAAGAGATCATCCGCGAACGGGACAAGCTGGGGTCCCAGGTCCGCAGCGCCAGCGGGGTGGAAATGGAGAAGCTGGGGCTGGTGGTGGACTCGCTGCAGATCAAGGACCTGCAGGACCCCACGGGGTACATCCAGAACATCGCCAAGCCCCACATCGCCCAGGTCAAAATGGAGGCCCGGATCGCGGAGGCCACGCGGAACCGTGAGGCCGCCGAGAAGGAGGCCGAGGCGGCTGCGATGATCGCGGACGCACAAAGTGTTTCGGCCATCCGGCAGTCGGTGGCGCAGGCGAACGCCGAGCGGGCCAAAGCCGAGGCCGCCCAGGCCGGACCGCTGGCGGATGCGACCGCGCGGCAGCATGTGGTCGTCCAGGAAACGGAAGTTGCCAAACTTGAGGCGGACCGGGAGGAGCAGAAGCTCCAGACCACGGTCCGGAAGCCCGCCGATGCCAAGGCGTACGCCAAGCGCACCGACGCGGAAGGCCAGAAGGCGGCCGACATCAGCGCCGCCGAAGCACTGGCCCGCCGCACGGAACTTGAGGCCCAGGCCAACGCCCGCCGGACGGAACTGACTGCGCAGGCGAACGCCACCGCTGCTGCGGCCGCGGCCGGAGCCACGAAGGTCACCGGCGAGGCCGAAGCCGCTGCCACCAGGGCCCGTGGTGACGCCGCGGCCTCCGCCATCAAAGCCAAGGCCCTGGCCGAGGCAGACGGCATCAAGGCGCGGGCCGAAGCACTCGGCACCAACCAGGATGCCGTCATTTCGCAGCAGCTGGCCGAAAACATGCCAGCCATCATCGCCGCAGCGGCCGAGCCTTTCTCCCACGTGGGCCAGATGACCGTGCTGAACGGCGGCGAGGGCGTCAACAAGATGCTGGGCGGCATCCTGGCCCAGGTGGGCGACTACCTTCCTGCCTTGTCCTCGGCGCTGAAGAACAACCGGGAAGGTAAGCGCCCCGAGAAAGCCCCCGATGCATAAAAACGTTGACCGGAGCCTGACCGGCAAGATCGGCCGCGTGACGGGTCGCATTGGGCCCGGAACGCTCGGCGAGGTGATGCTGCCTTACCTGGGCGGCACCAACGCGTTCCATGCCCACCCATTCGACAAGACGAGCGTCTTCGCAGTGGGTGACGAAGTCCTGGTCATTTACTTCGAGCCGCCGCAGACGGTCTACGTGGACGAACTCCCGGACATGCTGCGGCACGGCGAAGGCGGCTGACCTCGAGGGCTGATCTGTTAACCCAACCTTTCCCTCCACTCAACCCGCGTGACCCCGGCCCGTCAGGCGCCGCGCCCACCGTGGAGGGGTGAGGATCGCAATTGTTGCCGAGTCATTCCTGCCGCTGATAAACGGGGTGACCCACTCCATCCTGAGGGTGCTTGAACACCTAAAGGACCAGGGCCACGAGGTCCTGGTCATCGCCCCTTCCACCCATGCGGTCGCCGAGTTCGCGGGACCCGCCGAGGTGGTCCACGGCGCAACGGTATACCGGGTTCCTGCCGTTCCGCTGGCCGGCTACACCAACGTGCGAGTGGCGATGGGAGGTGTGTACCGGGTCAAGCGAATCCTTGCCGACTACGCACCCGACGTTGTCCACCTCGCATCGCCGTTCATCCTCGGGTGGCGTGCAGTGCAGGCCGCGCATCAGTTGGGGATCCCCACCATAGCCATCTACCAGACCGAGGTTCCCAGCTACGCCGCCCGGTATGGTGTGCCGTTCCTGGAGAACTGGGCGTGGAACCGGGTGGAAAACATTCACCTGCTGGCAACCCGGACCCTGGTGCCGTCCACTTTCGCGCTGAACCAGTTGCGCGGCCGCGGGATTCCGCGGGTTGGCATGTGGCGGCGCGGTGTGGATACCGCGCGGTTTTCCCCGGAAAAGCGCGACGCCGGGTGGCGGGCAACGGTTGCCCCCGGCGGTGAGCGGATCATCGGCTACGTGGGCCGGCTGGCTGTCGAAAAACAGGTGGAGGACCTCGCCGCGCTCGCCAGCGTCCCGAATTCCAGGCTGGTGATTGTGGGCGACGGACCCGAGAAGTCCGCGCTGCAGGAAGCCCTGCCGGACGCCGTGTTCACGGGGTTCCTCGGCGGTGAGGAGCTGGCGAAGGCGGTGGCGTCCTTCGACCTTTTTGTCCATCCCGGCGAGTTCGAGACGTTCTGCCAGACCATCCAGGAGGCAATGGCATCGGGGGTACCGGTGGTGGCCACCGGGCGCGGCGGGCCCCTGGACCTGGTGGAAAACTCCCGCACGGGCTGGCTGTACCGTCCCGGTGACCTGGCCGGTTTCCGAGCCCGGGTGATGGACCTGATGGGCGACGACGCCAAGCGCCGCGCGTTCGCCACGGCAGCGCACGCCTCGGTCCAGGCACGGACGTGGCCGGTGCTGTGCGCCCAGCTTGAGGAGCAATACCGCGAAGTACTGGCTGTGTCCTCTATCTCCGGAAATGGAGCGTCCCTGTGAAAATATCGGTGATCGGCTGCGGCTACCTCGGCGCAGTGCACGCCGCCACGCTCGCGTCCATGGGCCACACCGTGGTGGGCATCGACGTGGACGCCGCCAAAGTGGACCAGCTGGGGCGCGGCCTGGCCCCCTTCTTCGAACCCGGCCTGGACGAACTGCTCCGTGACGGACGCAGCACCGGCCGCCTCACGTTCTCCACCGACGTCGCCGCTGCCGCCGGCGCCCAGGTCCACTTCCTGTGCGTCGGGACACCGCAGTCCAAAACGTCCGACGGCGCCGACCTCACCTTTCTCGTTTCCGCCACCGAGGCGCTGCTCCCGCACCTGGCGAGGGGCGCCGTCGTCGTCGGTAAATCAACGGTGCCCGTGGGCACGGTGGACATGCTCCAGGGCGTCCTCGCAGGGCGGCCGGACGTGCAGCTGGGCTGGAATCCGGAGTTCCTGCGCCAAGGCACCGCAGTGAAGGACTCGCTGGTGCCGGACCGGCTGGTCTACGGCGTGGCGGGCGGACGCACCGCGGCGTTCAACCCCAGGACGGGGGCGCCGCGTGCGGTGACGGCTGCGCTGGATGCCGTGTATGAGCCGCTGCTGAACGCCGGCATTCCGCGATTGGTGTGCAACTTTTCCACCGCGGAGCTGATCAAGTCGGCCGCCAACGCCTTCCTGGCCACCAAGGTCAGCTTCATCAACGCCATCGCCGAACTGTGCGACGCGGCCGGCGCGGACGTGGCCGAACTCAGCGAGGCCATGGGCATGGACCCGAGGATCGGCAACCGCTACATGCATGCCGGGCTGGGCTTCGGCGGCGGGTGCCTGCCCAAAGACATCCGCAGCCTCCGCAGCCAGGCCGCCGCGCTGGGCGTGGACCCGGTCAACGACTGGATGGGCGTTGTGGATGCCGTCAACGTCCGCCAGCGGACCCGGACGGTGTCGCTTGCCGCGGACCTGTGCGACGGCGGGCTCTCCGGACGCGCCGTTACCATCCTGGGCGCCTCCTTCAAACCGGAGACCGATGACATCCGTGACTCCCCCGCCCTGGACGTCGCGGCCCGGCTAGCAGCCGCCGGCGCGCACGTCACGGTGACCGATCCGAAGGCCGTCAACCACGCGTGGCTGCGGTATCCGCAACTGCGGTTCGAAGCTTCCGCAACGCGGGCCTTGGAAGGTGCGGAGCTGGTGCTGCTCCTCACGGAGTGGGACGAGTACCGGCACCTCGACCCTGCCGCCGCGGGCGCTTTGGTACGACGCCGGGTGGTCCTGGATGCGCGAAACGTACTGGACGTTGTGGCTTGGCAGGCGGAAGGCTGGGTGGTCCGCGGCCTCGGCACCAACGCCGGCGCTTCCGTCGTAGCCGGGCCCGTTGGCCGAGATGGCAGGCGCACTCCTGGACAACGGCGGATCCCAGGTTTTGCTGGTCTCAGTCCGGAGCACGGAACACCGCAAAGGAGCTGACGCCAACCTTCGCGAGGCCATGTCGCTGCTGACGGCCACGCTCGAATCCACGGCGGACGGCATCCTAGTGATCAGCGCCGACGGCCGTGTTGCCGGGTTCAATGACCAGTTCCTGAAAATGTGGACCATTCCGCCCGAGTTACTCGAGGGCGACAGTGATGAACCGATCATGCGGCTGATCATCTCGCAGGTTGCGAATCCGGAGGCGCTTGTGGCCAGGCTCGGAGAGGTTGCGGAGAACCCGGGGGCCGAAAGCCATGATGTGCTGGACTTCAGGGACGGCCGGACCTTGGAACAATATTCGCGCCCGCAACGGGTGGGCGAGAGGATCGCGGGCCGAGTGTGGAGCTTCAGGGATGTCACACCGCGCAGGCTGGCGCAGGAGCAGGCCGAGCAGGCCATGACTGATTTGGCGGCCCAGGCGGAACAGCTGCGGGCCCTGGCTTTCCAGGATCCGCTCACCGGGCTGGCCAACCGGGCGGTGTTCAACCAGTCCCTCACGGAGGCCCTCACCGAACCACGTTTCAAGACCGTGGATGTCCTGCTTATCGACCTGGACGATTTCAAAGAAGTCAACGACATCCTGGGCCATCAGGCAGGCGATGAGTTGCTGGTGGAAGTGGCACGCCGGCTCCGCGGCTGCGTCCCCAGCGCGGACGTGGTGGCCCGCCTCGGTGGCGACGAGTTTGTGGTGCTGCTGACGGCCTGCCCCGACGCCGACGCCATAGCGGCGTGCATCGTCCGCTGCCTGCACGTCCCCATAACCATTAACGGCACGGTGCTTCGGCCGAGCCTCAGCCTGGGGCTCGCCTCGATCGGCAAGGAAGCGATAGTCGCCTCCGAATTGCTTCGTGAAGCGGATATCGCCATGTACGCGGCCAAGGCAGCCGGTAAGAACCGTTTCCTGCGCTTCCATCCGGAGATGATGACTGCCCTGGTGCAGCGCACGGTGATGGAAGCAGCACTCCAGCTCGCGGTTACGCGCGGTGAGATCTCGGTGGCATTCCAGCCGATTGACTCTCCGCGGAGCGGGCTCGCCGTCCAGTTCGAGGCCTTGGCACGGTGGGACCACGACGGCGAGCGCATTCCGCCGTCGGACTTTATCCCGATAGCGGAGCGGAGCGGTCTGATCGGCGAAATCGGCAACGAAGTCATGGGGCTCAGCTTGGTGCAGCTGGCGCCGTGGCTGCGTGCAGATCCGTCGCGGTCCCTCGCGGTGAACGTGTCCGGCATGCAACTGCAGGACCCGAATTTTGCCGACGGCGTCCTCCGCCTGGCAGCGGCCTGTGGCGTGGGCGCGTATCAGCTGGTCCTGGAAGTCACCGAGAGCGTGTTTTTCGACCCTGACTGCGGCCTGATCCGGCAACTCAGCAGCCTGCGCGGGGCTGGCGTCCTGGTGGCCCTGGATGACTTCGGCACGGGCTATTCGTCGCTGGGCCGGCTGCAGGACCTGCCGGTGGACACCGTGAAAATCGACTGCACGTTTGTGTCCATGGTGCGGACGGGACAGGAACGGCTGCCAATCCTCAGCTCCATGATCAACATGGCGCACAGCCTGGGCCTGACCGTCACCGCCGAAGGCGTCGAAACGGCCGTGCAGGCAGACTACCTCACCGCGCTGGATTGCGACTCGTTGCAGGGATACCATTTCTCGCGGCCGGAGTCCGGCCATCGGCTGGAGCTGGCCTGGCGGCAGGCGGAAGACGCCCTGGCGGCGCGGCGGCCAAATACCGGCTGACCGGCTGACCGCGCCAACATCGGGCTGCGCGAGGACAATGAACCTATGGACGTTGTTGCCATCGAAACGCGGCCGCTCGGGGACCGCAGCTACGTGGTCCACGACGGCGAGGTGGCGCTGGTCATCGATCCGCAGCGGGACACGGACCGGGTAGAAGCCGCTGCGGCGGAAGCCGGCGTCCGCATCACCCATGTTGCCGAAACGCACCTGCACAACGACTACCTCACAGGCGGGCTCATCCTCGCCCGCGCGCACGGCGCCGAGTATCTCGTCAGCGCAAAGGACGACGTCGGGTTTGAGCACACCCCAATAGCCGACGGCGGCACGGTCCAGGTTGGCCGGCTCACCGTGAAGGCCGTGGCCACACCCGGCCACACACCACCACCTCAGCTATGTGGTCAGCGACGGCGGGCAGCAGGCCGTGTTCTCGGGCGGCAGCCTGCTCTATGGATCCGTGGGCCGGACGGATCTGGTCAGCGACGAGGACACGGAACCGCTCACACACGCCCAGTACTCCTCGGTCCGCCGCCTGGCCGCCGAGGCCCAGCCGGGCGCTGCCCTGTACCCCACACACGGGTTCGGCTCGTTCTGTTCGTCCGGTCCGGCGTCGAGCGTCCACGCCTCTACTCTCGCCGAACAGCAGGAAACCAACCACGCATTCACGGACGCCGATGAGGACCACTTTGTCCGGGAGCTCATCAGCAACCTGACCACCTACCCGTCCTACTATGCACATATGGCCCCCGCGAACCGGACGGGACCGGCGCCGGCGGACCTTACCGTACCGGAATCCGTGGATCCGGCGGAGCTCAGCCGCCGGCTCGCCGACGGCGAATGGGTGGTGGACCTCCGCCACCGAGTGGCCTTCGCCAGCAGCCACCTGCGGGGCTCGGTGAGTTTCGAGTACGGCCGCGGCTCCAGCTTCACCGCCTACCTGGGCTGGGTCCTGCCTTGGAACCAGCAACTCACTCTGGTGGGATCAGTAGACGACGTCGAAAAAGCCATCCGGGACCTCTCCAGGATCGGCATCGACTCCCCCGACGCCGCCCTCGGAACGGAACTGTCGGCACTCGCCCCGGGCACCGCCGTCGTGCATTATCCGCGTGTGGACTGGGCCGAAATGCTGCACGGGCGCGGGCCCGGGGACGTGGTGCTGGACGTCCGCCGGACGGATGAGTACGACGCCGGCCACCTCGCCGGGGCGGTGAACATCCCGCTGCATGAGCTGCTGGGGCGGATGGCCGAGATTCCGGCGGGCAGGGTGTGGGTGCATTGCGCCACCGGGTACCGTTCCGGAGTGGCGGCAAGCCTGCTGCAGCGCGCGGGCCGGGAGGTAGTTCATGTGGACGCGAAGTACGGTCCTCTTGACTTGTGAGGGATATCATAAGGATGCGTCTCTGCCCAGGTCTCGGGCGGGCCCGGGTCTCAAGCTTTGCGGGTGACGGACGCACCTATGGGGAGGTATCCGCGTGTCTCAGACAGGTCTCCTGGAGAAACGTTCCGCCATCAGCAGGAGCACGGCCAGCCTGGGTTGGCTGATCGTGCTTGGTGCTGTGGTGCTGGGCGTTCTTGGACTGTATTTTGCCGCCAACAGCGGCACGTCCATGGCCGTGGTGGCGGGTGATTTCGCCATTCTTTTGGCCGCCATGCTGGCAGGGCGCAGTTGCGCCCGGGCTGCACGTCTTGGCGGGGTGAACGCCCGGGCCTGGACCCTGATGTCAGTGGCCGCCTACATTTGGGCGGGCGGGCAGGCGGTTTGGACCTACTTCGGGCTCGCCAACGACCATGTGTACCCGTTCCCCTCCCTGGCCGATGCCCTGTTCCTCGCGTATTCGGTGCCGGCCGCCGTCGCGCTCCTCAGCTTCAAGCGCCCCGGCGGCACCACCCGCGTGGGACTGGTCCGGACGGTGCTGGACGCCGCGGTGATCGCCGGTTCAGTCCTGGTGGTCAGCTGGTACACGGCGCTGGGCCCGGCGTTCAGCGCCGAAGGCGACCTCCTGACCCGGCTCACGTCCATGGGCTACCCCGTGGTGGATGTGGTCATCACGTCCCTGGTGCTTGTCCTGGGGATGCGACGGCAGCCTGGCGAGCGGCTGCCGTGGCTGTGTTTCGGCGGCGGCCTGCTGGTGCTCACCATCACGGACAGCACCTATGTGAAGCTGACGTTCGACGGCGTCACGGGCGTCACGGGATCGCCCCTCGCCCTGGGCTGGATTGGCGCCTTCCAACTGATTGCGCTGGCACCGCTGCTCCCCTATGCGGAGAACCCCCGGCCGGACCGCAGGGCGTTTGCGCTGGGCCTTGAACTGCTGCCCTATGCGCCGATCCTGGTAGCCGTCATGATGATCGCCCAGCCTTACGTCAGCGAGATGAGCGCTTTCCTGCTGACGGTGGCCCGGTTGACAGTGGCACTCATCCTGGTCCGCCAGGTCCTGATCATCATCGAGAACCTCACCCTCACCACAGGCCTGGAGCAGGAAGTGGCGGCCAGGACGGCGGAGCTGGAGGGGCTAGGCGCGATCGTCAACTCCTCCTCGGACGCTATCCTTAGCACGACTCCGGACGGCGTCATCACCAGCTGGAACCCTGGAGCACAGCATCAGTACGGCTACACGGCTGAGGAAGCGATCGGCCGCGACGCGCGGTTCCTGCTGGCGCCGGGCAGTATCGCCGCTGCCGCCGAGGTGTTCGACGAGCTCCGCGCCAGTGGCAAAGCCATGAGTTTCGAGATGGAGCACCTGACGAAGGACGGCGCCGCCATTTCCGTATCGATGACCGTCTCCCCTATCCGGGACGAGACCGGCAGGCTCAGCGGGTTGGCCACCATCGCCAGGGACATTACCCTGCGCCGCGCCGCCGAGCAGGAGCTGAAGGCGGCGCGGGAAGCAGCCTTGGAATCCAGCAGGCTCAAGTCCGAGTTCCTGGCCACCATGAGCCACGAGATCCGCACCCCCATGAATGGCGTGGTGGGGCTGACCGCACTGCTGCTGGAAACGCCGCTGGACCAGACGCAAAAGCAGTACGCACAGGGCGTCAAGGGCGCCGGTGAGGCGCTGCTGTCCCTCATCAACGACATCCTGGACTTCTCCAAACTGGAAGCCGGCAAGGTTGACCTGGATATCCGCGCGTTCGATCCCCGCGTCCTGGTGGAGGAAGTGGCGGGCCTGCTGACCGAGCCCGCGCAGGCCAAGAACCTGGAGCTGATCGCCTACTGCGAACCGGACGTTCCGGCCAGGCTGCACGGTGATTCCGGCCGGATCCGCCAGATCCTGCTGAATCTCGCGTCCAACGCCGTGAAGTTCACGGCGGCCGGGGAAGTTTCCATCCGCGTGACCACCGAGACGCCGGACGCAAAGCCCGGGTCCACCGCCATGCTCTCCTTCGAGGTCCGCGATACCGGCATCGGCATCGACCCCGCGCACCACGCGCGGCTGTTCGAATCTTTCTCCCAGGCGGATGCTTCCACCACCCGGCGCTACGGTGGCACCGGCCTGGGCCTGGCCATCTGCAGCCGGCTCACTGAGGCCATGGACGGCGAGATCGGCCTGGACAGCGCTCCGGGCGAGGGCAGCACATTCTGGTTCCGCATCCCCGTGCCTGTGGCCCCACCGTCCATGGATCCTGTGCCGGCCGCCGGTTTCCTCACCGGGCTGCGTGTCCTGGTGGTGGACGACAACGCCACCAACCGCCTGGTGCTGGAGTCCCAGCTGCGCGGCTGGAAGCTGCAGCCGGAGGCGGTGCCGGATGCCCGCGCCGCACTGGCCCGCGCCCACGAAGCCGCAGCAGACGGAGTGCCTTTCCACCTGGCCGTGCTGGACCTCTGCATGCCTGATACCGATGGCCTGGAGCTGGCCCGCGAGCTCAAGGCCGACGCCGCACTGGCGGACATCGAACTGATCATGCTCACGTCCACCATGCAGGTCAACGCCGCCGAGATCGCCGGCGCCGGAGTCCGCGAATGGCTCATGAAACCGGTCCGCAGCTCCGAGTTCTACAACCGGTTGGTCCGGCTGATGTCCACGAGTGAACACCACGCCCCGGCGTTTTCCGCGGTTGGCCGGTCTTCCGATGCTGACTTGTCGTCTGAGTCGTTCGCCGGCTCCTCCGCTGGGCCGTCCCTTGGGGGGAGGCCCCTTGAGCCGTCACGGGGCCGCATCCTGGTGGTGGAGGACAACGAGGTGAACCAGCTGGTGGCCCGGGCCACGGTGACCAAGTTCGGCTACGCCGTGGACGTGGTTGCCGATGGAGCAGAGGCCGTAGCCGCCACCGCCAGCACCCGCTACGCCGCCGTTCTGATGGACTGCCATATGCCGGTGATGGACGGGTTCGAGGCTACACGCGTCATCAGGCGTCGCGACGGGGCCAGCCATCTTCCCATCATTGCGATGACCGCCGGCGCCCTGGACGGGGACCGGGAACGCTGCCTCGCCGCCGGCATGGACGACTACCTCTCCAAGCCGGTGGACGCCGCCGCACTTGAAGCGGCCCTCACCCGATGGGTCCCCGAACAGGGGACGCTCTCTTCGCCGGAAAAGGTGGAGGCTACTCGGCCGGACGACGCTCGCCAGCTTGAGGCACCTGGGCTGTTGGCCGTCACCGGTGGAGGTGCCCCGGCACTGGACGCGGACCGGCTCGCCATGCTGCGCGGCCTCGGCCCGGAGGACGGCCTGGGCTTGCTGCCCGCCACGACGGCGGCGTTCCGGAAGGACGTTCCCGCGCGGCTTGCGGCGCTGCATGAAGCCGTGACCAACGGCGGCGGCCCGGCTTTGGCCCAGGTGGCCCATGCCCTAAAGGGTGCGGCGGCCAACATCGGCGCCACCGCCGTCGCAAGCCTGTGCGGCAAGCTGGAGGACATGGGCCGCAACGGAAAGCTCGACGGCGGCCCGCAACTGGTCAGCCGGCTGGAAGTTGAGCTTATGCGCGTGGACTTTGAACTCAATCTGGCGCTGGAGGTGGCGTAGTGAAAGTCCTGGTGGCAGATGACGATCCGGGCTCACTCCTGGTGGCCCGCGCCGCCGTCGAACGCTCCGGGCATGACTGCCTGACGGCGGCGGACGGTGACGAGGCGTGGGCCCTGTACCTGGAACACCAGCCCGATGTCGTGGTCACGGACTGGATGATGCCGGGGATGGACGGGCTGGCGTTGTGCCGGGCCATCCGGGCGCGCGAGGCTGACCTGTACACGTATATTGTGCTGCTGACTTCGCAGGGATCCAGGGACGACGTGCTCGCCGGGCTTGAGGCCGGGGCGGATGACTACGTCACCAAACCGCTGGACCCGTTTGTCCTGCATGCCCGGCTGCTGGTAGCGCTGCGGGTGACCACCCTCCACGCGGACCTGGCGCACTACCGGAAGGCGCTGTCGCAGCAGGCGCGGACCGATCCGCTGACGGGCCTGCACAACCGGCTCAAGCTTTCCGAGGACCTCAAGCAGTTGCACGCGCGCAGCCAGCGGTACGAGGAGGGATACTGCGTTGCCATGTGCGATGTGGACCATTTCAAGAGCTACAACGACATCTACGGGCACCAGGCGGGCGATCTCGCGCTGCGGGCCGTGGCGGAGGCGCTGGTGGGCGCGGCGCGCAAGAGCGACGGCGTGTACCGGTACGGCGGCGAGGAATTCCTGCTTGTCCTGCCGAACCAGTCACAGCTGGGCGCCAAGACCTTTGTGGAGCGGGCACTGGAAAGCGTGCGCGAACTGGAGATTGCCCACTCCGGGGACCCGCTGGGGCAGCTGACGCTCAGCGCCGGGATTTCCGCGTTCACCGCCGAGCACCGGGCCGACGCCGACACCCTCCTGGGCGAAGCGGACGCGGCACTTTATGCTGCCAAGGCGGCCGGCCGGAACCGGGTGGAGCTGGCGCTGTAGTAGCGGCTACGCCGCTTTTTTGCGCTGCGTGGTTTGAGCCGGCTGCTTCTTGCCGGGCTGCTGCTGGGTGACCGGGCGGTGCTGCGCCGGCTGTTTAGGGGCGGATTGCTTAGGGGCTTCAGGCTCGGCGGACTGCGTCATGTCAACCGCGGCGTACATGCGGTTGCGGCGCCAGCGGCGGACCAGGTCCACGGCGGCCAGGACGCCTGCCAGCGGCGTCAGGACAGCCGCAGCGTAGACGAACAGCATCCAGGTCAGGGTGGCCATGGGCGGCTGGTTGTTGTTCAGCAGCGAGAGCCCGCCGAACATGGCAATCATCCAGAACAGCAACACGGCTGTCAGCACCGCGGCCGCCGGGAAGTACTGGTTGCGTAGGATTTTCTTCAGGGTTTCCATGCATTTCCTCCTGCCTGGCCGGGTGCGGCGAGAGGCCGCATATTCACCAGTATGGGGCTGCAGGCCCGTGGATTCGCGCAACACGCAGGCAGTGGTGACGAACATAACTGCGGCCAGGTTGGGGCCGGTGATCCAGCCCCTCGTGATCCAGGCCGAGACCGGTGATCGAGCCTGTCCAGATCCAGGTTACGGCAGGCTCAACCACCGGCGGACTCAGGCTCAAGCAGCGGCTGGGGCTTCCCTACTAACGGGCCAGCCAATACTGTGGATGCCATCTGCCCCTGACCTTGGAGGACCTTATGCGCAAAGTCACGTCCGGCCTGTTCCACTCCGTTGACGGCGTGGTGTCAGACCCCTTCCGATGGCAGTTCGACAGCTTCGACGACGACCTCGGCAAGGGCTTGACCGGCATGATGGAACGCGTGGACACCGTGGTGCTGGGCCGGGTGAGTTACCAGGAGTGGGCCGGCTACTGGCCAACAGCATCCGTGGACAATGACTTCGCCGGCTTCATCAACCCGGTGGAGAAGTTTGTGGCCTCCCGGACCCTTACGGAGCCGCTCGAGTGGCAGAACTCGCACCTGATCGAGGGACCGCTGGAGGAATTCGTGGCCAGCCTGAAAGCGCGCGACGGCGGCGAGATCGCCGTGACCGGCAGCATTTCGGTGGTGCGCCAGTTGCTGTTCGCCGGGCTGCTGGATGAGCTGACCCTGATGACCCACCCTGTGGTGGCCGGCAGCGGCAGGAAGCTGTTCGAAGACGGGGACCCCGTGACGCGGCTCGGCCTGAAGGACCAGTACCGGACCACGAAGGGCAACGTCATCAGCACCTACGGCCTGCTGGGCGAATAAGAACACACTCGGTCGTCAGTCCCCGTTCCGCTCCATGGCTGCGCCGATGATCCTGGCGCCGTCTGGAAAGGCGCCCGGGTTCGATCCCGAGTAGTTGAGCCGGATATATGCGCCGGCAGGTTCGGCCGGGAACCACTCGTTGCCGCCGGCGATGATCACCCCGGCGGTTTCACAGTCGCGGGTCAACCGTTCGAGGTCGGTCCCGTCGGGCAGCCTGGCCCACAGGTTCAGGCCGCCCTTGGGCACCTGCTCGATGTGCGCCTGCGGGGCGTGCTGGCGCAGGCTGGTGACCAGCAGGTTGCGGCGTGACTCGAGCTGGTGGCGAAGGCTGCGAAGGTGCGTCTGCCACCCGGGCTGCGTCACGACGTCGAGCGCTGCCGCCTGGAGCAGCCCGCTGACGTACATCGATTCGGCCGCCCGGTCCGCCAGGATGCGCTCCCGCGCCGGACCGCGGGCGATGACCGCGGCGACGCGGATGGACGGTGACACACTTTTGGTCAGCGAGCGCAAGTAGACCACGTGGCCGGAGTCGTCGCGGGAGGCGACGGGCACGGGGTTGGAGGAGATGCCGAAGTCGTGCGCCCAGTCGTCCTCCACTAGGAACGCCCCCTTCGCGCGCACCACGTCCAGGACCTGTTCGCGCCGTTCAGCTGACCACTGCGCGCCGGTGGGGTTGGCGTAGTTGGGCTGCGCGTAGAAGAGCCGCGCGCCGGACTCCTCAAAGGCACGGGCCAGCTCGGCCGGGTCGGGTCCGTCCGGTCCGCTGGGCACCGGGACAATGCGCACGCCGCCCTGCGCTGCGGCCAGGATGGCACCCCAGTAGGACGGCGATTCCATCAGCAGCGGCTGCCCGCGGCCGGCGAGCGCGCTGAAGATGGAGCTCAGCCCGCTTTGGCTTCCGGGGAGTACGACGACGTCACTCGGGTTCGGCGGGGTGGTCCCGGCCGGCGTGGAGGCACCGAGTTCGTGCGCGAACCACGACTGCAGTTCCGGCATGCCGGCTGCGGGCGGACGGGACAAGGCGGCGTCGCCGCGGGCTGCCCGGGCAAGGGCGGCCCGCACCAGCCGCTCGGGAAGGAGTTCGCGGTCAGGGTAGCCGGAATGGAAAGCGATGGCATCGTTGGCCACGTTGCGCATGGTGCTGGAAGCCGGGGGCGGCGGCGCCAGCGGGGAACGGAGGGCCGCCGTCTGCCAGCCGTAGTCGGACGGACGAGCACTCCGGAACGCACGCACGAAGGTCCCCACGCCGGGCCTGCTCTCGATCAGCCCCTGTGCCGTGAGCGTCTGCAGGGCCTTCTGCACCGTGACGGGACTGGCCTGGTACTCGGCCACCAGCGACCGCGTGGACGGCAGCTTCGCACCGGGCGCGGCCGAAGAAATCCATTTCTTCAAGTGCGCCACAATCCGGGAACTGCTATCGTTGTTCATGAGAGACAATAGTAGCGCTACTACGCTTTTATCGCCAGTGATACCGCCCCGCCAGCCCATCGGCCTCTGGTGGGGTCTCCTCGGAGTAGCGGCGTTCTCCTTCACGGTTCCGTTCACGAAGGTGGCCGTCGAGTCCCTGTCGCCGCTGTTTATCGGGTCAGGCCGTGCGGTGGTAGCTGCCATCCTCGCCGCCTTCGCGCTCGCCCTCACCCGGCAGCGGCTCCCCCGCGGCACGCAGTGGGCGCGCCTCGCCGTGGTGGCCGGCGGCATCGTCGTCGGGTTTCCCCTGCTCACGTCCTTTGCGCTCACGACCACGCCCGCCAGTCACGGCGCAGTGGTGATCGCTCTGTTGCCCGCCGCGACGGCCACCGTGGCTGTCCTGCGCGGACGCGAGCATCCCCCACTGGCGTTCTGGCCTATCACCGGCGTGGGCGGGTTGGCCGCAATAGCCTTCGGATCCCTGCAGTCCGGCGGGTTCGGGCAGCTGCACTGGGCCGATCTGCTGCTCCTCGGCGCGGTGGTGGCCGCGGCCATCGGCTACGCGGAGGGCGGCCTGCTGGCCCGCGAGCTGGGCGCCTGGCAGACCGTGTCCTGGGCGCTGGTGCTGGCGTCCCCGCTGATGGTTTTCCTGGTGGCGGTGTCCGTGGCCCAGGATCCGCCGTCGGGCACACCGGTCCAGTGGCTGGCCTTTGCCTACCTCGGTGTGGTGAGCATGTTCCTCGGCTTCTTCGCCTGGTACCGCGGCTTGGCTATTGGCCCCATGGCCCAGGTCAGCCAGATCCAGCTTGTCCAGCCCGTGCTGAGCATCTGCTGGGCGGGCCTCCTGCTCGGTGAGCCCCTGACATGGAGCACCATCGTGGGCGGCCTGGCCGTTATCCTCTGCGCGGGCGCCGCCGTCCGGGTCCGGATGAGGCCGGCCTCAACTCAACCGGCGCCCGCCCAGCCCGCCGTCCTCGACGCCACAAAATCCCTCCAGCCTGCAAAGGAGTAGACCCATGTACACGCCAGCCCATTTCGAAGCCGGCCCCGACGCCGTCCGGCCACTACTGACTCGGCCGGGCGCAGCAAACCTGATCACCATGACGTCAGGAGGCCTGTTGGCCACGCTGCTGCCGTTCCTTTACGACCCCGCGGTGGGCCAGCACGGCGCCCTGCAGACGCACGTCGCCAGGAACAACATCCAGTGGTCCGAGCCGGCGATCGGCGAATCACTCATGATCATTCAGGGCGCGGATGCTTATGTTTCGCCGTCCTGGTACGCGTCGAAAGCCGAGCACGGACGGGTTGTGCCCACGTGGAATTACTCCACAGCGCACGTGTACGGCACACTGGTTATCCACGACGACCCGGCCTGGCTCGCCGGCCAGGTCAGGCGGCTCACTGATGTCAACGAAGCGGGCCTTGAACACCCGTGGAGCGTGGACGATGCGCCGGAACGTTACATCTCCGGCCAGCTGCGCGCCATCGTAGGCATCGAACTGGTCATCACCAGAATCGAGGCGAAGACCAAGCTGAGCCAGAACCGGTCCGCGGCGGACGTCGACGGCGTGGTCGCAGGGCTCAACGCCCGCGGAGCATCAGAGAGTGCCGCCGACGTCGAACGCGCACGCTAAGGGCCCCCGGCTTAGCGTGCGACGAGCGCCTCGCTTGCCTCCCACAGACCCTGCGCCAGCTCGGCGTCGTACGCCTGTGCGTTAGCCTTCGCCAAGGCGCGCTTGGCGTAGTAGGCGCCGGAGATCCAGTCGGTGCCGGCGGTGCCGTTGATGAGCCAAAGCAGGGTGTCGGCACCCTGGTCCGGGGTGAGCATAAAGCGGTTGAGCAGCGTCTTGTAGGCGTGCCGCATGGGGCTGGTGGACGCTGCCGCGAAGTTGGTGCGGACTACGCCCGGGTGGAACGCCGCCGTCGTGATTCCCTGCTCGCCGAAGCGGCGGTGCAGCTCGGACGTGAAGAGGATATTGGCGAGTTTGGCCGTGCCGTAGGCGCGGTTAGTGGAGTAACTGTGCTCCGATTTGAGGTCGAAGAGATCCATTTTGCCGAAGCCGTTGGCGGCGCTTGCGGTGTTGATGACCTTGGCATTGCTGGCGGTGAGGACGTCCATCAGCTCGGTGGTGAGCAGGAACGGCGCCAGGTGGTTGATCTGGAAGGTGGATTCGTTGCCGTCCACCGTGAGGTGGTGCTTGCCCATGATGCCTCCGGCGTTGTTGGCCAGGACATCGATCCGTTCATAGTCGTCTTTCAGCTGCGCGGCGAGGGTGCGGACCTGGCCCAGGTCGGCGAAGTCGCTGACGAAATAGTCGGCGTTGAGCTCCTTCGCGATGGCCTGGGTCTTCTCCTCGGAACGGCCGACGACGACCACCCGGTCGCCTGCCTGCGTCAGCGTCTTCGCGGCTGCCGCGCCGATGCCGTCGCTGGCGCCGGTGATCACAATGGTGCGTTGGGTCAAGGGATGTCCTTTGGTTGGGGTGGGAACCTGAGAAGTGGGTGCGGACTCCTGCCAGCCTAGCGGTAGGCAATTCTGTCGCCAGCGCCCTAACGGGCATAAGCTGCCCAAAGAATCACACCTCGACCCTGGGAGAATCACCATGGAGATGGCCAAAGCATCCGACGAAGCCAAGGAGCGGTTCCGCTCCGTAGTGCCGGACATACCTGAGGTGGTGGTCAAGCCGATGTTCGGCAACCTGGGCGCCTTCGTCAACGGCAACATGTTTGCCGGACTGTTCGGCTCCACCATCGGGGTGAAGCTCGCCGACGCCGACCGGCAGGAGCTCGAAAGCACCCAGCCGACAATCCCGTTCGGCCCGGCGGAGCGGCCCATGGGCGGCTACACCGGACTCCCGGAGATGTGGAACGCCGGCGGTGACGATGCACGGGCAAAGGCCTGGGTGGGGAAGGCCTTCGAATACGTCGCGGAGCTCCCGCCCAAAGCGCCGAAAGCGCCCAAGGCAGCCAAACCCCGCAAGTAGCGGCGCCCGGGAGTACGACGACGGCGGGGGGCCAGATTTTCCCTGGACGCCCCGCCGTCGTACTTCAGGCAGCCGTGGCTGGAGTCAGATCGCTAACCTGCCACGCCGGCGAGCAGGAAGATGACCGCCGCGATGGCGAAGCCCATAACACCGATCAGCGTTTCCATGACGGTCCAGGTCTTCAGCGTGGTTTTGACGTCCATGCCGAAGAAACGGCCCACCAGCCAGAAGCCGGAGTCGTTGACGTGGGAGACCACCACGGAGCCTGCCGCCACGGCGATGACCAGGGCGGCGACCTGCATGCCGTTCAGTCCCGCCAGCGCTACGGCCGGGGCGATAAGGCCCGCAGTGGTGGTCAGGGCCACGGTTGCCGAACCCTGGGCGATGCGCAGGATGGCGGCGATAAGGAACCCGGCCAGGATCAGCGGGATGCCCAGGCTGCCCAGGACATCTGCCAGCGCGGCACCGATGCCGGATGCACGGAGCACGCCGCCGAACATGCCACCGGCGCCGGTGATCAGGATGACGGAGCAGACCGGGCCCAGCGAGGATTCGAGCAGCTTCTCCAGGGCACCGGCCTCGGTGCCGCGGCGGGCGCCGAGCACAAACATGGCCACGAGCACGGCGATCAGCAGGGCCACCGGGGTTTCGCCGATGGTGCGCAGGACCTGGAACCACTGCTCCTTCTTGACGGCTGCGTCCAGGACGCCGGAGGACGCGAGGGTGTTCAGGCCGGTGTTGATGAAGATCAGGACGAGCGGCAGGAGCAGGAGGCCGATGATGGTGCGGAAACGCGGCGGGTTGGACTCGGCTTCGGCGCTGGCGTGGCCCAGGATTTCCGGTACCGGGAGGACCAGTTTTTTGCCGGTCCAGAGGCCGAACAGGTAGGCGGTGACATACCAGGTGGGGATGGCGGCGATGAGACCGGCAATCAGGACCAGGCCGATATTGGCATCAAAGAAGGCGGCAGCCGAGACCGGACCCGGGTGCGGCGGCAGGAAGATGTGCATCACGGAGAATGCACCGGCGGCCGGGAGTCCGTAGCGCAGCACTCCCCCGCCCAGGCGGTGGGCCACGGCAAACACCACGGGCAGCATAACTACCAGGCCGGCGTCGAAGAAGATGGGGAAGCCGAAGATCAGGGAGGCGAGGCCCAGGGCGAACGGTGCACGCTTTTCACCGAAGACACCGATCAGGTAGTCCGCCAGCACTTTGGCACCGCCGCTGGTTTCAACGATGCGGCCGAGCATTGCGCCCAGGCCAACGAGTAGGGCCACGGTGCCCAGGGTTGTGCCGAACCCGTTTATCAGCACCGGTACCACCTGGTTGGCAGGGATTCCGGTGGAAAATGCCGTCGCGAGGCTGACCGCGATCAGGGCGATCAGCGCGTGCATCCGCAGCTTGATGATCAGGAACAGCAGTACGACGATCGCTGCTGTTGCGATGAGCAGCAGCGGTCCTGCGCCCAGCGTCTGGGTCCATCCTTCGATGACCATGGTTCTCCTTTGAAACAGAATTTATTGGGGTTTGTGAAAATTTGGGCGGGCTCAGCAGTCGGTGAGTTCCGCCTGGGCGGGAAGCGTGAGGCCTGCCAGCACGGCGGCGACGATCTTTTCCGGGGAGTTGGAGATGTCCAGGCGGAGGCTGCCGGCGGCAAGTTCCTGGTCGGTCAGAGGTTCCAGGGTGGCCAGCTGGCTGGGCAGGAGGGTGGGCGGCATGAAATGGCCTTCGCGGCCCTGCATGCGCTGGCCGATCAGGTCGGCGCCGCCGTCGAGGTGGATGAACAGGACCCGGCCCTGTGCTTCGGAGAGCAAGCGGCGGTAGCTGAGCTTGAGCGCGGAGCAGGTGAGCACGGTGCTTTCCCCGGCAGCGGCATGGGCGCTCATCCAGTTCTGGATTTCCTGCAACCAGGGCCAGCGGTCCTCGTCCTGCAGGGGAATGCCCTGGGTCATCCTGTCGATGTTGGACTGGGGGTGGAACTCGTCCGCTTCGGCACAGGCCCAGCCAAGCTGCCGGGCAAGAGCTGCCGCAATGGTGGACTTGCCGGAACCGGCAACGCCCATCACCACCAAGTGCGTGGCTGGATACTGCATGTTTACCTCCGAAGACGCCGTTGGCTAAGTGAAGAACTCTCTAAGCGCACCTCACAGGGAACTGCGCCGGGAGATAAGGTATCACCATTTGGAACCATAGATACTATCTTTGAGTGTCACAAGTCATATCTTTGGCTTAATCTTCGGTATCCTGTGAGTGCGCTGCGGCGCATAGAGAGGCAGGAAACATGTCGACGGCGACAGTGGACCACGCGGATACCGCGGACGACGGCGGGGCTTCGCCCGCGATGCATGAACGCGTTCTGGAGTCGGTTGGCGTCGCCATCGCATCCGGAAGCCTCCCACCGGGAAGCCGGCTTACGCTTGAGGGCATCCAGCTGGAGTACGGGATTTCCCGCACTGTCGCGCGGGACACAATGAAAGTGCTCGAATCCATGAACCTGGTGTACTCACGGCGGCGGGTGGGCATCGTGGTGCAGGAGCGCGGGCTGTGGAATGTTTATGATCCCAAGCTGGTGAGGTGGCGCCTCGCCTCGGCCAACCGCGCCGAGCAGTACGGCAGCCTCACGGAGCTGCGCATCGCCGTCGAGCCGATTGCGGCTGCAGGTGCTGCCCGCCGGGCGAGCGCGGCTGAACGGGCCAGGCTGGTTTTTCTGGCCGCAGAGCTGCGGCGGCTGGGCGAAGCCGGCGAACTCGAGGCGTTCCTGTCGGTGGACATCGAGTTCCACTGCCTGCTGCTCGAAAGCTGTGGCAACGAAATGTTCACCGCACTGGAAGGCATGGTGGCCGAGGTGCTCACCAGCCGCACCAAACAGGGCCTCATGCCCTTCAAGCCGCGGAACGAAGCGTTGCAGGCCCACGAGGATGCTGCGGCAGCGGTGGCCCGCGGTGACGCTGTGGCGGCGGAGACCGCCGTCCACCACATCCTGGACGAGGTCCGGAATGCGATGGGCCTGCACTGACTCTTCCGGGACGCCGCGTAAGTGAGTAGCCTGCACTTAGGGGCTCATGCAAAGGGTCCAAACATGCCGTGCAGACTAATCTGTGAGGTGAAAAATGGCCATCACCGGACATTCACGAACAGGGACCGCTTCAACGGCCGCTCCCCCGCTGGTACCGCTGCGTAAAGGCTCCATGGTGGTCGGCTGGCTCACCTCCACCGACCACAAGGTCATCGGGTATATGTACCTGATCGCCTCATTTGTGTTCTTCATGCTGGCCGGCGTTATGGCCCTGCTCATCCGGGCCGAGCTCTTCGAACCTGGCATGCAGATCCTGCAGACCAAGGAGCAGTACAACCAGCTGTTCACGATGCACGGCACCATGATGCTGCTGATGTTCGCCACCCCGCTGTTCGCCGGCTTCACCAACTTCATCATGCCGCTGCAGATCGGCGCCCCCGACGTCGCGTTCCCACGGCTGAACGCCCTGGCCTTCTGGTTCTTCCTCTTCGGCTCCACCATCGCGGTCGCGGGCTTCATCACCCCGCAGGGCGCTGCTGCATTCGGCTGGTTCGCCTACGCGCCGTTGAACAACACCACGTTCACCCCCGGCGTGGGCGGTGACCTCTGGGTCTTCGGCCTGGCGCTGTCCGGATTCGGCACCATCCTGGGTGCGGTCAACTTCATCACCACCATCATCTGCATGCGCGCCCCGGGCCTGACCATGTGGCGGATGCCCATCTTCACCTGGAACGCCTTGGTGACGTCCATCCTGGTCATCATGGCCTTCCCGCCGCTCGCGGCGGCCCTGTTTGCCCTGGGGGCCGACCGCAAGTTCGGTGCACACATCTATGATCCGGAGAACGGCGGCGCGGTGCTGTGGCAGCACCTGTTCTGGTTCTTCGGCCATCCCGAGGTGTACATCATCGCGCTGCCGTTCTTCGGCATCGTGTCCGAGATCTTCCCGGTCTTCAGCCGCAAGCCGATCTTCGGCTACAAGGGCCTGATCTACGCGACCATCTCCATCGCAGCCCTGTCCATGACTGTATGGGCGCACCACATGTACGTGACCGGTTCGGTCCTGCTGCCGTTCTTCTCCTTTATGACCATGCTCATCGCGGTCCCCACCGGCGTGAAGTTCTTTAACTGGATCGGCACCATGTGGCGGGGGTCCCTGACGTTCGAGACTCCCATGCTGTGGAGCCTAGGCTTCCTCATCACGTTCCTCTTCGGCGGTCTGACCGGCATCATCCTGGCGTCGCCGCCGCTGGACTTCCACGTCTCCGATTCCTACTTTGTGGTGGCGCACTTCCACTACGTGGTGTTCGGCACGGTGGTGTTCGCGATGTTCGCAGGTTTCTACTTCTGGTGGCCAAAATTCACCGGCAAGATGCTGAATGAGCGCCTCGGAAAGATCCACTTCTGGATGCTGTTCCTTGGCTTCCACGGCACGTTCCTGATCCAGCACTGGCTGGGGGTCATGGGCATGCCCCGCCGCTACGCCGACTATCTGGTGGAGGACAACTTCGCCTGGATGAACCAGTTCTCCACCATCGGCTCCTTCCTGCTCGGCGCCTCAATGATTCCGTTCTTCTGGAACGTTTACCTCACGTCGCGCAGCTCCGAACACGTTGAGGTGGATGACCCGTGGGGCTTCGGCGCCTCGCTGGAATGGGTAACGTCCTGCCCGCCGCCGCGCCACAACTTCACCTCGCTGCCCCGGATCCGTTCGGAGCGTCCCGCCCTGGACCTCCATCACCCGGAGCTCAGCATCCGCGCGCACGAAACCACGCATAGCGCTGCCGCGGCCGCCCTGGGTGCTGCCGATATCGGCGAACGGGATGTGCGGGACCCAAACCCGGACCAGTGACCTGGATAGGGATCCTGACAACCCCGGTGGTTGAGCCCGTCGAAACTTGATCCGACTGGCCCGCAGCCCGGACGGCCAGGAGGAACTTCACTCGGCCGTTGGTGAGCAGGGCCCGGCCGCGACTGTCCTCTTTGGGCGCCATCAGGTGCAGGCTTTTGAGGTTTCGCCGCACCACCCGCGCGTGCGTCTCGCGGTTTCCACATGGTGCGTCCAGATCTTCCGTGAGGTCGTGGGGACCCACAATCCCACGCGGCTTTCCGGCGCGGTCCACGCAGTGGATGGCATAGAGGCGGCTTCGTCGCTGGCGGAGTCCAGCCGGGCCACCATGCCGTCACGCCGCCCGTCCAGGTACAGCGGGGTAGCCGGCTCCACAGCGGTTTCCTTAAGGCGTTCCCGATATTCCTGCCCACATTGAGGTGCTTGCGGATCAGCGGACTGAGTTGGCACTTTGGTATTGGCACGGAAGTGCGAAGCCTCCCTGTGCGGAGGGATGGACTCGATCCGGGTTAACAAAAGCAGGGCCGGTCATTAGACCGGCCCTGCTGTGAAAATGAAACCCTAAGGCCCCAGAATCTCTAAAGAATTAGAGTGCCTGGATGTTGACGGCCTGGGGACCCTTGGGGCCCTGCTCGGTTTCGAAGGAAACCTTCTGGTTCTCTTCGAGTGAGCGGAAGCCGGAAGAGGCGATCGCGGAGTAGTGAGCGAAAACGTCCTGTGAGGAGTCATCGGGGGAAATGAAGCCGAAGCCCTTTTCAGCGTTAAACCATTTGACGGTACCAGTAGCCATTATTTTTTGTCCTTCGTGAAGGTGGAGGAACAGTCCCGACTTTCGGGTCCTCCGGTGTGGGGTGTTCAAAACCGCTACTTCAGAAAGACGCGGACTTTCGACCGCGCGTACTGCCTGAATTACCAACTGCATAAACACAACAACAAAATCAACTGTACAGGAGATTTTCAGAACCATTTACCACCGCCCACCAAGGCTGATGGTTGAGCCCGTCTAAACCCCGGCGTAGCCTTCTTCCATGGAACCAATTCGGACCATTCTTCTACCGGGTTCTGTTCTTCCGGCCCAGGCCGCCTACGGCGGACTCATTGCAGCCCTCGGGCCGGACGTCGAGGCAATCGCCAAGGATCTCGAGCTCTACACGGACGATGAGCCGCCGGCGGACTGGACCCTGGACACAGAGATCGAAGGCGTGCTGCGCGAAGCCGATGCCCGGGGATGGGAGTGGTTCCATTTGGCAGGCTACTCAGGTGGCGGGGCGGCGGCGCTGGCGTTCGCTGCCAAGCATCCTGAAAGACTGCTGAGCCTGGCGCTGCTGAGCCTGGCGCTGCTGGAGCCGGCCTGGGCCGGGAACTGGGACTGGAGCCCTGCCCACACCGCACTCTGGAAACAGTACGAGCAGCTGGAAACACTCCCGCCGGAGCAGTTCATGCCCGCCTTCATGAGGCTGGGAGTTAAGCCCGACGTCGCCCTTCCGCCGCCGGCGGATCCCCCGCCGGCGTGGATGGCCAAACGGCCCGCGGGTATCAGGGCGTTCCTGCGGACCTTCAAAACCTACGACCTGGAGAGGGCGCGTTTGGCCGCCTTTCGCCAGCCCGTCTTCTTCGCCCTCGGCGGCCTGAGCAATCCCGACGACTACGGCGATATTGCCAGCCGGCTGTCAAGGGTCTTCTTCCCGGACTTCCACCTGGAGGTCTTCCCCCAGCGCCACCATTTCGACCCACCACACCGGATCGAGCCCGAGCGGCTGGCTGAATTGCTCCGGCGGCACTGGGCGCAGGCCGGAGTCGGCGCGGTGGTTGAGCCCGTCGTAGCTGATCCTCTCGAAACCCACGGTGGTTGATCCTTACGTTCGGGAACTGCGCAACCATCGACGTCACGAACAACGGCGAGGTAGCCGCAACGCTGATCCCGCCGTCGGCATCACCCTTTGAGCGACTGCTGACCGCGGCGGCCCTGCCCGGCAAGCTCCGCAGCGCCGACGCCATTCATCTGGCCGCAGCCATCCGGCTGCAGTCCGACGTTGTGGTGGCCTATGACGCCGGGCTGAAGGCCGCCGCCGTCGAGGCAGGACTGAACGTCCTCTCTCCCTAGACTTTTTTGTCCAGATAAAGTTTTTGTCCAGATAATCCCCTTAGGAAGCCCGTAAAGGCGGATTACCTGGACAAAAACTCCTCAGCGGATGGAGGCCCCGGGGGGTGAGCCCGCCGGCCTCCACGGAAATTGTCACCGCCCCCGTGTAGCTTAGAAACAACAGCCCCCGCACCGAGGACACCATGGATTTCTACGCCATCAACGCACTGCGCGAGAACCACGCGGGGTGGTCCCTGCTCCGCGCTCAGAACGCCCCGCTGGCCGTGAGTTTCTTCATCAAAGCCTTCACCGGGCCCAACCAACGGGACATCGGCCGGCAAGAGCTCATCGACCACCTCGATGATGTCCTGTTCGGCCTCCGCGAAGTCTTCGGCGAAGACAAATACCCCCGCCCGGCCGGGGAATATCTGGACGAGTGGGCTGCCCCGGAACGCGCGTGGCTGCGGAAATATTACGTCCCGGGCCAGGACGAGCCGCGCTACGATCTCACGGCCGCCGCCGAGGACGTGGTCCGCTGGGTGGAGAGCCTGAGCGGCCGGGACTTCGTGGCCACCCAGTCCAGGCTGACCAGCATTTTCGCCGTGCTGAAGGCGCTGGTCCAGCAGTCCGAAACCGATCCGGAGGTAAGGCTCGCCGAGCTCCAGCGCCAGCGGGACGGGATCGACGCCGAGATGCAGCGGATCAAGGACGGCAACATCCGGGTAATGACCGGACCCGAAGCCCTGGACCACTTCCAGCAGCTGACCACCCTGGCCAAGGACCTGCTCTCCGATTTCCGGGAGGTGGAGCAGAACTTCCGGAAGCTCGACCGCCAGGTCCGCGAACAGATCGCCACCTGGGACGGCTCCCAGGGCGAGCTACTGGCCTCCATTTTCGCCAACCAACAGGACATCAGCGGCTCCCTCCAGGGCCGCACGTTCCAGGGCTTCTGGGACTACCTGATGTCCCCGCAGCTCCGTACCGAACTGCGGGACTTGCTGCACCGGGCCACCCAGATCGACGCCCTCGCCAAACTGGACAATCTGCACGCCGTGACCAACCTGCACCAGGACTGGCTGCCCGCCGTCGAGCAGACCCAGGCCACGGTCCGCCAGCTCTCGCAGCAGATGCGCCGGCTTCTGGACGACAAGGTGTTCCTGGAGAATAAGCGCATCATGCAGCTCGTCCGGAGCATTGAATCCGGCGCGCTGGGCACCCGGGAGGTGCCGCCGTCGGGCGTTTTCCTGGAGATTGCGGCCCAGTCCGTCGAGGTCGCGCTCCCGTTCGAACGGCCGCTGTATGAGCCGAGCCGGCGGATCATGGTGGACGACATCGTGGTGGCGGCAAACGATACGGAAGTGGACGCCGGCGCCCTCTTCAACCAGTTCCACGTGGACACGGAACGGCTGAAGTCCAACATCGACGACGTCCTGGCCGGCACCGAACAGGCCACGCTCGGCGAAGTAGCATCCGCCCATCCGCTCTCCCAGGGGCTGGCCGAAATCGTCGCCTACTACCAGTTGGCCACCGAATCGAACTGGGCCTCCATCAACCCGGACGAGTCACAGCAGTTGTCCTGGCAGCTCCCGGACGGCAGCATCCGGGAAGCCACCGTCGAACAGATCATCTTTGTGAGGCCCGCATGACCACCACAGACGCACCGGAAACACACACGCCCGAGGAACTTCCCGGCGTCGTCACGAAGCTTTTCAAAGGCGTGGTGTACGCCGAGGCCGACGAAAAGATCTGGCAGTCGCTGCTGGTCCTGTCCTCCCACGTCCGCGACTACGTGGCCGTCCTGGGCCTTGACCTCATCCTGGACGAATCCGAGGGCTACGCGTTCCTGAAATCGCGCGAGGATCCGGACGGCACACTTCCGCGGCTCATCCCCCGCCGCCCGCTCACCTTCAACGTCAGCCTCCTCCTGGCGCTGCTCCGCGGCCGGATGCTCGAATTCGACACCAACAGCAGCGAACTGCGCCTCATCATGACGGATCAGGACATTGCGGACATGGTGGCCGTCTTCCTGCCCGAATCCAGCAACGAGGCTCGGATCCTGGACCAGCTCGGCACCAACATCAAGAAGGTGGTGGAGCTGGGCTTCCTGCGGAAACTGCGCGGCCAGACGGGCACGTACGAGGTCGCGCGGATCCTGAAGGCATACGTGGATGCCCAATGGCTGGAGGAATTCGACGCGCGGCTGTCCGATTACCGCGCTTCGCTCACCGGAACCGGCACCGGCAGCAAGGAAGAGGACCGCGCATGAGCACCGAGACGTTCACCGCAGTTAAAGGCGGGACAGACGAGCAGGAGATGCTGTTCAGCCTCGATGAAAAAGCGGACGACGCCGGCACTCCCCCGGGGTTCCGGCTGCACCGTCTGGAGCTGCTCAACTGGGGCACCTTCCATCAGGAGGTGCGGACGTTCCGGCTGGACGGTTCCAACAGCCTGCTGACCGGCGACATCGGCTCCGGGAAGTCCACCGTGGTGGATGCGATCACCACCCTTCTGCTGCCGGCCAACAGGATCGAGTACAACAAGGCCGCGGGCGCGCAGAAGAAGGAACGCACCCTGATGAGCTACGTCCGGGGCTTCCACAAGAGCACCCGCAGTGCCGGCGGCGAATACTCCAAGCCTGTGGCGCTGCGCGGCACCGGCAAGCTCACCGTGGTTCTGGGCGTCTTCCACAACGCCGTCCTGGGCAAATCAATCACTCTGGCCATCACCCTCTGGGCCACCCAGGAAGCCGGCCAGCCGAACCGCTTCTACTCGCTGCTGGAGGGCGAGCAGTCCATCGCCGGGGACTTCGCCAACTTCGGCCAGGACCCCGCGAAGCTGAAGAAGCAGCTCCGGGCCGCGGGGGCGTCCATCCATGAAACCTTCGAGCCCTACGCGGCGGCGTTCAAGCGGCAGTTCGGCATCAGCGGCAATCAGGCGATGGAGCTGTTCCACCGCACGGTGTCCATGAAGCAGGTGGAGAACATCACCAATTTCGTGCGGACCAACATGCTCGAGGAAGACGACGTCGAGGCCCGGATCGGCAACCTCATCCATCACTTCGACGACCTGAAGAAGGCCCACGACGCCGTCCTGCGGGCCAAGGACCAGATCGGGCTGCTCACCCCCATCACCGAGGGCGCGGCGCAGCACACAGCCCTGAGCCGGGACGATGAATTCGCCCGCCAGCAGCGGGACCAGCTGCACCCCTGGTTCACGGACCAGAAGCTGCAGCTGAGCATCGAGCACCAGGCGGAACTGCGGAACACCGGCTTGCGGCTGCAGGAGGACAGCGGCAAGCTGGCTACCGAAATCACCCAGCTCCGCTTGGACTTGGCCGCCGTCAAGGAGGACATCCGCAGCAACGGCGGCGGCCGGCTGGCCGCCATCGAGGCAGAGGCCGCACGGCTGGGCGAGGAGTCCCGGTCCCAGCGGGTACGATTCGAAAAATACGCCGAAGCTGCGGCGGACCTCGGCCTGCAGGCCCCCGCTGACCGCGTCCAGTTTGACGACAACCGGGTCAGGCTCGCGGACGTCGAAAAGGAGCTCGCTACCACAGCCAGCGAAGTTCAGGACAGCCGCACCGAGCTGAGCATGACGCGTACCGTGCTCACCGGCCGCGCCGCGGACGTCGCCGCGGAGCTGACCAGCCTGCAGGCGCGACCCAACCTGCTGCCGCGGCCCCAGGTGGAACTCCGCCGTCGTCTGTGCGAGGGGACCGGTATCGTGGAGTCCGACCTGCCGTACGCGGGCGAGCTGCTGCGCGTCCGCGATGGCGAAGCGGCCTGGGAAGGCGCCGCCGAACGCACCCTGCGCGGCTTTGCGCTGTCGCTGCTGGTGCCCTCGGAGCGCTACGCTGCGGTGAGCGGCTGGGTGGACGGGAATAACCTGCGCGGCCGGCTGGTGTACCTGAAGATCGGCGAATCGTACGCGCCGAAGCCGGCCGAGGCGGGCACGCTGGCGGCGAAGATCGCCATCAAGCAGGGGACGCCGTTCCGCAATTTCCTGCTGGATGAGCTCAGCAGCCGCTTCGACTACTTCTGCTGCGACACCCTGGAGGACTTCCGCCGCCGCTCCAAGGCCCTCACCGCCAACGGCCAGCTCAAGGGCGGCCGCGGCCGGCACGAGAAGGACGACCGGCAGGAACTGTCGGACCGCCGGAATTACGTCCTGGGCTGGGACAACCTGGACAAGATCAGCCGCTTCCGTGCGGAACGGGACGAGGTCCAGGGCCAGCTCAGCGTACTGGCCGGCCAGCTGTCCCGGGTCAACGATTCCCTGGGCGCCATTGGCAGGCAGAACCAGCAGTTGGGCATCATCGGGGCGGTGTCTGACTTCGCCGAGCTGAGCTGGCAGCTCACCGCACGCCGCATCGAGGAGCTCAAAGCGGAAAAGGCCCAGCTGGAGTCCACCAGCGACGTACTACGGCAGCTGACGGCGAAGGAAGCCGAGCTCTCCGGAAAGCTGGAACGCCTGCAGGTGCGGGCTGATGATATCCAACGCCGGATCGGCTCCAACGAAGGCGCGGCCAAGGACATCGTCGAGGCGATCGAGGACTGCCACGACGTCCTGCGGGAGACACCGTTAACGGACGACGGCGGACTGTTGGCCGCCGTCGCCCGGCTCGCCGCCGCGGAACTCGCCGGCAAGCCGCTCACCTACAAGAACACGGGCACGGTGGAAAGCGCCGTCCGGAACGGGCTGACCGACACAATTGACGCACTGTCCAAGCAGATCGCCCGGGCCGCCGAGAAAACTGTCCGGCTGATGGCTGAGTTCCGGAACAAATATCAGAACGAGACCACGGAGATCGACGCCGCCCTCGAGTCCGCCGTCGACTTCGGCAAACTCTTGGAGCAGCTGGTCAGCAACGATCTCCCGCGCTTCGAAGCCCACTTCAAGGAATCCCTGAACCAGAACACCATCCACGAGGTGGTGGCGTTCAACGCGTTCCTGGACAGCCGCCGGCAGGACATCGTGAACCGGATCGGCGAAATCAACCTGTCCCTAGCCGGGATTGAGTACAACGCCGGCCGGCACATCCAGCTGGAGCACCAGAACAGCACCGACCTGGACGTACGGCAGTTCGGCCTGGACCTGCGGGCCTGCTCGGAGGGGACCATCGGCGACGATGACCAGTACTCCGAGCAGAAGTACCTGCAGGTAGAGCGCCTGATTGAGCGGTTCCGGGGCCGGGACGGCTACACCACCCTCGACGAGCGCTGGACCGCCAAGGTCACGGACGTCCGGAACTGGTTCACGTTTTCCGCCGCGGAGAAGTGGACCGAAACCGGCGAGGAGTTCGAGCACTTCACGGACTCCGGCGGCAAGTCCGGCGGCCAGAAGGAGAAGCTCGCCTACACCATCCTCGCGGCCGCCCTGGCATTCCAGTTCGGGCTGGCGTCCGGCAAGAGCGCCGGGAAGAATGCCGGCAGTGGGCGCAGCTTCCGGTTCGTGGTGATCGATGAGGCGTTCGGCCGCGGCTCCGACGAGTCCGCGCGGTACGGGCTGGAGCTGTTCCAGCGGATGAAGCTGCAGCTGCTGATCGTCACTCCCCTGCAGAAGATCCATGTGATCGAACCCTTTGTGTCCCATGTGGGGTTCGTGGCCAACACCAACGGCGACGATTCGCAGCTGCGGAACATGACCATCCAGGAGTACCGCGACGAGCGGGCCCGGCGTGCCTAAACAGCCTGCACAGGGTTGGACCACGGTGGCTGACCTGCGGGCGCAGTCGCTGAAGTCCTGGGGCAGCGGGGCGCTGCTCCGCGAGGTGCTGGAACCGGGCGTACTGTACCCCCGCCGTCGTCCGTTGAAACGTCCGACGGCGGGGACGCTCCGGAGTGACTATGCTGCGGCGAGCGCATGGGCGGCGGAGCTGTTCGGCGCAGTGGGTCCGTTCAGCCTGGAAACCGCGGAAGTGGGGCGCACCACGGTGGGGGCCAACCACCTGCCGGCGGCGGCGGTCTTTGCCGCTGTGGAGGACGAGATCGGCTTTATCGGTAAGGCGAAGGACGCAGCCCGGTTCGTGGAGCTCGCCGGGAGTCTGGCCTCGCTGCACTCGTTGTTCCGCGGGTGGGCCCTGAAGCGGCCGCTCAAGCTGCTGGAACTCGGTGCCGACGCGCTAACCGCTGCCCGCGTGGCCCTGTGGCTGCAGGACAATCCCGGGCCAGGCATCTACGTGCGGCAGCTGAGCGTTCCCGGCGTGCACACCAAGTTCATCGAGAACCACAGGAAGGTTATCGATGAGCTCGTGACGGAGCTACGTGCCGAACCCGACCCGCAAGCTGATGCCGGTAACGGCGGGCCGCTGGCCGACGCCCAGGCCTCCCCCGGATCCCTGCTGGGCCAGAGCGCCGCACGTACCCCGGCGGCGCGCTTCGCGGCAGCCCATGGCTTCCTGCACCCGCCCGAGCTGGTCAGGTTCCGCCTGCTGGATCCCGGCATGGCGCTGCTGGGCCAGGCGCGGGACCTGACCGTCACCGCGGAGGCGTTCAGCACCCTGCAGCTGCCCGCCCGCACGGTGATGATCACCGAGAACCTGGTCAACTTCCTGGCCCTCCCGGAACGCCCGGACACGCTGGCCATCTACGGTGCCGGGTATGGTTTCTCGTCGCTGCGGGACGCCGGGTGGCTGCGGAACTGCGAGGTCCTGTACTGGGGCGACCTGGACACGCATGGGTTCCGGATCCTGGACCAGCTCCGCGCCGTCCACCCGCACGTGGCCAGCGTGTTGATGGACGAGGCCACGCTGCTGGCCCACCGCGATGCCTGGGCCAGCGAGCCGTCGCCGTCGAAGGCTGTGTTGAGCCGGCTGACTCCTGACGAATCCGCACTCTATGAAGGACTCCGCAATGACGCCTTCGGGACCGCTGTCAGGCTGGAGCAGGAGCTGATTCGCTGGGACTGGGCGCTGGAACGGTTCGCGGTCAGTCGTTGAGGCTGCTCACGGTGACTTCGAATTCTTCCACTGCGACGATCTCCGTTTTTTCCTCATCACTGTTCTCTTTGCGGATTTTGTTTGCTTCTTGGCGGCTTGCGGTCATGGCTTCCTCGGTATCCCAAAGGGTGATGGAGATGGCCTTGTCTGTCTCTTTCCCGCTCAGGTAGTAGATCCCCTTGCACCCGGGGATCTGGCGCACCCTGCTGACGATGTCTTCCGTAGGGGTGTCTGAGACCGTCTCGGGGCCGGTCTTGTACGTGCTGACTCTCGCGAACATCGGTTTTTCCCTCCCGTAGTCACTGCGCGGAACCGCTGGCCGGCTCCCCGTTGCGACACAGGGAACCAGTCCGTGCGGCAGGAACCTGGTGCAGCCAAGCAGCAGATTTCTGCCGGATGGCCCGGGCTCCTTCCATCAGTAAGGACCGGCCGGCGTCCGAAAGCAAGGCCTCGGAAGGACCAGCCGGGACTGCTGGCGGGGCTGCGGATGACAGGAATAATCTCGTGTGTAGGGACGGGGGTTTAACCCGTTCCCGATCAAGGGGAACCGGCCCCCACCCCATGAAGGGTGGAAGGTCAAAACGAGAAGTAAAGCACCGCCGGGAATCACAACGGGCCTCGGGAACTCGTACGTGATTCGGACGGCACTGCCGCGGCCGCCTGGTCTGCCACGGACCTGTTCGGTGGCCTGTTGGCACACTGCTGAGCAGCCTAGCTGGTTCGACCTTGATTGGAGGCGCCCGTAATTATCCGGCCCGGCCCGCAATACGCCACCGAATTTGTCTGTGGCTCCGTGTACGTTTGGCATAACATCACCCCGGCCCGAGGACGCCATGGATTCCTGCGCTATGACTGCACCGCCTGAGAACCATGCCTTCCTGTGGTCGGGCCCGCCGAAGCCCACCCGTGGCTAAGGCCTCTGCCCCGCCGCGCTCGTACAGCCTGCAGCGTGAATGGTCCGGGGCATTCACGCTCATGCTGCTGGCCCTGTTCCTCGGCGCAGCGGTCACCGTTGTCGGCGTCCGGTTCGTGGTGAACGAGATGGAAGCTGCGAACGGACGGCTCCAGGCCGAGTACGGCAGCGTCGCGGACCTGGAGGCAGCCCTTGAGGCGCATGAGCAACTGGGGCACCAGTTACTTGCGGCGGCTCCCGTGAACAGGGAGGCCTTTTTCCGGGAACAGCAGGACATTGAGGAGCTCTACCGGGCAGCCGCCGCGGTCAAAGCTGTGGACGAAGGCCGGTCCGAGGCCCTGTCCGCGGCACGGCAGGACTGGCAGGCCGGACTGGAGAAGGCAGGTCTCTGGGGCGACCAGGTACTTAACCTCACAGGAAACAACGTCGCTGACGCACCTGCCTTTGCCGCGGCAAGCGCGAGCGTGCGTACGCAGCTGGCCGCCGTCCAGCAGGCCTCCCTCCAGGCACTGAACCGGGGGCTCGTGGACACGCGAGAGCTCCAGGGATTCCTGGTGATTGGCCGGTTCGGTCTCTTCGTTGTGGCCATCGTCGCCACCCTGTACTTCCGGCGCCGAATGGTCAAGGACCTGATGCGGCCCGTCAACAGCCTGCGCCGGGGCGTCCTGAAGCTGCAGTCCGGCGATTACGGCCACCGCCTGGACGTGGCCCGGCGGGACGAACTCGGCGAGGTGGCGGTGGCCTTCAACGGCATGGCCGCGGCGCTCCAGGACAGCCACAAGGCATTGACCTATCGGGCAACACACGATGACCTCACCGGGCTCGCGAACCGGGCGGCCTTGGCGGAGCGACTTCTGGCATCCTTCGAGCCGGACAGCAACCGCCGGACCCGGCACGAGGGCCTGCTGTTCATCGACATCGACGATTTCAAGGACGTCAACGATTCCCTCGGCCATGAAGGCGGCGACGCGCTGCTCGCCCAGCTGGCCGAGCGGCTGCGGGCCAGCGTCCGCAGCCACGACCTGGTGGCACGGCTGGGCGGCGACGAGTTCGCCGTCGTCGTTCTGGATAACGACGACGGCACTCCGGCCACGGGGCCTGTTGCCGAGCGGATCTACGAGGCTCTGAGCGAGCCGTTCATGATCGGTGACCGGTCACTGCGGGTGTCGCTGAGCATGGGCGTCGCCCAGCGCACCGCGGACACGGCGGACGTGACGGAGCTGCTGCGGCAGGCCGATTCGGCCATGTACCGGGCCAAGCACGGCGGCAAGGCCCGGTACGAAGTCCACGGAAGGTGAGCCCGGTCGAAACGTCGCACAAAAAAGTTCTTTGAGCTAGGAGCCTTCGAACCCTTCCGGCCGGCGGGAAACTGCCGGAGATCGCAGCGTCAATGGCTCCCAGCGAAAGGCGCCCTCATGATGTGGGATTACGGCATGAATATGGGCTGGACGATGTGGCTGTGGGGCATACTCCTGCTCGTCGGGACAGCCCTGCTTGTGGTGGTTGCGGTGCGCCTGTTTGGCGCGGGCAGAGCCACGGCCGCCGGCGGAGCCGGGCTCTGGTGGACGGCCAGTTCCCGGTTCTCCCCGATTGCAGGCGCGGACTTCACCGAACCAGATGCGCTGCACAGCGCGCGCCAACGGAGGGTTGCAGCATGGCCGGCCTGATGGGGCCGGCACCGGCAGACCTAAGGACCGCGGTGGTTGCCGCGCACCGGCAGCTGACCCCCGGCGTCGGCGGATTGGGGATGGGGACGGGAATGATGAGACTCACCATCAACGGCCGGGTATTCAACGCAAGCCGGACGGACACCGTCGTGGCCGCGCAGACCGTGGAAGAGTGGACCCTGCTAAATCCTCGATCACGAGGACCAGGGAATGATGGGCCTCGTCGAAGTCCGCTGGTGCCCCGGCCGACTACACAAAATTTGCGAATGAGCCATCCGGGTTGCATGCCAGCCCCGAATTGCAGGCATAACCCAACGGTTTGGCAGGTAAGCACAACCCGCTGATCCGCAAACCCATATCGCATCAGGAGATCATCATGGCCACACACACCCACACCGGCACGGTAGCCCGCACCAACGTCCAGAAGGCATCCATGGTTGTCGGCGCCGTGTTCCTGCTGGTCGGCGTCCTCGGCTTCGTGCCGGGCCTGACGGCCAACTTCGGCGAGCTGCATTTCGCGGGACACGATTCCGAGGCAATGCTGCTGGGCCTGTTCCAGGTATCTGTCCTGCACAACGTGGTCCACCTGCTATTCGGCGCAGCGGGCATCGCCTTGGCCAAGTCCGCCACCGGTGCCCGTTCGTTCCTCCTCTACGGCGGCGTCATCTATCTGGTGCTGTTCGTCTACGGCCTGGTGGTCCCCCAGGAATCGGCTGGGAACTTCGTGCCGCTGAACGGCTTCGACAACGTTCTGCACCTGCTGCTCGGCGTCGGCATGATCGCCTTGGCCATGGTCCTCAGCAAGGGACACACCAAGGTCCGCGCCTAAGCGACCATCTGCATCATCAGGCAACCGCGTAAATGGCCCCGTCCGCAGCATCGCGCTGCTGGCGGGGCCATTACCGTTCCAGCCCGGTCAGTGCGGTTCAGGGCATGACCCACACGTTATGGTCCGGCGACAAGGATTTCCACAATGGCTTCCTCGCAGCCCGGCGCGTGCGTGCCTGTATGGACCTTAGAGAACCTGCTCACAACCTGGCCCGAGTTAGCGAAGCCATAGTAGGCGGCCGCCCCTTTTATTTCTTTGATAATCTCGGGAACGGCACCTGGGCCGTCCGTGACGGCATGATCCGAGATGCCAAGTCCGGTGCAGGCAGCGTGACTGTTGGAAATCTCGGCGGATGCGGGGACGGCGCCTCTGAAGAGCACAACCAGTACGGCGGCACTCACTGCGGCAGAGGTGCGTTTGACGTTCATGGGTTCCTCCTGGAATAGGGCTACGACGACGCCCCTATACCCACGGCGGAGAGATATGGGACACCGCAAGTAGGGCCATTCTCCGCTTGCAACACGGCCCCGGCGGTAGGGCGAGGAGACTCACTTTCGGGGGTATTACCAGACGTCCCTCACGGGCCCACTCCCGCCGCGAGGTGCGTCGACCGGTCGGAACTGATCAGCCTCCGGCTACGTTAGAGACATGGGGTTGCGGAACCACCCCACGAGTACCCTTATTGAGTTGATCCCGCGCGAAAGGAGGAACTTGCATGCTAACAACACTGCTACGCCGTTTCCCGGCCCTCCTCCGCCGTGCGGGCCTCCTGGCTGGGCTATTGGCCCTCATCTCCGGGATCTTCGGGATGCACTTCGTGCCTGGCACGCATTCCATGGCCGCTGCCGGAGCCATACACGCCGCCGACACCTATTCCGTAGCGCGTGCACCTGATGCCCACACCGGCCACCACGTCGCCGATACAACGTCGGCTCCAACACCGCCGGACCCTGCCGCTTCATGCACCGGATCCGGCGGGTGCGCCGAGATGGCGGGCATGGATGCCGGCTGCGTCCCGTCACCGGGAACCGGATCGCTGTTAGCCCCGCTGCCCGGCAGCACACCCTTTGGGAATGTATCCGGCGCCGGACAACCGTCCGGCCACGCTGACTATTCATTCCTGCCCACGACTCCTTCGCCGGGCGACCTCTGCATCAGCCGAACGTAAAGGTGTGTGCCGCGCCACCGTTAACTGGCGCGCAGCCCTTTATAACTCGCCCTCTTTGCCAGGGCTCGAGTCGCTGGACGGTGACCGTTCCCGCCCAGCGTTGTTTCCGCAATCACCTTGAAGGATCAAGATTCCCATGACGAAAACCCTGACAATTTCCGCCACCGTCCTCGCAGCCACTTTGGCCCTTGCCGGCTGCTCGGCCGGGACCGGAACTGCCGGCAGCAGCATGCCCGGCATGGACCACGGCAGTTCCAGCATGCCGGCGACCGCCGCCCCGCTCGACACCGTGACTCCGAACGCGGCCGACATCATGTTCGTTCAGGGCATGGTCCCGCACCACAGCCAGGCTGTGGAGATGAGCGACATCATCCTCCAGAAGCCTGACATTGATCCGCAGGTCACGGCCCTTGCCACCAAAATCAAGGCCGCCCAGGCCCCGGAGATCAGCACCATGACCGGGTGGCTGAAGTCATGGAATGAGCCCGAACAGATGGCCGCCGGTCACAGCATGTCCGGGATGGTGGACGGGGAAGACACGGCCAAGCTCCAGGCCGCGCAGGGCGCGGACGCGGCCAGGTTGTTCCTGACCCAGATGATCGCGCACCACCAGGGGGCCGTGATGATGGCCCGGACTGAGGGGGCCGACGGCCAGAATGCCGACGCGCTGGCGCTGGGCAAGGAGATCATCGCGGCCCAGCAGGCAGAAATCGAGGAAATGCAGATTCTGCTCGGCTCCCTCTAGCCAGCGCTGTAGACGCGCCGGTCCCCGCAGCGGACCGGCGCATGTATTCCCTGACTTTTCCCGTCTTCGTTTGGAGCCCCCTATGTCTTTTACCTCCCGCCAGCGCCCGCCCGTCTCCGCCAGGACAGCAGCGGCAGCCGCGGCAGCCGCGGCAGCAGCCCTGATTGTTGCTCTTTCCGCCTGCACCCCGGCAGCCACCGATTCGCCCTCCGGAGGTGGATCAGCAACAGCCCCAGCAGCCGGCGCGGCGCCCGGACTGCCGAGCGCCCACGTCCATGGGCTGAGCGTCAACGGCGAAACCGGTCAGGTGCTCCTGGCCACCCACGAGGGCCTGTTCGACATGTCCCGGAACCCTGCCGTCAAGATCGGACCAACCAATGACTACATGGGATTCACCGCGGCCGGTGACCCGGACGTGTTCTACGCTTCGGGGCACCCTGGCGCAGGCTCGGACCTGCCCAATCCGCTCGGCCTGATCAAGAGCACTGACGGCGGCAGGACCTGGCAGCAACTCTCACGGCAGAAGCAATCCGACTTCCACGCCCTGGCCGCCACAAAATCCGGCATCGTGGCCTTCGACGGGACACTTCGGACCAGTGTCGACGGCGAAACGTGGCAGACGGCCGCCGTCGACTTCGTGCCCGCTGTGTTGGCCGCTCATCCCGCCGGCGACGCCGTCCTCGCCACCACCCAGAAGGGCGTGCAGCGCTCGACCGATGGCGGAACCACCTGGACGCTGAACGAGGCGGCACCTGTGATTCAGTTCGCCTCGTTTGCGAGCGCCGGCAAGGCCGTCGGCGTCGCACCGGACGGGACCGTGTACTACTCCCCCGACGCCGGCGTGTCCTGGGAACAGACGGGCGCCGTCAGCGGCGAGGTTCAGGCCATTACCGCAACGGAAGGCACGGACGGAAAGCCGTGGATCTGGGCCGCCACCTCAAAGGGTGTGATCGTGTCGAAGGACGGCGGGGCGTCATTCCGGCCCTCAGACGCGGACTGATCCGGTGCGCACCGGCGTCTCCAGAACCCCCTACGAAGGACTTCACATGAGCATTCGCACCGATTACCACCTGGACCGGCGCCGTTTTATGGGCCTGTCCGCCGCCACGGCCGCCGCCGCGGCCCTCGCAGCCTGCACCAACACCCAGCCCCCGGCAGACCTGCCGGACCGGGTCCTGCCCACTGATGCCGCCGTCGCCGATTACGAGGCCCGACGGGCGTTCAGCGGAACAACCGTGACACAGGATTTGAAAGCGGCATCATTCCAAACCACTGTTGCGGGGAAGCCCGTCACGACCTGGGGCTATAACGGCGGACTCAGCGCCCCCACCATCCGCGCCGTGGCAGGTGACCGGCTCCAGGTCGGCCTGGCCAACGGCCTGAAGGATCCGACCAGCATCCACTGGCACGGCCTGGCGCTGCGGAACGACCAGGACGGCGTCCCACACGTCACCCAGGCCCCGACCGCAGCCGGGGCCGGGTTCGACTATGAATTCCTGCTGCCACACCCCGGCACCTACTGGTATCACTCCCACGTCGAGATGCAGCGCGAACGGGCCCTCTACGGTGCGCTCATTATCGAGGACCCGGCCGAAAAACTCATCTACGACCAGGACTGGGTGATCGTGCTTGACGACTGGCTGGACGGCATCACCGGCACCCCTGACGAAGTCCTGGAAGAACTCTCCGGCGGAATGTCCATGTCTGGCGGGGCTATGTCCGGGACCTCCATGCCCGGCATGGACCACGGCTCCATGGGCTCAACCCCGGAACCCTCCACCAGCGGCGGACAATCCGGCACGGGAACGAGCCACATGCTGATGGGTGCCCGCAGCGACTTCCTCGGCGGCGACGCCGGTGACGTCCGTTTCCCGGTCCACCTCTTCAATTCCAAGGCGCCGGACGAAGCCGACCTCCTTGCCGCCAGGGCCGGGGATGTCATCCGGCTCCGGATCATCAACGCCGCCGGCGATACCGCCTACCGCGTCGGCGTCCCCGGGCGTACGCTCACTCTCACGCACACCGACGGATTCCCGGTGCAGCACCGGGACGTCGACGCCGTCGTGCTCGGCATGGGCGAACGCATCGACGCCCTGCTGACCGTCCCTGAGGGGTTCACTCCGGTACTTGCGCTGCCAGAGGGCAAGACCGGGCAGGCCTTGGGATTCATCAGCACCGGCTCCGGCAAGCAACCGCCCGCTGCGACCCTGCCGTTCACTTTGGACGGCACCGTCGTCGACGGCGGCCAACTCAAGGCGGACCCCAGTGTCAGCTTCGCCCCGAAAACCCCGGACCGGACCCACGAGCTCCGGCTCACCGGCGGCATGATGCAGTACGACTGGGGCATCAACAACGGCCGCTTCGACATGAACGACCCGTTCCGGAATGCCTTCGAGATCAAAGCCGGCGAGCGCGTTGAGGTGAGATTCGTCAACGAAACGGACATGTGGCACCCGATGCACCTGCACGGGCACACCTTCCAGGTTGGGGCGGACGGCGCCCGGAAGGACACCGTCATCGTCCGGCCCAAACAAACGGTTACGGTGATCTTTGACGCCGACAACCCCGGCCAATGGCTCACGCACTGCCACAACGCCTACCATGCCGAACGCGGCATGATTGGCGTCTTCTCCTACATCAAATAACGGAGCCGGACCATGAACATACCTGTCGCGACAGAGCCCTTCTTTCCCTCCCCCACGTTCAGTGCCTTCCAGCTCGGGCCGTTGACCATCCGCTTCTACGCCCTCGCCATCCTGGCCGGCATCGTCGTTGGCGTCTGGCTTACCGCCCGCCGGCTCAGGGCCCGCGGCGGCACCACCTCCCAGACCCTCGACATTGTGACCTGGGCAGTGCCGTTCGGCATCGTCGGCGGCCGGATCTACCACGTCATCACGGACAACCAGCTCTACTTCGGCCCCGGCCGTGACCCCTGGGGTGCATTCCGGATCTGGGAAGGCGGCCTCGGGATCTGGGGCGCCGTTGCCCTCGGACTCGTTGGAGCCCTGATCGGGGCCCGCCGCGCCGGGGTTCCGTTCCCTGCGTTCGTGGACGCGGCGGCACCGGGCCTGCTGATCGCCCAGGGCCTGGGCCGCTGGGGCAACTGGTTCAACAACGAACTCTTCGGCGAACCGACGGATCTGCCCTGGAAACTCCAGATCCATGCCATGGACCCCGTCACCGGGCAAGCGCTGACCGGTGCCGACGGCGGCCCTGAGGTCTTGGGCTATTTTCAGCCGACCTTCCTGTACGAGTCACTCTGGGTCCTGGCCGCGGCGGCGCTGCTGATGTTCCTGGATGGCCGCTACACCCTTGGTTCCGGTTCAGTGTTCGCCCTGTACATCGTGTTTTACACTGCCGGTCGCTTCGCCTTCGAGCTGATGCGCTCGGACCCGGCCAACCTGATCCTGGGCCTGCGCGTGAACACCTGGGTGGCCGGCCTGCTCTTCCTGGCCGGGCTCGTCCTCTTCCAGCGGCTCAGGACCCGACCCCGCTCCGCCGTCCCGCCCGCCCCGAAAGAACCCGCCCCCGGCGGACCCGTCGCACTCCACGACGCCACGGAACCCGCCCCGCCAGTAAAGGAAACTCCGCATGAGTAACGTAGAACAACGACGCGCCGAAAACGAACAGACCGTGGCCGGTATCCGCGCACGGCAGCAGGCGAAACGGCGCCGCCTCAAGATCCTCCTCTTCGGCGGTTTTGGCCTGCTCGTGGCGGGCATCATCACCGCCGTCACCCTGACCATCGTCGGGTCCGTGCAGGAAAAGAACGCCGCAGCCGAGGCCGCCAAGCAACCCATCGAGGGCATCCAGACCTTTACCGGCCTGTCCCGGAACCACGTGGAAGGACCCGTGAATTACCCCCACCCGCCCGGCGTCGGTGGTGACCATGCGGCCACCTGGACCAATTGCGGGATCTACACCGAACCCGTCAACAAAGAGCGCGCCGTCCACTCCTTGGAGCACGGCGCCGTCAGCATCACGTACGGCTCCGGCCTGGCCGCTGCCGACGTTACCGCGCTGACCGCGGTAGCCAAGGACAAGCCCTACGTTCTACTCAGCCCCGGTACGGACTCCGGGACCGAAATCACGGCCACGGCCTGGGGTGCCCAGCTGACCCTGACCGATGCCGCCGATCCGCGCATTGCCACTTTCATGCGCGCCTACGCCCAGTCCCCCAACGCTCCGGAGCCGGGGGCCCTATGCACCGGCGGCGTGAACGGCTGAGGGCTTCTGGCTAGGCCAAGAGCGTTGCCTGGTACCCGGAAGCATCGTTGCGGCAGCGCACCGGCGAGGCGTTTGAGCAGAAACAGGCAATCGCCCGCCGGGCGGCGTCCGTGATCCGGCCCGGGGAGCACATCCTGCTCGACGCCGGCTCCGCCGTGGGTGCCCTGGCCCACGAACTGCGCGGGTTTGATCGGTTGTCCGTAACCACACCGGGCGTCAACACCATGCAGCAACTGCCCGAGTCCGACGGCATCGAGGTGGACTGCCTCGGCGGCCCCCTGCGGACCCTGAGCCAAAGCTTCGCAGGCCCCCTGGCCGAGGCGGCCCTGGAGCGGATGAGCTTTGACCGCGTGTTCCTCGGCGCCGACCCGGCCCAGGTGCAGAAGTTCCGGGTGCAGGGATTGAGGTTTCAGGTGGCCGCCGCCGGCGGCTGAGTCCCCGCCCGCCGCCTCGGGCCGCGTCCGGTTCGAGCACGCGCATGTACCGGACCACCTCCCCGGGGACCCCTGTTGTTGCGGGCCGCAAGGGGGCAAGTCCTGGTGGATGTGACACAGGCTGGGGATGTTCAGTCTTCGAAGCTGCTGGCCGTCACTTCGAATTCACTGTGAGGATCTGAGTTCCTTCAGCTGCGCTGGTCTCTGTCATGATCTTATTCGCCGTCTCCCGGCTCGCGGTCATGGAATCCTCAGAGTCCCACAATGTGATGGACAGGTCTTTGCCTGCACCTTTCCCGTGCAAATATTAGATTCCCCTCGATTTTCCTCCAACTAATCCAGTTGTTTGGCCCCTTCTGTCAGGTGGGCGAGCCTGCTCTTAGGCAAGAAGCGAGATCTTACCCTTGGGATAGCTCCCGGCCGCTCAGATCATTTCCGATTGTGGCGCTACCGGTGGCCCTGATCTGCCATTCAGGCTCCTGGCGTGGAAACGGATTCAGGGAGCAGGCCAAGCTGTCCCATGAGCTCCATCTGGTCAAAGTAGAATGCGTGCTGTTTGATTAGGCCAGCCTCTACGTGCGCTACGTCGCAACTTCTCACCCTGATGCTTTTGCCCGTTGCAGGCAGGCTTTCGCCGGATGGCAAGGGCAGCGGTCCTGTGTTGGTTCCGGTGACACTGCCCGGTAATCTCGCCTTGATCCGGGGTAACGGCGACCGCATCAGCGGCATAACAAGCTGCCTGCGTCTCTTTATCTCTCGCTGTCATGGCCGAGGTTAAGCGATCCATTACCTCGCGTGCCTGTCCCATTTTCCGACCTCCCGTTTCAAGGGCGGCTCACGGAAACAGGGGCACCGGTAACGAGAGACGCGTTGTTGATGGGGCATCTTTGATGAGTTCATTTGACGCCTCGAGAAGCATCGGCGATGCCGTAGGTCGCTTCCCGCACCGAGGAAAAGGCCGACGAAAACCGGGATGAAAGTCTTTGAAGGCTTTATGTACCGTTTCCACCCGCGTTTCGAGAAGCTGCAGGAGTTGCTTGGAGCCAACGCGGTGGGCACGTTGACCTTTGTCCACGTTGCGCACTCCTTTGATGCGGGCGGGGACGACAACATCCGCTGGTATGCAGGGCTCGGCGGCGGCGCACTTTTCGTTGCTGGGTGCTACTGCGTCAACATGAGCCGGATGGTCACGGGGCAGGAGCCGGCTCATGTCGCCGCCTTTGGCAACTATCGCGACGCCAACGACGGCGGTCGGATCGACACCAGCATTGCGGGCATGCTCCGCCTTCCCGGCGGCGGAAACCACTTCGTCCGGATGGGAGAACACTTCGCGGCAGCGTAAGAACATGTTGCCCAGTTGCACTTCGCAGGCGGGATAAATCTTCGCTGCCAGCGGGCTGACGGCGGCATTGCGTGTTGCCCACAGAATGAGTTCGATCTCAGCAAGTAGGCTTGCCTGCTCTTTAGCCAGGCCTCGGCGGCTTTGGCCATGAGCTCGTCTTTATCGCTGAAGCAATAATGAGCCGTAGCCAACGGAGCATTAGCCTCCTTGGCAATGGCCCGCATAGAGCACCCCTTGCACCTGGCGTTGAAGGAATGGATTTTGGTACCGCAGGAGACCGTATCCGGGCTGTCGATGCAACAGCCAGGATACGGTCCGGAGCGCGAATATCCTGTAGCTACCTCGCGGCAAGGATGTCATCTACAGCGGCAGGTGAGCCGGTGTCCACATCCTGCGAAGGCCCTTCCAAATACCGCTTCATGGAGTCATCCATGGCGTTGAGCCAGCGGGTGTGGTGCTTGGTTGCCATGGTGCCGGTGACCACGGAGCGATGGACCATGTCGCGGTACCCCAGGATGTCCGTTTCCTTGTGGTGCATCCAGTCTTTGAACAACTGGGAAACAGCATCCAGATCGAAGGGCGGGTAATCCGTGGCATCGATGAGTTCCCGCAGGTAGTCCGTCTGGAAATCGGCCTCCGCGTCGTGATCAGGCAGCGCGGCCTGGCGCGCGAGCCAGAGCTGGATGTCCGCCTCGCGCTCGGCAATGGACGCTAGGTCAATCGCTCCTGTCATGACGTCGCGGGCAAACCACGCTTGCGCGTCAAACATGTTGAAGGTGTAGTACTGGTCCTGCGCGCCAAGGTAGAACAGGTTGGTGTTTTGCTGCCACACCACGCCTTTGTAAAGGTTGCCCGGGTACAGCACGTTTGGCGACTTCAGCGATAGCTCGCTGGGCAGGAACGGGTACTTGTGCTGGTATCCGGTGCCAAGTACAACGGCGTCAAAGTCATCCTGGGTGCCGTCGCTAAAGTGTGCGGTGCTGCCTTGGAAGTGGGTGACGAGTGGGCGCTCAAACGTGTTCTCCGGCCAGTGATAGCCCATGGGGGCTGTCCGGTAGCTGATGGTGATGGATGCGGCGCCCATTTTGTGGGCCTGCATGCCAATGTCCTCGGCGGAATAGCTGCTGCCGATCATGAGCAGGTTTTTTCCGTAAAAGCGCTCGGCTCCGCGGAAGTCGTGGGCGTGCAGAACCTCGCCCGGAAAGGATTTGATGCCTTTGAACTCGGGGACGGAGGGGACGGAAAAGTGTCCGGTGGCGACCACGAGCTTGTCGAACACGTGGGTTTCGGTGAGGTTGGTTTTGAGGTCTTCAACCGTCAGCGTGAATTCCTGCGTTGCCTCGTTGTAGCTGGTGTGGCGGGCGACGGTGTTGAACTTGACGTACTTGCGGACGTCGGACTTTTCCACCCGGCCCTTGATGTAGTCGAAGAGAACCTCGCGGGGCGGGAAAGAGGAAATGGGGCGGCCAAAGTGCTCGTCAAAGGAGTAGTCCGAGAACTCGAGGCATTCCTTGGGCCCATTGGACCATAGATGGCGGTACATGCTGGAGTGCACCGGCTCGCCGTGAGCGTCCAGGCCGATCCGCCAGCTGTTGTTCCACTGCCCGCCCCAGTCGTCCTGCTTCTCAAAGCAGAGGATCTCGGGGATGGGGGCGCCTTTTTGGCGTGCCGATTCAAACGCCCGCAGTTGGGCCAGGCCGCTGGGGCCGGCACCGATGATTCCGACTCGAAGTGTCATGCTGCTTTCCTCTTCCAAATTTTCAGGGGCCGCTGGTGTGCGGCGTTGTGAGTTGGGTTGCGCATCAAGCCAGCAACGATGTGAACGCGCTGGATGGTCCCCTAGGGTGCGAAGGTGCGGTCGCCGGCGAAGAACCCCAGGCCGTACTCCGGGGTCTCGAACTTGACGGTGGTGCCTTTGGGGAAGAACAGCACATCGCGTTCCCTGGCGTGGGTGACTTCTCCTGTCGTCTGGTCCGTGAGGATGAACTCACCCTTGATGACCACCTTCATCTCGTCATAGGTGTACGTGTACACCAATGGTTCGGAAGCCTCCAGCTCGAAGAAGCCGGCGCACATGACAGAGCCGGCGGGGTTGTGGAGGGCGTCACCGATCGCGGCGTCCGTCCCCGGCTCGTTCATCGAGGGCAGCCCGATGAAGCCGTTTTCTACCTTGTGGATGGATCCGGCCTTGCTGAGTGTTCCTACGAGGGTGGTTTCCATGGTCTCTCCTGTGAATTGGGTGAAGAGTTCTTCAGAACTCTTCATTTAGGGCATAAATAGCCATAGGGGACAGCGCTTTTGGCGCATAAGGGACTGCATTGAAGGTCACCCCTGAAACCGGGTTATGGCTCCGTGAGGAATGGTCGCAAATCCGACATTCTTGATTCTCAACGGACCGGTTGAGCTCCTCCTCGAGCTATTCCGATGTGAAGTGAATCACGTTTCGTCATCCACCGACCTTTACATGAACACCCGTACGAGTCAATCGTTCAGGAAAGATTTCTGCGAGATTCTTTTTGTGAACCGGCGCTCGGATCCTCGACCGAGAATAGTTCCCTCTTCCTGCTCCTGAACTCTTGACTAGAACGATCGTCAATGTCAGAGTATTGAAAGTCCGTGATTCACATCACGTTGATGTAATTGATTTTTGCTTCACCGATATGTTCCGCAAATCAGAGTTCCAACTGAAGAACGGTGAAAGATTATGGCCACAGCCACCCAGCCCCCGGCACTGACGACGGGGGAACCGATCGACTTTTGGTCAGCGATGTCCATGCAGGTCATGAAGGATGAATGGCCGCGATTGCGCTGCAGATTTATAAACGCAGATCCCGTAGGACGTTGGGATGACTTCCGGCTCTCAGAATGGGAAATGGAAGCCTGCGGATGGGAAGACTTTCACCCTCACAGCGAAACGAACTTCGTTGTGGAGGGCGAGCTCTACATCGAGTCTGAGGGCAAGACTGTCGTCCTCAGACCCGGCGACTCGGCGCGGGTAAATCCCGGACAACTTGGCCGATACTGGGCACCCACGTACGCCCGTATGGTTACCGTCTATGGCCCCAACCCCGAGGGCGCGGAGTCGCATTCCTTCCGGTACTACGAAATCTGAGCTTTAGACGCCACCGTGGACGACGCAATCGACTACGAAGCGATATGGCCGTTCAAGCCTTGACATAGATGCCGCAGAGTTCCGCCCAATCACAACGATAAGTGCTTCTGCATTTCTGCAAATCAAACGCCGTTGAACGGCAGGCAGCATCTTATGTCGCCCCTACAGACCCTCGGAATCCCTTTCTGCCTCTGGGTTGGGCGGAAATTTGCGCGCCGTAATTCATTCTCGCTCATGGTAATACATGCAACTGCAGATCGCGGTTGCAGGTCTAGCCGAGCCTAAAAGTTTGAAGATACAAACGCATGGCTTGTCCCATTGCGCACGCATGCATTTTCATCTACACATCGTGAAAGCTGCGCGAATGGCATGAACCCGGTTATTTAACCTAAAAGATCAGACGACGTGAAGCCGTCTAAGGAGACTGTTATGAGTAAAAGTATTTCGGACGGTGTTGGCCATCTGGAAAGATCGATCAACTGGAAACAGGGCTTGGCCATAGCATTGGGGGTCCCCTTGTTGATTCTGCCGTCCCTGGGCTACCTGCCGATGTATATGGCTGCCGCAGCAATCCTGGTTTGGGGGTTGTCGGTCATCCAGGGTTTCATACAGAACGCTGCCTACGCTGAAATGGCTACAACCTTTCCCAAGGCCTCTGGTCTGCCAGGTTTCGCGCAGCATGTTTTTCGCACCGAGAACTTCAAAGGCAAGTACGACAAGGGCAAACTGATCGGCGGCTTCTCCGCATGGAGCTACTGGTTTGCCTGGAACCCGGTCCTGGCGATCTTCGCCATCCTGGTGGGCGGTTACCTGCACGGGCTCTTTCCGGTTCTGGCCGAGACATTTACCGAGTATCAGCTCGCGTTGATCTCCGGTCTGGTGATCTTTACCGGATTGTTCATCGTTAACTGGTTCGGCCTCAAGGACGGCGCCATCCTGGGCTACATCCTGGCGGCGGTTTCCCTGATACCGCTGGTTATCCTCACCGTGGCGCCTTTTGCTACCGGACACGTCGACTTTGCCAATATCACCGGCAACTGGTGGCCGGCTGACTGGGCCTGGGACATGCACCACATCCTCATCCTTTTTGGCATCTTTGCGATTGCACAGTGGAGTGCCTGTGGCTGGGAAACGGCAGCCATCTACGCCCCTGAATACAAAAACCCTTCCAAAGATGTCCCGAAAGCGCTGTTTTCCTGCGGCATCATCTGCTTCCTCTCGTACGTACTGGTGCAGGCTTCAGTAATCGGCGTGCTCGGTGTTGAAGGTGTGATGGCGGAGCCTGTATCGCCCCTGATTCCAGTTGCCCAGGCAGTCTTTGGCGAGTCCGGCTCAATCGTCACCATCATCATGCTGATCGCCGCGATGATCCTGATCATCCAGACGGCTTACCTGGGTTCGTCCCGGGCATTGCACTCCATGACGACGGAAGGAAACCTTCCCAAGGTCTTTGGCAAAACGAATCGCCACGGAACTCCCTTTATTGCCTTGCTCGTCACCGCGGCCTTTAACTTGGTCCTGATCTCCATGGGCTCCCTCTCCGCAATTCTCGCGGCCGCCGCCATTGGCTACACCTGCGCCAACGGCATCAGTCTGTTCGCCTATGTCAGAGCCAAGAAACACCCCGCCTTCGCTAGCCTGGAAAGGCCCTTCAAAGCACCCAAGGGCTGGAAAAACGTCGCCATGATCTTTGGCCTGTTCAACCTGCCCCTGTGTCTGGTCGGTGTGGTCTACCTGAACAGCCAGGAGATTGGCTGGACTTCAACTTGGCTCGGCTTCCTCGTTCTGGCGCTCTACATACCCATTTGGTTCTACTCCCAGCGCGAATCGGGGCGCTGGGACAACGGAGCATCCGCTGCCAACTCGTCGGACAATGATTCGGAAAACAATGCCGAGGACCTGGAACAGGTTCCAACTTCCAGATGATACCGAGGGTGCAGGACGGGCCGCCGTCGTCGTAGCGGATTACGACGACGGTACTCCCGTGGCGTGGGAAGTGGCAGAAGATGCGAACATGCGCACGGTGGTAGCCCGCGGCGTAGAGCAGGCCGCGTTCAACACCCTTGCCGCCGTCGCCTCCCTCGGCCTCGGCATTTCGGCCGTGGGTCCCGCCCCTCTACGGTGCCGACCGGCCCCTCCCCCTCGACACCGAACCCCGGCAGCTCGCATTCATCCCGGTCGCCGCGGGTTTGCTCCTCGCGGCGGTCATCGCCATCTGGCGGGCGCCGAAGGGGAAATCCAGCCGGATCTGGATCTTCGGAGTCATCGGCATCTTCGGAGTCATCGACATCATCATGATTCTGCTGGCTCTTCTGGTCGCGGCAGGACTGCTGGCGCCCTCCAGCTGACCCTGCCGGGTAAATTGTCCTGGCGTGGCGTCCGCGGCGCTATCGCTGAAGTGTCGGACCCAGGAAGGGCTCAGGCGGCGCGTCCGTGGGCCTTTGCCAGGCGGCGATGCCAAGAATGCCACCCGCTGCGAGGAATTCTGCTTCCTCCTCGGGCACGATGAGCTGCGTCCGCCCGCCGCGGCTGGCCACGATGCGCCCACCGAGGAACTTCACATCGGCCAGGATCTGGTCCCAGTGGCGGTACTGCACATCGTGGCCCTCGCCCGCGTAGACCCGTTCCACCATTGCGGTCCCGGCAAGGGCAGCTGTCCAGCGCCCCATCTGTTCCAGCGGGACCAGCTCGTCTGCACTCCCCCAATACAGGAACGCCGGGGCCTGGACCGAGGTCAGGTCCCGAAGCGGCTCGGATTCGTACAGGCCAAAGGCCTGGCTCAGCCCGTCGGGCGGAACGTCGCGCCCCTTCGCGAAGAGTCCCCGTGTGGCTTCCTCGATCACCGAGTCAACGAAACCGGGAATGGAGTGGATAGAACTGTCGGCCGGGAACCTCCACCAGGCCACCGGGTCCGCAGCAACAGCGTCCGCCTCCATCAGCGCGTCCGCGCGCTCGGGCCTCTCAGCGAAGGCGCAAGCCAGATGCAGGGACCGGACCTGCGCCGGGCGCGCCGCGATGATCGCGGCGGCGTAGGGTCCGCCACCGGAAATCGCTAGGACGGAGACTTGCCCGATGCCCAAGGTGTCCAGCAGAGACCACACGTCCGCGGCGTACTCATCCAATCCGACGGCGGGATCGAACACGCTCTGCCCCAGCCCATTGCGCTCTACAGACACCACTCGGATCCCCAATTCGCGCCGGAAGGACCGGGCGAACTCCAGGAGCCTGAAGGCCCTGACCGTTGTTCCTGCGCCGCCGAGGAAAAGCAGCGGGACAGCCCAGGCGCCGCCGTCGTCGATGTAGTTCACCGTGCGGCCGGACCCCACAACTTTGGAGCACACCACAGGGCCCATCGGATCGAAGCCGGTGTTCCGGACCTGGAACGCTTCACTGGCGTCCCTCACGGCCTTCGCGGATGTTGCTCCCTCACCCGTAGTCATAGAAACCGCGCCCGCTCTTGCGGCCCAGCATGCCTGCCTCCACCATGCGAAGGAGCAGCGGCGGCGGGGCGTAGTGCGGTTCCTTGAATTCCTCGTACAGTGCAGCGGCCACGTGCAGCGTCGTGTCCAGCCCCACCAGGTCCGTCAGTTTCAGGGGACCCATTGGAAGTGCGCAGCCGGCCACCATGCCGGTATCAACGTCCGCCGCGCTGGCGTGGCCTGCCTCCACCATGCGGATGGCGGACAGCAGGTAGGGGATTAGGAGGGCATTGACCACGAACCCTGCCCGGTCCTTGGCCACAATGACTTCCTTGCCGAGACCTGCCGCGAAAGCGCTGGCCCGCGCCAGGGTCCTGCTGCTTGTTTGCAGGCCGGTGACCAGTTCCACCAGGGACTGGACGGGTGCCGGGTTGAAAAAGTGCACTCCCAGGACGTTTTCCGGCCGCCGGGTTGCCGCGGCGATGCGGCCGATGGGCATGGAGGAGGTGTTGGAGGCCAGGATCGTCTCGGGATCCTGGATGACGGCGTCGATGCGCCGGAACGCGTCGAGTTTGAGGTCCATGATTTCCGGGACGGCCTCGATGACCAGGCGGCGGTCCGCGAACGCCTCGATGTCGGTGCCAAAGCTGATCCGGGCCAGCGCCTCGTCCCTGTCCGCGGCGTCCAGACGGCCGGAGGCCACCGCCTTGTCCATGGACGCCGTGAGGCGCTTGCGCCCGGCGGCCACGGCGGCGTCGTTGGCTTCAACAACCACAACGCCGGCACCGGCCCGGGCGCAGACCTCCGCGATGCCTGAACCCATGAGGCCGCACCCGAGCACCCCTACCCGCTCAAATTCGCCCACGCTCATTCGGGATCCCCTGCGGGGCGGTTGAGCGCGGCGTAGGCGAGCTGTTCGATGAGCATCGACGCCGAGGCCGAAGACTCCGCGGCGGCGTCGATGGCCGCTTTGGTCCAGGCCACTGCCATGGCCGGCTGACCGGCCAGGAACTCAGCCCGTGCAAGGGCGACGGTCAGCGCATCTCCCGCCGGCGCCACTTCACGGACCAGGCCCAGGCGGTGGGCCTCGGCCGCCGGGAATCGCTCGCCGAACAGGATGATCTCCCGGGCAATGGCCGGGCCGGCCGCACGGACCAGCCGGGTCAGCCCGCCAGAGCTGGGCAGGATCCCGAGCCCCACCTCAGGCAGGCCGAAGCTGGCGGTCTGGTCCGCGATCCGGATGTCACAGGCCAGGGCAAGCTCGAAGCCGGCGCCAAGGCAGTACCCCGACACCGCGGCTACGGTGGGCTGCGGCAACCGGGAGACGACCTCATACAGCGATCCGCTGCCACGGTAGTAGGCCGCTATCCTCTGCGGGGTCATCTCCGGCAGCTCGGACGTATCAGCACCGGCCGAAAAGGCCCGGTCCGATCCCGCGAAGACGATCGCCGAAGCACCCGCCACTTCCGGCGACTGCAGGGCGTCCAGCAAAGCCTGCTCCAGGGCGGTGGACAGGGCATTGAGTTTGCCGGGACGGTTGAGCTGCACCACCGCCACTTTGCCCTGGCGCCGGACTTTGACGAGGGGTTCAGGCCCGGAATCCTGGGCTGCAGGGCCGGTCACGGCTGAGTGCGGTCCTGCAGTTTGTGGCTGTGACGTCACCGCGCCACCGCGCCGGCGTAGCCCAGCAGCCCCTCGGCGCCTCGTTTGTTGATTTCGTTGCCGATGATGACCGTCTGGATTTCCGAGGTGCCTTCCCAGATGCGGTCCACGCGGAGCTCGCGCCACAGGCGTTCCACCGGGTTTTCCCGCATGTAGCCGCGGCCCCCGAAGATCTGCAGGGCGTTGTCAACGCAGCGGTTGGAAGCCTCGGAGGCGCCCAGCTTGATGACGGCGGCCTTGGCGTTGAGGAGCTTGCGGTCCATTCCCTGGTCCGCTTCCCACGCCACCTGATACGTCAGGACACGGTTGGTCATGATGTCTACGGTGTTCTTGGCGAGCATGTTCTGGATGAGCTGGAATTCCAGGATGGGCTTGCCGAACTGCACACGGGATTTCGCAAACTCGGCTGCGAGCAAGGTAGCCCGTTCAGCGGCGCCGATGGTGCGGGCGGCAATCATGAGGCGTTCCTCCACGAACCAGTCACGCGTCAGTTCGTAGCCCTGGCCGATCTCGCCCAGGATCTTGTCTGCCCCCACACGCACGTCCTCAAAAAGGAACTCGGGGTGCTCGTAGACGAAGGTGTGCGTGTAGCGCGGAGTGCGGGTGACGGAGACACCCGGTAGGTCCTTGTCCACCAGGAACATGGTGGGGGCACCCTCCACGCTGGCGAGCACCAGGATGAAGTCCGCTGCATCCCCCACGGTTACGAAGAGCTTTTCACCATTGATGATGTAGTGCTCGCCATCCTTGACCGCGGTGGTCTGGATGTTCTGCGGGTCCGAGCCGGCCTCCGGCTCGGTGATGGCCACGGCGTCGCGGCGCTCACCGCGGATCTCGGGGAGCAGGTATTCCTCGCGCTGGGCCGGGGTGCAGGCCTTCAGCGCGTTGGCCGGACGCCACAGCGTGTCCCACAGTGCTCCGGTCAGTTTTCCCACTTCTTCGGAGACGATCGCGTGCTCCAGCACGCTGAGCCCTGCGCCGCCCCACTCGGCCGGCATGTTGATGGCGGCGAGCCCGTGGTTGATGACCAGTTGCCTGACCTTGGCGTGCTGATCAGCCGTGAGCCCGTTATTCATTTCACAGTCGAGCTCGTACTGGTACATCTCGTTTGTCCAGGCGATTGCACGCTGCTTGATTTCGATCTGGCGGGAAGTCATGCGAAAGTCCACGGGTCCTCTTTCTTGAGTATGTTGGTGCTGCTTGGTTTTTGGCGGAACGGTCAGTCGAGTACGATCCGGGCATCCAGCGCGATGGCGCCGGCGGGCATGGCGGCCACAGGGTTGCATTCGATTTCAGCGATCTCCGGGTGGGCGGCGGCTACCGTCGAAAGCCGGGCGACGATGTCCGCCGCCGCGTCGATATCCACCGGCGCCCGTCCACGGGCTCCTGTCAGGAGCGCCGCGCCGCGCAACGACAACAGCATGTCCTTGGCCTGAGCGGCGGTCACCGGGCCGAGGGCGCAGCGCACGTCACCGAGGATTTCGGCGAAGACCCCGCCCAGGCCCACCAGCACCAGCGGCCCGAAGCGCGGATCGCGCCGGACCCCCACCAGCAGTTCCACCGCTCCGGCGAGGTCCGCCATCTCTTCGATGGAGCACGACGGCGGCGCGAGCCTTGCCTCGACGTCCCGCCAGGCCGCGAGCAGGGCAGCCTCGTCGGCAATGTTGAGGATGACGCCGCCGCGGTCGGATTTGTGTTCGTCCCCAAGGGCCTTGAGGACAAGCGGGTAGCGCAGTGTGGCCGCCGCGGCCAGGAGCTGGGCCTCGCCGGACACCTCGGCTGCCCCTACGAAGGGAATACCGGCGTCGGCCAGGAGCTGGCGTGAGGCGTAGTAGCCCGTATCTTCCACGGGCTTCGCCGGAAGTGGCAGGGCAGGAATTCCGGTGGCCGGTTCGGTGCGGCGGCGTGCGAGCCGTCCGAGGACCCATGCGGTCTCCTCAATGCCGCGGTAGACGGGGATGCCCCCGTCGCGGAGGGCGGAGGCCGCCGCTGACTGCCAGTTCATCGTCTGGACGAGTACCGTGCCGCCGACCGCGGCCGTCTCCGCGGCCATCCGTTGGGCGGTCTCTATTTCACGTGCCGCGAGTTCGGGCCCGTAGCTTCCGTATCCGCCGAAGTAGCCGCTCATGAGGGTGGCATCGACGTCGTCGCTGGCCATCAGGTGACCCAGGACCCGTTGAAAGCACATGATGTCCTGCTCACCGCCGCCGGCGACGTCCACCGGATTACTGACCGCCGCGGTCGGCGGCAGTTCCGCCGCGATAGCCGACTGCAGGGCGGCGCCGAACTCGACCACGTCGAGGCCCTGTTCGGCTGCGTTGTCGCTGGCTACGGATGCCTGCCCGCCGCCGTCGGCAAATACGGCGGTGCGGGCGCCGGAGGGTACCCGGCTGCGGACGAGGGCCTGGAGCAGATGCGCCATCTGGGCAGGCGAGGAGACCTGTTCGATCCCGGAGGCTCGGCAGGCAGCCTCAACGACAATCCCGGAGGACACCATGGCGCCCGTGTGGGACTTCGCGTTGCGGACCGAGGCATCCGTGGCTCCGACGGTCAGCAGGACAACCGGTTTGCCGGCCTCGGCGGCGCGCTGGGCTGCTCGGGCGAAACGGCGGCCGTCGCGGAAATCCTCGCAGTACACGGCGATGGCCGCGGTGCCCTCATGCTTCACGAAGGCGTCGATCAGGTCTGCGGCGTCGAGGTCCGCCTGATTGCCCAGCGAGGCGAAACGGGAAACGCCCAGCCCATGGTCCACCAGGAGGGTGGCCAGTTCCAGGGCCAGGTTTCCGCTCTGGGAGATGACGCCGATGTTGCCGACCGGGAACTCGTTGGAGGCGAGCATCAGCGAGCTGCTGTGATCCAGCACTCCCAGACAGTTAGGACCCAGGAGCCGGGCGCCTGCGGCACGGATTTTGGCCGTGATGCGCTCCTGCAGCAGCAGGCCATCTCCCCCGGCCTCGCCCAGGCCCGCGCTGATTCCCACGATGGCCTTGGCGCCTCCGGCCAGGGCGTCGTCCACGGCATCCTCGAATCCGGCTGCCGGAACGGCGATGACCGCCAGTTCGACGGGGCTGCCGATCGAAGTGACACTGGGGACGGCGGTTCGGCCCAGCACTGTGGACCTGGTCCGGTTCACCAAATGGACCGGGATGCCGCCTTTGAGCGCCTGGACGGCGATCCAGTTTCCGTATTTGCGGGTGTCATCGCTGGCACCGATGATGGCCACGGCGTTGGGGGCGAACAGCGCGGCAAGGTCGCAGGCCTCGGCGGCGGGGAGGACCGGCAGGTCCGTGGTTGAGGTCATGAGAGCTCCTTTGCGGGGACGGGACGGCCTGAGCCCCAGGCGTCCGCCCCGCCGTCGATGGTGATGGTGGTTCCGGTGATGTAGCGCGCAGCGTCGGTGGCCAGGAATGTAATAACGTCTGCCACGTCTTCCGGACGGCCGAGACGTCCAAGCGGGACTCCCTGTTCCCATTCGGAACGTGCCTCGGCGGAGTACTGCTCCAGGCCTTCGCTCAGGATGCTGCCCGGGGCTACGGCCACCGAGCGGATGCCAAACCGGCTCCACTCCAGCGCCAGCCCGGAGGCGAGATTCTCGACGGCGGCACGTGCGGCCGTCGCATGGACCATGCCCGGGATACCGCGCCGGGGCGAGAAAGCCATAAAGACCAGCAGGCCCGAGCGGTTGGGAATCATGGTCCGCGTGGCCACTTCGCGGGTGAGGTTCCAGACAGAATCCACCGAGAGCCGGTGCACGGCGCGCCAGCCGTTGAGCGAGATGTCCTCCGCCGGGGACTGGAACTGGCCTCCTGCGTTGTTGACCAGGACATCGATCCGGCCGAAGGCGGCGAGCGCGGCGTCCACAAGTTCGGTGGCGTGCTCCGGCTCGCGGATATCACCTGCGACGGCGATGGCCTCGCTGCCGGACCGGCGGACCAGCTCGGCGGTTTCCTTGAGGAGGACCTCCCGCCTGCCGGCGAGCACGAGTTTCGCGCCGCACCCGGCCATGGCGAGGGCCGTGGCCCGGCCGATGCCGGTGCCGCCGCCGGTGATCAGGACAACCTGTCCTGCCAGTGCTTCTGGGTGGAAGCTGGGTCCGGGTACCGGTGCCCCGTTCACGGCGTGCTCAGACGGTCGGGAAGCTGGAAGTTGGGCGTCGCGGTCAGCAGTGATTGTGTGTAGTGATGCTGGGGGTCTGCGAACACGCGTTCCACCTCTCCGAATTCGACGATCCGGCCGCGCTCAAGGACGGCCACCTGCTGCGCGATGTTGCGCACCAGGGCAATGTTGTGGGTGATAAAGACCAGGGTGAGCCCCATTTCTGCCTGCAGCCCGCGCAGCAGGTCCACCAGCGTGGACTGCACCGACACGTCCAGGGCCGAGGTTATTTCGTCGCAGATGAGGACCTCGGGTTCGGTGGCCAGGGAGCGGGCGATCGCCACGCGCTGGCGTTCCCCGCCGCTAAGCTGGTCCGGGTAGCGTCTGGCGTGGTCCGGCCGCAGCGATGCACGTTCCAGAGCCGTGGCCACGATCTCGCGGGCATTGCTGACCTTGCCGCGTACGGCGGTGACGGGCTGGAGGATCAGTTCCTCCACCGTTCGCCGCGGGTTCAGTGACTCGTAGGGGTTCTGGAAGATGTATTGGACGCGGCGTCGCTGATCCTTGGTGCGCTTGAAGCTGCTCGGTGCCAGGGTGCTGTTGTCCAGTGAGATGTCGCCGGTGTAGTTATGATGCAACCCTGCGATGCACCGGCTCAAGGTGGTCTTCCCGGATCCGGATTCTCCCAGCAGCGCCAGGCATTCCCCGGCATACGCCTGCAGGTTTATGCCTTCCAGGACAGTTTTGCTGCCGTAGCCGGCGGTCAGCCCCTCGATCTTTATCACCGGTTTCCGTCCGGCGGCCGGGGCCGACGAAATGGATGGGTTCCGGAGCTGCAGAGGCGGTAGGGGCTGCTCGGATTTGAAGCACCGCACAGTGTGCCGGGGACCAACCTCGGTGGCAGCGGGGGCAACCGTGCCGCAGCCGGCGTCCGCGAGCGGGCAGCGTGGCGCGAAGGCGCAGCCTTGCGGCCGGGCCAGCGGTGATGGGGCGTGGCCGGGAATACCGATCATGGGGCGCTTGGCCAGAAGATCCGGTACCGCCAGCAGCAGGCGCCGGGTGTATGGGTGCCGTGAATTGGACAATACCTCGGCTGTGCCGCCGATTTCCACGATACGGCCTGAGTACATCACGGCAATCCGGTCAGCAAGCTCGGCAACTACGGCCATGTCGTGGCTGATGTAGACCGCGGCGCAATCATAGGTCCTGCACATGGAGCGTACCGTGTCCAGCACATGGGCCTGGGTACTGACGTCCAGACCGGTCGTAGGTTCGTCCATCACAATCAGGGCCGGCCGCGCGGTGAATGCCATGGCGATGGCCACGCGCTGCTGCTGGCCGCCGGAAAGCTGGTGCGGGTATCGCGCCAGGAAGGCATCGTCGTCGGGCAATGCCACCTCCCGCAGCACCTGCCGGACCCGTTCCAGCACCTGGGCCGCGGGGCCTGAAAGGCATTCCTTCAGCTGGGTGCTGATGCGAAGGGCGGGGTTCAGCGCCGACGCCGGCGACTGCGGGATGTAGGCAACGGTGCGCCCACGGAGCTGACGCACCTGCCGCCAGTTCAATCCGGCCAGTTGCTGGCCGGCGACGCTCACCTTGCCACCGCCGAGCCGGGTGCCTTCCTTGCAGTAATTCAGCAGGGCCAGCCCAAGTGTGGTCTTACCGGATCCCGATTCTCCCACCACCCCCAATATCTCGCCGGGACGGACTTCAAGGGAGAGTTCCTCGACGATGGCGGCCATCGACGGGATGCCGATGATTTTCAGATCCTCCACTTCCAGGGTGGGCGCGGCGGTGCTCATACCGTGACTCCTTTATCGCTGCCAATGGATGCCTTGGCGAGGCCATCGGTCACCAGGTTGGTGCCGACTGTCAGGAGGGCGATCGCGATCACGGGTAATGCAACGGACCACGGGGAAATTGTCAGGGCAATCCGGTTTTCATTGATCATCAGGCCCCAGTCCGCGGCGGGCGGCTGCATTCCGAGTCCCAGAAAGCTCAGACCAGCAACCAGCCCGATCGAGTACGTCAGGCGCAGACCGAATTCCACCGCCAGTGTGCTGCTGATGTTGGGGACTATTTCGCCGATCATGATGCGCCAACGGGGAATTCCGACAGATTCGGCGGCCTTGACGAAGTCCCGCTCCACCACCGACAACGCGGCTCCCCGGACCACCCGGGCAACCCGGGGAAGGTGGCCGAAACCCACCATCAGTACCAGCAGCCACAGCTCCGGACCGATGATGGACAGGAACAGGAGAGCCAGCACAATTTGGGGAAATGCCAGTGCCACATCGCCGGCACGCATCAGCAATTCATCCAGCCAGCCCCGCCGGTACGCGGCCAGCACTCCCACCAGGGCGCCCAGGCCCACGCCGAGGGCGGTGGCGATGATCGCGAGGATCATCAGGGTCTGCCCGCCGGCAAGGAAGCGGGAAAGTACGTCCCGTCCAAGGTTGTCGGTGCCGAACGGCCCGCCGATACCAGCTGGTGAAAAGGGTGCCGCCACAAATTCCGTGGCGGAATGTGGTGCCAGGTAGGGGCCGAGGAATGCCACGGCCAGGACGGCCAGGGTCAGCACCAAGCCCACAACGGTGCGTTTGGACTGAAGTGCCCGCCGGAGGAGCCCCTGCTTCCGGGGGGTGCAGCCTGCCCGGGCGGAGTTTCCAGCCGGCCGGGTGCTCATGCCGATGCTCATGATGCCGTCCTTACTTTAGGGTTGGCGGCGAGGGTGACCACGTCTGCAAGAAGGTTCACCGCTACGTAGAAGATGGCGATGACGATCACCAGTGCCTGCACCACGGGCAGGTCCCTGTTGGTGACGGCGTCAATGAGCTGGAAGCCGACTCCCGGGAACCGGAAGAGGAACTCCACAATCACCACGCCGCCGATCAGCCAGGCGAGCTGCAGGGCGATCACCTGGGCTACCGGGCCGATGGCGTTCGGCAAGGCGTGGCGCAGGACCACGGTGCGCTCCGGCAGACCCTTGAGCCGGGCCTGCTGCACGTACTGGCTCTCCAGCACCTCGAGCATGGTGGCCCGCATGATGCGGATGATGTACGGGGACACGGCCAGCACCAGGGTCAGCACGGGCAGCACCAGCTGGGCCGGGTTGCTCCATACCTGTTCTCCGGGAACCAGGACAAACACAGCCGGGAAGAGGTGGAACACCCCGGTGGCCAGAAGCAGGACCAGCAGCACACCCACCACGAATTCCGGCAGCGAGGCCAGCACCAGGGTGATGATGCCGGTGACGTGGTCCACGGCGGAGTCTTTCCGCAGCGCGGTCCACGTGCCGATGCCGATGGCGAGCGGGATCGCTATGACGGCCGCGCACAGCATCAATATGCTCGAGTTCAGGAGCATGGGTCCCACGGCCGACACCACCGGAGTCCCCCCGGCCAGGGAGGTTCCGAGATTGAAACTAAGGAGCTGGCCGAGCCAACCGAAGTACTGTTCCGGCAGCGAACCCCCAAGGTTGAGCTGCTCGCGGAGGGCGGCCAGCCGCTCCGGAGTTGCTTCGCGACCCAGGATGGCCTGGGCAGCGTCACCCGGCAGCGCCTGCGTTGCGAGGAAGACCACCAGCGACACAACCCAGAGGGTAAAGAGCCCGAACAGGGTGCGCCTGAACAGCAGCCGGCGCATGCCCCCTCCCTGTGCGGCCGTCACTTATTGAGCCAGGCGTTGCGGAACCCGAATGACGTCAGCGGGATGCCGCTCTTGTCCGGGGTCAGGCCCTGGACCGCGGCACTGTAGGCGTCCACGCTGTTCGGGAAACCCCAAATGATGTTGCCGCCGCGCTCAAATTCGATCTGCTGTGCTTTTTTGACGAGTCCGCAGCGCGTCTCGGAGTCGGTGGTGGCTTGTGCCCGGGTGACGAGCTCTGTCCATTCCTGGTCCGCCCAGTGGGTTTCGTTGTACGGCGACTTGGCGAATCCCGAGTTCGATGCCTGCGAGAGGTAGTCGCGGGTGAACCAGAAGTCCTGGGCGAAGGTCCACTGCAGGTACTGGTCGCCGTAGAACTCTCCCGGATCAACCTTCTTGACATTGACGGTGACGCCGGCGGCCTTGGCTTGCTGAGCGAAGACCTGTGCAGCCTCCACGAGTCCCGCGGCCACTGGCGACGTGACCAGGTCAACGGTGAGGCTGCTCTTACCGGCCTCCGCCAAAAGCTGCTTGGCCTTCTCGATGTCCTGGGTCCGCTGCGGGGTGTCCGACGGATAGCACGGGTCCAGCGGTGAGTACATGTCGTTGCCAACGGTGCCGTGGCCACCAAGGACCTGATCCACCATCTGCTGGCGGTCAACGATCAGGCGGAAGGCCTGACGGACCTTGGGATCGTTGAACGGTTCCTGGTCCACGCGCATGGTGAACGGCAGCCAGGACCCGGTGGCCGATTCCAGGACCTTCATGGCCGGATTGGCCTTGACGACGTTGACCTGGCCGAGGGGAAGCTGGTCGATCGCGTCGACCTGGCCGCCCAGGAGAGCGTTGACGCGGGCGGTGTCGTCCGGGAAGTCGATGATGGTGACCTTGTCCACGAGCGGCTGCCCGGCCTGCCAGTAATGCGGGTTTTTCACAAATACGCTCTGCTGGCCCGCCGTGAAAGTTTCCATCATGAACGGCCCCGCGCCGATCGGTTTCTTGGGATCGTAATCGGCCGGCACAATACCGAGCGAGTATTGGGCGGCTGTGTCCGGGAAGGTCGAGTTGGGAGCGTTGAAGCTAAAGACGACGGTCTGGGAATCGGCGGCCTTCAAAGCATCTCGGTTGAGCGTGGACAGTGCCGAAGCTCCGCTCTGCGGGGAAGCAGGATCCGTGATGCGGCGAAATGTAAAGATGACGTCTTCTGCCGTCAGCGGCCTGCCGTCGCTGAACTTCAGCCCGTCCCGAAGGTGGACGGTCCAGGTGGTCGCATCCGCGGACGGCGTGATGGAGTCGGCGAGCGCCATCTGGATCTTGTGCTCGTTGTCGTAGCTGGCGAGCGTGTCATAGAGCTGGATGACACGCGCCTGGTCCGGATGGGTCACCGGGGCGTGGGCATCCAGGCTATCTTTGGCCGATCCACCCACGATGCCCACGCGCAGATTACCGCCGGGTTTGGGGTCAGACACGGAGTTTGCCCCGGCCTGGACCGCTGACGCTCCGGAAGAACATGCGGACAGAGCCATGAGCGAGCCCAGGGCCAAAGCGGTGATGAGGCGGGAACTCTTGTGACGTCGATGGGCGGTCATGGTGTGCCTCCTGCGGCGATGAAGGAAGAATCGGGGACCTTGACGCGTTGACTGACGCGTCGGTCATTGACCCAAGCTTCGTGTCTCGGATCACAGTCTGTCAATACTCAATCCACGTAAGGCCCTAAAAATGCCTAGATTGCGGGAAATCTGACCCGGTCACAATCCGGCGCAAGTTGCTGGCGGACTGACCTGAGAACCTAAATTCGAGCTATAAAGTTGACTGGTGCGTCAGTTTTACCGCTAAGCTATAGTCATCGGTACAAATGATGCGCCAGTCCGCGGAAGGAACTGCCATGACTGATTCGGGCGATGCCAAGGGATCCCAGGAACGCAGGAACGCCATTCTCGAAGCCGCGTGGCAGCTGATCGCTGAGCGTGGATACCATCACGTCCGGGTGCAGGACATAGCCAGGATCTGCGGCACCAGTACCGGCACCATCCATTACTACTTCCCTGGCAAGGACGATGTCCTGCGAGAAGCGCTGCGCTACTGCGTGGACCAGGCCTTCGACCGCCAGGGTGCGGTGCTGAGCCAGATTGATAACGCGCACAAGCGGCTGCTGGCACTGATTGAACTCCAACTGCCCATTGGCACCCAAGTTCGCAACGAGTGGTCCATCTGGCTCCAGTTCTGGTCCGAAACCTGCCTTAACCCCTCACTCAGGCCTATCCACAACGACTTTTATGCCCGCTGGATGGACGCGGTGGTCAGCATCGTCCGCCGCGGCCAGCGCCAAGGTATCTTCCGCGACCTCGATCCCGTCGGATTCGCACGCCTGCTGACCTCCGCCACTGACGGCGCGGCCATCAAGATCCTCACCGGAGCCCCTGACATGTCCATTGATGGCATGCGGACCATGCTGGTATCCATCGTTGACAGGGAGCTCACCCTGTCCGCAAGCGTGGCCTGACCGTGGCGCAGGTGGCGGGGCCGCACAGCGAGCTTCGTTCCCTGTGGCGTTCCCGTCTGGAGCACCGGGTCCGCCATATTGCCGGCGAAGACCACCCGGGAGTGCGCCGTGCAGCTGTCGCCATCACCATTTACGCAAGATCCGGCTCCCTGCACGTCCTCATCATTAAACGTGCAGCCAGGGGCTCCAACGCCGGGCAGTGGGCGCTGCCGGGCGGCCGCATGGATCCGGGCGAAGACCTCGTGGACACTGCGCTGCGCGAATTGCACGAGGAGACCGGGATCATGGCGTCGCGCACCGACGTGGTGGGTGTGCTGGACGATTTCCCGGCCAGCCGGGGCATAGTCATTACCCCTGTAATTGTCCTGCTTGATGAGCCGCAACGGCCCCGCCGGCATCCGGCCGAAGTGGCCTCGCTGCATCCGTTGCCACTCGAGGCGCTGACTGCCGACGGCGTCCCGAGATGGCACCCCCGGCCAGACGGTGGCCCGATCCTCCAGATGCCGCTGCGCCGGGGCATGGTCATCCACGCTCCAACAGGCGCCATCCTGTGGCAGTTCGCCGAAGTGGTGCTGAAGGGACGCGAGCTACGAGTGTCGGAGCTGGCCGAACCGGCTTTCACCGCACGATGACCCGGGTCCATACCGGGGGCCCGACACCGCACTTGCGGTACACCGGACTGGTATACGGCCGCCGGCACCCCGCGGCACCGGTCACCCCGCCTCTGCAAAAAGGAGCCTAGTGCGATGGAATATCTGGCCGAAACCTCCGGCTGGTTCGGTGCGCTGGCAGTCCTCGCGGGCTACCTGCTCTTTTCCCTGGGCCGGATCCCCAACGGCAGGACGTATCAAAGCGCAAACCTGATAGGCGCCCTGGCCCTGCTCGTCAACGGCGCCTGGCATGGCGCGTGGCCTTCGGTGGCCACCAACATTGCCTGGTGCGCCATCGCCATCACTGCTCTGGTCCGGTTGCAGCGCATGCGCCATGCCGAGCCTCTGCCGCTTGAAGCCGCAGACCTGGGCGGCGACGAACTGGTGCCCCCGCCCGGGCCCGTCACCCTGGAGCAAGGTGAGCGCTGAGGCTTAACAGGCTGTGGTGACGGGCTGATCGTCGTCCTCAAGCTTCACCCCGGCACGGAACGCCGATAAGGTAAGCAGACTGATAACCGCGAGCACCCGGCAGGGTGTTCCAGGGAGGAAGGAGACACATGTCGGCGTATCTGGGCCTGGCGATGTCCCTCCTAGTAGCAGTGGCCGGCGTGGCCGGACTCTACGCTCTGCACCGCCTCAATGCAGTCGCTAACAACCCTTTGATCAGCAAGCCCTTCGCCAGCGGCTGGATCCCTGAGCAGCATGCGCTCTCCCGCTACCACGCCCGCTACTATCCGGTGACGCTGATTTTTCTCGCGTTCGACGTCGAGATGCTTTTTATGTACCCGTGGGCCGTGGTGGTTGCCCGGCTCGGGGCGTCCGCCGTGATTGAGATGTTTGTGTTCCTCGGCGTGCTGATGGCCGGTGTGCTGTGGGCCTGGCGGGAAGGGGCGTTCAAATGGGCTTGAACGGCGTCCTGGCGCGGGCCGCCGTGACCCGCTGCCACGTTTTCCTGGCGGAGGCCCTGGACGGTGCCGCGCCGCGGATGGCCGTGGAGCGGGAGCTGGCGCGCCGCGGGTGGGTGGAAGCCCTGTCCCCGGCCGACGCCGACATCCTCTGCGTCTGTGGCGAGGTCCCCGGCGGGCAGGCGGACGCGATCCACCGGCTTTGGGACCAGCTCCCCGGCCCCCGGGCGCGGGTGAGTGTTGAGCAAACGGACGACGCCGGCGCCCGCCTGGACGGTTGCGTCGCCGAACTGTTGGATACCGCCGGTCAACGCCGCCAGGAAGCGGAGCGTTGGGTGCAGCCGGACGACGACGATAGCGACGACGGCGGGATGGATCACGCCGCGATGGACCACGGGCAGATGGACCACGGGCAGATGGACCACGGGCAGATGGACATGCCTATGCCTGGCGGCATCCCGCTGGCCGGCGAAGGAACCGACCGCGACGGCCTGAACCTGGATGTCCTGAAGGTACCGCTCGGCCCTTACCTTTCCCTCTGGCCCGCGGGACTGGTGCTGCACTGTGAGCTGCAGGGCGATGTCGTGTTTGGTTCCGCCATCGATTTTCCCTTCGGGGCGCCAGAGACCGGACCGGCGCCCGGCCCCGATGAGCGCGCATCTGTCATTCATCATCTGGATCTGGCGTCGCGGCTGCTCCGCCTCGCCGGAGCCGCTGCCAGCGCCACCCGGACCCGCCTGATCCGCGATTCCGCCCTGGACGGCGCAGCACTGGACCAGTGCCGAACGGAGCTGCAGTCCGAGCTGGCCAGGATCCGGAAGAACTGGCTGCTGCGCCGCACCCTGCGCGGCGTCGGCCACATCCCGGGCGGCTCAGGACTACCCGGCCTTGAGGGGACCGACGTCTGGGACAGGCTGGTGGGCATGTTCGAGACGGCAGCGGCCGGCACTGCAGCGGCCACCGGAACCAAGGCAGCTGCCCACACCACAGGACCACGCGGGGCCGGAGATCCGGCACAGAAACTCCCGGACCTCGTCCGTGGCCAGGAGCTCTCGGTGGTGCGCCTGATCGTTGCCAGCTTCGATCTGGCCCCCGCGGCGCGGACAGCCGGGGTGTCCGGATGAACGGCTCCCTGGTGCAACAGCTCCCGGCCTGGGGTGCGGTGGCCGCCCTCGCCGTGCTGGTGCTCGTGGCCTTGAGCGGGGCGGCCGCGGATGGGCTCGTGACGGCCCGGGCTGAGGGGCGACGCGGCGGCGGCTTCGCACCGGTGGCGGAAACGGCCCGGCTGCTCCGGCAACGGCCGCGCGGCACGGTCGCGGCGGACACGCTGCTGCGCAGGGTGGGCGTCGTTGGTCTTCCGGTGGCCGCGGCGCTGAAGGTGGCCGTGCTGCCGGTGGGGGCGTGGGTTGTCTCGGACCTGGCCGTGGGGCTGGTCTGGTTCAACACGATGGACGTGATGGTCTGGGCGCTGGTGTGGCTGGCCGGCTGGGGCCCGAACAGCGCCCATTCGCTGGTGGGCGGGTACCGTTTCCTGGCGCTGGCACTGGCGTATGAGCTGCCGCTGATGTTCGCGTTGACGGCGCCGGCGGTCGCGGCGGGCAGCCTGCGGATGGCCGATATTGTTGCCGCCCAGGACGGGTTGTGGTTTGTGGTCTGGATGCCGGTCGCGTTCCTGGTTTTTTGCGCCGCAGTGCTGGCGTTTTCCCTGCAGCGTCCGTTCACCGCCCCGCTCTCCCCTGACATCGCCGGCGGTGTGCTGGCCGAGCTTTCCGGGGTGGAGCGGCTCCTGCTGCTGGCCGGGCGGTACTTGCTGCTGGCCGCCGGTTCCGGGTTCGGAGTGGCCTTGTTCCTGGGCGGCGGTGCCGGGCCGGTCCTGCCGGGCTGGGCCTGGTTTCTGGCCAAGACGCTGGTGCTTTTCTGGCTGCTTCTTGCCGTCCGGCGCCGCGTGCCGGCGCTCCGGCCCGAACAGCTCATGGCGCCGGCGTGGGTGGTCGGCTTGCCGCTGATCCTGCTGCAGGTGCTCGTTGTCGCGGTGGCCGCCGTCGCTGGGAAAGGTTAAGCCGTGCTGAGTGCCGTTCTGTTCGTCGTCCTCGCTGTGGTGGCCATCGCCGCCGGCGTCATTGTCTTCCGCACCGACTCGATGGCGCGGGCCACATACGCCCTCGCCGTGTCCTTCGTGGCCGTGGGAATTATGCTGCTGCAGCTCGAGCTGGAGTACATCGGCGTCATCACGATCCTGATGATGGTGATGGAAATGGCCATCATGGCGATCTTCATGGTCATGTTCATGGGCATGAATCCGGCGCTGATGCCGATGGACATGGTCCACAACAAAAAGGCCTCCGCCGGTATCGCCGCCGGCGTCTTCGCGCTGCTGACTGCCGGGATCCTGCTGGCGGACTGGCCGGCCCGGCGCGGCGTCCCGGCGGTTGACCTGACGGTGTCCCTGGGTGAGACGATCATGGGGCCCAAGATGCTGGTGATGCTGACCGTCAGCCCGGTGCTGTTCGCAACGCTGGTCTCCGCGCTGGTGCTCGCCAATCCCCGCGGCCGCTACGCACCGTCCGCGGTGGTTCCGGTTGAACCGGAGAACGACGACGGCGGCACTCACCAGGGCGGTGGCCATGACGGCCACCACCAGCACCCGGGCGGTGCCCACTCATGACCCTGGAAATCGTGTTGATCGCGGCCGCCGGGCTTTTCAGCGTGGGCCTCTACGGCGCGCTGTCGCAGCAGGTGGTGGTCATGGTGATGATGGGCCTGGAGCTGATGATCAACGGCGTCATCCTCGCCGCGGCCGGGTTCTGGTGGTTCCTCGCCCCTGCGCCCGACGGCCAGGTCCTGCTGCTGGTGGTGATCGCGGCCATGACCGTTGAAATGGCGATGGGCTTCGCGGTGGCAACCCTGCTGCACCGCGCCCGGAACACCGACATGACCGAGATGGCCTCGGAGCTCTCCGGATGAGCGCGCTGCTGCTGTGGCTGATCGTACTCCCGGCGGTAGCCGGTACGGTCCTGGCCACCGCCGGACGCCGGGCCGACCGTGCGGCGCCGGCCATCGCCGTCGTCGTCGCCGTCCTGGTGCTCGCGTTGGCGGGCCTGACCGCCGCCGCGTCCGCCGCGGCCGCAGGCCCCGCGCTTCAGGCGCCGTTTATGGCCGGGTCCGCGTTTGGCGTCGAGGCCGACGCGTTGAGTGCGGTGCTGCTCCCTGCGGTGGCCGGCGTCACCTTGCTGGTCCTGCTCTTTGCCGCCGCCGCCGGAACCACGCATCCGGCCAGGTTCCACGGCCTCATGCTGATCTTCACCGCGGCGGTGCTGATCACCCTGACCGCCACGACCCTGCCCACACTGCTCTTCGCCTGGGAAATCATGGGCGCCGCCTCCTATGCTCTGATCGGCTTCCACTGGTCCGACCAGCACCGGATGTCCTCCGGGTTGACGGCGTTCCTCACCACCCGCACGGCGGACCTCGGGCTGTATATCGCCGCCGGCGCGGCCCTGGCCGGTGCTGCCCAGACGGGATCAGGAACCGCCGGGTCAGGCACCGCCGGGTCAGGCACCGCGGGGTCAGGCACCGCGGGGTCAGGCACCGCCGCCGGAACCGGGTCCATGGCACTGGCTGGTCTCGCCGGACTGCCCGACCCTTGGCGGGACATCGCCGCGGCCGGTCTCCTGGCCGCCGGGCTGGGCAAGGCCGCGCAGCTGCCGTTCAGCTTCTGGCTGTCGCGGGCCATGGACGGTCCCAGCGCGGTCAGCGCGCTGCTGCACTCGGCGGCCATGGTGGCGATGGGCGGCTACCTGCTGCTGCGGGTCGAGCCGCTGCTTGCTGCGACGGGGTGGGCTGCCACTACCGCGGCCTGGGCCGGCGCCGCCACCGCCGTCGTGCTTGGCATGGTGGCCGTTGCCCAGACGGACCTGAAACAACTTCTGGCCGCCTCCACCGCGGCGCAGCTGGGCTATGTGGTGATGGCCGCCGGGGTTGGGAACGTTGCCGGTGGCGCGGCGCACCTGATGGCCCACGCCGCCACCAAGAGCGGGCTGTTCCTCGCCGCCGGGGCCTGGCTCGCCGCGCTCGGGACCAAGAAGCTCGCCGGGCTGCGCGGGGCGGGACGCCGCTGGCCGGTCCTTGGTGCCGCGTTTACCGTGGGCGCCCTGAGCCTGGCCGGGATTGCCCCGCTGTCCCTGTGGGCCACTAAGGACAACGTCCTCACCGCGGCCCTCGAGCATTCCGTGCCGCTGTACGTGGCGGGCCTGGCCGGCGCCGTCCTCGCCGCCGCCTACGCCGCCAAGGCCGTTGCCCTCGTCTGGAAGCCGGTGCTGCCGGAGGCCTCCGCCCTGTACGACGCCGAGGAACCCGGCAGCCGCCGGATCACCTCCGGGCAGACATTCCCGGTGCTGATCCTCGCCGCGGGCGCGGCCGTGGCGGGACTGCTGGTGATCGGCCCCGGCGGCGACGCGCTGCGGGATGCGCTCGGCCGCGGGACTCCGGGAGACGGTGTGGAGTCCGGGCCGCTGGAACTGGCCGTTTCCGCCGCGCTGGCCCTCGCCGTCGTCGTCCTTGTGTGGCGTTTCTCCGCCCGGCTCCCCGCCCTGGGCGCCGCGAACGGGTGGCTGGGCATGGAAGCCGCGGCGCATGCCGTCGTGGTCCGCCCGGTGCTGGCCGCCGCGCAGCACCTGGCCCGTTTTGACGATGCGGTCCTGGACCGGGGCGTCGAGCGGGCCGCCCTCTTCGCGCTGCGGGCCGCCGGGGGTGCCGCAGCCGCGGACGCCGTCCTGGACCGGGGCGTGGAGGCGAGCGCCACCGCGACGTCGCGGGCGGCAGGCGGCTCGGCGGTGGTCGATACGAAAATCGACGACGGCGTCGAGACCCTCGCCCTCGCGGTCCGGCGCGCCGGTTCCGCCGCCCCGCGTCCGCAGACCGGCCAAGTCCATCATTACTACGTCCAAGCGGCCCTGGTCCTGGTGGCCGCCGCCGTCCTCCTGATCCTCGTGAGGTGAGCCTGTTTGCTCAGTCTTGTCGTCCTTCTCCCCCTGGCCGCGGCGGCGCTGATCCTGGCGCTGCCCCGCGCCGAACGGGCCGCCCGCCTGGCCTTCGTGCTGGTGGCCGCCGTCGAGGTGGCGCTCACCGCGGCGCTCTGGGCCGGGTACCGTGACCCGGGGGTCGGCGGGTTGGCCTATGAGGAGCAGCTGCGCTGGATCCCGAACGTGGGCAGCAGCTACCACGTGGGCGTCGACGGGCTCTCGCTCCCGCTGATCGTCCTGACGGCCGTGATCTTCCTGGCCTGCGCCATCTACGACTGGAACGCCACGGACCGGCCGCGGCCCCGGGCGTCGCTGTTCCTCTTTCTGGAGGCCACCAGCGTGGGGCTGTTCGCCGCCCAGGACCTGATCCTGTTTTTCCTCTTCTTCGACCTGTCCATCGTGGGGATGTACTTCATCATCGCCGGCTGGGGTCACGGGGACCGGGCCCGATCGGCGCTGAAGTTCTTCCTCTACACGTTCCTCGGCTCGCTGGCGCTGCTGCTCGGGTTCATCGGGCTTTACCTCGGCGCCGAGCCGCACACTTTCGACATTCCGGAACTGCTCCGCGCCGACGCGTTGCGGAACAACCCTGCCGGGGTGTGGGTGTTGGGTGCGATCGTGGTGGGCCTGGCGGTCAAGACCCCCACGGTGCCGTTCCACACCTGGCTGCCGCCCGCGCACACCGACGCACCCGCCACCGGCTCGGCTGTCCTGGCCGGGGTGCTGTTGAAGATGGGCACCTACGGTTTCGTCCGGATTGCGATGCCGTTGCTGCCCGATGCGTGGCGGGCCTGGGCGCCGGTGCTGATCACCGTCGGCGTGGTGTCCGTCCTTTACGGTGCGCTGGTGGCCCTGGCGCAGAGCGACCTGAAACGGATGATCGCCTATACCTCGGTGAACCACATGGGCTACATTGTCCTCGCGCTGGGTGCTGCGGGTGCCGCGGGTGCCGCGGGGGAAAGTGCGACGGCGGCGCGGGAGACGGCGGTGACCGGTGCCGTGACGCAGATGGTCAGCCACGGCCTGATCACCGGCGCCCTGTTCCTCCTGGCCGGTGTCCTGCACAGCCGCGCCGGGACCTACAGCATGGGAGCGTTCGGGGGCCTCGCCGCGCCCGCCCCGCGGTTTGCGGCGTTCTTCGCCGTGGGCGCGTTCGCTTCCCTGGGGCTTCCGGGCTTCAGCGGGTTCATCGCCGAGTTCCAGATCTTCGCCGGCAGCATCGGTACCGTCCCGCTGACAGCCATTGCGCTGCCGGGCATCCTCCTCACCGCAGCGCTGTTCCTGCGCGCGCTGCAGCGGGTCTTCACCGGGAGCACCAAGGGTAAGTCCACAGGTTTCCAGGATTTGCGCCCGGCCGAGGCCTGGTCCGTGGGCGGCCTGCTGGTGCTTTCGGTGCTGATCGGACTGTTCCCTGTCCCGCTGCTGGATGTCATCGCCCCGGCCTCGGCGGCGCTCGTCGGCGTGGCAGGAGGCTAGCCGCCGGTGGAGTCGATGAACTCAGGCGCCGACGCGCTGGCCCTGCTGCCGGAACTGTTCTTGCTGGCCGGGGCTGTCCTTGCGCTCTTGGCGGGATCGTTCACAGCCCGGGAGCGGCAGTGGATCAGCAGGGTGATCGCGGTGGTGGCCTTGTCTGCGAGCGCCGTGGCCGCCGGCGTGGCTTTCGCCGCTGTTGCCTCCACCGCCGGGCCGGTGGCTGAGTCAATGTCGGTCTATGACGGCAGCTACATCCTCGACGGCGGCACTGCTGCCGGGCGGCTCGTCGTCGCGCTCTCCGCGCTGCTGGTGATCGCCCTCGGCGTTGACGAGCTCCGCGGTACCGCCCGGGAAAGCGAAACGTACGTGCTGATCCTGCTCGCCTCCCTCGGCGCAGTGGTGCTGGCCGGCGCCGCGGACTTGCTGGTGCTGGCGGTGGGCTTCCTGCTCGCGAGCATCCCGCTCTACGCCCTGATCGGGATCGGCGGCACCAAGGCCGGGGCCGAAGCCGCCCTGAAGACCTACCTGCTTGGGGCGCTGTTCGGGATCCTGCTGCTGCTCGGCGTGACCGTGCTGTACGCGGTCTCGGGGTCGACGTCGTACGCCGGGCTCCGCGGCGCGCTGGCGGCGGCCGCGCCCGCCGTCGTCGGTGTGGGGCTGGTGGGGGTCCTCGCTGGGCTGATGTTCAAGGCCGGGGCCGTCCCGGGCCATTTCTGGGTTCCCGACGCCGCGGAAGGGTCCGGCACTGCGGTGGCGGCGTTTGCTACGACGGTGCCGAAGATCGGCGGCTTCCTGGCCGCGTACCGGCTGCTGGAGATGATGCCCGGCACGGTGCGCTGGCCGCTGCTGATCGCGTTGCTGTCCGTGCTCACCATGACGCTGGGCAACCTGGCCGCGTACACGCAGACAAACCCGCGGCGGCTGCTGGGCTGGTCCACCGTCAGCCAGGCCGGGTATTTGCTGATGCCTGTTGCGGTGGCCGGATCCGTACCGCTTGCCCTGCCCTCGCTCGTGGTGTTCCTGGCCGGGTATGCGGTCACCAACCTCGCCGCGTTCGCCGTGATCGCGGCGTACCCGGACCGGACGGAGCTCCGCGCCTACGAGGGCCTGGCCGCGGCCCGCCCATGGCATGCTGTGGCGTTGGTGGTGGCACTGCTCAGCCTGGTCGGGACCCCGCCCACCGCCGTCTTCCTGGGGAAACTGACAGTCTTCACCGCCGCGTGGGACGGCGGCTTTTGGTGGCTCACGCTTGCGGCCGCGGTCAACACCGTGATCAGCCTCTTCTACTACCTGCGCTGGCTCGCCCCCGCCTTCCGCGCCGCGTCACCGGACTCCCCCGACGCCGGGGAGTTCAGCCCGCGCCCGTGGGCTGGGCGGACCGCCGTTGCCGGGGCCGTGCTGGTCCTGGTTGTGGGGGTGGGAGCGGGGCTCGCATGGGCGGCGCTGGGCGGCCTGTCAGCCGGTTAAGCCGCCTGCCGGCGGGCTAAGCGGGATGCCAGGAATGCCGCGGCGCCTGCGGTGGCGCGCATCTGCCTCACACCATCTCGGGATACGTGGACAGGATGTAGTCGGTGGCCGCAGGCCCTTTCATGCGGAGCCGGGTGTGTCCGGGGCGGATCCCTTTTTGCTTCATGGCCGCCCAAAATGCGTCTTCGGGACCCGGTGCGCCATGGGACACGAAGCACCAGCTCGTGTAGAGCCCGTAAAGTCGGTTCCGCCCGAGCGCTGCCCCGGCGTCCGGGTCAAAGGCGGTGGCTTCCTGAAGGAACTGGTCGAAGTGGTCGAATTCCGAATCTGCCAGGGAAGCCTCTTCCGCTTGGGTGGATGTCATGAAAGTCTCTTCCGCTTGGGGGTCATGCCTCCGCGTTGTTGCGGCGGCCAATGCTTGACTGCGCATACGGCGTCAAGCGGGGAACCCGGCATCTGCGGAACTGCAGCTTCGGGTGTGGTGTGATATCGGGGGCGGTTCTAGGTCACGCCGCATGAATTTAATCAGCTTCGCGTGACGGGCCGGCACGGCCAGGCGTTCCAGGGTTCGACGCCTGTAACGGGCAATAAACGTTTTATCTACAATGTAGACTTTAGGCGTAGACTACAAGTTAAACAAGCCCATGTGGGTTTGCCGAGGAATTTCCCCATCGATTGGTGCCTCTGTTGAGGGACCGCCGCCTCCATGTGAACGGAACCCAATGCCCCCCGCAGAGAACCCGACGTCCGGCCCGACGCACCGCACCAAGAAGCGGCTCAGCCGTGAAATTGTGCTGTCCGCGGCGCTGGAACTGGTTGATTCCGAAGGGCTCGATGCGCTCACCATGCGCCGGCTCGGGCAGGAACTGGGCCGGGATCCCATGGGGCTGTACCGCTATGCGGAAAACCGCGCGGCGCTACTCGACGGCGTGTCAGAGCTGGTGTTTGACGAACTGGCCATTTTTCCTGACGACCCGGACTGGCAGGCCCAGCTCCGGCGCATCGCCCACGATCTTCGCCTCCTGGCGCTCCGGCACCCCAATGTTGTGCCCCTGCTGGTGACCCGCCCTCTGTCCACCCCCTTGGGCCTTCGCCCCCTGGGGACGCTGCGGCCCTTGGAGCAGATCCTGTCGCTGTTGATCGACGCCGGCTTTTCTCCGGCCGATGCCCTCCATGTCTACCGCGCCTACTACGGCTACCTGTACGGTCACATCCTCAACGAGCTGCAGGAGTTCGTTGTGGATCCGGACGAGAATGAAGCCCTGCTCCGTCTGGGCCTGCACCGGTTGCCGCCAAAGGAGTTCCCGCGCCTGCGCGCCCTCGCCCCCGTCCTGGTCGACTACGACGGAATGGCAGAACTCGACGAGGGAATCACCATCCTGCTCAGTGGCCTCGCCGCCCGCCTCGCCCCTGCCCGCCAGCCGGCGCAGTAACTCCCGGCTTCATCCCTCCGGGCCCCATCCCGCTGAGCCGCACTCCCCGGCTGGAGATACTTGCGGATGGAACCTGCGCCCAGTCATGATGGCGTAGCGCACGTCGCGCTGCGGGCTGTGGGTGCGGGGTCCCCTCTGCCGGTTCCAGCGCCCCAGAAGGCCTACGTTGCTGCATTTTCCTTCCGCCAATTCGGCGGCGCACCGTCCCTCTGACCGCGACGTCACAATCCTGTGTGGGCTGCTGGACGACGACGTGTGGGCGTTCAGCAATTGCCGGGTTGATGCCCCTGGCAAGCCTGTTGCCGAAATTGACTGGCTCTTCTACAACGTGCGTCACGGGACACTTATGGTCAGCGAGTGGAAGGGTTTCCCGCAACGTGTGGTGTCGGCAACCGATACGGGTGAACCCTGGAGGCTTGACGGCGGCATGGCGGTCCCCAATCCGATAGAGCAGGTCTCGCGGCAGCTCGATGCGGTCCGCTCAGTCCTGCGGGCCGAGATCCTTCCGCAGCACTTCCCCGCTTTCGATCCGCAGCAGCTGTTGCTTATGCAGAGCGTCTACTCGCCGCAGGTGGACGGGAGGACAGCCATCGAGCGGATCCGCTGGGGCAAGGTGTACGGCAGCCTTCCGGCTTTGGCTGCCGTGATTTCGAACTCGACCAGCCGGTCGCCGCTGGTGATGTCAGAAGAAGGCGCCCGGCTTCGCGTAGCGACCGCGCTTTGTGCGCTGTTCCGCACAACATCACCTGCCGAAGTTAAAGCCAAGCTGCGAGGTCCATTGGCGGGTGGGGACACCGACTTCGTCCAACGGATCAGCGCCATTCACCGGCAGATCGCCGCGCTGCACGTCGAACTCGCCGACCTCACACTGATCGCCCGGGGCTCCGTTACCGTCCAGCCGCGGCCTGCAGCGACAAGGACCGCCCCGGCGCCTGTATCCCCTACCCTGACCGAGCACCAGCGAATGAACGCCCACCTGGCGCAAAGCTTCCAAGGCGTCAACGGCAACTCCGACGCCGCAGCCAAGGCACTGGCGAAAGCTTGGAAGCTGGTGCTTGCGGATCGGCTGCTGCATGGAGAGACCGGTATCAGCATCTCCCTTTTCGGGTCCGTGGGGACGCCGCTGGTGAAGCGGCACCACGGTTCGCTGCCCAAGGTGCTGGGTATGCCGCTGCGTAAGTGGTGTGTGCTGCAGGCTCGGGCCGCGGGCATGAAGCCGCTGGACGTTCCAGGGAAGCCTTCTAACATCCGGGTGCGCTGACGCGCGTCGGTGGGTTAGGTTGCCGAACCTGACCGCGGCGAGCGGTCAAACGGCACCCACCGCGATTAGGCCCGGTACTCCTGAGAGTGTCGTCAGGGGCAATCTAGTGCTGCGTGTTAATGGTTTGTTTGCGTTTCATCTTGCCCAGGAGATAGTCCGCTGACTTGGTCCAGGTGAATGGTTTGGCGTCCTGGTTGTAGTTCTCGATGTAGCGTTCCATGGTTGCTTCCAGCTCTTTGACCGAGCTGAATGCCCCGCGTTTGAGGCACTGGCGGGTGATGATCCCGAAGAAGATTTCCACCATGTTCAGCCAGGAACAGCTGGTAGGGGTGAAATGCAGGCTCGCGCGCGGATTCTCGGCCAGCCAGTCCTTCACGTTCTGGTGCTTATGGGTCGCATAGTTGTCGCAGATGACATGCAGCTCAACCCCGGGGTGGGCGTCGGCGACCCGGCCCAGGAAATCGGCGAACTCGATGTTGGTGTGCTTTGGGTAGAAGGCGTTCGCGCTGAGTTTGCCGGTTAGGACCTCCAGGGCGGCGAACAAGGTGGTGGTGCCGTTGCGCTTGTAGTCGTGGGTCTGCTGCAGCGGATGCGTCGGGGACAGCGGCTGGACCGGGCCGGTGCGGGACAGGGCCTGGATCTGCGTCTTCTCATGGATACTCACCACCACCGCGTTTTCCGGCGGGGACATGTACAGGCCCACCACGTCCCGGAGCTTGGACTCCAGGGCGGGATCGGTGGAGAACTTGAACGTCTCGATCCGGTGCGGCTGGATTTTCCACCGGCGCCAGATCCGGGCCACAGAGGAAAAGGAGATCCCGTGGCGTTCGGCCATAATCCGGGCGGACCAGTGCCAGATCCCCATCTCCGCCGGCGGGATCCCGTCATTGGTCAGAGTGTCCGCGACCAGGGCAAGCTCGTCGATTTCCCGCTCCCGGCCCGGGCGCTGGACATCGGACAGGGCCTCGATCCCGCCCTCCGCATAGCGGTTGCGCCACTTCAAAACCGTGGGTGCCGAAAACCCGGTGATCTTCTCGATCTGGACATTCGGCATCCCGTCGGCAGCCAATAAGACCGTCCGCGCCCGCAACGCCACCGTCGCGGTAGATGCTTTCCCGCGCGTCAGCGCCTCCAGAGCTCCCCGGTCCCCGTCACGCAATTCCAATGCCCTTGCCAGATACACCATGGACCAAGTCTGGCAAACAACCAGACCCAAAGGAATCAACGACACGCTACACTCGGTGCTTGTTTGCGAGGACTGCCGGTGAGGAGCCGCTGGGCCGTTGGTCCGCTGCGGCCCGCCTACGGGGCGGTCGTTACGGGTTTCTGGAAGAGATTGCCTTCGAGGATGCTGCCGTGGAAGGTCCAGGCGGCGACGATGATCCAGGCGGCCACGAGCAGGGTGTAGCCGGCAACGGCCATCGCGTCGAACACGGCGAGGTGGGTGTGGGCGGCGAGGCCGGTCAGGCCGGTGACGCAGGTTCCGATGGGGAAGGTGAAGGACCACCAGGTCAGGGAGAACGGCAGGCCCTGGCGGGCGATGCGGATGGTGATGGCGGTTGCGAGTCCGGCCCACATGAGCACGAAGCCCAGGACCGGCACCCCGTACAGGACGCCGAAGGCTTCCATCGCCCGGGCCAGGGTCCCGGACACGGCGAGGTGGGCGTTCCCACCCAGGAGGTTCGCGGCGGTGATGGACTGGCCCAGCGGGCCCAGCACGATCCACAAGGTGGGAACGGCCGCGGCGGCCCCGATCTTGTGTCCGGCGAGTCGGTTCCAGATCAGGGTGATGATGATGATGGAGGCCAGCAGGCTCAGTCCGAACATCGCGTAGCAGCCCATCAGCAGGGTCAGGCGTGCCTGCCCGGCCGGGACGTAGGGCAGCAGCAGTGCCCCGGTGGAGGCCGAAACCATCGGAGGGACGACGGGCATCAGCCAGCCGCCGAACGCGCTGTCCTGCGTGACCTGGTGCCGGGTGAACTGCAGGTACGGGACCGCGACTGCGCTGGCCAGCCCCAGCAGGGTCCCGGCGGTCCAGAGCACCGCATCGATGCCGAGCGCCAACTGTTCTCCCATGATGTCTTTGCCCAGCAGCAGGGTCCCGGCGCCGACGGTGAGCAGCGCCATGGGCGGTGCGCCGTAGAACTGCGCCATGACCGGGTGGCTGTGGTGGCTTTGGGCGGTTTCCCGGTGCCGGATCCAGTGCACCCCAGTCGCGGCCATCAACAGGATCAGCAGCAGCGACGCCAGGGCCCAGACGACGGTGGCGCCGGTGCGCAGGCCGGGGAACTGGACGGGCAGTGTGGCGGCGGCAGTCGCGACGATCCCGGTACCCATAATGGAGGCGAACCAGTTAGGGGTCAGGTTCGCGAACAGCTCCGACGGCTTCTCCAGACGGCGCAGGACGCGCCGGTCCCCGGGGCGCCCGCCCGGGGGCGGTGCCGGTGGTGCGGTGTGGTGGTTGTCGGCGGTCAGCAGCAGTGTTCCCATGTCTTCAATGCTCCCGGTTCCGGACCTGCCGCAGTAGGCGGCATAGACTTGTCAGGGTACAAGCCGGACTTGTACCGCACGTGACGTTTCTGAAGGAGATTCCCCGATGCTCAGCCCCCGGATACCGGAGCTCTCCGCCCTGGAAATGCTGGCCGCGGTCCATGATCTGGGATCCCTCTCCGCCGCGGGGAAACACCTGGGACTGTCCCAGCAGGCTGTCTCCTCCCGGATGCGTTCCCTGGAGTCCCAGATCGGGTCCGCCCTGCTGACCCGGACCCCGCGGGGTTCCACCCTGACAGAATCAGGTGCACTGGTCGCCGGGTGGGCGGCGGAGGTCCTCTCAGCGGCGGAACGGCTCGACGCCGGAATCGCCTCGCTGCGTTCCGACACCGTCCGGCAGCTGAAGGTCGCGGCCAGCCAGACCATCGCCGAACACCTGCTGCCCCTCTGGCTGGTCGCGCTGCGCCGCCAGCAGGAGAGTCTCGGACTCGTCCCCACGGTCGTGGAGCTGACGGTGAACAACAGTGAAGCCACCGTAGCCCTGGTCCGCTCCGGACAGGCAGCCATCGGTTTCATCGAAAGCCCGCACCTTCCCCCGGACTTGAGCGCCACGGCGGTGCAGGACGATGACATGGTCCTGGTCGTCGCACCGCAGCATCCCTGGGCCCGGCGACGGACACCCGTCACAGCAGGCGAACTGGCAGCAACCGCGCTGGTCACCAGGGAACACGGCAGCGGAACCCGGGACGCCCTCGAGCACCTGCTCACCACCGCCGGGGCCCCGCCCCTGGCAGAGCCGCTGGTGGAACTATCCACGACGGCGGCCGTCCGCTCCGCCATCGCCGCCGGCACGGCCCCCGGAGTACTCAGCGCACTGGCCGTCCGTGACGACCTTGCCCTGCACCGGCTCATCGCCGTCCCCGTCCGTGGGCTGCCCCTGCGCCGCACCCTGACCGCCCTGTGGCAGACCGGTCCAACACCCCCGCCGGGGCCGGCCCGGGATCTGGCAGCCATCGCCGCCAGAGCTGTTCCGGGAACCAGCACCCGCCGGAAGGCATGAAACCCGGCGCGGTTGTAATGCTTTGCCTGACGGGCACGGCGGCCCCTGGAGTGACGCAGGCACACGGGTTCGGAGGAGAGAACACAATACCCGCGACGGCAGTAGGGGACTATTTCCTCGCTGGCTGGGAATTCGCCGCGTCGGCTGCTGAGTTACGCGGGCGGGATTGGCGCGGCGCTGTATCGCGGACCGAGAGAGGGGCCGAGGGGCCATGGTCTGGTAACTGTTGGCAACCGTTCTTGCCGACACACGTTCCTCGGGCGGCCAGCTAATGGGCCGGCGGCGGCCGGGGCCCTGCGTTGCACCTGTTATCCGGCGGGCGTGCTGATCTTTTCCCCGGTGGGGTTGATGACCCACCAGATCTTGTTGAAGCCTTGGCCCTTAACGTCGCCCGGGGCGGTGTCTTTGGTGTAGATGTACAGGGGCATCCCGTTGAGCGTGACTTGCCTGGTCCCGGCGTCGGTGGTGATCACGCCGACCTTTCCGGTGACACCCTCCACTACCGGGGTCCCGGATCCGGCGGTCACCGCCGACCAGATGGACAGGCAGGCCCCGGTGCAGGCACTTTTCCCGGAGTCTTTGACGTCCTTGTCGAAAACATAGACGGACATGCCCTTGTTGTTGACAACCGTGGTCCCCAGGGAGGTTTTCGCGGTCGCCAGATCTGCCGGGGCGGCGCTGGTGGCGGGCGCGGCCGGGGCTGACGTGGTTCCGGTGGAGGTCGTTGTCGATGCGCCGCAGCCGGTCAGGGCCAGAGCGGAAAGGGACAGCGCCGCCATGGCTATGCTCAGTCTCGTGTTCATGAAATATGACTCCTCTAAAAACAGATCTTTGGGACAGATACACACGGCCTGCTCTCAGCCGGTCGTTGCTGTGGATCTGCACGGCGCGGGTTGCCGCTATGCCCTAAGACGGCGCTGGTGGTGAGAATGGTTCAACCGGGGGCAGAATTTTTTACGGCTGAACTTTTCCCGGCCATGGGCGTCGTAGCGGGTAGAGCCCGTTCCATCGAGATGTCAGGGGCGTCCATGCCACTGGATGAGCAGATAGTCGCAGAGATCTACCGGGAGCATGCGCCGGCGCTACGACGCTTCGTGATCGGGATAACATCGAGCCCGGAGCAGGCCGAAGGCGTCGTGCAGGAAACGATTCTGCGCATCTGGCAGCAGGCCCCCGGAATCACCACCAGTATGCGCGGTTACCTTTTCCGGACGGCCAGAAACATCGTCATCGACAATTTCCGCCGTCAGCAGCGCCGGCCCCAACAAACGCAGACGGAGGACCTGGAGCAGATGGCGGTTACGGTCGAGCACGTGGACGGGCTGTTGATGAAGCTGCTGATGGAAGAAGCACTGGCCCGGCTCAGTGCTGGGCACGGCGAGGTCATCACCATCAGCGGAACCAAAGCCACGCGCCCAGGCCTCGCTTAAGCACTGGACCAACTACGCAACGGTGACACCCTCGTCGTATGGAAGCTGGACCGTCGCGGGCGGAGGGTTAAAGACCTGCTGGACTTCGCCGGCGGGTTATGCGACGGCGGAATTGATTTTATCAGCCTGACCGACGCGATCGACACCACGACCGCTTCCGGGCGCTTCTTCTTCAAGATTATGGCTTCCCTGGCCCAGGTGGAGCGGGAGCTCATGGTCGAACGTACCCAGGCCGGCCTGCGGGCGGCGAGGGAACAAGGCAGGGTCGGCGGCCGCCAACGCATCATGACGGATTCCAAAATCCGCTCCGCACGAAAGCTCCTCTGCGAGGGCACTCCGCTCAAGGAAGTCGCCAAAAACCTCGGCGTCTCTGTACCTACCCTCTACCGCTGGGTCCCGGCATCGAAGACCGGCCAAGGTTTCGACTCCGTAGCTGCTGTGGTTGGTGCACGGGACTTCTGAAGATTTGGATGACCGTGCACGGCACTTCTGACATCCAGATGTCAGAAGTCCTCTGCACACCATGGGATGGTGGGCGGCCTTCAGGATGGCACCTTTTCGGTTGAGCGTGAGGGTGAAGATAGCCCGTGCCAGGTCCCGGGCTGAAGCCGACGCGGGCGCCGGCGCGCGGCCGCGGGTAGGGGGCGTGGACGTTTACGGCCATCGCGCTGCGCCTCAGACGCCGCCGCGGCGGATCAGCTTGCCGCTGGGCGTGCGGCCGTCGATCTCGCTGCCGCGAAGGAACGTTTTGCGGACGACGCCGGAGAGCGCTTTGCCGTCGTAGGGCGTGATGGGGTTCTTGTGCTTGAGCTTGGTGACGTCGACGACGAAAGCGTCGTCCGGCGCGAAGATGGAGAAGTCCGCGTCGTAACCGAGGGCAAGCTGGCCCTTGTTGTGCAGGCGGGCCAGTGCGGCCGGCTTCTCAGCCATCCAGGACACCACCTGTTCCAGGGTGATGCCGCGGTGCCGGGCCTCGGTCCAGATCAGGGACAGCCCCAGCTGCAGCGATGAGACGCCGCCCCAGGCCACGGCGAAGTCGCCGTTTTCCAGGTCTTTCAGGTCCAGGGTGGAGGGGGAGTGGTCCGAGACGATGCAGTCGATGGTGCCCTCCTGCAGGCCCTTCCAGAGCAGCTCGCGGTTGGAGGCCTCACGGATCGGCGGGCAGCACTTGTAGGCGGTGGCGCCGTCGGGGATTTCCTCGGCCATCAGGGTCAGGTAGTGCGGGCACGTCTCCACGGTGAGGTGAACGCCGTCGCGCTTCGCACTGGCGATCATGGGCAGCGCGTCGGAGGACGAGAGGTGCAGGATGTGGGCGCGGGCGCCGGTCCAGCGGGCGCGCTCGATGACCTCGGCGATGGCCTTGTTCTCGGCACCGCGCGGGCGGGAGGCCAGGAACGTTTCGTAGTGGTCACCGCCCGGGTGCGGGGCGCGGTCGATCGCGTGGGAGTCCTCGGCGTGGACGATCATCAGGGAGTCGAAGGACTTGAGCTCGGCCATGTCCTCCTCCATCTCGTCCGCTTCGAGGTGCGGGAATTCGTCCACGCCGGAGTGCAGCAGGAAGCACTTGAAGCCGAAGACGCCCTCGTCATGGAGGCCGCGGAGGTCCTTCTTGTTGCCCGGTACGGCACCGCCCCAGAAGCCGACGTCCACAAACGCCTGGTCCTCGGCCACCTCGCGCTTGAGCTTGAGGCCTTCCACGGTGGTGGTGGGCGGGATGGAGTTCAGCGGCATGTCGATGATGGTGGTAACACCGCCGGCGGCGGCCGCGCGGGTGGCGGAGGCGAAGCCCTCCCACTCGGTGCGGCCAGGCTCGTTGACGTGGACATGGGTGTCCACGAGGCCGGGGATCAGGGTTTCGTCGTCGGCCAGGTCAATGACCTGGCCGCCGGTGAGGCCGTTGCCGAACGGTTCGATGGCCACGATCACGCCGCCGCGGACGCCCACTTCACGGGCGGTGATGCCGGCAGTGGTGAGGATGCGCTGGCCACGGATGACCAGGTCAAACGCGAATTCCGTTGCTTCAGTCATTGATGCTCACCTTTGCGTTCCCAGAGTTGCGCAGGTTGGCCGGGAACGGCCAGCCAGTTACGGTTTTCGGGCGGGGCGGTGCGTAGGTGCGGACCTTGGAGGTGGACAGGCCAAGGCGGACCAGGGATTCTGCGATTGTGACTGCGGCCGCGACGCCGTCAACCACGGGGACACCGAGGCGTGTTCGGATCTGCGCATCCAGGCCTGACATCCCTCCGCATCCGAGGACGATGACCTCTGCTTTGTCTTCCTCAACGGCGTGCGTGGATTGGGCAAGGATAGCTTCCACAGCCCGCTCCGGGAATTCTTCAAGTTCGAGGACGCCGAGGCCGCTGGCACGGACGGAGGCACACCGGGCGTCCAGCCCGGCGAGTTTTAGCCGGTCTTCAATGAGCGGCACGGTGCGGTCCAAGGTGGTGACGACAGAGTATTTGTGGCCGAGGAACATGGCCGTGCTGGCGGCCGCTTCAGTGATGTCGACGACCGGGACGTCCAGCAGCTCCTGGAGCCCTTCCCGCCCGTGCTCGCCGTAACCGGCCTGGATGACGGCGTCGAACGGTTCCGGGTAGGCGAGAACGGCGTCCATGACTGCGATGGCCGCAAGGTAGCTTTCAAAGTTGCCCTCGCAGGAGTCGGCGCCGAATCGGGGTGTTAGGCCGATGATTTCTGTCCCGGGGGCAGCGGCCGCGCGGGCCTGGGCGGCAATTGATTCGGTCATGGATGCTGTGGTGTTGACGTTGGCGACGAGGATGCGCATGGTTACTTTCCGGTTGGCTTTCGGTATGGCTGGGACGGCCTCAGTGGAGGCTGGGGACGGCGATCGGTTCCCCGGAAACGTCGTGGAAGGTCCGTTTGCGGTCGGCGACGACGAGGTAGGCGATGGCTCCGATGCCGGCGCCGATGAACCAGGAGAACGCCGCGACCGGTTGCAGGGCGGGGATGAAGGCGATGAGGAGCGAGATGACCGCGGCCGGGATGAAGGCGCCGACGGCCCGCATGTTGACGCCGTTGCGGTAGAAGTAGGAGCCGTTGCTGACTTCGGTGTAGAGCTCGGGGACGTTGATTCTGGTCTTGCGGATGAGCCAGTAGTCGGCCATGATGACGCCAAAGAGCGGTCCGAGCAGGGCTCCGAGGCCGCCGAGGAAGTACACGATCACGGCGGGGTTGTTGTAGAGGTTCCAGGGCAGGATGACCAGGCCGATGATGGCGCTGACCAGGCTGGCGCGGCGGAAGTCGAGCCGCTTGGGCATGAGGTTCGTCAGTGCATAGATGGGGGCTACGAAGTTCGCCATCAGGTTCACCGCGATGGTGAGCACCAGGAGCGCGAGGGCGGCCAGCACGAGCAGGAAAGTGTTGGGGATGGACTGGACGATGTCGGAGGGGCTGCCGATGATGGCGCCGTTGATTTTGAACTGGGCTCCGGTGATGACGACCACGATGATGCCGAAGAACAGCATGTTCACGGGGATGCCCCAGAAGTTGCCCTTGATGATGGACCGGCGGGTGGTGGAGGAACGGGTGAAGTCGCAGAAGTTCAGGACGAAGGTCGCGTAGATGGAGACCCAGAGTGCGCCGCCGGCGAAGATTTCGCGCCACATCGCGCCGCCGGTGAGGGCATCGTGGGTGGACAAAGCGATGGACCCGCCGGCCTGGAGAAACATCCAGATGGCGAGGCCGGCCATGGTGACCAGGATGATGGGCCCGGCGAACGCTTCGTATTTGCGGATCATGTCCATGCCGTACCGGACGATGATGACCTGGACCACCCAGAGGAAGACGAACGCGGCCCAGCCCAGAGTGGACAGGCCCAGGATGTCATTCTTGTCCAGGTCAGCGAGTCCCGGCGCCAGTGCGATAAGCAGCACCCTGAGGACCAGCGAGGCAAGATACGTCTGGATGCCAAACCACACGATTGCCACGCCGCCACGGATGAGCGCCGGAATCTGGGCACCGTGGATCCCGAAGGCGATACGGCTCATGACGGGGAACGGGACGCCCGTCTTGTGGCCCATGAAGCCGGAGAAGGTCAGGAGCAGGAACAGCAGCACCGCACCGACACCAAGGGCCAGCAGGATCTGCCAGGCGCCAAGACCCAGGGCGAAAAGCCCGATCGCGAACCCGTAGTTGCCCAGGCTGTGCACGTCGTTCGCCCAGAGGGTGAAGATACTGTACGCGGTCCACCTGCGCCCGGCCATCTTCGTCGGGGCAAGATCCTGGTTGTAAAGCCGGGCACTGGTCGGCGACAGGCCCAGAGCCTCGGCGCTGACCGGCGGCTGGTGCATGATGGGGTCGTGGTGCTCATGGCGGTGGTGGTCCACGGTGACTTCGGGGACGGCTTTATCTGCGGGACGGGTTGTATCCGGCACCATATTCATGGAAATGCCTCTCTGGAATGAAGATTTTGGCTATACCAAATGCTGTATACGAAGGAGTGGGGACGTGGCCGCACGTCGGCCGGTCGGTCCACCGGGAAAACTGCGCCGGGGAAATGGCGTCAGTAGCCGGAAGTCAGGAAGATCGGATGTACGGAAAATCGTGCAGGTGATGCCAAAGCGACGGCGGTACGGGCCGCCTGTAATTCCGAACCTGTCAGCTGCGGGGATCTGCCCACGGCGATCGGGGTCTGAAGGCGCCGCCGGGGCGATCAGAGCTGGTCAAGAGGAGGCGCATCAGAGCTGCGTTCCTCCCGGCAAGGACCGAACTCGCTTTCAGCCCCGCAGGTTGTGAGATGTACATGGATTCAGACCAATCACTTGAAACCTGCCCTCATCGTTGAGGGCGTAGCTAAACAGTAAGCCAAGTCACACATTTTCACAATAGGAAATAAACTTTCCATCTAGCGGAATGGGTTGAGGAGCCAGCGCAGATGGCTTCGGATATTCTGTGCAAACGACTTCGGAAACTGGCGTTCATGGCCATCACACTGATCTTCTTCTGCCTGACCACGGTCTTCGTCTACTACTACATGGCCGAAACCAACCTGCGCTTCCTGGTGGCACCTCCTCGAGCAAGCTCATTCCGGGCGTCAAGGTCAGCGTGGGCCTGATGGCCTGGCTGAACATTGTGGGCATCCTGATCCTGCAGAAACCCGCGTTCAAAGCACTCAAGGACTTCGAGGCGCAGCAGAAGCTTGGCCTCGACCCGGTGTTCGATCCGCGGCCCCTCGACATCGTGGGAGCCACCTTCTGGGAGTCCTACAAGACGGCCGAGCGCGAGAAGGAACCGGCGCGGAACTAGTGCGAAGTGCACCGTGCACGGCCAGGCCTACTCGGCGATGTCCTCCGACCACAGCTCCGGGCAGTCAGCCTGGAAGGTGCGCATCATGTCCACGCAACGCCGGTCATCCAGGACCACCACCTCAACGCCACGTGAGCGCAGAAGCTCAAGTTCGCCGTCGAACGTGTCTGCTTCCCCCACCACCACGCGGGGGATTTTGAACTGGATGATGGTTCCGGCGCACATGGCACACGGGGCCAGGGTGGTGTAGAGCGTGGTGTCCCGGTAGCTCCTCTGCCGGCCGGCGGCGCGGAGGGCGGACATTTCACCGTGCGCGATCGGATCGGCGTTCTGGACCCGTTCGTTGTGGCCGCTTGCGATGACCACGCCGTCACGGGCCAGCGCCGCTCCGATGGGGATGCCGCCTTCGCTGAGGCTCTTCTGGGCGGCCTGGTAGGCGGCTTCGAATGCCGAGTGGGCGGTGCGGTCCGGTTCCGTCGCGGCGGATTCGTGCTGCTCGTGGCTCATGGCGCCATTCTCGCATGGGCCGATGCCCGCTGCCTTGGCCCGCAAGCCCTGAGCAGGAGAAAGTAGCTACCGGACGATCTCAGGAGTTCACTCTGTCTGAGAGCCCAAACGCCGCGGTGGGTTGTCGAACAGCGGCGCAAAAAGCTCCAACTCGGTTCGAGGTATCCCGCAGGCATCTGCCGCCTGCCGCCAAGCGCCCAACGCCTTCCGCACGGAGGCGAGGATCGTATCCCGTTGGCTGGGTTGAACGAAGTATTCAGCCGAATCGAGGAGTGCAGCCATGGCGTCCTCCCGGCTGGTAGCTCCGTCAACGGCGGTGCTGCGCTCCGCCGCCATATCCGGATTCGGGTTGACGTCGAACGCCGGCGAAAACCGCCAGCCACTGCACCCGCGGAGGAAGCCATGGTTCCGAAGATGGTCACCTGTATTGTTCACCGCGATATTGAAGGCAATCCTCCGGAACAGCCGAAGTCGCTCTCGTAGGGGTCGAAGGCGACGTTGAGCTGATCTCCGAGGCCGAGGACCCGCGCCACGTCGAGGAAGGCCTCGAAACCGACTCCGAGCTCGCCATGTTCGAGCTTGCGGAGCGTGTTGCGACTGAGCCCGGCGCGGTCGGCCACCTGCTCGGCGGTGAGGCCGAGTAGTTTTCGCCAGGTAACCAGCTGCTCGCCGATTGTGCGCGCAGTCCGCTGCGTCTTCAGGGACGTTCTCTTCGTGGCCACATTTCGGATCCAACCAATAAAGGTCATAAACATGACCACTAAGTGCTTTAGTGATTATTTAAGTGACCATAATTTCTCGGCGGACGCATTCTCGGAGCACTTCCCGATCGCTCCGTACGCGGGGTTCCTTGGTGGTCAGGTGCAGGCCGACGTCGTCCATCTTGACGATGAGTGCGACGGCACCGTACACGAGCACGGTGATCACCAGAGCCCCCGATGACCAGGATGCTCAGATTGTACGGTGGGGGCAGAGGTCGACGGCGGCCGGTGCCTCCGCCGCGACGGTCTCCGCCGCACGTGGACTACATGTGGAACTACTTGACGGCGTTGAACGCGTTCACCCGGCCATTTGCCCAGAAAGTGCCGGTGCCGCCAATTTTGTCCGCGGTTGACTCAACCTTGGCGCGGATTGCCGAACTGCCGGCACCAGGGTTGGTGCTCCACGCGAGCGCGGCAGTGGCAGCGACGATGGCCGAGGACACCGAGGTGCCGTTGCCGACGTCGTAATTCAACGACCGGTTGTTGGGCGCGGCCAGCGCGAAATCGTGGTTCGGGAAGGTCGAGTACACGTTGACTCCGGGTGCTGCGATGTCCACCCAGCTGGCTCCGTAGGTTGAGAACGATGCCTTCAGGTCGTTGTTGTCCGTGGCGGCGACGGCAATGACGTTCGGGTATGCGCCCGGGTAGATCTTCGTCTGGTTGCCGCCGTTGCCTGCTGCGGCAACCAGCACCACGCCTTTGCTCCACGCGTTGTTGACCGCAGTTTCGAGGGTGCGCGATGCCCGCACACCGAGACTCATGTTAATGACCTTCGCGCCGTTGCTGACCGCCCAGTTGATACCGTTGGCGAGGCTTGAACTGGAGCCGACCCCACTGTCGTTGAGCACCTTGCCAGCCAGGATGCTGCAGCCAGGGCATACCCCCGCCACGCCCTTGGAGTTGTTGTAAATGGCAGCGACGGTGCCGGCCATGTGGGTGCCGTGCCCGTAATAGTCTTCTGCCACAACGTCGCCGCTCCTGGTTGCTGAGCTGCTGAAGTTGGCTCGGGCAACAACCTGCGAGGAGATGTCTTCGTGGTTGCCGTCGACGCCCGAATCGAGGACGGCAACTTTGATGCCGGCGCCGGTGGTGACGGTCCACGCTTCGACGGCGTCCACATCGGCATCCGGAGTACCTGCGGCTACCTGGATGTCGCCCTTGGTGTTGGTGAACGCCTGCCCGTCGTTCTGGAGCGCGTACTGCCGGGGGAAGTACTGGTCCGTTGACAAGGCGGTGACCTGGTGGTCCGGCTCAGCATATTCAACCGCCGGGTTCCGGCTCAAGGCGTCGATGAGCTGCTGTTCGTTGCCTCCCGGCACCGTGATCAGGTGGGCGCCGGTACTGCCGACGCCGGGCCCTTCACCCAGGCCGTGCTGGCGCAGCACACCCGCGGCGGCACCGCCGTCGCGGAATTTGACGATGATGTGCCCCGCGGCGCCTGAAGGGGCTGCCGCCGCAGCGCCCGGGACGGCACTGGTAATGGTGCCAAGCACCAGGATCATCGCGGCGAGGCCGGCCATAAGCAGTTTTTTCATAGGGTCATCTTGCCCCTGCCCGTTGCTGCTGGGTAGGGGTAAAAGCCCCCTGAAACCCCTGCGGCTGCCGGCTTGGTCCGTTCTGCCGCACCTGGAGACGCGGCCCGTGCCGCCTACGTGGGGGAAGTCCTGGGGAACTTCAACAAGGGGAGGTGAGCGGCGTCCGCAGACGATGCAATAAGTGAGTGGGCAAGAGATTACGACGGCGGGACAGCCCGCCGACGTCGTCCTCCGTCAGCGCTGGTTGCTACCCTCCCCTGCCGCCCCGTGTTCCCCGGCCTTGGACAGCGTGAAGATCCCGTAGCGCATCGCACCGGTGCGGTAGGCCAGGATCAGGCGGGGAATGCCCAGGAAGGTGCCACGGTTGCCCGCGCCCAGGGCGACGCGGCAGGTCCCGCGATCGGCCCACAACAGCGACCTGCACGCTGCCCGGGAAGTAGGACTGGCCACGGCCTTCATCGCACGCCCCACCGAATACGGCCCCTTCCAGACGGCGGACCTCGTGGTCGCTCCCTGAACCGGTCACCTTTCAGTGATGCAGCTTCTCCCGTCCCAGAACCAGGCCTACCCGTTCGCAGCGATAGATTCTGCGATCCGCTTGATAGCTGCGAGCGTTTTCGGGATGCCGTCGAGCGCCTGCTGGGTGCGGTCGGCGATCTGGTCGGAAGCCCCGTCGCCGAACTTTTCCTCGAACATGGCTACCCCGTCCGGCAGGAATTCCCACGACTCGGTCAGCGTCGTCGCGGCATCTACAGGGGTCATAGTGAAGCCCCAGCGGACCAACCTGCCGCCTACCACCCAGGCGAACTCGCGGCCGCGCTCCGCGGCCACTACCTGCGACCGGGTCTCCCAGGTCCGCTGCGGCAGCTCATTGCGCCCGGTGAACCAGGCCCCGGGCTGGCCTGCCGTTTCCTCGTCGTCCCACCAGCACGATGTACAGACGGGGCTCCACTCGCCGGTGCGGGTGATGTCCGAGACCAGGTCGTAGAGGGTCTCGGCTGACGCCTGGACCGTAATGGACTCCTGGTACTGGCGGATGCTGGTCTGATGCATGGGTCCATCCTTACAACCGCTCACTTCTTCTGCCGCCGGCTGCCGCCGTGCCAGTCCTCCTGCTGACCGACGGTGTCCGCGGCGACCCCGAAAGCAGGAAGCTGAGGCTGCTCGCGCAGGCTGCGCTTGAGCTCGGCGAATCCAGGGAAGCGTGCCAGCCCCACCACGTGGTCCCACAACTCGGCGGCCGACTCCCCGTCCGGCAGCCGGCTGATCACCGGGCCGAAGAAGGCCACGCCGGCCGGTGGCTCAAAGTGGATGATGGGTGTTCCCACGTCCTTACCGGTCAGGGCCAGCGCCTCATCCGTTTCTTGCCGAATTTCGAGGTCCCAGGACTCGTCGTCGAGAGCTTCCGCGAGCTCCAGGGGCAAACCGGCCTCGGCGAGGACCGGCTCCACAAACTCACGCGTGCCGCGCCGCTCGCGCACCTCTTCCTCGGTGCCCTGGTCCGTGTCCGGGGCGGTTTCGAAGATGTGTGTGCCGCATGCCTTGTACAACCGGGCGATTGACTCACGGCCGTGCTCCGCACGTGCCTTGGCCGCCACCCGCAGAAGCCGGAGCCCGGCGGTGTGTCCGGCTTCGTACTCGGGCGGAAAATGGGCGTCATAGTCAATATCGGCATTGACCTGGCGCAAGGAGATGAACCGCCAGTCCACGGTGTAGTCACGCTGGGCCTGCACCTGCCGCACCCATTTGCTGGTCATCCAGGCGAAAGGGCAGACCGGGTCGAAATAGAAGTTGATGTCGGCATTCATCTGTCCACCCTTACACCGGCTGGTGACGTACGTCCAATCGGCCGCGCCAACATCGTCAGATGGCCTCGAGAACAGGCCCGGGGCCTATTCAGCAATGTCCTCCGCCCACAGCTCCGGGTTGTCGGCCTGGAAGGTGCGCATCATGTCCACGCACCGCTGATCGTCCAGGACCACCACCTCAACGCCGCGCGAACGCAGGAGCCCCAGTTCGCCGTCGAACGTGCGCGCCTCCGCCAGCAGCAACGGATGGAACGACGACGGCGGGACCACCTGCCGCCGTCGACCTCCGTCAGCGTGCCAGGCCGAGGAAGACGGCGAGCGACTGCTCCACAGCAACCATGGTTGCGGAATCGATTCTGCCTATTCGCTGGCCGAGGTTAGCGCGCCGTCCCGTCGTCAGCTTGTCCACCATGATCTGGCTGCTCTGCGCCAGCCTGCCGGTGCTGCCCTCCGACGTGCCCACGTACAAGCGTTACCGCCTGGACAGCCTGGACAGCCTGGACAGCCTGGAATTATTTGAGGCACGCCGCCTACGCATCCTGAACGCAATCAGGTAGCAACCGCTGCGTCCTCGACTGATCACCAAGTCCGGCATTAACAGCATCGCGAACGACGTGCTGGTTGGGTAGACGTAGCCCTTTGGCGGGCGATGTAAGGTCGGCCCCAAGTGATCCTCAGCCCCGCCGGCCGACGGCGGCGGGCCGTTCAAGGCCCAGGTGTCCGCGCAGTGTTCCCGCGGTGTAGCGGCTGCGGAAGAGACCCCGGCGCTGCAGGACAGGGATCACTTGGTCCACGAACTCGTCCAGGGACTCCGGCAGCAGTGGTGGCATCAGGTTGAAGCCGTCGGCGGCACCTGATGAAAACCACAGCTCGATCTGGTCGGCGATCTGCTCCGGTGTTCCCACCATGGTGCAGTGTCCCCCGCCGGCGGCCAGCCGGCCCAGCAGTTGCCGCACCGTGGGCTTTTCCGCTTCGATGATCCGCAGGATGGTTGTGTAGCGCCCCTGCGGTCCGGTGAACTCACTGGCTGGCGGCAGGGACGGCACTGGGGCATCCAGCTCCCACCCGCTGCAGTCCTGGCCGATGAAGGTGCCGAGCTGCGCCAGCGAGTGCGCGGCCGGGAGCAGCGCGTCCACCTCGGCCTGCCTGCGGCGGGCCTCCGCCTCGGTAGCACCAATGTAGGTGACCAGGCCGGGCATGATCGCCACGTTGTCGGGGTTTCGACCGGCCAGCGCAATTCGCCTTTTCATGTCGGCGTAGTAGTCCTGCGCGGAGGGCAGGTCATACGCCACGGCGTAGATCCCCTCGGCATACTGGCCTGCCAGATCGCGTCCCTGTTCCGAGGCGCCTGCCTGGAACAGCACTGGCCGGCCCTGGGGCGGCCGGGGTACCGTCAGCGAGCCCTCAACACGGAAATGACTTCCTACATGATGCAGTGGCTGAAGCTTGTCCGGGTCAGCGTAAACGCCGGCGCGGTCCATCACCAGCGCATCATCAGCCCATGAATCCCAGAGCCGCACCGCCACGTCGATGAATTCGGCCGCCCGCGCATACCGTTCCCCGTGGCTGGGCATCGCGTCCAGCCCGTGGTTGCGCGCTTCGGCGTCGAACATAGACGTCACCACGTTCCAGCCCATCCGCCCACCGCTGATGTGGTCGAGGGATGCCAACATCCTCGCGGCGTGGAAGGGCGTGTAGAAGGTGCTGGATACGGTGCTGACCAGACCTATCTTGCTGGTGGCACGCGCCATGGCGGCCAGGGCGGTCAGCGGTTCAAGGAACCACCTCGGTCCCTGGTCCGGATCGCCCACGCTGTGGCCGTCGGCGAAAAACACCGCATCGAAGAGTCCACGTTCGGCGCTTTGCGCCAGCTGCTCATAAAAGGCAATGTCGCTAAGCCGCTCGACCGGCGAGTCCGGCCTCCGCCAGGCGGCCCCGTGGTGGCCGCAGCCGAAAAGGAAGGCGTTGAAATGGAGTTGGCGCTGGGTTCCGTCCGTGTCCTGCATGGCCGTCCCTTTCCGCTAGTTCATGACCAGGCCGCCGTCGACCACCAGGTTCTGGCCGGTGACGGAGCGTGCCCACGGGGAGGCGAAGAAGAGGATGGCGTCAGCAAAGCTGGACGGCGTGGTGACCTTGCGCAGGGGCGTGGCGGCGGCGATGTAGTCGAAGACTTCCTCGGGTGTGGCGGCGCTGGCGTCGGTGGTGCGAAGCAACCCGCCGGAGACCATGTTCACCGAGACGTTGTGCTGGCCCAGGTCCGCGGCCATGGTCCGGGTCAAGGCCAGCAGCGCGGCCTTCGCGGCGGTGTAGTCGTGGTAGGGAACCACCGGGTTCTGGAACAGGTTGGTGCCGATGTTGATGATCCGGCCGAACCCGTTCTGCAGCATGCCCGGCAGGGCCTGCTGGGTGGTGTTGAGCGCGCCGCGGACGCTGCCGGAAAACTGGGCTTCGAATTCCGGCCAAGTGATGCCGGCCGCGGAGGAACGGGCGTCGCCATTGAAGGAGAAGTCGGCCAGGGCGTTGTTGACCACGGTGGTGACGGGGCTGCCGAAATGTTCCTGGGCGTCGGTGAGCATAGCGGCCACCTGGTCGGCGTCGGTCACGTCCGCTTGCAGGGCCACAGCCTGGCCGGGACCGTACTTTGCTGCCAGGGCTTCGCTCTCCTCGGCGCTGTTGCGGTAATTGATGACAACCCGGGCATCTTGCTCGGCAAAGGCCTGGACGATGCTGTGGCCGAGGCCGCGTCCGCCGCCGGTAACGAGGACGAGCTGTTCTGGGATTTGCATGGTTTTTCCGCTTTCTATCGGTTGGTGTTCTGACGGCCCCACTGGGCCACAAGTTCTTCGGCGCTGCGCTCTGGATCATCAGAGGCGCAGATGGCAGAGACCACTGCTATGCCCGCCGCTCCGGCAGCACGCAGCGCATCAACGTCAGGGGATTCGATCCCGCCAATCGCTACGCAGGGCAGGGGCGTGGCGGCCGCGATCCGCCCGAATCCGTCAACGCCCAGCGGCGCCGGGTGGTCCGGCTTTGTGGCGGTCGGCCGGATGACCCCTACCCCCAGGTAGTCCACCGTCCCCGGCGGCAGGGCATGCAGCACTTCCAGGTGGCCTGGGGTGTTCGCCGTTAGTCCGACGACGGCGTCCGGGCCTACCAGTGCCCGGACCCGTTCCACGGGAAGATCGCTTTGCCCAACATGGACTCCATGCACGGCGGCCCCTTCCGCGCGGGCGGCAAGGAACACGTCGATCCGGTCATCCACCAGCACCGTAGCCGCGTGCCCGACGGCGTCCGCGGTCTGCAGGACCAGCTGGTACAGATCAGCGGTGCTGGCGGTTTTCTCGCGGATTTGGACTACCCGAACGCCACCGGCCACCGCCGCGCGGACGGTCTCCACCACTCCCCGCGAACCGCACAGCTGGGTGTCGGTCACCAAGTAGATGCCCTCAATACGTCCGGGCGCCCAGTCCCCACCGGTCATGAAATGACCACGCGGGAGGTGAACGTTCGAGCGTCAATACCTGCCAGAGCGTCAAGGAATGCGACGGCAAAGCTGCCCGGGCCGCGGGCGCCGTCAGCTGCCATGTCTGCTGCCACAGTGTAGACGGCGGTGGCCGCCGCAGCAGCAGCCAGCGGATCGTCGTCGACGGCGAGGAAAGCGACGGTGACCGCACCCAGGGCGCAGCCTCCCCCGGTGACCTGGGTCAGATACGGGTGGCCGTTGCTGATCCGGATGACGTCCGTGCCGTCCGTGATGACATCTGTGGGGCCAGAGACCGCAAGGACGGAGCCGTAGCGGCGGGCAAGGCCGCTGGCCGCTTTAAGCGCGGCTTCGGGCCCGTCCACGGCGTCGACGCCGCGTCCGCCCTGACCTTCGCCGGCAAGCGCCAAGACCTCCGACGCGTTGCCGCGCACCGCCGTCGGCCGGTAATTCAGCAGCTCGGCGGCGAGGGCCGTGCGGACCGGCAGAACGCCGACAGCCACTGGGTCCAGGACCCAAGGTGTCCCGGCCTCCGTGGCGGCGTGCACCGCCTCGCGCATGCCGGCCTGCTGTTCTTCATGCGGAGTGCCGACGTTCACCAACACTCCGGACGCAACCCGTGCGAACGGCCCTGCCTCAGCAGGGACATCAACCATCGCCGGTGCCGCGCCTAGGGCAAGCAGCACATTGGCGGTGAAATTCGTCACCACCGTGTTGGTCAGGCACTGGATCAGCGGCGTGGTTTCCCGGACACGTTCGAGCATGGTCCAAGCATGGTTAGGCGTCAGGCGAATAGTCATCCGCGACATCCCTTCGCTAGTCCGAACTAGATCAGGTTCAACGGGTGTTCTCTCAGCCCCTACCAGCAGGGCACCCCGTGTCACTAACGCACAACTCTACTCTCTGGTGGACAGTGGAAAAATGTCCGGCCGGCACGCGGGCCTTGCTATCGTCATCAACAACAGCGCCCGTTACGGCCCTGGCTTCACACACCCAACCTCTTTGCAAGCGTCCACCCGGCCATGCACCCAGTAGCTGCCTGTGCCGGCTATGGGTTTGGCAGAGGATTCCACCTGTTTGCGGACTGTCGTGTTTGACGTGCCTGCGGGCGTAATCCACACCAGCGCGGCAACTGCGGCCACGATAGGCGAAGCCATGGAGGTTCCGCTGGCAATGTCGTAACCCTTCGCGCGGTTGTTCTGGCTACCCAGCGTGAACTCATGATTCGGGAACGTCGAAAACACGCTGACACCCGGAGCCGCCACGTCCACCCACCTGCCGTACGTCGAAAAGGATGCCTTCAGGTCGTTGTTGTCCGTGGCCGCAACCGCGATGACGTTCGGGTACGCGCCCGGGTAAATTTTGGCCTGGGTACCGCCATTCCCGGCAGCGGCAACGATGACCCTCCCCGCCTCCCACGCCTTGTTGACCGCAGCTTCCAGGGTGCGTGAAGAGACGCGCTGTCCCAGGCTCATGTTGATCACCTTTGCATCATTTTCCACCGCCCAGTCGATGCCCTTGGCAATGGCCGAACTGGAGCCGGTCCCGGAGTCGTTGAGGACTTTGACGTCCAGGATGGAGCACTCCGGGCACACACCGGCCACACCGGCGGTGTTATGGACGGCGGCGACGATGCCGGCGACGTGGGTGCCGTGGCCATATTTGTCGTAGTCCTCAGCATTCACGATCTGCTTGTCGGTGAGGTTGGTCCGCGCAACCACCTGGCCTGAAATGTCCGCATGGTCCACTGCCACCCCGGAGTCGATGATGGCCACTCTGACGCCGCTCCCCTTGGAGCGGGTCCAGGCTTCGACGGCGTCCACGTCGGCGTCCGGTGTGCCCGCGGCCACCTCCACCAGATAGTCCGGGTTGTTGTTGAAGAATGACTGACCGTTGTTCTGCAGGGCATACTGGCGGCCGAAGAAAGGATCATCGGTAGCGGCAGTGACCAGCTGGTCCGGCTCGGCGTACTCCACTGCCGGGTTCCGGCTCAAGGCGGTGACGAGCTGCAGTTCCTTGCCCGCAGGTACTTTGATGAGGCGGGCGCCCGTGCTGCCAATGCCGCCGCCGTCGCTCAGGCCATGCTGGCGCAGGACGTCAGGCGCGGCGGCGTTGTCACGGAATTTGACCATGATCTGTCCGACGATGTGTGAGGACTCGGGAGCTGCGTTGCTCGGGGCCGCCACGGTGATTCCGCCAAGCGCCATCGTTGCCGCTGCGAAACTGGCCACTATAAGTTTTTTCATGGCGCTTATCTTGCGCGAACAGTGACTGGTTGGATACCCCTCGTGGTGATTTCGATGATGCAGGTGGCTGCGATGGCGGTGAGGACGAGCACCACGGCGAACATGGACCGGAAGCCCAGGGGCTGGGCCATCAGCTGGCCCACGTAGCCGCCCACTCCCCCGTTGATGGCAGCGATGATGCCCACGGACGTGCCGAACACCCTGGCCTGCAGGTTCTCGTTGAGGACAATGTAGGCGAGCGCGAAGCCGGCGCTGGAGACGCCCTGCAGGGACCGGCCGGTGATGAGCAGTCCAGGGTGGGCGCGGTGATGCAGAGGATGGTGCCGGCGCGGAAGATGTTGGACGCGCAGGCGGCTGCCGGCGTGGACACCACGGACGTTGCCATCCTGCCGGAGCCGACCGGAACCGCGCTGATCGTGGTGGACCGCGAGGACGCGCTGTTGTGGGTGTTCCGGCTGGAGCTCTAACGCGCGACGGCGGGTGTCCGCCTTCTGGACTAGGTTCACGGCGCGCCGTTCCCGCCTGATGGGCTCGAACATGCGGACAGGTGCTGGATAGAGCCGACCACACAGCTTGAGGGTCGCCGAGGGATGCCCGCGGCCGGCAGATGCTACGATTGCTACGGAGGCAGGCCATGACAACAATCCCCCACCGCGAACTGCGAAACCAGAGCAGCAAGATCCTGGAACGGGTCAAGAACGGCGAAACCATCGATGTCACAAACAACGGTGAAGTTGCGGCTACGTTGATCCCGCCTGCAGCCTCCCCTTTCGGGCGCCTGCTGTTGTCCGGCAGCGTGCGACAGGCATCGGAAAGCCCCGTCGACTTCCGGTTGCTCCAGCGCGTGGCCTCTGATGTCGGCACGGCCGAGATGATCGACGACCTTCGCGGCGACCGGTGATCGTTTATGTGGACACCTCGGCCGCCTTGAAGCTGGTGGTCGAGGAACCGGAGTCCGGTCCCACCGCGGAGTTTCTCTCATCGGCCGTCCAGAGGGGTGAGCGGCTCGTAGCCTCGATGCTTCTCCACACGGAACTGCACTGTGCCGCCAACCGCCGCGGCCTGCCGCCGGAACTGGTCAACGCCGTGCTGGACGCAATCAACCTCGTGGACCTGACACGTTCAGACCTCCTTTACGCCGCCGCCCTCCCAGGTAAATTGCGCAGCGCCGACGCGATCCACCTCGCCGCTGCGATCAGACTTGAAACGCAGACCCTCGTCGCCTTCGACAAGGAGCTTGTAAGGGCAGCAACTCAAACAGGACTCCATACGATCACCCCGGGCGGCTAACACCAACCGCCCGGGGTTCTCCTACTCGACGATGCCCTCCGCCCGCAGCCCAGTAACCACCAACGACAAGACGCGCAGGGCGAAGAAGGACTCCTGCTGGAACGCTATGGCCGCCGTAACGGCTATGCCGGAAGTCCCGGCTTCTGCTGCGTTGATGTGCCGGGTTTGTGTGGCGCCCCGCTGTCCCCAGCCTTCGACAGCGTGAATATCCCATAGCGCATCGCACCGGTGCGGTAGGCCAGGATCAGGCGCGGGATGCTCAGAGCGAAGATGCGATTGCGACCGCCAAGGGCGAGGCGACGGGTCTCGCGATCGACGAGCAAAACCCTCACAAGTCGTCGGGCGCAGATCGGCCACGTGCGGGCGACGCGGCGGCTCACATCCTCATAGCCGGTGATCGCAAAGCCAGCCGCCAGTGCCATCGCCTCATACTCCTCGCGCGTGCCCATCGAGGGCAGGCGCCCTTCGCGGCAGATCGGCTCGAGCAGGTGGCGAACCTTCCAACGGCTGGCATCGGACTCGGCGAGCCACGCGCAGACAACGAAGCGGCCACCAGGCGACAGCACGCGGTGCGCCTCGGCGAAGAACCTGGGCTTATCGACCATGTGCTCGCTCGACTCAATCGCCCATGCGGCGTCGGCCGACGCGTCGGGCAGCCCGTTGGCGAGCCAGTCGCGGACCTGGATGTCTACGTCCGGTACCGGATGCGCGGCGGCGTAGAGGGCCTGCTCGGCGGACAGCGTGAAACCGGTGACGCGGACCCCGCGCGTCACCGCGAGCCGCCCTGCGGTGGTGCCGTAGCCGCAGCCGATGTCAACGCACGCCTCGCCGCGCATAAGGCGCAGCCGATCAGCGACCGTGTCGACCAGCGCCTCGACGGCCTCGCCGGACGTCTCGCGACCCGTTGCCCATAGCCCGTGGTGGACATGCTCGCCCCACACTCGGCGATAAATGGGATCGAGCTCGTCGTAGTGATCGGCGACCGCCACGGCGTTCTGGGATATATCGGGAACGATCACGTCATGAGACTACAGCGGCGCCCGACACCGTCGGAAGGGTCAGGCCGGGATTAACTATCCTTACCATCCGCATACAGCCGCCGCAGATGCGGTCAGACCAGCCAGCGCCACCAGCGGGGCCGCTCCGGTTCCGGAGTCGGTTCTGGTTCCGGCTCCTCGCCCAAGGCCAGCGCGGCCCCGACGATGTCGTCCGCGGTGAGCGTCATGACGGCCTCACGATCGAGCGCGTCGAGACTTCGTTCCTCGTCGAGCGAGAGTCGCAGCGCCTGGCGGTTGAGCGCCTGCTCGAACAACGTGCGGGCGAACCGTGCGTTGCCGGAGTCCTCGCCCGCGTGGAGCCCGGTGAAGATGCGGCGCAGCATCTGGTCCGCGCCCGGCTCCAGCGTGTACTCGTGCTGGGCCAGCATCTGGTGGAAGATCGTCTGGAGTGCGTCGACGGAGTAGTCGGGGAACGTGATTTCGCGGGCGAACCGGGAGCGCAGCCCGGGGTTCGAGAGCAAGAAGGACTCCATCAGCCGCGGGTACCCGGCCACAATTACCACCAGGCGGTGGCGGTGGTCCTCCATCCCCTTGAGCAGGACCTCGATCGCCTCGGGGCCGAAGTCCATCCGGCCGTCCTCCGGGGCCAGCGCGTAGGCCTCATCGATGAAAAGGACGCCGTCCAGCGCACGCCGGATCACCCGGTCCGTCTTGATGGCAGTCGCGCCGACGTACTGCCCCACCAGGCCCGAACGGTCCACCTCGACCAGGTGGCCTTTCTGCAGCAGACCGACAGCTCGGTACATCTCGGCCAGGAGCCGCGCCACGGTGGTCTTGCCCGTGCCCGGGTTTCCGAGGAACACCAGATGCTGCGATGTGGCCACCTCCGGCAGGCCGTGCGCCTTCCGGCGTGCCTGGACCTGGAGCAGTGCGACGAGGGCCCGCACCTGTTCCTTCACGGTCTCCAGTCCGACCAGCGCGTCGAGCTCGGCCTGCACCTCGGACAATGGCCGGGCCGGCCCGGGCCTCGCACCGATAAGATCGCCGACCAGGTCGTCGACGCGCTCCGAACCGCCGGGCAGCTTGAGCTGATCGGCCAGATGGCCGATGGTCTCGCGCAGCTCGTCGAGCGGTTTGCGGCCGGGAGCCATGCATCCACTGTAGTCCTCGATTCCCGACCGCGGAGGGGTTGGCTTCACCAGTATCAGTGCTGTCCGCCCACAGCCTCACGCGGCCAACCCGCCTCAGCGAGCGCGGCCGTCGTGCCCCTATAAACCGGCCGAGCAACGTTTCCACCAGGCGCGGGGCAAAGTCATCCCCGAGGCTGAGCACCACCCGGCGCCGCGCACCCTTCACCCCTGGATACCCGACTTAAAGCCCGCGCATGTCACACACAGTCTGCCCACGGCAGGGACGGTCGGAGGTGTCGACGGCGGCGCGCACCACGGGTGCCAGAGCGGGCTTCACCGCACCAACGGCGAGCGCCGCCGCCAGCGGATGGTGCATTGCGGAGCAGGGCCTGCCGTGGGTGCTCTCGTAGAACCGGAAGTAGCAGCCCAGCATGGAACGACGGTGTCACTTGCCTCCCGCCGCCGCCTTCCGTCTGTGCCGGGGAAGGGACGCAGCCCCCTTCGGAACGGCTTCCAACATCGACGATTCACGTCACGCAGGCCTGAACCGCGACGCTATCGACTCACGCATCCGTGCCACATCAACGTCGCCGGCTGATTGCTCTGTCAGCACTTTGGCTAACCTTTTCGGCCAGAGGACGTGAACGCCACGAGTCGAGAACGCGCCCCCGATCAGGGGCCAGTCCGCTTCGATGAAGCACAGCGCCCCGGTGATCGGAACATCCCCGACGAGGTCGCGCACGACGTCGACCTGTTTGAGCACCCCGTCGACCAGTTTCGTGCAGTCACGCCGGCCAACGAGGAGCTTCTCGACGCGTGGGCGAAGGATGCCACCGTCGATCTTCAGTTCAGGCCGGCCCTTGTACCGCTTGGCATCAATAACCCAGATTCCACCAGAAGTGATGGCGATGTGGTCGATGTTGGCCTTCGATCCGGAGATGCGCCGATCGTGGAGGACAGCTAGGCCGGCCGAGCCCATGGCATTTAGCCGAGCGCCGAGCTGTTCCTCACCGATCGCGCCTCGATCCCAGGACTTTGTGTGTTGCGGCTCCTCGGAGAGGGCGACTGCAAGGCCACCGAAGCGACCCCACTTCTCGCGGAGCTTTTCCTCGTCCTTCGCCTTTCGGCGCTCGTATTCTCGGCGGGCGGACGATCCGGCTAGTCCGAAGTCAGGGGACAATGACTCGTCATCAGGTCGTCCGAGTTCGGGAGGCTCGGTGGCACATTCCACACAGCGGACGGTCTTCGTCTCGCTTTCGTAGATGGCGACCGTCCCGGCCGGAAGAGACACGCCGCACAACCGGCAGGCTCCGGCGTACCGGAGCCTCATCTGCTTCATGAGGAGGCACTTTGGATCACCGGGACGGAAACAGTCTGCTTGTACGTCACCGCGTTCGGGCCGCGTTTGCGCTTTGCCATGGCTCAATCCTTACCTACGGCGGGAACTTTTCGCGGTGTGCCGCGCGCAGCCGGACTTCCCTCGCAGGAGCAGTTCGACTCCCGAAACTCTCGCGGGTTTTAATCAACACTTTCTTGTCACGTAGTAACGATTCTTTTATGCCGCCAGCAGACCGCAAGACCTTCCGCGAACTTAGGACCCGCGGTCAACGCAGCCCAATGGTTCTTTAGTAAAAGATTCAACAATACGGTGCCTTTGTAAATAACAAATAGAATGCGACTCAGGCTCGTCATATTTGGGATTACGTATTGTCGTAAGACCGAAAACCTTTTGCGTCTGCCATATTTGAGGCATGACAACACCAGAGTTCCCTGGGGCGGGCTCACAGCAGACTTCGCCCAACCACGCATCTCCTGCACAGGCTGATCACGAGGCGTCAAGGCAGACCCTCCCGCCTCAGTCGGCGAAGGCTAAAAAGCCGTTGAACGTCGTCGGCCTCATCGCGCTCATCACAGCAGTACTCGGATTCATCTTCGCCTGTATGCCCGGTGCCCTCATTGTTGGCTGGATACTGTTGCCGATCGCATTCGTTCTGGCTCTCGTCTCCCTCTTCCAAAGGGACAAGCCCAAAGGAATGGGTATTGCTGCCTTGATCCTGTCAATCGTAGGAACGATTGTTGGGGTCGTCGTGTTCTTTGCAGTCGTCGGGACAGCGGCGAGCAACGCGTTCGGCAGCGGCGACACCAAAGTCGTGGCACCGTCCGGCGATGCAGGTGCCACTAACGGTGGGGCAGCGGAAGCTCCCGCAGCCAAAGCCGGGACCCGCGAAACCCCACACCCGATCGGCTCGGTCATTGAATCTAAGGATTGGCGCGTTGTGGTCAACACGGTCACCCTCGCCGCCACGGACGCTGTGGTCGCCGCCAACCGATTCAACGACCCGCCAGCCGCGGGTTCGGAGTACATCCTCGTGAACTACTCGGTCACCTACATCGGCGATGACGTTAACGGGCAGACACCTTCGTTCGTGTCAGTCGCATACGTGACAGCAGACGGCAGGACCGTGAACAGTTACGACAAGAACGTCGTAGAACCGGATCCCATCAGCTCGAACGCGCTCTACAAGGACGGCTCGGCAACCGGCAATGAGGCCTTTGAAGTGCCGTCGGCCACCGCGGGTCAAGGCGTTCTCGCCGTCCGTGCGGGCATGCTCGGTGACAAGGTATTCGTCGCAGCCAAATAACACTCAGAGAAAGTTCGCGAAGCCCCCGGCTGATCAGCTGGGGGCTTCGCTGTGCCGCGCTCCGGAACTGAGTCGGTGCAGTTCCTCCGGGCACCCACGGAACACCCCTAGGGGTGCACCAGCACCTTCACCGCCGTCTAATTGTGGCTGATCAGGGTGTCGAACCCTTGCTCCACCAGATCCTCCAGCGCGATCCTTCCGGTGATGAACGGCTTGAGGTCCGCCGTGCCCTCCTGCACCAGTCTGATGGCGGCAGCATGGTCCCGGACGTAGGCGATGGTGCCGCGCAGGTCGATTTCCTTCAGCACCAGCTTCTGCATGTCCACCGTGGCCGGCGCACCCCAGATGGACACGTTGACCACCACGCCCGCCGGCCGGACGGCGTCGAGCATGGTGTCAAGCACTGCGTTCACGCCCGCGCACTCGAAAGCGACGTCCGCGCCGGTACCACCGGTGGGTTCCAGCACCCGCGCCGGGACCTCCTCCTTGCTGGGGTCCAGCACATGGTCCGCCACGCCGCTGGAAACCGCTTTCTCCTTGCGGCCCAGCGTCAGCCCATCACGGACCCGGCAACCGGCCGGCTGCTGGGGTGCTGGACGTCTCCGGGCCGCTGGACACCATCAGCGCGGACACCCTGCGGATGGTGCGGTGAGCGATCCGGGTGGCGGAGGCGCTGTTGGGAACGCCCGACGGCGGGACGCCCATGGACAGCGCCTGGGCGCTTCACAGTGATCCTGAGCGGCGCTCCACGCCGTATGTGTCGTGCCTACATGCCGTCCGTCCGTCGTCCCGGTTCCGGATTGTCGTCTGGGCGGGTGATGGCCTCGGCAGCGTTCATAAGTTCCGTCAAATCCTTGGCTTCCTCTTCGAGAGCCTGTCTGGCTTGAGTTGCTTTTCGATTGTTGTCGAAGTCGTCGTATCGGCGGCCGATCTCCGCCTTCATGGATTGGTGAGATACGGACCCGGCATTACCGAGCAGAGTCCTTTCGTTGAAGTCGAGGAAGCGGTCGGCCTGCGTGACCCAGTCGGCCATACGAATTTCCTGACGTCTTGCGGACCGGTCTTCAGCAAAGTCGAGGAACATCACGGTCAAACGGTCAAGCTCTCGTATCTCCTCATGCGTGAGGTAATTCTTGGCCGTCTCCGCATCCAGACGTTTGACTTCCTTGCCTGCCCAGGTCGTGAGCCCCAAGTTTGGAGCCGACGCATCCGAACGAGCCACCACCAGTTCAGCCGCCGTCTTGCCGGTAACGGCGAAGAGCAGCTTATTCTGAATGGTAGCGAAGAAGCTCCGAGCCAGTTCTGACTTGCTGTCGTAGTCACTGCTCGTTTCAGCGAAAATGTCACGAACCTTCTGATAGAAGCGCTTCTCCGACGCACGAATGCTGCGGATCCGCTCCAGAAGCTCGTCGAAGTAGTCCACGCCGGCGGGATCTTTGAGGTATGCATCATTCATTGCAAACCCCTTGATCAAGAATTCCTTTAGCACCGTCGTCGCCCACTGGCGGAACTGGACAGCCCTTGGTGTGGAGACGCGATAGCCTACGGCCAAGATCATGTCGAGGTTGTATACCTTGACCTCGCGGGTGACCTGTCGGGTCCCCTCAGTTCGAACCATTAACTCTGAGTTAATAGTTGCCTCGGTCACTTCCCCGTCCCCCAAAACCCTGGAGATGAGCTGGGCTACATTGGGTATTGAGGTCCCAAACAGCTCCGCAATTTGCATCTGCGTGAGCCACACTGTGCCACCAGCTGCCCGCAACTGCACCACCTGCCGACCGTCAGGGCTGGCATAGAGAATCAGCTCACCGTTCGGACGTGCTGTTCCAGTCAACTTGACCGCCTTCACTCATTTATTGACACCGCATCCGTCAGTTCTGCGACGATGCTATTCGCTACCACCGACACGGTTAATTAGCCCGAAGCTGAGCTGGTCAAATGGACCACGTCGCCGCGCAGTTCCAGCTGATCCGATTCAAGGCCATGCTGCAGCCCCTCGTTTAGGCGGGCGATGATGCCGGCTGTTCGACGCTTTCCCCCGAATGCCTGGATCGTCTCCCGATGCAGCTCATCCACAGCTATGCCGCCGTTCACGCCCACAATGTCCACCATGGCGTTCTTCAGCTCGACAACACTGATGTGCTCTGGCTTGCGGACAATATCTGTGCCGTTCGGACGGAATACTCGCCAGGAGCCTCTGTCCACGGCGGCATCCCACACGAAGCCATCATCATCAATGACATGGGTCGATGGCTCCACCAACCGAAGCACAGAATGTGAACGCTGACCATTGACCTTGTTCAGCCCGAAAGCCGCACACACCAGTTTCGCCAGACGGTCCTGATGGACAGGACCTTCAGCTGCCACTACCGCGGAAATGGCATCCCGGACGGAAGCGATCGAACGGCGCGAGTGGAGGTTGTCAAGGACGTCGGTGGTACCGAACGTCTGAACGAGCCACGGCGCGTACGTATCAACCTCAGAGACGACAGACGTGGACGACGGCGCGACAGCCGGTTTCCGAATCTCATCGAACAGCGGCAAGGTTCCAAGAATATCCGTGACATCCTCAGCAGGCTCTGCGTAAAGCTCTTCGTCGGACGCACGCGGAACGGCGACTTCCCGAGGAGCTGGCTCGTCGGCGGGCTCTTCCAAAACGTCCGCAGCTGCTTCCCGCAGGGACAGTTCAATCCGGTCAAGGACGGCCTCACTGTCGGCGAGCCAAGCCGGCAACCATACCCGCTCCACCGACGGCCACCGCATCATCCGCGTCAGGACATCCCGGGGCAGTCCATCCCGATCCCCCGCCGTCCGGCGAGCAGCCCAGGCGGGACCGTCCAACAGGATGGCCATCAGCTGGCGGCTTGGGTTCTCCGCCAGCGCCACGCTCAAATCCACCTTGAAGTCGGACAACCCAACATCTGAAGAAACCACGAACCCACGGTCCCGCAGGGCGTCGGCAATCTCTTCCCGGTGCAGGTCAATGCTGGCAGCACGTCGCCCGTCATAAGGCAGCGCAGCAGTTCCCTGCTCGGCCAGATCCAGGTAGGACCGGAGGTGCTTGATGCCCACCGAACTGGTCTCCTCAGAGCGCAGGTCCGCCGGGCTGAAGCTGGAGAAAACGATCACCTGCCGGCGTGCACGGGTCACGGCCACGTTGAGCCTCCGCTCACCACCCGACCGGTTCAGCGGCCCAAAGTTCAGCGGCAGGTAACCCTTGTCGTTCTTGCTGAACCCCGTGGAGAACAGGATGATGTCCCGCTCATCCCCCTGTACGTTCTCAAGGTTCTTGACGAACAGCCCTTCAGATTCCTCATCAAGAGCAGCCACAATCCGCGGATCCTCTGTATCCCGCAGCAGCCCCTCAATCAAGGCACGCTGCTGCAGGTTGAACGTCACCACACCAACGGAGGGCAAACCCGCAGGATCAGCATCAAACCGGCGCCGAATCTCGGCCACCATAGCAGCCGCCTCCACAGGGTTGGTCCGGAGCACCTTGGACGGCCCCGAACGGTGGAACTGCCCATCCACCCGGACAAAGTTCACGCCGTGCCCGCGGACACCCGCATTCGCAGCACCATGCGATGGGCCGGGGAAGGACGACAGCTTGCTGTCGTAATACTGCTGATTGCTGAAGGCGATCAGCGATTCGTCCTGGCTCCGGTAGTGCCAGGACAGCCACTGCCGCGGCACCCGCGCTTCCACGCATTCGGAAAGGATCGATTCCATATCCTCCACCACGGAAATCTCGGCGTCCCCGTCGCTCCCGGTGTCTGAGGAAATCTCCGCGAACGACGTCGGCGGCATCTGTTTGCTGTCACCCACCACCACTACTGACGCGCCGCGGCCCATGGCACCCACCGCGTCGGCTACCCGGATCTGCGACGCCTCATCGAAGACCACGATGTCGAACAGACCAGCCTTGGCAGGGAAGAACCGCGCCACCGAATCCGGGCTCACCAGCGTGCAGGGCATGATCCCCGTGATCAGGTCTGCGTAGTTTTCCATCAGTTTGCGGACTGACATGCCGCCCCGCTGCCGGGTCAATTGTCGTTGCAGCTCCCCCATGCGCCCCGAGGTCGACGACGACGAGACCGTCCGGGAGCCCAGCACCCCGGCAGCCAGGTTGGTTTTGAGCAGCTCACGGACCGTTTCGGCGCGGGTGGTGAACCTGTCGATTGTGCGCTCGTGCACGGTGGCGTCAAAGTCGCTCAACCCGGTAGCGATGCGCCGTTCGGCCAGCGACCCTTCGGCCAAGCCGCGTTCGAAGGCAGCTGCAGCGTCATCAGCTTCAAGCTCGCCGTCGAGCACGGCGGTACGGGCGTCGAGCAGCCCGGCAGCACGCAGCGGTTCGAGGTGGCGAACCAGATCCCGCCATCGCGTCAGCGGTACCGCCCCCGAGGCATCCAGCCGTCTGGCCACGGATGTTTCCCACCAGCGCGCCAGGAAGCCCCGCTCACCGGTCCAGGTGCGCAGCTCAGCTGTGCCTACACCCTGGACCTGCAGAAACTCTTCCCAAGCCTGGGAAAGCTCCTCCAGCCAGCCAACAACGTTCTGGTGGACGCCCGGGGCATCCTTCAGGAACGTCCGCAGCTCGTTCTGAAAACTCACGACCGCGGCCTCCGGAGCAGGCTGCACGGCCTCCGCAGCCCAGCGCAGCCAGGAAATCCGGTGCCGCAGGTCAGCCTGATCGTCCGGCGTCAGCGGGTTCCACTGCTGATCCGCGGCAAGACCGGGCAGCGAGCCCCGGGTTGCCCGCAGGCCGGAGACCTCCTGCTGCACGGCCACCAATTTCTCCAGCAGCGGTACCAGTTCCTTGTGCCGGACCTCCGCTCCGGAAGCCAGTACGGGAGACAGTACGGGAGACAGCTCAGCAGCTACCGCCAGCAGCCGCTTCTTGCGGCCCCAGAATCCGGTGGCCGCAGCCTGCTGCGCACGTCCCAGGATCTCCGGCAGCGGGAGGTCCATGGCACCGGGCCCCACCTGCTCCAGCCCAGGATGCTGGACAGAGGCGAAAGCAGCCACCAGCTTTTCGAGCTGTTCAGCGTTGACGGACCAGTCGCCCGAGCGGACCACGTCCAGGGTGCCTAACGGTACGTTCCGGTCCTGCAGCAGTGCGGCGAGCGTTCCGACGTCGGCCGGCGTCTGGGCAGCATCCAGAACCGACGGCAGCCCAGGCGTTGGACGCAGGGCGTTCAACGCATCGTTGATGCGGCGTCCCAGAGCCAGCAGCTGTTGCTCCTGCTGCTCGCCGCCGGCCACAGAGACAAACCGCCAAGGGTGGGCTGGGCCAGGACGGACGGGGTCGGTGAGCTCGGGAAGTTCCCGGAAGACCTGCCGGATCGAATCCAGCGTCGCCCCGTTCAGTGACGCTGTCAGTTCCGGGCTGAGCGGCACCGTCGCGTGATCAGGTTCGTACGTCAGGGCCTTGGTCCGGGCGCTGTACAGGGAGAGCTGCGCGCCATTCTCGTCATGGACGTTATTGGCATAGCGGACCAGTCCGCGCCGGGCTGAAGCCAAGTCGGTGGAGGCAGTTTCGAGCTGCTGCTTATCCGCCGCTAACCGCAGTTCCAAGGCGTGCTTAATCTGCGCCCTGACCACCGCCGGCTTGCTGCCCTTGTCATGCAGATCCAGGGAGAACGGCCCCATGCCAACGTCTTCAAGCCGCCGCTGGACAACATCGAGTGCTGCCCGCTTCTCCGCAACGAACAGGACCCGTTTGCCTTCAACAATGGCGCGGGTCAGCAGGTTCGTGATGGTCTGGGACTTGCCCGTGCCTGGTGGGCCTTCCAGAACGAATGTCTGGCCGGCTACTGCAGACGCAACTGCCTCCAACTGAGACGAGTCCGCTGGAATGGGACACTGCGCCGCAAGGGCGTCCAGATCGACGTCGGACGTTACCGGAATGCTGTCCGAGAACAGTTCCGTGGGGGTGCTGATGAGGTGGTTGACCAGGCTGTTGGAGGTGAATTCCTTCCAGTTCTCGTCGAGGTCCTTCCACAGGCGGAACTTGGCGAACTGCAGCATGGACAGGTCCACGGTGTTCTCCACCCGGAAGGCCAGGCCCTTGGCAGAAACAGCGGCACGCACGGCAGCGAACGCGGCGTCCAGGTCAATCCCGGAGCCATCTTCCTCCGGTTCGGCCAGGCCAGGGATGCGCAGGTCATGGGACTGCGCCAGCTTCTCCAGAAGGCAATAGTTCGGCGTTGACTGGCCCGTCTCATCAAGGGTCACCCGGTACAGGCCGTTCTTGCCCGCGGAGGTCAGTTTGACCGGGACCAGCACCAGCGGGGACCTGAGCGTCCGGCCGTCCAGCTCCCACATCAGGCTGCCGATGGCCAGGTACAGGTTGTTGGCGCCGGTTTCCTCCAACTGGGTCTTCGCCTTGTATGCCAGGCCCCGCATCTTGGCGTTGTAGCCGTCCTCGCTGACCTCAGCGAAGACGGACTTCCTAGAGTTCAGCAGGTCCTCGAGTTCGTCCTGGGGGAGGTCCCGGCCGAAGCGCACGCCGCGCTCCTGGTGGATGGCGCTGATCTGGTTGGACGGCAGCAAACTGACGGACGTGCCCTTGCTGATGAGGTCCTCGAAGGCGCCCATCCAGGCGGTGGGGACGGCCAGCGGGAACCTGGCCGTGTCCGTGAAGTTGATCAGCCTGTTCCGCAGGCTGAGGTCCAGCAGGGCGTTTTTCCACTGGCCTACCCGGGGTGGAACGTCGGAGGGGGTCCTGGCCGCTCCCCCGCTGGCGGTTGCCTTCTCCGGCAGGGACGGTGCCGTCCTGGTCTCCGGGACGTAGTTGACCACAGTGTGGGTTCCGGCGTCGGACGTGGTGCGGGCGGGCAACGGGTAGATGCCGTCAAGGCGCGCGCGCCGGACGTCCGTGACGGCGTTGATCTCGTCATTGCCACTCTCCACGTAGCGGTTCAGCGGACTGCTGCGGAGTGCGGCGGCTGAGATGGGCTGACTGCCGGTGAGGAGCGTGGTCTCGACGAGCCCGATGAAGCCGCGCTGGACCAGGCTGACCAGTTCGGGAACGTCGTCGGACGCCGCGGTGCTGAGGCTGCCTCCTTCGCGCCAATAGCCCAGGAACGCGTGGCTGTCCACCAGCCAGAGCAGCGGCCTGATGCCGCAGGATTCCAGCGCGGCGGCGAGGACCAGCGTGGTGTCCAGGCAGGTGCCCAAACGCTCATCCAGTACCTGCGCCGGGGTGCGGACCTGCTGGCCATCCAATCCCCAGCTTGCGGGCGGCATGCTGTAGCGGATGTCACGGTCACTCATGGCCCGGGCGATGGCGAAGACGATCTTGTCAACCCGGTCGCCGTCTTCCAGGTAGCCGTCGAAGCTGCCGCTGCCGGTGGTTTCCATGAGGACGTCGGCAGCCTCGGAGATGAGCCTGGCGATGCTGGGGTGGTGTGGTTGCACATATGCGGCCAGGAACTCGTAGGAGACCAGTCCCCGCCCGGCAATCCAGAGCTGGGCGGGCAGGAGTGTCAGGTCAGCCTCGGCACGGCCCAGCTCCGTCACGGTTGAATCGGCGCCCACCGACTGGACGGTTACCAGCACCTTCCCCAGCTGCCGGTCCGCCAGCTCATACATGGTGGCGGCCAGGACAGGGACGTTGAGATCATCCAGGGTGATGGTCTGGCCTGCTGCGAGATCCACGTACTGCTGGAAGTCGCCCGAGATCCGGCCGGACTGCGCGGTGGCTTCGATGTGGACGACGGCACCGCGGATTTCCGCGCCGGCGTTGGTGATCTTGACCTGCCGCACAAAACGGAAGCCGTTGTGCGCCATCGCATAGCTGAGGGCATCCGCTGTGGTCACTTCCACCACCACGTGAGGAGACGAGGCGACCGGTTCCGGAGCCACCGAATCGTCCGCTGCGCCGTCTTCCTGGATGTCGACTTCCACGACGGCGGCCGGCAGGGCGTGATCGTTCTTTTCCGGTTGTTCCTGGTTCTGAGAAGTCCGGTTCTGGTACGCGTTCAGAAGTGCGGTCAGCTCGCTGGAGGTGTCGTTCAGGCCGATGACCTTGGCCAGCCGTCCTGCGGTGTCCAGAGTGCGGAACGTGTCGGCGTCATTGAAGGACTCGTTGTGTGCCCACAGGTTACGTGCCTGCCGCAGCTCGGAGGTGTGGCTGCGGGCATCGTGCGGGAGGTTGAAAGGGTATCCCAGTGAGCCCATGGGTTCGGTCATGATCCGCAGCTGCACGCTGAGGTCCGAGGCTGCGTAGTTCTGCGCAGCGCGTCCGGCGTTCTCATCCTTGTGCTGGAGGATCTTTGTCCAGACCACGCCGGGGGCTACCTCGGCGAGCACTCCTGCGATGTAGGGCTCAAGGCCCACGGCCAAGGCGTCAAGGGCGCGGCCCACGTACTCGCGGTTGGACAGACTCATCAGGTTCCCCCATCTACGGCACCGGCGTCAGTGTCGTCATTCAATCAATCAGAACCCATCATGGCATCTGGCGCCGACAATCCGGCAGGTGCGGGTTGAGAATGCCTCAGCTCGTCACGACGCCGGACGCCCGGGTCCTCTCCCGGCCGGTGGCCGCCCAGCCAGGCGCACCGCTGCGCGTGGCAGTGCACCCACGGCGCCCCTCCCCCCGAACTCGCCAACAAGGGGATCGCGCGCACCGAGCGCCACGGTGATGTGCATGGGGCCCGCGAGCTGCACAGGTTCAGGGTGTTGCGGGCGCCGACGGCGGCACTGACGTTGCCGCTGACGGTCCCGATCCCCACCAGCTCAGCGGTGAGAGATGCGAGCAGGTAGGCCAGGGCGAGGGCGTCGTCGATCCCGGTGTCGCAGTCGAGCCAGAACGGGAGGCGTGGTCATGGTTCTTCTTTCGTGTGGGGGAAGCGGAGTCAGGCGGTCTCTCCCTTGGCGGCGGTGATGGCCACCGAGATCCATAGTGCGGCGGCGTTGCCGGCGGATGTGAGCAGTCCAGCGTGGGCGCGGTGATGCAGAGGATGGTGCCGGCGCCCATAATGCCGAGGACCAGCAGCAGGGCGGCGCGGCGGCCGATGAAGTCGCTCCATCTGCCGATCACGGGACCGGATGGCACCGGCCAGGAAGACCATGGACTGGACGGTGGCGGCGCTGAACTGCACCGAGACCCTCCGGGCTTGGGCTCGTCGTAGCGGACTTACTTCGGCGAGGAATAGGTCAAAGAAGCCCCGCGCCAAGGCCGGGCATTGCTTCCCACCTGATTGGGTATGCGAACGGGATGTGGTCGTCGGCCATGCCGCCGACCACATCGGATGGTTCGTCACTGTCAGTTGCGTGCGGCCGTTCGCAAGAGGCGAGCGACTTCCGGGGTCATGGAGTAGCGCTCACCGTCCCAATCCCAGATGTAGTGCCAAGAATTGCCCCTAGGCGTGGTGTACATCGGAAGGCCCGCGCGCCGGATTGCCTTCCCCACGCCACCGAGAATGCCTGCGACGCCCGACTTGCCTTTGGGGTGCGAGATCGCCTTGGCGATCTCCTCTGGAAGGAAATGCGCGGTCTCGTCACCGGTCGCTCGTATCAAGTGAAGGAGAACTTCGTGTCCCGGCAGCGAGATCTTTTCCCATAGGGTCGCGGCGATTGCTGGAGCTTCATCGGTCTCAACCCAGGAGGGGACGATCCCCGACGGCAGCAGGGAGGGAGCATCGGGATCAGTGGCGTTGGCCATGAATTCTCCAAAGCGGATTTGGAACTCCGCAACGCGGTGTTCGGGGACGTGAACGGTTATCGGAATAAGCATCTGAACTCCAAGATAGGTTGCAACGTGGGTTGGCATTTCCAGTTTGGCCCCTAGGAGCAGTCCCGTCAAGAGGAGTTGTAACATATCTAGCCCAACATGATGGCCTGGCGTTCGAGGTGATGCCCTGCCCTGAGGCGGTGTCGTAGCGGCCGGAAGCGACGACGAAGACGCATACTGACACGGAAGGCCTGAGCTGGCGGGCACTGAAATTTGTCCACGCAACCTCTGAAAACGACGGCAGGCGGAGCTTCTGGACTGTCGCGGTCCGTGTGAACTAGGTTTCTTTTCCCGACCGCAGCTGGACGAAAGCGCCAGTGGCCGCGGAGGTCAGTTGGACGCGTCAGTGCGCTGGTTCCGTCCGGCTCGATCGAGCAGCGCCATCGCAATAGACAGCCAAGCCCTGAGGTTAGCAGCGGGGTGGTCTCCCTATCCGGGTGCCCGAAGGACTCCCGGATAATCCGCTCCCACGAGATGCCCACGATGTAGAGGGCACCCACCCCGCACGACCGCCCGCCCGAACCACGGACGCCGCCTGGCCATTAGCAGAGCGGTCGCTGCCGCGTGGGCGTCGCGTCAGATTTGGTCCTCGGGACATCACGGTAACAGCGACCGAACAGGCGCGGGTGGCCAGCGGGTTGGGGAATGCCGCCTCGCGTAAGCTCCTCTTATGGAACGTAGCAGAGCGGGCGAGCAGCACATTGCAGTGTTTGGCGAGAGCGGCAGCGGCAAGACCGTCATGCTCTCGTCGTTTTACGGAGCCACGCAAGAATCTCAGTACCTGCAGAAGAGTCTGTTTCATGTAGTGCCGGACGATATTGGCCAAGGCAACCGGCTGCATAAAAACTACCTTGGCATGAAAAACTCGGCGCAGCCGCCCGAGACCACCCGTTTTGCTGCGACGTCTTACTCTTTCAAAATCAAGCTGAAGGATGGGGCTGACACCAAGCGGAAGCAGAAGAAGCCCAGCCCTCTCGACGCCTTCCGACTCGTCTGGCACGACTACCCGGGGGAATGGTTCGAGGAAGACGTGAAGGGGTCGGAGGCCCACCGCAAGGTTGATACGTTTAGGTCTTTGCTGGGTTCTGATGTCGCGCTCTTACTGGTGGATGGTCAGCAGCTGCTGGACAACTCCGGCGAGGAGGAGAAGTACCTTAGGTCGTTGTTGACCAATTTCCGCAACGGACTGCTATCGCTTAAGGATGACCTGCTGGATGACGGCAAGCCTCTTGTCGTGTTTCCGCGTATTTGGGTAATGGCGCTGTCCAAGTCCGACCTGCTGCCAAATCTGGACGTGTTCAAGTTCAGGGATCTCCTCATAGAGAAGGCCTGCGACGACCTGGACGAACTTCGCAAGGTCCTCGCTGGCCTAGTGGAAGACAACGACGCGCTGTCAGTGGGTGAGGACTTTGTACTGTTTTCGTCAGCAAAGTTCGAAGCAGACAGAATTGAGGTGACAAGGCGCGTTGGGCTGGAGCTGATCCTGCCGCTGGCAGCCATGCTTCCTATCGAACGGTACGCGCAATGGGCCCAGGCAAAGCAAATCCACGGAAAAGTGATAGAAAACCTTCTGGTCGGGACTGAAGCTTTGGCTGCCGTGCTGACCGACAGTGAAGGTACCCTGCCTGGCCCATTAGGCCAGCTGCTGAACCGCTTCGATCCCAAGCAGGTGAAAGATGCGGCCAAGCTTGCTAGCGATGCCGCAAAGCTGGCAGGTGACAAACTCAGAGAGATAAATTCCGAAGCGCGGGCCAAGCAGGACAACCTGAAAGCCACACTGTCCGGCTTCCGGATGGACTTAGAAACGGGCGAAGAGGAGCAGATCCTACTCAGGAGCCGTAGATGACCCTCATCTGGGCCACTCGTGGGCGGACTTGGGGTTTCCGGTTTCTCAGTGACGGGGGGTTTCCGGATCCGCTGCCGGAATACGACAAAGCATTCTTGGGTGTCGAGGATGAGCGGGAAGTCTGCCGCCGCGTTGGCGAGAAAGTGGCGCTACGTTTCCCAGATCCTTCGGGGTGGCAGGACCTGGCCGGCAGGGTGATCCCACATGAATTCGTCGTTTTTCCGCCCTTAGCCGACGGGATCGACTCAGTCAAGGATGGTCTTCGTGAGGTCTGGCCCCTTGTTGCCGACGAATTCGCCCGAGTCTGGCAGTTGCCCAAACCGCCCTCAGTGGAAGATCTCTGAACCTCAGACACAGCCCGTCATCACTGCGAGGCCCCGAACAGTGGCGGTTCGGGGTCACGTCGATAAGGGCGTGGCAGAATTGAAGCCCTGCGAAATCGACGAGGAAGCACCGTGAACGACAGCACTTTTGACATCTTTGCCCAGCCCGCCGAAAATCCGAACGAACTCACGGACATACCAATCCGCGACGCCCAGGTGCAGCAGCTCCGCGATGCCTTTGCCGCCGCCGGTATCAACTCCATGGACGAACGGCGAGCAATCATCGAAAGCTGCTCTGTCCGCCCGGTCACCACCATAAGGGACCTCCTGGCAAAAGATGTGCGCCTCGTACTCCGGCGTATCGAAGAGAGAAGCCTCCCGTCCAAGCCCACCTCGGGCTCTGCATGGGACAACCGAGATGAAGACACCTGGATAGACAAGCTCTGACCCGCCTCATCCAGCCTGCCGGAACCGCTCATAGGCGCGTTCGAGGAGGTCCGCTCTCGGCCTCTCAGCTCTCGCGCTCGGTACTACGATCCGCTTCCCGTGCATCTCCTGAAGTCCATACCGAAGCATCGGCCCGTCAATCTCATGCATCAGTTCCGACCGTATCTGGACGACCAGGTCCGGTCGAATACCCAGAATGCCGACGTCGAACGCTGCATGATGAATCTTGCAGAGAGCCATGCCGTTGACGACGCTCGCCACACCGTCCTCGTCCCGGTCTGGAACGATGTGCGCGGCGTCCAGTAGTTGACCATGCTGAAGTCTGCACACTGCGCATCGTCCTTGATAGGCGCGCATGACTGTTCCACGAAAGACAGCTTGAAAGAGCCTGTGGCGCGTTTCTACTTTGAGGTAGCGGCGGAGGAATTGCTCTGCAACACCTTCCTCATGCTCACCGATTGCTGAGGGGTCAGCGTCCAGGATGAATTGCCTGTTCTCCTCTTCTTCGCCCACCACGTAAACCGGAAAGATCGGATTAAAGACACCTTTTCCGACGCCGAAAAACCAGATCAACGGAACACCAGACTGCATCGCCGATCTCAGCGAGCGATTTGTTGCCTCATCCCGTTCGATTCCGTTCCATTTGTACCTCAGCAGCCCGTCGCCCTCGTGAATTAGATCGTCATAGGGTCGAACAACCCCCGGCGGACGATATGTCGTCGTGATCGAGAGCGCCGAACTCAAACGTGCGGGTTTCCATATCCCCTTCACTCGGTCCTTGAGCGGAATCGTGTGTCCCTCAAAAACAAAACTCTGGATTGCGGAGTAAGTAAGGTTCCCTGTGCGCTGGAGCGTTCGGCTCGTTAGCCAGGCGAATGCGGCAGTGCGAAGCCTGTTGTCGAAGTCGTCCGGCACGCGGCCCGCATCAGTAAACATCGGTCCAGGCTATTGCTCCGATCCTCGGGTGTAAATCGTCGAGTAACGACAGCATGAGGAATTCCAAAATTCCCTGCGTACGTGTGACGACCCTACATGGCATCCAGATCGACTATGTACTCCCGTCAATCGGCAAAGGCGCTCCTACGCACAGGTGCACTTACGCGCTGCTGTCGCCCCTCTCTGCTTTAATGTGTTCCACGAGTTACGGGGGGAATCATGACTGCACAGTTGCAGGATACAGATCAGGACGCTTTTCAGGCCGAAAAGTTACTGGAGCAGGACTATTTTGATGCGGCAAAGCAGGCCTACGACAAGCACTTGGAAGAAGCTGCGTCCTCAACAGTCAGCGGGAACGTCCATGAGCGCTCCAGTCAGCGCAAAGCGCTCCTGAATCGCAGAAGGCTCGATCCCTCCGAGGCGGTCGCGACGGCCCGCATGGACCTTGAGGACGGCCAAACAATCTACCTCGGCAGTGTGGCGATCCGCGACGAAAAGTATGACCTCCTTGTCGCACCCTGGCAGTCAGAAATCGGAGGGATCTTCTACGAGGCCACTCACGAGGAGCCCCACGGGCTTGCCCGCAAGCGAATCTTCAGCACTACATTCAACCGAATCGACACGTTTAACGACGTGATCTTCCAGGAGCTATCCGACGATTTCGCGGCCGACACTTTCGTCGGCGAGCAGGATCCGCTACTTGAAGATCTTGGCCGCGGCCGCGGCGAGTACATGAGGGATATCGTACGCACCATTACGGCGGCTCAAAACCGCATTATCCGTGCTCCGAAAGACCAACTTCTCGTCATTCAAGGCGGTCCCGGGACAGGCAAGACTGCCGTGGTGTTAGCGGCCATGAAAAACTGCCCATAGGCGGCCACGGAACTGCCCACTGACGGCCATGAAAAGTGCCCGTTGGTGGCCATGAGATCTGCCCACTTCTTTGACTTAGCCCTGCTGCTTAAGCGGCGGGAGCCTCTTCCCGGGGTTTGATGACGGTGTCTAGTCGCACCAAAGTCGCCCGGGAAGAGGCCCTAATGAAGTTTGACGGAGAAATCATGGAAATACTTGCTGCGTATGATCTGACCGGATCTTTGCGCGCCGCCGCGGAACTCACCGGCTGCTCGCACCACACCGTCGCCCGGCACGTCGCTGCCAGGGACGCGGGTCAGCCGATCGCCGAGCCGGTCTACCGGGGCCGGGTCACCGATGCGTTCCTGCCCAAGATTGAGGAATGGATTGAGGCCTCCAAGGGCAAGATCCGCGCCGACAAAGCCCACGACAAACTCCGGGCCCTCGGCTACGAAGGCTCGGAACGTTCGACCCGCCGGGCCGTCGCGCAGGTCCGCGCGGCCTGGCGTCTGGGCCACGTCCGGGTGCACCGCCCCTGGGTGACCGAGCCTGGTCAGTGGATCCAGTACGACTTCGGCGACGGGCCCGTGATCGAGGGGAAGAAGACCGTTTTGTTCGTGGCGTGGCTGGCGTGGTCACGGTTCAGGATCGTCATCGCCCTGCGGGACCGGACGGCTCCGAGTGTGTTCGCGGCGCTGGACCGCACCTTCCGTGTCATCGGCGGCGCCCCGACCTACGTCCTGACCGATAACGAGAAAACGGTCACGGTGTCCCATGTTGCCGGGGTCCCGGTGCGCAACCAGCAGACGGTCGACTTCGCCCGCCACTACGGGGTGACGGTGTTGACCTGCCAGCCGGCTGACCCTGCGACCAAGGGCGGCGTGGAGTCCTCGGTGAAAGTCGCCAAGGCCGACATCGTGCCTAAGGACACCAACCTGCGGGCCGAATACGCCTCCTTCGCCGAGATCGAAGCGGCCTGTCAGGCGTTCATGGACGAGGTCAACCACCGTGAGCACCGGGCCACCCGCCGCAAACCCGTGGCGATGCTGGCCGAGGAAGCGCCACGGCTGCACCGGATCCCTGATACCGCGCACACGGTCGCGTTCGGGCTCTCCCGCAGCGTCCCGGAGAACACGCCGATGGTCACGTTCGAAAACGGCCAGTACTCCGTCCCGGCGTATCTGCTCGGCGCGCGGGTGTTCGTCAGATCCCACGGCGCCGGAGGCGACGAACAGGTCATCGTCGTCCACCACGGCAGCCAGGGACCGGTGGAAGTCGCCCGGCACCCGCGCGCCCGGCCCGGCAGCCCGGCGATCGACGACGCGCACTTCCCGGACCACCGGCCCAGGATCCCGGGCGACTACACGGCGAAAGCCAGGACGGCCGCGGAGGCGGAGTTCCTCGCAATCGGGGACGGCGCCCGCACCTGGCTGCTCGAGGCCGCAGCGGCAGGCACCGGGCGAATGAACGTGAAAATGGCCGAAGCCGTCGCCCTGGCGAAGATCGCAGGACAGGCCGAAGTTGATCACGCGTTGGGGACCGCGGCCATCCATGGCCGCTTCGCGAACAAGGACCTGGCCTCGATCCTGAACGCCGCGGGTTCACGCACCACCACCCATGCCGCCGGGGAAACCCGGTCCCTGACCCAGGGCACCGCCGGGTGGGCGGCGATCGGGCGCCCACCCGCAACCGCCAGCGCCGCCGCCGCCGTTCTGGAGGAAAGCGCATGAGTCCGGTCCCGATCACCGCACCGGCGTTGCCGGCGGAGCTCGAGGCGCTGATGCGGCAGTTGAAGATGCCCCATGCGCGGGCGCTGGCGCCGGAACTGATCGCGACTGCCCGCGCCCAGCGCTGGGAACCGGCCGAGGTCATCAAAGCCCTCTTCGTCGAGGAAGTCACCGGCCGGTCCCGGTCCATGCTCGCCACCAGACGCAAGGCCGCGGGCTTCCCGACCGGGAAGACCTTTGACACCTGGGACCCTGCCGCCTCCTCGATCCCGGCCCCGACGCAGCAGGCGCTGCGGACGCTGGAATGGATCGGGCGGAAGGAAAACGTCGTGATCTGCGGCCCCTCCGGCACGGGCAAGACGTTCTTCCTCGAAGCCCTCGGCCAGCAGGCAGTCGAGGCCGGCCTGCGGGTCGCCTGGTTCCGGCTCGAGGATCTCGGGGCTCTCATGCGCGCACACCGCTCCGATGACAGCGTCACGAAAGTCGTCGCCCGGATCCTGCGCGCAGATTTAGTGGTGGTCGATGACATCGGGCTGTTGCCGGTGGGCACGGACGCGGCGGAGGGGCTCTACCGTCTCGTCGACGCCGCTTATGAAAAACGGTCCATCGCGGTGTCCTCAAATTTGCATCCTGCCGGCTTTGACGAGCTCATGCCTAAAACTCTGGCCACGGCAACCGTCGACCGGCTGCTGCACCACGCCCACGTCTGCCAAACCTCAGGGGAATCGATCCGCCTCAGCCAGGCCCTGGCCGGGAAAGGAGTCACACCAATGAACTAAACCCACATCCCAACATGGCCAACGCCACCGAACACCCGGTGGGCAGATCTGCTGGCCATGAATGGGCAGTTTTCATGGCCACCAGCGGGCATTTCTGCTGGCCGCCCATGGGCACAAACTATTGGCCATTGACACCGTGGCGCTTCACCGCGTCTCGTGGATCCTCCATAACTTTCGAGATGAGCTGCAGCCGCGGGACGTATTGGTAGTCGGGCCCAACCCTACATTCACGAAATACATCAGACGCGTACTGCCGACGCTCGGCGACGTCGAGGTGGTTCAGCAGTCGCTGGCACAGTTGCTTGCGGGCGACTTTGCCGCAAGGGAACTCGACAAGCCAGACGTGGCGCGGAAGAAGGGCTCCGCCAAGATGGAGTCCATCGTCCAAAGTGGGCTGAACGGACGGGCGCGGGTTCCAGCAGACGGGCTAGAGGTGCGGCGGACGGACACCGCATTGACCGTGTCCGTTACAAAAGAGGCGGTTGAACGCCTCATGGCTGGAATCACCACCGGCCTCTACAACCGCCGTCGCGCTCAGTTCAGGGCCGCACTGCAGACTTTCGTTGGGGGCAAGATCGACGCCGGGAGAAGGGACTCGGCACCCCTCATAGATCGAGCTTCATTGGATGAGCAATCAGAGAGGGTTTACCCATCGCTATCCCCCCAGCAGTTCGTCCGGGAGTTGTCCGGTTCGAAGGACCGACTCGGTCGAGCCGGCGCCACAGAATCTGAAGTGGAGCTACTTTACCGGCCGGCGGCCCCGAGAATCGGGGACGAACCGTGGACGATGGCGGACTTAGGCGTTATCGACTGTGCGGCCGATGCAATTAGTGGCACGCTCAGCCGCTATGGGCACATTGTCGTAGATGAAGCGCAGGACCTCTCATACATGCAGCTCCGTGCGGTCAGGAGGCGCAGTCAGAACGGGTCTATGACTGTGGTGGGCGACATCGCCCAGGCGACTTCAGCTTATTCACGCAAAGATTGGAATCAAGTCCTCACGACGCTTGGAACTGAAGACAACTTCACTGAAGCTGAGCTGACCATTGGGTATCGCGTGCCAGCTCCTGTCTTGGCTATCGCAGCCAAGGTCCTCGCCACGGCAGCGCCTGGGTTAACTGCTCCGGAGGCATTTCCGCGGCAGGTTGAAGAAGAACCTCGTTGGCGTGTCGTGGCTACCGACGAGTTGATGGACGTAGTGGTTTCGTCCGTGAAGGACTACAGTTCTCGGGGCTTGTTTGTAGGTGTGGTCGTCGCTGAACCGCAGATGGTTTCAGTTCGCACCGCCTTCCGCACAGCTGGAATCAGATACAGCGAGTCGGCCGATGGTGGGTTGTCGCAGGGCATCAACCTGGTTTCCCCTGAGGAGTCCAAGGGCCTTGAGTTTGACGCCGTCGTAGTCGTCGAGCCTGCCTCGATACTCGAACTCGCTCAGGGAGACAAGCTCCTTTACGTCGCTCTGACGCGCACAGTCCACCATCTTGACGTGATCCTCAGAGTCGACAGGATCCCGGAGATGCTGGCGGACTTCGTCGCCCAGAGCGGTACCGAAGCCTTCGATCTTGACTCGGCTCCTAACGATTCCGGAAATGCCGAACCAAGCGTCGGGGCCGAAACGCACGACATAGCAATTCACAGCGACAACAACGATCATGGATCTAAATCTGAGAACGACGTTCCGCGCCCCGACGACACTCACTCCGCCCATGAGGAATCGGCCGCAGTAACGCCGTTGAATGGAGAGTTGAAACCGATGCTTGAGCGTATGGCCCAGAGCATGGCCCAAGAGTTTTTTGAGGTACTACGAGAAGTTGGTCCCAACGTGCAACAGCGGGTCGTCGACATCCTCTGGGACAAAATGGAAGGATCTGGCTCCGGCTCTTAGTTCGTCTGAGAGTTCGGCAGATGTGGTCCAATGTATCCGACGATGATCTTCCCGGCTATGGCGGTGGCGTCCAAGTAGTGCAGCCGTGGCGACACAAGCCCATGTTTAGCGATCCGGAAATGGGCGCCCATAAAGGCCTCGCCACGTGGGTCGACCTTCGTTGGAACGGGCAGGGTTCGCGGGGCCGAATAATTCGGATTGTTCTTGACGGTTTCGCTCTCATCTCGAGCATGGCGTCCAGGATGGTATGTGTGGGCTCCCGGCGGTGGACTCTCCAAATAAGCCTGCACGCCAGCAATGTCCGCGCCTTCTACTTTGAATCGCGCATAGTCGTTCAGGGCCGCCAGAATGCTCCACGTCATGCTGCACCATCGGCCCACTGCGTCGTGGTCATCGAGGCGGGCCGTGATGTCTTTATCCCCGGTGTAAACCACGTAGGGAAGCCCATCAAACGACTCCACCAGGCCGTTGAAGTTTTGGGGGACGACAAGCTCAACCGATGCAACTTCGTCAAGCTGGGTCCAATCAACGTCGTCGCTGCCGGTCTTTGCCAGCATCCCGCGCAGCTTTAGCTCGGTGTCCTGGGCATTTCGAGTTCGGGCGTATTGGGCTTCGAGCTGCTCCCATGTGTCCCAGGCGTCTAGCTCAAGGTCGTCGATTAGGTGGCGCAGCTTCGCCTGTTCAACTGTGGCCGCATCGAGAGCGGCTGACTTTTGGTCGATTTTCGCTAGGAGACGAGTGCTCAAGGCCTCAGTCGCAACACCAGCTTCCAAGAGCCCTCGCACAACTTCCACTGCCGGCAGTGACGTCTCACCGCCGGCATACTCTTCGACAAGTGATCGCAGCGCCAGGTAGATTTCGGCCTGCTCCCCCAACGACGTGTCGGAGGGCTCCCCCTCGAGGTTGTCTTTCGTCTTGGAACGCTCACCCAGCGGGACATCCGGCGCGTTGGGTGTCGAAGCAGGGCACTCGACGGCTGGGATGACAATCTGCCCCGATGAGGCTTCAGGCGTGTGGGCGGCGGAACGGCCGTCGAGAGCCGCCCCATCCGTCGGCTCCCTCACAACCAGCGGCGTTAGCCGAAGCTCCAGTTCATCTATCCGGCGATCCAGCAATCTGATGCTGTCGTCCAATAGTGACGTCTGGGCCACCTCGCGCGCCTTGTAGCTAAGTGTCTTACGTAGACGTCCCACGTGCTGAGAGGCGATTGACTCGGTCGTCAGGAACCGATGTCGGGCTGAATCTTGCGGATCATTGACGTCCAAGTCGGGAAGATAAGTCCGTAGCATGCCCGGCCTCACACCGAATTCCATTCCAACTCGCTGGTTGAACATGGTCGTTGCAACGGGATCGAGCACGTACGCAGATGCTTGACCAGTTGTCTGCTTGAGAATATTGCCGACGAATTCCGTCCATTCTTTCATCGGCAGTCCAGCGCTACTTCCAGCAATGAACGAGAGAGTCCGCCGGCCGTTTCGGCCGAGGAGTTGAATGAGTTGATCCACCTGCTGTGCCCGAACTATTACTGGCCGATTTGTCAGCTTCACGCCGCGATCCGAACAGGCGTAATCGTCGATCAACGACCGAACCAGCCTGGGCGCCCCGGCCCACTCTGGTCCCTCAACGTCCATCCAAAACCATGGTCGACCATCGGCCGGTTGCCGAATGGTGATGGTGGAGACCCATTCCCCGATGGGCGATTGTTCCGTGAGGATGAGGCGATGCGTGTCAGCAAAGTCTGCGGAGTCGGGGGAAATCCACTTCACCTTGGCATGATCCGCGACTGCGACTTCCTGGTTGGCTGCGATCGAATCGGAGTCCAAGCCCTTCTCTCGGAGCCAATCGAAGGTCTTGTTGAGTACATCTTGAACCACGTCGGCGTCTGACCCCGGGTTGATGTTGAAAAGTGTCCTGTAGCTCAGCATCAGGCTGCCTTATCGCTTCTACTCGACGGCACAGTTCCGGCCTCTGCCAGTGCGGCGTCCCACGCTTCGGCTATGAGCTGGCCTAAGAACGCAGCGAGCTGAATCGGGACAGCGTTGCCGATCTGCTTAGCAATTGCCGTCTTCGAACCCATCCATTTGTAGTCGTCGGGGAAACCCTGGAGCCGGGCTGCCTCGAAATGAGTGATAGCTCTATGTACGTCGGGATCGGGGTGGAGGTACCGACCTTTCTCAGGTTTGAAAAATTCGGTTCGAATCGTTACTGATGGCTTGTTCCAGTGCAAGCGACCCATGACATCGCCAGATCCACTCTTGTGTTTACGCCAGCAGTCGGCCAACAGCTCGTCCGGGATATCGAACCGATTACCGCCAGCTGGGATCGTCCTAAAGCGCTCCAGAGACCTATCTGTGTAGTTGCGTGTCACGTGCAGCTCGGGCGTTGTGAACGGACCGGGCATCGTCATGCCGCGGACTTCAGTCCTCGTGTCTGGAAAGTCCCTCACGGAAGTCATCCGCGGTATGACCCGTTGGTTTGGCATTCCCACAAATGCGTCCTCGACGCTGCGGTGCTGCCCCTTGAACGGTCCCACGGCCGGCACTGGAATCTCCGCAAGCCCCCTCCGTCGTCCGATCACGATGGTTCTGGTGCGAGCTTGGTAGGCTCCAAAGTCCGCTGCATTCAGAAGGAGAGGCTGAAGCTCATAATCCTGCAGGGGTTCGCCCGGGGAAGTCCATGATTCAAACTCGGCGAACTGCGGCGAAGTCAGAAACTGCCGTACATTTTCGACCACAAAGTACTTTGGTCGTGCCCGAATGATGGTTTCCGCGTATTTCCGCCAGAGGAAGTTCCTTTCATCAAGCACGTCCTGCTTTCCAAGCCCCGAGAATCCTTGGCAGGGCGGTCCCCCGATTATCACATCGGCCTGAGGCACGAGACCTTCGTCCAGCCATTCCTCGATCCCCCCGGCAAAGACTCGCGCGGCATTGTGGTTCTGCGCAAATGTGGCAGCAGCGTACTTGTCGAGCTCGACGGCCACCACAGTTCGGTATCGCCGGGTGGACTTGAAACCCTGAGTCATTCCGCCTGCGCCGGCGAAGAGGTCGATAAGGCGTAGACGTTGTGGCATGACCACTAGCTTAGCCGGCCAGTAGGACACTTTTGGGTTACAACCGCTGGCGCGCTGGCATCAGCCACGCCTAATCGTTAGACCTTTGGATCACCACGCGAGCCCCATGCCGTTCAGCCAGCCAGCAGAGTATACATTTGGTTGTGGAAACGGGGCGCCCTGGTTCTTGCAGCACAACATGAATGGACAAAAGCACGTATGCACGCGGAGAAGCGGAAACTCATCGAGGTCTCGATGCCCCTCGAGGTCATCAACCGGGAGTCAGCACGCGAAAAGTCCATCCGTCATGGACACCCGTCCACTCTTCATCTGTGGTGGGCCCGACGTCCGCTTGCCGCGGCCCGTGCTGTGCTCTTTGCGCAGCTGGTCGATGACCCGTCCTCGCATCCGGAGCGCTTCCCGACTGAAGAGGAGCAGACTATCGAGCGTGCGCGACTGCACGGCATCATCGAGCAGCTTGTTGTCTGGGAGAACTTGAACAACAAGGCGCTCCTCAGCGCTGCTCACGCGGAGATCGTGAAGTCGGCTGGACCGGACGGCCCACCGGCCATTCTGGACCCCTTCGCCGGTGGCGGGTCCATTCCGCTCGAAGCACAGCGACTCGGCCTCGAGGCCCACGCCTCCGATCTCAACCCCGTTGCTGTACTGATCAACAAGGCGCTGATCGAGATCCCACCTAAGTTCGCCGATACACCACCCGTATTCCCGCGGCTTGCTGACGGCCAGACGACTGCGTGGACTGGGCCCGAGGGTCTGGCCGCAGACATCCACGCCTATGGTGAGTGGATTCGTGATGCGGCGACCCAGAGGATCGGCCACCTGTATCCGGCCATCGAAATCGGGGCCGGTCAGACGACCACCGTTGTCGCGTGGATTTGGGCTCGCACAGTTATATGCCCCAACCCAGCGTGCCACATAGCTGTGCCCCTCGTGCGCTCCTGGTGGCTGGGGAAGAAGAAGGGTCGAGAAGCTTACGTAATTCCGATTGTCGAAAACGGTCAGGTCACTTACTCTATCGGCGCCGACCCTGACGCGGCACCGACGGGAGAATATGACGGGACGGTAGGCCGAGCCGGCGCAACGTGCATCTCGTGCGGCGGCGGTATCGAGCTCAAGTACATCCGCCAGCAGGGTCGAGATATCGGGCTGGGTACAAACCTCATCGCTGTCGTTGGCGAAGGAACCAGGTCGCGAACCTACCTTCCGCCCAGTGAATCGCACGTCCAAACGGCACTGAACTGCACCGCGCCCGCCGACATACCCGAAGGATATCTTGCCCAGAACCCTAGAGACTTCAAGACGCCAAACTACGGGCTGACGAAGTTCTCTGACCTATTTACCAACCGCCAGCTCATAGCCCTCACCACGCTGAGCGACCTCGTGGCTGAGGCGCGTGAGGAGGTCTTGAGACATGCGCTAGACGCAGGTCTGCCGGAAGGCGATCGCCTGGAATCTGGCGGGGGCGGAGCCGCGGCCTATGCGGACGCCGTCGCCACCTACCTCGGCCTCGCAGTCAGTCGGTGTGCAGATTACTTCTCCAGCATGTGCAGCTGGATCAGCGCTGGAGAGACCATGCGTAATGTCTTTGGTCGACAAGCCATTCCGATGGTCTGGGACTTCGCGGAAGTAAACCCATTCTCAACTTCGTCAGGCAACTTCTTTGGCCAGCTCGAGTGGGTAGAAAAGGCAGTCCGAAGTGCTGGCCAAAAGACCGCGGGCCATGCCATTCAAGCGGACGCGTCCTCGCGCGATTATTCCGGCATGGTCGTTTCCACCGATCCGCCCTACTACGACAATATCGGTTACTCGGACCTTTCGGACTTTTTCTACGTATGGCAGCGTCGAGCGCTAAGGACCATCCATCCGAAGCTCATGGCCACACTCCTTGTCCCCAAGACTGAAGAGCTCGTGGCGAATGCGTACCGTCATGGCAGTAAGAAGTCCGCGGAAGAATTTTTCGAGTCCGGTTTTGAAGACGTCTTTGTCAACATGCGTAAAGGCGCCAACCCCGACTATCCGATCAGTGTGTTCTATGCATTTAAACAATCCGAGACAACCTCCGACGGATCATCGTCGACTGGTTGGGCCACGATTCTCGAGGGAATCGTTCGGGCAGGATGGATGGTCACGGCTACATGGCCGGTGCGCAGCGAGCGCGGAGCCCGGCTCATCGGTGTGGGCTCGAACGCATTGGCATCGTCAATTGTCCTAGCCTGCAGACCGCGCAGCGAATCGGCCTCTTCCAATGACCGCGGCGGTTTCCTGTCCGTCCTCCGTTCCGAGCTCCCGTCCAAACTACGCGAATTGCAGCAGGCAGCGGTCGCACCAGTCGACCTTGCGCAGTCCACGATCGGCCCAGGCATGGCAGTCTTCACGCGTTTCTCAAAGGTGACTGAAGCTGACGGCTCAACGATGGGTGTCCGTTCGGCCCTTGAGCTCATCAACCAGGTCCTTGCCGAAGTACTTAACGAGTTGGAGGGCGACTTCGACTCAGACACTCGTTGGGCGATCACGTGGTTCCGCCAGCACGGCTTCGAGGAGGGAGCATTCGGCGAAGCCGAGACTCTCGCTACCGCCTTGAACACATCGCTTCCAGGTTTGGAACGCGGCGGCATTCTGACCAGCCGCGGAGGCAAGGTCCAGCTCTTCGCCCCAGCGAAGGTGCCGGACGATTACGACCCACGTCGCGATCACCGACTCAGCGTCTGGGAAGCTTCGCTCCACACGGCCCGCGTACTTGATGAGAAGGGCATCGAAGCTGCGGGGCAACTCGTGGCCAAGCTGAAGAAGGCTCCGGGATCACGCATCGACTTCGATGCGGTCAAGGAACTCGCCTACCTTTTGTACTCGATTGCCGAGCTCAAGAACTGGTCCACCATTGGCCAGACCTTCAACAATCTGGCCACAGCGTGGCCCGATATCCTGCGGGCCTCCGAATCCGGCGCGGCCACAACCATACAGACGGGATTCGACTTCGAATCCATCGACGACGAGTTCTAGAACGGCACCTGGGGGCATCATGGCAATGAGTAATCTCGACCGAATCGGCAAGGCGCTCGATATTTTGGCGCAGGGCCTAGAGCCCTTCGTCGCCGAAGCGCTCGCGTCCAAAGTGCCGCCAGGCAAGGATTGGACGATCATTCTGGCCGCCAAAGACGCACAGAATGGAGCGGTAAAAAGATACAACAGCCTTGACACCAATGATCAACTCCGGGCGCTCACGGAAAAACTCATTCCCGGTTGGTTCCCCTTTGATGGCAAGCTGTCCCGAGCCGAGCAGAATTTGGCTGGCGAGGCCCGGGATATCCGCAATAACTGGGCGCACCGAACACCAGTCAATTTCGACGACGCCTATCGTGCACTGGACACTCTCGAACGACTCTTGCGAGTGGTTGGGTACCCCGCTGGCGCCGATCTGATCAGGGCTTCCCGCGAGGACCTCCGCAACAGCAACTTCCAAAAAGACGTCAAGAAGGCGACGACCTCGGGTGTCCTCACGGAAACGGGCTCCTCAACGATTAAGGCATGGCGCGACGTCGTTACACCCCACGCCGATGTCATCACTGGAACTTTCAACGCCAGTGAATTCGCAGCTGACCTCCACATGGTCGCGCAAGGTATCGGATCCGAGGAATACATCGATCCTGTGCAGTTCTTCCGCCGCACCTACCTGACCGAAGGCCTCAAGGATCTCCTCGAGAAAGCCGTTCGCCGCATTAGCGGAGATCTCAACGCTCCCCCGGTGATCAACCTGCAGACCAACTTTGGCGGCGGAAAGACCCACTCCATGCTCGCGCTCTGGCACATCATGTCAGGCCACGAACTCGGTGAATACCCTCAGGAAATTCAAGAGCTCCTCAACGGCACCGATCTCCAGGCGCTCGGAACGTGCAGGCGCGCAGTCCTCGTGGGAAATCACATAGCTGTAACACCGGGGCAGGACAGAGCCAACGCCGACGGCACCGTCGTTAACACATTGTGGGGCGAGCTGGCCTGGCAGCTCGGTGGACGTGACGGCTACGACATCGTCAAGGAATCCGACGTCTCCGGCACCAATCCCGGCGCAAGCCTGAGGACGCTGCTGAGCCGTTACTCTCCGGCGCTCATTCTCATCGACGAATGGGTGGCATATGCCCGGCAGCTGTACGCGCGGGATGGCTTGCCTGCTGGCACCTTCGACACGCAGTTCACCTTTGCGCAGACGCTCACGGAAGCGGCAAAATCGGTACCCGGCGTCATGCTGGTGGTCTCCATTCCGGCGTCCGACCACACCTCGGAAGGGCAGCTGGACTCGTCGTCTGACCTCGAAGTCGGCGGCGCCAACGGCAAAGCTGCACTCGAGCGCCTTCAAAACGTAGTCCGTCGGGTGGCAGATCAGTGGCGGCCTGCAACGTCGCGGGAGTCATTCGAGATCGTACGCCGGCGGCTGTTTGAAGCTCCATCCGGTGACGCTTCCGTCGACATCTCATCAACAGCCCGCCAGTTCGCCGAGTTCTATAAGAATCATCGCGATGAGTTTCCCATCGAAACCATGGATCGCGAATACGAGCGCCGCATTGCCGAGGCGTATCCTATCCACCCGGAGCTCTTCGAGCGCCTCTACCGCGACTGGTCCACGCTGGAAAGGTTCCAGCGAACCCGCGGTGTGCTGCGGCTTATGAGCACGGTGGTTCACGAGCTATGGACGGCTGGCGACCAGAGTCCGATGATCATGCCGGGCAGCGTCCCACTCGACACGGACGGTGTTCTTACGGAGATCACCCAGTACCTCGACGACCAATGGAAACCCATCATCGACGCCGACGTCGACGGCTCAGCAGCTACACCGGCCCGCATTGATGCGTCGAGACCGGCCTTCCAGCAGCGACTACTTTCTCGACGCTTGGCCCGAACAATTTTTCTGGGCTCGGCACCAACCCTCCGCAGCGCCCACAAGGGAATCGAGCGTCAGCACGTGGCCCTTGGCGTGGCCATCCCCGGGGACGTGGTGGGCAACTTCGGCAGCGCACTCCAGCTCATGTCCGAGCAGGCCACCTACTTTTACTCCGAGTCCAGCCGCTATTGGTTCGATGTCCAGGCATCAGTGAGTCGCAAGGCAAAGGACATTGCCGAGCGCCTGCACAAAGAAGACGTCTGGCAGGAGATTGTGGACCGCCTCAACAAAGTCGAGGGGCGCCCAACTTCCGCGTTCGCGGGAACGGTGGTAGCGCCGTCGTCGTCCTCGGACGTTCCTGATGCGGAAGGCGTTCGGCTTGTCCTCCTTCACCCTAAGCACCGGCACCGAAGCAAATCGGAGACGAGCGATGCACTGGCGTTCGCTCACGATGTGTACGAACATCGCGGGTCCGCGAACCGGCAGCACCGCAACACGGTTGTGTTCCTGGCACCTGACGAGACCGAGTACGCCTCGCTTGATACTGCGGTCCGTGACTTCATTGCATGGCGCGACATCAACGGCCAAATCGATGATCTCGGCCTGACTCGCCAGCAAGAAACCCAGGTCAAGGCACGGCTCGCGGAAAGCCGAAAGGCTGTGGATCTCCGACTGTCCGGCACCTACCTGTGGGCCCTGACGCCCGAGATCCACGAGGGCCACTCGGTCCAATGGTCTAAACAGAAGATCGGCAGCGGCAGCGAGCCGCTTACGGAACGTGCCGGCGCGGCGTTGGTAAGGTACGACGCGTTGCGCGTGGTCAATGCGCCAGCCGCGATCAAGCAGGCCCTAGACGGCCGCTTGAGGGCTCGCTGGAACGAGGGACGCATCGCTGTAGGCGAGTTGTGGGGTTACTACACGCAATACGCCTATCTGCGGCGCATCCGCGACCGTTCGGTGCTTGAAACGGGCGTGCGGGCCGTGCTGGATTTGCCGACATGGAGTACCGAGGGTTTCGCCCTGGCCGAGGGGTACGACGAGGCTTCAGGAGACTTCCTCGGACTGGCACTTCCGATGACTAACGATTCATTTGGGACAATCACCGACTCGACCTTGTTGGTGGATCCGCGACTGGCCGAGAAGCAACGGGAGCGAGAGGCGGCGAAGAGAGACGCAGCTCTCGACGAGTCTGAGGACGGCACGTCGGAAGACAGCCCCGCCGACGGCAAGGAAGGCGGGAGTACCGGGCTGCCATGGGAGCAAGTGGAACCCGCAAAACGTGAGCGCGCGAAGAACGTACGGTTCACCGGCACGTTCTACGCGCGCGCCGAAGCGCTCAAAGCGGATCTTCAAAAGGTTTACGACGAGGTGCTGAATCATCTTGCGACTGTGCCCGATGCCGATCTAGAGGTTTCAGTCGAGGTCATCGCCAACCGCGCGGCAGGATTTGATGCCGACACCGTACGTGTGGTCCGCGAGAATGCCACGCAGCTCAAGTTCGAGTCGGCGAAGTTCGAGGACGAATCATGACTCATGTGGATCTCTTCGGCCGCGAGGAGGCGGTAGAGCAGGTCACACTCCCCATCGACTCCAAAGCGATGGAGGGTCTGGGAAAGCACCACACTCTGAGCTCCGCTATCGCCGACCTAATCGACAACAGCATCAGCGCTGAAGCCAATGCGGTGTTGGTGCGGTTCCTGCAGAGCCACGGGACCGTTGTCGGCGTGCAAATCGTCGACAACGGAAAAGGGATGACTCCGCAGGGGCTCCGCGACGGTATGACGGTAGGCCGGCGCCGAGACTACCGACCTGACGAGCTCGGCCACTTCGGCATGGGCCTCAAAGCAAGCTCGCTCAGCCAGGCAAATGTGCTCAGTGTGTGGACCAGGGCTGCGAACAACGATCCGACCGGCATGCGGATGACGAAAGACTCGATGATGAATGGCGCTCAGTGCGACATTCTCAGCGGGTCCTCCGCGCTCGCGCATCTATACGCGTCCGACTACGGCTTCGACCTTACGACCGGCACCGTCGTGCAGTGGTCCGATGTTCATGGCATGTCCGCGGCCGACAACGTCGCCGATCAGACCCGTTGGTTCGAAAATGCGCTCGTGGCTCTGAAACTCGAGCTGTCCGTCATCTTCCACCGTCTTCTAGAGACGGGTGCTGTGGACATCTACATTGACGTGTTCGACGCCGACAAGTCCACACCGGGCTTGAGTTCCAGGCTTGAACCAACGGACCCGTTCGATTACAGGCAAAGCGGGCACGACGACTACCCGATGAAACTGACGGGACAGGTGGGTGGTCAGGAGTTCACGCTCGAGTGCCACATTTTGCCAGCTGGCGGATCATCGCCATCGGCGCGTCTCTTGGGCAGGGACCGGGAGCACCACCAGGGCATATTCGTCTACCGTCGCGACCGCCTGCAGCATCTCGGCGGATGGCCGAAACTCCTCCCCAACGAGAAGGCGCTGCAGTTAGCGCGGGTGATTTTCGACGTCGGCACAGGTATCGACGAACACGTCAAGATCAATCCTGAAAAGACTGGGGTTCAATTTACTCCAGCTTTGACGACGGCAATCGATAGAGCCGTCAGCAGTTCGGGCGTGACGTTTCGCCAATATCTGGACACCGCGAGAGGTGCCTTCAAGGAGTCAAACCGGCGCCCGAGAGAACACCGACGGTTTGCGCCCATGGGGCGCGGGTTCTCCGATGCTAGCAGGACGATGATTGCGTCAAACGAAAAGATGCTCCGGCCGAATTCAGATTCCATCCAGATTGCGTGGAAAGCCCTCAGCATGGGGCTCTATGAGATAGATCTGGAAAGACGAACAATCTATCTAAATCAGAATTATCGGGAAGCCATCAACGGCGGAGCCAAAGGCGCCACAAATGATGCACAACTGATCAAGACGCTACTGTTCTTGCTGTTGGAGGAGGAGTTTCTTAAATCCCATCTCCAAAAGAACAGACAGCAGGATCATTTCCGGCTTTCGCTGGCACTCGAGCACGCACTGAGGGACGATGTTAGTCGAGCCGCCGCCGTCCACGAAGAGAGTAACGATGAGTAACCTCCAGCACCGATTCTTTGACCCTGATTCGCTGGAGCGCCTGTTTGCGGAACGTGAAATTTCCAGACATCGCGTCATCGACTCTCCCCGCTGCGAAATCACGATAGACCCCATACATGAAGAGATTGCCCTTACCGTGCCAGCTGAGGGGGCCGAAGCGGACGTAAGCAAATTCAGCCGAATTTCTTTCGCGGTGCTAGGTGAAGGAGCAGATAGCGAATTCGAGATTCGCGTGGACGCTACCGACGCTCACTTCGAGGCTTACAACATCCTCACAGCCATTATTGACGAACTTTTCGCCGGTTCGAGCTTTGCGAGGGCCACCACGGAAGCTCTTGGCAACTACAAGGCGTTGCTGCGGGGTAAGAGCGGTCTAAGCGCCGAACAGCAACACGGGTTGTATGGCGAGCTGCTCCTCATGCGCCGACTCATCGCCCTGATTGGCGAAGCTGGTGCCGTCGACGCATGGTTGGGTCCTGAGAGCGAACAACACGACTTCGTCTTCAGCGCATTCGACGCCGAATGTAAGACGACCACCAGTGAGAAACGGATCCACGTGATCGGATCTGCGTCACAGCTCGAAAAGAACCCGGGGCGAGACTTATGGCTAATTTCCGTTCAGATCACTAGGGCCGGGTTGGATTCCGGTGAGTCTTTGAACGAACTGGTTACCGACGTCGCGCGCTCTTTGGACACTGAAACCGAGCGGTTCTGGGGATACCTAAGAGGTCTGGGCTGGCGCCGCGAGGACGCGGATTTGTATTCACAGCGATTCATGCTGCGAAGCCCCATCCAGACTTACCTTGTTACCGATGACTTCCCTGCAATTACCACCGCGGCACTGAAGTCCGTTGTGCCGCACTTCGAAACTGTCAGTGATGTCTCCTATCGTGTGGACGTCAGCAGCCGAGAACCGGCCGCTGCACCGGCTCCTCTGAATCAAACAACAACTTCCATCGACCAACTGGTCTAATCACGAAGGGACGGGTCCTATGGAAGAAACGTCGTCATCATCCGCTGTTCGCGAAGCCATCATCTCTCAGTTGAAGGTCATGGGCGCGGACCGCCCGAAATCTTTGTTGGTTCGCGTGAACAACGAGCTAAAGGTTGAAGATCTGCCGAGCATGACCGAGGAAGAGTTGATCTCATCCATCACGGCGGACAACGTCAACGACCCCATCCGAATGGAATTCCAACTCGCCTTGGCTCGATGGGACGCCACGTCCCAAGGCGAGTGGTTCGAAGGCTCAGAGCCTGCGACCATCGGGCGCCGGGATCGCATCTTGACACTGCTTGGCTTTAGCGTCGATGCCAAAGACGCAGTAAACGGACAATGGCCTGTCCGAGCTGACGAAGGCGACATTGTCATCGCCACCGAAGCAGACCCCTGGTACACCGACGAGCGCGCTAAGCAGCATTCCTTTTACTGGCCGGCCTACCGCGGTGTCCTGGCTGGTAAGGGGTGGCCAGCGGAGGCAATAGCCGATTTGGACGTCAGCACGCGTGAAGTCGTCAGCCGGCTCAGTGACCCCACCAACGAAACTCCTTACCAATCAAAAGGATTGGTCGTGGGCTACGTGCAAAGCGGGAAGACCGCACAGTTTGCCGGAACGATTGCCAAGTCCATCGACGCTGGCTATCGACTGATTATCGTGCTCGCTGGAACACTCAATATGCTCCGGACGCAGACCCAGCGGCGCCTCGACATGGAGCTCGTGGGCAAAGAGAATATCATCGGCGGCATGGACGTCGATGATCCGGATCACCGCAAGGAAATCGATTATCTGGACGATACGGACTGGGATAATTTCCTGTCCCACGGCGTTCAACCCTCTGACGCCGGATTCGTGGATATTGTCCGCTTGTCCGGATATGCCGACGACTATAAGCGGCTCAAGAAAGGTCTCAACGCCCTCGAGTTTCGTACCGGCCTTCGGGACAAGACTAAGCCGCTTTACCACCCGGACAACCTATACAAAGCGGACGCCAAAATAGTCGTCGTGAAGAAGAACACCACCGTCCTCAAAAAGCTCGTATCGGATCTCAAGTCGTTGAAAATCAGCCTTGCCGAAATTCCAACACTGATCATTGACGACGAATCCGACCAGGCGTCCATCAGCACAAAGCGTCCGACGGCTGCGGAGAAAAAGGAACGCACGGCCGTAAACCGTGAGATTACTAACTTGCTCGGCGCACTCAAGCGCGCCCAATACGTTGGCTATACAGCCACACCCTTCGCCAACGTATTTGTCGACCCCGATGACGCCGCAGATATATTCCCGAATGACTTCATCATCGCTCTGAAGCGACCCGCGGGATATATGGGTGCGAAGGATTTTCATGATCTCGGTGTGGAGTTCGAGAATGGCTCGAAATCGTTTGCAACCTCCAACGAGGCGGCTTTCATTCGATCAGTTCAAGGGGACGAGCCCGATTCGGTCGAGGAGTCCCTGCGAAGTGCTCTCGATGCCTATCTGTTGTCTGGTGCTGTCAAGCTTTATCGCGCGGATAAATCCGAACTATCATTCCGACATCACACCATGCTGGTCCACGAATCGGTGAAAATGATCCAGCATCGGGACACTGCGGATGTCCTGCGTGAACTGTGGGCCCAGGGGGGCTACTCGTCGTCGGGCCTCCCAAGGTTAGAGAAATTATGGGCTGCGGACTATCTCCCCGTCAGCGAAGCTCGAGCCGAAGACAAGGGTTTGATTCCGGCGTCATTTGATGAACTTCGACCATATATTGGGAAGGCGCTGGACAAGATCAACTCCAGCCAGAATCCGGTTCTCGTTGTTAACGGGGACAAGGATCTGCAAACACACCAAGAAGCCTTGAATTTTGATACAGGTTCTGTTTGGCGCATTCTCGTGGGCGGGACGAAGTTGAGCCGTGGATTCACAGTTGAGGGCCTCACCGTTTCCTACTATCGACGAAAGACACTAGCTGCAGATACTTTAATGCAGATGGGACGATGGTTCGGCTTTCGTGGCGGATATAGGGACTTGGTTCGCCTGTATATTGGGCGGGCCGAGCTCAGCGGGCAGAAATATTTTGACCTCTATGAAGCCTTCGAATCCATAGTCATCGACGAGGAGCTCTTCCGCGAAGAGCTAGCGCGCTATGCCGAATTGGACGACGAAGGAAAGCCGCAGGTTCGCCCAAGAGACGTGCCGCCACTTGTTACACAGCACCTCCAATGGCTGGCCCCTACGGCCGCCAACAAGCGCTACAACGCAGTCGTCACAGAGCGTGGCGAAGGCGGCCGCCTGAAGGACCTCAACGCACTGCCAGCGCAGAAGGACATCCTCAACAGAAGCAACTTCCAAGCCGTGAAACCTCTGATTGAGTCTGCCGTCAACGATGCCGCCTTCGTTACAGACTCGGGATCAAACTACGCAGCCAAGTACGGACTTGTTTCAGCCGACGACTTCATCCAGGTCCTTGTGAACACAACTTTTGGCGAAACCTTCGATATCGAACCCCAGCTTCAGTTTCTCAAAAAGGCCAGTGCCGACGGGCGAATCAAGGATTGGGTTGTGATTGTTCCCGAACTAACTGAAGGAACGACGGTGACTGTCGACGGACTGCCGCTTAATGTGCTGAAGCGAAAGCGCCGCGAGGAGCGGCAATGGGCTTTCTCTGGCAGCTCTCGAAGGCAGCGTGTTGCCGTGGAGGCCATCGCCGACCCACGCCAGAAAGATGGCACGACCCAGTTGGTGGAAGAACTCCGTACTCCAACGCGCGGGGCAATCCTGCTGACTGCGGCTCACGACCCACGAGGGAAACATTTGGTAAGCAATCCGTCGTCGCTGTCCGGCGACGTGGATCCGGCTGTCATCGCAGTGATGATGTCCTACGCCGCACCGTACGCCTCGGCCCCCAAGGGAAAGATCGGATTCACAGTCCGCAGCCAGATGAAGGCCAATGCAGCAATCCTGTCTGCGGGAGACGACGGCTACAACCTCAGCGACCACGAGGCCAGGCTCGCCGCTAGTTAGATCGCTTCCGACGGCCACAACCTGCAGTATAAAATTCCGATCTATTGCTTATTACGCCAATCGCGGGACCTCCTCCTGGGATTCGGATCTAGAAAGGGGCGGGATCCAAATGGATACACACCTCAAGAATCTGCAGCAGGTGTTTCAAGCAGGACAACGATTTCTTGTCCCGTTATTCCAAAGGCAATACGTCTGGAACGAGGATCACCAGTGGGCCCCGCTCTGGGAGGATATCGAACGGTTGACGGAGGCCTACGAAACAGAAGGCGAGAAGGTGGAACCTCACTTTCTCGGCGCCATCGTACTCCAAAATGTGGCTGGTGGGTCCATGATTCAAACTCGAACCATCATCGATGGTCAGCAACGATTGACCACGCTTCAGCTACTGCTCCATGCTGCGTGGACGGTTCTGTCTGCGCATGAAGCTAAAGAAGCACTTTATCTGCGGTCACATTTTCGAAACAACGAAGACTATCTTGTAGATGCCGACCGGTACAAACTAACTCCCACGACGCGTGATCAAGATGCCTACCAATCGCTCATGACGGCGTCGTATCCGCCCGGGCACCTCAAAGGGAAATCACCAAGCCTTCTGGTGAGAGCTCACGACTTCTTTAGTAAATGCATAGAGGAATGGGTCGCCTCCGGGGACACCGCACGTCGTGCCCACATCCTCGTGTCGGTGCTACTCCACAAGATCACAGTCGTGGCAATCGAGCTGGAGCATGATGAAGACTCTCAGTTGATCTTTGAGACACTAAATGCCCGCGGCACTCCCCTTACCGGCGCCGACTTAGTTAAGAACTATGTGTTCCAGCGACTCAATCTCAACAAAGCCGATACCGAAGCTATGTATACCAAGTATTGGTCAATGTTCGAAACAAGATTCTGGGAAGCAGAAATTAAGCTCGGTGGATATTCGGCGCCTAGGATTTCGAATTTTCTGGCGCAATGGCTTACTGCACAAACGGGCAGGGATACTCCAACGAGAGAAGTTTTTCGCAAATTCAAGCAGTACGCTGAGCATTCGTCATCTCCATCGATGGAAGCAATTCTGCCTTCCCTAGATGCATCTGCGTCGACCTACCAAAACTGGACTGTTGAAGCTGAGAAGAGGGACGGCGATCTCAGTCTGCTCGGATTGTTTGCATACCGGGCCTCTGTTTTGGGAACCCAAAGCGCAGGCCCTTTGCTTATTTGGGCGACTGACCCATCCAAAGAGAGCGTACCGACCCTCCAGCTGCATAAGTTTGTTTCGTCCCTTGAGAGCTGGCTCATGCGCCGCGCCTTGATGCGAGCCGGCAACGGAGGAATTGGATCCTTCATTGCGGACCTCATCAGTCAGCTCAACGATTCATCCAGACAGTTCGCAGGAGATATTCTGACGGCACTTCTGGTTGAGGCCGATGCCGCGAACCTCGCCTGGCCAACTGACGCCGAGCTGCGAAATGAACTTCGGGGCCTGGCCGTCTATTCACGCTTTCGAAAGCCGCTGGTTCGCCTCCTGCTCGAATCGATAGAAGACCACTACCGCGGCTATAGGCATTCAAAGAGTTCGTACTCTGAAGGTCGAGTGACCCGCGGTAAGCATTCGATTGAGCATCTGCTCCCACAGAGCTGGGCCGAGCATTGGAGTGTTGGCACGGACGTCGCCATGCAGGCCCGGCGAGCCGACCATGTACATCTCCTAGGGAACCTCACCCTTGTCGCAGGCGGGCTTAATAGCAAGATTTCAAACGGCCCATGGCTGGGCAGCCCTGGCAAGCTCCAATCCCTCAACGCCCACAGCATCCTTCTTATGAATCAGCGCATATTTGACGAAGGTAGCGACGGTTGGGCGGAGGAATCCATCCGGACGCGCGGTGAATTGCTAATTTCGGCGATTCAGAATATCTGGCCGGTGGCAGCCGATGCTAAGGGCACGAAGACCTTCAGCGCGACGAACAGTCTCGACCAGGAGATCACCCTTCTGGATCTAATTGATGTTGGACTTCTTGTTGAGGGGCAGGTCCTCCATGCTCGGACAGCTGACCGTGTGGGGACAGCGACGGTGATGCCTGACGGCTCCCTTATAATGAATTCCTTACACTTCGATTCGCCTTCCGCCGCATCCAAAGGGCTTAGTCAAAAGGCAACAAACGGCTGGAAGTTTTGGTTCGTCGACCGGGATCGAGGCGTCACACTCGACCGGCTTCGCCGCAAGCTGGGCGATGACCGGCAATCCCCTGCGGAGTCTTCAAATTCGTAGCCAACGATCTTGGTCGCATGCGCCTCCGACGCTTCGGCGACTTGAATTCAGGCCAGCGGGGTGCTGCTCACGTCGGAGGCCCCACTTACTCTGATTCCTGCCGGCACATCGCGAGGAATGGCGAGGAGTGCAGTGCCGCCAAAGCGTCGTTGCCACCGCCGGCCGCAGCCTGCAGTCGACAAACGATTGCCCTTGCCTCTCCCTTAAGCAGAGCTTGCCGAACTCTTAGTGACACAACCATTTCGTCAATCGCAAGCGGACCACACGCTTGAACGTCGACACCTTCACGGATCTGCCGTTCCAAAGGCCTAGGGGAGAATCCGACCGAAGACCTCGCCAATAGTCGTCATAATTCGACGGTCCTTATGCACATATGCGTTGAACAGGTCCGTGCGGTCATTTTGCTCATGAACTATGCCATCCGGTGTCAGGATCGCATGAGGCTGACCATTTTTCAGTAGCGTCCAAGGCATTCCCGATGCCCACGACGATTTCCTTGTCTGCCATGGCGATGTCCACTCATCCCAAGGGCCAGGTCGTCCCCAACCGATAGACCCCGCAGCGAAGTTCCAGTCATCTTTGTCATGACACGTAGACGCCAAAATCACTGCCATGGCACGGTACATCAGGTTATGCCTGGTGGTAGGCAGCGCACCGGTGGGTGACGGGAGCCCAAGCCTATGTTCCACGGCATGTATGAGGGCTCTTGACGACTGAAATGCCAGCAACTCATCAAACTTGAACTCAGCATCTTCGGTCCAGCCATGAGACCCTACTCGACCATGCCGAGGAAGAACGACTGTCGGCTTCGAGTCGTGGCGAAGTATGAGCGCAGCTGAATCTGCGGGGTGGTTGTCATTGTAGTAAAGACCGTAACCCGAGTGCCGCCTGGCAAGTTCGCTGGCCACCCAGAACACTAGTGCATTGGTGTAGCGGCGAGATGGTCTCCCGTCAGTCGGTGTTGCTAATTTAGAGAAACGCGAGCCCTCCGAGGATGGAAGATTCCTCTCTGCAACTGTGCCTGTGTTGCCCAAACAATGAACCTCCTCGGTGGTCGAGTGCCATCGAGCTGTCACTTGCGACTGTGAAAACCTGCCCAGGATGCCTACGGATGGCGCCAAAATCGTGAGCTCGATGGACAGGCCTGGGTGTTGCAGCGTCAGCTCTCCCCCAATCGTGTGAAGTTGCGCATACCACCCAGCTAGAGTCTCGAGTCGCAGGAGATATGCGTGGCACTCTCCCTGGCCTATCTCACTAAACAAAGTCCCACTTCCCGGGCCGGAGGCCAGCAGCTGCCATCCCAGGTGCGTACTCATATGCAGCCCGCCGCAGCGATTGAATTCGTCAGCGCGATCGGACGCTTCATAGAGGGCAGCTACTTCTGTCCCCGAGCTGTGGAAATCATTTATCTCGCCATCTGTCGGATTCCAGTCCACTTGCGGATGACAGAAATACATCAATGAGTCGACTCCCCAGTTTCGTCGAAGTAGGAGTAATTCCCGAGTGTTGGTGGGCATTCCCGAAAGTATCCACCGAGCCAGTCCCACGGCGGGGTCAGACCACCCGAGAATCCCTAGTACCAGTGTTGGCAATGAGCCCCAGTAGGCAACAGATTCAAGTACGTCTTCGCTGCGCGGTTTCGGTGGCATACTCCAAGTTGAGTCCCAGCCATTGAGCGTCTGGAACATAGGTCCAAGCCCGGACGTCCACGGAGCATAGTCGCCGACGGATCGCTGGTTGTGCGGATTCCACCGTGACAGATTCGGGGCGACCATGCTCGGCTCTCCGCCATTAACGGCACGATCCGGGCTGTGCAGATTTCGCAGGAACTCACGTATTCCTCGCCACGCGTTCCAAACCGTGTCAAAGCTAAGGCCCAACGCCCGCTTCTGCTGCCAAGCACCTGTGACCGCATGAAGATTCAAAAATGCCAAAACTAGGTGAGGCTCTGGCTGTTTGGACTGAGCGACTGCAACGTCAATCGATCTAGCGCACTCGCGGAGAGTCACCGTCGGGTTGGGGCAGAGGTTTCCATTAGATACCGATGGAAGTTCAAGTCCTGCAGCCCTGATCCAATCCCCGCCCAATCCGGCGTCCACCTCGTCTGCGCTTTTGGGAACCAAAAACTCTAGCCCGATATCATTCTGAGTTCCATCCCCGAGAATGTAATCCAACAACGCTATATTTTCCGTTTTGAAGAGGGACAAAACTGCGGCTGATTCTAAGACCAGCAAATTGTTATTTAGCGAACTGATGGGAGACAACGAGGCAATTGACATATAGTGACCCTACTCTTGCAGCTCGCTGCGGCTCGCAAATCGAATCAATGTGCCGGTGCAGATCTTATTTCGAACTAGTTACTCCTCGCGCACCCACAACCGCGAAGGCCTCCCCCGCGTCCCGTCGGACATCTGCCCGGTCCCGGCCAGCTGCGGCTCCATGAACCGCCGGAACGTGTCGCGCATCAGCGACGCGCCCGCCACAACCTCATGCAGGTCCCGTAACTCCTTCAGCGTGAACGGCTCATCCAGCAGCGCACCAGGATCCGGCGACTCCGCATAAGCCGCCCGCATCCACTCCACCGCTTTCGCAACAATCTCCGCGTGCCCGTACGGCAGCCCGGCGATCAGCTCCGGCTCCCCGCCCACGGAAGCCAGCCGGACGCCGTCGTGCTTCAACGCCTCTGCCAGCGCCGCCAAAGGCACCACGTCCACATGCGCGACGGACAGCACCCAGCCGCGGTCGTCCCGGCCCGGTTCGTCGAAGACGTGCAGCTGCCGGGGAATGCGGCCGGAAATTCCCGCCTTTTCGCGCAGGCAACGCAGCACCGCGCCGGCTAGTGTCTCCCGCTCACGGAGGAATGTCCCGGGCAGCGCCCACTTCCCGTGCTGATGATCCTCCCCGCGCCGGACCAGGAGAACACAAAGGCTCCCTTCCGCCACAGTCAGGACCGCGGTGTCCACCGCAACCGACGGCCGAGGGTAGTCGAGCAGGGAAGGGCTGTCCGCATCCTGTGGAGTCTTCACAAGTTTATTTATTTCACTATTGCTCAAAACAAACAAGCCATGCATACTGGAGGGAGTTAGCGCAGATTCGCGCTAAAGATTCTGGAGGTCATCATGAAGGTTCAACAGCTTCACGTCGGGGCCGGCGCAACAGTCGGCCCGCTCAGCATTTTCCCGGTCTGGACGGCGGCGCCGGGCGAGCTGGGGATCAGCACCGGCACCCACGCGGACGTCGCCGTCAGCGAGCTGGCCAGCGGCGCGCAGGTCCCCCGCCTCACCGTCACCAACAACGGCCCGCGCCCCGCGCTCCTGCTCGAAGGTGAACTGCTCGAAGGCGGCCAGCAGCACCGCACGTGTGCCAGGGACGTCCTCCTCGGCGCCGGCGAAACCCGCGACATCGACACCTACTGCGTGGAGGCCGGCCGCTGGGAAGCCGGCCAAAGCAGCCACCGACGGCAGGCCCGGCGCGCCCCGCTCAACGTCTGGGCCGAACTCGCCGCCGGCTCGGACGATCCGCGTGGATCGGACCGCCAAGGCCGGATCTGGAACCGGGTCAGCCGTTTCGACGCCGTACGCGGGCCGTCGGTGACCAGCTCGCTGCTTGACCATCTGGACCGGTTCACGCAGGATCGTGACGATCCGTTCACCGCCTCCGATGCCCCGGCCCCGCTCGACGGGCAGCGCGGCGTGGTGATCGGCCTCGGCTCCCAGCCCCTCCTGCTGGAGGTCTTCGGAACCCACACCCTGTTCCGCCGGCATTACCGCCAGCTCATCGAATCCGCCCTCCTGGACGTGGAACTCCTTCCCCCGAAGATCCGGGCGTCCAGGTCCATGCCCGCCCAGCTGGCACGCGACTTCGCCGCCGCGGTTCAAGCCACGGACTTCGGAACGTTCGACGGCGGGCTGCCCGAACTGGAGGTCCGGCACCACCGCGGCGGCCTCCGCAGCCGCAACGTCAGCCGGACCGCCGGACCCATCACGGCGGCAGGCATCGCCGTCGAACTCCCCCACCGCAAACCCGAGCTGGCCCACCTGACCGGCTGGAACACCCGCCACACCCTGATGGAGATCGCATGAAACTGAACTCACTGCAGAATGACCGCGCGGCCGGCGTCCTCGTCGCCCTGGCAGCCGGTGACGCCCTCGGTGCCGGCTACGAATTCGGCGCGCCGCTGCCGGACGGCACCGGAGTAACCATGAAGGGCGGCGGCCCCTTCGGCTTCGCGCCCGCCGAATGGACCGACGACACCTCGATGGCCATCACCATCGCCGAGGCCCTGCTTGATTCCGTTTCTTCCACTGGCCCCGATGCTGAGTCCGCGCTGACCATGATGGTCCGCGGCTGGACCGCCTGGGCGGCCGGAGCCAAGGACGTGGGCGCGCAGACCAGCTCGGTCATCTCTTCAGCGAAGCGCATGGCAGCCGCTGCCGGGCGGAGCGAAGTTGATGCCGGAGACTTTTCTACCGCTGCAGCGGACTTCCATGCCCGGACCGGCCGCAGCGCCGGCAACGGTTCGCTGATGCGCACCGCACCGCTCGCCCTGGCGTATCTGGATAGGAATCCTGCTGAACTGATGGTTGCTGCCGGGGTGGTCAGCGCGCTCACCCACGCCGACCAGGACGCGCAGGAGGCCTGCGGGCTGTGGTGCGTCGCGATCCGGCACGCTGTGCTGACGGGGCGTCTCGACGTCCGGACCGGCCTGCCGCTGCTGCCCGCCTCCCGTGCTGCCGTTTGGCTGGACCGGATCGAGACTGCCGAGCGCTCCCGGCCCCGGGACTTCAGCCGGAACGGCTGGGTGGTGGAGGCCTTCCAGGGTGCCTGGAGCGCCATCCACTTCGCCGGTTTGTCGGCGTCCGGCCCGGCCCACCTGCGGGCATCGCTCGAGGAAGCGGTGCGCGGCGGACGGGACACGGACACGGTGGCCGCCATCGCCGGCGGCCTGCTGGGCGCTGCTTACGGCTTCACCGCTGTGCCTTTCGAGTGGCGCCAGCATCTGCACGGGTGGCCGGGCCTGCGGGCCCGGGACCTGATGATGCTGGGCATGGAGCTGGGGCGCAGCGAGGGGCGCCGTCACGATTCCTGGCCCCGCGACGGGCGGCACGACTACAGCATGTGGAGCCGCACCGACGTGCTGGTCCAACACCCGCACGACGACGGCGTGTGGCTGGGCGGCGTCGGTTCCGTGGCGCGGGTGGCGGAGTTGGGGATCGATGCCGTCGTCTCGCTCTGCCGGCTTGGGGTGGACGATGTTCCGTCCGTGGCTGTCGCCGACCATGCGACCTTCTGGATCATCGACTCCTCCGTTGCCGGGGACAACGCCCACGCGGGGTTTGTGCTCCGGGAGGCGGCGGCCGCCGTCGAACGCTACCGGGCGGAGGGCAAGACGGTACTGCTGCACTGCGTGCGGGCGGAGTCCCGGACGCCAACGGTGGCCGCTTTGTACGGGGCGCGGGTGGCTGGGGTCACTTCGCTGGAGGCGTTGGCCGACGTGCAGCGGGCGTTGCCGAATGCCCGGCCGAATCCCTTCTTTTTGGAGGTATTGGGGGGTGCGGGCGGCGCCGCTCCGATGATTGCTGAAGGCACGCCCGCGGCTGCCGAATAACGTCCGAGCTTTCTGATAGAAATATGAGCTGACAATAACTTCTGATCTCAACGGGGAGCAGCGCTGCGCTGCGGTGGCCGGAGCTTTGGGAACCGTGCGCCTGCAAATGCGCAGCAGTGGAAAGATTGATACCTGTGATGGAATTGCTCGGCGGAGCCAGCGTAGATACGTTCAAGAATCTTGTATGGATCGCTGCACTGACTATCGGCGTCTTATTTTTCATCGGAGGCCCTGTCTCTTCGCCGCTGAAAATTGCCGCGAAGGCCGTCACTGCCTTGCTTGCAGCCACGGTGGCTTTTGCTGCGGCCAACCTCGCAGTGGTGTTCTACATCCTTGCCCATCTCATGGATCCACGCTGGTCTGACGGGAAAGATGCAACGATTGACAGCCCCGAACTGTCTGCAGGTCCGATCCTCCAGCCAATCACCGACACTCTGAATGACATTCTGGACGGCCTAACGGGAAGCGTTAATAACGTCATTGCGTTGAAGAACGCGTTCCTCACCATGCCGGAGTTTATCGTTGCAGCGGGCTGGGGCCTCTTGTTGCTGGTACCCCTCGTTATCGCGGTTCGCATCCTTGCCTGGTTTGTCGAGAAAGCGCAGGTTCGGCAGATCGACCGGAATACGCGCGATTTAGCTGATATCCGCGCCCAGTTTGGGCTTGCCCCGTTCAAGGAAACCAAGAGAGGGGCACGAAGAGTCGCTCCAGCGGACCCGGACTTTGGCGAAGGTACCCACGCGGAGAAGGCCGTCGGGAGGCTCTGAAAAGTTTCCCGATCGATTCTCCGGCCTTCTTCCCGGCCAGGACGCCAGTGTCCCGCCTGACCCGTAGGGCCACGCGGGCGGCTGTCGAATAATGTCCGAGGCAGCTGATAGGAATACGACCATGACAACAACTCCTGAACTCAGCAGGGAACAGCGCGACGCTGCCATGGTTGAGCGCTACGCCGACGGCGAGACCCTCGATGCCATCGGCCAGAGCTTCGGCATCACCCGAGAGCGCGTCCGGCAGATCATCGCCAAAGTGGGCGGAACGAATGCCGAGGCATCGCGGAAGAACCGCATCGCGGCTCGTGAAGCAGCCATAAAGGCCGCCCATGGTGCGTTTATGGCCGAATATGGTGACCTGGCGCGGCAGATGGCCAGGCGCGGCGTGACCCGGCCGGACGCCGTACTGAAACTGCAGGCACTCTACCCGGCGATCGACGTCGAACTGGCCGAGGATGCTCTCAAGGGGTCGGGAATTCTCTTCTCCAAGGCGCAGATAGACGACATCTTCTCCAAGGAGGCGCTGGCTGCCGGCATCTGGTTCCTGCTGGGCTCGGACCGAAACCTTTCGCCTGACCGTGAGTGGGCAGCAGTCAACCTGGACCTGTCCCTCATGAGCGAGCTGCGGGCAGCCCTGGAATCCGCCGAAGCCTCGCCCGAGGACGTGGCCACCATTCTGGGCGTCATTGGTGCCGCCCAGAAGCTCGTCGCGGAAAACCCGTCGGCGAGTATCACCGGCGCACGTTACCAGGAGCTGCGCGAAGAGCTCGTGGTGGCCCTGGGTCTGGTATCCCGGCAGGGAGCGTTCCCGTGGCCGCCCACACGGCAAACCGTGATGAAGCGCTTCGGCGGCTGGAACGAGGCACTCGAAGCCATGGGCATCGGGACCACCACACAAGGCCGCCCGAAGGGACTGCTGAAATTCACCCGCGAAGACTATGCCGACGCCGTGCGCGACTACTGCTTCCATGCGTTGGCAGCGGAAACGAAGGCCACCTATTCCGGGTACGACATGTGGGTCAAACAGGAGATTGCTGCTGGTCACGACCGGCCATCCGGGGCTTCAGTGCGAAACATCTACGGTACGTGGGCGGACGCCGTCCGTTCAGCGCAGGAGTAGGTGCGATCTTGGGGGGAACTGAGGAAGGGCCAGCTACTGATCTCTGGGCGTTTCTGGGCATGCCTGATGATTCGGCAGGAGCAAAGCGGGCAGCCTACCGAAGCGGTGATCCCTTGCGGACCATTGCCGCCGCCCATGGCGTAGAAATATCCGACTTGGCTAAGTCGATGGCCTCCGTCCTGGACCAGTCCGACGAGCTCGAACGTTTCCGGTCCGTCCGGCGGCGAAGCGTAGCCACGGCCATCGCGCTCCGGTCCAACGAAGAACTCGTGGATCGGTTGTCTGCCTCAGGCATCGCCCGGAACGACATCCCGACGATCCTGACAGCCCTGGGCACTCAGCTTGACATTGAGATGGCAATCGAACTGCTGGGCATTCCCAGCGGCCCCTTATCCGTTGAACCTCGGCGCGCCGGAGACAAGCTGAGCCTTCTTTTCGTGGCGGGAAAGCATCACGGGATCGAACCCGACTACAAACTGGCGCTCGGAAAGATGTCGCTCGACGCCGTGGCCGAACTCAGGCACCTGCTGCGCCCGGAGGTCCCGTACCGGCATCTTGCAGATATCCTGGCGGTCATCGAAGCAACTGCCCGCGCCATCCGGACGGGGAGTATCACGACCCTCGCTTACCAGGAATATGAGGACAACGCCCGGACAGTCACGCGTGAACTTGGCATGATCACGCGGGATCCTGCGGCTCCATGGCCTGTGCCTGCACCCAGGCTGCGGGGCCGCTACGGCCGGGGTTTTTGGGAAGACGCACTAACGGTCGTGGGCCTGGCACTTCCCTCCGCCGAAGCCCGTCTTGGCCGGGACGACTACTTCCATGCCCTCGACGACTTCACGGAGGAATGCCTGGGCGTTGACTCTCCGATGGACATCGGGACCTACGATCGCTGGGTGGTTGCCGACTCTGCCATGGGCACCGACCGGCCGTCGGCCCTCGCCATGATCCGCCATTACGGAAGCTGGGAGGCGGCGATGGAAACCATTCTCCCGTCGGACCAACGGGAGAAAGCGGAGCCCGTCGATGGCGAGCCCTCATACATTGACTACGACTCCGGCTGGGGAACGCTGGAAGAGCTTAACGCTTGGGAAGCCAGGGAATTCGAAGAATGGCGGGTCGTCGAGAACCTCGTTGGCGAAGCAATCGAAGCACTGCCATCCGGTTTCTTTTTGCACATCCAGTACAGTCATACCGCCGCGCCCTATGCTCGAGCGACGCCTGGCAGCGATGGAGTTATGTGCGAAATCGTCTCCAATCTGGGTATTGCTCCTCACGAGTGGCGCATGAGCACGCATTGGCTCTCCGACAACGGTTGGTCGGCTCCCAGCCCGGAAAACACCAATTGGCTCAAGGAAGGGGTACCGCGAACGGAAGCCGCTGCCCAAATTCTCCTGGCCATCCAACGAGGCCGCCATCCGGTGGAGGCGACAGAGTTGAGGTGGAATGTCGGGACGCGTCCCTGATATTCCCGGACCGTCCCGCGGAGCCGTCAGTCAAGTGCTTCATGGAGAGACCCAAACCCTGCACAATGCCGAGTTAGGAACCACATCATGACGACTCAACGATTCGATCCATTACCCGCCCGAGATCAACAGGCGGTCATCGCGCAGGTTATCAATGGCTTCCTGGCAGGGGATCCAATCTGGTCCATTGCCAAGGCAACGAACATGAGCAGCTGGGAGGTGATGGGTGTCCTCAGCACCCGAATCGCAGAACGGGGAGAGAATCAGCGATTCAAGGCGCTTCAGCACCGCTGCTCTGTGGCTGCCGAAGTCCTGTATCAAAACGGCGAGCGCATCTGGCAATTGTTGGATGCCGGCCTCGTCCTGTGGGCCGTGGCACGAACGGTTGAGTCAACTGTTGTCGGAGTTCGATCCGGATGGATCGCCGAGGCCGCAGCCGGGCCGTACTGCGGCAAAGCCTACGCGGAGGTTGTCCGCGCAGTGACTGGCCTTGATCCCGGCCGCAGAGAACCGGTCTTTTCCGTGCTGGACGCTGCCAGTGAACGGCTGCGGGAACTTCGGCTTCATGTTGATGTTTCCTATCCCCCGGCGGCGGGCGTAGTGGCCACAGAAAACGCCATCGCCGATGAACTTGATGCACTGTTTTGCCAGCTGGAGATTGCCACGGATGCCTCGATCGGACACCGCACTCCTTGGGCAGGGCACGGCCGGGTATTGGATTTCGGAAAGGGCCTGCCGCTTCGCCCGGGCCTGAAGGCCGTCAGCGGCGGAAGCATATTGGATGGCGAGCTGCGTGCGATCCGGCTGGCCCTCGGTGCTGCCAAGTACGCATACACGGGAGTCTTGGACGGACGCTGCGCCGTCACCGTGTCGTCGGACAACCTCACGGCCGTCAGAATGCTCAACGACGGGGGCCTCCACCACGGACAATCGACGTCAGCCTGCCGCGAAGAAGTGCAGCGGATCCAAACGCTGGCCGCACACGCCAACATCCAGTTCGGTTGGGTCAAAGGCCACTCGGATCACAAGCTGAACGTTCTCGCTGACCGGCTGGCGGTTATGGCCCGCAGGCACAAAGAAGCCGGCCTCCCAGCCGACGACACTCTGCGCATGGCCGCCGGCATCGTCGAACAAGGACACCTGGACCTGGCTGCCTGAACAGCGCTTAGCTCCCGGAGCGCCAGTCCGTGGGCCCTGTTCCGACTGGGGTTGTACGGGGGTAGGATACAAGCATGGCGGCATCAATAACGGATGAGCTGATCCGTAAGGCAAAGACCTCCGCTGCGGCGTCCGAGCAAGCCCGGCAGGAAATGATGGCCGCCGCCCAAGAGCGGGGGGAGGCTGTATTCGCCCTCTGGGCACAAGGCATGACGGTACGTGCCATTGCTGGAGCACTCGGCGTCAGTCCTTCCGTCAGCCAGAAGCTGCTTCAGCAAGCCCGGAACAGCCGCCCCCCGATGGAACGCCGTGAAGAGCGAGTCTCGTACGAACTTCACCGCGCCGTGGCCGAAAAAGTCCTGAAAGAACCTGAAATCGTTCTGAACAAAGCCCGCTTGAACCTTAAGGCCACAGGTGAGAGAACCCGGGGCACCCTCGCTCAAGGCTGGGTCAACGAATGGGAATCCCTCCTCAACGGTGACGTCAACAAGCTGGTTGACGTCATGCTGCGGCCAGACGAACGATCGATCGATTTGCGGCAGATGACCCCCTTCGCCGGAGTCCTCTCCCAGGAAGAGCGCGTCCTCGCCATCCATAAGGCCTCCCGCCGTGCTTCGTAGCGAACTTGAGCATGCGATCCGGGCAGCAACGGAAATCATCAGCAACGACGCCGTCATCATCATCGGCAGCCAGTCGATACTGGGCAGCTGGACAGAAAACGAGCTACCCCGTGAGGCCACCATGTCCGAGGAAGTAGACGTCTGCCCGCTGGAAGATGACGATGCCCAGTCACTGGCAACCGAACTGGACGCAGCAATCGGCGAGATGTCCGATTTCCACGCAACCCACGGCTTCTACGTCCAAGGCGTTGGGCGCCAAACAGCAGTACTGCCCCTTGGCTGGACCACCCGACTGGTCCCGGTCAGCAACGACAACACCAACGGCCGAACCGGCCTCTGCCTCGAACCGCATGACCTTTGCGCCGCCAAGCTCATCGCCGGCAGGGAAAAGGACCACCGGTTTGTCGGCGCGCTACTCGCCCGCGGGTTCGTGGACGCAGCCGTCATCGCGCAGCGGCTGACGTCGGTGGCCAATGACGAGACCCGGCGTGACCGTGCCCTGAACTGGATTGACGGGTTCACGAAACCCTGACCATCGTGACGCGTGTCGCTCCTGCACGGCGACGGGGCCACATTAGCCTTACTTGAGAGAATCGACAGCGCTCGATATCGGGTGGGGGCAGTCATTGAGGTGCATACCGGAAGAACCGGAATTCGGCGAGGGACACCACGCCGAAAGAGCCGTTTGGGAGGCGCTCAGGAAAACGCTGCCCGACGAATGCGTACTGGCCCACTCCGTCCAGGTCCGTGACGGCCGGAGTGAGCACGAGATTGACCTGCTCGTACTGTGGCCCGGCGTCGGCATGGCCGCGATCGAGGTCAAGGGCGGCCAGGTCAGCATCACGGACGGGCAGTGGCACCAGTCCGATCGGTCGGGCGGGCACAAGATCCAAAACCCGCTTGCTCAGTCGCAGAGCTCGCTGCATGCCCTGAAGAACTGGCTTGAAACTCAACTTGGCACCCGGGTGAGCAGCCGCGCCGCCTACCTGGTGAGTCTTCCCTACAGCCCGGTCCCCCAGGAATGGGCCATGGCCGGCTGCCCCCGTTCACTTCTTCTTGACGAGACCGACAACAAGTCCCCGGCGGACCTCGTCCGCCGGGCGATAGAAACCGAAGGCGGCGGAGCAGCCCCGCTGGCCCCGGCCTTCCTCGAGCGCATCGTCGGCAAGCTGGGCGGAAACCTGGACACCGCCGTCGTACCTTCCACGTCCGCCCGGGAGGATGAGGCCGCCCAGGAACACCTCACCGAGCGCCAATCCGTGCTGCTCCAGGCCACCCGGTCACTCCCCCGGATCCGCTTCACCGGCGGCGCCGGCAGCGGGAAGACCTGGCTGGCCGTGGAGAAGGCCCGCGTCCTCAGCAAACAGGGCAAACGTGTTGGTCTCTTCTGCTACAACAAGGGCCTGGGCCAATACCTTCAGGACCGCGTGTCCACGTGGCGGCAGGCTAAGCCGGTGTTTACCGGCGAGTTCCACGAGTACGTGCGCGGGCTGGGCGTGGCGGACGGCTCGGGACAGGACTACTTCGACATCGAGATGCCGCGCCTCCTAAAGGAACTGGCAGCCTCGATGGACCCCGCCGAGCGGCTGGACGCCGTCGTCGTCGATGAAGCCCAGGACTTCGCCCCGCTATGGTGGGACGCGCTGCTCGCCTGCACCACCGACCCCGACGCCGGCGAGGTGTACGCGTTCATGGATGACCGGCAGGACGTCTACCGCCGGTGGGGAGGCGCGACGGCGGACCTCACCGACGGCCCGACGGCCACCTTCGTGCCCATTCACGTCGACGAAAACCTCCGCAACACCCGGAAAATCGCCGAAACCTTCAAACCCTTCGCAGGAGAGCACTTCACACCCCGGGGCAGCACCGGGCTGCCCGTCCGCTTCGTCGACTGCCCCACCGAGGAGGCGCTCGACGTCGCCGGAGACTGCCTCGACGCCCTGATCGACGAGGGCTGGGCCAATAACCAGATCGCGCTGCTCACCACCAAGGACCGGCACCCGATTCACCTGGACTTCTACCAGCGCGGGGCCACCGAGGACTACTGGCGTGAGTTCCACGCCAACGACGCCGAGTTTTACGGTCATGTGCTGGGCTTCAAGGGCCTGGAGCGGTCCGTGGTGGTTCTCTGCGTCAACGGCTTCAAAGACATGGACCGGGCAGCCGAACAGCTCTACGTCGGGCTCTCAAGGGCGCGAAGCCTGTTGGTGGTTGTTGGAGACTCGACGTTGCTGGAGGAAGCCGGCGGGCGGGAACTGAAGGCCGCATTGTCGCGGACGCAGGCGTGGAACCCGGTGTTCGAAGACGCGTAGTGGAGTTCCCGCCTTAATTGTCGGTGCCCCGCCATAGTCTCCAGGCATTAGATCCAGAACCGTCCAATGGGGGATGAAATGCCAGAACTGGTCGACGCCGGGCCGCACCCGGTTGCAACGCTTCCGCGGGTGCCCGCTCCGGTTCCGCCCGCGGCGGTTCCTGCTTCCTACGACTACGCCTTCCTGTATGGCTGGCAGCAGGAAGCATTGAAGGCCTGGCACTCGAACGGCCGCCGCGGCGTCGTAGAGGCCGTCACCGGTTCCGGTAAGACCCGCGTCGGTATAGCCGCCGCCTTCGAAGCAGTCCGGCAAGGCATCAAAGTCCTCATTCTGGTACCCACTGCCGAGCTCCAGCTCCAGTGGCTGGCCTCCCTGCGGCGCGACCTGCCGAACGCCCGGCGCGGCGCCCTTGGCGACGGCCGGTCCGATTCCATCGATTACGTCGATATCCTCGTGGCCATCGTTCATTCTGCTTCCAACCGCGAGACGCTGCGTACCCACAAGGCCGGACTCATCATCGCCGATGAATGCCACCGCTACGCCGCCCCCATGTTCACCGGCGCCCTCCAGGAAGGCTACGTCTGGCGACTCGGCCTGACAGCGACGTACGAAAGGTCCGACGGGGAGCACGAGAACCTCCTAACTCCCTACTTCGGCGGCGTCATCTACAACCTCTGGTACGACCGGGCATTGAAGGACCAGGTCATCGCACCGTTCGACATCGCGCTAGTGGGCGTCGACCTCACTCCGTCTGAACAGGCGGATTACGACGAATTTTCCAGCACCATGTCCGAGGCCGCGCGCAATCTGGAGTCCTATGCAGGAATCCCCCGCCGGCCCTTCCACCAGTTCATCGCCGCGGTGGCTGCGCTTGCGGCCTCGGACTCGCCCAGCAGGGAGGCGACGGTGGCCCGCAAGTACATGCGGGCCATGGCATCCCGGCTCACTCTGCTGGCCGAGGCTAAGACGAAGTATCACGCCCTCGCGGCTCTGAAGGAAACGGTTGACAAGTCGCACGGCACCTTGGTCTTCACGCAGACCCAGGAGTCCGCGCGGCGGGCCCAACAGCTGTACACCGCGATGGGGTCCAATGCGTCCGCGCTGTTCAGCGGGATGGCCAAGGAGGACCGGCGGCAGGGCATGGAGGACTTCCGCAGCGGCGTCAGCCAGATCCTGGCCGCACCCCGGCTGCTTGATGAAGGCATCGACGTTCCCGAGGCTGACCTCGGGGTGATCGTCGCAGCCAACCGCAGCCAGCGCCAGATGGTGCAGCGGCTTGGCCGTGTCATCCGCAGAAAAGCTGATGGACGGGCCGGACGCCTGGTTGTCCTCTATTCCAAGGGCACGGTGGAAGACCCCGACGTACAGGGCGAGGAATTCCTGGGCAAGGTTCTGCCCTTCGCCCGCAATGTTGGGTTCTTCGACATCAAGACGACCCTGAACGGGTTGCAGGAGTTCCTCAGTCAACCGGAGCCTGAGGAACCTACCGTTCCGGAACCCCTGATGGTTGCCCGCATCATTGAACGTCCCCTGGATGATCAGGCCCCCGTGGGTTTCGACCTCGAAGATCCGGAGTGGCCGGAGGAACTTGCCGGCGTGGAAGGATTCAGCGACGATGCAGTCTCCGATTATCTCCGCCGGGCGGGGCGCGCTGAGTTGCTGAGTGCTGAGCAGGAAGTGGAGCTCGCCCAGGAGATCGAGGCCGGACTATTCGCCTCGCACCTCCTGGCGGACGGTAGTTCCCGCGGACGCAAGGAGGTGCGGGAGCTCCGCGCGATTGCCCTGCTGGGCGAGCGCGCCGCTGGCACCTTGCTGGAATCAAACCTCCGGCTGGTCGTGTCCATCGCCAAGAAGTACACCAATCAGGGCATGGATTTCCTGGATGTGATTCAGGAGGGCAATATTGGCCTTCACCGAGCAGTCTGCAAGTTCGACTACACGCTGGGATTTAAGTTCTCCACCTACGCGACGTGGTGGATCCGGCAGGCTGTGACACGTGCTTTGGCGGACCAAGCCCGAACTATCCGGCTCCCAGTTCACATGGTGGAGCAGATCCACAAAGTACTGTCTGTCCAGCGAGAAGCCGCGAAGAACGGTCTTGTGTACAGCCTCGAAGAGCTTGGAAGGCTCACGGACAACTCCGCCGAAAAAGTCGAGCAACTCCTTTCCCTGGATAGACCCGTGTATTCACTGGACTTCCTGGTTCCGGACGGCAGGGGCGGCACGGAGCCGTTGGCCGAACAGCTCGTGGATCCCTGGCACATAGACGTTGTCGAACATATCGCCAAGGAACAGCTCAAAGCCCAAGTCCACTCGGTGCTGGACACGCTGACCGAGCGGGAAGCCGGGGTCATCGCCATGCGATTCGGCCTGGACGACGCAGAGGAAAAGACGCTGGACGCGATTGGGAAGGTCTACGGCGTGACCCGCGAACGTATCCGCCAGATCGAATCCAAGACCATGGCACTGCTCCGCGAGCCGGAACGGTCCCAGTGCCTTCGTGAGTACAACTTTGGCGGCGTCACCGCGACCAGGGGCACAGAAGCTGGCGCAGCGTGACTGCGGGGCCAAGAAGGCTGCCATGGCCGATCAAAAGTCCGCCGCCAGTTGATAACTATGAGGAGTTCATCGGCCGCCTCGACGCCGCCAGCGCCAAGCTGAAGGTCCGGCGCAGCAGCCTAGACAAAACCGTTGAGATCCTGGCGCTGTTGTTGAGGCAGAACACTGCCGGACTCCAGCTTTGGGAGCAGCGGCTTCGCCGGTGCGACGAGCTCTTGGCAGGCACCTCTGGAAAGTCTGGACGGCGAACTTCCCTGACCGAACTACGTGAGGTTGCGCTCAGGATGGAACCGCTGTTTAGGAACAGGACGCAACGCGTCGATGTGCGGCTAACCGCTGTCCGGGCGCGCTGCGCGGAGATCACCAGCTCCCTCAACGGGTTGGAGAAGAGCAAGATCAAACTGACGTCGTCCCGGATGCTCTCGCAGGAGCGCGAAAACCTAAGCAGGGCGATCAGTGAACTCAGCGGTACGGCGGACGCGGCTGCGGTCGTGGAGCCTGACCCCGGCCTGCGCACTGATCTCCAGGACGCCCGGCACGCCATCATCCTGGCCGAAGCCCTGCTCGAAGCGAAACGGGAAAAATGATGCCGAATCGCCAGCCCGAGTGGCGCCTTATCAGTAGCTTTACATCCGAACAGTGGAGTGGCCGGCCAGCGAAGGACGGCGGAAACCTCTTTGTAGGGCTCGTCCTGATCGGCGCTGTTCTGGGACTTATCCTCATGATTTTCGTGCCGGGCCTCAGGAGCGGCGGGGCACTCACCCTTTTTACCGCTGCATTCGCGGTCATCTTCACGGCGCTTGCCATCAGGGCGAAGGCTTCCGCCGAACGCAAATTTCTGGCGCAATTGACGGCAACCGTCAACGACATCATCGTGGGGCTGACAGGAAATATTGAACACCGGTTATCGTCCGATCAGCTCAGGACCCAAATCGAAAATAGTAAGCCCCTCCCGTTGCTCGTTAACGGTGTCCCCGGGCTGGAGCTCCAGGCGACTACGGAGCAACCGCCGGAGCCGGCCCGGAATCCCGCGGGGAAACGTGTAGACAGCGCGGCCCGGATAACGCGCATCGCCATCTCCGCGACCCCTCCTGACTACGGAATAACTAGCTTTGACCGCCTACTTGCCGCCGCTGCAGGCGCCAGCGGGAACAGCGGGAACAGCGGGAACAGCGACGATGAAGTTCCGTAGCAGTTTTGTCAGTGCCGGTTGCTATATTTTGTGAGATGTCGGGATGAGGGGGACAGCATGACCAGCACTATTTATGCTTCGGTGGGCGATGCGCTGGCCGAACTTGCAGCAATAATCAGCCGCATTCAGGCCAAGGATCCGCTCGCTCCTGTCACCGTCTTAGTCCCGTCCCACGCTTCCGGGAGGGATCTGGCCCATTTCCTAGGTAGGACCCTCAACGCTGGCGCAGGAAGTGCGGGCATCAAAGCACTCACGCTGAAAGACCTGGCTAGCGACCTCATCGCCGACGAGCCCGCCATCGACGGGAGACGCCCGCTTCTTCCGGTACTCCGGCTGGGGGCAGTAACAAAGGTCCTGACCGACGAACCCGGGCTCTTCAAGGATGTCGCTGACCAGCCCGCCACCGCCCGCGCCATAGCCAAGACGGCCGAGCTGCTGGATGCAGTACCGGACCTCTCCGACCCTGCACTCCCCGGCCTCATGCATGAAGTTCTTCGAATCCACGGCATGGCCAAGCAGGCGCTCGGACCACAGTGGTACACGGACCATGAGGCCTTTGCCCTCGCGGGCAGCAAACTTGGAACCAGCGCTGTGACGCGGCGACTCGGCACTGTTATCGGCTTCATGCTGGGCGCCGAGACCCGGCCCTCACCGGCCGTCTTCAAAGCACGCCTCGAAGCGGCCGGGATGCAGCAGATCACTGCGTCCGGGTCCGCGGAGAGCGGAACAACCCTTATGACCGCTTCAGACGCCGACGACGAAGTTCGCGCCGTCGTCAGGCTCGTCGTCGAAAAGCTGGCAGCAGGCACTCCGGGCCACCGCATAGGTATCTTCCACTCCGCCGCCCAGCCCTACGCCTCCTTGCTGACGCAGCGGCTTAGCCAAGCCGGAGTTACGTTCGTCGGCCCGGCAGCCCACCGGCTCGTGGACTCGCCCCTCGCACGCGGCTTCCTTCAGTTGCTGAAACTTGACCCGCAGCTTCCCGACACGCGAGCCATCCTGAACATCCATGCGGAAGGCACATTTGTCTGGCAGGAACAGCAACTGCCCAGCAGTGCCATGTGCGAAAGGCTTTACGCCAACCCACCGGCCGAAGAGGACGCCGTCGGGAAAGACCCTGCTGCCTTCGCCTCCCGCCTTGAGCGGTTCGATATATTCCAGTCCTTTGCCGAAGCACTTGCGGCCCGGCTTGGCCAAGTCCACACGGCTGCAACCTGGTGCGAGGCATCAGCAGTGCTGGTCTCGCTTCTTGAAGATTTTATGGGCCCCCGCACAGCCGCTGAACGGCCCGAAAAGACTGCTGCCCGCGACGCCCTGGTCGAGGCCGCCCTCGATCTCCGGCACCTCGACGGCGTCGGACCCACGCCCCGCCCTTCGCTCATCCGAAGTGCCATGGAAGACGCGGTCGCCTCCAAAGGCGGCTGGACCGGGAAAAGCGGCACGGGCGTCGTCATCGGCGGGTATGCTGACGCCGTAGCCAGGGACCTCGACGTACTGTTTCTTCTCGGCGCGGCGGAAGGGCTGGCACCGGCAAGAATCCGGGAAAATCCGCTCCTTCCGGACAGCGTTCTGACCATGTTGGGCGGTGGTCTTCCGGCTGTGGAGGAGCGAGCAGAGGCTAGCAAGCAACAGTTCTTGGCTGCCCTCGCTGCGGGATCGGAACGGACTATCACAAGCCCACGCGGCGACCTGCGCGGATCCGGCAGCTACCAAATCTCCCGCTGGATCACCGCCAAGCCCGAGAATCAGCTGCAGTCCTTCGCCCACGGCATAGAGAATGGCGCTCCCACGTCAGCCGCAATTCCCCCGACGGCCCAAGAGTGGCGGCTGCGCCGTATCCTTACCGCACAGGAGCGTACAGCGGCGCTTCCGGACGATACTGCGCTGCAGCGCGCACTGGCTGCTACCCGTGACCGGCGCGATGGCATCTTCTCCAGGTTCAACGGCAACCTCGGCGCCCATGCCGGGGCCATCGTTGACCCCGAAAGAGCGCTGTCCCCCACGCGGCTCGAAGACTGGGTGACCAGCCCGTTCAGCTACTTCCTGAAGCACGTCCTGAAGGTGAACATCCTGGAGGACGCCGCATTGGAGGTGCAGATTTCGCCGCAGGAGCGGGGCACCCTTGTCCATCAGATACTGGAGGACTATGTCCGCGGCATCACCAAGGACGGCCGTCCGCCGTCGTCGGACCGCCTCATGGAGCTGGCAGACGCGGCCTTTGCGCATTTCGCCAACCCGGCGTGGCTCAGCCACGTCTGGGAGCGCAACCAGGCCATGATCCGCCAGGATCTGACGCGGGTGCTGGAAGATGACAACGAGAGGTTTGCGGACGGCTGGAGCTACCTCGCGGAGGAGGCAAGCTTCGGTCCGGAGGACACGGACAGCTATCCGCCGGTTGAGCTGGCCCTTGAGGACGGCGCCGTGATCCGATTTCGGGGGAAAGTGGACCGGATCGACCGCCACAACGACGGCCGGATCCGGGTCATCGACTATAAGACCGGCAAGTCGGAGAAATATAGGCCACTCAAAAACCATCCCACCGCCGAGGGCACCCGGTTTCAGCTGCCCGTCTACGGCCTGTTCGCGCGGACCCTCGCCGACCGATTGTCAGCCGTCGCGGCTGAGTACTGGTTCATCTCGAAAGCAGGCGACTTCGCGAAAATCGGCTACCCCGTGACTGACGAGGTAATGGAGCAGCTGCGCACGGATGCGGGTTCCATCATTTCTGCGCTGCGGAATGGGGTTTTCCCCCCTCGGCCCGAGTCCGACCGCTACGTCAACTTCACCACCATGATGGGCGCGCCTGAGCTTGGCCAGCAGTGGCTAAAGCTCCAAAATGCCCACGAACTGCAGCCCTATGCCCAGCTTCTAAAGGCGGAGAAATGAAACCCCAAGTCCTGGAACTCACAGACCAGAGCGACCGCACGCTGATCGAGCAGGAGCTCGAAGCGAACATCTTCGTCGAAGCGGGCGCGGGCAGCGGCAAAACGCACGAACTTGTCGAGCGCATCTGCTCAATGGTCGACGCCGGCGTGGAACTTAAGAGCGTGGCAGCCATCACCTTTACGGAGAAAGCGGCAGGCGAGCTTCGGGAACGGGTTCGCCGGCAGCTGGACGACGCCAGCCCGTCAGACCTGCGCCGGCGGGCCCTCGACCAGCTGGACACCGCACCCATCGGCACCATCCATTCTTTCGCTGCCCGCGTCATCAGCGAACATCCGATCCAGGCCGGGGTCCCGCCCCTGATCACCGTGGTGGATGAGCTGCGGTCCCAGATTGCCTTTACCCGCCGATGGGAGGCTGCGCGACAAAAACTCTTCACTGATCCATCAGTCGACGACGCCCTCCGCATCCTCCTCGCTGTCGGCGTTTCGCTGGACCACCTGCAGAACGTGGCGTCTGACCTGGACTCGAACTGGGACCGGCTGGAAAGCCACCCTCCGCAGCGGCGCCACATCCCCGCTGTGGACCTGGGCCCGCTTCTGCGCCAGACCTCCGAGGTCCTCGCACACGCTGACCGCTGCAACGACCCTGCCGACAAGCTGCTCACGGCTTTCGAACACATCAAGAGCTGGCGCGGCCGACTCGCCGAGGCCGAAACCGGCGAATTGGGCCTGGTCCTCGAGCTCTTGCATTCCGTTCCGCAATCTGGCTTCGGCGGTGGGCAAAAGGGCAACTGGTCCGTCAACGTCGCTGACGTGCGGAGCTCCTGCAAAGACCTGGCGCAGCAGGCGATCGCCCTGCGCAACAGCTTTGTCCAGCCCGCCATTGAAACTGTCACCGCCGCCATTGCTGAGGTTCTTCTGCAGGCTGCCCGTGAACGCCAGCACAGCGGCGAACTCGAGTATCACGACCTCTTGATTCATGCCCGGAACCTCCTTGTCGGTGAGGAAAAACGTGCCGTCCATGCGGCACTTCACGATCGCTACCGCTGCATCATGCTGGACGAATTCCAAGACACCGACCCCGTCCAGGCGGAACTTGCAACCCGCATTGCGGCCGACGAGATCTGTGGGGTGGACGGCTGGGAGCAGCTAAGGGTCCCGCCAGGGCGGCTGTTCACCGTCGGGGATCCGAAGCAGTCCATTTACCGTTTCCGCCGTGCTGACATAGCCACCTATCTCGCGGCCCAGCAGCGCTTCTCCGGTGACCCGTCGTCGAGCATCGCCTCGCTCCGGACGAACTTCCGCTCCACCGGAACGCTCCTCGACTGGATCAACGGAACGTTCGGGCAGCTCATTATGGCGAGCGGCACCATCCAGCCTGAATACCACGCGCTGACGCCCGATCCCCAGCGTCCCGCGTGGAGTGACGACTACGGCCCGGCTGTGTCGGTCATCGGGCGCGCGGGCGCCCAGCCCGGTGAATCGGGAAAGGTCACCGCTGACGACATGCGCCGGCAGGAAGCGGCCGACGTCGCGGCAGCGATCAGAATTGCAACCGGCACCGCAGGGCTGCCGGGCTGGCAAAAGCAAAGCAAGCGATCCGGTGGTTTCGAATGTTCGCCAGTCGAGCTGAAGGACATCTGCGTACTGATCCCCACCCGTACGTCCCTTGCCTCGCTCGAGGATGCGCTGGACGACGCCGGCATTGAGTACCGTGCCGAGGCGTCTTCACTGGTCTACTCCACGCAGGAGGTCACCGACCTGCTGCTCACGATGCGGGCCATCTCCAATACAGCGGACGAAGCCGCGCTGGTGCTGTCCCTGCGGTCGGCGATGTTCGGTTGCGGCGATGATGAACTGTTCGAATGGAAGCAGGGCGAGGGCTGGTGGAGCCTTTTCTCGGACGTACCGGATGCCCTTAAGGACTCACCCGTCGCGCAGTCCCTCAAGTACCTTGCCGCCTTGTGCCGCGACATTGAGGTGCTGACGCCTGCCGAGATCATGGAACGACTTACTAGCGACCGGCGGATGCTGGAGGCAGCCGTTGATGCCCCGCGTTACCGGGATGTCTGGCGCCGGCTCCGCTTCGTCGTCGACCAGGCCCGTGCCTGGACCGAGGCCACGCACGGCGGCCTGCGAGACTACCTCGTCTGGGCTGCCGCGCAGCAGGAGGAGAATTCTCGGGTCAAGGAAGCCGTAGTGCCGGAGACCGATGTCCAGGCTGTGCGGATCATGACCATCCATGCCTCCAAGGGGCTGGAATTTCCCATGGTGATCCTGGCCGGCACTGGCTCCGGGCCTAACAACCAAAAAGCTGCAGCCCTCTGGGATCAGGGTTCCCAAGTGCAGGTGAACTTCATCCGCGACATCCGGTCGGCCGGTTATGGTGCCGCGGAGGGAGTGGAGAGCCTGTTCGGCGAGGCAGAGCGGATCCGGCTGCTTTACGTTGCGTGCACACGCGCGGAAAGCCACCTCGTCGTATCCCACTACGTAAACGCCAGAAGCAGTCTCGGCCAGTTTCTGAGGGACGCAGACACGGCCTCGGCACCGGACCTCGATATTCCGGCGGACTTACCGGTACAGGCGAGAGCGTCCCATGAGGTCCTGCCCGTCGAAGCGTTCGACGCGTGGCAGCAGCGCCGCACGGCGTGGCAGAACAACTCCGCCATCGCATCCTCCACGTCCGTAACCGCGACTGCCAAGGGAGCCGCGGACCTGGCCGGGTTTGAACCCGATGGGGCGCCGCGCTTTGTCAGTATCGAGGAGGACGAAGCACTGCCGTCATTCGCAGCGCCGGGCAGGGAACACGGCAAGGAATTCGGTACGGCCCTGCACCGGCTGCTGGAGCTCAGCCAGCTGCGGGAAGCCGGGAACTTCGATGTGCTCGCCGAGAGGGTCGCCAACGCGGCCGGCCTCGCGGATCCGGCCGGCCTCGCGGAACGGGCCCGCTCCGCGCTGGGGAGCCAGCCCGTTCAGCGCGCCGCGGAACGGGAGCACTGGCTCGAACTGCCGGTCGTCACCCCGGCTGCTAGTCTCACGCTGGAGGGCATCATCGACCTCATGTACCGCGAGGACGACGGGACACTGGTTATCGCCGACTTCAAAACCGACATCAGTATCACCCAAGAGAGGCTGGCAGCATACTGGCGCCAGCTCTCCACCTATGCCCGAATGGTGGAGAGCATCACGGGTCAGAAGGTAAGTGAGCTCGTCCTCATTTTCTGCCGGGCTGGAGACGCTGAAATTCGCCGCCGGCCACGGCAGGGTGAAGCAGAGAGCAAGGCATAGATGCCGGATGACGTCACCACCAACGGTGGCGGCACTCGGAATTCTGGCACGCCCACTTCGGCAGGCCCCACTCAACGTGGCCGGTGGCCGGGTAGATGCGCTGTTCATCCATCACGACGCAACCAGCGAATTCCGCTTTCGGGTATTGCTCCACTGTTTCGCGCATGACCATGCCATAGACAATGCGCCAGGACTCATTCCCGCACACCGGACATTTTCGAGTCGCGGGGGCCTTCTTTGTTGTTCCGTCTTTAGCCATGCAAGCAACATAACCGCGGTCCCGGACATTCCAACAAGTTACAAAAATTTCTTACGTCTAAGCAGATTTTGTATTCGCCAACTGGTTTACGCCGTCAACCGCTCAGTTGCGTACTTGTTCAGGGGCACGCCGTGATTGGCAGCCTCAATCGCTAGCTTCCGGTGAAGCTCTGGGGGTACTCGAAGGTTGAGCCTGCCACTAAAGGTTTGGCTCGCAATTGGCTGAGGCACTGGCTCGCCTGACCGGGTAAGTTCGTCGATAACTTCGGACACCAGGCGTTCAATGCCCCGGAGCGCCTCGAACTGGTCCTCATCCAACCAGGAGAGGGACGGGAACTCGAGAACCGTTGCCACAAATTCTTGGTCCTCCGGCGACCACTGAACCGAGTATCGGTACTGCGCCACCGGGGACGGCGCGGCAGTTGCTTTAGGGGTTGGCATCTACTTCTCCTTGCTCCGATCGATAGCAGTATTGGCTTGCTTCTCGATCTTGTCGATGCTCGCCACATGCACTATGGTGCCACTTTTGGCACCAATTCTCAAGATGTGCCTGCCCCTAAAAGCGCCCCTGCCAGAACTTCGGGAACGATTCACGGACCCGGGCTCAAAGCAGGCGCCGTCGTCGGGCATGACCTGGCAAGCTCCGGCAACCACAGCCCGGCATACATCAGCCAGCCCGGGACAACAAAGGGCGCGCCGAGCCAATGCCAGACGCGCCCTCTGTTCACACGAACCCACGAAGGGGTCCAAAGTACCTGATTCAGTCGATCAGCACCGACTCCTTGGCACCCTCCGAGGCTTCAACAGCCGAGGGAACGTTCCGTTTCCGGTGGTTCAGCCAGTTCGCCGCCGCCAGGAGCGCCACGAGCGCGAAAGTGCTCAGGAGCTGGGGACGGGAATCCTCGCCGATGAAGCCCACAGTGAAGATCGCCGCGAGGATGAGCAGGCCGAAGCACGTGAGCCACGGGAAACCTGGCATCCGCAGGGGAAGCTCCGTTCCCTCACGGTCGGCGCGGAGACGCAACGCGAGCTGGGCCAGGAGTGCGGAGGTCCACACCAACAGGCAGGTCGAGCCCACAATGTTGAGCAGGACGCCGAGCACCATTTCGGGGAAGGCCAGTTCCAAAACAACAGTGACAACGCCGAAGGCGACGCTGGCCAGGACTGCGACCACGGGAACCTGGGCCTTGGACACGGACGCCAGCCAACGAGGTGCCTCGCCCCGCTCGGCCAGGGAGAACGCCATCCGGGAGGCGCCGTAGAGGTTGGCATTGAGGGCGGAGAGCAGTGCTGCCACTGCTACCAGGGTGATGGCGGTGGCTGCGCCGGGCATACCGGCGGCTTCCAGCACGGCGGCGAACGGGCTCTTCAGCCCTGCCGAACCCACGGGAACCACTGCGGCGATGATGAAGATCGAACCGATGTAGAAGACCAGGATGCGCCACAGCACGGTCCGGACTGCCGTCTTCACACTGCGGGCCGGCTCGGCGGTCTCAGCTGCCGCCACGGACACAATCTCGGTGCCGCCGAACGCAAATGCCACCACGAAGAGCGCCGTGGCAATACCGGCGAAACCGTCGGGCGCGAATCCGTCGCCAGTGAAGTTGGCCAGGCCCGGCGACTGCACGCCCGGCAGCCAGCCGAAGAGCAGGGCAGCGCCCACCAGGAGGAACCCGACGATTGCAACCACCTTGAGCAGGGCGAACCAGAACTCGAACTCACCGAAGTTCTTCACACTTGTCAGGTTCACGGCGGTGAGCACCACGATGAACACGAAGGCCATGAGCCACACCGGCAGGGCGGGGAAGATGGTGGCAAGCAGGCCTGCCGCACCGAGCGCTTCGGCCGCGATGACCACCACGAGCTGCAGCCACCAGAGCCAGCCCACCGTGGCACCGGCCACCGGCCCGTAGGCCTTGGCGGTATAGACGGAGAAGGCGCCGCTGTCAGGATTGGCGGCGGCCATCTCGCCGAGGGCCCACATCACCAGGATGATGAGCGTGCCGGCCACGAGGTAGGAGATCAGCACGGCCGGGCCGGCAGCCTGGATGCCGGCGCCGGAGCCGATGAAGAGGCCCGCGCCAATGGCGCTTCCGAGCCCCATCATGGTGAGCTGGCGGGGTTTGAGTGCGGCGCCCAGTGCGCGGCCAGACGTCATTGTCTGTTGTTCCATGGAGTTTCCTCTGGTTGTAGGCGGAACGGATTGCTAAAAAGTCAGTCGGTTGTCAGGCTGCGTGGGCTTCGAGGAGCCGGAGCACCCGGTCGTTGGAGGCGGGATCGGCCACGGTGATCCGCACGCCGTCCCCCTGGTACGCCCGGACCAGGATGCCCGCGCGGTCGCACGCGTCCACCAGTCTCGCCAGGAGGCTCTCATCCGCACGGATCCACAGGAAATTGCCCTGGCTCGCCTGCAGTTTCCAGCCCTGGGCTTCCAGCTGCCCAGCCATCCGTGCGCGCTCCCGCCTGACGGCGGCCACCCGCGCTTCCATCTCCACACGAGAGTCCAGCGATGCGATGGCCGCCTTCTGGGCCAGCGCGCTCACCGCGAAGGGAAGCGCGGTGCGGCGCAGTCCCTCCGCGATGTCCGGCGCCGCCACGGCGTATCCCACCCGCAGGCCGGCGAGTCCGTAGGCCTTAGAGAAGGTGCGCAGGATGCAGACGTTCGGGTACCGGCGGTAGAGCGCCAGGGAATCGGGGCCGCTGCCCGCTTCGGCGTATTCCACGTAGGCCTCGTCGATCACCACGAGAATGTCGGACCGGACCGACTGCAGGAACGCCTCGACGCGGTCATGGCTGATCGGCACGCCAGTGGGATTGTTGGGGGTGCAGAGCAGGATCACCTTCGTGCGGGCAGTGACGGCCGCGGCCATGGCACCGAGGTCGTGGCCCTCAGCCTCATCCAGCGGGATGCGGACGGGCCGGGCGCCTGCCAGTTCAACCAGGATGGGGTAGGCCTCGAAGGAGCGCCACGCGAAGATCACCTCATCCCCGGCGTCGCACAGTCCGGTGATGATCTGCTGGAGGACGCCCACGCTGCCGGGCCCCACCGCGACCTCCCCGGCGGTGACGCCCAGGTGCCGGGCGATCCGTTCGCGGAGTTCGACGGCGGCCATGTCCGGGTAGCGGTTCATGGTGCTGGCCGCTTCTGCCACCGCAGCGGCGGCAGCTGGCAGTGGACTGTAGTGGCTTTCGTTGCTGGCAAGGGCCGCGATGTCCATGCCATCGCTGCGCCGGCCCGGGACGTAGGACGGAAGGCCCGTGACGGCGCCACGAAGGGTGGGCAGCGCGGGTGCGGCCAGGAGTTGATCAGGGGTCATGAGCACTGATCATGGTTGTGACCCCGCGCACATTGCAAGATACGCTCAAGCCATTGGGACTTCTGCTCAACTTCAACTGTCTGTGGTGAAAATATGACCATCGCGAACTCTCGCACCCTCGATTCCCTCGACGGCAGGATCATCCTGGCCCTCGACAAGGACCCCGAAGCCAGCGCTCTGGCACTCTCCCGGACGCTCGGCGTCGCACGCAACACCGTCCACGCCCGGCTGGCGCGGCTGGAACGCAGCGGCGCCCTCCGCTCTTTCAGCCGAAGGCTGGATCCCGCCGCGCTTGGCTATGACCTGATGGCCTTCCTCTCACTGTCCATCAGCCAGACGCGGACAGGTGCGGTGGAAGACGGGCTCGCCGCGATCCCGGAGGTCATCGAGGTGCACGCCACCACCGGGGACGCGGACCTCATGGCCAAGGTGGTGGCACGCAGCACGGCAGACCTATACCGCATCACCAACCAGATCCTGGAAATCGAAGGGATCCAACGGACCAGCACGGCCATTTCCGTGCTGGAACTCATGCCGCCCCGCTACGACGGCCTCCTGAGCCGGCTGTCGGAGCAGGAATCCCGCCCTTCCAACTAACCGCGGGTGATGCGCGCCACAATTGGGCATATTTTCACGTAGCCTGGCCTCCTCCTGCCAAATATCCCAGTCGAACTCGCCTCTCTTGCCTATACGTGTGCCAGCCCACAAGCTTCCTGCATGACTACTCTTACCGTCTCCGGCCGCGTGGCGCAGGTTCTCAGCAGCTACCTCAGCGACGTCTTCGGCGTCATGGGCAACGGCAATGTCTACTTCCTGGACGCCGCGGAAAAGCTGGGCCTCCGCTTCTCCGCCGTCCGGCACGAAGGCGCGGCCATCGCCGCGGCCGACGCCTACTACCGGGCCTCGGGACGCCTCGCGGCGGGCACCACCACCTACGGCCCCGGCTACACCAACGCACTCACCGCCCTCGCAGAGTCGGTCCAGGCGCAAATCCCCGTCGTGCTGGTCACCGGGGACGCACCGAGCAGTGGCGCCCGGCCCCAGGATGTGGATCAGGCGGCCATCGCCGCGGGCCTCGGTGCGGCGACCTTCACCGTCACCCGCGACGCCGCGGGCTCCATCACCCAGCAGGCGGTGGAGTACGCACTCACCAAGCGCACCGCCGTCGTGATTGCCATTCCCTACGACCTCGCCGCACTCGAGGCTGCGGACGAAGAGCTTCCCGCGCCGCTGACACCGGCGGTGAGTGACGACGTCGACGGCGGCCTCGGGCAGGTGGCCCGCCTGCTCGCCGGGGCGAAGCGGCCGCTGATCCTGGCCGGCCGGGGCGCGCACCTCGCCGGCGCCGGCCCGGAACTCCGCGAACTCGCGGACCGCCTGGGCGCGCTGACCGCCGGAACCGCCCTGGCGCTCAACCTCCTCCACTGCGAGGGGTACCTGGGCGTCGCGGGCGGTTTCGGCACGGACACTGCGGCCGGGCTCATGGGCGAGGCCGATGTGGTCCTGGTGGCCGGGGCGAGCCTGAGCCCCTTCACCATGCGGTTCGGGCACCTGCTCGGCCCGGACAGCACGGTCATCCAGATCGACGCCGCCCTGCAGCCGACCAACCCCCGGGTGGACCTGTTCGTCAGCGCGGACGCGAAGTCCGCTGCGGCGCGCCTCCTCCGGATGCTGGACGACTCTGCTTCCGCCGACGCGTGGCGCGCCGAAGCCCGCAGGCGCCTCGCCGAAGGACCGGGCCACCAGGCAGGCTCGGACGAGACCCCGGACGGCCGGCTGGATCCGCGTTCACTTGCCACGGCACTGGATGCCGTGCTGCCGGAGCGCCGCACGGTGGTCCAGGACGGCGGGCACTTCGTCGGCTGGGCACCCATGTACTGGAACATCCCCAGGCCCCAAGACCTGGTGATGGTGGGGACCGCCTATCAGGCCATCGGGCTGGGCCTTGCCAGCGCCGTCGGGGCAGCCCGCGCACTGGAGGACGGCCGCACCCTGGTGCTGGCCTCCGGCGACGGCGGCTTCCTGATGGGCCTGTCCGACCTCGAATCGCTCATTGGTACGGCGGCGAGCGCCGTCGTCGTGATCTACAACGACGCCGCCTACGGCGCCGAAATCCACCAATACGGCTCCCAGGGCCTGACCGAAAAGCCCATGCTGATCCCCGAGGTGGACTTCAGCGGGATTGCCCGCGCACTCGGTGCCGAGTCCGCGATCATCCGCTCGCTGGCGGATCTTGCTGCGCTCACGGAGTGGATCGACGCCGGCGCCAAGGGAACCTTCGTGGCCGACTGCCGGATCACGTCCAGCGTCCGGGCACCGTGGCTGACCGAATGGATGAACGCCAAGCAGGCAGCCAAGGCCGCGGTGGCGGGGTAACTGACCCGGGCGGGCAGGGAAAACCGGCCTTCCTGGAGCGAATCATCGGCAAGCTGGGCGGACACCTGAGGCTAGTTGTCATATACGTCTCGCCGGTGCCCCATCGAGAGCACCAAAACGATCAGTTCCTGGTCCCAGACCTGATAGATGATTCTGTAGTCGCGGACCCTGATGCGCAACTGCCCCGGCCTCCCAACCAAAGACTTGGCGGCGACGGGACGGGGATTCTCAGCAAGCAGGCTTAGCGCGTCAAGCAAGAACTTCTGCACGGGACGGTCAAATTTGTGCAACTGCTTGCGGGCTGCAGTCGATAGCCGGACTTCATAGTGGCTATTCGCCAAGTTCAATGCCGAGTTCCGCTGCCACATCCTTCAGCGAGTACGTCGGCTCACCGGCCTCCGTCGCGGCCAGGGCGCGGTCCGCTGCTGCCATGTCCTCCAGATCCTCCAGCGCCTGAAGCGCCCTCTCCGCCAATTCCGGGTCCATGACCACCGCCACGGTCCTGCCATGGCTCAGGACGCGGACAGGTTCCCGGCGCGCCGAGTCCAGGGTTTCAGCCCACCGCTGGCGGGCTACTGTTGCACTGACCTCATTCATAGCTAAATTGTACAATTTAGCTACTCCGTAGCGTATAGGTTGCGGAAGAAATCTTGGGCAGTTTAACCGTGCCGTCCCGGTACCGTTTACGTGTGACTTTGACGCACCCGCCGCAGCTCGCCGATCCCGTAATCAGCTCCCTTGTGGGCGCCACCTCGCTAAGCCGCGGGCGTACCTACGCGCGCAAGGCTGCGGTCTTCAACGTCGAATGGAATCCCAAGAACCTGGAACTAAAAGGCAAGGTCCAGGGCAACCGCGACGCGCCTTACCGAACCAAGGCGTCGTTCAAGCAGGGCGTAGACGGCCTCCGCCTTGAATGGGGGTACTGCTCGTGCCCCATGGCGTACAACTGCAAGCACGTGGCTGCGCTGCTCCTGGAAATCAGCAGCGGACCCGCGATGGAGCAGCCGATGCTCTTGGAGATGGCACCTGAGCCGAAAGGGAAAACCCCACCGACTGCCAAAAAACCCGTGGGAAAGGCAGCCACGAAGCAGGCGCCGCCCCATCCGTGGCAGCGGCAGCTCCACAGCCTGCTGCACCCGCAGGCCGCGCCCCGGTACACGGCATTCAACCCCCACGCCAACCGGTCCACCCCCGCACGTACGCTGCAGCTCGGCGTGCAACTGGAGCTTCAGGAAACAGCGCCCGGCCGGACCTGGTCCCCGCCGGGGCTGAACGATCCCTGGGACAGCCAGGCGGCCACAGCCATCAGCCTGGCGGCCCGCCCCGTGAAGCTGGGCGTCAAGGGCAAGTGGGTCACTGCCCAATTGCGCTGGGATACCTTCGGACGTTCAAGCTACGGCTACCAACTCGAGGAATTCAAGCCGGAACAGATCCGCTGGATGCGCGCGTTCGCCGGCGTCTACGCCATTGAAGGGGTACCCAGCACCGGCACGCACCTTTCCGTGGATCAATTCCACAGCCCGCTGCTCTGGCAACTCCTCGCCGACGCGAAGGAAGCAGGCGTGGCGCTGATCGCGGCAAAGTCCGGAGAGGCTGTGGCCATCCACGACCCCGTCACCATCTCCATGGACCTCCGCGAGCACGACGGCGGCCTCCGGCTGAGCCCGCACGTCACCGTCAATGACGGGACTGAGTCACCCGACCACCGCGCGATGGGGATGATCGGCCGGCCCGGCCATGGCGTGTTCTGGTGGGATCCCGCCACAGGGCCGGGCACCAGTACTGCCCCGGCCGGCTTCCACCTCGCCCCGATCATTTCGTCCGTCCCGGAGACCTTCCGGCCGCTGATCCGGCACCGCACGGAACTGCTGGTTCCGGCATCGGCCCGCAGTTCCTTCCTGGGCGAGACCTTCCCCCAGCTGGCGCAGGCAACCGACATCGTATCCAGCGACGGCTCGGTGGAACTGCCGCAGATCCTGCCTCCGGAACTGGTGCTGACGGCCACCCATGAACCCGGCATCCTGCAGCTTCAATGGCATTGGGAGTACGCCTCAGCCGGCACCACCACCCGCCAGCCGCTTACCCCCGGCGGCGGCGGGCACCGGGACCCCGGGGTCGAAGCCCAGTTCCTGGCCGGCGTGGCGGCTGCACTGGCCGCGTACCCGGCAGCGTGGCGGGAGCAGTTCCCGGACGCCCGGTCCGGGCACACCGGCAGCACCGAACCGGCCGTACTCAAGAGCGTCGCCGCCGCCCGGTTCACCACCGAAGCGCTCCCGCTGCTGGAAAAGCTCGAGTACGTCCGGGTGGTCATCGCCGGCGAGGTCCCGGACTACAGCGAGCTGACAGACAGTCCGCTGGTCAGCGTCAGCACCAAGGAAACGGACGACGGCGACTGGTTCGACCTGGGCGTCAGCGTCACCCTGGGCGGGGAAGACGTCCACTTCCAGCAGCTTTTCCATGCCCTCGCCACCGGCGAGGAACACCTGATGCTCTCCAGCGGGAACTATTTCCGGCTCGACCAACCCGAATTCCTGCAGCTGCGCCGGCTGATCGAGGAAGCCCGTGCCCTGCAGGACCAGGAAGGTCCGTTGCGGATCAGCCGGTACCAGGCCGCGCTTTGGGAAGAATTTGAGGAACTGGCCGCCACCGCGGAGCAGGCGGATGCCTGGCGGCGGAGCGTCGGCGGGCTGCTGCAGTTCTCGGGGATCCAGGACGTGCCGCAGCCCGAAGGCCTCCACGCGTCGCTGCGCCCCTACCAGCAGGAAGGCTTCAACTGGCTGGCCTTCCTGTGGGAGCAGGGCCTGGGCGGCGTGCTCGCCGACGACATGGGCCTGGGCAAGACCCTGCAGGCCATTGCCCTGGTCTGCCACGCAAAAAACGGCATCGGCGTCCCGGACCGGGACGCCGATGCACGCCATCCCTTCCTGGTGGTCGCCCCCACCTCCGTGGTGCCCAACTGGGCCGCGGAAACCGAACGGTTCGCCCCCGGGCTGCGCGTCACAGCCGTAACGGACACGCTGCAGCGCAGCGGCACTGATCCCGCGGCACTCACCGCCGGCGCCGACGTCGTCATTGTCTCCTACACACTGTTCCGCCTGGACTACGAGGCCTACGCCGCCCGGCGATGGGCCGGGCTCCTGCTGGATGAGGCGCAGTTCGTGAAGAATCCAGCTACCAAGGCCAGCCAGAACGCCCGCCGCTTCCCGGCCCCGTTCAAGCTCGCCATCACGGGCACACCCATGGAGAACAACCTGATGGAGCTGTGGTCCATGTTCTCCATCACCGCCCCCGGCCTGTTCCCGTCGTCGAAGAATTTCAGCGACTACTACCGGATCCCGGTGGAGAAGGAAGGGGACCCGGACAAGCTGGCGCAGCTACGACGGCGGATCCGGCCGCTGATGATGCGGCGCACCAAGGAGCTGGTGGCCAAGGACCTGCCCGCCAAGCAGGAACAGGTGCTGGAGCTGGAACTGGCACCCCGGCACCGCACCATCTACCAGCGGCACCTGCAGCGCGAACGGCAGAAGGTCCTGGGGCTGCTTGAAGACATGGACAAGAACCGCTTCGCCATCTTCAAGTCCCTCACCACGCTGCGCAGGCTCAGCCTGGACGCGTCCCTGGTAGACGGGAAATACGCGTCCGTCCCGTCCAGCAAACTCGATGCCCTGATGGAGCAGCTCGGCGACATCGTGGCCGAGGGACACCGCGCCCTGATCTTCAGTCAGTTCACCGGTTTCCTGGGCAAGGCCGCGGCGCGGCTGGACGCCGAAGGCATCCCCTACGCCTACCTGGACGGCAGCACCCGGCGGCGCGGTGAGGTGATCGAGCGGTTCAAGTCCGGCACCGCACCCGTCTTCCTGATTTCGCTGAAGGCCGGAGGGTTCGGCCTGAACCTGACCGAGGCGGACTACGTCTTCTTGCTGGACCCATGGTGGAACCCTGCGTCGGAAGCGCAGGCCGTTGACCGCACGCACCGGATCGGCCAGACACGGAACGTTATGGTCTACCGGCTGGTGGCCAAGGACACCATCGAAGAGAAAGTCATGGCGCTCAAGGAAAAGAAGGCAAAGCTGTTCACCGCTGTCCTGGACGACGACGCGATGTTCGCCTCAGCGCTGTCCGCGGACGACGTCAGGGGCCTGTTCGACGGTTAGGTCCTCATCGATTGCTCCGTAACCGCCGTTTTCCAGCCCTGCCCGGTAGCCGGCCATCCCGGCCTACAGCGGAGCGGCACAGTGTTGCGCCGGCAGGCAAGGCTGATCCACGGAATCGCCGTCGGCGGTGAATGGGGCGGAGCCGCACTGATGGCACTGGAGCACACGCCCAAGAAGAACCGGGGCTTCGCCACCTCATTCGCCACCGCAGGCGGTCCCGCCGGAACCATCCTGGCCACGCAGGCACTGTCCGCGGCGGAACAGGGATGCCATCCTCCAGGCAGCCGAGCGGCAGCTTGGTGAGCGGGGGTACGCAAGCGCCACAGTGGCAGCCATCGCCGCCGAGGCCGGCGTTTCGGTCGAGACGGTCTACAAAGCCTTCGGTGGAAAGACGGGACTTGTCCGCGCCCTCTACGACCGAAACCTGGCCGGCGCCGGGTCTCGTCCCTGCGTACAAGCGCTCCGATGCCATGCGGGAACGCGAGACCCACCCGAGGACGGTCATGCGGGAGTGGGGCCTTCTCACTGCCGAGGTAGCTTCCCTGATCACGCCGAGCAGTGTGACTCTCATGGGTCACTATTCAGGTGGCCGTAAGGCGAAAAGGGAAATCTTTGCCGGAATCGCTTCCGTCGCCAGGATCCTTGGCAGCGGAAAGCGCAGCGGCGTACCGCCCTAGCTGTTGTCCCGCCGTCGGGCCTCCTGAGGCCTCCCGTCGCAAGTCTCGTTCAGCCCTTACGGCATTCCCGGGCCCCATCGGACCTGCATTCCCGGAGCCCCAATCGCGTTCCGGAGGAACAGTTATAAACCACTCCCTGTTGAGGAGAACTGAAATGCCTGCAGTAACTGTGACAACCCTTGAATCAAAGTCCTTCAACGAACCGGATGAAAAGCGCCGTCCGCCAAAGACAGAAGTCGACGTGGTCAACATTGGCGGCACCACGCTGGGCAGGTTCACCTTCGAACCGGGCTGGCGCTGGTCCGAGACGGTCAAGACCGTGGTCCACACCGACAGCTGCCAGAACAACCACTTGGGCTTCTGCACCGCCGGCACACTCACTGTTCAGTTGGAAGACGGGACCCGCACCACAATCCACGCCGGTGACGCCTACGCCATTCCGCCGGGCCACGACGCATGGGTTGAAAACGACGAGACGTTCGTGGGGTACGAAATCATGAGTGCGGCCGCATACGCCAAGTCCGACTAAATGATTGAGTCCGATTAGCGCCGGCGACGGGCGCCGTCGTCCTCAGCGGCGGCCGCGCGCAGTCGCACACCCGTCGCTGAGCGCCACCACGTGGCGAGCTGCACGGCACTGCCGGTGGTGGTGCCGCGGACGAGGTGGCCAGCAGATCGTCCGCCTCGACGACGCTGCCACGCTTGTGCCGGGCGGGCTATCGTCCCCGTTCCGGGGGCGGCCCGCAGCGCGCGCCCAGTCGGCAGCACCGCCGTCCAGCACCGCAACGTCGGTGCGGCCGGCGCGTTCGAGGATGCTCGCCGCCGTCATGGCCCGCTCTCCGTGGCGGCACATCACCACGATGGGGCCGGGCGGCAGTTCTGAGAGGCGGTGTGCGAGTTCCCCCAATTCGAGATGCCGGGCGCCGGTGATGCGGCCTGTCCGGAATTCTGCGGCCTGGCGTACATCGACGACGGAGAAGGACGCTTCGGGACCTGTAAGAAGGCGCCCGGCCCCGATCAAAGACGACGTCGCTGCTTCGACGGCATCACCTCCGGCAGGACGGCCGACGTCGAGTTCCCCGGCAAGGGTGTCGAAGCCCACCTTGGCCGCCGCCCAGGCGATATCCTCGGGATCCTGGTCCGGGCTGCGCACGATAACCACTGGCCGCTGCGGATCGGCCAGCCATCCAAGCCAGGTGGCAAACACCGGGCGGAGCATGATGGAAAGGGCGCCGGGAATATGGCCGGCGGCAAAATCCGCCGGCCGCCGGGTGTCCACAATCTGGGCGCCCTGGCCCTGGAGCTCGATGACTTGCTGATGGGGAAGCGGAGTGGGGGCCTTCGCGGTTGCCAGCACGGCGGGTCCGCGCAGATTGATTTCCGCCAGCCGGAGGAAGTAGTCCGGGAAGGTGCCGAGCGAACCGAGCAGGGCAGCGACAAAAGCGTCCTCGCCCGTGGCCTGCAGAAGCGAATTAGTGGCCCGTTCCCGGCCGATCGTCGTCGTCCGTTCCGCCGCCGAGCCCGCGGAACAGAAGGACCCGGCACCATGGGTGGGCCACACCAGGGTCTCGTCGGGCAGTTCCATCAGCAGTTGCAGCGAGCGGTACTGGGCCCGGGCCAAGGGCACCGTCAGTTCCGGGCTGACCAGGTCTGTCCGTCCCGCGCTTCCCACCATCAAAGACCCGCCGGTGAACACACCGGCAAGCTCGTCGCCGTCGATCAGCAAATAGGAAAGGTGTTCGGGCGAATGGCCGGGTGTCGCCAGCGCCTGCAGGGTATACGCCCCCAGGTGCTGCCTGTCCCCGTCCGTCATCGCCGTGTGGGCGAATCCGCGGGGGCCAACCTCCGGTGCAAGAACCGTGGCTCCTTCGGTTTCTGCCAGTTCGCGTACCCCCGAAATGAAGTCCGCGTGCAGGTGTGTTTCGGCGGCGAATGCAATGGTCAGCCCGAGCCGGCGGGCCTCCTTCCGTACCTGACGCACGTCCCGCTCCGGGTCAACCACCAGCGCCAATCCAGCACCTAGATCCAGAAGGTAGGTGGAATTGCCCAGCCCCTCATCAACGATGGGAATCAGATGCAGGTTCACGATGGTACTCCTCCGCTCGTGGTCTGTTAGGTGTGCGGCGATGCCGGCGCCCTCAGTTTGCGCTGAACTCGATCGTCAGTGGGATGGACCGGCCGAGGGAGTCACCGACAGGAGAGGAGCGCTCGATTCGTTCACGCAGTAGGCGGATCTGTTCGTTACTGGCGCCCGGGGAGTCAAGAATGATCCTGTAGGAGATTCCGGTGTACCCCGAGCCCGGTGCCTCGAGCCCAAGATATGCCTGGACATTGAAGTGGCCCGTGGCTTCGACGCGCAGGTCCTTCACCTCGAGTCCGAGCAATGCCGCGTGCAGCGCCACGAGGTCGACGTCGCAGGCGGCCAGCGCTGCGAGAACCGCCTGCATGGCATTGAAGTCCCCGTCACCGCCGATGTGCATGGTCTTTCCTTCAAATTCAACCTCCGAGCGAGATCCGCCCACCCAGCGAGCTGTGACGGTAGGCTGTCTATCGGCCACAGAGGAGTCCTTCCGCACCTCGTTGCGGAACGCTTCCCACCCCGCGGTATTGATTCCGTTAACCTGCGGCATCGTCCTGTTTGCCATCTGACTCTTTCTTTCTTTCTGCTGTGGAATACGGGGCTGCGGTCCGGCCCCCCGTCCGGGAATCGTCCAGTGCCCTCGTCAGCCCGGCAACTGCTGGGGGCCCCAGCCTGATCCTCCCGGGCGGCTAGGGATTTCAGGACTGGTGAACAAACTCAATAGCTTTCTTGAATGGGACACCTCATAAGGGTGTATTGTCAAGAGAAAACTTGAATACAGAAGAGGAGGCGCAATGTCAGATCATGCGGCGAAGGCGCTGCTCTACAACTCACTCGCGCATGCGGCGAAGGGCTTGTCGAATGGCCGGCGGGCCGAGCTGGTGGACGTTCTCGCCCAGGGCGAACGGCCTGTCGAGGAACTCGCGAACGAGATCGGCCAGACCGTGGCCAATACTTCCCAGCACCTGCAGCGGCTGCTGAGGTGCGGGCTGGTCAATACCCGGCGTGAGGGAACACGGGTTTACTATTCGCTGTCCGGCCCCGTAGTGCACGAGCTGTGGCGGGCCATGCGCCAGTTCGCAGAAGAGCACGTGGCAGGGCTGCAGCAACTACTGGCCGACTACGTGGGCGACCGGAGCCAGCTCCGCACCATCACACGGGACACTCTCCAGACCAGGCTACGTGACGGCAACGTGGTGGTGCTGGACGTGCGGCCCGCACCTGAGTACGCCGCCGGCCACATCCGCGGCGCCATCAGCATCCCGGTCAGCGACCTGCAGTCACGCCTTGGCGAAATCCCCGAGGACGCCGAGGTGGTGGCCTACTGCCGCGGTCCCTACTGCGTGTACGCCGACGACGCGGTCCGGATCATGACCGGGAACGGCCTTGAAGCCGCACGCCTCGAAGACGGCTTCCCCGAATGGGCTGCCGCGCGTCTCCCCACTGAGGGCCACATGCCCTAGAACGCTTCGGCGTTATCGAGGGAATCTGCTGGTCCGAGGTGACAACTCGCATCGACGCCGCGGACGCGCAAGGTTTGTGCCTGCCGTGCCGTTCTTGACGCGCTCCCGCCGGCCGATAACGTCATCATCCACCTGTCGCCGGAACCTCGTGAGCCGTCAGAAGCTCCGTTGCGTACTTGTTGAGGGGCACGCCGTGATTGGCAGCCTCAACCGCCAGTTTGCCGTGCAGTTCCGGGGGCACGCGGCCGCTGCCCGCTTCGGCATATTCCACGTAGGCCTCGTCGATCACCACCAGGACGTCGGAGCAGACGGACTGCGGGAAGGCTTGGACGCGTTCGTGGTGATCGGCACGCCCGTCGGATTGTTGGGGGTGCAGAGCAGGATGATCTTGGGGCGCGGTGATGGCCGCGGCCATGGCGTCGAGATCATGGCCCTCAGCGTCGTCCAGCGGAATGCGGACCGGCCGGGCGCCCCCTGTCCGACCTCGAATCGCCACGCGGGCAGCCAAGGCGGCGGCGAGCTAGCACGGGCGGGCGGGCAAGGACGGGCCCCGCTGCAGCTGACCTGGTCAACCCGCCATGGCGTCCACGGTGAATACACGGGTCAGGCCTGGGCATCCAGTAGGCGGATCTGTTCGCGCAGCTTGCCCTCCACGGCGTCAATGTTCTTCAGCCGGACCGCTGAGAATGCAAACACCGCAACCCCCAACAATGAGGTGGCCACGGCGCAGCACAGGAAAAAGAGGCCCCCTGCGGGATCACGAAGGATACCGTAGCCATCGATCAGGATGACCACCGCTGTCCCGGCCGGCAGTGCCCGGAGGACCAGCGAATACGCTCTCCCCTGTTGTGTGAGTTCATCGCGCCAGTCACTGAACAGAGTGGCCAGCGGCAGGACTCCGGAGCGGAGCGCATATTTCATCTGGTCCCGGTGCCCCTCCGGCATGGCGGCGGGCAGCGCTTGGGCCGCGAGTGGTTTCAATACCAGAAGGCTTCCCGCAGCGAGAAGGCCCAGCGAGGAGGACAAGTGATCTATATAGGTGGTGCCTGGATAAAGATCCAGGCACAGGACCATGCAGCAAGGCAGAAGAATGACGAAACATGCTGCGGGAAGCCACGGCAGCCCGCCTTTGGTTCCCGTTGAAATGACGCTGGCCCTAGCTGATGACGGGGTTTGCCGGGCTGACGGCGGCCCGAACCCTTGGGTGGTTGCGGGCGAAGCCCCAGCGCAGGCTGATCACCAGCTCCCAGACCAGGATCAGCAGGAACGACGGCGCGAAGCCGGACTCCGGAAGATTCACGCCACTGACCGACGCAGTGACGATGTTGCCCGCCCCGATGACAATGCCGGACAATGCCAGCACGCGGCCCAACTCCTTCGTCCTGAGGGCAGCGATGGCGGCGCAGAGCACGAACAGACCGGCCGGCAGCAGTCCCACCATAAAGTCGGCCTTGTTCATCTGGGTGAGAATGGCGGCCTGCTCCGGTGAAATCTGGTCACGCAGCGAATAGCCCGAAATGAGAGGGGCCGCGGAACCCAGCTTCACTGCAATCTCGACAACACCGCCGACCAGGGCCACTGCAGCTACCCAGCCCGCAGCGCGCAGGCGCCAGCACACGTAACCGATGAAAGTCATCCAAAACGTGAACGCCAGAAATTCGATGCTGATCGCCGCCTGGGCGGCCGGGTTTGCGGCCATACGTGCCAAAGCATCGAGGCTCTCCTGCCCCGTTGGCGCATCAGGCGTTGCGGCGTCTGCGCCTATGGCAATTGCAGCGTTCGCCACGATGAAATATGCGGCGCCGCTGAAGGCTCCGACCCTGTCCATGATGGTCATGGCCCCCCTTGGCGCCGGCTGTACCGAGCCTCCACGGCCCCCGGATTGTTTGTCGGTTGCTGGGTCTGGACGGGTTTTCATGATGATTCCTTTCCTTTGTTCATCTGTCGATGATGAGGCGGAACTTCCAGAGTTCCGGTGAGCCTTTCAGCGGTATGGGCGCATGATTTTGTTGACTTGGGACGTCCCGCCGGTCCGTTGATGTTGGAGGTACTGTGCTTTCCCGTGCGGTCCCGGAGGACGCTGTCCCAATGAGGCCGAGGCTGAAGACGATGCTGATGGTCAGCCATGCTCTTCGTTGTCCGGATTTCCAGGCCATCGGGGCTCCTTGGTTTTTCTCGTCCATGACCTTTTTTTCATGGACTTGATAGCCATCAGTGTTGATCACGGAACGCAAGTGGCGCGTCGACCCCCGGTAGCCATTCCGGTGTACATCGGCAGGGGATGCGGCGCGGTCATCAGCTACACCCCACGGCGTAGCGGCGCCCGGTTCCCCCGGGTACATTTTGGCCGTGGCTTTTCAGCTCGGGGATGGATAGTGTCCACTCATGGATGGCACACGAAGAGGTGCGCCCGTGCCGGCCGGTGAAGCCTACGGCCGCCTCCGCGTGGTCCTTGTTGATGACGAAGCCCTGATCAGGGCAGGACTGGCGCTGCTGTTGGAGTCAGAGCCGGACATGGTGGTGGTCGGGGAGGCCGGTAACGGCCGCGCCGGCATTGAGGTGGTCGCGGGGCTGCAGCCCGACGTCGTGGTGATGGATATTCGCATGCCAGTCATGGACGGCGTCGCGGCTACCCGCATCCTCACCTCCGAAGAGTTCAATACCGGCCACAGGGAAGCGATACCGGTCCTCATCCTGACTACCTTCAATGAAGATGAGGCTGTCCATGCCGCCCTCCGTGCCGGCGCCTCCGGCTTCATCCTCAAGAACTCGGCGCCACGCATCCTGGCATCCGCCATCCGTGCCCTCGCCGAGGGAGCCGGCTGGCTTGACCCGAATGTCACCCGTAAACTCCTCGAGGAATTTTCGAACAGGCCGGAGCCGTTTCTCCCCACCCCTGCCGAGTTGGATGAGCTGACTCGCCGTGAACGGGAAGTGCTGGCCGCGATTGCCCGCGGAATGAATAACGCCGAGGTCGCCGCAAACCTGTTCCTCAGTGAGGCGACCGTGAAAACACACGTGCACCGCATCCTGATGAAACTTGGGGTGGCGGACCGGGCGCAGGCTGTGGCGGCGGCCTACCGTTTGGGCCTGGTCAAGCCGAACGGACGTGGCTGAGCATTCGAGTCTGAGACGCCATCTCCGATTGCCGCAAGAGTCCACCCGGGGGTGTATGCCATCGCCCATACGGAGGATGGATGAAGGCAATCGTTCCCGGGCGCACACTAGGGACAGAGGCATAGCCATGACTGGTAACCCGTTGTGAGGTGGGCAGTGGTCCAAAAATATTCGATGGTCAAAGTGGCACATTCTGGTTCGGCGGGGGTGAAACGGTCACATGGCTTCACCCGGGCAGATTTCACCGTCGTGCTGCTGGCTTTTGCCCTCGAGCTCGCCAGCTTTTTTCCGGCTACCTCCGGCTCGCTCTCGGGAGTCCTGGCCGTGGCGGCTTTTGTTTACGTGGCGGGCGGATTCATCCCGCTCCTTTGGAGGCACCGCGCCCCCATAATGGTTTTCACCGGGCTCTTGCTGCATCAGGCGATCTTCGTAGTCCTCGTCACTCCGAACTATTTCAACTTCTCGGAGATTTACCGCGTCCCTTACATGCCAATAACGACTGTCCTGGTGGCGCTGGCAGCAGTGGCATCCGATATGTCGCTGCGGCAGTCCCTGACAGCATGGATTACCGCAATTGCCCTTCCTGTCCTTGTTACTTCACCCGGCAGGCCCTTTGATGAGGATCTGTGGTTCATCGGTACCGGAGCCGTGTGGCTGGGAGGATCCTGGGCATTCGGCCGTTTTGTGGCGCGAAACCGTCTCCGCATCAGCTCGCTGGAAGAGGAGCGACGCAGGGCTGAAGCCGCCATCGTCCAGGAACGTGCCCACATCGCCGCGGAACTGCACGACATCGTCTCCCACGCCGTCACCGTGATGATGCTGCACGCAGCCGGTGCACGCAAAGTAATAGATACCGATCCCGAACGTGCCGCCCAGGCTCTGGACGTGATCGAGTCCGTTGGCACTGAGGCGGCGCAGGAACTTGCCCGCCTTCTGAGACTGCTGAAGCCACACGGTGGGACGGCGGACGAAGAACAGCAAAGCCCGCTGCCGACGCTTAACGACATTCATGGGCTGATAGAGCCTGTCCGTTCAGCGGGAGTGCAGGTGGACATGAAGGCATCCGGGGAGGTTGGAAAGCTTGACCCGAGCGTAAGCCACGCTGCGTACCGCGTGGTGCAGGAGTCGCTGACGAACATCTCCAAGCACGCCGGATCAGGAACGAACGCGCTCATCGATCTTCGGTGGGAACCCCGTACTCTGACCCTCAACATTTCCGACGACGGAGGCGGCAGGCCCGAGAACCATCTTGACGGTACTTCGGGCTATGGACTTCTGGGGCTCAAGGAGAGAGTGGAAGTCGCCGGGGGAAGCATCGAATGGGGGCCCAGGAACCGGGGGTTCTTCCTGAGCGCCCGCCTCCCCTCGTCGCCTTAGGGAGTTTCCCGAGGATGTGGACGTTTTCTACGTTCTGACGTTCGCCCTCACGATCATCGGGCTCAAATACCCTGCCTACGACGCCGCCGTGAGGGCATTTACAAAGGACTTCAAGACGCCTGCGCCGCGCCTCTGCTTCGGCGCCGGCATCGAGACCAGTATCAGATTCGGGGTTGGCCATCTTGGGCACAATCCTGCAAAGTCCGTCCGGCCCGCATGCCGCGCCGTCCGTACCCAGCCAGCGGCCGCCGTCGGAATTTACGACGGCGGCCCGCCGGCTGGGTGCCAGACTCCCTATTGTCCCGGGCGCCTATTGTCCTGGGGCCCGGTAGGACGGCGTCTTCTTGGCTGCTTCGTCGAGGTCTTCCACCGACAGGAGCGGCTTCAGGCGGACGTTGACGTTCCCCGTCGAATTGATGAGCAGCGACAGTGCTGCGGCACTAGCATCGTCCGGCGCCTCAAAAACGCCGAGGACGTCGTAGTAGCCAAAGGCGTAGTAGAAGCTTTCCAGCGTTCCCCCTACGGAGCTGAGGGCCTCCTTCAAAGCCTCGCGCCGCTTGGTGCCGCCTTCCTGCATGAGCCCCTTGATTCCCTGGCCCACGTACGTCGCTTCAAACAGATACTTCGGCATGGTCTTTCCTTCCCTGGATCCCTGTCCCGGTATTCCGCGGCCATCCGGAAGGCATCCGCGGACCCCGGGTACGTTTGATACAGGATGACGTCCGCACAGAATCCTCCTCACCTGGCTCCATGGCCGTGCAGGAGCGGCCCAGATCTTGCCCCTTATTCCGTGGAAACGGGGTGAATGACCCCGCTACCGCCGACGCTATTCCTCGGGCTCCAGGCCGTCAATACACGGGGATACCACTCCGGGCCCGAACCTCGTCCCTGGCATCGGCGAGAGAACAGCATCGGAGCGTTCCACCTGTGGAGCGCGCGTTGCGGGGAAGCCTGTGACTATCGGCTGACAAGCCGCCACAGGGACGTGACCTCGGCGGCGCGCGCCTCGAACAGAGGATCGTCGCGGTCCGATGCCTTCGAGTGCGTTGGCTTGGTGCCGAGCCGGTCCAACACCTTCAGCCCAGCCGCCTCGATGGCGGCCAGCAGATCCTCACGCGAGCGCAGGCCCAGGTGCTCGGCCAGGTCGGAAAGGACAAGCCAGCCCTCACCGCCGGGCTCCAGATGGTCGGAGAGTTCGTTCAGGAAGCGGAACAGCATCCTGCTGCCGGGGTCGTAGACGGCGCTGTCCAGGGACGAATGCGGCGTGGCCGGAATCCAGGGCGGGTTGCACACAACGAGCGGCGCCCGTCCGGGCGGGAACATGTCGGTCAGGACGGCCTCAGCGCGGTCCTGGACACCGAGGTTCCGGAAATTCTCACCGGCGCAGGCAATGGCACGCGGTTCATTGTCCGTGGCCACCACGCGGTGGACACCACGGCGCGCGAGGACGGCAGCGAGCACCCCGGTGCCGGTTCCGACGTCGAACGCCAGCGTGTCAGAGGGCAGTGGCGCGGCGGCCACGAGATCCACATATTCACTCCGGGTGGGGAAGAACGTGCCATAGTGCGGGTGGATGCGGTCCTGCAGGGCATCGACGTAGACGCCGTTCCGCCGCCACTCGTGGGCGCCAATGGCCCCGACCAGCTCATGCAGGGACACAACGGAAGATTCGCCGATATCGCCGTACGCTTCAGCGGCGGCCTCCCGGATATCCGGTGCGCGGCGCAGCGGCGCCACCGGGCCCGGATCAAGAGGAATCAGCAGCAGGCCGAGCATGCGTGCACGATGCGAGCGGGACTGGCGGTGCCGATAGAACTTCTCGGCCGGAGTTCCTGCGATCTTCTTTCCGGCGCCGACCCGCCGGTCCATGGCGTTAAGGATCTGACGTGCGTTATAGAAGTCACCGTGCCAGAGCATCGCGATCCCCTGTGACGCCATCCGGTTCGCCTCATCGGCTGTGAGGGAATCGGTGACCACTTCGACGCGCGTCGGCACCGGTCTGCCGTTCGCCGAACGCCATCGCGCGGTCATGCTCTCACCAGCCTCGACCCAGGTCACGACGGCGGGATCATCCGCCGCAGCCGTGCCCGCCGTCTGGAGGGCCGACGTCGGGATTCCCCGGGAAGCTGGTGTGCCAGTACTGATAAGAGGTCCGTTCCAAGGTTCCGGACCGTCATCCGGTCACGAACTGAGCTTGGTCGATGGCCGCTGGAGCCCTTCAACCTACATTTCAGGATACAGGGGTGCCGTGGCCGGATTTCGTCCGGCACCCCGTCAGCCCTCGGTGTCACCAACCGCGACGTGGACCTCGTTGGTGACGGCAGTTCCGTGCTCCACTGTCCGTGACACAGTGCAGTACTTCTCATGCGAGAGGTCCACCAGCCGCTCCACCATGCCGGCGGCCTTCTGCCCCTCAGCCGTATCGGGAAAGCCCAGGTTGAAGGACAGGTGCAGGCCCTCCACCCGGCTCGCACCGTCCTCAACCACCTTGTGGCCGGTCGCCGAGACGTGGAAGGACGTGGGCTCGGCGCTCCGTGCCGTCACCGTGTCCACGTCGATGGCCGAACATCCGGCGATCGCCGCCAGCAGCAGCTCCACCGGGCTCAGCAGGCCTTCGCCGTGGCCGAATTCAAGTTCCGCGCCCGCGGCATTGCGCGCCACGTAACGGGCAGTTGCCGTCCGGGTCAGCTCGACGGAACGCAGCGTGGGATCGTTGTTTTCGCTCATTGGACCATGATGCCACCAGCAGGCAGCGGTGCATCATGGACATGGCCCGCGGACGCCGCTTTGCCCCGTGCGCTGGCGAAAGTTCCGGTTCGGACCGGGCCGCCCTCCTAGGCAAGCATCCCGGTCTGCTGGGCTTGGTCCCTGCGCGGTGTCCTGCCCACGGGTTTCATCTCGGCGGCGAACCGCAGGGCATCCTCGAAGCTGACCCCGTCCATTCGCTTCACCAGGCGCTTGGCCTGCCGGAGCACGCGGGCCTGGCGGCCGGGCGCGTCCACGGCCAGGGCATCAAGGACGGTGTTCAGGCGTTCCAGAGACTGCCCGCCGATACGTTCCGCCCCGTCCGCCAGCCAGGTGCCGGCGTCGTGCACCAGCCCGTTCAGTGCCTCCTGCACGTCCGGGCGCTGCTCCGCCACCATGGCCAGGGCTGGGCTAGCCGCGGCGAATTCCGCCCACCACGCACCCAGGCCCGGAGACTCACGGAACGCACCGTCCCGGAAGACCCGCATCGCGTCGAAGCTTTTGGCTCGGGACTCCTCCTGCCGGGCCTCGCTGCCGGCGCTGAACGAGAACAGCCTCTCGAGGTGGCAGTCCAGCTGCGGGAAGCCGCGGAACACCCCGCTGATCTCCCAATCCCCGTCCCCGGATTCATCCCCCGACCACCGCCGGTTGATCGCGATCACCGGTGTGGCCACCAGCTTATCGCTAGTGGTGGTGAACGCTTCGGTGCCGATCCCGTCGTCATTGTTCCCGAACGTCCCGTACCAGATCAGCTCCCAACCGGACATGGCGTTCTTGACTGCCGCCTTGACCGACGTGGCGGCCGAGGCCTTCACCACCTCGATCTGGTCCTTGATCTCCTGTGGTGTAGGCGCCGCCAGCGCGTGTTGGAAACTCGCGGCCACCTTGACCACAGCCAGCTGGACAGCATCCACAAACGCCGAGTACCCCGTGTTGGCCAGGGAGTCCGGCCAGCCGTCCTCCTCCATCAGGGACACCACCACGCCGGCGATGGCGGGGATATCATCCGCGCCGAGCAAGGCACGCAGCCCGGCATCGTTGACAGGGATGGGTTTCAGCTTGGTGGACCAGAGCCCGACGGCGTCCGGCACCGCCACATCGTCCCCGGCGTCCACGTCCGTGTTGCCCAGGTTCCCGTGGCTTCCGTTGCTGGACACGATGGTGGGTGAGCCGATCAGCCCGGACCCGGCCTCGACGGCGAAGTTGTCCCCATCCACCTTGAAGAACACGGTCCAGATATAGGGCTCCGCATTTCCCCACCCATCGCCCTCGTCATGGCAATGTACATTCCGCAGCACCGTTTCCAAATTCAGTGTGGCGCGCATGGAATTACTTCGAACCCTCGTCATCATGCGTGGAATGCTCTTTTTCATCCGGTAACGGCCGGTGCACCGGCCTGCGGATTTGGCGGCGGGCCCTGGATTGAATCCGCGGCGCTTCCGCCGTAACGGTCAGCCCCGAAACGGCCGACGCGGCGCAGCGCCCCGACGAACTCAATTTGCTGGTAAAACACATTCTTCCCGGGCCATACTGGGTACTGCCCCAGATATTGAAGGAAAACGCCCACCAACTGTAAAGAATTCCGTTTTCGCACCCTTTCAGATGGCTGGCCAGCCCGTAGCCGGTTTCCTCGACCCAACTGAAGTCGTAGCACCACTTGGTCACCTTGCGCGTGCACGTATCGAACCACTCCCAGGGCCACGGCCCGGGACACCAATAACGTTCCGTTACCACTACTTGCTGCGGCATGACCGCCTCCTGACACTCCGCCGGCCGCACTTGCGGGCAGGCCGGCATCCCGGCATGGCGCCGGGGAAACACGATACTTAGGACCGGCTCCGCTTCCGGAACCGGGGCAGGCGCAAAAGCCTGTTAAGGAAAGCTGCTCGCTGTTCACAGCCGCTGCACGGCGGGATTCCGGCAAAGTTTGTCAGGTCTTTAACCGCATCGCCCAGCCCGATACTCTCCCCATTACTTATCCAAAAAGGAATTATTCGCCGGTCCTGCCAGTGGCGTGATCGCGCAGGCCATTCCCGAAATTGATTTTGGGTCATAGCAAATCCCTTTTGAATGTCACCAGCAGGGCCTCATGCCTTTCCGGCTGCCACTGCCTACAATTCAATATCATCCTCGCCGCAGTGCCGCGCGTCAATGGTTTCTGGGTAATACTAAAGTCGTTGGATACAATGTCGGCGTGGCGAAGCTTAGTCCATCTGTTCAGCCTGAACTTTGCTGCGCACCTATGCGGGGGCAATGCCGGTCGTTTCATGAGCGTTGGACTCCTGCACATCCTGAATAACCTCGTTGTGCCTCAGGAACCACGGCTTGATCGGCGGATCAAAGCGCGCAAACCGTGGCGCCCCCACGGCCGTCAGCCCGGCCAGGGTCAGCGCGGCCTGCAGCCCCGTGTTTCGGCGCGCAAAGGCCGCGCCGGTGCCGCTGCCCGGGAAGCGAACAGCTGCGGCAAGTGAACCCGGAACGGTGCGGATCCGAACGTCGGGGTTCGTCGGAGCCGGAGCTGTCTCAGCCGTCAATCCGGCAGGGAGCACAAAGGCGATCACAAAGTCGGCCTGCGCATCGCTGCCGGGCATCGGACCGGTCTGCAGCACCGGTGCGGTCATCGCCAGTTTCTGCGACGGGCCGCTCTCCTGGATGACCGGAGCCGTCATTGCCAGCTTCTGTTGGGCTGTGTTGCTGCCGCTGATGTAATTGAACAAGTGCCGGAAGGCAGCATTGCCGGCGCGGTCGAAGGTGGTGTTGACGTGCACCTCGGCGACAACGTGCGCGGGATACCGGCGCAACTCGAAGTGCGGGTAGCTGTTGACCAGCTCGTGGGGTTGCTGTTCTGTCATGGTCCTCCAGACCCTACGCCCGTCCGGCACGGGCGGCCAGACACTGTGCCACACCTACACCCCGGGTTTCCGCTTCCACGCCGCTGCCAACGCCAGCACCACGGCGCCCAGCCCCAGCATCACCAGGACCATCAGTCCCCAGTTCGCCTGGTTCACGCCTGGCCCGTACAGCACCCCGATCAGCACCGTCGCCGTGATGGCGCCAAGGTAGCGGGAGGTCTGGAAAATGCCGGCTGCCACTCCCCTCTCCTCCGGCCGGGCCGACACGTACAGGCCCTGGTTCGATGCCGTGCTTACCACCCCGTACGGCACCCCCATCAACGCGGTCAGCCCAAACACCAAGGGCGGCCACAGGGACAGCGTCAACGCCCCCAGCCCGCCGGAGGCAACCAGCAGGATCAGCACACCGCCGATCAGCACCGCACGCACACCGAACCGCTCAATCAGCCGTACCGTCACCGGGGTGACCAGCACGGACATCGCCGCCAGGGGAAACATCAGCAGACCCACCAGCCCGGCGTCGTAATGCCCCGCCTCCTGCAGCAGCTGCGGCAGGCCGAAGAACGCAAAGTAGTAGACGCCGCTGAAGACGACGAACACCAGATACACCAGCAGCAGCGGCCGGTTCCGGCCCAGCAGCCGCAAGTCCAGGAAGGGTGGGCGGAAGCGCAGCTCGCGCCACGCGAACAGCGCGGCAATGACCGTCGCGGCACCCAGGAGCCACCAGCGGTATCCCGGCATCACGTTCAGCAGCGCCATCATCGCGAGCATCAGCGAGGCCACGAAGGCCAGGATGCCGGGGATGTCGGAGTCGCGGATCAGGGTTGAGAGCTTCCCGCTCTCGCGACCGGAATCGGCCGGCGCCGCCCGGTGCACCACAACCAGCGCCAGCAGCGCGAGCGGCACGTTGACGGCGAACAGCGCCTGCCAGCCCAGCAGGCTCACCAGCAAACCGCCGACGACGGGTCCCACCGCTGCCGCCGACGTGTTTGCCATCTGGATCCGGCCCAGCGGGCGGGTGGACGGCAGCTCCGCCAGCCGGCTCAGTTCGGTGACCATCACGACGGCGGACGGGTACGCCGTCGCCGTCCCCACCGCCATGAGCGCGCGGGCCACGCAGACCAGCGCGAAGTTGGGCGCGAACGGCGCCAGTGCGCACGTCACGGCCACCAGGGCCATCCCGAAGGTAAACAGGCGGCGCGGCCCGAAGCGGTCCGCAAGCCGGCCCATCAGCGGCTGACCGGCCGCCGATGCGAGGTAGAACGAGGTGATCACCCAGGTGACGGTGGCGACGTCGAGCGCGAAATCCTCCCGCAGGACCACCAGCGCGACGGCGATCATGGAGGAGTTCAGCGGGTTCAGGGCGGTACCGAGGCTGAGCGCAGCGATCGCAAGGCCAGGACGGGGTTTGTTCGTCACGCCCCTAAGTCTGGCGCATGGTTGCCTTGGGGCACGGACCTACTCAGGGGCGTTACTTCAGTCCCCAGTGAGCCCTGGCTTCGCTATTCATGGACAGGCTCTTCTGGATGAAAATCTTGCCTCCTTCAATCTCCCCAACCGGCACATCCTTGCAGACTTGATAGCTTGCCTGACCGCCCTTTTTAAGCGTCGGTACATGCATCGCCCCATTGTTCAAAGAGGCGCCGCACGAGCTGGCAACGTATTGTCGTGCATCTGTGCCTACGAAGGTCGGCGACAGGTCGATCCACGGTGTTCCTTCATCAGCCCCTGCGTAGGTCACTGCAAGGTCGACGAGGACATACCTTCCTTCCGGGGGGGGTCGTTAAACATGTTGTTGGAAACGACCTCTTCGGTGGCGTTGAGCTTCACACCAAGAACCGCAACTTGATACTCGTTTCCGGTTCCGGCGCTACGTGAAGGGACGATTCCCGCGCCCATCGAAGCTCAGAGACAATGGACAGCATGACCCTCACAACCTTCGCTCTCATCCGCCATGGCCAGACCGACTGGAATGCACAGCGCCGGCTGCAGGGATCCACCGATATTCCCCTCAACGACGTCTGCCGCGGCCAGGCCCGGGAAGCCGTCAACGCCCTCTCCTGCTATGAATGGGACGCCGTCGTGTCCTCGCCGCTGAGCCGTGCCGCGGAAACTGCTGACCTGATTGCCGGCGGGCTGCGGCTCGGCGTCGACCGGCATGTGCCGGAACTCGCCGAGCGCAGCTTTGGCCGAGCGGAAGGACTCCAGGACGGCCCCGAGCTGGAGGCACTGCGCATCCCCGGCGGCTTCCGTGGCGCGGAGAGCGAGGACGAAGCAGCGCTCCGTGGACTCGCGGCGCTGGAAGCCCTGGCCGAGGAGTTCCGCGGCGGCCGCATCCTCGTCGTCGCCCACGGAACGCTCATCCGGCTGAGCCTCAACCGTGCGATCGGGCTTCAGCTGGAGCGCATCGACAACGCTGTGCTCAACCTGGCCCACCACCACCCCGCCGACGGCTGGCAACTCGAATACCTCAATGGCGAGCAGCTGACGGCCGCGGCCATGAGCTGACCGCACAGGGGTCCACTGGACTCCGGGTATCACCTCGCGACACAAACCAACGCGGGGTCACTTCTCGCCCATCCCGGCCATCAGGATGGGCGAAGAGCGACCCCGCGTTGCTGTCAGGCTGGGACAACGGCAGGCGGGGCGGTGAACGTCGGTGTGTTGAAAACCGAGCCACAGTCACAGTCGGTTACTACGGCTGGCCCCACCTAGAATGACGAAAAGCACCTCTGGAACTGCTGGCCCGGGCCATACGGCCGGCTGACCATCCCCTCGCCGTCAAGGCCTGGGCCGAGATGCGGCACCAACGACTGATCCTGCCTTCCGAGAAAGAGCTGAATCAATGAAATTCGCACGTCTGGGTACATCCGGTTCCGAAATCCCCGCCATCGTGAATGGCGAAAAGTACTACTCCCTAGCGTCCTTGACTGCGGATATCAACGCCGACTTCTGGTCGTCCGGCGGGCCCACCCGCGCCGCCGCAGCCCTGGCCGCCGGCGAATTGCCCGAGCTGGAGGCCGACGGCCTCCGGATCGGCGCCCCCATTACTAGGCCCTCCGCGGTGTATGGCATCGGCCTGAACTACGCAGGACACGCCGCCGAGTCCGGCTCCGCTCCCCCTGCCTTCCCCCTTCTTTTCCACAAGGCCCCCAACACCGTCGCAGGGCCCCATGACGCCGTCGCGATTCCCCGCGGCTCCAGCAAAACGGACTGGGAGGTCGAGCTCGGCGTCGTCATCGGTGCGCGTGCTTCCTACCTCGCGAACCCGTCGGAGGCCATCGACCATATCGCCGGTTTCGTCACGGTCAACGATCTGTCCGAGCGCGACTTCCAGCTCGAAGTGTCCGGCGGCCAATGGTCCAAGGGCAAGAACTGCGCCGGGTTCTGCCCCACTGGCCCGTATCTGGTGACCCCGGACGAGGTGGATGCCGGCAACCTGCGGCTGCGCAGCTGGGTCAACGGCGAACCGCGCCAGGACTCCACCACAAGGGACCTGATCTTCGACGTCGCCACCCTCATCCACCACCTCAGCCAGTACCTTGTATTGGAGCCCGGGGATCTGATCTGCACCGGCACCCCGGAAGGGGTGGCGTTGTCAGGGCGCTTCCCGTACCTGAAGTCCGGCGACGTCCTCGAAATTGAAGTGGAAGGCCTCGGGCGCCAACGCCAGGAATTCATCCAGGCCTGAGGAAGGCACGGTCAGAACAGGGAATTGGAAAGCGCTCCTCAGCGCCACCCCCGATGACCTCGACGCCTGGCAGCGCAAGGCGCGGCGACGCCGCCTTCGTCTTCCTGGCCCCGAACAGCTGGCCAAGACCGGGACCGTGGAACGGCTCGCGGCCTTGGACGTCCCGCTGTTCGTGGTGGACGAGGCGCACTGCGTCCCCTCGTGGGGCCGTGGCGGAAGGCAACTTCTGACGCTCGCCAACCGCTAGCCGAACAGCGCCGCCACACGGGTCAGGGTTTCGTAGACCCCGTAGGCCAGCGGCACCCCCACCAGGGCCCATGCCAGGGCCACTCTGCCGGTGGACACTTTGTTGGGCGCCTGCGCGCCGGGGGTGTGTGCAGTGCTCATCTCAGGCCTCCATGGCAGGTGCTTGGGACCGCCCGCGGTCGGGGCGGGATTCGTGGAATCGTGCGTCGACCGGCTTGACCAGCAGGTTGGCTACAAAACCAACCACCAGCAGCGCCACCATGGTCAGCAGCGCCGGCTGATAGGAGGCGGCGTTCAGCTGGCCGGGCTTGCCCTGGGCGTCCAGGAAGGCGTTGACGATCAGCGGCCCGGCAACCCCGGCGGCGGACCAGGCAGTCAGCAGTCGGCCGTGGATGGCACCCACCTGGAAGGTCCCGAAGAGGTCACGCAGGTAGGCGGGGACGGTGGCGAAGCCGCCGCCGTAGAAGGAAATGATGACGAATGCGAGTGCCACGTAGAGAACGGTGGTGCTGGAGCCGGCCAACGCCAGCACCGTGTAGAGCATGGCCCCGACGCCGAGGTACACCATGTAGATGCGCTTGCGGCCCGTGACGTCGGAGGTGGCGGACCACGCGAAGCGCCCGGCCATGTTGCCGATGGAGAGCAGCCCGACGAAGCCGGCGGCGACAGCGGCACTGACCAGGGACACGCCGTCGGACTGGCGGAAGAAGTCCTGGATCATCGGCGCGGCCTGTTCCAGGATCCCGATGCCGGCGGTGACGTTGCAGAACAGGGCAATCCAGACCAACCAGAACTGCCTGGTCTTGATGGCATTTTTGGCGGACACGTTCTCCGTGGTGACCAGCGTGGCGGCCTTGACCTTGGCGGGGTCGAACCCTGCCGGCCGCCAGCCGTCGGCGGGCACCTTAATGGTGAAGGCACCGAACATCATGTAGGCCAGGTAGATGACCGCGAGAGTCAGGAAGAGCTTGCCGACGGAGTCGCCGCTGGCCACCCAGCCCTTGGCATCGGAGTTCGGGTCGTACATCTTCAACAGCGCCGTTGACACCGGGCTGGCGATCAGCGCGCCGCCACCGAAGCCCATGATGGCCATGCCGGTGGCCAGGCCCGGGCGGTCAGGGAACCACTTAATCAGCGTGGACACCGGCGAGATGTAGCCGATGCCCAGGCCGATGCCGCCGATGAAGCCGTAGCCGAGGTAGACCAGCCACAACTGGCCGCTGAAGATGCCGAGCGAACCGATCAGGAAGCCGCTGGCCCAGAACACGGCCGAAGTGAACATCGCCTTGCGCGGGCCGTTCGTGTCCACCCAAGTGCCCATGATCGCGGCCGAGAGGCCCAGCATCACAATGGCGATGGAGAAGATCACGCCGATTTCGGTCAGGCTGGCATCGAAGTGCTTGACCAATGCCGTCTTATACACGCTGGTCGCGTAGGCCTGGCCGATGCAGAGGTGGACCGCCAGCGCCGCGGGCGGTACCAGCCAGCGATTGAATCCCGGCGGGGCAATAGTTCGTTCACGGTCCAGCCAGCTCATATTCTGCTCCCGTTGCTTGTCGAAGACGTCGGTGTCCAACGATCTGGAGGACCAGGACCCTCAAGACGAACCTTCACCTTGGGCAATCATGGTGCAAATCATAAGCAAACGTACTATTATTGCGCCGAGCGGCTAGGTAGAGGCGACGAACGGCAAGTTTAACCAGTCCGGGCGTGCACCTATTCCGGGGTCGCCCGCCTACCCAATTGCCCGGCAATCTTCTCTTCCAGTGCCGCAACCGTTGCCTCGGGCAGGACGATCAGCCCATCCAGCTCCCGACGGGCGCGCCTGTAGGCCGTCTGCCGCTCCGCCGGTGTGGCGGCATTGTCCAGGGCGAGGTTGAGCAGCTTCCTTGCCGTTGCCAGCCGCTGGCGTTCGGGACCCGTGAAATTGCTGTCCTTAATCCGCTTGGCTTCGCGCTCCGCGACGTCGAATGCCAGCTCGAAGCCGTGAACGGCCGTCCGGTACTCAGCCAGCCGGGCCGCCGTCGTAATCTCCTCCGGCTTGGCCGGCCGCAAACCGTCCGCTGCTTTCTTGGCCCGGAGGAATGCGACGGTAAGGGGTTCCCGTACATCCGTCATGAGCGGGAAGTCGATAAGTTTCCCCACGTCAAGCTCATAGTCCAGCCACCGCCGGTTCACGGCGTCGTGCGCTGACATCAAGGCGGCGACCTGGGCCTGGCTGGCTTGTTCGGCCTGCATCGCCTGGTTCTTGAGCTTGTACAGCTCCAGACGGCGACGGTGCCGGCGTTCGCTGGCCTTGGACCACTGCCTTGCCCACCCTCCGGCCATTCCGCTGAGAGGGAAGACGAGCCACCAGTAGTGGCGTAGGAAGTCAAAGAATTGGTCCACGGATTCATCCTCCCACTGCCCCCGCTCCGCCGTACCGAAAAGGCGTGCCGCCGTCGTACTCTCCCGCGGCCCTCGATGGCCCGGCTCAACCCGCCAGTTCGTTCAGGCGGGTCCGGAGGTAGCGCCGTTCGGCGTCGTTCTCCGTGAGGATCAACGCTTCCTCGAAGGCAACCCGTACTTCGCCGGGACGGCTCAGCCGGGTCGTACAGCCCCAGGATCGCCTGCCAGTGAGCGTGGGACCACGTCTCGCTCTCGTCATGGACGGCTGCGATCGCCGCCATGAGGGCGAAGCGGTCCGGGGGCCGCGAGTTCAGCGCCTCACGCAGGAGCACCAGCCCCTTTTCGATGGCCCGCCGGTCCCACTTCGACCGGTCCTGGTTCTCCCTCAGCACAGGTTCTCGGTGTTCATCGAGCTGGGCGTCCCTACCGGCGTCGGTGAGCACAACGAGTGCCAGAAGCCCGGCGACGTCGTGGTCATGGGGAAGCAGGACACGCCACCTGCCTATAGCCGGCGCTGCCGGAACATGGGGAAGGCTTCCCGCACCCTGGCCACCGCTTCAAGCGAGGCGTCCACCGCCCGAACACCTGGTTCGAGTCCGAGATCGGCTTCAATGGCCCCCATAGGATCAACCAGAATACTCCGGCCTACGGAGATGGGCGGCGCTTGGCATACCCCAGCCACGTACACACTGTTCTCGATAGCGCGCGCGGCGTTCAGCGCCAGCCACTGCTCGGTTTTATGGGTGCCCGGCACCCAGGATGAGCAGACGAGCAGGACCTGGGCGCCGGCGTCGGCCAGTTCCCTGGCCAGCTCCGGGAAGCGAAGATCATAGCAGGTCATCAGGCCGAAGCGCGTTCCCCCGTGCTCGAACACCACCGGGCTGGTGGACAGACCCGGCTTGATGAATCGGGATTCCCCGAAGCCCTGGGCGTCGAACAGGTGGATCTTCCGGTAGCAGGCCAGCCGGCTTCCGTCCGGCCCGAACGCCACCAGGGTGTTGTACGCCTTGCCCGGCTCCTCCGAGCGTTCCACCACGCCCGCCACCAGCGCGATGCGGTGGCGGCGGGCAGTGCCGGCCAGTTCCTGGCAGATGGGACCGTCCAGCGGCTCAGCCATCACGGGGAACGTAGCGTCCACCTTCTTCTTCTCGTACGTGGCATATTCCGGGAATGCAACCAGCTCGGCGCCCTCGCGCACGGCCTCGGCGGCGAACCGGTCGATCACGGCGAGGTTGGCCAGGATATCGGTGCCCGACTCCAGCTGCCCGAGCGCTATCCTCACAGTTGTTCCTTCCCTTTGGTCAGGCGGCGGCCCGGCTTAGGCTGCAGCCTCAACCGTTGCCCTCTCCGTGGCCGACATTTCCGGCGGCGCCGCTTTGAAACCACGCGTAATCAGGGCCAGGACCACGACGCCCAGCACCAGCCATGACAGTCCCAGCGTAATCGCGTTACCGTCCAGCTGGGAGAGCAGGTACGCGCAGATGATGGCTCCCACCGCCGGGACCACCACGTAGGACACGGGGTTCAGGTTCTGCCCGGCGCGGCGCTGCCGGACGTAGTGGAACACCACGGAGACGTTGACCAGGGTGAAAGCGGTGAAGGCGCCGAAGTTGATGAACGAGGTCGAGGTGGCCACGTCCAGGAAGATCGCGATCAGGCCGACAATGCCGGTAAGGATCAGGTTCACCACCGGGGTGTGGAACTTCGCGCTGAGCCGGCCGAAGACCGCCTTGGGCAGCACGGAGTCCCGGCCCATGGCGTAGAGCAGGCGCGAGGCGCTGGCCTGCGCGGCGAGGCCGGAGGCGAACTGAGCCACCACTAGGCCGGCGAGGAACACGGCTCCGAAGAGCTGACCGCCGATCTGCAGTGCGATGGAGCTGGCCGCGGAAGCCGAGTCCTCGAACACACCGCCGGGGTGGACCAGCTGGGTCACGTAGGACACGGTCACGAAGATGCCTCCGCCGATCAGGGCGATGAGCATGATGGCGCGCGGCATGTTCTTGCGCGGTTCGATGGTCTCCTCGGTGAGGGTGGTGACGGCGTCGAACCCCAGGAACGAATACGCCGCGATGGCGGCACCGGCGGAGATGGTGGTGAAGCTGGAGGTGTCGTTGAAGAACGGCTGGGTGCTGGCCAGGCCGCCGGCACCGGAGGTGGACACCACGTTGCCGATGGACAGCGCCACAAAGAACACGATCACCAGCAGCTGGAATGCCATCAGCACGTAGTTGGCCTTGTCCGCCACCTTGATGCCCAGGACATTCAGGGCCGTGGTGATGAGGATGAAACCAACGACCCAGCCACCGATGGGGATTTCGGGGAACTGCGCGCTGAGATAGGAGCCGCCGATCAGCCAGATCACCATGGGCAGGAAGAGGTAGTCCAGCAGGATGGCCCAGCCCACCAGGAACCCCACCCTGGGATCGATGGACCGACGGACGTAGGTGTAGGCGGACCCGGCCACCGGGTGTGCGACGGCCATCCGGCCGTAGCTGTGCGCCGTGAACAGCATGGCCACGAGCGCCACCAAATACGCGGACGGTGAGGCCCCGCCGGTGGCTTCGGCGATGATGCCGAAGATCCCCAGGACGATCAGCGGGGTCAAGTACGCGAGGCCGAACAGGACCAGGGAGGGCAGTTTCAGCGTGCGCGTGAGGGTGGGTGTTGTTGTCACGGTGTTTCCTTAGGCGTTGAAGGACTGGGGAGCCCAGGTGGCCGGGGTGATCCGGCCCTGGTAAACGGGCAGTTCAATGGCGTCTTCGCCGTCGCGGAACTGGGACCAGGGGCGGTTGAGGTTTTCAGTTCCATATGTTCTGACATGCTCGACGGCGGCAAGGTCCAGTTCCGCGGTCAGCAGGGCCGGGGCGTCGTCCGGGGCCTCGGCCAGGGTGTTGCCCTCGGGATCGACGATGATACTCCGGCCTGTTCCGGTGGGGCCGGCGCAGTTGACGCTGACCATAAAGACCTGGTTGACGATGGCGTTGGCCTTGGCGAGCACCAGCTCCTGGCGGCGGTCCGGCGTGGTGGTTTTCACGACGTTGAGGATGACTTCGGCGCCCATCCAGGCGAGCTGGCGGGACACCTCGGGGAACCACGCGTCGTAACAGATGTTCAGGCCCACCCTGCCGATGCCGGGCAGGTCCACGGTGGTGAACCTGTCGCCGGGGTCGTAGGGCTCGAACGGGCGCCAGGGAAAGATCTTCCGGTAAAAGCCGGCGAGCTCCCCGCCCGGGGACAGGACCAGCTGGGTGTTGAACAGCTGGCCTTCAGGACCGCGCTCGCAGACGCTGCCCGGGACCAACCAGATGCCCAGGTCCGCGGCGAGCTGCCGCAGTTCCTTGACCCGGGGCCCGTGCAGCGGCTCGGCGGAGTCCTGCAGAGCCTCGGTGCGCTGCCTGTCCGGGTATGAATCGCCGAACAGGTGCAGCTCCGGGAAGACCACCAGCCGGCTGTCCGGTTTGGCGGCCAGGGCTGCTTTGACCTCGTCGGCGAAGGCGGACAGGGGTTCACCAATCAGCCGGGGCGGGGCCTGGGCTGCGATGAGGGGAAGGATGCGCTGCATGGTTGTCTCCATGTTGGGGATGTGATCTGACTTATATTAGATCAGAATGATCTAATTATGGGAAGAGGCAGGTTTGGGCCGTAAAGTAGCGGATATGACCCGTCAGCTGGAGGACACCGCCGAGCCCTCGCCCATCGGCGCCGGCAGGCTGGCCGGCATCGACCGCCGCAGTGCCATCGACGCCGTCCGGCTGCGGATCGGCATGGCCATTTCTCTCGGCCTGCTCAAACCCGGCGAGCGCCTGCCCGACCAGGAGGATGTAGCCCTGGGCCTGTCAGTCAGCCCGATTACCGCGCGCCGCGCGCTTGCGAGCCTGGCGGAACAGGGCGTGGTGGTCCGCCGGCGGGGCCGGGCCGGCGGAACCTTCGTGGCCGACGAGCCTCCACAGAGCGTGTTGGCCGAACTCTCGGCGTCACCTGCGGAGTCCCAGGCCGTGAATAAGCTGGTGGACCGACGGCTGCTTTTTGAATGCGCGGTGACCCACTACGCGGCGGTCAACGCCACGGCCGAACAGCTGGACGAGCTCGAACGGCTGACCCGGGACATGGCTGAGTCCTCGGACTGGTCCGACTATCACCAGGCAGACGAACAGTTCCACCAGCTGGTGGGCACCGCGTCCGGACTGGGTACCGCCGTCGAGGCTTACCACGAGACGCTCACCGAGCTCTACGCCTTCTTCATCCCCTACCCCATCGAGCTGCTGCACAAATCAAACTGCGACCACGCCGCACTGGTGGCAGCCCTGAGGGCCGGCGATATCCAGGAAGCCGTGAACGTCTCACGCAGGCACGTGGACATCCTGCACCGGACGATGTTCATGGGCCTGACGCACGGCGGAGCCACGTCCTCGCCTGATTAAGGCACGACGGCGGCACACCGCCCGGGCGGCCGCCTCACCGCTCCCCCACGCTACTTTTCAGGTCCCTAGTGCGACGCCTTTGCGGCCCCATAGCTGGTACCGAAGGGCAGCGTATCCATGTCCAGCATGGCGTTATCGTCCTGGGTCGCCACCAGTTCCTGAGCAGCTTTGTCCAAATCAACACTGGGCATTGACCCTGGCAGGTGCCGCCGGGCGGATTCCGGCAGAAAGTAAATGGTGACTGCGGCGATGGCCGAGGTGGCCATGAGATAGTACGCGGGGTCGTCGAACGCCATTCGGCTCCCGGGTCTGTTCACGAACGAAATCAGCGCATGCAAGCTGAGTCGAGAGGGAGCGCTATTTCTCGCAGGCCACGCCGTCGCCGTCCCGGTCAAGATGCTTCCCATATCCCGGTGTACCGGCATAGATTGGCGCCGCACCTGCTGCTCGCACAGCTGCGCAGTTCGCGTAAGAGACGGCAGCCGGGGCTGGTGCCTGGACTACGGGTGCTGGCTTTACGGCCGCCTGCTGTGCCGCTGCCTCGGCTGCTTTCTGGGCTGCAACCTGCTGCGCGGCTGCCTGATCTGCCGCAGCCTTCTCAGCTGCAGCCCTGTCCGCCACAACCTTTGCTGCAGCCGCCGCCTCTGGTGCAGCCGCCTCTGCCGCCACCTTGTCGGCGGCGACTTTCTCAGCGGCAGCCTTTTCGGCCGCAACCTTTTCGAGGTTCTTGACGCCGAGGTGCACGGTGGAGCCCTTTGCCACCTGTGCCCCTTCGGTTGGGTCTTGGGATGTCACCTGCCAGTTCTTCTTTGAAATGATCGTCTTGCCGTCGGCGGTGTCCGCAGCCTCAACCTTGAGCCCGAGACCTTCAAGTTGCTCCGTGGCTTTGTCCAAGGTCAGGCTCAGCACCCCTGGAATCGTGACAGCATCTGCAACCACCGCAACAGTGGTTGACGTTGATGACGCCTGCTTACCACTGCATCCCGTCAGCATGAGGCCGGTCAGCACAATTAATGTCAGTGTCTTTTTCATTTTTCCCCCTTGGAAAATTTTTGAAACGGTGGAGTGACTGGCGTGGCTACCTCTCGCAGGCCACACCGTCGGAGTCGCGGTCCAACGCCGCTCTATAGCCGGCCTGTCCGGCATAGATGGGAGCGGCACCGGCGGCCTTGGCGGCCGTGCAGTTGGCGTAGTAGACGGCGGCCGGAGCCGCCGGAACAGGTTCGGGTGCCGGAACAAAAGGCGCGGGAGCAACCGGGGCAGGGGCCGGCACCACGGCCGCCGGGGCAGGAGCGGGAGCTACCGGAGCAGCGGGCACCACCGGTACCGGCTCGGGTGCGGGCGCCGCGACGGCTGGTGCCTGCTCGTTGGTTGGTGCGAGCTGGCCGGAGCAGTCGGCCAGGATTCTGGCCATCGCGTCGTGCTCCGCCTGGGTGACCCACAGGCTGTACGTTGCCTTCACCGAAATCTGGCGCGCTACGTATTCGCACCGGAAGCCCTTGTTCGGAGGCAACCAGGTGGCGGCGTCGCCGTCGCCCTTTTTCATGTTGGTGGGACCGTCCGTGGACTGGAGGTTCAGGGGGTCATTGGCGAAGGCGGTCCGCTGGTCCGTGGTCAGCTGCTGCGCGCCTTTCTGCCAGGCGTCACTGAGGGCAACAACATGGTCGATCTGGACGGCGCTGCTGGTGGCACTCCCCCGCAGGAAGCTGATGGTGGTACCCGTGTAGGGGTCCGCCAGATCTCCGGACTGAACCTTGCAGGGCACGCTGTTGGTGTACGTGATCGCAGAAAGGTCGCGCTTGAGCATGTCGTTCCGCGTGTCGCAGCCGTTGCGGTCGACGTCCGCCCACGCCTGTCCAAAGAGCGCGCGGTCATATCCCGTCTTCGGCGCCCGGCCCTTGACGGGAAGGGTGGCCAGCAGGTCAATCGCCTTGGTAGCAAAGGCGGGCTGCGTCCTCGGAGCCGCAACGCCGTTCGCAACGAGGCTCGGAGTCTCAGGATCGAGCGGGACGCCCGTCGCCTGCGCGGATGGAGCGGACGACGGCGTCGGAGTCACTTTTGCGGATGCGCTCGCTGCTGCAGTTCCTGGCGAGGCATTCGAGTCCGAGGAGGCTGCCTGAAGATCCTCCGCGTTGGTCCGGGGCAACGCGACGGCGCCGGCGATGAAAAGAGCGAAAGAGACCGCCAGGGCGATGCCCCCTGCCTTCCGCTTGGCAGGAAGCCACGCCCAGGAACGACGCCCGGTCACCAGAATGTAGAGGCCGGTAAGGGCTGCCGAGATAGCAAGGAAAACCAGAGCGCCCCCGAGACCGCCGCTGAAAGCACCAATCATCATGAAGAGGGCCGTGATGCCCCCGACGATGTACGTGGAAGCGCGTGGCCTGCGGGGCGGATTAGGCCCGGACACAGGAACAGACGATGCTGACCCGAAAAGGGTCTGATGATTCGACATTATTTCCCCAATAATAAAGGCCCGGCAATTGAGCCCGACCTTCTGTGTTGACACATTGTGTCGATGCCGAGCCTATTTCTTGCTGCGCCCTTGGAACTGACTGTGCGAAGATTTTGAGACAATATTGATTGAGACTTGAGCAAAAATTGATGAAAAATGTCGCAATTTAACATTTCTATCGATTTGGGAGAAACCGATATAGGGTTCTGGATTTTACATTCCGTAGAAGGCCGCCCGTCGGCCCACTCCACGGCAGTGTGACAACAGCTCCAGCAAATATCCGGATACGCTGACGCAACCCTAGACATGTGACCATTCAGTCACCTATTCTTGAACCGTGGACGCCGTATTCAAAGCCCTCGCCGACCCCACCCGCCGGGACCTGCTCGATGAGCTCTTCCGGAATGACGGGCAGACCCTGCACGCACTCGAGGCCCGTTTCGAGATGACCCGCTACGGGGTCATGAAGCACCTCAAACTGCTGGAGGAAGCGGGCCTGGTGGTCACCCGCCGTCGGGGCCGGGAGAAACTCCATTTCCTCAATCCGGTGCCCATCCGCCTGGTCCACGACCGCTGGGTCAGCAAATATGCACAACCATGGGCCGCTGCCCTCAGCGACCTCAAAACCAGATTGGAAAATCCCATGGAAAAGATCTTCGAAATCTACATCAAGACCACCCCGGAACTGCTCTGGGGAGCCATCACGGACAGCGAAATCCGTGGCAAGTACCAGTTCGGGAACACCGTCACGTCTGACTGGACTCCCGGGGGGCGCTTCGAGATGGGCAACCCGAAGGCCGGTGGCCTCCTGGGCGAAGGCGAAAACATCGAAGTCGACCCGCCGCGCAAGCTCGTCCAAACCATGACGGCACTCTGGGGCGAGGACGTCAAGGCCGAGGGCACCTCCCGCATCACCTGGGAGATCGAACCCGTAGGCGACTCCTGTCACCTCACTGTCACTCACGACCAACTCCGCGAAGGCGCGAACGACCAGCTCTACGGCGGCTGGCCCATGATCCTATCGGGCCTCAAAACCTGGCTTGAAAGCGGCGAAAAACTCACCACCCCGGGCTCCCTCATGTACACCTGAGACAAACCGTGGGGAGCCTCACCCAGCCAGGATTACGCCTTTTTGAAGGTGTCCGCGGACTCCTGCACAAAGCGGTGCACCCAGGCCTGAAGGGTGGTGGGCACCACTGCGTAGCGCGTGCTCAGTTCGGTCGCATCGAGCCGTGAGTCGTAGGTCTCCAGCAGTGCGAGAAATCCGCTGAGCAGATCGGGCAGGCCGGGGACCGGTTGCCCCGGGGGAACGGTCTGCACGGGAATCCGCAGCCCGAGTTCGAGCTCGAATGCCGTCACCACATCACGCCAGGAGACGGGCTCCGGGCCGCCGATGACCAGCAGCTGGCCATCCTGCTCCGGATGCTTCACGACGGCCAGCACATACTGTGCCACATCGCGCATTGCCACCAGCGAATGGACCCGCCGCCCCTCCCCCACGAGAGTGACCGCCTGACCCGTCAGTGCCGGCACGCCAACCACCATGACCGGCAACTTATCCATGAAGAGGTTGGGCTGAACAATGGTCCAGGACATTCCGCTGCTGCGAAGCAGCTGCTCGGTCTCGCCTTTGGCGGCCATGAAGGCGATAGGGCTGTCGGGGCTGGCACCCAGGTTGGAGACGAAGACGAAGCGCCGGACGCCGGCGTCGACGGCCGCCTCGATCAGGTTCCGGTTGCCGAGGCGATCCACCGAATCCACGGTGTCGCTGCCTCCGCGGGCGGATGAGTTGGCTGTTGTAACTACCGTGTCGATCCCGGCGCAGGCCGCCAGAAGTGAGGGGGGATCCTTCAGGTCACCGGTCACAGGTTCAGCGCCTGCGCTCACAATGGCGTCGTATGCCGAACGTTCGCGCACCAGGACGCGCACGTGGAACCCCTCATCAAGCAAGGTTTGAGCTATGAGGCCACCCAGTTGTCCGGTGGCCCCCACGACAAGAATCATGATGTTTCCTTCTCTCTGGATCCGCGAGTTTTGCCCACTACCCTGCTCACTGCTGCGTCCACGCCGCCGCCGACGTCCTCCACCGGCTCAAGGTAGAACCTGGCCGCGGAAATGAGCCCGTCAATAATAAAGAAGATGACCACACCCCGCATCAGGAACGGTGCGCCATCGTTTCGTCTCCCGGACATCTCCCACTCTGTCCACAGGGTGTCGCCCTGACCCCCGGTGCTGTGCACCCGTGCGCGGATATCCGGAACCTGGGAAAAGATCTCAGTCCAGTTTCGACGCACTTGATCCCGTCCGCGGAAACCCCGCTGAGGGTGGGCAGGGGTCTCATTGACGTAATCGTCGGCGAAGCATGCCACCAGATCGTCCAGTTTGTGGGCGTTTATTGAGCGAAGCAAGCGCTCCGGCATTTTTCCGGCGGCATCTGCTGTGGTGATCATTCCTACTCCTCGAATGATTCTGATACAGTGCTCTGTATCTGATACTTCAGCATGGAACGAATAATGGCAAACGTCAAGAGCAAACGTCGCTACGACTCCAGCGGCCGGTTGGAACAGGCCCGACGCAACAGGGAAGCCATCCTTCAGGCAGCCGAGCGGCAGTTCCGCGAACTCGGGTACGCGGGCGCCACATTAGCCGCCATGGCCGCAGAGGCCGGCGTTTCAGTGGAGACGGTCTACAAGGCTTTCGGTGGCAAGGCGGGGCTGGTCCGCGCCATCTATGAGCGGGGCCTGGCCGGCTCCGGACCCGTCCCCGCCTACGAGCGCTCCGACGACATGCGCGAACACGAGAGCGATCCAAAGACCGTCATGCGTGAGTGGGGGCTCCTCACGGCCGAAGTAGCTGCACTGGTCACCCCGATCCGGCTGCTAATGCGTTCGGCCGCCATCAACGATCAGGAAATGGCACACCTGCTCGATGAGATCGACAGCGAGCGCCTCAAACGGATGCGGCACCACACCCGGTACCTCAAGGGCCGCGGCTACCTCCGCCAGGACGTTACCGAGGACGAGGCGACCGACATACTCTGGGTCTGCAGCTCAGCGGAACTCTACGAACTGCTGGTGATGAAGCGAGGCTGGTCCCTGCCACGGTTTGCACAGTACGTCACCCGCTTTATGATCGTCTCCCTGCTCCCGGAGCGGCACCAATAAACACTGCTACGGCAGTTCTCCACCGCCTCAGGACACGCGGCGGAATTCCCCGGGCCGGAGTTGGACATGGATGGGCAGCACCAGCTGGATATGGGAGTCGCCGATGGGCTTGTCGAGCAACTCGTTAATGGAGGTCTGCCCTTCCAACTCGCTGTGCTGGTTTTTGCCCATATACCGAGCTTATGTGTGCCACGGCGGGAGTTGATCCTAGGACACGGTGGAGCTACGGCCTCTTGCCGGCGGCAATGCCAGTATGTGGGGATCAGATTCGCTGCAGGTGGCATGATGGGCGAATGAGCCGAGTCACTTGCGATCTGACCATCTCCCTTGACGGCTTCCTTGCCGGACCGAACCAAAGCACCGCGGAGCCCTTGGGCGAGAATGGCGAGTTGCTTCACAGGTGGCAGTTCGAGGAACCTGAGGCCCATGCCGCAGCGATCGAGGGCATCCTCGCTGCCGGCGCTTTCATCATGGGACGGAACATGTTCGCAGGGCCCGGGCCAGCGCCGTGGGATGAGGACTGGCGGGGCTGGTGGGGCGAGGAGCCGCCCTACCACGCACCGGTTTTCGTCCTCACCCATCACCCACGCGAGCCCCTGGAGTTGCAGGGCGGCACCACGTTCAACTTCGTGACCGACGGGATCGAATCGGCGCTTGCCCAGGCTCGGGAGGCCGCCGGCAGCAAGGACGTGGCCATTGCCGGCGGAGCGAAGACCGCCCGGCAATACCTCTCGGCGGGGCTGATGGACGAACTGCGGCTCCACATCTCGCCCCTGATCCTGGGAGCGGGCGAACGGCTGCTCGACGGCGTCGGGAACGTCACGCTTGAGCCGACGGAAGTAAGCGGCACCGGCCTCGTGACGCACGTGCGGTATCGAGTGGTCCGCTGAAAGGCGGCCGCAACCTCAGATAGAGCGGCCACTCGCAACCGTCTTAGCCCAGGACGGCCCATCCCCGCGGCGGCACGAGGACGGCGTCCGCACCGACATCGACGGTCGCCTGTCCGGCGACGACGGAGGCGCACCCCGATGAGCTCCTGGTGCACGGCGAAGATAGGTCCTCCCAGGGCCGAGAGCTGGCCGGGGGAGGACGGGAAGATTGGCCTCACGTCGTCGTCGCCCCCTGCCCTGTCCTCCTTGACGCCCCGGTAGCCTTGCTCGTCGCCGTAGTAGATGGACGGCGTTCCGCCACCCTTGAGCAGGACGACGACGGCGTGCGGCACGAGTGCTGCGTCGGTGAGCTTGCTCGCGATGCGGGTGACGTCGTGGTTGCCGATGAAGGTAAGCGGTGCGTAGGAGCCTAGGAGTGCGTTGTGTCGTTCGAATGCGGCTGCGAGTTCGAAGAAGTTCGCGTCGTTGAGCGAACTCCAGACGGACTTCCAGAGCTCGTGTTGCGTGGCGGAATCGAGTCCGCCGGACCGAACCTCGGCTGCATAGTCGCCGTGGATGTACTCGCCCACGAAGTACGCGTCCGGATGGGATGACCGGACGCGCGCGGTGACCGGGGCCCAGAACGAGGACGGGACGGCATAGGCGGCGTCGAGTCGCCAGCCGTCCGAACCCCGGCGCAGCCAGTGCTCCATGACCTCGACTACGAAATCGGCGACAGCTGGCTCGTCATGGTTGAGCGCCATGAGGTGGTGGTGGCCTTCGAAGTCGCGGTACGCGGGTTCGACGGCGGGAACAGCACCCTCGGGCCACTCCAGCAAGAACCACGAGGCAGTGTCCGCCTCCGGCCCGCGTACGAGGACATTTTGGAACGGCGCAAAGGAGCGCCCGGTGTGGTTGAAGACGCCGTCGAGCAGTATGCGCAGTCCGCGATGGTGTGCCCCTGCCACCAGATGGCGTGCTGGACCCAGTCAGGTTCGTTCATGGCGCTGATGCCCTTAACGGATAACCCACCGCTTTCGAGGAAGGTCCGCGTCATCCCCTTCGTCAGGCGTTGGCCTTGCGCTTGACCCAGCCCCACACGCCCGTCGCGACGAACAGGATGAGGCCGATGATTGCCAGCCAAATGAGGCCCTTCACGGCAAAGCCTACGATCGACAGAACAAGCCAGATGACCAGAAGCCCAATTATTAGTCCCATAGCGGCATCCTACGCCCCCGCCGGTACCGGCGGTCCATGACACGGCCCCGATCAGAGGTGCGCGTCCCGTACCTCCGATGGTGTTGCGCCCTGGATGACCCAGCGGTTGCCATCCGGGTCAGCAAAGTACGCAAACTGCACTCCGCCCATGTCCTGTATTTCGCTGACCTCGGCACCCCGGCGGACGAGCTCGGCCCGGACCCCGCCAATGTCGGGCACCACGAGCTGCAGGCCCTCGAGGCTGCCCGGCGTCATGCTCGTCATTCCTGTACCAATGACTATCGAGGCGGCCGAACCCGGCGGCGTCAGCTGCACGACTCGCATTCCCGGGATGTGCTCCACATCGTGGTCTAGGACAAAGCCCAGCTTCTCCGTATAAAACGACTTCGACCTGTCGACATCGGCCACAGGTACCTGGACAACTTCAAGGCGCATCTCCATGCGCCTCACAGTACCGCCGCCGGATGTACTGTGCGCAACGAACACTCAACAGTCTTTGCTTCGCTCTTCAACCCACTCATCGTCGCGGCCGTGTGCGCAGCCGTCATCGCCGCGTGCTGGTGGGTGCTCATGGTCAAGGGCCTCGCCTCCGCAACCCACGATGCGTTCGCCAACCCGGCCCTTGTGCTGCTGGTCCTGGCCGTGGCTGTCCTGTCCGCGGGTTTCCACGAGTTCGGCCACGCTGCCGCCGCACGCCGTGGCGGCGCAACACCGGGAGCCATGGGAGCCGGCCTCTGGTGTCTGGTGGGCCACCGGCTTTGACGCCCTGTTGCTGGTGGTGGTCACCCAAATTCTCCAGATGATCCGGCAGCTGCTTCCGTTGGTGCGGTTTGACAGTTACCACATCCTGGCCGACGCCACCGGAGTTCCGGACCTCTTCCAGCGCATCAAACCGACCCTGCTGGGACTGCTGCCGTGGCGCCGGACGGACCCCGCAGCCCAGGCGCTCAAGCCATGGGCACGGGCAGTGGTCACGGTCTGGGTGCTGGTCACGGTGCCACTGCTGGTACTTAGCCTGGTCATGACGGTCCTCTCGCTGCCGCGGCTCCTGGGCACGGCATGGGCCAGCGTCCTGAAACAGCAGTCGGAATTGTCCGAAAGCCTGGCGGCCGGGGACATCGCCGGAGCCGCGGTGCGCACCCTGGCGATCGCCGCCGTCGTACTTCCCATCCTGGGCGTTGGCTACATCCTGCTCCGGCTGGTCCGGCAGCTGACCACCGGACTCTGGCAGAAAACCCGCGGCAAGACGCGGCAGCGGGCCGTAGCAATGGCCGCCATCGCAGCGGTGACCGCCGGGCTGGCCTGGGCCTGGTGGCCCGGAGCAGACACCTATCGGCCGGTGCAGCCGTACGAACGCGGCACTCTGGCCGACGTCACCACAGCCGTATTTCCGACGGCGGCGTACTCCGCCCTGCGGGAAGGCGGGACCGGGAAGAGGGTGGCCCTGTGGCCCGCAGGAGCAGCGAAGCCGACGCGGGAAAACCCCCAGCTCAGCACGGTCCTGATGCCCCGCACCGCTCCTGCCGGGGCCGGGACAGCGGCTGGCACCACGGCCGGTTCCGCCCCGGCGCCGTCGTGGGTATTCCCGTTCAACGTGGACACCACCAACGAGGCCTATGCGTTCGCCAGCTGCGCCGACTGCGCTGCCGTGGCTGTGGGCTTCCAGGTGGTGCTCATCGTGGGTCAGGCGGATGTGATCGTGCCGGAGAATCTGTCCGCGGCCGCCAATTACAACTGCCTCCGCTGCCTGACGTACGCAGTGGCCAGTCAGCTCGTTCTCACGCTCGACGGGCCGCTGAGTGACGGCGGAACGGCCAGGCTCAATGCCCTATGGGCCGAAATTGCTGAATTCGGACGGAACCTCCAGAACGTCCCCCTGTCCGAAATCCAGGGACGCCTTAACGCATTCAGGGAACAGATCAAGGAGATCATCCAAAGCGACCCCAACGCCACAAAGGGAACCGGCACCTCCACGACGCCGTCCACACCAGCCACCCCGTCACCCGGCTCAACGGCCGGATCAAGCGCCGCGCCCACTTCGGGCGCCACCGCCCCGGCATCCTTGCCGTCCGGAACGACGACGGCGGCGCCCCCTCCCCCGGCGCCTGCCACCGGCGGGGCGGCACCGGAAAGCAGCCCCGTGCAAGTAGCTCCCACCACGGAGCCGACCCAACCAGCACCGGTCGCTCCCACGCCAGTTCCGACCACAACCGCGGGCTGAGACAGGCTGGACCGGGAGGACCGGCGCACCTCACGCCGCGGGCACTCCTCGACAGGACGGTCAGACCAGGCTCGGCTGGCTCGACAGGATGTAATCCACGGCCGCCGGGCCGGTCATGCCCAGCCCCGGCCTGAAGTAGTGGCCTGCGTGGCGCCGGCGCTGATGGTGCCCGCTCTGCGCCATCGCGGCCCAGAACACACGCTGCGCTCCGGGAACTCTTCGCCTGCCGGAATCGTCCTTGACAGCGCCTCACCCGGCCGGGAGACATCGCTTCGGACACAATTCGTAGCCACGGACACAAACGGATTGGCGTCTACGGGCTGCCGTGATTCGAAGAAGCTCCCGAACATAGTAAGTTGCCTTATGATTTTAGGTAATAGTGCCGCAGTGCACCGGGAGGAACGGATATGGTGGCGGAATCGCGCAGCGCCAGCAGGACTGAAGTGCTGGGCGGACGTTATCGGCTGGGCGAGGTGATCGGCCGCGGCGGCATGTCGTCCGTCTACTGCGCTCGGGACGAGAACCTGGGCCGGGACGTGGCGTTGAAGCTTTTCGCACCCCAGGCCCCGGACGCAGACGAGTTGAAACGCCAGCAAGCTGAGATCACGCTGCTGGCAACGCTGAACCATCCCAGCCTCGTGACATTGTTCGACGTCGGCGTTGACGCACGCATCCCGGATGAACCCCGCCCCTTCCTGACGATGGAACTGGTGGAGGGACAGGATCTGCGCAGCCGGATCAGGCACAGCGAGATCCCACTGGACGAGCTCGCCGTCATAGGCGCCGGCATCGCTGACGCACTCGCCTATGTCCACGGCCTTGGCATCCTCCACCGCGATATCAAGCCGGGCAACATCCTCTTGGTGCAGACCCGGCCCGGGGAGCCCCTGCGGGCCAAGGTGGCCGACTTCGGCATAGCACGAATCGCCGACGCAACCCGCCTAACCGCAACTGGAGCAATGGTGGGCACCGCAGCGTACCTCAGCCCCGAACAGGCCGTGGGCTCCCCCCTCACCCCTGCCACAGACATCTACTCACTGGGGCTGGTCCTGCTCGAATGCATCAAACAGACGATGGAATACCCCGGCAGCGCTGTGGAATCCGCCGTGGCCAGGCTGCACCGCGCGCCCAGCATTCCCACGGATCTCCCCTCCGAGTGGACCGACCTGATCCGCGCCATGACTGCAATCGAGCCGCTGGAACGCCCAGCAGCAGCGGACGTCGAGACGGTGCTGCGGAAGGCCCTTGTCTCGCCGACGTCCACTCCCGGCGAACTAGTACCGGAAACCACGCGTGTGCTGCCGGCCATGCCGTTCAGGACGCCGTCCGTCACAGCCAAGACGGGGCCTGCGCCGGGTGCCGATCAGCGCCGCGACCCTCGGGGAACGCGCCGGCGGAAGTCGTTCCGTGCCGGACAGAAGGCGCGGCTCTGGGCAGTGGCCATCCCGGTTGTACTCGCGCTGGCGGGCGGGGCCGCGGTACTGACAGCGGGCCAGGCGCCAGAGGCCACATCCGGCGTCGTCACTTACCCTGCTGTAAGCGGCACGCTGGGCGACCACCTCCTGGAACTTCAGAAGAGTGTGGAACCATGACCCGCCCCCATTCCAGGGGCAAGCGCGCCGGCGCCCGGGGAGCCGGCCTTGCCGTCACCGTGATGCTGGCGGCGGCGCTCGCCGGCTGCGGCCCGGCCGATACCGGCCTGCAGCGCGACACCGCCCAAAAGCTCCAGGAACTCGTGCTCGGCGTGAGCCAGGCAGCGGCTGCAGCCGATCACGCTGCCGCGCTCAAGACGCTGGACAGCCTGGAAACGGACGTGGCGTCCGCAGCCGGCAGCGGTCGGGTTTCCGAAGAACGGCGCCGGAGCATCGTGACCAGCATCACCGCTGTCAGGGCCGACCTCAAAGCCGCCGCAGAAGCCGCCACAGAAGCCGCCGCAGCGGCAGCGAAAGCAGCTGACGAAGCAGCGGCTGCCGCGGCAGAAGCGGCGAAGACCAAGGCGGACGCGGAAGCCGCCGCGCAGGCCGCCCAGGAATACACGGCGCCCGTCGTGCCGGTACCTGCACCAGCCCCTGCACCCGAACCGGCAAAAGGCGAGGGCAAAGGCAAAAATAAGAACGGCTGAGTATTTGCCGTCCGTCACGGTTCTTTGCGTGCGGTAGAACACCGCGGAAACATGAGGGGTAGGGGGAAACGGGGCCGCAAACGAGCGAGGGCAGCGTGATGATGTTGCATCGGGAAGCCGAGTTCATCTCCCGCATGCTGCCCAGCACGAACGGGTCCTGCACTACGTCCTCCGCCGAGTCGGCGACCCGGACGTGGCTCGGGTGCTCGCGGCCGGCCGCGCAGCCCGTGGCGTAGCCTGATTCCATGGACTCCGAAGTCCGGTATCCCAGGCTCCGCACGGGCATCACGGTACCGTGTCTAATCCACGGCGACGCCGATGCGACGCCGGTGCTGCTGCTACACGCATGGGGCGAGTCAAGCGGCAGCTTTGACCTCCTGATACCGCTGCTGACCGGGTTCAGGGTCTACGCCCCGGACCTGCGCGGGCAAGGCGAGGCGGACAAACCAGAGGGTGGTTACTCCCTGGCGGAACAGGCCGAGGACGCGGCAGCGGTCCTGGACGCCCTCGACGTGACGAGCGCCGCCGTCGTCGGCTCCTCCAGCGGCGGTTACGTCGCCCAGCAGCTGGCCATCGCCCATCCCCAGAAGGTTGCGGCACTCGTGCTAGTGGGCGCGCCCTTGAGCCTCCACGGGCGGCCCGCCTTCGCCGATGAAGTGGACCGCCTGACGGACCCCCTCGACGAGGCCTGGGTCCGGGATTCCCTGGCCTGGTTTCCCCTGCTGCACGAGGTTCCGCAGTGGTTCCTCGAGGACCGTGTGCGCGACGGTCTCAGGATGCCGGCCCACGTGTGGAAAGGCATCCTGAACGGGCTATGTGCAGCTACCCCGCCCACGGAATCGGGAACTATCCAGGCGCCCACGCTGATCCTGTGGGGCGCCAAGGACGGCTTGCTGCCACGCGCCGATCGGGAGACCCTGGCCGCCCGGATCCCCGGTTCCGTCCTGAAGGTCTACCCCGAGGTGGCGCACCTGGTGCTGTGGGAGTGTCCGGAGCAGGTGGCAGAAGATACGACGGCGTTCCTCGCCTCGCTCGGGTGAGTCAAGCACCAGCCCAGCACCCAACTCAGCGGAGCCGCCGTGTTCTCTAGCGGTCCGTCTTGACCACCGTGAACAGCACCGCCGAGTCCTCTTCCGCTTCAAGACTGTGCAGCCCGTCCGGCACGATCAGCAGATCCCCGGCCTTGCCCTGCCACGATTCCCCGCCCGCCCTGAGCCAGACCGATCCTTTCACCACGTAGACCGTGGCCTCGCCGGGGTTCTGGTGCTCGCTGAGCTGCGTGCCGGCACGGAAGGCCATGACGGTCTGGCGCAGTTTCTTCTCATGCCCGCCGTACGCTGTGTCGGCTGCCCGCCCGCTGGGAGCCGCGACGGCGGCGCTGATCTGCTGGCGGGCCAAAGCCTCAATCGATATCTTTTGCATGACGCAACCGTACCGACGATTGCCGGCCTTGCCGAGTGCCGTTCATCCTTCGTTACGGTGTTGCTCAGCCGTGCGTGACCGCGGCACCCAGAAGTCCGAACAGCGATCCGGCCGCCAAGGCAATGAGGGCACGACGCCGCGTGGGATACAGCCAGCGGACTGCAAAAACAGCCAGCGCGAGAATCAGCCCGTTCACCACACTCATGGTGACCGCCAACCATTCGGTCCCGGCGGACACCCCGAAGCCTCCGCCACTGCAGCCGCTGATCCCGCACCAGGCAAGTCCCGCCACGAGCCATTGCGGAAGGCTCAGCAGGACAGCGAGAGGCACCGTCCACCAGAGGTTCCGGACGTTCCGGGTGACCCCGTGAAATGTCACCACCGGAACCTGAGGCACGGCGGAAGGCGCAGCTGCTGTCGCTGCGGCCGGAACGGGCCTCCGGATGCTCAGGACGATCCATCGGAAGAGCGCTGCGTTGACCACCGCAAGGGCGAGGTGCCCCAGATAGTAAAAAACCGCCGTCGGCCGCAGCCCGCCCGACGCCGGCGGACCCGAGGAATCAAAGAGGAAGCCCACGGCGAAATACGCTGCCGAAACGGGCAGCGTCAGGATCATCAAGGACCGCATCAGCCACTCCCTGGCCGTCTCATCGAGATCCAAGTCGAGGGAGCCGGTGACAAGGGCAACGCCAACTATGGCAACCGGCACGGACAGATAAACCACGACGGCGATCCTGGCCCAGCGCGGTAGTGACCCCTTATCCGGCAATGACCCTGTCCGCATGATCACGACCAGCCGCGCCCCGGACGGACCATGCGGATCTCGGGCAGTTCTTCCCACTCGGGTGGGAGCTGCCCGCGCCCGCCGTCGGGCCGAAAGCCGTGTTTGAGGTAGAAGGCGAGCGCCCGGGGATTGTTCTCCAGCACCCAGAGATAGGCCGGACTCTCTCCGATGGCCGCGCTCAGCAACGCGGCGCCCAGCCCGCTGCCGTGCGTCCGCCGGAGCGTGTACAGCGAATACAGCTCCAGCGCCTCCGGGCCGTCCTCATCCCGTCCAGGACCCGAGTCGGCGAGACCTACTACCTCATTGTTGGTGCCCATGGCGATGACCCGCGGGTCGCTGCCGGCCAGATATGGCCGACGGCGTTGCACCCGTTCGGGAATGCTGGCCCGCCGCGTGCGGAAGAACTCCGCTGACAGCCGGTCCCCATAGGTCTCCTCGTGGGCCAGGGTGTGCATGTGCACCACGGCTTCAGCGTCCTCGGGGGTGGCCTGCCTGATGAGAAAGTCCATGGCCCCAGCGTAGCCACCTGCTCCCTTACCCAGCCCGTCCTCGGAAGCCAGCCGGTCGGGACGGCCTGATGCTGTGAAGCCGCCCTCTCCCCTACTCGGGGTTCAACCCTTTGGCGTACGCGGCCTGCCCCACGTGCTGGAGGCAATCGGCAAGGGTGCTGACCAGCCGCACGCCGAGGGTAACGGGCGGATCCCAACGATTGTCAACGATGCGGTCCAAGTCCTCATCGGTGAGAGTCTCCAGGAAATTCCTGGTCTGCCGGTGGACGGCGTCGTAGTACTCAAGGAGAAGTTCCGGCCGGGCTTGCACCGCGTCGACTTGGTGGGTCGAGTGACCGTAGCCGGTGTCACGGCCTGTCAGCGGGAGGCCAAAACGGCCGGCAAAGTCCTGTGACGTCCAAACCTGGTCCAGGCCCGCGGCGGAGGCCACCTGGGCGTCCTCCACGCGGGCGAGGTGCCAGATAAGCCATGCAATCGAGTTGCCGGTTCCCACCGGCCGCCGGACCAGCGACCCGTCGTCGAGCCCTTCAAGCGTGGCCTCCACCGTCTCCCTGATCCGGCGGAACGCGTCCAGCAGCAGTTCGTTGGATTTCATCAGGTCCTCCTCGACGTACCGTTTTGACTGAGCCCCATGCTTACACGCTCACCCCACCGCCGGATAGCGCGGAATGATAGAACCGTTACCCATCTTTGCTGGGGCGGCGAACCGCGACGATTCCTTAGCGTGGCGCGCGAGGGGCCGCACTTGCCTTCGCGGCAGGTGCGGCCCCTCGCGCGCCGGACAGCCCTGCGCCAATCAGCCCGCCGCTGGCGACGTGCGCTGGGAGATGTTGAGAATGTTCCCTTCGCTGTCGAGGAACCAGGCGGACTTCCCCCAGTCATTGTCGGCGACGCCGTTCTCCGTCTTCAGGCCGGGGAAATCGTAGTCTTCAAAGACGACGCCGCGGCCCCGCAGCTCCTCCATTTCGCCTTCGAGGTTGTCCGTTTCCCAGCCCATCTGGGTGTTCTTGGCCGTCCCGGCATTCTCTGTCTGGTAGATCAGGAAACCGGTTCCGTTGCCCCCGTTGTAATACAGGCTGCCGTCCTCCATGGAAGCGGACGGATCCAGGCCCAGCTTGTCCCGATAGAAATCCTTCGCCCTGTTGATGTCCTTGGCAGCGAGGACAGCCATGATGGTTGAATCCTTGAGCATGATGATTACCTTTGTGCCTTACTTTCGCGTCGGTGGCGGTGCTCTCCCCCGGGTGCGGCTCCGGAACATCGTTGTCCGGTACCGCGTGGCCGCCCCTTGCGCCAAGTGCCGGAGCGGCCACCTGGGACTCTCCTGCGCCGCGCCAGCCATCATTGGCACGAGGGTCCCCGAAGCCTATGTGGCCATTATGGAACTGAAAGGGCACCTGCGGATATAGGGAAGTTCAACAGCTTCAGGCGGCGCGCCCGGATGCCGCCACGGTGCCTTCACCGTTCCTTCACAGATGCCCCCACAGGGGCCTGGAACAGGCGTGGATCTGGGGCTGCTTTTGGTGCCGCACACTTAGCTAGTGCGTACTTTTGGTGTAGAAGAAGAATTCCTGATCGTTGATCCCTCCAACGGCAGTCCCCTGCCCCTGGCCGCAGACCTGCTGCGTCTCCAGGACCCGGGCGAACCGGCGGACCTTTCCACGCACCCGATGCTCGCCGTCGAGCTTCACCAGGAACAGATCGAGGTGATCACCCACCCGCACAGCACCCTGAGCGGGCTCTCCGCCGAGATACTGTCCGGCCGCGCTCTCGCGGACTCGCTCGCACGGAAAGCGGGCGCCAGGATCGCCGCCCTCGCCACGTCCCCGCTGGCGGTGACACCCCATTCCACCAGCAACGCCCGCTATGATGCGCTGCTGGAAAAGTTTGCTGTTACGGCCCGTGAGCAGCTGACCTGCGGCTGCCACGTCCATGTCTCCGTTGACTCTGACGAGGAAGGCGTCGCCATCCTGGACCGCGTCAGGTCCTGGCTGCCGCCACTGATGGCGTTGACCTCCAACTCTCCGTTCTGGGACGGAGCTGACAGCGGCTATGCCAGCTACCGCACCCAGGCCTGGAACCGGTGGTCCTCAGCCGGTCCGACTGAAATCTTCGGCTCGGCCCAGGCCTACCACCAGCGCGTGGCGGACCTGGCCGGCACGGAAGTAATCAACAACCCTGATTTTGACGCCCGCCTCTCCGCCCGCCACCCAACCGTAGAGATCCGGGTATCCGATGTCTGCCTCGACCCCCGCGACACCGTCCTGATCGCCGCCCTGGTCCGGGGTCTGGTGGAGACCGCGGCCCGGGAATGGAAATCCGGCCAGGGGCCGGACATGGTTTCGGCCATCATCCTGCGCCAGGGTTCCTGGCTGGCCAGCCGGTGGGGAATCCAGGGTGACCTGCTGAACCCGCTGACCCACAAGCCGGAGTCCGCACGCACGGTCATCGCCGCGCTCCATAACCATGTCCGCGACGCCCTGGTGGAGGCAGGCGACGAAGCCTACGTCGAGGCATCCCTGCACCGGATCTTCAGCAGCGGAACCGGCGCCAAACTGCAGCGGCAGGCCTACGCCCGCCACGGCAGGCTGGCTGACGTGGTGAGCGACGCCGTCGTCATTACGCACCAGGAGCCGGCCTTCTACGAGCCGAGCACCCCGTATGATCTATCACTTTTGGTTCCCAACCCCGTGGTTTAGGGACCAAAACCGAGCAGTTGGCCATGACCTGCCGGCCGGTGAACGCCACCAGCCGGTCCATGCTCGCGGCCGATTCTTCCACCATGAGTTCATCGGCGAAGCTCTTTCCGCTGATCTGCGGGCTGATGGTGTTTCGCGCCAGGCCCAGGACGTAGCCGGACAGCACCGGCGAAACTTCCAGTTCCTGGCCGGTGGCCGCTGCGAAGTCCCAGGCGTGGACCAGGAATTCCAGGTTAAGGATGTTGGCCATCATGGAGGCCGGCAGTTCCGCGAAGCCCATGTCGATGGTTCACTCCAGGCCGCGGACCTGGAACGCTTCGAGCGTGGGCTGGGCGGCGTCCGCGACTCGGACCTCCGGTGCAGCATCCGGCTGGTCGACGATGGCGACGCCCAGGGCCTTGCCGCAGTGGCCAGTGTGGCCAGGCGTCCGAAGTAGTGGTTCCACCCCTCGGTGTGGCCGGCTGCGGCTTCGAGACTGAGGCCCTCGTGGACGAGGCGGACGTTGGTCCCGCCGTCGACGCTGCCAGTGTGATGGTGACCTTGGAGGCAGCGGCGGCCGGGGCCGTGGACCCCTCCCAGTCCCAGGTGAAGACGACGCGCTTGCCGGGTTCAATTTCCGTAAACGTGCCCGCGGCGGACTGCCCCGGCGTGATGGTCCAGCGGTACTCTCCACCAACGCGCAGGTCCACGCGCGCGGCGACGGCCTGCCATCGCCGCAACCGCTCCGGCCGGGTGATCAGGGCAAAAGCAGTGTCCGGGTCGACCGGAATGAAGACTGACTTGTCAGTGGTCATCAGGGTTCGCCTTGAGGTTTGGATGCTGCAGGGCGGTGGCCTCGGCCACCAGTGAATCCAGTTCGTCGGTCCAGAAAATATCCAGGGATTCCCTTAGACTCCGCATTCCCCCGGAGTCGAGACTGTAGTACCGGTTGCGTCCGTCCTTCCTGGCACGCACCAGACCGACGTCGGCCAGCAGCAGCAGGTGCTGGGAGATGGCGGACCGGCTGACGGCAAAGTTGGACGCCAGTTCTATGACGGACTGCTCGCCGCGGGCCAGCAGTTGGAGCAGTCGGCGCCTGTTCGGTTCCGCGGCAGTTTCAAGAAGGTCGGGCACCCTGGATACGTTAGTGTAGACTAACATATTAGGCAAGGCATCGACGAGTCTCCCCTGGTTTGCTCTACCACTTGTAGTCCCCAAAACCGTGGTTTAGCAGCCGTACCTGATAGAGCAACAGGAGGTGGGCGGTCCGGGAACCGCGGGATAATGGAAGCATGAGCAATCAAGACCCGGACCCCTGGGCTGAATTCGACCGGCTCAAGCCCGCAGTCCCGGACCGCGTGGCCGGTTATCCCGGCGGCGAACCCGTGGGTTTTGGCTTCCGGACGGGTGTGCGCAGCGCCAAAGTGGCCTTCGGCTTCGCCGTGTACGCGCTAGCGCTCGGCACCACTCTGGTCCTCACCGGCGCCGTGGTCTTCATCGCCCAGGGCCAGTGGCTGCTGCTCGGGCTGATGGCGCTGATCGAGGCCGTCTTTGTCTACGGTTTCATCCGGCTGGCGCGCCAGGCTCGCAACCGGCGTGCATCCGGCTAGTGACTTAGCGGCGGGTGCCGCTACGGCCGCCCACCTGGACGGCCTGGGCCATAGGCCTTGGTGACGCCGATGTTTTTGAAGGTGTCCACAAAGGACGAAAAGGAGTCAGACATAACCTCACAATAAGCGTGCGCCGGGGCGATCACCATGGGTGAGCGGCCGACGTCGGGCCCTCCTCCGGGATCCGCATTGCCGCGGGGCCCTGCCCTTGCAATACTTCGGGGATGCCCCGGCCACACCGGACGAGTCGTTCATCCTCACGGACCGGGACACCATCGCCAGCGTCCAGCAGGCCCACCGGGAGGCTTGCGAACAATCGCGCCAAGCGAACGTCGTTGTCGGATCTCGACGACGTGCTCCGCGGCAACCGCCAGCGTCAGCGCACCGGCGGCAGCGCACCGGCGGCAGCCCCGCCAGGTCAAGCTCGGGTCAGGCCTTGTTGGCCGTCGCTGCGGCCGAGAGTGCAGCCAGCCCACGCTCGAAATCGCCGCCGACCACCTTGTCCATGTTCATAAACAGGGCAAAAACCTTCGCGAGGCCCTTGTTCTCCCCGGTCATCCGCCACGTGACCTGGGTGCCGCCGTCGCCCGGTGTGAACGTAAACGTAGTGGGATTCACAGCCTTGAACGGCTTTGTGAACTCAAGGCGGACCTTGATACTCCGGGGGAACTCGGACTCGACAATCTCCATGTTGCCGCTGCCTGCTTTGCGGTTGCCGCTCCAGGCATACTTGGCCCCCACACCGGCGTCACTGCCCGAATACGAACGGTTCAATTCCGGATCCACGTTCTCCCACGGCGACCATTTGGTCCACTCGAGAAAGCTGTTGACCAACGGAAACACGTCTTCCGCAGGCGCAGGAATAAGGGCATTGCGAGTGACTTCGTAAGTGGACATGCCGCAATCATAGGCGGAAGGGCGGGTGAATCCGCCAGCCCCGGAGGGGCAACAGTTCTTGTGTTCACCACCTGTTCCGGCGCCCGCTACCTGGCCGGCCTATCCCGTGGGCCGTCACGTTCGGCAACCACGACGAGGATTCCGTGGCACGGACCGGCATGACCGAGGCCAGGATGCTGCAGTTCCTCCAAACCTACGACTTCAATATGAACGGCGACTCCACGCCGGGCCTGACCGGGACATCAAACTCGCTGCTGCTCGTTCAGTCCGCCAAGTCCAAGGCGCCGGCCTTCGGCCTGTGGCTCATGGACACCGGCCGCTATGCCCCGGACGCCATCAGCGGACAGGACTTCGAAGGCTACCCGAACTGGGACTGGGTACGCATGGACCAGGTCACCTGGTACCGCAATCTGTCGATCGCTACCGAGCAAAAGTACGGCAAGAAGGTCCCCTCCCTGATGTGGGGCCACATTGCGCTCCACGAGCACCGCAACATGTGGTTCGCCAGCCTCGACTCGCGGACAAACGCGGATCACGCCCGGGCCCTCACGAAGCACAACATCATTGGTGAACGAAACGAGGACGAGTGCCCCGGTCCCATCAACTCCGGCCTGTTCAACGCCTTCCTGGAGCGGGGGGACGTCCTGGGCTATTTTGTGGGCCACGACCATGTCAACACGTACGTGGGCAACTACTACGGTGTGCAGCTCGGTTACTCGCCCGGCACCGGATTCGGCGCCTACGGGCTCCCCGGCGCCGAACGGAACCGTTTGCGCGGGGCACGGGTCTTCGAGCTGGATGAGAACCACCAGGGAATCTACAAGGAGACCCGGCTGGTCTTCGCAAAGGACCTGGGCATAGATCTGATGGCCAACGACCAGCCGATCGTTCCGCAGCCGCTGGATCCGCGGCAACTCTAGCGCTGACCTGCACCTGGTAGCGGCGGTGCCTCCATTTGAAGTGGAGGCACCGCCGCTGCGGTGAGTTGGCCGCCGCCCGGTTACCCGGCGCAGCTGCGCCGCCTTACCCGGCGCAGCCGCACCGCCGCCGCGTCAAACCCGGCAGGGGCTCAGCTGAGGTATCCGTTCGGGTTGAGGACGTACTTCGTGGCTGCACCGGCGTCGAATTCGGCGTAGCCCTTGGGCGCCTCTTCAAGGGTGATCGCCTTGGCGTTGACGTTCTTGGCGATGTTCACCTTGTCGTTCAGGATGGCCATCATCAGCTGACGGTTGTACTTCATCACCGGACACTGCCCCGTGGTAAAGCTCAGCGACTTCGCCCATCCGGTACCCAGGCTGAGGCTGAGCGAACCAGTCTTGGCAGCCTCGTCAATTCCGCCCGGATCGCCGGTGACGTACAGGCCCGGGATGCCCAGGGCACCACCGGCGGCGGTGATGTCCATCAGCGAATTCAGCACCGTGGCGGGCGCCTCCTTGGCGTCATGGCCGTGACCGCGCGCCTCAAAGCCCACGGCGTCCACGCCACAGTCCACCTCCGGCACACCCAGGATCTGTTCGATCTGCTCCGCCGGGTCTCCCTTGGTCAGATCCACCGTTTCACAGCCAAAGCTGCGTGCCCTCGCCAACCGTTCCTCGTTCAGGTCCCCCACAATCACGACGGCGGCACCCAGCAAGTGCGCGCTGGTAGCCGCTGCGAGGCCAACAGGACCCGCGCCAGCCACATACACCGTGGAACCGACGCCTACCCCGGCGGAAACGGCCCCGTGGAAGCCGGTGGGGAAAATGTCCGACAGCATGGCCAGGTCAAGGATTTTCTCCATGGCCCGGTCCTTGTCCGGGAACTTCAGCAGGTTCCAGTCGGCGTACGGCACCAGCACGTAATTCGCCTGGCCACCCACCCAGCCACCCATGTCCACGTACCCGTAGGCGCTGCCCGGGCGGTCCGGGTTCACGTTCAGGCAGATGCCTGTCTTGCGTTCCTTGCAGTTCCGGCACCGGCCGCAGGCGATATTAAATGGAACCGAACAGAGGTCTCCGACTTTAATGAACTCGACGTCGCGGCCCACCTCCACTACCTCGCCGGTAATCTCGTGCCCGAGCACCAGGTTGGCCGGGGCAGTGGTACGCCCACGGACCATGTGCTGGTCCGATCCGCAGATGTTGGTGGCCACGGTCTTCAGGATTACCCCGTGGTTGACCGCGCGCCCCACGTTCGCGGGGTTCACGCCCGGTCCGTCTTTCAGTTCGAAGGTTGGATAGTCGATGTCGATCAGCTCGACCTTGCCGGGCTCCTTGTAGGCAACGGCTTTGTTCCCTGTCATCATGCTCTCCTCGCGTCGGCACGGCGTGTCTTCGTGAGGCAGCCGTGAGCTGTGAAGTGTTGCAATGGATCCCCTACGTGCAGGCCTGCCCGTTGCTTGAGCAGTTTGATGTTTTCCTGACGTCGGGGGTTCGGTCAGTCTAGGCACGGCAGCTCGGCGGGGTCTAGGGTTACGGGCCTAATGTTTTTTGCGTTCCCGCCCGTCAGCACTTCGAAGCGCTGCCGCTCCGGGTTGTGGCGGATGGTGACATCCTGCATGGGATCACCTCGGTTCGGCTTTCGCTTCAGCTTAACCCTGGCACCCCCGCCGTTATTTCGTCGCCCTCTGGAAGGCCAGATCGATCGCAGCCACCGATGCTTCGGCCAACTCGAGCGACTGCCAGTCATCGAAACCAGCCTCGACGCCGCGGCATGTCGGTGACTCAGCGGCCCAAGCCTTGTAGTGTCGTGGGCAATGGGCAAGGACTCCCCCTACCGCCCAAAAGCAGCAAACCGGGAACGTAGGAGCGAACATGACTGTTGACGAGAACGAAGCTCAGATCCTGGATCAGTGGACTCACAAGCTGACCCAAGCCTTGCAGATCCTGGACCTGAAGGTCGATCAGGAGCTGATTCTTGAGCTGGCCCGGAAATCCGCAGATTCCGTAACGCACGCAGCAGCCCCGATCACCGCGTTTCTGGTGGGCTACGCCGCGGCCCTCGAGGCCGGCACCGGAAGCGCCGGTTCCAAGACAGCCTCGGCGGCGTCCATCACCAAAGCAGCCGACGTCGCTTTCAGCCTCTGTGAGAACGCCCGCCAGCAGGGAAATCCCCACCCGGAGCCCGGCGCGAAGGGCTGGACGCACAGCGCCCAGTAGTCCGCCGGCCCCAGTAATCAGCCCGCGAAGTAGTCACGCCCAGTAGTCAGCCGGCGGCCACGTCCGCCGGCGCGTGTGCCTTGGCTGGCTCCAGCCGGACGATCACTGCCTTGGATACGGGTGTCTGGCTGCCCTCGGCCACGCTCTCCAGCGGAACCAGGACGTTGGCCTCGGGATAATAAGCGGCTGCACAGCCCGCCGCGGTGGGGTACGAGACCACCCGGTAGTTGTGCAGCACACGTTCCATGTTGTCCTGGTACACGCCGTGAATGTCCACGTGCTGCCCGTCGCTGAGGCCCAGCCCGGCCAGGTCCTCCGGGCTGACGAACACCACTTCGCGGCCCTTCTTGATGCCGCGGTAACGATCGTTGTTGCCGTAGATGGTGGTGTTGAACTGGTCGTGGGAACGCATGGTCTGCAGAATCAGCGTGCCAGCAGGGCGTTCGACGTGTTCGAGCTGGTTGACCGTGAGCATCGCCTTACCCATGGGGGTGTCGAATGTGCGCGAGTCCCGGGGACCGTTCGGCAGCACGAAGCCGCCCTTCTGCCGGATCTTCCCGTTGTAGTCCGCGCACCCGGGGACCACGCGGGAGATGTGGTCCCGGATGAGGTCGTAGTTCTTCTCGAACCCGGCCCAGTCAGCGTTGACCCGGTCGCCCACCACCTTCTGCGCCAGCCTGCTGAGGATGGCCACCTCGGACAGCAGCCCGGGCGCCACCGGCGGGACCGCGCCATGGGAGCCATGGACAGCGCAGACGGTGTCCTCCACGGATACAAACTGCGGCCCGGATTCCTGCAGGTCGATCTCGGTGCGGCCCATGGTGGGCAGGATCAGTGCTTCGGCTCCGGTGACAGTGTGCGAGCGGTTGAGCTTGGTGGAAACCTGGACCGACATTTCGGTCTTTTCCATCGCAGCTATGGCCGTTTGCGTGTCGGACATGGCTCCAACGAAGTTGCCGCCCATCCCCACGAAAACCTTGATTCCGCCGTCGCGCATTTGCCGGATGGTTTCCACGGCGTCCGCGCCGTGTTCACGCGGCGGATCGAAGCTGAATTCCTTACCCAGTGCGTCCAGGAACGACGGCGGCATCTGCTCCCAGATGCCCATGGTCCGGTCACCTTGGACGTTGCTGTGCCCGCGGATGGGTGAGGCGCCGGCACCCGGCTTGCCGATGTTGCCACGGAGCAGCAGGAGGTTGATGATCTCCTTGATCGCGGCCACACCCTTTTTGTGCTGGGTGATTCCCATGGCCCAAGTGATGATCACTTTCTCGGCCTTCAGGTAGCGGTCCGCCAGCTCATCGATTTCCTCGGTCCGAAGCCCGGTAGCCGCCAGGACGGCGGCTTCGTCCAGTTCGGCGAGGTGCGCCTTCAGCTCTTCCAGCCCGTGGCAGTGCTCCGCCAGGAAGTCATGGTCCAGCACCGTGCCGGGATTCTTGGCCTCGGCGTCGAGCACGCGCTTGGAGACGGCCTGGAGGAGTGCCATGTCGCCGCCAAGCCGGATTTGCAGGAACTGGTCCGCAATCTGTGTCCCGTGCCCGATGATTCCCTTGACCTTCTGGGGGTTCTTATAGCGGCGCAGCCCCGCCTCCGGCAGGGGGTTGATGGCCACAATCTCCCCGCCGGATTCCTTGCACTCTTCCAGGGCCGTCAGCATCCGCGGGTGGTTCGTGCCCGGGTTCTGGCCCATGATGATGATCAGGTCCGCTTTGGCGTAGTCGTCGGCGGAGACGGTAGCCTTGCCGATGCCGATGGTCTGCCCCATGGCCCAGCCCGAAGACTCGTGGCACATGTTGGAGCAGTCCGGCAGGTTGTTGGTTCCGTAGGCCCGGACGAACAGCTGGTAGAGGAACGCGGCCTCGTTGGAGGTCCGGCCGCTGGTGTAAAAGGTGGCCTGGTCCGGGCTGGGCAGTCCCTTGAGCTTGTCCGCGACGATGGTAAAAGCCTGCTCCCAGCTGACGGGACGGTAGTGGTCCTCCCCTGCGGGCTTGTGCACGGGCTCGGTAAGGCGCCCCTGCATCCCCAGCCAGTACTCGGACCGCTGCCGAAGTTCACTGACCGGGTTCTCAGCCCAGAATTCGGGGCCGATCACCACCGGTGTGGCCTCCCAGGTGACCGCCTTGGCACCGTTTTCGCAGAACTCAAACGTCTTCCGGTGGCTGGGGTCCGGCCACGCGCAGCTCATGCAGTCGAAGCCATCCTTCTGGTTCAGTGCCAGCAAAGTTTTCGCGGTCCTGACCGCCCCCATCTGCTGCACGGCCGGCTCCAGGGAATGGTAGACGCCCGGGACTCCGGCGGCCCACGACTTCGGGTGGCCGCTGACCTCGATCTCAGCCTCGTTGGCCTCTTTCACGCGCGGGTTCTTGCGTGCCACGTTGCACTCTCCTTGGTTCAAGCTCTCTCGCCGTTGACGCACCGGTTTTCTACAGTGCGACGGTCCCATTCCACCCTATCGAGGGGTTCATCCAAGTCAAGAAGGACTAACGGCAAACGTCTGGGTAGGGTGGACAGATGGACGTCCCTCCCCTTGTCTGGACCCTGACCGTCGCGGGAATCGTGGGCCTGCTGGCTTTCGATTTCTTCTTCCATGTCCGCAAGGCCCACACGCCCAAACTCAAGGAATCGGCCATCTGGTCCTCCATCTACGTGGGGATCGCCCTCCTCTTCGGCCTGGGGGTGCTGCTGTTCGGCGGCACCACCATGGGCACCGAATACTTCGCCGGGTACGTCACGGAGAAGGCCCTCTCGGTGGACAACCTCTTTGTGTTCCTGATCATCATGGCCAGCTTCAAGGTCCCCCGCGCGGACCAGCAGAAGGTGCTGCTGTTCGGCATCGTCTTCTCGCTGATCGCCCGGACCGCGTTCATTTTCCTCGGCGCCGCCCTGATCAACAGCTTCGCGTGGGTGTTCTACATTTTCGGCCTGATCCTGCTGATCACCGCAGGGAACCTGCTCAAGCCGGACAATCACGACGACGACGCGGAAGGTTTGGTGGTCAGGCTCGCCAAAAAGTACCTCCCGGCGTCGGAACATTACGACAGCGACAAACTGTTCACGATGGAGAACGGCAAGCGCGTCCTCACCCCAATGCTCCTGGTGATGGTGGCCATCGGCGGCACCGACATCCTGTTTGCGCTGGACTCCATCCCCGCCATCTTCGGCCTCACCCAGAACGTCTTCATCGTCTTCACGGCCACGGCGTTCTCGCTGATGGGCCTGCGCCAGCTCTTCTTCCTCATCGATGGGCTGCTGGACCGGCTGATTTTCCTTGCCTACGGCCTCGCCGCCATTCTCGGCTTCATCGGCGTAAAGCTCATCCTGCATGCCCTGCACGAGAACAACTTGCCGTTCATCAACGACGGCGAGCCCGTCAATGTGGTGGAGGTCAGCACCAATGTTTCCCTGACCGTGATCCTGGGCGTCCTGGTGGTCACCGTACTGGCCTCGATCTTCAGCCCCAAGGGCAAGGCCAAAAACGCGGTGTCCGGGGCCAAACGGCACGCCACCGAATACCTGGACCTCAACTACGAAACGGACATGGCGGAGCGTGACAAGCTGTTTGCCCGGATGGTCCGGGAGGAAGACCAGCTCCGCAGCCTGCCGGAGAAGTACAAACGGCTCATCCGCAACGAAACCGAATTCATGGACCTCCTCCGTAAGGCCCACACCGAGCACGACGAGGCCCAGGTCAGGGCAGCGAACCCCTAAAGCAACGCGGGGTCACTTACGGCCCATCCAGAGGCCCGTGATGGGCCGTAAGTGACCCCGCGTTGTCAGTGGCTGTTGCTAGATTCAAACCAGCGCCAGGGGAACCGTCCACCGGCCAGGCACGTCACCAGGCACGTTTATGAGGAGGCCCCGTGTTTCTGCTCGATCCAGCCAGCGTTGATCCCCGCAGTGTTGATCCCCGCAGTGTGGATTCCAGTTCAGCCGATTCCGGCCCCCGCGCACCGCAGGACCTGGTGTTTTCCGCTAGCGACCTGGTGGCCGCCAGCGAATGCGAGTACCGCACGCTCCGCATCCTGGACGAGAAACTGGGCCGGTCCCCCAAAGCGCAGTTTCCCGACGACGAAATGCAGCGCCGCGCCGGGGCGCTCGGCGACAAGCACGAGGCCACGGTCCTTGCCGGCCTGATCGCGCAGTACGGCGTCTGGGACGCCGGCCGCGGCGCCGGGGTGTACTCGATCGAGCGCGGGGAGAACACCCGCGGCGAACTGCTGGCACGGCACGCTGAAACAGAACTCGCGCTCCGTGCCGGGGCCGACGTCGTTTTCCAGGCAACCTTTTTCGACGGCGAGTTCCTGGGCTACGCGGACTTCATCGTCAACGAGGCCGCCGGAACCGGAAACCCTGGCCGTTACGAGGTCTGGGACACCAAGCTCGCCCGGCACGCCAAGGTGGGCGCGCTGCTGCAGCTCGCCGCATACGGAGACCAGCTCATCGGCATGGGCCTGGAGCCTTCGCCCCGGGTCACGCTGGTGCTGGGCGCCGTGGTGGACGGCGACTACGTCCGCAGCCACCACTCCCTGCCGGACCTGCTGCCGGTGTTCCGCGAGCGCCGCGACCGGTTCCGCGCCCTGACCGGCGCCCACCGCGAGGCCGGTGCAGCGGTGCAGTGGCAACAGCCCGGCGTCGCGTACTGCGGGCGGTGCAACTACTGCGCTGAGCAGGTCCGGTCCCACCGCGACCTCCTGCTGGTGGGCGGCATGACCACCCTCCGGCGGAGGAAACTCATCGCCGATCACATCACAACCATCGACGAGCTGGCCGATCTCCCGCCCGGCAAGGCCACGGGCTCGCTTGTCCGGCTCCGCGACCAGGCCCGCATGCAGCTGGGCCGGGACGTTCCGGACGGTTCCCGCACCTACTTCAAGGACGGCGAGGAGCACACCGTCACGTTCAAGGTGCTGCCGGAGAATGCCTTGGCAGCGATTCCGGAGCCCAGTCCCGGCGACATCTTCTTCGACTTCGAGGGCGATCCCCTCTGGCAGGACCCCGCCACCGGCAAATGGGGGCTGGAGTACCTGTTCGGCGTGATCGAGGCGCCCGTGTTTGACGGTGACGCTGCAAACGCCCACGCAGCGGGCAAGCCCGTCGTGGATGACAAACCCGTCTTCCGGCCCTTCTGGGCGCATTCGCGCAACGAGGAGCGGCAGGCATTCCTGGACTTCCTCGCCTATGTGGAAGCGCGGCGCGCCAGGTACCCGGACATGCACGTTTACCACTACGCCGCCTACGAGAAATCCGCGCTCCGGAACCTGTCCGTGACGCACCTAGCCGGCGAGGACATTGTGGACAACTGGCTCCGCAACGGCCTCCTTGTGGACCTCTACGCCACCGCCCGGCATTCGCTCCGGATCTCCGAGCCGTCCTACTCCATCAAGAAGCTTGAACCCCTGTACATGGGAGACAACCTCCGCTCCGGGGACGTCAAGGACGCCGGAGCCTCCGTGGTGGCGTATGCCAGTTACTGCGCCGCCCGGGACGACGACGACGCCACGGCCGCGCACATCCTGGCCTCCATCTCCGACTACAACGAGTACGACTGCCTCTCCACGCTCCGCCTCCGCGACTGGCTGCTGGGTCTGCGTGGGACGCCTGCCGCACGCACGGCGACAACCGGAACTTCCGACGACGGCGGGCAGCCGGCATTGTTGTCGTCGACGTCGTCGTCCGCTGTTGCGGCCTCGCCACCGCTACCGGAACCCGAGCCAACACCCGAGGAGCGCCGCCTCCTGGAGTATCTGTCCGGCCTGCCGGACAACCGGCCCTGGACCAACGACGAACGGGCCATCGCAATGGTGGCCGCAGCCACCGGATACCACCGCCGCGAGCGCAAGCAGTTCTGGTGGGAACACTTCGACCGCACCGATTCCGAGATCGACCACTGGTCCGAGCACCGCAACGTATTTGTGGTGGATACCGCGGAGATACTGACGGACTGGGAGCTCGCAAAGCCTACGGCCAGGATGCGCACCCGCACGCTGAGGCTGACGGGGGTCATGAGTGAAGGGTCGGAGTTCAAGCCCGGGAGCACCTGGTGCCGGCTCTACGATGCGCCGGTCCCCGATGGCCTGGAGGATCCCCTGGGCACCGCCACGGGCCGTGGGTTCACCTTCGGCACGCTCGTGACCGCGGTGGAGGACCACCCGCGGGTTGCCGGCCAGACCATGATCACCATCGAGGAACGGGAAACAGGAAAAGTCCCCGCTTACCCGCACATTCCGGTGGCGCTCACCGAGGACCAGCCCATCCGCACCGCCAGCATCGAGGCCGCCCTGGCCGAACTGGCCCAGAGTGTTGGCGCCTCGGTGCCCTCGCTTCCGGAACATCCCGGCGTCGACATCCTGCGCAAGATGCCCCCGCGCTTCCATTCGATGCCAGGTCCCGCAGCCGTCGGCACGGACGCCGCCGGTGCAGCGGACTACGTCACGGCGATCACCGCCACGCTGCTGGACCTCGATCATTCGTACCTTGCAGTGCAGGGCCCTCCGGGCACGGGCAAGACCTACGTCGGCTCCCACGTCATTGCCCGGCTGGTGGAACAGGGCTGGAAGATCGGGGTGGTGGGGCAGTCCCACGCGGTGGTGGAGAACATGCTCTGCACAGCGATCGAAACCGCCGGAGTGGATCCTGCGCGGGTGGCGAAGAAGCTGGCCGCCCCGCATCCGGTGCTGTGGCACCGCACCTCCGACGACGACGTCGCGGCCCTGCTGGGTTCCCCCGGCGGCTGTCTGGTGGGCGGCACAGCGTGGACCATGACGGGCAAGTCCGTCCCAGCAGGATCCTTGGACCTGTTGGTCATCGACGAGGCCGGCCAATTCTCGCTGGCCAACACACTGGCCGTGGCTCGCGCCGCCAAGTGCCTCCTGCTCCTCGGTGACCCGCAGCAGCTGCCTCAGGTCACGCAGGGCTCGCACCCGGAGCCCGTGGACGAGTCCGCCTTGGGCTGGCTTGCTGCCGGGCACGCCACGCTCCCCCGCGAACTGGGCTATTTCCTGGCGGACAGCTGGCGGATGCACCCGGACCTGTGCCGGACGGTGTCTGTCCTCAGCTACGACGGAAAGCTGGAAGCTGCGCCGGCGGCATCCCTCCGCAGCCTCGCGGAGCTGCCGGCCGGCGTGGAAACAGTCTTTGTGGACCACAGCGGGAACACCAAGTCCTCCGTAGAAGAAACTGCCGAGGTGGTCCGTCAGGCCCAGCGGCACATCGGGCTTAAATGGCTTCCGGGCGACGACAAACCGGCCAGGTCACTGAACCCGGAGGACATCCTGGTGGTGGCCGCCTACAACGCCCAGGTCCAGCTGATCCGGCAGGCGCTGCACGACGCCGGCCTGCCCGGTGTCCGGGTGGGCACGGTAGACAAGTTCCAGGGCCAGGAGGCGCCGGTGGTCCTGGTGTCCATGGCCTGCTCCGCCGTTGCCGAAGCTCCGCGCGGGGTCGACTTCCTGCTGAACCGGAACCGGATCAACGTGGCCGTGTCGCGGGGCCAGTGGCGTGCCGTGATCATCCGCTCCCCCGAGCTCACGAACTACATGCCGACCAAACCGGCGGTACTGGAGGAGCTCGGCGCCTTCATCGGCCTCAGCGCGGGTATCCATGGCCCAGGTACTCACGGCCCGCGCAACACCCGGAGAAACCGTGTTCTCACCGCTGAATCACGGTAGGTTCATGAAGTGACGTCCCAGAGCAACAGGTTGCCAGTCGGCGCCCTGATCGTCCTTGCCGCCATCGGCTTTACCGCCATCACCACCGAACTCCTGCCCTCCGGCCTGCTGCCCCAGATCAGCGCCGACTTCCGGGTCTCTGAGGCCACCGCCGGGTATCTGACGGCGGGCTACGCGGCCATCATCGTGGTCACCGTGATCCCGTTGTCGCTGCTGCTGTCGCGGGTCCCCCGGCACTACCTGCTCATCGCGCTGATCCTGTTCTTCGCGGCCAGCAACGCACTGGTGGCCATCGTCTCCGATTTCGGTGCCGCCATGGGTTCACGGATGGTGGGCGGCATTGCCCACGGCCTGCTGTGGTCCGCCATGGCCCCGTTTGTGGCGCGGATCGTCCCGGCCCACAAAGTGGGCAAGGCGCTGGCCATCGTCTTCAGCGGCAACAGCCTGGGACTTGCCATCGGCGCCCCGGTGGGCACCGCCCTGGGCAACGTCGTCGGCTGGCGCGCGGCGTTCCTGGTCCTGGCCGCCTCCCGGGTGGTGCTGGCGCTCCTTGCCGTGTGGCTGCTTCCCCCGGTGCGGCGTATCCCCGATGCTGCGCACCCATCAATCCGCAAGGCAATCGGCCAGCCGGGAGTGAAGACCGTCGCCGTTGCCTGGCCGCTGATGCTTATGGCCCACTTCGCCTTGTTCACCTACATTGCGCCGTTCCTGCGCGAGGTCCGGCTGCCTGACTTCAGCATCCCGCTGTCCATCAGTGTCCTCGGTGTTGCCGGGCTGGTGGGCATCTGGATCGCCGGCGTCACCGTGGACTCCCGGCCCCGGCGCTGGCTCCTGATCACTGTCGCCGGCGTTGTAGTTTCCGTGGCCCTGCTCCCGCTGGTGGGAAGCGTCCTGCCGGCCTTGGCGCTGCCGGTCACGCTGGTCCTGATGCTGGTCTGGGGCACAGGCATCGGCGCGATGGGGATATACAACCAGTCCGCTATCCTCCGCGCCGGCGGCGAGTACAGAGACGCCGCCAACGGGCTGACGGTACTGACCATCCAGATCGGGATCATGATCGGCGCGATGTTCGGCGCCGCTGCCCTCACCGTTGCGGGGCCGCTTCTGGTCCCGATCGCCGCCGCCATCCCCGCCGTCGTCGCGTTTGCGCTGATCCTCACGGGACGGCGGCACTCCTACCCGCCGGGGCCAAAAGAGCGCGTCAGCGGGCCCTGAAATCCCGGTACGATCCGTCGGCGGCGGAGATGGACTCCTCCACCCGTTCCACCCGGCCGGGGGCGTTCGCCGATCTCAGCCAGTCCAGGAGCTTGTGGACCTGCTGTTCCGGCCCCTCGGCCTCGATGGACACCGAGCCGTCGTCGAGGTTCCTCACTACGCCCTTAAGCCCCAGTTCGTCGGCTTTGCCCATCGTCCAAAAACGGAATCCGACCCCCTGCACCACGCCAAAGACGCGGGCGGAGAGCCGGATGTCGCCGTTATCCCGGCCGGGGATATCCCCAGCCGGGATATCCCGGCCGGAGTCGTGGCGGCGCCAGGAAAAACCCATGGCTGTCAGGACTGCTTGACCAGCGCCGCTTCGACGTTGATCTTTACCTTGTCGCTGACCAGCAGGCCGCCGGCTTCCAGGGCAGCGTTCCAGGTCAGGCCGAACTCCTTGCGGCTAATCTCGCACTCCGCGGAGAACCCTGCGCGGGTGGCACCAAACGGGTCCACGGCTACCCCGGAGAACTCAACCTCCAGCTCCACCGGCTTGGTGATTCCGCGGATGGTGAGATCGCCAGTGAGCGTGTAATCCTCGCCGTCGCCCTCTACCGAGGTGGCACGGAACGTCATCTCGGGGTACTTCTCCACATCGAAGAAGTCCGCCCCCTTCACGTGTCCGTCGCGGTTGGCGTCGCCGGAATCGAAGCTGGCCGTTTTGACCGTGGCGTGAAGCGAAGCCTCGGCCAGGGATGAGCCAACGCGGGCTTCGGCCGAGGCGTCCGTGAAACGTCCGCGGACCTTGCTGATACCCGCGTGCCGGACAGTGAAGCCGATCTCGCTGTGCGACATGTCCAGGGTCCAGACGCCCGAGGTAAGGCCTGAAGGTAGGGTCACTTTCGCATCTCCTTGGTGGGAAACAGTGGGGTGGAAACCGGCCAGGACGGCCGGTTTCCACACTGCTTCACTCCGGAGTTTTTGTCCAGATACTGACCCAAAATCCGCCCGCAGATACGGTTACATGGTCAAAAACTCAGCGGGGGACGCGTGCGGTCAGTTGATGGTGATGTCCCGCGTGCGGTGATCGTAGCGGATGGTGACCGTGCCGCCGTCGTGGTGCAGTTCGTGGTTGGGGCCATCGAACGTGCCGAATGCGCCGTAGTTCTCGTCCCACGAACGGTTCAGCGCGATCTTGAAGGTGTAAGAGCCGGCAGGCAGGTCGGCGCTGATCTTCCACAGCTGATCCAGGGCATCGAGCGTCAGCTGGGCTTCGTCGTACTGCGGGGCCCAGTTCTCCGGCGCGCCCAAAATGGTGTTGAAGTCGCCGGCAACCGCTACAGCCTCGGGCTGGGGGAAAGTCTCCACAGCTGAAGCTTCGGCCCTGGGCGCAGCCTTAGCCGCAGTTTTGGGTGCTGCCTTGCGTGCGCGGACGGCCTTGACCACAGGCTCCACGGCGTCCTCAATGGCGACTTCGATTGCTTTGGCGGCCTTCCCGACGGCGTCGGCGGCCTTCTTGGCGGGAGTCAGCTTCGCCGGGGCCTTCTTGGCGGGTGCCGCCTTCGCTGCTGGCGCAGGGGCCGGGGCCGGCGGAATGGCGACGTCGGCAGGAACCGGAGTGCCGGCGTCGAGCGCCGTGGCGAACGAATCCGCATCGGGGAAGGCCACCGTGGCGCGCATGCCGTCATCGGTGATGGTCCAGCCGGAACGGCCCTTGACCAGCCAGCCGGCCTTGACCAGCTTGGCCGTGGCGGAGGTGAGCGTCTTGTGTCCACGCGGGATGCCGCCGCTGAGCAGCGTGGCCTCGTGTTCACTGAACGGCACGCGCGCAGTGGCTTCCGCCAGAACCTCGCCAGCGTTGAGTGAACCGCCGGACCAGACGCCTTCCGTCAGGACGTGCAGCACGGTCTTGAGTCGGAGGTCGGTGTTATCTGCGATGGACTTGGCCATTTTTCCCCTTGCATAATGCGATCTGTCACTAGGCATCCTGCCAAGTCCCTGTTAAATCGCGCGACTTTAATTGGTTAACTCTGCGTGTCGTGACCGACTATGACGCGGATTACAGCAGAAGTGAGGCAGGAGTCTCGGCTAGGAGGCTGTTTACTCAACCCTGGAGCGCAAATTCCGGGTATCGCCGGACTCTTTCCGGCCGCTCTCGCGCACCAGTCTAGCGAGCAGGGCAGACCGGAGCTAGCCGAGAGCTAGCCGGCGTTCAGCTCGTCCAGAAGCTCGGCTTTGCGCTCCTCGGAGGCGAACGACGAATGGATGGAATTGGCCGCCAACCGTGCCATGTCGAAGTCTGAAACGTCAAAAACGGCCTTCAGCTGGGAGAAGTTGTCGTCCACGTACCCACCGAAGTACGCCGGATCGTCCGAGTTCACGGAGACGTTGAGCCCGGCGGCGAGCATGGCCGGCAACGGATGGTCCGCCAGGGTGTCCACGGCACGCAGCCGGACGTTCGAGAGCGGGCAGACCGTCAGCGGAATCCGGTCCGCCACCAGCCGCTCCACCAGTTCGGGGTCCTCCATGCATCGGATGCCGTGGTCAATCCGTTCCACTCCGAGGATGTCCAGAGCGTCGATGATGTACGACGGCGGCCCCTCCTCGCCTGCGTGGGCGGTCAGCCGCAGGCCCGCTTCGCGTGCTTTGGCGAACAACCGCTCGAATTTGGCCGGCGGGTTGCCCACCTCAGCGGAATCCAGACCGATGGCCGCGATGGGGGCGTTCATGGCAAGCAGGCCGTCCAGGACTTCCAGCGCGGATTCCTCGGACAGGTCCCGCAGGAACGCGGCGATCAGGAGGGTGGATATGCCAAAGTCCTCCTGGGAGGTGGCCAGGGCCGACGCCACGCCGTTGACGCAGGTTTCAAGGCTGACACCGCGGGAGAGGTGGGCCTGCGGGTCCATCATGATCTCCGCGTGCCGGACCCCTGCAGCGGCGGCGCGGGCCAGGTAGGCGCTGGTCATATCCGCGAAGTCCTGTTCGGTCTGCAGCACCGCCATGTTGGCGTAGTACAGGTTCAGGAAGGACTGCAGGTCACTGAACTCGTACAGTCCGCGGAGCTCCTCCAGGCCGGAGTACGGCAGGGTCATGCCGTTCCGCTCGGCCAGTTCGAAGATCAGCTCCGGCTGCAGAGTGCCCTCAATGTGCAGGTGCAGTTCCGCGACGGGCAGGAGCTGCGCCGCTTCCGTCTCCGGCAGGTCCGTCGCCGAAGGCTCTGTCCCTAAAAGTCCCGTCCCAGGCACTTCCGTGGCTGGTAGTCCCGTCTGTGGAAGCGGATCGGCCTGTGGCAGCGGATCGGCGGCTGTGTCCCTGTTGTTGTCCATCGGGTCAGGATATCGCCCGCCGGCCGGTTCCCGGCTAGAGTCGGATCGATGCGGAACCCTCAACAGGCTGACGATCTTTCCCTTCCCACTCCCGGCCATCTGGCGGACGGCTTCGTCCGGGTCCGGGGCGCGCGGGAGAACAACCTGCGGAACGTGGACGTGGATGTGCCCCGCGACTCCATTGTGGCTTTCACGGGGGTCTCCGGCTCGGGAAAGTCCTCCCTCGCTTTCGGCACCATCTACGCCGAAGCCCAGCGCCGCTACTTCGAATCCGTGGCCCCCTATGCACGCCGCCTCATTCAGCAGGGCCACAACCCCAAGGTGGAGATGATCTCCGGGCTGCCACCCGCCGTCGCGCTTCAACAGCGCCGCGGCGCCCCCAGCAGCCGCTCCACCGTGGGCACAGTGACCACGCTCTCCAATTCACTTCGCATGCTGTTTTCCCGGGCGGGCACTTACCCGGCCAGTGCCGAGCAGCTGGACTCCGACGCGTTTTCGCCGAACACCGCGGCGGGCGCCTGCCCTGAATGCCACGGACTGGGGGTGGCGCACACCGTCAGCGAGGAATCCCTGGTCCCGGACGCCAACCTGACCATCCGGGAAGGGGCCATCGCGGCGTGGCCCGGCGCCTGGCAGGGCAAGAACCTCCGCGACATCCTCAGCCACCTGGGCTACGACGTGGACGTGCCCTGGCGGAAGCTGCCCAGGAAGCATCGCGACTGGATCCTGTTCACGGACGAGCAGCCCGTTGTGGAAGTCACGCCGGAGCGGGACCGCGTGGCCAAGCCATACAAGGGTCGCTTCTGGAGCGCCAAAAGCTACGTCCTGCACACCCTGGCGGACTCCCAGAGCGCCGCCATGCGCGAACGCGTCCTGGCGTTTATGGAGTCCGGACCGTGTCCGCGCTGCGGCGGCACCGGGCTCCGGCCCGAAGCCCTCGCGGTCTCCTTCGGCGGCCACAATATCGCAGCCCTCAACGCCACGCCGATGGCGGAGCTCGCCGAAATCATCCGCCCCACCGCCGGGCTCAAGGAAGCCGGGACCGCGTCACGGCGGCAGTCCTCCGGCGAGGAAAACGAGGTGGCAGTGGCCATCACCGCCGATCTCCTGCAGCGCATCACCGTGCTCCTGGATCTGGGCCTCGGATACCTGGCGCTGGGCCGTGTCACTCCCACTCTCTCCCCCGGCGAGATGCAGCGGCTCCGGATCGCCACCCAGCTCAGGTCTGGACTGTTCGGCGTGATCTACGTGCTCGACGAACCGTCCGCCGGCCTCCATCCGGCCGACGCCGAACCGCTCCTGGCGGTCCTGGACCAGCTCAAAGCGTCCGGCAACTCGGTGTTTGTGGTGGAGCACAACATGGACGTGGTCCGCCGGGCCGACTGGCTGGTGGACGTTGGTCCCCGCGCCGGAGAAGGCGGCGGCGAGGTGCTTTACAGCGGGCCGGTTGACGGGCTCGCGGCCATCGAAGCGTCAGTCACGCGGCCCTTCCTGTTCAACGACGGCGTGGCGCGCGGCAACGGGTCGCGCGGCAACGGAGGGCCCCGAGGAGCTTCCGACGGCGGCACGGCACCTCGGGCGGGCGGCGCACCACATGCCGGCGACGCCCGGGAGCCCGACGGCTGGCTGGAACTCGCCGGGATTACCCGGCATAACCTCAAGGACCTGGATGCGCGGTTCCCGCTGGGCGTCCTGACGGCAGTCACGGGTGTGTCCGGCTCCGGTAAGTCCACCCTGGTGACGCATGTCCTCGGCGAAGTTGTGGGATCCGGGCTGAAGAACCACCAGGCCCCGCAGCTGTCCGAACCTGATGATGCGGGCCCAGCCACGGCGTTGTCCGTGGGACGGGTCAGCGGCGCGGAACGGATCGACAGGCTGGTCACTGTGGACCAGAAACCCATCGGGCGAACCCCCCGCTCCAACCTCGCTACCTACACTGGCCTGTTCGACGCGGTGCGCAAGGAATTCGCGGCCACGGAGCAGGCCAGGGCTTGCGGGTTCGGCGCCGGGCGGTTCTCCTTCAACGTGGCCGGAGGCCGCTGCGAAACCTGCCAGGGCGAAGGCTTTGTGGCAGTTGAACTGCTGTTCCTCCCGGGCAGCTACGGGCCGTGCCCTGAGTGCGACGGGTCCCGTTACAACCCCGAAACCCTGGAGGTGACGTACCGGGGCAAGAATGTGGCGGAAGTGCTGCGCCTGACGGTGGATGCGGCCACCACGTTCCTGGCCGACGTTCCGGCCGCGGCCCGCAGCCTGAAGAGCCTCGGGGACGTGGGCCTGGGCTATCTCCGGCTGGGCCAGCCCGCCACGGAGCTTTCCGGCGGCGAGGCCCAGCGCATCAAGCTGGCCACCGAGCTGCAGCGAGCCCAGCGGGGACATACCCTCTACCTCCTGGACGAGCCCACCACCGGGCTCCACCCCGCCGACGTCGAACTCCTGATGGCCCAGCTCCACGGCCTGGTGGACAGCGGCAACACCGTGGTGGTGGTAGAGCACGAAATGGCCGTTGTGGCGGCTGCGGACTGGGTCATTGACCTTGGCCCTTCCGGCGGGGACGCCGGCGGCCGGATTGTCGCCACCGGCACCGCCGCCGACGTCGCGGGTTCCACCGCCAGCCGGACCGCGCCCTACCTGGCCGCCGCGCTTCCCCAGCCGGTCACCAGCTGACCACCAGAAATCATCTCGGTTTGATAACGGGCCAGCGATGTCCTAGCGTGAAATGTAAGCCCGTTCTTCGGGCGACATGAATGCCCGGTGCTGCCTCCACCAGAACTGCCCGGCCGGCAGACACCGAAAATTGACCTCTATATCGTCAGGGGCGGGCAGTGGCGCAATAACCTCCGGGGACGGACCGAGCGCTGGTGGCCTTTAGGAGCATCCCACCATGAACAACACCACCATCCGTACTGCCGCACGCCGTGGAGTAGCCGTCGCCGCCATTTCCGCAGCCGGCCTTGCACTCTCCGTCACCGCAGCCAACGCGGCCACCGACGGCGCAACCTGGGACTCGCTGGCGCAATGTGAAAGCGGCGGAAACTGGGCCACAAATACCGGCAACGGCTACTCGGGCGGCCTGCAGTTCAGCGCCACAACCTGGGCTGCCTACGGCGGCACCGGTTCCGCGGCCGATGCCAGCCGTGAACAGCAGATCGCCGTGGCCGAACAGGTCCAGGCATCGCAGGGCTGGGGAGCGTGGCCGTCCTGCGCCGCGGAGCTCGGCCTGAGCGGCGGAGGGGGCACGACGGCGGTAACCCCCCAAAGCGCGCCAGTCCAGAGTGCGCCGGTCCAGAGTGCGCCGGCGCAGGCCCCGGTGGAGCAAGCTCCTGCCGTACAGGTCCCCGCTGATGCCGTCACCGCTCCGCAGCACGCCGCGCCCGTGGAACTGAGCGGCGAGACCTACACGCTCGAGCCCGGCGACACCTTGAGCACGGTCGCCGACAAGCTGGGCGTCGAGGGCGGCTGGCAGAGCCTCGCGGACGCCAACATGGACACGATTGCCAACCCGGACCTCGTGTTCTCCGGGCAAGTCCTCCAGCTTCCCGCCTAAGCTTCAACATTTTCCGCGGAAACCGCACTTTCCCCCCAGACCGACTTTCCGCGGAAACAGCAAAACCCGGCAGCAGCAACGCCGGGAACCAACGACGCCGGAGCGCCCCTCACTGGGGAGCTCCGGCGTCGTCCGTTGTGTTCTGACTGGAGGGCAGGCGCCTGACGTTCCTGGCCGCCAGCCCGCGTTCTGTTACCTTAGGCTGCTGCCTTTGCGGCCGGAATCTCTCGGATGATGCGGACCTTCCACGCGGCGTCGTCGCTGGTGTCCAGCAGGGCCACCGTGCCGTGGGCGAGGTTCAATGCCACCCGCTTGGCCGCCAGGAGTTCGAGGTAGAGGTGCTCGTTCATGCGGCTGGGGGTATCAATCATGTACTTCACGGCGTCGCGGACCTTGCGGTAGTTGGCGCTCTTCTCGCGGTGCAGGTGAAGTTCCAGCATCTGGCGCTGGCGCACTTTGGGCTCGTGCTTGTTGAGCCAGGAGACGGCAAGGTGCACACCGATCACCAGCGCGAGCGAAACGGCGTAGATCCACCAGCCGCTGGACATCAGGAACAGGGGCAGGTTGCCGATGGCCACGAGCGCGATCACGATCCGCAGCGCAACGATCCGGCGAAGGGTCAGGGCAACGGAGGCCATGGCCGCACGAAAACCGTGCTGCTCAGTCCGCGCCGCGGCCGGGTCAAGGGTAAATTCATCAAGGACCAGGATGCCCTTGGCCTCCGGATCCAGCATCTGCCCGAACTTGGGCACAAACAGCTGCGTTGAACCGGTGGTCACAGCAGGAGAAATTGTCATTGGGGGCTTCCGGGACGGTGGGGCGTTTCGGTGATCCTAGTGGCTGGCGATACCCGCTGTATGTATTGGTCCACTATGTGAACTATTTCGTTGCGCCTTTGTGGTTCCAGGACCCCGCCACCGGGCATGCGCGTGTGGCGCCGGGCACTGCAATTGGCACATCCGCCGCCTGCCGTCAGACTGAAGGGATGCAAACCTTCCTTCCGTATCCCGATTTCCGGCAGAGTGCCGCAGCACTGGACACCGCCAGGCTTGGCAAGCAGCGTGTTGAGGCGCTGCAGACCCTCCGGGCTCTGGTGATTCCCGAGTACGGCTGGTTGGACCACCCCGCCGTCCGCATGTGGATGGGCCACGTTCCGGCGCTCACCATGTACGGCCTGGCGATGGTGGACGAATGGACCTCCCGCGGCCATGCGGACAATACCCGCGCCAACATCACCGAGTTCGCGCCCCAGGCAGCACACCCGGAGTACGCGGCCAAGATTCCGCTGCCGGAGTGGCTCGGCAACCCCGATTTCCACCTGAGCCACCGCGCGAAGCTGCTCCGCAAGGAACCAAAGTTCTACAAGACGGTGTTTCCTGACGCCGACCTGGACCTGGACTTCATTTGGCCTGAGCCCAAGCACGAGTTCTATCCGGCAGAACCCGACGGCGACATCCTCTGGATTCTCCGCGACCCGCACGCAGAAATCGATCCGCAGACGCTGGATACCGTGGCACTGCCTCCGATCCGCCGCGCCGGCGCTGTTGCACCCGCCGCACCTGAGGATGGCTACTCCCCCGTTTACGTCGACGACGGCTCCCGCCGCCCGTCCAAGCAGCCGCGCAAGCTGCCGCCCAAGCAGCTCGTGAAGAAGCCCACCCGCAAGCGCCAGGCGCAGGAGGAAGCGTTCGCCACCCTCCCCGGCAAGACCACCGTTGCCGTTTCATTTGAGGACGGCACCAAGTTCGCCGTCGGGCAGGTGCTGGGCCGTCCCATCACGCTCGACGACGGCCGGTTCGGCCGCACATTCGGCGTCACCGAGGTAATTGACCGGTCCGCGTTCGATTACCCCGCGCTTTTGCAGGACCCCCGAGTGTTCTTCCCGATTACCGCTCTCTGAGGCACCACGCCCGGCCTCTCGCCCCTGAGGAGGCCTGCCTGCTCCCCGCGCGCGACTTTTCGCCTAAAGTAGGCCTCGAGTGCTGTCAGTAGGCACCAACGGGCTTGGGGGCGAAAATGGGGGCAGGCGGCGGCGCGGCTGAGCAGGCGCGGATGGCGGCGGAACGAGCGGCCAAACTGCGACGGCAACTCGAGCACGCAGAACGGGCGGAACGGGCGTGGGCCGCGGGTGCCGCGGGTGAAGCCCGTGTTGCGGCGATCCTGGAAACGTTGCAGCCCCAGGGCTGGATGGCCCTTCATGACGTGCATTGGCCCGGACGCCCCAAAGCCAATCTGGACCATGTCCTGATAGGCCCGGGCGGCGTTATCGTGATCGATGCAAAGAACTGGTCCGGTGACGTCCAGATCCGGAGCGGCGTCCTGCGGCAAAACGGTTACTCACGCGAGAGTGAAGTCTCCGGGGTGGTAGAGCAGTGCTCAGCGGTGGCAGCCCTCCTGGAACCGCGGCACCGCCGCTACGTTCAAGCGTGGCTGTGCATGGTTGGACAACCCGATCTGCAGGGCACCACCGCCAGCGGTGCGCGGGTCCAGGGCATCGACACCGTATGCCGCGCCATAGGTGCTGTGCCGGCCGTGCTTGATGCGAACACAGTCGAAGCCATTCACCAATTCCTGACCAACCTGCTTGCCGGAACGTCAAGTCCACCGCTTCTAACCACTGGAAGTGTTCCGACTGGGCCTTCGGATATCATGCATGCTGCAGGCCCTGCCACATCCTTGGCACGGTGGCGCACTGCACGCGACCCCTCCGATGACCCACGCACCATACGCCCTCCAGTTAGCGCTCGACCAAAGCCTGCACGCAGGAAAAGGACGAGCTGCCTGGGGGTGCTCTTTCGGCTGGCACTGATCATTGTCGCTCTCGGTGTGCTCTCCAACGTGCTCTCACAACTTTCGCACCAGCCGCAGAGAGTCCCGGTTCCCGCGCCAGCGGTAGTTTCCACCCTTCCAGCGCCCTGATCAAGCCGCGAATGCGAGTCACGACGGTGGGAGTGGCAGACTTTCACCATGACGATTCTCTTGGCCGGCTGCGGCGATCTGGGCACCGAAGCGGGCCTGCGCTTCGCCGCGGCCGGACACCGGGTGGTGGGCTGGCGCCGTTCGCCCGAGAAACTTCCATCTGCGATCGAAGGCGTGGCAGCGGACCTGGGCTCCACGGACCTACCCACCGTCCCGGCGGACGCTACGGCCGTCGTCGTGGCCGTAGCGGCCGACTCACCCACGGAAGCGGCCTACCGGGCCGCCTATGTGGACGGGCTGACGCACGTCCTGGACGCCCTGGAGCGCGACGGCGTGACGCCACGCCGGGTACTTTTTGTGTCCTCCACCGCTGTTTACGGGGACGCCGCCGGTGGCTGGGTTGACGAGAGTACGACGGCGGCGCCTGGCAGTTTCTCGGGACGCATCCTCCTCGAAGCGGAGGAACTCCTGGTTTCGCGGTTGCGCGGCACGGGCACTTCGCCCGTTGTGCTGCGGCTTGGCGGGATTTATGGTCCGGGCCGGACCCGTTTGATTGATCAGGTCCGCGGGGGGAATGCCGTGGTTCCCGACGAGCCACGCTTTACCAACCGGATCCACCGGGACGACGCCGCTGCTGCGATGGTGCGCCTGACCTGCATGGAAGCTATGCCCGCGGCGGTATATGTCGGTGTGGACAACTCTCCCGCCGAACTTGGCGACGTCCTGCGGTTCCTGGCCGCCGAAATGGGCTATCCGGAACCGCCAGTCGGTCCGGCAGGCGAAGCCCGCGGGGGCAACAAACGCTGCAGCAACGCGCTGCTTCGGTCCACGGGTTTCCAGTTCGCCTATCCAACCTTCCGTGAGGGCTACCGCGAGGTCTTTGCCGGAACTGGAGTCCGCCACCCGTAGGCTGCTGTCGTAAGGCACCTCTTCCAAGGGGTGGCAGGCACGTTACACACGAGGAGCAGGGTGGATTTCCAGCAGATCATCGAGGCCGTGGGTAAATTCATGGACTTGGCGGGGGTATCCGTGATGGTTATCGGCGCTGTGGTGTCCATTCCGATGGCCCTACGCGGTTATCAGCCGCGAAAACTGCCGGCCGGGGCCGAGAAGCTGACGGTATACCGCGCTTATCGGCAACTGCTGGGGCGGTCCATCCTGCTGGGCCTGGAGCTCCTGGTGGCCGCCGACATCATCCGGACGGTAGCCGTGACGCCCACCTTCGAGAGCGTCGGGGTGTTGGCCATCATCGTCCTCATCCGTACGTTCCTGAGCTTCTCGCTGGAGCTGGAAATCACGGGACGATGGCCGTGGCAGAAAGCACCCGCGGGTACGGCGCGAACGGACGCATAAGCCCCCACCAGCGGAAAGACAGTAAGGAGGACAGCAGTAGTGATGATTTCCCACGCGAACGAGCTGGATCCTTGGCCGGAGGCGCCCCAACTACCGGGGCCCATCATCATGGACCAGCGTTGGACTGATGCCTTGTTCCTGCACTGGCGTCTGCCTGAAGCCGAGGCAGCACACTTCATGCCGCCCGGGGTGGTACCTGACGTCTTCGACGGCTCGTCGTGGGTGGGCCTGATAGGTTTCCGCATGCGGAAGGCCGGGCTCGGCAGCGGTCCCGCGATACCCTTCTTCGGGGACTTCAACGAGATCAATGTCCGTCTTTACTCCCGAGAACCGGATGGCACCCGAGGCGTGGTGTTCCTGAGCCTGGACGCCAACCGGCTCGCTGTGGTCCTGGCGGCCCGGGCGGCGGGAATCCCCTACGTCTGGTCCCGCGCGGGCTTCCGTCGGTCGGCGATAGATGACTCCATCGGCTTCACTGTCCGCCGGTTCAGGGACGGGGCCCGGAGCGACTTCGGCGCCGTACCCGATTTGGACACCGTCGCTGCCGATCCGCTGTCCGTTCACCTGACAGCGAGGTTCGGCCTCCACACCACCATCGGGCGCCGCACGCTGTACGTTCCCAACACGCATGCGGCGTGGCCCCTTCACCGGGCCGAGGTGACAAGACTCAACGACGAATTGATCAGCGCCGCCGGAATCAATGTGTCCGGTCCCCCTGACTCTGTCCTCTTCTCCCCCGGAGTTCGGACCCAGTTCGGGCGCCCCCGCGTGCTGCTTCCTTAGCAGCTTTGGCTGGCCCCGCCGCTACCGGTGCTAGGCGTCCAGCCAGCATGACAGATTACTTGCCGAGGCCGGCCTTGCGAAGCGCCTCAGCCATGGCTGTATCGACAGGAGCCGGAATGCTGGCCTGAGGCCGATTGTCGGGACGTTTGCCGGACGATCCCCGTCCCGGTTCAACGTTCTGGCTGCGGGGGCGGGGCCCACCGGAGGCGCCGGGCCGTCGCGCGCCGCCGGAGCCGCTGTCACGGTCGCCTGCGTTCCGCCCGCCACGCTGGCCCTCGTTTCCCCGCTGGTTGCCGCCCGAGGGCGGCAGCTCGTCGTCGAGCCTCAACGTCAGGGAAATTCGTTTCCGCTCCGGATCGGCCTCCAGCACCTTCACGCGCACAACCTGCCCCGACTTGACCACTTCGCGCGGGTCGGAGATGAAGCGGTTGGCCAGGGCGGACACGTGTATAAGGCCGTCCTGGTGCACTCCCAGGTCAACGAAGGCGCCGAACGCAGCAACGTTGGTCACCGTCCCCTCGAGCACCATGCCGGGCTTGAGGTCGGAGATTTTTTCGATGCCCTCGGAGAACGTCGCCGCGGCAAAGGCTGGCCGCGGGTCGCGGCCGGGCTTGTCCAGCTCGGCCAGGATGTCCTGGACGGTGGGAAGGCCAAACGTTCCGTCCACGAAGGCCCGCGGGTCCAGGGACGACGCCGGCGCAGAGCCAGCCGCAACCAGGATTTTCCGGGCAATCGGATACGCCTCGGGGTGCACGCTCGACGCGTCCAAAGGTTCTGCTCCCCCGGTGATCCGCAGGAAGCCTGCGCACTGCTCAAACGCCTTCGCACCCAGTCGGGGCACCTTCTTCAGTTCGCTGCGCTTGGCAAACGGCCCGTGTTCGTTCCGGTAGGCCACAATGTTCTCGCTCAGCAACGGCCCTACGCCGGCCACACGGCTCAGCAGCGCCGGCGACGCCGTGTTCACGTCAACGCCGACAGCGTTCACGCAGTCCTCGACCACCGCGTCCAGGCTGCGGTCCAGCTTCGCTGCAGTGACGTCGTGCTGGTACTGCCCCACGCCGATGGACTTGGGATCGATCTTCACCAATTCCGCCAGCGGGTCCTGCAGCCGCCGCGCAATGGAAACGGCCCCGCGCAGGGACACATCCATACCCGGCAGCTCCGCCGAGGCGAGCGCCGACGCAGAGTACACCGACGCCCCAGCCTCGGAAACCACCAGTTTCTGCAGTTTCGCATCCGCCGCCGGCAGCAGCTTGATCAGTTCCGCGGACAGCTTGTCAGTCTCCCGGGATGCTGTTCCGTTGCCGATGGCCACCAGTTCTACCTTGTGCTTCCGGGACAGCCGCACCAACGTTGCGAGGGCCTCGTCCCACTTCCGGGCAGGCGCGTGCGGGTACACGGTGTCGGTGGCCACCACTTTGCCCGTGCCGTCCACAACGGCAACTTTCACGCCGGTCCGCAGTCCGGGGTCCAGCCCAAGAGTGGCGCGGTTTCCAGCGGGTGCCGCCAGGAGGACGTCGCGCAGGTTGGCGGCGAACACCCGGACAGCCTCGTCCTCTGCGGCCGTGAACAGCCTTCCCCGGAGGTCGGCAGTCAGCCGGGCCAGCACGCGCGAGCGCCAGGCAAGCTGCGCGGTCTGGATCAGCCACGAATCGGCGGGACGGCCGCGGTCGGCGACCCCGAGGCACCTGGCCACGGCCGATTCGTAACGGGAACGCGCGGCGGCCAGGGCGTCGTCGTCGTTCGGATCCGCCTCGGCGAGATCCAGCTCCAGGACGCCGTCCTTCTCACCGCGCAACAGCGCAAGCACGCGGTGCGAGGGCATCCCGGTGGGCGCCTGGGCGAAGTCAAAGTAGTCGGCGAATTTCTGCCCGTCGGACTCCTTGCCCTTTTTGACCCGCGACACCATCCGCCCCTGCGTCCACAGCCGCTCGCGCAGAGTCGCCGCGAGGTCCGGATCCTGCGCAACCCGCTCGACCAGGATGGAACGGGCGCCGGCGAGCGCGGCGGACGCGTCATCAATGGAGTGTTCGGCACTCAGGTACCTGGCAGCCTCGCGTTCCGGGTCCAGCTCGGGACGCTTCAGTAGGGCATCAGCGAGCGGCTCCAGCCCGGCTTCGCGGGCAATCTGGGCCTTGGTGCGGCGCTTGGATTTGAACGGAAGGTAGATGTCCTCCAACCGGGACTTGGTGTCCGCGGCAAGGATCGCTGCCTGCAGTTCGGGGGTCAGCATCCCCTGCGCGGCAATCGCTTCGAGGACAGTACGACGGCGGTCCTCAAGTTCGCGGAGGTAGCGCAGGCGTTCGTCGAGCTCGCGCAGCTGCGTGTCATCGAGCGTCCCGGTGGCTTCCTTGCGGTACCGGGCGATGAACGGAACGGTGGACCCGCCGTCGAGCAGGTCTACTGCAGCCTTGACCTGCCAGGTCTTCACGGCAAGCTCGGCGGCGATCTGGGCATGGATGGCGCCGTCCGGAGTGGAGGCAGACGAGGAGGCGGACGGGACGTGCGGGAGTTGGGTCACCTGAACATTTTGCCCTACGGGCCTGATGGTCTCCAGCGACGCTCTGCCGGGCAGCCGGCCGGGGTATTCCGCTCCGGGCCGCGAAGTGCTGTAGTTGATATGCCGCCACAGGCAATCACTTCGAGGAAGAGGCCCACCATGCGGGAACTGCTCATCGTCTTTCAGGAAGGATTCGACGAGGCCAACATCACCGTCATGGTCAACGGCAAGGAGGTCCGCCGCGATATGGGGGTGTCCACCAACCCGCTGCTGGGGGAAGCCTATGAAACATCCGTGGAGCTTCCCGCGAAAGGGGCGCAGGTAGGTGTGGAAGTCACCAACCGGGGCCTGAAAGCCATCACCAAAGTCAGCGGAAAGCCCAAAAGCCTGCTCGTCTCCATTCAGGATGACAAGCTGGTGATGCGCGAGGGGACGGGCCGGGAGGCGTACCTATAATTTTCCTAGCAATAATCCATTCGCTGGAGTATTCTGAAGTTACCGCTCAGCACTTGTGAATCTGGGCGGGCCAACGTAGAAAATGAGCCAAAACAGCCGTCGGATGGCCTATTGGCGCGGGCTGCCGGGACAGCACACCGAGCAGCCAACGACGGCGGCACCTAAGCCGGGTGCCGCCGTCGTCGTTAAGCTCCGGTCAAGGCGAAAATTGACCGCTAAGCCGAATACGCGGGGTAATCCGTGTAGCCTATGGAGCCGTCAGCATAGAAGGTGGACGGGTCCGGCTCGTTCAGCGGAAGGCTTTCCTTCCAGCGACGCGCGAGGTCCGGGTTGGCAATGGCGGGCCGCCCCACCACCACCGCGTCCGCATGTCCGTCGGCCACCAGCGCGGCTGCTTCCTCACGGGTGGTGATGGTGCCAAAGCCGGAGTTCACCAGGAAGGTGCCGTTGAAGCGCGCCCGGAGATCCTGGACCAGCTCGCTGGTGGGCTCGTGGTGCAGGATGCTGACGTAGGCGAGGTTGAGCGGCGCAATGCTGTCCACCAGCACCTCGTACGTGGCGCGGACATCGTCCGCATCCGTTTCGGCGATGCCCTGGACACTGTGCTCCGGCGAGATGCGGATACCCACGCGGTTCGCACCCACGGCGGCCACCACGGCGTTGACCGTTTCAATCACAAAGCGGGCTCGCTTTTCCGGCGAACCGCCGTAGCTGTCGTCCCGGACGTTGGAGTTCGGAGCCAGGAATTCGTGGAGAAGGTAGCCGTTGGCCGAGTGCAGCTCCACGCCGTCGAATCCTGCTTCAATGGCGTTGACCGAGCCGGCGACGATTTCCTGCATCACAACGGGCAACTCGTCGGTGGTCAATGCGTGCGGGACGGGGTATGGCTGCTTGCCGGACGGCGTGCGGACCTCACCCTCGATGGCAACAGCACTCGGACCAACGATGGTGTGGCCGCCGGTGATGTCCGCGTGGGAAACCCGCCCGCCGTGCATGATCTGCGCGAAAATCCGGCCGCCTTCAGCGTGCACCGCGTCGGTGACCTTCTTCCAGGCAGCAATCTGCTCCGTGGTGACCAGACCGGGCTGACCCGGGTAGGAGCGTCCTGCGGGGCTGGGGTACGTGCCCTCGCTGACGATGAGTCCCAGTGAGGCGCGCTGCCGGTAATGCTCCACGACCAGGGCACCCGGAACACCGTCCTCGCCTGAGCGGAGGCGGGTCAGGGGCGCCATGACCAGGCGGTTGGGCAGTTCAAGCTCGCCAAGAGTCAAGGGGGAAAACAGCATGCGCAGTTCCTTTCGAGGTGAATTGGTACTGCTGTGCCCAACTGCCCGGCGCGTGCAAGTATTCCGATGGAGGCGCGGATCACTCTTTGCGGGGGCGGCTTCGAGGGTTTCCCGGCGCCGTTGCCAGCCGTCTCAGTCGCGTCGTCGGAGGCGTCCTATCGGGGCGATGCGATGCCCGGGCATCCCTGACCCTGCGGGTTCTCGTTGCAGTCGTCGGCATAGTTCCGTGTGATGGACCGCCAGACGCTGATGGGCTGCGGTGGTGCGCTGAACTGGCCTTGGCCCGGTATAGGCAGCGGTGGTCCGTTGTTCACGGAATACGTGCCTTGGAAGGACGCTGTGAGGACAACCTGGAAGTCGCCCGTGTCCGCGTAGACGTGGCTTGTTCGGGTCTTTTCACCCCAGCGGTCCTGGGGCAGCGGCCCACCCATGGAAGGCTGCGGGCCGAAGACGGTTCCGTCTCCGTAGTTCCAGGTGTACTGAACCGGCGTCGCGACAACGTGCACCTTCTGCCCGAACATCGTCACGTCGAACTGTTGCTCGGACGCGTCCGCGTAGAAGTTCGTCTCAGCACCGCGGAGCGTGTTTGGGCTGGGCTGCGCGACAACGGCTCCGGCGTTGATCGGGAGGCTCTCGAACTGCTGTTGGATCTGAGCGGCTATTTGTTCCAGGACGTCGACAGGTTTTTCATCATAGATGCAGGTCGGGCCCGCAAAAAAACTCCAAACACGCGGAGTAAACTCTGCAAGCGATCTGTACCAGTTGACGCTCCGCCCATTATCGCCTGCTGTGCAAGCGATATCCGGTCCCGCGCAATTTGAGCCATCCAGAGTCGGATCCGTCCGGCAAACGTGCTTATACATGTACACGTAAGGATCATCGTCTACTCCTATGGGAGTTTCAGTCCACGCACCTGAGCCCGGATCCTGATACCAACCACCAACATTCGCGCCGGCCCCTCCCCAGTCACCTTTGACAGAAGTCTCAGCGCGAGCAGGGGAAACTGTCGGAACGTATAGCAGGATGACGAACAGCATTAAGAACCCGCAGCGGGCAATTGTTTTCATTATTCATTGACCAGGTGCTCAACAGTTTTGGCAGTCCAGACACCAGCCTCGTATCCGGCAACCATTATGTCGCCGATCGCAGGCTTGCTCTCCGTTGTCTCATCAAGAGACCTGTCGGCGCGGTAGTAGGAAAGCGGCTCCTGCCGCACCTGAATCAAGACTTGATATTCCCCGGGCGCAACCTCGAGAAACTTCGTTTGCGCACCCTCAACGACCATGCGCCCGCCGGCGATCCACTGGCCGCCCGAGTGCCAGCCCTCGACGACCTCTTTCACTCGAGCGCAACTAACGCATGTTGGGCTTGAAATACTCTCCAGCGGCTTCATGTCGCCGGTCTCATAGGCGTAAGTCAGAGTGGCATACCAGTGTCTGGCGAACGCCTCCAGCCCCTCTTTCGTCTCCGTCTTTGCGACCTCGGGCAACACCGGCACCGGCACATTCTGAGCACGGCCGCTAGCCGAAGCCGGCACATAGACCGGAGTCGCCGTCGGGGTTGGGCTGGGGCTAGGGCTGGCCGTGGAGCTCGCGGTCGGAGCCTCGGACGAGGTGCCCCCAGGATCGCCACCCGGGTTACATCCGGTCAAAAGCAAAGCGGACACGGCAACAGCAGCAACAAAGTGCATGCGCAAACGCCTGGCCGTGGAAGTGATGTGCGATGTCATGGGCAGCTAATCCCCCGATAGTTTCAAGACGTTTCGCTCCGAACAATGACCTTAAGGGTAGCCCAGGACACATTTGAGCGATGAAAGTTATCCACAGCCACCCGCCATCGGTTCTACCACCGCCAAGGACCAATAAAAAGTCACACGGACAATCGCACGCCAGGACCCTGGTGCAGAATCTCCGCGCCAAAACCCTAGAATTCTTCTACCGAACGTAGAAGAATGGCGTGCATGATGTTTACGCACGCAGATGGCAACCCCGTTCTTGAGCTCGACGACGAGCAGTCCTGGAAACTCCTGGACGCAACAAAGCACGGCCGGCTGGTGGTCTCTGTGGCCGGCGAACCGGATATCTTTCCCGTCAACTACCTGACCTCGGACCGGAAAATCTACCTCCGCACCGCGCCAGGCAACAAGCTGGCGCAGCTCACCATCAACTCCCGCGTGCTGCTCGAAACGGACGGTATTCTCTCAGATGAGGCGTGGTCGGTAGTCCTCCGGGGCACGGCGCGCGTCCTGGCCAACTCAACGGAGCTCGCCGCCGTCGAGGAAATTGGCCTGAAATCCTGGGTGCCGACGCTAAAGGATTTCTACGTGGAAATCGTGCCGACGTCCGTCAGCGGCCGCCATTTTGAACTGGGCGACCAGCCGGAGCGCGAAATCTAGGAGCTCCTAGACTGGAATCATGGCGGACATGCTCACTCCCGAGCAGCGCAGCTGGAACATGTCCCGCATCAAGGGCACGAACACCAAGCCGGAACTGCTGGTGCGCCGCCTCCTCCACGCCAAAGGCTACCGCTACCGCCTGCACGGCAAGGCAGGCAAAAGTCGACTGCCCGGTCGCCCGGACCTGGTATTCGCAGGCCGTCGAAAGGTCATCTTCATCAACGGCTGCTTCTGGCACTTCCACCACTGCCGGGTAGGCCAGCACGCGCCAAAAGCGAACGCCGCCTTCTGGCAAGCCAAGCGCACCCGCACCAGAAACCGCGACGCCGACCAGCGCCAACAGTTGATGGCCGCCGGCTGGGAGGTCCTCACCGTGTGGGAGTGCGAGTTGAAGGACGGCTCCGCCCTCGAAGCCCACCTTGTGGAGTTCCTCGGTGCCCGGCAAGCCGACGCCAGACAAGCCCACAGCAGGCAAACAATGCCAGCCGGAAGTTGAGGCAATCTTGAGCCTTTGCCGCCTCGCGAATTGATCGGCACCAGCAAAGATGAGCTCCTATGAAAAACCCGCATTTTCCTCAGGAATCCCGCAGTCCTTGTCCCGGACGGCTGCATCTTCAGGGAACAGATTTACGCTGAAAGTGGACACAAACCCAAGTCACAGCCCCCTACCCGGGCGGCAGTCGCGAGCGGAAGGGACGGACATGGCTCCATCCGACGACGCAGGGCGCCCCCTGGTAGATCCCTCCGTCCTTGACCGGCTACGCGTCGAACTCGACGAAGACGAGGGCTACTGCAGCATGTTCGTGGGAAACTTCATCGACTGCCTGCCGTTGCGGATCGGCAAGCTGCGGCTCGCTCTCACCACGGGAGACCTGGACGGGGCGGTGGACGCGGTCCTGAGCCTCAAGACTTCGAGCCAAATGGTGGGCGCCGAACGGCTGGCGGGGCTGGCCATGGCCCTTGAACGTTCCATCCGGGAAGAGTCACCGCGCGCGGAACCATCCGTTGCACTGCCGCAACTGGCCGCCAACTACCTCCGGCCGATCAACCAGTGCAGCCGCCAGACCCTGTACCGGCTCCAGGCTCAGCGCCCGCCTGGTGCCAACCGGTAACCCACACCGCGGACCGTCTGCAGCCAGCGCGGTTGCTGCGGTGAATCACCAAGCTTCTTCCGGAGGTTGCCCATGTGCACCTCCACCGAACGTTCGTCCGCTTCGCTGATGTAACTTCCGACGTCGTAATCCTCGTCCCGGAGCCGACGCACCAAATCCGATTTGGTCCGGACAGTCCGGCCCGCCTCGAGCAAGGCATAGAGGAGTTCAAACTCCGTCCGCGTCAGGTTGAGCTCCTGGCCGTCCACAGCGACAGACCGTGAGGCGTAGTTCAGATCCAAGCCATTGTGGCTGTAATGACCGTTTCCGCTGCCAGTGCCGAGGTCGACCGGGCGATCAGATACTGGAGGGGCGCTCTCCCCCGCGTCCGGAAGCGCTCGGGGGCGGCGCATCATCGCCGCGATCCGCGCGCGGAGCTCACGTGGGCGGAAGGGCTTGGTGAGGTAGTCGTCAGCCCCGGACTCGAGGCCGATCAAAGTGTCCAGTTCTTCAGCCCGTGCCGTGAGCATCACTATGTAGGCATCCGAAAACTCGCGGATCTGGCGGGAGACCTCGAATCCGTCGATATCCGGCAGTCCCAAATCAAGTGTTATGACGTCTGGATTCAAGGTTCTGGCAGCCTTGACCCCTTCGAATCCGCTGCCCGCCACTGTGACGTCAAAACCCGCCTGCGTCAGGACCGCCCGTACCAACTCCCGGATATCCTGATCGTCTTCGATGACCAGACCAACTCGTGCTTCACTCATACCAGTCCCCTCAACCAGCTTGACAACGTGAGAAGTATAGCCCGCTGCCGATATCCTGCTGGTATGTATTCCCCTATCCTCCCACTTCAGGCCGACGTTCATGACTGAACCCGCAACGTGGGCCGCGGGCCACCTTAGGTTTTTCCGGAAACCCTTCCATGAATACCGGCTGACGGAAAGAGTTGCCCTCAGCCAAATGCCGCTTTTCATAACCACACTGCTGGCCGTGGTCCTCGTGTCGGCGTTTTTCCCCCGGACCATGGACAACGCGCTATTCGTGGCGTTCCTCTTCTCCCAGCTGGCCCTCATGGTGCTGTGCTACGTGGTGCCGTGGGACCGCCTGCCGTACACTAGCTTCCTGGTTGTCCCGCTGTTGGATTTCGCCTCCATCGGCGTGGGCCGGGAAGGCGGGCAGGAGAGCCTGGCCGGAATCAGTCTGTTGGCAGTCTTCCCCGTCATCTGGCTATGTGCCTCAGGCTACTATCCCCGGACTTCCCTGTGGTTGTCCTTCTTCGTGCCATTGGCCATGATCTGGGTTCCGCTGCTGATTCGCCTAGATGTGTCTGGCCCTACCCTGGTCAAGCCCCTTCTCCTCCCTGTCATGATGCTCGGAATCGGCGTATCAGTCAGCGTGTTGACCCTGAGCATGACGCGGCAGCAACGGATCCTGGAAGAGAAAGATAAACAGCTCCAAGCCAGCCTGCTCGGCACCAGGAGACAGGAGGCTTTACTCAACTCCGTTCTGGACACTGTGCACCTGGGCGTCCTCGCCGTCGACGCAGACGGCCACGACATCCTGATGAACCGGAAACAGCGCGCCAACCACGAACTGGCCCGCCCAAAGGACATCGATGATCCGAACGAGTCCCAGCTGCTGGTCTTCGCCGCGGACCGTACCACCCCTGTCCCGGTGGAGGACCGACCTGTGCGCAGGGCTGTCCTCGGCGAGACCTTCACCGACTACCTTGTCTGGCTGGGCGCAGGCACGGAACAGCGGGCCATCACTACGAGCGCCCGGGCCATGACGGACCCGGACGGAACGTTCGCCGGCTCGGTAATCGTGTTCAGCGACGTGACAGACCTGGTGGACGCCCTGGCGGCCAAGGATGATTTCGTCGCCAGCGTGTCCCACGAATTCAGGACCCCGCTGACCTCCATCCTGGGCTACGTGGAACTCCTCCTGGAGGACGATCCCGGCAACGACCAACTGGAACCGCTGAACATCATCAGGCGCAATTCTGAACGGCTTCTCACCTTGGTGTCCGACCTCCTAGCCACCAGAAACGGGCAACTGATCGTGACCCCACACGCCGTCGACGTCGCTGAACTGGTGCGTGCCAGCGTGTCCGCCGCGATGCCCAGGGCCGACGTCTCCCGCGTGGCGCTGACAGCCGACACGCCAGCGCGGCTGGATGCCCATGTGGACGGCCCCCGCATCTCCCAGGTGCTGGACAATCTGGTCTCCAACGCGATCAAATATTCGCCCGACGGCGGGAACGTGGTGGTGTCGTTGGAGCACGACGACGGCCACCTCGCCTGCCGGGTCAGTGATACGGGCATGGGCATGAGCGCCAACGACCAGGCCCAGGTGTTCGCCAAGTTCTTCCGGACCAGCAACGTCCGCCATACATCGATTCCCGGTGTAGGCCTGGGCCTGCCCATCAGCAAGGCCATCGTGGAAGCCCACGGCGGAACCATCCAGGTGGAAAGCAAACTGGGACAGGGCACCACGTTCACGTTCCGGATGCCGGTCTAGGTTTCCTGGATCTGACAGGCTCGATCACCGGGAGGCGGGTACGATCACCGGACCGCGCGGGCGGTCCGGACCACTTCACCCCAGGACTGCCGCGCAAGGTCCGCCACCGCTGCCAGAATGTCCGACGGCGGCATCGACAGATCCAGCGGAAACTCCACAATGTCGATGTCAGTGTTGAGGATCCTCCGCAGCTTCATCTCGCCCACCCCCGCATAGACCAGCCAGGCGGTGGGCACACCCAGGGCGGTGCAGTGGGCAAGCATCTGGTAGTGGTCGGCGGTCAGGGAGGCGCCCAAGTCCGTGGCGGCCTTGTACTTTGCGTTGTAGACCACCACCGGCCGGCCGCCCAGCAGGTGCACTGCGTCCGGGCGCACGGATAGCCGGTCGGCATCATGGACAGCTTCGCTCAGGAGCGCGTTGAACTGCCGCCGCATCTCCCCCGGATACGCCGCCATGGCCTCGCGGAGCGCCGTGCCCACAAAATCCTCGAACACCTGGGCCATGTCCACCACAAACGACGCCGTCTGCTGCTTCCCCTCGCCCGCCTCAGCAGACGCATTCTTCAGGATCAGCTCAGCGAGGCGCAGCACTGGCTGGTAGCGAACGTTCATCCGGCTCGGCGTCCATGGTGGCAGGGGCGCACCGGCAGGTAGGCGGGTGACGGCGTCGAGCTTTCCCTTCAGCTGGCGCAGGCGGCTCAGCACTTCGGGGCGGACCCGGGGCACCTGGCCCATCCGTTCCAGCGCGGCGCGCAGGATCCGGTTTTCGGCGATGTCCTCGGTGAACTCGTCGTAGGACACTTCCAGCGGCACCAGCATGCCGGGGCGGCGGGAGATCTGGTCGGAAATCCGGATGCGGCCCTTGACCGTGCGGAGGGACTCATCAACGGTCAGATAGCCCTGCAGCACCCCTCGCCCAAGGGCACGCTCTGCCATTTGCGCCAAGGATTCGGCCAGGGCGCTCCAGAGTTCGCGGTCCTCGGTTGCGGCCACGGAGTCGGCTCGGAAGCCCTGGTTGCCGGCGTAGCTGAGGAGGAAAAGCAGCCGGCTCAGACCCAGCCGGTCTTTGGGGCGCACATCCAGCTGCAGGGTGGCCGTGCGGACCGAACCCACCTTGCCCGCGGGCTCGATCCGGTACAAACCCATGCCCATCGGGGAGGCCTTGGCAAGTCCACTGGCGTTCATAAAGGCCGCGCTGGCCGCATCGAGGCGTTCCACGGTGCCTTTGCACAGCTCATCGAGGACCAGGTGGCGCACTGCGGGGCCGCCACCACGCTGCTGGGCGCCGCCCAACGCTGCGCCACCCTGCGCTGCGCGCCCCTGCACAGCCCCTCCTGACGCGGCGCCGCCGTGGGCGGGAGTATGGGTTGGCTTAGCTGGTAACAAGGCGCCCCAGCAGCTGCTCCAGACCGAACCGTTCCTCCAGCTGCGCGCGCGTCAGCTGGCCGTGGTAATGCTCTTCCAGCAGCGGCATCAGCTCATATTTCCAAATCCGGCGCAGCCCCGTGGGCGTCTGGGCGGCGGTCTTCATAAAGTACGACGGGCCGATCATCAGGTCCCGGTCCCACTCGTCGATGGCGGCGTTGAGCGCATCCAGCAGCAGTGCCGGCGTGGTGTCCAGGTTCCGCGCCTGCAGGAACCGTAGCAACGACCCCTGCACCGGCTCCGTCTGCGGATGCAGCTCGATGAACGCAAACCGGCGGCGGATGGCGGCATCCATCATGGCGATGGAGCGGTCCGCGGTGTTCATGGTGCCAATGATGTACAGGTTGTCCGGCAGCGTGAACGGCTCGTTGGGGCTGTACTGCAGGTAGATCCGGTCATCGCGGTACTCCAGCAGGAAGTAAAGCTCGCCGAACACCTTGGCCAGGTTGGCCCGGTTCATCTCGTCAATGATCAGGAAATAGGGCTTCTTCTCGTTCCCGGGCTTGGCGGCTTCTTCGGCCAGGCGGCGCAGCGGCCCCGCCACGAGTTTGAAGGCCACCTGGCCCTCGTCCGTTTTGTCCGGCCGGTAGCCTTCGAAAAAGTCCTCGTACGCGTAGGACGGGTGGAACTGCACCAGCTTCACCCGTTCGTCCGTGCTGTCCTGGGCCAGTTCCGCCGCGAGATGCTTGGCCAGGTACGTCTTGCCGGTTCCGGGCGGCCCGTACAGGACCAACTGGCGGTTCTCCTCCAGCAGTTCCGCGATCTCCTGCAGCGGCTCCAGGTCCATGTGCAGCGACTCCGCGAAGTCGCGGCTCAGCGGGCGGAAGCCCTCCTGCACAGGGGGCACGACGGCGGCAGGTTCGGCGTCGCCGTCGTCCTCCGGTTCCGCCTCGGCCGGCACAAGCGCCTGGAGCGCCTGCACCACTTTGGTGACGTCAACAACGATCCCCGAGGTGGCCAGCTGCCGCTGGACGTGACGGGGCAGATCGGTGGTGGCGTGGCCGTCGTCCAGCCAACGCACCTTGCGCCGCAGGCGACGGTTGTCATCGTTGTGCTCGGGCTCGCCCAGCACGACGCCCAGCCGCACGGTGCCGGCATGCTGGAACAGAACCAGGTCGCCGGGCTTCATGACGGTGAGGAAGGCGAACACCGCTGTTTTGGTGTCCTCCCGCTCCACGTAGCCCAGGTGCTTGTAATCCTCGTCCACCGCGTGCTGCACCAGCCCGGCGGTCACCCCGGGGTCCAGATGGCGGAGATGTTCGACGTCGAGCGTCACCTTCTCCTCTTCCTGCCACGCGGTGAGGAGCTCGGCGTTGTCGCTGTGGGTACGCAGCAGCCACGCGCGGCGCCCGGGGTCCCCGACCTTGCGCCACTGGCTGACCAGCTGGCGGGCGTACCAGTCGATCCGCTGGCCGGCCTGTTCATCCAAATGCAGCCGGATGCGGTGGATGTCCGCGGTGATGTCTTCATCACTGTCGCCCTTGGCCCCGCCCACCAGGGAGGCGAACGCGTCCCGGATTTCCTGCCGTTCCACGTCCGCCACAACGGGCTCGAAGTAGCTCGGCCACGCCAGGTACTCGATGCTGCGGCGGATAGCCGGCTGGTCCCCCGGTGTGCCCGCGGCGAGCTCGTGGAAATTGAGCGGGTCCTTCAGCGCCTTGGCGATGGCTGCAGGAATCTGCTGGTCCACGTGCTGCACAAAGCGGCAGAGCCATTTGAGGTGGTCCCAAATGGTCCAGTTGAATTCGGCGGTGCGGTCCCTGATCACGCCGTGGTCAGTCATGCCCTTGTAGAGTTCCTCGGGCAGCTCCAGCGGTGCTTCCAACGGTGTTTCCAGCCAGGACGCGGCCTCAGCCACGCGGGCACGCTTGACCTTGAGCGACTTCACCTCGTGCGCCAGGGGCAGCGACTGCAGGAAGAGCAGCTCGACGGCCAGCTGCTTGGCCTCCCGGGACGCGTCTTCGAGGTTCTGCCGGAGGTTTGTCATCATGGGCGCCTTGGCGTCCGCGGTTCCCCGGTCCAGGCGTTCCAGCAGCTCTGCCGCAGCCTCCGCGGTCCAGGTCAGCGTGTTTCCGTCCAAAGCTGACGGCTTGCCCTGCAAGCCCGGTCCCAGCACAAACCACGCAGCGTCCTCGATCTCCTTTGAGACACCGAGGGCGCGGTGCATGGCAGTCTTGGGGTTTGGGGTCATGGGTTCAAATTTACAGGCTCAAGCTGGATGCCCGCTCCGAAGTCCCTGGCGGTCTGCAGTTCACAGGCCCGCTATTTGACTGACACGGCCCCGGCACCAGACCGCTTGCGCCCAAGAATGAAGTAGCCCATCGGCCCGATGAAATTGATCAGGGCAGCCACGCGCCAGGCCGCTTTTGGCCCGTTAATTTGGTCAGCCGGGCGCTTGGAAATGTCCCGCTGGGCGGCCAGCATCAGTGACACCTGCGCGATTCCGATGGCCACAAATCCTGCCCGTGCCGCCGGTGACATCTCTTTCCAGGTCTTTTTGGTTTTCTTGGCCATGATCAAACGCTCCTTAGTGGATATTCCCAGTTTCCGGTGTCCGCCGTGCCTGCGCAACGGATGCGCACGAACGGCGCCTTACGGGTCAAAACGTGAACGGCTCAAACAGTGAACGGCTCAAAAGTGAACGGCTCAAAAAGTGAACGGCGCCAGCCGCTCCTTCTGCTCCGGTGTCAGGCGCAGGACGCGGCCGGAGGCTTCGTCCACAAACGCCAGGTGGCTGCTGGCCCGGACGCAGTCCTCCCGGGTGACCGGGTCCTGCACCACGTAGTGGATGTCGAAGCTGGCGCCCTTGACGGCACCGATCCACACTTGGACCACTGCCGGGATGTTGCGGTATTCGAGCGTCCTGACGTAGCGGATCTTGTGGTCCACCACCAGCGCCAGGGTTCCCTCCGGAACGTCGTTGAACAGCGACATTTCCGGCTCAACGCCCGGCAGACCGGTGCCCCGGGGAGGCCCAAACGCCATAATCCGCGCCTCCTCGAGCATCCGGACAATCTGGACGTTGTTGATGTGCCCGTAGGCGTCCATGTCACCCCAGCGCATCGGGACCAGGACCTCAATGCGCCGGGCGGCTCCGGCTTCCAGGGCGCTCAGCTGTGGACCGCCGTCGAATCGTCCACAACGGTGTCCTCAACGTCGGAACCGGCGAACTGGGACATGTACAGCCGGTAGTAGGCACCTTCCGCCGCCAGGAGTGACTTGTGGTTACCCTGCTCCACGATCTTGCCGTTCTCCATCACCAGGATGGTGTCGGCGTCGCGGATGGTGGACAGCCGGTGGGCGATCACAAAGCTGGTGCGGTCCGTCCGCAGCGCCGCCATGGCCTTCTGGACCAGCAGTTCAGTGCGTGTATCCACCGAACTGGTTGCCTCGTCCAGGATGAGCAGCGACGGGTTGGCCACAAATGCGCGGGCGATGGTGACCAGCTGCTTTTCACCGGCGCTGACGTTGTTGCCTTCTTCATCGATGATGGTGTCGTAGCCATCCGGCAGGGCGCGCACAAAGCGGTCCACGAAGGTGGCCTTGGCGGCCGTCATGACCTGCTCCTCGGTGGCATCCAGGTTGCCGTACCGGATGTTGTCGTAAATGGACCCGCCAAACAGCCAGGCGTCCTGGAGTACCATGCCAACCTTGGACCGCAGCTCGGAGCGGCTCAGGTGCGTGACATCCACGCCATCCAGGGTGATGGACCCTGAGTTGAGCTCGTAGAAGCGCATCACGAGGTTCACCAGGGTGGTTTTGCCGGCCCCCGTGGGACCGACGATTGCCACGGTGTGCCCGGGTTCCGCCGTGAAGGACAGGTTTTCAATCAGGGGTTTGTCCTCGGTGTAACTGAACGTGACGTCGTTGAACGCCACATGCCCGTCGGTCTTGGCCGGCAGGTGCTCGGTGACGGACTCGGGGTCCTGCTCATCGGCGTCGAGGAATTCGAACACCCGCTCCGAGGACGCCACGCCGGACTGCAGCATGTTGGCCATGCCGGCCATCTGGCCCAGCGGCTGGGTGAATTCGCGCGAGTACTGGATGAATGCCGTGGCGTCGCCCAGGGACATCGAGCCCGAGGCCACCCGGAGACCACCCACGACGGCAATGCCCACATAGCTGAGGTAGGAAACGAACTGCATGACCGGGAAGATCATGCCGGAGACGAACTGGGCTCCGAAGCTGGCCTTGTACAGGGCCTCATTCCGCTCTTCGAAGCGTTCCAGCATGTCAGCGTCACGGCCGAAAACCCGCACAAGATCGTGACCGGAGAAGGATTCCTCGATCTGGCCGTTCAGCTCGCCCGTGTTCTTCCATTGGGCGGCAAAGAGCTTCTGGCTGCGCGAACCGATCAGGCCGGCCGCCACGCCGGACAGCGGCAGCGCCACCAGGGCGATGAGGGCGAGCTGCCACGAGACGATGAACATCATGATAACGATGCCGATGACCGTCAGCAGCGAGCTGATCAGCTGCGCGAAGGCCTGCTGCAGCGCCTGCTGGACGTTGTCGACGTCGTTCGTTACCCGGGAGAGGACGTCGCCGCGCTGGCGGGTGTCGAAGTAGTTCAGCGGGAGCCGGTTCAGCTTCTTTTCGGTGTCGTCCCGGAGCCTGCGGATCACCTTCATCACGATGCGGTTCAGCACGTAGCCCTGCAGCCAGAGGAAGATGTTGGCCACAAAGTACATCAGCAGCACGATGGCGATCAGGACCGAGAGCTTCTGGAAGTTGATCCCAGTGCCTGGAACCAGCTCCATCCGGGACACCATGTCCGCGAAGTTTTCCTGCCCCTGCTGGCGCAGGCCTTCCACGAACTGGTCCTTGCTGGCGCCGGCGGGGAGCTGCTTGCCCACTACGCCGCCGAAGATGACGTCCATGGCCTGGCCCAGGATCCTGGGGGCGATGACGTTCAGGACCACCGAGACCACCACCAGGGCCACGACGGCGTAGATGCCCACAGCCTCAGGCTTCAGGAGCCCCAGCAGGCGCTTCGCCGAGGGCCAGAAGTGCTCGGCCTTCTTGGCGGGCATACCGCCGAACATATCGCCGTCGGCTTCGGAAGGTTTGTACTCCTCCTCGAAGAACCCGTCGTCCTCCAGGAGGTCTTCGGGAGTTACGGAATCCGGGTTCGTTTCGGTGGTCGAGCGCGTCGAGACCTTCTTGGCGGCGCTCATGCCATTTCCTCCACACTCAGCTGGGATTCAACAATTTCCTGGTAAGTGGGTGACGTTTCCAGGAGTTCCTCATGCGTTCCGCGGTCCACGATCCGGCCGTTGTCCAGGACCAGGATCTGGTCCGCGTCGGTGATGGTGGAGATCCGCTGGGCCACGATGATCACTGTGGCGTCGGCGGTGGTCTGTTTCAGGGCTGCGCGGAGCCTGGCGTCGGTTGCCACGTCCAGTGCTGAGAACGAATCGTCGAAAAGGTAGACCTTGGGTTTGGTGATCAACGCGCGGGCGATGCAGAGCCGCTGCCGCTGGCCGCCGGAGACGTTGGTGCCGCCCTGTGCGATGCGGGCGTCCAGGCCGTTCTTCTTCTCGCGGACGAAGTCCCCGCCCTGGGCGATCTGCAGCGCGTCCCAGAGTTCCTGGTCCGTGGCTTCGGTCTTGCCGAAGCGCAGGTTGTGTTCGATGGTGCCGGAGAAGAGGTACGGCCGCTGCGGGACGAGCGCCACGCGCTTGGTGATCTCGGCGCGGTCCAGGTTGCTGACGGAGACGCCGTCCAGGAGGACTTCGCCCTCGGCGATGTCGTAGAGGCGCGGCAGCAGGGCCAGCAGCGAGGTCTTGCCTGCGCCGGTGGAACCGATAATCGCAACGGTCTCGCCTGGCCTGGCGGTGAAGCTGACGTTGCTCAGCACCGGCGTCTCGGCACCTGGGTAGGCGAAGGTGACGTTACGGTACTCGACTACCCCGGCCACTGTGGCGGGAGTCTCGGGACGTTCGGGATCGTGGATGGAGGGTTCGACGTCGAGCACCTCACCGATGCGGTCCGCGCAGACCGAGGCCCGCGGGATCATCATGGCCATGAACGTGCCCATCATGACGGCCATGAGGATCTGCAACAGGTACTGCAGGAACGCGGTCAGGGAGCCCACCTGCATCTCGCCTGAATCCACGCGCTGGCCGCCGAACCACAGCACAGCTGCCGTGGACAGGTGCAGGATCATGCCGATGGCCGGGAACATCAGGACAAACAAGGCCCCGATTTTCAAGGAGACGTCGGTCAGGTCCTTGTTGGCGACGCCAAAACGGTCAGTTTCGTACGGTTCGCGGACAAAGGCGCGGACCACCCGGATGCCGATGATCTGCTCGCGCAGGACAGCGTTGATGCGGTCGATCTTCTTCTGCATGGAACGGAACAGGGGCATCAGCCGGACCACCAGGTAGCCCACCACAACGAACAGCACGGGCACGGAGACCCAGACCAGCCACGACAGGCTGATATCCTCGCGCAGCGCCATGATGATTCCGCCGATGCACATGATGGGGGTGGCCACCATGAAGTTCAGTCCCATCAGCACCAGCATCTGGACCTGCTGGACGTCATTGGTGCCGCGCGTGATGAGGGTGGGGGCACCGAACCTGTTCACGTCCTTGGCGGAGAAACTGGTGACCTTGCGGAACACCCCGCGGCGCAGGTCCCGGCCCACGGCCATGGCCGTTTTGGAGCCGTAGTAGACGCCGGCGATGGCGGTACCCACCTGGACAATGGCCACCAGCAGCATCACGGACCCGGTCCGCCAGATGAAATCCGTGTCCCCGCGGGTAACGCCTTCGTCGATGATCTGGGCGTTGAGGCTGGGAAGGTAAAGCGCTGCGATGGTGGATGCCAGCTGGAACACTACGACGGCCACGATGTATGGCATATACGGTTTGGAGTAGCGCCGTATGAGGGTGAGGAGCATGCCCTTGATTCCTTAGGGAGAGAGCGCGAAATGATGAGGATAAGTAGTAGCAGACGGGGCTGACATTTCTCAGCCTACCTACTCTACGAAATCCGTTGCCCCGGCGAAACATCTACGGTAAATATCATCCGATCGGCGTACTCCCCCACACGTTCCTCCACCACTCACCTGCGCGAACGGACACTTGCGGCCCCGGATCCATGGGGCCTCAAGTGTCCGTTCGCGCGGCGATCAGCCGTTCGCGCTCAGGTCAGCGGTTCGCGGAGGCGAGTTCCGGCGTCGTGCTGTCAGCGTTGGCGTTTTCCTTAGCGCTTTCCCCTGCGCCTGTCCCCGGCGCTGCCCCCGCCCCTGGTTCAGCAGCCGGCTGGATGTCAACCGTGCGCCGCAGCGGGCGCTCCTTGATGAGCAGGACCGAGATCAGGGCTATCACCGCAACGCCGGCGGAGATCAGGAAGACCTCGGCGGTGGCGTCGCCGTAAGCAGCGCGCATGATCTCGCGCACCGGTGCGGGCATATCAACAAGGTCCATGCTGGCGCCGGCAGAGCCGCCCGCCACAGGAATGCCGGCCGCGGCCAGGCCCTGCGTGGCGAGTTCGCTGACCCGGTTGCTGAGGACGGCGCCGAGCACGGAGACACCGATGGCGCCGCCCACCGAACGGAAGAATGCCACGGACGAGCTGGCCGTACCGATGTCTGACGCCCGGACGGTGTTCTGCACCGCAAGGACCAGGTTCTGCATCAGCATGCCGAGGCCCAGGCCCAGGATGGCCGTGAAGATCCCGGCCTGCCACAGTTCGGTGGTGTGGTCCATGGTCCCTGCGAGGCCGAGGCCGCCGATCAGCAGGATGGACCCGCCGATCAGATAGCCCTTCCATTTTCCGGTGCGGCTGATGAGCAGACCGGAAACGACGGAACCGGTCAGGTTGCCGGCGATCATCGGAAGCGTCAGCAGCCCGGCTTCGGTGGGGGTGGCCCCGCGGGCCACCTGGAAGTACTGGCCCAGGAAGGTGGTTGAACCGAACATCGCGATGCCCACGGCCACTGAAGCGATGATGGCCAAAGCGGTGGTGCGCTCGGAGATGATCTTCAGCGGGATGATGGGCTGCTCAACCTTGGACTCCACCAGCACCAGCAGGGCCAGCAGCACCACGCCGCCGCCCACCATGGCGGCCGACTGCCAGGAAACCCAGTCGTAGTAGGCGGGGTTGCCGGCGAAGGACACCCAGATCAGGAGCAGGCTGACACCGGAGGTCAGCAGGATGGAGCCAAGCCAGTCGATCTTGACGTGGCGTTTGATGTGCTCGATTTTCAGGGTGATCTGGAGCAGGATGAGCGCGACGACGGCGAGCGGCACGCAGACGAAGAAGGTCCAGCGCCAGCCCAGCGGGCTGTCCACGATGAATCCGCCCAGCAGCGGGCCGCCGGCAGTGCCTACCGCCATCACGGCACCCATGTAGCCGGAGTATTTGCCGCGGTCCCGCGGCGGGATCATGGTGCCGATGATGGCCTGCGCCAGCGCGGTGAGCCCGCCCATGGCCACACCCTGGATAACGCGTGCGGTGAGCAGCAGCGGGATGGTCTCGGAGAGTCCGGCCATGACCGAGCCGGCCACAAAGATGACGATGCTCAGCTGGACCAGAATCTTCTTGTTGAAGAGGTCCGACAGCTTGCCCCAAATCGGGGTGGTGACGGCGTTGGCCAGCAGGGCAGCGGTGATCACCCAGGCGAAGTCGGTTTGGGTGCCGTGCAGATCGGACATGATGGTGGGCAACGCGTTGGCCACGATGGTGCTGCTGAGGATGGCGGTGAAGAACGCCGCGAGGAGCCCGGTCAGGGCTTCCATGATCTGGCGGTGGGTCATCGCCAAGGGGGGTGCGGCCGGTTGGCTCGACATAATCAGTGCTCCTGGAAGGTCTGGTTTGCGGCGGCTGTTGCCATGGTTGAAAGTGCCGGGACTGCATGTTCCCGGGCTGAATGCTTGAGGGACTCCGAGAGTTTCGTCAGAATCCGTGCCGTATCTTCGGCATCCTCCTGGCTCCAGTCGCTGAGGTAATCCTGCAGCGTGGCCGTGCGGTGCTCCTCGATCTTCCGGAGCTTTTCCGCGCCGGCCGGCGAAAGGGCAACCAACTGGGCACGGCCGTCGTCGGGATCCTGCCGACGGATGACGTAACCCTGCTCTTCAAGGTCCGCGATGTGGCGGCTGAGGACGGGGGCGCTGACGCCGAGCCGCTCCGCAAGCTGGGTGGCGCGGGACTCCCCCTCCCCCACGAACCTGAGGACGCCTTGCAGCGCAACCCCGGTGTCCTGTCCGCGGAAGCTCGCCGCGGCCACACATCGGACCACCCGCTGGAGGTCGAAAATGCGGTAGACAAGGTCCGCTGCGGTATCCGGGGCAACTGCCATGGTTGAGCTCTCCTCTTTTGTTTGCCTAAGGCAACTATATCCTTAACTGGTTGCTTTGGGAAACTAAAGAGCTGGGTGCGGTGGCACATACCCTCACAACAAAAGCGCGAGAGGACACTTGGGGCCCTTTGGAATGGGGCCTCAAGTGTCCTCTCGCGCTGTGGTGGAGCGGGTGCTTTGGTGCGTGCTGGTCAGCCGTCCTGGTGGGTGGGAGCGAACATCTTGAGCAGGGTTTCGACGACGACAACGTTAGGTCCGTGCGCCGCGAAGCCCGCTTTAAGCGCGTCCCCGACGTCCTCGGGGGCCACTCGCGTGGCCGGCACACCGAACGCCTCCGCCAATTTCACGAAGTCGGGGCGTGCGAGCTCGGTGGCCGTGGCCTTGCCGAACGCGCCCACCATGTATTCACGCAGGATGCCGTAACCGCCGTCGTCCACGATCAGCCACGTGACCGGGACATTGTGCTGCTTGGCGGTGGCGAGTTCGGAGATGGAGTACATGGATGAACCGTCACCGGACACGGCAAGAACACGGCCCGGTTTGCCCAGTGTTTCTAGCCCGACGGCGCCGCCGATGGCTGCCGGGAAGCCGTAGCCCAGGCCGCCTGCGCCCTGGGCGGAGTGGAACTGACCCTGCCGCGCATCCCAGCAGCTCCAGCCCCAATAGGCGGAGATGGTCATGTCCCAGAAGGTCTGCATGTCCGCGGGGACGGCCTCGCGGATGTCCGACATGAACATCAGCTCTTTGCCCAGGTCCTGGGATTCGAGCCTTGCCTTGACCTTGGCGAGGGATTCCTTCACCAGGTCCTCGGGGGTGGTCCCGTGCCAGCTGCGGGCGGCGTCCACCGGCGCTGCCAGGGCGTCGTCGAGGGCGGCGAGCGCCTGGCCGGCGTCGGCACGGATGCCCAGGCCGGGGCTGTTCGATTCGAGGACCCGCGGTTCGGCGTCGATCTGGATAATGCGGCCGCGGGGCGTGAACGTGAAGTAGTTGGACGTTACTTCACCGAGAGACGAGCCGATGACAATCAGGACGTCGGCATCCTCAAGGAGGTCCGTCATGTGGCGGTCCTCGATCCAGGACTGCAGCGAAAGCTCATGGGTCCAGGGGAAGGCGCCGTTGCCGCCCGGGGTGCAGATGACCGGCGCCCGCAGCTTCTCGGCAATCGAGAGCAGCGATTTTTCGGCCCGGCCCCGCCGCGTACCGCCGCCGGCGATGATGGCGGGACGTTCCGCCGTCGACAGCCATTTCACCGCTTCCCGGACCAGCTCCACGCGGGGCGGATTGTCCGCTGCTTCGGCGAGTGCATCCTCCACCGGTGGCACCATGATGGGATCCAGCAGCACGTTCTGCGGGATTTCCAGCCAGACCGGCCCCTGCGGCGAGGAGATGGCTTCAGTCCAGGCATCCTGGATGGCTGAGGGAATGCCCGACGCGTGCTGGATCAGGCGCTGGCTCTTGGTGACGTTCGCGGCCGAGGCCTTCTGGTCATCGAGCTGGTGCAGCATGCCCTTGCGGCGGGCGCCCAGGCCGTCGAGCGGGATCTGGCTGGCCACCACCACCATGGGCACTCCCGTGGCGTAGGCCTCCTGCAGGCCGGCCAGGGACGTCAGCGCGCCGGGTCCCGTGGACAGGAACAGCACACCCACTTCACCGGTGGCGCGGGAGTACCCGTCCGCGGCGAAGGCGCTGTTGTTCTCCACGCGGGAGGACACGAAGTGCAGGTTTCCGCGGCCCATGGCGTCAAACAGGCCGAGTGCGTGCTGGCCCGGGATGCCGAAGACGGTCTTGGCGCCGAGGGCTTCAAGGGTTTCGACGACGAGGTCCCCGCCGTTGCGCTGACTTCTCCCCTTGCTCTCCCCTGCGGGCGCAGCTGCCGTGCCCGGATCGAAATCAATCATGGTGGCTACTCCTTGGTTCCGGCGGCGAAACCGGCAGGTTGGCGGGCTTCTTGGCCGAAAGCCTGGGCGGCGTAGCCGCTGGCGGTCCCGAACCGGTCACCTTCAACAGCATTGTCCGCCATCAGGGTGATCAGTTCATAGGCCACATGGCTGGCCGCCACGCCGGTGATTTCGGCGTGGTCGTAGGCGGGAGCAACCTCGACGACGTCGGCGCCCACCAGGTTCATGCCGCGGAAGCCGCGGATGATCTCCAGGAGTTCGCGGCTGGTGATGCCGCCGGCCTCCGGGGTTCCGGTACCGGGCGCATGCGCGGGGTCCAGGACGTCGATGTCCACGGAGATGTAGAGCGGGCGCTTGCCGATCCGGTCGCGGACCTTGGCCACGGTCTCCAGGACGCCCTGGTAGTAGACGTCAGCGGAGGTGACGATGCCGAACCCGAAGCGGTGGTCGTCGTCGAGATCCTTTTTGCCGTAGAGCGGGCCGCGGGTGCCGATATGGCTGATGGCTTCTGTGTCCAGGATGCCTTCTTCAACGGCCCGGCGGAACGGGGTGCCATGCGTGTATTCGGCACCGAAGTAGGTGTCCCAGGTGTCCAGGTGGGCGTCAAAGTGGAGCATCGCGATAGGGCCGCCGGCGCGCTCGGCAGCCGCGCGGAGTAACGGCAGGGCGATGGTGTGGTCCCCGCCGAGCGTCACCAGTTTGCTGCCGGCCGCGGTGAGGTCCAGGGCGTTCTGCTGGATGGTTTCGATGGCCTCGTTGATGTTGAACGGGTTGACCGCCATATCGCCGGCGTCGGCCACTTGGATGTTTTCGAACGGACTGACGTCCCACGCGGGGTTGTACGGGCGCAGCAGGCGGCTGGCCTCGCGGATGTGATTGGAGCCAAACCGGGCGCCGGGACGATAAGAAACACCCGAGTCGAAGGGCACTCCCACCACCGTCACGTCAGCCTTGGCCACCTGGTCCAGGCGCGGCAGCCGGGCGTACGTTGCAGCGCCGGCATAGCGCGGGATACGGGATGAATCGATGGGGCCAAGGTTGCCGTTGGCTTCGATGCGCAGCTCTTTCAAAATGAGCCTCTCCTTCGAGGATTGATCGGCGGGGGTGACAGCCATCATAGCCTGAAGTTTTCTTATGCGTATCAGTTGTTTACAAACTCTTTGGCGAGGGTCCCGCTGATCGCTCCCGCGGGTCGGCAATTTCGGCAGGGGCAGGCCTTCACGCCGCGGAGCCGAGGCGGGCTGCCGGCCCGCAGGAAAGAGGAGGCCGGCCACAAACCGGGCAGGAACACGCAACGGAGCGCTGCCACGCAAGCAACTAGAAGCAGGAAGCGGGCAGCCAGTAGGCGGGCAGTGGCAACCTACCGGCTGGCGGCGGGGACCAGGACCCAGAGAACCTCAACAGCCTCGTCGGTGGGATTGACCCACGTATGTGGTTCGCGGCCCGGGAATGTCACGGTGTCGCCGGTGCTGAGCTCGTATTCCTCGTTGGTCAGGATCAGCCGGATGCGCCCCTTGATCACATGGAGCACATCCACGTCGCAGTCCACGGCGTAAAGCTCAGTCTCCCCGCGGCCATGCGGCTCGATGACGGCCTGGATCATCTGGATGCGCCGTTCGGAACGGGCCGTCAGCAGCCGCTCCACGATGCCTTCGCCGCCGAGGGAGATCCGGGGCCCATCGTTCCGCTTGGTCAGGTGCGTTTCCGGGGCAACAAACAAATCGCCGATGGAGATGGACAGGACCTGGCACAGGGTCACCAGGGACGCGACCGACGGCGACGTGAGGTCACGTTCCACGCGGCTCAGGAAGCCCTTGGTCAGGCCTGTGGCGTCGGCAACCTGCTCGATGGTCAGCCGCTGGGACTGCCGGGCGGCACGGATTCGGGAACCGATGGCAACGGGGACGTTGCTCGGCTCAACTGGAAGTGCCTTCATGTACGGACCTTTCATGGCCGGCGGTGCGGCCCCATCTCTGGAGCAATCCTAATGGCTGAGGAACTCTTCCTCCCCACTCAACAGGAGCAGCGGAAAACCGGCGTCCCCAGCAGCGCCGCCGGGATACCCGCCAAGCTGCAAATCAGCTCCAAGGAGCCCCAAATGGACGCTCACTTCGTCAACATCCCATCGGCTCGGGTGCTCCTCCTGAGCCTGCTCCTCGCAGGCACCATCCAGCGGCTGAAGATCTACACGGTCTCCCAGATGCTCAGCCTGCGCTACGGCCAAACGCGCCACCCAGACCTCCGGCATCGTGGGTCGCGGGAGCTGTCACCGAAGAACTACCCATGGAGGATCACCGGTCGCCAGCCACCGGACCCATTAGGGTCATTACTGACAGGCTCCATCACCGGAGATAAGGCTCATTCCGGAGATAAGGCTCAACCAACGCAGAGTACGACGGCGGCACTCCCTTCGCTTCCCCGGCGAACCGGTGTGCCGCCGTCGTTCGTTTCATTCCGTTCCGCGGAACTCGTCCTCATCGAGTGGGACCACGCGCTCCTCGGCGTCGACTACTACCGGAGGCGTAGGAACCACCACTTCTTCGGCGTCCAGGAACTCCTCGTCGGCGTCCCAGTCCTCCTCGCTGACTGGTAGGTCCTCGGCGTAGTCATAGGCGGGATCCGCTTCAACGGAATCCAGGTGCGGCATGTCCGGGTGCTGTCCGGTGGTGCTCATGGTTTGACCTCCGATTGTTCGCCTGACGTGCTTTTGTGGGTGGGCGCGGGCGGACGCCACTCCTTCATCACAGCACCGCCGGTGGGCCCGGTCAAGACCCGCCGCAACGCGTCCGGGCACACCCGGCAGGCCGCCATTTATTGAGGGAAACCTAAACTCCGCAGTGAGGTCAGCCAGCCGAAAAACCGCGTCATTCCGCGGTAAGCTGGGCGGTGCAATGGGGCCGAACCTTCCCCATCCAGCACAGGAGCCTTGCGTGTCTCAGCACCACAATCCCCACCAAGCCGCGCCCGCGGAATCCAATCCATCACCGCCGCAGCCCACACCGGCGGACCTCCGCCGGTGGCGCCAATACCTGGCAGACGAACGGGCAGAGGCCGCCGTCTACCGCGACCTCGCCCAGAACCGCGACGGCGAAGAGCGTGCCATCCTGCTGGCCCTCGCCGAAGCCGAAGGACGGCACGAGGCCCACTGGCTGCGGCTCCTCGGCGACCACGCCCAAAAGTCCCGGCCGGCATCGCTCCGCAGCCAGTTTCTGGGATTCCTGGCCCGCCACTTCGGTTCCGTTTTTGTCCTGGCCCTCGCCCAGCGCGCTGAAGGCCGCTCCCCGTATGCCCTGGATCCCAACGCCACGGACGCCATGGCAGCGGATGAGCAGATCCACGAGGAGGTGGTCCGCGGCCTGGCAACGCGCGGCCGCAATCGGCTCGCCGGGACTTTCCGCGCCGCCGTCTTTGGCGCCAACGATGGCCTGGTCAGCAACCTCTCACTCGTGGTGGGCATGGCCGCTTCCGGAGTGGCGAGCGGTGTGGTGCTGCTCAGCGGTGTAGCCGGGCTCCTCGCCGGCGCCATGTCCATGGCCGCGGGCGAGTTTGTCTCCGTCCGGTCCCAGCGCGAGCTCCTCGCCGCCACCCGTCCCACCCAGATCACCCTCGCCGCCGCCCCGAAACTGGACATCGAACACAACGAACTGATGCTCGTCTACCTGGCGCGCGGCATGTCCCACGAGGCCGCCGAACACCGCGTGGCCGAACGCATGGGGCTGCTGAGCTGCGACTGCGATCCCAGCCTGTCGCTGCAAGCCGAACTGCCGGAGTTGGAGGACCAGCACGAGGCCGTGGGCACTGCGTGGGGGGCGGCAATGTCCAGCTTCTGCTTCTTCGCGTCCGGCGCCGTGGTCCCCATCCTGCCGTTCCTGTTCGGCCTGACCGGGGTGGCCGCCCTGGTGGTGGCCGCGGTGCTGGTGGGGCTGGCACTGCTGGCCACCGGCGGAATCGTGGGCCTGCTGTCCGGGACGTCGCCGCTGACGCGCGGGCTGCGCCAGTTGGGCATCGGCCTGGGCGCCGCCGCTGTGACCTACGTGCTGGGGCTGGCCTTCGGCACCGCGGTGGGCTAGCCGCTGCCGGAAATGGGCTGGGCGCCCAGCACCGCGAGCGCCTCGTCCGCACTGTCCACCAGGAAGATCCGGTCCTCCATGGCACGTCCGGCCGCCAGCCGCTGGAGCATGGGCCACGCGGGATACTCGTACTTCCACTGCTGCCGCCCTACCAGCACCATCGGCATCACAGCTTCGCGCGCGCTGTAGTAGTTCTCGCAGGCGTCCTGGAAGATTTCCTGCACGGTCCCGGCCGCGCCCGGCAGGAAGATGATGCCGCCGTCGCACAGTTCCAGCAGGATCGCCTCGCGGATGGCGTTCGCGAAGTACTTGGCGATGTGGGTGGCAAAGTAGTTGGGCGGCTCGTGCCCGTAGAACCAGGTGGGTATTCCCAGCGATGGTGTTCCGCCCGGATAGCGTTCGACGACGGCAGCCGCCTCGCGTGCCCACGCGGACACCGAGGGGCGGAAGCCGGGGACGGATCCAAGCCCGGCCAGTGCCGCCGTGAATTCCGCATGCGGAACGTGGCTGAGATAGGCGCCGAGGTTGGCCGCTTCCATGGCACCGGGGCCGCCGCCGGTTGCCACCCGCCGCCCGCTCTGCGCCAGGAGCCTGCCCAGCTCGGCTGCCTGGGCGAAGTCCGGGGTGCCCCGCTGGGCGGAATGGCCGCCCATCACGCCCACGGTGGTGCGGCCGGCGAGTAGGTCCGAGTGCGTGAACTCGTCCAGGGCGTCCCCGATGGCGTGGTCATGCAGCGCCGAGGCCAGGGTGGCATCCAACCGGCTGCGTTGCCCCGGGCTGATGCTCCACTGGTACACCAGGGCATCAGGCAGCTCCTCATAGGGTGAAGTTTCCAGGCCGGCATACAGTTCCTGCGGCGTGTAGAGCCGTGCCCGGTAGGGATCGAACGGCACACCCTGCAGCCTGGGGAAGATCAGTGCGCCGCGGCGGCGAAGCCCCTCTTCCACGCCCTGGTCGAAGGTACAGCCCAGGAAAATGGCACCTTCCACGTCCAGGGTTTCCAGCGCCGCGTTCCGGCCACGCAGATCCAGAGACTGGGCGTGCCAGCCGCCCATGGCCACCGCGCCGGCTGCGACCAGCCGATCGAAGGCCTCGAGGCTCTCAACCTCCAGGGTCCGCGGGCTGGGAACCAGTCCGCCGGAGGGGTTCACGCCGGGAACACTAGCGTGCCGCTCCGGCAGCGCCGGTGACGTGCTCGTCCAACCGGGCCAACGTCTTTTCTATGCTGACGGGGTGGCGGCGCAAGTAACCTGCCAGCCGGAGGAAGACCTTGCCGCGGACCTCCCTGGCGTCCCACTGTTCGATGACGCGCGTGCCGGCAGCACCATCGGCACCGGTGGCCGGTTCGAGGATGTAACGCCAGACATGACCGTAGAAATGGCGCCAGGCGATGCGCCGGCCCTCCTCGAACTCGGAGACCGTGTTCAGGATCTTGTAGTCCACGGCCATGTTCATTTCCATGCCGAACCGGGCTCCGAGGCCCAGCCGTTCCGGGCCGTGCGGCTGGGCGCCCTTCACCGTGCCGGATCCGTCGATCGCACTGTGCAGCGCCGGCGTGGCCAGGACGTCAAAGATCACTTGGGCCGGAGCGGCGATGAAGCGTTCGCGGGAGACGAGATATCGGTTATTCATTCCCCCAGCCTAAGACCACGGGCACGAATGGAGGGTCGCCCGCCAGTGGCAGCCTTGACCGCCAAAATTCCGCTGATATTATCAACTAAGGTAGTATGTCCTATCAAGCGAACATACTAGGACATGGATGTCCGCCCGAACCACGGGCAGGCACCAGCGTCCGGCATGGAACGAGGAGTATTTAGTGGCGAATCAACTTGGTCTCATCATCGACCGTTCCTCGCCCGTGCCCCTGTATCACCAGGTGGTCCAGGGCATCGAGAACGCTATCAATAGCGGAATCCTGGAACCCGGCAGCCGGCTGGAGAACGAAATCCATCTCGCTGCCCAGCTGAACCTGTCCCGGCCCACTATGCGCAAAGCCATGGATGAACTGGTCCGCTCGGGGCTGCTGGTCCGCAAGCGTGGCGTGGGCACCCAGGTGGTCTCCAGCCAGGTTCGCCGCCCCTTGGAGCTCTCCAGCCTGTTTGATGATCTCTCCAACAACGGCAAGAAGCCCACCACGCAGGTGCTGACCTTCTCCCATTTGGAGGCCGATGCGGCGACGCTCGCCACCCTCGAACTTCCTGCAGGCTCGAAGGTGTACCACTTCACCCGCCTGCGGAAAGTGGGCGGCAAGCCCCTGGCCCTGATGGAGAACTGGGTCCGGGACGACATCGTCACCATGGACGAAGCCACGCTCGCCTCTGAGGGCCTCTACGCCATTCTCCGCCGCGGCGGAGTCAATTTCCGCCTGGCCTCGCAACGAATCGGCGCCATGATCGCCAACGACTACCAGGCCCGACTGCTGGGGGCCGAGGTCAGTTCCGCCCTGGTCACCATGGAGCGCACCGCAACGGACGATGCGGGCCGCCGCGTGGAAACCGGGCACCACGTGTACCGGGCGGATTCGTACAGCTTTGAAATGACACTCGTACAGCGATAGCGCAAGGAATATCAATGGCTAACTGGGTCTACCCCTTGGGCAGCGCCGCCGACGGCGCTTGGGACATCTCGCTCGGAACCTCCGATTCAACCATGGCCGTGGACGGCTGGGCCCATACGGGCCTGAAGGTGGCCACCTTAACTGCAGGTGCCGCCGTCGTTCTCCCAGCAGCGGACGAGGAGCGCATAGTGGTTCCGCTCAACGGCTCCTTCACCGTCTCCGTGGACGGTGACCAGTATGTCCTGAAGGGGCGGCCGTCCGTGTTCCACGGCCCCAGCGACGTGCTGTATTCGGGCACTTCCTGTGCCGTCACCGTCAGCTCATCCGACGGCGGACGGGTGGCGGTCGCCACGGCACCGGCAAAGGCCTCCTATCCGACCCGCCTGGTCACGGCGGCGGAAACGCCTGTGGAACTGCGCGGCGCCGGCAACTGTTCCCGCCAGGTCCATAACTTCGGCACGCCGGCGGCCCTCGAGGCTGACCGTTTCATCGTGTGTGAAGTCCTCACCCCCGCCGGAAACTGGTCCTCCTACCCTCCGCACAAACATGATGAGGAAAAGGACGGCGAAACGAACCTCGAGGAGATCTACTACTTCGAGACGCAGGTGGCTGCCGGCTCCGGGGCACCCGCCGACGCCGATGCCATCGGCTACCAGCGTGTGTACGCCTCGGATGAGCGTCCCATCGACGTCGCGGCCGAGGTCCGCACGGGCGACGTTGTGCTGGTCCCCTACGGTTGGCACGGCCCCGCCATGGCAGCCCCGGGCTACGACCTGTACTACCTGAACGTGATGGCCGGCCCCGGACCGGTCCGTGAATGGCTCATCAGCGACGACCCGCACCACGGCTGGGTCCGCCAAAGCTGGGACGGCCAGGACATCGATCCCCGGCTGCCGTTCGGAGCGTAGAGATCCGAAGAGATCAAGGAAAATGCCCCTCCGGAACGGATTCCGGAGGGGCATTTTGCATGGGAGCCGTACGCTCGCCTAGCCAGCTTTGGCCGCGGCCAGCACCACCTTGACCGGGACGCCGGTGGCCAGTGATTCCTGGGCTGCGTCAGCCACGCGGGAAGCGGCCACGGCGTCCTCCGGCGTGCAGGGGTTCTCCCGGCGGCCCAGAATCAGCTCCACGAACGCGGCCATTTCCGATCGGTACGCCTGGTCGAAGCGCTCGGCGAAGGTCCGGTGGGGTGCCCCGGCGGGGAAGGCGATCCCGGCTTCGGCCGACGCCATGGCCGTTTGCTCATCGAGCCCAACCATCAGCGAACGGCCGGAGCCCTGGATTTCCAGGCGGACGTCGTGGCCGGCACCGTTGTAGCGGGTGGCTGACACGGTACCGACCGTCCCGTCGTCGAACGTGACCAGCGCCAGCGCCGTGTCCACGTCGCCCACGGCGCCGATGGCCGGGTCGCCGTTGTTGGAGCCCTTTGCGTAGACCTCCACAATCTCGCGGCCGGTCAGCCAGCGCAGGATGTCGAAGTCGTGGACGGAGCAGTCGCGGAACAGACCGCCGGAGCTGGCGAGGAACTCCACGGGCGGCGGCGCCATGTCGCAGGTGACGGCGCGCAGGGAGTGGATCCAACCCAGCTCGCCCGCCTGGTAGGCACGCTTGGCCTCAAGGTAGCCGTGGTCGAAGCGGCGCTGGTGGCCGATCTGCACCACGCCGTTGTTGTCGCGGATGTAGTCCAGCACCGGCAGGGCGTCCGCCACGTTCATGGCCACCGGCTTTTCGCAGAAGACCGGAATCCCGGCGTCCACGCCCGCCTTGATCAGTTCGGGGTGGGTTCCGGTCCCCGTGGCGATGACCAGCCCGTCCACGCCGGCGGCGATGATTTCCGCCACCGAGGGCAGGAAGCCGGCACCGAGGCCCGCGGCAATGCCCCTGGCGTGGTCCGCGGCGACGTCGGTCAGCAGGAGGCTGACGTTGATGCCTTCCGGGTTAAGAGCTCCGTTGAGAGCGGCGATGTTTTTGGCGTGCATGACGCCGATGCGCCCCACTCCGACCAGACCGAGAATGACGTCCTTCATAGTGTTCCTTCCGTTGAAAAAGTTTTAGTGCCTGGCACCGTGAACGCTGCCCGGAAGGCCGCAAGGGCTTCCTCGTCATCGCCGCTGGCCCAGGCTTCCATGCCCACGGTTCCCTCATAGCCTGCGTCCGCGAGCGCCCTGGCCACGGCTGGGTAGTGGATTTCCCCGGTGCCGGGTTCGCAGCGGCCCGGTACGTCCGCTACCTGGACTTCGCCGATGTGCGGCAGGGCGGTCCGCACGAGCTCGATGAGGTTCCCCTCCCCCAGTTGTGCGTGGTACAGGTCCAGCATGAGCTTCACGTTGGGGTGCCCGGCTGCTTCCACGAGCGCCAGCGTGTCCTTGGCCCGGGCCAGCGGGATGCCTGGGTGGTCAAGGATGGTGTTGAGGTTCTCCAGGCAGAACGTCACACCGTACTTCTCCCCCAGCTTGCCGAGGCGTTCCAGCGTCCGCGCGCCGGTACTCCACATAGGACCGGTGGAACGGTAGAGGGGGCGGGCCGCCTGGCCATCGATGAGCTCCGCGGAGTGCACCACCATGCGGCTGACGCCGAGCTCCAAGGCCGTGGGGATCAGCGACCCCGCGGTCCGCACGACGTCGTCGGCCGTGTCGGGGTCCACGAGGCTTCCCGAGGTGTACCCGGTCATCGAAGAGAACACCGCGCGGGTGGCCTTGAGCGCGGCGAGGTCCTTGCCCCTGGAGTCCCACATCTCGACGTCGAATCCGGCGTCGTGGAGCCGCTGCACCCGTTCCACAAACGGCAGGTCCGTGAAGACCATTTCCGCGCAGATGGCAAGGCGCATCAGACGCCGGCCCGGGCGTCGTCACGGAGCGCCGGCACCGGGGCAGCAGCCACAGCCACCGGACCGCCCTGTTTGACCGATTCGATGCACGCCAGCGCCATGGCCAGCGCGCGGCGGGCGTCTGCGGCCCCGGGAGTGAGGGTGAACGCGCCGGACGGCGGCGGGGTGCCGTCACGCTGCGCACGAACCGTGGCGGCGAAATCCGCGAGTTCGTCCGTGTAGGCCTGCCGGAAGAGTTCCACGTTGAGGCGCGGGGTGTCCGCGGACAGTCCCTCCGCCGTGTAACGCCGGGCCGCCGTCTCGGTGGCACGGCCGGCCTGGACCATGCCCTTGGAACCGAAGACCTCTCCGCGGATGTCGTAGCCATAGAGGGCACTGAAGTTTGCTTCCGCCACGGCGATGGCGCCGTTGCTGTAGCGGATGGTCACCACTGCGGTGTCCAGGAAGCCCTGATCGCGCAGCTCCGGTTCCACGAGGGCGTCGGCCACGGCATAGACCTCCACCGGCTCGGCACCTTCGTTGAACCAGTTCAGGGTGTCGAAGTCGTGGATCAGGGTTTCCAGGAAGACCGTCCACGCGGGGACCCTGGCCGCGTTCGGGATGCTGCCGTTGCCCGGATCGCGCGTCAGCGAGCGCAGGAGCTGCGGCTGGCCGGCGATGCCGGCGGCGAGGTCTTTCTTGGCGGCCTGGAAGTCATCCGCGTAGCGCCGGTTGAAGCCGATCTGGAAATGCACCCCGGCTTTTTCAACGGCGGCAAGCGCGGCGTCGAGTTCGTCGAGCCCTTGGCCCGCGGGCTTCTCGCAGAAGACGTGCTTCCCCGCGGCGGCGGCCTGGGTGATCAGGGCGGAGTGAAAGCGTGCCGGGCTCGCGATCACCACGGCATCGATCTCCGAATCCGCCAGGATGTCTTCTGCGTTGGCCGTCACCTTTACCGTGCCCAACGCTTGGGCAAGGGCCTTCGCGGATTCCACATTAGGGTCTGCGATGGCCGCCAGGACGGCGCCCGGGACCCGGCGGGCGATGCTTTCGGCATGGAACGCCCCCATCCAGCCGGAGCCGATGAGCCCGACTTTTACGGGTGCGGGGAGTCCGTCGGAGTGCTGTTCGATGTAGGCCATGGGTGGGCCCGTCCTTTCGATGGTTAGAACGGATAATGAATCAGGGGCATGGGGTTTCCTCGCCGGGGACATTTTCGCCCGGGAACACCACTCCCAGCTGGCGGCGGATCTCATCGGTTACTTCCAGGGTGCGGATGGAGGCTGCCAGGGTCCGCTGGCCGGCCTGCGTCTGCCCGGCGGCCACGGCACGGGCCACGGCCGCGGCTTCGTAGTGCAGTCCCTCGAAGTGGCCGCCGGCCGGTTCCTCATGGCGCAGCCGGGCCCCGTCCGGGAAGCGGACCTCGAAGCCACCGGGCATGTTGAAGGGCCCGTCGATAGTCAGCGTGGCTTCGGAACCGACAATCGTGGCGGAAGTGGGCGTGAAGTTGTGCAGGTGGGTGTTCACGACGGCCTGCGCGCCGCCGGCGAACCGCATGATGGCGGACAGCTGGGCGTTGACCCCGGATTCGTGGGGCTGGCCGATGGCGTGTAGCTCTTCCGGCAGGCCCAGGACCTCGGTGACCAGGGTCCCGGCGTCGAGGATCTGCCGGATCACGTCGAACTTGGGCAGGAAGAAACTCCACATGGCCTCGGCGGCGAACACCCCGGCGGCCTCGGCCCGGGCGGCGATGTCCCGGGCCTGCGCCGCGTTGAGGCCGATCGGCTTCTCGACCAGAACGTGTTTGCCGGCGTCGACGGCGAGCACCGCGGCCTCGTGGTGGAAGTTGTGCGGCGTGCAGACGTAGACGATGTCGATGTCCGGGGCGGCGGCCAGCTCCTCATAGCTGCCGTAGGCCGCGGGCACGTCGAAAGCGTCCGCGAATGCCTTGGACCGGCTGAGCGAACGGGACCCGACGGCGGCAATCACCTGGTCCGTGTGCGCCTGGACGGATTCGGTGAAGCGTTCGGCGATCCAGCCCGGTCCCATGATGCCCCAGCGCAGCACGGGGGCATCCCAGGATCCAGGCACTCGGGACTGTGGGAGGGCTGTAGCGGTCATGAGTAGCTCACTTTCGTGTAGGTACCGTCGCTGCGCAGGGACTGGATCAGGGCTTGGGCCACGAGCGAGGCGTTCAGACCGTCCTGCGCTTCGGCCAGGGGCGGCTGTTCCCCCTCGGCCAGGGCTGAGATCCACGCTTGCAGCTGCAGCCGGTACGCGTCGGCAAACCGAGGGCGCCAGTCTGCGGGTATCGCCGTCTGGCTGAGGCCCGCCTGCTGGACCCCCAGCAGTGCGGAATTCTGCAATCCGGTGGTACCCCGTTCCGAGACAACCTCGCAGCGCGTGGTGTAGCCGTACTGGGCGTTCAGGAACAGCTCCAGCGTGGTCACCGTGCCGTCGGCCGTGCGGAGCATCATAAAGGCTGGGTCCTTCAGGCCGCCGTCGGCATGGCGTGAGCTCCGTCCGGCCTGCCATGACACCTCCGTGATCTGCGAGTCCAGCAACCAAGGAATGATGTCCAGCTCATGGATGGCCGAATTGGTGATGGCCGATTCCGAGGTGGTGCCGGGGCCCGCAGCGGCATTGCGGCCGGTGCAGTGAACCAGCAGAGGCTCACCTTGGACCCGGTCCTGCACGGACTGGCGCACGGCCACGTAGCCGGGGTCGAAGCGCCGCATAAAGCCCAGTGAGAGCAAGGATGCGCCGGTGGCTGCCACAATATCTGCGTCCGCCGCTACCACCTCAAGGCTTTCAAGGAGTGTGGGTGCCATTGGCTTTTCGCACAACACCGGGGTCATCGCCTCGAAGCATTCCAGCACCACCCCGGCGTGCGTGGAGTCGTGCGAGGCAACCACGACGGCGTCCACCTCGCTTGAATTGATCAGCTCGGAAGGATCGGTATTGATGCGGGCGGCCGGTGGCGCAGCGGCCGCGGCACGGCTGGCGTCGATATCAGCCACATAGGTGACTTCGGCACCGCCGATGGTGGTGGGGAGATTCCTGATGTGGTCGGCGCCCATGATTCCGGCGCCGATGACGCCTACCCGGATCGGCATGTTGGTCCTGTCCTGTCCATCGTGGTTCTGTACGTCGATTAATAGCTGCCCGTGGCAAGGCAGGGGCCCGCCGGCAGTCCGCCGGAGGGCCCCTTCCGCCGGCGCTGCTAGGCGTGTCTTGGGGCGCCTGCCTGGACGGCATCCGCGACGTCGGCCACCCCCGCCACCTCCGCCTGGACTTCTTTGACGATGTCGCTGTGGCCGCCGAGTTGTTCGAGTTCGTGGGCGAGTTCGGCGAGTTCGGCGCCGCCGGCCATTTGGGCGGTGAGTTCGTCGAGGGTGATGTCTTTCTTGTCGTAGTAGCCGATTGATTTGCCGCGTTTGAGCAGCAGGAACCGGTCCCCGACGGGGAAGGCGTGGTGCGGGTTGTGGGTGATGAAGATGACCCCGAGGCCGCGGTCGCGGGCCTGCAGGATGTACCGCAGGACCACGCCGGATTGCTTGACGCCCAGGGCCGCCGTCGGCTCATCCAGAATCAGGACCTTCGCGCCGAAGTACACGGCCCGGGCGATCGCGACGCACTGGCGTTCACCGCCGGAAAGCTGGCCAATGGGCTGCTCCACATCGCGGAGGTCGATGCCCATCTCGGCGAGTTCCTTGAGCGTGATGGCTTTCATCTTCTCGACGTCCAGGCTCTTGAACGGGCCAAAGCCGTTGGTCAGCTCCGAGCCGAGGAAGAAGTTCCGCCAGATCGGCATCAGGGGCACCACGGCGAGGTCCTGGTAGACGGTGGCGATGCCGGCGTCGAGGGCGTCACGGGGGGACGTGAATTTCCGTTCCTCGCCCATGATGTTCAGGATCCCGGCGTCGTGCTGGTGCAGGCCGGCGATGATCTTGATCAGGGTGGACTTACCGGCGCCGTTGTCGCCGAGGACGCAGGTGACGCGGCCGTTGTCCACGGCCATGGTGACATCGCTCAGGGCAATGATGTTTCCGTAGTGCTTGCCTACTGCCTCGAGGGAGAGGAGGTGGACGGGGGTGTGGGTGAGGGGGTCTTTTTCGTTCTGGAGCAGTGTTTGCTGGTCGATTTCTTTGGCATTCATGTTCCCGGGCCCCTTTACTTGAGTTCCGCGCGGCGTTTGACGATGAGGTTGACGATGGTGGCCAGCAGCAGCATCAGGCCGAGGAAGAACTTGAACCAGTCCGGGTTCCACTGGGCGTAGACGATGCCCTTGTTGGCCATGCCGAAGATGAAGGCACCGATCGCGCCGCCCACCGCGGAGCCGTAGCCGCCGGTCAGGAGGCAGCCGCCGATGACCGCGGCGATGATGTAGAGGAATTCGTTGCCGATGCCTTCACCGGACTGGACGGAGTCGAACGCGAAGAGGTTGTGCATGCCCAGGATCCAGCCGCAGAACCCGACAGCCATGAACAAACCGATTTTGGTTTTGTTGACCGGGACGCCGACGGCGCGGGCGGCGTTCGCGTCGCCGCCGACGGCGAAGATCCAGTTCCCGACCTTGGTCCTCAGCAGGATCCAGGACGCGACCGCAACCAGGCCGATCCAGATGAACACGGTGATTTTCACGTCCACGTCCCCGATCGGGACGGAGGAGGCGAATACGGCCTTCGCGGACGCGAAGCCGTCCATGTCCGAGATCGACGGGGAGGACACGGATCCACCGATCAGCCGGGTCAGGCCCAGGTTCAGGCCGGTCAGCATCAGGAACGAAGCGAGGGTCACGATGAAGGATGGGAGTTTGGTCTTGATCAGGATCAGGCCGTTGATCAGCCCGACCGCCAGGGATACCACCAGTGCCAGGGCCACGCCGACCCAGACGTTCGTGGCGAAGTACCAGGAAAACATTGATGCGGCCAGCGCGGACGAGATGACGGCGACACCGGTGGAGAGATCGAATTCCCCGCCGATCATCAACAGCGATACCCCGACCGCCATGATCCCGATCGTGGAGCTGCCGTAGAGCACGGTCGCGAACGCGTTGGGCTGGATGAAGGTCTGGGAGACCGAGGCGAAAAACACGAACAGCACGATCGCCCCGACCAGGGCGCCGACTTCCGGGCGGCCCAGGAGCTTCTGTAGCGGATTGCGTTTGCCGACACGTTCATCAGTGACCGGCGCCGGTGTCTTCGATGGCGGTGTCTTGGAAATGGTCTGGGTCATGGTGCTTCTCCTACTCCGGGCCGGGTTCCGGGCCCCGCAAGGGCCCCGGAACCCGGCTCAAAGGATCCTTAGCGGATGCCTTCTTTGGCGAATTTGAGTGCGTCAGCCGCTGCGGCCTTGTCGACGATGGACGGGCCGGTCAGTACCGGCTGGCCGCCGCCGATCTCGAACCCGCCACGCTTGTTCTGCCAGATCGCATCAATCGCCCCGTACCCCTGCAGCCACGGCTGCTGATCCACGGTAAAGAGGATCTCGCCGTCGGCGATCTTCTGGGCAAGCTCGGCGTTCATGTCGAAGGAGGCCACCTTGGCCTTACTGCCGGCCGAGTTGACGGCCTTCAGGATGGTGAGTGTGAAGGGGGCGCCCAGGCCGACGATCGAGTCAGCGTCCGCGGTGGCCTGCAGCTTGGCGGTCACGGTGGAGGACACCTGGGTCATGTCGGTGCCGGCGACATAGAGGATTTCCGTTGCGGGCAGCTTTTCCTTAACGCCGGCGCACCGGGCTTCAAGGCCAACGTGGCCCTGTTCCTGAATGACGCAGATGGGGTGGGACAAACCCTCGCTCCGGAGCTTGTCGCCAACAGCTGTACCGGCCAGCTTTTCATTCGAGCCGAAGTGCGTGAAGGCACCGAGCTGTGCCGAAACCGATTCGCCCGCATTGAGGCTGACTACGGGGATGCCGGCTTCCGTGGCTTTCTGCAGGGCGCCTTTAAGCGCATCGGGCTTGGCCAGGGTCACGGCGATCCCGTCGACCTTCTGGTTGATGGCCTGCTCGATCAGCTGGGCTTGCCGGCCACCCTCAGGATCGGACGTGTAAAGCAACTCCACGTTATCCTTCGCCGAGGCCTCCTCGGCTCCCTTGCGCACGATGTCCCAGAAGGTATCTCCCGGGGCCGCGTGCGTGATCAATGCGATCTTCAGCTTCGGCGTGCTGACGACCTGCCCTCCGGCTGCACCGCCGGCCGCGTCCGGGGCCTTACCGCCAGTGCTGGAACATGCGCTCAGGGCCAGCATGGGCACCACAGTGGCCACGAGGGCCGCCTTACGCCACGAAAACTTCGTCACGAATTATCTCCTTTGATCCGGGCCCCTGGGGACGCTTCGCTGCGCCAGTCAGTCGGCCTTCTACAACGATCATGGTGACTCAATTCACATAAGTCAATAGTTTGTCCTGACATTAGGATGTTTTGACGTAATAAGGTCAGGGATGCCGGTGTCCGGACCGCGTCGGCAGGGCAGGTCGGGGGGCTGGGCCGCCAGCCATGGCTTTGTTGCCGGCAACATTCTTGAAGTAGTGCTGCACGTCTTCCAATCTCTTGTCCTTTGTTTCCGGAACGTACGTGGCAGCAACACAATGGCGCCAACGCCCAGCACTGCGAACACGAAGAATGGGCTGGAGAGTCCGATCGCGGCGAGTAACTGGGGGAAGCCGAAGCCAACCATGAAGTCTACGGTCCACACCAGAAATGCCGACGCTCCCCTCCCGAGACCGCGGATCTTCAGCGGTCTAATTTCGGACAACACGAGCCAGCTGACCGGCGAAATGGCACCTTCCTGGAAGGCCAGGAAGGTGACGGTCAAAGCCAGGATCACGAAGCCGCGGCCTATACCTTTAAGCAGGACCAGCGAGAAGAAGCCGATCAGTAGCAGGGCGGCCTTTATACCGACGGAAATTCCGGCGGAGCCAGGGAATTCCGAGGTCCTGCCAGCGGGGGCTTTTCGGCATGAAGTTCATCCCGACCCACAGCGCGATCGCGGGCAACGCGGCGATGACGAGCATTCAACGACAGAATCCACCGGTCTCACCAAAAGTGTTGCCGAGATACGCGTTGAAGATGAAGGCCAGCAACTGCCCGGTGACGATCATCAACTCGGTCTGCGTGACGATGCGCCCGCGCCGTGCGCTGGGTGAAACTTCAGCCAGGTACACAAGGACGGTCACGGACGCACCGCCCACGGCCAGACCCAACACGAAAGCGTGCGGCAATCACCCGGTGCTTGGCGCGAGGACGTGACCAGAGCTTCGGTCAGCGGCGTCAGCCCCGGATCTTCCTGCATGAAAGGCAGCGCTCCGTTGATGACACCGGCATCCTAGCCGAACAGCAGGCCCCCGAATGTCGAAATGATGGTGACAGTCCGCAGGGCGCGTTTGTGGTTGACAGGCGGTTTCCGGGCCACGTCCGGGAAGCACCCGGCGCCGTCATACGCTCGCCTTCTGGATATGCTCCTTCATCGTCTCCAGCTGGTAGCGGGACACGTCCTTGGCGTTGTCGTCTTCGGCGAAGACGCTGGACACCATCACGGTGTTGTCCTTCTCCAGGAAGCCGATTTCCTTGAGACCGCCGAAGAACTCGTCCCAGTTGACGTCGCCGTCGCCGATCTTCAGGTGCTGGTGCACCCGCACGGCATTTCCGGGCGGGTTGGTGATGTAGCGCAGGCCGTGGGAGGCGTGGTGGTCCATCGTGTCCGAGACGTGGACCAGGCGCAGCCTGTCCCCGGCGGCCCGCATGATTTCCAGGGGCTTGTTGCCCATGTGGAACGAGTGCGAGGCCACGTAGACCATGCCGATGTTGGGCGAGTTGATGCCGCGGATGACGCGGATGGCGGCCAGGCCGTCTTCGACGAAGTCGTCCGGGTGCGGGTCGATCAGGACGTCCAGGCCTTCACGCTCGATGATCGGCAGCAGCTCTTCCATGGAGCGGAAGAAGGCGCGCTCGGACTCTTCTGCCTTTTCGGGGCGGCCGCTGAATTCGGTGTTCATGGTGCTGACGCCCAGATCCACGGCAATTTGGATGGCGCGCTTCCAGTAGCGGACCGCCGCCTCGCGGGCATCCTCGTCCGGACCGGACCAGCGCAGAACCGGCAGGACGGACGCGATTTCGACGCCGGCGTCCTTGCATGCCTTGTTCATCCGGGCCACCAGCTCGTCGTCGGCTTTGGGGTGGTTATGGAACGGGATCATGTCCGCGTGCGGGGTCAGCTGCAGGTAGTTGTAACCGAGATCGGCGGCCACGCGCGGAAATTCCAGCAGGCTGTGGCTGTGGTGGAACGGGGTGGGATCCAGGGCGATTTTCATGGTCACTCCTTGGTAAATGCGTCATTGATCTAAAGTTTTTGTCCAGATAATGCGCCGAGAAGGATCTCAAAGCCGCATTATCTGGACAAAAACTACGGGAGCGGGCGCGGGCTGTTATTTGTAGAGGTCCGGCTTGGTGTTCAGCCGGACCTTGACCTTTTCGCCCGACTTCTGCGCCTCGACGCCGGCTTCGCAGCAGGCGGCGGTGGCGTAGCCGTCCCAGGCGGTGGGGCCGCCGATTTCGCCGCGGACCGCAGCGTTAACCCAGGACTGGATTTCGACGTCGTACGCCGCGCCGAAACGCTCTTCGAAGCCGGGGGTAACCTTGCCGCCCCAGCGGCCGGAGCTACGGGTGTATGGGCCCGTGTCGCCGCCGATGTTCACGATGCCGTCTTCAAAGGAGGCCTGGGTGGCCACTTCATAGCCGAACTTGGCGTTGACGTAGATCTCGACGTCGGCCAGAACGCCGGATTCGGTTTCGAGCAGGACATGCTGCGGATCGTGCTGGCCGTTCGGGGCGTTGCGCGTGGCCTTGCCCAGCCGGACCTGAACGGAGGTGATTTCCTCACCGGTGAAGAACCGGATTGCGTCGAATTCGTGGACCACGGAGTCGTTGATCAGCATTTCGTTGGTGAAGCCCGGCGGGGTGGTGGGGTTGCGGTGCTGGTGGTGGAGCATCAGCAGTTCGCCGAGGTCGTGTCCATGGATAAGCTGGCCCAAGGCGGCGTATTCGGCGTCGAAGCGGCGCATGAAGCCCACCTGGACGCGCTTATGGCCGAGGTTTTCCTCGGCCTGCACGATCTTCCACGCTGATTCGGCATCAGGGGTGAGCGGCTTTTCGCAGAGGATCGGGAAGCCCTTCTCGAGCGCCTTGTACAGGATTTCCTCATGGAGGAAGCCCGGCGTGGCGATCAGCACGGCGTTGACGTCGCCGTTGTTCAGCGCCTCGTCGGCACTGGCCAGGGCCACGGCGCCGTCGATCCCTTCGATGGCGGCCTGCGCCCGGGAGAGGTCGACGTCGACGACGGCGGCCACTTCGGCGCCGTGGATGCGGGTGCTGAGCCGCTTAATGTGGTCCGCACCCATGCGGCCTGCGCCGATGACGGCAACGCGGAGAATGTCAGTCATTGTTTCTGTCCTTAGGTATCGGATTCCGGGGCGGCTGTTAATTGACTGCCGTGCGGGAGCCGCACGACAACAGGTAGTTGCGGGTTCGCTTGGCGATGGGCATCGGCACGTCGAACGCCACTGGATACATGTCCTGCTCCACGATGCCGAAGATCGGGCGGTTAAGCCCCTCCACCGCCTCGATGACGGCGCGCAGGTCGGGGAGGCCGTTCGGCGGCTCGGTCATAACGCCGGCCAGGTTGGCCGCCGCCCAGGTCATGTTTTCGTCGTTGACCTTCTTCAGGATGTCCGGGTTGATCTGCTTCAGGTGCAGGTAGCCGATGCGGTCCGGGTAGTTCTTGATGAGCTCCAGGCTGGAAGCTCCGCAGTATTCGGCGTGGCCGGTGTCCAGGCACAGATTCAGGTATTCGGGATCCGTCGCGGCCAGCAGGGTTTCGATGTCTCCCTGGGCACCGACGTGCGAATCGGCGTGCGAGTGGAACTGCTGCTTGAGGCCGAAGTCCTCCAGCAGCGTCTTACCCAGGCGGTTGTGGCCGGCGAAAAGGTCACTCCAGGACTTCTCAGTGAGCTGGCCGCTCTCCACAGCTTCGCCAGTGACATCGTCACGCCACATGGCCGGGATGACAACTATGTGCTCTCCGCCCATGGCAGCCGTCAGTTCGGCCACCTTGCGGGCAGGTTCCCAGGCGGTTTCCCACTGTTCCAGCCCGCGATGGAAGGCGGTGAAGACCGTTCCGGCGGTGACCTTGAGGTCGCGGGCCTTGAGTTCCTCGGCCAGCCGGGTGGGATCGTTCGGCAGGTACCCGTACGGACCCAGTTCGATCCACTTGTAACCGGACTCGGCCACTTCGTCGAGGAAGCGTTCCCACGGAGTCTGCTTGGGGTCATCCGCGAACCACACGCCCCAGGAGTCCGGCGCGGTGCCGATGATCAGCTTGTTCTCAGTCATAACAGCGGTGTCTTTCTGCTTTTGGGTGGGCCCACCCCGCCAGGGTTCCCTGGCCGAGCTTGCGAGGCGAGGGCGGCGGTGGGGATTAGTTGGACGGGAAGTTGTAGGAGGCACCCGAGGCGTGGGTGGGCTCGGGCCAGCGGGACGTGACTACTTTGCCGCGGGTGTAGAAGGACACGCCTTCCGGGCCGTAGATGTGCTTGTCGCCGAACAGCGAGGCCTTCCAGCCGCCGAAGGAGTGGTAGGCCACCGGCACAGGCAGCGGCACGTTGATGCCGATCATGCCCACGGTCACCGAACGCTGGAACTTGCGGGCAATGGCGCCGGAGGAGGTGAAGATCGCGGTGCCGTTGCCATAGGGGTTGGCATTGATCAGGGCGATGCCTGCGTCCAGGTCCTCGACGCGGACCACCACCAGGACCGGTCCGAAGATTTCCTCGGTGTAGGCGGTCATTTCGGTCTTGACGTGGTCGATGACCGTGGGGCCAACCCAGAAGCCGTCCTCGTGGCCGGGGACAACCAGGTCGCGGCCGTCCACCACCATGGCCGCGCCGGCGGCTTCGGCCTCGGTGACGATCCTGACGATGCGTTCCTTGGAAGCGGGCGTGATCACGGGGCCCATTTCGGCGTCGGGCGCGGTGCCGTTGTTGACCTTGACGGCGAGGGCGCGCTCTTCGACCTTCTTGACCAGCAGGTCCGCGGCCTCACCGACGGCGACGGCCACGGAGATGGCCATGCAGCGTTCGCCGGCGGAACCGAAGGAGGCGGCCGCGAGGTGGTCCGCCGCGTTGTCCAGGTCGGCATCGGGCATGATGATCGCGTGGTTCTTCGCCCCGCCCAGGGCCTGGACGCGCTTGCCGTGCTTGGTGGCGGTCTCGTGGACGTACTGGGCGATCGGAGTGGAGCCAACGAACGAGATGCCGTCCACGTCCGGGTGGGTCAGGAGCCCCTCCACGGTTTCCTTGTCGCCGTGCAGGACCTGGAACACGCCGTCGGGCAGACCGGCCTGCTTCCACAGCTTGGCCAACAGCATCGAGGCGGACGGGTCACGCTCGGAGGGCTTGAGGATGAAGGCATTGCCGGCGGCGATAGCCATCGGGGCCATCCACAAAGGGACCATGACCGGGAAGTTGAACGGGGTGATCCCGGCCACCACGCCGAGCGGCTCGCGGAAGGAGAAGACGTCGATCCCGGTGGAGACCTGGTCCGAGTAGTCGCCCTTGAGGAGCGTCGGGATGCCGCAGGCGAACTCGACGACCTCCAGGCCGCGGCCGATCTCGCCCTTGGCATCGGAGAGGACCTTGCCGTGCTCAGCCGTGATCAGTTCGGCAAGATCGTCCACGTGGGCGGCAACGAGCTCGCGGAACTTGAACAGCACATTGGTGCGCTTGGCCAGGGAGATGTCGCCCCAGGAGTCGGCGGCGGCGCGGGCGGCTGCGACCGTGGCGTCCAGGTCCGCACGGTTGGCCAGCCGCAGCTCCGCGGAGACGGCGCCGGTGGCGGGGTTGTAGACGGGCTGGGTGCGGGTACCAACGCCGGCGGTTTCGGCCCCGTTGATGAAGTGGTTGATGGTGGTGGTGACGGTCGTCTTTGACATGGTGTTGGACTTCCTTCGGTCTGTGGGGGCTGTGTGTCTGGGAAATCAGCCGAGCAGTTTGCGCTGGCGGTTCTTGTGGTCGGTGTAGGTCTTGAAGGCCTGCTGCGTGGAGTCGAGGTCCGAGACCTGCGAGACGGGAACGTCCCACCATGATTCGGAGCTCGGAGCGTCCAGCATGGGGTCCGATTCAACGTGGATCAGGATGGGGCCGCCGCGTTCAGGCGCGGCCTTGGCATCCCGGATGGCCTGCTCGAGTTCGGCGATGACCTTCTCCCCCGGTTCGATCCGGATCACCTTCACGCCGAGGCTTTCGGCGTTCAGGGCCAGGTCCACCGGGAGGGTTTCGCCTTCGTCGAAGCTGTGCTGCTCCTCGTTCAGCGACCGGTACTGGGTGCCGAAACGCTGCGAACCAAGGGATTCGGACAGCGAGCCGATGGAGGCGTAGCCGTGGTTCTGGATCAGGACCACGATCAGCTTGATGCGTTCGGCGACGGCGGTGACCAGTTCGGTGTGCATCATCAGGTAGGAGCCGTCCCCCACCATGACCACAACGTCCCGGTCCGTGCCACCGCGGGCGGCTTCTGCCAGTGCGGCGCGCTTAACGCCGAGCCCGCCCGGGATTTCGTAGCCCATGCAGGAATACGCATATTCCACGTGGTAGCCGAACGGGTCCCGGACCCGCCACATCTTGTGCAGGTCACCGGGCAGGGAACCTGCCGCGCAGATGACGACGTCGGCCGCATCCATGGCCCGGTGTGTGGCGCCGATGATCTCATTCTGGGCCGGCAGCGGCGTGAAGCGGGTGTCGAAGGCTTCGTCCACCTTGGCGTCCCAACGCTTCTTCTCCGCGGCGATCCTCGCTTCGAGGTCCGCGCCGACGCGGTAGCCGCCCAGGGCCTGGTTCAGCTTGACCAGGGCCTTGCGGGCATCCGCGACAATCGGCAGGGACGTGCCGTGCTTGTACGCATCAATCGCGGCGACGTTGATGTTGATGAACTTTACGTCGGGGTTCTGGAACGCGCTCCGGGAGGCAGTGGTGAAGTCCTCGTAGCGGGTACCGATGCCGATGATCAGGTCCGCCTCGGCGGCGATGGTGTTGGCCGCCGTCGTACCCGTGGAGCCGATGGCGCCGAGCGAGAACTTGTGGTCCCACGGCAGGACGCCGACGCCGGCCTGGGTGTTGCCCACCGGGATGCCCGTCAACTCGGCAAAGGCAGCGAGTTCCTCGTTGGCGTAGGCGTAGAGGACGCCGCCGCCGGCGATGATCAGCGGGCGTTTCGCGGCCCGGATGGCCTCGGCGGCGCGGCGGATGTCCTCGTCCTCGGCTTCGGGGCGGCGGATGCGCCATTCGCGTTCGGCCAGGAACTCCTCAGGCACCTCGAAGGCTTCGGCCTGGACGTCCTGCGGCAGCGAGATGGTGACGGCACCGGTTTCGGCCGGATCCGTCAGGACGCGCAGGCCGTGGTGGAAGGCCGAGAACAGCTGCTCCGGGCGGGAGACCCGGTCAAAGAACTTGGACAGCGGCCGGAATGCGTCGTTGACCGTTATGTCGTAGGCGTACGGCTGCTCGAGCTGCTGCAGGACCGGGTCCGCGGCGCGGGTGGCAAAGGTGTCACTCGGCAGCAGCAGCACCGGCAGGCGGTTGGTGGTGGCCAGCGCCGCACCGGTGAGCAGGTTCGAGGATCCCGGACCGATCGAGGTGCTGATGGCAAACGTCTGGCGGCGGCGGGTATGCCGGGCGTAGCCGACGGCCTGGTGCACCTGGGCCTGCTCGTTGCGGCCCTGGTAGTACGGCATGATCGCCGGATCGAGCTGCTGGTACTGCTTCAACGCCTGGCCGACGCCGGCAACGTTGCCGTGGCCGAAGATGCCGAACGTCCCAGGAATCAGCCGCTCCCTATAGTCCTCGGTACCGATGCGGTCCACCGTGTACTGCTTGGACAGGTACTCGACGACGGCCTGGGCCACTGTCATTCTGCGTGTTGCTGTTCCCATTGGGACGTTACTCCGATACTTTCGCTGATGACTGCAGCTCAGACGTCTTGAGCAGCGAGGCGGCGGTGGCGACGGCCCCGGCCACATCGCCGTCGGCCGGGTACAGGAGCGTCCGTCCCACGGTGAGGCCCTGGACGCCGGGCAGGGCCAGGGCGGCCTGCCAGCTGGCGAAGACCTTGTCCTGGGTGCCTTCCGGATCCCCGCCGAGGAGCACGGTGGGCAACGTGGTGGCCGCCATGACGCGTTCCATCTCCGCCACCACGGGCAACTTCATCCAGGTGTAGGCGCTCGTGGAGCCTAGGCCTTGGGCGATCGCGATGGACTTGATGACGGCGTCCGGGCTGAGGTCGTTGCGGACCTTCCCGTTCTTCCAGACCGAGAGGAAGGGTTCCACCATGGCGATCAGCTTGCGTGCAGCGAGGGAGTCGACGGCGCGTGCCGTGGCTTCCAGGGCGGAGGCGGTGTCCGGGTCGCCGAGGCAGATGCGGGTCAGCATCTTGCCGCCGTCGGCGCCCAAGGCTTCCAGTGCCGCGGCCGTGTGGCCGGTGAAGCGGTCGTCGATTTCGTTGACGAGCCCGGCCAGGCCCCCGCGGTTCATCGAGCCGAAAACGAGCTTGTCTTCCAGGGCCCCCAGCAGGAGCAGGTCATCCATGATGTCCGGGGACGCCAGGACACCATCGACGGCGGGATTTGCCAGGGCAATCTGCAGGCGGTCCAACAAATCGAGGCGGTCCGCCATGGCCACCGGAGCGTTTCCCACGGAGAGGGCGCCGCGGGCCGGGTGGTCGGCGGCAACGATGAAGTTCTGCACACCATACTTCAGCCCCGGATGGCGGCGACGGGTGGCTGCCGCGCGGGCAACGGCCTCGGGATCTTCCAGCCGGAGGGCACTCAGGTGCTGGTAGCGGCGGGGATCATCGTTGGCGCTCAAGACGCTGCTCCTTCGGAAACTGTGGTGTGGGACGGTTGTGAAGCGGCGGCACCGGCCAGGGCCGGTGCCAAGCGGCCGCGTTCGGCCAGCAGCGAGGTGACCTCCTCCGGCGTCGGCATCGCGTCTGCGCAGGAAAGGCGGGAAGCCACAATGGCGCCGGCGGCATTTGCGTAATCCAGGACCTGGGCCAGCGGCCAGCCGGACAGCAGTCCGTGGCAGAAGGCTCCGCCAAACGAGTCGCCGGCACCGAGGCCGTTAAGGGTTTCCACCGGGACCGGCGCCGAGACAACGCGTTCGGTGCGGGTCTTTGCCATCACGCCTTCCGGGCCAAGCTTGACCACGGCGATCTCGACGCCGGCGGCCAGCAATCGGTCGGCCTGCTCGTCAGGGGTACCTTCGCCCACGGCGACGGCACATTCCTTGTCGTTGCCGATGGCTACCGTGACGTGCGGCAGGATCTTGGCAACCTCGGCCCGGGCATCCGCTTCGGAGGCCCAGAACATGGGCCGGTAGTCCAGGTCCAGGATGGTGTACTGGCCTGCCCGGAGACCGGTCCGCGGACGCGCCGCATGGGCAGCCAGGTGGGCCTCGCGGCTGGGCTCCTGGCACAGGCCAGTCACGGTGGACCAGAAGATCCCGGCTTCACGGATGGCGTCCAGGTCCAGCTCCGCGGCCTTGATCTGAAGGTCAGGGGCCGTGGGGAAACGCCCGTAGAAGTAGAGCGGAAAATCTTCCGGCGGCATAATGGCGCAGAACGTCACCGCGGTGGGCCATTCCTTCACCGGTGTAACGAACGTATCGTCCACGTTGAACTTGCGCAGTTCACGGTGGAGGTATTTCCCGAAGGCGTCGTCGCCCGTGCGCGTGATCACGCCTGCATTGCGGCCATGCCGAGCCGCGGCCACGGCCACATTAGACGGGGAACCTCCGAGGTACTTTCCGAAGGACGTGACGTCCTCCAGATCCACCCCTATATCGTTCGGGTAGATATCGACACTGATGCGCCCGATCGTGAGCAGTTCGTGGGTCACGGTAATCGCGGACCTTTCTGTTTGAGCTCCATACCCTGTACAGCAAGAGCTAGAACTCCGGTTCCTGGCCGGGCCCCCGTGAGCGGGACCACAACCACTACCTTGCCCTAGAATCATTGTCCTGTCAAAGGTTTGTACTGACATATTTACAACCTGCATAAAGGTGCCGGATTGGCGCCCTCGGGATTACTTTGGGGGAACCGCCAGTTCGCCCGTGACGTACTGCGCCCGCCCAAAGCCGAATGACCAGTCGCTGGCGGCATTCTCCACATAACCGATGAATACGTCCTCGCCGGCAATACCAAGTTCCACGAGTCGGGCAGCGATCGCGGCAAAGAGGGACTGTTTGGCCGCTTGGCTGCGGCCACCTTGGGTAAAAATCTGGATCATCACCACATCGGCGGTGCGCTCGAAGCCGAGCCCTGCATCCTGGGCGACAATCTGGCCCTGCGGATGCTCCGTGAGGACGTGGAAATAGTCGCGCTCGGGGATGGCATACTCCGCGAGGATGGCATCGTGGATTCCGCGACTTAGGCGTTGCAACTGTTCGGAGCTGCGCCCTTGATTAACATCGATTCGAACCAGTGGCATTTTTTCATCTCCCTTAAAGATTGTCCTGACATACTAACAAACATACAGGATAAGGGGCAAGGAAATCCCCGGAAACCCCTTCCGCACAGGCAGTGGCAGCGGTACGGTTAAACAACCAAATGGTTGATAAATGAGTTATTTGATTACCGATTATGAAAGGCCTGCACCACGATGAACCCCGACGACGGCACCCTGGACTCGGCCTTTATGGCCCTGGCCGACCCCGTACGGCGGCGGATCATCGCCCGGCTCAGCCGCGGACAGGCAACAGTCAACGAATTAGCGGAACCCTTCGCGATCACCAAACAGGCGGTCTCGAAGCACATCCAGGTCCTCGAGCAGGCGGGGCTCGTTACCCGCAGCAGGGAAGCCCAGCGCCGGCCCGTCCACCTGAATCCCGCACGGCTGGAGGCACTCACCGCGTGGATCGACCAGTACCGGCTGGTCCGCGAAGAGCAGTTCCGCAGCCTGGACGCCGTGCTCAGGTCCAATGCCGCCAACGGCGGCACCCACCCCAAGGAATCATCATGAGCAATCCACTGAACCTCACCATTCCTGAAGGACTCCCCTTCATCGACTACGACCGCGAATTCGACTTCTCGGTAGCGGACGTGTTCCGCGCGCACAAGGACCCGGACCTCATCGTCCAGTGGCTCGGCCCGCGCGGTATGAAGATGGAAATCAACCACTTCGATTTCCGCACCGGCGGCAGCTACAGCTACCTGCACACCGGGCCCGACGGCGTCGCCTACGAATTCAGCGGCGTCTATCACACCGTCCGCGAGAACGAATTTGCCGTCCAGACCTTCGAATTCGGCGGCTACCCCGACGTGGTCAGCATCGAGTTCCTCACGTTCGAGGACCTCGGCGACGGCCGGTCCCGCGTCCGGGGCCACTCCGTCTACCCCACCCGGGAAGCCCGCGACGGCATGGCGCAATCCGCTATGGAAGGCGGCATGACCGAGGGCTACGAGCGGCTCGACGAACTGCTCAGCGGCGCCAAGGTCTAGCACAGCACCTAAACGCGGGCGACGGCGGACGGTGACCTTCGCGGGAAAGGTGACCGTCCGCCGTCGTACTTAAACAAGCAACGCGGGGTCACTTACGGCCCATCCCACCGAGTGGAATGGGCCGTAAATGACCCCGCGTTGTACTTCTTGGTGCTAAAGCGCTGCGTAGACTTCGCGCAGCAGCTTGGCGGTCTCGGACGGCGTTTTGCCGACCTTCACGCCTGCAGCCTCGAGGGCTTCCTTCTTGGCCTGGGCGGTTCCGGCTGAACCGGAGACAATGGCGCCGGCGTGGCCCATCGTCTTGCCTTCGGGAGCAGTGAAGCCGGCAACGTAGCCAACAACGGGTTTGGTGACGTGTGCCTTGATGTAGTCGGCAGCACGCTCTTCGGCGTCGCCACCGATTTCGCCGATCATGACGATCGCCTTGGTCTCCGGGTCAGCCTCGAACGCGGCCAGGGCGTCGATATGCGTGGTACCGATGACGGGGTCGCCGCCGATGCCGATGGCGGTGGAGAAGCCCAGGTCGCGCAGTTCGTACATCATCTGGTAGGTCAAGGTTCCGGACTTGGAAACCAAGCCGATGGGGCCCTTGCCCGTGATGTTGTTCGGCGTGATCCCAACCAGCGCTTCGCCGGGCGTGATGATGCCGGGGCAGTTCGGTCCGATGATGCGTGTGACCTGCTTGCCGTCGGCGTCAACCGTGGACTGGGCCAGTGCCCAGAACTCGGCGGAGTCCTGGACGGGCACGCCTTCGGTGATGACAACAACCAGGCCGATACCTGCTTCGATGGCTTCAACTACGGCGTTCTTGGTGAAAGCCGGCGGGACGAAGACGATGGAGACGTCGGCGCCGGTTTCGGCAATGGCTTCCTTGACGGTGCCAAAAACGTTGATCTCGGTGTCGCCGTGCAGGACCGTGGTGCCGGCCTTACGGGCGTTGACGCCGCCAACAATGTTGGTGCCCGCCTTCAGCATCAGGGCGGTGTGCTTGGTGCCTTCGCCGCCGGTGATGCCCTGGACGATGACCTTAGAGTCCTTGTTCAGATAGATAGACATGGTGCGTCCCTTTACTTAGCTGCGTTGGCGAGCTCGGCGGCCTTGTCGGCGCCCTCGTCCATGGTGGCGGCCAGGGTAACCAGCGGGTGGTTGGCCTCGGCCAGGATGCGGCGGCCTTCCTCAACGTTGTTACCGTCGAGGCGGACTACCAGCGGCTTGTTCGCATTATGGCCCAGCTCGGCCAGCGCACCGACGATGCCCTTGGCTACAGCGTCACACGCGGTGATGCCACCGAAGACGTTCACGAACACGGACTTGACCTGCGGGTCGCCCAGGATGACGTCGAGGCCAGCGGCCATGACCTCGGCGGAAGCTCCACCGCCGATGTCCAGGAAGTTGGCGGGCTTGACGTTGCCGTGGTTTTCACCGGCGTAAGCAACAACGTCCAGGGTGGACATGACCAGGCCTGCACCGTTGCCGATGATGCCCACTTCACCGTCCAGCTTGACGTAGTTCAGGTCCTGCGCCTTGGCCTTGGCCTCGAGCGGATCTGCAGCGTCCTTGTCTTCAAGGAGGGCGTGCTTGGCGTGGCGGAAGTCGGCGTTCTCGTCGAGGGAGACCTTGCCGTCCAGTGCCACAATGTCACCGGCGCCGGTCTGTACGAGCGGGTTGACCTCCACGAGAGTGGCGTCTTCCTTCTTGAAGACGTCCCAGAGCTTGAGGATCACGGCGGCGACTTTGCCGCGCAGTTCCTCATCGAAGCCTGCAGCTGCAACGATTTCGTCAGCCTTGGCTTGGTCGATGCCCACAGCGGGGTCGATGGCGATTCTGGCGAGCGCCTCGGGGCGTTCGACGGCGAGCTGTTCGATTTCCATGCCGCCTTCTACCGAGCACATGGCCAGGTAGTTTCGGTTGGCCCGGTCCAGCAGGACGGAGAAGTAGTACTCCTCGGCAATGTCGGCACCCTGGGCAATCATCACCTTGTTGACGGTGTGGCCCTTGATGTCCATGCCCAGGATGTTGGTGGAGTGCTCAAACGCCTCATCGGCGGTCTTTGCAACCTTGACGCCGCCAGCCTTACCGCGGCCTCCGGCCTTAACCTGGGCCTTAACGACAGTTACGCCGCCGATTTTCTCGGCAGCTGCCTTTGCTTCTTCTGGGGTGTACGCCACGATGCCGGCAAGCACGGGGACACCGTGCGCCTCGAACATATCGCGCGCCTGGTATTCAAACAGGTCCACGGTTTAGTGTCCTTCTACGTCGAAGTAGTTTCTGTACAGTCGGGCACCGCCGAAGACGATGACCGGGCTGCGGATTGCCTGCACCTGGGGCCAGTTCGAAAACGGGCCACACAGCGCAATGCTCCATTCGGAACTCTAGTCCTCTCCGAGGACCGGCCCGTTCCACAGTACCGCTTATGTGAGTAACGACACTATTCTATGGAGCGTAGAAAAACGCCTAGATTACGGGGTTTTCGAGGCCTCTGCGGGCGCCCGGGAGGCCGTTGCCGCTGCCTTGGAAATAAGTCCGTAGCGGTCCCGTGCCACAAAGAACCCGACGCCGGCCGAGACGTTTCCGCACGCCACGCCGCCGTTGTAGTCGGTGCAGCGTAGCCCATTCCGTTCCAGGTTCTGGCCTTCGGCGAGGACCGCCAGTTCGGTCAGCGGGCCGCTTTTACTTCCTTTGGGGCCGTAGGCGGCCTCCATTTGTGTGACGCCGGAACGGCACTCCCCGTACGTTGCCTTGTCCGGGCTGAGCAGCGCCGTCCCGCCCAGGTAGCCCAGGCCGGTGCCGGCGCAGTCGTCCTTGATGTCGCTCGCGGCAGGTTTGGGGTATCCGGCAAGCTCTCAATGCGCCACGGGGACGGTCGCGAGCTTGTTGTTGGCCGCGTCGCTGAAGCTGTTCGACTCGTACGGGAGGTTGAGGTGTTCCTCACGGGCCGACGTCAAGGAAGCAGAGAATGTTCCGATCCTACGTAATGAAGGACAGGACGTCTCCGCTGGCCTGAACGCGGCGGGGTCAGTCAGGGCTGCCTGTTCGAGTTGCTTGATGGCCGGCAGCGGGGGCGGCGCCACGTAGCCCGGGTCCTCGGTGGTGATGCTGCAGGCAGTGCCCGCCAGCAGGAAGAGGGCGGCCAGGATCCCCAATACAGTCCGTCGTAGGGCCTCCATTATGCCCCGGTGCCGGTCTCAGCCCGGCGTACGCCTGCCCGCGTCCTCCACCACTGCGGCAGCGACTTCAGCGGGATCCTCACCCTCGAACTGCTCCTGCATCTTCCGTGCGCGGCTTTTCCAGCCGGGATCGGCCAGTATCTTTCCCACTGCAGCGGCAATGTCGGCGGGTTTGGGTGATTCCGTTCTGAGGTTAATGCCGACGCCGGCGTATTCCACCCGGGCGTTAACATCACTTTTGCCCTCGTTGATCCCCGACACCACCAACGGAACACCCTTGGACAGGCTCAGCTGCACACCGCCAAATCCGCCGTTGGTGATAAAACAATCCGTGAAGTCAAAGACCTCCGCGAAGTCCACGTAGTCCCGCACCACCACGTTGGGTTGCGCGAAGCGGGCTGTCAACGCCTCGGTGCCGTGCCCGCCGGTTGCGACGATGACCAACGCGTCCATGTCCTTGACCGCTTCAAGCGCCGGAACGATGAGTTTGTCCTGGTCGAGGTTGTCCACGGTTCCCTGGGTTATTACGAGTGTTGCGGGGTAGTTTCGCGGCAGCCCATCGCCGGCGCCGCGACCTGCCACGGACTGGCCTGCCGACCGGTACGGCAGGAGCGCACCGACGTAGTGCACTTTTGGGTTGACCCGGCGCCGCGGGAAATCCAGGGATTCCGGGCCGGTCTGGATGATGGCGTCCGAGCACCGGTAGGGTTCGTCCGTCAGCCGGCCTTCCCGCGGGACAGCCTGGCCGTAGGCGGTGTGCTGCCGCCGGTAGCTTTGGCTGGCCGGCCGAAGGATGACCTTGTCGGACAGCAGGCCCGCCAGGCCTTGGATCGCTTTCTCCATGGGATTGCGGGGCGGCCGGAACCCGAAGAAGAGCGGGGGCACCTGCGGATCGCTTTCCATGTTGGGGATCGCGACAAAGTTCACCACCGTCGTGCCCATCAGATGGGAGACGAGGCGGTGAATGAACATGGAACTGTCCGCCACCAATACGTCGAAGGGATCCTGTTGCGCTACTTCGCGGATGTCCTCGAAGAAGTGGCTGACGTTGCTGGCGAAGATTTTCTCGCCGTCGAAGCCAATGGCCCGTGGGCCTTTCAGCTTGGCCCGCTCCGGGTAGAGCTCATTGAGGTTGTCCGCGCGGTGCTCTGTGGCCCTGCGGAAGGGGAAGTGCTGGATTCCCATCCCGCCGAGCCTGTCTGCATAAACAGGCCCCGTGTACCAGGCCACCTCGTGGCCGCGGTCCTTGAGCCGCATCGCCACGCCGGTCATGGGGTTGAAATGGCCGTCAATGGCCTGGCTGGCGAACAGGATCTTCACGGTGGAGCCCCCGAATCTGCTGTGCTCAGGATCTGCTGTGCCCAAGTGGCCTGCGCTTAACCGGTTTCCCGGCAACCGGCGGCTTCCCGGCAACCGGCGGTTTCCCGGCAACCGGCGGCTCCCGGCTACTGGCGCGTTCCTGAACTGTAAGCCAAGCGCCGTGCCCGGACAAGGGCACCCGTGGCTAGGCGTCGAGCTTCGTCAGAGGCGCGTAACGGAGCAGGAGACGCTTTTCGCCGACGTCGAACTTCACCTTGGCCACCGTTTTGTCCCCCGCACCTTCCAGCGCCAGCACCGTGCCGTTACCGAAGCTGGTGTGGTGGACTTTGTCACCCACACCGACGGCCACAATCTCTTTCTGCGGCTGGACCCGGTTCTTGGCGATGGCTGCGGGAACGTCCGCGTTGAAGCCTGCCGACGAGTCGGCCGCCGCACCGCGGGACGTACCGGCGCCCCAGAAGGATCCGCCGTAACGGCTGGAGCCGATCGAGGCACTGCTCCCCCACCCGCCGGACGCCTTGCTGGTGCCTTCGCGTTTCCACTCCAGCAGCTCGGCGGGAATCTCCTCGAGGAACTGGCTGGCCGGGTTGTACTGGCTTTGGCCCCACATGCTGCGGACTTCGGACCGGGTGACGTAGAGGCGCTTGCGCGCGCGGGTCAGGCCTACGTAGGCCAGCCTGCGTTCCTCGGCGAGTTCCTTGGGGTCCGTAGCCGAGCGCTGGTGCGGGAACAGCCCGTGTTCCATGCCGGTCAGGAACACCACCGGGAATTCGAGCCCCTTGGCGGTGTGGAGGGTCATCAGCGTGACTACCCCGAGGCGCTTGGCTTCCGCCACGGCGGCATCGATGTCTGCGCCCGGCGCATCCGGGATCTGGTCGGCATCCGCCACCAGGGACACCTGCTCCAGGAAAGCACCCAGGGACCCTTCCGGATTCTCCTGTTCGTATTCACGCACGACGGCGACGAGTTCCGCCAGGTTCTCCACGCGGGACTCGTCCTGTGGATCAGTGCTGGAACGCAGCCCGGCAAGGTATCCGGTCTGTTCCAGGACGGCTTCCAGCGCTGCGGCGGCCCCCGAGCCCGAGGCTACCTCTGCGAGGTCGTCCAGCAGTTTCACAAACCCGAGGACAGCGTTGACGGAACGGGTGGCCATGCCGGGAGCTTCTTCCGCCCGCCGGGCGGCGGCCATAAATGACATCCGTTCGCGTTGGGCCAGCGCGGCCACGGCGCCTTCGGCTCGGTCACCAATGCCTCGCTTGGGTTCGTTGAGCACCCGGCGCAGGTTGACGTCGTCGTCCGGGTTCACCAGAACCCGGAGGTACGCGAGGGCGTCCTTGATTTCCTTGCGGTCGTAGAAGCGCGTGCCGCCCACTACCTTGTACGGCAGGCCAACCCGGACCAGCACATCCTCTATGGAGCGTGACTGGGCGTTGGTGCGGTAGAAAATGGCAACGTCACCGGGGCGGAGGTTGTCCTCGTCCTGGAGCCGATCAATCTCCTTGGCAATGAACTGGGCCTCTGCGTGCTCGTTCTCGCCCACGTAGCCGATGATCTTGTGCCCGTCACCCTCGGCCGTCCACAGCCGTTTGTCGGGACGGTTGGGGTTGCGCGAGATCACGGAGTTGGCCGCGCTGAGGATGTTCTGGGTGGAGCGGTAGTTCTGCTCCAGTTTGATGGTCCGGGCGTCCGGGTAGTCCTTCTCGAACTCCACGATGTTGCGGATGTCAGCGCCGCGGAAGGCGTAGATTGACTGGTCGGAGTCGCCGACGACGGTGAGCTCGGATGCTCCGGGGCCCTCACCCACGATCTCGCGGACCAGTGCGTACTGGGCGTGGTTGGTGTCCTGGTATTCGTCCACGAGAACGTGCCGGAAACGCCGCCGGTAGGAATCGGCGAGCGCGGGGAAGGCGCGGAACATGTAGACGGTCTCGGCGATCAGGTCATCGAAGTCCATGGCGTTGGCCTGGCGCAGCCGCTGGGTGTAGCCCTTGAAGACATCAGCCACGGCGGACTCGAAGGGATCGTTGTGGTTCGCGGATGACGCGTAGGAATCGGCGTCGATGAGCTCGTTCTTGAGTGCGGAGATCTTGTGCTGGATGGCCTTGGGCGCGAACTTCTTGGGGTCCAGGTCCAGGCTCTTGGAAACCTGGATAACCAGCCGCAGCGAGTCCGCGGAGTCGTAGATGGAGAAGTTCGACTTCCGGCCCACGTTGGCGGCCTCCTGGCGCAGGATTCGCACGCAGGACGAGTGGAACGTGGAGATCCACATGATCTTGGCGCGTCCACCCACCAGGGCAGCGATACGCTCCCGCATCTCGGCGGCGGCCTTGTTGGTGAACGTGATGGCCAGGATCTCACCGTGATGCGCACGGTGGGTGGCAATGAGGTAGGCGATCCGGTTGCTGAGGACGCGGGTTTTTCCCGAACCGGCGCCGGCCACAATAAGCAGGGCTCCGCCGGCGTGCTTAACGGCCTCTTCCTGCTGCGGGTTCAGTCCCTGCAGGAGTTCCTCGGCGTTCGGCCGGTGGTGGGCCTGCTCGCCGTTGCCGTCACGCGTGGGCTGCTGGTTGGCCCAGCCGCCCGCGTGCTGGGCGCCGTGTCCTACTGCGCGTTCGGAGCCGTTGGCGGACGCGCTGCCAGGCCTGCCGCCCCCGAATTCGGCGGCCGCAGCAAGGCCTTCCGGGCGCGACTTGGTGCGGGCGGAGGCTGGCGTGGCGGCCTTGAACGGTCCGTCAGAGTACGGGTCAAACAACATATCCATGGTGCCTACAAGTCTAGGCGGTGGGGCTGACACTCAGGGCCAACCCTGTGGATAACACCGCGAGCCAACCCCGGACGCGCGCAATAGCAGGCCCGGACTCATGCAACGGAGCCCGATTCGAGGGCGGCACGCAACTCCCGCACCGCCGTCGTGCCTCCCGCCATAAACCAGTCCAGCCCGTTGACCCGGACCGTGTCCGTGGCGCCGCCGGCGGCCCGGACGATTGCTTTGCCGGGCAGCCAGTCCCATTCCGGGCAGCTGTGCTGGAACCAGCATCCCAACTGGCCATCGGCCACCCTGCCCAGGTCGCAGGACCCGGAGCCGAACATCCGCAGCGCCGCGGCGGACGTGGCGGCCGCGTGCCACGGCATGGCGCAGAGCGGATCCATCAGCCAGGTGGGGTGGATATACGTGGCCGCGCCGAGTTCGGCGAGTGCGGTCGCGTTACGCGCCCCCCCGTCCGGGACAGCGCCCGGGCCATGGTAAGTGGTGAGGGCCCCGCCGTTCAGAGTGGCCGCGTGGGCCGTGCCGCCGAGCCAGAGCTTGTCCTCCTCCGGCTGGAATATCGCGCCAAGCAGTACATCGGATGTGTCTTTAAGGGCAATGGCCGAGCACCAGTACGTTGAACCGTGCAGGAAGTTGTAGGTGCCGTCCACGGGGTCGATCACCCAGGTGCGGCCGCTGGTGCCGGCCACTGAGGCGCCCTCCTCCCCCAGGATGCCATCCTCCGGCCGGCAGCGCTGCAGCTGCTCCAGCACATAGGCCTCCGCGGCGTGGTCCGCGGCGGTCACCACGTCGGAGATGGAGGTTTTCTGCTGGGACTGCAGTCCGGCCATGCGCATCAGGAGGGCGAGCTGCCCGGCTTCGCGCACCAGTGCGGATGCCAGCTGGTAGTCGTCCAGGGCGGGGTCAAGTTCAAGGGTGCTGTGCCGGCCAATGGTCATGGACCCAGTTTAGGTGGAGTGATAATGGTGCCATGGCCAAAACCCCAGCGCAGCGGATCAAGAAGCACGGCTCCAAGGCGGCTGTTCCGCAGCACAGCCTTCCGCCGGTGATCAACCCCACCACCGGCCGTTCGCCGCAGAAGGCCCAGAACAACACCAACCTGATCCTCATCGCGGGCGTGACGGTAAGCCTGTTCCTGTTCTGGTACGTCCACCTGCTCACGCTGCAGCAGCTCACCCAACTCTCCGGCGGCCTGGCCATGCCCGACTCGCTCGTGGGAGGTTTTGACGCCGGCTACATCGGCCAACTGAACGCCGTCATGGATGACGACGCCCGCGGCCAGCTCAACTACGTCCACAAAACGGCCGGCACGCTGTTCCCCCTGATCTTCGGCTTCACATGGCTGCTCCTGATCGGGACCAACGTCGCCAGGAAGACGCTCCGCTGGGCTCTCTGGGCGGGGCCGCTGCTGTTTGTGGTGGTCCGGCTGTGGGGCAATGTCGCCATCGACGCCGCGCTGGGATCGGAAACGGCCGACGCCAGCCAGGTCGCCTTGGCGTCCGGGCTTACGGTTGCGGGGTGGGTGCTGTTCGTTCTTAGCCTGCTGACCGGGGCCGCGGCAGTGTTCCTGCGCAAAAAGCCCGCAAAAACCGACTAGGCCCGCGCGGCAGCAGTAGCGCGCCCGACTTTGCGCTGCCGGCGCACCCGCTGGGCGATCACGAGGCCCGCGGCCGCTACGCCTACGGTGACCGGATAACCCATCAGCCGTTCCAGCGTGCCCGGCTCCGGCACGTCCAAGCGCGTGAGGCCGCCGGTCACCAGTGCGGCGAGCGACACCAGCCCGCACACCAGCACGAACCACCCCAGGGGCGTCTGCCGCAGCCACAACACGCCCAGCAGCAGCAGTGCCAACGCGCCGGCCAGGAAGTACATCAACGCGCCGACGAAGTGCCAGCCGGAGCCGACGTCTTCCGGCACCAGCCCCACGATTATGGTCCCGGCACCGGCGGCGCCGGTCAGAATCCGAACCCCGACCGCAGCCAACCAGGGCTTCCGGCGCGCCGGCTGGACCCTGGCCCCGGCCCGGGCAGCGACACACAGCAACCCCGAGCCCAGCAGCACTGCACCAAGCAACATCCCCAGGCCCTGGACCACAAACGAGGCGTTCATCAGCCAATGCAGCGGCGAACACACGTCCCGTCCGTCGTAGATCCCGCAGTTAAGCGCGCCGAGGTCGCTGATGTATCCGGTCCGGCGGTCGTAGGGTTGCGGGCCGCCCCAGGCTCCGATCACGGCCGTTTCCGCCACAAAATACTGCAGGACACTCAGGACGGACCAGGCGCCGATGTACTGGCGGGTGGAGGCTGTGTCCGGGAGGTAGGCCCCGGCGGGGGCGGATGTCGGGGCTGATCTCATGCCAAGAGCGTAGTACGGCCCACCACCTTGTATGCTTGTATCCGTGTCCGGACGGACCGGCCCTGCCGGTATGGCGGACATGCGCCCTCGTAGCTCAGTGGATAGAGCACGGCTCTCCTAAAGCCGGTGTCGTTGGTTCGATTCCAATCGAGGGCACTTGAATCTTCCTTCCCCGGAGTTCGACCTCCGCGCATACCTGCATGGCCCCCGGCCCTATGGGAACCTTCCCGTTCAGGGGAACTGGGCCGTCGAACGGCTGCTGTTGGACCGGTCCACCGGCACCCACGGGACCTTTGCCGGCGTCGTTCGTTTTTCCCCCACGCACGACGGCGGCCTGGACTTCCGTGAAGAAGGCACCATGCGGTGGCCTACCTTTACCGGTCCAGCCTCGCGCGAATACGTCCTGAAACCCGCCGCCCGGCCGGATGCCCTGGACGTGTTTTTTGCCGACGGGCGGCCCTTCCACCAGATGAGTTTCAGCCCGGAGGCCAGCCAGGACCGGCACTGGTGCGATCCCGATACGTACCGCGTGGCGTACAACTACGAAGGCGCGGACGCATTCAGTTACACCTGGGATGTGACCGGCCCGCGCAAGGACCTGCTGCTGACGTCCGCGCTGAAGCGGCTGGTCTGAAGCGACTTGCCTGAAGCGGCCCGTCGGAACAGGCTAGGCTCGGTACCGTGAAAGCCCGCATCGTTGTCTCCGCCGTCTGTGTCTTCGACGACGCCGGCCGGCTCCTGACCGTCCGCAAGCGCGGCACCAGCATGTTTATGCACCCCGGCGGCAAACCCGAAGCCGGTGAAACCGCCGTGCACGCCGCGGCGCGGGAACTTCAGGAGGAAGTGGGGATCGTTGTGGATCCGCGCGAGCTGGAGCTGATGGGCGTCTGGATCGCCGACGCCGCCAACGAGGCCGCCACGGACATCGAGGCCACCGTGTTTACGGCACCCGGAACCTGGACGGCACACCCCTCAGCTGAGATCGCCGAGATCCGCTGGCTGGACCTGGCAGCGCTGGACCGGGGCGCGCCGCTGCCCGCGGACCTCGCCCCACTGCTCACCGACCACATCCTTCCGGAACTGGCTGCGCTGCGCCGCTGAGAACTTGGGCTAGTACTCCGGAACGGCTTCCGCTGCCACTGCCGAGGCCTCGGCGAACTGCGTCTGGTAGAGCTCGGCGTACCGGCCATCGGCGGCCAGCAGCTCCGTGTGGTTCCCGCGCTCCACGATCTGCCCGTCCTCCACCACCAGGATGACGTCGGCGGCGCGGATGGTGGACAGCCGGTGGGCAATCACGACGGCGGTGCGCCCCTCGAGCGCGGCGCCCAGGGCCGCCTGCACGGCGGCTTCGTTCGTGGAATCCAGTGCGGCGGTGGCCTCGTCGAGGATGACCACGCGGGGCTGGGAGATCAGCAGCCGTGCGATGGTGAGGCGCTGGCGTTCGCCGCCGGAGAGCCGGTAGCCGCGCTCCCCCACCACGGTGTCCAGTCCGTCGGGCAGGGACCGGATCATGGTTTCGAGGCGGGCCTGCCGGATGGCGTCCCACATGTCCTCTTCGGTGGCGTCCGGCCGGGCGAGCCGGAGGTTGGAGGCGATGGATTCGTGGAACAGGTGCCCGTCCTGGGTGACCATACCCAGGGTGTCCCGCAGGGAATCGAAGGTGGCGTCCCGGACGTCCAGCCCGGTCCCGGGAAGGGTGCCGCCGAGCCGCACAGCGCCGGAATCGACGTCGTACAGCCGGGAAAGCAGCTGCGCGATAGTGGACTTTCCGGCACCCGATGAACCCACCAGGGCAACGGTCTGCCCCGGTTCCACGCGGAAACTGATGCCATGGAGCACCTCTTCGCCGCCGCGGGTGTCCAGCGTGGATACTTCCTCGAGCGAGGCCAGTGAGACCTTGTCCGCGGAGGGGTAGGCGAAGCGGACGTCGTCGAACTCCACCGAAACGTGTCCCGGCGGGATGGCCACGGCGTCGGGCTTCTGTTGGATCAGGGGCTTGAGGTCCAGGATCTCGAAGACCCGCTCGAAGCTGACCAGTGCACTCATGATTTCCACGCGGGCGCTGGACAGGGCGGTGAGCGGGGCGTACAGGCGGGTCAGCAGCAGTGCCAGCACCACGACGTCGCCCGCGGCGAGCTGCCCGCCAATGGCCAGCCAGCCCCCCAGCCCGTAGACCAGCGCCAAGGCGAGCGCGGAGACCAGCGTCAGCGCGGTGACGAAGGTGAACTGCAGCATGGCGGTGCGGACGCCGATGTCCCGGACGCGGCCGGCCCGGAGAGCGAACTCGCGGGATTCCTCATCCGGCCGGCCGAAGAGCTTCACCAGCGTGGCGCCCGGAGCGGAGAACCGCTCGGTCATCTGGGTGCCCATGGCTGCGTTGTGGTCTGCGGCCTCACGGCGCAGGTCCGCGAGCCGGGAGCCCATCCGGCGGGCGGGGATGAGGAAGATCGGCAGCAAGATCATGGCGAGCACCGTGACCTGCCAGGAGGTCCCGAGCATCACGATCAGCGTCAGGATCAGGGCCACCACGTTGCTGACCACACCGGAAAGGGTTCCCGCGAAGGCGGATTGGGCGCCGATGACGTCGTTGTTCAGCCGGCTGACCAGGGCCCCGGTGCGGGTACGGGTGAAGAACGCAATGGGCATCTTCTGCACATGGTCAAAGACCCGGGTGCGCAGGTCCACGATCACGCCTTCGCCGATGTTGGAGGACAGCCAGCGGCTGACGAGTCCCACCCCTGCTTCGGCTACGGCCACCACGGCGATCAGCATCGCCAGCCGGATCACTTCGTCGGTACCCGCCTTGGCCACGATGGTGTCAACCACCTGGCCGGCCAGCACGGGCGTGGCGACAGCCAGGAACGCCATCACAATGGACAGCGCCACAAACGCGATCAGTTTTGTCCGGTGGGGGCGGGCGAAACCCAGCACCCGCTTCAGCGTTGCCTTGGAGAAGGGCCGGGAGCCGTTTTTGGCCCGGGAGATGTTGTATAGGGAGTGCCAGGCAACGCCGTCCATGCTCATCGCTGTTGCTCCGTTGCGTCTGCCATCAGTTCAGTTACCGTTCCGTTGTCCACATTCCACCGTACATCCAGCCGCACGTTCTCCAGCAGCCTCCTGTCGTGCGTCACCAGGAGCAGCGCGCCCTCGTAGCTTTCCAGGGCCTCTTCCAGCTGCTCGATGGCGGGCAGGTCCAGGTGGTTGGTGGGTTCATCCAGGACCAGCAGGTTCACTCCCCGTGCCTGCAGCAACGCCAAGGCGGCGCGGGTGCGTTCCCCCGGCGACAGTGAATCCACCGGGCGTGTGGTGTGGTCCGCCTTCAGCCCGAACTTGGCCAGCAGGGTACGGACCTCCGCCGGCGTCAGGTCCGTGAGCACGGCTTCGACGGCGTCGCCAAGATTGAGATGGCCGGCCAGCAGCCCGCGGGCCTGGTCAATTTCGCCGACGGCTACCGAGGCGCCCATGGCCGCGTTGCCGGCGTCGGGCATCTGCACGCCCAGGAGCAGGCGCAGCAGCGTCGACTTGCCGGCTCCGTTGGGGCCGGTGATCCCGATCCGCTCCCCCGCGTTAAGCTGCAGGTTCACCGGGCCCAGCGTGAAGCTTCCCTGCTTCACGACGGCGTCACGCAAGGTGGCCACCACCGCACTGGAGCGCGGCGCCTGGCCGATGGTGAACTGCAGCTGCCATTCCTTCCGCGGCTCCTCCACCACGTCCAGCCGGGCAATCCGGGATTCCATCTGCCGGACCTTCTGTGCCTGCTTTTCCGATGACTCGGTGCTGGCGGCCCGGCGGATCTTGTCATTGTCCGGGCTCTTCTTCATGGCGTTCCGCACGCCCTGGGAGCTCCATTCGCGCTGGGTCCGGGCACGGGAGACCAGGTCTGCCTTGGTGGAGGCGAACTCCTCGAACTTTTCCCTCGCGTGGCGCCGCGCCACGGCGCGCTCCTCGAGGAAGGCATCGTAGCCGCCGTCGTAGACCGCCACGGAATTCTGCGCCAGGTCCAGTTCCACAATGGTGGTGACGCAGCGGGCCAGGAACTCGCGGTCATGGGAGACCAGCACCACACCGCCGCGCAGGCCCTGGACAAAAGCTTCCAGTTTGGCCAGGCCGGCGAGGTCAAGGTCGTTGGTGGGCTCGTCCAGCAGCACAACATCGAAACGGCTGAGCAGGAGCGCGGCGAGTGCCACGCGGGCGGCCTGGCCGCCGGAGAGCCCGGTCATGGGAGCGTGCGCTCCGGTGTCCAGGCCGAGGTCGGCCAGGACGGGCGGGATGCGTTCGTCGAGGTCTGCCGCGCCGGAGGCCATCCAACGGTCAAAGGCCAGCGAGTAGGCGTCATCGGCTCCCGGTGCGCCGGAACCCAAAGCCTCGGCGGTGGACTCCATCTCCACGGTGGCCTGGGCGCAGCCGGTCCGGCGCGCAATGTAACCTGCCACAGTCTCGCCGGCGACGCGCTCGTGTTCCTGGGGCAGCCAGCCCACAAAGGCATCGGCAGGCGCGAGGCTGACGCTACCGGACTGGGGCTGGTCCACGCCGGCCAGCAGTCGCAGCAGGGTGGATTTGCCGGCGCCGTTGGCGCCCACCACGCCCACCACGTCGCCCGGGGCCACCGTGAGGGAAAGTTTGGCGAACAGTGTCCGGTGGTCATGGCCGCCGGAAAGATCTTTGGCAACAAGGGTTGCAGTCATAGGTTGGTCCATCCTCTCCCGCCGCCCGGCCGGAGGAGCCCGCTTAAATCGGCCCGAAACTGCGGTGAATCCGCAATGTGCCGCCCCGAAAAGTGCCGGGGCACTAAAGAGCCCGCTGGTCCGGACTTGGGGGGTGTACGGACCAACGGGCTCGACCATCAAGCATAGTCGAACCAGCACGCCGCAACAAACCGTCTGCGGGATCAGGCTAAAATTGGAAGCGACCATCCGTTCAGTAGAGAGCCGATATGCCCATTCCTGCCAAGGCGTTCCAGCGCTGGCTGCACGGCATCGCCCCCCACACGAGCACGGCAGACGTCTGCCGCGTGTCCGGCATCAAGCGCACAACACTGGCCCAGCAGCTTGTCCGGGGCAAGGTAGCAGAGACAACTGTGGTCAACATCAGCCGCGCGTATAACGTCAACCCCGTGTCTGCGCTGGCGGCGTTCGATGCCTACAGCCTGCTCACGGACCCGCACCCGCCTACAAGGCCAGAACTGGTCAGCCAGATCTCCACCGCGGACCTCCTGCGGGCAGTTTTGGCGCGTTCAGACGCGGACCCGGGCGGCGCGCCGGCGCCTGCCGAGGCTGCCGAGCCGGCCGGTTCGTCGGCGTTGGAGCCGGCCCCGCACGCCACCTCGGTCAAGAACTGGGTGGAGGCCATCGACGACGGCGAACTGCGGCACCGGGTCTCCGTTGCCACCGGAATCGCCCCGCAGAACTATTCGGCGCAACTGACCGCGAACCGGCTGGCGCCGGAACTGGCGGTTGCCACCTCCCTTGCCGCCGGCGTCGGCCCTGCCAGCGGCCTGGTGGCCACCGGGCTGGTCACGGAGGCGGAGGCAGGCTGGCTTCCCGAAGCCCGGCAGTCCGCGCTCGACAGCCTATCCGACGGCGAACTGACCACGCTGGCAGGTGACCGGCTGCAGACACTCGGCCGCGCCCTCCGCCGGCAGGAACATGACCATGAAAAAACCGAAAAGATCTGGGAGAACCTGGGATGATCGAAATCCTGCAGTGGTCCACGCTGACTGTCTGCGGCCTGGCGGCCATCGCGCGCGTTCCCAGTGCCCTGAGGGGGAAGAACAGGACAGTCTTCTACATCTTTGCCCTGATGACGCTCGCCACCCTGCTCAGCATCCGGGCGCCGTACTTTGCCATCGACCAGGCGCTCGGCGGGGTTAACGCGGCCAATCTGCTGCTCCGCTTTGTCATCTTCGCCGCTATTTTCTTCGTGGGTATCCGCGTCACCCGGGGCTTTGGGGCCGACAGCGCTTACCGGCTGCTCACGGGACGGATCGGGATGGCCGTCCTGGGCCTGATCTCCCTCGCTGTGCTTGTACTGTTTCTCATGATGGATACGGCAGGGTCCTCCGCGGGATTAATCGCCATGTCAGGCCAGAATGCCAGGAACGGTCTACTGGTGGAGTACTACGGTGCAGCAGGCCGTGCCTACCCTGCCTACGTTTCACTGGTCCTGCTGCCGGCCATGGTCCAGGCCTGCCGGAGCAACCTTCCGGCCTTGATCCGGGTGGCGGCATTGCTGCTGGTTCTCGGATCGGTTGCCATTGGCGTGAGTCTGTTGTTCCCGGTGTTCCCACCGGCGCTTGACTCAGTGGAGTTTGTCATCAACTACACCGCCGTCCTGTGCTTTGTCATCGGGCTGGCGCTGATCTGGGTAGCCAAGCTGCGGTCCGGGTTGAATGCGCCTGGGAAAAAGACTTCTACCGGAAAGTAACCCTGCGTGCTTTCACAAAATCATTAGACATGGCACAATCATGAATGTGTGAAGTTGGGTGCCGGTTGTTCACGAACGGGGATAGATTCTGGACGCCGGGCCCGTTGAGTCTTTGCATTCTTTGGGGGGATGAGTGGTGGCGGGCCGTTGGGGACCGCCCCCACTCAGCCGTTTAACGGCCAGTCAGCATTTACTGCCCCGCCTGAGTGCTGACTCACCCCAGGGCTGCCCCGCCCGAGTGCGGCGGAACGGTCGGCATCCATGCCGCACCTACCGCGCGAACCTCAACGTCACCAGCTGGAACGGGCGCAGCAAAAGCTCCACCGACTGCTCTGCCGCGGCAGCGTTGACCCCGGGGGCCTCGATGATCCGCTCCAGCAGGTCCGTGGCCTGAACGGCCGTGACCGGGAAGTTCGCCGTGAGCACGCCGGCGGACCGCTGCCCGAGGGACTCGTAGAGGCGTACCACAACGTCGCCCGAACCGTCCTCGGCAAGCTTGACCGCCTCGATGACCAGGGCCGGGTTGTCCACGGCGAACAGCGGCTCCGCGCCGTGCGTGCCCTTGACCAGCCGGGGCACAAGGTTGGTGCGGTACCCCTCCTCCACGGCTTCGGCGATTCCGGCACCAGGGCGGATGGTCACGGTCAGTTCCTGATGGCCGCGGTCCGACGTCGGGTCCGGGAACTTCGGTGCCCGTAACAGGGAGAGACGCACCGAAGTGGTGGTTCCGCCGTCGGAATTCCGCACGCTCCTGGTGACATCGTGTCCGTAGGTGGCAGCATTGGAAATCGCAACACCGTAGCCGGGCTCGGCCACGTGGATCCAGCGGTGCGCGCAGATCTCGAATTTGGCAGCCTCCCACGAGGTGTTGACGTGGGTGGGGCGGAAGACATGACCGAATTGGGTTTCCGAAGCGGAGCGGTCGGCCCTGACGTCCAACGGGAAGCCCAGTTTCAGCAGCTTCTCGCTCTCCTGCCACTCCACGGCCGTGGTGATGGTGAGGGATCCGCTTCCGGCATCCAGCGTGATCCGTTGGGTGACCGGTGACGAGCCGGCAACCCGGTCCACCACCACAACGGCACTGGTTCCGGCATGCTCCAGCCGGATGGCCTGCGCCGCTGTGAGGGCCGTGACGTTGCGGCGGTAGAACTCATCGATGTCCCAGGCGTCCCACTGGTTGGGCGTGTCCCGGTGCAGTTCCAGCAGATTGCCGCGCGCACCTGGAGCGATGGCTTCGCGTCCCGTGGCGTAGTCGGTCAGGGAGGCAAGCAGGCCATCGGCATCCAGGACCGCCCTGATGATGCCGTTGTCCAGCACATGGCCGCCATTCAGCGCGGTTGCCTGGACCGGCCGGCCGGTCGGCGAAAGCTCTGCGGCCGCCAACGCCGGAACCCCGTTGCGCGCGTGCGGTGCGGCGTTGAGCAGGAAGGTCCGCGATCCCCCGCCGAGGAGCACGGCCGCCGCCTTCCCAATGAGGATTTCCAGGCTGGCGCTGATGGCGGCGTAGTTACGTTCCGCGTCCTGGTGGACCCAGGCTATGGAACTGCCGGGCAGGATGTCGTGGAACTGCTGCAGGAGCACCAGCCGCCATAGCCGCTTCAGCTCTGCTGCCGGGTACTCGAACGAACCGGGGTTGCGGACGGCAGCGGTGGAGCACCAGAGTTCGGCCTCGCGGAGCAGGTGTTCGCTGCGCCGGTTGCCCCGCTTGGTCTGGGCCTGGCTGGTGTACGTGCCGCGGTGAAGCTCCAGGTACATCTCCCCCACCCAGACGGGCAGGGAGGAGTACTCTTCCTCCGCCTGGGTGAAGAAACTCTCGGCGGACCCCACCCTGACTTTGGGCGAGCCTTCGAGGTTCGCGGTGCGGCTGGCGGCCGCCAGCATTTCGCGCGTAGGCCCGCCGCCGCCGTCGCCGTAGCCGAACGGGACAAGCGAGCTGTTGCCGTGCCCGTGGTCGCGGAAGTTCCGCTCGGCGTGCGCCAGTTCGCGTCCACTGAGCTCGGCGTTGTAGGTGTCTACGGGCGGGAAGTGCGTGAACAGCCGGGTGCCGTCGATGCCTTCCCAGTTGAAGGTGTGGTGCGGCATGCGGTTGACCTGGTTCCACGAGATCTTCTGCGTCAGGAACCAGCGGCTGCCCGCCGACTTGACGATCTGAGGCAGTGCCGCGGAATAGCCGAAGGAATCCGGGAGCCAGGCTTCGCGGCATTCGAGGCCGAACTCGTCGAGGAAGAAGTTCTTGCCCTCAATGAATTGCCGTGCCATGGCCTCGCCGCCGGGCATGTTGGTGTCCGACTCGACCCACATGCCGCCCACCGGGACGAACTGACCGGCCTTGACCTTTTCCCGGATCCGGCTGAAAAGCTCAGGGTAGAACTCCTTCATCCAGGCCAGCTGCTGGGCTGACGAGCAGGAGAAAACAAAGCCCGGATCCTCATCCATCAGCGCCACCACGTTGGAGAACGTCCGGGCACATTTGCGGATAGTTTCACGCACCGGCCAGAGCCAGGCGGAGTCGATGTGGGCGTGGCCCGTAGCCACCAATTGATGGGCGGACGCATAGGCGGGCCTGGACAGGACTTCCGCCAGGGTTGCCCGCCCGGCTCCGGCGGTGCCCGGGACGTCGTCGGGATCCATCTGGTCCATCATGCGCTCCAGCGCACGGAGGATCTCATGGCGCCGCGGCTGCTCGGTGGAGAGTTCGTGCATGAGCCCGGCGAGGGTCCCGATGTCCTGCTGTAGTTCCCAGACCGTCTGGTTGAGTTCGGCGATGGCGATCCTGCCCAGCCGGTACTGCGGCGCCGTGCCTGATGTTGCCTTATCCCCGTAGGGTGTGGCGGCGAAGGTCCAACCTTGCGCCATGTCCGGGTTGGCGGCCGCCTCAACGTAGAAGTCAACGGACATGCCGCTGCCCAGGAGTTTCAGGGGAATGTACTGGTTCCGGGGCGAAATCGCCTTGATGATGGAGCCATCCGGGCGCCAGGCGATGCCCTCGCACTGGAATCCGGGGGCTTCGTTGATGAAGCCAAGGTCCACCACGATTTCCACCGCGGTGTCCGGTCCGGTGCCCCACGCCTCCGGGACGTCGCCCTGGAGGCGCAGCCACTTGGTGCCCCACGGCTTGCCCCAGGCGGCACCGTGCTCCTGCGGCTCGAAGTGATTCCGCAGTGCATCCAACACGGGCACCGGTTCGCCGGGGGCGTCCCAGCTGCTCAGGTTGAGCGGAACGGTGCGCGCGTAAACGGCGGGATTGATCCGCTCGCGGACAAACCGGTCCAAGCGGACTTCGGTGATCCGGCGGTCGTCATGCAATGTAAACCCTCTTAGGTGCTTGAACTGGAGTATTCGAGTCCGGACCAAAAGCTTCCAATCGATGGATAAAATCTACCGGCTAGTAGCTCAATAGCCAAGCACCACGGTAAATCTCCGCCGAAGGGGCCGGCACCGCTGTTATCCGGGCGCGTTCGCGCCTAATTCGTCCGCGGCCTTCCCGGGAACCGGCTCCGGAACCTGCGCAGGAACGTGCGTGGCGGACAGCGTAATCCTGCCCTGCCCGGCGTAGACATTCAGGCTCGTGCCCCGGCTGAATCCTGCCAGGGTCATGCCGCTGGCCTCCGCCAGCTCCACAGCAAGACTCGACGGCGCACTCACTGCCGCCAGTACGGGAATGCCCGCCAACGCTGCCTTCTGGACGAGTTCAAACGATGCGCGGCCCGAGACCTGCAGGACCAGCCCGGTCAGCGGAAGCAACCGCTCCCGCAGAGCCCAGCCCACCACCTTGTCCACGGCGTTGTGGCGCCCCACATCCTCGCGGAGGCACAAGAGCTGCACGCCGCCGTCGTCCGTTATGCGGAAGAGGCCCGCGGCGTGCACTCCGCCGGTAACGTCAAAAACGTCCTGGGCTTCGCGGAGCCGTCCTGGCAGTGAAGCCAGCACGTGGGCGGGCACGGTCAATGGATCCGCCGCGGGGCTGAAATGGGAGGACTTGCGCACTGCCTCGATCGAGTCCGTGCCGCAGATACCGCAGGAACTTGAGGTGAAGACGTTCCGTCCTTTCGCGGGGAGTTCGACGTCGGGCCGCAGCTGGGCTTCCACCACGTTGAACGTCTGGACGCCGTCTTCGTCCTCGCCGGCGCAGAACCGCAGCGATACCAGCTGCTCGGGAGCCCAGATAATCCCCTCGGACACCAGGAAGCCGGCCACCAGGTCAAAGTCGTCCCCGGGCGTCCGCATGGTCACCGAGAATGACAGCGGACCGAGCCGGATTTCCAGCGGCTCTTCGACGGCGAGGACGTCCTCGCGGTGGCGGACCGGGAACTCGAGGGCATTGGGCGAGCCATCCAAAACATACTTGTGCACCTTGCGGCGCTGCGTCACTCGCCCCATCAGCGAACCGCCAGACTGTCTTGAAGGGCCCCGTGGACGTTCCGGACCTGCCGGCTGGCGCTGTTCATAGGTCCATCATTGCACCACTGGCCGAACTGTGGCGTACGGGATTCCGCAGGACGTCGCCTAGCCAAGCAGGGCACTCCAGTCCACCGGACCGGCGGGCTTCGCAGTGTCCTTGCCAGCTGCCCGGGTGGCTGGTTTCGCGCCGGACCTACTCTTGGTCTTGCTGCCCGGCTGATCGGGCGTGGGCACCGGCGGTCCCCACGGCAAGGCAAACGCCGGGACGGGTTCGCCCAGCTGCACCCCATGCGGCGGAACAACCATCACCCCGTGCGCCGACGCCAGTCCGCGCATCATCCCGGGACCGGTGTGTTTGGCCGGTGACGCCATCCCGTACAAAAGCCGGAACGGCATCAGCCTGGTCCGCCCCGGCTCAGCCTCGATGGTGGTCCCGCACGGGACCTCCTGCACCGGCGGCATGGCGCCGTGGCCCAGCGCGGCCAGCAGCGGTTCGCCCACCGTGGACAGTGCCATCATGGCGGCCAGCGGGTTTCCGGGGAGCCCCAGGACAAAGCGCCCATCGGGGAGTTCGGCCAGGACAGCCGGATGCCCGGGGCGCATGGCGATGCCGTCGATAACCAGCCGCCCGCCCAGTTCCGCAACAGCGCGGCGGAGGTGATCGGTGTCCGAGACGCCCGTACCGCCGGTGGTGATCACGACGTCGGCCGGCAGCGCGGAGGGGTCGGGAACCTCGGGTGGGAGGTCCGCCAGACCGCCCAGCCACTCAGCGTAAGAGTCGCCGATCCGTTCCTGGCCGCCGTCGATGCCGCCAAGCATTTCCACAACGCCAGCGAGCTGCGGACCGAAGGTGTCGCGGACCTGCCCTGGGACCGGCAGCCCCTGGGCTACAACTTCGGAGCCGGTCAGCAGGAGCTTAACCACCGGCTTGCCCCGGACCAGCAGGTCATCGTGCCCGGCCAGGGCCGCGACCGCCAGATGGGCCGGGTTCAGCGTTACGCCGGCCTTGACCAGCACTTCTCCCGCGGCGGCTTCCTCGCCGGCCTTCCTGATGTGCTGGCCGTTCCCGGGCTCGCCGGGACGTGCAGCGCCGCCGGTCATCAGCAGCGGCAGGCCGTCGTCGTCCATAACGAGCACTGCACTTTCGCTGCGCAGGACAGATTTAGCCCCGGGCGGGATCAGCCCGCCGGTGACGATGGGGCTGGCCTGGTGGGGTGCCAGCCGCTGGCCGGCCTCCGCCACGATCCACGGACCGCTGCCGTTGACGGCCCAGCCGTCCATCGCAGATGACGCGTAGTGCGGCATGTCGTGCAACGCCGTAATGTCGCCGGCCAGGACCCTGCCCAGCGCCTGGCCCAGGGGAACCCGGCCCGGCGGAATCGGGGTGGCGATATCAAAAGCGGCCTTGCGCGCCTCCTCCCAGGTGTGGGCAAGGTGCTTTGCCTGGGCTGCCTGCTGCTGGGGATTTTCGGATACGTCGCCGGGGGCGGCGGTCACTGAACGGAAGTCATTCGACGGGGGTCCTGGCAGATTCGGCATCATAGTCAGCAGCGAGGGTGCGGGCACGGTCCATGGCGGCGGTCATGGCGGCAGCGTTCGTAGCCTGTCCCGATCCAGCAGCCAGGCCGGCGGCGAATCCGGCAATAAAGGTGGTGAGAGGGGCGGCCGGGCGGACCACTGAGTGTGCCGCCACACCGGCCAGCGACAGAATGGTGTTGACATCGATCTGGACGTCCTCCAGTTCATACGCCTGGAGCAAGGACCTGCACCACTCTTCCAGCGTCCCTTCCTGGCTTTTCACGCTCTGCCTCCCAAATTGTCTGCGGCAGTGTTGCCCCGGAGCCCGCTTAGGGGATCCGAACCGGCCACACCAAGTGCGGCGGCATCGTCCCAGGTGTCCACATCGGCCGTGGAGCCGGCCGGAACGGCGACAAGCTGCACGTCCAGACTAGCAAGGAGTGCCCGCACCGACCCATTAATTAATCGTCCTGCGGTTTCCAGTTGGATGACAGATCGTTGTAGCGCGACTGTGCTATAAAAGCCAACCAGCGGCTGGCTGCGGCCATCCTCCGAGACGGCCAACACGCCGTCCGGTTCCCGGCCCGGGTGCTGACCCTCGGAGCTTTCCGCACCGGGGCCTCGTGCACGCAACGCAGCCTTCAGTACCGCCACCGCCTGCCCCACGTTGGGCATGTCGCAGGCCAGCACCAGCGTCAGCGCGGGGCGGCTGCCGTCCGCAGCAGCCAGGGCCGCCAGCCCGGCCGCAATGGCAGCCGCTGGACCGCTAAACGGCGGTTCCTCGCGGCAGCGCAGAAACCCGGCCGGTACTTTCCAGCCAGGCACTTCCCCAGTGTCCGGACCAACTACGACGGCGGCCCGGGCTCCCCCGGCAGCGGCCACGGAGCGGCGCAACAGGGAGTCGCCGTCGTACGTCAGGCTCTGTTTGGGCACACCACCGAGCCGCGACGAACGGCCGCCGGCGAGGATGACGGCATCGAAGTCGAGGGGGTCAGCGTCCACCCACCCAGCTTAACGGTGCGGGGGCTGGAATACTGTGCGGGGCTGGCACTAGCGGCCGGAATTCAGGCGGCCCGTTCCGGCAACAGGAACGGGTCCCAGGCCGGCGTGGGCTTCTCAAGTTCCTTGATCTGCCAGATAGTGCCATGAGGCGGTTCCGGGACAAACCTGAGCTTCCAGCCCATTTCAGCCGGAGTGTGGTCGCCTTTGGTGTTGTTGCAGCGAAGGCAGGCAGCCACCAGGTTTTCCCAGGAGTCGGCGCCGCCACGTGATTTCGGTTGCACATGGTCAATGGTGTGGGCACCTTTACCGCAGTACGCGCACCGGTGACCGTCCCGCCGCAGGACTCCGCGGCGGCTGACCGCAGTGCCCTGGTTGTATCTCGGGCGGATGTAGCGGTTCAGGAGAATCACGGACGGGCGGCCCAGAATCTCCTGGGGCCCCACCACAGGGTCATCGCCTTCGGCAATAACGCTGGCCTTGCCCGTGAGCACAAGCACCAGCGCCCGGCGGAAGGTGACTACCGCCAGCGGTTCATATCCAGCATTCAGAACGAGAGTGCGCATGCACGTACCTCTTCGTGGCCGCACCCGTCAGGGGCACGAGGGCCGGCTGCCCCCGGCATATCCGGGCTATGGATCGACACCACAAGAGTAAACAAAGAATCCCGGGATCAACTAATTTCGGCCGCAGCAGCAGTCACGTGTCGGATCGGGACACGCGTCCGGGTCGCTGCAGCAGCCCTGCCAACAACAAAGGACCCCAGCCGTGAGGCAGGGGTCCTTTGAAGATCGACTTTGGTGCTAGCGCACGCGGATGTAGACCGGTCCTGAACCAACGTTGGCGCTGAACACAACAGTCTGGTTGCCGTTGTAGCCGCCGTGCACGGCTTGTCCGTTACCGGCGTAGACGGCAATGTGGGCAACGCCGGCGCCGCCATCTGCGTAGTACAACAGATCGCCGGGCTGGGCCTCGGCTGCACTAACGGTCGTGCCCAGAGACAGGTAGCCGGCGGGCCAGCCGTGGTAGTTGATACCCACGGCGGCCAGGGCGTTGGTCACCAGCATGGTGCAGTCCTGCGTCACACCCAGCTGGGCGTACGCAGCAGAGAGGATAGCAGCACCCTTGCCGCTGGCAGCTACCGGGGCCGAGGGAGCAGCCGGCGTTGCCGACGCGACCTTGATGGTTGCCGCGGGCTTCGCCGGAGCCGGAGCTTCAATAACCGGCGCGGGAGCTTCGACAACCGGCGCGGGAGCCTCAACAGGAGCCGGCGTGGTGGTCACGGCTGGCTTCTCGTACGAGATGGCAATGGTGGAGGCAGCCGAAATGATGGCAGGCGCGGAAACCCCAACTTCGAGGTTCGAAGCGGAAGCAGCTTCACGCTGGACTCCGGAGTCTGCCGCGTTCGCAGCGATACCACTGGTCAGGACAAGACCGGAGGCAGCAGCGATAACCGCAGCTTGGCGGCCCATGCCGCCGGCGTTGTCGCCGACAGCTTTGGCAATGACAGCCAGCGAGTTGGTCTTGGTGACCTCGGCGCGGTGCCGTGCAACAGTTGCACGTGTAGTCATTAATTTCTCTCTTTCGTTTTCCTCAGGACCGCGTGGGCAGCCCAAGGGCTTTGGACGCGCCGGCATCTTGGGGGTACGCCGGCACGCCCCGAACGGGGATTTAGCGAAAAGTTTCCGGCGAAGAATCCATTCCGTCAGCGCAGGGCTGCAGGAACTGCCGGATGGCGGGAACTACGGGGCCAGCGTGAAGAACGCGGACGAGCCCGTGGATGCCACGGAGTGGAGCAGGGTGCCCTGTGACGGGTTAAGTGCGCTGATCATCATGCCGTTGCCGACGTAAATGCCAACGTGGGCGCCGCCATTCTGCATGACCAGGTCACCGGGAGCCGGTGTGGCGGTGGGCCGCATGGCTGTCCAGGCATTGGTGCGGGGAATGCTGATGCCGGCCTGGGCGTAGACCCACTGCGTGAAGCCTGAGCAGTCCCAGCCGTTGGGAGTGGTGCCGCCCCAGACGTAGGGGTGGCCGATACCGGTGTAGGCAATTGCTGCCAGACCCGAAGCGGCGGCGGAGGAGACAGTGTCAGCGAGCTTGGAGGCGTCGGCGAGCTTGGAGGCCGCGGCCTCGGTTGCCGCAGCACCCTGAGCCCCGGTTTCGGAGGCCGTGGACTGCGCACGGACCGTCTCAACCTTCGGTGCCGGCGTGGTCTTGATCACGGGGCGCTCGAAGGAAACGGTAGCCGTGGGCGCCGCAGTTACGGCAAGTGCCGTCTGCGCGGAACCGGACTCGGTAGAGGCGGAAACACCGGCGGTGGTATCCGCGGCGTTGGCCGGAAGTCCCATGCTCAGGATCAGACCTGATGCAGCTGCGATAACAGCAGCCTGGCGACCTACGGTCCCGGCGTTGGCACTGACCGCCTTGGACACGGATCCCAAGGGGTTGGTGCGAACCGATAGTGCGCGGTGGCGCGCAGAATTATGGCGTGAAGACACGAAGGTAGCCTCTCCCAATGCCTGCGAGGTGAGCTGTCGGATTCGGATGGGAGTCACCCGGCCACGCTGCTTCACAGTGGAAGCTTTGCGACTTAACCCCAAGGCCTTCAGATTCGAAGACCAAAATTGGTTCCCCCGCCCCTGCCAGACGATGTCATGCGAACGGACCTTGAGCGGTGGCAGAGCTAGGCAATCCACTCAAGAACGTCAACTTCGGAAAAGTTGACGCGCTTTAGACGTTACATGAGTTCAGCGCCAATGTCACATTCAGGTCACGGCAGGTCGCGGCGATTCGAGAGTTTGCCATCATTTGATTCAGAGCCAGCCGCTGGGGTCAACGACTTCGCCGTTTACCTGGACCTCGAAGTGGAGGTGGCAGCCCGTGGAGGCGCCCGTGGTGCCGCTGAGGGCAACCACATCGCCGCGGCTGACCGTCTGGCCCATCTTGACGTTGGCGGAGGAGAGGTGGTTGTAAGTGGTTTCAAGGCCATTGCCGTGATCCACCACTACGCGGTTGCCGCCACCGTACTGGTGCCAGCCAACGAAGGTCACGGTGCCGCTGGCAGCAGCCAAGACAGAGGTTCCGCACTGCGCTGCGAAGTCCTGGCCACGGTGGAAGTCGCCGGAGCCGCCGGTGATAGGGCTGACCCGGAATCCGAAGGGAGAGACTGTAGCCAGCTGGGCCAGCGGCGGGCCGAGGCTTCCGGCAGAGGCGGCGCGGGTAATGGATCCCGCGGACTGGGCGCTCAGCAGCTGCTTTAGTTTGCCATCCGGATCACCTTGGGTTACCACGGACGAGCGGCTGAAATCTATTTGGGCGGCGGCTTCGGCCGTGACTTCAGGCTGCGGAGCCGCGGAAACGGCCGACGCGGCCTGGCCGGGTGCCGGAGTTGCCATCACGGGGCCGGTCACAGGAACCGTCACGGTGAGAGCCAGGCCAGTTGCCGCCAGGGCGATGCCGGCCTTCTGGCCCAGGCCACTGGCAGCGGCGAAGTCCGTCATCTGCCGGAAGGGTCCCCGGCGGCGGCGTGCTTCCCGCTGTGGGTCGCGGGGCCTCTCCGCGATGAAATCCTCGGCCACTCTCGGCGCCGAAGCGGGGCCAACCGCGCGACGGCGGCCCCTGGAGTATTGCGTGGTCAAGAATGTTCCTCTCTGGATAGCCTGCGAAGTTAGCTGTCGGATTCGGGTCGGAGAGTTCAAAGACCCGGTCCGCCGTGACAAGCACTTGACGCAGAGATATCCCGTGAGGATCCTTCGCTGGAAGAGGCTTGCTGCTGACGGACTTCACCCCAAGGCAGTCTCGCGACTGCCGGTTGTGGTTCCCCCGCCTCTGCCAGTTGGTGACTCGTGCACCTGATCCGCTGGCAGAGCTCGGCTCCGGACCAGGTAACGCTTTTGTATCGACGCTGCGTTTCAACTATAGGCGATTAAGTTGGACAGTAACAATTCCGTTATCTTTGCGGAACCTGGCGCCATTGCGCTAGGGCGCGGCCCCACGCGAGGGAGCCGACGTCCCGTCAGCGGATGGAAACGAAGACGTGCGATGCCACTTCCGGGGGCAGCTCGAGCGCCCCTTCTATGCCCGGAACCCGCACGGAGATGTACTCCCCCACGCGCTCCAGGGACACCGAGGCGCCGGGCCTGATTCCGCCCTCGTCCAACTGGACCAGCAACTCAGGCTCCACCTGGATGGGCTCGGCCAACCGGCTTACCGTCACGTTCGACGCCGGCCCGTAGGCCTGCATCGCGTCCAGGAGATTAATCACTCCGGCATCAGGCAGCGCCGACGCCGGCCCGCCCAGGGCCGCCAGCCCGGGGATGGGATTGCCGTAGGGAGAATCGGTGGGGTGGTTGAGCAATTCGTAAATGCGCTGCTCAACGCGTTCGCTCATCACATGCTCCCAGCGGCACGCCTCATCGTGGACGTAGGCCCAGTCCAGGCCAATCACGTCCGCCAGGAGCCGTTCCGCCAGCCTGTGCTTGCGCATCACTTCCGTGGCGCGCTTCCGCCCGGCCCCGGTCAGTTCCAGGTGGCGGTCTCCGGAGACCACCACCAGTCCGTCGCGTTCCATCCGGCCGATGGTTTGGGACACGGTGGGGCCGGAATGCCGCAGGCGTTCGGCGATGCGGGCGCGAAGAGCAACGATGTTCTCTTCTTCAAGCTCCAAAATGGTCCGAAGATACATCTCCGTAGTATCGATCAGATCCGTCATCCAGCTCAGCTCCTCGAGCGCAGTACCTTGCGTTGTCCCACCGTATCGCGTCCAGCACCGGCGAGGTCCGGTAAAAAGCTTAGCCTATTTTGAGTTTGTCCGGATAATCCCCGGACGGGGCCCACATGGTCTCATTGGCCGGACTATGACGGTGCCGGTTCCTGCCCACTCGAGGGGTTCAGGCAGAATAAGGGAGGCCCTTAATGCAGTCACTGCCGACTACCGGCCACCCCACCGTCCGGACGTGAGCGACGTCCATGTCGAAATTGGAGCCCCCGTGAGCGAAACCAGCATCACTATTCCTGCCGACCTCTTGCCAAAGGATGGACGGTTCGGCGCGGGACCGTCCAAGGTCAGGCCGGAGCAGCTCGAGGCGCTCTTAGCGGCGTCCAAGACCATCCTGGGCACCTCCCACCGCCAGGCCCCCGTCAAGAACCTCGTAGGCTCCGTCCGTGAAGGCCTCAGCCAGTTCTTCCGCGCCCCCGAAGGCTACGAAGTGGTCCTCGGCGTCGGCGGCTCTACAGCATTCTGGGACGTCGCCAGCTTCGGTCTGGTGGAGAAGAAGGCCCAGCACCTGTCCTTCGGCGAGTTCGGCTCCAAGTTCGCCTCGGCCACCAACAAGGCCCCGTTCCTGGACGCCTCCTCCATCATCACGTCCGAGCCCGGCACCCGCCCGGCATCGGCCGCCGAGGCAGGCGTGGATGTCTACGCCTGGCCGCAGAACGAAACCTCCACCGGCGTCGCGGCTCCCGTCAAGCGCGTCGCAGGCGCCGATGCCGGTTCCCTGGTCCTGGTGGACGCAACCTCCGCCGCCGGCGGCCTGGACGTGGACGTCTCCGAGGCCGACGTCTACTACTTCGCCCCGCAGAAGAACTTCGCATCCGACGGCGGCCTGTGGCTGGGCCTCTTCTCCCCCGCCGCGCTGGAACGCGCCGCCCGGATCAAGGCCAGCGGCCGCTGGATCCCGGATTTCCTGGACCTCCAGACCGCCATCGACAACTCCAAGCTGAACCAGACCTACAACACGCCGTCGCTCTCTACCCTGGTGACCCTCGACGCGCAGGTGCAGTGGCTCAACGCCAACGGCGGCCTGGACTTCGCGTCAGCCCGGACCGCTGAGTCCGCCGGCCGGATTTACTCCTGGGCCGAGGCCGCCGAGTACGCCACCCCGTTTGTGGCCAAGCCGGAGGAGCGTTCCAACGTCATCGCCACCATCGACTTCGACGACTCGATCGACGCCGCGGCGATCGCCAAGGTGCTGCGCGCCAACGGGATCGTGGACACCGAGCCGTACCGCAAGCTGGGCCGCAACCAGCTCCGGATCGCCACGTTTGTGGCCATCGAGCCGGCTGATGTCACTGCGCTGCTGGCAAGCATTGATTACGTGGTGGGCGAGCTGCGCAAGTAGCGCTCTCCCGCGAAGAGGCCAGCTGTCAGCGTTCGACGGCGTCGTCCGGGTTTTCGTCCCAGGCGTCGCCGTTTGCGTTGTCCCCCGGTTGTTGGACGCCCAGATGCGAGACGACGCCGAAGTACCGCAGGCCGCGGGCGCGGCGGTTGAAGGTGAGCCGGAGCTGCTGGGCGCGGATGATCCAGATCATTCCGATCACGGCGGCGATGATCCCGGACGCGGCCGCCACGGAAAGGGACCACCGGGGGCCAGCGACGTTGGCCACCCATCCCACCAGGGGGGCGCCTATGGGTGTGCCGCCCATAAAGATGGCCATGTACAACGCCATAACCCTGCCCCGCATGACGGGATCGGTGGTGGTCTGGACGTAGCCGTTGGCGCTGGTCATCATGGTGATCGCGAACAGGCCCACCGGCACCAGCGCTACGCCGAACCAGAAGTAGTTCGGGGCAAGCGCCGCCAGCCCCGACGTCACGCCAAAGGCAGCCGCCGCGCCGAAGATCATCCGAAGGCGGGGTTTGCCGCGGCCGGCGGATAGCAGCGCCCCCGCCACGGACCCGATGGCCATGATGGAATTCATAAGCCCAAAGGCGCTGGCATCCAACCCGAATTCCGTGCCCACCATCGCGGCGATGAACAGTACGAAGTTCAGCCCGAGTGTGCCCACGATGAACACGGCTACGAGGACCACCAGAATGTCCGGCCGGAACCGGACGTAGCGCAGCCCTTCCCTGATGCGGCCCTTGCCCGGAGCGGCCCGGGGAAGCCGGCGCAGCGACGCGGAGGGGATTTTCCATAGGCTTAGGAGCATGGCCAGGAACGTGGCGGTATTGATCAGGAACACCCAGCCAGGACCAACCGCCACGGTGAGCACGCCGGCCACGGCGGGTCCGATCATGCGGGCGACATTGAAGGAGGCGCTGTTCAGGGCCACTGCGTTGGGCAGGTAGTCGTCCCGCACGAGTTCGGAAACGAAGGTCTGACGGACCGGGGCATCGAGCGCGGACACCATGCCCAGCAGCAAGGCAAAGCCGTAGACGTGCCACAACTGGCCGGCGCCGAGCACCACCAGGAGGCCCAGTCCGGCGCTCAGGAGGGCCATCATTGACTGCGTCATGATCAGCAGCTGCCGGCGGCTGTACCGGTCAGCCACGAGGCCGGCGATGGGCGCCAGGAAGAGCTGCGGTCCCAGCTGCAGCGCCATGGTAATGCCCATGGCCCCGGCGTCGTGCTCGGTGAGGTGGTCAAACACCAGCCAGTCCTGGGCCGTCCGCTGCATCCAGGTTCCGATGTTGGAAACCAGTGCGCCGATGAACCAGATCCGGTAATTGAGGATGTGCAGGGATTTGAAGGTGGACATCAGTGCCGGCCTTCTTGGTCCTCAACCCTGCGCATTCTCAACTGCTTAGTCAGCCTCGCCTGCGGGTTCGTCGTCCTCGGCGTCTTCGTCATCGGACCCGGAAGCGTCAGCCTCGGCCGGCGAAGCGTCGGCCTGCGAAGTCTCCGGCTCCGAAGCGGAAGCAACAGCAGCGCGCGGTTCCTCTTCCTCTGCCGCCTGTGCGTCCTCGGGGCGGACGCGCTCTGCCCACGGCACCCACTCCGGGGAAAGGATGGAATCCTCGGACGGCAGGAGGCCAAGCTCGCTGACCGTGACCACCTTGGAGCGGGAATTCCTGGTCAGGACCGCATACCACTGCCAGCCGTCGTAGCCGGCCATTTTTGATTCGAAGAGGTGGGTGACCAGGCGGTCGCCCTCACTTTTGGCAGCCAGGTGCGCACCGATGTCCGACGCGGCCGTGACGCCTTCGATGGCGGTCCGCGCCTCACCAACGGCAGCAGCGAGGAAGGCGTCCGGCTTGCCGGTCCGCCATACGGGGACGCCGGTCCGGGACTTGGCCCCGGCTTTGGCGCCCACCGTCTCCGGTGCCGTGGTGTCCGGCTGTTCAGCTTCCGTGTCCATGGCCAAGACCTAAACGTCCAGCTCGTCGGCAACCTTACGCAGGGCAGCCGCGATGGCCTTGCCCTTGTTGCCTTCCGGGTACTTGCCCGCGGACAGGGTTCCGGAAAGGTTGTCCAGCACGCTGACCAGGTCCTGGACGAGCGGCGCGAGGTCCCGGGCGCTGGGCCGCTTGGCCTTGGCGATAGACGGCGTTTTGTCCAGGACTCGCAGGCCCAGGGCCTGCGCGCCCTTGCGGCCGTCGGCAACGCCGAACTCAACGCGTGTGCCTGCCTTCAGCTCCGTGATGCCGTCGGGCAGCGATGATTTGGGCAGGAAGACTTCCTGGCCGTCCTCGCCTGCGAGGAATCCGAAACCTTTTTCCTTGTCATACCACTTGACCTTGCCGGTAGGCACGTAATCAACCTTCTTCGTTCTGACGTCTTCTGACACGGCCGGCAGTCACCGCATCCGCACTGATGTGCGGGTTCAGGGTATGACAGCAACGGACCGTGTTGGTCTGTTCCTCAAGGTTACCGGTCGCCCGGCTGTTAGCGTTACCTGCATGACACCCTCGCGATACCGGCGCCCACTGATGATCTGCGCAGCGGTTGTTGCCATGCTTTCCCTCGTGGCAGTGGGCGCCGTCATGGCGCTGGCCTTCGCAGGCTCCCCCGCTCCGGCCTGGGTCACCGCCACTGCCTTGTACGGGTTGCCTGTGGCGTTTCTGCTGATGCTCTTCCTGGTGCTGGACAGCGTAGCCGGCCGGCGCCGGGCAGGAAAGTCCAGCGGGCGGTAACGTTGGACTGATGTCCCTAATCCGCGCGCTCAGCAAAGAACTGGAAGCACGCAGCGATGACTCGTTGCGGGCGCTCTTCGCAGCGCGGCCGGACCTTATGTCCCCCGCGGTTCCTGACTTTTCAGCCCTGGCCGCCCGGGCAAGCGCGCGGGTCAGCGTCCAGCGGGCGCTCGAACGGCTGAACAGGCCGCAGATGCAGGTGCTGGAAACCCTGCATCTGTGCACCAACACGGACACCGAACACAGCGCATCTGCGGCGGGCGTCCGGAAACTCATTGCAGGATCCACGGTGGTGGCGCTGGAACGCATCCTGGCCTCGCTCCAGGAACTGGCTTTGGTGCACCGGGCCGAGCCGCCGCATGGAACGGCGGCCTCGGGCCATCGGCAGCGCTACTACCTGCCGGTGGGAAGCCTCAAGGACGTGGTGGGAATCTATCCTGCGGGGCTGGGGCGCAGCTACACCGAGCTGGTCAGGCTTCAGCCCGCGTTTGCCCAGCGGGTTGTCCAGCTCGTTGCGGAGCTGCACCGCAGCGGCGTCTCCATCCAGAACGCCACCACCCCCATGGAGGCAGCCTTGGCGCTGCAGCATTGGACATCCTCGCCCGAGGCACTCAGCGCGGCTCTGGCCGGAGCCCCGGAACGCACGACGGCGCTGCTCGCCAAATTCCGCAACTGGGCCATGGGTGCCGTCCCCCAGGCGCAACGGAAAGCTTCGGTCTCGAACCAGGGCGCCGACGTCGGGCCCGTGGACTGGCTCCTGGCCCGCGGCCTGCTGGTCCCCTTGGACGCCGCGCACGTGGAACTGCCGCACAGCGTGGGGCTGTCGTTGCGTGACGGCGCCATCATCAATGACTTCTCCCTTTCCCCTCCGGTTCCGGAACTGGGCAGCACTACCGCCGCACTTCGTCGGAACGCGGCGCTGGGCGCCATCGCTGAAACCCTCCGGCTGGTGGGGGATCTGCTCCATGCCGTCCGCGAACAGCCGCTGGCCACGCTGCGAAGCGGCGGCGTAGGCGTCCGGGAAATGAAGCGGCTGGCCGAGACACTGCGCATCGACCAGCACCGGGCGGGCCTGCTGCTGGAGATCAGCGCCCTCGCCGGCCTGTTGCGCCTCGATGTGGACTCGTCCTCCTGGGTGCAGCCCCCGCAGCTGGAGTGGCTGTCCCTCCCCCGCCAGGAGCAGTGGCTGTGGCTGGTCAACGCTTGGCTCGCGAGCGAGCGTGTGCCCTCACTCGTGGGTCAGCCCGTTACCGGCCCGGGCGGCGTTCCCGCCGTGCACCGTGCCGTGGCTGGGAATACCGTCAATGCCCTTTCAGCGGAAGCGCAGCGGCCGGATGCCCCGGTGGTCAGGAAGCGGATCCTGGAAATTCTGGAAGAGCTCACGCAGGAAGCTGCCGCTGCGGACGGCACGGCGCCAGTCCTCGACGCCGCGGCAGTGCTCCAGCGGGCTGAATGGACGCAGCCCCGGATGGCCCGCCGGTTCAGTTCCCTGATCAGAGGTGTGCTGGCGGAAGCAGAGCTGCTGGGGTTGATCGGCTCCGGTGCGTTGAGCCAGCTGGGCAGCGCCATTGCCGAAGACAAGCCGGACGAGGCCCTGGGCATCCTGGGCGAGCACCTGCCCGCGGCGCTGAACCACGTGCTGCTCCAGGCGGACCTGACGGCAGTTGCCCCGGGTTACCTGGCTCCGGAGCTGGCGGAAAAGCTGCTGTTGATGGCCGACGCCGAGGGGCAGGGGCCCGCCACCATCTACCGGTTCTCGGCCAACTCGGTCCGGCGCGCCCTGGATGCCGGGCATGACGCATCGAGCCTGCTGGAGTTCCTGCGTGAGCACTCGGCCACGGCAGTGCCCCAACCCCTGGAATATTTGGTGGAGGACACCGCGTCCCGGCACGGCCGGCTCCGGGTGGGAACGGCCGCCAGCTTTATCCAAAGCGATGATGAGGCAACGGTGCTGGAGCTGGCGGCCGAGTCCAAAGCAGCCGGGTTGGGGCTGGCCCGGATTGCGCCGACCGTGCTGATCTCCACTGCTCCGCCGCGGGAAACGGCGCAGGTCCTGCGCGGGCTGGGCCTCTCGCCGTCGGTGGATCAGGCCCAGCCCGGAGTGGTCCGGCTCCGGCGCACCACCGGCGTTCCGGGCAGCACCCGCCCCGTCTACACAGCGCCGCGGACCGCGCCAGCGGAGGACGACGTCGCTGCGCAGCTCGCCGTCCTGCGGAACGGGCGGCCCGCAGCCAACGGAAACCACACACGTGCAGTGCCGGGTACCGGCGAAGCCGCAACCCAGCTTGGCCTGGAGACCCTGCAGCGGGCTATCCGGCTTAAGCAGCGCGTGAGCATGAACGTAGTGGACAGCCAGGGGAATTGCTGCCTGGAGACAGTTGTTCCCCTCTCCGTAACCGGCGGACGCGTCAGGGTCTTCGATCCTGTCAAGGAAACCGAACGCGTGCTCTCCATCCACCGCATCATCGATATCGAGGCCGCAGAAGAACTGCGCCAGTGAAGGACGGCCCCGCGTGAACGACGGCCCGCTGATCGTCCAAAGTGACAAAACCATCCTGCTCGAAGTGGACCACGAACTGGCCACCGAGGCGCGCCACGCGATCGCGCCTTTCGCCGAACTGGAGCGCGCTCCGGAGCACATGCACAGCTACCGACTGACCCCCCTGGGCCTGTGGAACGCGCGCGCCGCCGGCTTGGACGCGGAGAAGGTCCTGGACACCCTGCTCAAATACTCGCGGTTCCCGGTGCCGCATTCGCTGCTGATCGACGTCGAAGAAACCATGTCCCGGTACGGGCGGCTGCGGCTGGAAAAGGACCCGCAGCACGGCCTGGTGATGCGCACGGACGACTACCCTGTGTTGGAAGAGGTCATCCGGGCCAAGAAAATCCAGCCGCTGCTGGGTCCGCGGATCGACGGCGAAACCATTGTGGTCCATTCCTCACAGCGCGGCCAGCTCAAGCAGCTGCTCCTGAAAATCGGCTGGCCGGCGGAGGATCTGGCCGGCTATGTGGACGGCACACCCCACCTGATCGTGCTGAACGAGGACGGCTGGAAGCTCCGCCCATACCAGCAGCTCGCCACCGAGAATTTTTGGGCCGGCGGCAGCGGCGTGGTGGTGCTGCCCTGTGGTGCGGGAAAGACCCTGGTGGGTGCCGCGGCCATGGCCACGAGTTCCACCACAACCCTCATCCTGGTGACGAACACCGTGGCCGCCCGGCAGTGGAAGGACGAACTGCTCAAGCGGACGTCCTTGACGGAGGATGAAATCGGCGAGTACTCGGGCGCGGTCAAGGAGGTCCGGCCGGTCACCATCGCCACCTACCAGGTCCTCACCACCAAGCGCGGTGGCCTCTACCCGCATCTGGAGCTCGTGGACGGCCACGACTGGGGCCTGATCATCTATGACGAAGTCCATCTGCTGCCGGCTCCGATCTTCCGGATGACTGCGGACCTGCAGGCGCGCCGCCGGCTGGGCCTCACCGCCACCCTGGTCCGCGAGGACGGCCGCGAAGGCGAGGTCTTCAGCCTGATTGGACCCAAACGGTATGACGCACCCTGGAAGGACATCGAAGCGCAGGGTTATATCGCGCCCGCGGACTGCGTGGAGGTCCGCATTGACCTGCCCCGGGACGAACGCGTGGCGTACGCCATGGCCGAGGACGCGGACAAGTACCGGTTGTGCGCCACCTCCGAGTCCAAGACCCTGATCGTGGAACAGCTTGTGGCCCGGCACCAGGGCGAGCAACTGCTCGTGATCGGGCAATACATTGACCAGCTGGATGAGATCGGCGAGCGCCTGCAGGCTCCCGTCATCAAGGGCGACACCTCCGTCAAGGAACGGCAGAAGCTCTTCGACGCCTTCCGCGCCGGCGACGTGAACACCCTGGTGGTGTCCAAGGTGGCCAACTTCTCCATCGACCTGCCGGAGGCCTCGGTGGCCATCCAGGTTTCGGGATCTTTCGGGTCCCGGCAGGAGGAAGCCCAGCGGCTGGGCCGGCTGCTGCGGCCGAAGAAGGACGGCCGGGCGGCCCGCTTCTACTCGCTGGTGGCCCGGGACACCCTAGACCAGGAGTTCGCGGCCAAGCGGCAGCGCTTCCTGGCTGAGCAGGGGTATGCCTACCGGATCATGGACGCCAAGGATGTCGAGCAGCCCGGCTGAGCGGCGTCCCTCGCGGCCCGGCCGCCTCCAACGTCAATTGATTCAGATCAGCGGGCCTCCCGCGTCATCACGAGACCCCTTGGGACGCGTCCCGTTCTGTGGCACCTGTCCGGGGGTCGAACTGCGGCCGCTGGTAGGCTAGTTCACCGCCGCTGCGTCCCCCAAACGGCCGGCCGTGGTCAGCGAACTCTTCCCGGAAAAAGGCGAGGCACCACTGCCCCATCTGGATCCGCGCACCTGTGCGGAGCACGGACTCACCTGTTGGGGAAACACTTCCGCCGACCTCACCGTGCGGAACCAGGATGTACTCGTCAGCGTCGCTGTGTCTGATCTGGGCGTGCAGCGCGTCCAGGCCCGCAAGCTGCAGGTCCGAGCCGGGGTCGCTGCCGATCAGCAACGTCTCCTTGTCCAGATTGACCTCCCGCGGAATCTGGCCGGTCCACGTGGACGAATTCTGGACAAAGATCAGTCTCGGCCGTCCGCTCCCACGGGTGTAGTGGGTGGTGGTGGCGCGGCGCACGATGTTGCGCCTGACCGTAGGCATCACGGGCAGCAGTGTCTGGGGCGGCAGCAGCGAAAATCCCTGGGCAGCACGCCTCCTGCCCGGCCTGATCAGCGGCATCAAGGCGCCTAGGTTCCCCAGCTTGATATTGGGAGACCTCGTGATCAGCCGCTGCGTAGGCGGGCTGTGAACCGCGCCGATACTGACAATGTGTCCGTCCGGACCCTCCACGGTCACAGTGAGTCCCTGCTCAGCGAACGTCTGGGCCAGGGGCCTTATCTGGTCCAGGGACGGCGCCCTGCCCGACAAGAACGGGTCAATGGCGTCTAGGGAGACCGCGACTGAGCTTCCGGCCGCCCGTGCACTGCCCCGCAGTACGGTCCCCGACTCGTCCGTGTACGAGAAGTCCAAATCCATGTCCAAGCGGTATCGGACCACCGTGGCTCACCCTCGGTTCTTGTCGGACCCTGCGGCGTCCTTGTCACTCGTTGTCACCCGCAGGCTTCCGTTGAGCTTCCAGGTTGCCCGCGGTGCGTCGCTTCCGATATCGCGCGGAACCTCCACAGTCATGTCTATGAACTCATAGTTGATGGCCGCACCCTTACCGGTCAGGTACGACCACATCTCCTCCGCGAGGTCGGCCCAGTCGCGGATGCTGCGGTCAGAATTGGCGGTGCTCTCTGTTGCGATGATGTCAGACATGGTCATTCCCGTTTCATTAGGCGATGATTGAAACCCCAGCGCGGCTCAGGCTAGCCCGCTGGCCCCAGCGTAGCCCCGGCCGTGACACGGCGAAACCCTGGAAGCGGTGAACGTTCCGGGACAAAAAAGGGTTCCCCTGACTCCCCCCGCTGCACATTATCCAGCCGCGGGAGGATAAAGCGGCCATGTCCAGCCTCCTGTCCGCCAATGAAGCCACGGAACGCCCGGACCCCTGCGGGCCACAGCTCCCACCGTGCTCACACCAGTCATCCAGAAAACTCACAGTTTCTGGGAGCATGATGGGAGCATGAAGAAGACCGGCCCAGAAGCCAAGCTGCTAGTTGTTGATGACGAACCCAACATCCGCGAGCTGCTGTCCACCTCGCTCCGCTTCGCAGGCTTTGAGGTGATATCTGCCGCCAACGGCCGCGACGCCCTGGCCGCCGCCGAGCTCCACACGCCCGATCTGGCGGTACTGGACGTGATGTTGCCGGACATGGATGGCTTCACCGTCACCCGCAAGCTGCGGGCTTCGGGCAAGCACTTCCCGGTCCTGTTCCTTACGGCGAAGGACGACACCGAAGACAAGGTCACCGGCCTCACGGTGGGCGGTGACGACTATGTCACCAAGCCGTTCAGCCTGGACGAAGTAGTGGCCCGCATCCGCGCGGTCCTGCGCCGGACCCAGCCCATGCACGACGACGACGCCGTGATCCGGGTGGACGACCTGGAGCTCGACGACGACGCCCACGAGGTGCGCCGCGGCGGGACCGTGATTGAACTGTCCCCCACGGAATTCAAGCTCCTCCGCTACCTCATGCTGAACCCCAACCGGGTGCTGTCGAAATCCCAGATCCTGGACCACGTCTGGGAGTACAACTTCAATGGCGACGCCTCGATCGTGGAGTCCTACATCTCCTACCTCCGGCGCAAGGTGGACATTGATCCGGACGCACCGGCACTGATCCAGACCAAACGCGGAGTGGGCTACGTGCTCCGGACGGCAGAGAAGCGCTGACCTTGCTGCAGCGGTGGAAATCGGCCTCACTGAGGTCCCAGCTGGTGGCCATGATCATGGCTCTGCTGATTATTGCGCTGACTGCGACCGGCGCCGGCACCCTGACGCTGCTGCACAGCTACCTCCAGGCACAGGTGGATGACAAGCTGTACGCCGCCGTCGACCTGGCCAGCAAGCAGCGCTCGTTCACCCAGTTACAGGCACCCACCAACCCAATGGTCCCCAGTGACTACTCGCTGATCCTTTACACCCCCGGTGGGGACCCGCAGCTGTTGGGCGGCAATCCGGATGACCACCCCGACATCTCAACCATCTCCGTTGAGGACGCCCAGGACAGGGGCGCGCGTCCTTACCAGGTGCGTGGCACGGACGGCCATAATTGGCGGGTGGTCGCGGTGACCGTGCTCTATATCGGCCAACCCGCCGTTGTTGTCATCGGATTGCCGCTGCAAAGCGTGGACGATGTCCTCAAGCACGCCACCCTGGTGGTCACCGGCGTCGGCCTGCTCACCCTGCTGCTGGCCTCCCTGATCGCCAGTTGGACCGTGTCGCGGTCGTTCCGGCCGCTGGCCAAAGTGGAAAAGACCGCGGCCGCGATCGCCGCCGGCGACCTCTCCAGGCGCGTGGACGTCGAGAATCCCGGCACCGAAGTGGGGCGGCTCGGCAGTTCACTCAACGCCATGCTGGCGCACATCGAGACGGCCTTCGCCGCCCGGACAGCCTCCGAAGGCAGAATGCGCCGGTTCGCAGCAGACGCCTCCCACGAGCTGCGTACCCCACTCGTGACCATCCGGGGTTTCTCCGAGCTTTACCGCCATGGTGCGCTGGCCACCGACGAGGACGTGGCCACGGCCATGGGGCGGATCGAAAGCGAAGCCAAACGGATGGGTTCAATGGTGGAGGATCTGCTCCTGCTGGCGCGCCTGGACGAACAGCGCCCGCTCCAGCAAAAGCCCGTTGACCTGCAGCTGATCGCCCATGACGCGGTGGTGGACACACAGGCAAGCGACCGCTCCCGTCCCATCTCCCTGGCCGGCCTTGGTGAGGATCGGGCCGCACCCGCTCCCGTGCTCGGTGACGAAGCAAAACTGCGACAGGTGGTGGGGAACCTGGTGGGGAACGCCCTGCGCTACACCCCGGACGGCAGCCCGATTGAACTCGCCGTCGGGGTCCGGACCTCCGACGGCGGGCAGCCGGTCGCCGTGATCGAGGTGCGGGACCATGGCCCCGGCATCTCAGAAGAGGATGCATCCAAGGTGTTCGAGCGTTTCTATCGGGCGGACACGTCCCGGACGCGGGAGACCGGCGGCAGCGGCCTGGGGCTCGCGATTGTCGCGGCCATCGTGGGATCGCACGGCGGGTCCGTCAGGGTGGAAACGACCGACGGCGGCGGGGCTACCTTGGTGGTCAGCCTGCCTGTTAGGGAAGACGCCACCGACGAGGCTCAAACGGGCAATGCCCACTCCGGCGATGGCAAGGTTATCCACATATAGCCATGGAGCGTGGCATGCGGGCAGTATCCGTCCGTAGGCTCGCTGTAGTGGCCCGGCGCAGCCGGGCGGGCAGCAGATACTGTCCCACTACTTCGAGAGGCAGCTAGCCATGAGCATCATTTCCGTCGACACCGAACTCCTTCAGCTCAAGTCGGCCAACGTCAAAGCAACCGTGGACCGGATCAGCTCGGACGTCCAGACCATGAAGCGAGGCCTGGACGAACTGCAGTCCACCTGGCGGGGCTCGGCTGCCAACAACTTCCAGGCCCTGGTGACCGAGTGGACCCTCACCCAAGGCAAGGTGGAGGCGTCGCTGGCATCCATCAACATGGCCCTGGCATCGGCAGCGTCCACCTACGCACAGGCCGAGCAGGGCAACACCCAGCGCTTCAGCTGAGTCCGCGACCGAAATGCACTCTAGGCCTCCGGCGTACCCTGGCGGAACCGGAGCCGCCACCTGTTGCCGTCCAGGAGCCACAGTGAGCTATGGAGAGCCGTGCCGGGGCGCGAGTAACTTCGGCACGTCAGCAGGATCGCGCTGGTGCCGATGCGGTCCGCACCCAGGATCTCCAGCTCGGTGTGCTGCACTGGTTCCTCTTCGAGCGCCATCATCGTGGCGTCACGGGTCCAGACTCTGCCCGAGGTTCCGATTTCCATAAAATCAGGGTGGAGGAGGACACCGGTACGGCCGATGTCGCCACGGATGTCGGGGTCCGACAATTCGCGTTCGAGGGCCTCGACGATCGCCTCTGGGCTCATCTCAGCCCCGGCGGACTCCGCAGGGATGAACGATTCGCTCTCCAGTTCACTGAAGAGGTCCGGCTCGTCGTAGGCGTCTTGGTTCACGAGGTCCTGGCCGTACGAGGCCTGACGGCCGGCACCAGCACCACCGGCTGTGGTGGCCGCCTTCAGGCCGGCTGCAGTGACGGCGTCGGGGCCGGCCAGCGCAGGACCTGCCCCGGAGCTGACGGCAACGCGGCTATCAACTGCTGGGCCAACAGCTTCCGGGGCTCCAGCGAAGCCTGGGCCTGACCGCGCTGCCACACCCTGCTGGTATGCCGTGGCGGCGGCACGCGCGCGGACATCGGCTGCCTCGTTGAGGTCGTGGCCGGCGTGGCCCTTGACCCATTCGAAGGTGTATTTCCGGCCGGCGATTTCCCGGTCAAGTTCCTTGAGCAGCTCCACGTTCAGTACAGGTTTGCCGTCGGCCTTCCGCCAGCCCTTGCGTTTCCACCCCGGCATCCACTTTGTGATGGAGTTGATCACGTACTGGCTGTCGCAGAGAACCCTCAGGTCCTCTTCCGGGACGTGCGCGGTGGCACGGAACAGATCCAGCACAGCCATTAGCTCGCCCTGGTTGTTGGTGCCGTGCGGCCATCCCCCGGCGCGCCAGCAGTCGTCGTTCACATACCAGGCCCAACCGGCCGGGCCGGGATTTCCTAAAGCCGAACCGTCGGCCGCTGCAGTAATTGTCACGGAACCATCCTGCCAGAGTTCCCTGACAGGCCATGGCCACCGGCCGCCGTTGCTCTATCACTTTTGGTTGCCAACCGGCCCTCTAAGGGACCATATCTGATAGAGCAACTTCCTGTTTGGGGGGAGGCGTTAACGCCGACGGCGGCCCCCACCGTTTGGTGAGGACCGCCGTAGTGCGTCTTACTGTGGGGAAAGTGGGGCTAGAAGCCGCCCATGCCGCCCATGTCGTCGCCGCCACCCATGGCCGGAGCGTTCTTCTCCGGCTTGTCGGCCACAACGGCCTCGGTGGTGAGGAACAGACCAGCAATGGAAGCCGCGTTCTGCAGGGCAGAGCGGGTTACCTTGACCGGGTCGTTGATGCCGGCAGCCAGCAGGTCGACGTATTCGCCGGTTGCTGCGTTCAGGCCGTGGCCTGCAGGCAGGCCGCGGACCTTGTCGACAACAACGCCAGGCTCGAGGCCGGCGTTGAAGGCGATCTGCTTCAGCGGGGCGTCGATGGCAACGCGGACGATGTTCGCACCGGTTGCTTCGTCACCTGTCAGGTTCAGGTTCGCGAACGCCTTGGCGCCGGCCTGAATCAGTGCAACGCCGCCACCGGCGACGATGCCTTCTTCAACAGCAGCCTTCGCATTGCGGACAGCGTCCTCAATGCGGTGCTTGCGTTCCTTCAGCTCAACTTCGGTTGCGGCACCGGCCTTGATGACTGCAACGCCGCCGGCCAGCTTGGCCAGGCGTTCCTGCAGCTTCTCGCGGTCGTAGTCCGAATCGGAGTTTTCGATCTCGGCACGGATCTGGGAAACGCGGCCAGCGATCTGGTCGGCGTCGCCGGCACCTTCAACGATGGTGGTCTCGTCCTTGGTAACAACAACCTTGCGGGCGCGTCCCAGGAGTTCCAGTCCGGCGGTCTCCAGCTTGAGTCCGACTTCCTCAGCGATGACCTGGCCACCGGTGAGTACAGCGATGTCGGCCAGTTGGGCCTTGCGACGGTCGCCGAAGCCCGGAGCCTTGACGGCAACGGACTTGAAGGTGCCACGGATCTTGTTGACGATCAGGGTGGCCAGGGCCTCGCCCTCGATGTCCTCGGCAATGATCAGCAACGGCTTGTTGGACTGCATGACCTTTTCCAGGACAGCGACCAGTTCCTTGACGTTGGAGATCTTCGAGTTGACGATCAGGATGTACGGGTCCTCAAGGACCGTTTCCTGGCGCTCAGTATCGGTAACGAAGTAAGCGGAGATGTAACCCTTGTCGAAGCGCATGCCTTCGGTGAGCTCGAGCTCCAGGCCGAAGGTGTTGGACTCCTCGACGGTGATGACGCCTTCTTTGCCCACCTTGTCGAGGGCTTCAGCGATCAGGGCGCCAATTTCGTCGTCACCGGCGGAGATGGAGGCGGTAGCCGCAATCTCTTCCTTGGTTTCGATTTCCTTGGCGGAGGCCAGCAGCTCAACCGTGACGGCCGCTACAGCTTTTTCGATACCGCGCTTGAGGGACAGCGGGTCAGCGCCGGCCGCGACGTTGCGCAGGCCTTCCTTGACCAGAGCCTGCGCCAGCACGGTAGCCGTGGTGGTGCCGTCGCCAGCGACGTCGTCCGTCTTCTTGGCAACTTCCTTGACCAGCTCGGCGCCGATCTTTTCGTAAGGGTCGTCCAGCTCGATCTCCTTGGCGATGGAAACACCATCGTTGGTGATCGTGGGGGCGCCCCACTTCTTTTCGAGGACGACGTTGCGTCCACGCGGGCCGAGGGTGACCTTGACGGCGTCGGCGAGGATGTTCAGGCCCCGCTCAAGGCCGCGGCGTGCCTCTTCATCAAATGCAATGATCTTGGCCATAACGGCAGTAGTCCTTTCGGGACAGTCGTTAAGAATGAACCTCACTGCAGTGCCCGCGACGGACGATCCTTCACCGGCGGCCTCTGTATGCCGTGGCTGGGGATCTCACTCCAGCTAGGTATTTCTCTCGCTCCACGACCGCCGCCAAGCTCCGATGCCGGAAAACCGGACGTTGCTTTAGCAGTCGATACGTAAGAGTGCTAACTCAATAATTAGCACTCCCTAGGTGAGAGTGCAAGCGAAAGGCCCCGCAAATCGCGCCGTCCAGGCGGCCCGTTCGCCACCGGCGATCAGCCTGCGACCCGGCCTGCAGCCTCACGGCCGGTGAGCACCGCCCTGTTGTCTGCGCCGTAAGTGAACACCATGTAGTTGGCCGTGGTGATATCACCGTTGGTGTCGAAGGCAACCGGCCCCGATTCGCCGTCGTAATTAATGCCCGCCCCGGTCTTCAGGACCGCGAGGCAATCGGTGTAGGACAGGCATGGCTTGGCGGCCGGGCCAGAGGCCTGCGCGGCGGGCTGCCCGCCTGCTGTCCCGCCGGAGACGGCGATCAGGTTCGCGGCAATGGAGCGGCCGGCATCGTCGTCGGCCTTCGCTGCGGCCAAGGCGGCGAGATTCACGGCGTCGTAGGTCTCTGCGGCGAACGAAAGGTCTTTCAGCGCAGGGTTGACCGCCACAAGACGGGCTTGGAAGTCCGCGGACGGCAACAGACCCGGTGCCACTGCACGGGCACCGTCGAGGGCCTTGGATCCCAGCCCCGAACCGTACTGGGCGAAGGCGCCGTCGCTCAGGATGATGCTCTTGCCCGAGAGCCCTGCGTTGTTGAGCTCTGCGAGGGCACCATGGGCGTCGTCCCTGGCGATCAGCACCACCGCGTCAGGCGTGGCGGCCTTGGCAGCGGCTGCCGCGTTCCTGGCGTCGCCGGGCTTGAAGGCGGTGGTGGAGACGGTGACCAGTCCGGTGTTCTTGGCGGCGCCGGCCACCGCGGCAGCTACATCTTTTCCGTAGCTCGAGTCCTGGTGGACCACGGCAAGGCTCTTGGCGCCGCCGTCCTTGGCCAGTTTCACCAGCACCGATGCCTGGGCAACGTCCGCTGCCGCCGTCCTGAAGTAATAGCCGCCGCTTTTGTAGCGGGACAGGCCGGCAGCGGAGTTGGCCGGCGAGACGAGCGTGACGCCCGCAGCTGAGAGGACGTCGATGGCGGCGGCGGCGTGGCTCGAATCGGTCGGTCCGATCACCGCATCAACTTTGACTGAGGCCAGGTTCCTGGCCTGGGCGTCGGCGCCCTCGCCGGTGCCCACCACGAGATCAACAGGCCTGCCCTTGTGGCCGCCGGCCGCATTGATTTCCTTGACGGCGAGTTGGGCCGCAGCGAGCTCCGAGTCGTTGAGGAAGGCCTGTTTCCCTGTGCTGTCCTGAATCAGCCCGATCCGCAGCGTGCCGTCACCGGATGCTTCAGCCGATTCAACCCGGGCGTTGCCGCCTGCCCCGGCGCAGCCGGCCAAGGCCAGCAGGAGTGCCGCCCCTGTAGTTGTGCGGACGATTGTTGCGCGCAAGCTGCGGGAGATCACTGAGCGGGCCGGACGTTTTCTGCCTGCGGGCCTTTCTCGCCTTCGCCGACCTCAAGCTCGACGCGCTGGCCCTCATCCAAGGCCCGGTAACCTTCGCCCTCAATGGCCGACCAGTGCACAAAGACATCGTCCCCGGAGCCGTCCACCGTAATAAAGCCGTAGCCCTTTTCGGCGTTGAACCACTTAACCGTTCCCAATGCCATGATGTCCGCTCTTTTCCGTCGTGCCGTCGGTCCCCGTCGGAAGTGTGCCGCTTGTTACGGACCGAAGCCTGAAATCACTCTAGCGACAAGCCATCCGGCGGGCCGAGCCACACGGCCGCTCCGGTGCCCAAAAGTTATTCAGGCGTGACCGCGCGGCATCACTTGTAGCCCGGCCCCAGGACAACAACCAACGGCACCTGGAATTCCTGGGTCTCCACCAGCGTGGGGACGTTCAGGAGTTTCGAGAGTGCTTCTGCGTTGGCTTTCTGCGCCGGGCCTGCATAGAAGATTGCGGATGTCTTTTGCGGAGCGCCGCCCCAGTTTCCCACCTGACCCAGGGTCCAGCCATCGGCCTGGACCATCGAGCTGATGCGTCCGGCGAGCCCGGCCGTACCTGCCGCGTTGTAGATGGCAACGCCCTGGGTCTTGTCCAGCACAGCTGCGGAGGGGACGTTACTGGGCGAAGCGCTGGGCTCTGCGTCCGGGCTCTTCGAGGGCTCCGGGTCCGCGGAAGATTCAGCGGTGACGGACGGTGCAGCGCTTGCCTCGGGTGCCGCGGTTGATTCCAGGCTGGTTGAGGCTTCGCTGCCGGCCTGGGTAAACCCGAGCTTGGGAAGGATCAGGAAGGAGACCATTCCGATGGCCAATGCAACAATCCCCACAGCAAGGATGGGCCACAGCTTGCGGCGGGCCGGCGCCGAGGCCGCACGGTGGACGCCCTGCCGCGAGGCGGACTCCGGAACCTTGTCGAATTCATCCCGAGCGTATTTGGTCATGGTGGGGAGACGTCCTTGTTGATTGCTGCTGATGGCTCAGCACGAGCGTGGTCAGGCGTCGGAACCCAGGCGTCGTGCAGTGCGTGCCCGGTGACGCGACGTACGTAGTCTACGCAATCTCTTGACCAGCATGGGGTCGTGGGCCAATGCTGCCTCGGTGTCAATAAGGGCGTTGAGCAGCTGGTAGTAGTGGGTCGCGGACAGGTCGAACAGCTCCCTGATGGCCTGTTCCTTGGCCCCCGCGTATTTCCACCACTGCCGCTCCAGTGCCAGCATCTGCTGGTCGCGCTCGCTCAGGGGAGAGTCACGGAGGGTAAAATCCGCCAGCAAAGAGCCGCGCTTCTCAGGCTCCGGCACGCGCTCCCGAGCAGGTTCCGCCACGGAACACCCCTTCGCTGGTCTTGCTGAATCACCGGTTAAGTTTCAAAATCTGCTCCCCATGTTACGGCGTAAATAACACCGATGTCATTTGCGCCCCGGCTGCAGTGGCCGGTAACCCTGCGAGAATGGGAGCGTGTTTGATTCTGACGCGCTGTTCGAACTGACGGCAGACCCGGCCGAGCCCGTCGGCTTTGCCGAGATGGCCGTTTTGCCGCTCAGTGCGCTGATGGCGGCCGACTGGGCGGAGACGCTGGGCCCCGTTGAGGGTGAACTGCGTGGCGTCCTGAACTTCCTGGCGACCGAAGTTGCCGCGGGGCACCACGTGCTACCAGCGCCGTCGAACGTTCTGCGCGCCTTCCGGCAGCCGCTGGCCAGCGTGAAAGTCCTGGTAATGGGCCAGGACCCCTACCCGACGCCGGGCCATGCGATCGGCCTGTCCTTCGCCGTTGACGGGCGGACCCGGCCCATCCCGCGGAGCCTGGCGAATATCTACCGCGAACTGGAGGCCGATCTTGGCCTTCCCGCGCGCGTCCACGGTGACCTGTCCGCCTGGGCCAGCCAAGGGGTCCTGCTGCTGAACCGGGTCATGAGCGTCCGGGCAGGGGCTGCCGGCTCCCACCGGGGCAAAGGCTGGGAGGCCATCACGACGGCGGCTGTCACCGCGGTTGCCGGCCGGCAGACGTCCGACGGCGGCCCGGCGCCGCTGGTGGCGGTGCTGTGGGGCAAGGACGCGGAGAGCGTCCGGCCCCTCCTGCCAGGCGCGGCGGTCGTGTCCAGCGCACACCCCAGCCCCTTGTCTGCGTCGCGCGGATTCTTCGGCTCCAGGCCCTTCAGCACCATCAACCAGCTGCTGCAGGACCAGGGCTGCCCTGGCGTAACCTGGGCACTCCCTCCGGTCCCCTAGCTTAGGGTTACCTTATGAGCACTGTTCCGGCCGTCACCAGCGCCACAAAAAATACACGTCCGCAGATCGGTCTCACGGTCATTCGGCGGGAAGAACTCTCGCCCCACATGGTCAGGATCGTGGCCGGCGGCAAGGGTTTCGCCGCCTACGTGAACAACAGCTTCGTGGACCGCTACGTCAAGATTGTCTTCCCGCAGCCCCACATTAACTATGCCCAGCCCCTGGACTTGTGGACCATCCGCGAAACCATGCCCCGCGAGCAGTGGCCCTTCACCCGCACCTACACGGTCCGCTGGGTGGACACCGAGGCGCAGGAACTTGCCATCGACTTTGTGATCCACGGCGCCGAGGGGCTGGCGGGTCCGTGGGCGGCTGCTGCCAAGCCCGGCGACACCATCACCTTCACCGGGCCGGGCGGCGCCTACAACCCGGCGCCTGACGCGGACTGGTACCTCTTTGCCGGCGATGAGGCCGCACTTCCTGCGATCGCCGCCGCCATTGAATCGTTGCCTGCTGAAGCGGCCGGCCTGGCATTTATCGAGGTGGACAGCGATGCCGACATCCAGTCCGTCGCGTCCCCTGCCGGGGTTCAGGTGACCTGGCTACGCCGCAACGGCGCACCGGCCGGCGTCGGGGACCTTCTGGTCTCAGCGGTGGCCGGCGCCGAATGGCCTGCCGGCCGGGTTGACGTTTTTGCCCACGGCGAGCGCGGCTACATGAAGGGCCTGCGGGACGTGTTTTTCGTCCAGCGCGGCCTGGAACGGAACCAGGTTTCGCTGTCCGGCTACTGGGCCCAGGGCCGGGTGGAGGACGACTTCCAGGCCGAAAAGAAGCTCCCCGTAGGGAAGGTCTGACCCGTAGCCAGCACTTAGCGGACTCTGACCAATCGCCCAACAAATGGTCCAAATCTTGTCCGGCGCACCACACAGGCCTAGACTCACCGTAAATGGCCCTCCGGCAGCTGCTGATCGGGCTTTCGGTTACGCCGTTCGAGCGTCCCGGGGAGCCGTCATGAATGCTACGACCAGGCGATTCCTCCGCCGGGTGTTTACCTTCTGCCGCGCAGTGGTCAAAACAGCAGTGTTCGCGCCAATGGTCGCCCGGTCAGCATCCGCCCCGGCCCGGATCTGGGCGGCCCTGTCCTGGGCCACCCTCATCTACCTTGCGGGCTTCGGCGTGCCAAGCGGCGCCGGAGGGCCCACCCGTGCAGCCGCAGGAGCAGCCAGCCTCCGAAGAACAGCCTGACTCCGACTCGAGGTCTGTTCACTTCACCGCAGCCGGGGACATCGGCATGGGCGGCGGCGCCAAGGCAGTGCTCGACGTGATCGCCGGGCTGAAGCCGGATCTAAACCTAGTGCTCGGCGACCTCTCTTACCAGACCGGCACTGGGCAGCCGTTCTGCGACATGGTGACAGCGAAACTTGGCCAGGATTTTCCGTACGAGCTGATCACGGGGAACCACGAAAGCGACGGCCACGACGGCGCTATCGGCACGTTCGCCCATTGCCTGCCCAACAGGCTGCCCGGGTCGCAAGGCACGTACGGTACGCAATGGTACGTCGACGTGCCCCGGGACCGCCCCCTGGTGAGATTCATCCTCATTTCTCCCGGGATTGATTTTCCCGGCGGACAGCCCCTGGACTATTCGCAGGGCAGCAACCGCTGGCGCTGGACCGAATCTGCCATCGACGGTGCCCGAGCCGCAAACATCCCCTGGACTGTGGTGGGCATGCACACCCCGTGCTTCAGTATGGGAGACTACGGCTGCCAGCCCGGGGAGCGACTGACGAACATGCTGGTGAGCAAGAACGTGGACCTCGTGCTCACCGGCCACCAACATGTCTATCAGCGGACACGTCAACTCCGCCTGACTGAACGTTGCCCCGTGCTGGTCCCCGGAGAGGCCCGGGACGATTGTGTGGCCGACTCCGACAACCACCTTGCCAGAGGCAGGGCACGGTCTTTGTCACGGTCGGCGTGGGCGGCGCCGGGCACCACGACGTCCAAGCCGATGATCCTGAGGCCGGCCTGTTTGCTGTCTGGACAGGGAAAAACAGAGAGCGGACCCTGGGAACCCTGGACGTGAAGCTAACGGACTCCCCCGCCTGGACGCACGTTTTGTGCCGGCTGCCGGGTCCACCGTCACCGATGCCTTCGCGGTTGAGCGCTAGGCGCGGGCTTTAGTGGCTGGCGCTAGCTAGCGCCTCCGGGCGCGGCGCCGCTCGTTGCTGGCCAGGCCGCGTGTCAGCGGCCGCGCCAGGGTGTCGCCGAGCACGATTCCGCCGGCTGTGCCCAGGACGATCGCGCCGGCGTTGAGCATGCCGCCAGCACCAAGGAGAACTTCTGATTCCTCCATGGTCAACACATACATGGACCGGAAGATGGTCAGCCCGGGCAGCAGGATCAGTGCCGCCGGGACCGCTACCACCAGCTGTGGTGCGCCCATCTTAAGCGCCACCACGCGCGCCAGCAGGCCGATCACGACGGCGGCGAGCGCCGGGGAGAACCGGTCCCCGACGCCGAAGGACGCGGCGCCCAGCAGCACAAAATAGCCCACCACGCCCACACCGGCGGTGGGCAGCAGCAGCTCCCAGGAGGTCTGCTCGGTCACGCCGATGGCCATCACTGCGACGGCGATAAAGATCACCAAGACCCAAAGGTCGTAGGCAGGCGGGAACGTCTGCGTGACACTAATGGGCTGCATTCCGGTCATCTGGCCCACCACAAAGGCCACTGCAATCCCGGACACAATCGCGCCGAACGTCAGCACGGTGGACAGGAACCGTCCCGCTGCGGTCACGGGAAAACCGTTGATGGCGTCCTGGACCGAGGAGACGAGGCGTCCCGTGGGCAGGAGCAGGAGGATGCCACCCACCACCACAATCGATGGTGCATTGGTGAGTTCAAAGCGCCACAACAGCAACGCGGTGAGCGTAACGCCGAAGGCGCATGCCGCCGTCGTGAAGAAGTCCGGAACCCGCCACCGGCCCAACTGGCGGGCGAGCAGGCTGACGCCGATGTTGGCCGCGAAGGCAATGCCCGAGGAAACCGGTCCTCCGCCGAGCACGCCCACAAAAGCTGCGGCGAACACGCCGAACGCTATGGTGACCATCCAGCGCGGGAACGGTTTGGGGCTGGTGATGGCCTCGTCCAGACGGCGGATGGCTTCATCGCGGCCCACTCCCCCGGCCACAATGTCCGTCACCAGCCGGTGTACCTTGGCCAGGCCGGCATAGTTGTTGGTCCAGGACCGCACCACCCGAAGCAGCGAGATGGGCGTCTGGTCCTTGGGCGCATAGTTGATGGCCACCGACTGGTTGGTGATGTCCACTTCAATGTTTTTGAGCCCCAGCGCCGCGGTGACGGCAATGATGCTCGTCTCCACTTCCAGGGCACCTGCCCCGTACCGGAACATGGTCTCGGCCAGGTGCAGGGAGAAGTCAAGGGTCTTGCGTGCGGAGGTGTCCACGCCTCCCACCTGGATCATGGGGTTGGCGTAGGGGCTGCCGGCGAGCCTGTCCACGATGCTCAGCGGCGCCGTCGGCGGGTCTTCCCCCCGTACCAGGCGCCGCAGCATCCTCTTGGCCGCGGCATCCTGGTGGAGCTGGGAGGGTGTCAGCGGCTCTGTTTTGGGCAGGCCGCTGGTGGGAGGCCTGCGCCTTGGATTTTCAGGTCGATCGGTCACCTTGGTGCTCCTCCCTTTATGGCAGTTCGTGGATTGGTGCTAAGCCCGGCGTTTGAGTGGCAGTTTGCCCAGCAGCGTGCGGGCAGCAGCGATGGCCGTGCGGACCAGGCGGTTGGCTTGGAAGGCTACCGGCCGCACGGGCATCACGAAGTCACCCAGCAGCTGGACCACGTCGCCACCGAAGCCCTTCTTGAACTCGTAGCCGCCGTGACCTTCTTCGTCCTGTCCCTGGATGCCGAAGGTGCCGTAGAAGTTGTAGCGCGAGTAGCCCTTGTCCAGGGCGTGCAGCATCATCCCCCAGTACAGCGAGGTGGCGCCGTTGAAGTAGATGTAGTCCTGCTTGGTGCCGCCGATAACGCAGACCACCTCGTCGCCGAAGCAGACGAAGTGGATGGCGGCCACTGTTGCCACTCCCACGGAGTCCGGGAACCGCTCGATGTCCTTGAGGCTGCGTTCGTAGCTGTCCACGAGGTCCTGGACCACTTTGAGGCGGTTAGCCTTCTTTTTGCTGCCGGTCTCTTCCACTTCACGGCGGAGTTCGACTGCGGACGCCGCTTCCGCTTCCAGTCGCTCGGTGATGGACTTCCGGTACTCGGGGATGTCAATCTTGGCCATCATGAGCTTGGTGAACTCGGCCGAGGTGGTCCGCAGGAGCTGTTCGTAGTATTCGCGTTCCCGGTAGAAGAAGCCCTTCTCGTCCCCCGCGGTGCTCAGCGCATCGTAGAACTCGTCGAGGGTTTCAAGGGTCGCCTGTTCCAGGAACACGCCGTTCTTTTCGGCCTTCCGGATGGCCTTCCGGGTCCGGTAGTTGGTGCCCATGATGAGCTCCTCGGCGTCCGTGATGCCCTCGAGCTGCTTGATGAACATCCAGTTCACGTTGGCGAAGTTCATGTCCGCGCCCTGGTGTTCAAGACCCAGGGCCGCCAGTTCCGCCACGAGCGGCCTGTTGTCAAGGATCTCGGGGTGTTCGGCACCGTCGGCATCGCGGGCGATGTACGTCAGGTTCGGGGAAATCCGCAGTTCGGCAGCCTTGCGCTCCGCGGCACGTTCCTTAAGGAGTCCGACGACGTCACTCACCAGGGCGGCGTCCGTGTAGTCCAGGAGGGGGCCCTTGGCGCATTCGCACACCCTGTAGCCCCAACGGTTGGTGGTGTAATTCAACTTGCCGGCTGCGACCAGAACGCCGTCGCGCCTGACACCGAACAGCTCCACTGCCTGGCCGCGGGCGCTCTGGAAGCGGGTGAAGTCAGCGGACTGGATGAAGTTGTTTTGCGGGTGCTTGAGGGAGAAGGACTCAAACTCGGCGTCGCTGAGGACGCTGAGCTGGAGACCAGCTCCGGCTTTGGTGGGATTCACGGAAGTAACCTCATCTATGGCCGCGCTGCCGCATTGGGCAGGCGCTGGCCTTCGTGGTGTGGATGGTGAGCGTGGCTGGCGGACTGTCAGTAGAACTGCTGGCCGCTGCGTGCGGTTTCCAGCCTGCGGAAGATCCGTTCCGCGCCTTTGACCCACAGGGCATGCCTGACGGGCGACAGCACGTAGTCGTAGCAGCCGACGAAGTCCGTGACCGTTTTGGTGAAGCTCGTCTTGAACATGCCCATGCCGTACAGGTGGTGGGACCTGTCCTTGATCAGGCTGGACGGCGGGGTGCCGCAGAAGTCGTACTCGGTACAGCCGAGTTCCTGCATTCTTCGGATGGCCTGCCACTGGACCAGGTGCGAATCGCCGTACTGCTTCCTGTTCTGAGTGGAGCCGCCGTCCTTGTAGGTTGCCTTGGATCCGTAGTTGATCACAAAGGCGCCCACACTGGGTTTGCCGTCCTCATAAACGAAGAAGAAGTTACCTTGGCCGCGGGTGCAGAATTCCTCCCAGAACCGGGTGTAGTACTCGAGGCTGCGCAACGGCATAGAGCCCTTGGCGTTGACGGTGTCCGCCATCAGGTCATACAGCGCCCGGTACGTTTCCGGGCCGGGCTCCTGCTGCACCACCGCGCAGCCTTCACGCTCTGCCCGGCGGATGGCGTTGCGGGCCCGGGAGGAGATGGACCGGAACACCTGGTTCTCCGGTGCCGCGATGTCCAGCAGGGCGGTGGAGTCATTGGATTGGATGTTCGGGGCCTTCACCAAGCCGGCGGCGGCGACGTGCGCCCGGGCTTCCGGGGTGGACACAACGTCGGGTTCAATCTTGATGGTGAAGACGTTGAGGTTCCGGCTCCGGGCGAACGCAGCGCACGCGTCCAACACCGGCTTGAGGTCCTCGACGGCACCCAGGTCAGGGCCCTTGATCAGGTACCACAGGACGCCCAGCACCGGGAATTTCTTCTCCAGCACCAGGTTGTAGCTGGCGGTCCCGGCAGACTCCAGGACCAGGAAGCGGGCGGTCCAGCCGCTGCCGTTCTTCACGGACGCGTAGGCGGCGGACTGCAGCATGTTGCCGCCGTTCGGGTTGGCCGTGACGTGCTTGTCCCAGTTCTCAATTTCCTCCGCTGTGGCAAAGCGGGCGGTGAATTCTCGCAAGGGGGCCGTGTCCAATCTCAGGGGTTTGTGCGCGGTTCTGTACTCGTGGCTACGTGCGGACATGTAGCCACAAGTCTAAAGCCTGATCTGGCCCGGGCGTTTCAGCCCGGTCCCGGGACTACCTTGACCGGCAGGCAGCGCTTCGCAAGGGTTGACCCATGGAGTCGCCATCAGACAGGTCCATCCACCACCGCCAAAACGCCACCGGGATCCGCGGGCGCGGCGTGCAGGTGGCTGCCCTCGCGCTCTTCCTTGCGGCCTCCGCCCTGGTCGCTTGGCTGGGTGCCTTTGCCACGGTCAACAACGTGAACGGGTGGTACGTCGACGCCGACAAGGCTCCCTGGTCGCCACCCAATTGGCTGTTCGGGCCAGTGTGGACGATCCTCTACACAGCCATGGCCGTGGCCGCGTGGCTGGTCTGGCGCCGCGGCAGTCCGGAGTCGCGTCCGGCCCTGGTTATCTACGGAATCCAGTTGTTCCTGAATCTTGTGTGGACACCTGTCTTCTTCAGCCTGTATCCGCTGATCGGGACGGCCGCTTTGTGGCTGGCTTTTGCGGTCATCCTGGCGCTGATCCTGGCGGTGACGGTTACGGTGGTCCGCTTCGGCCCGATCAGCAGGCTGGCCGGGATCCTGTTGTTGCCTTACATAACCTGGATCGTGTTCGCGTCGTCCCTCAACCTGTGGGCAGCGCTGACTAACTAGCCAACGTACCAGCTGCTGGCCGGTGTTTTAGTCTTCGAACTCGGACAGCGGCGGGCAGGAGCAGATCAGGTTGCGGTCCCCGGCTGCGCCGTCGATCCGGCCTACGGGCGGGAAGTACTTGTCCTGCTTGAGGTGGTGGAGCGGGAAGGCTGCCTGCTCGCGCGGGTACGCGCGGTTCCAATCGGAATTCACGACGGCGGACGCGGTGTGGGGTGCGTGGCGCAGCGGGCTGTTCTCGACGCTGAAATCGCCGCTGGCCACCTGGGCGATTTCCTTCCGGATGGTGATCATCGCGTCGATGAACCGGTCGATCTCCACCAGGTCCTCGGACTCCGTCGGTTCCACCATCAGCGTGCCCGCAACCGGGAACGCCAGGGTAGGGGCGTGGAAACCGTAGTCAATGAGGCGCTTGGCTACATCCTCAGCCGTAACGCCGGTCTTCGCCGTCAGATCCCGGAGGTCCAGGATGCACTCGTGCGCCACGAGTCCGCCCTCACCGGTGTAAAGGACCGGGAAGTACTCGTTCAGGCGCGCCGCAACGTAGTTCGCCGCCAGCAGCGCCGACTTCGTCGCCTCGGTCAGGCCCTCGGCACCCATCAGCTTCACATACGCCCACGAGATCGGCAGCACGCCCGCGGAACCGTAGTTGGATGCGCTGATGGCCACGCCGTGGCCCGCTTCGTGGGCTGACTTGTTAGCGTCACCGGGCATAAACGGTGCCAGGTGCGCCTTCGCTGCGACCGGACCAACACCGGGTCCGCCGCCGCCATGCGGGATGCAGAACGTCTTGTGCAGGTTCAGGTGCGAGACGTCACCGCCGAACTTGCCCGGCTGCGCCAGACCCACGAGGGCGTTCAGGTTGGCACCATCCACGTAGACCTGGCCGCCGGCGGCGTGCACGGCGTCGCAGATTTCGGTCACGTCCGCGTCGTACACACCGTGGGTGGAGGGGTAGGTGATCATGATCGCCGAGAGGACGTCCTTGTTCGCCTCGATCTTGGCGTTCAGGTCCGCGTGATCAATGCTGCCATCCGCAGCGGTCGCCACCACAACCACCTTCATGCCGGCCAGGACAGCCGAGGCCGCGTTGGTGCCATGCGCCGAAGCCGGGATCAGGCACACCGTCCGCTGGTCATCGCCGCGGGACAGGTGGTAGCCACGGATCGCCAGCAGGCCCGCGAGCTCACCCTGGGACCCGGCGTTCGGCTGCAGGGACACCTGATCGTAGCCAGTGATTTCCGCGAGGTCAGACTCCAGCCCGCCGATCAGCTCACGCCAGCCCACGGTCTGGGAATCCGGGGCAAACGGGTGGATCGAGGCGAACTCCGGCCAGGAAATGGCTTCCATCTCCGCCGTGGCGTTCAGCTTCATGGTGCACGAACCCAACGGGATCATGGTCCGGTCCAGCGCCAGGTCCCGGTCACCGAGCCTGCGGATGTAGCGCAGCAACTGCGTCTCGGAACGGTGCGTGTTGAACACCGGATGCTGCAGGTACTCGGAGGAACGTTCGACGGCGGTATCCAGTGCGAACTCAGTGTCAGGGCCTGCGGCCGCGTCCACCACGGCGGCACCAAACACTTCCAGGACACCGGCGACGATTGCCGGGGTCGTGGTTTCGTCGGCGGAGAGACCCACGGTATCGCCGTCGATGTGGCGCAGGTTGATATCGCGGGCTTCGGCGGCGGCCACAACAGCGGCGGCCTTGCCGGGCACGGAAACCGTGACGGTATCAAAGAAGCTTGTGTGCAGTACGTCCAGGCCGGCCGACTTCAGGGATGCGGCGATAGTTGCAGCGTGGCCATGTGTGGTCTCCGCGATTGCCTTCAGGCCGTCGGGGCCGTGGTAAACGGCGTAGAAGGAGGAGACGATGGCCAGCAGTGCCTGCGCGGTGCAGATGTTGGACGTGGCCTTCTCACGGCGGATGTGCTGCTCACGGGTCTGCAGCGCCAGACGGTACGCCGGGACACCGGCGTCGTCCTTGGACACACCCACCAGGCGGCCGGGCATGGACCGCTCCAGACCCTTCGCCACCGCCATATACGCCGCGTGCGGGCCGCCGAAGAACAACGGCACCCCAAAACGCTGCGTCGAACCGACCGCAATGTCCGCACCCTGCTCCCCCGGCGGGGTGATCAGCGTCAACGCCAACAGATCAGCGGCAACGGTCACGAGCGCGCCGCGCTCCTTCGCAGCGGCAATCACGTCAGCGTGGTTGAAGACCCGGCCGGACACACCCGGCTGCTGGAGCACCACACCATTGATGACACCGTCCGGCAGGCCCCTGGACAGGTCAGCGACCTCCACCTCGAACCCCAGGGCCTCGGCGCGGCCCTTCACGATCGCGATGGTCTGCGGCAGGCAATCCGCATCCAGGACCGTCTTGCCATCCCGGGCCTCCTTGTTCTTGTTCGCCCGGCGCATCATCAGCACCGCCTCAGCCACGGCGGTGGCTTCATCCAGCAGGGAGGCGTTCGCGATCGGCAGGCCCACCAGGTCCTGGACCATGGTCTGGAAGTTCAGCAACGCCTCCAACCGGCCCTGCGAAATCTCCGGCTGGTACGGGGTATACGCGGTGTACCAGGCCGGGGCCTCCAGGATGTTCCGGCGGATCACCGCGGGCGTCACCGTGCCGTAATAACCCTGCCCGATCATCTGCACAGCCGTCTTGTTCTTCGCAGCCAGCTTCCGCAGCTCGGCAAGGACCTCAACCTCACTCAGGGCGTCCTTGAGGGCCAGCGGCTTGGCCTGGCGGATGGAGTCTGGGACAGCAGTATCCACCAGCGCGTCCACAGTACCGTAGCCGACGGCCTTGAGCATGGTGTCAACATCGGCCTGGCGGCGGGCGCCAATATGCCGGTCAACGAACGTGGCCGAGGCCGAATTAACACTCACAGGGAACTCCATTACTAATGGCCTGCCGCTTTCCAGAGTTGCCTGGCCGCGGCGGTACGTGGGCCTGAGAGAAAAGGCATATTCAGGTTTAGTATTCGATATTGTGCCGGAAGCAGAAGGCCGCCACGAGGTCCAATTCTCCTACTCCCCGGGCTGCCGGGCAAATGAGGTCATCGGATTCAGCCCCGCAGCCGCTCCACGGCGGCAAGAAGCTCCTCTATGTCTCCATGCCTGCCCCGGCCGCCCCCGCCAGTGCCGCTTTCCCACATGGCGTTGAAATACAGCCCGTCCCCCATGTAGAGCACGGCTTTCGCCATGGCCGGGCCGACGTCGGACGCGATCAGGTCCAACCACTGCTGCTGGATCGCGGCAAAACGCCGCCGCGCCTCTTCATGGGCTACTTCGGCGAGGCGCGTGACGGCCACGAAGGAGCGGTCCATCGGGGAGTCGGACCAGAGCGAGGAACGGATGAAGTATGCTGCCGCACCTTCGGCGGCTGCGGCCATCAGCGTGAGGTCCTCAACGGCCAGGCGATCCATCCGTTCCAGTACGGCAGCGATCAGCGCTTCCCTGTTGGGGAAGTGGTACAACAGTCCGCCTTTGGACACGCCGGCCCGTTTGGCAACCGCGTCCAATGTGGCAGCCCGCTCCCCCACATCGATCAGGAGTTCTTCAAAAGCGTCAAGGACTGCATCGCGTGCGACGGGATTTCTGGCCATGTCTTCAATCATGCACGGTCCGGGCTCCGTTTCTTAACTATACCGTCTGGACGGTATAGTTATTGACATGACGCTGTCTACCCAGTCCAACCAGAACACCCCAATCACATCTCCGACGGCGGTCGATCTCCGGCCGTCCGGGCCCGCCAAGGCGCCCTGGCGCGACTGGCTCGCGCTGACCCTGCTGATGTTCCCGGTGCTCCTGGTTGCGGTGGACAACACTGCGTTGACGTTTGCGCTTCCGGCCATTGCCAGCAGCCTGGACACAACAGGAGTCCAGCTGTTGTGGATTGTGGACGCCTATCCCCTGGTGCTGGCCGGCCTGCTGGTTGCCATGGGCAGCCTGGGAGACCGGATCGGCCGCCTCCGGCTGCTGCTGACCGGCAGCATTGGATTCGCCGCGGTCTCGGCAGCAACAGCTTTTGCCCCCAGCGCGGAGTGGCTGATTGCGGGACGGGCATCGATGGGGTTTTTCGGCGCCATGCTGATGCCCTCAACCCTGTCGCTGATCCGCAACATTTTTCCGGACCCAAACCGGCGTCGGCTGGCCGTCGCCATCTGGGCTGCCGGCTTCTCCGGCGGCGCCGCCCTGGGTCCCATCTTCGGCGGGTGGCTGGTGGAGCAGTTCTGGTGGGGCGCCATCCTGCTGGTCGCCGTGCCCATCATGCTGCCACTGTTGGTGTTTGGTCCTGCGTGCATCCCGGAATCAAAAGATCCGCACCCCGGACGGGTGGACGTGCCCAGCATCGCCCTGTCCCTGCTGGTTATGGTGCCCGTCGTGTATGGCATCAAGGAACTGGCGACCGAAGGCTTCGGGGCCGCTCCGTTGGGACTTGTTGCCTTTGGCCTGGCCATGGGCGTCGTCTTTGTCCGCCGCCAGCAGCGGCTGGCCAGCCCCCTGCTGGACATGTCCTTGTTCGGCAACCGGGTCTTCAGAACCGCCATCACAGCAAACGTGCTGGCCCTGTTCTCCTTTAACGGCTTCATTCTCTTCCTCGCCCAGCACCTGCAGCTCCTGGAAGGGATGACACCTTCGGCCGCCGGAATAGCCATGATCCCGGCCCTGGTGGCCACAGTGCTGGCCGGGCTGGCAGTGGTGCCGCTGGTCCGGAAAGTGCGTCCGGGCTTTGTGGTGGCGGGTGGCCTGGCCTTAAGTGCCACCGGCTACGGAATCGTGGTCTTTGGCGATCACGGCTCCGGCCCGGCCCTCCTGCTGGCCGCGCTGCTGATCCTCGCCCTGGGGGTGGGCACAGCGGAAACCATTTCCAATGACCTAATCCTGGGCTCCGTCCCAGCGGAGAAGTCAGGAGCGGCGGCCGCCATCTCGGAGACGGGCTATGAGGTGGGGTCCCTGCTGGGGACGGCGGTACTGGGCTCCATCCTGACCGCTTCCTACCAGCGCAATCTCCTGCTGCCGGCCGGGGTGGAGGAAACGGCGTCAGGCACTGCGGTGCACCAGGCCGCCGAAACTTTGGCGGGCGCCGTGGAACTGGCCGGCACCCTGCCTGCGCCGCTGGCCGAAGCGCTCGGCGGCGCAGCGCGCCTGGCATTTGACTCCGGCGTCCACACCACTGCGGCAATTGCGCTGGTACTGATGGCGAGCGCGGCAGTCCTCGCCGCCGTCGCACTCCGGAAGGTTCCGACGGCGGACTAGGCACCCGCCGCCGGCAAGCCGGCGAGCGCACAAAAGCGCCCGGCGTCCGAAATCATTTCCGGCGCCGGGCACTTGTGGCCTCACAATCGGCCGGGTCTACTTGGCGTCAGGGGAGGTGACGCTGGCGGAGGCCTTCATGGTCTCTGCGTTCACCATCCACGCGAACTGTTCCAGCTTGGCGATGAATTCGTGGAGCAGGTCCGCGGTGGTGGGATCCTCTTCATCCACTTCGTCATGGACCTTGCGCATGGTGCCCACGGCTGCCTCAAGCGCAGCGACGATCCGCTCGATGGCGTCCTTGGTGTTAATGAGGCCTTCGGGGAACTGGGCCAGACTGGTGGATTTCGCCACCGTAGCACTGCGGCCATCAGGCAGTGCATGGAGGGCGCGCATCCGCTCGGCCATATCATCCGCGAACTGCCGGGCGGCATCCACAATTTCGTCCAGCTGCAGGTGAAGGTCCCGGAAGTTGGTTCCCACAATGTTCCAGTGGGCCTGCTTGCCCTGGATGTGCAGCTCGATCAGGTCCGCAAGTACGGCCTGCAGGTTGTTGGTCAGGGTCGGTGAAGCTTTCATGAATCCTCCTCGATTGGTCCAGTAGTCCCGACGCTATCAGCCAGGGGATCGATCGCGCCGGGCCGAAAGCAAATTTCTTAGTGAGCTTACTAATCTGGCCGGAGCGTCATAAAAGAATTGGATTCATTTAACCCATTGCGCGAAAGCCGTTCGCCCTCCATACTAAATGAACGTCATTCATTTAGTGACGGTCGTCTCACTGGAAGTAAGCACATGATTGAAATTTCCTGCCTCGACTCACCCACCTCCCTGGCCCGGACAACGCCGTCCCACCGCCCAGCCCTGCGGGTTGGCGTCGTTCAACACCGCTGGCATGCAGACACTGCCGTCCTGCAGGCCGAACTCGATGAAGGAATCGGCCGGGCCGCCCGGCTCGGTGCCAAGGTGGTGTTCCTGCCCGAACTCACCCTCTCCCGCTACCCCGCGGACACCCGCCCCGAAAACGACACTCCCCCGCCCGGAGCGGTACAGCCTGGCGCGGTCCGCCCCAGGCCGTCGGACACCGCAGAAGACCTGCTCACCGGGCCCACCTTCCGGTTTGCCGCCGAATCCGCCCGTCGCCACGGGGTGGCCCTCCACGCCTCGCTGTACCAGCTGGCGGAGAACCCGGACGGCAGCGACGACGGCCTGGGACTGAATACCGCCATCCTTGTGTCGTCCGACGGTGAGCTGCTCGCCCGCACACACAAGCTGCACATTCCGGTGACCGCCGGCTACTACGAAGACAAGTTCTTCCGCCACGGGCCGGCGGCCGCTGACGCCTACGAGATCCACGCGCCGGCAGAACTGGGCGGCGCCCGGCTCGGCATGCCCACCTGCTGGGACGAATGGTTCCCGGAGGTTGCCCGGCTCTACTCCCTCGGTGGCGCAGAGATCCTGGTCTACCCCACGGCGATCGGCTCAGAGCCGGACCACCCGGATTTCGACACCCAGCCGCTGTGGCAGCAGGTGATTGTGGGCAACGGCATCGCCAACGGACTGTTTATGGTGGCGCCGAACCGCTGGGGTGATGAAGGAATACTGAACTTCTACGGTTCCTCCTTCATCTCCGACCCCTACGGCAGGATCCTGGCCCAGGCCCCTCGTGACGCCTCCGCAGTGCTGGTGGCAGACCTCGACCTGGACCAGCGCCAGGACTGGCTCACGCTCTTCCCGTTTCTAGCTACCCGCCGCCCCGATACCTACGGCCCGCTCACCGAACCCGTACGCCACGCCCAGCCGCCCGGCGGGATTTCGCTCCCCACCCGCCCCCTAAGCTCGCAAGCTCGGTCAGGGAACCCTGCGGTCGTGGCCCCAAGCTCAGTCACCGGGCACTCCGGCTCAATCAACCGTCAGAAGGTAACCGCATGAGCACCTGGCGCATGCCCGCCGAAACCGCTCTGCAGGAGCGTCTGTGGATGGCTTTTCCCGCCAGCGGCTACACGCTGGGCGAGACGGAGGAAGACGCCCACGCTGCCCGGTCCATCTGGGCATCGGTGGCCAACGCCGCCGTCGAATTTGAGCCGGTCACCGTGGTGGTGGACCCCGACGACGTCGGCATCGCCGCCCGCTATCTGCATCCGAACGTCGAGGTACTTGCCGCCCCGCTCAACGATGCGTGGATGCGGGACATCGGCCCCACTTTCGTGTTGGACCAGGACGGGCGCCTCGGCGCCGTCGACTGGGTCTTCAACGGCTGGGGCGCCCAGGACTGGGCGCGCTGGGACAAGGACGCGTTGATCGCCGGTGAAGTCTCAGGCCGTGCCGGCGCCACGCATCTCTTGTCTGCGCTGGTCAACGAAGGCGGCGGCATCCAGGTGGACGGTCAGGGAACCGTGCTGGTGACCGAAACCGTTCAGCTGGATCCGGGCCGCAACCCGGGACTCAGCCGCACCGACGTCGAGGCCGAGCTCGCCCGGACCATCGGCGCCACCCATGCGGTCTGGCTCCCCCGCGGACTGGCCAGGGACTCGGAACGGTTCGGCACGCGCGGTCATGTGGACATCGTGGCCGCCATCCCCTCCCCCGGCACGCTGCTGGTGCATTCCCAGCAGGACCCCCGCCACCCGGACTTCCAGGTGAGCCGCGACATCATCAAGCACCTCCGCACCACGAAGGACGCGGCCGGCCGGGAGTGGACCATCATCGAAGTCCCCGCACCGGAGGTGCTCTGGGATGACGAGGGTTTTGTCGACTACAGCTACATCAACCACGTCGTGGTCAACGGCGGGGTCATCGCCTGTACCTTCGCGGACCCCCACGATGACAAGGCGCTGCAGATCCTGACAGAGGCCTACCCCGGCCGGCGTGTGGTCGGCATTGACGCCCGTGAGCTCTTCGCCCGCGGCGGCGGTATCCACTGCATCACCCAACAGCAGCCTGCTGCCTCGTAGAAAGCGCCGGACAATGACCCAAACCATCCGCAATAGCACCCCCGCAGGCCAGCCATCCGGGACCGACACGGCCGGCTCGGCGCACGGCATCACCGCAAAGGGACTGAAGGGCGGGCAGCTGGGCCTCCTCGCCGTCGTCGTTCTTGGCATTTCCACCATCGCGCCGGCCTACACGCTGACCAGCGCCCTCGGCCCCACGGTTAACGAGGCGGGGCTCCAGCTACCCGTCATTTTCCTGATCGGGTTCATCCCCATGATCCTGGTGTCGCTCGCCTACCGGGAACTCAACGCCGATTCCCCGGACAGCGGCACCACGTTCACCTGGGTCACCAAAGCGTTTGGCCCCAGGGTGGGCTGGATGGGCGGCTGGGGACTCCTTGCCGCCAACATCATCGTCCTGTCCAACCTGGCGGGCGTGGCCGTGGACTTCTTCTACCTCTTCCTGTCACAGCTGACGGGTGCGCCTGAACTCGCGGACCTCGCGGCCAATAAGCCGTTGAACGTCCTGACGTGCTTCGTCTTTGTGGCCCTCGCCGTGTGGGTGAGCTACCGAGGCCTGCACAGCACCAAGATCGTCCAGTACGGTCTGGTGGGCTTCCAGCTGCTGGTCCTTGGCCTTTTCGTGGCCATGGCATTCGCCAACTGGTCCACGTCGGAAACGGCCATCCCGTTCAGCTGGGAATGGTTCGACGTCACCAGGATTGAGACCTTCGGCCAGATCGCGGCCGGCATCTCGCTGTCCATCTTCGTGTACTGGGGTTGGGACGTGTGCCTGACGGTGAACGAGGAAACCGCCAACGGCCAGAAGACCGCCGGCCTCGCCGGCACGCTGACCGCCGTCGCTGTCCTGGGCATCTACCTTCTGGTGAGCATCGCCACCATGATGTTCGCCGGCGTTGGGGACACCGGAATCGGCCTGAACAACGCGGAAAACAGCGCAAACGTCTTCACCGCGCTGGCCTCCCCCGTCATGGGACCGTTCGCCATCCTGATGTCCCTCGCGGTGTTGTCCAGCTCCGCAGCCTCGCTGCAGTCGACGTTCACGTCGCCCTCGCGCAGCCTGCTGGCCATGGCGCACTACGGTGCGCTGCCCGCGTCGTTCAGCCACATCAACAGGCGTTTCTCGACGCCGGGCTTCGCAACGGTGACGGCGGGCATCCTGTCCGCCGGGTTCTACGCGGCGATGCACGTGATCAGCGAAAACGTCCTGAACGACACCATCCTGGCCCTCGGCCTGATGATCTGCTTCTACTACGGCCTGACCGCCATCGCCTGCGCCTGGTACTTCCGGAACAGCGTGTTCAGCAGCGTCCGCAACTTCGTGCTGCGGCTCCTGTGCCCCGTGCTGGGCGGCGCCGGATTGTTTGTGGTTTTCCTGCAGACGGCCGTGGACAGCTGGGCGCCGGAGTTCGGCAGCGGCTCCGAGGTCTTCGGCGTCGGGCTGGTGTTTGTCCTGGGCATCGGGATCCTGGCGCTGGGGGCAGTGCTGATGGTGATCATGGCCCGCCTCGCCCCGGGGTTCTTCCGCGGCGAAACCATCCGCCGGGACACCCCTGCGCTGGTAGTGCCTGAGTAGTTGCCCCAACAACAGCACGGCGCCCTGCACGGAAAGTCTCCGAAGCAGGGCGCCGTTTTTTGGTTTTCCTGATCTTGTCTCAACTTCGGTTCAGCAGCGAACCGCCGGTCACCAGAAGTGCGCTACGTCCACCACCATGCGCGACCCGGACCCGGGACCGTCCAGTGTGAACACCCGGAACGGGAGCCGGGCACGTACGCCCAGTCCGATGCTGGTGTAGCCCTCAAAACTCCCCGCGTATGCAACCTGCCGGAAGGTCTGGTATCCCGCCACGTTGGACAGTTCGGCTTTTGCGGCCGGGCTGTACGTGACGTTGCCTGTCTCCACGTCGTAGGAAGGCGCGTTCACAGTCACCTGGAGGAACGCGCTGCCCAGCAGGGGAATACTGAAACCTGAACCGTCCTGGACCACTACGGGAACGTAACGGGCAGTGTAGCCGGCCACAGGGCCGTTGAGATCAACCACCATCCGGTCGAAGCAGTAGTGTTGCCCCGTCCGAACGTTGGTTACTGATGCGGTACTCATCGCCGGGTTTGATTGGGCCAGCGATCCCCATACAAGTCCGCAGTAGGATGTGGTTGCCGAGGCGGGCCCCGGAGCCAGGAAACCCAATCCAACGGTCATCAAAATGACTGTCAGCCACGTGTGAATCTTTTTCATTGTGGGCCACCCTTCGAGTGATTAGGTAGCTCAAGCGTAGGAGCCTCCGGAGCCACTCAACAGGGTTGTTGCCGCTTCGGCGCGGAACCGTTAATCGGCCTTGGTTCCGGTCACGCGGGCGTAATTCTGAAGCACTTAACGGGGCCATCGATACGCTATTAACACCGTTTCTGCACCCTACCGTTATGCATAATAACGACGCCGGCGCGCCTCACCGGAGTGCCGGCGTGGGGCGTTCAGCCTTCGCACTCGATGCAGTACTTCAGGCCATTCTTTTCGCGTGCAACCTGGGACCGGTGGCGGACCAGGAAGCAGGATGAGCAGGTGAACTCATCGGACTGTTCGGGAACCACAATGACGGTCAGCTCTTCGCCGGAGAGATCGGCTCCCGGAAGGTCGATGCCTTCGGCGGTGTCGGTCTCCTCGACGTCGATGACAGCGGTCTGGGCACTGCCGCTGCGGGATGCCTGCAGGGCCTCCAGCGACTCGGCAGAAGCCTCGTCGTCGGTCTTGCGTGGAGCGTCGTAATCGGTAGCCATGGCATGTTCACTTTCGTCGCTGCACGGCACCATTTCAGGCGCCTCAGTGAAGCAGTTTAGGTCATTATGTCGCTTCTTGGGCAATAGTGTGGCCGACCAGACAGATTTGGTTGCTTCGCCCTATGCAGGATTTGTCCAAGGCGCGGCCGGAACCGTATTGGTGCAACCTTGACAGTATCCGGGGGCGAAATCTAAGAAGCGTCGCTTCCGATTCTGCCGTGGCTACCCGGGTGTGGTCCGTCGGGACAGCAAGTCGAGTCCCTGATCACCGGGAGATTGAGCATTGGGTCAGGGAGTCCGGCGCGCCTCAAGTGCGGACTTGAATGCGGAGGCTGAGGTGGCGCTGCTGTTGATGCGCCAGTCGGTTTCCTTCTGGAGATGGAACCAAACGAAGCCCACCACATCGGGCTGGGCGGCAAGATAGGACACAAGCCCAGCGTTCCAGGCAGCCTTGTTGCCGCCTGCCTCGCTGGATGCCGTCTCGCTGATCAGGATGGGAACTCCGGGTGCCAGAGCACGCACCTGGGCTATGCCCGGAGCGAAAAGATCCTGCGGCGATATCCAGCCGCTCCATGAAGCGGAGGTGCCCCAGTTATACCCGTCGAGGGCTACAACATCCGCGTATCCGACACCGGGAAAGAGGCCGGCGAGATCGGTGGAACCGTAGTACGGAACATTCGGGCTCCAGACCCAGGACACGTTGCCGGCGCCGGTGGCAGCGACAACGTCGTGAACATGACGCCAGGCACTTACGTAGTCACCGGCCTGATTGCCGTTGACGCCTTCAGCCCACGGATACCAGTTTCCGTTCATCTCATGGGCGAACCTGAGCTGGACCGGGTGGCCCCAGGCAGCGAGCGCCTGGCCCCACTGCGTGATGTGGGCGTCAAAGTCGCCGGCGGCAATTCGGTCAAGGGAGTATGCCGGCTGTTCTGTTCCACCGCCCCAGGCCCAGGGTTCCCAGGTAATGAGCGGAACGGCACCTCGTGCCCGGACGGAGCTCATTTCGGTGATGGGAGGCGCCTGGAGGAAGTCCTTGTAAAAGAGAATGGTGGACGGGCTTTCGCCGGCCAGTTGCGCCACTTCATCCAGTTCGCCGCTGGCCAGTGGGCCGCCGGCCGTGGCCACCCCGAACCGAAGTGCGGCTGTGCTGATCGGAGGGAGCGTAGCGTCCGGTGCGGTCACTGTGAACACCGACGAGGCCTCGACAGACGAGGTCTTGGCCGTGATGGTCAACGACCCCGTGGCTGCGGACGGGATAGTGATCGACGTGCTGAAGGCACCGGAGGCTGCCGTTTTCATGGGAAAAGTCGTGGCACCGGCGATCACCGAACCCGTGGTGGAGGCTTTGAACCCCGTTCCGCTGACTGTGACGGCGGATCCTGCCGGTCCAGTGGCCGGGCTGAGGGAGATCCGGCCTGTGGCAGGCGCTGCCTGGGCTGCCTGGGCCGGCATCAGTCCCAAAGCCACACCCAGCCCAACCACTGCCGCGATGGATCTCAAGGTTTTGGGCATGGCGATCAGTCCCCCGCAATCGGCAAGGCGGGTGCTAATCCGCCGGTCAGGTGGCGCCTACCGGCACTTTCCTGATCCTAAGGGTTGGACGCCGAAACCAGAGGGGATTTTTCGAATATTTTTGAAAGGAACTCGCCGCTCTTGGCTCCTGCAGGCCGGCCCAACTTGTGATCGAAGATTCGACGAGGCAGCCCAGCCCAGGTCGGGCAGTGGCAACCCAGCCGCTCACGGGCTTGTATTCGAGGCCGGTTCCAGTGCGCTTGCAGATTCATGAGGCGTTGGAGATCCGCGGCGGTCGCGAGCCGTTGGAAGCACGGCCTCAAGTCTGACCCCGCAGGTCAAAGCCACAATCGGAGCCTCCTGTCGGATTCGAACCGACGACCCCCGCTTTACAAGAGCGGTGCTCTGGCCAACTGAGCTAAGGAGGCGCGCCCAACTGGGCGTGCGCCGCAACGGCGCTAGATAAGGTTAGCCCAAGTCCGCCCGCTCGTAAAAACGCCAGCCAGGGCGAACCGGAAGTAAAAGAAAGGACCTGCCGCCGGAATCGATCCGGAGGCAGGTCCCCTGGGTGGAAGGACCTAACCCTTCGCGGTGATCGCTGCCTGCAGGAAGTCCGGGAACGGGGTCTGCGCGCTGGCACCCTTGCCCCACTGCTGGCCGTCTACGAACACGGTGGGCGTGCCGGTGACACCGATCGCGGCGGCCTGCTTGGTTGTGAACTTCACGAACGGACGGTAGGTCTTCTCGTCGATGCAGGTGCCGATGTTCTTGGCCCCGATGTCTGTCGCCATGGTTTTAAGCTTGTCGTCAGAAAGTCCGGCGCTGCCTTCGGCAGGCTGGTTGGCGAACAGCGAGTCCACAAACTCCGCGTACTTTTCCGGGGAGTCATTCACTACGCACGCGGCGGCGTTGGCTGCACGGGAGGAGTAGTTCGTGGAGGACCGGTTGTCCAGGAACCCGAGCGCCCGGTATTCCACCGTGATCTTGCCCTCGTTGCGTAGCGTCGTCAGCTGCTCGTTGTACTGTGTCTCGAAGTTCTTGCAAACCGGGCAGATGAAGTCAACGTACAGGACCACCTTGACCGGCTTTCCGGCCTCAGCTTCGGCGCCCGGAGCCACAACCGACGCCGGCGCGGTTTTCGGGGGCTCCCCCACGGAGGCTGCGTCAACGGCGGCCGGTTCCAGCTTCGCGACGTCGGTATTTGCCAGCAAGGTGACGCCACCGTAGGCGTTACCATTCGCGGGCGACGGCCCTTGGTCAGCGATGGGGGCGTTCTGCCGCATCGTTGTGGTCACCACCAGACCCACCACCACAAGGATGGCCACCACGGCCACCACAATGCCCCAGCCGATCAGCAGTTTTTTGCGCTTGTCCTTCTTCAGCTGCGCCTCACGGATCAGGCGTGCCTTCTCGCGCGCCTCCGAGGTTCGTTCAGCCTTGGACTTGCGTATTTCATTTGCGGGGCTCATGTGTTCCTTGGGTCGATCGACATAGGGGGACCACTCTGTGGCGACTCCACCATTTTAGGGGACAAACCTGAGAGCTTGCGCTTTCAAGTATTCAGCCCGAATAAGCGACGGACGAATAGCCCCGAAGATTCCATCCTATTAAGGTGGTTTAAAGGCACAAGCAACCCCAGGGGGCCGCAATGCAAACACCCGTCCAAGAAAAACCAACAGCTGTACCTGCCACCGGCGCCGCCGCGAGCAGCCACAGCACAGTCGCCACATACGATTTTATGGTTGTCTCCAACAGGCTGCCGGTTGACCGCTGCGCGCCAGGCGAGAGCGGCGACGACGGCTCCGGCTGGCGCCGATCCCCCGGCGGCCTGGTGACCGCCCTCGCACCCATGATGACCAAGACCGACGGCGCGTGGGTGGGCTGGCACGGCGCCCCGGACGAAACCGTCGAGCCCTTCAGCCACGGCGGCATGGATCTGGTCCCCGTCCAGCTGAGCAACGAGGACGTCGAGCTCTACTATGAGGGTTTCTCCAATGCCACCTTGTGGCCCCTCTACCACGACGTCATCGCCCCGCCGGAGTTCCACCGGACCTGGTGGGACGCCTACCGCAAGGTCAACCAAAGGTTCGCCGACGCCGTCGTGCGCCATGCAGGCCAGGGCGCCACGGTGTGGGTCCAGGACTACCAGCTGCAGCTGGTGCCGCGGCTGCTGCGCCAGGCGCGGCCGGACCTGCGGATCGGGTTCTTCAACCACATCCCCTTCCCCCCGCCGGAGATTTTCGCGCAGCTGCCGTGGCGGCGTGCCATCATCGACGGCCTGATGGGCGCGGACCTGGTGGGCTTCCAGCGCCCCAGCGACGCCGGCAACTTCATGCGCTCCGCCCGCCGGTTCCTGGGCGCCAGCGTCAAGCAGCAGCAGGTGCACGTGAAGGGTAAGGACGGCGAAATCACGCACATCGCCAGGGCCCAGGCCTTCCCCATCTCCATCGACGTGGCCCAGATCAGCGAACTGGCCCACAACCCCGAAATCATCGAGCGTGCACGCCAGATCCGCCAGGACCTCGGCAACCCAAAGACCGTCCTCCTGGGCGTAGACCGGCTCGATTACACTAAGGGGATCCGGCACCGGCTCAAGGCCTTTGAGGAACTCCTGAACGAAGGCAAGCTGACGGTCGGCGACGCAACGCTGATCCAGGTAGCCAGCCCCAGCCGTGAACGGGTGGAGCAGTACCGCCTCCTGCGCGAGGAAATCGAAGGTACCGTCGGCCACATCAACGGCACCTATGACACCTTCCAGAACACGGCCGTCCGCTACCTGCACCATAGCTACCCCGTGGAGGAGATGGTGGCGCTGTACCTCGCTGCCGACGTCATGCTCGTGACGGCATTGCGGGACGGCATGAACCTCGTGGCCAAGGAATACGTCACCGCCCGCAAGGACAACGACGGCGCCCTGGTCCTCAGTGAGTTCGCCGGCGCCGCTGACCAGCTTAAGCAGGCGCTGCTGATGAACCCGCACGATATCGACGGCCTCAAGGACACCATCATGCGGGCCGTCGATTTGCCTCCCAAAGACGCCGCGCGCCGTATGCGCTCCATGCGCAAGCAGATCCTGGAGCACGACGTCGACCATTGGTCAGCTGACTTCCTGGCCGCCCTGAACGAGAAAGTTGTGCGAGATGACTCCTGACGCCCGGCCCGCCAAAGGCCCGCTCACCTTGTCCCCCGAACTGCGTCAGGCCGCCCGGCGGATCGCCCGGACGGAACACCTGCTGGTGGCCATGGACTTTGACGGCACCATCTCCCCGCTGGTTGACCGCGCCGACGACGCCCGCCCGCTTCCCCGCTCGGCCGCCGCTTTCGCCGGGCTCGCCGCCCTTCCACGCACGACGACGGCACTCATCTCGGGACGGGCCCTCGCCAGCCTGCGCGCGGCAGCCTCGCCCCCGGTGGACACGCTGCTGATCGGCAGCCATGGCGCCGAGGCGTGGCTGGGCCCCGGCTCCACGGAGCTGACACTGGACGAAGCCCAGCGCTTGCTGCTGGCCGAAGTCCGCAGCGTCCTCGAAGAGATCGTTGAGCAGGCGCCGGGCACGCTGCTCGAAGACAAGCCCGCAGGCGTGGTCCTGCACACCCGGCTGGCGACTGACGATGTCGCCGAGGACGCGGTGGCTGCTGCCCGTTCCGTTCTCCAGGACCGCAAGGGCGTTTTCCTGAAGAACGGCAAACGCGTCCTGGAAACGTCGGTAGTCAACGCCTCCAAGGGCGAGGGCCTGACGTTCCTGCGCCAGATCACCGGGGCCACTGCAGTCCTCTTCGCCGGCGACGACGTCACGGACGAGGACGCCCTGGCCCGGCTGGAATCCGGCGATGTGGGCGTCAAGGTGGGCCTGGACTTCACCCAGGCCCAGTTCCGGGTGGAAGCGCCGGCCCACGTCGCGGAACTGCTTGAAGCACTCCTGCAGGAACGGAGCCTGGTCGTGGCTGAAGAAGAGCCCGGCACTGCCTGAACCTCGGGGACATGTCCAACCTCACATGTGACCTCCGTAACATTTGCACCAATACGCCATTCGTCTGACATACTCTTGGTTGTGATGTGGCGCACAGGAACCGTGCGGCGTCACGTGATACTCCTCGGCTTCGGCCGGGGAGTACACGGCTGCAATGCCGTGGATAACTGAATTACATGAACCATTCACAACGGATCGTCCGGCACGTACCTGCCGGTGAAGGGATTGATAACTGTGGCTACAGTTACTTTTGATAACGCTACGCGTCTGTACCCGGGCACAGAGAAGCCCGCTGTTGACAAGCTCAACATTGAAATCGCCGATGGCGAATTTCTGGTCCTCGTAGGACCCTCCGGTTGCGGTAAGTCCACCTCCCTGCGCATGCTCGCAGGCCTTGAGGACGTCAACGCCGGCCGGATTCTTATCGGCGACCGCGACGTCACCGACGTTCCGCCAAAGGACCGCGACATCGCAATGGTTTTCCAGAACTACGCACTGTACCCGCACATGACGGTTGCAGACAACATGGGCTTCGCGCTAAAGATCGCCGGCGTTTCCAAGGAAGAGCGCGCCGAGCGAGTCCGTGAAGCCGCCAAGCTTCTTGACCTCGAGCCCTACCTGGACCGCAAACCGAAGGCACTCTCCGGTGGCCAGCGCCAGCGCGTTGCCATGGGCCGCGCCATTGTGCGTAACCCGCAGGTCTTCCTCATGGATGAGCCGCTTTCCAACCTCGACGCCAAGCTCCGTGTCCAGACGCGTACACAGATCGCATCCCTAACCCGCCGCCTCGGCGTCACCACCGTCTACGTCACCCACGACCAGGTCGAGGCCATGACCATGGGTGACCGCGTGGCTGTGCTGAAGGACGGCCTGCTGATGCAGGTTGACACCCCGCGCAACCTCTACGACAAGCCCAAGAACGTCTTTGTTGCCGGCTTCATCGGCTCGCCCGCCATGAACCTGCTCGAACTGCCCGTGGTCGACGGCGGCGTCCAGTTCGGCGGAACGGTTTACCCCGTGCCGCGCAACATCCTCGAAGAGGCCCACGGCAGCACCGTCACCTTGGGCAGCCGCCCCGAGGACCTCGAGCAGGCCCCGCAGGGCGAAGGCCTCCAGGTCGAGGTCGACGTCGTAGAAGAACTCGGTGCCGACGCTTACATCTACGGCCACACCACGCTGGACGGCAAGGACCACGACATCGTGGCACGCGTCGACGGTCGCCGCCCCCCGATGAAGGGCGAGACCATCTACTTCCGTCCGCAGTCGGGCCACGTACACCTGTTCGACACCAAGACCGGTCTGCGCCTGGGCGACTAATCCCGGTTGCGGAGCCTGAATCCGGTGGTTGCACCTGCTGTCACCACCTGATCGGCCCCGCTCTGCACCAACCGACGGCGGCCCCTCCTTACCGGACGGGCCGCCGTCGTGGTTTAAGCGTGGCTTTCCTGACTTTGTTTAGGCACCCCGCCCCTACGTACGGAAGAATTGGCACATGACCGAGGAAAGCAGCGCCCAATGGCACGACGAACCCACCGACTACGGCCAGATCGGCAAACTCCCTCGGTTTGAAGCTGCCAGCGCCAACGACGCCAAGAGTTCCAGCGTTTCCAGTAACCTGAACATCACGGCCGCCGCGGCTGACCCGGAGCTCCTGGACCTGCCGTGGCACATCGCCCTGGAGGACTGGCCGGCTGAGAACCTGGCAGCGCTGCCACGCGGCATTTCGCGGCACATCGTGCGTTTCGCCCACCTGGGCGGCTCCGTCATCGCCATCAAGGAAACATCGGAGCATGTGGCCCGCCACGAGTACCATATGCTCCGGAAGCTGGCCCGCCTGGATGTCCCGTGTGTTGTACCGGTGGCAGTCATCACGGGCCGGACCACCCTGGATGGGCGGCCACTGAACCCCGTGCTGGTTACCCGCCACCTGAAGTTCTCCATGCCGTACCGGGCCCTGTTCTCGCAGATGCTGCGCAAAGACACCCTGACAAGGCTCATCGATGCCCAGGCTTTGCTCATGGTCCGGCTGCACCTCATCGGCTTTTATTGGGGGGACGTCTCGCTCTCCAACACGCTCTTCCGCCGCGATGCGGGCGCCTTCGCAGCCTACTTAGTTGATGCCGAAACCGGCGAGCTGTATCCAGATCTCTCCACCGGCCAGCGGGAGTACGATCTCGAGATTGCCCGGGTCAACATCGCCGGTGAGCTGATGGATCTACTGGATGGCGGCCTGATCGAAGAGAAGGTGGACCCTGTGGCCACCAGCGAACTCATCATGGAAAGCTACCGGCGTCTCTGGACGGAACTGACGGAGAAGGAATCTTTTGAACTCGGCGAACGGTGGCGTGTGGGCGCCCGTATCCGCAGGCTCAACGAGTTGGGCTTCGACGTCGAGGAATACGCCATCAAGACCACCCAGAACGGTTCCACCATCCAGCTCCAGCCCAAGGTGGTGGACGCCGGCCATCACCAGCGCCGGTTGCTGCGGCTGACCGGGCTCGACGCCCAGGAAAACCAGGCCCGGCGCCTGCTCAATGACATGGATTCCTTCCGGGCGGACAACAACCCGGGGATGGACGAGGAATACAGCGCGCACCTCTGGGTCAGCCAGGTCTTCGAGCCGATCGTGCGGTCGATCCCGCGCGACCTGTCCCGCAAGCTTGAGCCGGCGGAGGCAGTCCACGAGGTGCTGGAACACCGTTGGTATATGTCAGAGGAGCAGGCCCGCCACATTCCTCTCGCCGAGGCTGTGCAGTCCTATATAGAGTCCGTCCTGCGCCACCGCAGGGACGAGGCCGCCATCATGCTCAACCCGGACACGGCGATGCTCAAGATCCTCGACGTCGAAACCGAGGAATCCCGTTATGGTGCCGACGAATCCATCGAAGATTACCCGGACGTCGACGACTGACGTGCCCCGGGGCCGGCGCCGGTGGCAGCACCGTTGTGTTAACACGACCCTGCTTGTTGGTGGAGCACCAGTCGCTAAATGGCCTTTCCCGGGTTCAAGATCCCCGCCGGGTCAAAGAGCTCCTTGATCCTGCGCTGGAGCTCCCGGACGGGTTCCGGTTGTTCCAGGCCCAGCCAGCGCAGTTTGTACTGCCCGATCCCGTGCTCCCCGGTGATGGTGCCGCCCATTTCGAGCGCAGCTTCGATAGAGGCATCCAGGGCTAAGTTCAGCCGCCTCATGGCGTCAGCGTCCACCGCATGGCCCTGCCTGTCAATCCAGAAGGTGGGGTGCAGGTTGCCGTCGCCGGCGTGCGCCACCACCTTCAGGCTCACGCCGTGCGTTGCCGCGAGGTCTTCCAACGCGGCCACGTAATCCACCAGGCGCGAGCGCGGCACGGCCACGTCCTCGCCGACGCGGTATTCGTCATCCACTTCCACACCCCGGCTGTTCCGGCGCAGCTCCACGAGTTGCTCGGCTTCCGCCGTGGATTCTGTGCTCACTATTGCCCCGCTGGCGGCGAGGACGGAACGCACGACGTCGGCCTCCGCGGCTGCCCCGAACCCGTCAGTCTGAATCAGGAGCAGCGAACGGCCGCGTGAACTCAGGTCGGAGCCGTGGAGGTCATCCAGCTGGGCCAGTGTGCCGCCGTCGAGCAGTTCCATGATGGCCGGCTGCACCCGGGCCCGCCCCACCGCCAGGACGCCGGCAGCGGCCTGCCGGAAGTCCGGGTAGAACGCGGCGATGGTGCGCACGTCACGGGACAGGTACTTGAGCCGGACGGTCGCCCCCACCACGATCCCCAAGGTGCCCTCCGAACCGACAAACAGCCCCGTCAGGTCGTAACCCGCAACGCCTTTGAACGTCTGGTGGCCGGTGCGGATGAGGGACCCGTCAGCCAGCACCACCTCCAGCGCCAGCACCGAGTCCCGGGTAACCCCGTACTTGGCGCAGCGCAATCCGCCGGCATTCGTGGCAACGTTGCCGCCGATCGTGGAGGAACGAAAGCTCGCCGGATCCGGCGCGTACATCAGGCCATGCTCTGCTGCCGCCTCGTTGAGAGCCGCATTGACCACTCCTGGCTCGACGACGGCGGTCTCGTCGTCGGGGTTCAGGTCAAGAATGCGGTTCATCTGTTCCAGGGACAGGACTACACAGTTCCTGCTCGCGTGCGCGCCGCCGGAAACTCCTGTTCCTGCTCCGCGGGCAACAACGGTGACGTTGTGGGCCGCACACAGCCTGACCGCAGCCTGTACGTCCGTGACAGACCTGGCAAAGACCACCGCTTCGGGCAGCTGGAAATCCAGGACGGGGGCCTGGTCCACGGCATACCTCGCGAGCAGTTCACCCTCGGTACTGACCTGCCCTGCGCCGAGGGCGCCCACCAGCTCTTCAACCAAGCCACCCACGCGGCCTCCCCGTTCCTTGTCGTTGTTGTCGTTGCGCTTCTGCACAGTCTAGGCCGGGGTTCCTCGTTGGCCCGTGATCTCCTATCGGCTGTAAGCGTTTCCAGCAAGTGTCGAACATCCGAAACATACTGATGAGTAGACCTGCAGACCTTGACCTGGAAACGTTTACAGTTTCCCGCCGGTTAGGGTCTAGGCTGTCCTCCATGTCTGTAGATACAGCGTTTGCCGCCACCGCCCCACTGATGGGCCGGCTGTCCCTTATCCACGATTCCGACAATGCCCCCGGTTGGTGGCGCTCCGCCGTCATCTACCAGGTGTACCCGCGGTCATTCCGCGACCTCAACGGCGATGGAATCGGCGATCTCGCCGGGATTACTGTGGAACTTCCGCAGCTGGCCGAGCTCGACGTGGACGCCGTGTGGCTGTCACCTTTCTACAAATCGCCGCAGCGCGATGCCGGCTACGATGTCAGCGACTATTGCGACGTGGATCCGATTTTCGGCACCCTGGGCGACTTTGACGTCATGATTGCCGAGGCCAACCGCTTGGGTCTTCGGGTCATCGTGGACCTGGTTCCCAACCACTGCTCGGACCAGCACGTGGCTTTCCAGGCAGCCCTAGCCTCCAGTGCAGGGACCCCGGAACGCGACATGTTCATCTTCCGGGACGGAGGGGGGCCCGAAGGCCACGAACCGCCCAATAACTGGCAGTCCCACTTCGGCGGCCCCGCCTGGACCCGGGTAACCGGTCCTGACGGCCGGCCGGACCAGTGGTACCTGCACCTGTTCGATTCCTCCCAGCCTGACTTCAACTGGGACAATCCGGCCGTGCACGCCGAATTTGAGCGGGTGCTCCGTTTCTGGCTGGACCGCGGCGTCTCCGGCTTCCGGGTGGACGTCGCCCACGCCTTGGTCAAAGCCCCGGGGCTGCCCGCCTGGGGCGGCCGGGCCGACGGCGGAAGCTCGGACGGCTTCCCCGGCCATGAGGCTCCGATGTTCGGCCAGCCGGCCCTTCATGACATCTTCCGGGCATGGCGCCTCATCCTGGACGGCTACGGCCCGGACCGCATACTGTGCGCGGAAGCCAACGTGGATCCGCTTCCGCGCCTCGCCGAATGGGTCCGGTCCGATGAAATGCACCAGGCCTTCAACTTTCCTTACCTGCACGCCGGACTGGATGTTTACCGGCTGCGCAGTGTTATCACGGACTCACTGACCGCCCTGGACGCCGTGGGAGCCCCCAGTACATGGGTGCTATCCAACCACGATGTGGTCCGCCATTCCAGCCGCTTTGGCTACAACGGATCCGGTCCGCGTGATGGTGACGGTATTGGTCCGGCGGATCCTCAGCCGGATACAACCCTGGGCCGCCGTCGAGCAGCCGCCGCCTCATTGTTTATGCTGGGACTGCCCGGCGCCGCCTATCTCTATCAGGGTGAGGAGCTCGGGCTCCCGGACGGCATCGATATTCCGGAGCACCTGCGGCAGGATCCCACGTTTGCCCGCACCGGAGGCGCCCGGCTGGGCCGCGACGGCTGCCGGGTTCCCCTCCCGTGGCGAACTGCAGAACGGCACCTGGGCTTTGGCTCCGGCGAGGATCCTTGGCTTCCCTTGCCGGCGAGCTTCGCGGAACTGGCACGGGACGCGCAAGCCGCATCGCCGGCGTCGCACCTTTCCCTTTACAGGAACATGCTGGCCCTGCGCCGTGAGCTGGGTTTGGGCAGGGGATCACTGGCATGGGCCGAGGACTGGTGCAGCGGCTCGTCCCTGGCATACCTCAACGGCGATACGCTGGTGCTCATGAACCTCAACCACGAACCCTTGGAAATGCCGGCCGGCAGCGTCCTCGTCCGCAGCTCTGACTCTGGCTCCGAGCCGGGTGCAGCGCGCTTCCTGGCTTCCGGCGAGACCGCATGGCTGCGGATTGGCGGGGGCGACGCAGCATAGTGGGACTTGCGGGCATCAAGGATGTTGCCGACCGCGCCGGGCTGTCAATCGCTACAGTGTCTCGGGCACTGAGCGGCAAAGCCAATGTGTCCGCCAAGAGCCGGCAGCTGGCAAAGGCAGCGGCGGACGAACTGGGCTTCGTCCCGTCATACCATGCGTCCAGCCTAGCTTCAGGGCGTAACCACAACGTGGGGCTGGTGGTCCCGTCCATCCACCGCTGGTACTTTTCGTCGGTGCTGGAAGGCGTGTCCGGCACTTTGCTCGATGCCGGCTATGACCTCACCCTGTACAACATGGGTGACCGGCCGGAACGCCGCCGCAGCGTCCTCAGCGACTTCCTGCTCCGGAAGCGGCTAGACGCAGTCATCACGGTAGCGCTCGTCCTCAGCGACGCCGAAATCAAGCAGCTGCTGGCATTCCGCCGTCCAATTGTAGGCATCGGCGGCGCCCTGGCCGGCGCCTCCACCATCAGGATTGACGACGCCCGCCTTGCCCGGACCGCCACCGAACACCTCCTCGGGCTGGGCCACACCCGAATCGCACACATCACCGGCAGTGCCGAACTGAACCAGGACTTCAAACTGCCAGGGATACGACGGGACGGCTTCGAGACAGCAATGCAAGCCGCGGGGCATGCTGTCCGCCCCGAGTGGGTAGTGTCCGCGGACTTCACCATCCAGGGCGCCTACGCGAGTGCCCGAAAGCTCCTGGCTTCCGCGGCCGGGCGGCCCACTGCAATTTTTGCGGCATCCGATGAGATGGCCATCGGCGCCATCCTCGCCGCCCGCGACTTCGGCCTGCGTGTACCGGAGGAGCTCTCCGTGATCGGCATGGACGGGCATGAACTCGGTGAGGTCTTTGGGCTGACCACCATCAACCAGGATGCGCGCGGCCAGGGCGCCCTGGCGGCCCGTATGCTGCTGGAAACGCTCGACGCCGGCGCAAAGCAGCATGCCACGGGCGTACCACCGTCGCCGGCGGCGACTGACCTGGAGTATCCCACAGAGTTCCTGATCCGGAACAGCACGGCCGTACCACCGGCCTGATGCTGCATCGCAGATCTGTTCTGAGCTCGCTCTGTTCTGGGGCGACCGTCAGGCCTGTGACTCCCCGCCCATAAACCTTACGAAACGGTCCAACACCTTCGGCCAGCCTGCAGCATAGGACGCGCGCGTAGCGGCAGGAACCTCCGCACCTTCCCAGCCATTGTGGACCAGACGCAGCTCCGTCCCGGATTCCACCGCCCTGAACGCGACGCGCAGCTCTGTGGACCAAATAGCAGTAGTCCCCGGATGCCAGGACGCATGGAAGGAAAGCGGCGGCTGCCAGTCATCTATGGAGCCCCAGACCGCGCTCCTGCCGTCGTCAGCTGTTTCAACGATGAGGTTCTCTTCAAACTCGACGTAGGATCCTGCCCCGTACACACCATGTGAATCGAGTGGCCACCACAGGTGCGTGTGATCCGTGAAGCCGGCGAACGTCTGGGCCACCGGCCCCGGCACCGTGACCGTGCAGATGACGGCTTCCAGGCTCTCTGCGGTCTCAACAGAGACAGGTAGGGCATCATCCGCGTGGCTGAAAAGGTTATCCATGGACGTCCACTCTACGCGGATCCACCGGGTGGTTTTTGGGGGTTGGGTGGTTAACGTGGGAGAACCCCCCAACCTGGTGGTTGGGGGGTTCTCGACCTGTAATGATGTTCCGGCGGTGACCTACTCTCCCACACCCTCCCGGGTGCAGTACCATCGGCGCTGTGGGTCTTAGCTTCCGGGTTCGGAATGGGACCGGGCGTTTCCCCCACGCTATGACCGCCGTAACCCTTTTACCCGTCACACCCCGAGGGGGTGTGTGGGAAATCAGTGGTTACAACATGCTTTGCTGCAACTTTTGGTTGCAGGTGTGGTGTTGTTATTATGTTGTGTTTTTTGTTCCCTGCAACGAACCCGTGTCGGGTTTGTTGTTTGGGAACCACATAGTGGACGCAAGCAGTCTTGTTATCTTTTTACCACCCGTTGTTGCAAACCTCTTTTGAATAGGTTTACGGGGTGGTGTGTGGTGTAAGTTATCGGCCTATTAGTACCGGTCAGCTTCACGAGTCGTTAGTCCTCGCTTCCACATCCGGCCTATCAACCCAGTGGTCTGGCTGGGGGCCTCTCACACACAAGGTGTATGGAAATCTCATCTCGAAGCGAGCTTCCCGCTTAGATGCTTTCAGCGGTTATCCCATCCGAACGTAGCTAATCAGCGGTGCACTTGGCAGTACAACTGACACACCAGAGGTTCGTCCGTCCCGGTCCTCTCGTACTAAGGACAGCCCTTCTCAAATTTCCTGCGCGCGCAGCGGATAGGGACCGAACTGTCTCACGACGTTCTAAACCCAGCTCGCGTACCGCTTTAATGGGCGAACAGCCCAACCCTTGGGACCTACTCCAGCCCCAGGATGCGACGAGCCGACATCGAGGTGCCAAACCATGCCGTCGATATGGACTCTTGGGCAAGATCAGCCTGTTATCCCCGAGGTACCTTTTATCCGTTGAGCGACGGCCATTCCACAATGTACCGCCGGATCACTAGTCCCGACTTTCGTCCCTGCTCGAGATGTCTCTCTCACAGTCAAGCTCCCTTGTGCACTTACACTCGACACCTGATTGCCAACCAGGCTGAGGGAACCTTTGGGCGCCTCCGTTACTTTTTAGGAGGCAACCGCCCCAGTTAAACTACCCATCAGGCACTGTCCCTGACCCGGATTACGGGCCGAAGTTAGATGTCCAAAGTGACCAGAGTGGTATTTCAACGATGACTCCACCCGAACTGGCGTCCGGGCTTCAACGTCTCCCACCTATCCTACACAAGCCACTCCGAACACCAATACCAAACTATAGTAAAGGTCTCGGGGTCTTTCCGTCCTGCTGCGCGTAACGAGCATCTTTACTCGTACTGCAATTTCGCCGAGTTTATGGTTGAGACAGCGGGGAAGTCGTTACTCCATTCGTGCAGGTCGGAACTTACCCGACAAGGAATTTCGCTACCTTAGGATGGTTATAGTTACCACCGCCGTTTACTGGGGCTTGAATTCTCAGCTTCGCCGTGAGGCTAACCGGTCCTCTTAACCTTCCAGCACCGGGCAGGAGTCAGTCCGTATACATCGTCTTGCGACTTCGCACGGACCTGTGTTTTTAGTAAACAGTCGCTTCCCCCTGGTCTCTGCGGCCCCGATCCCCTCCCACCAGCATGTGGTGTTCAAGGTTGGGGCCCCCTTCTCCCGAAGTTACGGGGGCATTTTGCCGAGTTCCTTAACCATAATTCTCTCGATCGCCTTAGTATTCTCTACCTGATCACCTGTGTCGGTTTGGGGTACGGGCGGCTAAAACCTCGCGTCGATGCTTTTCTCGGCAGCATAGGATCACCAAATCCCCCGTGAGGGGGTCCCATCAGATCTCAGGCATCATGAACAGCGGATTTGCCTACCGTTCGCCCTACATCCTTAGACCGGGACAACCATCGCCCGGCTTGGCTACCTTCCTGCGTCACACCTGTTAATACGCTTGCCTCCCAGGATCAGGTCCCGCGCTCCACCAAAACCCACATCACCCCAAAAGGGTGGGCGGGCAGGTATCGGGCGGTTAGTATCCCCTGTTCAACATGGACGGTTTTTCGCCGGTACGGGAATATCAACCCGTTGTCCATCGACTACGCCTGTCGGCCTCGCCTTAGGTCCCGACTTACCCAGGGCAGATTAGCTTGACCCTGGAACCCTTGATCATTCGGCGGACGGGTTTCTCACCCGTCTTTCGCTACTCATGCCTGCATTCTCACTCGTGTAGGCTCCACCGCTGGTTTACACCGCGACTTCACTGCCCACACGACGCTCCCCTACCACTCCAGACGCCTGAACCAACCCACAAGGGGCGGCTTAGCTAATATCTGAAATCCACAACTTCGGCGGTGTACTTGAGCCCCGCTACATTGTCGGCGCGGAATCACTTGACCAGTGAGCTATTACGCACTCTTTTAAGGATGGCTGCTTCTAAGCCAACCTCCTGGTTGTCTTCGCAACTCCACATCCTTTCCCACTTAGCACACGCTTAGGGGCCTTAGTTGGTGGTCTGGGCTGTTTCCCTCTCGACTATGAAGCTTATCCCCCACAGTCTCACTGCTGCGCTCTCACTTACCGGCATTCGGAGTTTGGCTGACGTCAGTAACCTTGTAGGGCCCATTAGCCATCCAGTAGCTCTACCTCCAGCAAGAAACACGCAACGCTGCACCTAAATGCATTTCGGGGAGAACCAGCTATCACGAAGTTTGATTGGCCTTTCACCCCTACCCACAGCTCATCCCCTCCATTTTCAACTGAAGTGGGTTCGGTCCTCCACGACGTCTTACCGTCGCTTCAACCTGGCCATGGGTAGATCACTTCGCTTCGGGTCTAGATCACGCCACTGCAACGCCCTATTCAGACTCGCTTTCGCTACGGCTTCCCCACACGGGTTAACCTCGCGACGTAACACTAACTCGCAGGCTCATTCTTCAAAAGGCACGCCGTCACACCCATACAGACAAGCTGCAGATGCTCCGACGGATTGTAAGCACACGGTTTCAGGTACTGTTTCACTCCCCTCCCGGGGTACTTTTCACCTTTCCCTCACGGTACTGGTCCGCTATCGGTCATTAGGGAGTATTTAGGCTTATCAGGTGGTCCTGACAGATTCACACGGGATTTCTCGGGCCCCGTGCTACTTGGGATACTCTCCAGGCGGCACAAAACATTTCGGTTACGGGGCTCACACCCTCTCTGGCCGGCCTTTCAAGACCGTTCACCTATGCCTGCACATCACACCTCACCAGTCCGGCAGAACTGATACGGAAAGTCCCACAACCCCGCCCATGCAACGCCCGCCGGCTATCACACATGGAACGGTTTAGCCTGATCCGCGTTCGCTCGCCACTACTAACGGAATCACTATTGTTTTCTCTTCCTGCGGGTACTGAGATGTTTCACTTCCCCGCGTTCCCTCCACACACCCTATGTGTTCAGATGCGGGTCACCAGGCAGATCGCTCCCCTGGCGGGGTTTCCCCATTCGGAGACCCTGGGATCAAAGTCCGGTTATCGACTCCCCCAGGCTTATCGCAGATTCCTACGTCCTTCTTCGGCTCCTAATGCCAAGGCATCCACCGTGTGCTCTTAAAAAACTTGACCACAAAAGATCAAAACGCTAATTTTCGAGAGAACCACGAAAACCACCCGGACACCACCACCACAACCCCAAAAGGCCACAGCAACAGACGCCCGGACAGATCCAGGTTCATATATTCTTGGAAATTGCTTCTTATAAAAGATGCTCGCGTCCACTATGTAGTTCTCAAACAACAACCCCAAACCACACACCCCACACACAACCCCAAAAGGTCAACCGTGCGATCGATGCAGCCAGGAAACCAGAAACAAACAAACCCGACAAAACACACCACAACCCAAAAGGCCGCAGCACATCCCACCGGCCCTGTTGCCTCAGGACCCAACAGTGTGCCAAACACTAAACCACCCACCCCAACCCACACCGTTCCAGGACACCCTCAAGAGGACATCCGTACTAGGCAAGGAAAGAAACAAGCAGCCGCTATCCGTTGATATTCCACCCTTGAGCACCCGCCGCAGAACAATCGTCTGCGCAACGGGCATATACTCCTGACAACCCCACCACACGGACAGTACATCCGGCGCGGTGGCTGTAGGTGCTCCTTAGAAAGGAGGTGATCCAGCCGCACCTTCCGGTACGGCTACCTTGTTACGACTTAGTCCCAATCGCCAGTCCCACCTTCGACAGCTCCCTCCCACAAGGGGTTAGGCCACCGGCTTCGGGTGTTACCAACTTTCGTGACTTGACGGGCGGTGTGTACAAGGCCCGGGAACGTATTCACCGCAGCGTTGCTGATCTGCGATTACTAGCGACTCCGACTTCATGGGGTCGAGTTGCAGACCCCAATCCGAACTGAGACCGGCTTTTTGGGATTAGCTCCACCTCACAGTATCGCAACCCTTTGTACCGGCCATTGTAGCATGCGTGAAGCCCAAGACATAAGGGGCATGATGATTTGACGTCGTCCCCACCTTCCTCCGAGTTGACCCCGGCAGTCTCCTATGAGTCCCCGCCATAACGCGCTGGCAACATAGAACGAGGGTTGCGCTCGTTGCGGGACTTAACCCAACATCTCACGACACGAGCTGACGACAACCATGCACCACCTGTAAACCGACCGCAAGCGGGGCACCTGTTTCCAGGTATTACCGGTTCATGTCAAGCCTTGGTAAGGTTCTTCGCGTTGCATCGAATTAATCCGCATGCTCCGCCGCTTGTGCGGGCCCCCGTCAATTCCTTTGAGTTTTAGCCTTGCGGCCGTACTCCCCAGGCGGGGCACTTAATGCGTTAGCTACGGCGCGGAAAACGTGGAATGTCCCCCACACCTAGTGCCCAACGTTTACGGCATGGACTACCAGGGTATCTAATCCTGTTCGCTCCCCATGCTTTCGCTCCTCAGCGTCAGTTAACCCAGAGACCTGCCTTCGCCATCGGTGTTCCTCCTGATATCTGCGCATTTCACCGCTACACCAGGAATTCCAGTCTCCCCTACATCACTCTAGTCTGCCCGTACCCACCGCAGATCCGGAGTTGAGCCCCGGACTTTCACGGCAGACGCGACAAACCGCCTACGAGCTCTTTACGCCCAATAATTCCGGATAACGCTTGCGCCCTACGTATTACCGCGGCTGCTGGCACGTAGTTAGCCGGCGCTTCTTCTGCAGGTACCGTCACTTTCGCTTCTTCCCTACTGAAAGAGGTTTACAACCCGAAGGCCGTCATCCCTCACGCGGCGTCGCTGCATCAGGCTTTCGCCCATTGTGCAATATTCCCCACTGCTGCCTCCCGTAGGAGTCTGGGCCGTGTCTCAGTCCCAGTGTGGCCGGTCACCCTCTCAGGCCGGCTACCCGTCGTCGCCTTGGTGAGCCATTACCTCACCAACAAGCTGATAGGCCGCGAGTCCATCCAAAACCACAATAAAGCTTTCCACCCCCCACCATGCGATGAGGAGTCATATCCGGTATTAGACCCAGTTTCCCAGGCTTATCCCAGAGTTAAGGGCAGGTTACTCACGTGTTACTCACCCGTTCGCCACTAATCCCCCCACAAGTGAGGTTCATCGTTCGACTTGCATGTGTTAAGCACGCCGCCAGCGTTCATCCTGAGCCAGGATCAAACTCTCCGTTGAAGTAAAACAAAAACGAACACAACCAACACCCCCGGAAATAACGGAAGAAGAAAGCTGCAAAATTTGAAACCAGCTGTAAAAACCAAACCCAATCCACGGGGTGGACAGGCCTGGCCAAAACAACCAATCAATAAAACAATTGGTATCAACAAACTTGGCACACTATTGAGTTCTCAAACAACAGACACACCCGGCACCACCACAACCAATCAAACGGCCGTGGATCGCTCCGGAGCAACTTTTCAAACTTACCGGCTGCTCTCCAACTTGTCAAACCGGCGTCCGCGACTTCGTCAGCTTGAAGCTTTCGTGTCGGTTTTTTCGGTCTGACTCTGTGGAGCAGCGCGGAAATAAACTATACCACCACTTTGCCCTGATGACCAACCAGGCCCCGATGGTGTCCCTGCGGCACTACCCCGTGGGCAGCAAAAAGCCCGGAATCTCAAGGAATTCCGGGCCTTTCGCGCCGCGCTTAAGAGAGCGGGCTCACACGAATCGGTCAGCCCGCCGCCAAAGGAACGGGCTTGAAGTACGCGGCCCCCAGGGGCGGCAGCGTCACGGTAAGCGTTGCCGGCTGGCCATCGAGCCCTTCGTCCAGGGCAACCAGCTCAACGCTATTCAAAACACCCGAACCGCCATAGGCCGCGGCGTCGGTGTTCAGCACTTCGGTCCAGGCCCCGGCAGCGGGAACGCCGAGGGCATAGCCCACATGCGGACCGCCGGAGAAGTTGATGGCGCACACCAACGGATTGCCCTCCTTGTCCCAGCGGATAAACGTCAGGACATTGCGGTCGGCATCCCCACCGTTGATCCACTGGAAACCGCCCGGCTCATTGTCACGGGAGTAGAGGGCCGGCGTCGAGCTGTAGATCTCGTTGAGATCCTTGGTGAGGAGCTGCATTCCGCGGTGCGCCGGAATCTCTGCCAGGTACCAGTCCAGCCCATGCTGCTCGGACCATTCAGCCTCCTGGCCGAACTCGGTGCCCATAAAAATGAGCTGTTTGCCCGGGTGAGCCCACTGGTATGCAAAGAAGGCGCGCAGGTTAGCCAACTGCTGCCACCGGTCCCCCGGCATCTTTCGGAGCATGGAGCCCTTGCCATGCACTACTTCGTCGTGGCTGATGGGAAGCAGAAAGTTCTCGGTGAACGCGTAGACCATGGAGAACGTCACCGTGCCGTGGTGCCACTTCCGGTTGACGGGGTCCTCGGAGGCGTACTTGAGCGAGTCGTGCATCCAGCCCATGTTCCACTTGAGCCCGAAGCCCAGGCCACCTTGGCTTGTCGGGGCGGTGACGCCGGGGAAAGCTGTGGACTCTTCAGCGATCATCACCGCGCCGGGGTGCGTCTTGTACACAGTGGCGTTGACCTCCTGGAGGAACGAAATGGCCTCCAGGTTTTCGCGTCCGCCAAAGCGGTTGGGCGACCACTGCCCCTCTTCGCGTGAGTAGTCGAGGTACAGCATCGAGGCCACAGCATCCACCCGGAGTCCGTCGATATGGAACTCATCAAGCCAGTACAGCGCGTTGGACACCAGGAAATTCCGCACCTCGGTGCGGCCAAAGTCGAAAATCAGCGTTCCCCAGTCTGGGTGCTCGCCCAAGTTCGGGTCGGCGTGTTCGTACAGGGGTTCGCCGTCGAACTGGGCCAGCGCCCAGGCATCCTTGGGGAAGTGCGCCGGGACCCAGTCGAGCAGCACGCCGATTCCGGCCTGGTGCAGGGAGTCCACCAGGAACCGGAATTCATCCGGATGGCCAAAGCGCGAGGTCGGCGCAAAGTAGGACGTCACCTGGTAGCCCCAGGAGCCGCCGAAGGGATGCTCGGCCACGGGCATGAACTCAACGTGCGTGAAGCCCAGCCATTTGACGTAGTCCACCAACTCCTTGGCGAGCTCACGGTAGCCCAGGCCAAGGCGCCAGGATCCGAGGTGGACTTCGTAGGCGCTCATCGGCGAATTGTGCGGGTCACGCTGCGCGCGTGCCTCCATCCATTCTGCATCCTTGAACGCGTACGACTGCTCCACCACTCTGGAGGCTGTCAGCGGCGGGACCTCGGTACCGAAGGCCAGGGGATCGGCCTTTTCGACCCAGTAGCCGGCCTTGGTCTTGATCTCGAACTTGTAGCACGCCCCTGCTAAAACACCCGGCAGGAAGACTTCCCACACGCCGGAGGATCCCAGCGAGCGGAGTGAGTTCTGCCGGCCGTCCCAGGCGTTGAAGTCGCCCTTGACGCGGACTGCTTGCGCGTTCGGCGCCCACACGGCAAAAGAGACGCCGTCAACATCGCCCAGTGAGGACTTATAGTGCTGAACGTGCGCGCCCAGGACTTCCCAGAGCTTCTCGTGCCGGCCCTCGCCGATCAGGTGCAGGTCCACTTCACCCACTGTGGGCAGGTAGCGGTACGGCTCATCCACAGTTAGCGGCGCGGCACCAGGATAGGTGACCTCCAGCCGGTAGTCGGGCACGTGGCCGGCCTGCAGCGGCTCCAGGACCGCCACCCAAACGCCATTATCCTCGTGGGTCATGGGCACCGCACCCACGGCAGTCACCACGCTTACTGCCTCCGCGAGGTGCTTGACGGTCCGGACAGTCACATGGCCGTGGTCGTCCAGGTGGGCACCCAGCACCGAGTGCGGGGCGTGATGTTCGCCGTTCGCCACGCGGACCAAGGTTTCCGGGTCCACGTGTAGGGGCACACGGGGCCGGTCTGTAGGTGCTGAGCCTGTCATTTTGATACCTTCCGATGCTGCCCGGGCCTGATCGCCGGAGCCTTTAACGCTGAGGAGCCGCCTGGAGGCATTCGTTGGAATGGCCAGCCAGTCAGGTCTGTTCCGCAATTCATAAACGACTTCGTAAAGGGCCTTGTCCAGCCACAATGCCACAAAGAGCGGTGAAGTCCGGTCGATGGTGCCGGGTGTAACTGCGGCGTAGCCGGCAAGGAACGCGTCCGCGCAATCATCGACCCAAGACGCCGGAACACGGGCACCCTGATATTCGCGTTCAGCAGCGCCTGCCGCGTAGTCGAAGGAGCGCAGCATTCCGACTACGTCCCGGAGGGGAACATCGGGGAAGTTGCGTTCTGCGATGGGCCGGAGTGGCTCACCTTCAAAATCAAGGATGGCCCACCGGCCGGGCTGGCCGCCGTGACCGGGGACCTGCAGGATCTGGCCAAGGTGGAGATCGCCGTGGATCCGCTGCAGCGGCCCTGCCGGAACGCCGTCGAGCTCGCCAAGCAAAGCCCCCAAGGCGTCGTCGTAAGGCCCGACGGCGGCGCCGGCTTCCGTCCATGCCTGCCGGACCCGCTGGGCTACTCCGGGCGCAATGTGCTGACCCGGGGCCGGTTCAACCGCTGTGCCGAGCGCTTCCGCCAGCCGGAGGTGGACCGTGGCCGTGGCAGCGCCCAGGGCATGCGCCTCGGCGGTGAAATCGGCGCCGGTGCGCGCGGCATCCACGGCAAGGCGCCAGGCATCGCGGCCGCCGGCGAGGAATTCGTGGGCTACGGCAAGCTCGCCCTGCGATGGCGCCTGTGCCGGTAGCCCCGATGACGCCGGCGCCTGCCATTCCCCGCGGACCCACCCCAGGGTGGCCGGAACCTCGGAGGTGCCCTCGGCGGTCAGTGCCGCGCCAACCTCGACCTCAGGGTTAACCCCTTCAGAGAGGACGCGGAAGAATTTCACGATAGCCGCTGACTCGCCGTCGTCAACAATGACCGAGCTGTTGGACTGCTCGCCGGAGAGGACTTTGACCATTCCGTGGGCGGTGGGCAGCCGGTGCTCCGACCGGGTGCGGTGGCCTGTCGCCGAGCCTGTGCTCGAGCTTGCTTCAGACCGGATCAGCTCCAGCCAGGAGGACACGAAGGAAGGATCGTGCACGGCGTCGTAGATCCACGCCATGCCGGCCTCGGGAGCTTGGCCGACCAGTGCCCGCTCCGCTCCGGCAAGCGGACTTGCCCGGTAACTCAGCGGGACCTGGACCACCTCAGTCCGGAGTCCGCCGTCGGGCGTCCTTGAGGAAACAGCCAGCAGGAATATCTCGAGCCGGGCCTGCCCGGCGGCATCCTCAAGGCTCAGGCTGCCTGCCTGTTCCAGCGAAAATTCGGCTGTCTTCATTGGGAACCAGCGCTGGCGCGGAAGCCAATCGCGGAGGACGGCGCTCAGTGGGGCCGTGAGAGTGGGCTGGGCCATGTCAGTTCTCGATGGACAGGATAGGCAGTGCCTGCGTGTACGGGGAGGCCGGGTTGGACGTCGCAGAGCGGATCCGCAGCCAGAAGAAATCATGGCTTCCCAGGGTCAGCGTCAATGATCCGTCGTCGTCGATCCCGGGGAACGGTTGCCCCCCGAACACATCGCGCAGTCCGCGGCCGGCAAACTGCGGAATCCGCAGTTTTGCCGCGACGGGGTGCTGCGAAAGGTTGAAGGCGCACAGAATAGTTTCGCCGGGCAGCCCCGCAGTGTTGTCATCCGAAAGTTCCCGGAGGTATGCCACCACGGCGTCGTGGTCCGCTTCGACATGTTTGAACGCACCAAGCCCGAAGACCGGGTGGTTCTTGCGGACGCTGAGGATCTGCCGGGTCCAGCGGAGCAGCGAGCCGGAGTGGGCGGCCTCGGCTTCCACATTGGCCATGTTGTAGTTGTACACCAGTGACTGGATGACCGGCAGGTAGAGCTTGCCGGGATCAGCGTTGGAGAATCCAGCGTTCCGGTCCGGATTCCACTGCATGGGAGTGCGTACGGCGTCGCGGTCGTCGAGCCAGATGTTGTCCCCCATGCCGATCTCGTCCCCGTAGTACAGGAACGGGCTGCCAGGCAGCGACAGCAGCAGGGCATTGATCAGTTCGATCTCGGCCCGGGAATTATCCAGCAGCGGTGCAAGGCGCCGCCGGATCCCGATGTTGGCGCGCATCCGGGGGTCCGGCGCGTACCAGCCCAGCATCGCCGCGCGCTCGTCGGGAGTGACCATCTCCAGCGTCAGTTCATCGTGGTTGCGCAGGAAGGTTCCCCACTGCGCCCCTTCCGGGATCTCCGGAGTGTCATGCATGGTCTCGATGATCGGAGCGGCCTTCTGGTCGCGCAGGGCGTAGTAAAGGCGCGGCATGATGGGGAAGTGGAAGGCCATGTGGCACTCGGGCTCTTCTGCTGTTCCGAAGTACTCCACCACCTCGTTGGGCGGCTGGTTGGCCTCGGCGATGATGACGCGGCCCGGGTAGCCTTCATCCACCATGGCCCGCAGCTTGCGCAGGAAGTCATGGGTGGCCGGCAGGTTTTCGCAGTTGGTCCCCTCCTCCTCGAAGAGGTACGGGATGGCGTCCGCCCGGAAACCGTCGATCCCCTGGTCCAACCAGAAACGGACCACGTCAAAGAGCGCTTCGATCACCTTGGGGTTTTCAAAGTTCAGGTCAGGCTGGTGGCTGAAGAAGCGGTGCCAGAAGAACTGCCTGCGGATGGGGTCGAACGTCCAGTTGGACTCCTCCGTGTCCACGAAGATGATGCGGGCATCCTGGTACTTCTCGTCCGTATCGCTCCACACGTAAAAGTCGCCGAAGGGGCCGTCCGGGTCCTTGCGCGATTCCTGGAACCAGGGGTGCTGGTCCGAGGTGTGGTTCAGCGGCAGGTCAATGATGACCCGGACGCCGCGGGCATGGGACTCCGCCACCAGCCGCTTGAAGTCGCTGATGGTGCCGAATTCATCCAGGACGGAATTGTAGTCCGAGATGTCATAGCCGCCGTCACGCAGCGGCGACTGGAAGAATGGTGGAAGCCACAGGCAATCGATGCCGAGCCACTGCAGGTAGTCCAGCCGGTCGATCAGGCCGGTGAAGTCGCCCGAACCGTCGCCGTTCGCATCCGCGAAGGCCCGGACCAGCACTTCATAGAAGACGGCCTTACGATACCAGAGCGGATCGTGGGCCAGGCCCGGCGCATGTAGCTCAAATGTGCTCTTGGGGGTGAAATGCTGGCTGGAACTCTGCGGGTTAAAGCTCACTGATGAATTCTCCTCACGCTCAGGATGTGTGCGGGTTCAACGTGCGCATCCAGGCGGACGTAGTTGTATTCGCCCCATTCCCAGGATTCTCCGGAAATGAGGTCCTCCACCCAGAACCCGCCGTTGGGGGACAGGTCCTCGGGGTCAAGTTCAAGGGCAGCCAGGTCCAGGGAAATGGTGCTCTCCCTGGTGCCGTGCGGATCGACGTTGACCACCACAATGATGGTGTCCTTGGTGCCGTCCGGCAGGGTCTTGTGTTTGGAATACACCACCGTGGCGTCGTCGGTGCTTTGGTGGACCGTGAGGTTCTGCAGGTCCAACAGCGCCGGGTGGCTGTGCCTGATGGCGTTGAGCCTGGTCAGATACGGCGCCAGGGTCCGGCCTGAGGCTGCGGCAGCGTCCCAGTCACGGGCCTTGTATTCAAATTTCTCGTTGTCGATATACTCTTCCGCACCGGGGCGGGCAACATGCTCATAGAGCTCGTAGCCGGCGTAAACGCCCCACAGCGGGCTGGCGGTGGCGGCCAATGCGGCGCGGATCTTGAACGCCGCCGGACCGCCGAACTGCAGGTATTCCGTGAGGATGTCCGGCGTGTTGACAAAGAAGTTGGGCCGGAAATACGCCGGCGAGTCGTGGCTGACCTCCGCGAAATAGGTTTCCAATTCCTTCTTGGTGTTCCGCCACGTGAAGTAGGTGTATGACTGCTGGAAGCCCGCACGGCCCAGGGCGTGCATCATCGCAGGGCGCGTAAACGCTTCCGCGAGGAACACCACGCCGGGAGTCTTTTTGTTGACCTGGCCAATGAGCCATTCCCAGAACCACACCGGTTTGGTGTGCGGATTATCCACCCGGAAGATCTTCACGCCATGGCTGACCCACAGCAACACGACCCGCAGGATTTCCTTCGCAAGCCCTTCCGGATCATTGTCGAAATTGAGCGGGAAAATATCCTGGTATTTCTTGGGCGGGTTTTCCGCATACGCGATGCTCCCGTCAACCCGGGTGGTAAACCATTCCGGGTTGGATAGTACCCAGGGGTGGTCGGGCGCTGCCTGCAGCGCCAGATCAAGCGCGACTTCCAGGCCCAGTTCCTTAGCGCGGGCAACAAAGGCGTCAAAGTCCTCGAACGAGCCCAACTCCGGGTGGATGGCGTCGTGGCCACCCTCCTTGGCGCCGATCGCCCACGGCGAGCCGGGATCGTGCGGGCCGGCGATCAGGGTGTTGTTGGGGCCCTTGCGGTGCTGGATGCCGATGGGGTGGATGGGCGGCATGTAGAGCACGTCGAAGCCCATTTCCGCCACCGCGTCCAGCCGCTTCGCTGCAGTCCTGAAATTCCCGGACGTCCAGGCCCCCGTAGCGGAGTCCCTGACGGCGCCCTCGGACCGGGGAAAGAACTCGTACCAGGCACCGCGGCCTGCGAGATCGCGCTCCACCAGCAGCGGGAACTGTTCGGAAACGGTGACCAGCTCCCGGATCGGCTGGCGTTCCACTACGCCGGCGACGTCGGCGCCGAAGCCGGCTGCCAGACGTTCCTCATCGGTGAGGGCTCCGTTGGCCAGGATGGAAGACGCTATGCGCAGGGTGCGCCGGTCCGACGCATTACGGGAGGCGTCGGCCGCCGCTTCTGAGAGCAGCGCCGAACCTTCGGCGAGCATTAGCTCCACGTCGATGCCTGCCGCCACCTTGACCTCGGCGTTGTGGTGCCAGGTTCCGTAGCGGTCGTGCCACGCCTCAATGAGAAAGGTCCAGTTTCCAACGGCCGACGGCGTGAGGATGCCCTCCCAGCGGTCCGTACCAAGGCCGCGTTCCCCTTTGGGCGGTGCCAGCCTGACGCGCTGGCGTTCCTTCCCCCGGGGATCCAGGAGGACCGCGCTGACACCCAGCTGGTCATGACCCTCGCGGAACGCGGTGGCGCCCACCACAATTCCCTCCCCCGGCAAAGCCTTGGCAGGATACTTTCCACCCTCCACCGCAGGCTGCACGGCGGTGATCGGAAAACGGCCAAATCTAAGCCCGTCGGTAATTTTGCCTTTCGGCTTTTTCTTCAAGGCGGCAGGGGTTGCTGAGTTAGTCGTCACAGCCTCGACGTTAGCGAGAAATGGCCCAGAATGCTAAGTGTGCTCTGCTTTTTGCCCCCGCGATTCGACTTATCCGCCACGCCAACTGTCATTTACCTAAAAGAAAGCCAAAGCGGTTCCAGACGTTGATGTTGTCGGTTAGTGTGGCGCAGGTGAAGGCAATCCGCAGATTTACCGTCAGAACAGTCCTCCCGGAACCCATCAGGCCGCTGGCCCGATTGGCCACCAACCTGCGCTGGTCCTGGCACCGGCCCACCAGGGAACTTTTCGCGGCACTGAACCCCCGCATCTGGGAAGAATCCGGCCAGGATCCCATCATTTTCCTGGGCCGGGTCAGCCGCGAAGAGTTCCAGCGCCTCGCCGCCGAGCAGTCAGTCGTTGACCAGGTCCGGGCCGCCGCCGAGGACCTTGACCGGTATCTTGAGCAGCCCCGCTGGTATCAGAGCCTGGGCGGGGAAGCCCCCGCCGCCATCGCATATTTCTCCCCCGAATTCGGCATCACCGAAGTCCTGCCGCAGTACTCCGGCGGCCTGGGCATCCTGGCCGGCGACCACCTTAAGGCCGCCTCGGACCTCGGCGTGCCCCTGATCGGCGTGGGCCTGCTGTACCAGGCCGGCTACTTCAAGCAATCGCTCTCCCGCGATGCCTGGCAGCAGGAGACCTATCCGGTCCTCGACCCTGACGGGCTCCCGCTCACGCTCCTCCGTGAGCCGTCCGCCGACGGCAACGGCCGGGCCCTGCAGATCTCGCTCCCGCTCCCCAACGGGCGCCGGCTGCTGGCACACATCTGGCGTGCCGACGTCGGACGCGTTCCCCTGCTACTGCTGGACTCCAACGTTCCCGGCAACGACGACGCGGCCCGCGGCATCACGGACCGCCTCTACGGCGGCGGCGGCGACCACCGCCTGCAGCAGGAGCTCCTGCTGGGCATGGGCGGAGTCAAGGCCCTGCGCGCCTACCAGCAGCTCACCGGAACCGCGGCGCCCGAAGTATTCCACACCAATGAGGGCCATGCCGGCTTCCTGGGGATTGAGCGCATCCAGGAACTGATGGCCGGCGACGCCGCCCTCAGCTTCGATGAAGCCCTCGCCGCCGGCCGGGCGTCAACGGTCTTCACCACCCACACGCCCGTTCCCGCCGGAATCGACCGTTTCGAAATTTCCCAGATCCACCACTTCTTCCAGGCCGGGCTCGCGCCCGCGGTACCGGTGGACCGGATCCTTGAACTGGGCCGGGAAAACTACGCCGATGGCAATCCCTCAGTTTTCAACATGGCCGTGATGGGGCTCCGGCTGGCACAGCGGGCCAACGGAGTCGCCAAGCTGCACGGCGAGGTATCCCGCGGGATGTTCTCGGCCCTGTGGCCCGGGTTCGACCACTCCGAGGTGCCCATCACGTCCGTGACCAACGGCGTGCACGTGCCCACCTGGGTGGACAGTCGTATCTCCCGGCTCGCGCGGGAACAGTTCGGCTCCGAGGCCGAAGCCATGGGCCGCTGGGACCTTGCCTACAACGTCAGCGACGCCGACGTCTGGGGGCTGCGCCGTGAAATGCGCACAGCACTCGTGGAGGACGTGCGCCGCCGCCTCCGCGCCGCGTGGAAGAAGCGCGGCGCCGCCGACGCCGAGCTTGGCTGGACCGACAGCGTCCTGGACCCCGATGTGCTGACCATCGGCTTCGCCCGCCGTGTCCCCACATATAAGCGCCTGACGCTGATGCTCCGCGAGCCGGACCGGCTCAAGGCGCTGCTGCTGCACCCGGAGCACCCGATCCAACTCGTGATCGCCGGAAAGTCCCACCCGGCAGATGACGCCGGCAAGAAGATGATCCAGGATCTGGTCCGCTTCACCGACGACCCCGAGGTCCGCCACCGCATCGCATTCCTGCCGAACTACGACATTGCGATGGCCAGGACACTCTTCCCGGGCTGCGACGTGTGGCTCAACAACCCGCTCCGCCCCCTGGAGGCGTGCGGCACGTCGGGCATGAAGGCCGCCATCAACGGTTCGCTGAACCTCTCTGTGATGGACGGCTGGTGGGATGAAATGTACGACGGCGAGAATGGCTGGGCGATCCCCACCGCCAACAATGACGCGTCCCCCGAGGAGCGGGACGACATCGAGGCGGCAGCGCTGTATGGACTCCTGGAAACGCAGGTGGCGCCGCGCTTCTACGGGAACACGGTATCTGACAGTGCAGGTGCTGCCGGACCGTCCACCACGGGTACGGAGAAAGTCCCCACGCACTGGGTGTCAATGATCAAGCACACGCTGTCGCATTTGGGCCCGGCCGTTTCCGCCGAGCGTATGCTTCACGACTACGTCAACCTGCTCTACCGCCCGGCAGCCGAGGCCGGACGCAGGGCAGTTGCCGACTCCTACGCCCAGGCCCGTGTCCTCGCGGCGTGGACGGCCAAGGTGCGTTCCGCGTGGCCGCTGCTGCACGTTGAACATGTCGACTCCGTGGGAGTTTCCGAGGATCCGCAGATCGGGGACACCCTGCAGGTGAACGCCTACATCGCGCTGCACACCCTGTCTCCGGACGATGTATCAGTGGAGGTGGCCTATGGCCGCGCCGAGGAAAGCGACACCCTGGCGGACGTCACCTTGATGGAACTGAGCTCGAAAGAGGACCTGGGCGACGGACGCCACCTGTTCAGCGGCTCCCTGCTGATCGACCGGTCCGGTCCGTTCGGCTACACCGTCCGCGTCATGCCCCGGCACGAGGCACTGGCTTCCAAAGCCGAGCTGGGGCTGATCGTCAACGCCTGACGGGCAGCGTCACATCTAGCAGCGTCACATTTAGAGGAGCACGGCCGTGACCGCCAGGTCACGGCCGGCGTAGCTCTCGGCATCCTGGAGGACCTCGCAGATGATCCCGAAGGACCGGTCACCGCGGAACGCTGCGGCCACCTCCCAGATGACGGTGACCGGGGTGCCCCCGTCCTCGCCAATGCTGTCCGCGAAATCGTGCAGGGAATCGTTCAGGGCGTCCATGTTCACGCCATAGTGCTCAGGGAATGCGAGCACTTCGCCGAACGTTTCCAGGACAGCCCTCTTGCTGTCGGCAGCGGGGACCATCAGGCTGCGGCGGCCGGCGTCGGCGACCTGTTCCCGGAGTTCTTCGATGGTCCAGGTATCGGCGGAGTAAATTTTCATGAGGGTGTTCAGCTGCCTTCTGCAATGAATTTGAACGAGTCGTAGTGGTCCTGGGTGTAGTACTTCTCGCCCGCGGAGCCCGTGATGATGCGTCGGGCTCCCCTGTCCGATTCACCCGGTGTGGGCACCGTGTACTCACGGTAATAGCCGGAGTCCTGCCGTGGAAGGATACGCTCGAAGTTGCCGAACGTCTTGTTGTCCTGGCTGTAGCGGTAGGGACCGCCGGCCCGGATCGCGGTGAGGATCGTCCGGGCTTCGTCCGGCAGCTGGGATTCCTTGACCGCGGGCAGGCCGGTTGGGTTAGCGGGTATTACCGCCGGGGCTGGAACCTCCACGGGACCGGGCGTGAGAGCGCTTGGACGCGGGGCCGCGCTGGAACTGGCCGCCGGCGTCGAACCTCCCGTCAGTGCATCGAGGAGCCCGCTGCCGCCAAAAGCGATCACCGCTATGGCCAACAGAACGGTCAGCAGCAGGGCAAAGGAGCGGTTGCGCAATCTTGGTCCCCTCCGCAGTTACGTGCGGTAGATGTTGATCGAGTTTGCCTCGATGCTGTCTGTCTCGCCGGACGTCACGCGGACGCCCTGCCGAAGCTCGTGGAGTGGCGAGGTGGTCAGCCGGAGTTCAAAGATTCTGCGGGGCGTTCCGTCGTCGTTCTTGAGTTCCGGAAGTGTGATCTTCACGTCGGAGGTGCTGCCGTTGACCACCACGAGACCTGCCAGCGTACCGTCGTCAGAGCCAAGCAGGAGCTGCATGACACGGTGCCGGGGATCATTCCATTGATCCATGGACATGGGCTGCCCGGCGTGGTCAAACCAGTAGAGATAGGACTGCTCATCCCGAGCGGGAAAATCATAGGGTTGGCTCGCCAGGAACTCCTTGCGCAGTCGGACATAGCGTTTGGTGCTGCGGAGCATCTCCGCGGATTCCGGGGTCCGCGTCCAGTCGAGCCAGGCCAAGGGGTTGTCCTGGCAGTAGGCGTTGTTGTTGCCCTGCTGCGTGTGCGCGAGTTCGTCACCTGCGGTGATCATCGGCACGCCGAGGGAGATCATCAGGGATGCCATCAGGTTCCGCCGGGACTGCGCCCGCTTCGCCACGATGCCTTCGTCCTCGCTCCGGCCTTCGGCGCCGTGGTTGTAGCTGCGGTTATCCCCGTGACCGTCCCGGTTCTGTTCGCCGTTGGCCTCGTTGTGTTTGCGGTCGTATGACACTAGGTCGTTGAGCGTGAAGCCGTCGTGTGCCGTGATGAGGTTGACCGACGCAAGCCGGGACCGGCCCGACGCCTCAAACAGCCCGGCCGATCCCGACAGGGCATCAGCCAGCCGCGCCACGGAGCCGCCCTGGCCGCCGGCATCGATGGCCGCACGGTCGGCCAGCCAGAATGAACGGACGCCGTCCCGGAAGTGATCGTTCCAGTCAACCCAGCCGCCGGGGAATCGTCCCGTCTGCCAGCCACCGTAGCCGACGTCCCAGGGCTCGGCGATCAGTTTCACGTCGGACAGCACAGGATCGGCGGCCACGGCCACCAGGAACGGGTGCCGGGGATCAAAGTCGTTGTCCGCATTACGGCAGAGCGTCACTGCCAGGTCGAAGCGGAAGCCGTCAATATGGAATTCGTCCACCCAGTACCGGAGTGAATCCAGCACGAGCTGGACCACTCGGGGCTGGCCGAAATTCAGTGTGTTGCCGCAGCCCGTGGTGTCGATGTACTTACCGTGGCCGTCCGTGCGGTAGTACGTGTCATCGCCTAGTCCGCGGAAGCTGATGGCCTGGCCGTCGGGGCCACCCTCTGCAGTGTGGTTGTAGACAACGTCGAGAATCACTTCAAGCCCGGCGGCGTGGAGCAGCTTGACCATTCCCTTGAACTCGTCCTGGACGGCGTGCGGTCCGGCATCCTGCGCAGCCTGCGTTGCATAGGCCGGGTGCGGTGCGAAAAACGCTGCCGTGTTGTAGCCCCAGTAGTTGGTCAGGCCGAGGTTCTGCAGGTGCAGCTCATCGAGATGGAAGTGAACCGGGAGCAACTGGACAGCGGTGATACCCAAGCTCTTGAAATGCTCGATGATGGCCGGATGGGCCATACCTGCGTACGTGCCGCGCAGTTCCTCCGGGACATCGGGGTGGAGCATGCTCTGGCCGCGGACGTGCGCCTCATAGATGATGGTGTTTCGCCACTGCGTCCGGGGCCGTTCGTCGTTGCGCCAGTCAAAATCGCCGGCCATCCGGACACTCGTCAGGAAGCCTTCCCCCTGGTCCACCGCCCGGCCGTAGGGATCGAGCAGGAGAGGCTGCCCGCCGTCGTCGTCCAGATCAATAACGGGAACTGCCAGCGGCAGCGTCTCGGCCTTGGAAGTGGCGCGGAACCCGTACAGCGATCCGTACGGGAAATCCTCAACAATTCCGTGATGCACGCCGTGGGTGACGTTGGGCAAGGCTTGAAGATGCCAATCACCCCCGGCGGCCTTGTAGGCGATTTCAAGGTTCTCCACGGCCGGAGCGTACACGGCCACATTCGCGCTGGACTGCGCGGCATGATCCGCCCCCGAACCCGGGCGCGGAACGCTGACACCGAGCGGGTGCGCCGAAGAGGCATCCTTGGTGGAAGCGGTATCAAAAAGCGGCATGACCATCAGGTCAATGGTAGCGGCCAGCGGCTGTTGGACTGCACTGCCGCTTTTGTGACGCCGCCCGCTGGCCTTGGGGCTGTGTTCCGGGAGCCGCCGGGTGTTCCAACCCGAGAGCAAGACCCCTCCTGCCGTGATGTGGCATGAGGGGTCTCGACAGGCTCGCCCACCGGAGCGGCAGCCGCAGCGAGGACTACTTGACGGCGCGCTGCCTGGAGATTTCGTACAGCGAGATGCCAACGGCCATGGATGCGTTGAGCGATTCCATGGCGGAGTTGATCGGGATGGAGACGATCTGGTCGCAGTTTTCGCGGACCAGGCGGCTCAGGCCCTTGCCCTCGGACCCGACCACAATGCACACGGGCTCCGTGGCCAGGGTGAGGGCAGGCAGCGAAACGTCGCCGTCGCCGTCGAGCCCCAGGACAAAGATGCCCATGTTCTTGAACTGCTTCAGCGCGCTGTTCAGGTTGCCGGCACGTGCCACTGGAACGCGCACGGCCGCGCCCGCGCTGGTCTTCCAGGCCGATGCCGTGACGCCGACGGAACGGCGTTCCGGGACGATGACGCCGTGGCCGCTGAAGGCCGAGACGGAGCGGATGATGGCGCCGAGGTTGCGCGGGTCCGTGATGCCGTCGAGGGCAACAAACAGCGGCGCGTTGGCTACGTGGCCCTTCTTCCAGCGGTCCACAGTTTCCTCGGCCAGCTCGTACGCGTCCTGGTACTCGTAGGGCGGGATCTGCAGGACCAGGCCCTGGTGCACGGCGTCTTCCGTCATGCGGTCCAACTCGATCTTGCCGGTCTCGAGCAGCGGAATGCCGCGTTCGGCGGCGATCTTCAGCGACTCCTTGACACGGTCATCCATTTCAATCCGGATGGCGATGTGCAGGGCCTTCGCGGGGATCCCGGCGCGGAGGGCTTCGACAACCGAGTTACGGCCGGTGACAACTTCCTCGGTGGCACGGCCTTTGGGGCCTGAGCGCGAGGCGCCGGCGCTGCGAGCGCCCGTGCCGCGCTTGGCGGCCGAACGTTCGGACAGCTGCTTACTCTTGTGCGCCTTGTGGTACGGGCGGTCCTCCGCCTTGGGCGTGGGGCCCTTGCCTTCCAGAGCCTTGCGGCCATGACCACCGGTTCCGATGGTTGGCCCCTTCTTTGCTTTGACCGACCGGCGACCGTTGTTGGCCATGATTTTCCACCCTTGATTGTTTGACTGAGTCTGCTTACCAGTCTACTGAATCAAGTAAAATCGCCAGTTCAGTTCCTTTGCAGGCTCCAGGTAGCGCCTTCCGGGCCATCTTCGACGACGACGCCGGCCGCCTTCAGCGTGTCCCGGATGGCGTCGGAGGCTGCCCAGTCCTTGCCGGCCCGGGCCTGGGCACGCGCGGCGAGCTGGGCTTCGACGAGCACCTCGAGGGCCCTGTCCGCCTGGCCAGTGGCGACGGGCGCCGCGGTGGCGCTGAGACCAAGGACACGGAGCATGTCGGTCACGAATGCGAGCGCCTGCCGGGCGTCGTCGAGTTCCCCGGCGGTGAGCGCGGTGTTCCCGGCCCGGACAGTCTCGTGCAGGACCGCAAGGGCCGCTGGGACATTCAGGTCATCGTCCATGGCCGCGGCAAAAGCCTCCGGGACGGTGCCGTAGCTGAAGAAGCCGGCAGCGCCGTCATGAGTCATAGTGCTCCGAAGCGCACGACTGATGAACCCGTCAATCCGTTCGACGGCGGCCGCGGCGTCCTGCAGGGACGTGGGTTGGTAGTCCAGGACCGAGCGGTACTGCGCCTGCCCAAGGTAGTAGCGGACCACCCGCGGTGACGCGAGGTCCAGCATCTCCGCAGGGCTGATGGTGTTGCCGATGGACTTGGACATCTTTTCGCCCTGGTAGGTGACCATGCCGTTGTGCATCCAGAAGTTGGCGAACCCGTGCCCGGCGGCCTGGGACTGTGCCATCTCGTTTTCGTGGTGCGGGAAGCGCAGGTCCAGTCCGCCGCCGTGGATATCAAACTCGGTGCCGAGGTACTTTGTGACCATGGCGGAGCATTCCAGGTGCCAGCCCGGGCGGCCGGGGCCCCAGGGCGACGCCCAGATCGCCGTCGTCGGCTCTCCGTCTTTGGAGCCCTTCCACAGCGCAAAGTCGCGGGGGTCCTTTTTGCCCCGGGGATCGGCGTCCGGGGCACCCTGCATGTCGTCAATGTTCTGGCGCGTCAGTGACCCGTACTTATCCCAGGAGCGCACGTCGAAATAAACATCCCCGGAGTCGTCCAGCGCCGGGTAGGCGTGACCCCGGTCGATCAGCTGCTGGATCAGCTCATGCATTTCGGGGATATGCCCGGTTGCCCGGGGCTCATAGGTGGGCCGGGCAACACCGAGCGTGTCGTAGGCCTGCAGGAACGCCTGCTCGTAGCGGTAGGCCAGTGCCCACCATTCCTCCTCGCGGACGGCGTCCGGGCCGGCTTCGAAGTCCGGGGCGAACGACTCTGCAGACTTGGTCAGGATCTTGTCATCGATGTCCGTGACGTTGCGGACCACGGTGACCCGCAGCCCCCGGTACTCGAGCCAGCGCGTGAGCTGGTCAAAGGCGATCGCCGAGCGGATGTGGCCCACGTGCGGCATGCCCTGCACGGTGGCTCCGCAGTAGTACAGGCTCGCTTTTCCCGGGACGAGGGGAACGAAGTCACGGACTTCGGCGGCAGCGGTGTCATGGAAGCGGAGAGTCACCGCTCCAGATTAGCGGAAAAGGCCTGCGCGCCGGCTCCCACGCCCTATCCGGACTGAACAGCCCGGGTGTATCAGCGCGGATAGACCAAAGCGGTGGCGATGGCGGAGATGCCCTCGCCCCTGCCGGTGAAACCCAGTCCGTCGCTGGTGGTGGCCGTGACACTGATCGGAGCCCCCGCCGCCTCGCTCAGCACGCGTTGGGACTCTTCCCGCCGTGGGCCGAATTTGGGCCGGGTGGCCACGAACTGCACAGCCACGTTGCCGATCTCAAATCCCGCAGCACGGACAATCCTGGCCGCCTCTCCCAGCAGCGTGACGCCGGAGGCGCCGGCGAACTCCGGGCGGTCGGTGCCGAAGTGTGTACCGAGGTCCCCGATGCCGGCGGCCGAGAACAGTGCGTCGGCGGCGGCATGAGCCACCGGGTCTCCGTCCGAATGCCCGGCCAGGCCACGCTCGCCTTCCCAGAACAGACCGCCCAGCCAGAGCGGACGGGGAAGGTCATCGGAGGCGTAGGCATGGACATCAAGGCCGATTCCGGTGCGGGGCAGGATCATCTTGGTTTCACTCACGACTAACCTTCCACCCAGCGGATACCCAGCGGACCTTCCAGCAGGCCCTCGGCAATAATCAGGTCCAGCGGCGTGGTGATTTTCAATGACTGCGTGGAGCCATGGACCGCGTGCACCGGAACGTCCAGCAGTTCGACCAGCATCGCGTCGTCGGTGACCGCGGCCGCTTGTTTCTCATCAAAGCCCGACGCCGCCTGATGGGCCTGGATCAGCGTGGACAGGCGGAACCCTTGGGGTGTCTGGACCGCGCGGAGCTCTTCCCGCGGGGCAGTACCCGTCACGAGTTCCGGGGCGATGCTGGTGTCGTCACCGGTGGTGGGGGTAACCATCTTCACTGTATCCACCACCGGTACCGTCGGAATCACCGCAACGGCGCCGGCAGCCAGGGAATCAACTACCCGGTGGAAGACGTACTCGGGCGTCAGCGCCCTGGCGGCGTCGTGGACCAGCACGGCTTCGGTGCCGTCCAGCAAGGCGGCCAACGCTGACCGGACGGACGCGGCACGGGTGGCGCCGCCGTCGACCGTTGTCAGAACAGGAGGAGCGCTGTCCGGGTTTCCGTCGTGCGCTGCCCGGAGTTCCTCGGCGAAGTCCTCGCACAATTCCTGCAGGACGGCATCGCCGGGCGGAAGGGCCACACAGATCTGGCGTGCAACGCCGGCTGCGGCGGCGCCCCGGAGGGCATGGGTGAGGATGGTGTCGCTCCCCAGTGGCACACGCGCCTTGGGTATGCCATAACCCAACCGTTCGCCGGAACCGGCAGCCACTATGACGACGGCGGTGACGGGGCGCGGAAGTCCGTTGTTCATGCTGCCCAGCCTACGTGCCCGCCTGCCCGGCCTGCCGAATCCCGACCGTCCGACGCGCCTGGCGCATCGGACGTGGTCCGATCGTGGTCCGAAAAAGGGCAAAAAGAAGCCCCGGAGGCACTTGCGTGCCCCCGGGGTTCAATTCTTAGGAAGCCAGGACCTCGTCGAGAACGCTTGCAGCCTTCTCTTCATCAGTCTTTTCAGCCAATGCAAGTTCTGAAATCAGAATCTGACGGGCCTTGGCCAGCATGCGCTTCTCACCTGCGGAAAGGCCCCGATCGTGATCACGGCGCCAGAGGTCGCGAACAACCTCTGCTACCTTGATGACGTCACCGGAAGCAAGCTTCTCCAGATTTGCCTTGTATCTGCGCGACCAGTTGGTGGGTTCTTCAGTAAACTCGGCCCGCAGCACGTCAAATACGTGCTCCAGACCTTCCTTGCCCACAACGTCACGGACCCCAACAAGGTCAACGTTCTCTGCTGGAACTTCAATGGTCAGATCACCCTGAGCCACCTTGAGCTTGAGATACATTTTCTCTTCGCCCTTGACAGTGCGCATCTTGATTTCTTCAATTTTTGCAGCACCGTGGTGAGGGTAAACTACTGTCTCGCCGACCTCAAATACCATGTAAACATTCCCCTTTCCCGCAGACCAGTTTATCACGATCCAGGCATATGACTGGCCTCCAACCGGCCCCGGAACCCCGGAAATACGCGGAAAATGGGCAGAATAGACCCCCTTGGACCCCTTGACGGATGCAGATAATAGTGCATGCGCGGCCTGCTGCCAAGGGCAATGTGACCGCACGGAATCCTCGTTTGGCCCGGTTTGCCGTTAGGCTATGGCTGAATAATGTTTCAAGACTCTCGAGGAGTACGTGACGTGCGTTTCACTGCGATGAACCGGGCCCAGGGCGGAAAACTGGCACTGGCGGCAGGATCCCTGGCCCTCGTCCTGGCGACGATGACCGGCTGTGGCTACATCAACCCCCAACAGACTTCTCACCAGTACGCGGCGTCGGACGGTATCCGCGCCGACCTGGGTCCGCTGCAGCTGCGCAACATGCTGATAGTCTCCGCCGGCGAAGACAAGCCCGGCCGCCTGCTCGGCGCGGTTTACAACTCCTCTTCAAAGGACGTCAAGCTCACGGTCAACGGTGCCGAGGGTTCGCAGACACAGGTGCCGGTGAAAGCCAACTCCTACACCCTGCTCAACGACTCCACGGACAAGGCCATGCTCAGCACCAGCGGCGGCATCGCCGGTTCACTTGTGGACGTCAAGGTCACTGAAGACGGCACCAACGTGAGCAAGACTGTCCGGATCCCTGTCCTGGATGATTCGCTGGCGGAGTACAAGGAGTACCTGCCGGCTGGCAGCGAACCGACCGGTTCCGCCACACCCAGCCCGTCGCCGTCGGCCACCGGCACAGCCGCGGCCCACTAAACAGCAACAAAGCACAAAAGGAGGGTCTCCCCGCGGGGAGACCCTCCTTTTGTGCACTTGAAGCTTTGTATGCCTTACCGGTAGGGAAGCCTACGGCTCGAACTTGTAGCCCAGGCCGCGGACTGTTACCAGGTAGCGGGGCACGGACGGGTCCGGCTCGATCTTGCCGCGCAGCCGCTTGACGTGCACATCAAGGGTTTTGGTGTCCCCCACATAGTCCGAACCCCAGACCCGATCGATCAACTGCCCGCGGGTCAGCACGCGGCCGGAATTGCGCAGCAGCATTTCCAGCAGCTCGAATTCCTTCAGTGGCAAGAGGACCTGCTGTCCCTCCACGCTGACCACATGCCGTTCGATATCCATCCGGACAGGTCCGGCCTGCACCGTGGCGGAGATGAGCTCCTCAGGTTCACCCTGCCGGCGGAGCACGGCCCGCACGCGGGCCACAAGCTCGCGGGAGGAATAGGGCTTGGTGACGTAGTCGTCAGCACCCAGCTCCAGGCCAACCACCTTGTCTATCTCGGAGTCCTTGGCCGTCAGCATGATGACCGGAACGCTGGAGCGCTGCCGCAGCTGGCGGCAGACCTCAGTGCCTGACAGGCCGGGTAGCTGCAGATCCAGCAACACCAGATCAGCCCCATTACGGTCGAATTCGGTGATGGCGTCCAAGCCGTTGTCTACAACCTCAACCTCGAATCCCTCCTTGCCCAACAAATAGGACAACGGATCACTGAAAGATTCTTCGTCTTCAACAATCAAAATCCTGCTCAAGAGCTGGCTCCTTGCTCATGTACACCGCGTTCTTTAACACGCTCGGGTACGACTCGTTGTTTGGCACCTGCAGTATCCGGTTCGTCCCGGCTTTCCATCTCAGGCAGCCGCAGGGTGAAAGTGGAACCCTGGCCGGGCCGGGACCACAAGGTCACTTCACCGCCGTGGTTGGAGGCAACGTGCTTGACAATGCTCAGGCCCAGGCCCGTTCCGCCCGTGTGGCGCGAACGCGCCGCATCCACCCGGTAGAAACGCTCAAACACGCGCTCCTGGTCCTCCGGGGTCAGGCCCTCGCCCTGGTCCGTGACGGAAACGGCAATCAGCCCCTCCTTGGACCGGACGCCCACGCCCACCCTGGTGTTTTCCGGGGAGTAGCGGATGGCGTTGTCGATCAGGTTACGCAGTGCGGTCACCAGCAGGTCCCGGTCGCCGAAGACAGTTGCTTCAACCCGGTCACCCACTACGATCCGGATGTTCTTGCTTTCGGCGGGGAGTTGGGAGCGGTCCACTGCTTCGGTGATGACCGTGTTGATGTCCACTGCCTTGCCCTCCTGGGAGACGCTGGCACCCTGGAGGCGGGAAAGTTCGATGATGTCCTGGACCAGCGCGGCCAGGCGGCCCGATTCCTTGTGCATCCGCTTGGCGAAACGGCGAACAGCTTGTTCGTCGTCGGCTGAGGACTCCAGCGCCTCGGCCAGCAGGGAAATTGCGCCCACCGGGGTCTTCAGCTCGTGGGACACGTTGGCCACAAAGTCGTTGCGGATCTCCTCAGTGCGGGTGATTTCGGTGCGGTCGTCGGCCAGCAGGACAATATATTCCTCGCCGAGCATGGCTGCCCGGACTTGCACGATGATGGTTCCCTGGCCCAGCGGGCCACGCGGCAGCTCCAGCTTTTTCTCCAGGATCACGCCGTCGCGGCGCACTCCGGCCGTCATGTCCAGCAGCTCCTTGTGGACCACCGTATGGCCGCGTACCAGTCCGTACGCATAAGCTGCGGGGCTGGCCCGCACCACACCGTCCACGGCGTCCACCACTACAAAAGCCCGTCCGACGACGGCCAGCACCTCCGCGGCGCCGGCAGGCAAGGCAGGTTCGTCCATGTCGACGTCGACAAGCTTGCGCTGCTTTTCACTGATCCTGAAGGCGAGCACACCAAAAGTGCCGAGTGACAGGCCGACCAGGCCGGCGATGACACCGATGAGCATAGGATCCACAGCTCCAGCTTAGGCCGTGGTTCATTGCCGGACGGTGCGTCTTGGTCCTTAGGGGAGACGGTTCAACTAACGTTCATCTACAAGCGACTTAACGTTTACCGGACGCTGACAGCGTTATACGTTGGAGTGCCGAATGGCGACAAGAGTTCCGTCTGCCACGTGAGGGGCGGAGTTCCAAAGAAAGGACGCCCACGTGCGTAAGGTTTTTCAGGAAGAGCTGACCCAGGTGGGTGAGCAGCTGGTGGAGATTTCGAAGCTGGTCAGCGAGGCAATGGGGAAGGCCGCTACGTCCTTCCAGGTTGCCGACGTTGATCTGGCGGAGGATGTCATTGCCGCGGACGCCCGTATCGACTTTTTGCAGACCAGTCTCGATGAGCGTGCCATCGATATCCTTGCCCTGCAGGGGCCGGTGGCCAGCGATCTGCGGATGATCGTGGGTTCCCTGCGCATGAGCGCTTCCCTGGAGCGGATGGGTGACCTGGCCCGCCACATCGCCCAGCTGGCCCGGCTGCGCTTCCCGTCGACTGTGATTCCTGCCTCCATGACGGAGACGTTTAACAAAATGGCCGAGCAGGACCAACTGATCGCGGACAAGCTCATTGTGCTGCTGGAGTCCCGGGACCTCGAAGTAGCCCGCGACATCCTCAAGGCCAACAGCACCATCGACGACCTTCACCTGAGCGTTTTCAAGGCGATCGCCGCGCCGGACTGGGCCGAGTCCCCCGCCACCACGGTGGATGTGGCCCTTGCGAGCCGCTACTTCGAACGCTTCGCCGACCACGGTGTGTCGGTGGCCCGCAAGGTCACATACCTGGTCACCGGCGAATGGCAGCCGCAGGGCTTCTAGCTACTCCGGAACCACATACGACGGCGGGTCGGTCACCTGAGGTGACCGACCCGCCGTCGTCAATTAACCGTCAACGCAGCGGGTTCTTCGGCCGGAGTGCGTCTAAGGGAGGAACGACCGAGCACTCGGCGAAGAACCTGCGGAGTCCTACTTCTTGCCCTGGTTGGCCACTGCCAGGATGGCTTCCGCAGCAGCGTCCGGGTCCAGGTAGGTGCCGCCCGGCTTGACCGGCTGGAAGTCCTCGTCCAGGTCGTAGACCAGCGGGATGCCCGTCGGGATGTTCAGGCCGGCGATGGCGTCGTCGCTGATGCCGTCCAGGTGCTTGACCAGGGCGCGCAGCGAGTTGCCGTGGGCGGTGACCAGGACCGTTTTGCCGTCCTTGAGGTCTTCCTTGATATCTGATTCCCAGTAAGGAAGCAGGCGGACCAGGACATCTTTGAGGCACTCGGTGCGGGGCAGTGAGTCGCCGAGGTCCGCGTAACGGGGGTCGCGGGCCTGGGAAAACTCGGAGTCATCGGCCAGGGGCGGCGGCGGGGTGTCGTAGGACCGGCGCCATTCCATGAACTGGTCCTCGCCGTATTCGGCCAGGGTCTGTGCCTTGTCCTTGCCCTGCAGGGCGCCGTAGTGGCGTTCGTTCAGGCGCCAGTCCCGCTTGACGGGGATCCAGCCGCGGTCTGCCTTGTCCAGGGCGCTGTTGGCGGTGTTGATGGCCCGCTTCAGGAGCGAGGTGTAGAGGACATCCGGGAGAAGATCGTTCTCAACCAGGAGCTCGCCGCCGCGTGCTGCTTCCTCGCGGCCCTGGTCGTTCAGGTCAACGTCCACCCAGCCGGTGAACAGGTTCTTGGCGTTCCATTCGCTGTGGCCGTGGCGCAGCAGAATCAGCTTGTAAGTCATGATTTTTATCCTAATTGATCTGCTGAGGCGCCGCCGGGCGTTACGTTCTGCAACGCGGGGTCACTTACGGCCCATGGCGGAGCGTTGGATGGGCCGTAAGTGACTCCGCGTTGGAAGATACAGTGGGGCGGTGGTGCAAAAAGCTGAACGGGTGGCAAACGCCCAGATCTCGGGCAGAACCGCCGGCGGGCCAGCCAAACCCGCCAAGCCAGGCACGCCTGTTGGAAACGTCACCCGGGGCACCACCAATCCCAACCGGATGCGGCGGGTGGACCGCTGGCTCACCGGCCCCCAGGCCTCGCGCCTGCGCGCCGCAGAAGACCCACTCGTGGTTGATCTGGGCTACGGTGCAACGCCGGCCACCGCCGTCGAACTCTTTGAACGCCTCCGCACCGTCCGGCCGGACGTGCGGGTGTGTGGCATCGAAATCGAGCCGGAGCGCGTCCGGGTGGCCAAAATGCTTGAAAGGCCGGGCCTGAGCTTCCAGGTGGGCGGTTTCGAGCTGCCGCTGCCCGGGCGCCCGGTGTTGGTCCGCGCGTTCAACGTCCTGCGGCAGTATGAAGAGGCTGACGTGGCGGGGATCTGGCGGCTGGTCCAGGGCCGGCTTGCCCCCGGCGGGCTCTTTATCGACGGGACCTGCGATGAGATCGGGCGGCGCGTGACGTGGGTTGCCCTCGACGCCGAGCGGCCGTTGTCCCTGAGCATGTCCGTGCGGTTCGGCAGCTTTGACCTGCCCTCGGAAATTGCCGAGCGGCTGCCGAAGGTGCTGATCCACCGCAACGTTCCCGGTGAGCCTGTTCACCGGCTGATGCAAGCCATGGACCGGGCCTGGCTGGAGTCGGCGCCGCTGGCGTCATTCGGTAACAGGCAGCGCTGGCACGCCATGTGCAAGGCACTGCTCGACAGCGGGTGGCCGCTTCAGGACGGGCCGTCGCGGTGGCGCCTGGGCGAACTGACGGTGGCCTGGGATGCTGTGGCGCCACTGGGTTAGGTGGCGGCCGGTGGTGGGCCCACGCCGGCAGGGTTCCCTCAGCGAGCTTGCGACCTGAGGGGGCCGGTGGGGACTACCAGCCGCCGTAGGGCCCCGTGTTGCGGCTGCCGCCGCGGCCCGCGTCCTTGACCGCCGGCCGGACGTCGGCGAGGTACACCGAGGCTGAAACCACGGCCGCGAGCCCAAAGAGGCCAAGTGTGCCGAAGATTCCGCCGCCACTGAAGAGCGAGATGGCGCCGATCAGGGTGGCGCCGCCGGTCAGTGCCAGCCAGAAGGTCTTGGTTCGTTTGCCCGTCGCTTCAAAGGCGGCGGACTTGTGCCTGACGCAGTCCAGCAGAGCCCACACTTCAAGTCCGAATGCCACCAGGGCAAGGATAAAAAACACTGCCAGCTCTACAGGCCGAATTATCAGTTCACCGTCCACCGTCCAAGCCTAGCGGCCCAGCGAGTCCAGTGCCTGCTTCAAATCGGCCCAGAGGTCCTCAATATTCTCAATGCCGACGCTCAGCCGCACCAGATTGTCCGGAACACTCAGCGGCTCAGCGGAGTGGCGGCGGCGCCGTTCGATCAGCGATTCCACCCCGCCCAGGGATGTGGCCGGGAGCCAGAGCTGCAGCGCGCGGACCAGCTTATCCGCGGCATCCGCACCGCTCAGGCCGGCAACGGGCGCGATCTGCACGCACACAATCGAACCGAAACCCGTCATCTGGGTCTTGGCCCGTTCGTGGCCGGGATCCGCGGGCAGGCCCGGGAACCGGATGCTGTCGATCAGTGGGTGCACGCTGAGGCGTTCGGCCAGGACCGCGGCGGATGCCTGCGACCTGTCAATACGCAGGGCAAGCGTCCGCAGCCCGCGCAGTGCCAGCCATGCCTCGAACGGCCCGGCAATACCGCCATGGATTATGCGGTGGTGCAACAGCGCTGCCCGGATGTCGGGGTTGGAGGTCACCAGGGCACCGAGGACGACGTCGGAGTGCCCGGCCAGGTATTTGGTCACCGAGTGAAGAACGACGTCTGAACCCAGGCTCAGCGGCTGCTGGACCAGCGGCGTTGAGAACGTATTGTCCGTGACCACAATGGCGCCCACCCGATGGGCCGCCGCAGTAAGTTCCCGGATATCGGCGATGCCCAGCATGGGGTTGGTGGGGCTCTCAAGCCACAGCATCCTGGCTGCCTTGGCGTCCGGGCCCTGCGGGGCGAGCTGTGCTTTGACCGCGTCTGTGTCCACGATATCCACCGTCCGCAGTTCCAGGAAGCCCTTCTGCGCCAGCTCCGTGGCCATCACCAGCGAGCCCGCGTAGCTGTGCGATGGCATCACCAGGACGCCTCCGGCGGGCAGTAGGGACAGCGCGGAACTGACGGCTGCGAGTCCGGACGCGTAGAGCAGACCGGGCAGGTCGGATCCTTCAAGCTGGCCCAGGGCCTCCTCAAAGGGATCCCAGGTGGGGTTGGAATAGCGGCCATAGCCCCGGTCCCCGTCGCCCAGCGCTCCTGTGCCGAAGTATGTCGAGGACAGCACGATGGGCGGGTTGACGGGCTCGTCCCGTTCACGCGGCGGCCGGCCGGCGGCAACCACCACGGTTTCGGCCGAGAGGGAGGCTGCGTACTGTTCCGGGAGACTCATGGAGAAAGCGTACTTGGACGTGCAGCGGTGTCCGAAGTCGGTAGTCTTGAGCAGTGACCACCAACAGCCCTGGATTTTTCATCGCCTTCGAGGGCGGCGACGGCGCCGGCAAGTCCACCCAGGCTGGCCGGCTTGCCGAAACCCTGGAAACACGTGGCCTGACGGTCCTGCGGACCCGCGAACCCGGCGGGACGCCCATTGGCGAAAAACTGCGCGCCCTGGTCCTGGACCACGGCCATGGCCACATCGACGCCCACACCGAGGCCCTCATCTTCGCCGCCTCCCGCGCAGCCCATGCCAGCCAGGTCATCCGCCCGGCGCTGGCACGCGGCGAGGTTGTCCTGACGGACCGCTATATTGATTCGTCCGTGGCGTACCAGGGGGCCGGCCGGGATCTGGGTGCCGATGCCGTGCGTACCCTCAACGAATGGGCGACGACGGGGCTGCAGCCCGATCTCACGGTGTTATTGGACGTGGATCCCGCTGACGGCCGCCGCCGCCGAACAGCCGGCGACGCGGCCGAAGACCGCCTTGAGTCAGAGGCCGATGAGTTCCATTCAACAATCCGCGGAGCGTTCCTCGCACTGGCCGCCGGCCGGCCGGCGGCCTATCTGGTCCTGCCGGCGGACCTGCCTGTCGCCGAACTGTCCGCGCGCATCCTCGCCCGGGTGGATACCCTGCTCGCGTCTGCAGGCAGGGGCGCCGCGTGACTGTCTGGGACGACCTTCAGGGCCAGCCCGCCGTCGTCGAACAGCTCCGGCAGGCCTCGCGGGGAGAGGGACTGACCCATGCCTGGCTGTTCACCGGCCCGCCCGGCTCCGGGCGTTCCAACGCCGCGAAGGCCTTCGCGGCGGCCCTCAACTGCGACCAGGACGACGTCGCCAGGCGCGGCTGCGGCGAGTGTCCAGCCTGCCTGACCATCCTCGGCGAAACCCATTCGGACGTGACCTACGTCAGGACCGAGAAGGTCACCATCACCATCGATGAAGCCCGCGACCTGGTCTCCAAGGCGGGCAACCGGCCCTCTTCCGGGCGCTGGCGCATCATTGTGGTGGAAGACGCCGACCGCATGGCCGAGCGGACCACCAACGTGTTGCTGAAGGCCATCGAGGAACCCACTCCGCGGACCATCTGGATGCTGTGCGCACCATCGCCCGCTGACGTCCTGGTGACCATCCGTTCGCGCTGCCGCACTGTGGCCCTGCGCCTTCCTCCGGCCGCCGACGTCGCCGCTTTGCTGGTCAAGCGCGACGGGGTGGATCCGGTCCTCGCCGAACGTGCGGCCCGCGCGGCGCAAAGCCATGTTGGGATCGCCCGCCGGCTGGCGCGGGACCCTGAGGCGAGGGAACGCCGGCTGGAAACCGTGAGATTCCCGCTGGGTCTGCGCGGTGTGACCGCGGCGGTGATGATGGCGGACAAGCTGGTGAAGATCGCCACCGCGGAAGCCAGCAGTTCCAATGAAGAGCGCGACGCCGCCGAGAGGGCTGCGCTGCTGGCCACCCTGGGCGCCCCGGAGTCAGGGATGCTCCCGCCATCGCTGCGCAGCCAGGTCAGGCAGCTGGAAGACGACCAGAAACGGCGGGCCAAGCGATCCATCACGGACTCCCTGGACCGGACACTGACGGACCTCCTCTCGTTCTACCGGGATGTGCTGATCATCCAGTTCGGGAACGCCGTGGAGCTGGTGAACGTTGAGCTCACGGGTGAGCTGGAGGAATTCGCTGCCCGGTCTGCCCCGGAGACCACCCTCGCCCGCATGGACGCGATCAACAAAGCCCGCCAACGAATTACCACCACTAACGTTGCTCCGCTATTGACCATTGAGTCGATGGCAGCCAGCCTGATCTAGCAACTACTAGGAGACCGCTCGATGACTGCACGCCCCCTGCCCGCACGCTCCCGATCCCTGGTGATTGGGCTGCGGGCTGCCGGCGCCCTGATCCTGGCCCTGACGCTGGCCTCGTGCAGCCTCCTGGGCGGGAATACCCCGGCCGCAGCCCCTCCCAGGGCCAAGGCAGACCCGTCCATCGTGGCGTCCGCGCCCGCCGGATTGGATGCTTTCTATGCCCAGGAGGTCGTGTGGGAGCCTTGCGAAAACGGCTTCCAGTGCGCCAAGGTCACCGTGCCCATGGACTACGCGAAGCCGGATGGCGACACGATCCAAATAGCTGCGCTGCGGGCTCCCAGCACGGGCAAGAAAACCGGCAGCCTACTGGTCAATCCTGGCGGTCCGGGCGGGTCAGGCTACGACTTCGTCAAGGATGCGGCAGGAACGCACTTCTCGCAGTCCGTCCGGGCCAGCTACGACCTGGTGGGATTCGACCCGCGCGGCGTCAAACGCTCCGCCCCGGTGACCTGCCTGACGGATGCCGAACGGGACGCGTCACGGGCCAAGGTCTACGCCCTGGATACCGACGCCGGGCTGGCCGCCGCGTTGGCTGACAACAAGGCCATCGCGGAGCAGTGCGCCGAAAAGACCGGGCCTGTACTGGGCCATGTGGACACGGTCAGCGCGGCCAAGGACCTGGACGTCCTGCGGGCTGTGGTCAACGACGCGAAGCTCAATTACCTGGGGTACTCCTACGGCACGTTCCTCGGTTCCACCTACGCCTCACTGTTCCCGGACAATGTGGGCCGGATGGTCCTCGATGGTGCCCTGGATCCTTCCATCAGCAACGAGGAGCTGACCAGCGGCCAGGCGGTGGCCTTCGAAAAGGCCATCAGGGCCTATGTGGCAAGCTGCCAGCAGGAATCCTCGTGTCCGCTCACCGGGAACGTGGACAGCGGCGTCCAACAGATCCGCGACATCATCAACGCCGTCCAGTCGACACCCAGGCTGGCCAAGGACGGCCGCCTGGTGAACGCCACGATGTTCGTCAGTGGCCTCATCACCCCGCTGTATAACGACCAGAGCTGGCCTGCCCTGACCCAGGCCCTGGAGGCCGCCACTACGGGCGACGTGAGCCTGATGCTCCGTCTGGCCGACCTCGGCGCTGACCGCGGCGCCGACGGGAAGTACACGTCCAACTCGACTTTCGCCTTTGGCGCCATCAACTGCCTGGACTACCCCATGGTGTCCGACACGGCAGCGATGCGCGCCGAACAACAACGGCTTATGCAGGCCTCCCCCACTCTGGGCTACTTCTTCGCCTACGGCGGCACCAACTGTTTGGACTGGCCGTATAAAAGCCTGCGGACTCCTGCCCCGGTGGAATATGCCGGCGAAGCCCCGATTGTAGTTGTCGGAACCACCGGAGACCCTGCCACCCCCGTGGAATGGGCGGCGTCCCTGCGCAAACAGCTGGGCAACGCCTCGCTGCTGACTTGGCAGGGAGAAGGCCACACCGCTTACGGCCGGGCCAACAGCTGCATCGAAGATGCCGTGGACAAGTACCTCGTGGACGGAACGGTTCCCACCGACAACACGGTCTGCTGACGTTTTTCGAACCCCATTTTGACCCGGGCGCAGGGACTCTATTACAGTTGACTCTTGCATGAACCGCCCGGTTACGCCGGATGAATTTGTGCGGTGCTTCCTTAGCTCAGTCGGTAGAGCGTTTCACTCGTAATGAAAAGGTCATCAGTTCGATTCTGATAGGAAGCTCGGGATAAACCCCCTAGAAACCAAGGTTTTTAGGGGGTTTTTCGCTGGTTAAACAGGGAAGCCGCTTACCGCCCAGGCGTGCCCTCCTGGAAGAAGCTGCCGTGCGGGAACCGCACGTGAAGCCCCCGCAGCTCGCCCGAACTTTCAGGTTTAGGGCACCGCTAGCCGCACCGGCGAAGCTTCCACAGGCCCGCCGCACTGGGCTGAGCCGCCCACCCGCTTCCAGTCCAGGTCGGCGTCCGTCTCGGCAATGACCTCGCCTGTGGCAGACAGCGCTTTCGCGGTCACATGGTCAGGGAAGCTCACATTGAACTGGAACCGCCAGGTATCGGCATCGATCCGTTCAGCGTAAAACGGGACCATGGCCGGCTGAGCTTCCGGTGCAAGAGAAGCCTCGGCATCCAGCGGTGTTGTCACGACAATACGCGGCACTGCTGTCCCGGGTTCCGGCCGCAACTCCGAGCACGCGCCATCAGCACACAGCGGCACGGTGCCTACCCGCGAGACATCACCCGACAATTCAACCGTGACGGAGTTGACCCACCCCATGGCCGGACAGACGTTCGAGCATCCCGCCACCGGAATACAAACGGCCAACATCAGAACCGCCAGCCGGACAATGAGCCCCCACACTCCTCTCATGCGGCCAGTCTAGGCTGTACGGCTTCCCGGCCGCGCCCAGCCGCTCCACCTATGATGGCGTGCATGGATGACAAAGCGCTGGCGGCTATCGCATTCGAACTGTACGCCCTGCCCTTCGAGGAATTTGTGGCTGCCCGGACGGCGGCAGCCAAGGCCTCCGCCGGTTCCGGAAAGGAGCTCCCGGCAGCCGTCAAGGCCTTGCCAAAACCATCAGTGGCGGCCTGGGCCGTCAACATGCTGGCCAGCCATGAGCCAGGAGTCCTCGCGCAGCTTGCCGAGCTCGGCCAAAGGATGCGAGGGGCCCAGGCATCCCTCGACGCCGCCGCACTGAGGGAACTGGCACGTGAGCGCCGCACCCTGCTGGGGATCGCCGTCGACACCGCCCGCGCCGTTGCCGAGCGCCAGGGGCGCACCATCAGCGCAACGATCGCGGCCGACGTCGGGCGGACCCTGCAGGCAATGACGGCCGACGAAGGGGCCACCGCCGCCGTCCAAAGCGGACTGCTGGTCCAGGCACTGTCCGCCGACGGCGTGGACACCGTAGAACTTGACGGGGCCGTGGCTCTTCCGGGCGCAGTGCCGGCGCCGGAACGCGGCGCCCGCAGGCCTGCGGACCAGCCACGGCTTAAGGCAGTCCGGGAGACTCCGCGGCCGGTGTCCCCCTCCGCCTTGGAGAAGGCCAGCGCTGCCCTGGCCGAGGCCCAGGCTGCCGAGGCGGAGTCAGCCGGGCTGGCCGCGGACCGGCGGAGGCAGCTGGCGGATACGGAGGCGGAAGTTTCGGACCTGACCCGCGAAACACGTGAGCTGCGAGACAAACTCAGAGCCGCGGAAGAGCAGCTCGATAGTGCCAGGAAGAGTCTGGGCACGGCGGCAGCCGAGGCCAGGCAAGCGGCGCGGACAGCAGATAAGGCCAAGCGTTCAGCCATGCTCGCGCAGGAGCGGGTGCTCCGCCTTGGCAACACACGGGACTGATGAACGATTATTGTCAGACCCCGGTCGCAGACTGGATTTATGGAAAACCAACTTGCACAGGAATTTCACGTCACGTACTTCGACGCTGATTGCGGCCGGATCATCAGTGAAGGCTTCGATTCCCTTGAGGAAGCCGAGCATTTCGCCAGCCGGAACTGCGGCAGCGAGGAATCCTGGGCTGTCATCGACGCTGTTGCCGTCGGACAGGCCAGGATCGCCGCCTGACGGTTAGCCGGAAAGGCTCTCCGGCTGGCCACTGGCGGCGGCATCCTCGGCGAGCCGGCGTTCAGCGTCGGCCACCTGCTCAAACACCGATTCCGCACGGCGGCGCACCGAAGCCGCCCCTACCGGGACGGGACCGACGGCGAGCCTCAGCATAGCGGCAGCCTCGGCGGTGGTGGCCAGCGAATTGCCCGCCTTCGACAGCGACCGGTGTACACCTGCCAAGTCCCCGGGAATGTCCAGGCCTTCGCTGGGCGACTTCCGCTGGGCCTCGACGCAAACGACACGGACGCGTTCCATAAGCCCCGCCAGCTCGTTGGCTACTTCCACGAGTTCTGCGTAAAGCTGCTCGTCTTCGACACCTTCGAGGACCTGGTGATAGCGGTCCAGGCCCCGGTGGAAACGATCATGGGCGCGGCGCCAAAGGCCCTTCCCCAGCTCAGTATCGTCCTTGCGCCCTTGGCGGGCGGCAGAAAAGAATCCCACGCAGGAACCTAAAGGTACTGGCCGGGGCCGTGGTCCGGGTCCTCTGGCTGCCCGGACGGTACCGGACCAGAACGCTGGCCTGCGGCGGCCCGCTGAGGCTCGCCGTTCTCCCCGATAACCACACCAGGGGCGATCATGGTGCCCGGCGGAAGCTGCCTTAGGTGCAGCTGCGCGGCGGCCTGCTCCCGTGCCGCGTGCTGGGCCGCGATAGCCGTCTGAATGCCATGGAAGAGGCCCTCCAGCCACCCCACCAGCTGCGCCTGGGCGATCCGAAGCTCGGCGTCGGACGGCGTGGCGTTCTCCGGGAAGGGCAGGCTGATCCGTTCCAGCTCTTCAACAAGTTCCGGCGCCAGGCCATCCTCCAACTCCTTGATGGAACGCTCGTGGATTTCGGCCAGGCGTTCGCGCGCGGCGTCGTCCAACGGAGCTGACTTCACCTCCGCCAGGAGCTGGCGGATCATGGTGCCGATCCGCATGACTTTCGCGGGCTCGTCCACGAGGTCCTGCAGGTTGCTGCCTTTGGCGTTGCCGTTTGCCGCCGGGTCGGTACTGACCGGGCCAGGGGCGCCGGGACCGGCACCGGCTCCCGCCGGGCTGGCCGCGGCGGGCATGACCGGTTCGCCGTTGTCGAGGGTCCTGCCCTCAACGGGGACATCATCAGGCTGAGTGTCTGTGGGATCGCTCATGCGTTCATACTCTCACGAGCGGACGACTGCGCAGCCCAGTCGATGAAGCCGGCCAGCTGGTGAAGGCTGGCGGGCCGTCAACATCAGCAGCACCGGCCCTGCGGGTTGGAGTCCTGTCGGTCGGTCCGGTCGCGCCAGAACTCGCGTTCGGTCATCGGCGCTTCCGCGTGGCCGGAAGCGTTGTGGTGCTCCAAGTACTTCGTGTAGGCATCGGCGCCCATGATCCCTTTGAAGTACGTGGCGAACCCACGGAAACCACCGGCAACCGCACCCATCAGTGGTGCCCCGCCTTATCCAGCCGCTGATCGGCCGGCAGCTCGTCCCATTTCGCCATCAGTTCCCGTTCAGCCGGCGTCGGGATGAGTCCGGCGGGAGCAAAGACACGGGATGCCCTCGGACGGTCCTCGTTGTCCACCGTGGGCATACCTGCCGTGTGGTCGCGGAAGGCCTTGATAGTTGCCAGGATCGCGGCGACGATCACGATCAGGCTGAGCACCACAAACACAATGGACAGGATGCCCTGGATCATGGTGTTGCGTACCACTGCTTCCATGGCCGCCTGGGTCTTGGCGGAGCCGAAAGAGGTCTTGCCGTCGGCCAGCGCCTTGCTGAACGCGGCATTGTTGGCGAAGTAGCCCACCGCTGGCGTGGTGGAGAAGATCTTTTGGAAGCTGGCCGTAATGGTCACGACCGCAGCGAACGCCAACGGTACAACGATGATCCACAGGTACTTGAACGACCCCCGCTTGGCCGCGATGGCCATGCACACCGACAGCGCGATGGCTGCGAGCAACTGGTTCGAAATGCCGAACAGCGGCAGGAGCGTGTTGATGCCGCCGAGGGGGTCGGTGACGCCCATCATCAGCACAGCGCCCCAGGCCGCCACCATGACCGCGGTAGTGAGCCAGGCGCCGATCCGCCAGGAGTGTTCCTTGAACTTCGGGATGACGTTGCCGATCGAGTCCTGCAGCATGAACCGCGCGACGCGGGTGCCGGCGTCGACGGCGGTCAGGATGAAGAGTGCCTCGAACATGATGGCGAAGTGGTACCAAAAGGCCATCATGGCCGGTCCGCCAATGAACTGCTGCATGATGTGCGCCAGGCCGACGGCGAGGGTCGGGGCGCCGCCGGAACGGGAGATGATGCTCTGCTCGCCCACGTCCTTCGCGGTCTGCGCCAGCATGTCCGGGGTGAGGTTCACACCGGAGAGCCCCAGCGAGTTGACCCAAACGGCCGCCGTTTCCACGGTGCCGCCGGTCAGGGCCGCGGGGGCGTTCATCGCGAAGTAGATGCCGCGGTCGATCGACAGCGCCGCTACCAGGGCCATGATCGCAACGAAGGACTCCATCAGCATGCCGCCGTAACCGATGAACCGGGTCTGGCGTTCCTTCTCGATGAGTTTGGGCGTAGTACCGGAAGCGATGAGTGCGTGGAAGCCGGACAATGCGCCGCAGGCGATCGTTACGAACAGGAACGGGAAGAGTGCGCCGGAGAAGACCGGACCGTTGTCCCGGCTGGCGAACTCACTGAAGGCCGGAACGTTGATTTCCGGGCGCACCACGATGATGGCGACGGCAAGCATACCGATGACGCCGATCTTCATGAAGGTGGAAAGGTAGTCGCGCGGGGCCAGCAGCAGCCACACGGGCAGGATCGCGGCGATGAAGCCGTAGATAATCAGGCCCCAGGCGATGGTGACCTTGTCCAGGTGGAACATCGCGGCGCCCCATTCGGTGCCGGCGACGGCGCCGCCACCGATGATGGCGGCCATCAGCAGGACGAAGCCGATGATGGAGACCTCCATGACTTTGCCAGGACGCAGGTAACGCAGGTACACGCCCATAAAGAGGGCAATCGGGATGGTCGTGCCGACGGAGAAGACACCCCACGGGCTTTCGCCCAGGGCGTTGACCACAACGAGGGCCAGGATTGCAACGATGATGACCATGATGAGCAGCGTGGCAACCAGGGCCGCGGTGCCGCCAATGACGCCGAGTTCCTCGCGTGCCATCTGGCCCAGGGAACGTCCGCCGCGACGCATGGAAAAGAACATCACCAGGTAGTCCTGGACGGCGCCGGCGAAGACGACGCCGAGGATGATCCACATGGTGCCGGGCAGGTACCCCATCTGGGCGGCGATGACCGGGCCGACGAGCGGGCCGGCGCCGGCGATGGCAGCGAAGTGGTGGCCGAACAGCACGTTGCGGTCGGTGCGGACGTAGTCCTTGCCGTCAGCCTTGTATTCCGCGGGCGTGGCACGGCGGTCATCCGGCTTGGTGATGAGGCGTTCGATCACCTTGGAATAGAAGCGGTAGGCAATCAGATAGGTACAGACCGAGGCAAAGACGAACCAGATCGCGTTGACGGTCTCGCCACGGACGATCGCCAGCATGAACCAGGCGACGCCACCGAGCAGCGCGATGGCTGACCACAGTGCGATCTTGGCAGGGGTCCATTTCCTGTCTTCGGCCTCGCTGACGGCCGCATCCACGGCCGTTGGCGGAAGCTTCGGATCTGCGATCAGCGGCCCGCCTCCTTGCGCTTCTCTTACCGCGTCGTCAGGCCTGCTGACCATGTCTCTTCCTTGAGAGATTCTGTGCTTCGGTGGGTTGCTCAACGGCACCCTACCAACGCCACGCAGACGTGGAAATGGCATTGTGCACGCACCGAGTGCCATTTGCGGTGAACGGCGGGCTGCAGGCGCCGGGCGGCGCAAAAGCCCCCGTACAGGGTTTCCTGGACGGGGGCTTCAATGTCTGCTCGCACGCGGGAGCAGTGGCTAAGCGTGTGCGTACGTAAGGCAGTCCGCGTTGTCAGCGCCCGGGCCAACATGGACCTCCGGGGCATTGCACATCAGGTGGTCATTGTGGACGCACTCGGAGCGCTGGCATGCTCCAACATCCGCCAGGACTTTGGGCAGCCCGCCGTGCGTCCCGGTGTCGATGAACGTGGCGCAGCTGGCGTGGTCTTTGCTCCCGCCAACCGTGATGGCCTGGGCCGTACAGCCTTCATGGTCATTAAACGAGCAACGGGTAACACTGCAATCGGCAACATGGGTTGTCACATGAGGTCCCTCCGAACTTCGGCTGTCCGGGAGGGACAGCGCCCTAGGCCCCACGGTAGGCCCGCTGGGCCCAATCAAAAAGACCCAACTGTGTGACCTAATTACAGGCCCTGCCCAACTCCACGGCCCAACCCAGCTGTCCGGCTCCCCCGCACTCCTCCATTGCCGCGGCAGACCGCTCAGGTCCCCACCTCCCGGCGGGACACCGGAAGCCTCGCCCGCGTAAACAGCCAAGCCAGGACCGCACCGGTGAGCGGCACCGCGATCAGCAGCGCCACGAGCATGGGCCGGAACCGCGCCTGGGTGGCGCCGAGCTGGTATTGCACGCGCTCGGCTGCGGTCTCCTGGCCTCATGGGTCACCAGCATCACGGCCGCACCGGCATCGGCACGTGCACGGAGCACTTCCATCACGCCGTGGCCGGTGGTGGAATCCAGGGCTCCCGTAGGTTCGTCGGCCAGGATCAGCCGGCGGTCGCCCACGATGGCCCGCGCAATGGCCACCCGCTGCTGCTGGCCGCCGGACATCTGGTCCATAAAGCGGTCCGCGAGTTCCGGGATTCCCACCTGCCGCAGCGCATCCAACGCCTGGCGTTGCGCCTTCCGGGTGGGCCGACCCGTCCAGTTCCAGCGGCAGCGCCACGTTTTCAGCCGCGGTCAGGGTGGGGACAAGGTTGAAGTCCTGGAAGACGTAGCCGACGGCGCGGCGGCGCAACCGGGCGAGATCGTTCAGTCCCAGCCCGCCCAGTGGCGTGGACTCCACAAAGACATCGCCCGACGTCGGCCGGTCAAGTCCCCCGGCCAGCGCCAGAAGGGAGGATTTCCCGGAACCTGACGGGCCCATCACCGCGACGAACTCGCCGGCGCTGATACTGAGGTCAACCTCGCGCAACGCGGCGACCGCCGTCGCGCCTTCACCGAACGTCCTGCTGACCTTGGCGAGTTCCAGGACCTGCGGCCCCTGGACGCTCATCGGCGGTTGTCGGCGATGACCGGGGAAGCCTCTTCCACAGTGACCCCGTTGGACGATTTACGGGGTGATGCGTGGCCTGCGGTCTGCGCCTGCTGCAGCATCCGGGCCTCGCATAGGTCCAGCCAGCGGACTTCCGCTTCCGTCTGGAAGATCAGCGAGTCCACCACCAGCAGCCAGGCGGTATCCGCCGCCCGCTGGTTGGCGGCCGTGTCACGGCGGGCCTTGGTGTAGTCCTGCAGCGCCCGGATGGACGCCACCCGCTGGGCCTGGATGATGGACTGCACATCGACGCCGGGCAGCGTGACCGCGAGCGCCAGTTTGATGGCCAGCTCGTTCCGGGGCGGGTTGTTGCGCTCCACGGGCGCGGCAAACCAGTTCTGCACTTCCGCGTTGCCCCCGGGGGTGATGCTGTAGACCACGTGGCCTTCGCCGTCACTGCCGTCATTGCTGACCAGTCCGTCGCGTTCCAGCCTGTCCAGGGTCGTGTACACCTGCCCGATGTTCAGGGGCCAGGTGGACCCGGTGCGGTTTTCGAACTCAACCCTGAGCTGGTAGCCGTACCGCGGCTGGTCCTGCAGCAGGGCGAGGAGGCTGTGACGGATGGACATGATGCTCCTAGCGGGGGCGTGAGCGTCGGTATGCACGGACCCTCAAGACCAGTGCATACCGCGTATAGAGTGAGGCTAACCGAGTCCGCCGCACATAGCAATACTCAGTATTTGCCCGGGCTACACAACCAGCAGGATCTTGCCCACATGGTCGCCGCTATCGAAGTACCGGTGCGCGGCCGCAGCCTGGTCCAGCGGGAAGGTCTTGGCCACCAGCGGGCGGATCCGGCCATCCGTAATGAGTGGCCACACGGATTCGCGCACCGCGTTCATGATGGCGCCCTTCTCCGCCACCGGGCGCGGCCTCAGTGCCGTGGCCACCACTGCCGCACGCTTCCGCAGGAGCTGGCCAAGATCCAACTCGCCCTTGGCACCGCCCTGCAGGCCGATGACTATGAGCCGGCCGTAGTCAGCGAGCGCATCAACGTTCTGCGCCAGGTACTTGGCACCGACGACGTCGAGGATCACGTCGGCACCCTTGCCGCCGTTCTGCCGCCGCAGGCTGTCCGGAAAGTCCTCTTCGGTGTAGTTGATGGCGATGTCTGCGCCCAGGAACGCCTTCGCCGTTCCCACCTTTTCCGCTGTCCCCGCGGTGGTGGCCACCCTGGCGCCGAAGGCCTTGGCCATCTGGATCGCCATGGTGCCGATCCCACCGGTGGCGCCGTGGATCAGGACGGTCTCTCCCGCCTGCAGCTGCGCCGTCATGATCAGGTTGGAGTAGACCGTGGCTGCGACTTCCGGCAGCGACGCAGCGGTGACCACATCAACGCCGTCGGGAATCCGCAGGACCTGCTCCGCCGGCACCGCTACCTGCTCCGCGTAGCCTCCGCCGGACAGCAGAGCCACTACTTTGTCACCCACCGAGAAGGCTTTGGTGACTCCCGGACCAAAGCCGGCGATCCGCCCGGAGACTTCCAGCCCGGGGATCTCGGAGGCACCGGGCGGAGGCGGGTAAAAACCCCGGCGCTGCTGCACGTCTGCCCGGTTCAGGCCGGCGGCGACGACGTCGAGCAACACCTCGCCTGGCCCGGGCACCGGCGCGTCCACCTCGCGGATTTCCAGCACTTCCGGACCACCGGGTTCGACAATGTAGACGGCTTTCATGGCGGACTCCCGTTTTCTAGCTGATTCGTGCCCCAGAACCAGTGTGCACCGGACGCACGGCAGACTCTGTTTTGTTGCAGCCAACTGCCTATGAAACACTACTCGTTAGGGAAGGTTGTCCGAGCGGCCGAAGGAGCTAGTCTTGAAAACTAGTGTGCGGTAACCCCGTACCAAGAGTTCGAATCTCTTACCTTCCGCGAATGGAACCCCGGTACGCCACATGATGGCGGGCCGGGGCTTCTTCGTTTAACCGGCTCACGGGCCCCACACCGGACCCATTGAAACTGTCGGAGCCTGGACATAGGGTCGTTCCTGTTGCCACCCATCGACAGAAAGAGCCCCGCCATGCCTGCACCCGAGATCACCCCCGGCGCTCCTTGCTGGATCGACCTTATGACATCGGACATCGCCACCGCCCGCCGATTCTACGGCGAACTGTTCGGCTGGGAATACGAGACCGGAGACGCGGAGAAGTACGGCGGTTACACCACCGCTCGGAAGAACGGCAAGACCGTGGCCGGGCTGATGCAGAAGGACGCGGACCAATCAGGCATGCCGGACGTCTGGTCCACCTATCTCCGCTCGGACGACGCCGAGGCCACCGCGTCCGCCGTCGCGGCCAACGGCGGCCAGGTCTACATGGCGCCCATGTATATTCCGGAACAGGGCCACATGGCCATCTTCGGTGACGCCGCCGGCGCGGCCATCGGCGTGTGGCAGCCGCGCGAAATGAAAGGGTATGAGCTCGTAGCCGAGCCCGGCGCTGCCGCTTGGCACGAGCTCCATACCAAGGACTACGACACGGCCGTGAAGTTCTACCAGGTCGTGTTCGGCTGGGACACGGATGTTATGAGCGATGCACCGGAGTTCCGGTACACCACCCTGGGCGCCGGGGACTCCGCGAAGGCCGGCATTATGGACGCCTCCGGCTACCTGCCCGCTGACGTTCCGTCCAATTGGCAGGTCTACTTCAACGTGGAGGATGCGGACGCTTCGATTGAGAAGGCCGTTTCGCTCGGAGCGACCGTCATTGACGGGCCGGAGGATTCTCCGTTCGGCCGCCTCGCCTCGCTGGCCGACCCCACCGGAGCGACGTTCAAGATCATCGCATAAATGAATTCCCTTGAAGCAATAGCGGCAGGCTTCAGCGTCCGAGGATCGCCTGCGCGATTTCGTCGGCGTCGCGGAGGGTCCGCTGCCCGCTGGCGTACGTGGGGCCGCCAGGCTGGAGCGCTTCCGCGGCAATGGCCGTGCCCCACTGGGTGGCAGATAGCTGCAGGCCCAGCACAAACAAGCCATCCGTGACCGAGCCGTTGGCCGCAAGCGGCCGGTACGGGTGCGGCGCAACGTCGAGCCCGGTGGCCTGCACCGGCGCGCCTTCCGCCGTCATCATCAGCCGGGGCCGCACCATCCCGTCCGCGAGGAGCTGTTCCAGCAGCGGTGAATCGTTCGCGGACACGCGGTTGGCCGGCGCGAGGGCCTCCACCATGGTCTTCGCCGCCACCGGCGGACCGCTCACCCATGGTGAGACGGCGGCAAAGCGGCCAGTCCGTCGGTCCACGCTGAACCGGGGGTCTGGCCCCACAAAGCTGACCACGCCGGCGCGCGCCAGGGCGGCCAGCTGTTCAGCGCGCAGCGCAGGCGGCCCACTGGCCAGGCCCTCCACAAACGACTCGAACCAGCCACGCAGGCCGGCCACCCAGGACTCATCGGTGATACCGCCGTCGGCCACTGCCGTTTTCAGCACCGAGCGCCCGTGATGCAGGGCGCCGATGGCCATCTTCACCGGATCCTCCTCGCCGAGGGCGGAGCGGCGGGCGTCGTCGAGCAGGTACTCGACGACGGCGGCGTCCAGTTCAGCGCGCGATCCGAAGGACCTGCCCGCCAGGGGAGATGCGAGTCCCCGCAGATCCAGCCGGTGCCGCGGCCCGACGTGCACGGCCAGGACGCTCTCCACCGCGGCCTCCCAGTTGACGGCGCTGTGGGCATGCGGGCGCAGCGCCTCATCCAGCGCGGCCAGGAACGCGGATGCGTCGGGGACGGCCGCCGGCTGCGAGCGCACCAGGGTGGAGTAGTAGGCCCAGAGTGTGTCGCGGTGCAGAAGGGGCCAGAGATCGTGGTCGAAACCCGGACGGATCCCGGTGGCCGCGAACCGCTCCAGCGCGGCCTCGGTCAGGTACCGCAGGGTGACCGACGCCGGGTAGTAACCGGCCAGCGCCGCCTTGGCCCGGTACGGGACGCCGCGGCGGGAGCCGGCAATGATCCGGGGCTCGTGGCCGGAAGGCTGATAGTCAAGCCGGGTTCCGGCGTCGATGAACTTTCCGCCGCGGCCCTCCGTGAGCTGGCCCATCACGTCGAAAAAGTTCAGCCCCATACCCCGGACCAGAACCGGTTCGCCGGGCGGAACCGCGGCCCAGTCGACGTCCGCCGGGACCGCAGGCGGAAAGTAGCTCAGGCCCAGCTGCGCGGCCGATGCCTGGAGTTCGCGCTGCTCGGGGTTCAGCCGGGACGCAAGGTGCCCCAAGGCCAGCACCACGGAATCGACCGTGAGCGAACCTCCGCTGCCGAGTCCGACGTCGAACGCTCCGGCATTTGGGATTGCCTCCCCCGGCGTCCCCGCTGTTCCGTGGTCTGAAGGGCGCACCGACACCGCGGTGGTTTCGTGGAAACTGACGGTGACGCCGTCGGGCAGTTTTGCCGTCAACTCGTCCAGCGTGCAGCGCAGGTAGCGGCCGTAGAGTGCCCGGCTGGGGAAGTCCCGCGATCCCAACGCAGCCAGTTCGGACCGCTCGTCCAACGTCAGGGCAGGCATCGGCTCACGCTGCTGGCGGGCTCGCCAGTGGTCGAACGTGGTGCCCGCGACGGGCGGAGCCAGCCGGGGGTCCTCCGGAATAACCGTCGGATAGAAGGACGGGGTGTTCATGAGGTACAGCCGGGACTGGCCCGGCTGCCAGACATGCCCCGGACCTGCCGGATAGGGGTCGATGACGTCGATATGAAGGGCTGCGGAGCCGGGATGGGCAGCGGCGTGTGCCGCCGCGTGTGCGAGCAAGCGCTCCAAGACACTGGTTCCCCGGGGTCCGGCGCCGATGATGGCTGCCCGGATGCTCTTCGATTTACCCACGGCATCCAGAGTATCGGCATGCGCTACAGGCACTTGACTTGCCTGCGGCGCGAAATTCTTGTTTGGATGGGGCGCATGACCACCACTGCAGCTGATCAAGCGCCCGGTTCATCGCCCGCCCCCGAACCCACAGATGAGAACGTCTGGCTGGAGGAAATCTACGGCGAGGCACCGCTTGCCTGGGTCCGCGAACAGAACGCACGCACCGAGGACCTCCTGGAGGACGCCGATTACGCAGGACTGGAAGGAAGCATCCTGGAGGTGCTGGACTCCACGGACCGGATCGCCATGGTAGGCAAACGCGGCGAGTGGTACTACAACTTCTGGAAGGACCAGGCGAACCCGAAGGGGCTGTGGCGCCGCACCACCTGGGAAAGCTACCTGACGGACTCCCCCGACTGGGATGTCCTGCTGGATGTGGACGCCCTCGCCGCCGCTGAGGGTGAGGAGTGGGTCTTCCACGGTGCCACGTTCCTGCGCCCTGCCGCCGGCGAACCATACCGCCTGGCCCTGCTGGCTCTCTCCCCCGACGGCGGCGACGCCAACCGTTACCGCGAGTTCGACGTCGGGACCCGAACGTTCGTTGACCCGGCCAGCGGCGGTTTTGACCTGCCGACGGCCAAGGGAAACGTCTCGTGGCTGGACGCGGACACACTGCTGGTCGCCTCTACGGCCGGGAACCTGCCGCGGACCGCCTCCTCCTACGCCCGGACGGCCGTCACCCTGCGGCGCGGCGAAACCCTCGCCGCGGCTGCCCGGCTTTTTCAGGTGCCGGAGGACCACATGATGGCCGTGGTGGCGCATGATTCCACTCCCGGCTTCGAGCGCACGTTCGCTGTGGACTACATCGATTTCTACAACCGCAGCACCTTTATCCGCTGGGACGACGCCTGGCTCGAGATCGACGCGCCGACAGATGTGAACCTCAGCGCGCATCGCGAGTGGCTCCTGTTCCGGCCGCAGCAGGACTGGTCACTGGCCGGCACAACGTACCCCGCCGGGTCCTTGTTGGCCGCGAAGTTCGCAGACTACCTTGCCGGGGCACGGGAACTTTTGGTGCTCTTTGCCCCGGATGCACACACGTCGCTGCAGTCGTGGAGCTGGACCCGGAACTTCCTGCTATTGAACCTGCTGCGGGATGTCTCGTCCGAAATCCGGGTGCTGGATCCTTCCGCGCCCGGTGCAGCAACGGACGGGAGTGCGGCCGATGGCGGCGCGACCAAACGGGGCACGGCCAACGGGGGCGCCTGGGCTTCCTCGCTGCTGGACGCCTGTCCGCCGCTGCACGACGTCAACGCCTACGCTGTGGACGACGAAGACGAAGGACCGGCCGACGGCGGTGCCGGCGACGATTTCTGGTTGGTCGCCACCGGCTTCACCACTCCCAGCACACTGATGCGCGGAACACTGGAGCGCGCTGGATCCGGCAGCAGCGATGAAGCGGGCACGGTCGGGGTGACCGCTGCTGTGGCGACCACTAGCGTGGTGAGCCATCATGCGGAAGTGAAGGTGTCGCCGTCGTTCTTTGACGACGACCAGTACGAGGTGCAGCAGCACTTCGCCGTGTCCGCGGACGGCACCCGGGTCCCGTACTTCCAGGTGGCATCTCGGGACTTGGTCCTGGATGGGCAGAACCCGACGCAGCTCTCCGGCTACGGCGGCTTTGAGGTTTCCCGGACCCCTGCGTACAGCGGAACCGTCGGCAGGGCGTGGCTGGAGCGCCGTACCGCCACTTCCGGCGGGTCCGGCGAGGCAGCGCACTCCCGCGGCGGTGTCTACGTGGTGGCCAACATCCGCGGCGGCGGCGAATACGGGCCGTCCTGGCACCGGGCCGCGCTGAAGGAAAACCGGCACCGCGCCTTCGAGGACTTTGCCGCCGTGGCACAGCACCTCGTCCACCGCGGCGTCACCTCCCGCGAGCGGCTTGGCTGCGTGGGCGGGTCCAACGGCGGGCTGCTGGTGGGCAACATGCTCACGACTTACCCGGAGCTTTTCGGAGCTATCTCCTGCGGCGTTCCGCTGCTGGACATGAGGCGCTACACGCGGCTCTCCGCCGGGCACTCCTGGATCGCCGAATATGGCGACCCGGATGTGGCGGCGGAATGGGAATACATCAAGACCTTCTCGCCGTACCACCTGCTCAAGGACGGCGTGGAGTACCCCGAAACATTCATCTGGACGGCCACGTCGGATGACAGGGTGGGGCCGGTCCAGGGCCGCAAGATGGCTGCCCGGATGCAGGCGATGGGCATCCCGAATGTCTGGTTCCACGAGGCGCTCGAAGGCGGCCACGCCGGGGCGTCGGACAACCGGCAGGCCGCCGCCCTGCAGGCCCGCAGCCAGCACTTCCTGTGGCGGACGCTGGCTGGCGGATGAGCGTAGGGCACTGTTCCTGGGCCCGGCGCAAGGCATACCGTGGGGCAGGGCGCCAGGGCTGAGCCAGGCGTTCGGCGGCCGTTTTGCACTGCGTGCCCCGTTCTGCGTATCCTTGGTGGGCTAGTAATAGCCATTGGAGACGTGCCAGAGCGGCCGAATGGGCTTCACTGCTAATGAAGTGTGGGGCACAACTCCACCGGGGGTTCAAATCCCCCCGTCTCCGCGTTTGGCCCCGGTCCTGGACCGGGGCCTTTTGCGTTCCCGGGGCGGGAGCCGGGTGTGGGGCTCCACCCGGGGCGGCGGTGGCAGGATAGTGGGATGGCAGCAAGCAAGGCCCCAGGGACGGAAACCAGCACAAGCCCGGCGTGGAATCCCCGGCTGGCGCTACTGGTGGCTGCCACGTTCTTTATGGAGTTCCTGGACGGCACCATCCTGACCACTGCCATCCCCAACATCGCCAACGACTTTGGCGTTCCAGCCGCCGACGTAAACATCACCATGACGGCCTACCTCATGACCGTAGCAATGGGAATCCCGCTCAGCGGCTGGCTTGCAGAACGCGTGGGGGCCCGCAAAGTATTCTGCTTCGCAATTGCCCTGTTCACGGTCGCTTCATTGGCCTGCGCCATAAGCCCCGACCTGACCGTGCTGACGCTGAGCCGGATCCTGCAGGGCGCCGGTGGGGCCATGATGGTTCCTGTCGGCACCCTCCTGGTACTGCGCGGCACACCCAAGTCGGAGCTCCTCCGGGCCACAGCCTTCCTGGTGTGGCCGGCGCTGCTGGCGCCCGTACTGGCGCCGCTGGTGGGCGGCGCCTTGACAACCTACCTGTCGTGGCACTGGATCTTCCTCATCAATTTGCCACTGGGTGCGGCAGCCTTCATCGCCGCACTGAAGCTGGTTCCAACCGGCGCAGGAGACAGCACCCGCCGGCTCGACTGGCTGGGCCTGCTCCTCACCACAACCGGCGTGGGCGCACTGGTGGTTGGCTTGGAACTGGCCACCGCACACCCCAACGGTCCATGGGCTGCATTGAGCGCCGCTGCAGGCGGGTGTGCCCTCATTGCGGCCGTACTGTGGATGAAGCGGGCCAAAAATCCGCTGTTCGACCTCAGTGTTTTTTCAACGCGCACATTCCGGGCCATGGCTACCGGCGGGTTTGTCTACCGCCTGACCATCAGTTCGGTGCCGTTCCTCCTGCCGCTTATGTTCCAGACCGGCTTCGGCTGGTCGCCCCTGCACGCGGGAATCATGGTGGCGGCCGTGTTCATCGGCAACATCGGCATCAAGCCGGCCACCACGCCGCTGATCCGACGTTTCGGTTTCCGGGCCATCCTGGTCTTCGGCTCCCTGGCCTCGGCGGTGACCTTCGCACTGTGCGCCCTACTCACTCCGGACACACCGCAGGCCCTGATTTTCGCCTTGCTGGTCTGCAGCGGGGCTTTCCGCTCCATCGGCTTCTCCGCCTACGCGTCAGTGCAGTACGCGGACATCGCGCCCGCACAGCTGACGTCGGCCAATTCCGTGTCGGCGACCCTGGTGCAGCTCGCCGCAGGGGCCGGCATCGCTGTTGGCGCCCTGCTGATCCGGATTTTCGACGGCGTGGGGGCCTTCCCCGCCGATCACGCCGGACCCTTCCGCGGAGCCTTCCTCACCATGGCCGTCCTGATGCTCTTGAGTACGGCGGACAGCCTGTCCCTGCACCGGCAGGCTGGCGCCGAGGTCAGCCGGCCTGGGCAAGCACCAGCGGAAGAACAGCCCCAGCCCCCGCCTGGCGCAGGGCACGTCCAGCAACGGTAACGGTCCACCGGCTGTCCACGAGATCGTCGATCAGCATCACGCCTTGGCCACGAAGTGTTGCCATGGCGGCTTCCAACTCCGGGCCCACCACCACACGGTCCCAAACGCCCGCCAGCCGGTACGCGCTGTTACCGCCGCGGCTTCCCGTGGGTCCGCCATGGCCCAGGGCCAGCTCGCCGAGGTAAGGGATCCGGCCGATTTCAGAAATTCCCTGGGCAAGGGACCGGACCAGTTCGGGCTTGCTGCGGGAGGGCATGCTCACGATCGCCGCCGGCCGTCCTGCACCGCTCCAGCCCGGGTTCCGGCCGTCACCGGTAGCCCATTCCCGCAGGACCTGGACACAGGCCTGCAGCATGGCGGGATCCACCGGCCGGTCCGCGGCCCCGGCCGCGAAAAGTTCCCGCAGCGCGCCGCCCCAGCCGAGATCAGTCAGCCTTGCCAGCACGCGGCCGTCCGCCAGCCCTTCGTCCGGCTTGATCTTGCCCTTGACCGGAACGCCCAGGCGGTCCATGCCGCTGGGCCACTGCAGCCGTGCCTCCAGGACGCCTCCGGCGCGGGTGAGGGTCTGGCCCGCCGCCGCCGTGGCATCCGCGGCTATGTCAGCCCGGAACCAGCGGCCTGCGCAGTTATCGCACTTCCCGCAGGGGTGCGCGGTCTCGTCATCGAGGACCGAGGTGATGTATTCCATCCGGCATCCGGCGGTGTCCTGGTAGATCACCATGGAGTCCTGCTCGTCCACCCGGGCCTCGGCGATTCGGCGGTAACGCTCGGCGTCGTAGATCCAGGGCTGGCCGGTGGAACGCCACCCGCCGCCGACACGTTCCACGGCGCCATCCACGGCCAGGACCTTCAGCAGCAGCTCCAGCGGGGTGCGGCGGAGGTCAACCCGGGCCTCCAAAGCCACCGTTGACACGGCAGTTCCGGCGTCAGCCAACGCCGTCAGCACCGCTGTGGCTTTTTCCTCCGAGGGCATGGAGGCGGTGGCGAAGTACTGCCAGATATCCCGGTCTTCAGAACCTGGCAGCAACAGCACGTCTGCGTTCGCCGCGCCACGGCCCGCACGGCCCACCTGCTGGTAGTACGCCACCGGGGAGGACGGTGCCCCGAGGTGGACGACGAAGCCAAGGTCCGGTTTGTCGAAGCCCATGCCGAGCGCCGAGGTGGCCACCAGCGCCTTAACCTGGTTGTCCTTGAGCATCTGCTCTGCTCGCTCCCGGTCAGCGGGATCGGTCCTGCCGGTGTAGGCCTGTACGGTGTGCCCGGCTTCGGCGAGAAGCCGGGCGGTGTCCTCCGCGGCGGAAACGGTCAGCGTGTAGATGATGCCGCTGCCGGGCAGGTCGGCCAGGTGCGTCAGGAGCCAGCCCAGCCGTTCGCGCGAATTCGGGAGTGTGAGGACGCCCAGCCGCAGGGAATCACGGCCCAGGGTTCCGCGGATAGTGAGGACGCCCGCACCAAGCTGTTCCTCGATGTCGTGGACCACGCGCGAGTTCGCTGTGGCAGTGGTAGCCAGGACAGGAACGGACTCCGGCAGCTGGGTGATTAGGTCAGCTATCCTGCGGTAGTCCGGCCGGAAATCGTGGCCCCAGTCCGAAATACAGTGTGCCTCGTCAATCACCAGCAAGCCCGTCCGCCGGATGAGCTCCGGCAGCTGGTTCTCACGGAAGGACGGGTTGGTGAGCCGTTCCGGGGACACCAGCAACACGTCGACTTCATCGGCGGCGAGCTGTTCCCGGACGGTGTCCCATTCCAGCTGGTTCGCCGAGTTGATGGCCACAGCACGCACTCCGGCGCGGGCGGCGGCAGCGACCTGGTCCCGCATCAGGGCGAGCAACGGCGAAACTATCAGGGTGGGGCCGGCCCCGCGGCGCCGGAGCAGCAGGGACGCCACAAAGTACACCGCCGATTTTCCCCAACCGGTACGCTGGACCACCAAAGCCCGCCGGCCGCCGTCGACCAGCGCTTCAATAGCCTCAAACTGTCCGTCGTGAAAATCCGCCTCCGGATGCCCCACAAGTTCGCGGAGAACCTCCAAAGCCTGGCTTTTTGTGGCGGACGGCGAGTCAGGGGAAGCGGAAAGAAGGGCGGCGTTCTGGGTATCAACCATTGATTCAGTATCCCAGCCCGCACCGACACCCATAAAGCCGGGACCTCCGTATGTGGACAACCGGGAAGGTCCGCGGGTCCACGTAAGATAAGACCCGTGACTAGCGAACAGACAAAGACTTTTGACCTCTCGGCATCCTTCAAGGCCTACGACGTCCGGGGCATCGTGGGCGAATCCATCACCGCTGAAATCGTCGAAGCCGTGGGCGCCGCGTTCGTTGATGTCCTGGAACTGGCAGGACAGACGATCCTGGTGGGCGGCGATATGCGTCCCTCCTCGCCCGAGTTCGCCAAGGCTTTCGCCGACGGTGCGGCCACCCGCGGAGCCGACGTCAAGCTCCTTGACCTGATCTCCACCGATGAGCTCTACTTCGCCTGCGGTTCCCTCAACGCCGCCGGCGCCACGTTCACCGCCAGCCACAACCCTGCCGAATACAACGGCATCAAGATGTCGAAGGCCGGCGCGCAGCCCATCTCCTCCGAATCAGGCCTCAAAGAGATCCAGGCACTCGCCGAGCAGTACCTCAACGAAGGCTCCATCCCGGCGGCCCCCGCGCGCGGCCTGATCGGCGTCCACGACGTCCTGAAGGACTACTCCGAGTACCTACGCCAGCTGGTGGACCTCTCCGGATCCCGGCCGCTCAAGGTAGTTGTCGACGCAGGCAACGGCATGGCCGGCCTCACCACGCCGGCGGTGCTGGGCAACGCCCTCCTGCCCAAGCTGCCGTTCGAGATCATCCCCCTGTACTTCGAACTGGACGGCTCCTTCCCGAACCACCCGGCCAACCCCCTCGAGCCGGAAAACCTCCGCGACCTGCAGGCGGCCGTCATTGAGCACGGCGCCGATCTCGGCCTGGCATTCGACGGCGACGCTGACCGCTGCTTCGTCATCGACGAAAAGGGCGAGCCCGTCTCGCCGTCGGCCATCACCGGTATGGTGGCACGCCGCGAAATCGCCCGCGCCCAGGCCCAGGGCGAGGCGACGCCCACGGTCATCCACAATCTGCTCACCTCCCGTGCGGTGCCGGAACTGGTAGCGCACGACGGCGGCCGCGCCGTCCGCACGCGGGTGGGCCACTCCTTCATCAAGGCAGTCATGGCCGAGGAAGGTGCCGTGTTCGGCGGCGAGCACTCTGCCCACTTCTACTTCCGCGACTTCTGGAACGCAGATACCGGGATGCTCGCAGCAATGCACGTGCTCGCTGCCCTCGGTGAGCAGGACGGACCGCTGTCCGAGCTCGGCCGCGAGTACGAGCCGTATGTCTCCTCCGGTGAGATCAACTCCGAAATCGAGGACAAGGCCGGCGCCGTTGAGCGCGTCCGCACCGACTTCGCCGCCGAGGACATCACCGTAGACACCATGGACGGCAGCACCTTCACCGCAAATGACGGCAGCTTCTGGTTCAACCTGCGTCCGTCCAACACGGAACCATTCCTCCGCCTGAACGTGGAAGCAACGGACCGGTCCACGATGGAACGCGTTCGCGACCGCGTGCTCTCCAATGTCAGGCGCTAAGCCGGAAGTGGCCCGCGAAGCCATGGAAACCGACGGCCCGGTGGCGGTGGCTTCGTGGCGGGATTCCGTTCCGGAGGCCTCGGCCACGGACCTGGAAAACCTGCTGGGCACTGGCGTCGGCGCAGCCCAGGAACAGCTTGAGCGAAATGGCGGCTTCCTGCCATTCGCACTGGTGGTGGAGAACGACGGCGAAGTCCGCCTCGTGGCCGTTACCCCGGCTGATGCCCAGGACGGCTCCGACGCTGACTTCGACGCGGACACGATGATCAGCGACCTCACCGAGCTGCTCCGGCAGAACCGGGCTGATTTCCGCGCGGCCGCTATTGTCTGCGACATCCTCTTGATCGAGGAGGATACAGATGCCATCCATGTGGCTGCCGAACACCGCGATGGATCCGTCTTCGCCGCGGTCCTCCCCTATGCTGCCAACACCGGGACCCACGAGTGGGAGTTTGGCCAGCTCGCCGCTGACACCAGCGAACCCACCGTCTGGGTGGACTAGACCGCGCCCCGGTTGCCATGAAAATCAACGCCTTCGCAGATGTCAGCCTCCGGGCGCTGATGGTCCTGGCCGCCGCGCCCGGGGGCACCCTCCTGACTACACAGAACATCGCCGATGCCGTGGGCACTCCGTACAACCACGTGAGCAAGGCGATGGCCAAGCTGCGGACACTGGGCCTGATCGACGTTGAGCGCGGCAGGTCGGGCGGATCACGGCTCAGCTCCGCTGGCCGCCGGGCAACGGTGGGCCAGGTCCTGCGGGACCTTGACACCCGGACGGACGCGGCCGATTGCGTCACGCCGGGCGGCGACTGCCCGCTGATCCGCGAATGCAGGCTTCGCGCCGCGCTGGCCCGCGCCCGTGAAGCTTTTTACCGGGAACTTGATGCAGTGGTTGTGGCCGAACTTCCCGGCTCGCGGCAGATGGCACCCGTCTTCCAGATGATCGGCCTGCGCCCCGGCCTGTAGCCCCGCGCCCCCGCTCACCGCCGATTTGATTCCAACTTCTACGAGGTGTAGAACTTGAGGTACGAATATACGCATTTCAAATGTTAGTATTCACATTGACCGGGCGAAAACCCGGTCCCTATCGCAGGAGTACACATGCTCTCGGACAAATCCCGCCCCGTCATTGAGGCCACACTGCCGCTCGTTGGTTCCCGGATCGGCGCCATCACTCCCAAGTTCTATGCACGACTGTTCGCCGCCCACCCGGAACTGTTGGATGGCCTGTTCAGCCGCTCCAATCAGCGCTCGGGCGACCAGCAGCAGGCGCTGGCCGGAAGCATCGCCGCTTTCGCCACGCACCTGGTCAACAACCCAGGCACCTTCCCCGAAACCGTGCTGTCCCGTATCGCCCACCGGCACGCATCACTCGGCATCACTGAGCCCCAGTACCAGGTGGTCTATAAGCACCTCTTCGCGGCCATCGCGGAGGATCTGGCCGAGGTCATCACCCCGGAGATCGCCGAAGCTTGGACCGAAGTCTACTGGCTGATGGCCGACGCTCTGATCAAGCTCGAAAAGGGCCTCTACGCAGCACAGGCCAACGGCAAGATGTGGACGCCATGGAAGGTTGCCTCAAAGAACCATGCCGGTATCGGCTCCATGACCTTCACCCTGGAACCCGCAGACGACACCCCGGTCACACCCGCCCTGGCCGGCCAGTACGTCAGCGTCAAGGTCCAACTCCCCGACGGCCTGCGCCAGGTCCGGCAGTACTCACTTTCGGGCGATGCAGGCACGAGCCGCAGCTTCACCACCAAGCTCGACGACGGCGGCGAGGTCTCCCCTGTGCTGCACAACGCCGTCAAGGTTGGCGACGTCCTGGAGATTTCGAATCCCTACGGCGAGATCACCCTGAAGGGTGGCGACGGCCCGGTGGTCCTGGCATCGGCCGGCATCGGCTGCACGCCCACGGCGTCGATCCTCAGGTCCCTTGCCGAGTCGGGCTCGGACCGGCAGGTGCTGGTGCTGCACGCGGAAAGCACGCTGGACAGCTGGGCGTTGCGCGGTCAGATGACGGATGACGTCGAACGCCTGGACAGTGCTGACCTGCAGCTGTGGCTTGAAGAGCCACGCGACGGGGCCAACAAAGGCTTTATGTCCCTGCGTGAAGTGGACCTTCCCGCCAACGCGTCGCTGTACCTCTGCGGGCCGATGCCGTTCATGAAGCACATCCGCAACGAGGCCATCAACGCCGGCATCCCGGCCACGAAAATCCATTACGAGGTCTTCGGACCGGACATCTGGCTCGCCAGCTAATACACTGATGGGCCCACGCCGGCAGGGTTCCCTGGCCGAGCTTGCGAGGCCAGGGGGCCGGTGGGGAACGACGGCGGCCCCGCACCTTTATTGCAAAGGTGCGGGGCCGCCGTCGTGATTAGCGGGAACCTCAGCCCAGACGGGACTTCAGGCTGGCGAGCTCGGACTGCAGTGCCTCGGGGAGGGAATCGCCGAAGTTGGCGTACCACTCTTCGATGGATGCGAGCTCGGTGGCCCACTCTGCCGGGTCGACGCGGACAGCCTCTTCGACCTGTGCGGCCGTCATATCCAGGCCCTTAAGATCGATGGATTCGCCCGTGGGGACAAAGCCGATCGGCGTCTCGACGGCGTCTGCCTTGCCTTCGAGGCGCTCGATGGCCCACTTAAGGACGCGGGCGTTATCGCCGAAGCCAGGCCAGGCGAAGCCGCCCTCGGCCGTGCGGCGGAACCAGTTGACCAGGAAGATCTTGGGCAGGCGTTCCGGGTTGCCTTTGGCGGACAGGTTGACCCAGTGGTTCAGGTAATCTCCGGCGTCGTAGCCCATGAAAGGCAGCATGGCCATGGGATCGCGGCGAACCACGCCCACTGCCCCGGCTGCCGCGGCAGTGGTCTCGGAGGACAACGTGGAACCCATGAAGATGCCGTTTGACCAGCTGCGGGCCTCGGTCACCAGGGGGATGGTGGTCTTGCGGCGGCCGCCGAACAGGATCGCGGAAAGCTCCACTCCGTCCGGCTTGTTGTACTCCTCGGCCAGCATGTCGATCTGGTCGATCGGCGTGCAGAAGCGAGAGTTCGGGTGGGCTGCCGGCTTATCGGAGTCCGAGGTCCAGGAATTGCCCTGCCAATCGATCAGGTGAGCGGGCACTTCCTCAGTCATACCCTCCCACCACACGCCGCCGTCGTCGGTAAGTGCGACGTTGGTGAAGATGCTGTTGCCCTTGGCGATGGCGCGCATCGCATTAGGGTTGGTGCCCCAGCCAGTGCCCGGGGCAACGCCGAAGAGGCCGGCCTCGGGGTTGACGGCGCGGAGTTCGCCTTCCTTGCCGAACCGCATCCAGGTGATGTCGTCGCCCAGGGTTTCCACCTTCCAGCCCTCGATGGTGGGATCGAGCAGTGCGAGGTTGGTCTTGCCGCAGGCGGACGGGAAGGCAGCCGAGACGTAATATGTCTTCTGCTCCGGGGACGTCAGCTTCAGGATGAGCATGTGCTCGGCCAGCCAGCCTTCGTCGCGGGCCATCACGGAGGCGATGCGGAGGGCGTAGCACTTCTTGCCCAGCAGCGCATTGCCGCCGTAGCCGGAACCAAAGGACCAGATGGAGCGCTCCTCGGGGAAGTGCACGATCCACTTGTCCGGGTTGCACGGCCAGGGCACGTCGGCCTGGCCGGCTTCGAGCGGCGCACCCAGGGAGTGCAGGGCCGGCACGAAGAAGGCGTCGGTCTCGGTGATCCGGTTCAGGACGTCGGTGCCGATGCGGGCCATGATGCGCATCGAGGCAACCACGTAGGCGCTGTCGGTGATCTCGACGCCGAACTTGGGATCTTCGGCATCCAGGTGGCCCATGACGAACGGGATCACGTACATGGTGCGGCCGCGCATGGAGCCGCCAAACAATCCGCGCAGCTTCTGCTTCATCTCGACCGGAGCCATCCAGTTATTTGTGAAGCCGGCGTCGTGCTCCTTCTCGGAGCAGATGAAGGTCTGCTCTTCCACACGGGCTACGTCCGCGGGATCAGAGAATGCAGCGAAAGAGTTAGGGAAGAGCTCCTGGTTCAGGCGCGTCAGCGTCCCTGCTGCGACGAGTTCGTCAGTGAGACGCGTATTTTCCTCTTCGGTACCGTCAACCCAGTGGATGCGGTCCGGCTGAGTAAGTTCAGCAACCTCTTCGACCCATGCCAGCAGGCCAGCATGCGTGGTGGGTGCTTTCTCAAGCAGCGGCAGTCTTGCGAGATCGCCCATTGCGGTTCCCTTCCTCGGGTTCATCGGTGTGGACTAAATGCTATTGGCCACCAGGGGCCCCAAACTGGACCAACCGTGCACGTTGGTGAGCGTTTGAACCGAAAACCGCGCGAATTCAAGGAAAAAGCGGACAATTTGCCGAAATTAAGTGACGAAGGTCACCTAGACCGGTCTAGTCGGCTAGATTACAGGCTTCCCGATTTGGAACTCCGGGCCTCCCTCGCGTAAAGTAATTCGAGGTTCGGGGAGCAAGAAACTCCGCGAAACACAAGATGCGCCCATAGCTCAGCTGGATAGAGCGTCTGTCTACGGAACAGAAGGCCGGGGGTTCGAATCCCTCTGGGCGCACAGAGCAAGGCCCGTATCGGTTCGCCGATACGGGCCTTTAGTCATTTAAGTCACGCAGTTCCGCGTCACCGCAATGACGACGGCGGCACTCCCCGCCTCGAAGGAGGCGGGCGTAGGCTGGACGAATGACGCCTGCAACGCTGCAACGTGAATTCGATGTCATTGTGATTGGCGCCGGTGCCGTGGGGGAAAACGTCGCCGACCGGGTGGTCCAGGGTGGCCTGACTGCCGTGCTCATTGAAGCTGAACTGGTGGGTGGCGAATGCTCATATTGGGCCTGCATGCCATCCAAAGCCCTGCTTCGACCGGGCACAGCCCTGCACGGAGCACAGTCCGTACCGGGCGCGGTGGAAGCCATCACCCTGACACTGGATGCAGCGGCAGTCCTTAAGCGCAGGGACTACTTCACCGCTAACTGGCAGGACGACAGCCAGGTGAAGTGGCTGGAAGATGCTGGGATTGAGCTGATCCGCGGCCACGGCTGGATCACCGCACCACGCACCGTTGAAGTAGCCGGGCTGGACGGCAACACTTACGAGCTCAAGGCGCGTCACGCCGTCGTCCTCGCCACCGGCTCCAGGCCAACCACACCTCCCATCGACGGACTGGCGGACCTGCAGGTCTGGGGCACCCGCGAAGCCACCTCGGCCAAGGAGGTACCGGAGCGACTCGCTGTGATCGGCGGCGGCGTGGCGGGCACTGAACTGGCGCAGGCATTCGCGCGCCTGGGCTCGGACGTGACACTGGTGGCCAGGAGCGGACTGCTGGGCACGTTTCCCGCGGAGGCCAGCAGGCTTGTGGTCGCGGGGCTGCGCGCGGACGGCGTTGCGGTCCGCCTCAACACGTCCACCGAAAGTGTCCGGGAAAACGACGACGGCACGTTCACCCTGACACTTCAGGACCCGACGGCGGACGGCCGCACAACCGTCATTGCAGACAAGGTCCTCGTTTCAACAGGCCGGCATCCCGCCCTCGAAGGCCTCGGCCTGGAAAGCCTGGGTTTCGAGGCCCGGGACGGGCAGCCGCTGAAACTCACCATCGACTCCACTGGCCTAGTCCAGGGCATCCCGGATGCGCCGGGCACCCCGAACGTTCAGGGCGAGGAGGGCTCGGATGGAGTGGATCCCTGGCTCTACGCTGTTGGCGACGCCGCCGGCAGCAACTTTTTCACCCACCAGGGTAAGTACGAGGCCCGCGCTACCGGCGACGCCATCGCAGCCCGCGCCAAGGGCGAGCTCCGCGGCACCCCAAAGCCCTGGAGCCGGTACGCCCAGACCGCCAACCAGCATGCCGTTCCCAGCGTGGTGTTCACCGACCCCGAACTGGCGGCCGTGGGGCGCACAGTGGAACAGGCCAGGCGGGACGGCTATAACGTGGCGTCCGTGGAACTGCCCATCGAGGTGTCGGGTTCGTCCCTGCACTCCGAACACTACGAAGGCTGGGCGCAACTGGTGGTGGACGAGGACCGCCGAGTCCTGCTCGGCGCAACTTTCGCCGGCCCGGACGTGGGTGAACTGCTGCACGCCGCCACCATCGCAGTGGTGGGCGAGGTCCCGCTGGATCGGCTGTGGCATGCGGTGCCGTCCTTTCCCACCGTCAGTGAGGTGTGGCTGCGGCTCCTGGAGAAGTACGGCTTGTAGTCGGCGCTGCAAGTGCCCGTTCGCGCTGGCCTGCTTCACCCGCGAGACTACCAAGGCCTACGCTATTTGAACTGACTGGTCAGTTCAGTTAGACTTGGGGCGGACATACCCCGTCGAAAGGCCATTCTTGCTCTCCGTACAGCAGCTCCACGTGAAAGGCCGGCGCGACGATTTGCTCCCGCCCACCTCTCTGCGGGTCGGCCGGGGTGAGCTCCTCCTCGTCACCGCCGAACGCCAGGACCAGCGGACAGCCCTTGCCCTGACCATCAGCGGGCGCATGAAACCCACTGGCGGGCGGATCTCGTGGGACGCCAACGAACGCACCAAATCCCTCAGGCTCGCGAGCGCCCTGGTGGATTCCCCCGATGTGAATGAGCCCGAGCAGCACCTCAGCGTCCGGGACCTTGTCACCGAGGACCTCGCGCTGATCCCCCGCCGCTACCGGGGCGCGCTGCTCAGCAAGCCTTGGCTCAAGGTCAACAGTTTCGAGGACATCGCGGACTTGTGGACGGAGCAGCTGGCCCCGGACCGGCGCATTGAACTGCTGACAGCCCTGGCGCTCGCCAACCCGCACACCGATCTCCTGGTGGTGGACTCCCCCGACAGGCACGGTGCGCACTCCGCGGACTGGCTCCCTCGGCTTGAGGAGCTGGCGTACGACGCCGGCCGGCCGCTCGCCGTCGTCGTCACCCTTACTGCCCTCCCGGCAGGGTGGACGGGGCCGGCCGCGGTGATCGACAACGCCGTCCCCGACGCCGACGAAGCACCCGACACGCCGGCTCTCACAGACGAAGAAACCGAATCCCTCCTACTTGAAACCGAGGATGCCAAGTGACCGTGCTGCGGCTGGCCCGTTCCGAACTCAAGCGGATGACCGGCGGGTTGCTGCCGAAGCTGACCATCCTGGCCCTGATCATGGTGCCGCTCCTGTACGGGGCCGTGTACCTGTACGCCAACTGGAATCCCTACGGGAACCTGAACCAGATCGAGGCCGCCCTGGTGGTTGAAGACACCGGCGCCACGTCCAGCGACGGCACCGGCCTCCAGGCGGGCAAGAAGGTGGCTGACGGCCTCGTGGAGGGCAACGTCTTCAACTGGCAGGCGGTCCCCACGGCAGCTGAGGCCGATGCAGGGGTCAGCAGCGGCAAGTACGCGTTTGCGCTGAAGATCCCGGCCGAGTTCTCGGCGAACCTGGTCTCCCCCGGCAGCTTCGATTCAGCCAGCCAGGCGATGCTGAACGTCACCACCAACGATGCCAACAACTATCTGCTGAGCACCATCGTGGACAAGCTGACCACTGCGGTGCACACAACTGTGGCCAAGGAAGTGGGCGAAGAGACGGCAAACCAGCTGCTCACCGGTTTCGGTACCATCCACGCCCAGATGCTCAAAGCCGCAGACGGCGCCGGGCAGCTGGCGGACGGCGTGGCAACCCTCCGCGAGGGTACTGTCACCCTGCATAAGGGCACCAGCGAGCTCAGCGCAGGAGCCGGCGAGCTCTACAACGGGCAGCTGAAATTGCGTGACGGGGCCAACCAGCTGACCGACGGCGCCGGGCAGCTCAGCAGCGGGCTCGCCGTCCTGAAGGACAAGACGGCCACGCTGCCCACCGACACCCGGACCCTCGCCAACGGCGCGGCCCAGGTGGCCGCGGGGAATGCGCAGCTGAACACCAAGGTCCAGGACGTCGTCACCGAGCTCGATGCCGCGGACCAGGGTCTCCGGACGCGGGTGATCGAATCGAATGCCCGCCTGGTTGCATCCGAAGCGATCACCCAGCTGCAGGCAGACAAAATCCTGGCCGACTTCGATACGGTGGCAGCCTCCAGCCCCGTGGCCGCAGCGAAAACCCGGATCCAGGCCGACGCCGCTCAGATCCAGCAGATCGCGGACGGTTCCGAGGCCGTGAGCGTCGGCGCAGCACAGCTGGCAGCGGCCACCCCGGCCCTGAGGGACGCCGTTGTTCAGGCCTCCGGTGGCGCAGACCAGCTCCATACCGGGGCGGCCACGCTGGCCACCGGCGAGCAGTCTGCGCTGGACGGCACCGGGCACCTCGTCCAGGGAGCCCAAACGCTCGACGCCGGCGCGGGGCAGCTTGAGGCGGGGGCCGCCACCGCAGCTGACGGCTCACGGACGTTGGCCGACGAAATTGCCAAGGGAGCCGGGCAGGTGCCCAACCCGGACGATTCGCAGAAGAGCAGCCTCTCAGCGGTGATTGCTGATCCGGTTGCGGTCAGCAACGTCTCGCAGGCAAAGGCGGACTCCTACGGTGCCGGGCTGGCACCGTTCTTCCTGACGCTCGCCTTGTGGATCGGCATCTTCATGCTGGTCCAGGCGATGCGGCCCATCACCCAGCGGGCCCTGGCGTCGAACGCCCCGGCCTGGAAGATCGCCGTCGGCGGATGGCTTCCGTTCCTGGCCGTTTCGGTGGTGCAGGCGAGCCTGCTGACCCTCGTGGTGGATCTGGCGCTGGGCCTCAACCCCGCTCATCCGGTGCTGATGTGGCTGTTTATGCTGGCCGCGGCCATGGCCTTCAGCGCCATCATCCAAGGCATCGTGGCGCTGCTGGGGTCGCCCGGCAAGCTGGTGGTGCTGATCCTGCTGGTGCTCCAGCTGGTCTCCTCGGGCGGCACGTTCCCTTGGCAGACCACCCCGCAGCCGCTTCACGTGGTTCACGAAATCCTGCCAATGGGCTACGTGGTCACGGGCATGCGGCACCTCATCTACGGCGCGGAGCTGTCCGGGATCGTGCCCACTGTCCTGGGGCTGCTCGGCTACACGTTGTTGGGCGCTGCGATGTCCACCTTTGCGGTCCGGAAGCACAAGTACTGGACGCTCAAAACGCTCAAACCGGAGATCGCGGTATGAGCCAGCCCGTGCCCGGAGCTGGGGTGTCTGATCCTGGTGTCCACGATCCTGTTGACCATGTTCTCGCCGGGCCCGAGCCGGCCCTGCATGGGCCGGCCGAGAAGAAACTCCGCCCGGCCCGGACCAACGCCACCCGGCAGAAGCTCTTCGACGCATCCATGGAGCTGATCGGCCAGCGTGGCGCAGCTGGCGTCACCGTGGATGAGATCGCCGCGGCGGCGGGTGTCTCCAAGGGCACCGTCTACTACAACTTCGGCAGCAAGTCGGACCTGATCGCGCAGCTGCTGCGGCACGGCGTGGACATCCTGAAGGCACGCCTGATCAGCGAGGCCGGGCAGCCCGGCTCCGATCCGCTGGTGTCCATGGAGGCAATGATCGGGCAGGCCATGGATTTTATGGCCGATTACCCATCCTTCGCCCGTTTGTGGATGAGCGAAAACTGGCGGACTCCCAGCGAATGGCGGGACACGTTCGCGGCGCTCCGGGCTGAACTCCTGGCAGTGATCGGCGCGGCCATAGAGAGCGTGGCTGCCGTCTATCCGGTGGACGAAACGATCTCGCGGGGCAGCCTGGAAACGGCGATCTTTGGCGCCTGCTTTGTGGTGGGGCTGGACCGGCAGACCTACAACCCCGAACGCACCCGTGACCAAAGCGTTGCAGCAATCATGGCAATCATGCATGGCTATGTCGTGAAGTAGCAGGATGATTGAACACATGCGCCACATGGGTAACAGCGGGAAGTTCGCCGTGATCGCGGCTGTCGCCGCCCTGGGCATGCTGGTGCTCACCGCCATCACCCTGCAAGAAGCCGTGATGGTCACGTTCCTGGGCCTGGTTGCGCTGGCCTACGTGGCGGCCATAGCGGAGGTCCTGGCCCGCGGGCGCCGCTTTGTGCTGATGGCCACCGCTGCGGGTTCCAGCTTCACCATTGCCTTCTCCCTGGCCTTCGTCAGCACCTGGGAATTGGCCTTCGCCGAGCAATCATCGTTCTTCGGCACACCGCTCCCCACCGGGGATCCGGACAACTATTTCTACTGGGGTGCGGCCTCAGCAGTTGCCACCCTCGTGATCCTCTTCCTTGGCACCGTCTGGCCCGCGGGAAGGCGTCCGGGAACTGTGAAACGGAAGCCCTCACCGGCCAAGCGGCGGCGCGCGTCCGGCGCAGGAGGGCCCGCTGGGCGGCGCCCGGCAGCAGGGGGCACCGCCACACGGACCGCGGCCACCCGTGGCGCGGCACCACGGGGTGCGGCCACAGCTCAGCGCGCGTCAGGGCTCCGCGCACCCGCCCGGATGCCTGCCTCGGCAGCCAAGCGGCCGTCGTCGTCCGCTTCCCCGGTCCGCAAGCCGGCACCCAAACCGGGCACCACAACGGGCGCCAAACCGGCACCCCGCCGCTGACTTAGCCGCAGGCCGCGCCGGCCTCGGCCAGCGAGTACCGCCGTCGCCACTCCTCCCAAGAGGAGCAGCCCGCCAGCCAGTTCAGCCGGCGTCGGGACCTCCCCCAGTGCCAGCCAGGCAGCGCTCATGCCCACCACGGGAACCAGCAGGGTGAAAGGCACCACGGCCGACGACGGGTAGCTGGCCAGGAGCCGGTTCCAGATTCCGTACCCCACCAGCGATGCGAAAATGGCCGTGTACAGCGCACTCAGGACCGTGGCCGGCTGGAGGTCTGCCAGGGTGCTGAACACCGCCTCCGGGCCGTCCACCAGCAGCGACAGTCCGGCGAGGGGAAGGGGCACTACTGCTCCGGACCAGACCACCAGCCCCAGCCCGGAGGCGGCCTTGGCCTGCCGAGCAATGACGTTCCCGGCAGCCCAGGACAGCGCGGCTCCCAGGACGATGATGAGCGGCAGCGGCGGGGCCACGGCACTGCGGCCGACGGCTACCACGGTCAGGCCCGCAACGCCGAGAACGACGCCGGCCAGTTGGCTCCGGCTGGGCCGCTCGCGCAGTAACCCGGCAGCCAGAAGCACCGTGAGCAGCACCTGCGCCTGGAGGACCAGGGAGGCCAGCCCTGCCGGCATGCCCAGCGCCATGGCCAGGTAGAGGAGGCCGAACTGGCCCGCGCTCATAAAGGCGCCGACGCCGATGATCGCCTTCCAGCTGACGTCCGGCTTCCTGATGAAGAAAATCCAGGGGAAGACCACGAGGAGGAACCGCAGGGCCACAAACAGCAGCGGCGGAACCTCACCGCCGTTCGCATGAAGGCCGACGTCGATGGCCACGAAGTTCAGGCCCCAAAGGACGGCGACGAGGGCGGCGAGGAGGGAGTGGCGGAGGTTCACGGTCCCACTCTCGCAGAAGGGCAGATGAAGCACCAGCGTTGAATTTTGCCTCACATCATGTACGTTTGCTTCATGATTGAGATCGGCTCGCTCCGGGCATTGGCTGCGATTGAACAACACGGTTCGGTCATAGCGGCCTCGGAGGTAATGGGCTTCAGTCCTTCGGCCGTCTCCCAGCAGATCAAAAAGCTGGAGAAGCAGACCGGGTTCCCCGTCCTGGAGCGCCGCGGCCGCGGCGTGCTGCTGACCGAGCGCGGGCTCACCCTGGCAGCCTACGGCCGGCGCATCCTGTCGGAGCTCGAGGAGCTGGAATCCACCCTCTTGGCGGATCCGACCAAACCCACAGGCCACCTGAAGGTTGTGTCCTTTTCCACCGCCTGCCGGGGCCTGGTGGGGCCGTTGCTGGGACGGCTGGCTTCATCCGGAGCAGACCTGGACATCAGCGTGCTGGCGGAGGACCCGCGGGAAGCGGTAGCGCGGGTGGCCAACGGGGAGGCGGATCTGGGTGTGGTCCACAACTGGAACTCTGTCCCGCTGGTGATACCGGAGCACATGGCGCTCGACTGGCTTGGCGAGGACGTTGCGGACGTCCTGGTGCACCGCGACCATGCGCTGGCCGGACGCAGCGAGGTGCAACCGGCCGACCTCGTCGACGAACGGTGGATCAGCACACCGCACGGTGCCATCTGCAACGAGGCCCTGCTGCGGATCTTCGCTGATCGAGGCCGGGTGCCGAACATCCGGGTCTACGATCCTGACTTTGCAACCCACATCGCCCTGGTGGAGCAGGGGGCCGTGGTTGCGCTGGTCCCCCGCCTCGGCCGGCCCGCGCTGCCAGCGGACGTCGTCGCCCTGCCCCTGGTCAACCCCATGCAGGTCAGGCAGGTGGGCATCGTGTACCGCCGGACCATGGCGGCCAGCCCGGGCATCCAGCACGTCGCCGGACTGCTGCGCGAGGTCGCCGCGACTCCCGGAGCTGCCGGGCCCCTGCGGTCAGTGGCCTCGCGGGACTTTAAACTTGGTTAGCCGTGCGTCCTGCCCGTCCAGCTCGGCCCAGGGCTTTTCCGTTTCCAGCACCGTGAGCGCGCTGGTGGGGTAGCGTGTGGCGGCATCCATGTAGGCGTCGTGGTTTGAGTCGCGTGCGGCCAGGTGCATGGCGAGGTCCTGGACGCCAGGCATGTGCGAGATGAGCATCAGCGTGGTCACAGTGTCAGGCACATGGTTGACCACGGCGAGCATCCGCAGCGCAGAGGCCGCGTAGAGGCCGTCCTCAAGTTTCGGCGTCGGGGCCTTGTCCCCCAGCTCGGAGCACACCCAGGTGCAGGTCTGGCGGGTGCGGAGCGCGCTGGAACACAGGATGAAATCCGGGAGGATACCGTGCTTGACCAGCCACTTGCCGGCCAGCGGCGCCTCGCGGTGGCCCCGTTCCTCCAGCGGCCGCTCATGATCCGCCACGCCTCCGGGCCAGTCAGCCTTGGAATGCCGCATGATCACCAGGCGTTTGATGTGGTGGTCGCTCATCCCCCAAGCCTAGACCCGCAGGACCCACGGCGCCGCCGTCGAGCAACAGGCGCAGAGGGGTCGTGGCGCCTTTTCGCGGTACTGAAGTAAGGACTAGATCGAGTATTCCGGAGCGGCCCAGACAATCACTTCGGGATGCTCGTAGAAGCGGTAGCCCTGGCCGCGGACGGTGCGGACGGTGTTGGCGAGGCGGCCCAGCTTGGAGCGGAGCCGGCGGATGTGGACGTCGATGGTGCGCTCGTTGGGGACTTCCTCGGCGTTGCGCCACAGGCCCTCAAGCAGCTCATCGCGGCCAACCGTGCGGGTACCGTTTTCCACCAGGTAGTTCAGGAGTTCGAATTCCTTGAAGGTCAGGTTCAGGGACTCGCCGTCAAGGTGGACTTCGCGGCGGGCAAGGTCGATCAGGACGCCGGACGGACGCGGGTCCTGGGGCTGCTGAAGCCGGGCAGTCTCGGTGCGCTTCTGTGCATTCACGGTGGGGTCACCAAAGGTGGACCGGACGACGTCGAGCGCGGAACCGGTGGTGCCGGCCGGGGCCACGGCAACGGCGGCGTAGCTTTCGGCGCCGGTCACGAGTGACTGTGCGTAAGTGCGGATTTCCTGGGCAAGCTTGGCAATGGAGGTGCCGGCAGCCGCTGCGGTTTCCTCGTCGATGCCCATGTAGAGGACAAATCCACGGGCAACGGTGTCGTTGGCGACCGGCCGCACGGCGTTTGGACCAGCGATAAGCGGGGTGGGCGCGGTCAGCGGCGCGGCTTCGGCAGGCTGGACAGCGCGGAGCTGGCCGTAGGAATTTGGATTGTAGCCTTGCGGTGCGTAGCCGGGGGCAGGAAAGCTGGCGCCGGGGGCTGCCGGGACGAATGCCGGCCGGGCGCCGAAGCCCTGGCGGAGGCCGGAGGCCTGGCCCGCCTTGCCTGCGTTACGGACGGAGATATGGACGTATCCGGATGCAACTGACATGAATGCTTACCTCAATGTGAATGGCCGTCATCGCGGCTCGAATGCTGAATTTCCCCGCAATGAGATCTGGGGAGGGCGCCCTACGCTGGGCTTGGGGCGCTGGGCTTGGGGGCGAATGCCTAGGAACTCCGTGGGGTCTGAAGGTCAGGCGTGCATTCGACAACAGCGCATGTCGGCAGCAGCGGATGTGCTGGACCAATATTCTGCGGCTGCAGGTGCTGTTGAGTTCTTGTTCACAATTCAAAGTGTGCAACGTAACAATGAGAACTTGCAAGTAACAATGGGTGCGTTGTTCCGCATAGTGAGACAGAATGCGGATTTGTGTCATGGATCACCATTCTGATATGACGACAAAATAGCGGTTGTTGTCCGTCGAAGGTGTGCAAATAGCCCATTTTTGCGAACAATATTCGTCCATTCGCAGTTTTAAGTCCTTCAAATTCACCGCAGTATGGCTTCCTGAAATTGCTTACTGCCTTTTGCCGCCTGTCCGGCGGAAACGGCTCCAGCCCGTGCATTATCTGCACCCATCTCTGAGCACTCAGCTCGCTAGGCTGGGATTCACAGCGTGCGCACAGGAACCCCATGGCGCGGGCTAACTCAATGATCGGAGAGTTGTCCCATGGCCACTTCGCACTCCATGACCAACAACCTTCCGCGACTGACCCACCCGGACGGCTCCCCCATCCGTGCCCTGGTGGTTGACGATGAACCCAGCCTCTCCGAACTGATGAGCATGGGGCTGCGCATGGCCGGCTGGTCTGTTGCCGTTGCCGCCGATGGCCCCGAGGCCGTGAAGCTCGCCAAGGAGTTCCGCCCGGACGTCCTGGTACTGGACGTGATGCTGCCAGGCTTCGACGGCGTTGAGCTGCTGGGCAGGATCCGCACCTTCGCCCCGGAGGTGCCTGCGCTTTTCCTGACCGCCAAGGACGCCGTCCAGGACAGGATCCTGGGTCTCGCGGCCGGCGGGGACGACTACGTGACCAAGCCGTTCAGCATGGAGGAGGTCCTGCTGCGGCTGCACCGCCTGGTCCAACGGTCCGGCGTTGCGGCGATGGACACAGCCGAACTTGTGGTGGGCGATCTTGTCCTCAACATCGACACCCGCGACGTGACCCGTGCGGGCGATGACCTCCAGCTCACGGCCACCCAGTTCGAACTGCTCCGGTACCTCATGGAGAATCCTAAACGCGTCATCAGCAAGGCCCAGATCCTTGACCGCGTCTGGAATTACGACTTCGGCGGCCAGGCCAACATCGTGGAACTCTACATCTCATATCTGCGAAAGAAAGTGGATGCCGTACATCCGCCCATGATCCACACTGTTCGCGGCGCCGGATACGTCATCAAGCCGGCGGACTAGGCCATGTCCTCACCGCGAGCAACCCCAACACCGGCCCGGAGCTGGCTGAAACCTGACACGTGGCATCTGCGCACGCGACTGATCCTGTTGGCCATGGCACTGCTGGTGGCCATCTGCGGCGCTGTGGGCCTGTTCAGTTACACTTCCATGGACAACTTTCTGACCGGCCAGCTGGATGAACAACTGAGCCAGGCCGCCAAACTCTCGAACGGTCCTGGCCGTCCGGGTTTGGGCGGATTCAACGGCCGGACAGACCCGCTCGACGCCCGCGGGCAGAGCGTGGGAACGCTGAATGCGCGGATTCTGGACGGCCAGATCCCCAGCGGCGGCTTCCTGAACTCGGACACCGCACGCCTGGCGCTCGACCCGGAAGATAAGCAAACCCTGCTGGCGCTGACCCGGACCGGCTTTCCTGTGGACCGTTCGCTGTCCAACGGGGATTACCGGATTGTGGCCGTGGACACCGGCTACGGCGATATCCTGGTCACGGGACTTCCGCTCGCTGCCAAGGAGAGCACGCTGACGTCGCTGGTCTGGACTTTTGTGTTCGTTTCCCTTGGCGGCCTGTCGCTGATCGGGCTGGCAGGAACCGTGCTCATCCGGCGCACCATGAAGCCGTTGGAGCAGCTTTCCGAGGTTGCAACCCGGGTGGCCCGGCTCCCGCTGGATGCGGGCGAGGTGGCACTCGCGGTGCGCGTCCCGCCGTCGAACTCCAACCCCGGAACCGAAGTGGGCAGCGTAGGACACGCCCTCAATCTGATGCTGGATAACGTCGCCAACGCACTCGAGGCGCGGCAGCGGAGCGAGACCAAGGTGCGGCAGTTCGTTGCGGACGCGTCCCACGAACTGCGCACCCCGCTGACCGCCATCCGCGGCTACACGGAGCTGATGCGGATGACCGAGGACTTCACGCCGGACGGCCGGAAATCCCTGGCGCGGGTCCAGAGCCAGTCCGAACGCATGACCACCCTGGTGGAGGACCTGCTCCTGCTGGCCCGGCTCGATGAGGGGCAGCCCCTGAAACTCAGTGAGGTGGACCTCACACAGCTTGTCATCGAAACCGTCAGTGACGAGAAAGTCATAGCCCCGGACCACCGCTGGCGCCTTGAACTGCCTGACGAACCGCTCGCCGTCACCGGTGATGCTTCCCAACTGCGTCAGGTGCTGGTCAACCTGCTCTCGAATGCGCGCAAGCACACGCCGCCCGGGACCACCGTGGTCACCGCCGTTACGAGATCTGCCGATGGCAGCGCAGCGGTGACGGTAACGGACGACGGCGGCGGCATCCCTGCGGAGTTCGTGGACCACATTTTCTCCCGGTTTGCCCGCGCAGACGCGGCCCGCAAGGGCACGGCACCGGCCTCGGGCTCCGGGGCATCGGAGGGCACCAGCGGCCTGGGCCTGTCCATTGTCCAGTCCATCATGGCGGCGCACGGCGGTAGCGTGGCCGTGACATCGCGGGCCGGGCGGACAGAGTTCGCCTTACTCCTCCCAGCCGGTGCGGTGGCGCAACCAGCTGAAGCGCGAGCACAGCAAGGCGACACACCGTCGTCGTGATTCCTGTTACCGAAATGTGACTTAAGCTTCCAGCTCCTGTACCGTCGAACAGGTGCGGATCCCGTTCGGGCCGCATATCCGGATGACGCCAAGCTCTGCCGCTTCCCGGATTCCCGTTTCAGAGGCAGAGGCGGGGGACCCACCGTCCCGGGCACCAAGTGCCCTTTGGGGTTAAGCCAACACGTGATTGTGCCGTGTGGCCGGATGCCCTCATCCGAACCCGACAGCTAACTCCGCAGGTGTGAGAGGCGATCCACCATGTCTGAATTCAAGGTAGAAACACGCCCGCAGGGCGACCCACAGTCCAACCGCCGCCGCAAGCAGACCCGCGTCGGTGCAGCTATGTCCCCACTGTCCAAGGCGGCCCGGATTCCCTCCGTGGGCCAGCGCGTCGCCGTGTTTGCGACGGCGTGCGCCCTCCTGGTGGGCGTCAGCGCCGCAGCACACGCTTCCGAATCCGCGTCGCTTGCAGCCAGCGCGGACCAGTCCGCCGAAGAAGCCAGCGCCCAGTCGAAGCTGAGCTTCGAAGCAGCCCAGATCCAGACCCCGGCCGCCCCGGGAGCTGCACCGGCCGAGATCAACGTCGCGCCCCAGGCTGCCGAACCGGCACCTGCCCCCGCACCTGCCCCGGAGGCCGTCCCGGCGCCGGCTCCCGAGGCCGTCCCGGCGCCGGCTCCCGAGGCCGTCCCGGCGCCGGCTCCCGAGCCTGTCCCGGCACCTGTTGTGGCAGTCAACGACCCCGCAGGAGCCCAGGCCTACGCCGCCGGTCAACTGGAGACCTACGGCTGGTCCGCTGACCAGATGCAGTGCCTGCAGACGCTGTGGACCAAGGAATCCGACTGGACCACCACGGCCACCAACGCCAGCAGCGGCGCGTACGGCATCGTCCAGTCGTTGCCCGCTGAGAAGATGGCGAGCGCTGGCGGGGACTACCTCACCAACTACCGCACGCAGATCAACTGGGGCCTGAACTACATCCAGGAGCGCTACCAGTCACCGTGCGGCGCCCTGAACTTCCACCTGTCGCACAACTGGTACTAGGCCGGCTGAGCGGCGGCGGCGGCCGGCGTCGCTGAGCTGCGCCAGCGGATCACGAAGCTGATCTGCCGGCGTTAAAGGCCGGCGTCAAAGCCGGAAAGAAATGATCTGCCGGCCCGCGGCGTCCGGTTCAACGGAGACTGTCACTGCACCGTAGTCCGGGATGTGGAGCACTCCTGCCGGCAATGCGCCTGTGTTGGGGCCCACGGCCACAGTCCGGATCCCCGCGGCAACACCTGCCGCAATTCCGGCGGGTGCATCCTCGAACACAAGGGCGTCCGCCGGCTGCACGCCCAGCAGCCCGGCTGCCTTCAGGTACCCTTCCGGGTGCGGCTTGCCCCGTGTGACCAGTTCCGCCGTCACGGCCGTGGCTGGCATGGCGAGTCCCGCGGCGTCCATGCGGATGTCTGCAAGGGTCCTGTCCGCTGAGGTCACCAGTGCCACGGCCTCGGCCGGGAGGCTTCGAAGCAGCTCGGCAGCCCCAGGCAACGCGACGATACCGGAAGTCCGCACCCTTTCCACGGCGCCGAGTTCGGCAGTGAGCGCCACAACGTCGGCTCCGGCCGGCGCGAACCGGCGCACCGTATCCGCGGCCTGGATGCCGTGCGAAGTGCGCAGGATTTCGGCGATGTCCAGACCATACTTGGCGGCGAATTCTCCCCATACCTCTTCTACCACTGCCGTGGAGTCCACCAAAGTGCCGTCCATATCGAAAAGGACGGCACGACAGGTCAGTGTTCGTGTGGCGGCAGGTGTTCGTGTGGCGGCAGGTGTTCGTGTGGCGGCAGGTGTGGGGATGTTCATGCTGCCTATTTTGCCTCACACGCCACGGGCTTAGGCGTCACGGCCCGGGATGTACTGCACCGCCCACTTGTTGCCGTCGGGATCCGCAAAGTAGACGAAGTGCCCCCCAGCCCTGCACGTCAATGTCGCTGACCTCCACCCCCTTGCCCTTGAGGTGGTCGTGGGCGGCCTGGATGTCACTGACCACCATCTGCAGGCTTGGCGCCGTGCCTGGAGGGGCGTCATTGAGGCCCTCGCCGAGACAGATGGAGCAGGCGGAACCCGGCGGGGTCAGCTGGACGAAGCGGAGGCCTTCCCTCGGCCACACGTTAACTGCGGCGGCGGGAAAGCGGAAGACCTAAATTCTGGAGCAGCGCATAACTAGCCGGCAATGCCGTACAGGCGGTCGCCGGCGTCGCCGAGCCCCGGAACAATGTAGGACTTCTCGTCGAGCCGTTCGTCGATGGACGCCAGGACGATGGTGACGTTCGCCTCGGCGAGCTCCTCTTCGAGCTTGGCCAGGCCTTCCGGCGCGGCCAGGAGGCAGATACACGTGACGTCTGAGGCGCCGCGCTTGAACAGGAACTTGATGGCTTCGCGCAGGGTTCCGCCGGTGGCAAGCATGGGATCCAGCACAAAGATCTGCCGGTCCGTCAGGTCTTCCGGGAGCCGCTCCGCGTAGGTGATGATGTCCAAAGTTTCCTCGTCGCGGGCCATGCCCAGGAAGCCCACCTCAGCGGTGGGGACCAGTTTGGTCATGCCCTCGAGCATGCCGAGCCCGGCGCGCAGGATGGGAACCACCAGCGGCGTGGGCTTGGTGAAAGCGGTGCCCACGGTGGTGCTGACCGGCGTCTCAATGGTGACCGGCTGGGTGCGGACCTCGCGGGTGGCTTCGTAGGCCAGAAGGGTCACCAACTCTTCCGTCAGCTGCCGGAAGACCGGCGACGGAGTGTTCTTGTCCCGCAGGACGGTGAGTTTATGGGCGACCAGCGGGTGGTCCACAACGAGAGTGCGCATGCGTCAAAACTATCACCCACGCGGGCAGCCTCAGGCCGGGAATCAGCTCGACGGATCATCCCGCAGGACTGGGTGTTCGAACGTCGGCGCCGGGCCCGCGTGCTCGCGTTTCCGCAGCACGTGGAAGAGCCGGTGCGCCAGGATCACGATGCCAACCCAGGCAAGGCCCAGGAACCAGCCGGCCATCACATCCGTGAGCCAGTGGTGGCCCAGGAACACCCTGCTCAGGCCCATGGCGATGATGAAGATCACCCCGGCGGTGATGGCAGTGATGCGCGCCGACAGCATTTCGAACTGCAGGCACATGACGTACACCACGACGCCGATCACCACCGTCGTGTTCAGGGTGTGGCCGCTGGGAAAGGACGGCGAAGTCTCGAAGGGCGGGACCGCTTCGGAGTGGTCCGGGCGGGTACGGCCAACCAAGCGCTTGCCCACAGTGGTAGCCACTGTGGAGACAGCCGCGGCACCGCCCACCAGGATGATCGGACGCCAGGTCCGGCTGAGGAACGTCAGCCAGCCGGTCAGGATGCTGGCCAGGATGGGCATGCCAATGCCCCCGCCGATGTTGGTAAAAGCGGTTACCCCGGCATCCAGTGCCGGGCTCCGCAGGCTCTGGGACAGCTCCAGCGCGGGCAGGTCCAACGACGTCAGTCCCGCGTCGTCCACTACGTTGTCGTAAACCTCAGCACCCAGCAGTGCCAGGATGACCACCAGCACACCACCCACCAGCATGGTGAGCCACAAGGCGGCATACGGCTTGAACCATTGGCCTACACGGCCCCTGAATGTATCGCCGTCCACGCATTCCTCCTGGCGTCAGTGGGTGTCAAGGATGGATATCCTTCGAAACTATCATTGAGCCATGGCCGCTGCAGGAAAAAACCACCTCGAATGGATGGGTCTTGCCCTGGACGAAGCCCGGCGCGCCCTGGCCACCGATGACGTGCCCATCGGCGCAGTGGTGATAGGGCCCGACGGCGCCGTGCTGGGTACCGGACGGAACCAGCGGGAGGAACTGGGAGACCCCACCGCCCACGCCGAGGTGGTAGCCATCCGTCAGGCCGCGGAAAGGTTGCGTGCCTTGTCCAAGCTCGACGGCGGCACCGGGGATGGCTGGCGGCTTGCGGACTGCACACTGGTGGTGACCCTGGAACCGTGCCCCATGTGCGCCGGCGCGGTGGTGCTGGCCCGGATTCCCCGCGTGGTTTTCGGAGCCTGGGACGAGAAGGCCGGAGCGGCGGGCTCCGTGTTCGATGTCCTCCGCGAGCGCCGGCTCAACCATTGGGTTGAGGTGTACGGCGGCGTCCGGGAAGAGGAGTGCGGAACGGTCCTCAGGGACTTTTTCGCTGCGCACCGCAGCCAGCAGTAACGCGGCTTAGCCGGCGGCATCAAGGGCGTCGATCCTGTCTTGGCGCGAGGCTGGTGAGTCTAGGCTGAAGGAGCGGAAGTCGCCCAGTTCCTCCCGGATCCAGGCCTCTACCTCGCCGATGCGCCGGGATACTGCGGGCGTGGCCCCGCCAAACAGCCAATGGGCGATCCGGGATTCCCCCGGATCGTATTGCCACAGTCCGATGATCCGGCCGCGGTCGAAGATGGGGTGGTCCGGCAGATCAGCCTGCAACGCCAACGTGGACCCCAGGACCTGCTTTCCCTTGTCCTGCTCGGCAAACAGATCCCCCGAGTTCCTGCGGAGCAGGACCAACGAGTCAGTGCCGGCCAGCAGCTGAATCTGTTCCTCGGCCGGCGCCTCGAACGACGCAAGCCGTCCGACGTCGTCGGGCAGCACCCATAGCACCTCGCCCTTGGCGGTGGGAATTTCCACCGCCCCGGTGGCGGCCAACGCAGCCTTGGTATGGGCCAGGGTGAACCCGGTGAACCATTGCGACTGCTTGACCGTGGCACCGCCAGTCCAGCCGAGATAGCGCTGCAGCAGGAGGCTGCGGGCGGCGTCGTCGTCCATGGCGGTGCGCGCCAGACCCCACAGTGTGTAGGTGTAGCGCTGCTGATCCAGCCGGCCGTTGGCGGGTACGCGCCGGATCCGGCCGTCCGCTTGGAGGAGGCCCAAGGCCGTGGGCAACGTGGTGGCGGCGCCTTTCTTTTTGCCCTCCTCGCCGAGGTTCCGGACCGAGGCGCCCAGCAGGTCCTTGAGCTGTTTGGGGTCCAGCGGGCTGCCGGACTCGGCCAGGGCGTGGAGGATTTCCTCCTCCAGGAGCGTGATCTCGCCACGCTCAACGCCCATTCTTGCCAGCACACGGAACGGCGCCACGGCGGCGTCCCGGCCGATCTGGAGGCCCCACGCAAAGTCATCCCGACCCAGCACATAGGTGCAGCCGCGGGCGGTGGGCAGCTCATGGATTTTCAGCGCCAGGACGTCGGCATCCGCCTGCGCGCGGCTGGTGCCGGCGCGGGCAAAGAGCGTGAGGTAGGGGTTGGCTCCGCCGACGGAACGGGCCCAGCCGGCCCTGCTATACACGTCGGCGGCGTCCGCGCCCAGCAGTGTGCCATCGAGGCCCTGCTTGTGCCAGGCCCAAGCCCTGAGGAGCTCTGGAGTGAGCACCTGCGGATCCGGGGCATCGTGGCTTACTGCCGGAGGGATCGCCGGTGGGATCAAGACGGTGGCGGAGCTTGGGAGCGTGGTCATGGCTTATTGTCCACCGGCCGTCCCCGTGGCGATAGGCTTCCCTTCGGCAGTCACTGCTTCAGCAGATCCACCGAGGATTTCAAGGACGTTCCGGGCCGTGGAGTCCCAGCCGGGCAGCCGTTCCCGTGCAGCGAGGGCAGCCGCACGCCAGGCAGCGCGGAGACATTCGTCCACCAACCACTGCCGGATCACTGAACCGAGCACGTCCGCGTGGTGGTCTTCAGGTCCATTGCCACGAGGTGCGTCGCCTTCGGATCCGGCGAGTCCGACGGCGGCACCTGGCACCGCATATATCCCGCCATCACGTTCACCACCACGCTCGCCGTCCGGTCTTCCCGCGAGCCTGCCGCCAAGTCTCGCGGCCAGTCCCAACGCGTCCACGGCGCCGGTTCCCTCCCGCACAATGACAGGGATGCCGTGGGCCAGCGCTTCCGTCACCACAAGCCCAAAGGCTTCGGCCCGGGACACAAGAATGCTCAGGTCTGTCCGGTTCCATTCGTCCGCCAGTGCGGTCCCGGCGAGCTGGCCTGTCACGCGCACCCTGTCCTCCATTCCAGAGGAGGCAATGGCCGCCCGGACCTGTGCCGCATAGGCGGGATCGGCGTCGTCGGTTCCGATCAGGGACGCTGTCCAGGCGAGGTCCTGGAGCCTGGCCAGCGCCGCCACAATCAGCAACTGGTCCTTGTTGGGCAGCAGCGCTGCCACCGCAACGATGTGTGGCGGCGCCGAACCCGGCGCCACCGGTGCGGGGTCCGTCCCGGGCAGGGCAACCCGGCTGGCGGGGAGCCGGTGCTTTTCCGACGCCGAGGCGGCGGCGGACGAACTCGTGCAGATCACTCCGGTAGCCGCCCGGAGCGCGCGCCCTTCGCCGTCGGGGTGGCTGGGCGAGGGCATGTGCTGCAGGACCCAGGTGTGTTGTCCGGCAGCCGCGGCATACTCCAGTTCGTCGGGGGCGCCGCACGCAACCAGTCCGTCTACGAGCGTGACCGTTTCCGGAGTGACGTTTGCCTGCCGCGCGTCCACCTTTGGGTCCCAGGCGCCCAGCAGGCCGCCCAGCCGCCGTCGTTCCGTGGCGCTGGCCTCCGGCCAGCAACCCTCCACCGTCAGGGTCTCCACAGGAACGCCCAGCGTTCTCAGTCCGTGGGTGAGCCGCGCGTTGTAGATATTGCCGCCGGAGTTGTGGCGGATATTGGCGGGGACCAGGAACCTGACCAGCATGGGATCAGGCGGACAGATCAAGGGTGTAGGCGGCCCAAGCATCCGGATTTTCGCGCAGGGTGACGTCGATCCCCGCGAGCTCGCGGCCGTCGTCGTCATCCCTGAGCTTGGCTGCGACAGCCTGGGCGATGTATTCCGCGAGCGCCTCGGTGGTGCTAAGCCTGCCCACGAAGTCCGGATGCTCGTCCAGGTTTTTGTAGTTGAGGCCGGACAGCACGTCCTCGATGATGCCGCCCGCAGCCCCGATGTCCAGGACGATCGAGTCCGGATTCAGCGCACGACGGCGGAACGTCACCTCCGCCACGAACGTCGCCCCGTGGAGGGCCTGGGCCGGGCCGAATACCTCCCGCGGGAGGCTGTGGGCGATCATAAAGTGGCGTCGGACGGTCAGGCTGAACACTGGCTACTTCCTATCTTTGGGCCGGTTTTGCCGGGCTGTCGTGCCCGGGGTTGTACGCTCCAAGGCTGTCAGCGTTGGGGTATTCGATCACATGGCACAGGGCTTCCAGCTTGCCATCGGCGAGATCCTGCACTACTGCCGGCAGGTCCGTGAACGGAGAGGCGCCGGTAAGGAAGGCATCGAAGACCGGGTCTTTGAGGAGCTCAACAGCCAGTTCCAGGCGCTCGGCCGTGGTCCGGCGGTGGCGCCGCGCATGGGCAACCACTCCCACCTGGCTGGCCCGGATGGAGAGCCTGCGTGCATGAAAGTCCTCTCCCAGCGGCAGCGTGACTTTGCGGTTGGCGTACCAGGACATCTCGATGATCTCCCCCTCATAGCCGGCCAGCTGCAGGCTGCGTTCGAGGCCTTCCTGGGAGGCAGAGCAGTGGAATACGATGTCGCAGTCCGATTTGGCATCATCGGGGTGGGCGAACCCCACGCCCAGCTTGTCCGCCAGGTGCCTACGTTCCGGGTCAAGGTCCACCAGTTGGAGGCGTGCCAGCGGGAACGTGCGCAGGAGTGTGGCCACCATACCGCCCACCAGACCGGCGCCGACGACGGCGATCCGGTCCCCCAGCCTCGGTCCGGCTTCCCAGAGGGCATTGACGGCGGTTTCCACGGTGCCTGTGAGGACGGCGCGGCGGGCCGGGACGCCGTCGGGAATCCTGGTGAGGGCGTCTGTGGAAATGACGTAGCGGTCCTGATGTGGATTGAGGCAGAAGACCTTCTGGCCCGCCCAGTTTCCGGGCCCCTCCTCCACAATGCCCACCGAAAGATACCCGAACTTCACGGGCGACGGGAAGGTGCCCTCTTGGTGCGGCGCGCGCATCTCCTCGGCCACGCGTGGTGGAACGGAGCCGGTGTGGACCACAATTTCCGTGCCCTTGCTGATGCCTGAATACAGCGTGCGGACCAAAGCTTCGCCGGGTCCGGGGGCGTGCAGAGCCTCGTTCCGAAGCTCGCCGTGTTCCGGCCCCGTAGTCCAGTACGCGGTTGCCTGTGCCTCTTTGTCTGAGTTCGCCATCTTGCTTATGAATCTAGTCCGCGGGCGCTCTCCGCGACACCCACTCCGGTCGAGATGACACTTGAAGCCCTTGAAATCGGGGCCGTAACTGTCCGTTCGCACTGTTAATGGGAGGCGGCCCTGTACTGCCCGCCTCAGCCTTGCCAGCCCTAACCCTGCCCGCGTTACAGTCCTGCCACGGCCATAACGCTGCATTCTCTTTGGGGTTGGTGGTCAGACGTTGCTGCGGGCAGTGAGGGAGAAGTCCCAGTTTGGGAAAGGGATCGCCCCCACGGGTTCGCCCGGAATTTCGTCTTCGGGCACTCCTCAATCTGCACGGGGCGCCAGCGCGGACCATTGGCCCGACTGTTGTGGTGGCCAGTGTGGTGGTTCCCAGTCGGGGTGTTCGCTGGCGTATCGCCGGCCGTTGGGTGAGATCCAGCCGGGTGGCTCGTTCTTGGTAGCGGTGGTGGGTTTCCAACCTGTGGTGTGGCGGAGTCGGTGGTGTTTGTGGCAGGGCTGACCGAGATTGCTGATGCCGGTGGTGCCGCCGTGGGCCCAGGGGAGGATGTGGTCGGCTTCGTTGTCGAGGGAGTGGTTGCTGCAGCCGGGAAACGGGCATTTGCCGTCGCGCAGCCGTAGCCATTGGCGTTGCGCTTTCGTGAGCCGGTAGCTGGTCCGCCCGATCTCCAGCGGAGCACCGTCCCGCGGATCGATCAGGACCCGGTGAAAGGACTCCGCACCTTCCGCCACGAGTTGCCGGGCCATGGGCGGCGGGATCGGGCCGTATCCGTCGAGCATGGCCGGTTCATCCGTGAGGCCCAACAGCGCAAACACCGGCACGGTTATCAACACCTGTGCCCGCGGCGAGGGAACACCGCCGCTCACGGCGATGCCCCCGGTCTCTTGGTGGCTCGTTTCACCGGTCGCGCTGCCCCTGTTTTCCCTACCCTCATCACCGGTTCCGGCCCCGGCGCTGGCGCTGGCGTTGGTCAGGAGCCAGGTCGCGACGGAGTCTGCGCGGAGCTGGCTGAGGGTCCGGCCCTCATGAGGCCCCTGGAGGGCCCGGGCGGCGGCGGTGGTCCGGTCCCAGATCCCCGCGGCCTGATCGGCGGGCAGGTACGCGGAGAGCCAGGCCATCCCGTCACGGTCCGGGGCGTACTCCACCCGCCGGTCCTGGATACCGCGTAGGTGGCGTTGTTCGATGCTGACCGGATGATGGCGTTCCCGCCAGGTGCGGGCCTTGTGCCGGAACCGGCCGGGGATGAGCTCACCGGCGAAGCCACGGGCCGGATTCGCGACGTCCGGGTCCAGGAAATGCGCTTCGAGGGCCGCCGCGGCCGCCCTGTCGAGGTTAGTGGTTTCATCGACCATGATCCGGGCGTGCTGCCACGAAATGACCCCGGCCTGCAACGCCGAGAACGTCAGCGGCAGGGCCGTGGTCAGCGCGCGCGCCTCCGCGAGCAGCGCACTGGCGGCGCGTTCACTGACCGCCAGCACGCACGCGACCTCAGCGACGACAGCCATCTCCTGCCCGCTATGGTCCTGCGGCGACTCAGCAGGGCCCGCCAGGGCCTCGGCAGCGGCGCTGTAACCGGCAGCCAGCCAGACCTTCAGGGCAGCACTTTTCGCGTCCAACCGTGAGATCTCGGCCAGCCCGTCCAGCAAACCATCCGCTACCCGGCGCAACGGATCAGCATCCCAGGACCCGGAGGAAACGGTCCCGCCGCGGAGCGCCACTGCTAGCTCAGCGAAGGACGCCGAAAGGGCCTCCGCCGCCGCCACAGCTCCTCTGCTATCCATACACAAATCATCCCGTGAGGGTCCGACAATAACGCCGAAGCCCAATGGCTATGTGCATAACTCCGCGGCCTTCCTCGGCCCCTGATCGTGCAGCACGTCGAGGGCGCTACATTGGAGGCCGTCGACTGTCCGTTCGAGCTGAAGCGTGGGACTCAATTGCCCCTTCGCAATGGAGCTGCGCTAAGTGTCCCTTCGCCATGAGGGGCTGAACACATGCCGTTTTGTGGATGGGCGGTATGCTCCGGTAACCTATTCAGGTTGGTGACGTGTCCGAGCGGCCGAAGGTGCAACACTCGAAATGTTGTTTGGTGTCAAAGCCAACGTGGGTTCAAATCCCACCGTCACCGCCAATGAGAAAGGCCCTGCTTCCCTTGTAAACAAAGGGAAGCAGGGCCTTTTGCTTTGCGCGCCAGACGCCAACAGTAACGTAGCGGTAACAAACTTCTGTCTTGTCCGGACCCGATAGGCGTGGACCGTCGTCTGATGCTTGCTTTGCTGAGGTGTCGCCGGCGCACATAGGCCGACTGGCGGCCGCCAGTTTAGCGCGCTGCGGGCATTAGTGCTCGGCGCCTGCCGCAGCAGCCTTCTTGGCGCTCTTCTCGGCGTCTTTTTCGGCGCGCAGCGCCTCCGCCTCGTGCTGTTCCTCGGCTTTTTCCTGGTGGATGACCTCTGCCAGGAGCTTCTCCATCTCCTTGGCCACGCCAGCGGCTGAGGCCGGGTTCTGACCCGTTACCAGCCGGTCGTCAACCACTACCATTTCCTCAAAGACACCAGCCGAGACGTGGGTGGCACCCTGTTCCTCAAGCCGGTCGGCCAAAAAGAACGGGATGACCTTGTTCTTTCCTGCGGCAACTTCCTCATCGTTGGTGAAAGCAGCGACCTTCCTGCCTTCGACCAGCCGAAAGCCGTTGGCCAACTCAACGTTCACCAGTCCCGCCGGCCCGTGACAGACCGCGCCCACCACGCCGCCGGCGTTGTAGACACCGGCTACAAGGTTCCGCAAGCCTTCGCTGTCCGGGAAGTCCCACATGGTGCCATGGCCTCCCACAAGGAAGATGGCGTCGTACTGGTCAGGATCAACGACGTCGACGCGGGCAGTGTTGTAGAGACCGGCGCGCGTAGTCTCGTCCTCTGTGAAGGCAACCTGGATGGGATCTTTTGAGTCCACCTCGTCGCGCGGGGGCTGGCCGCCCTGGATGGACGCGAAGTCGACGAAATGACCGGAATCCTTGAAGACTTTCCAAGGATGTGCAGCCTCGGCCACGTTATACCCGGTCTTCTCTCCGGTATCGCCGATCTCGGAAACGCTGGTCAGTACCATGAGGATTTTCTTCATGAAGTGCTCCTTCCGTCTAACGTCCACCCTACGCCTCAGCCCAATTTGGACCGTCCCCGGCTTAGAAGGCAACGACATTTGCTGTACCCGACGGATAGTTCCCCCGCTAGAGCTTGTCCGTCCTGTCATCGCCCTTGTGCCCGCCGCGCAGGTTCTCCTGGACCTTGCCGAAGAGGTCTTTGATGGTGGACTCGGTGTTGGTGAGCATGTCCGGCTGCAAATACACGTGCCGACTGCCGGGAAGGCTGTAACTGGACTGCAGGCCGCCGCTTCCTTCAACGCCCTGCAAAGCGATGGTCACGCTGCCTTCCTTGCGCGCGATGGCCGCGATTTTTCCGAACACCAGTGTGAATTCGTCCGGCTCAAAACTGACTGTCTGACCCACATGGGTCCTGTTGAGTTCGCTGGCCGGGGTGGCTTTCTCGTTGCCAGTTCCTGAGTAGTTCATCGTGTGCTCCCTGAGGTGGTTGGCGACTTACGCCAGCAGTCTAGCCCTGCCCCGTGTCGCGGTACATGGCCCTACTGGATGCCTGCACAAACGGATGCCGCAATCCTGGTCACATCCTCCATTGAGCTGACCAGAGCCCTTCGGGTTGGATGAATTGGACCGGCACGCCTGACCGGCACCCGATCATTAAGGAAGAACCGTGACTTCGACGACGAATCGCGCTATTCGGCGGCCGCAGACTCTTCCAGGTCAGCGACCGGGTCAGCGACTGCCTCGAACTCCAATGGAGCCAGACGTGACCGATACGTGCCCCGACGACTGCCACTACTGCTCGGGCCCGGAAACAGACTGACTCCCCGGCCATAGGGTGGGCAGCAGCGCCCAGCCCTGCGAGACTGGGTCCTGAAGCCAAACCATCGACCTTTCAGGAGCCGCCGTATGACGCCGGAGCACCGCACCTCTGCCCGGCCAAACCGCATCACCGATCTGTTCGGTACGGACGTTCCGGTGGTGCTGGGCCCTTTCGGCGGGGTCTCTTCCGTGGAGCTGACAGCAGCCGTGAGCGACGGCGGCGGGCTGGGTTCCTACGGTCTGTACGGTTATGGCGCCGACGCCATCCGGAACACAGTGGCTGAGCTGAGGAAGGCAACGGCGAAGCCGTTCGCCCTCAACCTCTGGATTCCTACCGGCGACGAAACCACCTTGCTCCCCCAGGCGGCCTTCGACCGGTACCTGGAAACCCTGAAGCCGTACTTCGGCGAACTGGCACTTCCGCTTCCGCACATGCCGGACCGCTACCTGCCCGACTATGAAGAGCAGGTGGAGGCAACGCTGGCGGCCGGTCCCGCCGTCGTCAGCTTTGTGTTCGGTGTGCCCGCGCCGGAACTGATCGCGGCGGCGCACCGGAGAGGCATAGTCGTGGTGGGGACCGCTACCACCGTGGCGGAAGCTGTTGCCCTGGAAGCCGGTGGAGTGGATGCCGTGGTCGCAAGTGGCATGGAATCCGGCGGCCACCGCGTTTCGTTCCTGAAGCCCGCCGAGGAGTCCCTGATCGGAACTTTTGCACTGGTTCCGCAGGTGGCTGATGCCGTCACCATCCCGGTCATCGCTGCCGGGGGAATCGCGGACCGCCGCGGTTATGCAGCCGCCATGGCCCTTGGCGCCGACGCGGTCCAGGTGGGCTCGGCGTTCCTAGCCACTCGCGAATCCGCGGCCGTGCCTGCGTACCGGGCCGTCCTCCACAGCCCCGCCGCGCGGGAAACGGTGCTGACAAGTGCCCTCAGCGGACGGCTTGCCCGCGGCATCCCCAACCGCCTCATCGCCGAACTCTCAGCGGCCAACATGGTAACGGCTGGGCTCTCGGAGGCTGGAATCCCGGAGCGAAGAATAGCGCCGTTCCCCGCCCAAAACTGGCTCACCGGCCGCTTCCGGCCGGAGGCAGCCGCCCAAGGGAACACGGACCTCATGTCGCTTTGGGCGGGGCAGTCCGCAGCGCTGATCCGGCATGACTCGGCCGCGGACGTCCTCGCCGAACTGCTCGCCGGCACCGCAATTTTGTAAGCTCGATACATCCGCGGTTATCCCAGGCAGCGAACCTGGGGCGAGCGCCCGTTGACACCGGAGGCAATCCTTGACGAAAAAGACCGGCAAATCCAAGAGTAGAAACAAGGACCGGCGGCACCTCAAGGCCGTACCCTCGGCCCCCAAGATGCCCCTGCAGCTGGTCCTGAACCACCGGGTGCTTGATTCGATGGCTCTTGACTTCATTCAATGGCACGCGACCGAAGACCCTGATCCTGCCGGTGCCTTCGAGTGCCTCGAGCTGGTCAAACTCTTCCTCACCTCCCAGCACGCCATCAACGGTTCGAGCTCGGCCACCGCCATCGACAGTGAAAGCCTGGATCAGGCGGCCGGAGCAATTGCGGCGTCGTTGGACCCCGACGACATGGATGAGGCCTTCGACGACATCTACTTTGCCCTTCACTCGTACATCCATTTCCTGAAAGGCACCGGCCGTTGGAGCGGCACGGACGCCGCCTATGAGGAACTCCATTCAGTGTTGGGAAACGGTATCGCCGCGGCAGTCCCGCAACTGCCGGCTATCCAGGTACCTGACCTCAGCGACGACCACCAGGAGGCTGCCTTCAATGCCATGCCGCTGATCCAGCGTGCGTCGGCCCTCCTGGACTGGATCGGAACCGGCAAGGAAATCACCAGCACTGGTGCCCTACGTCTGAAGGACATCGAGCCGGCCGCCGCAGCCGCAGGAGTCCAGGCCCGTGGAAAGCGCGGCGCGAGTGGAGCCGCGCCACTTTTCGATCTGGAAACTGCCGGGAGCCAACCCGAAACGCTGCTGGAAGTCGGAACCATGCACGACGTACCGGTACTCCGCGAGATCTGGTCAGCGCTGGTGGGGGCAGGCCTGATCAGTCTCGGATCCACGAAAGCCACTCCAGGCCCCGAAGTGACCGCCTGGAACAGCACCAGGATCGAAGAACGGCTGGACATCCGCCGGAAGCTTTCGGTGGTCCTTCTGGTCGGAGTGCTCACCGACGAGGACGACGAGTGGGACCAGGAAGCTGTTGCCGGGACACTGCTGGCCGTCCTCACCTATGGCACCACCGATGAACCCATGCTCGTGGCCGAACTCGAACGGATGGCGTCGCCGGACCTTGAGGGCGCCTTGCGCCAGGACATGGACCTTGAGGACAACACCGAGCTCAAGGACACAGCACTAGAGGAGATCTATGCGTCCTTCGCGGCCCTGCAGGCGCAGCAGAAGCTGTCCCTGCTCGCCGAACTGGGATTGGTGGAGGCGGCGACCGATTACCGCGTTCCCCCGGTGGCCATCCAGTGCCTCGAGCTTGCTATGGGTTTCTTGAAGTTGGCAGACGAGCCATCCGACGCCACAGAATCACCGTCCAACGTGATCGCGCTGCACGGCCGGTCACACACCGGCGGCCCGCCCAAAGGCCGGTAGAATCTGAACGTTGCTGAAGAGGCATCGTAACAAGGTGACTGAACACCGTCATCGGCCAACGAAATAAGGAGGATCCGTGCGCACCAACCACGCCCGGCCACCCTTCCGTTTCCTTCGCACCGCGTCCCTCTCCACGGGAGTCCTGACTCTTGCTGCCGGCGCCCACGTGGCCGGCGGTGGCGGCCTTCCCGCCCCAGGCATCCTGCTGGCCGTGCTCGCCATGACAGTGCTGGCGGCCACCACCGCCACGAGGCTGCGGCTCAATTTTCCAGCCATGCTCAGCGTTCTCGGGGCAGGACAGTTCATCCTGCACGAAGCCTTCACGGCCTTCAGTTCATGGGGCACGGCTGGGAGCGGTGCTGCCTCCGGGCTCCACAACGCCCACCTCGCGGGCGCCGCTGCACCCGTCATCACGGCCGCCGGACACGTCCACGATTCCGGATCAGCGGGCATCCTGATGCTCCTGACCCACGCACTCGCCACCGGCGCGTGCGCCCTCCTGCTTGCCAAGGGCGAGGCCGCGCTGTGGGCACTGGCCGCGTGGCTGAGGCCGCTTGTCCGGCTCCCCGAAGCAGTAACGCCCGACGCCGGCACGCCGCGGGCGGTTCCCGGCCCATCAGCGGTTCTCCCCCTCCGCCCCTGGCGGAACCTCAGGCAACACAGCCGACGCGGCCCGCCTTCCGCCGTCGTACTTTCCTGACTCCGCCCGCACCGCAATTTCGCAGGCCGCGGGCCCCACCCCGTACTCCCGCACGCCCCCAACCGGCGTGCGTCCGAAAGGCAACCCCATGACCACCTCATTCCTTCGCCGTACCCTCACCGCCGCAGCAGCCACGGGCGGCGCAGCCGTCCTGATCCTGACCGGAGCAGCTGGCGCGTCGGCCCACGTCGGCGTCACCCCGAACAAAACCGATGCCAATTCCTATGCCCTGCTCACGTTCGGCATCCCGCACGGCTGCGACGAGTCCGGCACCACCAAGGTGGCCATCACCCTGCCGGCTGAACTCAACGACGCCCAGCCCACGGTTAACCCCAACTGGACCGTGGAAAAGGTGACCGAACAGCTTGCCGAGCCGAAGAAACTGGCCGACGGCACGTCCATCACCAAGCGGACCAGCCAGATTGTGTACACGGCCAAGGCTCCGCTGGAGCACGAGCTGCGCGATGCCCTGGTGCTGTCGGTCAGGCTGCCCGACGCGGCCGGCTCCACGCTCTACTTCCCCACGCTGCAGTCGTGCGAAACCGGGCAGACTGACTGGTCGGAGATCGCCAAGGACGGCCAGGACCCGCATTCCCTGAAGGCGCCGGCACCGTCCATCACCATCACCGAGGCGGCCAGCGCGGAAGGCCACGGGGCCGCTGCTTCAGCGGGGCACACCACCGAGCAGGCATCTGCAGTGACCGACAGCGGTGCGGACGCCCGCAGCTGGGCGGGGCTTGCTGCCGGTCTCGGCGGACTCGCCCTTGGCGGGGTGGCCTTCGCCCGCAGCAGCTCAAAGCGCCGACAGGAAACGGCCGCGTAACATCGCCGGATTTGATGCCCGGATGATCACGATCCGGGCATCAAATCCTCCCGCAGGCCCGTGGCAGCGTTGACTCCCGTCACAGCAGCAACAAAGGTGGTGCCATGACGTCTCAGCGCATTTCACAAGGGTTTGTTATTACGACGGCGGTCGCGGCGGCGGCGCTGATGCTCACCGCCTGCGGACCGAGCCAGCCGCAGACGCAGGGGACCGCGACGCCGGGGACGACAACGCAGGGGACCAACTCCGCCAGCCCGTCCGCCACGCCGGCGTCTCCGGACGCGTCCCAGTCGCCGTCGTCGTCCACCACCACCCCGGCCGGTCCCGCGCTCTGCAAGGCGGCCACCCTGTCGGCTGCTACCGATGCGTCCGGCGGGGGCGCGGCGGGCAGCGTCTACATGAAACTGAACCTCACGAACACGGGCACGGCGCCCTGCCTGCTCAAGGGATACCCGGGGGTTTCGCTGACCGCCAACGCCGACGGCGCACCGATTGGCGCGGCGGCGACCCGCGACGAAACCACCCCCGTAGCGGACGTCCTGCTCGCGCCGGACCAGACCGGAACCGCCGTCCTCCGCTACACCCAGGCCGCGAATTACAGCGACTGCACGCTGACGGACGCGGCCGGTTACCGCATCTACCCGCCGGAAGATACGGCGTCGTTGTTCCTGCCGCAGCCCACCAGCGCGTGCACAAATGCGAACATCGCCCTCCTGAGCGTCGGAGCCTTCCAGCCCGCCTGATGCTCTGGGCCCGGCCGGCCTCGGTAAGTACACCTAGTGTCTATGACGTCCCGTCCAGCCTGGCCCGGTGTTTTCCGCAGAAGCAGGTCGGGGCCTGCGTTGACCTCACTGCAAGACTACGAGGCCGAGGGGCGTCGGCTCCTGCTGGGAGGGAGACGGGCACCATGTGGCGCGGACCGACTCCCAAAAGTCCCACGCGTCGGGTCTGCTGGACTGGCTCCTGGCGCACTTTCCCGGCGCCGTGCCCACGCACATGTGATCAGCCCAGGACTACCAGGTCACCAATCTGATGCCCTCCTTTGGCGCAAATACGATTCATCACCGCGTCACCGCGCCCTCCGGCGCTCTGGCTGCCATGGCTGTAAACGCCAGCGTGGCCGGCCAGCTGGCCAGCGACTGGGGCAGGATGGCCACTGACCGAACCCCGCCAACGCGCTCGAACGCTGCCCAAACGGCCACCGGAGAGGCAACGGTTATCCGCGACTGCAGCCGACCGGTGGCGGTCTCTACGGTGAACGGCGCAAGCTCCTCGAAGGCCCAGCCACCAAGGATCTGCAGAGGCTTGGACCTGCCTGATCCGGACGGTTGCCGGCGGTCTGCCCCCGCAGGTAATCAGGTCAGTGGGTTAGGGCATGATGGAGGCATGCAGGAGATCAAGCCGCTTGGAACTGGTCCGGACGTCCTCCCCGGCGCTCAAATGGACCAGTTCAGCCAGTCCACGCGGGACTGGTTCCTTGGGGCATTTTCGGAGCCAACCCCGGCGCAGACCGGCGCGTGGAACGCCATCTCGTCCGGTGCGCACGCCCTGGTGGTGGCACCCACGGGTTCAGGCAAAACGCTCGCGGCCTTTCTCTGGGCACTGGACCGGCTGCTCGCTGCGGCCCCGGAATTGCCCGGCATGGATGCCCCACCGGTGAAGGGCGAAGCCGGGGGGACAGTCGGGGCGCCCGTCAAGGGCGTGCGCGCCCGTGCGCCCAAACGCAAGACCCGCGTCCTGTATATCTCTCCCCTAAAGGCATTGGGCGTTGACGTGGAACGCAACCTCCGCTCACCCCTGATCGGGATAACCCAGACTGCCAAACGACTCGGCCTCCCTACTCCCCTGATCACCGTCGGGGTCCGCTCCGGGGATACGACGACGGCTGACCGGCGCGCGCTGCTCAGCCACCCGCCGGACATTCTCATCACCACACCCGAGTCCCTGTTCCTGATGCTGACGTCCAAGGCCCGGGAGACACTCACCGAGGTGGACACCATCATCGTTGATGAGGTGCACGCCGTCGCCGGAACCAAACGCGGCGCCCACCTCGCCGTCTCGCTGGAACGCCTGGATGCACTGCTGCCCAAGCCGGCACAGCGGATCGGCCTGTCCGCGACCGTGGAGCCGCGGGAACTCGTGGCGCAGTTCCTGGCCGGCTCGGCGCCGGTGGAAATTGTTGCGCCGGTATCGCGGAAGAACTGGGATCTGACTGTCTCCGTGCCGGTGGAGGACATGTCCGATCTCCAGGGCGCCGCGGGGGCATTCGATTCCGGCCCGGCCTCGGGCCTGCAGCCGCAGGCATCCATCTGGCCGCATGTGGAGGAAAAGATCGTGGACCTGGTGCTGGCCAACCAGTCCACCATCGTGTTCGCCAACTCGCGCCGGCTCTCCGAGCGGCTCACGGCCCGGCTCAACGAGATCTATGCTGAACGCCAACTCATGGCCGCCGGTGGCGGATGGGATTCGCCGCAGGATGACAGCCTGGCTGGCGGGGCGGGAACGGCCGGCGGGTCCGCGCTGGCGCTGACGTCGACGGCCACCCCGGCGCACATGATGGCGCAGGCCGGCAGTACCGCCGGCGCCGATCCGGTGCTGGCCCGCGCCCACCACGGATCGGTATCCAAGGACCAGCGTGCCCTGATCGAGGACGACCTTAAGTCCGGCCGGCTGCGCTGCGTCGTGGCCACGTCGTCGTTGGAGCTCGGCATCGACATGGGCGCCGTGGACCTGGTCGTTCAGGTCGAATCGCCGCCGTCGGTGGCCAGCGGCCTGCAGCGCGTAGGCCGCGCCGGGCACCAGGTCGGCGAGATCTCCCAAGGCGTCCTGTTCCCCAAGCACCGGGCGGACCTCGTGCACACCGCGATCACGGTCGAGCGGATGCTCGGCGGCAAGATCGAACGGCTCAGCGTCCCCGCCAACCCCCTGGACATCCTCGCCCAGCAGACCGTGGCCGCGACCGCGCTCGGCGCGATCGAGGTGGAGGAATGGTTCGCGACCGTCCGGCGCTCCGCCCCCTTCGCTTCGCTCCCCCGCTCGGCGTTCGAGGCCACCCTGGACCTGCTGGCCGGGCGCTACCCTTCCGACGAATTCGCCGAACTGCGTCCGCGGATCATCTGGGACCGCAACGCCGGCACTATCGAAGGCCGCCCGGGCGCGCAGCGCCTCGCAGTCACTTCCGGCGGGACGATTCCGGATCGCGGGCTGTTCGGCGTCTACATCATTGGCACCGACGTGGAAGGATCCGGCTCCGCGGGCGGCGACGGACGCGCCGCGAGCCCGGCCGCTGCCGCAGCCAAGGGCGGACGACGGGTCGGCGAACTCGACGAGGAAATGGTCTATGAATCACGGGTCGGGGACGTCTTCGCCCTCGGGGCGACGAGCTGGAAGATCGAGGACATCACCCACGACCGTGTCCTGGTCACCCCCGCCTTCGGCCAGCCCGGCAAGCTTCCCTTCTGGAAGGGCGACTCCCTGGGCCGTCCCGTCGATCTGGGCCGCGCCCTCGGTGCGTTCGTCCGTGAACTCTCCGCGTCCGACGTCGGGCCGGCCACGGAACGCTGTAAGGCCAGCGGGCTGGACGATTTCGCCGCCAACAACCTCCTCCAGTACCTGGCCGAGCAGAAACTCGCCACCGAGGTGGTCCCGAGCGACACAACCCTCGTCGTCGAGCGCTTCCACGATGAGCTCGGTGACTGGCGGGTGGTGCTGCACAGCCCCTTCGGTATGCCCGTCCATGCTCCCTGGGCCCTCGCGGTAGGCCAGCGGCTGCAGCAACGCTACGGGCTGGACGGCTCCGCAATGGCTGCCGACGACGGCATCGTCCTGCGGGTGCCCATGATGGAGGACGAGCCGCCCGGCGCGGAACTGTTCCTCTTCGATCCCGAGGAACTGGAACAGATCGTGACGGCGGAAGTGGGCGGCAGCGCCCTCTTCGCCTCGCGGTTCCGTGAGTGCGCCGCACGGGCACTGCTGCTGCCGCGGCAGAACCCCGGGAAGCGGCAGCCTCTGTGGCAGCAGCGCCAGCGCTCGGCCCAACTGCTGGACGTCGCCCGGAAATACCCGACCTTCCCGATCGTGCTCGAGACCGTGCGCGAGTGTCTGCAGGACGTCTACGATCTGCCGGCGCTGAAGGACCTCGCCGCCGCGGTGGAACGGCGTGAACTGCGGATCGTGGAGACCACCACCCAGCAGCCCTCACCGTTCGCGAAGTCCTTGCTGTTCGGCTACGTCGCCCAGTTCCTGTATGAGGGCGATTCGCCGCTTGCCGAGCGCCGTGCCGCCGCGCTGGCGCTGGATTCGACCCTGCTCAACGAGCTCCTCGGCCGGGTCGAGTTGCGCGAGCTCCTCGACGCCAAGGTCATCGACGCCACGGAACGGGAACTGCAGCGGCTTGCGCCGGACCGGAAGGTACGCGGCATGGAAGGCGTCGCCGATCTGCTGCGCCTCCTCGGGCCGCTGGCCCCGGACGAGGTAGCCGCCAGGCTGGAGACCGTGACCGCAGAGAGCGCTCCGGCGCCGGCGGTAGCTCCCGTCGACGCTGCTGCGCACCTGACCGCGTTGCTGCGGGCCAACCGCGCCATCAAGGTCAACATCGGCGGCATCGAACACCACGCCGCAGTCGAGGATGCGGCCCGGCTGCGTGATGCCCTCGGTGTTCCGCTGCCCATGGGCGTGCCGTTGGCGTTTATCGAACCTGTCGCTGACCCCCTGGGTGATCTTGTTTCCCGGTACGCCCGCACCCACGGGCCGTTCACCGCGGCCGAAGCGGCGGCCCGGCTCGGACTCGGCGTCGCCGTCGTGGGCACTGCGCTGAAGCGGCTCGCAGCTGACGGCCGCGTGGTCGAGGGTGAGTTCCGCCCGCACTCCGCGCTGCCGGAGGACCTGGCCGTCACGGACGAGGCCGCTGCAACCGCTGATGACCGGGCCGGAGCCGCCGGGGCGGTCATTCCCTCACCCGCCGCCGTCGCTCAGCCGCTCGCCGGAGCCAGCGAATGGTGCGACGCCGAGGTGCTGCGCAAGCTTCGCCGCCGCTCACTCGCAGCCCTGCGGGCCGAGGTCGAGCCCGTCGACGCCGCCGCCTATGGCCGGTTCCTCCCCGCCTGGCAAAACGTCCGCGCACCGGGCAGCCAGCGGGGCCAGTCGGTCCTGCGCGGACTCGACGGAATTATCACCGCCGTCGACCAGCTTTCCGGCGTGCCCATCCCCGCGTCAGCATGGGAACCACTGATCCTGGCCAGCCGCGTGGCGGACTATCAGCCGGCCATGCTGGACGAACTGATGGCCGCCGGGGAGGTCCTCTGGTCCGGCGCCGGGGCGCTGCCGGGGAACGATGGCTGGATCAGCCTGCATCTGGCAGATTCTGCCGAGCTGACACTGAATCCTCTGATCGACCACGAGCCCGGGGACGCCCAGCAGCGGCTGCTGGAGCACCTGAAGACCAACGGCGGCGGCTACTTCTACCGGCAGTTGAAGGAGATTGCCGGCGGAATGGACGCCGTGCTCGGCGATCAGGACGTCGTGTCCGCACTGTGGGACCTCGTATGGGCCGGCCGGATCACCGGCGACACGTTCGGCCCCGTCCGGGCAATGATCGCCGGCGGGCACACCGCCCACCGGCAGGCCGCGCGGGCACCTCGTGCCAGGGCGCCGAGGCTGAGCCGCTTGGGCAGGGCGCACGGCACCGGGCTGCTCGGGTCGCCCGGACTCGATGGCGGACGCCACGGCTCCCTCGGGGGAGGTTTGCCCACGCCCCCGCTGGCCGCCGGACGCTGGTCCGCGTTACCCGCCCCCGAGCTTGACCCGACCATCCATGCCCGGGCCACCGCGGAATTACTGCTGGACCGCTACGGTGTGCTGACCCGCGGATCGGTCATGGCGGAGAACATCCTGGGTGGCTTCGGCCTGATGTATAAAGTCCTGGCCCGGTTGGAGGAAGCGGGCCGCTGCCGCCGGGGGTACTTCATCGAACATCTCGGCGCTGCCCAGTTCGCGGTGCCCGCCACCGTCGACCGGCTGCGCTCCTACTCCGAGGACAGCCAACTGTCCAGGCCCGATCCCGTGGCGCTGGCCCTCGCGGCGACTGACCCCGCCAACCCCTACGGTGCGGCCCTGCCGTGGCCGGCCCTCGACGTCGAGGCAGGAACCGGCCACCGCCCGGGCCGGAAAGCCGGTGCCCTCGTGGTGCTGGTCGACGGCGCTCTGGTCCTCTACGTCGAACGCGGCGGCAAGACGCTGCTGGCATTCACGGACGACTCCGACATCCTTGCCGCCGCGGGAGAAGCCCTGGTTGGCGTCGTGACCCGTCGTGCGGTGGACAAGCTGATCATGGAAAAAGTCAACGGACACGGCATCCTGGACACACCGGTCGCCGCGGCTCTGGCCCACGCGGGCGCCTACTCCACCCCGAAAGGATTGAGGATCCGTGCCTGAGGGAGATTCCGTCTGGCGGGCAACCGCCCAGTTGCATGCCGCCCTTGCGGGGCAGGAACTCATCTCTTCGGACTTCCGGGTGCCGCGCTTCGCGACGCTCAACCTGGCCGGCTGGACCGTGACCGAAGTCGTGCCGCGCGGCAAGCACCTGCTGATGCGGCTCCGGCGCCCGGCCGGCGCCGCGGACAGCCGGGCCGGTGACAGCAGCCTGGCCGCTGGCGGCCCAATCCGGTCAGGCGGGGCAAACGAGGGGCTGACCATCCACTCACATCTGAAGATGGAGGGCGCCTGGCAGGTCTATCCGCCGGGCGGCCGGTGGCGGAAACCGGGGTTCACGGCCCGGTGCGTACTGCGGACCGCCACGGCGGACGCCGTGGGTTTCTCGCTGGGAGTCGTCGAAGTGGTCCGCACCTCGGACGAGGACACTGTGGTGGGACATCTCGGGCCCGACCTGCTGGGGCCTGACTGGGACCTTGCAGAAGCCGAAGCCCGGCTCCGCGCCAACCCCGACGTCCCGATCGGAGTCGCGCTGCTGGACCAGCGGAACCTCGCTGGGATCGGCAATATCTACCGCTGCGAAGCGTGCTTTCTCTCCGGAGTTCACCCCGCCGCACCGGTGTCCGCAGTGCCGGACCTCACGGCCATGATCACCGACGCGAAGGTCCTACTGGAAGCCAACCTGGGGCCAGGGCGCAGGGTGACCGTACTCAACCCGCGCGGGACACCTGTCGGCCGGACCTCCGGATTGCCCGGTTACTGGGTCTACCGGCGCGAACACCAGGCCTGCCTTAAATGCCGGACCCCGGTGCGCCACGGGGTCCTCGCCAAAGGAACGGGCACCGAGGAACGGGACATCTACTTCTGCCCCCAATGCCAGCCGCTGCCGGGTTCCGCGCACTGACTGACGCAGCACCGTCCGCCGAAGCAGGCCGTCGCTGGCGGCGAGGTTAGTCGTGCGCAAGGGCACCGCGGTCAGGCAAACTGGCGGACGGTCAGCGACGTCGCTGTGGCTGCGCCGCCCGTCGCATAAACGGAAACTTCGGTGCTTCCCTCTGCCGGAAAAATGAGTTCCGTCATGGTCACCTGGCCGTCTTGGGCGAAAATCTCCACGGAGCACTCATCGACGAAGACCGTCAGCTCGTAGCTGCTGCTGTTGGCCGCCAGCGGCGCGACGTCGACCGAGGCAAACGTCTCGTGGAAATCGGTCTGCCCTGATGACCGGCGATCCACCGTGAGCCTGCCATCGCGCGGACGGATCCCGATCCTGGTGCCCTGTCCGTCCTTGCCCCGGACGATCAGGCCGAATTCAGCTGCTGTTCCCGGTGTGAAGAGGGCATCGATCCGCTGTACCGTACCGGCCGCACCGTCAAGGAGTCGCGATTCTTCAGAAATGGAAACCGGTCCGGTGCTATACACCGGTCCGTAGGCAGGAAGGGCCAGCACTTCCGCTGCAGGCTGCTGAACCAGCCGCAAGGAACCTCCGACGCTGCGCAGGGACACCTCCCGCGGCAACGCCATGGCGCTCCGCCACGGGAAGGCCGGGATCCCGTGGCCGTACTGCCAGTTACTCATCCACGCCATCATGAGTGTTCTTCCGTCAGGGACGTCGCCAAACGTCACGGCTGCGTAGTAGTCGCGGCCCCAGTCCAGCCAGTCGAAGTCAGCCAGTCGGGACTTCTCGTGCTGACCTTCCGAGACGGTGGATTCCGAGGTGAAGGTGACGCCGTCGAAGTCGCCCACGAAGTACTGGCCCGCCGATCCCCCGTTTGGGCCGCCCGGGTTCAGGCTGACTGTCAGGACCCATTTGGTCCTGGCCTCGTCACCGTCGACCGGCAGGGCGAACAGGTCCGGGCATTCCCAGATTCCGCCGGTGGCATTCGCCGGGCCGAAGGTGCTCAGCAGCTCCCAGTCTTTGAGGTTGTCCGACCGGTACAGCACCGCCTGGTAGTCAAGGGCCTCAACGGCGACCATGACCCAGTAGGTTCCGGCGTCGCCGTCGTAGCGGAATACCTTGGGGTCCCGGAAATCCGTCGATTCGCGGTCAAGTACCGGGTTGTGCCGGTACTTCTCCCAGCTGTAGCCGCCGTCCAGGCTGTACGCCAGCGACTGGGCCTGACGGCCTTCGAGTCCCGATCCAGGCTTAAAGGCGCTGGTGTACACAGCCACCAGCGGGGCCACCTGTCCGGTACCGAAACCGCTGGTGTTGAGCCGGTCGAAGACGATGCTGCCGGAGAAAATGTCGGCCTGATCGTCGCATGCAATGGCTACGGGCTGCTGGATCCAGGTGCACAGATCCGTGGATGTCGCATGACCCCAGGACATGTTGCCCCAGGCGTTGCCGGACGGGTTGTTCTGGTAGTACAGGTGGTAGAGCCCGTCGTGGTAGATCAGGCCGTTGGGGTCATTGAGCCAGGTGGTGTCCGCTGTGTAGTGCAGGGCGGGACGTAAGACTTCGGCAGATTCGGCGGCCACGGCCTGGTTGAGTTTGTCTGGAGCAGAAAGTGTGGTCATTGTTCGGTACTTTCGTGGCTTTCTGTGGGGGGTGCAGGAGGAAGACCGAGTCAGCCCTTGACGCCGCTGGAGGCGATGCTGTTGATAAACGAGCGCTGGAAGGCGATGAACATCACCACCACGGGAATGGTGATCAGGGAGCCGTAGGCCATGACCTGGCCCCAGGAGACGTTGAGCTGGAAGAAGTACTGCATGCCGACCATCACGGGACGGAGCTCCTCCGACTGGACCACCATGAGCGGCCAGAGGTATGAGTTCCAGGCAGGCAGGAAGGTCAGGATGGCGACCGTCGCTGTCGCCGGACCGGCGAGCGGCATAACCACCTGACGGTAGATTTTAAACCAGCCCGCCCCGTCGATCCGCGCTGCCTCGTCCAATTCCTTCGGGATGGATTCGAAGTACTGGTGGTACAGGTAGATCGAGAATGCGTTCGCAATGAACGGGATGATCTGCACCTGGTAGGTGTCCAGCCAGCCCTTTGAGAGTTCCAGGCTGAAGCCGTTCATTTCGAGCCAGGGCAGTTGGTTGACCCACCACAGCAGCGGCAGGGCGAGGGTCTGGAACGGCACGATCAGGGTGGCGAGGATGGCACCGAACACGATCCGCTTGCCGCGGACCTGCATGCGGGAGAGGCCGAAGGCACACATGCTGTTGATGACCACGCCCAGGGCAACTGTGATGGCGGAGATGCCGATCGAGTTGATCAGGAACCTGGCCGCGGGAACCCGGTCAAAGACCGCAGTGTAGTTGTCGACCGAAATGTTGCCGATCGGCAGGAAGGCGGCCACAGAGGACATGTCGCCGAAGATCTGGGTGTCAGGCTTCAGCGATGACACCAGCATAAAGACGATGGGAAAAACTGCAGCGATGGCCAGAAGGATCCGCGCAAGCATGGTTCCGGCATTGGTGAGGCGGAGTGTGTTTTTCACATCAGTCCTTTTCTCGGGTCAGGTGGCGCTGTACGACTGAGATGAGCAGGACGACGGCGAAGAAGACGAGTGAAATCGCCGACGCGTAGGCGGTGTCCTGCTGCCTGAATCCGGCCTGGACCGCCTCGTAGACAATGGTTGTGGTGGAATCCAGCGGACCGCCCTGGGTCATGACGTTGACCTGGTCGAACAGTGCCAGGGCCTGGATGGTGATCGTCACCAGGATCAGGCTGCGGGTGTGCCGCAGCCCCGGCCACGTCACGTATTTGAACTGCTGCCAGCGGCTGGTGCCGTCCAGCTGCGAGGCTTCATAGAGCTCCCCGGAAATGCTTTGCAGCCCTGAGAGCCAGATGATCATATGGAATCCGGCAGCCTGCCAGATGGACAGGATGATGATGGCCGGCATGGCCGTTGTGGTTTCGTTCAACCAGTCGATGCCGCCGAAGAGGCCGAACGTCACCCTGTTAAGGATTTCGTTGAATAGCCCGTCCTTGCTGTACATAAAGAGCCACAGGAGGGACACCACCACCATGGAGGTCACAACGGGCAGGAAGTAGACGGTGCGGAAGAAGTTCACGCCGCGGAACTTCTTGTTGATCAGGAGCGCCAGGACCAGGGCCAGTGCGGACTGGACGGGGACGACGACGACGGCGAAGTACCCGACGTTCAGCAGTGCCCGCCAGAAGGAGGGATCGGCGAAGAGCCGGGCAAAGTTGTCCACTCCGACGAACTCGACGGGACGGGGCGAAATGAGCCGGGCGTTCGTGAAAGCCAGGCCGAAGCCGATGATCGCCGGCAGGAAGATAAACAAGAGCAGCAGAATCGCGGCCGGGGCGATCATGCCCCACCCGCGCAGCTGCTCGCGAAGGTTGCGGGACCGGCGACGGGTGGGAGCGGGCGTCGTCGTGGACGCGGCACGGTCAGCGGCGCGGTTGGCCCGCGAACGGGTGGGAAGTGGACTAATGGCCATGAGATTCTCCAGACACGGAACGGCGGGGGTGAACCCAGCGGCTGGTGCTGCGGAGGCGGGAGCGTCCCGCCCCCGCAGCACCGTAGGCGCTGGCTAGTTCTTGTAGCCGCCGTTGGATTTGATGTTGGTGTCAATGGACTTTGTGGCCTTGTCCAGGGCGGATTTGGCGTCGGCGCCGGCCAGGATGTCCTGGACTGCCTTGCCGAATTCGTTGGCGATGATCGGGTACGCGGGGGTCTCGGGCCGCATAAGGGCGTAATCGCGTGAGTAGGTCAGGAAGTCGCGGTTCACGCCACCCTCAGCGAAGGCGGGAATCAGCGCGGCGGCCTCGGTGCTGGCGGGAATGGTCCCAGTCGCTGTGGCCACTGCGGCCACGTTTTCCGGCTTCAGGGAGAAGGAGAGGTAGTCCATCGCTGCCTGGGAGTTGGCGCAGCCGGTGGTGACGCCCCACTGCCAGGAAGCGCCGCCGATCTTCGGGCCCTTGCCAAGGTCAACGGTCGGCATTACGACGAGGTCATCACCGAGGGCGGTGCGGGCCTTGTCCGCAGCCCAGGAACCGGTGTAGAGAACGGCGCTCTTGTTGTTCAGGAAGTCCTGGGTGCTGTCCTTGCCGCTCTTGGTTGCCATAAAGCCCTGATCGGCCAATCCCTTGAACCAGCCCGCCCAGGCGACGGCTGCGTCCCCATTGAGCTTGCCGTCCGCAGACTGGTAGTCCTTGCGGTCGATGAGGTCCCCGCCGAAGGACTGCAGGAACGGCGAATAGGCGTAAGGCAGCCATTCACCGGTTCCGGCGGTGCCCATGTCCAGCGGGTAGTCCCACTTTCCAAGGGCCTTCAGCTTGGTCATGGTGTCCTCGAATTCTGCCTTGGTCCAGGGCTGCTCGATGGTTGCCACCCGGACTCCGGCTTCTTTCAGGTCGGAGGCGCGGGCCATCATGGCCAGGGCGACGTCGTAGTAGCCCACCGCGTAGGTCTCGCCTTCCCACTTTGCGACGGTGCTGGGCAGGTGCGTGCTGAGGTCGGTGGTCAGCTTGAGCGGTGCCAGGTACTGGGCCCAGGCCCAGTTGGGAACATTCGGCCCGTCGATGTCCACGATGCACGGCAGGTTGCCGGCGGACGCGGCCGCCACTACGGAGTCGTTGTACGACTCCTGCGGGAAGGCCTGGACCTTGACCTTGACGTCGGACTCCTTGTTGAACGCATCCACGATGTTCTGGATGGCGCCGAGTTCCTCGACGTTGCCGGCGTTGTGCGTCCACATGGTGATTTCGTTGGCATCCCCGGAGGACGCGGAGGCGCTGCCTTTTCCGCAGGCACCCAGTGTGCCGATGAGGGCGGCGGCCGTTACGCTGGCTACCAGGACCCGGCTGACTTTCTTGTTCATGTCGTGTGAACCTTTCTGATGATTGGTGAGGGCGCAGGGATCCTGGGGGCGCGGCCGGTGCAACGGCCGCGCCCCTTTTTTAGCCCTGCTGGGTTTGGTTGAAATTTGGGTATTTCGCGGCGGAACTCGGCGCCGGGTCAGCCCGGCGGCGGACCGACGGACCCCCGGGACACGAGCGGGCACGCTAGTACTTCCTGCTCCGGCGGACGGCCAGGAGTGGCGATGTCGTCAAGGAGCCGGGTAACTGCCCAACGCCCCATGTCGTAGTGCGGCAACGCCATGGTGGTCAACCCTGGCCACAGGGCCCCCGCAACGATCTCCAGGTTGTCCACACTGATGATGGACAGGTCCTCGGGAATCCGGAGACCCAATTGCGCAGCGGCCTGGTAAGCACCCATGGCCACCTGATCACTGAAGCAAAACAAGGCCGTCGGACCTTCCGCCGTCGAAAGCATCTTCAAAGCCTGCTCCCGGCCGGCACGGGCGTCCGGGCGGTCCGTGGCCAGGTATTGGGGATTGAACGCCAGGCCGTGGCGCTCCAATGTGCTGCGGTAGCCCTGGTAGCGGCCATGCGTTGCCGGAATGTCGTCGACGTTGTTGAGCATCCCGATCCGGCGGTGGCCGGCCTGGATCAGTACCTCGACGGCGGCCTCCGCAGCCCCCACCTCATCCGGCACCACCGAGGAAACTTCCGGGTTTCCCGACGTGCCGTCCAAGAGGACCGTCGGGATGCCCTTCAGGCCAGCTGGAACCTCCGTCGGCTGGTGGAACATCTTGGCGTAGACAATCCCGTCGACCTGATGTTGCTGCAGGCTCCGGATTTCGTGCTCTTCCAGGCGCCGGTCCAGGCCCGAGTTGACCACCATGAGCAGGTAGCCGCGTTCGTAGGCGGCGTCCTGCGCCCCCCGGATCATGTCACCCGCGAACGGGGTGGTGGCAATCTCGTCACTGACCAGGCCGATAATCTGCGAGCGCTGGTTGCGCAGTCCGCTGGCGAGCCGGTTGGGGGCATAGCCAAGGTCTTTGGCGATCGCCCTGATGTGGTCCTGTGTTTCCGCTTTGACCCGGGAGCCGTCGACGTCGTTGAGCGCGTGGGAGACGGTAGTGACCGAAACCCCGGCGGCCTTCGCCACATCCCGTATCCCGACTCTTGTCATCTTCGACATTCCTTTACAAAACGTTTTGGCTGTTGTGTTGCTCACACTCTATACAAAACGTTTTGGCAGTGTCAAGACCTATAGTCGAACGGCTTCCAGGCCGGGCCGGGTCAACGACACCCGGCGAGGTGTCCTCGTTCTATGCGCCCGGTTCCGAGGCCACCGGTTGCGACGCTTCCTGTTCGGCAGCGGCGGCCTGGGGCACCAGCCCTTCCGGCACCATGAACCGCGGCAGCAGCAGTTGCACCAGCGGGCCGATGGCCAGCGCGTAGAGGACGGTCCCGACGCCGACCGAGCCACCCAGCAGCCAGCCGGCGCCGAGGACCACGACTTCGATCCCGGTCCGGGACGTACGCACCGACCAGCCGGTGCGCCGGGCCAGGCCGGTCATCAGCCCGTCCCGGGCGCCGGGGCCGAAGCGGGCGCCGATGTAGCAGGCCGAAGCGACGCCGTTGAGCAGCACGGCGCCGCCGAGCATCCCGATCTGTCCGCCTAGTTGGGTGATCTGCGGGATCAGCGCGAGGCCAACATCCGCGAAGACCCCCACAAGCACGGCATTGCTCAGTGTCCCGAACCCCGGCCGCTGCCGGAGCGGGATCCAGAGCAGCAGGACCAGGAAACTGACAACGATCACCACAGTGCCGATACTCAGGCCCGTCTTTCCGGCCAGTCCCTGATGAAACACGTCCCACGGGTCCAGCCCGAGCCCGGCCCGGATGAACATCGCCAGGGAAATGCCGTACATGGCGAGGCCGATCAGGAGCTGGAGAATTCTGCGCGTCATCATGTCTCCATCCTGACGGCAACTGGCCTTGCAATCCATAGCCAGTTTGAGATACTGGCCCTATGTCCGGCTCTCTTGCCCCCAGTTCCCTCGCCCGCTTGCTCGGCCGGTGGAATCCCGGCGCCGCCCCGGCGTACCGCGAGTTGTCCGACGTCGTCCGCCTGCTGGTCCTGGACGGCCGGATTCCGCTCGACGTCGCCCTCCCAAGTGAACGTTCCCTCGCTACCGCCCTCGGCATCAGCCGTACCACCGTCACGGCCGCCTATGCTTCGCTGCGGGAGCAAGGACTTCTGCGGGGCGGCCAGGGCAGCCGGGGCAGGACCGGCATCCCCGGGCCCGAGGTCAACGCGGCCGTCCGGACAACAAGACCAGGACTCGGCGGCGGGCCTGGACTGGCCGTTCCAGACGGACTCCTTGACCTGGCGTATGCCTCGCTGCCTGCCAGCGGCGAAGTCGTCCACCGGGCGTTCGCCGCCGCGCTCACAGAACTTCCTGCCCTGCTTCCGGGATTCGGGTACGACGCACTTGGTGTCCAGGCCCTGCGGGAGGCGGTTGCGGCGCGGTACTCCGCGGCCGGGGTTCCGACGGCCGCTGCGCAGATCCTGGTCACCTCCGGCGCGCAGCATGCCCTGAACATTGTCCTCCGCACCCTCACGGGCCGGGCAGACAGGGTACTTGTAGAGAACCCCAGCTATCCCCATGCCCTCGATGCCATCCGGGCCGCAGGCTGCAGACCGGTGCCGGTAGCGATGCCTCCGGCCGCGCCGCGAGGACAACCATCTGCGGGGCCACCCTCAGGCTGGGACCTGGACGCAATGGACTCTGCCCTGCAACAGCGGCCGGCACTGGCCTATGTCGTCCCCGACTTCCACAACCCCACGGGGCGGCTGATGCGGGATCCGCAGCGGCGCCGGCTTGTCCGCGCCGCCGCGGCGTCCGGCACCGTCCTGGTGGTGGATGAGACCCTGCGGGAGCTGAACCTCGACGCAGAGGCGGCCACTCCCATGGCTGCCTTCAGCCCGGCTGTGGTTTCGATCGGGTCGCTCAGCAAGTCGCACTGGGCCGGCCTGCGGACGGGCTGGATCCGCGCCGTCGAGCCGCTGATCCAGCGCTTCGCCGCCGCACGAACCACATTGGATCTGGGCGGACCCGTCGTCGAACAGTTGGCTGCGGCCCATCTGGTGAATTCCCTGACCGAACCGCTCCCGGCACGCCTGGGCATGCTCCGCGAGAACCGTGAGGCCCTCTTGTCATTGGTCGCCGAGCATCTGCCCTCGTGGCAGGCGGAACGGCCCGACGGCGGCCTGTCCATCTGGTGCCGCCTCCCGGCCCCGGTCAGCACTGCACTTGCCGTCATCGCTCCGGACTTCGGCCTCCGCCTCGCCGCCGGTCCCCGATTCGGCGTTGGTGGCGCTTTGGAGCACTATCTCCGCGTACCGTTCACGTTGCCGTCGGATCAGTTGGAAACCGCGGTACTGGCACTTCGTGCCGCCCAGGACAGGCTGGACTCGGCCCCGACGCTGCGGCGCCATCCTTCAGCACTGCCCGCCGTCGCGATCGCCTGAGACCGCATCCCGCCGGGCCGGCCGCCGACGTCGGGGTCCTCCACGCGCCTGGCAGGAATAAGTAGAATGGACCGGTGATGCAATCCCCCCTCCCCGTGCGCGACGGCGTGAACGCCACCCGCCTGCGCCTCCCGGACGAGGGGCCGTGGACAACCGCGATGGACTACATGATGCACCGCTGGGGCCACATCGATCCGCAGGGCATCGAGGACAGGTTCGACGCCGGCGAGATCGTGGGCGAGGGCGGCGTCGCCCTGGACCGGGCCACCCGGCTCGAGGACCACACCTTCATCTGGTACTACCGCTCATTGCCGCCGGAGACCCGCATCCCGGTGGACATCAGCATCCTGCACCAGGATGATCACCTGCTCGTGGTGGACAAACCGCATTTCCTGCCCACCACCCCGGGCGGCACCTACATCCAGGAATCGGCCCTGGTCCGGCTCCGGAACCAGCTCAACCTGCCGGACCTGATCCCCATGCACCGCCTGGACAGGATGACCGCCGGCGTGCTGCTGCTGTCCACCAACCCGGAAACCCGCGGAAATTACCAGGTACTCTTCGAGAAGCGGCAGGTGCAGAAGGAATACGAGTGTGTGTCCGCCGCGGAGCCCGCCGCCGGACACCCCGCCGTCGAATTCCCCGTGGTGGTCCGGAACCGGATGACCAAGTCCCGCAGCTACCTGCTGGCCGAAGTCATCGAGGGCGAGCCGAACGCGGAAACCCGGATCGAACGGCTGGAAACGTTCGACGGCGGCGCTTCCGTGGGTGCCGCCGGCACCTGCGACGCTGGTGCCCGAGCCCCTGGCATCCACGCGGACGCGGGTACTACGCCGTGCCTGGCGCGGTACCGGCTGGAGCCGCACTCCGGAAAGACGCACCAATTGAGGGTGCACATGGCCTCGTTGGGACTGGGCATCGTGAACGACGCGTTTTACCCGGACCTCCTGGACAAAGCTCCGGACGACTACTCCAAACCGCTGCAGCTCCTGGCCCGCGGCATCCGCTTTGTGGACCCCATCAGCAAAAAGCCCGTGGAGTACCGCAGCGGGCTCCACCTCAGCGAGGCTGCTCAAGCACCGCGTTGATCAAACACGGTCCTGAAGGCAAGCTCCATCTCGGGGCCGAACAGGACAAACTCCACCAACTCGAGCGCGCTGGCCGGATGTGAGGCACCAAACCCCGTAACGGCGTCGTGCGCTGCCTCCGCCACCTGGCGCCGGTGCCAGCCGTAGACTCCCCCGCCCACAGCGGGAAGTGCGAGGCAAGCCGCGCCCAGCGAATCCGCCAGCCGCAGGCTTTCGCTGAAACAGGACACCAGCAGCGCCCGGTTGGTCTGCCCGGCGCGACGGTTCGGCCCCACGGTGTGGATGACCCACCGGGCCGGGAGCCGGAAACCCGGGGTGGCGACGGCGGCACCCACAGCCAGTCCGTGCGGCAGATCCGTGTTGCGCAATGCCCGGCAGGCGGCCAGCAGTTCGGGTCCGGCGGCCCGGTGGATGGCCCCATCCACTCCGCCGCCGCCCAGCAGCGTGGAATTTGCAGCGTTCACAATCGCGTCAACGGTGCGGGTGGTGATATCGCCTTGGAGGATGGTGATCCGCATGCCGCCAGTTTCCCACTTAGGAGGTGCGGCTCAAAGGCCCCGCATAACCGCAGCAGCACGCCTGATCTCCAGTCATCCGGGCAGGAGCAAGAAATGATGGAGATTGCCTGCAGGCAACCCAGCAAAACCCCCTTTACTAACTGCCTTGACATGATGCGCCCCAGTGCCACGATAGTTATCTGGGGTATCGCGTGTTGTCCGGTCGATTGAAGGGGATAGGCATGACGCTGGCTCTCGCATGGGTTGGGAATTAAGCCTGCTGGGGGGCTGCCGGTTGCGCCGCGGCAGCAATACCCTGACGGTGGCCAGCCGGGAACAGCGCGAGCCGGAATCCACACTGAGCGAGAATCCAGACTGAGCGAGGAAGCATCATGGATACCCTCATCGAAATCCCGGGCGATCGAACGGCGGCCAAGTTCGCCTACGCGTCCGCGGGCATAGGCGTAGTGGGCGTGGCAACATTGGGCGCCATGTTCGCCATCGAGGTGCCAAGGAACGGACCCTACATCTTCGGCACCATCAACGATGCCACCGGCGGCGTCTTCCAGCTGACGATCATCCCGGTGATCGTCCAGGTCCACCGGCGCCTGCGCCGTACACCCGGCTCCGAGGCAGCCAAATGGCTGGTGATCGCGGGCAGCGCCGCAGGATCGGCAAGCTCGTTCCTCCTCGTCGCGAAGAAGCTCGATTTCAATGTATCCACCGGCATCTCGGTGGGGGCAATGGTGGTCCAGGCCGGCTGGTTCCTGCTGGCCCACCGGTCACTGCTCCAGTCGGGCGGCTGTCCACGGGATCTCGCGAAGCTGGGAGAGTTTATCGGCGGCGCCTTAGTGGTGGCGCTGCCATTGGCCGCGCTGACGGCCTTGGAACCGGCGCCTGCCTGGATCCGCTGGGGCCTCGGCGGGGCCGGAATTGCCGTGGGCGCCGTCGCGTGGGTCGCGTGGCCGTACTGGTATTTCCTCGCGGGACGGCACCTCAGCCATGTTCCCAGGGAAGTTCGCGGAGGAGTCCCACGGCCACGCCGCCGGAAAATCGGCGCCGGGTACTGAGGTCCGTGTACTGGCGCGCGTAGTACTGGGACGCGTAGTACTGGGACGCGTAGTACTGGGACGCTCGCTGAACCCAGTGAGGGGAAGTCCGTGCCGGCGGCCAGCTCAGGCCGTGCGGCCGCGCAAAAGTGCGGTACTTTATGGCCATGGACTTTGGCGATGCCGACAGCTGGGGGGCGGCGATCTACTTCTGGATCATCCCCACGGTCCTCGGCGATGCCATCTTCCCGCCCATCCCGTCAGAAATGTTGGTGATCACCGGCGGGGCCCTCTCCGCCGACGGCCGGGCCAACGTCTTCCTGGTGGGGGCACTGTGCGCGGTAGCGTCCTGGATTGGTGACATGGTGGTGTTCCAGCTCTTCAAACGCCGGCTCAGCCATGTCCTGGACCGCTGGCGCTGGGGCCGCAAAGTCCATACCGGCATCCATAAGGCCATCGCCAAGGCTGGCCGCTCCTCCACCTACGGGACCATCATCGGCGCCCGTTTCATCCCCGGCGGGCGGCTGGCGACGTCGGCCGCTTCGGGCATCGCCGATGTCTCCGCCCGGGGTTTCAGCCTGTGCGCCGGCCTCGGCGCGGTCCTCTGGGCCAGCTGGCTAGTGGGCCTGGGCTACTTCACGGGATCGGCAACCAAGCTGCCGTTCTGGGCGAGTTCGCTGATCGGTGTGGTGCTGGGCCTGGTGATCGGCGTCGTCGTCGGCATCATCGTCACCCGCCGGCGTGGCACCCGCTCGCCCGTGGACGAGCCCGCCCCCGGCGAGTGAGCTAAACAGGCGCCCAGCGGCCGCGGTTGCGGCGGAGCACCGTCAGTGAGCCGGTGAGCGCAACGCGTTCGACGGCGTCGCGCATCATCGCTGCCGATTCGCGTGCCTGCTGGTTCTCACCGCTGTATTCGGTCGCCTCCACGAGGAAGCGGAGATTCAGCTGTGGGATGCCGGCGGCCAGTTCGATCTGGTTGGATTCCACATGGTGGCGGATCTCCAATGCCTCAACGGCGGCGGCCATCACGGCTTCCGGCGGGTTGCCAGGTTTCAGTCCGGTGATTTTTAAGCGCGTCTGGAACGAAGGCATGCCTTCAACCCTATCCCGGCTGTCCGCTGGCCCGGCCAGTCCCGCCACCGGCCAGTCCGCCGCCGGCCCTGCCGCCGGTCCTGCTACTCGGGGCCGCTCTCCGGGAGGGGCAATGACCAGCGCTCCTCGATATGGCCGAAGCGCCACACGCCCAAGGCAAGGAGCCAAGTGAAAATGAACAGCGCCACGGTTGTGTAGCCGACTGCGGCCAGGTCGAGTCCGCCGATCACAGCCAGCGGCCCGGACCGGATTCCGGCGCTGTCCACCAGGAGGGAAATCAGCTGCACGGAGCCGACGCCCAGCGCAACGGCCACGGACAGCCCGGTCACCACCACGTTGTAGTAGATCCTGCGGACCGGCCGGGAAAGTGCCCAGCGGTACGCGAAAGTCATGAGGCAGCCGTCCAGCGAGTCCAGCAGGCTCATGCCCGCCGCGAAGAGGACCGGCAGCGTGAGGATCGCGTACCACGGCAGCGCCGAGGCGGCGGCCCCGGCAGCCAGGATCAGGAGGCTCACCTCCGTCGCGGTATCAAAGCCCAAACCGAACAGCAGTCCCACGCCATACATCTGCCGGGGCTTGGTGATCAGCCCGGTCAACCGGCCGAAAAGCCGCGTCATCAGGCCACCGGGGGCAGGCTGGTTTTCCAGTCCGGCGCCGTTGTCCTGGCTGGACCGCAGCCGCCGCGCCGACCGAAGCACCTCCAGGAGGATTATCAGGTTCAGGACGCCGATGAGGTAAAGAAAGACGCCGGAGACTGCCGTCCCGAAGATCTGCAGGCCCGCCTCGGTTTCGCCGGAAACCATCCCGCCCTGGTCCGACATGCTCCGGATTCCGGCCGCCAGCAACGCGCACAGGCCAAAAACGACGCTCGAGTGGCCCAGAGAGAACCAGAAGCCCACAGTCATGGGCCGGTGGTTGCCCGGCTGTCCCGTACGGGCTTTCCCGGTTCGGGCTTTCCCGATGCCGGCGCCGCCGGAGCGCCCGTCGCCCAGGTGTCCGTCGCCTGCAAGTTTCCGGGTGGTGTTGTCGATGGCGGCGATGTGGTCCGCGTCGAATGCGTGGCGAAGCCCCAGCGTATAGGCGGCAACTCCGAGGCCGACCCCAAAAACGCCCGAGGAACCCGCCGGAGGGATCTCCGCTGCAACAACAGCCAAAAGAACGCCCCAGCCCACAGCATGCAGGAGCAACACAACGGCCGCCATTCCACCGATCGATGCCCGTTCCCAGCCGGTCAGTGCGTTCCTGGACCGTCCGGGCATGTTGCTGGACCGGCCCGTCCTGGCCTGCGGCGGCGTGTTGCCTCCAGCTTCCGGTTGCTGCATTACCGAGCCTCCGGTTTCCGCGTCATGGCAGAATACTGGGATGACTATACGCCTTTAGTCGATGCATGCGCAGCTGTCAAATATTGAGGTTGATTTATGGCCTCGACGAGCCTATCTTGGGCAGAGAGGGGGCAGTATCCATGCACGAACTCTCGATCGCACAGAGCCTTATTGACGCGGTGTTGGACAGGACCGGCGGCCAGGCAGTCATGGGTGTCAACCTTCGGATCGGGCCGTTAGCGGGAGTGCTTCCGGACGCCCTCCGTTTCTGTTTTGATGTGGCTTCAGCGGGTACCACCCTGGCCGGGGCGCGGCTCCGGATCGACGAGCCGCAGGCCCGAGGGCATTGCCGCGAGTGCGGTACAGACTTCGCAATGACGGACATCTTCCTTTTATGCCCCTGCGGGAGCGCCGACGTCGCAGTGGTCAGCGGGCGGGAACTCAACCTTGTTTCGGTGGAGGTGGCGTAGCGACATGTGCGCAACGTGCGGCTGCGGCGATGAAGCCGCCCCCAGGGTGTACTCCCTGGAAGTGCCGGGCCAGGAAGTGCCGGGGGCGCAGGCACATGAGCATTCCCACGAACCTGGGCATTCGCACACGCACGACGGGCACACCCATAGCCACCCTCACAGCCATGACCACGAGCACGACCACCCCCACACCGACGGCCACATACACGCCCCGGAACTCATCCCGCTGGAACAGAACCTGCTGGCCAAGAACGATCTCCTCGCGGAACGGAACCGCGGCTGGCTCGCCGGGAGGAAGGTCCGCGCGCTGAACATGATGAGCTCCCCCGGCTCCGGCAAAACCACACTCCTGGTGCGGACGCTCACGGAGCTGGGCGGCAGGCTGGAGGCCGGCGTCATTGAAGGGGACCAGGAAACCTCCCTCGATGCCGACCGAATCCGGGCCACCGGGCGGCCCGTGGTGCAGATCAACACCGGAGCGGGCTGCCACCTGGACGCCGACATGCTCCGCCGCGGACTCGACGCGCTGGCTCCCCCGATGGGTTCCACCGTGTTTATCGAGAACGTGGGAAACCTCGTCTGCCCCGCCCTGTTCGACTTGGGCGAAGCAGCGAAAGTAGTAGTCGTCTCAGTGACGGAAGGTGATGACAAACCGCAGAAGTACCCGCACATGTTCCTCGCGGCCGACCTGGTGATCATCAACAAGTCGGACCTGCTCCCCTACGTCGAGTTCGACGTCGACGCCTGCGTTCGCCGCATCCGTCGCCTGAATGCTCACGCACAATTCCTGGTCCTCTCGGCCACTACCGGCGACGGCGTCGCCGCCTGGTATGACTGGCTGGACGGCCGCCCCTCCCGGACAGAGACCCGCGGAGGGTCTTTGACAGGGTCTCTGGAAGAGTCCCTGACAGACGCACACTGAGCCCCCTCACGGGCCGCGGAAAGAGGCAACGATGCCTACCGAAACTTCCCTCAGGGCCGAAGAAACCCTGATTCACGTGCTCTGGATCAACGCAGGGCTGAGCTGCGACGGCGATTCCGTCGCCCTGACAGCGGCTACCCAGCCCAGCGTGGAGGAGATCGCGCTCGGCGCTTTGCCCGGCCTGCCCCGCATTGCCATGCACTGGCCCCTGATCGATTTCGAATGCGGCCCCCAGGAAGGGGCGGACGACTTCCTGGAGTGGTTCCGCAAGGCAGACCGCGGCGAGTTGGAGCCGTTCGTCCTGGTGGTTGAGGGCTCTATCCCGAACGAGAAACTCCACGATCCAGGCGGCTACTGGTGCGGGTTCGGCAACGACCTGGCCACCGGCCAGCCGATCACCACCAGCGAGTGGCTGGACCGGCTGGCGCCCAAAGCCACGGCCATCATCGCGGCCGGCACGTGTGCCACGTACGGCGGCATCCACGCGATGGCGGGAAACCCCACCGGCGCCATGGGCGTCCCGGACTACCTCGGCTATGACTGGAAGTCCAAGGCCGGCATCCCGATCGTCTGCGTCCCCGGGTGCCCCATCCAGCCGGACAACCTCTCCGAAACCATGACCTACCTGCTGTACCAGGCTACCGGCCAGGCCCCTATGATCCCGCTGGATGATGCGCTGCGGCCCACCTGGCTGTTCGGAAAGACAGTGCACGAAGGCTGTGACCGGGCGGGCTACTACGAGCAGGGCGACTTCGCCACCGAGTATGGCTCCCCCAAGTGCATCGTCAAACTTGGCTGCTGGGGTCCGGTGGTCAAGTGCAACGTGCCCAAGCGCGGGTGGATGAACGGGATCGGCGGCTGCCCCAACGTGGGCGGCATCTGCATCGGCTGCACCATGCCGGGCTTCCCGGACAAGTTCATGCCGTTTATGGACGAGCCACCCGGCGGCAAGCTCTCCACTAGCGCCATCCGTCCTTACGGCGCCGCCATCAGGGCGCTGCGCGGCATCACCACCCACACGCTGGACCAGGAGCCCAAGTGGCGCCGGCCCGGCACCGAACTGCTGACCGGCGCACAGCGCACCTGGTAAATCCACCCCCTTCCAGACAGGTGAAGAACATGACCTCAACGATTCCTATGCCGTCCGGGAGCGGGACGGACAACAGCAACCTTGTGGAGATGGCCTGGGATCCCATCACCAGGATTGTGGGCAGCCTGGGCATCTACACCAAGATCGATTTCGCGAACAACCAGGTGGTGGAGTGCAAGAGCACGTCCTCGATCTTCCGCGGCTATTCCATCTTCATGAAGGGCAAGGACCCTCGGGATGCCCACTTCATCACCAGCCGCATTTGCGGGATCTGCGGCGACAACCACGCCACCTGTTCCTGCTACGCGCAGAACATGGCCTACGGTGTGAAGCCGCCGAACCTTGGTGAGTGGATCGTCAACCTGGGCGAGGCCGCCGAATACATGTTCGATCACAACATCTTCCAGGAAAACCTGGTCGGCGTGGACTACTGCGAAAAGATGGTCTCCGAGACAAACCCCGGCGTCTTGGCAAAGGCAGAAAATACGCGGGCCCCGCACGAGGGGGACCACGGCTACCGGACCATCGCGGACATCATGCGCTCGCTGAATCCGTTCACCGGGGAGTTCTACCGCGAGGCTTTGCAGGTCAGCCGGTCCACGCGCGAGATGTTCTGCCTGATGGAAGGCCGCCACGTGCACCCGTCCACGCTCTACCCCGGCGGAGTGGGGACCGTGGCCACCATCCAGCTCATGACGGACTACATCACCCGGCTTATGCGGTACGTGGAATTCATGAAGAAGGTCGTGCCAATGCATGACGATCTTTTTGATTTCTTCTACGAGGCACTGCCGGGCTACGAGCAGGTGGGCCTGCGCCGGACACTGCTGGGCTGCTGGGGCTCCCTCCAGGACCCTGACTACTGCAACTTCGAGTACAAGGACATGACCGAATGGGGCCGGAAGATGTTCGTCACCCCGGGCGTGGTGGTGGACGGCAAGCTCGTCACCACCGACCTGGTGCGGATCAACCTGGGCATCCGGATCATGCTGGGCTCCTCCTACTACGACGACTGGGAAGACCAGGAGATGTTCGTGACCCACGATCCCCTGGGCAACCCGGTGGACCGCCGCCACCCCTGGAACCAGCACACCAACCCCAGGCCACAGAAGAGGGACCTCAAAGAGAAGTACAGCTGGGTCATGTCCCCGCGCTGGTTCGACGGCCAGGACAACCTGGCACTGGACACCGGCGGCGGACCTCTGGCGCGGCTCTGGGCCACGGCGCTGGCCGGGCTGGTGGACATCGGCTATATCAAGGCAACCGGCAGCAGCGTGCAGATCAACCTCCCCAAGACTGCCCTGAAGGGTCCCGTTTCCTTCGAATGGAACATCCCGCAGTGGAGCAACACGCTGGAACGCAACAGGGCCCGCACCTACTTCCAGGCCTACGCGGCCGCGGCGGCGCTGCACTTCGCCGAGAAGGCGCTGGAGGAAATCCGGGCCGGCCGGACCAAGACCTGGGAGAGCTTTACTGTTCCGGACGAGGCCATCAGCTGTGGCTTCACCGAAGCGGTCCGCGGTGTCCTGTCGCACCACATGGTGATCCGGGACGGCAAGATCGCCAACTATCATCCGTATCCGCCCACTCCCTGGAACGCCAGCCCCACGGACTCGGCCGGGATTTCCGGACCCTACGAGGACGCGGTGCAGGGCCAGCCGATCTTCGAGGAGAACGACCGCGAGCACTTCAAGGGGATCGACATCATGCGGACCGTCCGCAGCTTCGACCCGTGCCTGCCGTGCGGGGTCCACATGTACCTGGGCAACGGCCAGACCCTGGACATGTTGCACTCGCCCACGCAGACCCTGACCGGCGAGTAACCTGCCATGCCCGGCGCGGACCGGCCGGTGCAGACCAGCGAACTGCATCCCGGAGAACGGATCGGCACGCTCCTCGACGCCCTCGGCGCCGGCGGGGCGGTGGCCCGCGGCCGCGCCGAAGACCTGGTCCGGCAGGTCACCGACATGTACGGCTCGGGACTGGAACGCATGCTGGAAATCCTGGATGAGCAGGGAAAACTCGACGGCGGGACGCTGGCAGCGCTCGCCTCCGACGAACTGGTGTCCGGCCTGCTGATCATCCACGGCCTGCATCCCGAGTCGATGGAGACGAGGGTGGCCGGCGCCCTGGACAGCGTCCGGCCGTACCTGGGCTCCCATGGCGGGGACGTGGAACTGTTGGATATCAGCCCGGAGGGCGTCGTGCGGTTGAAGCTGCTGGGCACCTGCCAGGGCTGCCCGTCGTCGTCCGTTACGTTGAAGTTCGCCGTCGAAGAGGCGATTGAAACGGCAGCCCCGGAGGTCACAGCCATCGAAGTGGTGGAGGCGGAAAAGCACGCCGCCACCCCGGCCTTCATCCCTTTGGAATCCCTGCTCGTCCGGCTGAACAGTACCGACCTGCCGGAAGGGTCCTGGGAGCCTGTCCCCGGCGTCGCCGATCTGGAACCCGGCAACGTGGCCGGGTTCCAGGTGGGCGGCTATGCGCTCCTGGCCTGCCGGACCGGGCAGGACGTCTACGCCTACCGGGACCGCTGCCCGCGCTGCGACGGGTCCATGGCCGGCGCCGCCCTGCAGCGCGCCCTGGCCGCCCCTACCGGCGGCGGCCTGCTCCGCTGCCCCACCTGCCGAGCACACTTCGACGTCCGCCAGGCAGGCTCCTGCCTTGAAGACCGCAGCCTGCACCTGGACCCGCTCCCCCTGCTCGTGCGCAGCGGCGTGATGTCCGTGGCTGTGCCGGTCGCGGCCGGAAAGCGCGGCTGACATGGAGGCGCCCGGCCTGCCCGTTGCACTGCTCCGCCGGATCGCCGCCGCGAGACCGGCAGCGCCCGCCGGCGAGCGCTGCGAAATGTGCGGGGAGCCCATCGCTGCCGAACACCAGCACGTGGTGGACCTGGACAGCCACGCCATGATGTGCACGTGCCGGCCGTGCTACCTGCTCTTCACGGACAGCACCGCCCACCTGCGGTACCGGTCGGTGCCGGACCGGTACCTGTCCTTCCCCGATTTCGAGCTGGGCCTGGGCCAGTGGGACGAGCTGGAGATACCCGTGGGACTGGCATTCTTCTTCCGCAGTTCCAGAATGGAGCGGACGGTTGCGTTCTATCCGGGCCCTGCCGGCGCCACCGAATCCGAGCTGCCCCTGGACGCGTGGGATGCCGTGATGGCGCGGAATCCTGCCCTGTCCATAGCGGCCCCGGACACCGAGGCGCTCCTGATCCGGGGCCCCGGCGGGGACCATCCCCAGGCCGATTGCCACCTGGTCCCCGTGGACGCCTGCTACGAGCTGGTGGGACACCTGCGGCGCCTGTGGCGGGGGTTCGACGGCGGCCAGGAGGCCCGCGACCAGCTCACCGCTTTCTTCGAAAAAGTCAGCCGCCGCAGCAAGCCGGTCCATGAAGCCACCCGGGAATCAGCCTCCGGAGGCCCACAGTGATTGCGCTGGCATTCGAGGTCCTGGACATCCTGCCGGAGCCGTACGCGGCCGCACCCCAGCTCACCGCGACGCTGCGGGTGACCGAGTCCACCGGAGCCGCTGTGCACGCCATCGCCCTGCGCTGCCAGGTCCGGATCCTGCCCCAGCGCCGCGGCTACACGCCGGCGGAAGAGGCCGGCCTGCTGGACCTCTTCGGCGAGCGCGGCCGGTGGCCCACCACACTGAAGTCCTTCCTCTGGCTGCAGTGCAGCACCATGGTCCAGGGCTTCACCGGGGAAACTGAGGTGCGGCTGCCGCTACCCTGCACCTTTGACTTCGACGTCTCCGCGGCCAAGTACCTGCAGTCCCTGCGGGACGGGCTGGTCCCGCTGGAACTGCTGTTCTCCGGCACGGTCTTCACCCGGGGCGAGGCTGGCTTCGGCGTGGAACAGGTGCCCTGGGACCTCGAAGCCTCCTACCGGCTACCCGTGGACGCCTGGCGCCGGCTCATGGACCAGTACTTCCCCAACACCGGCTGGCTCCGCCTGGACCGGGACGTGCTCACCGCACTGGCGCACTACAAGGCGGCCCGCGGCCTCACCTCATGGGACGCCACCCTGGAGAGCCTGCTGGCGGACGCCACGGCGGTGTCCGCGGCAGTATTGTCACCCGCAGCGGTAGCTCCGGCGGCGTCAGCCGCCGCGGGACTGTCAGGAGACGGTCGGCCATGAACATGAGCCTGAGCCTGGCCCGCGCCGTGGCCGATGCCGTCCTCTACGAGGGCTACCTGCTCTACCCGTACCGTGCGTCCTCGCAGAAGAACCAGGCCCGCTGGCAGTTCGGCATCCTCGGCCCGCCTGGCGCCGCCGCAGCCGGCACCGGCGAAGAGCCGGACATGTTCGCGGACTGCCTGCTCACCCCCGGTCCGCAGGCCGCCATCGAAATCCACGTGCGCTTCCTGCAGCTGCAGAGCCGGACCGCCGAGAAATTGGACGACGACGGCGGGTTCACGGCGGTGGATGAGCTTACGGTCGGTGCCGCCCGCTGGCTGAGCTGGGACGAGGCAGTGGAGCGGGAGGTCACGCTGGGACCGTTCGCCGTGGCCGGGTTCAGCGGGCAGAAGACAGTCCTGCCCGTTGAGGTCCCCGGCGGGGAGGACACCGAGGAACTCCGTGACGCCTCGGGGCGGCTGACCGGGCGGCTGGTCCGCCGTCGTCGTCCGCTTCAGGGCGAGGTGAGGCTGGCAGCTTCGCCAGCCGGCGGACCGCTGGTCAGGATGCGCGTCGGGGTTGCCAACGTGGCGGCGATGACGGCGGCAGCGGCCCCTGCGTCAGGCGCGGCGGATGGCTGGACAAGACAGCATGCCATCGCGGAATCCTTCATTGGCACGCACCTGCTCCTGAGCCTCCAGGACGGTGATTTTGTCTCCCTGCTTGAGCCACCGCCGAGCGCGCAGGCCGCCGCGGCCGCCTGCGAACAGCACCGGTGCTGGCCCGTCCTGGCCGGTCCGGAAAGGCAGTCGGATGTGCTGCTGGTATCCCCGATCATCCTCTACGACCACCCCGCCGTCGCGCCCGAAAGCTCGGTGGCGCTGTACGACGCCACCGAAATCGACGAGATCCTCACCCTGCGGGTGCTGACCCTCACCGAGGAGGAGAAAGCCGAAGCCCGGGCCACGGATCCGCGGGCGGCGGCCATCATCGACCGGTGCGAGGCCATGTCCCCGGCGGAACTGCAGCAGCTGCACGGCATCCTGCGCAGTCCGCATGCCCTGGACGGGGCTGCAATGGATGGCGCTCTGGACAGTGGTGCCCTGGATGTCGCTGCCTTGGACGTCGCCCTGGACAGCCGGGAACCCATACCCGGACGCAGCGGTGCGGACGCCGCATGGTGGACACCCGAGGCCGAAGCCCTGGTCCAGCCGCATTTGGATGCGGTCCTGATCAACGGGGTTCCGGTGGCCAGGGGCAGCCGGGTCCGGGTGAATCCGAGCCGGCGGGCCGACGCACAGGACCTGTTCTTCGCCGGGCAAACGGGCCGCGTTACCAACGTGCACTTCGATGTTGACGGCAGCACCCACGTGGGCCTGGTCCTCGAGCAGGACCCCGCCGCAGACCTCCACGAGGGCTACGGCCGGTCCTTCTACTACTCACCGGAAGAGCTCGAACCCCTGGGGCAGGATGGAAAGGAAAGCCCGCCATGAGAATCATAGGAATGGCCACCGTAGCGTTTCTGGCGGCGTTGGCACTCGGCGCCGTCTACGTGGGGATCCGCTCGGTCCCCGACGTCCAGCGCTACCTGAAGGCACGGCGGATGTGAGCCCGGTATGACTGTGCTGGTGGCAGGCGTGGGCAACATGTTCCTGCGCGACGACGGCTTCGGCCCGGAAGTCGCCCGCCGGTTGGCCTCGGAAGGGGACCTGCCGCCCGGCGTCGAGGTAGCCGACTACGGCATCCGCGGCATGCACCTGGCCTACGATCTCCTGGCCGGAGTGGACATGCTGGTGCTTGTGGATGCCGTGCCGCCGGAGCGCGGGACCGAACACAACAAAGCCCCCGGCAGCCTCCGTGTGCTCCGGATCCGCAGCGAAGATCTCGACGCCGGCGCCACGCTGGACCCGCATGGCATGGACCCTGCCGCCGTCCTGGGCAGGCTCCGATCGCTGGGCGGCAAGGCCCCCGTGACCTATGTGGTGGGCTGCGTTCCGGCCGACGTCACCGATGGCATCGGACTGACCCCGCCCGTGTCTGCGGCCATCCCGGCGGCGATGGCCGCCGTCGTTAAGCTCCTCAGCCAGCACACCTCCAAATAGACCTAAGGCGGACCAACCATGTGCCTCGGAATCCCCGGCCAGGTCATCGGCCCCATCGATGGCTACGGCAACCAGCTCGCCCTGGTGGACGTGGCCGGAGTGCAGCGCAAGATCAACATCGGGCTCCTGGATGACGGACCGCTGCCCCCAGGCAGCTGGGTCCTGATCCACATGGGCTTTGCGCTTGAACGGGTGGATGATGCAGGCGCCGAACGGGCCATGAGCGGCCTGGAACTCATGGGCCAGCCACGGCAACCCGGCGACGTCAGCCAAGGCGGATAGGCGGATGGGACGGCGTCCAGCGTTCGCCTCTTCAGCATTCCAGTGCGATTTATCGTTCGAGGGCGATGGCTGCGCCGCGATGCTCCACTCCGGTGTTGGCGATCTTGAGGTGCCTGCCGGTGAAGAGCTTCAGCTGCTGCAGCTGGCGGGGTGTCAGCCGGTCACAGACCCAGTCCCAGTGGAGCGAGACCACATCGCCCGCCACGAGTCCGGCAATGAAGCCGGTTCCGTTCACGGCATACTTGGCGGTCTCCACAACAGGCTCGCCGACGGCCAGGGTCATTCCGTCCCAGGTCAGGGGACGCGACTTCACCACGGCTTCGTCGCCCGTGATGGCCAGGACCTCGCCCCACCGGATCCGGCAGCGGTCCAGGACGTTCAGCGCAGTGGCATACCGGCGGTCATCACGCAGCAGGCCCAGCCAGGGATAGATCTCCAAGACGTGGAAGCTGTGGTGCGGGACGCCGCCAGCCAGGACGCCTTCCACGAGGTGCGGAAACTGCCAACCGGTGCGTGCGCGGAACCGGTCTTCCATCGAGTTGCCCATGGTGCTGATGCCCACGGTGTCCAGCAGATTGTTTCCCACCCAGTAAGCCTCCACAACGCGGGCGTCGAGCGGGTCCGGGATGCCGTGGGCACCGGCAATCAGTTCCAAGTAGGGAAAGGCGCCGGCAAAACCCTTCGCGAGCTCCCGCAAGCCTTGGTCGGTGACCCCGGACTGGCCGTAGTGGAGCAGGGCGTCACTGTCCGGAGGCCCGCAGCTGCCTCGCGAATTGGGCGGGTAGGCATACCGCACAAACATCTGGGCGCCGTCGATAACCATCGCGTGGCCACCTTCTCCGAGGGTCTTTCGAACGTAGCACCGCAGCCGGTCCCGGACAAGGGCGCGTTAGCAACCGGGGCACCATAATATGACCGTTAACAGCCTCCGACCTTGTGCGGCGGCTGTCGGACCGAAAGCAGGGGTAACGCACCATGGCAACCACTGACCTGAACCGCCGCGCCGCCCTTCAACTTCTGGTGGCGGGAGGCTCTGCAGCCCTGCTGGCCGGATGCGCGGGCACCCCCGGTTCCCCGCCGTCGTCGGGCCCTGCAACGAACATGGGGAACAGCGGCAGTGGCGGTGGCAGTGGCGCGATCAGCGTCACCGATCAGCGCGGCAAAACCCTTACGTTTTCCCGGCCGGTGACGCGGGTGGTGACCATCCCCATGCCGGCGGCGTCGCTGCTGGTAGCGGTGGACCGTACGGCGGACCACCTCGCCGCCATGCACAACGCCTCCTGGGTGGCCATGCGCGACGGCATCATGGGCACGATCTTTCCCAAGGCACTGGACCTGCCGCACGAGATCGCCACCCAGGACTTCACGGCCAATGTGGAGAGTGTGCGGGCCCTGGACCCGGACGTGGTGATCCAGTGGTCCGACGCCCAGCTGATCGACCCGCTGGAAAAAGCCGGTCTGAACGTCATCGGGCTGACCAACACCGGCAAGCAGGAGGACGTGGACGCGTGGATGGCCATGTTCGCCACGATGCTGGGGAAGCCCGAACGAGCCGTGGATATCAAGACCCGCAGCGACATGGAACTCGCTGCCATCAAGAAGATCGCGGCGGGCCGGAACTCCGCGCGGCCCAGCATCCTGTACTTCAACCGGTTCACCGGCGGCCTGAAGGTGGCCGCGGCCAATAGCTACAACGATTTCTACATCAAGCTGGTGGGCGGCACGAATCCCGCCACCGGGGACGATCCGCTGCAGGGCTCGGGGATGGTGGGACTGGACGTGGAGCAGGTCCTGCGGTGGGATCCTGAGATCATCCTGCTGGGAAATTTCGACGCCGCCATGCCCCGGGATCTTTACTCAGACCCCGTGTGGCAGACCGTGTCCGCGGTCAAGAACCGGCGTGTGTACAAGGTGCCGCTGGGCGGGTACCGGTGGGATCCGCCGGGGCAGGAGTCACCTCTGATGTGGCACTGGCTCAGCGACATCGCGTTCCCCCAACAGCGCTCCCTCCTCCGGAACAAGGTCACCGAGTACTTCGATTTCCTGTACAGCCACAAGCCCACGGCGGCGGAGCTGGACAAGGTCCTGTGGACCGCAGCCAACGCTGGTTCTGACCACTACCGGCAGTTCAATGCTGCATGACGCCAGCGACGAACGGCTTGACGCCAGCCGCGCCCGTGCGCCCGGTGGCCCGGAGCTGGACACCGGCGCCGCAGGGGACGCCTACGACGCCGGCCGGAACAATGAGCGGGCCGGTGGCGGTGAGGGGGATGGGGACGCTGCGCGTGACGGGCGGCCAGTCCCATCGGCCCTGAAACCCATCGCCATCAGCACCATCTTCCTGGTTGCCGTCACTTTGGTGGCCCTGGCTGTGGGCCGCTACAACGTTCCGCTCTGGCACGTGGTGCAGATACTAGTGGGGCAGGCCGTCCCGATCCCCTCCGAGGCCACCGCCACGGAGCAGAATGTGGTGCTCCTTGTCAGGCTCCCCCGCGTGCTGCTGGCGCTGCTGGTGGGCGGCGGCCTGGCGATCGGCGGCGCCGCGCTGCAGGCCATCTTCCACAATCCGCTGGTCAGCCCGGATATCATCGGGGTGTCCGCGGGCGCATCCTTCGGCGGCGCGCTGGCGATACTTCTGGGGCTGGGGACGTTCGCGCTGATCACCAGTTCCTTCGCATTCGGACTGATCGCGCTGGCCATGCTGTTCCTCATCACGTCGGGGCGCGGCGGGACTCCCCTACTCATGATTGTGCTGGGCGGCGTGGTCACGGGATCGTTCTTCTCCGCGCTGGTAGCCCTGGTCACCTACATCGCGGATCCCAACACCACCCTGCCGGCCATTGTGTTCTGGCTCCTGGGTAGCGTCGCCACGGCCACGTTCGGCAAGGTGGCGGTGGCGCTCATTCCCGTCGTCGGGGGCGCGCTGGTGCTCCTGGCCCTGCGGTGGCGCATCAACGTGCTCTCGCTGGGCGACGACGACGCCACCGCGCTGGGGATCCGGCCCCGGCCGCTGCGCTGGGTGGTACTGGTTTCGGTGGCACTGATTGTGGCGGGGGCGGTGGCCGTCAGCGGCGCAGTCAGCTGGGTGGGCCTGGTGGTCCCGCACCTGGCCAGGATGTGGGTGGGCCCGGACCATCGGGTCCTGCTGCCGGTGTCCTTCCTCCTGGGCGGCGCATACATCATGCTCGTGGACAGCGTGGCACGCACCGCCACCGCGGGTGAGATCCCGCTCGGTGTGCTGACGGCGCTGATCGGCGCGCCCGTGTTTTTTGTCCTGCTGCGCCGGAACCGGGACAGGATCTGGGAAAGTGCTTGAGCTCAACGGCGTGGGCTTCGGATACGGCCGGACGGACTGGGTCTTCCGGGACGTCAGCTTCCAGGTCCTGCCGGGAACCGCCACCGCCGTCCTCGGTCCCAACGGCAGCGGAAAGACCACGCTGGTGCGCTGCGCCGCCGGCCTGCTGAACCCAGTCGAGGGCAGCGTCACGCGGGCGGCCAGGGCAGGCTATGTCCCGCAGGCCCATGGCAGTACCTTCGCCTACCGGGCCCTGGATATGGTGCTGATGGGACGTGCCCGGCAGATCGGGCTCTTCCGCTCGCCCGGCGCGGCGGACCGGAGTGTTTCCCTGGAGGCCATGGACAGGGTGGGTATAGCCGGCCTCCGCAGCAGGTTCTTCCCCACCCTGAGCGGCGGCGAGCAGCAGCTGGTCCTGATCGCCCGCGCCATCGCCGCCGGCTGCCCCGTCCTGGTGCTGGACGAGCCCGCCACCGGCCTGGACTTGAAAAACCAGGTCCGCGTCCTGCGGCTCCTGCGCGAACTGATGACCGACGGCATGGCAGTACTCCTCAGCACGCACCACCCGGACCACGCCCTGTACCTCGCGGACCGGGCCGTCCTGCTCACGGCCGGCGGTCCCCGTACCGGTGATGCCCTGGAGCTCCTGAGCGAGAAGGAACTCACGGCCCTGTACGGCGTGGGCGTCAGCACCATGGCCTACGTCGACGGCCGCAACACCCGCCGGACCGTAGCGGTGCACTACGGCGGCCAGTGAGAGAGCGTTTGCGGTTAGCCGGTGTTGCGCAGGCCGGCCGCTACCCCGTTAACGGTGATCAGCATGGCCCGTTGGAGACGTTCGTCGATCTCGGCACCGCTGATGCTCTCGTCTTCGGCGCCCTGGGCAGCCCGCACACGGCGGAGCAGTTCCACCTGCAGGTAGCTGATGGGGTCCAGGTACTGGTCACGGATCTCAAGCGAACGCTTGAGCGTCGGCTGCGCGTCCAGGAGTACATTCTCACCGGTCAGGTTCTGGATCTCGGTAACCGTGAGTTCGAACTCTTCACGGATGGCCGCGAAAATGTGGTGCAATTCCTTGGGAACCAGGGTGGCCACGTAGTACCCGGCGATGTCCAGGTCCGTTTTGGCCAGCGTCATCTCAACGTTGGAGACAACGGACCGGAAGAAGTGCCAGTTTTGCATCATCTCCACCAGCTGGGCGGAGTTTCCGGCCTCGCGGGCAGCCTTCAGGCCCGAGCCGACACCGAACCAGCCCGGCACGATCTGCCGGGACTGCGTCCAGCCGAACACCCACGGAATGGCGCGCAGTCCGCCAAGCCCTGCCCCGGAATCCGGGCGCTTGGACGGACGGGAGCCGATATTCAGCGAGCCGAGTTGCTCCACCGGGGTGGAGGCCAGGAAGTACGCGGGCAGGTCCGGGTGGTCAATCAGCTTCCGGTACCGGTCGAAGGCGCCGTCGGAGATAATCTCCATAACGTGCCCGTACCGTTCGCGCTGGTCATCCGAGGTGCGCGGGTCCCGGTGCAGGGCCGAGCCCTGGAGTACCGCCGCGAGGGACAGCTCCAGGTTTTCCCGGGCCAGCTCCGGCAGCGAGTACTTGTCCGAGATGACCTCGCCCTGTTCGGTGAACTTGATCTCGCCTTCGAGCACGCCGTTGGGCTGGGCCATGATTGCGTCATAGGTGGGTCCCCCGCCGCGGCCCACGGACCCGCCGCGACCGTGGAACAACCGGACACGGACGCCATGCTTGGCCGCCACGTCGCGCAGGTTCCGCTGGGTCTTGTGGATCTCCCACTGGCTGGTCATCACGCCGGATTCCTTATTCGAATCCGAGTAACCCAGCATGATTTCCTGGACGTCGCCGCGCAGCCGGACCAGGTCTCGGTACGACGGAACGGACAGCAGCTGGTCCACGATCTCCGCCGAGGCTCGCAGTTCCTCCACGGTCTCCAGCAGGGGCGCGAACCCGATCCTGGCGTAGGGAGATTCGCCGAACAGGTTGATCAGGCCTGCCTCGCGGGCCAGGACAGCCGCGGCCAGGACGTCGTCCGCGCCGCGGGTCATGGAAATAATGTAGGTCTCGATGACGTCCGGGCCATATGTGCGCAGAGCGCGGCGGACCTCGCGGAAGACGTCGTACGTGCCGTCAGCAACGCCGTCGAGCTTAATCGGGTGGCCGGACAACGGCCGGCGTGACGCCAGCTCCGAACCGAGAACCTCAAAGCGTTCAACGCGGCTCAGTTCCGCATAGCGGATGCCGGGGCCGCCCAGCCGGTCCATCAGCTGGCCAACGGCGTCATGATGGTGGTCGGCGTGCTCTCGGATGTCCAGGGTGGCCAGGTGCAGGCCGAAGGAGGCGACGGCGCGGCGGACCCGGGCCAGCGCGCCATCGGCAACGAGCGACGCCGAGTGATTGCGGAGGGACAGCTCCAGCAGTTCGAGGTCGTTGAGGAGTTCCTCTGTGGACATGTAGTCACGGCCGTGCTCGTGGGTGGAGTCCGCGGCAACCCGTTTGCCCGTATTGATGAGCTTGGCCTTGATGCACGTGAGTTTGAGGCGGTAAGGCTCCTGGGCGTTGAGCTCCAGGACGCGCCGGTCCAGGCCCGGCAGCTTTTTCAGGTCCGCGTCGATGGAGTCCAGCAGGGACTGGTCCGCGCCGGACAAGGCGGTGGAGTTGGACAGGATGGAGATCAGCTCGTCCATCATCGCGATGCTGATGCGGACGGCGTGCTGGTTCTGGATCTGCAGGATGTCCCTGGTGACCGCCGCCGTGACGTTGGGGTTGCCGTCCCTGTCGCCGCCGATCCAGGACCCAAACCGGATGGGTGCGTCCTGGGACGAAAGGCTGACGCCGTGCTCACCGAGCAGTTCCGCGAAGTCCGAGAGCATCTCGGGCATGGCGTCGGTCAGGATGCCGCCGAGGTAGTAGATCGCGTTGCGGGCCTCGTCCACCGGGGTGGGGCGGACCTGGCGCAGTTCGTCGGTCTGCCACATCTGGTCGATGACTTCCGAAAGCTGGCGGTCCTGCCGGCGGCGCGCGGTGGTGCCTTCCCTCGTGGGCTCGGCCAGGACATCGGAGAGCCTGCGGATCTTGTCCAGCACGGAACGGCGCGAAGCCTCGGTGGGGTGGGCGGTGAAGATGGGGCGGACGTCCAGCCCGTTGACCACTTCCTGAAGGACTTCGGGCCCCGCCTTCGCGGCGATTTCGGTGACGGCCTTGGCCAGCCACCCGTCCTTCTCCTGCCGCGTCCGCAGGCCGCGGACCCGGTGGACCTGCTCGGCCGCGTTGGCAAGGTGGAAGTAGAACGCGAACGCACGCACCAGGTCCGTGGCTTGCTCGATCGGCAGGGAGCCGAGCAGTTCGCGGACCTGCTCGACGACGTCGTGCGCACTCCAGGGGCCGGTAGCATCGGCACCGCCACGGGCGGCTTCCTTGGATTCCTTGGTGAGGAGGCGCACCTGCTCCACCAGATCCAGGAGTTCGGGCCCGTGCTGGCGGACCAGGGATTCGCCAAGGAGAGTGGAGACGCGCCGGACATCGGCCCTCAGTTCAGAGGCGAGGTCGGTTGCGGAATTCATTGCAGTGTTAGCCATGGAAACTGTCTTTCGAGGGTTCGGACTTGGCTCGTACACTGCGCTGGATACTGTGAGCCACGTTACTAGCTATCGATGCTACCTGCACGGGATGGCGAAGGCGGAATCCGTCTCAGATATTGCACCGGTCTCCGCCCTGCCGGAATGGACCTCAGCGGACGATCTTGAAATTGAAATCCGGAGTCCCCAGCGCCGACCACAGGCGCAACCACACCGGGAGCATCATCTCCGTCCCACGAGCGGTGGTGATGTCTCCGAGGTCAATAATATCGCGGTGGCCCAGCTCCCGGAGCAGGGCCGTCACGGTGTTCTTGGCGTCTGCGTCGTCGCCGGAGACAAACACCGAGTGGTCCCCGCCGCCCAGCCGCCCGGGGTCAACCATCAGCCCGGCGTTCATGGTGTTGAGGGTTTTGACCACCCGTGCCTCCGGGAACGCGTGCTGGATCCGTTCGGCGTTACTGTCCGTGTTGACCGGGTTCAGGACCGGCGGCATGCCCTGGGAGAAGTCGAGCGGGTTGGAAACGTCCACCACCACTTTCCCCGACACGTTGGCCGACCCCGCCGCACCGAGGGCACTGAGCGCACCCGCGCCGTTCGTTGCATTGACTAACAGTTCCGCCCCGGCTGCTGCCTCCGCGAACGTTTCCAGTGCTATGTGCTGGTTGGCTACGTGCCACTCGCTGAAGGGTGGCGTGCCCATGGCGTCCGGCGCACTGCGGGCAAGAGTCTTGCCCGGGTCGCGGGTTCCCACCACCACGTCGTGTCCCAGCGCGGACAGCGCGCCCGCCAGGGTCCGGCCTGCAAAACCCGTACCCAGGACCGCGATTTTCATAGTTCCTCCAAGTTCCGCCGTGGGAGTTCTGGAACGATACTCCGCCGCTTTCGACGTTACTCTCCGCTACCGGCAGAACAAGAGCCACGTCAGCAGCGCGGCCGTGGTGGAATGAACTGTATGCAGACGCCTTTTGGAGGAATCATGAATACCACCGCCAACGCCGCCGCGCAGCTGGAACGCTGGCAGCGTTTCCGCGCCAACCGGAACAAAGCCCTCGCCACCCGCCACGGCTGGCTGACCCTCACCTCCTTCCAGTGGCTGGAATCCCGGCCCGCCGCCGTCGACCTGGTCCCCGGCCTCTGGTCAACGGACGGCACGACGGCGACGCTCACCGCTGCTGCGCACCACGGCCTGACGCTGGCGGAAACCAGCGAGCCCGTGGACGGGACCATTACGGCCTCCCTCACCAACGAGGAATCCTTGATGTGGGTGCAGTTCGGCGGTGCGGACGGGCAGCAGGTAGTAGTGGAACTCGCCATGCGCGCGGACCGGTACGCCATCCGGACCCACGATTCCGGGTCGCCGGTGCTGACGGAGTTCGACGGCGTTCCCACCTTCGATTACAACCCGGCTCTGGTGATCGAGGCAGCCTACGAGGCGTATCCCGAGCCTGTGGCGATCCCGATCGGAACCGCCAATCCGCTGGTGGACGGGGTGCATTATTCGGTGGGTGAGGTGGTTTTCCGGCTACCGGGGATTGAGCATGAGTACCGGCTGCACGCCGAGGAGGAACAACTGGGGGCGCTGACCATCACGTTCCATGACGAAACCAACGGCGAATCAACGGATGAATGGCGCAAAGTCTCGACCCCCCGGCCCCGGGTTGACGCGTCAGGGAAGGCCACTGTGGTTCTGGACTTCAACCGCGCCATCAACTACCCCAGCGCCTTCACCCCGTACGGCACCTGCCCCATGCCCGTGAAAGGCAACAGCCTGGATGCGAGGATCGAAGCCGGCGAAAAGCTGCTTCTCCTCGCTGATTGAGCGCGAAAGGACACTTAAGCCCCAGCGGAACGGGGCCTCATGTGTCCTTTCGCGCTAAATGGTGGGTCAGACGATCGCTGAGACGCCGGTGACCGCCCGGCCCACAATGAGCATGTTGATTTCGAACGAGCCCTCGTAGGTGTAGATGGCCTCGGCATCGGCGAAGATTTTGGCCATCCTGTAGTCGGTCACGATCCCGTTGCCGCCAAGGATGGACCGCCCCAGCGCCACGGTCTCGCGCATCCGGGCACTCGTATAGGACTTGGCGAGCGCCACCTGCGGCATGTCCGCCGCGCCGTCGTCCTGCAATTGGGCAACACGCGCCATCATGGCCATACTCGCCACCGCGTTGCCCAGCATGGTCACCAGTTGCTGCTGGATGAGCTGGAATTTCGCCAGCGGCCGGCCGAACTGGTGGCGTTCGACCGCGTACTGCCGGGCGACGTCGAACGCCGCCAGCTGCTGCCCCACGGCCTGCCACGCCACCATGATCCGCGAGCCACGCAGGAGCTGGTTGGTGTCCTCGAAACTGCTGATGCCGGCGAACCGGTCGGACTCGGCGACCCGGACATCCTCAAACACAATGTCCGCGTTCTGCACGGTCCGGAGCGCAATCTTGTTCTCGATCCGGCTCCGGCTCACACCCGGCAATGAAGCATCAACGATGAACCCGCGGACGGCACCTTGCCCGTCGGCGGCCACGGCCTCGTCCCTGGCCCACACCAGCAGGTAGTCGCAGAACGTCCCGTTCCCGATCCAGCGCTTGGCGCCGTTAAGCACCCACGAGTCGCCGCCGTCGTCGGGCTTTCCCGTTGCGCTGGAGATGCGCCGGGCACGGGTTTCCATGCCGCCGGCCACATCGGAACCATGGCCGGGCTCCGTCAGCGCGAACGCGCCGGTGATGCGCAGGCTTGACGCGTCCGCAAGCAGCCTTGCCTTCTGGCCGGCCGAACCAAACCCGTAGAGCGACTCCACAAACAGATCGTGGTGAACAAGGAAAAATGTGGCGATCGACGTATCAACGCGCGTCATCTCGGCGATGACCAGTCCCGCGAAGAGATTGCTGTAGCCGCGCTGAGCCGGCGTGCTCAGCTCCAGAGCGGCGAGCTTGGGCAGGATGTGCGCCGGGAACTCCGCCTTGTTCCACCAGTCCGACGCGTACGGGGCGATCTCCGTGGCCAGGAACTCGCGCAGCTCGGCCAGCTTGGCCCGCTCCTTAGCGCTGAGGAAGGACTCGTAATCGAAAAAATCGGCAGTGGGCAGGTCGTCGATCGCTGGCCCGGAGGTAGCTGGTTCCGAAGCTGGGGGTCCCGAAGCTGCGGGTCCCGAAATGGCCGGCTCGGAGGCGGGCGGTTCGGCGGTGCGGGGCCGGCTCATTTCGGTCCCATCCGGATGGCGCCGTCGAGCCGGACGGTTTCGCCGTTGATCATCGCATTTTCCACAATGTGAGCCACCAGGCTGGCGTATTCCGCGGGCCTGCCCAGACGTGACGGGTGCGGAACCTGCCGGCCCAGGGAAGCCTGGGCTTCGTCAGACAGCGTCGCCATCATGGGCGTTTCGAAGATGCCCGGGGCGATGGTCACCACGCGCACCAGGGATCGGGCCAGTTCCCGGGCCAGCGGCAGTGTCATGGCGGCGACGGCGCCCTTGGACGCGGCGTAGGCCGGCTGGCCGATCTGCCCGTCGAAGGCAGCCACGGAGGCGGTGTTGATGATGACGCCGCGCTCAGGGCCGCCCAGCTCAGTATTCACAGGTTCCGTTGAAACCATGGCCGCGGCCGCCAGACGCAGCACATTAAAAGTCCCGATCAGGTTGACCTGGATGACGCGGTTGAACGTGTCCAGCGGGAGGACGCCGTCCCGGCCCAGGACCTTGCCCGGCGTGGCGACGCCGGCGCAGTTCACAACAATGCGGAGCGGCCCGAGCGCCACAGCGGTGTCGACGGCGGCCTGCACCTCAGCTTCGTTGGTGACGTCTGCGGGGACAAAGGCCGCTCGTGGCCCCGAACCGCTGCCGGCGGCGTTAAGCTCGGCGGCGTAGGCCGCACCGGCAGAGGACGGCAGGTCGATCAGCACCACCGAGGCGCCGGCGTCGAACAGGCGTTTCGCTGTGGCAGCCCCCAAGCCGGACGCCCCACCCGTAATCAGCGCGACAGTACCCAAGACGTCCATACATCCTCCTTGATGCGGCTCCGACACCGGCGACCGGCGCGAAACAAAAGTTAGTGAATCTTAACTGAAATTCGGGCGGGCCGCACCCGCTAGGCTAAACGGATGACGGATGCCGAACCCACCAACTGGCAGCCCGCCGACTGGCAGGAGCGCGCCAACGTCGCGGCACGCTCCGTCACGGGACTTTTCGGCCGGCGCCTGCTGTTCCTGCCGGGAACCCACCTCGCTGCCGTGCAGTGGCCGTCGAAACACCTCAAGAACCTCCTCCACCCGTGGCACTACTGGTGGCAGGCCCACTACGTGGACTGCCTGGTGGACGCCGGGCGCCGCGAACTGGGCAACGGAGCCACCCCTGCAGCCAGGTTCAACGGCCCGCACCACCCCAGCGCCGGCAAGCTCGCGTCCAGGCTCGTCACCGGGATCCGCCTGCGCAACGCCTTCACTTTCGTCAACAACTATTTCGACGACATGGCCTGGCTGGCTCTGGCGACGCGCCGACTGCAGGGCCTGGCCGAGGAGACGCGTAAACCCGGACGCCGCCGCAACGCCAGGGTCCACAAAACCCTGACCCTTCAGTTCGATTCCGCCTCCACGGACGACCTGGGCGGGGGGACCTTCTGGAGCAAAAAGCGCGATTTCAAGAACACCCCTGCCACGGCCCCTGTGGCGCTCTACTACGCCCGGACAGGCCAGCAGGCCAAGGCACAGCGGCTGGTGGACTGGCTCAATGCCGTGCTGTTTGACAAGGCCCAGGGCCTCTACATTGACGGGGCGCGGCTCAATGCGGCCGGCGAAGTGATGGTGGAGAACACCATCTACACCTACAACCAAGGCCCCGTGCTGGGAGCGCTGCTGGAGCTCGGCGGCGATGCCAACCTCGCCCGGGCCGCGGTGCTGGTGGACGCGGTCGCGCAGGAGCTCACCATACCGGGGCGGCTCGTCGTACGTGGCGAGGGCGGCGGTGACGGCGGACTGTTCACTGGCATCCTGGTGCGCTATCTGGCGCTGGCCGCCCGGGACGAACGGCTTCCGGAAAGGATCCGGGCCACCGCCCGCAGCCTAGTGACCGACACGGCCGAGGCATTCTGGGCAGGCAGAACGCAAAGGGACAACGGGGCCCTCGTTTTCTCTCCCCAGCCACACCGCGCGGCGGACGCTACCTATCCGCCAGACGCCGCCGTCGAACTGTCCACCCAGCTCCAGGCCTGGCTGGCACTGGAGGCCGCAGCCAGCCTGGCCTGGCCGCCGCTCACCGCGGCAGAGCCGGCCGCACCCGGACCGGGGCAAGCTGGGCGACAACCAGGACGGCAGTGACGGAGCCGGCAGCCATGATTGCCGCGAGCACCACGATCTGGAAACGCCCCGCCTCCAAGGGTGAAATCCCGCCGAAGATGGCTCCCACGAACGCTCCGGGGAGGGTGACCAGACCCGTGGTTTTTGTCTGGTCCGTGGCCGGAATCAGCGCAGCGTGGACCGAACGGCGGGCGAGATCCAGGGTTGCCTGCCGAGGCGAAGCACCCAGGGCCAGCCAGCCCTCCACCTCTTCCCAATGGTCATGGACGGACTCGGCGAAGCGCCGGCCGGCCAGAACCGCGACGGTCATGGCGTTGCCGATCACTATCCCGCCGATGGCCAGGGCATAGCGGGGAGTGAAACCGATGGCGCCGGTGGCGAAAATGATGAGCAGCGTGGCGGTGATGCCCGCAGCCATCGAACCTCCCACAACGGCGAGGCGCGGCCAGCTCCAGCCAACCCGCCGCGTGGCGCTCACCACGGCGACGGCGAACATCAGCAGCAACGCAACACCGACCCAGAGAGGGCTGGTGATCACGCCGCTAAGAATGAAACTCACTGCAGCAAGCTGCGCCGCTCCCCGAAGGATGGCCAGTGCGGGAGGAAACCGGGACGGCACATGGAATGCCAGCAGGGCGGCTAATGTCAGCGTCATCAGGAGACCCACGCCCGCCAGTGTCGGCACGAAATCTGCGAGCTCGGACATGAGGCCAGCATAGCCACCGGACCGCGATTCGCAGGCTCCGTTGCCGAAGTTGGGAACATCGGGACCGGTCTGCCGCATCACACCTGCTTGGGCTAATTAAGTCACGCAACGGTTTCGTAATTGATGTGATCCTCATCACATATCATCGATCGGGCTTGGCGGCTTAGGTATGGCTAACCTACAGTTTCTCGAGTGAGCCTCCCCTAACTTACCCGGCTCACCAGGACCCCGGTCCGACTGACTTTTTCGCAGAAAGTAGCCCCCATGAAGATCCGCACCAACGCGCTGGCCGGAATCGCTCTCGCCGCCGCCGCCGCACTCGGCCTGTCAGCCTGTGGCTCCGCCGCTACGCCCGCGGCCACCGGCAACGCCGCCGCTGACGCCAAGGTTTCCGGCGAAATCACGGTCTACAACGCCCAGCACGAAAGCCTGACCGAGGAATGGGTCCAGGCCTTCACCAAGGAGACCGGCGTCAAGGTCACCCTGCGCAATGGCGAAGACCCCGAGATGGCCAACCAGATCATCCAGGAAGGCGCTGCCTCCCCGGCTGACGTCTTCCTCACGGAGAACTCCCCGGCCATGACCCAGGTGGAGAACGCCGGGCTGTTCGCCGACGTGGACAAGTCCACGATTGACCAAGTGCCGGCCGAATTCCGTCCGAGCACCAACAAGTGGACCGGCATTGCCGCCCGTTCCACTGTTCTGGCGTATGACAAGACCAAGCTGAGCGAAGACCAGCTGCCCAAGTCCATGCTGGATCTGGCCAAGCCGGAGTGGAAGGGCAAGTGGGGCGCTTCCCCGTCCGGCGCTGACTTCCAGGCGATCGTCTCCGCGCTGCTCGAGCTCAAGGGCGAGGCCGCAACCGAAGAGTGGCTCAAGGCCATGAAGGAAAACTCCAAGGCCTACAAGGGCAACAGCACCGCCATGAAGGCCGTCAACGCCGGTGAAATCGACGCCGCCCTGATCTACCACTACTACTACTTCGGCGATCAGGCCAAGACCGGCGAAAACTCCAATAACATCGCTCAGTACTACTTCAAGAACCAGGACCCGGGGGCCTTCCTGTCCGTCTCCGGAGGCGGCGTACTGAAGTCCTCCAAGAACGCGGCCGCGGCCCAGGAATTCGTCAAATTCATCACCGGCAAGAAGGGCCAGGAAGTCCTTAAGACCGGAACCTCCTTCGAGTACGCCATCGCCTCCGAGGTCGCCGCCAACGAGAAGCTGGTTCCGATCAAGGACCTGCAGGCCCCCAAGGTGGATCCGGCCAAGCTGAACTCCGCGAAGGTCACGGATCTGATGACCAAGGCAGGACTGCTGTAATTCAGTGACCACTGACCTCTCGGCACCCCGAACTTCGGGGAGCACGACGACGGCGGGCCGGGGCAAGCGCCCCCGCCCGCCATTCGGCGTTTCTGCGGTAGCGATCCTGGCGGTGCTGATCGCCCTGTTTTCCTTGCTCCCGCTGGGCTACGTCATCTTCATGACCGGCGCCACCGGTTGGGATACCGCCGTCGCGCTCATCTTCCGCGAGCGTGTAGGCGAACTGCTCCTGAACACCGTGCTGCTCATACTGGTCACCGTTCCGCTCTGCCTCGTGCTGGGTGTAGGCGGCGCATGGCTCGTGGAGCGTACAAAGCTGCGGGGCCACAAGGTCTGGGCGGTCCTGCTGGCCGCACCTTTGGCCATTCCGGCCTTTGTGAACAGCTACGCCTGGGTTTCTGCCGCGCCTTCGCTGGAGGGGCTTTGGTCAGGTGTGCTGATCGCCACACTGTCCTATTTCCCACTGGTCTACATCCCGGCGGCAGCCACGCTCAGCCGGCTGGACCCCGCTATTGAACAGTCCGCGGCCTCCTTGGGCCTGGGCGCCTGGCGTGTATTCTTCCGGGTGGTGCTGCCACAGCTGCGCATCGCCATGTCCGGCGGCGCGCTGCTCGTTTCGCTGCATCTGCTGGCCGAGTACGGCGCCTTCGCGATGATCCGCTTCGACACGTTCACCACCGCAATCATGGTGCAGTACCGGTCCACTTTCAACGGCACGGCCGGCAACATGCTGGCCAGCGTCCTGGTGTTCTTCTGCCTGATCCTGCTCGTGGTGGAGGTCCGCGGACGCGGCACCGCACGCTATGCCCGGGTCGGCTCCGGTGCCCAGGCCAAGGCAATGCGGCTTCCGCTGCACTCCTACCACGCACCTGCCCAGCTGTCCCTGCTGGCCCTCACCGCACTGGCCTTCGGGCTCCCGCTGTGGTTTGTCATGCGCTGGATCATCGCCGGCGGTCCCGGAATCTGGACTGCGGACGAGTTCCTGCCGGCACTCCTGGCCACGCTGGGCTACGGCCTGGCCGGTGCCGTGGTGACCACCGCCGTCGCGTTCCCCATGGCCTTCCTTGCCGTGCGGCACCCCAGCTGGTTCAGCAAATCCCTGGAACTCTCCAATTACATCACCAGCTCCATGCCCGGGATTGTGGTGGGCCTGGCATTCGTGACCGTGAGCATCCGGGTTTTCCCGGGGGTTTACCAGACCGCAGGGGTACTGATCGCCGCCTATGTGCTGCTGTTCCTGCCGCGGGCACTCGTGAACATCCGCTCCGGACTGGCGCAGGCACCCAAGGAACTCGATGAGGCCGCACAGTCGCTGGGCAAACCGCCACTCCTCGCATTCATCAGGGTGACACTCCGGCTGACAGCACCGGCCGCCGCCGGTGGAGCGGCCCTGGTGTTCCTGGCAATCGTCAATGAACTGACCGCAACACTGCTGCTCTCCCCCAACGGCACGCGGACCCTCGCCACCGAGTTCTGGAGCAAGAGCAGCGAGATCGATTACGCCGGCGCGGCCCCGTACGCCCTGCTGATGATCCTGCTCTCGGCGCCCATGACCTACCTTCTCTTCCAGCAGTCCAAGAAAGTGGCCGGACAGTGACCGAACAATCCCCCTCCAGGCTTCCGGAACCGCGGATCGCGGCGTCGGTGGCACCCACCACCAACAGCCACCTGCAGATCACCGATGTCACCCGGAACTTCGGTTCCCAGGCCGTCCTCAAAGGCGTCAACCTGTCTGTGGCCAAGGGCGGGACCACGGCCATCGTGGGACCCTCCGGCTCGGGGAAGACCACCCTCCTGCGGCTGATCGCAGGCTTTGAACATCCCGCCACCGGAAGCATCTCGCTCAACGGCTCCAAGGTGGCGGGCGACGGCGTCTGGCTGCCCGCGCACAAACGCCAGGTGGGGTACGTGGCCCAGGACGGGGCGCTGTTCCCGCACCTGACGGTGGGCCAGAACATCGCATTCGGCCTCGACACTGCCAAAATCACGGGTGGCCGCCGCGCGGTTGCAGGCCGGATCAACGAACTGCTGGACATGGTCTCCCTGGACCCCTCTATGGCCAAGCGCCGGCCACACCAGCTCTCGGGCGGTCAACAGCAGCGGGTGGCCCTGGCCCGTGCGCTGGCCCGCGAACCCGAGCTGATGCTGCTGGATGAGCCTTTTTCGGCTCTCGACGCCGGCCTGCGCGTGGCAACGCGGCGGGCCGTTGCGAAGGTTCTTAACGAAGCCGGCGTCACCACCATCCTCGTCACTCACGACCAGGCCGAGGCCCTGTCCTTCGCGGACCAGGTGGCCGTGATGCGCGGCGGCAAGCTGGCCCAGATCGGCAATCCTTTTGTCGTCTACACCCGCCCCGCCGACCGCGCCACTGCGGAGTTTCTCGGCGACGCCGTCATCCTGGATGCCTGGATGGAAGGTTCGCTGGCCACGTGCTCGCTCGGCGGCATCCCCGTGCGCCGGCCGCCGGCCCAGGGCCGGGTGCAACTGATGCTGCGTCCGGAGCAGATCCGAATTGCCGAGGATGGGCCCATCCGCGGCGTGGTGGTGGACACCGACTACTTCGGCCCGGAAACCACCGTGCGGCTCAAACTCTCGGTGTCGCCTGAGCTGGCGGGCGGCACGGACCACCGCTATCCCGGCGGCGGCGAGGTCATCACCATCCGGCACTGGAACGCCTCCATAGCCCGGCCGGGAATGGAACTCTGCCTGCGCGTGGTGGGCGAAGCCGTGGCTTTCCCGCTGGATCCCGCCGACGACTAACCCCGGTGATTGAGCCTGTCGAAATCCGGCGCTACTGACCCCCGGCGGGCTTCTTCTTCTGCGGATACGGCGCCTCGCCCCGGGCCAGCATCTCCACAAAACCTGCGATTTTCCGTTCCCGCGTGGACGCCTGCTTAACCGAATTCGTCCGGTAAATCAGGGCATACCGGTTCACGGACGTGAGGACGTCGAACATGGCCTGGGCCTCGGGAACGGCAGCGATCGCGGCGGCCAGATCCGGCGGGACTTCCGCCGTCGCCTGCCCCACGTAGGCTGCCTCCCAGCGCCCGTCCGCCTTGGCGGCGTCGACGGCCGCGCGGCCTGCCGCAGTCATCCGGCCGGCAGCCTCGAGCTTCCCGATGTAGTCCACATTCCGCGCCGACCAGACGCTCTTCGGGCCGCGGCGGGTCATCCGTTGGAAGGAGCTGCCGTCGTCGCGCCTTTTGCCCTGACCGTCGATCCAGCCAAAGCACAGCGCCTCCTGCAGCGCGGCTTCGTAGTCCAGTTCGGTGGTGTTGCCGCCCCTCTTGTGCAGCACCAGCCACACGCCAGGGCTCTCGTTGTGGTTGGCCTCCAGCCACTGCCGCCACTCCGCCGCGTCCGCTACCAGCAGTTCCTCGAGTTCAATGGCCATGGCCCTATTCTGCCTGCCTTCCGCAGGAAGTGGCATGATGGCGGTAGTCCACCTGTCCCGGTTTCGAGGAGGAACCCATGCTGCGTGTCCGACCCGTCCATTTCACCTCCCGGCCGGACAGTTGGGAGCCAATCCTGACTGCCCTAGGCCTGGCCAAGACCGTTGATGACGGCCCGTGGCGGGAGTTCGACGCCGGTTCCGGCCGGCTGGCCCTGCATCTGGCCGACGCCGGTGCCACGGACGACGGCACCACGGCCCTGGGCGTCGAGGTGGGCGATCTCGCCGAATTCGCCCGGCGCACCGCCCTGGCCGCGGAGGAATCCGGAAACACAGTCGCCGAACTCATTGCCGCTGACCACGGCGAGTCCTGCCGCATCACCAGCCGGGACGGCTTCAGCTTCCTGGCCGACAAAGGTGCGCGGGAGCCCAACGCGGCGGACGCGGATCCGGCACTCACCGTCGTCGGCGTCTGGTTTACGGCGGATCCCGGCGCGGCCGCGGTGACGCTTCAGGACATCGGCGCCAGGTTCCGCTCCGTCCCGGACGCAGACGAAACCGCCGACTTCACCGCCAAGAACGGCGGGGTGCTGATGGTGCGCCCGGCATCCGGCCCGCCGCGGTCCGGCCTGGGATTTGAGTACGACGGCGATCTGGGCGCCTTGCGGGACCGGCTCGCGGCCGCCGGGCTGGACGTCAGCGAAACCGAGGAGGCGTTCGGCCGGACCCTGCACGTGGCCAACCCCGATTCCGCAGGCACCACCGGGACTGCGGCAGCCGCTGCCGCCCCGCACGTCCCGCCCACCCTCTGGATCTCGCAGCGCCTCGCCTCACAGTGAACCGGGCCGAGGGGTGAGATTCCTGCGCTTTGGGCGACGCTTTACGCTGAGAGCTCACCCCTCAGCGGTCCACGGCCGTCCGATGGGGTAGAACTTAACCATGAACGTTCGCACTCCTGACCCGAATCCCGGCTGGCTCTCCGAAGAAGACCTTTTTGAGGCCCGCGGGAGGCTCCCCATGATCTATGTGGAGGCCGTGCCGGTCAGGCTGGATCCGCTGGGTTTTGTGAACGAGGTTGGCACGCTGCTCCAGGCTGATGAAGACGGAAACATGATCCGGTCGCTGGTATCGGGCCGCGTGATCTACCGCGAGACCATCCGCGCCGCACTCCTGCGCCATATGGAAAAGGACCTGGGGCCGCTCGCCTTTCCGCAGCTCCCCATCAGCCCCGTCCCCTTCACGGTGGCCGAATACTTCCCGGCCCCGTCCCAGACCGGCTTCACCGACGACCGCCAGCACGCGGTGTCCCTGGCGTACGTCATCCCGGTGACCGGCGAATGCGAGCCCCGCCAGGATGCCCTGGAACTGACCTGGATGACTCCGGCGGAAGTGCTCAGCGCCGACGTCCAGCTCGAATTCAGCGGCGGCCGCGGCGCCCTGGTCCGCCAGGCGCTGGCCTTTGCCGGAGTGGGTCACTGACGCCCGCGGGATCTCCGGCGTCCCCGACTTTCGGTGCCCCGCTTTGTAGACTGTAGGGCGGACCGCAAGAGAACTTAAGGACTCCCATGACCGAAAACCCAGCCGCCCGGCACTACAGCGAACAGCAGGCTGGATCTCTGACCACCGGCGATCAGCTCCTGCTCCCCGACGGCGAACGCACCGCCGAAATCCAGCACGTGGAGTTTGAACAGGATGATTTCGGGACCCCTGCGGTAGTCCTGGCGAACCTCACCGGCGGCGGAACCCTCCGCATCGCGGCCGGCTCCACCGTGAAGATCCTGGACACAACTGTCCTGGTCACCTCGGTTCCGGACACCACTCTTCAGGACGCAACGCCCGACGCCGTCACGCAGCTTCCGGTCGCGGCGCAGCCCCCTGCCGAGCAGCCACAACACCCCGACGAAGGGAAGGCAGCCCCGGCGGCTCCCGCCGTCGTCGTACCTCCCCTGCCGGCCATCCCGCCTGCGGCGAGCGGCCCCTCCGCGGAAGAACTGGCGCTGATTCCGGCGCCGCAGGGCACCCCTGAAGCGGTAGTGGAGGCTGCCGCGGAAGCCCACCCGGACGCCGTTGGTGTGCTGCTGCTGGCGGACAAGCTGGCCAAGGGCATCAACTTCAAGTCCGGCAGCTGCCTCAAGGACCTCAGCGACCTTGCCCACGAACTGTTCATCACGCTCAAGGATCCGGACGGGGCGCTCACGGTGGCGGACCTGCTCAACGTCCTGCCGTTCGACGGCAACCCGGGCCGGTGGGCGTCCGTGGAGGCGTCGCTGGCGTTGTCCAGCTTCATCTGCCGCCAGGACCGGCAGGAGGAGCGGGCCGAAGTCTATGAAAAGCTGCTCCGCATGCCCGAAAACCAGGAAACGGACCCGTTCAAGGCACGGATGAACGCCAAAGTGCGCCAGCGTTCGCTGAACGAACCCAACCTGTACGACAAAGAGATCTTCCGCTCGATCGACAACTCCAACCATGAGGCCGAGCGGGAGTGGCGGCTGCTGCGCCTCGAATCCCTGCTGTTCCTGCGGGCACACGGCGGGTCTGAGACGATCGGTGCGGGCGAACTCCAGCGCCGGATCAGCAACGAACTCGAGGCCGTCCGGGCCTGAGCTGTCCGGGCGGGGGAATTACCCCCTACCCGGGGCTGCGCCCGCGTTGTAGATTCGGGCTATGACGAACAATCTGAGCGTGGTGATAAATGCTGACGCGCCGCAGGTCTGGACCATGCTGCGTGAACCGGCCAAGGTTGCCCAGTGGCACGGCTGGGAGGCCGATGAACTGGCTGATGAGATTGACGGAATCTACTTCAGCAACAAGGTCGCTGAAGCCCCGGACCACACCAGCCTGACCACCAACGGCGGCGACGTCTTCGACCTGAAACCCGTGTCCGCCGGGACTCTCGTCAGCGTCACCCGGTCAGCCCTGGACCATAACTCGGAATGGGCCGCCTGGGACGAGGACATCACCCAGGGCTGGCTGACATTCCTCCAGCAACTCCGCTTCGCGCTGGAACACCACCCGCACGGCAAACGGCACACGTTGTTCTTCGAATTTCCCGGTGAGCCGGGTTCCGAAATCGAAAAGCTGGGATTATCAGATGTGCCCGCGCCGGGTGAGGCCTACGAGCTGACGCTGGCCACCGGGGAGCAAATCTCCGGCAAGGTCTGGTTCCGCAGCAACCACCAGGTGGGGCTCACCGTCCACAGCTACGCGGAACACGGGGACGGCCTGCTGATCGTGGCGGACCAGCCCGTTATTGAAGGGCTGCGGCCCCACGGCGGCGCCATGGTGATCGCCTCGACGTACGATCTGGGGGCCCACAACCTCGAGTCCATACATTCGCTCTGGGACAGCTGGCGGGCTGAGAACTACCCCACATCGGAAGCGGCCCGCTGAGGGATCGGCGGGGTTTGCTGGCACACTGGAACCGTGCCAGCCAACCCCGCCTTCGCTACATCCGTCTCAGCTGCGGCCGTCTCCGTTTCGGCCGTCTCAGTGGATCCCGTCGCAGCGGCGGCCAGCTCCGCCGCTGCAGCTGACCAGTCGCAGTTCTCCTTCACCGTTGGCACCCGCCTTGCTGACAGCGGTGCGGCATCGGCCGCCCAGGTATCTGCCAACGGCGGCGAATTCCTGGGCCGCACGGGGACCATCACCACGCCCCACGGCGAGATACGCACGCCGGCGTTCATCGCCGTCGGGACCAAAGCCACGGTGAAGTCCGTACTGCCGGAATCCATGGCGGACCTGGGGGCACAGGCACTTCTGGCCAACGCTTACCACCTGTACCTGCAGCCGGGCGCGGACATCCTGGACGAGGCAGGCGGGCTGGGAACGTTCATGAACTGGTCCGGCCCGACGTTCACCGACTCCGGCGGGTTCCAGGTGATGAGCCTCGGGTCCGGGTTCAAGAAGGTCATAGACATGAAATCGGTGGACACCTCCGGACCGGACGACGCCGTCGCTCCGGGCAAGGAACGCCTTGCCCACATCGACGACGACGGCGTCTGGTTCAAATCTCATCTCAACGGCGACCGCCACCGGTTCTCCCCCGAAATTTCGATGCAGGTCCAGCACCAGATCGGCGCGGACATCATGTTCGCGTTCGATGAACTGACCACGTTGCAGAACTCCCGCGGCTACCAGGAGGAATCGCTGGAGCGCACCCGGCTCTGGGCTCTGCGCTGCCTGGGGGAGCATTTCCGGCTGAGCACCGAGCGGGTGGGCAAGCCGTACCAGGCCCTTTTCGGCGTGATTCAGGGTGCGCAGTATGAGGACCTGCGCCGGAAGGCCTGCCGGGACCTTGGCGCCATGGACTTCGACGGCTACGGCATCGGCGGTGCGCTGGAGAAGGAAAACCTGGGCACGATTGTGCGCTGGTGCAACGAGGAGCTGCCGGAGGACAAGCCGCGGCACCTGCTGGGCATCTCCGAGCCGGACGACATCTTCACCGCCATCGAAAACGGCGCGGACACCTTCGACTGTGTCTCCCCCACCCGGGTGGCCCGCAACTCCGCGTTCTACACGCCTGCCGGCCGCTTCAACCTCTCCGGCGCCAAGTACAAGCGCGACTTCGGGCCGCTTCAGGAGGGGTGTGACTGCTACGCCTGCGCCAACTACTCGCGAGCGTACATCCACCACCTGTTCAAGGCCAAGGAGATGCTCTCGGCCACGCTGATCTCCATCCACAACGAACGCTTTGTGGTGAAAATGGTGGACGATGCGCGGCTGGCCATCGAGGCCGGGACCTTCTTCGAGTTCAAGGCCGAGACCCTGGCGAAGTACTACTCCTAAGCGCTGGCCCGCGGGGCGCTTTCCGCACGGGGTGCGTCCCGCCGTCGTCCTGACGATATCCTGACCAGATGCTCATCGAGATCCCAGCCGCAGACGGCACTGCCGAGGCCCTGGTGGCCCGCCCATCCACCGGTGAAGGCCCGTTCCCGGGCGTCATCCTGTACATGGACGCCTTTGGCCTGCGTCCTCGCATCGAGGAGATGGCGCAGCGCATCGCTGACTGGGGCTACGTGGTCCTGGCACCGAACGTCTTCTACCGCGAAGGCTCGGCCGCGGAACTCGCCCCCGAAATGGACATGACCACGCCGGAGGGCCGGGCGGCTGCCGGCAAGGCCGCGTTCCCGCGCGTCGGACGCCTCACCACGGACAAAGCGCTGCCGGACATTAACGCGTGGGTGGAAGCGCTGGGAACGCTCGACGGCGTCGCGCCGGGTCCACTCGGCACGTTCGGGTACTGCATGGGCGCCCGTCTCGCAGTCCGCACGGCCATCGCCCACCCCGAAGCAGTGGCAGCCTGTGGCGGCTTCCACGGCGGCGGGCTGGCAACCGATGCCCCGGACAGCCCCCACCTGGGGCTCGCCAGGGCCCGGGCGCAATTTGTCTTCGGCCACGCCGACCATGACCAGAGCATGGACCGGAACGCCGTGGCACGGCTGGGTGAGGCACTCGACGATGCCGGGCTTAAGACTTCCAACGAGATCTATGCCGGGGCGCCGCACGGCTATTCGATGGCGGACACCTCGATGTTCCATCCGGAGGCCACGGAGCGCCACTACGCCGAGCTCCGCGCCCTCCTTGACGGGACGCTCAAGGGCTGACCCGGGCGTGGTCCCCAGGCCGCGCTGGCGGCCGCTCCGCCTACCCACCTACCCCGGACGCTCTCGCAGATAAAAGCAGGAAACCCGGAATCCTCTCTCACTTTCCCTAAGAGAGTGAGAGAGGGTCCGGGTTTTAGTCGCAGGATGTGAGAGAGCGTCCGGGTTACGGCGCGAACTGTTACCGCCGTGGAATGTTCCGCAGGTTGCTCCGGGCCATACTGACCGCCTCGCCGGCACCGCGGTTCAGCACCACCTTGGACATGGCAGTCGCGAAACCAAGCACCTGGGATCCGGAAATCTTCGGCGGAATCGAGAGTGCCTGCGGATCCGTGATCAGCTCCACCAGCGACGGACCGGGATGGGCGAAGGCTGCTCGATAAGCCCCCTCGATCCGCGCCGGGTCCGTAACCCGTGTGGCATGGAAACCCAAGGCCCGGGCGACGGCGGCGTAGTCGGCGTCGGGCACGTCCACACCAAAGTCGGGAAGCCCATCCACCAGCATTTCCAGCTTGACCATGCCCAGAGTGGAATTGTTGAAGACCACAACGTTGACCGGCAGTTTGTGGGCAGCCACGGTGATGAGTTCGCCCAGCAGCATCGACAGGCCACCGTCGCCCGATACTGACACCACCTGCCGGCGCGGGAATGCCAACTGGGCGCCGATGGCGTGGGGCAGGGCATTGGCCATGGAACCATGCAGATACGATCCGATCAGCCGCCTGGTGCCGAGGGGGTTGATGTACCGGGCCGTCCAGACATTGCACATGCCGGTGTCCGCCGTGAAGATGGCATCCTTCGCGGCCACCTGGTCCAGCAGGGAGGCCGCGTACTCCGGGTGGATCGGCTGTTTCTTCTCCACTTTGCGGGTGTAGGCCCCCACGGCCTTGTTCATCAGCCGGTCATGCTTCTTGAGCATCCTGTCGAGGAAGCGGCGGCTCGTTTTCGGCTTGAGCAGCGGCATCAGTGCGGCGAGGGTGGGCCGCACGTCGCCGTGGACTGCGATGTCGACGTCGGTCCGCCGTCCCAGCCTGTGCGCTGCACGGTCCACTTGGGCGGTACGGGTTTCCGGCAGGAACTGATCATAGGGAAAGTCGGTGCCCAACAGGATCAGCAAGTCAGCGTCCTCGATCCCCTCGGCAGCGGCGCCGTAGCCCAGCAGGCCGGTCATGCCGATGTCGTAGGGGTTGTTGTACTGAACAAAATCCTTTCCGCGGAGTGTGTGCCCGATCGGGGCGTTGATCAGTTCCGCGAGGGAGATCAATTCGTCGTGGGCGCCCTCCACGCCGGCGCCTGCGAAGATGGCCACCTTCCCGGCGTCGTTGATCGCCTTGGCCAACTCCTGGACGCTGTCCGGATCCGGGGTGAGTGTGGCGCGCCGGAACGTGGCAGGCAGCGGTGCGTCGGCTGTCGCTTGCAGCCCCGCGATGTCACCAGGAAGCGTGACGACGGCGACTCCCCCGAGCCCGAGGGCGTGCTGGATGGCGCTGTGCATCACTCGCGGTGCCTGCTCGGCCGTGCTGACAAGTTCCGAGTAGACCGAACACTCGTTGAAGAGCCGGTCCGGGTGGGTTTCCTGGAAGAAGCTGCTGCCGATCTGCTTGCTAGGGATGTGGGACGCGATGGCCAGCACGGGCGCCCCCGAGCGGTTCGCATCGTAAAGGCCGTTGATCAGGTGGAGATTGCCCGGGCCGCAGGATCCCGCACATACGGCCAGCCTGCCGGTCAGCTGGGCTTCCGCTGCGGCGGCGAATGCGGCGGCCTCTTCATGCCGGACGTGGATCCAGTCGATCCCGCCCTCCTTGGCACCTCCGGTTTGTCGGACCGCATCGACGATCGGGTTGAGGCTGTCGCCCACAATCCCGTAAATCCGCTGCACCCCTGCAGCCTGGAGCTGTTCGATGAGCTGGGTGGCGAGTTCCTTGGTCATGAGTGCACACTCCCGCGATCAGGTTGATGAGCTGACTGGTTGATGGGCTGACAGGGCCAATATAGTCCCGCCGCCTGAACGCGCATCCTGATAAACCCGGTGCGGAAGTGGTGACGGCGGAGAGCGGACGACGGCGGGCGGCCACCCGCCGTCGTCCGCTCACTGAAGCTGCCGACAGCGTCAGGCGTCGATGAGGTCCTGGTTTTTGTCGTCGTCCTTTGCAGGCCGGTTCCAGGCATCGCCCTGTTCGCGGTCCAGGTGAGTGGCCTTCTTGTTTTTCAGGGCGAAGATGTAGACCACCAGCGAGATGGCAATGGCAACCGTGACATAAGTGAAGAACAGATCCACCCGCCCGGCCTTCTGGAACGCGGCACCAAGCAGCGGGACCGTGCCGCCGAAGAGCGAGTTGGCGATCGCGTAGCCCAAACCGACACCGAGGGCGCGGATGGAGGCGGGGAACAGCTCGGCCTTCACGAGGGCGTTGATGGAGGTGTAGCCGCCAACAATAAGCAGGCCACCCATCATGAGCAGGAACGCCGTGAACGGGTCCTTGGTGTTGGACAGGGTGGAGAGCAGCGGCCAGGTGAAGAGGACGCCGGTGATGCCGAACCACAGGAGCAGCGGCTTGCGGCCCACCTTGTCCGAGATGATGCCGTACACGGGCTGGAGGATCATGAAGATGAACAACGCCCAGAAGTTGATGACCGAGGTGTCGGTCTTGGCGATGCCGGACGTATCGTTCATGAACTTCAGGATGAAGTTGGTGTACGTATAGAACGCCACGGTGCCGCCAAGGGTGACGCCGATGCAGATCAGCAGCGGCTTCCAGTACTGGGTGAACAGGAGCTTCATGGTGCCCGGTTGCGCAACGCCCGCCACGGCCGGAACCTTGGCGGCCTCGACCTGCTCCGCCGAGACGGTTTCCTCCATCGAGCGCCGCAGCCACAGGACCACCAGGGCAGCCACACCGCCAATGGCGAACGGGATGCGCCAGCCCCATTCGGTCAGGTCGCCTTTTGGCATAACGTTCTGCAAAACGACCAGAACCAGAAGAGCCATCATCTGGCCGCCGATCAGTGTGACGTACTGGAAGCTCGAGAAGAACCCTCGGCGCTTGGACGTGGCGGCCTCGGACATGTAGGTTGCGCTGGTGCCATATTCGCCGCCCACGGAGAACCCCTGAACCAGGCGAATGAAAATCAGCAGCACCAAGGCCCAGACGCCCACCTGCTGTGTGGTGGGCAGGAGCGCGATGGCGAACGAGCCGGCGGACATGATCGTCACGCTCAGCGTCAGCGCGGCCTTGCGGCCCTTGCGATCGGCGTAGCGACCGAAGAACCAGGCGCCAACCGGTCGCATCAGGAACGACGTTGAGAAGACGGCCATCGCCTCGAGGCCAGCCTGGAGCTGGTCCGTAGAGTTAAAGAAGTGCGACTGGAAGTAGGCGGCGAAGACTGTGTAGACGTAGAGGTCGTACCACTCCACGAGGTTGCCGGATGAACCCTTGAGGATGTTGCTCACGGCCCGGCGGGTCTGGGCTGACTCGCTTTGGACTTCGGTTTGCTGGGTGCTCATCTCTGAACCTTCCTGGGCTGCTGCGCCTTCTGGCTTACTTTCATGCTTTCCACGGCTTCGTTGCCCATGGTTCCTCCTCGAAATTGGCGGTCCCCTTTGAACACCGAGGACCTGATCCAAGTTATGCGTGAGCCAAGGCACATCCAACGTGGGAGGGCATTTCCTAACACTTCCTTAGGTTTCACCGGGGGAAGGGGTAACCTCCAAAGCGGGCAGGTTGCAGGTGCCCGCTCAACGAACAAGGGAACAGGACATGGAGTTGCTCATCGTCGAGGACGACGACGCCATGGCGTCCGCCCTCACCGCAGCCGTTGCGACGGCGGGGCACCACCCCACCCGCGTTGCCCGCGGAGCCGACGCCCTGCTGGTCCACCGGAAGTTCGAAGTGATCCTGCTGGACCTGGGCCTTCCCGATATGGATGGCTTGGAAGTGCTGCGGAAGCTGCGCCAGGTCACGCCGGTGCCGATCCTGATTCTCACCGCTCGCGACGACGAACGCAGCGTGGTGCTCGGCCTGCGGTCCGGAGCAGACGACTACCTCGTCAAGCCTGTGAAGCTTGTGGAACTTCTAGCGCGCATCGAGGCCGTCACCCGGCGTGCCGGCCGCCATGGGGCCTCGCGGCCGCAGAGCGTGGTGCTGGGTGATCTTGAGATCGACCTCGAGCGGCGCGTGGCTGCCCTCCGTTCCGAGGTCCTCCCGTTGACCGCCACCGAGTTCGACCTGCTGGCGCTGTTGGCCAGCCACGCCGGCTCGGTGGTCACCCGAGAACAGATCCTGGATGCGCTGTGGGGCGACGCGTTCGTAGCCTCCTCCCGGTCCCTTGACGTGCACTTGACGGGTCTGCGGGCGAAGCTTCAGCTGCCGGGGTTCATCATCAACGTCCGCGGCGTTGGTTACCGGGTCGAGGCGGACCCGGCGTGAAACTGCGTGTCCTGGGCATCCTGAGTGTTCTGGCGGTACTTATCGTCATCATCGCCTCCAACGCCATCCTGACCTCGGCCGGCCGCGAACTGACCCAGGAACTCCAGATCAACCGTGCCGCGTCGCTCAACCGCCTCGCACAAGTGGCATTCGACGCAGCGTCCGCCGGCGAAACCGCACAATTGCAGGCGGAGATGGACAGATATTCCGAACTCTACGGTGAGGGAGTCCTGATCCGCCTCCAGCAGGGCACCCTGCGCTCCGGCGGCCTGAGCGAATACCGGCCGGACGTCCGGGACGCGGTGGCCAGGGCCAACCTGAACCTCAACGACACCACGCTCACCCCGCTGCAGCCGTTCGGGCCGTCCTCCGAGGTGATCTCCCGCTCCTTTGGCAGCGCGAGCCAGGTCCTGGGCGAAGCCGTTCTCGAGGTCAACCTGGACGGGGCCCGGCAGAAACTGCGGGAACGCTGGCTCATCGTGGCATTTGCGGCGGCAGCCCTGGCCGCGGCGCTCCTCCTGGGCGCTGCCAGCGTAACCCGGTGGGTGCTGCGCCCGGTAAACCGGCTGAACGCGGCTGTCACCGAACTTGAGGCGACAGGACGGACCGGCGGGCTCCCCGAGGACGGGCCGCCGGAGCTACGGGAACTGAGCCGTTCATTCACCACCATGGCGCAGACCGTCAGCCACAGCCTCGACTCCCAACGGCAACTGATAGCGGACACGTCGCACGAACTGCGAAACCCGGTCGGTGCCCTGCGGCTCAGGATCGATCTGCTGCAACTGGAACTTAAGACCGCCCGCGAACACGACGCCGCCGCAGGGGTGCTGGCCGAACTCGAACGCGTGGAGGAGATCCTGGACGGGGTACTGAAGCTGGCGGCCGCCGAGCACAGGGCCTCTGAAGACTCCGCCAGGGGCCCGCTGGGAACCACGTCCCGCGCGGCGCAGGCGCCCCTCGATCCTTATCCGGTTCTGCAGGAAGAAGCCGAACGGGCCGGCCCTGCCGCCCAGCGCAGCGGGGCATCGATCCTGCTCCAATATCCGCCTGCCCCCGCCGTGCACATCGCCTGCAATTCGGCAGAACTGGCCCAGATGGTCGGCGAACTTCTGAACAATGCCATCAAGTATGCTCCCGGCGCCCACATCTCGGTCGCTGCCCGCGCCCGCCAAGGCATGGTGTCCATCGAAGTGTCCGACGACGGCCCCGGGCTTTCGTCCGACGAACGGACAGCGGCCACGAGCCGCTTCTGGCGGTCCCCGGTGCACCGGACCACTCGCGGCACCGGGCTGGGCATGACTATCGTGGACAAGCTGGCAGCAGCCAACGGCGGCCGGCTGGTGCTTGCCGAGGCAACGCCGCACGGCCTGATTGCGCGCCTCGAGTTTCCGCGTGCAGGGGACGTGCCGGGACCTTTGCCGGGACCCTTTGCCGGACCGGAGCAGGTGGCGCCGCGTGCCTGACCTGACCGGAGCGCTGGACCTGCCCACCCTTCCCCGACTTCCCCCGCGGCGGACCGTCCTCAAGGCCGGCCTCGCTGCCGGTTTGTCCGGGCTGCTCCTGCCAACCCTGGGTGCGTGCACGCCCACGGGCCGCCCGGGCACCGTCACCGTGGCTGGCGGCGAGCCTGGCGGCTTCTATCTGGAGTTCGCCGAGCTGCTGGCGGCGTCCCTCCAGCGTCACGGGGTGGCCGGCCAGGCGTCGGCACTGACTACCGGTGGCAGCCTGGACAACCTCGAGTATCTGCTGACCGGCAAAGCCACGTTCGCCGTCGCCCTTGCGGACTCGGCGGCCCAGCGCACCCCCGCGGGTGAGACGCCCGCCGTCGGACTTTCCGCCGTTGGGAAGGTGTACGAGAACTACGTCCACTGCGTCATCCGGCGGAACAGCGGGATCCGGGACATCGGCGGGCTTGCCGGCCGGACTGTGGCTGTCGGTGAGCCCGGCTCGGGGACGTCGCTGACCACCCCGCGGCTGATCGAGGCTGCCAGGCTCAGCTCCACGGCCGGGACGGCGGGCGGCGTCACCGTGCTGAGCCTCGGCCTCAACGGGGGCCTTGCGGCCCTGCGGGACGGAACAGTGGACGCGTTGTTCTGGTCAGGGGGAGTGCCCACCGCGGCCATTGCTGCCGCGAACGACGACGTCGGGCTGGGTTTCCTCGATCTGTCCCCGCTGCTGCCGGCGCTGCGGGCCAAATACGGCGTTTTCTACGACCGGGTGCTGATCCCGGCGGGCGCCTACGCCGGCGTTCCGGCCGTGTGGACCGTTGGCGTCGCGAACCTGCTGCTGTGCCGGAGCGATCTTGACGACCAAACCGTCAAGCGGACCGTCGAACTGCTGGTGGGCCACGCCGAGGAACTCATCCCGCGCTCCAGCCTGGGCGTTCAGTTCCTCAGCCCGGAATCCCTGATCAACACCGCCGGTTTACCCCTTCACCCCGGCGCCGCTGCCGCGTACCGGGAGCTCCACGGGTAAAAAAACGCTCTATCACTTGCTGCAGCAAATTCCCCGACCCTCTCTCATTCTCCCCAAGAAAGTCAGAGAGGGTCCTGGGAAAGACTGCAGGGGCTGATAGAGGGTTGGCTCAGTTCCCCGAGTGCGCCTGCAGGAAGCTGTACACCTCGGTCTCGTCCACGCCGGGGAACGCTCCGGGCGGCATGGCGGCCAGCAGGTGTGTGTTCGCCCGGGCCGCCGGCCATGCGTTTCCGGCCCATTCGGACGCCAAGGCTGCCGGGGGCCGCTTGCAGCAGTTCGGGTCCGGGCACGTGGACTTTTCGCGGGCCGTGGTTTCCCGGCCGCGGAACCACTTCACATGCTGGTACGGCACCCCGATCGACAGCGAAAACTCGCCGTTGGCCGAGCGCTCGGTCCGGGCCGTGCACCAGTACGTGCCGGACGGAGTGTCGGTGTACTGGCTGTACGCACTGAACTTGTCCGGCACATCGAACACCGCCCGCGAGGTCCAGGCCTTGCACGACGGCTGGCCCTCGATGGCGCCGGTGTGGTCCATCGGGAAGGTCACGCCGTCGTTCTCATAGGCCTTGTAGATGATGCCGCTCTTGTGGGTCTTCTGGAAGTGGGTGGTGATGCCCAGGTGCTTCGTGGCCAGGTTGGTGAAGCGGTGCGCGGCGGTCTCGTAGGACACGGCAAAGGCATCCCGGATGTCCTCCACGGCGATTTCCTTGGCAGCCTTGGCCTTCTGCAGAAAGTCCACGGTGGCCTGCTCCGGCAGCAGGAGCGCGGCCGCGAAGTAGTTGGTGGCCACCCGCTGGGCGAGGAAGTCGCCGTAGTTTTTCGGCGTCTCGTGCCCCAGGACATAGTGCCCCAACGCCTGCAGCAGCACGGAGCGGGGGTCGTGGTCCTGCCGCTGGCTCTGCGTCAGGTAAATTCTGTGGTTCTTCAAATCCGTCACGGAACGGGTGGAATGCGGCAGGTCGCTCACGTGATGGAGGGTGAATCCGAGCTTCTCGGCGATGTCGGCGATGACGTGCTGGCTCAGCGGCCCGGCCGTGTAACCCACCAGCCCGAGCACCTTTTGCGCCTCGGCCTCATACTCCGGGAAATAGTTGCCGCGCTCGCGCATCATGGCACGCAGCTCACCATTCGCGCGTCGGGCTTCCTCCGGCGTCGCCACCTGCTCGTTGAGCTTGCGTTCGAGCTCGTGCAGCAGCCCCACCTGCGCCTCCAGCACATCGACCGGGAGCCGTGAGCTGATGCGGATTTTGGGCAGGTTGAGGGACTCGTACAGGGGCCCGCGCTGGTAGCGTTCCAGCTCAATTTCCAGGGCCGCGCGGCGGCTTGGCGGTTCGGCGCCAAGTAGCTGGTCGATGCTCACGCCGAGCGCCGCGGCCAGTCCCTGCAGCAGGGAAAGCTTGGGCTCCCGCTTGCCGTTTTCGATCAGGCTCAACTGGCTGGGGGCGGTCCCGACGGCGGCGCCCAGGTCATCGAGCGTGTACCCGGCTTGCTTGCGCAGATGCCGCACGCGGCGGCCCAGGCTGATGACGTCCAGTTCCGGGGAGGCGGCGGACGACGGCGGTAGGGCGACTTCGCGGTTCCAGCTTCCAGGCGTCATTTCTTGAGGATACGCGAAGAAGTGCATTTCTTTCCAGTGTTTTCCCCTAGAGAAGTGTTGTGAAGTGCTGAAAAGTAGTAATCACGGAAAGAAACACCGCACCGGGGTAGCCGGCCGGAACTGCAACGAAGCAGCTCCGGCCGGCGGATTACCACCCGGAGCTCAATCAAGGAGACAACGATGACTGCAGCATTTGAGCCCACCCAGCAGACGCCCGAAGAGCAGGCCGCCGCCCTGGAGCTCGAGTGGGCCGCCAACCCCCGCTGGGAAGGTGTGACCCGTGACTACAAGGCAACGGACGTCGTCAAGCTCCGCGGCCGGGTCTCCGAAGAGCACACGCTGGCCCGCCGTGGTTCCGAGAAGCTCTGGAAGCAGCTCACCGAAGAGCACAAGACCGGCGGGTACACCAACGCTTTGGGCGCCCTGACCGGCAACCAGGCCGTGCAGCAGGTCAAGGCCGGCCTGCGCGCCATCTACCTCTCCGGCTGGCAGGTCGCCGCGGACGCCAACAACTCCGGCCACACCTACCCGGACCAGTCCCTCTACCCGGCCAACTCGGTTCCGACCGTGGTGCGCCGCATCAACAACGCCCTCCTCCGGGCCGACCAGATCGAATTCTCCGAAGGCATCCAGACCGTTGAGGACTGGATGGTGCCGATCGTCGCCGACGCCGAGGCCGGCTTCGGTGGCCCGCTGAACGCCTACGAGCTCATGAAATCCATGATCCAGGCCGGCGCGTCCGGTGTGCACTGGGAAGACCAGCTCGCCTCGGAGAAGAAGTGCGGCCACCTCGGCGGCAAGGTGCTCATCCCCACCCAGCAGCACGTCCGCACCCTGAACGCCGCCCGCCTGGCCGCCGACGTCGCCGGCACCCCTTCGGTGGTCATCGCCCGCACCGACGCCGAGGCAGCCACCCTGATCACTTCCGACGTCGATCCCCGCGACAAGGAATTCGTCACCGGCGAACGCACCCCGGAGGGCTTCTACAAGGTCCGCAACGGCATCGAACCCTGCATCGCCCGCGCCAAGGCCTACGCCCCGTACTCCGACCTCATCTGGATGGAGACGGGCACCCCGGACCTGGAGCTTGCCCGCAAGTTCGCCGAGGCCGTCAAGGCTGACTTCCCGGACCAGATGCTCTCCTACAACTGTTCGCCGTCGTTCAACTGGCGCAAGCACCTGGACGACGCCACCATCGCCAAGTTCCAGCGCGAACTCGGCGCCATGGGCTTCACGTTCCAGTTCATCACCCTGGCCGGCTTCCACGCCCTGAACTACTCGATGTTCGATCTCGCCCACGGTTATGCCCGTGAAGGCATGAGCGCCTACGTCGAGCTGCAGGAGAAGGAATTCGCCTCCGAGTCCCGCGGCTACACCGCGACAAAGCACCAGCGCGAAGTCGGCACCGGCTACTTCGACGACATTGCAACTGCGCTCAACCCGAACGCTTCAACCCTGGCACTGGTGGGATCCACCGAAGAAGGCCAGTTCCACTAACTTCCCGCCTTCCCACCCATTGCTCTATCACTTTTGGTTCTCATCCGACCGTTTTGGCGACCAAAAGTGATAGAGCAACGGGGTATTCAAGGAGACTGACATGAACAGCTTCACTGACAGCTTCACCATCAACGGGATCACTTTGACCGCGCAGCCCATTTGCCGGCAGGACGAGGTTCTCACTCCGGATGCACTGGAGTTTGTCGCCAAGCTGCACCGCGCCACGGCCGCGCGCCGGCAGGAACTGCTGCAGGCACGCCGGACCCGCCGGGCCGAGATCGCCGCCGGCCAGGACCCCAGGTTCCTCCGCGAAACCGAGGACATCCGAAACGACCCGTCGTGGCGCGTCGCTCCCCCGGCCCCTGGCCTGGAGGACCGCCGGGTGGAGATCACCGGGCCGGTGGACAAGAAAATGACCATCAACGCGCTGAACTCCGGCGCAAAGGTGTGGCTCGCTGACATGGAGGACTCCTCCACCCCCACGTGGCGGAACGTCATCAAGGGCCAGCTTAACCTCACCGACGCGCTGCAACGCCGGATCGACTTCACGAGTCCTGAGGGCAAGGAATACAACCTCCGCCCGGCCGGCGAGCTGCCCACCATGGTGGTGCGCCCCCGCGGCTGGCACCTGCCCGAGAAGCACATGATCATCGACGGCGCTCCCGTGGCCGGCGGCATCGTGGACTTCGGCCTGTTCTTCTTCCACAACGCCCGCCGCCTCCTGGCCCAGGGAAAGGGCCCGTACTTCTACTTGCCCAAGATCGAGAACCACCTCGAGGCACGGCTGTGGAATGACATCTTTATCCTCGCCCAGGACCTGTTGGGCATCCCGCAGGGCACCATCCGAGCCACCGTGCTGATCGAGACCATCACCGCGGCGTTCGAAATGGAGGAGATCCTCTACGAACTGCGTGATCACGCCTCGGGCCTGAACGCCGGACGGTGGGACTACATCTTCTCCCTGATCAAGAATTTCCGTACCCGCGGACCCCGGTTCGTCCTGCCGGACCGCGCCCAGGTGACCATGACGCAGCCGTTTATGCGCGCCTATACCGAACAGCTGGTCCGTGCCTGCCACAAGCGCGGCGCCATGGCCATCGGCGGCATGGCCGCAGCCGTCCCCAACCGCAAGGACGAGGCCGCCAACACCAACGCGTTCGAGAAGGTCCGCGCCGACAAGACCCGCGAGGCCAACGACGGCTTCGACGGCTCCTGGGTGGCCCACCCGGACCTCGTGCCGGTCTGCCGCGAAGTGTTCGACGCCACCCTCGGCGAACGTCCCAACCAGCTGTACCGCACCCGTGAGGACGTCATCCCCGACGACCGCGCCCTCATCAACGTGGCCGCTACCGAGGGTACTATCACCGAGCAGGGCATCCGGAACAACATCGAGGTAGGCATTCGCTACGTCGAGTCCTGGCTCCGCGGGAACGGCGCCGTCGCCATCCACAACCTCATGGAAGACGCCGCCACCGCGGAAATCTCCCGTTCCCAGATCTGGCAGTGGATGTTCGCGTCCGCCATCACAGACCGCGGCGAAATCATCACCCACCAGTGGATCGAGGAACTGCTCGACGAAGAATTCGCCCGCCTGGAACGCTTCGATGGCGACCGCTTCGAAGACTCCCGTGACATCTTCGAGGAAGTCACCCTCGGCCAGGACTTCCCGTCCTTCCTGACCCTCCCCGCCTACGCCCGCTACCTCACCGAGGCCCGCGAAAAGGCAACCAAAGAGGAGCTCTCCGCGGCCTAGGCTGCGGCAGGCTACTGAATAGATTTCCGTCTGCCGGGCAGGCACGCCCTTCGCAACAGGCATCCCCGAGATCCGGGGCGCCGGCCCGGCGACGGAACACCCCGTGTGAACCGGCCGACGCTCTCTCGCTATCCTCAAGATGGTGAGAGAGCGTCGGCCGTTAAGCTGCGTTAAGTGAGAGAGCGTTGGTAAATCAGCAGGGGGACGTACGACGGCGGGACGCGTCAGCGTCCTTTCGGCACCTGCCGCACGGCCAGGGTTGTGCAGACTAAGAACATCAGCACCGACCCCAGGATCACCTGCAGCGCCGGGGTCCACGAGCCGGAGGTGTCGTGCACAAACCCCACCAGCGGTGGGGCTACCGCACCGAAGCAGTAACCGAGCCCCTGGACCGTGGCGGACATCCGGCCCGCGGACAGCTGGTCCCGGGCCAGCTTGATGATGGCGATGAAAATCAGCGTGATCCCGCCGCCCTGCGCGATGCCGCCGAAGGTGGACCACAGCCACCACAGCTCAGGCGCCAGCAGCAGCCCGGCCGGCACGGCCGTCCACAACAACCCCACGGTGACTGCCGTCGTCGTCGTACTGAAATACTTGGCCGCGAACGGCACTCCCAGGCCGCCAACAATGGCGAAGATCTGGAACAACGATGACCCTGCCCCGGCCGCCGAGGCGGACATGCCGAGCTCGTCGTTGAGGTAGCTCGGCAGCCACGCCGTCACTGCGTAGTAGGAAAACGCCTGCCCGGCGAAGCCTGCGGTGAGCCCGGCGGTAATCCAGCCGGACCCCTTGACGGCCGGGTGCTCCTGCCCGCCGGCCACCACGGTGCGGGAGGGCACAAACGCGGTGCGGGCGCCCACGGCGAGGGTCCAGAAGACGATGGCAATCACGGCCAGGATGCCCACGGCGGCCAGGGCCACCCGCCAACCGGCCAGCTCAGCCAGGGGCGCCGTGACCATCGATGTCAGGAATGACCCGATATTCAACGCCGCGGTGTACACACCCATGGCGGTCCCTTGGTGCAACGGGGAGAAGTCGCGGCGGATAATCAACGGCACCGCGATGTTGCCCACCGTGATGGCCAGGCCGATCATCACCGTGCCCACCACCACCGGTCCCGGGCCGCCCGCCGAGCGCACAATCACGCCTGCCAGGACGCCAAGGATGGTGAGGGAGACGGCGAACTCCGCGCCGAGTTTCCGTGTGGTCAGTGACGCCAGCGATGCTGCGAGCGCGAAGCACAGCACCGGGATGCTGGTCAGCAGGCCCAGCATCACGGGGGTAAATCCGAGGTCGGCCTGCATCAGGTCAACCACCGGGGCAACGGCGACGAAGGGCCCGCGCAGGTTCAGCGCCAGCAGTCCGAGGCAGGCGAGCAGGATCCAGCCCTTGGGAACTTTGGCCAGGAACTGTCCGCTCATGAGGATTCAGCGGTGGCTAAATAGGATTTCATCACTTCCATTGCTACCACGCCGTGCTGTGCCGGAAGCCGCAGGCCGCGTCATGGCGCTCTGGCATACGATGAAGCTCACACCGGCCGGCCCCAACGTGCGGGATATTGAGCCACACCGTCGGGCTGCCGCACCCGTCGGACGAAGGAACTTCACATGCAGCAACGGCTTGCCATCCTCGACGACTACCAGGACGTTGCGCATGCCTTTGCCGACTGGGCCTCTCTGGAAGGGTCCGGTGTGGCAACGTCCGTCTTCCGCGAGCCCTTCCAGTCCGAACACGCCCTGGCAGCCGCGCTGGCCGACTATCAGATCGTCATTGCGATGCGTGAGCGGACCCCGTTCCCCCGCACCGTGCTGGAACGGCTCCCGGGGCTGAAGCTGCTGGTCACCACCGGCATGGCCAATGCCGGCCGAGGAGAACTCACTACGCGCCGGCACGTGGCAGACGTCCGTGGGCATGGAGCTGTCCGGCAAGACCCTGGGCATCGTGGGCCTGGGTAAGATCGGGCGACGGATCGCGGCGTGCGGGCAGGCGTTCGACATGGACGTACTCGCCTGGAGCCAGAATCTCACCGACGAGGCCGCTACCGAGGCCGGGGTCCGGAAGGCATCCTGGTGAACACCTCGCGGGGTCCGCTGGTGAATCAGGATTCCCTGGTGCGGGCTCTGAACGAGGGCTGGATCCGGGGCGCGGCCCTCGACGTTTTTGACCAGGAACCGCTTCCTGCGGGCCACCCGCTGCTCAGCGCCCCCAACACTGTCCTGTCCCCGCACCTCGGCTACGTGACAGCGGAGAGCTACCGGCAGTTCTACGGTGGCGCGTTCGAGGACGTTATGGCCTGGCTGGAGGGAACACCGGTCCGCCTGGTTACCACCTAAAGGCGGTTAGCCGGCCGCCTGTAGCGTCGCCTCAATGACTGCAGGGGACAACACGTATTGCGTGACCATCTGGCTCGCACCAAGAATCGCCGCCTGGTCCCCGGCAACAGAAAGAGCGATCCGCAGGTGGCTGGTTGCCAGCGGCAGCGAGCGCCGGTAAACCACTTCGCGGACGCCGGCCATCAGGTGTTCCCCGGCCTGGCCAAGGCTGCCGCCGATGACAATGACGGACGGGTTGAGCAGGTTAACTACTGTGGCCAGCACGTCGCCCACATCCCGGCCCGCCTGGCGCAGCGCCTGGATAGCCTGCAAGTTGCCTTCGCCCACCAGCCGCAGCACGTCGCTGCCGTTGCTCGCCGGCACACCCTGCCGCTCCAGTTCAGCGGCCAGGGCCGGTCCTGACGCGAGCGCCTCCAGGCAGCCATGGTTTCCGCACCGGCACAGCACCTCATCGCCGCGTGGCACGCGTACGTGGCCCAGATCGCCGGCCGTTCCGTTGGCGCCGCGCTGCAGTTCACCGTTGCTGATGATCCCGGATCCGATGCCGGTGGCAACCTTGATGAACAGGAAATTCCCGTGGTCCGGCCAGTGCGCCGACCGCTCCCCCAGCGCCATGATGTTCACGTCATTGTCCACCAGCACCGGAACTGCCAGCGAACGCTGGACATAAGGGACGACGTCGAACCCGTCCCACCCCGGCATGATGGGCGGCTTGACGGGCTTTCCGGTGGCGTGCTCCACGGGCCCCGGCAGGCCGATCCCGACGCCGGCGAGGTCACGGGGTTCCCGCCCGGCCTGCTCAAGCAACGCCCGTCCCTCCTTAATCACCCGGCCGAGCACCGCCTCGGGGCCGGCAGCCACATCCTGTGCCAGCTGCCGCTCCGCCAGGACCCGGCCGCTGAGATCGGTGACGGCAACAATCACGTGGGTGGCGCCGACGTCGACGGCCAGGACGGCGCGTGCCGCCGGGTTGAAGGCAAAGCGCGACGGCGGCCTGCCGCCGCTGGAGTTCGCCTCACCCGCCGCGCCCACCAGGCCGGAGGCGATCAGGGCGTCGATGCGCGCGGCCACTGTGGAACGTGCCAATCCGGTGGTCAGGGCCAGCTCTGCCCGCGTCCGGGCCTTGCCGTCCCGCAGGAGCTGAAAGAGGTCGCCGGCGCGCGCCAGGCTGCCGCCGTGGTCTGGGGCGGCGTGCTCGGTTTCGGGGCTGAGGCTCATGGATCATGAATAACACATGAAACTTCTGCGTGTCACGCGAAATAAAGAATATCGACATCCGAGCAACTTTTGCTTGACCATCGGCAAAAGTCATTCTAGCTTTAGTGGAAGTGGCATCGCCTCAGTACGGCAGCACCCAGTCAACGTGGATTCGTCTGCAATCAGGAGAACCAATGAAGTACTCGATCCAGCTCTACACGCTCCGGGACCAGATCCAGGCGGACCTTTCCGGCACTATCCGCAAAGTCGCGGAGATCGGCTTCACCCAGGTTGAGCCCTACAACTTCGTGGCGACGGCCAAGGAACTCGGCGCCGCCCTGAAGGAAAACGGCCTCACCGCCCCATCCGGACACGCTCCGCTCCTCAGCCAGGACCAGGACGAAATCTTCGCGGCAGCGAAAGAGCTGGGCATCACCACCGTCATCGACCCCTTTATCCCGGCCGAACGCTGGCAGTCCGCCGAAGACATCCAGGCCACCGCCACCGGCCTCAATGCCGCAGCCAGGAAGGGCGTCGGATACGGCATCCGCGTGGGTTATCACAACCACCAGTGGGAACTTGAATCAACCATCGAGGGCCGTACTGCGTTGGAGTACTTCGCGGACCTCCTGGACCCAGAACTGGTCCTCGAAGTGGACACCTACTGGGTTGCCGTGGGTGGCCAAGACCCGGTGGCGGTGCTGGAGCGCCTGGGCGACCGGGTGAAATTCATCCACATCAAGGATGGACCACTCAACACCGACACTAAGGCGCAGCAGCCGGCGGGTCAGGGCAAGGTCGCCGTGCTGGCCGTCATCGCCGCCGCAAAATCCCTGGAAGTGGGCGTGGTGGAGTTCGACGACTATGCAGGCGACATCTTCGAAGGCATCGCCGAGAGCCTCGCCTACCTCAATGCCGCTCAGGCAGCCGGCCCGGCTGGAGCACGCGCATGAGCCACGCAGCATCGACCCGCCGCGGCCCGGTGGGCGTCGCCGTCATCGGCGCAGGCAACATCTCCAAGGCATACCTGGACAACCTCACCGTCTTCCCCGACCTCAAAGTCCACGTGATCGCAGACCTCTTTGAGGAAGCCGCCGAAGCCCGTGCCAAGGAATACGGCATCGCGGAGTGGGGCGGCGTGGACGCGGCACTGAACCATCCCGACGTCGAAATCATCGTGAACCTGACCATCCCGGCCGCGCATGTGGAAGTGGCCACGGCCGCCGTCAATGCCGGCAAGCATGTCTGGACCGAGAAGCCTTTCTCCCTGGATCGCCCGTCCGGGCTCGGCCTGCTCAAAACTGCCGATGCCGCCGAAATCCGCCTCGGCTGCGCCCCGGACACCTTCCTCGGCGCCGGCCTCCAGACCGCCCGCCGGCTGATCGAGCGCGGCGACATCGGCACCCCGCTGACGGCCATGACCACATTCCAGACCCCCGGTCCGGAATCCTGGCACCCAAACCCGGCCTTCCTGTTCCAGACCGGAGCCGGGCCGCTCTTCGACATGGGCCCGTACTACCTCACCACGCTGGTCCAGACGTTCGGCTCCGTCCGCAAGGTGGCCGCCGTCGGATCCAAGTCCAGGAAGGTCCGCGTCATCGGCTCCGGGCCCAAGGCCGGCGAGGAATTCACCGTCGATGTGCCCACCCATGTGTCCGCCATGGCGCAGTTCGAAAGCGGCGCATCATCCCATAGCGTCTTCTCCTTCGAGTCCCCCCGCGTGCGGATGGGCTTCGTGGAGATCACCGGCACCGAGGCCACCCTGTCGCTGCCGGACCCCAACAATTTCGACGGCGACATCCGGCTCTGGCGCGCAGGGGACGAGGACTGGACTACCGTCCCGGCGACTGGACCCGCCAACGGCCGTGGCATGGGCGTCCTGGACATGGCACGCTCCATCCGCGCCGGGGTGCCGCACCGCGCCACCGGCGAGCTGGCCTACCACGTCCTGGATTCCATGGTCTCAATCACCGAGTCCATGGAATCCGGAACTTTCGTGGATGTCGAAAGCTCTGCTCCGGCATCCCCAGCCCTCCCTGAGGACTGGGCGCCGGAAGTCGCTACCCTCTAGGAACCCCACCATGACCTCACACGAATCAGCGATAAATCCGCGCCCGGAACTCAAAAAACTGGGTGTGGCGATGATCGGTTATGCGTTCATGGGTAAAGCCCACTCGAACGCGTGGCGGAACGTCGCCAGCTACTTCGATGTCCCGGCGTTTGAGCAGAAGGTCCTGGTGGGCCGGGATGCCGCCGAAGTTGCCGCGGCCGCCGGGAAGTACGGCTGGACTGAAACGTCCACAGACTGGCGGACGGTCATCGAACGCGATGACATCGACATCGTTGACATTTGCGCCCCGGGCTGGCTGCACGCCGAAATCGCGATCGCCGCGCTTGAGGCCGGCAAGCATGTTCTGGTGGAGAAGCCGCTCGCCAACACCCTTGCCGAGGCTGAGTCCATGGCGGCGGCCGCCGAGGCAGCCCGGGCCCAGGGTGTGCAGTCGATGATCGGCTTCAATTACCGGCGGGTGCCCGCGTTGGCCCTGGCGAAGGAATTCATCGCAGAAGGCCGGATAGGTACCGTCCGGCACGTCCGTGCCGCGTATCTGCAGGACTGGCTCTCTGACGCCGAAGCACCCATGACGTGGCGGCTCAAAAGGGAGACCGCGGGCTCGGGGGCGCTCGGGGACATCGCCTCCCACGCGATCGACCAGGTGCTGTTCCTGCTCGGGGACCACGTCACCGAAGTGTCTGGCCGGACGCACACGTTCACTACGCAGCGTCCCGGAGCTGCCGGACTGGAGGAAGTAACGGTCGATGACGCCGCTTGGGCAACGCTGTCCCTCTCCTCCGGAGCAATCGCCTCCGTGGAGGTCTCCCGGGTGGCCACCGGCCAGAAGAACTCCCTCAAGCTGGAAATCTACGGCGACGAAGGCGCCATCCTTTTCGATCTGGAGAACCTCAACGAACTGGGATTCCTGGACGCCACCGTGCCTGCCCGCGAGCAGGGCTTCCGCCGGATCCTGGTCAGCGAGCCCGAGCACCCGTACCTTGAAGCGTGGTGGCCGCAGGGCCACATCATCGGCTGGGAGCACACGTTCACCCACGAAATCCGCGACTTCCTGACCGCCATCAGCACCGGAACCCCGCCCTCGCCGTCGTTCGAGGACGGCCTCACCGTCCAGCGGATCCTGAACGCCATTGAAGAGTCCGCCGCCGCAATAAGTTCCATCATCCAACTGGCCGGCGCCCCGGCCGGCACGCCGACAGCCCTGACCGCTGCTTCTGAAGGAGCCTGACATGCCCCGCCCGTACACCCTGTTCACCGGTCAGTGGGCCGACCTGCCCTTCGAGGAAGTCGCGCACCTCGCCTCCGGCTGGGGCTACGACGGCCTGGAAATCGCCGTTGCCGGCGACCACCTGGACGCCTGGCGCTGGGACGAACCAGGGTATGTCCAGTCCAAGCTCGCCGTCCTGGCCAAGTACAACCTCAAGGTCTGGGCCATCTCCAACCACCTCAAGGGCCAGGCCGTGTGCGATGACCCCATCGACTTCCGCCACGAAGCGATCGTGGGCGCGAAGGTCTGGGGCGACGGCGATCCCGAGGGCGTCCGCCAACGCGCCGCAGAGGAAATGAAGCACACGGCCCGGCTCGCCAAGGCACTCGGCGTGGACACCGTCGTCGGCTTCACCGGCTCCTCCATCTGGCAGTACGTCGCCATGTTCCCGCCGGTCCCCGCCGCCGTGATCCAGGCCGGCTACCAGGACTTCGCGGACCGTTGGAACCCCATTCTGGACGTTTTCGACGAATGCGGGGTCCGCTTCGCCCACGAAGTCCACCCGTCCGAAATCGCCTACGACTACTGGACCACCGTCCGCACCCTCGAGGCGATCGGCCACCGCGAAGCGTTCGGCCTGAACTGGGACCCGTCACACTTCATGTGGCAGGGCATCGACCCCGTCTCGTTCATCTGGGACTTCAAGGACCGGATCTACCACGTCGACTGCAAGGACACCAAGCTCCGCCCCACCGGCCGGAACACCGTGATGGGTTCGCACCTGCCGTGGGGCGATCCCCGCCGCGGCTGGGACTTCGTCTCCGCCGGCCGCGGCGACGTCCCGTGGGAATCGTCCTTCCGTGCCCTGGCCGCGATCGGCTATGACGGCCCCATCTCGGTCGAATGGGAAGACGCCGGCATGGACCGCCTCCACGGCGCCCCCGAAGCCCTCGCAGCGCTGAAGAAGTATGACTTCCCGCCGTCGAACACCTCCTTCGACGCCGCGTTCAAGCAGTAAGGTCAGGAGTTTTTGTCCAGATAACAAGAGCAAAAGTGCCTTTTGAGGACGTTATCTGGACAAAAACCCGTAGGAAGCGCACGTAGAATCCCTGCATGACCCACACAATCCGAAAGGCCATACCGGACGACGCCGGCCCGCTCGCCGCACTGGCGGCAGTCACCTTCCCGCTGGCCTGCCCGCCGTCGTCGTCAGCGGAGGACATTGCCGCTCACGTGGCCAACACGCTCAGCGAACGGCACTTCCGGGAGTACATGGCGGATTCTGATGTCACAATCCTGGTCATCGACGCCGACGGCGCGCTCCGCGGCTACAGCCTGCTCGTCAACCGGCCGGCGGAGGACGCGGATGTGGCATTTTCGTTGAAAGTCCTGCCCTCCATGGAGCTCAGCAAATGCTACGTCCATCCGGACCACCATGGGCTCGGCGCCGCGGCCGAGCTGATGCACGCCAGCCTGCAGGCAGCCACGGCTGCCGGCACGGCCGGAATCTGGCTGGGCGTAAACAGTCAGAATGCCAGGGCCATCCGTTTCTACGAGAAGTCCGGCTTCCGCAAGGTGGGGAGCAAATCCTTCAGGCTGGGCACAACCGTGGAACACGACTTCGTGATGGAACGCGCCGTGCCCTAGTTCCCTGCATGTCCACCCAGGTTTTCGTCCAAGGGAGGGCGCGGCTCCTTCAGCAGCTTCAGGCCCGGCGGAAGGCCTTCGATGCTCCCTTCGGTTCCCCGCGCGATGATCGAGATTCTGGAGTGGCCCAGCCGTACGTTATCGGCCCTGAAGTCGCCCTTGTCCTCGGCAAGGAACGGGGCCAGATGGACCGCACCCCGGGTGAAGTCCGGATCAAAGCGCAGCAGGATACGGGCAAGCTGGATGGGCGCCGCAGCGGCCCAAGCCTGTGGGGAACACGCCGTCGGGTACGGCACTGGTCCGTGATATTCACTGCGGTCGAAGCCGCAGAACAGCTCCGGCAACTGTCCGTCGAAATGTGCAGCTGCGTCGAAGATCCCCCGGGCCAGCTGTTTGGCCTCAGCCACATAGCCGTAGCGCATGAGGCCGGTTGCCACGATGGCTGAGTCATGCGGCCACACTGATCCGTTGTGGTAGCTCACTGGGTTGTAAGCCCCCATGTCCGAGGCCAGCGTCCGGATCCCCCAGCCGGTGAACATTTTCGGCGACATCAGCCGCCCCACCACCGACGGCGCTTTTTCCTCGTCGACGATCCCCACCCAGAGGCAGTGGCCCATGTTGGACGTGCACGCGTCAACAGGAGTTTTGTCCTTGTCCAGGGCGATGGCGAAGTAGCCCTTGTCCGGCAGCCAGAACTTCTCGTTGAAGGCTTCTTTCAGGGAGGCGGCGCGGCCAGCCCAATGCTGCTCCATTTCGGCGTCCCCAGCCGAACGTGCCAGCAGTGAGCGGGCCACATAGGCGGCGTAAACGTAACCCTGGACTTCGCAAAGGGCGATGGGAGGCTGAGCTATCCGCCCGTCCGCGAAGTTGATCCCGTCCCAGGAATCCTTCCAACCCTGGTTCACCAGCCCATGCGTGTTCGGACGAAGGTACTCCACAAAACCGTCACCGTCACGGTCCCCGTACTTTTCAATCCACTCCAGGGCCCGGTCTGCGTGCGGCAGAAGAGAATCGATAACTTCGTCCGACAGTCCCCACCGGCTGAGCTCGCCGAGGACACTGACAAACAGGGGTGTGGCATCTGCGGTGCCGTAATATGCGGTCCCGCCCAAAGACAGGCCGGCCGTCACGCCCAGCCGCACCTCGTGCGGGATACGGCCCGGCTGTTCCTCGGAATCGTTATCGACTTTCGTGCCTTGGAGGGCCGCCAGGGTCTGCAGGGTCCCCACCGCCAGCGTCGAGTCCACCAGCAGTGACATATAGGAGGACAGGAGCGAATCGCGGCCAAACAGCGCCATAAACCAAGGCGCACCGGCCGCCACGGCAGCGCGGTCAGGATGCTCGGCATCGAAAATCCGCAGGGACCCCAGATCGGACTGGCTGCGCTGCAGGGTTTCCTCAATATTGCGGTCCCCGACAGAGATGCGCGGGACGTTTTCCTCCCACGCCAGGTGCCGCTGCACGCCCGTCCGGTGACGGGGCAGGCCCCCTTCGGTGAAGGGTTCATCCGGGGCCGCACCGCCAATCAGGGGCACCACAATGACGCTGGTGGACCACTTGCCTCTTGCCGGGATATGCGCGTGGAACCTCAGCGCGTCAACGCTGACTTCGGCGCCTGCGGCCCTGATCGCCGAGCCGCGGCGCTGCCCGTTCCGGACGGTCTCGACCAGGAGTTCTGCGCCTTTGATGGTCCGGGTCAGGCTGTCCTCATTGATCGGACGGCCGCCTTTGACATCGAAAAGGTCGGCCTGGTCTGCATCCACCTGTAGTTCGATCTCGCAGTCGACGGCCTCCGCAGAATAGTTTTGCAAAGTGATGTCGTCCTGCAGACCCGGTCCGATGTGGCGTTGCTGACGGACTACGAGCGGGCTGTCGAACCGGCCGTCCGGCCACTTAGCGCGGCCCACGAAGGCGGCCTCGAACGCGTCCGGCCGCTGTGCCACCAGTGGCTCGCGGAGAGCGCCGTTGATGCGCAGGACCCACCGGGACACAATCCGGGTATCGCGATAGAACGCGCCGTTGGTTCCGCCCTCGGGGCTTATGTCTCCGCTGTGGGAGCTGATGCAGAAGGAAGACCCCTCCACCAGGGTCACAGCGCCGGCGCCGCCGACATCGGCTTCCGTGTCGGCATTCCAAGCAGTCATGGATGCGCTCCTTCCTCAGGGCCGCCGGATAGAAATGGGGTCCGGGCCCGGCGCCCGGATAACTGCTCCGCGTAGTTGATTCTGATCCACGCGGGGATCATCCGGAACCCCTGCCGCCTGGCTCTTTTCCACGAGCTTTGCGTAGAGGTCCAAATGGTTGCCAACCATCCTCTCCGTGCTGAACAGCTTGGCTGCCCGGTCCCTGCAGTGCGATCTGTCCAGCGCTGCGGCGAGGGGAAGGAGGGTGTGCAGCTGATCCGTCGGCGCCAGGTATCCGGTCTTCCCGTGGTCCACAATCTCAGGGGCGGATCCGATTGGAGTTCCCACTACCGGGGTGCCCGTTGAGAGGGCTTCGATCATGACCAGTCCAAACGGTTCGGACCATTGGATGGGATTCAGGAACGCCATCGCTTCGCCCATGAGCCGGTACTTGTCAGTGTCCCCGAGCTCGCCGAGGAAAACCTCGTTGGAGCCCAGGAGCGGTTCAATGACGGAGTGGAAGTACTCCAGCTCTTGCGGTTCACGCATCTTCGCGGCAAGGCGCAGCGGGATTCCTGCCTGGCGCGCGATGCGGATGGCTTCAAGCACGCCCTTGTCCGGGCACATCCTGCCGACAAAGCAGACGTAGCCGCCTGTGCCGGAGCCGACCGGGACGGCAAGGACGTCCATTCCATGATGGATCACGCGGGTGATGGGGACATCCGGCACACGGGAAGCCTGGTCACGTGAGATTCCAATGATGGCTGTGTCGGCAGCAATCGCGCGGTACAAATCGGCCGACGCCGGGATGAGGGGACCGTGAATGGTGGTCACCACGGGTGCGGGCGACCTCCTCCGGGCCACCAGCGGCCCGGCCAGGGTGTGGTCATGGATGATGTCCACGTCCCCCAGCCCTTCATAAGCCCTGATGACATGGCTGAGCTCTGACAGCGAAAAACCCATTTCAGCTGGTTCGGATGGTCTCATCCCCGGCACCAGGGGCGCCGGGCAGGTACTGTCCGACGCTGCGGCCAGCAACACTTCATGCCCTGCCGCGAGGAATCCTCGGGCCAGGGAGTCAACAACCCTCTCGATGCCTCCGTATCCGGCCGGGGGAATCGGAATCCATGGTGCCGCAACAAGTCCTATCCGCATGCTCGCCTCCGGGAGAATTACATGCCACGCCCTCAGACCTGGCGATGAAGTTTATTCAGTGCGGCTTCTGCTTAACCCGCTGCTCCGACTATCGCCCCGCGCGAGGGTCCATTTCAAGCCCCTGTGTGACAAATCCGACATCCCCGTAAGGAATGGGTGTCGGACCTGCTCAGTTGTGGAAAGCATGAAGATTGAGATCTGGTCTGACGTCGCGTGTCCGTGGTGCTACATCGGCAAGCGAAGGTTCGAGGCAGCTCTGGCCGCGTTCCCGCACCGCGACGCTGCGGAGGTGAAGTGGCGCAGCTACCAGCTGGACCCAACCCTCCCGGACCATTACGACGGCACGGAGCTGCAGTACCTGAGCACGCGAAAGGGCATGGCTCCGGCGCAGGTCTCGCAGATGTTTGAGCACGTCACCGAGCAGGCCAAGGGCGAAGGCCTGGACTACCGGTTCGACCAGGTGGTGGTGGCCAACAGTTTCACCGCACACCGCCTGATCCACCTCGCGGCCGAGCACGGTCAGCAGGATGTCGCGAAGGAACGCCTGCTGAGCGACCACTTCGAGCACGGCAAGGACATCGGCAACGCCGAATACCTCACGGCTTTAGGCCAGGAGCTGGGCCTCAGCACCTATGCAGTCGCCGAACTCTTCACCACGGACAAATACGCCGACGACGTCCGTTTCGATTTCGAGGAAGCCCGCGCCCTGGGCATCACGGGCGTGCCATTCTTCGTGATTGACCGCAAGTTCGGCCTTTCCGGCGCCCAGCCGGCCGAAACGTTCACTGCGGCGCTACACCAGGCCTGGCAGGAGACAAACCCCCTGGTTCTGGTCAACGCCGCGAACGGCAACGACGGCGAGGCCTGCGGCCCGGAAGGCTGCGCGGTCTGAACGATCCGGGACTACCCAGGGCCGGCCCGATCAGTTTACTGACACATCGCGGTAAAGTGTCTGCATGCCCAGGATTTCGGCGGCCAACAACGCCGCACAACGCGCCGAGACTCAACGCCGGGTCCTGACAGCGTTCGGGGAACTCCTGTTCACGCACGGACTGCCCGGACTGACCATGACAGACGTCGCGCGGCATGCCGGGGTGGGGCGAACCGCGGTCTACAACTACTACGCGGACATCGAAGAACTGCTGATCTCCTACGCCCTGGACGAGACCGAGCGCTTCCTCGCCGAACTCCGGGAGTCACTGAGCGCGCTCGAGAACCCCGTCGAACGGCTGGCCCTGTACGTGCGCACCCAGGTGGAGGACCTAAGCCGCCGCCACCTCCCGCCCGGACCTGCGATGGCGGCGGTGCTGTCGCCGTCGTCCTTTGCCAAACTGGCCGGCCACGTGGGTGAACTCAGCGTCCTTCTGCAGGGCATCCTCCGGGACGGTATGGCGCAGGGGTACCTGCCGCAAGCGGACATTGGCCAGCAGGCACAACTCATCCACGGCACGCTCTCCTCCAGCGCCGCACGCGGCAGCAACGAGCCCGCCGACCTTGAGGCCCGGGTCGCCCGCACCGTGCGGTTCATCCAACTGGGCGCCGGAGCAAGGTTCGACCACGACGGCGCACCCCTGCGCGCTAGCCTCCCCTTGACGTAACCCCTGCGTTGCTCTATCACCTCCGGTCGTCATCCGCCTGGTTTAGCAACCAGACGTGATAGAGCAACGGCAGGTCAGGGGCCCGCCGTCGGAATAACCGGCCACTTGGCGTCGTCAGCGATCCGCCGGCTTTCACGCGGGCAGCTAAGCTTCCCCGGCGTCTGGTCCACGCGGTCCACGGCGGCGAGCTCCCGGTAATCGCTGGAAAGAATGATGTCAACGCTGGCGTCCGTCCGGCCATCCTGGAAGTAGTCGGAGCCCGGCAGGTTCCGCTGGACGCTGAAGGCGGCAGACTGCCCGGCAGCCCCGGAAACCACCGCAGCCACGCCGCGGAACCCGGCCTCCGTGTTGGCCACGGCCCCCACCACAAATTTCCGGACCAGCAATTCGTCTGCCACAGAGCGGGCCAACCCGGGACGGCTGGTGGAGTTGTAGACGTTGAGGTTGATTTTCTCGTTGGGGGTGTAGTCAAAGGTGACCCCGGGACAGGTGGCCCGGGACTCATCGCTGCCCGCCGTCGTCGGAAGCTTGAGCTGTCCGTTCATTATGGCCAGCGCAACGATAATGGCGCCGGCAATGAGGCCCAGCAGCAAAACCAGAACCACGCCATGCACCACGCGGCGGCGCAACCGCACCGGATCGTCGTGGTCGCCAGCAGCCTCAAAGGTGGCCCGCAGTTCGGAGCCGGTGACAACATGGTGGCCGTGCAGGACGCTGGCGTCCTTTGGTTTCCTAGCCATCTATGACCAGCACTCGGGCGTGGATGGCGGTCCGCTGGTGCAGGGCTGTCCGGACGGCGCGGTGCAGGCCGTCCTCCAGGTACAGGATTCCCTGGTACTGCACCACGTGGGGAAAGAGGTCGCCGAAAAAGGTGGAATCTTCAGCCAGGAGCGCTTCCAGGTCCAGCGTCCGCTTGGTGGTCACCAGTTCGTCCAGACGGACAGGGCGGGGCGGCAGCGATGCCCACTGTTTGGGCGTGTTGAAACCATGATCGGGATACGGGCGTCCCTCGCCCACAGCTTTGAATATCACCATGCCACCCTAGGCAGCTTGGCGCCCCAAGAGAAGTGTCCGGCCCGCAGCATCCCAAGGTTGTAGCCAAACTGTCACATGCCGCGGACGTTGCACCGCCGGCGCAGGATCGGGGCCCTCCGGCTGACACAATGGAGCCATGACTGCACCCGAATTCCCTGCCGCCACCACGCCCGGCGTCCGCCTGCCGTCCACCCCGCCCCTCGCCCTCCTGCTCGACGTCGACGGACCCGTGGCCAGCCCCGTGACCCGCGATGTGAAACCGGACATCATTGCCGATCTTGTGGCCCTGGCTACCGCCGGAATTCCGGTCATTTTCAATACCGGCCGCTCCGATGCGTTCATCCGCGGGCAGATCATGGAGCCGATGATCGCTGCCGGAATGCCCGCCGGGACGGTCATCCACGCAATTTGCGAGAAGGGCGCCGTGTGGTTCAGCTACACCGCTGCCGGGCCCGGCCCCGTCCATGTTGACCGCGACCTTGCCGTGCCCAAGGCTTATGGCGATGACGTCCGCAGGCTCGTAGCTGAGGATTACTCCAAGCACATGTTCTTTGACGAGACCAAACGCGCCATGGTGTCCGTTGAGCAGCACATCGAGGTGCCCTCCACCGATTACCTGGCCGAACAGAAGCTTTTCGACTCCGATGCCATGGAACTGATGGCCCGCCACGGCATGGGCGTGGTCCGCCTGGAGCACCACGCACCGAATTCCGACGACGATGTGGACTACCGCGTCGATCCCACCATCATTTCCACCGATATTGAGTCGGTGCGGCTGGGCAAGGACCTCGGCGCCAGCCGCGCGGTGGAGTTGCTGGCAGCGCAGGGCATCACGCCGCAGGCCTGGCGGACCGTGGGTGATTCCCGCACGGACTACGCGATGGCGGACTGGCTCCACCATAATGACCATTCCGTGAAGCACGTTGATGTCCGCCCGGCGGACGGCGTTCCGGTCAAACCCTATGACGTGTTGACGGCCACCGATCTGGGGCTTGGGGAAGATGTCATTCACGACGACGCCGGCGCAGCTTTCCTGCTCAGCTGGCGGAAGGCAATGGCCAGCTAAGGCCGTTCCCGGCCGGCGGCGCCCGTTTGGGGCCTGCCGTTATGGGGGTCGCGCTATTATTCAGGTACGAACGCCTACCATTTACCCGCGACGGAGACAACCATTACAGAAGCACCTGTCCAGGACGAGATCTACTACGGCAGCCAGGCGTCCGTAGAACCGCGCACCCACTCCGAGGTGACATCTCCGGCCGCTGAGGCGCGGCTCAAACACCGGCCTGACGTGGTCCGACACAAGGGCAGGTATGCCCTGATCAACCACAACCGGACGCCGTACCAGGCCATGGTTGAGGACCTGTTGTTCCTGCGTGGTGTCCTCGCGGGCGAAGGCCTGGACTACCTGCTGGTCCGGGGCAACAACGACCGCCCGGTCATCGCCCTGGACTGGAAGGACCGCAAGAAGCTGCGGGCAGCCTTGGTGGAGGCCTGCCGCAACGAACCAGTCTACTCCATGACCGTGGACGCGAAAAAGAAATCCTCCGTGCTGGTGGCCGACGGGGACCTTTCCCCCAACCGCCAGGCCCGTATCTTCCGCCTCTACCGTCCACGGGTTGAGCCCGACGGCGGTTTCGAGTTCGGTTCCTCCGCCGGCGTCCAGATTGAGCTCTGGAGCTTTGAGGGCGACCAGCTGATCCTCCCGATCGAAAACTCCCTGACCCGCCGCACCATGCAGTCCCAGGACGCTGTCCGCGGGACGGTTGAACGGTACGGGCACACCTGGCCCACCATCGAGAACATGTTCGCAGATCACGCCAGCGACATCAGCTTCGACATCGATCTGGTCTTCTCATGGGTGGACGGCAGCTCGCCCGACTACATCGCGGCCCGCCGCGCCCAGCAGAAGGGTGTGGTTCTCGGCGAAGGCGACGACAACGAAGCCCGCTTCCGGCAGATCAACGAACTAAAATACGCCCTGCGCTCGGTATACATGTTCGCGCCTTGGATCCGCCGCATCTTTATCGCCACGGACTCCCCCGCCCCGGAGTGGCTCGCCGACCACCCGTCAGTGACAATCGTCCGCAGCGAGGAATTTTTCGCCGATCCCACAGTGCTGCCCACGCACAATTCACAGGCCGTTGAATGCCAGCTCCACAACATCGAGGGCCTCTCCGAGCACTTCCTTTACTCGAATGACGACATGTTCTTCGGCCGGCCCGTGGGCCCGGACATATTCTTCACACCGGGTGGCGTCACCAAGTTCATCGAAGCCGAGACCCGGATCGGGCTGGGCGATAACGATGCCGAGCGCAGTGGCTTCGAGAACGCCGCCCGAGTCAACCGCAAGCTGCTCTGGAACCGCTTCGGGCGGATCACCACACGGCACCTCGAGCACACCGCTGCCCCGCTGCGACGCAGCGTTGTGGCCAGGATGGAGCGTGAGTTCCCGGACGAATTCCAGAAGACGGCGGGCAGCAGGTTCCGCGCCGCCGACAACATCTCGGTCACCAATTCCTTCTACCACTACTACGCGCTGCTCACAGGCCGCGCGGTCACCCAAACCGCAGCCAAGGTGCGTTACGTGGACACCACCGCCCGCGCCGGGCTGAACTACCTGCCCAAGCTGCTGGCGAAGCGGAACATGGACTTCTTCTGCCTCAACGACGGCAGCTTCCCCGAGGTCCCGGCGGACGAGCGCGCCGAGATCGTGACCGATTTCCTGGAGAAGTACTACCCCATCAAGGCGCCCTGGGAACACTGAGGATGGGTGGACCAACGGCAGGCACGCTGGCGTTAGTCCACCGGCGTTGGGGCTCATGCCCTGCCGCCGATCAGGGCTAGATAGCGTGGTAGGGAAGGGCCACCTTCCTGACGCCTCCTGTTTTCGCGTGGTCAGGGATGCTGACGCCCGCGGCGGCCAGTCGCTCGGCAGTCATTTCCGCGGTGACATGCTCGCCTACTGTGGCCGCGCTGCCCAGCGGAACCACGGAATGGACAATGGTGTGCTCGTAGACGTGCACCAGGTTAAAGGCCTGCCCGCCGTCCCGGCCGCGGGTACCGCCGACGGCGACGTTGAGATCCTGGGTGTAGCACGTTGCCGAGGCGACAGAGACAGGAATCCCCGCAAAGGTGGCGGTGGTCGAGTAGTGCAGATGCCCGGCCAGAATGGTCCGGACGTCGGAGTTGCGGACCACAGAGGCCAGGCTTGCCTGATCCCGCAGTTCCACGAGCACGGCAAGGTCCAGGACCGACGGGACCGGCGGATGGTGGAGCGCCAGGATGGTGCCGTCGGGGGCCGGGGTATCCAGCTGGCGGGTGAGCCACCCCAGCTGTGACGGGCTTAGCTCGCCGTGGTGGTAGCCGGGGACCGAGGTGTCCATGGTGATGATGCGCAGGCCGTTGATGAAGTAGCTTCGATCGACCGGCGCATCGCTCGCCTGCTCGTCCAGCAGCCCGGTCCGGAAGTTGGCGCGGTTGTCGTGGTTGCCCATCGCCCAGATGACTTGGGCGCCCATGTCTTCGCAGGCGGGATCGACGATTGCCCGGAGCTTTGCGTAAGCTTCAGGGTCGCCCCGGTCAGCGAGGTCGCCCGTGAAGATCACGGCCTCGGGCCGGGCACCGGAAGCCCTGACCTCTTCGAAAAGCTGAATGAGCTTTGCTTCGCTGTCGACTGCGCCGTGAAGGGGATCCGGACCTCCCAACAAGTGGGGATCGCTCAGGTGGAGAAGGAAGTGGCGTGGCCGGGGGTGTTCGGCCTCGATGTGCTTCATTGCTGCCTCTGTGGTTGGTGGGAAACGGCGTTTCCCTTCTACCCTTCAGTAACTATTATCCAATCAGACAATTGGCAAACTGTGGGTAAATTATTGCGGCCAAGTTGGAAAAACTTAAGAATTAAGGCCTGGAAAGTCCAGTTGTGGGCGCCGGTCCGTCAAGTTCGGCCAGTGCCATTTCTATGGCATCGATAACCTCTGCGGAGTCCGGTTCGACCGTGGGCGCGAAGCGCGCCACCACTTCACCCTTGCGGTCGACCAGGAACTTCTCGAAGTTCCATTTCACCAGGCCGGGCAGCACACTGGTTTTGAACTTCGTCAGCTCGGCATAGAGCGGATGCTGGTCCTTGCCCCGCACGTTGGCCTTGGCCGTCAGCGGGAAGGTGACACCAAAATTCCGCTCGCAGAACTCGGCGATCTCGCTGTCGTTGCCTGGCTCCTGGCCGGCGAATTGGTTGCACGGGACTCCGAGCACGTCGAAGCCGCGGTCGCGGAACTTCTCGTAGAGCGTCTCGAGGCCCGCGTACTGAGGAGTGAACCCGCACTTTGACGCCACGTTCACCACCATCACCACGTTGCCCTTGAACCGGTCGAAATCGGTTTCGGTGCCGTCGTTGAGGGTGAGGGGAATGGTGTACAGGTCTGTCACAGCGCCGTCCTTGAAAGGTTGGTCATGCAGGTGATTCGTTGCCAACCATCAAGGGTACGGGTACAGTCTGGGAGTTTCCCGTCAGGGTCCCGCCGGCTCGGACCCGGTTTCGATGTCACCAGGCGTGGCGGTGGTTGTAGCTGTAGCTGTAGCTATAGCTGTAGCTGTAGCTGTAGCTGTAGGCGAGGACGACGCTGTTTCCGCCGAGGACTCTGTACTCGTTGTGGCCGGTGGCTCCACCGCTGGCGCCGGTGCCGGCGCTGTGCGCGAGGTAGGCATGAACGGCCACGACCTGGAGACAGTGGGGGTCGGGGACGTTCTTGGCAGCGCGGCGCTTGAGGTTCCCGTCGGCGATGGCGTCGTCGCGGGCGAGGAGGACGTCGTGGAGGCTGACGCCGACGAACTGGCTGGTTCCGTCGCCGTTTCGGTTGCTGTTGCTGTTGCTGTTGCTGTCGGTGTCGCAGTTGCAGTTGCAGTTGCAGTTGCAGTTGCAGTTTCCGACGCCTTGGGGTCCGGCGGCGCGGATTCAGACGACGTAGCGTCCGACGACGGCCCTTCCGTGAGTGCCGCATCCTGCGGTTTCGCCGTGACCGCCGGTGGTTGCACTGGCGGCGGCGCCGCGGACAGTTCCTCTTCGCCGCCAAGGACCGTGTGGCTGTTGTCCTCGGCGACCGGGATGGCCCAGCGTTGCGCGCCGTCAGCTGCGGACTTGACGTCATAGCTGACCATGGTTATGTCCGCGAGCATGTCCACCTGACGAATAGGGAGGAGTGTCCAGTTCAGCGGGCTGGTGTGCTTGCCGTGGAGGATGGTTTCGAAATGCAGATGGCAGCCCGTGGACCATCCGGTAGTGCCTACCCGGGCAATGACCTGCCCCACCTGTACGGAATCCCCCGTCCGGACTGCGACGGCCTCCAGGTGGTTGTACGTGGTGATCAGCCCGTTGCCGTGGTCTATTTCCACGCGGTTCCCGCCGCCCCAGGGGTGCCAGCCGGCGGCCCTGACCACGCCGGCGTCGGCCGAATAGACCCTGGTGCCGCAGCCTGCAGCGAAGTCCTGGCCCAGGTGGAAGTCGCCGCCCGCACCGGTGATCGGGCTGACCCTGAACCCGAAAGGAGAGCTTGGGATGAGGAGTTCCAGGGGCGCCATGAGGGACCCCTCCGGCGGGCGCGTGAGCCCGGCCGAGGCCACATTGAGCCGAGCGCTTCCGCCCTTGGCGATGGTCCTGACCAGTGTGCGGTTGAACGGAACCAAGGCCCGGCTGTCCGTCATGAAAGCACCGGCCAGCCCAGGCAGGCCAGCGTGGCCGGCACCGACAGGCGCAGCCAGGCTGTGTTCAATGGGGGGCGTTCCAGGGAATCCAACGGCGAAGAGTGACGCGGCAACAACGGCACTGGCGGCCAGGACGCGCACAGCCACGACGCAGCCGCCCGCAGGCTCCTTCGCCCGGCCGGATCCCCAATGATTGCCCACTCGCTACTCCCGGGTTGGCCCGCCAGACCCCGGATCCAGACGGACTTTACCACTTCATGGGACCACAAAGCCCCGTGCATGTGAACCCCCGCGCCGGTACGGCTGCGGATAGTATGTGGATCCACATCAAAACATGCCCGCCGGGTTCTGGGAGAGAATGGTGGCATGCGAAATTTCCTCAGGGAATGGCAGGGCGAAATCAAACGGGTATTCACCGGCAGCACGGACGGCCCGCCCGCGTGGGTTCCGCGGCTAGCCGACGGGGACGACGCCGGCTATCACCTGCCCGGCTCGGCCGTCTGGGCGGTGCACGGCTCCATGACCACCATTGTGGCTGGGGTCCGCGCGCTCCTGATGCAGGCCTTGCATCCGGGAGCGCTGGCGGGAATCCACGAGCACTCCGACTTCCGCGCAGATCCGCTAAGCCGGCTGGCCCGGACCATCCGCTGGATCTTCACTGTCACCTATGGCCCGCAGACCGCCGCAGACGAGGCTTCCGCCAGGGTCCGTCGCCTGCACGAGCCTGTTCAGGGAAATTACGGTGACGGGCACGGCAGCGAGCGGAGCTACTCGGCCAACGATCCGGAACTCGCCCGCTGGGTCCACATCGCGTTCGTGGACGCCTTCCTCGCGGCCCACAAAATCTGGGGTGCCGCGATCCCCGGCGGCCCGGACGCCTATGTGCGCGAGTGGGCCCAGGCCGGGCGACTGATGGGCATAGGGGATCCACCCCTGAGCGAGGCAGAAATGCGGGAGCAACTCGACCGCTGGTATAACAACGGTGAGCTGGTCGCGGACAGCAGGGTTGCCGAGACCATCGAGTTCATCCGCAACCCGCCGCTGCACCCGTTGCTGCGTCCTGGCTACCGGATCATCTTCGCCGGCGCCGTCTACAGCCTGGAACCGAAGTACCGCCTGATGCTGGGGCTCCAGGCCCCCCGGCTGGGGCCGTTCCCGCTCCCCGTGAGGCTGGCAACGAAGGCGACTCTCGGCGTCGTACATCTTGCCCTTGGACGCGGGCCTGGACCCAGCGAGCAGGCGGCCCGGGAGCGCCTCCGCCGCCTTGGCTATGCGGGCAGCTGACCCGGACAGCTGGGCAAGGAAGCTGGGCTCCAGTCACCGGTCAGCGCCTGGCTGACCAAAACAAAAACCCGGCCCTGACGAGGTCAGGACCGGGTTTTCTACTGGCGGAGAATGGGGGATTTGAACCCCCGAGGGCGTTAACCCAACACGCGTTCCAGGCGTGCGCCATAGGCCGCTAGGCGAATTCTCCAGCTGCTTTCGAATCAAAAGCAGATACTAGAATACCTGAACTTTCCGGCATCGCCCAATTGGCCCTGAGGGGTTATTGCCGCGGGCGCGCAACCCGGACTTCATTTGGCTGCTTAACGTAAAAATGGACGCCCCCAATGCGCCCATTCCTCCGATACGCCGTTGAGCTGCCGGGTCCAGCCCTCCAGCCAGGCCCCGCAGCTCACAACCTTGAGATTGCCCCAATCGGTGTACATATCCATGATCGGCCCTATCCGCCGGATAAGCAATGGAAATTGCTGCCTATGTCCAGCCGGATTGCCTGCGGGCTTTGACCCGCCAAGGGGACCGCGTCCGGCCGCCACCGGGGCCGTCCAGACCCTCCCGAATCTTCGGGTAAACTTGTCTGCGGCCCCTCATGTGGCGTCATCCTGTTGAACTCCCCCAGGACCGGAAGGTAGCAAGGGTAAACGGGCTCTGGCGGGTGCATGGGGGGTCTTTACTATTCCCCCACAGGGCGGCAGGATGTCTGCCCGGATTGGTAGGGTCTTCTCGTGACTGTTACTACCACCGCCCTTTACCGCAGGTACCGCCCGGACTCTTTCGCTGACGTTATCGGGCAGGAACACGTCACGGAGCCGCTGATGACGGCGCTGCGGAAAAACCGCGTCAATCACGCCTATCTCTTCTCCGGCCCCCGCGGTTGCGGAAAGACCACCTCCGCCCGCATCCTGGCCCGCTGCCTCAACTGCGCCCAAGGCCCTACGGATACTCCCTGTGGGACGTGCCCCAGCTGCATTGAACTGGCACGCGGCGGCTCAGGCTCCCTGGACGTCATCGAGATCGACGCCGCCAGCCACGGTGGCGTGGACGACGCCCGCGACCTCCGAGAACGCGCAACGTACGCTCCGGTCCGCGACCGTTACAAGATTTTCATCATCGATGAGGCCCACATGGTCACCTCCGCCGGGTTCAACGCCCTACTGAAAATCGTTGAAGAGCCGCCGGAGCATATCAAGTTCATCTTCGCCACCACGGAGCCGGACAAGGTCATCGGCACCATCCGCTCCCGCACGCACCACTACCCTTTCCGACTTGTCCCGCCGGAGCCGCTGATGGCGTACCTGGAACTGCTCTGCAACCAGGAAAACGTTCCCGTGGCACCCGGCGTTCTGTCCCTGGTGGTCCGGGCCGGCGGCGGCTCCGTCCGAGATTCCCTATCTGTGCTGGACCAGCTGATGGCCGGCGCTGGACCCACCGGCCTCGACTACGAGCTGGCCGTTGCCCTGCTCGGCTACACGCACGCTTCGCTGCTGGATGACGTGGTGGAAGCTGTGGCTGCCTCAGATGCCGCCACCGTTTTCCGGGCTGTGGACCGCGTGGTGCAGACCGGCCACGATCCCCGCCGCTTCGTCGAGGACCTACTGGAACGCTTCCGCGACCTCATCATTGTCCAGGCCATGCCCGAAAGCGCCCAGGTTATCCTCCGCGGCATGCCGGCGGACCAGATCGCCCGGCTCCAGAACCAGGCGCACAACCTCGGGGCCTCCGAACTTTCGCGCGCAGCTGATGTCACCAACACGGCGCTGACCGAGATGACCGGCGCCACGTCCCCCCGGCTGCACCTCGAGCTGCTTTGCGCCCGCATCCTGCTCCCCAGTTCGGAACAGACCGAACGCGGCATCGCTGCCCGGATCGACCGTGTGGAGCGGCGCCTGAACTACGCAGGGAACGACGTCGGTGCTCCCGCTCCGGCGTCCGCGGTTGCTTCGGTTCCGGCCGCGACACCGGAACGTGCGGCGGCGCCGGCTGCCGCGCAGCAGCCTTCGCCACCCGCCGCTGCCGGTCCCGAGTCTGCCCGCCCACAGGCCGTCGGGGCCGAAGCGGCCAGGCCGGCGCTGACGCCGCCCAGGGTCAGCACCAACGACTGGCCGGTTGACGAGTCCACAGGCCGGCGGCCCGTTTCCACGCCGCAGGCAACCGGTAAGCCCAACCGGGAGACCAGGCAAGACGCTACCCGCGAAGTTCCGCCAGCCACCCCGCCGGCAAACACAGACCCCGTCGCGGTTCCTGCCCCGGCCGCGCCTGCCCCTGCCGCCGCCACCGTTGCGGCAGGCACAGGGGATGTTGAAGTCCTGCGCCGTGCCTGGCCGGAAGTTCTGCAGACGCTCTCCAAGATCAAACGCAGCACGTGGGCCCTGGTTGAGCCCAACTCCCAGGTAGGTGCCTTCGACGGCCAAGTCCTGACGCTTTCCTTCAGCACCACGGGGTTGGCCGGCGCCTTTGGCCGGGCTGACCACGCTGAGAACCTGCGGCAGGCGATCCACAAAACGGTAGGCATCGACTGCCAGATCACCGCAGTCGCCGGTGGCGCCGCCAACAGTGCAGCGAGCGCTGAGCCAAACCCAAAAGCACCCGCTAGCCCGGAAACTCCGGCCAGTTCAGCCGATGTCGCGTGGGGCCTGGCCCCTGCCGCCGCTGTTTCCACCCCCGCCGCCGATGCCACCGCGCCTGCACCCTCTCTTGCCCCGTCCCCCGCGACGCGTGCTCCTGAACCGGCCGTACTTCCTGGCACCGCTGCGCCGTCTGCTAATCCACCGTCCACAGTCCCAGCGGCTCCGGAGTCTCCTGTCCAGCACACCGGCGCCGTCAGCGCCCCGGCAGCCACAGAGTCCGCCCAGGCACCAGCCGCCCAGGGTCAGTCCGAGCCGGCTGAGTCTGATGCCACTGCCGGCTCGTACGCCTACTCCGATGACGGCTGGGGCCCGCCGCGCGACGAAGATGCTCCGTCCCTGGACGAGGAACCCCCCATCGACTGGGATCCATCGGCTCCTGCTGCGCCACGGCTGTCGCCTTCACAGACTGGCGCTTCGGCGGCCACACCCGCCAAGCGGCCTGCTCGAAGTACCTCAAAGGCTGCAGCAACAAGAACCTCCCCAACGGCCAGGACCTCTGCCGCTCCGTCGCAGCCCGATTCGGCAATGGATCCGTGGGGCCGCGCCGTCGAGCAGGCTCCGGGCGTATGGGTTGTTGGTACCGAACCCAACGTTGGCAAAAGCCTGAACACGCCCGTCCCTGAAGAGTCCGCCAGCGCCTCTCGCGCCCCCAGCTACGAGCCGGCCACCGCTCAGATGCCGCAGAAGTCACCTGTGGTTAGCCAGTCCGAGGCCGACGCCAGTTGGGGCTTGCCGCCCGTGGCTGTCGCCGCAACGTCCGGCGTTGCTGCGCAGCAACCAGCCGCACCACAAAGCCCTGCACCAGAAACCGCGGCGCTTCCTAGCCCGGCGTCGACCGGCCAACTCCCGGCGGCTCCGGCAGTCCCTCTGGAGAAAGCGGTGGTTCCAGAACCGGCCGAAGTCCGCGAGTACGCCATGGCATCGACTACTTCGGCAGCCGCGCCCCTGCAGCCCGCACCGGCAACCTCCGAGTCCGCTGCTGCCGCCCGGCAGAGTCTTTACCAGCGCCTGTCCAACAGCCCCGAGGCCGAAGCCGGGCGCGCCAAGGCTCCAGCCAAGGCTGCCGCCGCCACCTACGTCCAGGACATTCCGAGCGCGGACGATGAAACCATCGAAGAGTCCGGCGTCTTCGGACGCGCCGCCGTGGAGCGTATTCTGGGCGGAAAGCTCATCGAGGAGCGGTCCCCGGACGGAGACCCCATCGTTTCGAGGTTCTAGGCACCTGCAGCACGTGCTCCCGCAGCTCCAATCACCATCCAAGACAAACCAAAAGAGGAAAACGTGTACGAAGGTGCAGTCCAGGAGCTGATTGACGAGCTCGGACGGCTTCCCGGTGTCGGTCCCAAGTCCGCCCAGCGGCTTGCCTTCCACATCCTCGAAGCGGACCCCCAGGACATGAAGCGACTCGTGGAAGCCATCACCATGGTGAAGGAACGCGTGAAGTTCTGCACGGTATGCGGCAACGTCACCGAGCAGGAATTGTGCAACATCTGCCGCGATCCCCGGCGGGACCCGTCAGTCATTTGTGTGGTGGAGGAGTCCAAGGATGTTCTCGCCGTGGAGCGCACACGATCCTTCCGCGGCCGCTACCACGTGCTGGGCGGGGCCATCAACCCCATTGCCGGCGTGGGGCCCGAGCAACTGCGGATCCGGGAACTCCTGACCCGGCTGAACGACGGCGCCATCCAGGAAGTCATCATTGCCACCGACCCCAACCTCGAAGGCGAAGCAACGGCAACCTACCTGGCCCGAATGCTGAAGACCATCGGCATCGTTGTAACCAGGCTGGCCTCCGGACTGCCCGTGGGCGGCGATCTTGAGTACGCGGACGAGGTGACACTCGGCCGGGCGTTCGAGGGCCGCCGCAATGCCCTGATCTGACCCGACCTGAGCCGCCGGCAGCGAGAGGGCCTAAGCCGCCGTGGCCAGCCTGCGTCGAGCAGCCCAGTGGCCGGCGGCAAGGAGGAGGACGGCCAGGGTTCCCTGCAGTGCGAGCCCGATTCCGGCCAACGGGGTGTGCAGCGAGTCTTCGACTACAGGAACGCCGCCCGCACACGGAACCTGGCTTCCGTCACCGGCCGACTGAAGCGCCGCCGGAATCCATTCCGGAATGCCGTCGTCGAACCCGGCATCCGCCGCCACCATAGTGAAGATGACAACCGGGTTCGTGGCGGCCAGCCACATAATCCGTTCAGTATGGAAGACCTCGGCAGTGCCCACCACTTCGGTCGCGCAGTCGTAGGCGATAGGTTCACCGAAATGCCCGTACGTAACGTTCATGGAAACTGTTACAGGCTGTTGCGAGCGGACGGCAGGCATCAGCGCCCACACTGCCGCTATGTTCCCCGCAACCAGCATCATGGCGAGCATCCATCCGAGGACCCCCGCCCGCACCGGGTGCCTTAGCAACGCGGCCACCCCCGTGCCGATGGCACCGAACACCAGGAATTCCAGGGCAACGGCGGCAGCGGCAGCGACGGCAAGCCAGCCGGAACCGCCGGCGATCGTTGCCTCCACCCATTCCGACATCAACGCCAGCACCGCAAAGATCAGACCCCGCACACTTGTTGCGAGCAGTGGCAACCCGGGGCCAAAGCCCGAAGAGTCCTGTTGGCCCCGCCAGCGCTCACCCAGCAACCCCCAGTGGACCGCCAGCATGGAGGCCGACGCAGGCACAATTGCTGACGCCAGCACGTAGGCCCAGGGCCACGTCCCGGCGAGCCCGGGCGCGCCGGCCCCGGACATGACCGCAACAATGACCGTACTTGCGAGCCCGGTACCCAACAGGACAATCGCCGAATCCACCCAGAACCGGCGACTGCGGATGGCCAAAAATCCTTCGTGCGCAATCTGCGTGAGGAGCCATCTGCCGGACTGTCCTTCTGTCGGCGAACAGTCACCGTCACCCACTTCCGGCTCGCTGGGCAGGCTCCCGCCGATAGGCTCGAACACGGCATCGGGAGGGGGACGCAGGTCAGGAGTGTGTTCGGCTTCCGACGGAGCCTCCATCCCGGTGGACAGGCCCAGCCCCCTCGGTCACCGGCCATTCGGCCGGCTATTCCAATCGTGATCCGCCGGGGACGGATCTGTCCAGTGCCCGCCTCAGGCGATACGGGTACCGCGCGCCAGCCTGTGCGCCGGGGTGCGCAGCGAGCGCCAACCCAACCACATCAGCAGGCCGGCAAGCAGCAGCTGCAGGCCAAGCCCCAGCGGCCACAACGGAGTGGACTGCGCCAGATACTGTGGCTTGGCCTCGCCATTGGCGCAAGGGTATGTGCCCTCCGGGCCGGCCATGGCGTAACGCGCACCCTGGCTGATGGATTCGATGGCCCCTACCGGTGACGACATGCCGAAGCCACTGTTAACTCGGACCGTATAGGGGATGGCGTCGGCCACCACCACGTAGGGGTTCATGGCGAGCATCCACGCCACTCTCTCTGTCCGCACGGCCGGCTGGGCACGCAGCGGTCCGGAGCAGGTGTACGCCGGTTCCTCCGCCACCGTGTCGTCGGGTACCGGCCGTAACTGATCGTAGTTGCGGTACTGCGCCTGGTTGGCCATGATGGTGCCCTGCGAGAGCCCGGTGCCCAGGCCAAAGGCAATCAGGGAACCGAAAACCAGCCCGGCCACGGCAAGGTAGGTGACCACAATCGAGAACAGCGGGCGCCCCGCCAGCGCGGAAATTCCGACGCCGATGGCACACACCACGCCGACTTCGACGGCCAGCATCAGCAGGGCCACGAGAACATGGCCGGGCGTCATGCCGCCGAGGGCGACTCCGATGATCAGGAACGGCGTGCTGGCCACCAGGAATGCCAGAGCGGCGGCCCACGCGGCGAAGAACTTGCCCCACAGGATCTGGCCGGGCCGTAGCAGGGTCACCTGAAGGATGGCCAGGGTGCCGCCGGCGCGGTCGCCGTTGACGGCATTGGCAGAGAGCGCGGGCGCCACCAGCAACGCGAAAAGGAGGACAAAGGCCAGGACCACTTCGAAGATCATGGACCCTGGTCCGGTGTCGGGCGGCATGAAGTTGGAGTAGGCCCGCTGCGCTTCGCGCTGGGCATTCCAGCTGGCCCACGTCAGCCAGGTCACCAGGCCCGTCAGGATGAACCAGATCGCCAGCATGATGTACCAGCCGCGGGAGCGGAGCCGCTGTTTGAGTTCCAGGACCACCACATCACGGATCCCAGCAAGGTAGCCGGCACCAAAACCGGCGGCCGCCGGGCGCTGGGTTATATCTGTCATCTCGCTCATCGCCGCTCCCCCTCAAGGTTCATGTATGTCTCTTCCAAGGCACCCGAGGCGGGCGCAAAGGAACTGACCCCGACGCCGGCCAGCACCAGGTCGCGCAGGAGGCGGGCGGCGTCGCCGTCGTTCAGCAACACCAGGCTGACGGCCGGCCGGCGGCCGTCCTCAACCCGGAACGCCAGGCCCAGCTCCGTTATTTTGGCGGCGAGCGCGGTACCGTCGGTTGCCGAGATGGCGTAGCGCCTGCCGGAGGCGGAAGCCTCATCCGTGGTCTGGTGCCGGACCGTCTTCCCCTGGTTGACGAACACCGCGGCGTCGGCAATCTCGTCCAGCTCGCTGAGTACGTGGGAGGAGACAACTATGGATTTGCCCTCCGACGCGAGCTGCCGCAGCATCACGCGCAGCTCCACCCGCGATCCCGGGTCCAGGCCGGACGCCGGCTCATCGAGGAGCAACACGGACGGATCGTGGATCAGGGCCCGGGCCAGACTGAGGCGCTGCTGCTGCCCCCGGGACAGGACGCGGGCCGGCTGGTCCGCCAGATCGTTCAGGCGGACACGTTCCAGCATGGCGGTGACGCGCTGCGGGATGCCGGCCTTGGGCAGCTGGTAGAAACGGGCTATCTGCGTGAGAATTTCACGGGCGGTCAGGGACTCCCACACCCCCAGGGTGTCCGGCATCCAGCCAATCCTTTTGCGCACTTCCGGGCTGTGGTGCTGCGGATCGAGCCCATCCACCGTGATAGTGCCGGAATCCGGCGCCAACAGCGAAGCCAGCATAAGCAACAACGTGGTCTTACCGGCCCCGTTAGGGCCGATCAGGGCGGTGACTTTACCCGCCGGAGCATGAAAATCCATGTGCTCGACGGCGTGCACCTGGCCGAAGCGGCGGCTCACCGCGGTGGCGCTGATGCCGTCCTGACGAGGGATTTCCGGCCGGGCCGGCATGCCTATTTGGTCCCAATTTTCTGTCATTTTCCGAGCACCTGTCCCCCAAGCCGTTCATACATACTGACTATTTGAGCCTACGCCCGAGCCGACGGGCGCAGTATCCGCCGGGAGGCTGAGATTTGGACACAATTCCGCGTGCGGCCACAGGCGGCGATAAACTGGGCTGACACGTCACGCCGTCCAGCCGCAAGGCCGTGCCTGACCTCCAGAACTCCGATTGATCCAGTGAAGGTACGCGCATGAGTACGCCCACTTCCGAAGTGCACGCAGCAACGCAGCCACAGGAGCTGCCCGAAGACCCTGCCGTGACCAAACAGCTGATCGTGCAGAAGTTCGGCGGCTCCTCGGTGTCGGATGCCGAGGGAGTCAAGCGCGTCGCCAAGCGCGTGGTCGACGCCCAGCGCGCCGGCAACGAAGTGGTGGTGGTCGTTTCGGCCATGGGCGACACGACCGACGAACTACTGGACCTTGCCGCCCAGGTGACTGATTCCGCCCCTGCCCGCGAGATGGACATGCTCCTCTCCGCCGGTGAGCGCATCTCCATGGCCCTGCTGGCCATGGCCATCAACAAGTTCGGCGCCTCAGCGCAGTCCTTCACCGGGTCCCAGGCCGGCATGATCACGGACGGCATCCACGGCAAGGCGCGCATTATCGACGTCGATCCGCACCGCATCCGCACCGCCCTGGACAAGGGGCACATCGCGATCGTGGCCGGCTTCCAGGGGATGAGCCGCAGCACCAACGAGATCACCACCTTGGGCCGCGGCGGCTCGGACACCACCGCCGTCGCCCTGGCTGCCGCACTCGATGCCGATGTCTGCGAGATCTACACAGACGTTGACGGCATATACACCGCAGACCCCCGGGTGGTGCCGTCCGCCCAGAAAATCGACACCATCTCCAGCGAAGAGATGCTGGAACTCGCGGCGTCCGGCGCAAAGATCCTGCACCTGCGCTGCGTTGAATACGCACGCCGGTTCGGCGTGCCGTTGCATGTCCGGTCCTCATTCAGCCAGAACGAAGGCACCTGGGTCATCCCCAGCGCCGAAGACAAGATCACCACTCAAGAGGGAGTTGCCTTGGAGCAGCCAATCATCTCCGGCGTTGCACACGACCGTTCCGAAGCCAAGGTCACCGTGGTGGGTGTCCCGGATATCCCCGGCAAGGCCGCGGCGATCTTCCAGGTCATTGCCGACGCCCACTCGAACATCGACATGATCGTGCAGAACGTTTCCACGCACGGCACGGGCCGGACGGACATTTCCTTCACGCTCCCCATCGTCGAAGGTGCGGAGGCCCTGGCAGCACTCAAGGCCGCGCAGCCGGACATCGGCTTCGAGAACATCGAATACAACGAACAGATCGGCAAACTGTCCCTGATCGGGGCCGGCATGCGGTCACACCCGGGCGTCTCTGCGACGTTCTTCAAGGCCCTGTCCGACGCCGGGATCAACATCAACATGATCTCCACCTCGGAAATCCGGATCTCCGTGGTGACACACGCCGATCTCCTAGACGACGCCGTCCGGGCAATCCACAAGGCCTTCGACCTGGATAGCGAGGACGAGGCAACCGTCTACGGCGGCACCGGACGTTAGGCCAAGTCCGCCCTCTACAAGCAACGCCCTTATTTCAGCCCTGCTTGTCCAGTTCTTCGCGGCGCACGGCGTAGTGATGACCTTCGGAATCGGTTGCCACTACAAAGTGGGAAAGGTCCTCGTCAGACGCCTGCTCATACTCATCATGCTTGTGGATCACGGGCAAATCCGTGTCCAGACGCGTTGCCGGCCCGAAGACAAAACGGAGCCTGTCTGTCACGTGCATAAAACCGGTGAGCGCATGTCCCATTGTTTCCACCCCCTTCCCGCGTTGCGGGTGAAAGAGCCGCTACCTCCTGTTGGAGTCAGTGCCCCTATTTTACGCCCGCTTCCACAAAATGAGCCCGGTGAGGTTCAGCCTGACGGGACGGCCAGGAAGGCTCAGCGGAGGGACTGGTCCTCCGGGTTCCTGGGCACAACATAGGTGCTGCCGTCCGGGCGGGTGAGCGTTTCCCATTGCTGGGTTTCCCGCTCGCGCTGCGCAAGGAGTTCCCGGTTCTCTTCGGTCATGTCATGCACCAGGGAACTGCGGTTGGCCGGGCCGAAAATTGCCCGGAGCTTCCCGGTTGCCCGCATGAACCGCTGGGAAGCGTTGCCCTTCTCCGCTGACGTGCCTGTGCCCATGAAAGTGACCCCTTCGATAGAACCATCTACTCGCTCCAGAGTACGCTAACAATTAGTGCACTAACTATTGGAGGAATGTGATGACGGTACGGGCCGGCGCTGCGCGGCAGCAGGACGATGACCTCCGTTTGGAACAGCAGCTCTGTTTTGCCCTCACTGTGGCATCCAGAAGCATAGTGGGCGCCTACAAGCCCGTCCTCGAAAAGCTCGGCCTCACGCACCCGCAATATCTCGTGATGCTGTGTCTTTGGGAATCAGCACCCCGCAGCCTGCGCAGCATCAGTGAAGCCTTGGCTCAGGCGCCGGCCACTATCTCACCGCTTCTTCGGCGGCTGGAGGAGGCCGGCTTTGTCACCCGCCAGCGGGTGGACGGAAACGAACGCAGCCTTGCCGTAGGCCTGACCCCGGCCGGTGCCTCCTTGCGCCAGCAGGCCGTTGCCGTCCCGGGCGCCATGATGGAACGCCTGGGGCTGACCCGGGAGCAGGTGGGCGAGCTGCACAAGTCCATGATGGGGCTCATCGCCGCGACCGCCGGAACCGACTGGCAACCCGTCGGGGAGTAAACCCGCCAAGGCGTAAAATGGCAACAACCTAGGAGGGCCCATGCGTTTGAGATCAGTACGGCCATTGCTGGCGGTCCTCGCCGTTGCCTTGCTTGCCGCGTGTACGGGCACGCCTGACGGGACCGGGACGTCGTCCGCCACCCCTTCAGCCAGCGCCTCCGCCAGCCAGGGCACCACCGCCGCCCCCGCTCCGGATACCGAGACCACCGTCCCGGCACCGTCCCCTTCCGCACCCCCAGCCCCGAAGGCGGGCCTCGGCGCCGGAAACGCCGAGCTTGCCATCATGGTCAAGCCCTCTCCCGCTGAGCCGGCGGAGAACTACACACTGGTCTGCCGCGATGGCCTTCCCACAGCCGAGAGCAAACACCCCACGCCTGAGGCTGCGTGCGCTGCCCTCAAGAACAACGCAGCGCTCCTCAGCCCTGCTCCCAGGAGCAAAGACGTGGCCTGCACCGAACAATACGGCGGCCCGCAGACCGCCACAGTCACCGGGATTGTGGACAATACTCCCGTCGATGCCGGGTTCGCGCGCACCAACGGCTGCGAAATCGGTGCATGGAACGCAGCCCAGGACGTCCTAGGTGCCAGCGGTGGAGCAACGTAGCCTGCTGACGGCCGATGCCTGGCGTGCCCGCGAAGAAGCGCACGCCCAACGCGTCCGCCGTTACTCTGATCCCTACCTTGCCCGCCGCTCGGCAGGCCGGAAGCACCCGGTGGAGGATTTTCTTTTCACTTACTACACGCAGAAGCCTGGCCAGCTGCTGCGCTTGCACCCGGGAGCCGGCGTCGTACTGACCGCTGAAGCCGCGTCCGCCCGCATGGGCTGGAAGCACTATAGGACGCTCGACGACGGCGAACTCGCCTCCCTGGGGCTGCCGCCAGGAACCGCTGCAGTGACTTTTGATCGCGACAAATTCTTGGCCGACCGGTACGAGGCTGTGGCGTTCGCGGACATCATTCTCCACGGCACCGCTGCCCGCCCTGCGCAGTTCGGCTGCTTCGGGCTGCACGAATGGGCCATGGTCTACCGCCAGGACAAGTTCGACCGGCGCCATGAATACCCGCAGCTGAGGCTGGGTTCTACCGGCACGGACAAAGTGGTGGAGGACAACCGGATCCGGTGCTCACACTTTGATGCCTTCCGCTTCTACACGCCCGACGCCATCGCGCTGAACGAACTGGCGCCCAGCCGCGAAAACCAGCGGCACATGGAACAACCGGGCTGCCTGCACGCCAACATGGATCTCTACAAGTGGGCGTACAAATTGCTGCCTGCGCTTCCCAGCGAACTGGTCATGGATTGCTTCGAACTGTCCTGGCGGATCCGGGCCATGGACATGCAGGCTTCCCCCTACGACCTCGCGGAGTGGGGTTACCCGCCCATCCGGATCGAAACAGCTGAAGGCAAAGCGGCCTACGTTGAGCATCAGCGGGCCTTCGCGGCCGAGGCTGCCGCGCTCCGCGCGCGCCTGGCGCAAGCCTTGGCACCGCTTCGAACGGCAGGGGCCGTATGAAGGACCTCGAGCTGACCATCAAGGTCACGGAAGACCCAAACGCCCCCGAGTACGAATTCCGGCTGATAGCCCACGATGGCCACCCTGCTGACGGGTGCACGTTGCCTGACCCCGCAGCAGCGTTGTCAGCCATGGAACGCTTCGGCGAGGACATCTTCTTTCCCAAACCGGGCCCCCCGAAACTCTGCACGCAGCAATACGGCGGGCCGCAGGTGGCCGTTGTGACAGGCTCCATCAACGGCCGTCCCGTGAGTGTGACTTTCCGGCGAACTGACGGTTGTGAAATCTCCCGCTGGCGCGCCATGGCGCCCCTGCTCGGCGGGACAATGGGTTCCCGCGGCGAAACCTGACCCTCGTCGGCAATCTCCGCACCGACGGAAACGCCGCCGGACCCAAACGGTCCGGCGGCGTTTCCGTGCTCTTTTGAAGAGCTAGAGATCCATGTTGCGGTTTCCGGAAAACTCCGGGATCTCCTGCTTCTTCTTTTCCTTTTTGATCTTGTCCTTCTTATCTTTCGAGTCCGCGGCAGGGTTATCGGCCGTTTCATCATCAGGGATCACCACAGCGCTGCCCGGAGTGACAACCACGGAGACGAAGGTGGGAACGCTCGAACCGTCAAACGTCACCCGGCCGATGTACGAGCCCTCAGCGAGATCCTTCCACTGCAGCTTCACAATGCCCGCTTGGCCATTCCTGAGCCGCAGCGGATTGGGGGTCACCGTGGCATTTCCCACATGGGCTCCCAGCACTGCCGCGTCCACGGACGCCTTGGTGGGCTCCCCATTGGGGCTTGCGTAGAGGTTCACAAAAATCGTGTAAACGCCCGGCGCCGGGTTCGGAACCGAAAGCGATTCGCTGGCAGAGGCCGTCTGGGCCAGCAGCGCCTGTCCCGCCGGGTTGAAGACCACCATGTCGAAGTCGGCGGCCTGGTCGGCTGAAAAGACGGAGAACTTTGCCAACGGCGATCCTGCCGGAACGGTGACCTCCTTGGCGAAGTTGGACGCGTTCGTTTCCAGGGCCAGCGGTCCGGGAACCAGCTCGATGGCTGAGGAGTCAGCCTTGGACAGACCATCCAAGGTGATCTTCACGGGCGCGTTGGTGCCGGCAACCACCGGAATGTCACCCTGCCCCTGGCCGCCTTCCGAGGCGAAGGCCAGGTTCGCCGGCGCCACCACCGACTGCGGGCGGACAGCCACCGGCGATGCCACGTTCTTGCCGGCACCCTGCCAGACGAGGTTGCCCATGGCAAACTGCCCCAAAGCAGCGCTGGTGTTCCCGAACTTGACCTTGAAAGTGCGTTTCTCGCCGGCAGCATTGAAGTTGAGGATCGACGGCGTGACCGTCACCTTGATGCCGGGCACATTGACCTTGGCCCGGTAGACGCCCGGGGTCAGCGCGGTGAGCGTCCGGGTGACCTCGGTCATCCCGGTAAGCGCCCCCAGCGCGAACGAGGCAACGTTCATATCCCGCGGCGCGGTTGTTCCAAGATCCGGGATGCCCAGGTCCAGGCCCGTTCCCTGAATGAACTTCAGGTAGTCGTCCGCTGAATTGTCATAGACCAGGCCGCTTGGGAGTCACCTGCAGGCGGTCAAAGGAGACCTGCTTGCCATCCTTGTCCAGCACCACAACGTCGTCGCGACCGTTCTGCACGCCGGAGGGCAAAATGAACTCAACCGTGTTGTCCGTGGTGGGGAAAATCCAGCCGATCCGGTAGCTCTTCTTGTTCAGGTACACGTAGTACCACTGGCCGTACTCGAGACCCTTCAGTGTCACCTTCTGGCCGTTGCGGTACTTCTCCTGCGTGCCCAGATCGAACGGAGCAGGCTGCCCCTCAAGATCCTGGACGGCGAGGACGGGGACAGCCTCGGGCTGCGCCGGCTGGAGAGCCAGCACCAGTGCTCCTCCGGTCACCGTGGCTGTGACCTGCTTGGCGCCATTGGTGGCAATTGCTTCGAACGAGACGGCGTCGAGGCGGCCTGCCGCGATGTCGGCTGCGGTGAGGACGTGCTCGCGAGTTGCCGTCACGGTCCCGCCCACGGCCACGGCATCCTGACCGATGGAAGCGTCCGGGGCACTCAGCCCGGTCAGGGAGACATTGCCGGCGTTTCCTACCGTGTACGTGTACGAGACAGTATCGCCTTCGCTGGCGAAACGGTCGCCGTCGACGTCGGCCCACTCAGCGGACACGGTGCCTTCCAGCTTGGCGTCGCGGACCTTCAGGTCCACTTCGCCGCCGTCGATCGTGTAGACCTTGTTGCTCTGGCCTGCGGAACTGACCTCCCAGGTGGTCTTCGGAACGAAGTAGCCCTGCGCGGCCTCTTCCGCGGTCACGGTGTGGCGCGGCGTGGCGCAGCTGTAACCCTGGCCAGCCGGGAGCACACCGTAGCGGCAGTTACCCGGGCCTTCGGGGACGAACGGGCTGAAGTTGCCGGCGGTGGGAACCACTTTCTCCACAAGCGGGCTCGTGTTGCTCACGCTGAACGTGTACGGAACTGCGTCGCCGGCGGCATACGGTGCGGTGGCAAGGTCACGGCCGGAGTCCGCACGGGCGCCGCTAATGCCGGCGGAAACCAGGCCATCACGAAGGGCCACAGCGGCGCCGGCGAACGGAACCGACTTGGTGAGCGACGGCGTCGCGCTGACCGTGATGGCGAAGCTTGCCTGGGGAACGAAGTAGCCGCGCTCGATGTCCTCTGCGGTCACCGCGTGCTTGGCCGTGGCGCAGTTGTATGTTGCACCGGGGGCCAGGTTGTTGAACCGGCAGTTGGGGGCACTGGGTGCGCCGGGCGCGGGAGGCAGGAAACCGGACTCGAAGTTGCCGGAGACCGGGACGGAATTCGCCGTGACGTTCGCAGTGCTCTTGACGGCGAACGTGTAGCTCAGGACGTCGACTGCCTGGTAGGGGCCGGCGATGACGTCCCGGGCCGGGGCGGTTCCGGTGATGGTGAGTCCCACCTGCGGAGCCGACGGGACGGTGGCGGTGAAGGTGAACTGCGAAACCCGGCCATCCGCCGTCGTGAATGCCGCGTTCAGGTTCTGCGGACCACCGGCGTTCGCCGGGACGGTCAGTGCGACATTGACAACAGCCGAGGCGCCGGGTGCGACGGCGGGCACGGGCACCGTGGTGGCGGTCCAGCCGGCCGGGGTATAGACGGTGGCAGTCGCGCCGGAGAGGGTGGTGGCTTCCTGGTTAGTGACGGTGACGGCAACCTGTGAAGTGGCACCGGGAGTCGTGGTCACCGCGGGCACGGACAGCGGGGCGCATGCGTAATTCAGCCAAGCGTCGTCGAACTTCGCGAACTGCATGTTGTCCGTGTAGCTGCCCTCATAAAGGACGCCGAACGTGCCGTCCTCGAGGCGGGACACGGTGGAGTAGGCGGAGAAGCCGGCACGGATGGTTCGCACGCCGGGCCAGGTGGCACCGTCGTCGCAGGAGATGCGAGCGGAGACGTTCTCGCGGCCGGTCTTGGAATTGGAATTCGTAAAAATGAGCTTCTTGGCGTCCACTGAGCCCTGTGCCGCGGCGGGGAACATCCGGGCGATGGAGCCGTTGTTGGCCGGGTCCGGCAGCTCGGTGTCCTGGGTGACCGGGCCGTAGGTGGCGCCGCCGTCGGTGGAGACGGCCACCTTGCGGTAGCCCTGGTTGGCGTTGTCGCGGGAGTTCAGCATGACGCGGCCGTCGGAGAGTTCCACGGTTTTGTTCTCGTCCATGCGCTCGCCCACGTTGGCGCCCTTGTGCCAGGTGACGCCGTGATCGTCCGAGTAGACGCTGTAGGCCTGGATCTTGTTGGTGCCGTCCGCCTGGCGCACATCGCCGGCGTACTGCTGGATCAGGCGGCCCTTGTATTGGCCGTACTTGAGCTGGATGCCTTCGCCGGAGGACGCGAAGTTGGAGCGGATATCGCCGGCCACGGGGCTGGTCTTGCTGGTGCCCGGCTTGGTGACGTCGGTGATGAGCCTCGGCTGGGTCCAGGTGACGCCGCCGTCGGAGGATTCGATGACGGCCGAGGAGATGACGGTGCGGTCGGCGTCGTTGTTGCCGAACTGGCTGCCGAAGAAGCCCTGGTCCTTGGAGTACACAAACAGCGCGAAGACCTTGCCGGCCTCGGCGTCGTAGATGTAGGAAGGATCGCTATAGCCGTACCGCGGACCCGAGGCGTCGCCTACGTGGCCTGCGGCGATAACCTGCACGGGGCCCCACGTCTGGCCCCCGTCAGTGCTGCGGCGCTGCACGATCGAGTTGGGATTGGGGGCGTCCGCCGCGCTGCCGGGACGGCCGTCCCATGAGGCGAGCACCACATTGTTATCAACGTAGGTAAGTGCGGGAATCCGGTAATAGAAGTTCGCCGCCGTACGGTCGGCGCCGATGTTGGCCTCCGCAAATGAACCGGGAGGTGCGGTGGGGCTGTTAGAGGGGATCGGTTCCGCCTGCGCAGCGATCCCGGATCCGGCTAGCAGCGCCAGCGCTACCAGCCCGGTTCCTGCGGTCCGGCCAATATTTCGGTACCGGCTCCGCTGAGTGAAGATTCGCAATTCCATATCCTTTCAAGGCGCCGCGGGGCGGCGGATCGGGAGAATTCGGCCGTGCGGGCGGTCCCGGCACCCAAGGGGATACCACCTGCCACATACGACGTCCTACGACCATAGTGTGTAGAACCTCACATGGCTAGGAGATTCTGAAACAAGCCTGGGAGAGCCTTGGGGCAGCGACTCGGAGCAGGGCATTTTGCAGCCGAGGATCTGGCGCAGGGGCCCTGTCGCTGGGGCCAGGGCCTGTCTCAGGGCACAAAAATGGGCGCCCCGTGGTGGGACGCCCATTTGCGCTTGCGTAAAGTCTCGAGGCCTGGGGCGGGCGTCTACTGCCTGGGCGTTCGCACCACATCGCTGATCCACTGCCGGGTCTTTTCGTCCATAGGGCCGGTCACTCGCGTTTCCCGGGCAGCCCGGTCCGCCTTGATCTTCTGCGCCACCATCCGGCCCAAGCCGGCAAAAACGGCCAAAGCCATCATCGGCAACAGCACGGATTTCGATTTTTCAGCCATGTCGCAATCCTAGTGACGCCAGCACCCTTAGGCCATAGTCGCCGTCGTGCTCCACCTCCCGAAAGCCCGCCCCGCCGTGATGACGGTGGCCGATCCCACCGAATACAGGGTGCGGCGCTCCGCCCGGTAGAATGGGCTAGCAAGCTCGCGGAGCGCCCGTTCACACTGTTCTAAAGACACTGTTCGAAAAAACATCCTGGAACGGCGTAAGACGGCGTGACTCCGCTGCGCCCTTACCCAATGCTCACGCACAGGAGTTGCCGGATGCCCCGGATCGTTGTTGACGTCATGCCCAAGCCCGAGATTTTGGACCCGCAGGGGAAGGCCATCGTGGGTGCACTCCCCCGTCTGGGCTTCACCAGCTTTAGCTCTGTCCGCCAGGGCAAGCGCTTTGAACTGACGGTTGACGGCGAGGTGACAGACGCAATCCTGGCCCAGGCCCGCGAAGCCGCCGAGACCCTGCTGTCCAACCCGGTGATCGAGGACGTCGTCAACGTCGAGGTCGTCGAGGCCTGAGATGACTGAACTTCCCTTGATCGGCGAGGCAATCGCCGTCGCCGCCGAGCCCCGGCTCGCCGGTGCCCGGATCGGCGTTGTCACGTTCCCAGGCACCCTTGACGACCGCGACGCCGCCCGTGCAGTCCGGCTCGCCGGCGGCACTCCAGTGCCGCTTTGGCACGCCGACACCACCTTGGGTGACGTGGACGCCGTCGTAATCCCCGGCGGTTTCTCCTACGGCGACTACCTCCGCGCCGGCGCCATCGCCCGCTTCGCCCCGCTGATGTCCGAGATCATTAAGGCAGCAACAGGCACCGCGTCCTCGAATCCTTTGCCCGTGCTGGGCATCTGCAACGGCTTCCAGATCCTGACCGAGTCGCACCTGCTGCCCGGCTCCATGATCAAGAACGACCACCTGAAGTTCATGTGCCGCGACCAGGTCCTGCGCGTGGAAAACAGCAACACTGCCTGGACCCTTGACTACGAGGCCGGCCAGGAAATCACGGTTCCGCTGAAAAACCAGGACGGCCAGTACATCGCCGACGAAAAAGTCCTGGACGCCCTCGAAGCGGAAGGCCGCGTGGTGTTCCGCTACGTTGGCTTCAACCCCAACGGCTCGCGCCGCGACATCGCCGGCATCTCCAACGCGGCTGGCAACGTGGTGGGACTTATGCCCCACCCCGAGCACGCGGTGGAAGTTGGTTTCGGCCCGCAGTCGCTGGATGGCATTGGGGGCACGGATACCGACGGCCTGGGGTTCTTCACCTCCGTACTGAACAAGATTGTGGGAGGCAACAAATGACCGAAACCAATTCGGTGGTCGAGCCTGTCGAGACCTCATCCAAGAAATTCAACATTGACACCGTCGAGAACGCTGCCAAGACGCCGGACACCGACCTGCCGTGGGCCGAACTGGGCCTGAAGCAGAACGAGTTCGATGAAGTAGTCAAGGTCCTGGGCCGCCGCCCCACCGGCGCCGAACTGGCCATGTACTCCGTCATGTGGAGCGAGCACTGCTCCTACAAGTCTTCGAAGAACCACCTGCGTCAGTTCGGCGACAAGGTGACCGAGGAGATGAAGAAGGACATGCTGGTGGGCATCGGCGAAAACGCCGGCGTCACCAACCTGGGCGACGGCTGGGCCGTAACGTTCAAGATCGAGTCCCACAACTCGCCGTCGTTCGTGGAGCCCTACCAGGGTGCAGCCACCGGCATTGGCGGCATCGTCCGCGACATCATCTCTATGGGCGCGCGCCCGGTTGCAGTGATGGATCCGCTCCGCTTCGGCGCCATTGACCACCCAGACACTGCCCGAGTGATGCACGGTGCCGTTGCCGGCATCGGCGGCTATGGCAACTCGCTGGGCCTGCCGAACATCGGCGGCGAAATGGTGTTCGACTCGGTTTACCAGGGCAACCCGCTTGTAAACGCGCTGGCTGTAGGCGTAATGCGCCACGAGGACATCCGCCTCGCCAACGCGTCCGGCAAAGGCAACAAGGTGGTCCTGTTCGGTGCACGCACCGGAGGAGACGGCATTGGCGGCGCCTCGGTGCTCGCTTCGGAGTCCTTCGATGACACGAAGCCGTCCAAGCGCCCCGCCGTCCAGGTGGGCGACCCGTTCGCTGAAAAGGTCCTGATCGAGTGCTGCCTGGAGCTCTTCAAGGGCTCGCTGGTTGAGGGTATCCAGGACCTCGGCGCCGCTGGCATCTCCTGCGCCACGTCCGAACTGGCCTCCAACGGCGACGGCGGCATGGAAGTTGAACTGACCTCCGTTCTGCTGCGCGATCCCACCCTGACTCCGGGCGAGATCCTGATGTCCGAGTCGCAGGAACGCATGATGGCCGTGGTCACCCCGGAGAACGTCGCCGCCTTCGAAGCTGTGATGGACAAGTGGGCCGTGGAGTACTCCTGGCTCGGCGAAGTCACCGACACCGGCCGCCTGATCATCACCTGGGACGGCGTAGTCATCGTGGACGTCGACCCGCGCACAGTGGCCCATGACGGCCCGGTTTACGACCGCCCTTACGCCCGCCCCTCATGGCAGGATTCCGTACAGGCTGATCCCTTCACCGGCTCCGTGCAGGACACCGGCCGCCCCTCCGTCCCTGCGGAACTGGCTGCCGCCGTCACCGAACTCGTGGCCTCGCCGAACATGTGCAGCAAGGCGTGGATCACCAACCAGTACGACCGGTACGTCGGTGGCAACACCGCCCTCGCGTTCCCGGACGACGCCGGCGTGGTCCGCGTGGATGAGGAAACCGGCCTGGGCGTTGCCCTGGCCACCGATGCCAACGGCCGCTACACATACCTTGACCCGTACCACGGCGCACAGCTGGCGCTGGCCGAGGCCTACCGCAACGTGGCCACATCCGGCGCTGTTCCGATGGCCGTCAGCGACTGCCTGAACTTCGGCTCCCCCGAGGACCCGGACGTGATGTGGCAGCTCGCGGAGGCCATCCGCGGCCTGTCCGATGCCTGCATGGTGCTGGGCATCCCGGTCACGGGCGGAAACGTCTCGCTGTACAACCAGACCGGCACCACCCCCATCCACCCCTCCCCCGTGGTGGCAGTGCTGGGCAAGCTCGACGACGTCGCCCGCCGCACGCCGTCGGGCTGGAGGGAAGATGGCCAGGCCATCTACCTGCTGGGTACGACGGCCGCCGAGCTGGACGGTTCTGAGTGGGCCAACATGCGCGGCCACCTGGGCGGACTTCCGCCCAAGGTTGACCTCGCTGCCGAACGCGAGCTGGGCGAAATCCTGATCAACGCGTCCCGCGACGGCATGGTGGACTCCGCCCACGACCTCTCCGAGGGCGGCCTCGCGGCAGCCCTCGTGGAGTCCGCGCTGCGCTATGGCGTTGGTGCCCGGATCGCCCTGCAGGACGTGCTGGACCGCGACGGCGTGGACCTGTTCACGGCGCTGTTCTCCGAGTCCCAGGGCCGCGCAATTGTCGGTGTGCCCCGCTCGGAAGAGGTCCGGTTCAAGGACATGTGCACGGCCCGCGGCTTTGCCCACACCCGGATCGGCGTGGTGGACGCAGCCAGCGGCAACCTGGAGATCAACGGCGTGGACACCATGCCGCTGGACGCCCTCCGCGAAGCCCACGAGGCGACCCTGCCGAAATACTTCGGCTAGCCCCCACCCTTAAACCAACGCGGGGTCACTTTCCGCCCAATAATCCCCTCGGGATGGGCCGTAAGTGACCCCGCGTTGGTTTAATCGTCGCTGCGGAGCTCCCGCTGCCTCGAGCTAAGCAGCTCAAATTCGGGCCGGGCGGCCACAAGGCGTTCGACGGCGGTGAGTACCTCCACGAGGTGCGCCCGGTCTGCTGCCACCAGGCCTGCCCCCACCTGCGAGCGCCGGTATTGGTCATGATCCCCCACCTCCGCGACGGACACGTCAAAGCGGCGCTTGAGCTCGGCCAGCAGCGGCCTGATGACGGAACGTTTCTCCTTCAGGCTCTGGACATCGCCGAGGAGGATGTCGAATTCAATCCAGCCGATCCACATCAGATGGTCAGTTCGCCCATCCGGTCCCAGCCGTCGCCGTCGAGCTGGCGGCTGATGATGCGCGGCGTCTCGGCCAGGGCCTGCGGCATGTCCGCCATAGCCTGCTTGAAGTGGATGCTGTTGACGTGGTCCCCGGCGGCGTCGTCCTTGAAGGCTTCCACCAGCACGAACTCGTTGGGGTCGTCCACGCTGCGGGACCAGTCGAACCACAGGTTGCCGGTCTCCTCGCGTGTGGCTTGGGTGAAGTCGTCAACGAGGCCGAGCCAGCGCTCGGACCAGTCGGGCTTGACCTTGAATTTAACGACGATGAAGATCATGCGGTATATCCTTCCGTTGCGGGACATGGACTACCCCGCGGCGAGCTGACGTGCCCCTTCAACGTATCGCGAAGTGACGTGCCGTTGCGCGGCCCGGGCCAGCAGGCCGCCGGCCTGGTAGAACCAGTTGGCGTGCCGGCTGAAGGCCGTGATCTTCAGGAACACCCGCCCGTCGGCGACGATCTCAACTTCGAAGGCTTCCTCGCCGCGCTCCGGGTGGCCGGGCAGCGTCCCATAGCCGAAGCCCGCCGACTGCGGGCCATCTCCCGGCACGGGATGCCGGACCCAGACCACCTCGCACGGGGCATTGATGCGGAAGGGCCCGACGCCGAACCCGCTCACCACGCGTGCACCGGCGACCACGGCGTCGGACTCGGTCCGGACGCGCAGCCCGGACCGCCGCTGCAGCTCCCAGGTGAGGATTCCGTGCGCCACCCGGCGGTAGACCACCGGCCCAACGCCCAGATACTCCCGCGATACGAAGAGCGGGTAGCCTTCCGGCGGCCGGCCGTGTTCAGTGGAGCCGATGCCCGCGTAGTTGAGGTCACCGGCGGCCAGGCGCTTCCCGGTCAACGGGGCCCGCCCGAAGAACCCCAAGAACCGGACGGCCGCGCCCAGCCCAGCCGCTCCTGTTGCTTGCGGCTCAGGGAGGCCACCACCAGGTCGTAGGAGTCCTCCACCATGTCCCGGACCATGGCATCGGGCAGGTTTCCGACCAGCCGCACACCGTTCCAGTGGGTCTTGTTCATGTGCCACGCGCCCGTAATGTCCGGATGGGCTGCGCGCAACTGCTCAGCCAGGGCGGGCTCGCACTTCAGGCTTACGGAAAGGCTGGGGCCGTCAAGCGCAGACGCCGCGAACATCTTGGCTTCATGCCTGGCGCCACCAGCTACAAGGGCCCGGACCTTAAACACGGAGGTCTCCGGACCGAAGGGAAAATCCTCGAAGGAACCGGGAAATGACAGGCAGATGGCCTTGAGTTGAGCTGCGTCCATGGATCGAGCCTACAAAGCCCTTCCCGGCGGTGCTAGTCTGCGAAGATGTCACCCGACCAGGCCACCATCCCCGTTCTGGACATGAGCGCCGCACGCCAGCCGTACGGCTCCTTCAGCCCGGAATTCATAGATCAGCTGCGGGACGCCGCCCACAACGTGGGCTTCTTCCAAATCACCGGGTACGGCGCCGCCCCCGGCCAGGCCGAGGAGCTGCTGGCCCTCATTAAACAGTTCTTCGATCTGCCGCTCGAGGAGCGGATGAAGCTGGACAACAGGATTTCACCGCACTTCCGCGGCTACACCCGGATGGGCACCGAAATCACGCAGGGCCGGGCCGACGCGCGCGAGCAGATCGACTACTCCCCCGAGCGCGAACCCGTCAACAACTACCCGGCCGATCAGCCGTACTGGCTGCTCCAGGGGCACAACATGTGGCCCGATGAGGCATTGCCGGAGCTCAAGCCGGCGGCCATGGCCTGGGCCGAGCTGATGTCCAGCGTGGGCATGGAGCTGCTCCGCGGCATCTCGGTTTCCTTGGGACTGCCCGAGGACCACTTCGACGAGCCCTTCGGCAACGAACCGGCGTGGATGGGAAAGCTGGTGCATTACGTCGGCGGTGTGGTGGAAGCGGCCGGCGACCAGGGCGTGGGCTCCCACGCCGACTACGGTTTTGTCACCCTGCTCCTCCAGGACGAGGTGGGCGGACTCGAAGTCCTGCCGCCCGGGACGAGCGAATGGGCGCCGGTTGAGCCTGTTCCCGGGGCACTCGTGGTGAATCTGGGCGAAATGCTGGAGGTGGCCACGGAAGGTTTCCTTGCCGCCACGATCCACCGCGTCCAGGCGCCGCCACCCGGCGTGGACCGCTACTCAGTCCCATTCTTCTGGTCGCCGCGGCTGGATGCCGTCATCGATCCGGTACCGCTTCCGCCCGAGCTCAAAGCCCAGGCCCGCGGCATCTCCGACGACCCGGCCAACCCGCTGCTCGCGTCCTTTGGCCTGAACATGCTTAAGGGCCGCATGCGCGCCCATCCCGACGTGACCGAACGCCACTACCCGGAGCTTATGCAGCGCTGAGCGTCGTGCCGCGCGAGGCGCGTTGAGCGTCCGCGGGAATCAGCGCGCCCCGGGGAACCAGTCAGAGGTTGTACTTCCATGCCTGCTGCGCGGGGCAAACGTTCATCACCACGTCCAGGCCGGCTGCCTTGGCCCGGTCCACCGCCGCTTCGTCGATAACGCCCAGCTGCAACCACACGGCCTTGGCGCCCACCGTAATTGCCTGGTCCACCACCGTCCCGACCCGCTGTGAATTCACAAAGCAGTCGACGACGTCGAGGGGTTGCTTTTCACTGGGAATCTCACCCAGCGTGCGGTACCCCGTTTCGCCGTGGACGGGGTCGGCGGGAAGGTTGACGGGGATGATCTCCATACCGAGCCGGTCGCGGATAAACAGCGATGTATCGTAGGCTGCGCGCCACTCATTGGTGGTGAGGCCCACGATGGCCCACCGCCCTTTGTCCCGCATCAGGCGCTCAATAACGGCAGGATCGTTGACGTGGCCCATAATGCAAGCGTACATCGTCTCGGGAGCGGCTCCTCGTCGAATAATTGACTGATTCCAGGCACTAACGCATGGCAGGAACGAATATTACGTTCCATGGATCCCGATTTGGCGCATGGCGTGCGGTTCGGTTCTAGTGGAAGTGACCATCCCGAGCGGCCAAGAGACCTGGATCGATGAAGCCGCAGCATCCCTGACCAGCGCTGTACCCGTTGAGGCGACCATCCTCGGCACACAGCGGAGGGTGCTACTGCCAGGATCGATGGAGCACATCTATGACACCAAAAGTATCTACTGCCCCACCTTTGACTACCCCGAGTCCCGCCAGTGCCGCAGCAGCGACCGTTGAAACGGACTCCCCACAATCCACTTCGAAGGCCACGGCGATCGAAGCAGGGCTGCGTGACGCGCCCGGCCCTTCCAGCAGCTCGTCGGGATGGTCCTCGACCGAGCCGAACGACGTCGCTGTGCACGGCGCACCGTCGGGAGAGCCGGCGCGCCACAGCAGCACCACCACCGCACCGCAGATGGCGGAGCACAAGGAAACACGCGAAGAAGCCCAACCGGACCATGTGGCCTTCTGGGAGCAGCAGGCCCTCCGCCTGGACTGGGCCCGGCCCGCGGGACCCCAAGACGGCAAGCCCTGGCACACGGCCCACCGCCGCGTCCCGGCCGACGCCGCAGCCGGCAAAGGCCCGGAAATCACCTGGTTTGAGGGCGGCAAGCTCAACGTCGCCTACAACTGCGTGGACCGCCACGTCGCCAATGGCCGCGGCGGCAAAGTGGCCCTCCACTTCGAAGGCGAGACCGGCGACCGCAGAGCCATCACGTACGCGGAGCTGCAGCGCGAAGTCTCCAAGGCCGCCAACGCCCTGCTGGCCCTGGGCATCACCAAGGGTGACCGCGTGGTCATCTACCTGCCGGTCATTCCCGAAACCGTCATCATCACCCTCGCCGTGGCCCGGATCGGCGCCATCCACTCGCTCGTTTTTGGTGGATTCTCCGCCGAAGCCCTGAAGTTCCGCGTCGAGGACACAGGCGCCAAGCTCCTGGTGACCACGGACGGCCAGTTCCGCCGCGGTGTCGCCGTGCCCGTTAAGGACAACGCGGACGCTGCCGTCGCCGGTGACAACGCGATCGAACACGTGCTGGTCATCAACCGCACCACGGCGCCGGAGGACCTGGCCGCCGTTCCCATGGCTGAAGGCCGCGACGTGTGGTGGCATGACGCCGTCGGGAGCGCCGCGGAAGTCCACGAAGCCGAAGCATTCGACGCCGAAACGCCGCTGTTCATCATGTACACCTCCGGGACCACCGGCAAGCCCAAGGGCCTGGTCCACACCTCGGGCGGGTACCTGACCCAGGCGTCCTGGAGCTTCGAACACCTCTTCAGCAACCCGGATCCCGCGCTCCGTGACCAGGACGTGCACTGGTGCACCGCCGACCTCGCGTGGGTCACGGCGCACACCTATGAGATCTATGGTCCGCTCTCCAACGGCGTGACCCAGGTGATCTTCGAAGGCACACCGAACACCCCGCACCCGGGCCGCCACTTCGAGATCATCGAACGCTACGGGGTCACCCAGTACTACACCGCGCCCACTCTGGTCCGCTCCCTCATGGGCTGGTTCCCGGACGGCGTGCCGGACAGCTACGACCTCTCCACCATCCGGATGCTCGGCACCGTGGGCGAGGCCGTCAACCCTGAAGCGTGGCGCTGGCTGCGGCAGAACGTCGGCGCCGGCACCGCCCCCGTGGTGGACACCTGGTGGCAGTCCGAAACCGGCGCCACCATCCTCTCCCCCGCCCCCACGGACACCGAGTTCAAGCCCGGCTGCGCGGCCCGCCCGCTGCCGGGCGTCAGCACCAGGATCGTGGACGACGCCGGCAATACAGTGCCGCCAGGCGTCCAGGGCTTCATTGTGGTGGACACCCCCGGGCCCGCTATTGCGCGCACCGTCTGGGGCAACCCCCGCCGCTACTACGACTCCTACTGGAGCCAGTATGTGGAGCAGGGCTGGTTCCTGGCCGGCGACGGCGCGAAGTACGACGCCGACGGCGACATCTGGATCCTGGGCCGCGTGGACGACACCCTGAACGTTTCCGGCCACCTGCTGTCCACCATCGAGATCGAGTCAGCACTGGTGTCCCACCCCGACGTGGTGGAGGCCGGCGTCTGTCCGGTCGCCGATCCCAAGACCGGGCACGCGATTGTCGCTTTTGTGGTTTTGAAGACGGGGGTTTCGACGGTTTCGACCAGCTCAACCACCGAGGAACTCCGGAACCACGTCGCGAAGGCGATCGGCCCGATCGCGAAGCCACGCGACGTCGTCGTGGTTCCTGACGTACCGAAGACCCGCAGCGGCAAGATCATGCGCCGGCTGCTCACCCAATTATTTGAGGGGACCGCCCTGGGCGACACCACCTCACTTCAAAACGAACCGGCGATCGCCGGAATCCAGGACGTCCTGCGCGAGCGGGCCCTAGTAAAGGAAAACTCATGACAGACATCAGCAACGTTGCCCGCCTTTCAGAGCCGCTCAAGTTTGCGTACTGGGTGCCGAACGTTTCCGGCGGCCTGGTGGTCTCCACCATCGAACAGCGCACCGGCTGGGACTTTGACTACAACAAGAAGCTCGCGCAGATCGCCGAGAACTCGGGCTTCGAGTACGCCCTGACGCAGACCCGGTACGCCGCCTCCTACGGAGCCGACAAACAGCACGAGGCCACGTCGTTCTCTCTTGCCTTGCTCGCCGCCACCGAGCGCCTCAAGGTCATCGCCGCCGTCCACCCGGGCATGTGGCACCCCGGCGTACTGGCCAAATTCATCATCACCGCGGACCACATCTCTAACGGCCGCGCCGCCGTCAACATCGTCTCCGGCTGGCTCAAGAATGAGTTCACCAACTTCGGCCTCGACTGGCTGGAACACGACGAACGCTACGTCCGCACCGAGGAATTCATCAAGGTGCTGCGCGGGCTCTGGACCGAGCAGCAATACAGCCAAACCGGCAAGTACTACAACATCACCGATTTCACCCTGAACCCGGCACCCGTGGACGTTCCGGGCCGCGCGCACCCGGAGGTCTTCTTCGGCGGAAACTCGACGGCGGCACAGGCCACCGCGGGCCGCGTGGCTGACTGGTACTTCTCCAACGGCAAGGACCTGGAAGGCTTCAAGGAGAACATCGCCGGGGTGGTTGCCGCTTCGGTCGAGACCGGCCGCGGAACCCAGGGCACCGACGGCGCACTGGCTTCTCCGAGGTTCGGCCTCAACGGCTTTGTGATCGCCCGCGATTCCGAGAAAGAGGCTCGCGAGACACTCCGCGAAATCGTGGCGAAGGCACACAAGACTGCCGTCCAGGGGTTCCGCGACGCCGTGCAGGAAGCCGGCGCGTCCACCAAGGACGGCAAGGGCATGTGGGCCGATTCCAGTTTCGAGGACCTGGTCCAGTACAACGACGGCTTCAAGACCCAACTCATCGGCACCCCGGAGCAGATCGCCGAACGGATCGTGGAATACAAGAAGATCGGCGTGAACCTCTTCCTCACCGGCTACCTGCACTTCCAGGAGGAAGTCGCAGCCTTCGGACAGGACATCCTGCCGATCGTCCGCGAACTCGAAGCCGACCTGGCCCGCCAGAACGGCACAGAACTCGATCTCTCCAACACGCCAGTCGCCGAGCCGGCGGCTGTCTGATGGCTGACCGCAAATTCGGTTTCCGCACCCGCGCCCTGCACGCCGGCGGCACCCCCGACGCCGAGCACGGCGCCCGCGCCGTACCCATCTACCAGACCACGTCCTTCGTGTTCAAGGACACCCAGGATGCCGCCAACCTCTTCGCGCTGCAGAAGTACGGCAACATTTACTCCCGCATCGGCAACCCCACCGTGGCAGCCTTCGAAGAGCGCATCGCCTCGCTGGAAGGCGGCATCGGCGCCGTGGCAACGTCCTCCGGCATGGCAGCTGAGTTCATCACCTTTGCCGCGCTCACCCAGTCCGGCGACCACATCGTGGCAGCCTCCCAGCTCTACGGCGGGACGGTCACCCAGCTCGATGTGACCCTCCGCCGCTTCGGCGTGGACACCACGTTCGTTCCCGGCACCGACCCCGCAGACTATGCCGCGGCAGTCCGGGAAAACACCAAGGCGATCTTCGTCGAGGTGGTGGCCAACCCGTCGTCGGAAGTCCAGGACCTGGCGGCACTGGCGAAGGTAGCGCACGACGCCGGCATCCCCCTCGTGGTGGACGCCACCTTGAGCACGCCTTACCTTGTGCGCCCGATCGAACACGGCGCCGACATCGTCATCCACTCCGCCACCAAGTTCCTCGGCGGGCACGGCACCACCCTGGGCGGCGTGATCGTGGAAAGCGGCCGGTTTGATTGGGGCAACGGCAAGTTCCCCACCATGACCGAGCCGGTGGCGTCCTACGGAAATGTCTCCTGGTGGGGCAACTTCGGCGAGTACGGCTTCCTCACCAAGCTGCGCTGCGAACAGTTGCGCGATATCGGTCCGGCGCTGTCGCCGCTGTCGGCCTTCCAGCTGCTGCAGGGCGTGGAAACCCTCCCGCAAAGACTCGACGAACACCTCAAGAACGCCAAGGCCGTCGCCGAATGGCTCGAGGCCGACCCCCGCGTGGCATACGTCAACTTCTCCGGGCTACCCTCGCACCCGCATTTTGAGCGCGCGAAGAAGTACCTGCCGCTGGGCCCCGGCTCCGTCTTCTCCTTCGGGGTGAAGGGCGGCCGCACGGCCGGGCAGAAGTTCATCGAATCCCTGCAGCTGGCCTCGCACCTGGCCAACGTGGGCGATTCCCGCACCTTGGTGATCCACCCGGGGTCCACCACGCATCAGCAGCTGAGCCCGGTCCAGCTGGAGTCCGCGGGCGTGCCCGAGGACCTGGTCCGGATTTCCGTGGGCTTGGAGGATATCGAGGACATCCTGTGGGACCTGGATCAGGCACTGGACGCGGCCTCGGAACCGGTGGTTGAGGCCGGGGTTTCGACGGGCTCAACCACCGAAGCAGAATCATGCACAATTGGAGCGAACGCATGAGCCCCAGCGAACGCACCTGGACCGGACCTTCGGCGCCGGAGCGTCTGAACCTGCTGCGCGCAGCAACCTCAATTGCGATTGTGGGCGCCTCGGACAAGCCGTCCCGGGCCAGCTATTTTGTGGCGACGTACCTGCAGTCGTCCACGCGGTACAAGGTGTACTTCGTGAACCCCGTGGTCAAGGAGATCCTTGGTGAACCGACCTACACCTCACTGGCCGATCTTCCCGAAAGCCCGGACATCGTGGATGTGTTCCGCAAGCACGATGACCTCCCGGGCGTCCTGGACGAAGCCATCGCGGCCGGCGCCAAAACCCTCTGGCTGCAGCTCGGCTCCTGGCATGAGGACGTGGCCGCGGATGCGGAAGCCGCCGGGCTCAACGTGGTAATGGACCGCTGCGTTAAGATCGAGCACGCCCGGTTCCATGGCGGGCTGCACCTGGCCGGCTTCGACACCGGCGTGATCTCCTCCAAACGGCAACTGCTTTCCTGACGGAAAGGTGCTTCCCGGCGGAATGGCTCTTCCTGACGGGGAACCTGACTACCGGTTGAACTTCCTCAGCCAGTTTGAACCGGGTCCGGCATTGCCGAGCTTGGCAGCGGCGTCCGTGGCCGCCTTGGCTGGACCTTTGCTTTCCTGCTGGGTGGCAGCGGCCTGAGTGGCTGCCACCCGCGGAGCAGCGCCGCCCGGGGTGACGCCCGCGGCGTTCCCCGGCGCGCCGCCGTCGTCCGCCCTTGACGTGCCGGCCGCTGTGTCGGCTCCGCGGCCGGACGGCTCCGTGCCCGCGTCCTGGCCCGCGTTTTCCGGGCCGTCCGCTGGCAGGGCAGTTTCGGGTTCAGCAGGTTCGGGGAGTGCCGGCGCCGCGTCGTCATGGGATACCGGCTCTGCCGGCGGCTGCACCTCCGCCGGATTGGCGGCGCTCCCGCTGGCGGCCCGAGTCCCCGCGATGGTCCAGTCAGGAGCCCAGTCCTGCAACAGCTGCTGAATGGAGCTGCTGGCTTGCGCGTTTGGAACCGTCCCGGTGGCGGCCACTCCGGTGACGCCCAGCCCCATCCCCGCGATGACAGCCAAGCCAACCACGGTGGCCCGGTGCTTACGGAGCAGGCGGTGCCGGGCGAGCTGATGGGACTGGCCTGAGAGCAGTGCCGCCAGTTCAGGGCCGGCCTCGAGGACCGGCCCGGAGGCAAGGGAACCGACCGCGAGCAGGGTTTCACGGAGCCTGGCGTCATCGGTCCAACCGGCGGTATCGGTCCAGCCGGCATCAAGGAGCATTTCATCCACGGTCAGGATCAGGGAGCTGGCATTGGACGTCATGGGGCCACGTACTCCTTCACTGCGGACTGCTCGCGCAGCCGGATCAGTGCACGTCGCTGTAGCTGTTTGACGGCACCCGCACTCTTTCCCATCACAGCGGCCACCTGGTCCACGGTCAGGCCCGCGACGAGGCGTAACGACAACACTTCCCGCTGCTCAGCTGGCAGATCGTTCAGGAGATCCGCGACCTCCTGCGGGGATATCCGCTGCAGCACTTGGGCCTCGGCGGATGACTCCTGGCGTCCGTCAAGCTCCGGTTCGAACGGAAGTTTGGTGGGGGTGCGCTGCTGCCTCCGGTGATCGTCCACCATCCTGGCGTGCGCCACGGAGAAGACAAAGGTGCGCAGCCCGGCGACACCGCCGGTGACCGTATGCAGACGCGGTAGGACGGCGAGGAAGACTTCCTGCATAACCGCCTCCGAATCTTCTACCCCGCGGGCGGTGAGGTAGCCCCGGACCTGCGATGCATATGTGCGATACACGATGCTGAAAAGCTCCGGATCGCGGGCGCGCGCACGCAGAACGTCGTCTGTCAGTGCATCAATCACGGACACAGGGCCTTCGGTGGAGGGACTGGGCTTGCCTGAGCTTGGGGCCCGCACCTCATGCGCGGAATGCCCTCGCCAGCTAACTTTACCCGCCGGTAACAAAAGAGCCGGGCTGGAACATGATGGGGGACACGTTCCAGACCGGCGCTTCAAAGGGGTAATCGCTCCAGACACCGCCGGGGTTACGCAGGCGGAGAAAAAACTTCCAGGACTGTACCGCCGGCCGTGCTGCCTACGTCCAGCGCGGGGCGGCCACACCCCGGCGCGGCGCCTTGGCCATGACAAAAGTGTGCGCCCTGGTGGCGGGGGCGAGCTGGTCCCCACAGCCCGGCTTGCGTTGGGCGGGGACAAGCACCGGGGCGGGCGCGGGGGCGGACGGCGAAACGTTCGCGGCGGGGCAGAGGTCGGTGACCAGCCCTGTCCCGGCGCATTCGCGGACGGCGGCGATCCCGGCAGCCACGGCTGCCTTGTCCTCAAAGGCTCCGGACACAGCCATCACCGTGCCATCCGGTGCCGTGAGGCGGAACTTGAAATGTGAATCCGAATCCAAGAAAACTTCAAACTTCCCGGCCATGATGAATCCTTCCGGTCTGTGGGTCCCGTCCGGGCGGCATCTTAGCCACGGGCGGTCCCGGAGCATCGCTGCGTCCGGCACCTGCGGGTCTGGTCGAATGATCAACTGATCAGTTCAGGGTGTACTTAAGAGTCTGTGCGCCCCGTGTACAGCCTCACAAGACCGATTGCGTTAAGCCTGTGTAAATTGCGTACAACCCCAGGCAGAACAAAGGCGGGCCACCTTTCCAGGTGACCCGCCGTCGTCGTGCCTTACAGGCTGTCAGTCGTTGATCAGATCGTGGACCACGATGGTCTGGTCGCGGTCCGGGCCGACGCCGATCGCGGAGAAACGCGTGCCGGAGAGCTTTTCGAGGGCCAGCACGTAGTTGCGGGCGTTCTCGGGGAGATCCTCCAGGGTGCGGGCGCCGGTGATGTCCTCGGTCCAGCCCTCGAAGTACTCAAAGATGGGCACTGCGTGGTGGAACTCGGTCTGCGTCATGGGCATTTCGTCGTGCCGCACACCATCGACGTCGTAGGCAACGCAGACGGGGATCTGCTCGATGCCGGTGAGGACGTCCAGCTTGGTGACGAAGTAGTCTGTGAAGCCGTTCACGCGGGAAGCGTGGCGGGCCAGGACGGCGTCGTACCAGCCGCAGCGGCGCGGACGGCCGGTGTTTACACCGAACTCGCCACCGGTTTTCTGCAGGTACATGCCCATCTCGTCGAACAGTTCGGTGGGGAACGGCCCGGCGCCAACACGGGTGGTGTAGGCCTTGATGATGCCGATGGAGCGGGAAATCCGGGTGGGGCCGATACCCGAGCCAACGGACGCGCCGCCGGCGGTCGGGTTGGAGGAGGTCACGAACGGGTAGGTGCCGTGGTCCACGTCCAGGAACGTGGCCTGGCCGCCTTCCATCAGCACAACCTTGCCCTCGTCCAGGGCGTTGTTGAGGACAAGCGTGCTGTCGATGACCAGCGGGCGCAGGCGCTCGGCGAACGCCAGGAAGTAGTCCACGATCTCGTCCACCACGATGTCGCGGCGATTGTAGACCTTGACCAGGAGTTCGTTCTTCTGGCGCAGGGATCCTTCCACCTTCTGGCGGAGGATGGACTCGTCAAAGACGTCCTGGACGCGGATGCCCAGGCGGGCCACCTTGTCCATGTAGGCGGGGCCGATGCCGCGGCCGGTGGTGCCGATGGCGCGGCTGCCGAGGAAACGCTCGGTGACTTTGTCCAGGACCTGGTGGTAGGGCGCCACGAGGTGCGCGTTGGCGGAGATGCGCAGCTTGGACGTGTCCGCGCCGCGGGCCTGCAGGCCTTCGATCTCCTGGAACAGGGCCTCAAGGTTCACCACACAGCCGTTGCCGATGATCGGAATCGCGTTGGGGCTCAGAATGCCGGCCGGAAGGAGTTTGAGCTCATACTTCTCACCGCCTACGACGACGGTGTGCCCGGCATTGTTGCCGCCGTTGGGCTTGACGACGTAGTCAACGCGGCCGCCCAGAAGATCGGTGGCCTTGCCTTTTCCTTCGTCGCCCCACTGGGCTCCTACGATCACGATTGCTGGCATGGGATCCTCCCCCATTCGTTCGGGCCGCACAGGTCAGTCCACCGAGATGGCAGGCCTGCGTTGCGCCGTTCATGAGAATGCCCCGAAGGCCATAGCCTGGCCGGACCGCTACGGCGGCCAGCCACGCAAGAGTCCGGGGCTCTTACCACCCAAGTTTAGCCGACGCGGGGGTTTCCTCCACCCGATGGGCCTGCGGAGCCTGCCGTGCCATTGCGAATCGTCCGCGGGTTTTCGTCTCCGGCTGCGTGGCCCGGCGTATGCCTTTCATCACGGAATCTCACCGGACGGGGTCCGCATTTCGCGGGGCTTGCTAAACTGATAGAGATCGACCAGGAATCGGTCCACACCACATTTGAAACCACGCCGGACGGGCGCGCCCATCACGCGCCCATTTTCCGGATTGGCAGCATCGCCGAGCCCCGCAGGAGACATTGCACTATATGACAGCCCTGGCCCCAGAATCCCTCCGTGAACAGCTCCTCAGCCGCCGCTACGAGCCCAACGTTGCAGCCGTCAACGAGCTGTGCGATTCCCTGCAGAGCGTCAAGCCCCACACCGAAGTCCCGTACGTGGACCCCATGCACGACGTGGACGAGTGCCGCATCATCAGCCTCTACTCCAACATCGGCGAAGCTGACCCGTCCGGCTTCATCACCGCCGGCGACGAAGACGCCGCCACCCGCATGCTTGGCATCCAGTGGACGCTGGGCCTGCGCCCGGAGTTCGTGATGCCCTGGAACGTGCACCCGTGGCACACGCCCGGCGAGGTCAACGGCAAGTTCACGCCGGACCAGATTTCCGCCGGCCTTAAGCCGCTGCTGAAGTTCCTCGCCGTGGTCCCCCGCGCCTCGGTGATCGTGGCCCACGGCACCGAAGCCAACCGCCTGGCCAACCTGCTGCTGAAGACCGAAGTTCCGCTGCTCTGGCGCCGCGGGCTGAAGACCTACAAGGTCCGCTCCCTCAGCGGCCGCGCCTTCGCCGGGACGCCCGCGCGGCAGGAACAGTACCTCGAGGAAATGCGCGTCGTCTACACCGATGCCATGGCCCGCACGGGACTCGCGAAGGTCTAGCCACCGGACGACGGCGGGCGGTCACCTTTCTGAAAAGGTGACCGCCCGCCGTCGTTCGTTAAAGCAACGCGGGGTCACTCCCGGCCCATCCGCCGGTGCGGAACGGGCCGGGAGTGACCCCGCGTTGCTCTTCAAACTACTTGCCCTCGATGGCTGCCTTGGCTGCCGGGTCCGAGTCGTTGAGGAACTTCTCGATGCGTTCCGGTTCCTCGGCTTCGCCGATGGCCGCGGATGCGCGGCCCAGCGAGTAGAGCGCACGCAGGAAGCCGCGGTTAGGTTCGTGCTCCCACGGGATAGGGCCCACCCCGCGCCAGCCGTTGCGGCGCAGTGAGTCCAGCCCGCGGTGGTAGCCAACGCGCGAGTAGGCGTAGGAATCGATGGTGCGGCCCTCGGACCACGCCTCCTCAGCCAGGACAGCCCACAACAGCGACGACGTGGGGTGCTTCTCCACCAGGTCCAGGGGTTCGGCGCCGGCGTCCAGCTGCTCATAGACGTCGGTCTCGGCAGGCAGGAGTGTCGGCTCCGGACCCATCAGGTTCTTGCGGAACTCGTCCGACATGGCTAGAACGTCTTGCCGACGGAGCCGAGCTGGCGGGCGGCCTCGACGATGCGGGCAGCCATGCCAGCCTCGGCTGAGGCGCCCCAGACGCGGGGATCGTAGGTCTTCTTGTTGCCCATTTCGCCGTCGATCTTCAGCACGCCGTCGTAGTTGGCGAGCATGTGCCCGGCCACCGGACGGGTGAACGCGTACTGGGTATCGGTGTCGACGTTCATCTTGATCACGCCATATGAGACCGCGTCAGCGATTTCCTGATCAGAAGAGCCCGAACCGCCGTGGAACACCAGGTCAAACGGGTTCTCCTTACCGATCTTGGCGCCCACCTCGGCCTGGATCTGCTTGAGCAGCTCCGGGCGCAGCTTCACGCCGCCGGGCTTGTACACACCGTGGACGTTACCGAACGTCAGCGCCGTCAGGTAACGGCCGTTCTCGCCCGCACCCAGGGCTTCGATGGTCGCCAGGGCGTCTTCGGTGGTGGTGTACAGCTTCTCGTTGATCTCGTTCTCCACCCCGTCTTCCTCGCCACCGACGGTACCGATTTCGACCTCGAGGATGATCTTGGCGGCGGCGGCACGCGCCAGCAGTTCGCGGGCGATGCGCAGGTTGTCCTCGAGGGCCTCGTGCGAGCCGTCCCACATGTGCGAGTTGAAGATCGGGTTGCGGCCGGCCTTGACCTCGGCCTCGGAAGCGGCCAGCAGCGGCAGGACAAAGCTGTCCAGCTTGTCCTTGGGGCAGTGGTCGGTGTGGAGCGCGATGTTGACGTTGTAGTTCTTGGCCACTTCGCGGGCAAAGGCGGCGAAGCCGAGCGAACCGGCAACCATGTCCTTCACCGATGCGCCGGACCAGTACGCTGCGCCACCGGTGGAAACCTGGATGATGCCATCGGACTCAGCCTCGGCGAACCCGCGAATGGCCGCATTCAGGGTCTGCGACGACGTCACATTGACCGCCGGAAACGCAAAGCCGCCGGCCTTGGCACGATCGATCATCTCGGAGTAGATCTCTGGGGTTGCAATGGGCATGGTGACTCCTATGCTGAGTTTTCGTCTATGGGTTGTGACCCTGGAGAGTAGACCTCTTACGGCTAGCCACCATCCTAGCCATTTCTGTGCAGGGGCAGTGTTTCGGGTCACGCGGACGGGTAACACATACGCTCACAAAGCCAACTCGGCTCGGCTCAGAGTGGCGCGGGTCAGACGGACTGGCTAAAAACGTGCCGGCGGATCCAGGCATGCATGGCGATCGCGGCGGCGGAGGCGGCGTTGATGGAGCGGGTGGAGCCGAACTGCTCGATGGACAGCGTAGCTAGGGCCGCCTCGTGGACCTCCGGCGTCAGCCCGGGCCCTTCCTGGCCGAACACCAACACGCAGTCCTTGGGCAGCTCATAGGTTTCCAGGGGCACGGAGTCCGGGAAGATGTCGATGCCGATGATAGCGAGCCCTTCCCCCTGCGCCCAGGCAACAAAGTCCTCCACGGTGGGGTGGTGGCGGATGTGCTGGTAGCGGTCGGTGACCATGGCCCCGCGCCTGTTCCACCGGCGTCGTCCGATGATGTGGACTTCCTTGGCGAGGAACGCGTTGGCGGTCCGCACCACGGTGCCGATATTCATATCGTGCTGCCAGTTTTCGATGGCGATATGGAAGTTGTGCCGCTTCGAATCGAGGTCTGCCACGATCGCGTCATGCTTCCAGTAGCGGTACTGGTCCACCACGTTGCGCCGGTCGCCGTCAGCCAGCAGTTCATGGTCCCAATGGTCGCCTTCAGGCAGCTCGCCGTCCCAGGGCCCGACGCCGACCTCCGCCTTTGGCTCCGGCGCCTCCTCGGGCGCTGGCTCCTCCGCTGGAATCGGATGAGGTTCGACTGGGTTTCCGGGCGTTTGTTTCACCCCTCAACACTAGACTGGACCACTGGAGCATTCATCACCGGCGGAGGTAAACGTGGCAGAAGCAGACCAGGTACAGGGTTCACCGGCGGTTTACCGCAACGGCCAGGAGATCGAATGCTGGCTGACAGACATGGACGGCGTACTCGTCCACGAAAACCAGGCCGTCCCAGGGGCCGCCGAACTGATCCAGCGCTGGGTGGACACGTCCAAGCGGTTCCTGGTGCTGACGAACAACTCGATCTTCACGCCCCGCGACCTGGCCGCCAGGCTCCGGGCCTCCGGGCTGGAGATCCCCGAGGAGAACATCTGGACGTCCGCGCTGGCCACCGCCACCTTCCTGAAGGACCAGGTGCGGGGTTCCGGCTCCGGGAACCGCGCCTACACCATCGGCGAGGCAGGGCTGACGACGGCGCTGCACGAGGCCGGCTTCATTCTCACCGACCAGGACCCGGACTTTGTGGTGCTCGGCGAAACCCGGACGTACTCCTTTGAGGCCATCACCATGGCCATCCGGCTGATCCTGGCTGGAGCCCGCTTCATTGCCACCAATCCGGACGCCACCGGCCCGTCCAAGGACGGTCCCATGCCCGCGACGGGGGCCATTGCGGCCCTCATCACTAAGGCAACCGGCCGGGAGCCGTATATTGTGGGCAAACCGAATCCCATGATGTTCCGGTCCGCCATGAACCAGATCGATGCGCACTCCGAGACCACCGCGATGATCGGGGACCGGATGGACACCGACATCATTGCCGGCATGGAGGCAGGCCTGCACACGGTGCTGGTCCTCACCGGGATTACGCAGCGCGAAGACATTGCCGCCTATCCGTTCCGGCCCAACCAGGTGCTGAACTCCGTGGCCGACCTGAAGAACCAGATTTAGAAGACCGTCACCTTCGAGCCGCCACGGGGCAGCGGGAAAAAGTCGTCCATCAGCCGCTCCACGATGGGCCGGTAGATGAGCGGATTCCAGCCGGGGCTCGCGTGCGCCGGCAGGGCACCGTCCGTTTGCAGGTCCGTGGAGACCATCTGGGGTTGGAACGCTGCCGACCACGCGTCCATGGCCGTATGGTAGCGGACCGTGCGGTCTTTCGGGTTGCCGATATACGCCATCCGCGTGCCGCCGAGCTTGTCCACAAACCGGTTTCCATCGAAGTGGTAGATGTAGGCCGACTCGGACTGGATGAGCACACTGGACGGGGCGATCGGGGACAACTGCTCCATGGTCTGGTCCAGGATCTGCCGCCAGGTCCGCTCGTCCTTATGGATGACGCGCTCCCCCAGTTCGTAGCTGCCGCGGACCACCGACGGGACCCGGAAGCCGCTCTCGTACAGGAACACCACGCCGTCGAACCAGCTCTCATCCAGCACGTCGCTCCGGCTGTAGGGGCTGGAATCCAACAGGATGAAGTCGACCTCCACGCCGTGGAATTCCCTTAGCCGCGCGGCCACCTGGGTGGCCACCATGCCGCCGAAGCTGTGGCCGTAGAAGAAAAGCTTGGTGAGCTTTTTCGCCCGGACATGCTCGATGACGGCGATCACCACCTCATCAATGTCCAATCCCTGGTTGGAATAGCCGACGGCGGTGAGCTGGCCGCGCTTGTTCAGGGCACCACGCATGACGTTCAGGATCCAGAGCGCCTCTTCCCAGCTGGTCTTGTAGCCGGGGAAGAGGAACCAACTGGCGTTCGGGTAATAGGCGTCGGAGAAATCGTCCGCGACCTGCAGGATCCTGGTGACCCGCCGTTCCGCCTGGATGCGGCGAGTAACCAGCATGTCTGCTGCCAGCAGGGCCGAGGCACCCGTTCCAGCCAGGAACCCGCGGCGCGAAAACCGCTTGAGCACGGCGGCACTGGCAAGCAGCCGGGCTTGATGGGCGCCAAGCTGTTCCTGCGGATCTGTTTCCTCGCTGTACGACACACATCTACCGTAGCCACAGCGGAAGCCGCCGCTGTAACCCGGGCCGGGGGCAACCCTGGCCGGGAGCGGCCGCCATACCCGCTGGGAGGGGCCCAACCCGCCAGGAGTGGCAGGGCTGCGAGAGGCCGGACTAGGACAGGCCCAGCTCGTCCTTGCCGAAGGCGAACAGGTAGGGCACGCCGGTCTCGGCTTCGATTCTTTCCTTGGAGCCAGTGTCCCGGTCCACGATGACGGCCACGGCAACCACGTTGCCGCCGGCCTTCCGGACACCCTCGACGGCGGTTAGGGCGGAGCCGCCCGTGGTGGACGTGTCCTCCAGCACCAGGACCTTGCGGCCCTCAACCGACGGACCCTCAACCTGGCGCCCCATGCCGTAGGACTTCTGGGCCTTGCGGACCACAAACGCGTCCACGGTGCGGCCGGCGTCCACGGCGGAGTGCATAACAGCGGTGCCCACGGGGTCAGCACCCATCGTCAGGCCACCTGCGCACTCAAAGTCGATTCCGGCGTCGTCCGTCAATGCCAGCATGACCTGGCCCACGAGCTTGGAGGCCTCATGGTGCAGCGTGATGCGGCGCAGGTCGATGTAGTAGTCGGCCTCGGCACCGCTGGAGAGGATCACCTTGCCGCGGACCACGGCAAGTTCCTTGATCAGTTCCAGCAGGCGGGCACGGGCAGCGGTGTTGGAAGCAGCATCAGGGGTGGCAGTCATGGTTTCCAGTTTACTGGCTGCCTACGGGAGATCCGCGCTGCGGAAATGGCCCCATGACGCAGAAATGGAATGGCGCTACGCGTATCCGCGTAGCGCCATTCCATCTGCGAGTCGTCAGTCTAAGACCGCAGCGATAAACCCTAGAGCCGTGTGTCGAAGGAATCGCAGAAGACATTTTCGTTGAACGTCCCCTGGAACCCGGACTTGCCCATGATCTTCTCGATGGTGGCCCGGATAGCCTCCACGGTTCCCGCATGCGCATGGATGGCGGTCTTGACCATCGGCACGTCGATGAGGTGGTTGGGCTGGTTCAGCGACACAAACACTGTGGGCACCTCGGTGACGTACCACGGGATTTCCGCGGCCATCGGGGTGGACCACTTGATCCGGATCGCCGCTTCCTGGGCGAAGCCCTTGACGTTCGCGACGACAAACGCCGCGTCATACTTGTCCGCGTATTCGCCGGTGGCCTCCTCGGAGATGATGGACATAAAGTTGACGCCCGTCTCCCCCGCCGCCTTGCGCTGATCGGCAGTCTTGAACACGTGCACCTCGAAGCCGGCTTTTTCCAGCTCGACCTTGACCGTGTCCAGGTAGGCCAGCGGGTCCGCCAGAGTGAAGTCCGGGCCGCCGGAGATGCCGTACAGGCGGATCCGCTTGTGCGTCTCCGGCCGGATGGGCAGGTTTTTCGCGGTGTCCTTGACCAGGGTGACTGTCTTGTCCGCGATCTCCGCGGCGACGGCACGGTGCGCCGCGCTGCCGATCTTCGCCAGGGCTTCCACCGGAGGAACCAGTTCGTTGCGTGCCGTGAGGTGCAGCCCTAAGGAGGCCTTGAGAGCCAGGATGCGGCGCAGGGCGTCATGCAGGCGCTGCTCGGTGATAACGCCGGACTTGTAGCCATCCAGCATGTATCGGAAGTCTTCGTCGGCGTTGCGGAAGAACAGGAACATGTCGCAGCCGGCGGCAATGGTCGCTGGAACCAGGTCCTTGCGCTTCAGTGCCTGGGTCAGGCCGATCATCTGCGAGGCGTCCGTGAGGATGAGCCCGTTGAAGCCGAGCTCGCCACGCAGCAGGTCTTGGAGTAGCTCCGGAGCCAGGGTTGCGGGCAGGATGTCCTTGTCCGCCAGGCCCGGGCGGAAGTGCCGGGACAGCTCCGGCGCGCCGATGTGCCCGATCATGATGGACTGCACGCCGTGCCCGATCATCTCGCGGTACACGTGGCCGTACGTCTTGTTCCACTCGTCATAGCCGAGGGTGTTGTAGGACGTGACCACGTGCTGGTCGCGCTCGTCCATGCCGTCGCCGGGGAAGTGCTTCATGGCACAGGCAGTGGGTGATTCACTGATCCCGTCGAAGTACTCCTTGGCCCGTTCCACCACGATCTCCGGCGTGTTGCCGAAGGCCCGGGTGGAGATCACCGTGTTCCGCCAGTTGTAGTGGATGTCCACGATCGGCGCGAAGGCCCAGTTGCAGCCCAGGGCCGCGGTTTCCACGCCGGCAACCTGCCCCATCCGGCGTGCGATGGACTTGTCCGGGTGCGAACCTGCCTGCAGGTGCGTGGACACGAATGTGCCGTCGTCGCAGCTGCCTGCACCACCCATTTCCGGGTTGGACGCCACCAGCAGCGGCACCTTGGACTTCGACTGCGCGTGCCGGATGTGTTCCTGCACGGCAGCGGACGGGCCTGGCCGGTAACGCATGCCGCCCACATGGAAGTTCTCCAGCACACCATCGAGGTACTCCGGGGAGTAATCGTTGTTGTGGTTGATGAACAGCTGCCCGATCTTTTCCTCAAGCGACATCGATTCCAGGGTGGTGTTCACCCAGGTGACCGCTGCGTCGTCGAGGTTGAACGGCGCGGCCTGGAGGTCGACGTCGAACTGGCGCCCCGGGGTGCCAGCGACACCGGCTGCGGCAGTTCCGTGACCGTGGGGGAAGCTTCCGACGGCGGCAGTCACCGCAGCTGCGATGCCCGCCAACGCGTCCGCCACGACCTGGTCCACTGGACCAGCGATATCCACCACAATGCCGGCCTCATCGGCTTCCAGCGCTTCGAGGGTGGCCAGCTGGGATTCCAGCAGCGCGGGCGGCATGAAGTGCCCGGAGCGGCCTTCGGTCCGTGCCCTGAGGACGTCTTTGCTGCCGTGCAGGTGCAGGAACACAGTGTCCGGCGCCTGGGCGCGGATGGCGTCGCGGTAGCTGCGGCGAAGAGCCGAGCAGGCCAGGACCAGGCCACCTTTGGCAGCAGCCAATTCGGAGCCCACCGTGGCGAGCCACGGCCGGCGGTCCTCGTCGGTCAGCGGAGTACCCGCTGCCATCTTGGCGACGTTCTCCACCGGGTGGAGGGAATCGCCGTCGAGGAACTGAACGCCCAGCTCGCGGGCCACCAGGTCACCGATGGTGGTCTTGCCGCAGCCGGAGACGCCCATAACGATGACGCGGGGACCGGTGGCTCCCGCGGTGGAAGGGGATGTCGTGGCGGTCACCAGTCGTGCACCGTTCCGTCCACCAGGCGGTTGTACGGCAGGTAGGCCTGCTGGTACGGGTACGCCGCTGCGGCTTCCTCGTTGAATTCGACGCCGATGCCGGGCTTGTCGCCCGGGTGCAGGTACCCGTCCTTGAAGGTCATGGACTGCTCGAAGACCTCGTTGGTCTTATCCGAGTGCTGCATGTATTCCTGGATGCCATAGTTGTGGATGGCCAGGCCCACGTGCAGCTGGGCCGCGAAGCCCACCGGGGAAATGTCCGTGGGCCCGTGGAAGCCGGACTTGATCTGATACTGGGCGGCGAAATCCATGACCTTCTTCAGCGGGGAAATGCCGCCGAAGTGGGTGGAGGCTGCGCGCACGTAGTCGATCAGCTGTTCCTTGATCAGGGTCTGGTAGTCCCACACGGTGTTGAAGATTTCACCGATGGCCAGCGGGGTGGTGGTGTGCTGGCGGACCAGGCGCAGGCCCTCCTGGTTTTCGGCCGGGGTGCAGTCTTCGAGCCAGAAGAGGTCGTACGGTTCCAGGGCCTTGCCGAGCTTGGCGGCCTGGATGGGCGTCATTCGGTGGTGGCCGTCGTGCAGCAGCGGGATTTCGGGGCCGAACTCGTTGCGCACGGCTTCGAAAACGGTGGGCAGGTGGCGCAGGTAGGCGCGGGTGTCCCAGTCCTCTTCCTGCGGGAACGCGCCGCGGCCGGCGGGTTCGTAGTCGTAGCGTTCGCCCGATGCCTGGGCCTGGGCGGCCACACCGTAGACGGCCTTGATGCCGGGGACAGCTGTCTGGATGCGGATGGACTTGTAGCCCAGTTCCAGGTGCTCACGGACGGAATCGAACAGCGACTCGATGTCCGCGCCGGAAGCGTGGCCGTAGGCGCGCAGGCCGCTGCGTGAGGCACCCCCCAGGAGCTGGTAGACCGGCATGTTCGCCATCTTGCCCTTGATGTCCCACAGGGCCATGTCCACGGCGGCGATGGCTGCCATGGTGACCGGCCCGCGGCGCCAGTAGGAGCTGCGGTACAGGAACTGCCAGGTGTCCTCGATCTTGTGCGGATCCTTGCCGATCAGCAGCTGGGCCACGTGCTCTTTAAGGTATGCGGCAACAGCCAGTTCACGGCCATTCAGGGTGGCATCACCGATCCCGGTGACCCCGTCGTCCGTAGTGATGCGCAGGGTCACGAAGTTACGTGACGGGCTTGTCACGAAGACTTCAGCGGCAATGATTTTCACGGCAGATCCTTTCGGGGACTTCTGGTCAGATGGTGGTGCTGGAAGATAGTGGCCGGCAGTTGTGCCGGCGCCAACCGGCAAACCTGTTTCAGTAGTGGTCCTGGCGTCAGCGGTGGTGCTGGTATCAGCGGCTTCGGCGGCGCCCACAGTTTTGGTCCGGCGTTCCTGGATAGGATCTCCGTACTTGGCGTCGGTCAGTGTGTACTTGGACATTACTGATACGGCAAGGATAGTCAGCACGGCCGGGATTGCGCCCGCGGCGACCTGGATGCCGAACAGGGCGTCCACGGACTGGACCGCTCCGGACTTGTAGCCGCCCAGCGCCAGGGCGTATGCCGCCAGGGCGCCGCCCACAGCCTGGCCGCACTTGCGGGTGAAGGAGAACAGCGCGTAGGTGATTCCCTGAGTGCGGACACCGCACCGCCGAAAACAGTGACCAGCGAGGAGTAGATGCAGACGCTCTTCTTGCCGACGTTACGGACCAGCTTGGGCATAAAGGTGGACAGGAAGAAGGTGAGCGCGAGCTGGATGATGAACAGCACCGGGTAAAGGTCCAGGCGGCCCAGGGCGTCGCGCAGGTAATACAGCTGCACGGAGGTCAGGGAGAGGAAGAAGAAGGAGCTCAGGCACAGCATCAGGAGGGGCTTGTTGCCTTTGAGCGTGTCCACGCTCTGCTTGAACGTCACCTTGGGGACGGCGCGGTGCACGCGTTCCTTGGCGGTCAATGCAGTAAAGAAGTACAACGCCGCTCCGAAGACCGCGAAGACCAGGGTGATGGTGGCGAACGTCGACTGAAGGTCGGCGCCGGGTTTGATCAGCGGGGCGACGAAGATACCCAGGGAAGAACTCACCAGCAGGGCGCCGATCATGCGGGCCGAGCCCAGTTTTGCGCGCTCTCCCGGGTCCTGCGTCATGGCGCCGGCCAGTGAGCCGTACGGAATGTTCACGAGGCTGTAGGCCAGGCCGAGGGCTGCGTAGGTGACATAGGCGTACAGCAGTGTGCCGGATTCGCCCAGCTGCGGAATGGAGAAGGTTGCCATGCTCAGCAGGAGCAGCGGACGGGAGCCGAACATGATGAAGGGACGGAACTTACCGAAGCGCTTGCTGTAGGTCCGGTCTACGAGCCGGCCGGCGAAGACGTCGGCGAAGGCGTCGAAGAGCCTGACTACCAGCAACAGGGTTCCAGCGGCTGCGGCAGAGATACCGGCAACGTCCGTGTAGTACACAAGCAGGAACATGGTGGCGGTGGTGAACGCGAGGTTGTTGGCTGCATCGCCGGCGCCATAGCCGATGATGCTGAGCTTGTTTAGCTTTTTCATGAGTTGTGGGCTCCCTTACCCTTACCGCCGCGTGTTTCTTGTTGTCTGTAACCCTAGTCACGTGGCAATAAAATGGCAAGCGGTTGCCACAAATCTCTGTTGAAGCTTCACAAAACCTTGGCCGAGCTGTACGCCGAGCTTGGCCGCTGGAGCGGCATCGTCGAACTCACCGATGGACCAACGAAGACGAAGCAGCCACTCACTTACTGATCCAGCGCGGCGTCGCCTTCCGGGAACCGAAGTTCTTCGACGCGTCACGCGACGCCGGCCCCGTAGTCCGGGCAGGGGCAGCGGTTGCGGCCTTGGAGCCCGGGCCGTGGTGTTCTGCACGATCATCTCCGTTGCCGACCTGCTAGGCGCGATCGGATTTTCCTCGTTCGGGGTGCTCATGTTCTACCTGGTCGCCACCCTCCCGCCGCTATCCGTGATGCTCGGCGTCCTCATGTTCGTAGCAGGGATGATCCTGCGTCTGGTCAGGCCGCGGAGGAAACCCTGACCCGGACGGGGCCGGATATAGCCGTCCTAACGGCAATGCCGTTCGGTTAGGGGCCGGGGTCGGGTGTCAAGATCCTCGTGCTGAGTGTCGCGGGGTACGTGCGGCTGTCGATATCCCGTTCCTTGGCCCCATACTTGGAAATCGCGCGTTTGACCACCCGAGGCCGGGTGCGGATGCGGCGGGCCGGCATCAGTTCGGCCAGCACCGCGGCCCCGATGCGTCCGCCCAGGTCGATCACGACTTCGGCCAGGATCCCGCGGGCCTGGACGACCTGGTCGCGGGCGGCGCGCCCAGACTTCCTAGATGACCGCGCCCGGGTGCCGACCGCGCAGAACCCGGCCGCCCAAGATGCGTGATTTCAGCTCGCAGTACGCTGTTTCGATCTCCCAGCGCTCATGGTAGAGGCTCATCAGTCCCAATGCTGGAGCCTGGCGGGGATCCAGCAGCGTGGTGACCAGCCGGTATTCGGCGGTCAGGGTCTTGGCCTCGGTCGTGCTGGTCAGGACCGCGTCGATGACCCTGATCGGTAGCCCTGCGGCGTTGGAGAGATACGAACCATCGGGAAGCAGCCGCAGGACCGGCAGTTGCATGGATTTGGCCCCGGTCTTGGCACGGAAAAGGAAGTCCGCACCGGTTTCGGTCACCTCGCGGCAGAAGGCGTAGGTGGCGAAGTTTTTGATCCCCGAGCAGCACCATGCCCGATTGCATGGCCGAGATCACCTGGCGGGCGTAGGTCAGCTCTCCCACGGCATCGGTACCGAAGGCGGCCTCGATGACCGAACGGGTTCCGGCGGTGAGGATCGCGACCAACCTGATCATCGGGTACCCGGCTTCGCCTTTGGGGCCACTGCGGGGTTTGGTATAACGTGACCGGTTGGCCTCGGTATCGGCCACCGCCAGCTGGGTGCCATCGATCGCCACGACCAACCGGCCCGCAAACCGGGTCGTGTGCTGGGCACCGGTCACCGCCGGTCCTTTTACCAGGGAGAACAACTCGCGCACCGGGGCCGTTCCCACGCGGTGCATCGCTTCGCTCAGCGCCGAGGCCGACGGGCTCTGCACCGGGGCCGGCAGCCTCGTCCCCAACCGTGCGGGCAGTCGCCGGACCCTGCGTTCCTTGCCGCCAGCGGCCTCAAGCGCGGCATCGACCATATCGAACGGAACGACACGGGTCAGCTCTCCCAAAGGCCCCGGCGCGAAGACCCCCGGAGCATGATTAATGGCAGAATCGAACATCGTGGCTCCCGTATGGGTAGATCAGTCTTGGAGGACCGAACTACTCAAGCAGGAGCCACGCCTTCTTAACCCGGTGACACGCCGATCTCACACAGCCTTGACACCAGACCCAGGCCGCTAACCGAACGGCATTGGTCCTAACGGGGCAAAAAATAGTTGGCGTACTCCCAGCGCCAGACTTCATGTGGGTGGGCGCCGGCCAGGGATCCTTCACAGCCTGGCACGCCCACGGAGGGATTTGAATTGATGTGGACACCGAATGTTGGTGCGGCGGCAGCGTCAGCCGATGATGGGTCGTTCCTCGGGCAGCTGGTAAAGCCTGGGCCGGGACGAGAGGGCGAGGGCGGAAGCGACGGTGATGGTCCCGATGCGGCCGGTGAACATGAGGGCCATCAGCACCCATCGAGCGCCAGGCGGAAGGTTGTAGGTGATGCCGGTGCTCAGTCCTACGGTAGCGAAGGCTGAGATGGATTCGAACAGAACTTTTTCCAGGCTGTAGTCGGTGAGCATGAGGAGAAGCAGGGTGCCGGTGATGACTGCTGCGACGCCGAGCAGAGCGACGGTCAGGGCCTGGCGCTGTGAGGAGGAGCTGATGGAGCGGTGCCCGATGGTGACTTGGCCGCGGCCGCGGATTTCGTTCCAGATCGCGAAGGCCAGGACCAGAAATGTGGTGATCTTGATGCCGCCGGCGGTGCCGGCGCTGCCGCCGCCGATGAACATCAGGACGTTGGTGACCATTAAGGTTTCCGGTGACGCGGCGCCGTAGTCGATGCTATTGAACCCTGCAGTGCGTGGGAAGACGCCGCCGGCCAGAGACGCGACGAGTTTCCCACCCAGGCTCAGCGGGCCGAGGGTTTCGGGGCGGTTCCACTCAAACGCGGCGAACAGCGAGATACCTGCGGTGAGCAGGAGGAGGGTGCCGTAGATGGTCAGGCGGAGGTGGATGCTCCAGTTTTTGATTCTGGTGTCGCGGTTGAAGAGCTGGATGATCACGGGGAATCCGAGGCCTCCGGCGATCACTGCACCGCAGATCGGGATGATGATCCATGGGTCTTCGGCGAAGCTGATGAGGTTGTCACTGTAGAGCCCGAAGCCGGCGTTGTTGAACGCGGAGACGGCGTGGAAGGTCCCGTGCCAGAGGGCCGTCGCGGGGTTGTCGTCGTAGGCGACCCAGAAGCGGGCGGCCAGGAGCAGCGCGGTGGCTGTTTCGAAGGCTGCCATGATTCTCGCTACGCGGAACAGCACTGACCTGACGTCGCCGAAGTTCAGTGTGTGGGTTTCGGACTGTGCCACGAGCTGGCCGCGCAGGCCGATGCTCTTGCGCACGAGCAGGGCCAACAAGGTCGCCAGGGTCATGATGCCGAATCCTCCGACCTGGATGAGTCCGAGGATCACTGCCTGGCCGAACGGGGTCCAGAACGTGGCGGTGTCCACGGTGACCAGGCCGGTGACGCAGACAGCCGAGACGGCGGTGAAGAACGCGGTGATCACGATGTCGCCGTCGGTGCCGGTGCGTGAGACCGCGAGCATCAGCAGCCCGGCGCCGAAGATGATGACGGCCAGGAACGCCAGCGGTACTGACCGGACGGGGTGCAGTAGCCCGTCCCGGATCCGGCTCCCGCCTTCTTTGGCATTCTTCAGCAAATTCCGGTGAACTAACCGGCGCTCGGTCATGCCGCACCGCCTTCCAGAGGCTGGGGTTCTGCTTCTGCTTCGGCTGCGACGTTGCGGATGCCGCGGGGGCGGCCGGCTTTGGACCAGGCCCGGTAGAGGATGGCAGCGATGGCCAGGGCGGCAGCGAGGCTGACGACGGGAAGGCCGCGGGACAGGTTGGCGATGAGGGTGAACGCGACGACGGTAGCGCCTGCGAGGTTCATGATGAGGTAGCCGCGGCGGCGGTCCTGGTGGGAGAACACGGCCATGGAGATCAGGCCGGCTAGGAAGCTGAGGAAGACTGAGACGGCGTAGAACAGGACGAGTTCCTGGTCGTTCCCGCCAGCTGCGGCCGTGATGGCTCCGGCGAGGAGGATGAACAGGGCGACACCCCAGTAGGGGGTGTGGTGGATGTTGGTGTGGCCCAGGCGCGGGGAGAGTATGCCGATGGTTTCACCGTGAGGGCTGGTGCGCCGGGCGAGGGCCTTGAGCAGGCCCGGGCCTGCCTGGAAGGATGAGCTTGCCGCGGCGAGGAGCAGCAGAGCGGTGACGAGCTGGAACGCCGCGAAAACCGGTTCCGGGGCGGCCAGCCGTGCCAGCTCGGCGATCTGCGTGCTGTCTTCCGGAGGGATGCCCACCTGCAGGTGGGCTGCTTCTGCGGCCAGGCCGAGCGTGATGGTTCCGACGATGGCGAGGGTGAGGGTGAGGGTGACCCGGCCGAACCGGCTCCGCCCTGCGTTGTCCAGCTGCCCCAGCTGCGCGATCGCGGAGGACGGGGCCTCAACCCCTGTGGCTAGGGCCATGGCGACAGGAAAGGCCAGGACCACGGCGAGCACCGGCGGGTGCCCGGGAACGGCGGTGATAGTCCCGACCGGCTGCGGGGTAGCTCCCAGTCCGTAGAGCAGGACGATGGCGGCGACGAGGATGAACGCCACCGTCATTGCGGCGAACACCAGCCGTCCCAGGTGCCCGAACCACGTGATGGCACCGACGAGGACGACCAGGCCCAGGGCAAGCACCAGCCGCCATGGCGCCAGGGCAGGGAAGTAAGCGATGGCCGCCGACGCTCCGGCCGAGACGCTGATGGCGATGGTGAGGACGAAGTCAACCACCAGTGCCCCGATGGGAATGAAGGACCACCGGTCCCCGAACGCTTCGCCGGTGGCCGCGGCGGCACCCCCTCCCTGCGGGTAGCGGATGATCAGCTGCCGGTAGTTCAGGATCACGAGGGCGATGATCCCGACGACGAGGACCATCGTGGGCACCAGCAGCGCCAGGTCGCCGTCCAGCGCCCGGAGGGCCGCCTCGATAGCGTAGGCCACGGATGAGACCGGGTCGGCCATCACCGCAAACGAGAACGCCAGCAACAGGGCGGTCCGGGACCGAAGGGCCCCGGCGAGGCCGTGACGCGGGGAGGTCCTGTCAGTTGACGGCATCAGATAATCCTTTCCATCCGCTGTCTATTGTCTGCCTTTTCGGGGCATGTCACCGTTGCCCCGGCACGGAGCGCACCCGGAACTATAACACCGGATATCCGTCATACATGGGCTTGGAGGCTGGCCATAAAGACTTCTTGACGCCCCCGAGTGCTTGCCCCCACGTCATGGGGATGTCCGTTCCCTGCGCACACGTCGGAACCCGGTCCGGCCCTTCCTCGCGGGGTTTGGCGCTTGTATGCTGTGGACCGGAGAGCCGGGAAGCCAAGTCGGCCCCCGGGTGGAAACTGCGGAACGCCGTTGGCGACCGCTTCGGGCGTTCACATGACGACCTTAGGAACGGGCAGACCATGAACGCACCATCGCATCCGGTGATTGAAACGACCCGGCTGGTGAAGGATTTCGGCAGGACCCGGGCACTGGACGGCCTGGAGCCGCCGGTGAAGTCCACCGATTCCTCGGCCCCAACGGTGGAGGCAAATCCACCACCCCCATGGTGCTGCTGGGGCTCATCCGCCCCCACCTCCGGATCGGCCCGTGTCTTCGGCCTTGACCCCTGGGCCGACCCGGTTAAAGCACACCGGGACATTGCTTACGTTCCCGGGGATGTCAGTCTGTGAACGTACCTTCCGGCGGGAAGGTCATCGATCTGCTCACCGGCCTGCTCGGCGGCGCGGACGAGCATTAGCCGTGTGGATGCCCAAGGTCAACCGTCAGAGTGCGATCCGAGTGGGACCAATCATGACCGTCCCGCCGGGGCCAAAAAGACTTGACACAGCCAGGTCGGAGTAGTTCGTCTCGCTCATGGTCACCTGATACCGGGGTGACGGGATAGCTTCGCCGTAGTCTTGGACAGTGAGCGAGACTCGTGTGATCCAAACACGCCTGGGTCCGGTGGAAGTCATGTACGCGCCCGGGTACAAGCCTGCTGTGCTGTTCTTCCCGGGCGGACATTGCTCTGCGTCCAGCGATTGCGGTTGGAGCCTCTACACATCTGCAGGGCACGGGGTGCTGGCGTTCTCACGCCCTGGCTACGGGAACACGGACGTGGGACGCCTCAATGCGGCCGAGTTTATCCCGGCCGTGGCTGAGTGCTGCCAGGCTCTGGGTATTGACGGGACGGCCGGGGCGGTTGGGGTCTCCTTCGGTGGCATGCAGGCCATTCACGCGGCGTGGTCTCTGCCGGCATTGGTGCCTCGACTGGTTCTGCACAGCTGCGCCCCTTCGACGCTGGCGTATCCAGATACCCGCATCGAATCGGTGTTTGGCCCGCTGGTTTTCTCCCCGTCCCTGGAGATCCTCATCTGGGCGGCGGTGGCGCGTTTGGTCGGTTCCGATGCCGGGCTGCGCCAGCTGGTAGGTGCATTGTCGACGCGGCCGGTCAATGAGTGGTGGCATACGTGGTCCGCGGAGGACAAACGGCGGGCACGGGGGCTGTTCCAGACGATGCGTTCCGGCAGCGGGTTCGTCAACGATCTGCAGCAAGCCCGGCGGGATCGTTCTTCATACCGCCGGTTAGTTCAAACCCGAACGGCCTGTCCGACATTGGTGACCGGATCACGCCATGACGCGGGCGTCGCTTTCGCCCACGCAGCGGACTACGCGCGTACGATCCCCGGGGCCGTGCTCGTCGAACTGGACGCGCCCAGTCACCTGTTCTGGCTGGGACCAACGCACGCAGAAGCCCAAGCAGCCGTCAGTGCCTTTTTGGACTCTTAGTCCTACTGTCTCAGAAGTGGGCGCACATGGTGTCGGCCAGAATCGCGAAGATGGCCGGCAGGACCTGGACGAGACGGGGAAAGATGCCCGTACCGGTGATTCGGTCAGCGGACACGGTTGGACCCCAAGAGGGATGCGGCTTCAGGGTCGTCAAAGCGGCCCTGCAGGTGGTCGACCAGGTCCAGTGCGCCGGCGGTGCAAGGCCCTGTGCCGGCACTCGCACGCTGAGGGTCATGGAGTACGCGGTCCTGCCTGTAATTGGTGGTGCCCTGTGTGAAGGGTGCTCAATGCCCCACGTGTCACTTCTGCCCTGACACGCAGGGCCACGGCCGGGTGTTGGATTTGGTTCAGACTGCACCGCTTGCCGTGTCACGTCTCTGGTGCCAGACAAAGACAAGCCGCAGTGCTGAGACGGACGTTAGGGATACTCCTATGAGCAGTAAGGTGGCCAAGTCGTGGAGGATGAGTTGGATCACCAGGACGAGCAGGGCGCCGAGACAGGCCAGAAACCCGGCGCTGCTGACGAGCCGGGACCAGAAGCCCGGCAGGACCCGGGCCGCGAGCAGGTTCGTGGCTCCGAAAACGGTCAGGAACACTGCCGATCCAAAGGTCAGGAGCGCAGTAATGTCCGGCAGCATGGCGAAGGCGGCGCCGAACACGGCCAGGAACACGAGCGGGGTGACGGGCAGCCCGGCCCGGGTCTTTGTGAACACGGACGGCAGCTCCTTCGCCAGGGCGATCTCGTGCATCTGGCGGGCCGTCGAGAACAAGGTTGCGTTGATGGCGGAACTCGCGGCCAGGAGCGCGCCGAGGCTTGCGATCCAGTATCCCGCCGCACCCAGGGCCGCCTGCCCGGCCGCTGCGAATGCCACTTCTTTTTGGGCAACGATGACGCTGTCGCTGACCAGCATTTGAGAGCCGATCGTCACGATGACGTAGACCAGGGTTACGATCGCCACTGAGAGGTAGAGGGCCCGCGGCAGCGTCCAGCGCGGCCTCGCGAGGTCATCGTAGTCGTAGGAGAGCAGCTCGAACCCTTCGTAGGCGACGAAGATGGATGCTGATGCCACTATGACACCGGCCAGGCCCATGTCATCTAACGGGGTAAGCCTTTCCGGGGAGAAGTGCGCGAACCCGAGGGCGGAGATCAGGGCAAGAACGGCGACCTTGATCAGGACCACGAGGTCCTCCGAGAGCGCCGAAGCGCCGACCCCGCGCAGGTTGATCCCCAGAAACACGATCAAGATCAGGACCGCGAAACCGTTCGCGAACTCCGCCGGCAGACCAAACGCATGTGCGGCGTAGTGTCCGAAGGTGTAGCCATACACCGCTAAAGCGATCAGATACCCGAACATGAGCAGCCAGGAGATGTAGGAGCCGCTACGTGGGTATCCGGCATTGTGCAGGTAGAGGAAGAGGCCGCCGGAACGTCCGGCCCGGGCCGAGAGTGCCGCGAAGGAATGCGCGGTCACCATGGCAATGGCGCCTCCGATGATGAAGCTCCCGACGGCGAGGTGTCCGGCCAGGGCGACAGTCACACCCAGGACGCTGAAGATGCCCCCGCCGATCATGCCTCCGACGGCCATCGCCACCGCATCACGCAAGCGGAGCTTACCCAGTCCCTTGTCGCGGTGCGCGGCCGTCCGGGGATGGAACGCCGCCTTCGGTGTCGGAGGTCCCGAATTCATGTCGTGAGCCCAATCTCTATGCCAGTGACGACCGGATGTAGTGCCTGCGCCGACCGTAGCACTGACTCTTAGCGGCCGGGGGTGGCGAGGGCTAGGATGCTCATTGAGGCCCAGTGAAAGGAAGACAAATGACCACTGACAGCGCATTCACGATTGTGGTGGGATTTGACGGTTCCGAGCATTCTCAGGAAGCACTGAGCTGGGCCATAGATGAGGCCAGACAGCGCAGCGGGCAGCTCCGACTGATCACAGCCTGGAGCAGGGCACCGATGGCCTGGTATCCGGCCGTGCTGGAAACGGCGGCGGGTGAAATCGCCGCTGAAGAGTCCCCGGAGCAGATCGCACGGACACTTCAGGCTGAGGCGCTGAAGTCCGCTGCAGATGAGGGCGTGACCGCCACCGGGCAGCTCGTTCACAGTGATTCACCGGCTTCAGCAATACTCGACGCTGCCCAAGACGCCGATCTCGTCGTCGTCGGCTCCCGCGGGCACGGCGGATTCCCCGCTCTGCACCTGGGCTCGGTCACGACCCAGGTCATCAACCACGCACCATGCCCCGTGCTGGTCGTCCGGCCTAAGGCCGCTTGAGGCGTCAACTGCCGACAAACTACCGCGGCGTCGGGGGAGGGCGGCTGTCGAATTGTCTGGCGACGATGACGTCAGTTGAGGAATGGGCCAGAATGGACAGCACAATGACCAGCGCCACGAGATGAAAAAGCTCGTCGGAGCGTTCCACGCCTGATTCGAGCACGAGAAGCCCGTAGACGACGGAGGCGAACCCTTTCGGCCCGAACCACATAGCCGCGAGTTGTTCCTTGGCGGGCAGCCGGGTGCCGAGAAACGAAACCAGCAGAGCCAACGGGCGGGCCACGACGATGGCCAGGACTGCAAAGACCCATCCCGTCCAGGCAATCTCTCCGAACAAGAAGGTCGGTGTGATCAACGCACCAAACACCAGGATGGCCGCCAGCTTCAGCAGCTCGGAAACCAGTTCCCCGAACTGTTCGAATTCCTCCCGGAAGCCCGGGCCCGCGGTAGCGACCGTAATACCGGCCGAGAACCCTGCGAGGAAGAGGTTGGCCCCGGTCACCAGGCAGATGGCAAGTACGAGCATGCCAATGGATACCGCGACCAGCGGTTGCAGGCCTTTCGTTGCCATCAAAAAGGGAAGTCGCTCGAGCCATGACGATCAGTGGGACCAGGACACCGACAATCAGGCCCAAAGCGATTTCTTCAGTCAGAACCCCAGCGCCGACATCCGTTCCGCCGCCGAGGGCCAACAGCACGAGAACCACGGGAAGGGCCAGCCCGTCATTGAGCCCGGACTCGACGTTGAGTAGGTGGCGCAGGCGCCCGGGAACTTCCTTACGGCCCACAATGGCGGCCGCGAAAACCGGGTCAGTCGGTGCCAGCACCGCACCAAGCAAAAAGCACTGAAGCCAGGGAAGCCCAACAAGGTAATGGGCTAGCAGAGCGGTGATAAGAAGTGTCAGCGGCAGGCCCAGCAGCAGCGCCCGGCCGGGCAAACGCCACGCGCTGCGAAGATCGGACAGTCCCACTTTCATGCCGTCCGTATACAGGACCGAGAACAGAGCCAGCTGGGCCAGCACCCCCACGACAGGGCTACCGGGCGTTATGGGGACAACTCCGACTACACCCTGGCCCAGGACAAAGCCGCCGAGAAGAAACAGCACCGCGGTGGAAAGAACCGTCCGGCTGGCACGTTCGGAAATGAGGACACCCAACAGAAGCAACACCGCAAAAGCGAGAGTGAGCATCGGTATCATCCGTATTCCCCCATTTGCTTGCGTGACTCAGAATTCAGAAGCGGAACTACTTTGACGCCATAGTTGGATGCAGGACAGGCCCGCCCGGCCATTGTGCTTCAGAAACCCCGAGCCAGCACCCATCTGAGACGTTTCACGGTGAGACATCTTTACAAGATACGGGACGGCCTGGTCCGCCATCGATCACTTCGATCCTCCCGGGCATGACGTCCGTGTCTTAAAAAACTGTACGTTTCCGAGACACCATAAGGGGACGATCCACCCTAAGTAATGAAGGGCACCCACGACAGCACGAGCTGCTGAGAGGATTCGTCGTCCTCCGCCGCGACACCGTTGCCGCACTAGGGTGACGGCCACTAGTGCCTAGACCTTGTGCGAGTCCAGCACGCCGTGATCGGTCGCTGATGCGGTCGGATCGAATCGTTTCGGGCGCCTGCGGTGTCCGATAGTGTGTGACTGAGCAGACGGAGTCCAAAATGACCGAGACACCACGAGATCCAGCGAGTATCGGGGCACGATTCCCCAGTTTCCGCACTGAACTTGATTCCCAGCATTATCACGCTGTCGGGAAAGATTGGGCGGGCAGTGTGCCACCGCAGTTCGGGGTCGCACCGCGCGTTCGGGTCGGCCGCTCGAGGTGGTTCAACCTGCTCTGGTTGATCCCGATCGGGCTGGGCTTGTTCATCATCGCGATCGCCATCGCAAAAGGGCTCAGGGAAACGACCGGCGTGCGGGCATTTATTCGAGAGTACCCGGGCCTTTCCGAGCTACCGGCAGGAAGTCCGATCGGGTTCCCGGTATGGCTGCAATGGCAGCACTTCCTGAACCTTTTTTTCATGCTGTTCATCATCAGGTCTGGGATTACGATCCTCGCTGACCATCCCCGCCTCTATTGGACGCGGAATTCCACCCCGGGCCAGGACTGGTTCCGAATTCAGAAACCCGTCCCCACTGCCGCGCTTTACACCGCCAAAGAGGACTCCATTACTCTCCCGAACGGGGTTGGCCTCCCCGGCCGCCGGCACTCGATCGGGCTCGCCCGCTGGTGGCACCTCGGCGTCGACACGTTGTGGCTTGTCAACGGGATCGTGTTCTACATCCTTATCTTCACTACCGGTCAGTGGTTGCGTCTCGTCCCGCTGCACTGGAATGTCATCCCGAACGCGATCTCCGTCGCCATCCAGTATCTTTCCTTGGACTGGCCTTTAGAGTCCGGGTGGACGAACTATAACGGGCTGCAGCTCCTGGCGTATTTCGCCACAGTGTTCATCGCGGCGCCGTTGGCACTCGTGACAGGTCTTGGAATGTCTCCGGCCCTCTCCACCCGGTTCAGCAAGATCAGTTCAGTGTTGAGTGTTCAGTTAGCCCGGTCGGTGCATTTCGTCGTTCTTGGTTGGTTCGTGCTGTTCATCATTGTGCACGTCACCCTCGTCCTGACCACCGGGGCTCTGCAGAACCTGAACCACATGTTCGCCGGCCGGAACGACCAGTCCTGGTGGGGGTTCGCGATCTTCACCGGCGCGTTGCTGGTTCTGATCGCGGCGTGGGTGGCGGCGACACCGTTCACTTACCGGCATCCCCGCGTCGTGCAACGTGTCGGCTACGCGCTGATCGGTCCCGCGCAACGCCTCTTCGAGCACATTGATGCGAAACCGGGCCAATACACCGAGAAGGACATCTCCCCGTATTTCTGGCACAACGGTAAATACCCGGAAGGCGCCGCCTACCTTGCCCTGCAAGCGGACGACTTCCTGGACTACACCCTCCGCGTCAACGGGCTCGTCAAGAACCCCGTCGAGCTGACCCTTGCGCAGCTGCGAGCGTTGCCGGATCACGAGCAGATCACCCAGCATTTCTGCATCCAGGGCTGGTCCGGGGTCGCGAAATGGGGCGGGGTGTCGATGCAGACCCTGATGGATGTGGTGCAGCCGGCACCGGAAGCGAAATGGGTGATCTTTTACTCCCACGCCCTTGGCCCCGATGGCGGCCTATATTACGACGCGCAACCTATCGAGCAGATGTCCCACCACTTGACGATGCTCGCCTACGACATGAACGACGACGCCCTCGACTTCGGACATGGAGCCCCGTTGCGGCTCCGCAACGAAGTCGAACTCGGTTTCAAAATGGTGAAGTGGCTGAAAGGGGTCGAGTTCGTGGAACACTTCTCCGACGTCGGCGGGGGCCTTGGCGGGTACAACAACGACCACGAGTTCTTCGGATATAGCCAATCCATCTGACCAGGTGGTGGCGGGACATAGCGTGCCGGGTTCCGCCCGCTGTGCTCTCTTTCGTGATGGCCACCGACATCATTTCCACCGCACTGAACCTCCCTGGCTGGGCTGCCCTGTCCGCAGTCTTCCTGGTCATCGCCGTTGGCGGGCTTGTGATTCCGACGGTCTGAGTCACGAGAATCGTCCTGTTCAGAGAGGACGTTGCAGCGGGCGTCAAAGATCCGGGGAGGCCGTTCGGGTTTTTCACGGTCGTCGCTGGGCTCGATGTCGGCGCCGTCCGCTTGGCTGCCGGCGGTTAGCCGTGGCCCGCTGCCGTGTCGCCTCGTAGTCAGAACTCTTCTTAAAGGCGTTGCTCGGTGTGACGGTGCTGTCGTCGAACTTGGCTACCCGCCGAAGCGTTGGAGCCTCGATTTTGTGTTCTCGGACGTTACCGTTTCGGCGGCCTCAGCGCCTACGGAAGGCTTTGGCGCGGGAATGGATGCGGCGGAGGCCGCCGTCGCAGCTGGTGCAGCCAGGGAGCGGGAACGTGTACCACTGATGGTGGCGCAGGGGCGGGTATGCCGGTCAGGCGTGGTTCTTAGGCATCCGACGGGAACGTTCCGAGCAGGCCGGAAACCAGCTCCACCACGGCCTCGTCCGCGGCAACGGCAGGATCCACCAGTGCAAGGACAGCCCGCACACGGTCCGCGCCTTCCAGCTGGTTGGCCGCGGCCACCTCAGCTGCCAGCGGATCGTGAAATGCCTCGGCCGCGGCGCTGAAATCCATCCAGGCAGCGATCATCAGTGCGGCAGCGGCACCGGACCTGCCCTGGGCCCTCTCGGCCAGGAGGACGGGCACTGAGCGCATGCGCAGCTTGGTGCTGCCGTCCATGGCAATCTGGGCCAGGTGGTGGGCAATGCGTGCGTTGCTGAAGCGTGCCAGCAGTGCGGCGCGGTACGCCTGGATCTGAAGGTCCGCGCCACCGGTCGCGGCGCCGGCGAGGTTCGTTTCGGCCTCGTCCCAGAAGCTTTCGATGGCGGACAGGCACTGCGGGTCCGCGAGGGCCTGCGCCACGGTGGTGTGTCCGCGGAGCTGGCCGGCGTAGGCCAGCAGGGAGTGGGCGCCGTTCAGGAGCCACAGCTTGCGGTTCTCGTAGGGCTCGATGTGGTCCACGAAGACCGCGCCGGCATCTTCCCAGCGCGGCCGGCCGGCGGGAAACTCTCCGCTGAGCACCCAGTTGGTGAACGGCTCGGCCACTACGGGCGAGTTGTCTCGGTAGCCGCAGGCGGCCTCGACGGCGGCTATGTCCGCTTCCGTGGTGCGCGGCGTGATCCGGTCCACGGACGTGCTGACAAAACTGACGTTTTCCTCGACCCAGGCCGCGAGCCCGGCGTCCCAGGCCTGCGCCAGGCCCGCCACGGCGTTGCGGGCTACCGTGCCGTTGTTGGCGAGGTTGTCGCAGCAGACGACGGCGAGCGGCCCGGCTCCGGCAGCCCGTCGCGCGGCGAGGGCGAAGACAAGCCGGCCCAGCGGCGACGAAGGGCCTCCGCTGCCCGAAGCCAGCAGCGCAAGGTCGCCGGCGACGTCGGACGCTGTAGTGTCCAGCTGTCCGTCGGCACCAATCCGGTACGCCGCTTCGGTGACCGTCAAGGTGACCATTGCGGTGGAAGGCGCCGAAACGAGCTCTGCGAGCCGCTGCACGTCCGCACCGTCTACCGCTTCAACGATGCTGCCGACGACGGCGAACGAGTCGCCGCTGTCAGCGCGCTTCACGAGCGTAAAGAGGCCGTCCTGCTTGGCAAGAGCCAAGGCAGCGGCCGGGCTGCGGCCGGTGAAAGCGGCAATGCCCCAGTCCGCGGCGTCGCTGGCCTGGCCTGTGTACCAGGCCTGGTGCGAACGGTGGAAGGCACCGAGTCCGAGGTGGACGATCCGAACCGGCGGCTTGGCGGCGACGTGCGTGGTCCGGTTCAACTGCGGAAGCAATTCCGCAGCCTCGACTGCTGCGTCGGTCTGTTCGATACTCACAGTTTGAAAACCCTTCGCGGGGAGGAATCGACGGTGTCCACGATGATTTCGTGGGCGCGGTCTTCACTGACGCGGTGCTCGGCCACGAGGCGGGCCAGGAAGGAGGCCTCGATCCGGCGGGAGGCATCGTGGCGGCCGGGGATGGAACAGAAGGCCCTGGTGTCGTCGATGAAACCGGAGGAGCGGGAGAACCCGGCCGTTTCGGTCACGGCGGACCGGAACCGGAGCATGGCATCCGGGGCGTCCAGGAACCACCAGGGCGCGCCGAGGTAGACGGACGGGTAGAAGCCAGCCAGGGGTGCGAGCTCGCGGGAAAAAACGGTCTCGTCCAGCGTGAACAGCACAAGGTGGAAGTCCTCGGCCGTGCCGAAGTCCTGCAGCAGCGGGCGGATGGCTTCCGTGTAGTTGGTGGCGAAGGGGATGTCGTGGCCGGTGTCCGCGCCGAATGCCTCGAACGTGGGCGTGTGGTGGTTCCGGAACGAACCCGGGTGGATGGTCATGACCAGGCCGTCCTCGACCGACATGCGACCCATCTGGTACATCATGTGCGCCTCGAAGGTGTTGCGGTCCCCGGCGGTGGCCTTGCCAACGCGGGCGAGCTCGAAGATGCGCTCGGCTTCGGCGCGGTCCAGCTTGAGCGTTGCCGGGGTGGCCACACCATGGTCTGCCGAGACTGCGCCGTGCCCCACGAAGTAGCGACGGCGGTTTTCCAGGGCGGTGATGTAGCCCGCGTAGCCGTTGGCGCCGTCACCGGCGGTTTCAATCAGGCGGTCAACGTTGGCGCTCCAGGTGGGGTGCGCAATGTTGAGGTAGGCGTCCGGGCGGAACGTGGGCAGAACGCGGCCGTTGAAGGTGGCGTCCTCGGCGATGGCCTTGTGGCTGGCGAGGTTGTCCAGGGGATCGTCTGTGGTAGCCAGGACCTCGATATTGAAGTCCTTGAAAAGCTGGCGGGGAAGGAACCCGGGCTCTCCGAGTTTGGCGGCGATGGCGTCATAGCTGGCATCAGCGGACATCTCGCCCAGCTCTGCGCCCAGGTTGAAAACACTGTGGAACTGATCGCGCAGCCAGTAGCCGGAGGCCGTGCCCTCGAACAGCGGCCAGGCAGTCACGAACGTGCGCCAGATTTCGCGTGACTCGGGGGCGTTGGGACCGCCGGGCCGCAGCGTGTCCAGGGAGGCGCCGTTGGCATGGATCAGGCGCGTGACATAGTGGTCCGGACTGACCAGCAGCGCTGCCGGGTCAGGAAACGGCGTGTTGTGCTCGATGACAGCGGCATCAACGTGTCCATGCGGGGAGATGATGGGGAGGTCCTGTACGCGCGCCAGGAGGTCCCGCGCAATGCTGCGCGTTCCGGGGTCGGCGGGCAGGAGCCTGTCTGGGTTGGCAGCAATCGACTGTGACATAGATCAATAATCTGCCTGGCGCAGAGGTTTGTCAACCGGTTGCCATAATTTGCCAAAGGCTGGGATCGGCCCTCCCGGGACTCACTTCGTGGGCAGGATCCTACCGCTGGAGCCTCGCAGCACCAGCTCAGTCTCGACGCTCAAGGTGCCGGCCTGTTCCCCACTTCCGTGAAGAAAGTCCAGCAGGCGCTTGGCGGCTGCCTCGCCGCACTCCCCCAGCGGCGAACGCACGGTGGTGAGCGGCGGCGTCGTGAAATCCGCGCCGAAAATGTCGTCAAAGCCAATGATGCTGATGTGGTCAGGCACCACTACGCCGGCAGCCTGGAGCTCCTGCATAAGCCCGATGGCCAGCAGGTCGTTATACGTCAGGACCGCCGTGGCGCCGCTGGCGCGGACATCACGCGCAGTCTTCCGGCCGCCGTCGACCGTTGGTTTGGTGGATTCGAGCCGCACGGCCTCGAGCCGGGACCAGTCGCACGCTGCCTGCACACCCTCCCACCGGCGCTCGGACATCCAGGATTCCGGGGGCCCCGCCACATAGGCAACCTTCGCGTGGCCGTTGGCGGCCAGGCTGCGGACCGCCTCGCTGATCCCCTTGTTGACGTCCGGCACCACGCACGGCACGCCCTCCACTTCGCGGTTGATGACCACCACGGGTTTGTCTTGGGCCAAGGCGCGGATGTTGTCATCGTCCATGCGCGGGCTCGCCAGAATAAGGCCGTCTACGGTGGCCATCAGCCGCCGGGCGGCAGTCAGTTCAGTTGCCGCGGACTCCGCCGACTCTGCGAGCACCAGAGTGTAGTCCCGGCTGGTTGCCGTGGTCTCGGCGCCGCGGATGATGTCAAAGAAGGTGGGGTTGGTAATGTCCGCGACGATGAGGCCGAATGTATTGGTCTTTCCTGTGGGAAGGGCGCGCGCGAACGGATTGACCTGGTAGTTCAGCTCGGCAGCCGCGTCCTCGATGAGCTTCTGTGTTTTGGAGCTGACCCTGCCCGGCTTGCTGAGCGCGCGGGAAACGGTGGACGCATTGACGCCAGCCAACTTGGCGATGTCATAGATGGTCGCGCTGGATTTGCCGTCGCGGCCGTGCTTTTTGACCGAGCCAGCGGGTGGGGCGGCGTCCGGCGTTTGGGGTTCAGTCACCGCCCCATCCTAACGATGAAACCACTCAATCAGGTCGCAGCTGTGGCCGTTTTGATGGTCGAAAACGGCCACAGCTGCGACTCAGCTTCGCTGCTTGCCCGGGAGGTTACGTGCGCTGCGCGAACTTGCCCTCTTCGGCGATGCGCTTGTTGAGCTCGGCGAGGAACTCGTTCTCGTCGAAGTCCAGTCCCACTTCCCTGCCGGTCCAGGCTGAGAGGTGGATGGCGTTGGCCAGGCGGACGCCGTTGATGCCGTCCGAGCCCGGAGCCAGCAGCGGCGTGCCGTCCAGGATGTTGGCGGCGAAGTTCTCCAGGACACCTGCGTGCTGTCCGCCCCAGACAGACTCGAACTCGATGACCTCGGTGGTGTAGTACTGCTCCGGGTTCAGCTGGCCCATGAAGAGCTTGCGGACATCGTCCATGTCCATGCCGTCGCTGAGTTCGCGCTCGGGCTTGTGCAGACGTGTGACCGTGGCCGTCTTACTGCCTTCGACGACGATCTTGCCCTGGTCCCCCAGGATTTCGAAGCGGTCGGTGCCGGTCAGATCGTGGGTGGCGGTGACAAAGACGCCGGTAACGCCGTCTCCATAGTCAACTACCGCGGTCACTTCATCTTCGACGGCGATGTCGCGGCGGAAGCCGAATGAGACTTTGGAGTACACGGACTTCGGCACGCCGCAGATCCACTGCCAGAGGTCCAGCTGGTGCGGGGCCTGGTTGACCAGGACGCCGCCGCCCTCGCCGCCCCACGTCGCGCGCCATTCGCTCGAGTTGTAGTAGCCCTGGGGACGCCACCAGTTGGTGATGATCCAGTTGCTGCGACGGATCTTGCCGATCTCGCCGTTTTCCACAATCTCTTTGAGCTTCTTGTACAGCGGATTGTTGCGCTGATTGAACATAATGCCGAAGGACAGTTCCGGCTTGCTGGCAGCGAACTCGTTCAGTTCCTTGACCTGCTTGGTGTAGACGCCTGCCGGCTTCTCCACCAGCGCGTGGATGTTGCGCTTCAGGGTCTCGATGCCCATTTCGGGATGCAGGAAGTGCGGCACGCAGGTCACAACGGCGTCAACGTCGCCGCTTTCCAGCATGGCGATGTAGTCGTTATAGAAAGGTGCGTCCGGGTAGGTGGCCGTGGCCAGTTCCTTCTTGGCCGGATCGGTGTCGCAAATGGCTCCGATCACCATGTTGGGGACCAAGCCGTCCGTGATGAACTTGGCGTAGGCGCTGCCCTGCTGACCCAGGCCAATAATGCCGAGGCGTACTTTCTTGCTCACAGTTATCTGTCCTTTTTCGTTGGTTGGACTTGTTAGAAGAGTTCGGACTGGCCCATGGCCACCAGGTTGTCGTAGGAGGTCTGCAGCGCTTCCCAGACCGTGCGGCCATAGAGTTCATCCTGCTCCACCAGCAGGTACCGCGCGCCGGCAGCCTGCGCGGCCGGAATGATGGAGGCGAAGTCGAGGTTGCCTTCGCCCACTTCGGCGAACTGGACGACACTCTTAAACTCCGCCATGAATCCGGCCGCGTCCCCGGTCTCCAACAGGCCGAAGGCGGTCTCAGACAGTTCGCCGATGCGGTAGTCCTTCAGATGGACCATGGCCGTGCGGCCGGCGTACTTTTCGAGGGTACGGACCGGGTCCAGGGCGCCGCGCTGTACCCAGTGCACATCGATTTCCATACCCATGGCCGGGGAGTTCTCGGCGATGATGTCCAGCATGTGTTTGCCGTCGAACTTCGCGAACTCGACGTGATGATTGTGGTAATACAGCCCCAGGACCTGCTCCTGCAGCCGTTCGGCGTATTCGTTGGCCTGCTTGGCGAAGTCAACGACGGCGCCGATCGACTTCATCGCGGGGAACGGCAGCATGCCGATCCGCAGCAGTTTCGAATCCAGCCGCTTGGCATCGTCCACAATCTTGTCGAAATGCTCCGCCAGGGAGTCGCCGGGCCGGCCCTTGGGGGTTTCCATGGCTACGGACAGGGCCGCTATGTCCATGCCCAGTTCGCCGCGGGAGCGGTCCAGCTCAGCGACGTTTTCCGGCGTCATCGGGATCTGGGAGATCTCGACGGCGTTGTAGCCGATGCCGCTGACCTGACGGAGCGTTTCGAACGCCCCGATTTCGGTAAAGCTGTCCTTCAGCATCATTGCCTGTACGCCAATCTTGGCCACTTTTTCTTCCATGGTTTTCGCTGTTGAGTAAATCTCGGTCCGGCCTTAGGCGGAGACGCCGGCCTGTCCGGCCTGCACCGTCCTAAGGCGCTCAACCGCTTGCCGCATGCTATTCAGGTAACTGTCGCCGCCGTGTCCGGGTAGCTCTGGCGGTAAATCTCCTTGACGATTTTCAGAGACTTCTCGGCCTCTTCGGGGTTGATCCAGAACGAGCCCTGGTCACCGAGCCGGGCATAGAAGTCGCTGATGAGAAGCTCGTGTGAGACGCCCCAGTAGGCGCGTCCGCCGGACCCCACCACACGCTCGGCGACCACGTCCACGCGGCCGTCCGCGTAGGTGACGGTCAGGTCCCCGCGAAGGCTGAGAGTCGCTTTTTCGGTGACGATGTCCAAAGTAACCGGCGCATTTACCGCGTTGGCGAGCGTGGCATAGAAGGCGCTGCGTGCACCGTTGGCGTGCTCGGCAACGAACTCCGCGGTGTCCTCCACCTCGATGGTTTCGCCCAGGAACCTGGCGGCCGCGTTGCCGGACAACGAAACGACGTCACCCACCAGCCATTGCAACAGGTCAACGGTGTGGATGGCCTGGTTCATCATGAGCCCGCCGCCGCCACCTGCCCACGTGCCGCGCCACGGCCGGCTGCGGTAGTAGTCGGCGTCGCGGTGCCACAGCACCGTGGCCGAAGCCCCCACTACGGCGCCCAGTTCGCCGGAAGAAAGCAGGGCATGCATGGCCTGCGCAGTGGCGTTGTACCGGTTCTGGAAACAGACGCCGATCTTGGCACTGGACGCCTTTGCAGCCGCCACGAGCCGGCGGCCTTCCTCGAGCGTGTGTGCAAGCGGCTTTTCCACAATCACATTGACGCCATGTTCAAGGCAGTCGGCCGCGATCGCGGCGTGCGTGTTGTGCGGGGTCGTAACGTGCACAACATCCGGTCCCACGGCCTCGATCAGGCTGAGATGATCAGGGAATCCCGGGACGCCGTAGGCGGCCACGGCAGCCGCGAGGCGGCCGGGATCTGAGTCACAGACCCCTGCCAGCCGCGCGCCGTCGAGCTTTGCGATGGCCTCGAAGTGGACTGCGGACACGTCACCGCAGCCGACGACCGCGGCTTTGAGGCCGGTCACGAAAGTTCGATTCCGTTCTTGGCAGCAAGGCCCGCAAAGGCGCGGGCTGCGGTGCCGAAGGCAACCGGCCCGGAGAAGCCGCCCAGTTCGTGATGGCTGGCCAGGTGCGGCTCAAGGGAGGCAAAGCCTGCGTAACCGTCCGCCTTCAGTGCGGCAATGGTGGCGTCCAGTTCGCCGTCGCCCTGTCCGGAAGGCACAACCTCACCGGTGGCCATGATGGCGTCCTTGACCTGGAGGTATTCGAGGTAGGGGCGGAGCATGGCGTAGCCGTCGGTGAAGGGCCGGACGCCCACCTGGACGAAGTTGGCGTTGTCCCAGGCGACGCGCAGGGCCGGCGAGTCGACGGACTCCATGATGTCCAGGACGCGCTGCGGCGTATCGCCGTAGATGTCCTTTTCGTTCTCGTGCAAAAGTACGACGCCGGCGCTTTCGGCTTCAGCGGTCAGTGCCCGCATGCGGGTGATGACGTCGTCGCGGATTTCTTCCGGCGTCTGGGTTTCACTCCGGTAGAAGGAGAAGATCCGGATGTACTTGGTATCCAATCCCTTGGCCACGGAGATGATCTGGCGGAGGCGCTCCACCTCGTGCTCCACGGGCAGGCTGATGTCCACCTTGCCGACGGGGCTGGCCACGGCGGAGACCTTCAGGCCCTTGGCGTCCATGAGTTCCTTGAGCTCGGAGACCTGCTCAGGCGTCAGTTCGGAGACGTTGACGCCCCAGGCGCTGCGTACTTCGATGTAGCTCGCGCCCAGTGCCAGCATGACGGCAGCCTGGATGGCGGGGTCCGGATCCACCTCATCGCCGAATCCGGAGAGCTGCCAGGCCGTCCTTGTCTTTTCGGTTGATGTTTCGGTCACGGGAATCTCCTTGGGTGTGCCCGCGACGGGACAGCCTAGGTACCGCTCCGGCGCGCGGGTGACTCAATTCACAAAAAAGTGCTGGCTTTAGTCTAGACACGTCCCCTGTTAATGACAACCGATTGCCAAATGATTGCATGCTGTGGCAATCTAGGAGCTGCAGGGCGTTGGCAACCATCACAAGCCCCTGTCACCCCGTTCAGTGAGGAGCGCGCCATGGCGACGCAAGCGGCCGGAATCTACCGCCCTGCCACCATCCACGACATCGCCGCGATCTGCGGCGTGGCCGCCTCCACCGTGTCCCGCGCACTGTCCACCCCGGACCGGGTAAACATCCGTACGCGCGCCCGCCGCGAAGCGGCAGCCGCCGAGCTGAACTACACGCCGAACAGCCAGGCGAAGGCCCTGAGCTCCGGCCGTACCGGCGCCGTCGGCGTCCTGGTGCCTGACATCACCAATCCCTTTTACTTTGACCTCATGCGGGGCACCCAGCTGCAGCTCAAGGCTGCCGGCTACACCCAGCTGCTCGTGGACACTGAAGAGTCCGACGAGGTGGAGGCCTCCACCATGGAGCAGCTGCGCAAGAGCGCCGACGGAATCATCGTCGCCGCGTCCAGGCTCAATGATGAGTCGCTGTTGGCGGCTGCGGCCAAGATTCCCCTGGTGGCCGTCAACCGCGACGTAGCGGGCGTTCCCGCCGTCGTGATCGACACGCCGTCCGCCACCAGCCAGGCCCTGGACCATCTGATTTCCCTCGGCCACACGCGCGTCGCCTACATGGCCGTTCCCTTCACATCCCAGTCCAGCGCTCTTCGCTGGGCGGCACTGGCCGCCGCCGCCGAGGAACGCGGCGTGGACGTGCGCAGGCTTGGCCCGTTCGCCCCCAAGACACAATCAGGTGCCGCGGCGGCCGACGCTGCGGTGCACTCCGGCGTCACCGCCTGTATTGCCTTCAACGACCTCATCGCCATCGGCATGCTCCAGCGGCTGCGCGAACGCGGCATCCGGGTTCCGGCGGACATCAGCGTGGTGGGCTGCGACGACATCTTTGGCGCGGACTTCTCCAATCCCCCGCTGACCACCATGACATCGCCGATCGAACAGGCTGGCCGCGTGGCCGTGTCCATGCTCCTGGCCCAACTCAACCCACCGGCGGGCGGTGGCAGCCGCAGCCGTTCGCTGATGCCCACGCACCTGACCGTCCGCGGTTCAACCGGCGCGGCACCCGGAACGCGGTAGCCCCCGGGTGCCCCAGCGTCCGTTCGCACTGGAGTGCCCCAGTGTCCGTTCGCACTGAAACGTTGGTGGTCTGGGTGGACACAGTTGAGCGTTGTTGACAGCGCTGACTAGGCTGGATCACATGCGCGAACTCCAGGCCACCATCATCGAAGAAATGGGCGTGCAGCCCCGGATCGACCCCTTCGGGGAGGTGCGCAAGCGGGTGGATTTCCTGAAGGATTACCTCCGGGCAACCCACACGAAGGGCTTTGTCCTGGGCATCTCGGGCGGGCTGGACTCCTCCCTCGCCGGCAGGCTGGCCCAGCTGGCCGTGGAGGAGCTTGAGGCCGAAGGCGTGGAGGCCAACTTCGTGGCGGTCCGCCTTCCCTATGGCATCCAGCACGACGAAGACGACGCCCAGGCCGCCCTGGACTTCATCCAGGCCAAGACGGAATGGACCTTCAACATCTCCGCCGCCGTGGATGGCTTCGAGGACGAATTCGAGAAAACGGTGGGGAACGGCATCTCCGATTTCCACAAGGGAAACACCAAGGCACGCACGCGGATGATCGCGCAGTACGCCCTGGCCGGCGAGCACAACTACCTGGTGATCGGCACCGACCACGGCGCAGAGTCCGTCACCGGGTTCTTCACGAAATTCGGCGACGGCGGCGCGGACATCCTGCCCCTGTTCGGCCTCAACAAACGCCAGAACCGCGAACTGCTGGCCGAACTGGGCGCCCCTGCCCGTGTTTGGGAAAAAGTACCCACCGCCGACCTCCTGGACGGCAAGCCCGGACGTACCGACGAGGACGAACTGGGCCTGACTTATGACCAGATCGATGATTACCTCGAAGGCCGGGAGATCCCCGAAGCGGCCGCTGAGCTGATCGAGCAGAAGTACCTCCGCACGCGCCACAAGCGCACCGTGCCTGTCACCATCTTCGACACATGGTGGAAATAGGCTGAGCCGAGGCACTTCCGGCCAGCGGCGGCAGCCCGGGACTATCTGCCGCCCAGTTTGTTGGTCATCCGGTGGGCTTCCTCCATCAGCAACTTGCCCAGGAGATCCTGCCGTTCCGGCCGGAACCGGGGTTCGATCCCGGTGAGTGAAAGGGCACCGACCGGCCTGCCCAGCTGGTCGAACACGGCAGCCCCCATGCCCCAGCTGCCTTCAAGCACCAGGCCGGGATTCACGGCAAAGCCATGCAGCCGGGTCAGTTCCAGATTCCGGCGGAGCACGTCCAGGCTGTGGCCTGCTGCGAAACCGCCGGCGTGCCCGTCCCAGCCGGACAGGATGGCGTCCTGTTCCTCGTCCGGGAGGAACGCCATGATCGCCGTCCCAGCCGAGGCCACGCCCAGCGGAAAACGGACTCCCTCATGCAGCACAAAGGAGCGTACCGGAAAGCTTCCCTCTTCCCGCAGCACGCAGACCGTCTCCTGGCCCCTGCGGATGGAATAGAAGGCGCTCTCGCCGGTCTCCTCCGCCAGCCGGCGAAGGCTTGGCCGGGCCAGGTCTTCAAACGGGAAGCGGGCCGCCGCCACTGATCCCAGCAGGAAAATCTCCGGGCCCAGGATCCAGTTTCCGCTGTGGGTATCGTGGTCCAGTAGGCCCTCCGCGGCAAGGGAGGCCAGCAGCCGGTGGACGGTGGGACGGGTCAGCCCCGACTCCCGGACCAGCCCGGAAATCGAGCTGCCCTCGGGCTTCCGGCCCACAAGCCGGAGCAGTGAGGCGACGCGGCCCACCACTTGAGCCCCTTGGACTGGATTTGTCATTCCACTCACCACATTTCAAGAAATCCTCCACAATGTGGACACCTCTAAGCTTAGCGTCCACGCTATGAAATATCTTCCCTGCTGGGCGAACCACACCGTTGACCAACTTTCGCGAGCGCCCTAGGCTCCTTCTTCAGGCCCTATGTCCACAAGGTGGATACCCCGAACGGCTCTGCACGCTCGATGACGAGGAGACGGAATGTCCAAACTGAAATCCAACGCCGCCGCTGCCCTGGCCGAAGTGATCCGGGACGGCATGACGCTCGCCGTCGGCGGCTTTGGCCTGAGCGGCATCCCGGCCGACCTCATCGAGGCCGTGCGCGATTCCGGCGTGCGTGATCTGACCGTGGTGTCCAACAACATGGGCGTTGACGGCAAGGGCTTGGGTGTGCTGATCGAAGCCGGCCAGGTCCGCAAAGTGATCGCATCGTATGTCGGCGAGAACAGACTCTTCGCCGAGCAGTACCTCGCGGGCCTGCTTGAGGTGGAGTTCACGCCGCAGGGCACGCTGGCCGAGCGCCTTCGCGCCGGCGGCGCCGGGATCCCCGCCTTTTACACCAAAACCGGCGTGGGCACGCTGGTCGCGGAAGGAAAACCGCTGGCAGAGTTCGACGGCGAAACGTACGTCCAGGAGCGCGCCATCCGCGCCGACGTCGCCTTGGTCCACGCCCACACCGCGGACACGGAGGGGAACCTGATCTACCGCTTCACGGCCCGGAACTTCAACCCCGTGGTGGCCACCGCAGGCCTGGTAACCATCGCCGAGGCGGAAGTCATCGTGGAGGCAGGCGCACTGGATCCGAACCATATTGTCACCCCGGGCGTGTACGTCCAGCACCTGGTCCAGGCGAGCGGCCGGGTGAAGGACATCGAACAGCGCACCGTCCGCACCCGGGAAGCGGCACCAGTCCCCGCCTGAACGGCTACAGCCTGAACCAACCCGCAGCGCGAACGAACACATAAGCCCCACAAAACTTTGAGCCCCAAGGAGAACCCATGGCCTGGACCAGGGATGAAATGGCTGCCATCGCAGCCGAGGAACTGAACGACGGCGACTACGTGAACCTGGGCATCGGCATCCCAACGCTGGTGGCCAACAACCTGCCCGACGGAGTCCGCGTGATCCTGCAGAGCGAAAACGGACTGCTCGGCATGGGTCCGTTTCCCTATGAGGGTGAGGAAGATGCCGACCTCATCAACGCCGGAAAGCAGACCGTCACGGTCCTGCCCGGCGGCAGCATCTTCGACTCCCCCACATCGTTCGGCATGATCCGCGGCGGCCACGTCAAGGTGGCCATCCTGGGCGCCATGCAGGTCTCCGGCAACGGCGACCTCGCCAACTGGACCATCCCCGGAAAAATGGTCAAGGGCATGGGCGGCGCCATGGACCTCGTTGCCGGAACGCCGCGCGTGGTGGTCCTGACCGAGCACAACGCCAAGGACGGCACGGCGAAGATCGTCACCGAATGCACCCTGCCACTCACGGGCCTGCGGTGCGTGGACCGGATCATCAGCGACCTCGCGGTTTTTGACATCGTGAAAATCGAACAAGAAGCAGACGACGACGGCGGGCTGCAGCTCACGCTGACCCGCCTTGCGCCGGGGGTCACCGTGGAGGAAATCCGTGAAAAGACCGACGCCGCGTTCACCGTCGCCCTGGACGCGGCACTGCACGAAGCAACATTGAACGAAACATCACTGGAAGGAGCCACGGCATGAGCCTGAAGGAACAGTTTGGCAAGGATGTCCTGCTTACCGGCTGGGGTCACAGCCGGTTCGGCAAGCTCACCGACGAGACCCTCGAATCCCTGATCGTCCAGGTGGCCACCGAGGCCATCAGCAACGCCGGGATCGAGGCTGGCCTGATCGACGAGATCTACCTGGGCCAGTTCAACTCCGGCATGATGCCGCTGGCCTTCCCGTCGTCCCTGGCGCTGCAGGTCTCGCCGGACCTGGCCAACGTCGCGGCCACCCGAGTGGAGAACGCCTGCGCCTCCGGCTCCGCGGCGTTCCAGCAGGGTACTAAAGCCCTGTTGGCCGGTACTGCCAAAACCGTCCTGGTGATCGGCGCCGAGAAAATGACCCACGCCGGTGCCGACGTTGTGGGGGCCGCCCTGCTGGGCGCTGACTACGACATGGCCGGCCAGACGTCTACCACCGGCTTTACAGGCCTGTTCGCGGACGTCGCCAAGCACTACGACAAGCGCTATGGCCGCGGCGACGGAAAGCTGGGTGACGTGCTTGGCTCCATCGCGGCCAAGAACCACCGCAACGGCGTGGACAACCCCTACGCCCAGCTCCGCAAGGACCTCGGTGAGGAGTTCTGCCGCACCATTTCGGACAAGAACCCCATGGTGGCCGATCCCCTGCGCCGCACCGACTGCTCCCCCGTATCCGACGGCGCCGCCGCCGTTGTACTCTCCGTCTCACCAACCGGCGGAGTGGCTCAGCCGGTAAGGCTCGCCGGTTTTGGCCACGCGAACGACTTCTTTCCGGCCGAACGGCGGGACCCCACCGCCTTCGCTGCCACCCGGGTGTCCTGGCAGCGCGCGCTGGGGATGGCCGGCGTCGGGCTTGAAGACCTGGACTTCGCCGAGGTCCACGACTGCTTCACCATTGCCGAGCTGCTGATGTACGAGGCCATGGGACTGACCGAGCCGGGCCAGGGCGCCCGCGCCATCGGGGAAGGCTGGGTCTTCAAGGACGGCAAGCTGCCGGTCAACGTCTCGGGCGGGCTCAAGGCCAAAGGCCACCCCGTCGGCGCCACCGGCGTCTCCCAGCACGTCATCGCCGCCATGCAGCTCACCGGCACGGCAGGAGCGATGCAGCTGGCCAACCCGCGCCGTGCCGCAGTCCAGAACATGGGCGGCGTAGGCATCGCCAACTACGTCAGCATCCTCGAGGCCGTCTAAGAAGCAACGCGGGGTCACATTACGCCCTTGCAGACCAGATTATCGGGCCAAATGTGACCCCGCGTTGGATTTACAGGGGGCTAGCCTGTCCGAATCAGGTTGGCGATCTCCACAAAGCCCAGGCGTTCGGCGTTCTCCCGGGCGGTCCGGCCTTGGGGATCCCGGATGTTCGGGTCCCCGCCGGCCTCCAAGAGCAGCCGGACCACGTCCTGCTGCCGGGGCCCGCCGTTGTTGAGCAGGATGGCCTCCTGCATGGCGGTCCAGCCGAGGCTGTTCGCATGGTTCACGGGCACCCTGGCGGCCAGGAGGATGCGGACCGTCTCCACGTGGCCGTGCTCGCTCGCGGGAATCAGCGCAGTCCCGCCATACCGGTTGGTGCTGGCAACGTCCGCTCCGGCCGCCAGCGTCAGCCGGAGAACGTCGTTGAATCCCTCGGCTCCGGCATAGAGGAACGCGGAATCCTGGATTGCGTCCTTGGCGTTCACATTGCCGCCGCGGCCAATGAGCTCGCCGACCAGCGCCACGTTGTTCGCCTTCGCCGCGGCGACCAGTTCCTGGTCAAGCTGTGCCTGTGCCTCGCCGGACAGCACTGGCGCCGTGGTGGCTGCCGGTGTGGACGGTCCGGATGGTTGCTGGCTGCCCGGGTTGACCAGGACGTACGACGGCGGCGCCTCCAGCCGCTGCGGCTCACCGGGACCCGCCTGGCAGGCGGCCAGGCACAATGCAACCCCAGCCGCGAGCGTCAGTACCGCCGCGGCCCTGCGTGCCCGGCGCCAAGTCCTGAACCGCCTCATGGAGCCGAGCCTACTTGGCCGGGCTGGCTGCCAGCGCGGCGATAGCCTCGGCGCCGGCTGTGGCGCAGGCCTCGTCCAGATTCCCGTCGGGGGCGCCGCCCACTCCGATGCCTGCCACGGACACACCGTTCACCTTAAGCGGGACGCCACCGGCGAGGAACAGGGTGCCGGGGAGGTCCGCAATGCTGGGCCCGTTGCCGTTGACGCGCTTGGCCAGCTCACTGGTCGGCGCACCGAACGCGGCGGCGGTGTAGGCCTTCTGCTTGGCTGCTTCGATCGTGTGCTCGGCGGCGTTGTCGCCGCGCAGGAGCGCCTGGACGGTGCCGAACCTGTCCACCAGTGCCACCGTGACGAACGGCAGCTTGTCCGCCTGGCATTTGGCGAGGGCTGCCCGGACTGCGTCGGAAGAGGCGCCCACAGCGATGCGGTTCTGCGCCACGACAGTTTCCGGCGCCTGCGGGATGTCGACGGCGGGTACGGCGGCAGGGGCGGCCACTTGGCTGGTCCCGGCATTGGCTGCAACGGTCAGCCCTCCGGTGAGCAGCAAAGCTCCGGCGGCGGCAGCGGCGGCAATCTTGTTGGACTTCTTCACGGTGATCTCCTTGGGTTGATGGACGCGGGTTGATGGACCCACGTTGGCGGAATGGGGCCCACGTTGGCGGAAATGCCCTCATGGGCATCGGCTCCATCCATCCTGTCCAGGCCAGCCGGAACAAACATCGGGCCTTCGGCTGTGCCGGGCTCCCCCGAAAGGCCAGCGGCATCAGCCAAAAGACTGAGAGACCAGTAGCGGCACGGGCAATAGCATGGGATAGGAACACTCCTGACCTGAACCGGACCCCATGCCCTCCCCAGCCACTCCCCGCAAAACCCTGACAGCCGAATCCCCACCGACCACCGGATCCTCCCTCCCTGCCGAGCCTGCCTCGGCAGCCGGCCGGTTCGGCCGGTTCGGCCGGATCGACGCCGCCGTCCACTTGGGCTTCGCGGTCCTGCTCGTCGCGTCGGCCGTCCGCTATGTCATGCGGCACAGCCTGCCGGACAACCTCCTGGTCCTCGGCCTGGCAGGAGCGGTGTGCGCCCTGTACGCCGTGATCGCTGCACTTGCCCGGCAGAGACGCCCGTGGGCGCTCTGGATGCTCGCGTTTGTGGCCGTCTGGGCTGCGCTGGTCATTGCCGCACCCAGCTTTGGCTGGTGTTCCTTTGCGATTTTCTTCCTGTGCCGCACCGCCTTTACGGGCGCTGTAGGCTACGTGGCGGCGGGCGCAACGGCGGCCGCCACCGCCGTCGGGCTGTTCCGGCTCAGCGACGGGACGGACCTCGCGATGCTGCTGGGACCGCTCGCCGTCGGCGTGATGCTGACGCTGATCCATGACCGGATCGAGCACGATGCCGCGGAACAGCGGCGCCTCCATGCCGAGGTTTCGCTGGCACAGGGGCAGCTGGCGGCCAGCGAGCGCCGGGCCGGCACCATCGCCGAACGCGAACGGATATCGCAGGAGATCCACGACACCGTGACGCAGGGCCTGGCCAGCAGCCTGCTGCTCCTGGAGGCCGCTGGCCGTTCGTGGCCGGGCCAGGCATCGCGCCAGGAGCTCAGCCAGGCTACGGAGCTGCTGCGCCGGAACCTTTCCGAGACCCGCAGCCTGGTCCACGAGCTCGCCGCCCCGGGCCTTGACGCGTCGCCGCTTCCCGAGGCCCTGCACCAAGCGGCCGCCCAGTACGTCCCGCACGCCCGGCTCCTGGTCACCGGCGAGCCGGGGGACGTTCCTCCGGAAGTCCGGCACGCCTTGTTGCGGGTGGTCCAAAGCGCGGCCGCGAACATCCAGCAGCACGCGCACGCGACCACCACAACCCTGACGCTGGGGTTCCTTCCTGATTCGGTCACCCTTGATATCTACGACGACGGAACAGGCTTTGACCCGTCGGCGGCAGCACCGCCGTCGGACGCCGGGGGATACGGACTGCGGGCCATGCGCCAGCGTGTGGAGCAGCTGGGCGGCGTATTCTCGGTTGAAAGCACCCTCGGCGATGGGACCATTGTGGCCGCACAAGTACCGGTTCGGGTGCAGTCAGTGCCACCAGGGCAGCAGAGCACCCGGGACGACGCATGACCGGCATCACCGTCCTCCTGGTGGACGACCACTTGGTGGTCCGGAGCGGGCTCAAGGCGCTGCTGGGCACGCAGCCTGACTTTGACGTGGTGGCCGAGGCCGCCTCCGGCGAGGATGCCCTGGGGCTGGTGGAACAGCACTCCCCTGCCGTGGTGGTGATGGATCTGGCCATGGGCGCCGGAATGGACGGGATCGAGGCCATCAAGCAGCTGCGCCAGCGCAACAGCCGGCAGGCCATCCTGGTGTTCACCACGTACGATTCGGACGCGGACATTGTCCGGGCCGTGGACGCAGGCGCCATGGGCTACCTCCTCAAGGACGCCGCCCCGGACGAAATCTTTGCCGCCATCCGCGGTGCCATGCAGGGGAAAAGCGTGATGAGCGCCCCGGTGGCCTCCCGGCTCTTCCAGCAGCTGCGCAATCCCGACGAGGTCCTGACGCCCCGGGAAGCTGAGCTGCTAAGCCTCCTGACCGAGGGGCTCAGCAACCGGGAGCTGGGCCAGCGGCTCTTCATTTCCGAGGCTACGGTCAAGACCCATCTGGCGCATATCTACGCCAAGCTCGGGGTGGAAACCCGCGCCGCGGCCATCGCCACGGCCATCCGCCGGGAGGGTATGCGCTAGCCCGGACCACGTAATTCCCGGGTACCACTTCAGTAACAGCAGTGACAATTGATGACTGCAGCTATTGCACGCCCACCGCGCAGCCCCTAGGTTTGAGACAGCGGACTACAGACTCCGCGTCTGCCTGCCGTCCGAGCAGGACCAGAAAAGGGTTACAAAGGAAGTTAGCAATGGCAACAGGCACAGTTAAATGGTTCAACGCTGAAAAGGGCTTTGGCTTCATCGCTCCGGACGACGGATCCGCCGATGTTTTCGCGCACTACTCGGCAATCGCCAGCAGCGGCTACCGCTCGCTGGATGAGAACCAGAAAGTCGAATTCGATGTGACCCAAGGTCCCAAGGGCCCGCAGGCAGAGAACATTCGCCCGCTCTAAGGTTCTGATCAACTGCCCTGTCCGTGCCGCAAAGCATGGCCAGGGCAGTTTTTTGTTAAGCTCCCCATGACCCGTGAATTTCTAGACGAAAGCCGATTTTCCGGTGACGGCCCGGCCCACAATCAGCGAGTTGATTTCGTAGCTGCCCTCATAGGTATAGAGGATTTCGGCATCACCAAACAGCTTGCCCATTTCATAGTCCGAGCTGATTCCGTTGCCGCCCAGCAGCGACCGTCCCATCGCCACCGACGCTCGGGCCAGCCGGGTGCACGTGGACTTTGCCATAGCCGCCTGCGCCATTTCCAGCTTGCCATCCGTCTGGATCCGGGCGAGCTGGGCCATCAACGCCAGTGACGCTGAGGCGTTGCCCAGGATCTCCGCCAGTTGCTGCTGGACCAGCTGGAAGCATGCCAGTTCCTTGCCGAATTGCCTGCGTTCCAGTGAGTAGGAACGGGCGACGTCGAACGCGGCCAGTTGGATCCCGGCACCCTGCCAGCCAACCCAGGCACGCGAATCCCGCAGGAGCTCGTTGGCTTTGGAGAAGTCGGTGGCGCCCGGCAGCATGTTGGACGCCGGAATCCTGACGTTGTCCAGCACGATGTCCGCGTTCTGCATGATCCGCAGGCCGATCTTGTTGGCAATCTTGGTTGCCCGGTAGCCAGCGCGGTCCGTCTCCACAATGAAGCCCTTGATGTGCCCGTCCGCAGCGTCGCGCGCCCACACCAGGGCAAAGTCCGCGATGGTCCCGGAGCCTATCCAGCGTTTGGCGCCATTGATCACCCACTCGCCGTCCTCGAGCCGCGCGGATGTTTCCAGCCCGCCGGCGATATCAGAGCCGTGATCGGGTTCGGTCAGGGCGAAGGCGCCGAGTTGGGTAAAGTTCTCCAGGCCAGGCAGCCAGCGCTGCTTCTGTTCCTCAGAGCCGAGGGCGTCGATCATCCCCACAATCAGTTCGTTGTGGATCCCTACCAGGGCCGACAGCGAAACGTCCGCCCTGGCGACTTCGACGTACATCAGGCCCTTGAAGAGCTTGGATGTGCCGTCCGTCTGCAGCCTGCCCAGCCCGTGCTTGCCCATTTCCGCCAGCAACCCGAACGGGAATTCCTCGCGGTTCCAGTAGCCGATGGATGCCTGGCGCACCGTGGACTGCAGGAACACCCGGATCTCCAGGTAGCGCACGCGTTCGGCCGCGGGCAGGAGGTCCACGATGTGCATCAGGTCCGCCTCGGGAAAGGGCAGGGCTTCGATCACAACACGCTCACGTCCTTGTGGCTGCACGCTTCATATCCCTTCGGTCTTCCAAACCCTTGGATGTCCTAGTATATTGCACAGGGATGGATTCTTAGTGATGCGCATCACTGGACGAAAGGTGTCCCCCCATGTCAGTCACCGATGACTTCCGCGAGGCACGCGACCGCCTGCTGGCCCTGCAGTCCGACTACCACCAGGCCAGGCGCGAGTTCGTGTGGCCGCAGTTCACGGAATTCAACTTTGCCCTGGACTGGTTCGATCAGATCGCCGCTGATCCTGAGAAGGCCAATAATCCGGCTCTGGTCATCGTGGAGCAGGACGGCTCGGCCACCCGCAGAAGTTTCACGGACCTGGCCGCCCGTTCGAACCAGGTGGCCAACTGGCTGCGAAGCCAAGGCATGCGCCGCGGGGACCGCATGATCATCATGCTGGGCAACCAGGTGGAGCTCTGGGAGCTGATGCTGGCCGGCATCAAGCTGGGCATTGTCCTGATTCCCACCACCACCCTGATGGGACCAGAGGACCTGGCCGAACGCGTGGAGCGCGGCGAGGCGGGCTGGGCCGCCGTCGGGCGTTCCAACATCGGTAAGTTTGCCGGCGTCCCCGGCGATTACCGCCTGATCGAAATCGGCGCCGGTGTCGGTTCAGCCGGCACCCCCGGGGCCCTCCAGTACAGGGATTCGACGACGACGGCAGTCACCTTCACGGCCGATGCCCCCACCCAGGCTGACGAGACGCTGCTGCTGTATTTCACCTCCGGAACCACGTCGAAGGCCAAGCTGGTGGAGCACACCCACACGTCGTACCCGGTGGGGCACCTCTCCACGATGTATTGGATTGGCCTGGAACCTGGTGACGTGCACCTGAATGTGGCGTCGCCGGGCTGGGGCAAACACGCGTGGTCCAATTTCTTCGCCCCGTGGATCGCGGAGGCGTGCGTTTTTGTCTACAACTACGAACGGTTCGACGCCCGCGCTCTGATGGAGCAGATGGACCGCGAGCGTGTCACCAGCTTCTGTGCCCCGCCCACGGTCTGGCGGATGCTAATCCAAGCGGACCTGAAAGTGCTGAAGTCCCCGCCCACCAAGGTGGTCTCCGCGGGCGAACCGCTGAACGCTGAAGTGATCGAACAGGTCCAGCGCGCGTGGGGCCAGACCATCCGGGACGGCTTCGGCCAGACCGAAACCACTGTCCAGGTGGCAAACACGCCGAGCCAGCCGGTCACCGTAGGCGCCATGGGGCGGCCGCTTCCCGGCTTCGACGTGGTGCTGGTGGACCCGACCACCGGGGAAGAAGCCGACGACGGCGAGCTGTGCCTCCGCCTGGACCCCCGGCCGGTGGGGCTGATGAAGGGCTACTACGGTGACGCGGAACGGACCGCTGAGGCGTTCCGCGGCGGTTACTATCACACGGGCGACATGGCCAGCCGGGATATACAGGGCGTCATCACCTACGTGGGCCGTGACGACGACGTCTTCAAATCTTCCGACTACCGGCTCTCGCCGTTCGAACTGGAGAGCGTGCTGCTGGAGCACCCGGCCGTGGCCGAAGCGGCAGTGGTTCCGTCGCCGGATGCGCTCAAGCTCTCCGTCCCGAAGGCCTACGTTGTCCTGGTGTCCGGGCTGGAACCGGGGCCGGAGCTGGCGGAGGACATCCTGCGGTACTGCCGCGAACACCTGGCGCCGTTCAAGCGGATCCGGCGGCTGGAATTCGCGGCGTTGCCCAAGACCATCTCGGGCAAAATCCGCCGTGTGGAGCTGCGGCACAATGAGCAACTCCGGCACGGCGGGGTCACCCATCCTGACGGCTTCGGCGTGGAGTACTCCGAGGCGGATTTCCCTGGGCTGAAAGGCTGAGGATGGCCGCGCCACTGCCCCGGGACCCCATCGCCGACGCCCAACGGAACTGGGAAGAGCACGGATGGGCCGACGTCGCCGCTCCCATGGCCGCGATCACCGCCATCATGCGCACCCAACAGATCCTGCTGGCCCGGATCGAGGGCGCCCTGAAGCCGTTCGGGCTGACCTTCGCCCGCTACGAGCTGCTCGCACTCCTCAGCTTCGCCCGCAGCGGCGCGCTGCCCATGAACAAGGCGAGCGCCCTGCTCCAGGTCCATCCCACCTCGGTGACCAACGCCGTCGACCGTTTGGAAGGCTCGGGACTGGTGGCCCGTTCGCCGCATCCTACAGACGGGCGTACCACGCTGATCGAGCTCACCACGGAGGGGCGGACCGTGGCCAAACGCGCGACGGCGGTGCTCAACACCGAGGTGTTTGGCCAGTCAGGGTTTGACGCGGCCGATGTGGACCAGCTGATCGGCATCCTGGGCACCTTCCGCCGGAACGCCGGGGACTTTACGGACGGCTAATCCCGTCAGCGGTGGTTGAACCCGGGCTGGCGTTTCTCCGTGAAGGCTGCCATGCCTTCTTTCTGGTCCTCGCTGGCGAAGAGCGAGTGGAAGATCCGGCGTTCGAACAGGACACCCTGGGCGAGTCCCGTTTCAAAGGCGGCGTTGACGGCTTCCTTCGCGAGCATCGCCACGGGCTTGGATTTGGACGCGATGACCTCCGCGGCCTTCAGGGCCTCCTCCACTACATCCGAGGCAGGTACCACGCGCGAGACAAGGCCCGAGCGTTCCGCTTCCTCGGCGCCGATGAAGCGCCCGGTGAGGATCATGTCCATGGCTTTGGCCTTGCCCACGGCCCGGGTGAGCCGCTGCGAACCGCCCATGCCCGGCAGCACGCCGAGGTTGATCTCCGGCTGGCCGAACTTGGCGTTGTCCCCGGCGATGATGAAATCGCACATCATGGCCAGCTCGCAGCCGCCGCCCAGCGCGAAGCCGGACACCGCCGCGATGACAGGGATCCGCAGCCGTGTGAAGTCCTCCCAGCCCCGGAACCAGTCGGCGGCGTACATGTCCATGTAGCCCTGCGAGGCCATTTCCTTGATGTCGGCCCCGGCGGCGAACGCCTTGCCCGAGCCGGTGACCACCACCGCGCCCACGCCGGGGTCGGCGTCCATGGCGGTGACGGCGGCCACGAGCTGGTCCATGGTGGCCTTGTCCAGGGCGTTGAGCGCCTCCGGCCGGTTGAGCGTGACCAGCCCTACCCGGCCGCGCTGTTCCACCAGGATGTTCGTGTATTCCGTCATGCTTGACCTTTCAGCTGTTCGTGGATGTTGCGTGCTGCGAGCGTTGCCGCTGCCGCAGATGGTGCTACTGCTGCGATTTGTCGCGGATATCCGTGATAATTCCGGAGAAGTCCCGGCCGGCTCCGCCTTCAGCGGCAAACGTATCGTAGATTTCCGAGGCGAGCGGTCCGAGCCGGGCGGCCACCCCCGTACTTTCCAGCGCATTCAGCGCCAGTCGCAGGTCCTTGGCCATCAGTGCCCCTGCGAAGCCGGGCTGGTAGTCACGGTTGGCGGGGCTGGTGGGGACCGGCCCCGGAACAGGGCAGTTGGTGGTCAGGGCCCAGCATTGACCGGAGGCGTTGGAGGCGACGTCGAACAGCGCCTGGTGCGTTAGGCCCAGCTTTTCACCCAGCACAAAGGCCTCGCTGACCGCGATCATGGAGACCCCCAGGATGAGGTTGTTGCAGATCTTGGCAGCCTGGCCGCCGCCGTGCCCGCCGCAGTGGACCACCCGTTGACCCATCACCTCGAGCAGCGGCCGCACGGCCTCGAAGTCCGTCTCCTCGCCGCCCACCATGAAGGTCAGCGTGCCGGCTTCGGCACCCACCACACCGCCGGAGACCGGCGCGTCCACTGCACGGTGGCCGGCCGCAATGGCGAGCGCGGAGGCTTGCCGCGCCTCGTCAACGTTGATGGTGGAGCAGTCCAGGAACATAGTGCCCGGCTTGGCTTCGGCGAGCAGGCCCGGCTGTCCTTCCGCGCCGCGGTAGGCGTCCAGCACGTGCTGGCCGCTGGGGAACATGGTCAGCACGACGTCGGCACCGGCGATGGCGTCCAGCGGACTGGGCGCTGTGGGGACGCCGTGGGTTTGGGCGGCGTACAGGGCGGCGGGGACCACGTCGAAGCCGGCCACGGTGTAGCCGGCACGGACCAAGTTCACTGCCATGGGCCCGCCCATGTGGCCCAGGCCCAGGAAAGCGACGGTGGTCTGTTCAGGCATTGTCCGGCTCCTTTGTGTGCAGGTTGAGCTCCCGGTCCCCCAGCGGCGCGAAGAACCGTTCCACGTCCGTCGCGTGCACCTCGTGCAGCGCGGCCGGCTTCCAGTGCGGCGTGCGGTCCTTGTCCACCACCTGAGCGCGGATCCCTTCGCGGAAGTCCGGCGCAACCAGGAACCGAAGACCTACCCGGTATTCCTGCGCCAGTGCCTCGTCCAGCGTCAGTCCCTTGGCGCGGCGAAGTGACTCCAGGGTCACCTTCACGGCCGTCGGCGACTTCGCCTCGATGGTGCTGGCAGCCTCGGTCGCCCCGTTCCCCTCAACGCCCGGCGTGCCATCCGGCGACCCATCCATGGTCCGCAGCCGCCGGACAATGTCCTCCACGTCTTCGCTGGCGTAGGCGGCATCGATCCAGCCGCGCTGCGCCTCCAACCCGGAGGGCGGCGGGTCCTGCGCAAAGCGTACGACGGCGGCTTCCGCAGTTTCGTGTTCGAGCGCGGCCGCCAGCTCCGGCAGGCTCCCCGACGGGACAAAGTGGTCCGCAAGGCCCAGGAACAGCGCATCCGCCCCGGTCAGGTGGGCCCCGGTCAGCGCCGCGTGAGTGCCCGTCTCCCCGGGTGATTTCGCCAGCAGCCAGGTCCCGCCGACGTCGGGCACAAACCCGATGGTGGTCTCCGGCATCCCGGTCCGGGTCCGTTCGGTGACCACCCGCACCGAACCGTGCGCGGAGATTCCCACACCGCCACCCAGCACCAGGCCGTCCATAAAAGCCACATAAGGCTTCGGGTACGCGGCAATCAGGGAGTTCAGCCGGTATTCGGCCTGCCAGAAGTCAGCCGTTTCGCTACCGCCGCCAAGGATGTCCCGGTAGATCGCCACAATGTCGCCCCCGGCGCAGAGGCCACGCTCGCCAGCGCCGTGGACCAGAATGGTGGCCACGCCGTCGTCGTCCGCCCAGGCGGTGAGCTGGGCCAGCATGGCGTCCACCATGCCGGCATTCAGGGCGTTGACGGCTTTGGGCCGGTTGAGTGTGATGATGCCCAGGTGGCCGCGCTCGTCGAACAGAACCTCCGCCATCAGCTGCCTGCCGGCATGATGAAGCTGGCGCCCTGGCGGATCCCGGACGGCCAGCGTGTGGTGACCGTCTTGGTCTTGGTGTAGAAACGGAACGCGTCGGCGCCGTGCTGGTTTAGGTCGCCGAAGCCGGACGCTTTCCAGCCGCCAAACGTGTAATAGGCGATGGGCACCGGGATGGGCACGTTGATGCCAACCATTCCCACTTCCACCCGGCTGGCGAAGTCCCTGGCGGCGTCGCCATCGCGGGTGAAGATGGCCACACCGTTGCCGAATTCGTGCTCGGAGCACAGCCGGAGGGCTTCGTCGTAATCGGCGGCGCGGAGCACGCTGAGGACGGGCCCGAAGATTTCCTCCTTGTAGATCTTCATCTCCTTCGTGACGTGGTCAAAGAGCGTGGGTCCCACCCAGAAACCGTCGTCGTAGCCTTCCACCGTGAGGCCGCGCCCGTCGGCCAGCAGGGTGGCGCCCTGCTCCACGCCGGATTGGATGTAGCCCTCAATCCGTTCCTTGGCACTCGCCGCCACCACGGGCCCGAAGTCCGAGTCCTTGTCCAGGCTGTGGCCCACCCTGAGGTGTTTGACGCGCTCGGTCAGCTTGGCCACGAGCGCGTCCGCGGTCTTCTCCCCTACCGGAACGGCCACGGAAATGGCCATGCAGCGCTCGCCGGCGGAGCCGAAGCCCGCGCCGATCAGGGCGTCGGCGGCCATGTCCAGGTCCGCGTCCGGCATAATCACCATGTGGTTCTTGGCCCCGCCGAAACACTGGGCGCGCTTCCCGTGGGCGGCAGCGGTGGCGTAGATGTACTGGGCAATGGGCGTTGAACCCACAAAGCCGACGGCCTTCACCCGGGGGTCCTCCAGCAGCGCGTCAACGGCTTCCTTGTCCCCGTTGACCACGTTGAACACCCCGTCCGGCAGCCCGGCCTCGGTGAACAGTTCGGCCAGGCGCAACGGAACCGAGGGGTCCCGTTCGGAGGGCTTGAGGATGAAGGCGTTGCCAGCGGCGAGGGCCGGGCCGGACTTCCACAGCGGGATCATCGCCGGGAAGTTGAACGGGGTGATTCCCGCGACCACGCCGAGTGGCTGGCGCAGCGAGTGGACGTCGATGCCTGCCCCGGCGTCGTCGGAGAACTCGCCTTTGAGCAGGTGCGGGGCACCCGCCGCGAACTCCACCACTTCAATTCCGCGCTGGATATCGCCCTTGGAATCGGCGAAGGTCTTCCCGTGCTCGGAGGATAGCAGCGTGGCGAGTTCGTCCATGTTCTCGTTGACGAGGTCAACAAACTTAAGCAGGATCCGGCCACGGCGCTGCGGGTTCATGGCGCCCCACTGGACCTGCGCCTTCTCCGCGGCGGCCACCACGTTCCGGACTTCCTCCGCGCTGGCCAGGGGCAGGCGCGCTTGGACTTGGCCCGCGCAGGGGTCAAAAACGTCGCTGAAGCGGCCGGAGGTCCCAGCCACCCGTTGGCCGTCTACGTAATGGGATAGTTCGCGCACCATGATGCAATGCTCCTTCGCATGTGATCCAGGTCATCTCTGAAAGCGAATATACTCGGACTTCCTACTAAATTCCAGACCGCCCAGCCCGGCCGGAACCGATCGCGCCCGCGCCGCGGCAACGCCTCCGGGCAACAAGTTCGGTAAGTTAGGGACTGTGAAGATTGCTACCTGGAATGTGAACTCCCTCCGTGCCCGCGCCGACCGCGTGGAGGCCTGGCTGCAGCGCAGCGACTGCGACGTCCTGGCCATCCAGGAGACCAAATGCAAGGACGAAAACTTCCCGTGGGAACTGTTCGAACGCATGGGCTACGAGGTGGCCCACTTCGGTGTGAGCCAGTGGAATGGGGTTGCCATCGCGTCCCGGGTTGGCCTGGAAGACGTGGAGCGCACGTTCCTGGACCAGCCTCCGTTCGGGAAGGAAGGCAAGGACCCCGTCCAGGAGGCCCGCGCGATGGCTGCCACGTGCGGCGGCGTCAGGATCTGGAGCCTCTACGTGCCCAACGGCCGCTCCCTGGACGACGAACACATGCCGTACAAACTCAAATGGCTCGAATCCCTCAAGGACCACGCCCAGGGCCTGGTCGCCGCTGATCCCAACGCCCAGGTTGCGCTCATGGGCGACTGGAACATCGCGCCCCTGGATGAGGACGTCTGGGACATCGACCTGTTCCTGTCCCAGGGCCATACCCACGTCAGCCCGCCGGAGCGCGCAGCTTTCCACGCTTTCGCAGAGGCCGGGTTCACCGACGTGGCCCGCCAGTACACGCCCGGTCCCGGCGTGTACACCTACTGGGATTACACCCAGCTGCGCTTCCCCAAAAAGGAGGGCATGCGCATTGATTTTGTCCTTGGCTCGCACGCCTTGGCGGCCCGCGTCACCGGCGCCTCGATCGACCGCGAGGAACGCAAGGGCAAGGGCGCCTCGGACCACGCCCCCGTCCTGGTGGATCTGGCCGACTAATGGCTGCAGCCGGTGCCCCGGAAGGGAGACTGTGATGACGGGAAACCTCTACCGGGGCCAGGCTGGCCTGCCGTTCTCCTCCACCCTGCGCGTCTACGAACCGCTGGACGCCTTCCCGGAAGGACAACGGGACGCCATCCGGACCGCCGGAGCCCGCACGGCCTCCCGGGCCGCCGTCGAAAACGCCGAACTGCTGGCCTCGCTGGGCAGGATCACACGCTCTGGCGGGGACCCGTTCCCCACCGGGCGGACGGACCTGGTCCGAGTCACCAGCGTTCCCTGCGTCCCCCCGGGGCGGGCCCCGCAGTCAGGAACGTCCGACGCCGGTGCTGCCGCCGGCCCGGGTGCCGGGTCCGGGTCCGGGTTGGGGACCGGGACAGGCGCTGGCGCCGGGCCTGACACTGGGGACGCCAGACGCATCCTGCTGTACTGCCCCAGCCAGCTGGTCCTGCGGGCAGGCCTCGCCGCCAATGCCCTCATGGAAGGCATCCACGGCCCGCTGGCCGAAATGCTTATTCCGGAGGAGCAGCGGGACAAACACCAGGAACGCATTGACCACGTAAAGGCACGGGACGGCGCCATCCGCGTGCATACGCGCGCCTCCACCTGGGGCATCCCTTTCAGCTGGTTCTCGCTGTTTTCGGAAGGCGACCATAAGGACGTAGTGGAATCAGGCGGCCGCATCCTCACCGTCAGGGTGTGGGCTCCCATCACCGAGGCCATGGAGCGCGCACGGTACGCCGTGGCCCACCTGGCGCTGGCCGCCCCGGACCTGGACATGCTGGACGACCTCGCACAGCTGACCGAATGGCTGGAGCTGTTCCACGTCGATTCCATGGTGGAACTCGACTACGGTGCTGTGGCGGACAAGGTCTACCCGGACGAGTCGCCCATGGACATCCGGCTGGGCATCGAATGCCTGGCTGAGGGCGACATGACGGGCGCCGCCGCGGCCTACCGCAGGCTGGCTTCCCGCTGGATTCCCATCCGGCAACTCGCCCGCGCGTCCTGACCGAGGCTTCCTGGATCAGCTGCGACGCAGCGCCTCCTCAGGAAGGAGGCGGCGCCGTCGTACGCCTGACGATGAGCTGGTGGGGCGCGACGGCGGACTGAACCGCCCCGACCCTGCCGTCCAGTTCATCGAGGAGCATCTTGGTAGCCAGCTCGGCCTGTTCGTCCGGCCGCTGTCCCACGGTGGTCAGACCCACCGCGTCGGCGAAGTCGTGGTCATCGATCCCCACCACCGACAAGTCCTCCGGCACACGGACGCCCGCACGTGCGGCTTCGAAGATGACCCCCATGGCCATCTCGTCGGAGGCGCAGAAGATGGCGCTGGGCTTAGGGCCGGGCCCGGCCCAGAGGCGCCGGAACGCTTCCTGGCCGCTGCGGACTGTAAAGTCTCCCCACTCATCCCATTCGGGCCGGACCGGTAGTCCTGCCGCAGCCATCACGTCCTTGAAGGCCAGGATCCGCACGCGGGGAACATCGAAGTTCAGATCCGTTTCGTCGTCGCCGTGCAGCAGGGCAATGTCCCTGTGGCCGAGATCGATCAGGTGCCTGACGGCCGTAGAAGCGGCGGCGTAGTCGTCGATGCCGATGTACGCGCACTCTTCCACGTGGCCGCCCACTACGATCAGCGGGATGTCAATCTTCTGGAGATGGTCCAGTTCCTCGTGGCTGAGCGCCATACAAAGGACAAGCAAGGCGTCAATCTGCTTGTAAACCATGGTTTTACTGAACAGGCGTTCGCGGTTACTGCCGTGGCCGCCCAGGTTGAAGAGGGAAAGGTTGTAGTGGCGGGAGTGAAGTTCGCGGTCCGCGCCCTCAATGGCCTTGGAGAAGAACCAGCGGCTCACGAACGGCGCCAAGACGCCAATGGTCTTGGTGCGGCCGGTGGCCAGCCCTGACGCGGACGACGAAGCGACATAGCCCAGGGCCCCCGCCACTTCGAGGATCTTCTCCCGGGTGGCGGGCGAAACCCGGGGCAGTCCGCGCACGGCCCGGGAAACGGTGGCGGTGGATACGCCTGCGGCAGCTGCCACGTCCTCAATGCTGACGCCGCTGTGGCCACCCCGTTGAGACCTCTCGCTTGTTTTTGCCACTCAAAGCCCCCTCAGTATCCCGCGCGGAAGCCGAGGGTGCCTTCCGGGACGGAGGCACTCAGCATATTCCGTCTGGTTGCCTCTAGCCGATTCCCTGCTGATTTATGTCGGATGGCCCCTCAGGTGATGCGCCTGGATGTCCTGGCGGGGAGCCGTCGGCGCAGCCTCAGCATCCCCCACAGAGCCAGAATTACGGCCAACAGGCCCAGCGCCCAGCCCAGTGCAGGCTGGGCCGAGAGCTCGGCCGCCACGGTGATAGCCAGCAGGACCAAGGCCCAAAAACCGAGAAAACCGATCACGAGGTCGAAATCTTCCGCCGACTTCACCCGCGTGTAATGCTCCTTGGCCGGACCCGTGAGGGGTCCGGCCGAATCTGGAGTTTGCATCACTTGACCGCGCCCGCTGTCAGACCCGCCACGATCTTCCGCTGGAAGATCAGCACGAGGATCACGAGCGGAATGGTCACAACCGTTCCGGCTGCCATGACGGCGGTGTACGGCTCCTGGTGGGCCTGGGCGCCGGCGAAATAGGCAATCGCCACTGTGACGGTCTTGGTGGAATCATTGGACAACTGGCTCGCGATGAGGAACTCATTCCAGGAAGCGATAAACGCCAGGATGGCGGTGGTGAATACGGCCGGCGCGGCGAGCGGCATGATCACCTTGCGGAAAGCCTGCCCCTGGGTGCACCCATCAATTCGAGCTGATTCCTCCAGTTCCCACGGCATTTCCCGGAAGAACGATGTGAGGGTATAGATCGTTAAAGGCAACACAAACGAGATGTTCGGAATGATCAGTGCCTGGTAGGTGCCGTACCAGCCGATGTTGGTGAACAACTGGAACAATGGCGTCACCAAGGCCACGCCCGGGAACATCGAAGCCCCGAGGACAAAGCCCAGCACCAGGAACTTGAAGCGGAATTCAAGCCTGGACAAGGCATACGCGGCAAACACGCCAAAGAGCAGGGCAACCACGGTGGTCACCCCGGCCACAAAGAGCGAGTTCAGGAGGTTCCGGCCAAAGTGGTTACCCAGGCTTTCTGAGAACACAGTGTTGAAGTTGTCCCAGGTGACATGGGTGAAGAAAGGCGTCGAATCGAACGTAAACCCGACGTCCCGGAACGCGGTCACGATCATCCAGTAGAACGGAATCAAGCACCAGATGAAGATGAGGCCTGCGCTGATATAGGTGCGTCCGTTTGCCCAGCGTTCCCGCCGCCGGGCAGCCGTCTTGGGTGCGGCGTCAAAGGTCACGGCGGTCATTTCACTTGCTCCTTGGTCTTGGGCGCGGCTGAGGCAACTGCATTAGCTCCGAGGAACCGAACGAAGATGAACGCAACAAGGAAGATGATCAAGAAGGTGATGGTGGACAAGGCCGCTGCTGAGTTGAACCCCTGACGGATCTGATCAACTACCAGGATGGACAACGTTGTTGTGCCGTTGGAGCCCTGGGTCATGATAGCTGGGAGGTCGTACATACGCAATGCATCAAGGACACGGAACAGGACAGCAACCATGAGTGCCGGCTTCACCAGGGGCAAGGTGATCTGGGTGAAACGCTGCCATGTCGAGGCCCCGTCGACCTTCGCGGCCTCGTATACCTCTGCCGGGATGATCTGCAGGCCCGCCAAAATCAGCAATGCCATAAACGGCGTGGTCTTCCAGACGTCTGCGATGATAATCGCCCACCGGGCCGGCCACTCGCTGCCTGTCCAGAGGATCGCCGTACCAAACAGCTTGTTGGCGATTCCATCGAAAGCGAAAATGAAGAACCACAGCTTCGCTGTCACTGCCGTGGGAATGGCCCACGGCACCAGGACCGCTGCACGAAGGGCGCTGCGTCCGCGGAAGCTGCGTGCCATGATGACTGCCATCCAGAATCCCAAGATGGTCTCCAGCACCACGGTGACAGCAGCGAAGAAGAATGTGGTACCGGTGGCGCTCCAGAATTGGGCTCCGAGGGTGCCAGGTGCACAAGCGGCCGAGCCACATTGCTGGGCCAGCCAGTGCACAAAATTGTCAAAGCCGGCGGAACCGCCTTGGACAAAGACCTTGGTCACCGGGTCAAGGCCCTGGTCCTTCTGGAAGGCCATGATGATGGCGTTGACCACCGGGTAGACGATAACAATAGCGAGCACCACCAAGGCCGGAGAAACCAGCCAGAACGCCCAGCGGCCTTGGGACTTGACCGCCCTGTCCTGTCCTACTTCTTTTCGATCTTTACTCGGTTTGGGGCTCGGTGTCTCCGGCGCTGGTTTAGGCTGCGCTAGCGTGGACATATCCCCTCCTTCCGGAATTAATAGCGTGACCCTCGGGCGACCGCTCGCGTGAAGCGCCGGCCGCCCGAGATTCACTGGAGGTTTCGCTACTGGCTGGCCGAGTTGATGGCCGTGTCCATATCCGTCATTGCCTGATCGACGGTCTTCTCACCCTTGATGGCAGCGTAGGCGTTATCCTGGATGGCCTTGGTGACTGCCGGGTAGAACGGCGTGACCGGACGCGGAACTGCGTTGGAGATCGACGTCTTCAGCACCGGCAGATAAGGCAGTTTGGCTACCAGTGTCGGGTCGTCGTACAGGGAACCGAGCACCGGGGCCAGCGAGCCCTGCGTGGCGTAGAACTTTTCAGTTTCTTCACTGGTCATGAAGGTCAGGAAGTCCTTGGCCGTGGCCTTGTGCTGCGAGTAGACGCTGACGGCCATGTTATGGCCACCAAGGGAAGACGCTCCGGGGCCGCTCTTGCCCGGGAGGGGTGCCATGCCGAAGGTGTCCTTCACCTTGGAGGAGCCATCGGTCTTAGCGAGGTTGTATACATAAGGCCAGTTCCGCAGGAAGAGAAGCTTGCCGTCTTCGAAGGACTGACGGCTCTGTTCTTCCTGGTAGGTGATGGCCTGCGTGGGGATATTTCCATCCTTGTAGGCACTAACGAGGTTGCTGAGGCCGGCCTTGGCCGCCGCAGAGGTCACCGTCGATTTGCCATCGTCTCCAACGATCGTGCCGCCGGCCGAGTTGATTGCCTCAGCCGCGTTGACCGTGAGGCCTTCATACTTGAAGAACTGTCCCGCGTAGCAGTCGATGTTGTTCTGCTTCGCGATGGAGCACATGCTCATCATCTCGTCAAAAGTCTTAGGCGGGGTGGGTACCAGGTCCTTGCGGTAATAGAGGATTCCGCCGTCTGAAGTCTTTGGTGCCGCGAAGAGTGTGTCGTTGTACGTTGCCGTCTTGACCGTGGCAGGCAGCATCTTGGACGTATCAATGCTCATCTTGTCCTGGAGCGGCTGCAGCCAACCCTTCGCTGCAAACTCAGCGGTCCAGATAACGTCCACGTCAAAGACGTCGTAGTTGACGTTTTTTGCCTGGAGGTTCTGGACCAGATCGTCGTGCTGCTGGTCCGCCTGGTCCGACTGCTCCTTGAAGGTGACTATCTGGTCCGGGTGCGCCGCGTTCCACTTATCGACGAGCGGGCGGGCGACGTTGCTGTTGTCTTTGCCCTGGATGTAGGTAATGGGACCCCGTCCGTCGAGATTGGCCGCGGCATCTCCGCCGCTTGAGGCCGTGCCGCTGCCTGCGCCGCCGCCGGAACAGGCGGAGAGCGTCAGGGCCAAGATGCCGGCAGCTGCTGCCGGGAGTAGGTATTTACGGGTTTTCATAGCTTGAAGCTCCTCGCTGAGTGACAAGTACGTCGACTGTGCGGTTGATGTGGTGACCATCACACTAGTAAGGTTGTCGTGGGCAATGCAAGCGTTTACATCAAAAAGTTACAGGAGCGGAACCAAATGCAACATCCACTCGTTCCCACCCCCGGTTCCGCACTCAACTCATGGTGGGCCAGCGCCGTCGTCTATCAGATTTATCCGCGTTCCTTCGCTGACGCCAATGGCGACGGCATGGGTGACCTCCCCGGAATTACGGCCCGCCTGCCGTATTTGCGGAGCCTGGGAGTGGATGCTGTGTGGCTTTCACCGTTCTACAAATCCCCGCAGGCGGACGCGGGCTACGACGTGGCTGACTACCGCGTCGTTGACCCTCTTTTCGGGGCATTGCCGGACTTCGACGAATTATTACAGAATGCTCACAGCCTGGGGCTGAAGGTCATTGTTGACCTCGTCCCGAACCACACGTCAGATGAGCACGTCTGGTTCCGCGAAGCTTTGACGGGCGCACCAGGATCCAGGGTGCGGGACAGGTACATGTTCAGGCCCGGAAAGGATGCGGTCGCCGGTTCCGGCGACGGAAACCTGGCACCGAACAACTGGAGGTCGATCTTCGGTGGCCCGGCCTGGAGCAGGGTCACCGAACAGGACGGCACCCCGGGCGAGTGGTACCTCCATTTGTTCGATACCAAACAGCCGGATCTGAACTGGGACAACGCCGAGGTGCGGGAAGAAATGCGATCGGTCCTGCGCTTCTGGCTCGACCGGGGAGTTGACGGCTTCCGTGTGGACGTTGCCCACGGCCTAGTCAAGGAAGCCGGGCTTCCGGACTGGGAGGGCGTGGCGGCCATGGTCGAAGGAACCGCGGAAGCCCGGGACACGCTGCGTACGACGCCGGGCGACGCACCAGGCGCACATACCGATGCGCAGGAACCGCACCGTGCCGTGTCGCCGCAATACCCGCCGTCGCCGTTCTTTGACCAGGACGGCGTGCATGAGATCTACCGCGACTGGCACAAAGTGCTGGCTGAGTACCATGGCGACCGCATGATGGTTGCGGAAGCCTGGGTTGAACCTGCTGAACGCCTGGCCCGGTACGTCCGCAAGGACGAAATGCAGCAGGCCTTTAACTTCGACTTTCTCCTGGCGGGCTGGGACGCCGAGCGAATGGCTGAAGCCATCGCAGATTCCCTCAAAGCGGATGCGTCCGTGGAAGCGCCGTCCACATGGGTGCTGAGCAATCACGACACCGTACGGCACAGCACGCGGTTCGGTCTGAAGGACCCCACGACCTTCCCCAAAGGCATCGCCGCAGAAGATGAGCAGCCAGACGCTGCCTTGGGTCTGGAACGCGCCCGTGCCGCCACCCTGGTCTCGTTCGCGTTGCCCGGATCTGCCTACATCTACCAGGGCGAGGAATTGGGCCTTCCGGAGCACACGACACTCCCGGACGAAGCCCGCCAGGATCCTACGTTCTTCCGCACCAAAGGTGCTGAAATCGGCCGCGACGGCTGCCGGGTGCCGCTGCCCTGGCGGGCAGCGGCACCCGGCTACGGTTTCGCGGACGCGTTTACTGGTGACAGCGTCCGAGGGCCGGCCGCGCCATGGCTGCCTCAGCCCGAGTCCTTCAGGGACCTCGCGGCCGACCGGCAGGACGGCATCGCCGGCTCCACACTCGAGCTATACCGCTCGGCGCTGTCGTTCCGTTCCACCCACAGTCTCGGGTCCGGGACCTTCCAGTGGGCCGACATCCATCACCCGCCCCGGGGTGTGCTGGCCTTCAAGAACGGCGACGTCCTGGTCCTGAGCAATATGGGGGAAGCCGTTATACCTGTCCCTGCCGGGTACGCGGTGGCTCTGACGAGTGATCCGGTGACTAGTGGCACCGGGGCTGAAATACCGCCAAACTGCACGGTCTACCTGACCAAGAAGTGATTTTCCTTGGCCGCTCGGGGGCCACGAGATCGGGGCACAGCCTAAAAACCAAGGACGCCGACCCCCAGGGGCGCGGCGTCCTTGGAGCCAGGCTGAAAAGGTGAAGGCTTACTTGCCGCCCTTGAACAGCCCTGCGATCTTGGCTCCGAAGCCCTTCACGTTCTCAGTCAGATCGCTGGCCAGTTCCTTGACGTTTTCTGCGGCATCGCCCGCGACCTCCTTCACGTTTTCTGCAGCGCCTTCGACGCCTTCGTTTGCCACTGCGCCGCCAGTTACTTCTTCGCTCATGGTGTTCTCGTAGATTCCCCGGTCATTCCATCCGGACAGTGGTGGTGGGCATTTGCCAGCCGATATCCGCCGGCATCGGCACGATCAGGTGTCCCGCCGTCTGACTCTAACGGACGCGTTCGGCCCGGCTGAACCGTGTCCTGGCCCCGGCGCCGATGTGGATCAGGACCGGCGTCCGCTTGCCAACCACTTGGTCCAAAGCATCTACCAAGGCATAGACCTCGTCCGCCAGGAGGTGCGGCGCCACGCCCTGGCGCGGCTGGAGCCGGATTTTCAAGGCAGGGCTGCCTTGGACATCGTAGGTTGCCACCGTGGCACCCGCCAGATCGGGCCGTTCAGCCAAAGCGTGCTTCAACGCCTGTTCAGCTACTCCCCCGCTGATCCGCACGTCTCCGGCCACGGTCCCGGGGTCGTACTCGGCCACCAACAGGTTGCTGCGGCCCTTGCCCTGCTGCGCGATCCAGGCAACCATCAGGCCGATCAGAACCACCAGGGTAAGCGCCATCACAATCCAGAGCCAGCTTTCCGGACGTCCCGGAAAGCGGGTGTTGTCGAAGGCCTGGTTGACACTCCGCCAGGCCGATCCGGACCAGGCATGCCACCAGGTTCCCACTGGTGGAACCGCGGCAAGCAGGACGAGCAGGATGCCCACGGCGAGCAGCTTGAGCCCGAGAATGCCCAGCAGGATCCGGTTGAGGAGCGAGGGTGTGGCCGTCATGCTCCGATCACTCCTATGGTGGAAATGTTGACGCGGACCTCAGGCAATGGGACCAGTGACATCCCGCTGAGTTCGTCCTGGACCGCGGCCAGCACTGCCGCCTCAGCCACGGGAACCCCTGAGGTGGGGCGCAAATTCACGATGACCTGCCGCCGGGACACCACCACCATGACCTGTTCCGGGGTGACATTGGCGGCGAGCCGTGCGCTGCGCGCCAAGGCGGAGGCGATGACCTCGTCATCCACCACCACGGCGGACGAACTGGCAGCGCTGTTCAGCACGTGCCGGGCGCGTCTTCCCGGCAGGATGGCGTTGAGCAGGAAAAATAGTCCCACCATCGCTACCACGGCGCCGCTGGCACCGAGCAGCAACGGCGGGGTACCAGCCGGCAGGGCAACGATGCGCTCCGCCGCCAGTTGTGGTTCGATCAGCCAGGCCGGCTGCCCTATGGCGTGCACGGCCGCTTCGAGAAGACCGTAGCCGGCCAGCCCCATCACTAGGACGGCCGCCACGGTTGACACCGCTGCCCGGGTGGAATGGGTTTCCCGGTAGACGACGCGGCGCATGTCAGGTTGACGTTGGGCCCGGGCGCGGCTTGTTGGCCTCGAATCCGCCAGGTCCCCGTCCACTGTTCCGCCGCTCACTGGACCCTGCCTCCCTCGATCGGCTTAACGCCGCTGATTCGGATATCCACCCTGCTCAGTCGGGCGCCGCTGAGGGCCGTGACCGTCGAGAGGATCCTGGCTTTGGCATCGACCGTCCGGTCCCAAATTGATCCGCCGAACGCGGCGACCCGGCCTGCGTCCCTGAGCACGGTGGCCAGCGGCGGGATCCTGATAGGTGACACGAGCGACAGAGCCAACAGGCCGTCGTCGTCCGCCCAGTCCGCCCGGACATCGTGGGGATCCACGCCGAGGGCTTCCGCGGCTGCTGTCCTGGCAAGGCTGGTCAGGGCCTGCGTGCTGATGCGGTTGTGTCCGTTCAGGACGTGGACCGGGAAGGAAGGCGACGCTGACGTCATGACGAGGAGCGCCGGCCGATGATGGCGTCCAGGACTCCGCGCAGGTCCAGTTTTCCTTCCGCTGCGCGGCCCAGGAGGGCGCCGATGGCCATAAAGAGGAGGGAGACCAGGAAGCCCCACAGCCCGAACTGGAAGGACATAAACGCCACGAAGGCGCCGATGGCGATGCCCACAACGGTCAGGTTCACAGCAGCGCCTCCCTTTCGGCGCCGGCAGACGCTCCGGCCTTCACTGGCGGTGCCACGTAGACATCGGTTATTTCGACATTCACTTCGATGACCTGCAAGCCAACGAGTTCCTCGACCGCGCGGTACACGGCCGATCTGACCTGATCGGCCAGGGAATGCAGTGGCGTACCGTAGGAGGCTACCAAACTGATGTCTACCGCCACCTGCGTCTCACCGACCTCGGCGCGGACACCGGCCGCATGGTCCGAACTGCCGACGGCATCCCGGATGGCTCCCAGCGCACGGGACGGGGCGGACCCCAGCGAGTAGACTCCCGGCACGGCGCGGGCAGCGATGCCGGCAACTTTTGCCACGGCGGTCTCCGCGATCACGGTGCGGCCATGCCCTGGTACGGGCGCCTGGCTGGCGGCGCGGTGGCTGGTAATCAGCTGGCGCTCGACACCCGCATCGGGTTGTGGGTTCTGGTATTCCATCAGGCACTCCCCTTCTATTGCTCCCAACCCTATCCTTAACGCGAGTTCCGGCGTGGGAAGCTGCCGAGAGTCAGCCTCCTCGCACAAGAGCCGGCCCCGCCCCTCCTGAGTTCTGTCTACTGATTGCTCCTGAGAGCGCTGGACGGGGCGGGAGGATCCGTTGCGCAGGCGGGTGACCGATTAAAGAAGAAAAGCACCAGTTCCGAAGAACTGATGCTTCCCAGTGGTGGCTCCGACCGGCGTCGATCCGGTGACCTTTCGATTTTCAGTCGAACGCTCTACCAACTGAGCTACAGAGCCTAGGTGACATGTCACCTTGACTGCCGGAATTTCTTCCAGCAATCAGAGCGACCCTGACGGGACTTGAACCCGCGACCTCCGCCGTGACAGGGCGGCGCGCTAACCAACTGCGCTACAGGGCCTTGATTTTCTTGCTGCGCGGCATCGCTACCGCTTTTTTCAAGGCTTCCAGCTTACCAGACGTTTTCAGCCTGCCAGACCAGTTCCTTGCGTACCCCCAACGGGATTCGAACCCGTGCCGCCGCCGTGAAAGGGCGGTGTCCTAGGCCGCTAGACGATGGGGGCCAGAACCCGTTCGGCACAAAATAAAAGGCTTCGAGCCAAGGCTCTCAGTCTTCTCGTTTGCAGTTGCTCCGAACTGGACTCTAAAACTATAGGGCCTCGGCGGGAATAACTCAAAATCGGCCCGCGACACCTGACCGAAGCGGCCGGAACAGGCGAAGATGGACAGATGGATGCCGTCGCCGCGCTCAATGAAATTGCTTTCTGGCTGGAACGGGAACGCGCTGCCACGTTCAAGGTCCAGGCCTTCCGGAAGGCGGCGGGGATCATCGCCGGGCTCGACCCTTCGGAGGTGGCTGCCCGGGCCCGGGACGGCAGGCTCAAGAGCATGAAGGGCATCGGCGACAGGACCTACCAAGTGGTCCGGCAGGCCGTGGACGGCGAGGTGCCAGAGTATCTTGAGGATCTACGCCAGCGCAGCCTGGTGCCTCTGGCGGACGGTGGGGCCGAGCTTCACGAAGCGCTCCGAGGCGACCTCCACAGCCACAGCGACTGGTCCGACGGCGGCTCTCCCATCCATCTGATGGCAGACGCTGCCCGCCTTCTGGGCCGCGAGTACCTGGCGCTGACAGACCACTCCCCCAACCTGACCATCGCCAACGGGCTCAGCGCCGAGCGCCTGACCGAACAGCTCGACGTTGTGGCCGCGATCAACGCCGCCTCCGCAGCTGACGGCGAAAAAGACGGATTCCGGCTCCTGACCGGCATCGAGGTGGACATCCTAGAATCCGGCGAACTGGACCAGTCACCGGAGATGCTGGACCGGCTGGACATTGTGGTGGCCAGCGTCCATTCGAAGCTTCGGGCGGACGGCGCCACCATGACCCGGCGGATGCTCCACGGAATCCAGAACCCCCGGACCAATGTGCTGGGCCACTGCACCGGACGCCTGGTGGAGGGATCCCGTGGCACGCGCCCGCAATCGGACTTCGACGCCCTGAAGGTATTTGCGGCGTGCGCCGAAAACAATGTGGCGGTCGAGATAAACTCGCGCCCCGAGCGGCAGGACCCGCCGGATGACCTGATCCGGCTGGCCCTTGACGCCGGCTGCCTGTTCTCGATCGACAGCGACGCCCACGCTCCGGGCCAGCTCGACTTCCTCCAGCACGGGGCGGCCCGTGCCGCGCGCAACAATGTGCCCGCCGACCGCATCGTTACCACCTGGCCTCTGGAGCGGCTGTTGGAGTGGTCGGCCCGGGATTGGCAGAAGATCGACTAGACGTGTCCGATTCCCGCCAGCTGCCGGCGCCGCGGCAGGGCTAGATTGGCAGCATGGCTTCAAGCACCCCTCCCAGCGCAGCAGCAGTAGCAACCACGCTTCGCCCGTCACCTGGCCGTCCGAACGCGCTCGGCGTCGCTGCCGTGGTGGTCACCGTGGTGCTCTGGGCCTCGGCCTTCGTGGGGATCCGGGCCATCGGCCCCACTTTCTCCCCCGGTTCCCTGACCCTGGGCAGGCTGGCGGTTGCCGCCGTCGTGCTCGGCGCGCTGGTGCTGCCGCAGCTGGCCAAAAGCAAGCTGCTGCCGCGGGGCCGCGAATGGTGGCCCATCCTGGGCTACGGGGTGATGTGGTTCGGCGGCTACAACCTGGCCCTGAACGCGGCAGAACACCTGCTGGACGCCGGGACCGCCGCCTTGCTGATCAACGTCAATCCCATCCTGGTTGCGATCATGGCCGGCGTCTTCCTGAAGGAGGGCTTCCCGCGCTGGCTGATTTTCGGGAGCCTGGTGGCGTTCGGCGGGGTTGCACTGATAGCGCTTGGCTCAGGTTCCGGGGAACGTTCGACGGCGGATGTGGCGGGCGTGCTGCTTTGCCTCCTCGCCGCCGTGCTCGCCGCCGTCAGTGTCATCATCCAGAAGCCGGTGCTGCGGAAGTTCCCGGCGGGCCAGGCCACCTGGTTCGGCATCATGGTGGGGGCGGTCTGCTGCCTTCCCTTCAGTGGCCAGCTGGTGTCCGAGCTGCAGTCGGCACCGCTGCCGGCGACACTGGGCCTGGTCTATTTGGGCATCTTCCCCACCGCCATCGCCTTCACCACCTGGGCCTTTGCGCTGTCCCTGATTGATGCCGGAAAACTGGCGGCCACCACTTATCTTGTGCCGGGCACCACCATCCTGATCTCGTGGCTGGTCCTCAGCGAAGTGCCCGCGGTGCTGGGTTTGGTGGGCGGGCTGGTCTGCCTTGTGGGTGTGGGCCTGACTCGCCGCAGGTCCCGGTAGGAGCTCCGTTCAGCGAAACGTCGGGCTCGGCTTTGCCATGCCCGCGATGAGGGGCGTGGCCTGGGCAACCGCCGGGTCCTCCAACCTGCTGACTTCCGTGAACTCGGACCCTGCTTCGCCGATGGATGCCACCGCGTTCCGGTTGAGGTTGGCACCCGGGCGCCACGCAACGGCCCCACAAGCCGTCCAGCCTGTCCTGCCAGCGGGCGGCCCGGCCCTGTCCGCGGACATGCTCGAGCACCGCGAGGGTCCCGCCGGGTTTGAGCACCCTTCGCGCCTCCAACAGGGCAAGCCGCTGATCCGGCACCGAGCACAGCACCAGGGTGAACACGACGGCGTCCGGTGCGCCGTCCGGCAGCGGCAGGTGCTCCGCATCGGCGTCGGAAAGCAGCCGAGCACGGCGAGGAGCGAGCTCGCGGCGCTCCACAGAGGCCGACAACGTGTCGTAAGTGGCGGCAAAAACGCGATGGCGGACAGACATCAAGCTCCTCCCAATGCGGTCAAGGACGGTTCAGTATGCGCGCCGACCGGGCTGCGGGCTAGAGTCTGCTTATGCCCGCCCAACTGCCGCCCGGCCTGCCCATCATCCCGGACGGTCCGCAAGAGTCCGGTCCGTTTGAGATGTCCGCTGACGATTTCGAGGCCGCCGTCACGGATGCCCTGGGCCTGATCCCCGCCAAACTGGCGGCCGCCATGGACAACGTGGCCGTGTTTGTCGAGGACGACTACGTGCCCGGCCCTGGCGAGGATCCGGACACCGTTCTGCTGGGCCTCTACGAGGGGGTTCCCTTGACGGAGCGGGATTCATGGTGGGATGCCGGTTCGCTGCCGGACCGGATCACCATTTTCCGCCAGCCCATCCTGGACATCTGCGGGTCCCGCGACGAGGTGATCCAGGAAGTGGCTGTGACGGTGGTCCACGAGATCGCCCACCACTTCGGCATCGATGACCGGCGGCTGCACGAGCTCGGCTGGGACTAGCCTTGTAGGCATGGGACACGACCACAGCCACACGCACGGGATCACGGCGACAGGCCGGCACCGCAAACGCCTCATTGCCGTCCTGGCCATCACCCTTGCGGTGGTGGTGGTCCAGGTGATCGGCGCGGCACTGTCCGGATCCTTGGCCCTGCTGGCGGACGCCGGCCACATGCTCTCCGATGCGGCCGGCGTGACCATCGCGCTGCTGGCTGCCTGGATCGCCGGACGCCCCGCAAGCGAGCAGCGGACCTACGGCTACCAGCGTGCCGAGGTCCTGGCCGCCCTGGCCAACGCGCTGATCCTGATTGTCATCTCGGTGGTCATCTTCACCGAGGCCATCCGCCGAATTGGCTCCGCGCCCGAGGTCCACACCGACATCATGCTCTTCGCGGCCATCCTGGGCGCGGTGGCCAACCTGGTCTCGCTGCTGATTTTGCGCGGCGCACACCAGGACAGCCTGAACGTCCGGGGCGCCTACCTTGAAGTGCTGGGCGACCTGCTGGGCTCAGTCGCAGTTATTGTTGCTGCCCTGGTCATCATGTTCACCGGCTACCAGGCCGCCGACACGATCGCCTCCGTGCTCATCGCCCTGATGATCCTGCCGCGGGCCTGGAGCCTGCTGCGCGATGTGGTGGACGTCCTGCTGGAGGCGACCCCCAAAGGCGTGGAGGTGCAGATGATCCGCGAACACATCCTCAGCGTTGACGGCGTGGTGGACGTCCATGACATCCACATCTGGACGATCACCTCAGGCGTGCCGGTCTTTTCGGCGCACGTGGTGGTGGAGGACGGCGTCCTCAATGCCCGCGGCGCCGACCAGCTCCTGGACAAGCTGACCACGTGCCTGGGCTCCCACTTTGACACCGAGCACTGCACTTTCCAGCTGGAGCCCGCCAGTCACTCGGAGCACGAATCGCGCCAGCACGCCTGACCCCTTGCGGCGGACGACACAGGCTCGGCACGACACGCCGGTCGGGATGCGGCGGAATCACACTCTTGTTGTTTATGTTATTGATGTGACCAGTGTTGCCAAAGTACACACGCTCACGTAGCCTCGGACTGCTGGGAGATCAGCAGAGGGGCTCCTTGCGCCGCCACCAGACCTCGCTCCCCCAGCCTTACTGCGTGCGAGGTTCTGCGAATGGGTTTGACCGGATCCGGCCTGAAGGCCGCCGTGCTGTGCACCGCCGTCGTACTTTTCGGCACCATGGCCCTCCCCGCCCAGGCTGCGCCGCTGCCGCAGTCTCCGGCTGTCCAGCGCCCGGCGTCGCCGGAGCTTCCCACCCCGGAGGACATCGCCACAGCCAAGGCCAGTGAACGCGCAACCGCGGATAAGGTCGCCAGCATCGAACGCCTCCTCGCGGACGCCAAGAGCGACCAGCAAGCCACGTTTGCCTTGTCGCTGCAGGCCAATAACGCCTACGGTGAAGCCTTGGTTGAACTGCAGGACCGCAAGATGTCGGCGGACATAGCCACGGCCAAGGCCACTGCTGCGACGCAGGAGCAGGACAGGACCCGGAAGCAGGTGGGTCAGCTCGCCGGCGACCTATACCGCAACGGCGGGCTCAACCCTACGCTGGGCACGTTCGTCAGCGGCAACCCCGAAACCTTGCACCAGGCTGCGACACTGGAAGCCATTTCGGCCAGCCGGAGCCGTGCCTTCGAATCGGCGGCATCGGCAGCGACCGCAGCGCAGTCCCTGACGGCCGCCGCCGACGACGCCAACCGGGCCGCTGACGACGCCGCCCAAAAGGCCGAGGCCCGCAAGGAAGAGGCCGAACAAGCCAACGCTACCCAGGCCAAGGCGGTCGCCGAAGCCGCAGCGCAGCGAACAATCCTCGTGGATCAGCTCGCCCAACTGCGGAACACCACAGTGGCCCTCGAATCAGCGCGCATTGACGCTTTGGACCGGCGGCGCGAGGAGGCCAGACTCGCCGAGCTGACTGCCGCCGCTGATCGGGCTGCGGCGGCGCAGGCACCAGACCGGCCTGCCGCCGGACCGGCCGCCGGCGGGAACCTGCCGGCCGCTCCAGCACCCGCGCCAGCTCCAGCTCCAGCGCCTGCCCCAGCACCCGCGCCAGCTCCAGCTCCAGCTCCCGCGCCCGCCCCGGCTCCTGCGCCCGCTCCCGCGCCCGCCCCGGCTCCTGCGCCCGCTCCCGCTCCCGCGCCGGCGCCGGCGCCAACACCGGCCCCATCGCAGGGGGGCTCCAACGAGACGGCCATCTCAGTGGCGATGTCCAAGGTGGGGTCGCCCTATTTCTACCAGTACGGCAGCACCGGCCCCAACGGTTTTGACTGCTCCGGCCTTGTGCAAACAGCCTTCGCCGCCGCGGGCAAGTACCTGCCGCGCACCGCTGCCCAGCAGTACGCGGCAGCCCCCGTTCACGTGCCGATCTCCCAGGCCCGGCGCGGCGATCTGCTGGTCTGGGGCTCAGCCCCGGGCTTCTATCACGTGGCCATCTACCTGGGCAACGGCCAGGTGGTTCAGGCGCTGAATCCGGACGAGGGCATCAGCGTGACCCAGTTGAGCTGGATGGCCGGGATGCAGCTCCACCCTTACGCAGCCCGCTACTGATGCGGACAGGGCTCGGGCCCGAGGCTCAGGACAGCACGTCCTTGGTGACAAACCGGCCATAGGCGAGCGCCCCGAACACGGCCACGTAACCCGCCTGCAGCAGCGCGTTGCTGGCAAAAGAGTCCCACAGCACCGGCTGGCGCAAGATGTCCGCGAATCCGAACCAGTAGTGTGTAAACAGCCATGGGTGCAGCCATTCCAACTGTGGCAGCTGGTCCAGCACCTGCGAGACCACTGACAGCACCACCGTGGCGGCCATCGCGCCCACCGGGACCACCGTCAAGGTGGACAGGAACAGGCCAATCGCCGAAAGTCCGGCCAGGGACACCGCAAGATAGGCGGCGATCAGAACCAGCCGCAGCGCGGCCTCAGGCGGCTGGACTACATCCCCGGACAGGAGCGTTACCGGCCCGACAGGGAACAGCGAAGCCCCGATCGCGGCCCCGGCAAGGGCCACCGTGACGGGCGCGGCGATACAGAACGCCAGCGCTCCGGCGTACTTCACCAGCAGCAGGCGGACCCGCCCGGCCGGCGCCACCAGCAGGTAACGAAGCGTGCCCAGGCTGGCCTCGCCGGCAATGGTATCGCCCGCCACCACCCCAATGGTCAGGGGGAGGAACAGTGGCACGGAAACCAGCATCGCCGTGACCGCCACAAACAGCCCGTTCTGGCTGATCCGGTCCAGGAACGCCGGTCCCCGCCCGGCAGGAACGGATGACGAGAGCCGGACAGCGGCGGCGATCAGCACCGGTATAGCGGCAAGGGCCACCAGCATGGCCGCGGTCCGGCGGCGCCGGAAAAGCGTCTTCAGCTCGGACCCCAGCAGGGGCAGGCTCGACGGCGCGCCCGAAGCCCTACTGAGCCCGGAACCGCTGCTGGCCTCAGCACCGCTGCCGGCATCGGGAACGCCACGGGCTGCCGGAACACTGCCGGCCGCAGAAGCACTATTGGGCAATGTCGAACCCCTCCCCCGTCAGCGCCACAAAGCGCTCCTCCAGGCTCTCCCGCTCCACCGCAAAACCCCGGACACGCACGCCGGCTGCCACGAGCTCCGCCACAATGTCCTCCGGGGCCTCAAGCCGGGACGCGGCCGCGACCGCGGTCAGCACGTCGCCGTCCGGTTCAGGCGTTCCCCTTCCCGGGGACATGCCCAACCGCAGCAGGACCTCGCTGGCCGCCCCGGCGTCGGGCGTTAACAGGCGGATCCGGGTCTCGCCCGCCTGGCGGAGCTCCGCCAGCGGCCCCTGGGCCACCAGCCGCCCGGCACTCATGATGGCCGCGTGCGTGCAGATCTGCTCCACCTCTGCGAGGAGGTGACTGGAGACAAAGACGGTGGCGCCGTCGGCGGCCAGCGACCGCACCAGGCTCCTCACTTCCCGCGTTCCCTGCGGGTCCAGCCCGTTGGTGGGCTCATCAAGCACCAGCAACTCCCGCGGCGACAGCAGCGCGTTGGCGATCCCCAGCCGCTGCTTCATGCCCAGGGAGTACGCGTGGACCCGCTTGCCGGCGGCGTGTGAGAGACCTACGCGCTCAAGCGCGGCAGCCACGCGGGCGGTCCGGGTAGCAGGGGCCGCATGCCGGCTGGCGGCGTCCAGGCGGTGCAGGTTGGCGGTGCCGGAAAGGAACGGATAGAACGCCGGTCCCTCCACCAGGGCACCGACGCGCGGCAGAACCTCGTGTAGGCGCTGCGGCATCGGCAGGCCCAGGACGCTGACGGTGCCGGCCGACGCGGCAGCAAGGCCCAAGAGCATCCGGATGGTGGTGGTCTTGCCGGAACCGTTGGGGCCCAGGAACCCGAAGACGGCACCGTGGGGAACAGCGAGGTCCACGTTGTCCACCGCCAACTGGTGGCCGAAACGCTTGGTCAGGCCCTGGGTCTCGATGGTCAGCCCGGTTGTGCCGTTCCTTTGAGGGCTGGTCCGGGAGGAAGCCACCCCGGCCGCGGTCACACCGGCCGCGGTCACACTGCGCCGGCTGCGGCCTGGAGCCGCTCCGCCGGGACCATCCCCACAAAGATCCTGCCGTCGTCGGTCAGCAGGACGTTGACCAGCGCCGTGGACAGGAGCCTTCCGCCGGGCACGACGACGGCGGCCTGGGACAGGAGCGGATCCTTCAGCAAGGATTCAGTCATGGCAGCCCCTTGGCCGTCGGGTGCCGCGGGGAACCCGATGACGGTCTCCCAGCCCTTGCCAGTTACCGTGGGCCGAAGTGCATGACGGTGATGCAGGCTGGCGTCGCTGCCGGGAATCTTATCCGGGGCACTGTCCGGAACCACTCCGGGCGTAATCCCACCGGGCACGGCCGGAAGGGGTGGCAGGCCGGGCCGGAGCGGGATCGGTGGTACCTGCAGCTCCTTGATCGTGGCGCCCGGTGGGGTAACGAACGAAAATACCGAGTCCTCCGGGGCCGCCAGGGACAGGCTGGTGAAGCCAGCCTGTAAAGCCGGTTTTGCCTGGCCGCGTGCCATCACGGATACCCGCAGCGGCATTCCCGTCTCGCTGTCGACGGCGATGGCAATTTTCTCAACCAGCGTTCCCTGCGCCCGCGGCGCCAGTTCCAGGCTGTAGGCCGTCCGGCCGGCAATTTCGATGTCCGGCCCCACCGTCACCTCGGTGGAACTGTCCACAACGGCGAGGAACTCGCGGGCCAGGTCCTCGGGCGTCGGCAGTACAGGCGGGCCGGGGAGGTCGCCGGGCAGGATGGGCATGGACGGACCGGGCAACGGCAGGTCGCTGGCGAACGCCGGCAAGGCCAGGTGGGCAGCGCTGTTGTCCTTGGAGTTGTAGAACCACACGTCGCCGTCCCGCCGGATGACGTCACGTTCAGCCAGCCGGTCCATCACCTGGACCCGCATCTTTGTTGGCCCGTCCATGAATATCCGGGCAGTGTGCGCACCGGTCAGGAACTCCAGGACGGACGCGGCCCCGCCGGCCGACACCGGTCCGGAGGTTGGACCGGCGGCCGGCAGTTCTGGCAGTCCCAGTTCGGCGGATTGCTCGACCGTTCCGGAGAATGACCTGGTGTTGTGCTGGCCAAGGAGGGTCAGGACCTCAGCCGGAGACTTTTGTGGCAACGGATCGCCGGCCCGCGCCGGAATGGATCCCACCAGCACGCCGGCGGCTATCACTGCAGGTACAGCTGCGGCAGGCACCCAGCGCAGCCATGCGCGGATCATGCCAGCCCTGCTTCATCCTTGGAGCCCATACTTCAGGTTACGCCTCGGGACCGCCAGCGCACACGTCTCTTCTGGAAGTCTTGCCGGGCGCTGCCCGGCTACGAAGGCACCACGGTACCGGCGCCGCCGTCGACCGTTATTTCCTGCCCGGTGGAGAGCCGGAGCGTGGCGTCCGGGACGCCCACCACCGCGGGAATCCCATACTCCCTGGCCACCACGGCACCGTGGGAATTGGGCCCGCCCATCTCCATCACCAGTCCGCCCGCGGTAAGGAACAGCGGTGTCCAGCCGGGGTCCGTGGACGGAGCCACCAGGATTTCTCCCGGTTCCAGGCGCGCGCCCACCGGGTCGAGGATCACACGGGCAGTCGCCGTAACAACACCGGCCGACGCCGGGCTCCCGGTCAGTGCCCCCGGCACCGTGGATGCCGCCGCAGCGCCGGCGGATGGAACGGCTTCCGGCTCGGTGCCGTCCGAAAGCAGCACCCGCGGCACGTGACGCCGTTCGAGTTCCAGGGCGTAGTCCGCGCGCCGCTGCGCCACCAGGCCACGGAAGTCAGCGGTTCCGGAGCTAAGGCCGGCCCTGGCTTCGTCCAGGTCCAGGAAGAAGACGTCATCCGCCTCGTCCACTACCCCCGCCGCCGCCAGCGCTGCACCGGCCAGGGCCAGTTGCTTCCGCACTTCCGCGAGGCCCACCACCAGCTGGTACTTGGGCAGTTCGCGCAATCCGGCGAAAAGCCGCGCCCGCCGCAGCGCCGCCCGGACCACAGTCCCGCGCAGCCAGCCGCGGCTCCGCGCCTCCGCGACGAGACGCTCAACGCAGGCTTCGGCTTCTTCTGCCGCATTGCTGAACTGGACATCCGGGGCCAGCGCCGAGTCCTCAAGCCGCAGGTAGTTGGCCAGGACACCCAGGATGTGGGTGGGGTCATCGGACCAGCGCGGCATACCGACGTCGATCTCGGCCACGGCGCGGTGCCCGTACTGGCCCAAAAACCGCGCCAGCCCGGACTGCAGCACGGCGGGCAGTTGGCCCGCGCGGAACTCCTCGGCCAGCTCGGCGGGTTTCCGGTCCGTCACGGCGGCGCGGGAACCGCCGTCGTTCTTAATCACCTGGGCGAGGCGCCACAACTCCAGGTCCATCTCGGTGGTGACGTTGTTCGGCAGCCCGCGGAGCACAGTCTGCAGATCTTCCCACCGGCCGCCGCCCAGCAGTTTTCCGGCGAGCGCCAGGGCAGCGAACCCGAGAGCCGGAAGCGGCAGGATGGACGGCACCACCGAGAAGATACGCGTGCCGAACACGTGTTCGGCGTAGTCCAGGCGCTGCAGCGGGGTGAATCCGGCGGGCGGTTCTAGTGAGTTTGCGAACTCGCGCGCGCGCCGGTTGGTCCTGCGGAGGGCCGCGTCGGGGCGGAAGATGGCCCGAAGCAGCGTCTCCGGCACCCCGGCATGCACCGCCGCCGGGACCCCGTGCCGCAGCAAGCCCAGCGGCGTCCTGCGGGTCACGGAAAACCGCGGGTCCTCGAAAACCCTGCGCAGCACCGTGGCTGAGCGTGCTTCCATCACGTCAAAGACGCGCGGAACGATCCGCCGGCCGGTGGTGCTGCGGGCTACTGCGGTCAGATCGAAGTAAATCCGCTGGCCCGCCACTGCGTAAGGGGACGGACCCCGGCGTGGCTCGGGCACGTCGAACTGCGCCGCGCGGGCCACCGAGGAGGCAATGAGCCGGAAGGCTGCCAGGCCCATGGGCGTGATGGGGCGGGTCAGGCCCTGCGCCAGGCTGAAGCAAAGGTAAACGCGCGTGCCCTCCCCGCCGGGAGTGCCCACCCCGGCCGCCCGTTGCGGGACAGGGAACAGCGTGGTGATGGGCCGCGACTGGGTCAGCCAGAGGCGGCCGTCGCCGGCGATGGCCCATTCAATGTCCTGCGGCGAGCCAAAGTGGCCCTCCACCCGGTGGCCCATGGCCGCCAGCTCGACGGCCTGCTTGTCCGTCAGGCAGGCCGCTGCTCCGCCATTGCTGATGGCCAGCGTCCGGGTTCCGCCCCCGGGGATCGGCCGGACCGCGATGCGTTTGTCCCCAAGCCGGCGTTCCAGCACCCGCCCGGTGAGCGGGTCAACAACGAAATGGTCCGGGTTCACGGCCCCTGACACCACAGCCTCCCCCAGCCCCGGACTGGCATCGATCACGGCCTGCTTCCGGCGGCCCGTCAGCGGGTTGGCGGTAAAAAGCACACCGGCGGCGGTGGCATCCACCATCCGCTGGACCACCACCGCCAGCGACACCACGGCCGGATCGATCCCCCGGCTTGCCCGGTAGCTGACGGCCCGGTCCGTCCAGAGCGAGGCCCAGCAGTCACGCACGGCTTCCACCACGGCGGCGGCGCCCACCACATTGAGGTAGGTGTCCTGCTGGCCGGCGAAGCTCGCCGACGGAAGGTCTTCGGCAGTGGCCGAGGACCTGACGGCCACCGGAACGTTGTCACCCAGTGCTGCGTAGGCCGCCTCGACGGCGGCGGCCACTTCGGTGGGTACCGGGGCGTTTTGGATACTATTCCGGGCCCGGGACGCCAGGGCGGCCAAGGCGGGGAGGTCGCCGTCGGGCGTTGCTTTCAGCGCCGGGTGGACCTCGGCGAGCGGACCGCCCGCAGTCGCCTCACGGTAGGCCTCCGTGGTGAGGCAGAAGCCGTCCGGCACGGGCAGCCCAGCGGCGAGCAACTCCCCAAGGTTGGCCGCTTTGCCACCCACCAGGGGAACCATTGCTGCGGTGACCGCCTCCAATCCCAGGATGGGAGGTGGGCTGCTGGTGTCAGGCATCTTCATGCCTCCTGCTGCGAAGGTAACTGATCAGGCTGCGCCGGGAAGCGGCCCAAACTTGTCGCGGTCCGCCAGCCGCGGATCGTCGCGGTCCGGAACAACCAGGACCGGGCTCTTGGCATGGTGCAACACGCCGCCGGAGGTGGAACCCAGCAGCATGCCGGTGAACCCGCCGTGGCCCCGGGTGCCCACCACGACCAGTTCTACATGCCGGCTGGCCTCCACAAGGACGTCCACGGCAGAACCGTCCAGCAGTTCCGACTCCACGGCAAGGTTCGAGTAGTGGCTCTTCAGCCAGGCCATTCCGGCGTCAAGTTGGATCTGGATGTCATCGAAGAGTGCTTTGCGGTCCATGGGGGCCGGGACCCAGGCCAAGGATCCACTGAATTGCGGCACCGCACAGATTACGCGCAGGGTCGCCCCGAGCCGTTCAGCCTGGTCGGCAGCCTCCAGCACCGCGACCCGTGCCTGTTCGGACCCGTCCACGCCCACCACCACAACGTTCTCGACCTGCTTGTGCCCTGGCTTGTCCTGCTCGGCCCTGATGCGTTTGTCTTCTGTGGTTTCGCCCAGCCGGTCCGAACACACCAGCGGCACCGTAACGGTGGGGCACTTGGCGTGTGCAGGCAGGGCGCTGCTCACCGAGCCCAGCAGTCGTCCCACAAATCCGCCACGTCCGCGGGTGCCGAAGACCAGCAGATCAGCCGTCTCGGACATTTCCAGGAGCACACCCGAGGCGTCCCCGTTCTCCACGGAGCCGTCAACCTCGATGTTGTACCCGGAAACCTTGTCCAGTGCCTGCTTGACGATCGCTTCGGCGCCCTCGCGGATCACGGAATCATCCACGGTGGCGTACCCGCCGTCCAGCCCGGACGCCGCAAAGATCGGCACTGAATAGGCGGTGACAATATGCAAAGGCCGACGGCGGCGCTCGGCTTCCCGGGCTGCCCACACCAAGGCGCACTGGCCGTGGTCGGACCCGTCTACGCCGACAACAATCCCCACCGGAGCCGCCGAATTTCCGGCCCTGTCCTCTTCCGGATCCGGATGCAACTCATGTGCGCCCATGGGGCCGCCTCCTCGCGATACTGCCTTATGTTGCGGCTATTCTGCCAGACGCGGCGCCCTCCGCCCGCACCGGCCGCGATGTGTGCCCCGACGGGCTGGAGAGCCCTGCTTCCGCTTCTCACTATTCTCGGTCCACGGACACTTAGCAAGCGGCCCAGCGCCGCTGGCTGGCCGGTTATCCACAGCCCACGGCAAACGGAGCGGAAAGCGTATTCATCGCGGAGAAGAATGTTTGTATTTGGGCTATCCACGGTCCTGAATGTTCTGTAGTCTTCGAGGCACTGCCGGTCCGCCGACGCCCAATTCAAGGTGCGTCCCGGGCCGGTGCTGCGGCCGGACTTTGGGGGTAACGGAACGCATGCGGGGCGACGCTGCCTGCATCCGAAAGCCTTTCAAGGAGGAAACCTGTAGTGTCAAGCATGCCTGTGAATGGCGGGACCGAACGGACCACCACGGTGATCATCGGCACGGGGCTATCAGGCCTGGCGGTTGGCGCGGAACTGCGCCGCCGTGGCGTGGACGCCATCGTAGTGGACGGGCTCGACATCCTCGGCGCTGCACAACCGGCCAACACTGCTTCACTGCAGCGCTGCGACGCAGCAGACTCCGAATCCCTCCGGGAACGCAACGAGATCCTCCGCCACCTGCGCAACTACGCCGCCAGCCACCACATGGATGTCCGCACCACCACCCGGGCGGTTCAGCTGACCATGGTGGGCGGCGAACCCGGCGGAACCAGCACGGGAACGGCCGCGGGGTCCCCGTCCGGCCAGTGGGAAGTCCATACGCCCAACGGCATCCTGCTGGCAGACAACATTGTGCTGACCCGGTGCGCGCACAGTCAGCTGCGGCGTATGCTCAGCGACTTCGGCATCACTTTTGGCCGCAACCTGGTGGCTGCGATGCGCCAGATCGGCATCTACCTCGTGGGCGTGGGCGAACTCATCACGCCCTCACCCAAGGAAGTCCTGCGTCAGGCCAAGACCGTGGGCCAGGCCATCTCGGCCACCGTCCACCCGGAAAGCGCCGCCGTCTAAGCCTGTTCGGATTCGTCGTCGTCGCTTCGTGTGGTGAGGCGGCGCTTCGCTAGGATACCGATGGCCACCAGCAGGCCCACGGCCACTGCAGCAAAGATCACCAGGCTCCAGGGGAACGGCTGGGACGCGTTTTCAGCCGGCGCCGGAGCCGCCAGGGTTCCCGGCTGCGCGCTTCCCATCGTGGGAACAGCGGCCGACGGCGAGGCTCCCGCCGATGTTCCCGAAGGCGCGGCACCCGCCGCAGCGGCGGTCGCCGTGAAGCCGAACGTCCCCTCGATCGGATGCGAATCCGAGCTGACGACGCGCCAGGCCACCGTGTATGCCCCCGCCGGAGCGCCGGCCTTGAGCTTTTGGCTGGCCGTGTTGTCCACGATCTCAAGATCGCCATCCGCCCACTCGGTACCGGCCGAATCCTTGACGGAGAACTGTGCGCCGATGCCCAGCGGGTTCTTATTGAAGGTGACGGACACCTGCTCCGGGACCGTGGCCACCGTGGCGCCCTGCGCTGGACTGCTGGACTCGGCGGCATCGTGTGCCGAGGCCGGAGCTGCGAGTCCCAGGACCGCGGCTACGAAAACGAAGGTCCCGAGCACAACACTCAGCAACTGGCGGCGTATGGATCGCATGGGTGTACTGCTCCCTTGGGTTGGCGTCCTTCCAGCCTAGGCGAACTTCCCGGGCACCGGCGTTCAGCCAGCGACGTACGCCGCGAGGTGCTCGCCGGTGAGCGTGGACTTGGCGGCCACAAGATCGGCGGGAGTCCCCTCGAAAACGACCTTGCCGCCGTCGTGCCCTGCTCCCGGGCCGAGGTCGATGATCCAGTCCGCGTGCGCCATGACTGCCTGGTGGTGCTCGATCACGATCACTGATTTGCCGGACTCGACGAGGCGGTCAAGGAGGCCGAGAAGGTTTTCGACGTCGGCGAGGTGGAGGCCGGTGGTCGGTTCGTCCAGGACGTAGACGTCGCCCTTCTCGGCCATCTGCGTGGCCAGCTTGACGCGCTGCCGCTCGCCCCCGGACAACGTGGTGAGCGGCTGGCCGAGCGTCAGGTAGCCGAGTCCGACGTCGACGAGCCGGTGCAGGATCTTGTGGGCCGCGGGCGTGCGGGCCTCCCCTTCGCTGAAGAAGACCTCAGCCTCTGTCACCGACATGGACAGCACCTCAGAGATGTTGCGGCCACCCAGCGTGTATTCCAGCACTGACGCCTGGAAACGCCGGCCCTCGCAGTCCTCGCACGTGGACTCGACAGTGGCCATCACGCCCAGTTCGGTGAAGATAACGCCTGCGCCGTTGCAGTTGGGGCAGGCACCTTCGGAGTTGGAGCTGAACAGGGCCGGCTTCACGTTGTTGGCCTTCGCGAAAGCCTTGCGGATCGGCTCGAGCAGGCCGGTGTACGTGGCGGGGTTGCTGCGGCGCGAGCCCTTGATGGCGCCCTGGTCGACCACCACCACGCCTTCGCGTCCTGCCACCGAACCATGGATCAGCGAGCTCTTGCCCGAACCGGCCACACCGGTCACCACGCAGAGCACACCGAGCGGAACGTCGACGTCCACGTCCTGGAGGTTGTGGGTGGAGGCGCCACGCACCTCCAGGACGCCGGTCGAGGTACGCACTGATCCCCGGACCCTCGCACGGTCATCGAGGTGGCGGCCGGTGATGGTGTCGCTCCGCCGCAGCCCCTCCACGCTGCCCTCGAAGCAGACGCTGCCACCCGCGGTCCCGGCGCCGGGGCCGAGATCGACCACGTGGTCGGCGATGGCGATGGTCTCGGGCTTATGTTCAACCACGAGGACGGTGTTGCCCTTATCCCGGAGCTGCAGCAGCAGCTGGTTCATCCGTTCGATGTCATGCGGGTGCAGGCCGATGGTGGGTTCGTCGAAGACGTAGGTGACGTCGGTGAGGGACGAGCCCAGATGCCGGATCATCTTGGTCCGCTGCGCCTCGCCGCCGGAGAGGGTGCCTGCGGGGCGGTCCAGCGAGAGGTAGCCCAGCCCGATCTCGGCGAAGGAATCCAGCAGGTGCCGCAGACCCTTGAGGAGCGGCGCAACCGACGGCTCGTCGAACTCGCGGACCCACTCGGCCAGGTCGCTGATCTGCATCCCGCAAAGCTCGGCGATGTTTTTGCCCTGTATCCTCGACGACCTGGCCTCGGGGCTGAGCCGCGTGCCTTCGCACTCGGGGCAGGCCTGGAAAGTAATCGCGCTCTCCACAAAGCGCCGCACGTGTGGCTGCATCGCCTCGACGTCCTTGGACAGCATGGACTTCTGGATCTTGGGGATGATGCCCTCGAACGTGAGGTTGACGCCCTCAACCTTGATCTTGGTGGGCTCGGCATACAGCATCGTCTCGAGCTGTTTCTTCGTGAACGTGCCAATCGGCTTGTCCATCGGCAGGCCCATGCCCTCGAACAGCCGGCCGTACCACCCGTCCATGCTGTAGCCGGGGACGGTCAGGGCACCGTCGGCGAGGGACTTGGTGTCATCGTACAAAGCGGTCAGGTCAAAGTCGGAGACCGAGCCCATGCCCTCGCAGCGCGCACACATGCCGCCCAGATACACAACGTTCTGCACCACGGCCTTCTCCACCCGGCCGCCGGCCTTCTCGGTGCTCATCACACCGCTGGCCTTCCGCGTCGGGACATTGAAGGAGAAGGCCGTGGGCGGCCCGACATACGGGGTGCCCAGCCGGCTGAAGAGGATCCGGAGCATGGCGTTGGCATCCGTGGCAGTTCCCACCGTGGAGCGGGGGTTCGCGCCCATCCGCTCCTGGTCAACGATGATCGCCGTGGTCAGCCCTTCGAGGTGGTCCACGTCAGGCCGCGCCAGGTTGGGCATGAACCCCTGGACAAAGGCGCTGTAGGTCTCGTTGATCATCCGCTGGGACTCGGCAGCGATCGTCGCGAACACCAGTGAGCTCTTGCCAGAGCCGGACACCCCGGTGAATACTGTCAGGCGGCGCTTGGGGATCTCTAGGCTGATGTCTTTGAGGTTGTTCTCCCGGGCACCCTGCACACTGATCAGGTCGTGGCTGTCGGCGACGTGCGCCGCGGGGAGCTGCTGGTCTGTCGATGTGTCAGTAGTCATGGTGTCTCCAACATATGCTCGGCCTTGTGAGGTTCCTGACAGACATTCTAGGCGCGCGCTTCCGCCCTCTAGGATCGAGTAATCCCCAACAACACATCCGGAGGACTAATGCTTAAGCAGGGCTCTGCCTTGGACCGGTACTTCAAGATCTCCGAGCGGGGGTCCAACCTCTCCCGCGAGATCCGCGGAGGCTTTGCCACATTCTTCGCCATGAGCTACATCGTGGTACTTAACCCCCTGATCCTCTCCGGCCCGGATTCCACCGGCACCACACTGGGCTTTGCCGCAGTGGCTGCCGTGACGGCGTTTGTGGCGGGCATCCTTACAATCCTGATGGGCGCCTGGGGCAGGCACCCCTTCGCGCTGGCCGCGGGGCTGGGCGTGAACGCGTTTGTTGCCGTCACGGTCGCTACTAACCCCGGCCTGACGTGGCCGGACATGATGGGCCTGGTGGTCCTGTCCGGCGTGTCCATGCTGATCCTGGTCCTCACCGGCTTCCGGACCGCCGTCTTCAAGGCCGTCCCGGACGGGCTCAAGACCGCCATCGTGGTGGGCATCGGACTGTTCATTGCCCTGATCGGGTTGGTGAATGCCGGTTTTGTCCGCCGGATCCCCGACGCTGCCGGCACCACTGTTCCCGTGGGCCTGGGCTTCGACGGCAAGCTGCTGGGCTGGCCCACGGCCGTCTTTATTTTCGGCCTGATCCTCACCATCGCCCTCGTGGTCCGCAAGGTCAGGGGTGCCATCCTGATCGGTATCATCGCCTCCACCATCATTTCCGTGATCCTGGAAATGACCCTGCACATCGGTCCCAGCTTTGACGGCACCACCGCCAACCCGCAGGGCTGGTCCCTGGTGGCGCCGTCCTTTACGGGGTGGAGCGCCCCGGACCTGTCGCTGATCGGCAAGGCCAACCCGTTCGGCGCTTTTGAACACCTGGGCTTTGTGGCCGCCACGCTGCTGGCCTTCGTGATCCTGCTCAGCATCTTCTTCGACGCCATGGGCACCATGGTGGGCCTGGCCAACGAGGCGGGCACGGTGGACAAGGACGGCAACATCCCCGACGTGGACCGTGTGCTCCAGGTGGACGCGCTGGGCGCTATCGTGGGTGGCGGCGCGTCCGTCTCCTCGAACCAGATCTACGTTGAGGCCGGCGCCGGAATCGCCGAAGGTGCCCGCACCGGCATTGCTTCCATCGTCACCGGCCTGCTGTTGCTGGTGGCCATGTTCGTCACCCCGCTGATCAACCTGGTCCCGTTCGAGGCCGTGGCTCCGGCCCTGGTGGTGGTGGGCTTCATGATGGTCTCCCAGGTGGGCAAGATCGACTGGCAGGACTGGGGCATCGCCATCCCTGCTTTCCTGACCTTCACGCTGATGCCGTTTACGTACTCGATCGCCAACGGCCTTGGTGCCGGGTTCATTGCGTTCGTCATCATCCGTACCGTCCAGGGCCGGGTCAAGGACATCCACCCGCTGATGTGGGCCGTGGCTGCCGCCTTCCTGGTCTTCTTCGCCGTGGGACCGATCGAGGCCGCACTGGGCATGCCCTAGCCACAGTGTCCGGGATTCCGGACACTGCGACGGCAGCGCTGCTGGTTTTTGGTCCCGGGCTGCGGTGAGCTAGGAGCATGGTTTCTCCTGAGCTCTGCATTGACGTGCCCCCGCAGCCCTGGTCAGGACGGTTCGACGGCGCCAGCGCTGAGCACCGCCGCTGGTGGCAGGTGGTTTCGTCCTACGCACCCGGCGCTGAATCGTCTGACAGCCCTGAACACGATTCTGCTGCACGCCCCGCCGTGATCCTGGGGTTTGCCAGCGACGAGGGTGTGCGCCGCAACAAGGGCCGGACCGGCGCCGCGCTGGCGCCGGCAGCCATCCGGGCGGCGCTCGGCCCGCTCGCGTTCCACCTTGACCGCACCGTGTGCGACGCCGGGGACGTCGAAGTTTCGGACGGCAACCTGGAGGCCGGCCAGGCCCGCGCCGGGCACGCGATCACGGCCATGCTCGACGCCGGCAAGCTCACCGTGGTGTTGGGCGGCGGGCATGAGACCGCGTTCGCCAGCTACCTGGGCGTGGCCGGATCAGACGCAGTGCGCGGCGGCCGGCGGCTGGGCATCCTGAACCTGGACGCCCACTTCGACCTCCGCGATGAGCCCCTCCCCAGTTCCGGGACGCCGTTCCTCCAGATGGCCCGGGCGGAAGCCGCCGCGGGGCGCGAATTCAGTTACGCCGTCGTCGGGATATCCGAGCCGAACAACACGCGGTCAGTCTTCAACACAGCGGATCGACTGGGCGTGCGGTACCTGCTGGATGAGGACTGCACGGCGGAGCGCGTGCGGGCGTTTGTGGCGGACTTCCTGGCAGGCGTGGACGTGTTGTACCTGACCATCGATCTGGATGTCCTGCCGGCGTCGGTGGCTCCCGGCGTGAGCGCCCCCGCCGCCTACGGCGTGCCGCTGCCCATCATCAGCGCGGTCTGCCGGCAGGTGGCGGAAAGCGGCAAGCTCCTGCACCTGGACGTGGCGGAACTGAACCCGGAATTCGACGTGGACGGCCGCACCGCCAGGGTTGCCGCACGGCTGGTGAACACGCTGCTGCGCTAAGTCCCCGGCTGGGGATGCTGGCTGCCGGTACAGCTAAGCCTTAAGCACGTAGCGCCGTTCGGGCCTGCCCACGCCGTACTTGAGCCGGACCTCCAACACCCCTTCATCGTGGAGGTACTCAAGATACCGGCGCGCACTGACCCGGGAGGTGCCCAGCTGGACGGCCACTTCGGCGGCGGAAAGATCGCCGTCGGCGTCCTTAAGGGCAGCTTCCACCAGCTTCAGCGTTTCAATGCTGCAGCCCTTCGGCAGTGGCCGATCGGTCCGGTCCAGCCCGAACACCCGGTTCACGTCCGACTGCTCCGCTACGTCCTTGGCCGAGTCGAGGCCCTGGTAGGCGCTGCGGTAGTGCTCCAGCCGTTCCTGCAGGTCAGTCTGCGAGAAGGGCTTGATGAGGTAGTGCACAATCCCGCCGCGCAGGGCCTTGCGCACCGTGTCCACCTCACGGGCGGCGCTGATCACCAGGACATCCAGTTCCGGGGCCACTTCGCGCAGTTTGTGCATAAGGTCCAGGCCGTTGATGTCCGGTAGGTGGATATCGAGCAGCACCAGGTCCGGTTGCAGCCGCCCCGTTTCGATGACCGCCTGGGCGCCGGTATGGGCCACCCCGACGACGGCGAACCCGGGAGTGCGCTGAATGAACCCTGCGTGGACCTTGGCCACCATAAAGTCGTCATCGACGATCAGGACTTTGATCATTGCTGCATTCTCCGTGTTCGTTCCAGCCGGGCGGTGAAGACCGCCCCGTTGTTGTTGGTTACCGTGAGGTCGCCGCTGCTGCGCCGGCAGACCACCCGGGAGAGCGCCAGGCCGAAGCCCCTGCTGCCGCCGGGGCCGGGGTCCTTGGTGGTGAAACCCTGCTGGAAGATCTCCCCCGGATCCCCGGTGACGCCGGGGCCGGAATCGCGGACGGTGACCGTCACGCCGTCGGCTGTGTCCTCCACGAGCACCCTGACCGTTGCCTCCGGAAGCCCGGTGACGGCGTCGAACGCGTTGTCCACGAGGTTCCCGACGACGGTAGTCAGGTCGCGGGACAGATCCTCATCAACGCGCTTCAGCCCGGATTCAGGGTCCAGCTGCAAGGTGACCCCGCGTTCGGTGGCGAGGCTCGACTTGGCGATCAGGAGTGCGGCGAGCGCCGGGTCCTGGATGCGGCTGGTGACTTCATCGTTGAGCCGGGTCCTGTCCAGCGTGGCACCGTTGACAAACTGGACTACGGATTCGTATTCACCGATCTGGATCAGGCCGGAGATCACGTGCAGCTGGTTGGCAAATTCGTGGGCCTGGGCGCGGAGTGTGTCGGTGGCCGTCTGGGTTACGCCGAGTTCCTGCTCGAGCGAGGACAGTTCGGTACGATCGCGCAGCGTGGTGACCGATCCGATGTCCCGGCCGCGCGACTGGATGGGCACGCGGTTCAGCACCACCAACCTGTCCCCGACGAGCACCAGCCGGTCCGGCTCCGGCTGCTCGTGTGTGAGGACCTCCTTCAGCGCAGGCTCCACGGCGAGGCTGGCCAGCCTCTGGCCTAAGCAATCAGCGGGAAGGCCGAGCAGCGCGCGGGCGCTGTCGTTGGCGACGGTGATGCGCTCGTGCGGGTCCAGCGCCACCACGCCTTCCTTCAGGCCATGCAGCATGGCCTCGCGGTTTTCGACCAGGCCCGTAATTTCGCTCGGTTCCATGCCCAGGGTCTGCCGCTTCACCCGGCGGGAGAGCAGCAGCGAGCCGGCAACACCCAGCACGCTGGCCACGCCGAGATAGGTGAGGAGATTAGGTACGGCATCCCCCAGCCGCTCCAACGTGGAGGGGTAGTTCCGGCTGATGGATGCAATGCCGATCATGATCCCGGCGTCATCCAGGACCGGAACATGGGCGGAGAGTTCCTCGGTGCCGGATCCGTCCACCACGCCGGTCCACGAACGGCCTTCCAGCACTCGGCTGGCGCCAAGCTCCAGGAGTGTCCCCAGCAGTTCGGGATCGGAGGCGGCCACGATGGTCCGGTCCAGCTTGGCCAAGGTCACATGGGATGAGCCGGAAACGGTCCGGACCGACTCCGCCACGGCCGGAAGGACGGCGCCGGCCCGCGGCTCGGCAGCGGGGAGCAGTTCGCGGACCGTGGGGTTATTGCCCAAAGCTTCGGCTGCGGACAGCGCCCGGCGGCCCTCGATCCGCTCGAACGCTGCGGCCGATTGCGCCAGGGAAATGCCTACTACGGCAACCAGGACGGCGAGGACTATCAGCAACTGCAGGACCAGGTACTGCCCCGCAAGGGACATTCCTCTTCGTCGAGTCACTGTAATTCTGTCCTCTTGTTGGCGGGTCTCTGGTGGTCAGGCTACCTGAACGATGCCCACTGCAGAGTCCCGGTGGCATACCGGAAACGTGAACGCAATGAACTTAACTTTCTCTGCGTACACAAGAGTGATGCCGGTCACGGCCGGGCCTAGCATCGGAATTACAAATCAGCCCAGCTGATCAGTCTTGATGAGAAGAGGAACACCATGCGCCAGATCCGCGCATTGCGAATTGCCGCCGTCGCCGCCGGCATCGCCCTGATGGCCACCGGCTGCGGTGCCACCGGCAAGAGCTCCACCGACGGCGCCAGCTCCGGCTCCGGCGCCGCTGCAGGCCCCGTGACCGGGCTCCAGATCATGGTGCCCAACACTCCGGGCGGCGGCTACGACACTACCGCCCGCGTCGCAGCGAAGGTTCTCGACGACGAGAAGGTCGCCACCAACACGGAGGTCTTCAATCTGGCGGGTGCAGGCGGAACTGTCGGCCTGGCCCGCATCGTCAACGAAAAGGGCAACGGCGACCTCGCCATGCTCATGGGCCTGGGAGTGGTGGGCGCGAGCTACACCAACAAGTCCGAGTCCAAACTGACAGACACCACCCCGCTGGCCCGGCTCATCGAAGAGCCCGGCGCGATCATGGTCAGTAAGAACTCGCCCTACAAATCCATCGATGACCTGGTCAGCGCATGGAAGGCTGACCCCGGTTCCATCAGCGTCGGCGGCGGCTCCTCCCCCGGTGGACCGGACCACTTGCTGCCGATGCAGCTTGCGGGAGCCGTCGGCATTGACGCCACCAAGGTGAACTTTGTTTCCTACGACGGCGGTGGAGACCTACTCCCGGCCATCCTTGGCAATAAGGTGGGCTTCGCGGCCTCCGGCGCCGGAGAGTACCTCCAGCAGATCAAATCCGGCGATGTCCGAGTCCTGGCAACCAGCGGCACTGAGCGGCTCGAAGGCGTCGACGCACCTACGCTGAAGGAATCCGGCATCGACCTGGTGTTCAGCAACTGGCGCGGCATGGTGGCTCCCCCGGGAATCACCGAAGCCGACAAAGCCAAGCTGATTGCTGCGCTCGAAAAGATGCACGGCACCAACGCCTGGAAGGAAGCCCTTAAGAAAAACAGCTGGACTGATGCCTTCGTCACCGGTGACGAGTTCGAAACCTTCCTGACCGAGCAGGACAAGCGGGTGGCGGAAGTCCTCACGAAGCTTGGCTTGGCGTGAGCTCCTTCCCAACTTCGGCGTCCAGGCTAAAAGGCCGCTCCGAGCTGGGGGTTGCCCTCCTGCTCGGAGTGGCGGGCGTCGTCGTCCTGGTCGACGCCATCGCACTGGTCACCCCGTATTCCCAGTCCGATCCGGTGGGACCGAAGACCCTGCCCTACATCATCGCGGGTCTGCTCCTGGTCTGCGCCGTCCTGCTGGCAGTCAACGTGCTGCGGGGCGGACAGGGAGAAGCCGAAGGCGGTGAGGACGTGGATCTCTCGCACCCCGCCGACTGGAAGACGGTCCTGCCACTGGTGGCAGCCTTCGTGGCCAACATCCTGCTGATCGACTGGGCGGGATGGGTGATCTCGGGAACCGTCCTGTTCTGGGGCAGCGCGTGGGCCCTGGGGAGCCGGCATTACGTCCGCGATGGCCTCATTGCCCTGGCTGTGTCCGTACTGACTTTTTACGGCTTCTACCTAGGCCTCGGCATCCCGCTGCCCGCCGGTCTCCTGGAAGGAATTCTTTAATGGATGTCTTCTCGTCGCTCATGGACGGCTTTGCCACCGCCCTGACCCCTATGAATCTCCTCTACGCCGTTATTGGCGTGATCCTGGGTTCCGCCGTCGGCGTGCTTCCGGGCCTTGGCCCGGCCATGACCATTGCCCTGCTGCTCCCGGTCACCTACGTCCTGGAACCCACCAGCGCCTTCATTATGTTCGCTGGCATCTACTACGGCGGAATGTACGGCGGCTCCACCACGTCCATCCTCCTAAACACCCCAGGGGAATCGTCTTCTGTTGTCACCGCCATTGAAGGCAACAAGATGGCTAAAGCCGGCAGGGCCGCCCAGGCCCTGGCGACGGCAGCCATCGGCTCCTTCGTGGCAGGCACCATTGGCACCGCACTACTGGCTGTCTTCGCACCGATCGTGGTTGAGTTCGCAGTCAGCCTGGGCTCGCCGAGCTACTTCGCCATCATGGTGCTTGCACTCCTGGCAGTGACCGCCGTCCTTGGATCTTCGCGGCTCCGGGGCTTTGCCTCGCTCGGTCTTGGGCTGGCCATAGGCCTGGTAGGCATGGATTCCGTCACCGGCCAGCGCCGCCTCACCTTCGGCCAGCCCCTGCTCGCCGATGGCCTGGACATCGTGGTGGTGGCAGTCGCCATCTTTGCGGTGGGCGAAGCACTGTGGGTTGCCGCTCATATGCGCCGCACTCCTTTGCACGTCATCCCGGTAGGCCGACCCTGGATGGGAAAACAGGACTGGAAACGGTCATGGAAGCCCTGGCTCCGCGGAACGGCATTCGGTTTCCCTTTCGGCGCACTTCCGGCCGGTGGAGCCGAGATCCCCACGTTCCTCTCATACGTGACGGAGAAGCGCCTAAGTAAGCATCCCGAGGAGTTCGGCAAGGGAGCCATCGAAGGAGTTGCCGGACCGGAAGCAGCCAACAACGCGGCCGCCGCCGGCACCATGACGCCCCTCCTGGCCCTGGGCCTGCCCACCAATGCCACTGCCGCCGTGATGCTCGCAGCGTTTGTCCAGTTCGGCATTCAGCCGGGACCCCTCCTGTTCGCCAACGAGGGACCGCTGGTGTGGGCGCTGATCGCGAGCCTCTTTATCGGCAACTTCCTGCTCCTGCTCATCAACTTGCCCCTGGCACCGATGTGGGCAAAAATCCTGCAGCTCCCGCGGCCGTACCTGTACGCCGGGATCCTGTTCTTCGCCACGCTGGGCGCCTATTCGGTCAACCTGCAGGCTTTCGATCTGATACTCCTGCTGGTGCTCGGTGCGTTGGGATTCATGATGCGGCGTTTCGGACTCCCCGTGCTGCCGCTTATCCTGGGCGTCATCCTGGGGCCGAGGATCGAAGGACAGCTTCGCAAGAGCCTGCAGCTCAGCGCGGGTGACCCCGCCGGTCTCTTGAGCGAGCCGATCGCCGTCGGCATCTATGTCATTCTGGCGATTATTCTCGCCTTTCCGCTGCTGCTCAAGCTGTGGCGTCGGAACCGCCCGGCAGTACTGCAGGCAGGAGTGCCCGCCACTCGCTCCGGCGAATCCGAACCGACGAATGCCAGCGGCAGCACCAGCCATGGCAGCCACCGCGCCACCACTGGCGGCGACGGGGACGGCTAACCGGACGGCTGCCCAGTCCTGGGCATCAGCCCCGCATCAGCCCCGCATCCGCCCAGCAGCAGAAGATCACCTGACAGAAAAAGAGGTACAGCCATGACGATCGTTGTGGGATACGTCCCGACCCCCGAGGGCGAAGCGGCCCTGACCCAGGCCGTCGCCGAGGCCCGGAAGAGCAACACCACCCTGCTGGTCATCAACTCATCCAAGGGCGATGCCCTGGTGGACAACAGGTACGCCCAGGAACCTGAGATCCAGAGCATCGAGGACCGGCTGGCCACCCAGGGCATTGACCACGTGATCAAGCAGCCGGTCCGTGGGCATGACGCGGCGGCGGAGGTACTCGACGCCGCGGAGGAGCACAACGCCGCGCTCATCGTGATCGGCCTGCGCCGCCGTACCCCGGTGGGCAAGCTGATTATGGGCAGCACCTCGCAGCGGATCCTGCTCGAGGCTGATTGTCCCGTGCTGGCCGTCAAAGCGGGCACGGCGGGCTGAACAGAGCGTTACCTTCGATCCGAAGTTTGTTCGCGGGATACCGCCCTGACGGTGCGGCCAGGCGAACAAACTTCGGATTTTAGCGTCTGTGCCCAGGAAGCAGCAGTCATCTGACATCCCAGGTCCTGTGTCCGGTACAGTAGATGGAGCCCTTTGGCACGAGAAACAGAAAGTTCGGCACATGACTACAGCATTTTTGGAACGTCCCCTGGCCGCCGCCGCGGCCGTCGAAGACCCGGCTTCGCTGTCCATCGAGCTGCATTTTTCCACAGCGCAGGAGATGCACGAAGGCCTGGATCAGGCTGTCGCCACGCTGATCGAGCCGGCTAAAGACGCCGCCTGCGGCATCCTTGTGACGCGGCTGCGCCCGGGACGATTCACGGTGGCCCTGGACGAGTCAGTCCCCTTCGGCGAAACATACGAAAGCATTGCGGCCTGAGCTGATTCGGCCCCGAATCCGGGCTACGGTCCCTCCCGCGATCCAACGCGATCTACGCAAGAGTCCCCGCCCTCCGGCAACGGAAGGCAGGGACTCTTGTGCGTTTTGATGTCGCGTTCCTAGCTCATGCGGACCTCTACACCGTCGGACTTAAGGAAAAGTTCCTTCTCCGACGCGGTGGCCGGCACGAGCCATAGCACGTTCCCGCTCTGCGATATTTCTTCCACTTCGCCCGCCGCAATGACGTGCGCGTGTTTAATGATTTCCACCCGGTCACCAGCTTTGAGCGTTCCCCACTCCGAGATGGTGGCCGAATGGTTATTACGCCTCGACAGGACAGCCCCGCGTGCTTTCATTTGAACTACTACCCCTTTGTATACGTTCTGCGCCACAGCCTCTTTGATGTGACTTTCACTACACCTTCATTTCTACTACAGTCCCGGCGCCGAAATGTACGTGTCGCACCATATTTCGACATTGGTTGAATTTAGTAGCAGGACCGAAGAATATTCCCGCTCAGGAAAGAATTCCGACGGCGGATTCTGCGGCTGCCCGGACCTTTCCGGAGGCAACCAGACGGTCAGCCGCCTCCAGCTCCGGCGACAGGAACCGGTCGGTTCCGGGGCCTTCGACGACGGACCGCAGCACCCCGATCACGGCAGTGCCTGCCGGGCCCGGAGTGAGCTCGCCGTCGGACAGCTGCGTCCGCATGTCGATGGCGCGGGCGCTCGTCACCAGTTCGATGGCCAGGACACGGCGGAGATTCTCCACGGCCTTGCGCAGCTTCCGGGCCGCGTGCCAGCCCATGGACACGTGGTCCTCCTGCATGGCGGAGCTGGGGATGGAATCCACCGACGCCGGGACGGCCAGTCGCTTGTTGTCCGAGACCAGCCCAGCCTGCGTGTACTGGGCGATCATCAGTCCCGAATCCACGCCCGGATCCGCGGCGAGGAACGCCGGCAGCCCGTGCGAACGCGCCGGGTCCAGCATCCGGTCCGTCCGGCGCTCGGCGATGGAGCTGAGGTCCGCCACGGCGATGGCCAGGAAGTCCAGTACGTACGCCACGGGTGCGCCGTGGAAGTTGCCGTTGGAACTGACGCGCCCGTCGGGCAGGACCACCGGGTTGTCGATGGCCGCAGCAAGCTCACGGGAAGCCACAAGGGCGGCGTAGTCCACGGTATCGCGCGCGGCGCCTGCCACCTGGGGTGCGCAGCGCAGCGAGTAGGCGTCCTGGACCTTGGAATCCCCCACCCGGTGCGAGGCCACGATCGGGGAGTTGGAGAGCACTCGCAGCATGTTGTCTGCACTTGCGGCCTGGCCGGGGTGCGGACGCAGCGCTGCATGCAACTCCGGCACGAAGACCTGGTCCGTACCGAGCAGCGCCTCCACGCTGAGCGCGGCGGTGATATCCGCCGTCGTGAGCAACTGGCGGATGTCTGCGATGGCCATCAGGAGCATGCCCAGCATGCCCTCGGTGCCGTTGACCAGCGCCAGACCTTCCTTCTCGGCGAGGACGACCGGCTCGATGCCGTGACCGGCGAGCAGCGCGGCGACAGGCGCCTCACCCCGCCCCCCGTACGTCACGCCGTCGGGCCCTTCCGCTTCCCCCTCGCCCATCAGCACCAGCGCGCAGTGGGACAGCGGGGCGAGGTCGCCGGAGCAGCCGAGCGAGCCGAACTCGCGGACCACCGGCGTGATGCCGGCGTTGAGCACGTCAACCATGGTCTGCAGGACGACCGGACGGACGCCGGTTCGGCCGGACGCGAGGGTCTTGGCGCGCAGGAACATGATGCCGCGGACCACCTCGGGTTCCACGGCCGGGCCCATGCCCGCGGCGTGGCTGCGGATCAGCGATTTCTGCAGCTGGGTGCGCAGCTCGCTGGGGATATGCCGGTTTGCCAGCGCACCGAAGCCGGTGGAGATACCGTAGGCGGGGGTCTCGCTGTGCGCCAGTTCGTCGATGTGCGCGCGGACCTTAGCCACCGTGTCCAGCGCTTCGTGTGCGATGGTCACCCGGGCGTTGTGGCGCGCGACGGCGACAACGTCCTCAGGTGTGACTCCGGTGGAGCCGAGCGTGACGGTGAGCGCTTCGTTCGTGGTGATGGTCATGATTCCTACTTTGGTGGTTGAGCCTGGGCCGGTGGTTGAGCCTGTCGAAATCTGGATCTCGACGGGCTCGATCACCGGGCCTCGTTCATCGGGATGCGGACGCCGCGTTCTTTGGCGACGTCGAGGGCGCGGTCGTAGCCGGCGTCGGCGTGGCGGATGACACCCATGCCGGGGTCGTTGGTGAGGAGGCGTTCGAGTTTCTGTGCGGCGAGGTCGGTGCCGTCGGCGACGGAGACCTGGCCAGCGTGGATGGAGCGGCCGATGCCGACGCCACCGCCGTGGTGGATCGAGACCCAGGTGGCACCTGAGGCGGTGTTGAGCAGGGCATTGAGCAGCGGCCAGTCCGCGATGGCGTCCGAGCCGTCGGCCATGGCCTCGGTTTCGCGGTATGGGGAGGCGACGGAGCCGGAGTCGAGGTGGTCGCGGCCGATCACGATGGGCGCCGTGACCTTGCCGTCCTTGACGAGCTGGTTGAACAGCAGGCCGGCCTTGGCGCGGTCCCCGTAGCCGAGCCAGCAGATCCTGGCTGGCAGCCCTTCGAACTCCACCCGTTCCTGTGCGGCGTCGATCCAGCGGTGCAGGTGCTTGTTCTCCGGGAAGAGTTCCTTGATGGCTCTGTCCGTGACGGCGATGTCTTCGGGATCGCCGGAGAGCGCCACCCAGCGGAACGGGCCGAGGCCCTCGCAGAACAACGGGCGGATGTAGGCCGGGACGAAGCCGGGGAATTCGAACGCGCGGTTGTAGCCGCCGGTGCGGGCCTCGTCGCGGATGGAGTTGCCGTAGTCAAAGACCTCGGCGCCGGCGTCCTGGAACTCGACCATGGCCTGGACGTGCTTGGCCATCGAGGCCTGGGCCTTCTTGGTGAAGCCTTCCGGGTCGGCGGCGGCCTCAGTGTGCCACTCCTCGACCGCGATGCCTTCAGGGAGGTAGCTCAGCGGGTCGTGGGCACTGGTCTGGTCCGTGACGATGTCCACTGTGAGTTCGCCGGCGTTGTGGCGGCGCAGGATCTCGGGGAAGACCTCGGCGGCGTTGCCGACGTAGCCCACGGACCAGCCGCGGCGCTCTTCTTTGGCCTTCAGCACCTTCGCGATCGCGGCGTCGAGGTCCGTTTCCACCTCGTCGAGGTAGCGTTTGCCGGCACGGCGGCGCAGGTGGCTTTCGTCGACGTCGACGATCAGGCAGGCGCCCTCGTTCAGGGTGACGGCGAGCGGCTGGGCGCCGCCCATGCCGCCGCAGCCGCCGGTGAGGGTCAGGGTGCCGGCGAGGGTGCCGTCCTCATCGCCGGTGAGCTTGCGGGCGATCGCGGCAAAGGTCTCGAAAGTGCCCTGCAGGATACCCTGGGTGCCGATGTAGATCCAGGACCCGGCGGTCATCTGTCCGTACATCATGAGGCCCTCGGCCTCGAGGCGGCGGAATTCGGGCCAGTTGGCCCAGTCACCAACAAGGTTGGAGTTGGCCAGCAGCACACGGGGTGCCCATTCGTTGGTGCGGAACACGCCCACCGGTTTGCCGGACTGGACCAGGAGCGTCTCGTCCTTTTCCATGGTTTCCAGGGTGCGGGTAATGGCGTCGAACGCGGCCCAGGACCGTACGGCGCGGCCGGTGCCGCCGTAGACCACCAGGTCTTCGGGGCGTTCGGCCACCTCTGGGTCCAGGTTGTTCATCAGCATCCGCAGCGGGGCTTCGGTCTGCCAGCTCTTGGCGGTGAGCTCGGTGCCGCGGGCTGCTTTGACCGGGCGGGCACCGGTGGTGAAATCGGCGGGTGCCATGAGGGCTCCTATGTGTTCTGGCGAGTGGTTCGCGGTGATGGGAAGAGGTTCTGTCTCTACTAAAGCCCCTTCGCGGCGGGGCAAACAGGGCTTTTGGAGGGGTAGTGTCTGGGATTCCAGACCGCTGCCGTTTCCCTGTTGCTCTATCCGATCCGGTCGCCAAACCGGGCGAACGGGAACCCAATGTGATAGAGCATGGCTCGGGGGGAAGAGCTACTTGGCCGCGCGGCCGTGGATGCGCACCGACAGCTCGTCCGCTACTTTCTGGACCCGCGCGGCGAGCGCCGGCCATTGGTCCGCCGGCAATTTGTCCTCGAGGAACGTGACGGCGACTGCCGCCGTCGGCCATCCCACGTGGTCCGTAACAGCGGCGGCGATCGAGCCGAAGCCGGGCGTCACCTCGCCGTGTTCGGTAGCGTAGCCGCGCTGCCTGACCCGGTCGAGGTGCGAGGACAGCGCGGAGTACTTCATGATGGCGCCCTCCACCTCATGCCGGGCAGTGAAGGCCTCGGCATTCGGGTAAAGCGCACGGACCTGGGACTTGGGCAATGCCGCGAGGATGGCGCGTCCGCTGGCGGTGAGGTGGCTCGGGAGCCGGACGCCGACGTCGGTGACCAGGGACGGGCGGTTCTTGGCCCGCTCTTCCACGATGTACAGCACGTCGCGCCCATGGAGCACCGCCAGGTGCGCGCTCTCGCCGATCACATCCACCAGCGATGCCAGCAGCGGCCGGCCCAGGCGGGACAGCGGTTCCTGCCGCGAATACGCCGAGCTCAGCTCGAAGGCACTGATCCCCAGCCCGTAGCGCTGCTCCTCGTGCAAGTGGAGGACAAAACCGTTCGCCTCCATTACCCCGAGCAGGTGGTAAACGCTTGAGCGCGGCAATCCCAAGGACGTCGCAATGCTCGACGCCGCCATCGGCCCCCGCTTCGAGGCCAGTAGTTTGAGGATACGAAGGGTGTTCTCGGCAGCGGGGACTTTGGACGTCGCCCGTGGTTCGCTGCCCACCTCAGGCCTGGTTTCCGTTCTCGACACCACTGTGCCCTCCGTTATTTTCTCGCGGGGCTTCCGGCCATGTCCGGGATCCCGTACTTAACCTTGCACCCATGGCAGGCCTGTTCATCGCCATCCAAACACAGCCTGTGTCCGGAATACCAGACTATGGCGTTCGGACCCGGTCGCGGTCCCGAGATGTTAGCCCCAGGCTGCCCTCCCGGTCCGCTCGGGTCCGGCGGCGCTGGTCCTAGGCTGAAGCGTATGGCCTCAACCACGGATATCCTTGCCGCGGACGATTCCCAGCTCCGCCGGCTGGTTCCGCCAACGATTCCGGCAGGCCACGACTATAAGCTGCTGGGCCCCCTGCTACGCGTGACCGGGCAGCGGCCGGGCTTCATCGAGTCGGCCCGTGACCTTGGCGTGGAGGGCGGGATGCTCGACAGGCTGATCGTCGAGCAGCGTGACTACTTTGCCGGCCGCGGGGAAGCCGTCGAATGGAAGACCAGGGCACATGATCTCCCGAATGATCTGGAGTCCCGACTTGGCGCAGCGGGCTTCGTGCCGGAAGACCGCGAGACCGTCCTGGTAGGTGAGACGGCTGCGATGGCCGGCGGCACTGCGACCGCGGAAGGCATTCGGGTGAGACTGGCCCGTGAACGCCCCGACCTGGAGCGCATCGCGGCCATGAAGTCTGAAGTGTGGGCCGCCGACTACAGCTGGGTGGCTGCTGATCTGCATGACCGGCTGGCCTCGGACCCGGAAAACCTGGTGGTCTTCATGGCCGAGGCCTCGGGGGAAATGGTGTCGGCAGCCTGGTTGGAGGTCAATCCGGGCTCGGACTTCGCGGGTTTGTGGGGCGGCTCGACATTGCCTGCATGGCGCCGACGGGGGATCTGCAAGGCCTTGGTGTCGGCGCGGGCTAGGGTGGCGGCTGCCTGTGGAGTGAAGTACCTGCAGGTGGATGCCTCCGCTGACAGCGAGCCGATCCTGCGACGACTGGGATTCAGGGCAATCACCACCACCACGCCGTTTGTGTGGACTCCTCCTGCCAGGGGCCAGAGCTCCTGCCAGGGGCCAGAGCGCGGGAGCACTTGGGTAGAGTGCCCGCTACGCACCCGAGACCTTGAAACGGCAGGCGACTCAGCGCCCTAGACGTTCCTGGACGCTGACGTGCACTGGCGTCGGCGAAAGCGGCCTATCCGGAGACCCGTCTCCTGCCTGGGGATGGTCTGGCTGTTGGTCTGGCTGATAGCACTCGGACAGGGATGAGTCGTCGGGCGGGTTTTGAGGATCCGGGCCACAATCTTGAAGTCTTAGCCTTTCACCAATTTCTTGATGCCCAAACTGTTCTTCGATCTGGCATGGCCAGTGTGGTGGTTCCCAGTCGGGGTGTTCGCTGGCGTATCGCCGGCCGTTGGGTGAGATCCAGCCGGGTGGCTCGTTCTTGGTAGCGGTGGTGGGTTTCCAACCTGTGGTGTGGCGGAGTCGGTGGTGTTTGTGGCAGGGCTGACCGAGATTGCTGATGCCGGTGGTGCCGCCGTGGGCCCAGGGGAGGATGTGGTCGGCTTCGTTGTCGAGGGAGTGGTTGCTGCAGCCGGGAAACGGGCATTTGCCGTCGCGCAGCCGTAGCCATTGGCGTTGCGCTTTCGTGAGCCGGTAGCTGGTCCGCCCGATCTCCAGCGGAGCACCGTCCCGCGGATCGATCAGGACCCGGTGAAAGGACTCCGCACCTTCCGCCACGAGTTGCCGGGCCATGGGCGGCGGGATCGGGCCGTATCCGTCGAGCATGGCCGGTTCATCCGTGAGGCCCAACAGCGCAAACACCGGCACGGTTATCAACACCTGTGCCCGCGGCGAGGGAACACCGCCGCTCACGGCGATGCCCCCGGTCTCTTGGTGGCTCGTTTCACCGGTCGCGCTGCCCCTGTTTTCCCTACCCTCATCACCGGTTCCGGCCCCGGCGCTGGCGCTGGTGTCGGTCAGGAGCCAGGTCGCGACGGAGTCTGCGCGGAGCTGGCTCAGAGTCCGGCCCTCATGAGGCCCCTGGAGGGCCCGCGCGGCGGCGGTGGTGCGGTCCCAGATCCCGGCGGCCTGATCGGCGGGCAGGTACGCGGAGAGCCAGGCCATCCCGTCACGGTCCGGGGCATGCTCCATCCGCCGGTCCTGGATACCGCGTAGGTGGCGCTTTTCGATGCTGACCGGATGATGGCGTTCCCGCCAGGTGCGGGCCTTGTGCCGGAACCGGCCGGGGATGAGCTCACCGGCCAGGCCACGTGCCGGATTCGCGACGTCCGGGTCCAGGAAATGCGCTTCGAGGGCCGCCGCGGCCGCCCTGTCGAGGTTAGTGGTTTCATCGACCATGATCCGGGCGTGCGGCCACGAAATGACCCCGGCCTGCAACGCCGAGAACGTCAGCGGCAGGGCCGTGGTCAGCGCGCGCGCCTCAGCGAGCAGCGCACTGGCGGCGCGGTCACTGACCGCCAGCACGCATGCGACCTCAGCGACGACAGCCATCTCCTGCCCGCTATGGTCCTGCGGCGACTCAGCAGGGCCCGCCAGGGCCTCGGCGGCGGCGCTGTAACCGGCAGCCAGCCAGACCTTCAGGGCAGCACTTTTCGCGTCCAACCGTGAGATCTCGGCCAGCCCGTCCAGCAAACCATCCGCTACCCGGCGCAACGGATCAGCATCCCAGGACCCGGAGGAAACGGTCCCGCCGCGGAGCGCCACTGCTAGCTCAGCGAAAGACACCGAAAGGGCCTCCGCCGCCGCCACAGCTCCTCTGCTATCCATGGTTAAAGCATCTCAGCAGGGGTCTGACAATATCCTCAAGGATGAACGCCTATGTGGATAACTCCGCTGACATCATTCTTGAGGTGCCGGCGGGAGCTGGCCGGCGCCTAACTGTCCCTTCGCGCCGGGGGTGGAAGGGCGGGGGTGGAAGGTAGAAGAGCCTCAGATGCTGACCACTACTTTGCCGCGGGCCCGGCCCTCGTGCATGTATTCTACGGCGGCTGGCGCTTCAGCGAGCGCGTACACCTTGTCCACTGCAGGCCACACACTGCCGGCTTCAATAAGCGTGGTCAGCGCCTCAAGATCGCGGTAGTTCTCCGTCGAAACAAGCCCTTTGAATTTCTGCCCGGAAAACAGCGACGCCAGCGGCGCACCCATCGAACGCTCAAACCCGCCGGTCAGGTTTCCTCCGCCCTCACCGCCGACAATCACCAGGATCCCGCGCGGCGTTAGCGCCTTCCGCAGGACTGAGAGCGGCCGGTTGCCGGCGGTATCCAGAATGACGTCGTACAGCAGCCCGGCAAGCGCAAAGTCGTCCTGGGTGTAATCGATGACGTGATCAGCGCCGAGGGACCGGACCAACTCCACCTTTCCGGTGCTGCAGACTCCCGTGACCTCCGCCCCGAATGCCTTCGCCACCTGCACAGCAAAGGACCCGACTCCCCCGCCAGCGCCGATGACCAGCACCTTCTGGCCGGCACTGACCTGCCCGGCATCGCGGACAGCCTGCAACGCGGTAACACCAGAAATTGGTGCCACCGCAGCCTCCTCGAACGTGAGGTTTGCGGGCTTCGCGGCCACACGTTTCTCCTGGGCGCAGACGAATCCGGCAAAAGACCCCTCGCAGGTGCCGAACACTTCATCGCCGGGCTGGAAGCGTGTCACGCCGGCCCCCACGGCCTCCACAACCCCGGCCACCTCGCGTCCGCGGACAGGCACCTTGGGCTTCTTGAGCCCGAACCCGAAAAGCCGGACCAGGTACGGCCGCCCGGTCATGAGGTGCCACACGCCCTGGTCGACACCGGCGGCACGAACCCCGATCAGCACTTCCCCAACGCCGGGCAGCGGCTGCGGAATATCCCGTAGCTGGAGCACATCGGAATTCCCGTAAATGTCCTGCACGATAGCTTTCATGATGCTTCTCCTTCGTTGTTCGGGTACTGGAACACGTCCTCTAACGGCACGACTAGCACATGGGCGATCTGGAACGCCATCTCCAAAGACGGCGAGTACCGGCCCTGCTCGATGGCGATGACGGTCTGGCGGGTGACACCCACGCGGTCGGCGAGTTCGGCCTGCGTCATCTCTCCCCGTTCGAACCGCAGGCGCCGGATGGAGTTGGTTACCCGCGTTGGCTTCACCACGGCTGGAACCCCCGGCGGTAGGCCACGATTTTGGCCACGGAGCCCAGAATCGCGGACAGGACGAACGTCAGGTAGATGACGTTCGCGATCCAGAAGTGATCCACCTCAGCCATCGCCAGGAGCAGCGCCGCGACGCCGCCGATGACCACAAACGACTGTCCGATGTACTCACCGAAACGGTAGATCTCCCTGTCGCGCTGGTCCTTCTTCCCGGACTCCTTGGGCGAAAAGATGCCCAGGAGAATGTGCAGGGCGATGGACGCAGCAATGGATGCCCCGACGGTCCACAGCAGTGGAGCAACGTACGGAAGCTCGGCAACTGGCATAGTGCCGGCCAGCCCCAGGACGATGGCCAGGTACACGCCATAGGAGCCCACCGCCACCACCCCCATGATCCAGGCGCTCTTCTCTTCGAAGGACATTTCCGTTCCTGCCATTCCCACCAGATGTAAAACAAAGCTGACATTTTAAAAGTAAAGAAAACCAGACATGATGTCAATAGTTTTGGACTCCGCAGGAAAGGAAAGGCCACACCCCAACCCCCAGTCTGAGATGGAAGACACCAACCGCCCGTGAGTCTCATCGCCAGGGGCGCCAAAGTGGTCTGCTGGTTGGCGATCCCCCTCCCAATGACGAGAAGGTATTCGTATGCAGCAAGCACCAGGCGCCGCCACCCAAGACGCAAGCCCGGCTGGACAGCCCAGGCCGGGAGCCGCCGTCGCGCACGTCCTGAACCGGGGACTGAACGTCCGCCATATCCGCTTTATGGCCCTGGGTTCGGCGATCGGCACAGGCCTGTTCTACGGCTCAGCCTCGGCCATCCAGAAGGCGGGCCCGGCGGTCCTGCTGGCCTACGTTATCGGCGGCGCGGCAGTCTTCATGGTCATGCGGGCCCTCGGCGAGATGGCCGTCCGGCATCCCGTCTCGGGCTCTTTCGGCCAGTACGCCAGCCGCTACCTCGGACCGCTGGCAGGGTTTGTGACCGGCTGGACCTATGTCTTTGAGATGGCGATTGTGGCCATCGCCGATGTCACTGCATTCAGCATTTATATGGGCTTCTGGTTTCCCCAGGTGGACCGCTGGATCTGGATCCTGGCCATTATTTGTTTCCTGGCCGCAATGAACCTGCTCAGCGTGAAGGTCTTCGGCGAGCTCGAGTTCTGGTTCTCGCTGATCAAGGTGGTGGCCATCATCGCCATGATCGTCGGCGGCGCCGCCATCATCGCCTTTGGTTTCCAGGCCGGCGGTTCCACAGTGACTCCGGGACTCGGCAACCTCGTGGAGCACGGCGGGCTGTTCCCCAACGGCTTCGAGGGACTGCTGGCATCGTTCGCCGTCGTGATGTTCGCATTCGGCGGGATCGAGACGCTCGGCATCACCGCCGGGGAGGCCGCACACCCCAAGAAGGTCATCCCCAAGGCCGTGAATACGGTGCCGGTCCGCGTCCTGCTGTTCTACGTCCTGACTCTCGGCGTGCTGATGAGCCTGTTCCCGTGGAACGAGATCGGGACCAACGGGAGCCCGTTCGTCCAGATCTTCAGCGGCCTGGGGATCCCGGCCGCACCGCATATTCTCAACGCCGTGGTGATCACCGCTGCACTCTCCGCCATCAACAGCGACATCTTCGGTGCCGGGCGCATCCTGTTCGGGCTGTCCGGCCAAGGCCATGCACCGGCAGTTTTCGGCAGGGTCTCGCGCCATGGTGTGCCATGGATGACGGTAGTGATGATGGCCGGCATCCTCCTGGTGGGCGTGGTTCTGAACGCTGTCATTCCCGAGGACGTCTTTATCCTGATCGCCTCGATTGCCACGTTCGCCACCGTCTGGGTGTGGGTCATGATCCTGGCTTCACATGTCGCAATGAAAGGCGAGATCGCGCGGAAGGGCCTGCCGGCGTCGGAATTCCCGTCCCCGTGGTGGCCGGCTGCCTCCATCCTGACCATCGCGTTTATGGCACTGGTCATCGCCGTCCTGGGCGCCTTCGAGGACACCCGCGTGGCTCTCTACGTGGGCGCGGTGTGGCTGGGGCTTTTGGTCCTCGCCTACCGGCTGTGGGTCAAGGGGAACGGACGACGCCGGGCCGAACTCGTGGACGAAACCTCGCCGCTGCCGGTGGTCACCTGACGGTGCCGGGCAACGCGACCGGGCAACCAGGCCGCGGGGCTGTTTAGGCCGAAGCGAGCGCGGAACGGACGGCAGCCGGCATGGGCGTTGTCGGCCGGCCGATCAGCGTCCGGAGGTCCGAGCCGCTGACCAGGAGGTCGCCCCGGGCAATCCCGAGATCCGAGTCCGCCAGGATGTCCGCGAAGAGCTCCGGCACGCCGAACCCGGCGAGAAGTCCGGCGTAGTCGCTGGCAGGAAGGTCCTGGTAAACCACGGGCCTGTTGGCCGCGGTGCTGATTTCACGGGCCAGTTCGGTGAGCGTGAAGGCGTGGTCCCCACCGAGCTCGTAGATCTTGCCGGCCTGGTCTTCGGCAGCCAGCACGGCGGCGGCGGCTTCGGCGTAGTCCGCCCGGGACGCGGCACTGATCCTGCCTTCCCCGGCGCTGCCGGCAAGCGTGCCCTGGGCAAGCGTGCCCTGGAGCTGTTCGGTGTAGTTTTCGAGGTACCAGCTGTTGCGGAGGATGGCGAACGGCACGCCTGCCTCCTTCAGGATGGCCTCCGTTGCCTGGTGCTCGGCGGCCAGCTTCATGCCGGTGGTGTCTGCATTGGCGATGCTGGTGTAGGCGATCAACTCCACGCCCGCCGCTGCTGCTGCCTCAATCACGGTGCGGTGCTGGTCCACGCGCTGGCCAACCTCGCTGCCGGAAATCAGGAGGACTCTGCTGGCGCCCTGCAGTGCCAGCGCCACCGAGGCGGGGTCCGTGTAGTCCATCGCCCTGACCTGGACGCCGCGGGCTGCGAAGTCGGCAAGCTTTTCAATGGACCGGCCGGCAGCCACGATCTCTGCTGCCGGAACATTGCGCTGCAGGAGGGCCTCGACGACGTGACGGCCAAGCCGTCCGGTTGCTCCAGTGATAACGATGCTCATGGGTTGGTTCCTTTCACCATTCCTAAGGGGGTCACCCCTCACAACCAGCCATCCTTGCCATTACTTCCTGAAAGACAGTACGCACTTTGAGGTAAGGTACTTACCTTTTGGTAAGTTATGGGTATGGAAGCAACCGTATGGCCCGCCAGCCTGCCGGCAGATCTCCGGGCACATCTGCCCGAAGGACTGGCCGACGGCGTGTTCCCGGCCGGGTGCCCCAGCCGCACCGTCCTGGACCACATCACCAGCAAGTGGGGAGTGCTGATCCTGCTGGCGCTCTCGGAAGGTGAGCAGCGCTGGAGCGAACTCCGGCGCCGCGCGGAGGGAATCAGCGAGAAAATGCTGGCTCAAACCCTCAAGACCCTGGAGCGAGACGGACTGGTGCTGCGAAAGGCCCAGCCGGTCATCCCGCCCCGCGTGGACTACAGCCTGACCGAGCGCGGCTATGAACTGTCCAGCCTGCTGGTTCCACTGGTCACGTGGGCCTACAACAACGCCGACGACATCCTCAACAGCCCGGACCGACCCTGAAATCGCCTAGGTAGAACTGGTCCGCAAAGACAGGTACATGTTACTGGTGTGACTGGTGTGAATAGGGCCTACGGTATCTGTAAGGTGCCAGCCAGGAATAGGAGGACCATCCTCTGCTGGGAGCTTTCCGGCTACCGCACCAAACTGAGCGGCTCAACGCCGCTTCAAGGAGTGGTTCGCATGGTAAAAGCACATGTCCAGGACCGAGCCAGCATGGGGCGGCCTGTCAGACTTTCTTCCCTCGTTCGCCGCGCCTGCGGCCGGGTCCTCGCGGCGCTCCGCCCGCGGTGCCCCTATCGCGTGGGCGAAGCAGTGGTGGGCGACGATCCGTTCAACGGCCGGCACGCGGGGATCATCATGTCCCACCGCGGTCCGTCCGTGGAACTCAGAGCCGCGGCTGGGGTCTTCTTCTACGATCACCGCCACCTGAGGCGCCAGGACTGAGTTTTTGTCCAGATAACGCACCCATCAGACCCTGGAACCCGCGTTATCTGGACAAAAACTCCAAGCCCCGGAAGGACTGTTGGGGGCTTACCGAGCCGACCAGCCGCCGTCCATCACGTAACTGGACCCGGTGACCATGCCGGCATGATCGGACGCCATCCAGGCCACCAGCGAAGCAACTTCCTCCGGTTCCACCAGGCGTTTCACAGCGGACTCGGTGAGCATCACCTTGGCCAGCACCTCGGCCTCGGGGATGCCGTGCACCTTGGCCTGGTCCACAATCTGCTTCTCGACGAGCGGGGTCCGGACGTAGCCGGGGTTGATGCAGTTGGATGTGACTCCGTACTCCCCGCCCTCAAGCGCCGTCACCTTGCTCAGCCCTTCGAGGCCGTGCTTGGCGGAAACATACGCGCTTTTGAACGGGGAGGCCCGGATTCCGTGCACGGATGACACGTTGATGATCCGGCCGAAGCCGTTGGCGTACATGTGCGGCAGTGCGGCCCGGATCAGCAGGAACGGGGCTTCGAGCATGAGCGCGATGATCCGGCGGAAGTCCGCCGGATCGAACGCTTCGATGGGGCTGATGCTCTGAATCCCGGCGTTGTTCACCAGGATGTCGCAGTCCAGGCTCAGGGTGGCGAGTCCGTCCACGTCCAGCAGGTCCACGGCCCAGGCCGTGCCGCCCACTTCATCAGCGAGGGCGGCAGCGCCGGCGGAGTCGACGTCGGCCACCACCACTTTCGCCCCGCGGGCGGCGAGTTCCCTGACGCAGGCAGCCCCGATCCCGCTGGCGCCGCCGGTCACTACGGCCTTGCGGCCGTTCAGGGTGTTATCCATTGCACTTCCCATCGTTTTATCCGGTCCTTAGTAGTTCGGAGGCTCAAGCAGCTCAGCGTGAGCCGGCCGGGAGCAGTCCCTCGCGGGCGGCGTCGGCCTTGTCCACTTCTTCCAGAGCAATGCCCTTCGTTTCCTTCAGGCTCAGCACCGCCACCGTAGTGATGGCGCAGGCGACCACCAGGTAGATGGCCGTGGGCAGCCAGGAACCGGTGTCCTTGAGCCACTGGGTAGCCAGCAGCGGCGCCAGCGAACCAGCGAAGATCGAGGTGACCTGGGAGCCCAGGGATACACCCGAGTACCGCATCCGGGTGGGGAAGAGCTCGGCCATGATGGCGGGCTGGCCGGCATACATAAACGCGTGCAGGCACAGGCCGATGGTCACGGCCAGGACAATCACCACGGCGTTGCGCGTATCGAACATGGGGAAGGCGAAGAACGGCCAGGCCGCACCGGAGATGGACCCGATCAGGTAGACGGGCTTCCGCCCTACCTTGTCCACGAGACGGCCAACCTGCGGGATGACCAGGAAGTGGATGACGTGGGCAATCAGGAGTGCCAGCAGGAGCGAGGACGTGTCGTACTTGTGCACGCTCTTGAGGTAGACGATCGCGAAACTGACCACCAGGTAGTACATGATGTTCTCCGCGAAGCGCAGCCCCATGGCCTGCAGGATGCCCTTGGGGTATTTGCGGACTACTTCGAAGACCCCGTAGCTGACAGCCTGTTCTTTCTCCAGCAGGGCTTTGGCCTCCAGGAAGATGGGTGCCTCGGTGACGTGGGTGCGGATGTAGTAGCCAACGAAGACGATCACGGCGGAGAGCCAGAAGGCCACGCGCCAGCCCCAGCCGAGGAACGCTTCGGGGCTCAGGGTGGTGGACATGATGAACAGAACCAGTGTTGCCAGCAGGTTGCCCACCGGCACGGCGGCCTGCGGCCAGCTGGACCAGAATCCGCGGGACTTGTTGGGGCTGTGTTCGGCAACTAGCAGTACCGCGCCGCCCCATTCACCGCCGAGCGCGAAGCCTTGGATGAAGCGGAGGGCCACCAGCAGCGCCGGGGCCAGGTAGCCGATGTCAGCGAAGCCCGGGAGGCAGCCCATCAGGAAGGTGGCCACGCCAACGATCACGATGGTCAGCTGCAGCGTGGGTTTGCGGCCCAGCTTGTCGCCGATCTGGCCGAAGACGATCCCGCCGAGGGGGCGCGCCACGAAACCCACCGCATAGGTGAGGAACGCCTGGATGATGCCGTCCAGCTCGTTGCCGGTGGCAGGGAAGAAGTACTTCCCAAAGACCAGGGTGGCGGCGGTTGCGTAGAGGAAGAATTCGTACCATTCCACCACCGTGCCCACCATCGAGGCGGCCACAATCTTCTTCAGTCCGGATCCCTTGGGTGCGGATCCGGCGGCATTGTCTGCCGAGCGCTGCTCTACGCTCATGAGTTTCTCCTTAGTGTCCACTTTGACACGCGCTGTGATCCACTGCACTTCGAATCCACAGCACTAATGGCTCCACTGAGTATTACTGCACAAACATGCGCCTTCAATGGCCAAACCAGCACCCACTGTGTGCACAATTGCAGATATGAAGGCTAATCCCGATGATCTCCTGGTCCTGCTCGCGGTGTCCCGCTCCGCAAAATTTACGACGGCGGCGCAAGTGTTGGGGCTGAACCACACCACCGTTTCGCGTCGGATAGCCACCCTCGAGAAGGCGCTCGGCGGCCGCGTCCTGGCCCGGGCGGCCGGCGGCTGGGAACTGACGGAGCTGGGCACGGACGCTGTCCGGGTTGCCGAACAGGTTGAGGCAGCGGTGAGTGCGCTGGGACCGGCAGGCCAGGCACCTGACCCGATTACCGGCGTCGTACGCATGACCGCGACCGATGGCTTCAGCGCCTACATTGCCGCACCCGCGGTGGCGCGGCTCCGCCGGAAACACCCGGGGCTGAGCGTGGAAGTGGTGACTATGACCCGGCGGGCCCTGCAGCAGCGGTCGGGCCTGGACATCGAAGTAGTGGTGGGCGAACCGCAGGTCCACCGGGCCGAAGCTGTGCAATTGGGCGAGTACATGCTGGGGATGTACGCCTCGCATGCCTACCTCGCCGAGAACGGGACGCCGGCGAGCGTGGCTGAACTGACGGAGCACCCGCTGGTCTACTTTGTAGATTCCATGCTGCAGGTGGACGATCTGGACGCACCCCGGCGGCTGGTGCCTGCCATGCGCGAAGGGCTCACCTCCACCAACGTGTTTGTCCACGTGGAGGCCACACGTGCCGGCGCAGGCATCGGCTTCCTGCCGTGCTTTATGGGCAATCTGCACACTGACCTGGTCCGGCTGCTCCCCGACGACTTCGCCGAGTTGCTCCCGTATTGGATGGTGCTTCGGCCCGATTCGATGCGCCGCCCCGCCGTGGCCGCCGTTGTACAGGCTCTGCGCGACCAAACGGCGGCGCACCGGAATGCCCTGCTGGGCCGGGGAAACCGTGCTTGAGCCCGTCGAAATCGGCTAACCCTCAGTCGCTGGTGCGGGTGGGTCGTGACGAACCGGGGAGTTCGCGGCGAAGGCGCGCACCTGGGCGTCGTTCCAGATGTGGGCCGGGACGGCGCCGCCCAGCAGTCGGCGGGCCAGCTGCGGGTCTCCGTCGAGCGGGCTGTCGCTGCCGGCCATGACCATGTTGCCGTAGCGGCGGCCCTTCAGCATGGCGGGGTCGGCGATGATGACGGTGTATTTGAATGCGGCCGCGATGGTGGCGGCGTCTTCACGCGCATTCTTCAGGTCGGGCGCGTCGCCGGAATTCACCACATAGATGCCGCCCGGCGCCAGGACCCGCTGGATGTGGTCATTGAACTCGGCGGTGGTGAGCGGCCGCGGTGTGAGTGAACCGGCAAACACGTCTCGGATGATGAAGTCGCGGCTGTCCGGTGTCAGCGTCTCGGTGACCTCGCGGGCCTCTCCCACACGGAGCCGAAGGAACGGTGCCTTGGGCAGGTCGAACCAGCCGCGGACATACTCTGCCAGTTTGCCGTCGAGCTCCACCACCACCTGCCGGGCGTCAGGATAGGCGGCGTGGAAGTAGCGGGCCAGCGAACAGGCCCCGCCACCCAGATGCAGTCCGCGCAGCTTCTGCGTCCCGCTCGCGGCGGGCGGGACCACCCTGGCTCCGCTCTTGCCGGCCTGCGGCGGCCAACGGGACTCAATCAGGGCCGCCATCCAGCGCATGTACTCAAAATCGAGGAACAACGGATCGGCGAGGTCTATGTGGGAGCTCATGACACCGTTGATCTTCAGGAGCCACCCGTTGGAGTTGTCCTGGTCCGCAATGAGCTCGCAGTCGCCGGTATCAACGTAGTAGACGCCCTCAACCGGGCCCTCAGGACGGCTCCCCTTGGGCACCTCGATGACACCCGCCGTCGAACGCTGGCTGTTCCGCCCGCCTGACTTGGCACGCTTTGCCATTACCCGTGTGCCGCTTCAGTCATGGATCAACCATAAGTGACCACCCAGCGCCGGCGGTCCGGCCCGGCCTCAGTCCAGACCGGTCCGGGCGCCGCAATCTGGCTAGGTTGCCAGCGGCCTGTCCCGATCTTCCTTTTCCTGATCCCGCCGAAGTGCCTCCGCCCGGGTGGCATCGGAGCGCGTGGCGTCGGTGCGGATGGCGTCGTCCGGATGCATGTCGGCGTCGGCCCGCATGGCATCGGTACGCGCTGCGTCCCCGTCCTGATCCATGTCGGGGTCCAGGGCATCAGCCTTCTGGGTGCGCTCGGCCACGTCTTCCCGGAGCGACCTGGCAGCGTCGGCCTTCTGCTCAGCCTCCTGCTTCAGCCTCGCAGCGTCCACCTGTGCCTTTTCCGCGTCGGCACGGGCGCGGGTGGCCCGGGCTTCGTTCTCACGCGCATCGAGCTCGATGTTCTCGGCTTTCCTGCGCATTTCGGCGGCCTTTTCGCGGTGTGATTCGTCCCGCTTCTGCTGCATGGCCTGACGGCGACGCCCGGTCACCAGCCACAGCACAATCAGGACCAGCACAACGATGGCAATAATCACCCAAACCCACGATGTTGTATCCACGACTGCCCACCCTTTCCACTTCATTGTGACGGGGTCCCTGCGATGCCGGGCGGCAGGCGATACGAACCCCTTTTGAAATTCAGGTAGGAAGGGTACTTACCTTCCGTTACTAATCATGCTTACTATTTTACGGCCAGTATCGCTGGTTCTTAATCAACAACAGGCCTTCTTTGGAAAGAGAGAGCGAAGATGACAGAGAACCAATGGCCCGAGGATTCGGCTTACCCGTCTCCACCGGCCACCCACGGAACCACAGGAGAACGTGCGCCAAGTACGTTCCCCAGCACGTTACCCACTGCAGCGCCGCAGACGGGTGATACCTACGGGACCTCCCGCACGGATGCAGCCAAAGAAGAAGCCGGAGATGTGGCGCGGACCGCGGCAGATTCCGCACAGAGTGTGGCTGAAACCGCCAAGTCGGAAGCGGCCAACGTCGCATCGGAGGCCAAGGCGAACACCAAGGAGCTCCTGCACCAGGCCCGCCATGACCTCACCCAACAGGCCAGCGCGCAGCAGCAGAAGGTAGCCAGCGGCCTCCGGTCAGTCTCGGACGAACTGCACGCCATGGCTCAGGCGTCCGACCAGCCCGGGGTGGCCACCGACATGGTCCGCCAGGCAGCGGAACGTTCCTCGTCCGTCGCCACCTGGCTGGACGGACGGGACCCGGGGTCGCTCCTGGACGAGGTCAAAACCTTCGCCCGGCAGCGACCCGGGACTTTCCTGCTTCTCGCGGCCGGCGCAGGAGTCCTTGCCGGCCGGCTCAGCCGCAGCCTGAGCGCCGGCGCACCAGAGTCCGCGTCGAATTACCCTGGCACGGGCGGCCAGCATGTCGCGGGTCCTGGCGGCTACACGCCGTCGGCTGGTGGCACTGTCCCGCCCCCGCCGGTGCAGTTGCCGGGCCCGGCCTACAACACGGCAGGGTTCGACGGCGGCGCACCGGGGAGCAGCTACGGTGACCCCTCGCGTCCCGCCAGTACGTTGGACCGCCCGCAGCTCGCGGAGGAGTGGTCTGATGAGCGCCGCGACGACGATCCCTTGCCGGATGGCGCTTTCGCCGACGATCCTATGGCCAACGACCCCCTGACCCGGGACCGCTCCGCAGACGGCCAGGCTGGCAGGCTCTGATGAGCAGCCAGATACCTGCGCCTCCCCCGTCTGCGGCGCATGCTAAGGCGGACAACACGTCGTTGGGTGACCTGCTCGGCGAGGTGACGCGCGACCTTTCCACGCTCATGCGCCAGGAAGTGGAGCTTGCCAAGGCCGAACTCAAGGAATCCGCCAGCAAGGCAGGCAGGGGAGGTGGCATGCTGGCCGGCGCCGGCGTAGCCGGCCACTTCGTGCTCCTGTTCCTGTCAATCGCCCTCTGGGTCGCGTTGGGCGGGCTGATGGGACTCGGCTGGTCCGCCGTCGTCGTCGCTGTCATCTGGGGCGTCATCGCCGCTGTGCTGGCCTCCGTGGGCCGCAGGGAGCTCAAAACTGTAAAGGGCATGCCCCAAACCGCTGAAACACTCCAGAAAATTCCCCCAACCCTAAAACCCGGTGAGGTAAAACCATGAGCGACAACCCGGACGTTATCCGTTCAGATATTGAGGCAACCCGCGCCCGCCTGGGCACGAGCGTGGACGCGGTGGCAGACAAAGTGACGCCGTCGAACATCGTCCATCGTCAGACAGACAAGGTCAAGGACGCCGTGTTCGGAGTGAAGGAGAAAGTCATGGGAACAGCCGACGCCACCAGCCGCGTGCATGGTGGCACCCGCACCGACAGTGCAGGCAACGCCCTCATCGAAGCGGGTGCTGCCATCGGTGACGCTCCGCACCAGGTGAAGGCCAAGACGCAGGGCAACCCGCTTGCTGCTGGGCTCATCGCTTTCGGCGCCGGCCTGCTGTTGTCATCGCTGATCCCGGCGAGCGAGAAGGAACGCGAAGCAGCGGATGCCCTCAAGTCCGCCGCCGAACCGTTGACCACCGAGCTGACCGAGGCCGCTAAGGAGATCGCTGAGGGCTTGAAAGAACCGGCGCGGGAAGCCATGGAGAACGTCAAGGCCACCGCCGCCGACGCGGCCGAACACGTCAAGACAGAAGGCCAGGTTGCGGCAGCGGACGTCAAAGACCGTGCCGCGGACGCGAGGGAGAATGTGCAGAACACGTAACGGCGACGGCCCCTGAGGGCGCCAAAACCTTACGACTACAGCGCGCAGACGGGCCGGTTCCGCCTCCCCAGGCGGAACCGGCCCGCTCCTTTTTCCAACATCGGAGGACACCCCATGACCACTCACGACGCGCCCGAAACCAGCACCGCCAAGGCGTGCAGCGCTCCGGCGCCCGACGATTCCCGGAAACCGGATAGCCCCACCGACGTCACCAAACCGTCCTGGCAGTTCATCGCCAAAAAAACGATCAGGGAGTTCAGCAAGGACCAGTGCCCCGATCTGGCGGCAGCCCTGACCTATTACGCCGTGCTTTCACTGTTCCCGGCGTTGCTGGCATTGGTTTCACTGGTAGGCCTTTTCGGCGATGCGGAAAAGACCAGCACGGCCCTGCTCGAAATCGTCCGGGGCGTTGCGCCCGCAGACACTGTGAACACCGTCAGCGGGCCCGTGCAGGAGCTCGCCGCCGCGCCTGCCGCCGGACTTACCCTGTTCGTCGGCCTCGCAGCTGCGCTGTGGTCAGCCTCCGGATATGTCGGAGCGTTCGGCCGGGCCATGAACCGAATTTACGAAGTGGATGAGGGCCGCCCCTTCCTGAAGCTGCGCGGAACCATGCTGGCCGTGACGTTGCTGGCAGTGGTCACGGTGGCCGTCCTCGCCGGCTTGCTGGTGCTCAGTGGACCGGTCTCGGAGGCAGTCGGCGGGGCCATCGGGCTCAGCGACACGTTCCTCACTGTCTGGAACATCGCCAAATGGCCCGTGATCGTGGCCCTGGTCATGGCTATCATCGCCATGCTCTACTACGCCACGCCCAACGTAAGGCAACCCAGGTTCCGGTGGATGAGCATCGGCTCGTTTATCGCCTTAGTGGTGTTCCTGTTGGCCTCGCTGGGTTTCGCCTTCTATGTGGCCAACTTCGGCAATTACAACAAAACGTACGGCGCGCTCGGCGGTGTGATCGTGATGCTGCTCTGGCTGTGGATCCTGAACATGTCGCTGCTGTTCGGGGCAGAGTTCGACGCCGAGATGGAGCGGGGACGGCAACTCCAGGCCGGAATCGAGGCCGAGGAGACCATCCAACTGCCGCCCCGGGACACCAAGAGGAGCGAGAAGATACAAGAGCAGGAGGAGGACGATATCCGGCGCGGCCGCGAGCTGCGTGAGCACCATCGGAACGGCGCGGAGCAGTCGGAACGGGACACCACCACGCCGGACCCCGAGGACTAGGCAGGGCACCCAACTTAGAGGAAAATTAATACCAGCAGATTCCTTCGGGTTTCCCGGGGCCGTGGCGTCCCGGGTGTCAGGCGGGGTCGGCGGCGAGGTGGCCTCTCCTGAGACCGAGGCCAGTCCCCCCAGTCGTCGTCGGCCCCCTCATTGTGTTCGCTGCGCAGCATCCATGTGGTTCCACCGTTTATGCTTCTTCAGCGTTCGAACGCCACAGCGGATTCCATGCCCAGAGCCAGCAGATAGGCGCCGAATCCCTGCGGCGCCCGGGCCTCGGTCCGCCCGGAGGTCACAACCCGGACCGCGTCCGTGGAAGTTATTCGGTACCCGTTGCGGCGCAGCTGTGCTGCCAGGACCCGGTCCTCATGCGAGGGCTGGCAGGGAAAGCCGCCAGCCCCAATGTAGGCCGAGGCCCGTACCCCGAAATTCGCACCGTACACATGGGGATGGTCCTCCCCCAGCGGATGCCGAACGTGCCAGCGCCGCAGGAGTTCGCCGTCCATCCCGGCCGGATCCGGTTCCACCGTTCCCAAGACTGCATCGGCGCCGCGGTCAGCCAGTTCCACCTGGCGGAGGAGCCAGTTGTCCGGAACGCAGGAATCGGCGTCTGTATTGGCCAGCCACACCCGTTCGGTGGCCAGCACGCGGCCCGCCCGCGCACGGTCCGGCCCGCGTCCTGCGAGCAGCAGGTTAATCCCTGCCCTCCGGCTCCTCCCCACGCTGCGGAACACGACCGGCAGCAGGGTGATGCGGCCATCCGCCGCTGCAAACCGCGCCGCCACGGTGCCCGAGCCGTCCGTGCAGGCGTCCAAAACCACCACGATGGCGACGTCGATCTCCGGTTGGCTTTGCTGCAGCGCATCAGCTGCGCTACTGAGCGCTGCCAGCGCACGTGCCAGGTGCGGTTCCTCGTTATGGACCGGAATGACCGCGGCAACCTGCTCGATCCTGCCCATCTCAGGACACCGGAGGTCCGGGATCGCCGGCGTCGCTGCCATCGGCGGGAGCCACGAGCGTTTCCAGCACAAAATCGCGTTCCTGGTACAGACCGGCGGTGGGCCACCGCAGCCGGTTCCGGGCCAGCGCGTGGACCGAGTCGCCGTCGAGCTCCCATCCGGAAACCGGGTGCCGCCAGTGGCACAGCAGCAGCGTGCCGCCCGGCGCCATCGATTCCTGGATCCGCTGCAGCAGCACCTCCAACTCTGCCGCCGACAGGTAGTAGCCCACCTCGGAGACCACCACGAGGTCGAAGCGGCCCCCGGGCCAGTCGGCAGGGAGCGTCAACTGCCGCGTGCTGACGCCGGGAAACGGCGCGAGACGGCGGGCCGCAAGATCAAGCGCGGTACCGCTGGCATCCACGGCAAGCAGGCTGGCGCATCTGGTGGCCAGTTCGGCGGTCAATGTTCCGATGGAGCAGCCGATTTCCAGGCCAGAAAAGTAGGTCTCCTGGGGCAGCGCGGCGAGGGTGAGGGTGCGCTTGCGCCGCTCGTACCAGCTGGTGGTGTACGCCCAGGGGTCATCGGACTTCGCGTGTACGGCGTCGAAGATCCGTTGCGCGTCCGCGCTGGAATGGGGAGGGGATGGGACCAGTTGGGCCCCCGGCGGCGTCCAGGCGAATGTCTCAAAAGAGCGCCTGAAATGTTGCAGCAGCCCCTCGCCGAGGAGCACTTCGTCCCCGGGGAGCCCGGACAGCGGACGGATCTGGCTCGTGTGGGAGTCCATGGCGGATCTCTTCGCCGCCTGCTGTTCAGTACTTAGCGGAAAGCGCGCCCAGGACCGCCAGGCAGGGTCCTCCGGGGAGGCCCACAACCAGTACCAGATGGGATACTCCAGCAGGCCGTGCCCATCGACGCCGGCGACGTCCGCAGCCACCGCGCCGAGGGCGTTGTGGTCCGCGTGCCCGTCATCCCGGTAAGGGGCCACAATCGCCAGCTGCTGCGGTGGGCCGGTGAATCGGCCAATGGCCTCGCGCAGCCGGCTGGCGATTTCCGGCGCCAGTTCTTGCAGGCCCCTGTCCGGCAGACCGAGGAAGCGCCAGCGTCCGGCCATCCCCAGGACTCGCATCGCCGCCGCAAACTCCTCAAGCCGGACGGCGGCGAGCTGTTCAGGCGTGGTTGTAGCCGAGTCCGGGTGCGAGCCCTCCCCCGCCGTGCACAGCAGCACCTCGACGTCGGCGCCCAGCGAGTGCAGCAGCTCCAGCAGGCCCCCGGCGCCCAGGGTCTCGTCGTCGGGGTGTGCAGCCAACACCACGAACCGCATGGCAGCCAATTCGTTTTGCCCCAACGGCAACTCCGCTATCGCGGCGAGCCCGCTCGCCGCCCAACGGGCCTCGGCAGTCCCCTGGTCCGTGTGCGAAAAAGTCACCACAGATGTTCCCCCTTCAGCGTCAGTTTTCCCAGCTGCGCATCGTCTCGCATTGCATGGTGCTGGCGCACGTACAGCGCCAGGTCAGCCATGCGCTTGGCATACGGTTCGTCAAACGCCAGCGGCGCCGGTCCCCGGTTCTGGCTTACCAGGGAGAGGACGCGTTCGACGGCGGCCGCTACGGTTCCGCGTACGCGTAACGCATCGCTCCATACGCTCCGGTTCGTCCCTGTGTGCGCCCCTGGCTTCCGGGTGTTTTGCCTGGCTTCAGGGCTGCGGCCTCCAGTCTGCGGTGCATCTTCCCCGGTGGACAGGCCGCCGTCGTCAATAGCTGTTGCTGTTCGCGCCAGGTACTGGAGCGCGGCGGTGAGGATCCTGTCTGTTTCGCCGAGTGCAGCCAGGGCAATCTGGTCAGGTTCGCGGCCGGACCGGGCTGCGGCAGCCAACGCATCTTTGTAGTCCCGTGCCACGCCCACGGCGCCCCCCAGCCAACAGGCAGCTACCCCCATGCCACCCCAGGCAAAACCGGGCCGGCTGAAATACCAGCCGTCGCTGCCCAGCTGCTGCGCGGGCACGTGGCTGAAATGGACCGTACCGCTGGGAATCTCCCGCAGCCCGCGGGCCACCCATGCCGGCTCGTCACAGGTCACGCCCGGATGCCAGAGGTCCACGGCAAAGGCGGCTCGTCCGCCGGTTTCTGTGTGGGCAGTGATAACGGCCCGGTCCAGGAGCGCCGCCACGGAACACCACGGCTTGGACCCGATTAATAGAATTCCGGCGTCACCGGTCTTGGCCTCGAGGCGAAGCCCTGGGCCTTCGGCGGCAAACACTCCCCATGCCCCCGCGCGGTCGGCAGGATCGTGGGCCGCCCGATAGTTCTCTGACTGGGCAAGGATCGCTTGGGCATCCACATGCGGTTCAAAAATACGGCCGGCGGCAACGTCCACGGCGGAGACGGAAGCGAGCAGCTCCCAGAGATGGGCAGTATGCCCGCCCCCCGGCTGCGGCCAGTTGCCTCCCGCGTCCCGGGCCAACGACAGCAGCGCGGGAACGTCGCCGGCAACGGAGGCCACGGAGTCGAGCAGGGGAACTGTCCAAGCCAGCTGGGATTGGGTTGAGATCATGCGGACGGGCAGGTGGGGCGATGCGGACATTCTGGCGTTTCTCCGGCCCGAGCTACTTTGCCGCCGGGTCCGTGACGGCGGCGGACGGCGTCATGGTTTCAGCGTTGACCATCCATGCCAGCTGTTCCAGGCGTTCGATGCCGGCATGCAGCAAGTCGGCGCTGGTGGGATCCTCTTCGTCCACCTCATCGTGGACATCCCGCATGGTTTTCACCGTCCGCTCCAGCCTGGCCGTGACCAGTTTGACGGCATCTTTCGTAGAAATCAGCCCGCCGGTGAGCTCATCAATGCGTGTGTCTGCGGCTACGGTCCGGCTCCGCCCGTCGGGCAAGGCGTGCAGTGCCCGCATCCGCTCTGCCGTCTGGTCGGCAAACAGCCGGACACTGGCGATGATCTCGTCCAGTTGCAGGTGGAGGTCTCTGAAGTTGGTGCCCACGATGTTCCAGTGGGCCTGTTTGGCCTGGAGATGGAGCTCAATCAGGTCCGTGAGGACCATCTGAAGGTTGCTGGCAAGGGTGGGTGACGCTTTCATCGTGTTCCTCCAGTGCAGGCGACTCCGGACGGAGCATTGGCCGGACAGTCATTCTAAGCATACTTAGCAATTGACCAATGACCCGGCCGCGCTGTGCGCTCAGCGGACGCGTGCCAGAGCGAACCCGTCCCAGCCCTTGGAGCCGACAGTCTGGATCACGGTGGCGTCGAGCTGCGGGTGCCGGCCCAGCAGCTCCAGGGCGCTGATGATCCCGGGGGCGTTGACCTGGTCCATGGAAGGATCCAGCACGGCGCCCTCCCAGACGGCGTTGTCCAGGACAACCGTGGTTCCCGGCCGGCCCAGGCGCACGGACCACTCGAGGTACGCGACGTTGTTTTCTTTGTCCGCATCGATGAACACAAAATCGAACGGCTCCTGACCCTCCGCCTGCAGCGCGGCCAAAGTGTCCAGGGCAGCGCCCACCCGGACCTCTACCTTGTCCCCCAACCCGGCCGCCTCCACATTCGCCTTGGCGATGTCCGCATGCTTCGCGAGATATTCGCACGTCACCAGCCGGCCGCCGTCGGGCAGTCCCTGCGCCATCCAGATGCTACTGAACCCGGCCAGGGTGCCGATCTCCAGAACCCGCCGGGCGCCGGACAGCTGAACCAGGAGCTTAAGCAGCTTGCCGGCGTTGGGCGTGACTTCAATGGGCGGCATCCCGGCGTCGACGGCGGAGCGAACCGCCTGCTGGAGCGCAGCGTCCGGATGCACCACTGTGGTGGCGAGGAAGTCTTCCACGGCCACCCACCCCGGCTGAGTCTTGTGCTCAAACATGGCCACAGTCTGGCACGCGGGCATGCGCCGGTCCAGGACTCGGCGCATGAAACCCGTCCAGTGACTGCGGGGGAGCATCACGCAGAGCAGGCTTTTGGCTCACCCCGGGCGTCACATCCTTGAATTGACGCGGGTACGGCCACCCGGCGGCGCCAAAAGCAGGCTTTGCGTGACAGGAATTAGGAGCCGTCTGAGAGTGCCTCTTCGAGGCGATCCACCTTGGCGCTGAGCTCACCCTTGTAGCCAGGCCGGATGTCCGCCTTGATGACCAATGAGACACGGCTGCCAAACTCTCCCACGGCTTCGGTGGCGCGCTTGACGACGTCGAACACCTCATCCCATTCGCCCTCGATGGTGGTGAACATTGAGTCCGTCTGGTTGGGCAGGCCCGACTCCCTTACGATCCGCACGGCGGCCGCAACGGCGTCGTGCACTGAAGCGTCGGTGGGACGCGATCCCCCGGCGGGCGTACCGGACGGGGCGACTGAAAATGCAAGCAACATAGGGCAAGTCTGTCATGCAGCCGAACCCGGAACGGGTTTAGCGAGGCCGGCAAAGCGTCACATAGCCGGCTACCCTCCGGTAACCGTGATGGCTGCCTGCCGCATTGCTAACCTGAACGAATGAGCATTGCTGTCGTCCGCAAGCCACTACGCGCAGACGCTGCCCGGAACGTGGACAAGATCATCCTGGCCGCGCGCCAGTGCTTCCGGGAGCATGGTCCCGAGGTTCCACTCCAGACCATTGCGTTGACGGCGGGCGTTGGCCCGGCCACCCTGTTCCGGAACTTCGCCGACAAGGAGGAGCTGGTCCTGGCCGCCCTCAACCGGCAGCTCCGCGAGACCGTGGACCCCGTCATGGCGGGCGCATTGGCTGACATCGACGCAACCGCGGGGCTGCTGCGCGTCCTCGAAGCCCTCATGGCCGCGGCCAGCGCTGATGCCAACCTGCTGGGCGCCGTTGCGGGCCGCCGCGAACTCCTCACCGGCATCACCGGCTCACTGATGGACTCCATGAGCGTTCTGCTGGGCCGCGGCCAAGGTCAAGGCACCCTGCGTTCCGATATCTCCATGACTGACATGTTCCGCCTGCTCGCTATGCTGATCGGCGTTGTGGACACCATGGAACCGGGTTCCGATGCCTGGCGCCGCCCCCTGGCACTGATCGAGGATGCCATCCGCGCTGAACGGCCCCACCGCCCGTTGCCCGCGCACGTACCGCTGCCCGCTCCGCAGCTGCGGGGTCCACAGTTCACCTGACACTCCACGCCTAACCAACCGCCGGGCCGGCTAAGCAATGACTGCACAGAGCCCCGGTGGCCCCACGAAACGACTCATGTCAAGATGCACGCGAAAGTGTCTTGCTTGCCTCATCTAATTGTGCTCGCGTGGATGATGCTTCCAGTGCCCGTGTTTTCGCTGCGGCGAGTGCGATCAGCTGGGTCTGGATCTTGGTGATGCCGCGGGTGAGGTCGGCCGGGTTGGTGATCTCCATCAGCTCGGCGAGTTCCGCGGCTTTAGCTCCGGTCAGGATCCCGGAATCGATCACGCGTTGGTACGGGGTACGCGGTTTGTCATAGATGCGGGCCTTCTTCCCGTGCTTATTGGAGCGCCAGCCGACCGCTTTCGTGGTGGCGGTGAAGAGGTTCAGCCGTACCCGCACGAGGGCGTAGAGGGCGTTGAGCAGCTTCAGCTCCGCGGCGGTATCGTAGCGGTAGTGGAAGGCGTGCCGGCGGACCACGTCGCCGTTTTTCTGCTCGACGTGGGCGTTGTCGTTGGACTTGTACGGCCGGGACCGGGTGAAGTAGATGTCCTTGTCATCGACCCATTTGATCAGGGCGTAGTTGATGAACTCTCCTCCGTTATCGGTATCCAACCCGACCATGGGGAACGGCAGCCGTGCCACGACCTCATCCATTGCCTCCAGCACCCATTTGTGCGCGCCGTTGCGGACCGCGACGTTCTCGGTCCAGCCGGTGAACACGTCCGTGGCGGTGAGGGTCCTGGCGAATTCCCCGGCCAGGGTGGGGCCGCAGTGGACGACCATGTCGGCTTCGATGAAACCGGGAGCCTGTTCGTGTTCATCCCCGGCCTTGCGGACCGTGATTGAGTTGCGCAGCAGGGCCCGGCCTTGGTCGCGGACAGGCCTTTAGGCCTGCCGGCGTCCTTGGTCGGTTTGAGCAGCCGGTCGATGGTGGCACCGGAGACCTTCAGCAGCTGCGCCCTCACCTCAGGGGTCAGCCTGTCCTTGTCCAGTTCCCCGAAGGCCTCAAGCTTGGGCAGCCACAGGTCCATGGTGGCGGCCAGGTACTTACCCGACGGCATCCCCGCGAACCGCCACACCTCGATCAGGACCTTGAGGGTGCCGTAGCCGTAAGTACGTCCCCGCGGCTTCCGCACAACAGCCTTCGCAGGACCCTTACGCTTACGGGCCGTGGACAGCGCCCGACGGGCATTGGCCCTTGACCAGCCGGTGACGGCCACCAGCTCATCGAGCACCGCCCCCTTGGCCTTCTTGGCTCCTTTCGCATAATCGCGTGCGTACTGCTTCGTGATTTCCCTACGCGTACCCATCGACAGGCCCATCCCTCATCGTCACCGCCGTGCCCGTGGCGGCCCGTGATTTACGCGAGCGTTTCTCAAATGAGGCACGCACCCCATCTCGCGAGCACTATTGATGAGTCTGGTCGCCCCATTGTTGGTGCCCCAAGGTTGGATTAGACTCGGGTAGGGTTACGCAGCCAGCCTCTGAATCTTCAGAGGGAGCAATAGTGAAACAATCGCGGCGCAATCATTCCAACGCCATCGTCCGCCGATGAACCAGGCTGACCTGTCCCGGCTCATCCACGACCCCCTAGGCCCGGAGAAGATCCTTCCTTCGTTGGCAGCTGAAGACCTGGCCAATCTGCTGGACACCCTCTTCCAAAACCTCGACACTCCCACCCCAGTGTTCGGTGCGCAGGTTTGGTACGAGCTGGGAGTTGAAGAAAGCGCCCGCCGGACCGGGTCGCCAGAGGATGAACAAACGGCCTGACCGGCCTACGGCTGGGGTTCTTCAGTCGGGGTTTCCTGGCGCCCGGCGCTGTCTTTCCCCTCCGCCGCGGTGTGTTCCTTGCCATGGTTGTGCGGCGCATGATCGTAGTCATGGGGCACATGCTCCTTGGCCTCCACCAGGTGCTGCTGCAGCTTCTCCTCTGCGTCGCGACGGCGCCGGGAAGTATCCCGCAGTTCCCGCGTCGATTCGGAGACGCTGGTGTCGTACACCGGACGCGGCCTCGGGTCCGAGCCTTTGGGGTTATCGGTTCTGCTGCCTGGATCGGGTGCGTTGGGATCGGTCTCATCATTCATCTAAGGGGCTCCTTTAGGCATTGCAAACCGCTTCACGCCGATATTTTCCGGCCTTCAGCCGTCCGGTTCCGTTTCCCGGATTCGGAGTTCGGCCCGAACCGCCGCGTGCAGGGCGGCCATATCCGCTCCCCGGCCGAGGTCCAGGGCCCGCCGTATGCGCTCGGAAAGTAAATCCAGGTCCTCGGGCGGAAGGTCGGCCAGGGACAGGAACCGGGTAAAGAAGCGCTTGACCGGCAGCCCTGCTCGCCAACCTTCAAGTGCTGGACGGTGAGTCTTGCCGGGTCTTGCACCGGCTGGGTGCAGCCTTATCTCCATGGTCAGCGCTCTCAGGAGAGTCCACGGCCAACTGCATAGCCAGGCCCATGCTACAACGCATGTGAACCGCACCACCAGTAGTTTGATGCCGGTTTCGCAAGATGGACAGTCAGTTCCAACCGATCAGCCGCAGCAGGGCTGCAGCACCGGCACCCACCACAACCACCACGAGGAAGGGCGCCCGAAAGGCCAGTGCGACGGCCGCGGCGGCGAGGGCTCCCAGCCGCGCGTCGGCGGCCAGCGTCTGGCCGGACGCCACAGTGTTGACGATGGTCAGCGATGCCAGCAATCCGATGGTCATGGTGCCGGCAATACGCGACATCCGGGGGTCCTTCAGCAGCTTCGCCGGGACGAAATAGCCCACCAGCTTCCACCCATAGGCAAGGACGCACGCCAGCAGCAACCAGATCCAGAGATTCATGTGCCCGCCTGCACTGCCTGCCCGTGGCCGTCCCCTTGCTTGTCCCGACGCGCGTCCACTTGATTGTCCCGGCGCCTGTCGTTGCTCCGGTCCCGGCGCCTGTGGTGCCCATCGTAGGGATCCACGTCCGGTTCCAGGCCTTCATCACTGCGTCCGTGGCTGAACCAGCCGATCAGCGCGGCCACCACGGCGGCGATCAGGATGGGCACGCCCGCGGGAACGAACGGCACGGCCACCACCGTGGCCAGGGCGCACACCACGGCAATCGCCGCCGGTTCCCGGCCCTTGAGCCGCGGCCACAGCAGAGCCAGGAATGCGGCCACCGCGGCACCGTCCAGGCCCCATTGCCTGGGATCGCCCAACCCGCTGCCGGCGAGGGCACCCACGGCGGTGAACAGGTTCCAGAGAATGTAGATGCCAATGCCGGCCGTCCAGAAACCCCGGCGTTGCTCATCAGGATCAGTCTGCCCGCTGCTGGTGGCGGTCGACTCGTCGATGGTGACCTGCGCCGCGACATAGCGCCGCCAGCCGGTCGGATGCAGGAGCGCGTTGAGCTGCATGCCGTAGATGCCGTTCCGCATGCCCAACAGCGTGGCCGCGCTCATGGCGGCAATACCGGATCCTCCGCCCGCCACCACACCGATGAACGCGAACTGGGAGCCGCCGCTGAAGAGCAGCAGGCTGAGGGCCATGGTTTGCCAGAAATCCAGTCCGGAGGTGACGGACAGCGCGCCGAAGGAAATCCCGTAAAGCCCCGTTGCAATGCTGATCGAGATTCCCACCCGCACGGCGGGCGAGGCAAGCAGCTTCATCGCCGTCGTCCCGGTTTCCGCAGGCTCCAGGCCCACAGGATCAGCGGCAGCTGAAGCGGCAGCCTGACAGCATGCACGTTGCGCTGCGCCGGCGAACCGGCAGGGCCATACGCGCGTCGAAGGGCGTCCACGTGCCCGGCCAGGAAGACGGTGAACATTGCAGTCACGGCGGTTGCGGTTGCGCGGCGTATGCCGGGTATCAAAAGTCCGACGGCGGCACCCGCCTCCAGCAGTCCGCTCACCGCAATCCATTCCTCCCGTGACATCACCGCCAGGGGCCGCCTAACGCCGTCAGTCGCTGGTATTTCGCGCCCCTCCGGCGACTGGCCGCCGGCAATTGGCGCCTCGCGGCAAAGATAGTCGGGGACAACCTGCTCGAAGAACCGTGGCTCGCGGAAGTGCTTCATGGCGCTGGCCATCAGCAGCGCGCTCATGGCCGCCGCGGAGACTGTTTGGGTGGCCCGGGCGGACCAGCGAAAAGGCATGGGTCCACTCAATCACAGCGCCGCGCCAGCGGCTAAACAGCAGCGACCTAAACAACACGGCAGACAGCACCGGCTCAGGAGGGCAGCTGGACCTGTTGCCCGCTCGGTTGGAGCTGCGCCAGCACACTGGCAGGTTTGTTCGTGGTGATTTCGTGGATCCCCAGTCCCTGGCAGAGCGCCACGTCCCGCTCGGAATCCACGGTCCACACGCGGAAGCGGCGGCCGGATTCCAGCCAGCGCTGTACCGTCCGTGCGTGCTCGCGGACGTACATGATGCCTGGCCCCGCGAGTCCCACTTCGCAGTCATCCAGGATGCGTTCGCCTTCCAACTGCGCCGCCTTCATCAAATTGGCGATCGCGCCGCCAGTCAAGGGGCCAAGGCTCAGGTCGTCGCGGAGTTCGTCGACGTCGATGTCGTCCACCAACTGGCAGATGCATTCGGCCGGCACGCTCCGGAGCAGATGCTTCACCGAATCGGGGCTGAAGCTCATGAAGGTCACCCGGACGTTGTCCACCATCGAAGTTCCAGCGTCCCAGCCTTCGCCCCGGAGCACGCCCAGCACACGGTCTTCCAGTTTCAGCTGGTAGGGACTGGGGTGCTTGAACTCGATGGCCAGTCCGATGGGGCGGCCAACGCCGCGCAGGATGTTTAGGAGTTCCGGCAGGGTAAGGAACTGCTCAGACCGGGCACCGTATTCCTCCGGGATCCGGGCGCCCTTCCAGGACGAAAAGTCCAGCAGCCGCAACTCCGCCAGCGTTCGGTCCGCGACGGGCCCGGTCCCGTCCGAGGTCCGGTCCAGGTTGGCGTCATGCAGCAGGACGGCGTGCTGGTCCCGGGTGAGGTGGACGTCGCACTCAACCCCGTCAGCGCCGTCGGCTATCGCCTGCAGGTAAGCGGCGCGCGTGTGCTCGGCAAATGCCGCGCTGGCGCCCCGGTGAGCGAAAACCAGTGGCCTTTCCGGCACAGACTCCTCGAATGTCATGAGGACACGCTAGCGGACGCAGCCCGGCGGCGCGGGACTAGGCTGGGCACATGCAGGTGAACTCTGAGCCAACTACCCGCCAGCCCCCGCCCGGGCCCGCAGATCCCGCGTCGCGGTCCCCCAAGGCGAGTGCCGCCGTCGCCGGTCATCAGCTCAGCGCCGGGGACGCCGAAAAGGCGGCAGCGCTGCGGAAAATGAAGCTTCTGGCGCTGGGACTCCTCATTGCCATGGCGGTCATTTTTGTCTTCGCGTTCGCGCTGCAGAAGGAGTATCCGTGGCTGCAGTACGTCCGCGCCGCGGCTGAGGGCGGCATGGTGGGCGCGCTGGCCGACTGGTTCGCCGTCACCGCGCTCTTCAAGTACCCCATGGGCATCAAGATCCCGCACACCGCCATCATCCCGCGCCGCAAGGACCAGATCGGGGCGTCGCTCGGCGAATTTGTGGAGACCAACTTTCTGTCTGAACAGGTGGTCCAGGACAAGCTGGCCAGCGTAAACGTCGCCCGGAAGGCCGGGCAATGGCTCGCCGGGCCGGGTGGCGCCGAGCGGGTGGCGAAGGAGGGTGCCGCCGTCATCCGCGGTGCGTTCAAGGTGTTGAACGACGACGACGTCCAGGCGGTCATCGAGGGAATGGTGCGTAAGCACCTGCTGGCTCCGCCGTGGGGACCGCCCGTAGGCAGGATGGCGGAACGGATTTTCGCCGACGGGCACCATCACAAGCTGGTGGACCTGCTGGTGGACCGTGCCGCGGACTGGGTGGATGACAACCACGAAACGGTCAGCCGGCTGGTCTCGGACCGCTCCCCCACCTGGGTCCCGCAGTTTGTGGACGGGCTCGTGGGCGACAAGGTTTACGTGGAGATCCTCAAGTTCGCGCGCGCCGTGCAATCCGATCCCAACCACCAGGTGCGGCGGCAGATCGACAAGTACCTGAACGACCTCGCGCAGGATCTTCAGCACGATCCCGTCATGATCGACCGGGCCGAGGACATCAAGGCACAGGTTCTGGGAGACCCCGAGGTCCGCGAACTGGCCTCCCGCACCTGGGGAACCGTGAAGAGCGCCCTGCTGTCTGCGGTGGACGATCCGGACAGCGAGCTGACGGTGCGGTTCAAGGCGGCGGTGCGCGATTTCGGCTCACGCCTGGTGAACGACGCGGAACTGGCCGGCAAGGTCAACGCCTGGATCGGCGACGCCGCCGGCTACCTGGTGCGGACCTACCGCTCCGACATCGCAGGCGTGATCACCGATACCGTGGCCCGCTGGGATGCCGAGGAAACGTCGCAGAAAATCGAACTCCAGGTGGGCAAGGACCTGCAGTTCATCCGGATCAACGGCACCGTGGTGGGCTCACTGGCCGGGCTGGTCATCTTCAGCGCGGCGCACCTGGTCTTCGGCTGACCAGGCCCTTCCAAACCAACGCGGGGTCACTTACGGCCCATGTTGGCGCGCGGCATGGGCCGTAAGTGACCCCGCGTTGCAGTGGGCTGACTACGCGAAGGATTCAAGCTCGACGCCGGCGGCCTCAAGTCCGGCGCGGACACCGGCGGCCATCTCCACGGCCCCGGGGGTGTCGCCGTGGATGCACAGGGAGTCGGGCCTGACCTGAACCACCGTTCCGTCCAGGGCCACAACTTCGCCCTTCGTCGCGAGCCGCACGGCCCGCTCAACGATCGAACCGGCGTCGTGCAGGACAGCACCGGGCTGGGAGCGCGGCACCAAGGTCCCGTCCGCCTGGTAGGCGCGGTCCACGAAGGCCTCAACAAACACCGGGTGGCCGGCTTCCTTGGCCTGGATCAGCAACTGCGAGCCGGGCAGCCCGAGGATCGGCAGCCCGGGGTCGTAGGCCTGGATTGCGGCGACCACGGCAGAGGCCTGCTCGGCGTCGTGAACCAGGCGGTTGTACAGGGCACCATGCGGCTTGACGTAGTCAACGGAGGCACCGACGGCGTGCGCCACGCCGTCGAGCGCGCCCAGCTGATAGAGCACGTCGCCGAAGAGCTCATCGAAGGACATGTCCAGGGACCGGCGGCCGAACCCGGCCAGGTCCCGATACCCCACGTGCGCACCGACGGTCACATCAAGTTCGAAAGCGGCACGGCAGCTGTCGAGCATGGTGATGGGGTCCCCGGCGTGGAAACCGCAGGCCACGTTCGCGCTCGTCACGAGCCGGAACATCGAGGCGTCGTCCCCCATGTTCCACGAGCCGAACGATTCGCCGAGGTCAGCGTTAAGATCCAAGGTTGTTGCCCTCCAGAGTATGTATTTCCGGTTCCGCCGCCACGGCCTTGAGCTCCCCCGGGATGATGTCCGGCATGGGGCCGAAGGCTTCCTTGGCGTTCGCCACCACGGCGCGGCCCATTATGAGGTTACCGGCACCGCCCACCACCGCACCGATGCCGAACGGAAGCGCCCGGCCAAGCAGCGCAGTGCCCTGGCGTTTGAGCAGGTTCTTGAGGAAGGCCTTCTGGATCTTGTTCCGAATGGAACCGAAGCCCGATGGCATGGACTTGGTCAGCACATTGCCCCACGCCTGCGTCTGGCTGGCTCCCTTGCCCATGGCCTGGCCGCTCAGCGTTCCCAGCAGTGCCGTGCCTTCTTCGCCCAGCATGATGGCCATGACCATGGTGCTGGCCTTTTCCGGGTTGGTCAGCCGGATGCCATGGAGTTCCGCCAGCGACGTGGCGAAGAGGGCTGTGGCTTCCAGGAAGCCAACGGTAGCCGCAGCGGAGAGGCCCAGGGAAGCCACGGTTCCGACGCCGGGAACAACGGCAGTTGCGCCAACGATTGCACCGCCGCCAGCCACCGCCCGAAGGTAGTCGCGTTCGAGGATCTCCGCGAGCTTGGCGGCACTGGCGCGCGGGTGTTTGCGTTGCAGCCGCCGGACGTAGGCGAGCACCAGCGGCCGCTGGATTTCGACTGCCCGGAGGAGCACGTTGTGAACGCCGGGTTTCGGTTTGCCGTCGGAGTCGAACACCGCGTTGTGGGCGGTCTCCTGTGCGATACGTACTGCGGGATTTCTGCGCTTGGCCATGGTCACCTCTGCTTCGGTACTGCTTGTGTCCGCCGGCAGTTTTGGCTGCGGCCCTGCCTTAACACTAAGGGTGCTTAAGACTAATGCGGTTCCGGTCCCAACCGAACCGTGCCTCTGAGTTACGCCAAGAACCGGCCGAGCCTAGATGCTGTGGACCCTGCTGTGGGCCTGCGTTTCCATGCAAGCCAGCAGACGTGGAACGCACGACGGCGGCAGGAGACTGCCGCTTCAGCCTCACTTAAGGCGCGCAGTCACTTCAGGCGCGAAACCCCACGATGGGGAGGCTCGCCGTCGGAGGCCCGCCGGGGAAGACAGTGCGTTCCGGAACCTCAAAGGGAGCCAGGGCAACCCGGACTGCTTCTTCACCAATGGTGTGCACCTGGCCGCGGACATCGACGTCGAGCGGTCCGCCGCTGCGGATGCTGAGGGTGAGTGCACCGGCGTCGAGCTCCACCAGCAGCAGCCGGCCTTGGATCTTCAGGTGGAAGGACAATGCCTCCCACTCCGCCGGAAGCCTCGGATCGAAGAACGGCAGGTGGCCCTGGTCCCGGAGCCCGGCAAAGCCGGAGACAAGCGAGCTCCAGACTCCCCCGGCGGAGGCGATGTGCACGCCGTCGATGGTGTTGCCATGGGTGTCGTCCAGGTCGATGAAAACGGCGTTCGTAAAGTGCTCTAGGGCAGCTTCGGGGTGACCCACCTCGGCGGCCATGATTCCCTGCACGCAAGCCGAGAGGGTGGAATCGCCGGTGGTGATGGGATCATAGAAATCGAACGCCCGGCGCTTCTCCTCAGCGGAGAAATCCTGCCACTGCAGGAACATGGCCAGCACGGTGTCTGCCTGCTTCAGTACCTGGTGCCGGTAGATCACCAGCGGGTGGAAGTTCAGCAGCAGCGGGTACTTGGACCGGGGAGTGGTCCAGTCCCACGGCTCCAGGGTCATGAAGTCGTTGTCCTGCGAATAGACCTGCAGGTCATCGTCGAACGGCAGCTGCATGCGGTTCGACGCCTGCTCCCACAGCTCGCGTTCGGCGTCGTCGATCCCCGCGTGGTCCAGCGCGGCGGCGGTGCGCAGGTTAAACCTGGCCATCACGTTGGTGTAGAGGTTGTCGTTGACAACGGCCGTGTATTCGTCCGGTCCGGTGACGCCGTGGATGTGGAAGAGCCCGTCTTTTCCGAAGAATCCCAGGGAGCTCCACATGCGGGCGGTTTCGATCAACAGCTCGGCACCCATGCCCTCGCGGAAGGATTCGTCGCCGCTGGCCCACAGGTAGCGGTTGGTGGCGAAGGCAATGGCGGCTGCGATGTGGAACTGCGCCGTGCCGGCGGCGTAATAGGCGCTGGCTTCAAGGCCGTTGATGGTGCGCCACGGGAACAGCGCCCCGTCCACGCTGAGCTCCTTGGCCCGGATCTTGGCGGCCGGAAGCATGTCGTGCCGGAACTCCAGGACCTGGCGGGCGCCGTCGGGGTTGGTGTACGTGAGGTAGGGCAGGAGGTAGACCTCCTGGTCCCAGAAATAGTGCCCTTCATAACCTGAGCCTGTGACGCCCTTTGCGGGGATGCCGGCGATGTCGGCCCGGGCGGTGGCCTGGGCAAGCTGGAACAAGTTCCAGCGGATGGCCTGCTGGAGTTCGGGCTGGCCGCCCACCACGATGTCCGAAGTGGCCCAGTACGCGCGGTAGTGCTCGCCGCTCTCGGTGAAGATGTCCTCCACAGTACGGAGCCCGGCTTCGGCGGCCTCCGCGGCATCCCGCGCCGAGTCCTGGACGCCGCGGCCCGCTGCGTAACTGACGCTCTTTTCCAGCCGGAACGGCTCCTGGGCACCTACCGCCAGGACATAGCGGACGCTGCTGTCATCCTCGCCCGCCACAGTCTCGAAAGGCTGGTGCCCGGCCGAGGTCCAGTGGTCCACGGCGATTCCCACGCGCTGCCCGGATTCCGCCGCTTCCCAGGAGAGACGGAGCGAGCCGTCGCCGCCGTCGGTCCTTACCGGCAGGAGGACCCGGCCGGCGTGCCGGCCCGCCCGGCGCGGGTCATGCGCCGAGTGGTCCTCCACAGGCTGGTCCTGGCGGTTGATGACGTACGACGTCACGTCGGCGGAAACCTCGCGGTCCGACGCCACTTCGAGCGAGATGCCCAGGCTGCCACGTGAGGCGAAGCCCACGGCGCGACGTTCGGTGGTGGTCACCGTGGCGCCGGACCGGCACAGCCAGGTGATGCGGCATTCGTAGATGCCCGTGGCGAAGTCAACGGAGCGGTGGTAATCCAGGACTGTCGATTCGGCGAGCATGAGGCTCTCACCGTCAATGACCACTGTGAAGTTGTTCGCATCCGGGATGTAGATGATCCGCTGTCCGGTCCGGGCGAAGCCGAATGCGTTCTCCGCGTGCTTGATATCCCAGATCTCGTGCAGGCCATTGATGAAGCTCCCCGGAAGATCGGCGTCCGCGGCCGCCCAGTGGGCGCCACGGATACCCAGGTGCCCGTTGCCAAGGGCAAAGAGCGTTTCCAGCGTGCCCGCGCTGCCCGGCTGGTGGCGTGTTTCCACAAGCTGCCAGGGGGTGTTGGGGAACCGTTCACGGTCCGCGGTGATGAGAGCCATGGTGTTGGGGTCCTTTGGCGTTGTGCGGTGCGGGGAAGTGCTTCGTGCCTGAGGCCGGGGAGCGTCAGGCGGCGATTGGCGTTAGAGGAGCTCGTTGAGGTCGTTGACCACACGCGTGGCCCCGGCGTCGAGCAGGGTCTGCCGGCCGGCGCCGCGGTCCACGCCGATCACCGAGTGGAAGTGCCCCGCGCATCCGGCCTGGACGCCCGAGACGGCGTCCTCAACCACCACGCATTCTTCGCTGGGCAGGCCCAGCAGTTCCGCGGCGTACTGGTACGTGGCCGGGCTCGGCTTGCCGGGGAGGCCCTCGGCCGCAGCCACGACGCCGTCAACCACTATTTCGAAGTGCCTGTTCAAGCCTGCGGCCTTCAGGACAGCCGGAGCATTCCGGGACGAGGAGACCACGGCGACCTTGAGTCCGCGGCCCACCGCGGCTTCCAGGAAGCGCACCGAGCCTTCAAACGGCTCGACGCCGGCGCTGACGATGTCATTGAAGACCTTGTTCTTGCGGTTGCCCAGCCCCTGGACGGTGGCATCGGCGGGGTCCTGCCGGGTGGCATCTTGCTCGGCGCCCTCGGTGGGCGCATGACCGGCAGTGCCGTCACTTGGCGCACCTTCGGGCAGCACGATGCCGCGGGACGCCAGGAAGTCCCGGACGCCGTCGAACCTGGGCTTGCCGTCGATGTGGTCGAAGTAGTCGTCCTCGCGGTAGCCGGGCACATCCGGACGGGACGCCAGGAAACCCTCGAAAAGTTCTTTCCACGCCTGTTCGTGGACAGTGGCCGTGGGGGTCAGCACGCCGTCGAGGTCGAACAGGATGGCGGAGGCGGTGGTCCAGCTGGTGCTTCGGGTGTTCAGAACGTCAGTCATGCGCGATGTCCTTTCAGACGGCGGGCAACAGGCGGGCTGTCACGGGCGGGTTGTTACTGGACGGTAGGTAAATAGGCAGAAAAGTAGCGCGGGCCCGAAAAGCGGGGCAACAAGGAGGGGCCGAGCAGGAGCGGGGAGGGCGGCCACGATGCCGCCGGGTCAGCAGGGGCGGCTGAGGGCCAAGGTGAAAACCTCGGCGGGCCGGTGGGCTGCTGTTGAACGTTTTCTTCCATCATGGGCGTCTTGGCACGGCCTGACAACTTGGCGGACGTGGGCCGGCGGCGCAAGGCAGGCAGGAGGCATGGCACGTGGCATGGGTCCGGCTTCCTTTTCCGATGGTTTCAGTGACCCGCAAGAGTGGGCCACCGACGAGTGTAAGCGCTTACAGATTTGGCGTGCAACTGTTTTTTCTCATGGTGCGATACCGGACACACGCCTTGCGGGGTAAGGATTTCAGCCCGGCATGCCGGCGAGTGGAGCAGGTAGTCGGCCGAGCACGTAGTGGCGCAGGAAGGCGCTGACGTCCACCATCTCCGTCTTGCTCATGGCGTGGCCCATGCCCGGATATGTCCTGGCGGTCAGCCGGGTGTTTTCGTTCAGCCATTGTCCGGTGTAGGCCGTTGCGTCCTCATTGATCACCAGGTCCGCCTTGTCCCGACCCCAGAAGAAGGGCGGCGGGGCCGTGAAGGATTCGGTCAGCGACAGCAGTTCGCTTTCCAGCACAAAACCGGAGAGGCCCACCGTTGCCTGGTAATCCGCGGGATGAAGACGCAGCAGGGTGCTGGCCATGGCCATTCCCTGGGAATAGCCCAACAGGCTGACGCTGCTGTGCTGGCCCCGGACGGAGTTGATCCACGTCTGGACGGTGTTGGTGGCCGTGATGACATCCGCGAAATCGTTGGCCAGGAAGTAGTCCAGGAGGAACCAGCCGTAGTGGTCGCCGATCACCATGGGCGCCCGCAGCGCAGCACAAGTGAACTCGGCCGGGAGGTATTCCAACAGCCGCACCATTCGGGACTCGTCCGTGCCGTAGCCATGCATCATGACCAGCAGCGGCGTGCCGGCCCGTTCAGCCTCCGGCTTGGACCAAACAACTGTCTCCATCAGATCAGCCTAACGAGCGCCAGGCTCCTGAACAGCCAAGACGCTGGCGCGCCCCGGGCGGCCCAATCATTGAATCGTGCCCCGACGGACTGTAGCGTGAGCGTAAGACAGCATGCTTATCAACTTTGGCACCACACGTACTCGAACAACTAAGGAGCAAGTCATGAGAATCGGTTCCTCCATTTTCCTTATTGCACTCGGCGCCATCCTGGCCTGGGCCGTAGCCCCGGGGCTGATCCCCTTCATAGACCAGGTCCTGATTGGATACATCCTGATGGCCGTTGGTGTGATCGGGCTGATCACCTCCCTCATCCTGGCTTCACCGGGCCGCAGCCGCCGGGTCAGCGAAACCCGGTCGGTGGTTGATCCCAACACCGGCGAGCGCATCACCCGCAACGAAAGCCGCGACGGCGGCATCTAGGCTTCAAAACCACCCGGAAGCCGGGCCCGACCGAAAAGGTCGGGCCCGGCTTTTGCGTTGCCGGCCTAACCGAGGCCTAACCCGCCCCGCCCCGCGATTTTTTGTCCACTTATCGGGACTTTCGGGCCGTTCGGCTCGCAATACGTGGACAAAAACTCCCGGGGGTTCTGTGTTTTTATGGTTTTCATTGACAAACCAACATAGACAAAGATAAAGTCAAGTAATTCAACATCATGTGATGCCAGTCACTGGATTTCAGGGCTGGGATTCAGCACTTTACGCAATGGAGGGTATGTGTTTGCCGAGGAGCGCCAGCAGAAGATAGCCGAGCTTGTTGCCGGCACCGGCCGGGTGAGCGTGACCCTGCTGGCTGAGCGTTTCCGCATCACCACCGAAACTGTCCGCCGCGACCTGGCCGCCCTCGAAAGCACCGGCACTGTGCGCCGTGTCCACGGCGGAGCGGTTTCCGCCGACCGCTTCAGCACCACCGAGGAAAGCATCAACGAACGGACCATCCAGCGCCCGGACCAGAAGGTGCGAATCGCCCAGGCGGCCCTGGCCCTGATCCCCCAGGCCACGTTCGGCAGCATCCTGCTCGACGCCGGTTCCACCACTGAAGCGTTGGCCGACCTTCTCGCCCGGCGCACCGCCGTCGAGCCTTCGGCTACCGGACCCGGCGCCGAACTGGTAGTCATCACCCACGCCGTCCCCATCGCGGCGAAGCTGTCCAGTGCGCCCGGCATCGCCCTCCAAGTCCTCGGCGGCAGGGTGCGCGGGCTCACCCAGGCCGCGGTGGGGCAGGTAACTGTGGAAGCGGCGCAGCGGTTGCGCCCCGACGTCGCTTTCATCGGCACCAATGGCATCCACGCCAGCTTTGGCCTTAGCACTCCCGATCCTGAAGAAGCCGCCGTCAAGGCGGCCTTCGTCCATTCGGCGCACCGCATCGTGGTGCTGGCCGATTCCTCCAAGCTGGACGTGGAAACCCTGGTCCAGTTCGCCTCCCTGAAAGATCTGGACACCTTGATTACAGACAGCGAGCCCAGCCCCGAACTCGCGGCAGCCCTGACCGAGGCCGGCGTTGACGTGGTGATCGCATGATTGTCACCTTCACGGCCAACCCCAGCCTGGACCGCACGGTGGCCCTGCCCGGCCCCCTGGCACGCGGCGAAGTCCAACGCGCGGTTTCGGTCAGCCAGGAATCCGGCGGCAAGGGCGTCAACGTTTCCCGCGCCCTGGTCGCCTCCGGCCTGGAGACTATCGCGGTGCTTCCGGGCGCTGAGAATGATCCCGTCCTCGCCGGGCTGCTCCACGACGGCGTGCCGTTCGCGGCCCTTCCCATCGACGAGCCGCTGCGCACCAACGTGGCACTCACCGAGCCGGGTGGCGTGACCACCAAGATCAACGAGCCCGGACCCATCATGGACGCATATCAGCAGGAAGCCCTGATCGGCCTGCTGCTGGAACGCGCCCGCGGCGCCAGCTGGGTAGTCCTGGCAGGTTCCCTGCCTCCCGGCTTCCCCGCCGACTTCTACGCGACCGTCACCCGGCGGCTGCGGACTGCGGCCGACGGCGGCGCCCCGCTGATCGCCGTCGACTCCTCCGGCGGCCCGCTCGTCGCCGCCGTCTCCGGAATCTCGCCGGACGGCACGGCACAGCATGGGACTTCACAGGACGGGGTGTCCGGGAAACCGGACCTCCTCAAACCCAACGCCGAGGAACTGGCGGAACTGGCTGCTGCAGCCGGCTTCGCCACGGCGTCCACCGCAGACGAACTGGAAGCGGATCCACAGGCTGCCGCGGCAGCCGCCGCCGCCGTCGTGCGTTCCGGTGTGGGTGCTGTGCTGGCAACTCTCGGATCCAAGGGAGCTGTCTTGGTAACGGCCGACGGCGCGTGGCTGGCCACGCATCCGCCGGTCGCCGCGGTCAGTACGGTCGGCGCGGGCGATTCGTCGCTGGCTGGCTATCTGCTCGCCCATGGCCAGGGCGCCGCCCCGGCCGATTGCCTCCGTCAGGCAGTGGCACATGGTGCCGCCGCCGCCTCCCTGCCGGGTTCCACTGTCCCGGCAGTCCACCAAACCACCCCGGATGCCGTAACCATCACGGCTCTTCGAAAGGATTGACAGTGACTCAGCTCATCACCACCGACCTGGTCGTGCTCGACCAGAACCTGGGCACCTCGCCCGAGGACGTGATCCGGCACCTGGCCAGCACAGTAGCTGCCACCGGCCGCGCGTCAGAAGTCGAAGGCCTCTTCGCCGATGCCTTCGCCCGCGAACAGAAGACCGCCACCGGCATCCCCGGCGGCATCGCCATCCCGCACTGCCGCTCTGCTGCGGTCATCGAACCCACTCTGGCCATGGCCCGGCTCAACCCCAAGGTGGACTTCGGCGCCAAGGACGGGCCCGCGGACCTGGTCTTCTTTATCGCCGCGCCGGACGGCGCGGACCAGGAGCACCTGCAGTTGCTGTCCAAGCTGGCCCGGTCCCTGATCAAAAAGGATTTCACTGCGGCACTCCGCAATGCATCTTCGCGGGAAGAGGTCGTGGCACTGGTGGACGGCGCTTTGGCGGACAAGCCGGCGGCCCACGCAGCCGCTGCGGTTGCCGAAGCTGCGCCCGCTGCTGCTGTTGCCGGTGCTGTTGCTACTGGCTCAACCACCGCTGGCCGCAGGCGTCTGGTGGCTGTGACCGCGTGCCCCACCGGCATCGCCCACACCTACATGGCCGCCGATTCACTGGTTGCCGCAGCCCAGGAAATGGGCGTGGACCTGCAGGTGGAGACCCAGGGTTCCTCCGGGGCCAAGCCGCTTGACCCTGCCGTCATTGCCGCCGCCGAAGCCGTGATCTTCGCCGTGGACGTGGATGTCCGCGGCAAGGAGCGCTTCGCTGGCAAGCCCGTCATCAACGCCCCCGTCAAGCGCGGCATCGACGAGCCGGCCAAGATGGTCCAGGAGGCGCTCGCTGCCGCCGACAACCCGAATGCGCGCCGAGTCCCCCACTTCGGGGCCGAGGAACAGGCTGAGAACGAAGCCACCGAAAAGGGCGAACACATCGGCCAAAAGCTGAAGAAGGCACTCCTCACCGGAGTCAGCTACATGATCCCGTTCGTCGCCGGTGGCGGCCTCCTGATCGCGTTGGGCTTCCTGATGGGTGGCTACCTCATCACCAAGTACGCGGACACCATCGTGGTGGACAACAGCATTTTCAACCTGCCCACAGAATTCCCTGAGAACGCGTGGGGCCCGCTCGGTGCGTACCTCGGTGCGGTCTTGTTCAAGATCGGCGCCTTGTCGCTCGGATTCCTGGTTCCCGCACTGGCCGGATATATCGCGTATGCGATTGCCGACCGGCCAGGCATCGCACCGGGTTTCGTTGCCGGCGCCGTTGCCGGCTTTATGGGCGCAGGCTTCCTAGGCGGTATCGTCGGTGGTCTCCTGGCCGGTTACATCGCGCACGTTATCGGCCAACTTCAGGTTGCCCGCTGGCTGCGCGGCCTGATGCCCGTGGTGATCATCCCCCTGGCGGCTTCCATCGTGGCCTCGGGCCTCATGTTCCTGATCCTGGGCGCTCCGATCGTCGCCATCACTGTTGGGCTGAACTCCTTCCTGTCCGGCCTGACTGGTGCCAGCGCCATAGCCCTCGGCATCATCCTTGGCCTGATGATGTGCTTCGACCTCGGCGGTCCGGTCAACAAGGTCGCCTACGCCTTCGCCGTCGCTGGCCTGGGTGCCGCAACGCTGGACAATCAGGCACCGTGGCAGATTATGGCGGCCGTCATGGCCTCCGGCATGGTTCCGCCGCTGGCCATGGCACTCGCGTCCACGGTCCTGGACAAGAAGCGCTTTAGCTTGGCTGAGCGCGAGAACGGCAAAGCCGCCTGGCTGCTGGGGGCATCCTTCATCTCCGAAGGCGCCATTCCCTTCGCCGCTGCGGACCCGCTCCGCGTCATCCCGGCCAGCATGCTAGGCGGAGCCGTCACCGGCGCCATCTCCATGGCGGCCGGTGTAGGGTCAAAAGCCCCGCACGGCGGTCTCTTTGTCTTCTTCGCCATCGACAACTTCCTGATGTTCGTTGTCTCTATCATTGTCGGAACAGTCGTCACCGCCCTGTCAGTGATCGCCCTTAAGCGCTGGGCCGTCCGCCAGCCCGCTGTTACCGTTGAGTCGGTTCCAGTAACGGTCTGACCGGCCGCACCGCACCACCACCCACGGCGCTGAACCAACGGACGCGCCGAAAGACAAAGGAGCACAAATGTCAGAACGCACCGCAACCGTCGCCAGCCGAGTAGGCCTGCACGCCCGCCCCGCCGCCATCTTTGCCGAGGCCGCCGGCGAGTTCGACCTGGACATCACCATCGCCCGCCAGGGCGAGCCGGTCGATGAGGCAATGGACGCCGCCAGCATCCTGTCCCTCATGAGCCTGGGTGCCGCCCACGGCGATGTTGTGGTGCTCCGCGCAGAAGGTACCGGCGCGGATGACGCCCTGGAGCGTCTGGTCCAGATCCTGGAAACGGATCACGACGCCGAGTAAACAGCCTGACGCCAGCGGCCGCCGTCGCGCCTGTCCCCTCTCCTGGGAAGGTACGACGGCGGCCGCTGGTTTCTTAGCCGCGTTCTGCGATCTTCTTGACGTCCGCCACGAGCATGTCCCACATGCCCTTGGAGTGTTCGGCCGCGTCTTCGCTGGCGTTGTTGTCCTGCGAGAGCGTGAGTGTTGTTGCACTGCCCTGGCCCTCGAGGGTCCAGGTGAGCGTGTGGTAATTTTCCGGCTTGTCTTCCTGACCGCCCAGCGGGCTGAAGTGCGTGTGGACCAATCTGCGTCCGGGGTCTACCTCGAGGATCTCGCCCTTATCTTCGTAGGGTTTGCCTTCCCACTCCCCGCGCCAGGCCATGGGGCTTCCTTCCGTCCAGTCGGTTTCCAGGTCCGCGCCGAACATGAACTCCTTCACGGCGGCGGGATCGGTGATAACTTTCCAGACGCGGTCCGCCGGAGCCTCGATGGTGACGGTGGATGTGGCCACATGGTTCCCGGGCACTATCGGGCCTCCTTGGCGGTCACAAGTAGATATTCCCATTCCATTTGCCATACGGCATCGCCGTGGGCCTCGCCAAAGGAATCGGCCAGTTCGGTGAGCGCTTTGTCCAGGGCCTGCGCCTTGTCCTTGTCATCGCCAATGAACTTATAGACCGAGATGGTGGGGCCGTAGTGGGACTTGAAGTACCGCAGGAAGTCCTCCGGCTGGTGGAAACTGCGGATGGCCAGCGAACGCTTCTTCGCCTGGATATCGGTGATCCTGCTCCCGAAGAGTTCCCGCACGTGATCCTCGCTCCCCCACAGCGGCGGCGGCTGGGCGCCGGGCGAAGGCGGCGGCGCGAACGGCTTCATGGTGGTAAACATCCTTCCGATGAAGCCTTCGGGTGTCCAGTTGAGCAGGCCGATGGTGCCGCCGGGTTTGCACACCCTGACAATTTCGTCCGCTCCGGCCTGATGGTGCGGAGCGAACATCACGCCCAGGCAGGACGTGACCACGTCAAACGAATTGTCCTCGAACGGCAGCGCCTCGGCGTCCGCTTCCACCCATTCAAGCCCGACGCCGCGATCGGCAGCCTGCCGACGCCCGGCGGAGAACAGTTCCGGGGTGAGGTCGCTGGCCACCACATGCGCGCCCATCATGGCTGCAGGGATGGCCGCGTTGCCGGCGCCGGCGGCCACGTCCAAAACGTGCTGCTTCGGCTTGATTCCGCAGGCATCAACCAGAATGGCCCCGAGGTCCTGCACCAGCTCACTGGCCAGTGCCGGGTAATCCCCTGAGGCCCACATGGTCCGGTGCTTTTGCTTCAATGCCCGGTCTGCCTCGTCTACGTCCGCATTGTCATTCATGGTGGCGCCCCTCTCCTTTGACAGGCTTTCCCTTGACAGGCTTCAAGTGATAGCAGGCTGTTCCACAGGGCTGTAATGCGACCCATTGTGGCCGCAGCAGGGCGGGCTGTAAAGCGCCTGGAGCTAAAGGACCAACACGGAAGCAAGCAACCTTACTGCTTCCTTGTGTTTCCAGAGTCCCGGAATTAGCGTGGAAGCCTGACCAGCCAATACGGTGCTCATCCCGGACCCGGCGAAGGAGGACCACATGCCCGGCAAGAAGAACCCGAGCCTGAAAGATCCTGAACTCTACGAGGAACTGCGGGACGACGGCGCGTCCAAGCAGAAGGCCGCCCGCATCTCGAACGCGGCCGCCAACAAAGGCCGCTCAGCGGTAGGACGCAAGGGTGGGAAAGCCGGCGATTACGACGATTGGACCGTCCCGCAGCTAAAGGCCAAAGCCAAGGAGATAGGCCTCGCTGGTTACTCAGCCAAAAAGAAGAGCGAGCTTATCTCCGCCCTGCGGAACTCTTAGGCGGCGGCCATCCCCACCACCACAGACTGTTCGCGGACTGCTCTAAGCACCCTTTCGCGCCCGCGCTGTGGCAGGCTTCGCCGCAGGCTTCGCGGCGGTGGCTTTGGTTCCGGAGGACTTAGTTCCGGAGGACTTAGTTCCGGAGGACTTCGCGGGAGCAGTCCTCGTACTTGCAGTCTTGGCACCGGCCTTGGCGGGAGCCTTCGCGCCGGAACTGTTGGCACTCGCTTCCGTGTCGTCGTCGTCCCCGTCTCCGGAGGCCGTACCCCCGGAGCCCGCATCCGCAGACGCGGCAGCCTTCCCGCCGCCGCGTTTCCGCTCCAGGCTGCGCTTCAGCGCCTCCATCAGGTCGATGACCTCGCCGTTGCCGCCCTCACCCGCTTCTGCGCCGAATGTTTCGTCAGTATCGAGCGAATCACCCTTCTCCAGCTTGGCCTCGATGAGCTTCCGGAGCTGCACCTGGTAGTCATCGGTGAAGTGCCCGGGTTCGAAATCGGCGGCCATGGACTCCACGAGGGCAGCGGACATTTCGCGTTCCTGTGCCGAAATCCGGATGGACGTGTCCAGGGCCGGGAAGCTGGCCTCCCGGACCTCGTCGGGCCACAGCAGGGACTGCAGGACCAGCACGTCGCCCTTGATGCGCAGCGCCCCCAGCCTGGTCTTCTCGCGCAGGGCGAACTGGACGATGGCCACGCGGTCCGTATCCTCAAGCGCCCGGCGCAGCAGCACATAGGCCTTGGGAGACTTGGAATCCGGCTCCAGGTAATAGCTCTTCTCGAACATCATGGGTTCGAGCTGCTCGGACGGAACAAACTGGACCACCTCGATCTCGTGGCTGTTCTCCGCCGGGATGGATTTGAGTTCATCCTTGGACAGGACCACCGTGCGGCCGTCGTCCTCAAAGGCCTTGTCAATGTCCGAATAGTCGATGATCTTGCTGCACAACTCGCAGCGGCGCTGGTACCGGATCCGGCCGCCGTCGGCATTGTGGACCTGGTGGAGGCTGATGTCGTGGTCCTCGGTGGCGCTGTAGACCTTCACGGGCACGTTCACCAGGCCAAACGCGATGGCACCCTTCCAGATGGCTCTCATCCCTCAAGTGAACATCACGTGGGGCCGGAGGTGAAGACCCATGGCCGGCCCTAAAGAGCGTGTCAGGGTGGCAGGCCGGGAACTGACCCTCACCAACCTGGACAAAATCATCTACCCGGAGACCGGCACCACCAAGGCCGACGTCCTGGCCTACTACGCCGCCGTGGCCCATGTCCTGATCCCCGCAGCGGCCAACAGGCCCGCCACCCGCAAGCGGTGGGTCAACGGCGTGGGCTCCCCCGGACAGCCCGGCGAGGTGTTCTTCCAAAAGAACCTGGAGGATTCAGCGCCCGGCTGGCTCCCCCGCGCCGCCATCACACACAAGGACCGGACCATCTACTACCCGATGGTGAACGATCCCGCCACGCTCACCTGGTTCGGCCAAATCAATTCGCTGGAAATCCACGTCCCCCAGTGGCAGGTGGACTCGCACGGCAAGCAGCTCCACCCGGACCGCCTGGTCCTTGACCTCGATCCCGGCGACGGCGCAGGGCTTGAGGAATGCGCCGAGGTTGCCAAGCTGGCCCGCGCCATCCTGCAGGACGTGGGCCTGGAACCCGTGCCGGTGACCAGCGGCAGCAAGGGCATCCACCTCTACGCCGGCCTTGACGGCACGCAGACCTCCGATCAGATCTCGGACTTTGCCCACGAACTGGCCCGCGCTCTGGAAGCGGACCACCCGAATCTCGCCGTCAGCGACATGAAAAAGACGCTGCGCAAAGGCAAAGTACTGGTGGACTGGAGCCAGAACAGCGCCGCCAAAACCACCATCGTGCCGTACTCCCTGCGCGGCCGCCTCACCCCCACCGTGGCTACCCCGCGGACCTGGCAGGAGATCGGCTCCCCCAAGCTCGAGCACCTCGACTACAAAGCCGTGCTGCGCCGGGTCAAGGCGGGCAAGGACCCGTTCGCCGCCGTCGCCAGCGGTGCCGGGCACACGGGGGACGCACGTTCCCTGGGTCCTTCGGGCGAAGGGACGGACGACGGCGGCGCGCACGCCCGGCTGGAACGGTACCGGTCGATGCGGGACCCGGATGGGACGCCTGAGCCGTTCTCCGGCACCTCCGGAAACGGGGACACCTTCGTGATCCAGGAGCACCACGCGAGCAGGCTGCACTTCGATTTCCGGCTGGAGCACGAGGGTGTGCTGGTGTCGTGGGCCCTGCCGAAGGGCGTCCCGGCATCCGGCGAAAAGAACCACCTTGCCGTCCAGACCGAAGACCACCCCTTGGACTACGCCACTTTTGAGGGCACCATTCCCAAGGGCCAGTACGGCGCCGGCGAGGTCACCATCTGGGACCACGGCACGTATGAACTGGAGAAATGGATCAACGGCCGCGAGGTCATCGCCACCCTGACCGGCGCCGAGGGCGGGGGCCTGGGCGGCACCCGGAAGTTCGCCCTCATCCACACCGGCCGCGGGCAGGGCAGGGACACTGACGGGCAATGGCTCATCCACCTGATGGACAAGGACCACCACACATTCCATCCGCGGCGAGCCCACGTGGAGGATGAACCGGCGGAGGATTTCAGTCCCATGATGGCAACGTCCGGGACCGCCGCCGACCTTCACGGCAGCGATTGGCAGTTTGAACTGAAGTGGGACGGCGTGCGGGCCCTGCTGGTCGCGGACGAAAAGAAGGTCCGGATCTTCAGCCGCAACGGCATCGACGTCACCGCAACCTACCCGGAGCTGACGGACCGGTCCTGCTGGCCGGCGGGGCCGTTTGTTGCCGACGGTGAGATCATCGCCGTCGGGCCTTCCGGGAAGCCCGACTTCGGGCGGCTTCAGGGGCGCATGAAGCTGACCCGGCCCGGCGACGTCACCAAGGCCCGCGCAGACATCCCGGTCCGGCTGGTGCTCTTTGACCTGCTGTCCGACGGTGGCGAGGACCTTCGCCGGCTGCCGCTCGTGAAGCGGCGGCAACGCCTTGAGCAGTTTTATCGGCCGTCGGACTGCCCGGTGGAGCTGTCTCCGATCCTGGACGAAAGGATCGAGCACATTCTGGAAAGTGCGCAGGAGCTGGGGCTTGAGGGTGTCATGGCGAAGCGGACCGACAGCCGCTACGTCAGCGGGCGGCGGACCCGGACATGGATTAAGATCAAGCTGCACCAGACCCAGGAAGTTGTGGTGGGTGGCTGGCGGGCCGGCAAGGGCGGGCGGCAGAGCTCAGTAGGGTCGCTGCTCGTGGGGATCCCCGACGGCAACAAGTTGCGCTATGTTGGCCGGGTGGGCAGCGGGTTCAGCACCCGGGAACTGGAGGGACTGCGGCAGAAGGTGGACCATCTGGCCCGCAAGACGTCACCGTTCGAGGACGTTCCCATTGAGGATGCCTCGGACGCCCATTGGGTGACGCCCCGGCTGGTCGGCGAGGTGACTTTCGGGGAATGGACAGGCAGCGGGAAGCTCAGGCATCCGGTGTGGCGGGGCTGGCGGCTGGACAAAACCGCCGACGAAGTGCTGCCGGAAGCCTAGCGGCGCGGCCTCGTGCTGCTGAGCAGCCGACGCGCAAATTCGTCCAGGACTCGCAAAATCTCCTGGGACACAGAAAAGGCCTGGCGACGCCCGAATTTGGGTCTCGCCAGGCCTTTTCTGTGTCGTCAGGTCAGATGCGCGTCGGCTGCGCAGGTGTTCCTAGGACGAGTGCGGCATCTGCGGGCGGCCGGTGCGGTGCACGGCCGTGACTGCAGCTTCCTGGCCCATGCGGCCGTGGCCTGCATCCCGCTCTTTGGGGTGCCGGTGCTTTCCGTTGCCGTCCGGCCATTGCTGTTCGCCAGCCATCGCCGCGGTCACCGCAATGGCGGCCGGGTCAGGCATGGACGGGGTGTCCATGGCTGCCGCGAGATGGCCCGCGACCTCCGGCTCAATCTTTGCTCCAGCATGTTTTTCAGCCATTTTTTCTTCCTTCCGCAATGAAATGAAGTGGTTACCAATAGTAGGTCTGGCGTGCTGTCCGGGCGCTGGAATTACCAGCGGACCTTCTTCTCCGCCGGGCCCTGCTTGCCGCTGGCGTGGGTGGGCTTGTGGCTCTTGCCGACGCTCTGCAGTCCGGCGTCGGCGCCCCGGGATTTGCTGGCGAGCATGGCCCGCTGCGCTTCGGTGAGCCCGGCCCGGATGCCCTTGGTGTCGGCGTCGTCCTGCGCGGGGTCGGGCTGGCTGGGAGTGTTGTTTTCAGTCATGTGGTGGAACCTTTCTGAGGAGAATCAGTGTGTCTGACGAGATCAGCTGGACGGGGCCTGTGGTACCAGGCCGCAGGCGTCCGACTACTCAAAAATCAGTGTTCCCATGGCTCAACAATAGGCAGTTTCAGCCTGGGTTGTGAACCCCCGGTTTCCGGCCCGTATGTAGGGCCGTCTTGCGGTCTGGGCTGGTGCCCGGATCGCCGTGGCGGCCGTCACTTTCCCACGCAAATCAGGGGAAAAATGGCCTAAAAAGTGCGTCGTGAACAAAAAGATTCTGTAACGATGGGCCTGAACCGCCCAAATCCCAGTAATGACGGGGCGAGACCAGCCAAAAGAAGTCCCTGAATGCCGATGGAAACCCTCTTTAAGGAGGGCACTTTACGGTACAAAACTCTCATTTGCCATGGAATCCGCGTAAAATTGAAAGCCTGCCCAGAGCGGGGCAGCTACAAGTCGCAAGCAAATGACCTCCATAGGAGTCGCCCAAATGCCCACAGACCGAAGCACGACCGACTCTTCAGCAGGCGTTAACAACGCCCGCCGACCCAACAACGCAACATCTGACAGCGCAGGACCCAACAACGCACGACCCACCGCGCCAACAAGTGGGCGGAAACCTAAGATCCTTACGCGTCGCCGACTCAAAGAGTCCGACGTGAACGTGGTCAACCAGCCCATGCTTAAGAAAGCGCTCGGCGGAACCATCGTGGGTAACACCATGGAATGGTTCGACGTCGGCGTATTCGGCTACCTGATCACCACCATGGGACCCGTCTTCCTTCCCGAGGCCGACAAGTCCGTCCAGACGCTGTTCCTGCTTGGAACGTTCGCGGCCACGTTTATTGCCCGTCCACTCGGCGGCATCGTGTTCGGCTGGCTCGGCGACAAGATCGGGCGCCAAAAGGTACTCGCCGCAACACTCATGATTATGGCTGCGAGCACGTTCGCCGTCGGACTCCTGCCCGGATACGCGCAGATCGGCATCTGGGCCGCTGTACTGCTGGTAGTCCTGAAGCTCATACAGGGCTTCTCCACCGGCGGTGAATACGCAGGCGCCACCACGTTCGTCAGCGAATACGCACCGGATAAGCGCCGTGGATTCTTTGCAAGCTTCCTGGACATGGGCAGCTACCTTGGCTTTGCCCTGGGTGCGGCACTTGTTTCTGTCCTGCAACTGACCCTTGGCCAGACAGCCATGGAGGAATGGGGCTGGCGCATACCCTTCCTGATTGCAGGGCCGTTGGGCCTCATCGCCATCTACTTCCGGAACAAGATCGAGGAATCCCCTCAGTTCCAGGCCACCCTGGATGCCCAGGAATCCATAGGGCAGGCCGCAGCAGCCGCTGACGTGGACGCCGCCAAGTCACCGGTCGGCATCGTCAAGGCCTATTGGCGCTCGCTCATCGTCGCGATGGTCCTTGTCGCCGCTGCCAACACCGCCGGCTACGCCTTGACGTCCTATATGCCGACGTACCTCACTGAGTCCAAAGGCTACGATCCCGTCCACGGAACGCTGCTGACCATCCCCGTGCTGGTCATCATGAGCCTCTGCATCCCCCTGACCGGAAAGCTGTCCGACCGGATCGGCCGCCGTCCCGTGCTGTGGATCGGCGCCATCAGCACCGTGGTATTGGCCACGCCGGCGTTCCTCCTCATCGGTGTCGGTGAGGTGTGGTCCACGCTTGCGGGCCTCTCGCTGATCGCCTTCCCGGTCACGTTCTATGTTGCGAACCTCGCCTCGGCATTGCCCGCACAGTTCCCGACAGCCAACAGGTACAGCGCCATGGGTATCGCCTACAACTTCGCCGTTGCCATCTTCGGTGGAACCACCCCGTTTATCGTCGCTGCCCTGATCAAGGCCACCGGCGATGACATGATGCCGGCGTACTACCTGATGGCGACCTCAGCCATCGGAGCTGTGGCCATCTACTTCCTGAAGGAATCGGCCCAGCGTCCGCTGCCAGGCTCCATGCCCAGCGTGGACACCCAGGCGGAAGCCAAGGAACTGGTAGCAACCCAGGACGAGAACCCGCTGATCGACCTGGATGACATGCCGTTCGAATCCCAGGACGCCACCGATGCCGCGGCCGCTAAGGTCCCGGCCGGAGTCTAAGCAACACGGTCTAAGCACCACACAACACCGGCCTGACTGGGCCGTCTTGTAGCCCGCGCTCAAAGGCCCGTCCCGCGCGTCTTCCTTGGGGGAAGCACGCAGGGCGGGCCTTAGCCGTGCCTGGCACTGCTCTCTCGGGCGGCCCGGCCCGGCCCGGCCCGCCCGCCCGGCCCAAGCGACGCCCTGTGACCCAGCTAATGGTGGCCATTCCGGGCTTCTGCTAATTTTCGAACAAGGGCTTGAAGAAAAGGTGGTGTTGGCTGTGCGCAGAGTCATGGCCCATGCCCGCACCCTGCACGCGCTGGGCCCGGCGAACAACGACCGACTCTCGGCCGTAAGGGTTGCCCTCAGCGTGGCAGTGCCCTCCCTGGTCCTGCTGGCAATCGGCCGCCCCGAGCTCACCATGTACGCGGTATTCGGCGCCCTGACCGGCATGTACGGGCGTTCGGAATCTCATCAGCTTCGCCTCAAGCACCAGGCCCAGGCGGCGGTGGTTCTGGTCAGCGGCATCACAGTGGGCGTATTCCTGTCCCTCAACTACATCCACTCCTGGTGGCTGGTGCTGGTGGAGGCTGTGCTGGCCGGCGTCGGGTCCCTGTTCTCCGACAAGGTGCAGCTCAAGCCGAACGGACCGTTCTTCGGCATCCTGGCACTAGGCGCCTGCGCCTCAATTCCGACCAACGTGCCGTTCCTGACGGCCGTGCTGATCGGTGCAGCCTCGGCTGCATTCTCAATCCTTGTGGGCTTCGCCGGCTGGCTGCGGGTTCGGACGTGGCAAGCGGGCGCCATGCGGGACGTTCCGCGTCTCAGCGGCGAAATCCGTCAGGCCGCGCTGGTGCACGCAGCCCGCTATGTCCTGGCCGTCGGCGCCGCCGGCGCCTGCGGAGTGATGAGCGGCAGCGGCCACCCGCACTGGGCCATGGCCGCGGCCGCCGTCCCGCTTGCCGGAGCCGACCTGCCCAGCCGCGTCCACCGCGGGATCCACCGCATCGTGGGGACGTTCGTCGGTTTGGCGCTGGTCGCCGTCGTCCTTTTCCCTGGTCCGCTGTCGCCGCTGCAATATTTCCCCGGCCACACCGCGGCCGTGCTGGCGCTGCTGGTGATCGCATTCCAGTTCCCCACCGAGCTGTTCATGGCGCGGCACTACGGCTGGGCCATGGCCTTCTTCACGCCGGTGATCCTGCTCATGACGCAGCTTGCTGCGCCCGCGGACCCGGGCCTGCTGGTCACCGAACGCGCGGTGGAAACCCTTGTGGGCGCGGTGATCGGTATCGCGGTGGTGGTTGCGGTCCGCGCACCGCGGAAGACTACTGTTTCGGGCGTCGCGGCGGCCCGGACGTAAGCCGCGCCGGCAGCAATCGCGAGATGGCCGCCACCAGTTTGTAGCGTTTGGTGGGAATCGAAACGCCCTTCCCGCTGGCGTTGTCCGCCAACCCGTCCCGGACCACCCAATCCGCCCGCAGCCACATCCAGTGCGGCGCGACCGATTTGTCCATGCCCATGCGGTCATGGAATTCGGTGTGCGTAAATCCGGGGCACAGTGCCGTGACATGCACGCCTCTCGGTCCATACGCAATGTTGGCCCAGCGGCTGAAGCTGACCTGCCAGGCTTTCGCAGCCGAGTAGCTGCCGCGGTTGGCAAAAGCCGCCACGCTGGCCACGTTGATGATTCGGCCGGAATGCCGCTCCAACATCCCCTGCAGGGCGGCATGGCAAAGCACCATGGGCGTCTCAACGTGCAGGCGCAGGTGCCCTTTCTCGTCTTCCAAGGAATTGTTTTCGAAGGAATGCAACAGCCCGATCCCCGCGTTGTTCACCAGGACTTCAACTGGCCGCGCAGCGTCCGTGAGCCGCCCGACGACGGCGGCCACGCCGGCGTCGTCCGTCAGATCTGCGGGCAGCACCTCAGCGGAGACGCTGTAATCACGCTCCAGTTCATCAGCGATCTGCTGGAGCCGGGCGGCATCACGGGCCACCAGCACCATGTGGTGGCCTTCCTGCGCCAGTTGGCGGGCGAACTCCGCACCCAGCCCTGCCGTTGCACCTGTCACGAGCGCTGTTCTTGGTGTCTCCATATGCCCAGACTAGCTGTGCTATTCCTTACTCCGTCGCGTTTTCCTCCTGGCCCGGCTGCATAGCCTCCTCCGAGCCGCCAAGTTCGCGAACCCGGGCCAACGCGGCGCCCTGGCGGGCTAGCATCTGCTACCCGCGGTCCATGGCGAAAAGCTGAGCCTCGGTCTAAGCGAACCTTGCCAGGGGGTTGGCGAGCCGGCCCGCCATCTGCAGCCCGCCGGACGGGTCGGTGAGGTCAAGCATCTGCTGGTTGTTCCGCAGCTGCAGCCGGTTCAGGCACGATAGTTCGAAGTCCGCGGCGAACAGGTCGTGGCGGGCGAACTGGTCCGCGAGCTCCGGGTTCTCCGCCTGGTAGTCCTGGATAGCCCGGGCGGCCGTGCCCCAAAACTCCTCTTCACTGAGTTTGCCGTCCTCCACCAGGAGGGCACCGAGGAAACGGAAGATGCAGTCGAACACATCCGTGAAGATCGCCAGGACCTTTTCGGTGTCGGGAATGTCCACCTGGATCCGCGACACCTCCGCGGGCAGGTCCAGCCGGCGCCCCATCACCACAACTTCCTCGGCGATGTCCTTCATAACCGCGCGCACTGGGACGCCGTCCTTCAGCACCAGGATCACGTTCTCGCCGTGCGGCATAAAGGCGAGTTCGTACCGGTAGAGGCAGTGGACCAGCGGGACGAGGTAAGCCTCGAAGTAGCGGCGCAGCCATTCGACCGGCTCCAGTCCTGAGCGCTCGATCAGGGCAGACACCATCGGATTGCCGGCCGAATCGACGTGCAGCAGCGACGCCATGGTGGCCAGCTGCTGGCCGTCCTCCAGCAGAGGGAGCGGACTTTCCCTCCACAGCGCAGACAGCATCTTCCCGTAGGGCGAGCCTTTCGCGGACGCGGCCTCGTAGTAGCTGTTGTGGTAGCCGATCGCCGCGATCTCGCTGATCATGGCCAGGCCGCGCTTCTGCAGGGCTGCGTCTGACCGGATCAGGTCCTGCAGCCAGTCATTGATGGCCGGGGTGGCCTTCATGTACTGGGGCGAGAGTCCGCGCATAAAGCCCATGTTCAGGACGGACACCGCCGTCTTGACGTAGCTCTTGGCGGGCGCGGCTGTATTGAAGAACGTGCGGATGGACTGCTGGGCCTGGTAGCTGTCAGCCCCCGTCCCCAAGTGGATGATGTGCTGCTGGGCGATCTCGGCAGCGAACGTGACGGTGAGCTTGTTCTCCCACTGCCAGGGATGCACCGGCATCAGGAAGTACTGCGCGGGGTCCACACCCTGGGCTGCGAATTCAGCGTCAAACGACTCCAGCGCGGCGGCGCCGAGCTCGGCCTCCAGGTGGGCGCGGTAGTCCAGCCCGGCGCTGGACGTGAAGACGGCCTGGCTGCGGTGGACTCCGATCCACTCCAGGCTGACGGAGGCTCCGGTCTCCGGCGCGAACGCCCGGTAGTCGCTGACGCCGAAGCCCAGCCGGCCGTTATTGGCCACAAAACACGGGTGGCCCTCCGTCATGCTGCGTTCGATGGCCTGGAAGTCGGCTGCGGGGTCGGTGCCGCCGGTGACTCCTGCCACGAGCTCTTCGGCGGATGGCTGTCCCAGCCACTGCTTGTAGGAGTGCCCGGCCAGCGTGCTGCTGATCTCTTCCAAATAGACCGGGAGCATCTCCTCGCGGATGCCCAGGGTGCCCCTGAACTCGGTGATGAAGCAAAGCGCGTCCGGGGCGGCGTCCTCGCCGCCGCGCGTGCAGCGGATGGAACCTGCGTCCACCGACCAATGCTCCAGTTCCAGCACGCGTGCGGTGAACGAGTACGCGGTTGAGCCGTCGTCGCTGCGCACCGCGTATACCGCGGGCTCTTCCGCACCTGTGGCACCCCCGCCGGAGCCCAGGCGCTGCGGCTCCAGGATGCGTTCGTGCAGGAATTCGGCGAGCGCCTTGCGGACCAGATGCCGGTTGGCCGTAGCCCAGCGCTCGGGCGCGAGGTGGGGAACGGTGTTGGCGGTGGTTCCCGCCGTTGCGGCGATGGCGGGGTTCAGTTCGATAGTAGTCACAGTGATGCTCCCTGGTGGATCGGGGCGGAAAGGTCATGGGAAGGGTCTTGGGGGTGGCGCAGGGCTGCGTGGGCGGCGAGGTAGTCCTGGCGTGTGCAGAAGCTGAGCAGCGCTTCCTTGTCCGGCAGGTTGACTACCCCCGACGGATGGAAGCCGAGCCGCTCGTTGAGCACCTGGATCTTAGAGTTCCTGGCGTCCGGTTCCACCACCACGCGTTCCACCCTTGCGTTTTCGAACAGTCGCTCCAGCACGGCGTCCATCACCGCGGCCGTGTACCCCGGTTGGGGATCTCCCGACGGCGGCGCCACCAGCAGGTGCATGCCGATGTCGCCCTCCTGCACGGCATAGACCGCGGCCAGCGGCGAGGCGGCCGGAAGGTATTCCTCCATCAGGAAGGCGGGGAGGCCGTCGTCGTTGATCCCCAGCACGGCATGGTGATGCCCCGTTGCCTGGATCTTCGAGTATTCCTCCACCACGCCTTCAACTGTGGAGGACAGCATCCCCCAGAACGACGCGTACGGCTGGGTCACCCAGCTGTGGAGGAGGGGTGCGTCGGCAACGGCGTCAACACAGCGGAACGTGAAGCTCATGCGGACACCTCCGCAGCCTGGATCGGAGCCGGCGCGGCGATCGGGCCTGGCTGCGGCGGCCCGAACTGCTGGAAAGCGATGCTCCGCTCCACTGGATAGACCTCGCGGCCGGTGATCTCGCGCAGGATGCACGAGTTGCGGTAGGCGGCCATGCCGAGGTCCGGGGTGACAAAGCCGTGCGTGTGCAGCTCGGCGTTCTGGACGAAAATTTCGCCGGGTTCGACGCCGGTGCTGTAGTTGCGTGCCACGGCGAACCGGCCGGCAGTGTCCCTGGCAATCCGGTCCTGGATGCCGGCCAGGAAGTCCGGCTCCCGATACGTGTAGCCGGTGGCGAGGACCACTGCTTCGCTGTCCAGTACGTAATCAGCGCCCTGTTCCTCGTGCCGGAGCTGCAGCGTGTGGACGCAGGCAGCGGGATCCCAGGCGGCGCCGGTGAGCGACGACTGGGTGAGGAGCTGGGTGTCCACCATGCCGGAGAGGCTCTTGGTGTACAGGAGGTCGTAGATGGCATCGATCAGCTCGGAGTTAATGCCTTTGTAAAGGTTCTTCTGGCTCTTGATCAGTCCGTCGCGCTGGTCCTGGGGCAGCCCATGGAAGTAGTCCACGTACTCCGGCGAGGTCATCTCCAGGGTGAGCTTGGTGTACTCCAGCGGGAAGAATCGCCCCGACCGGGTGACCCAGTTCAGCTGGTAGCCGTAGGTGTCGATGTCCTGCAGGAGGTCGTAGTAGATCTCCGCGGCGCTCTGGCCGCTGCCCACGAGGGTGATGCTCCGTTTGGCCTGCAGCTCACTCTTCCTCAACAGGTAGTCCGCGTTGTGGAGGACAAGTCCCCCGCCCCCATCAGCGGCCGCGTCGACTATTCCGTCACAGGATGCCGGCACGTAGGGCGACGTGCCGGTGCCCAGCACCAGCCGCCGGGCCAGCAGCACCTCGGGCCCTTCCGGGCCTTCCACCGAAAGGCGGTACACGCCGGCGTCGTACGTTATATCCAGCACAGCTGTGCTAAAACGGACCGAGCGCAGCTGGCCGGCCACCCAGTGGCAGTACTGGTTGTATTCGGCGCGCAGCGGATAGAAGTTTTCGCGGATGTAAAAGCGGTAGAGCCTGCCGGTCTGCTTGAGGAAATTCAGGAACGAATACGGCGAGGTGGGGTCTGCCAGTGTCACCAGGTCCGCCATGAACGGCACCTGGAGGTGGGCAGGCTCCAGCATCATGCCGGGGTGCCAGTCGAAGGATTCCCGTTGCTCCAGGAAGACGCCATCCAGCCCGTCCACCGGCTCGCTGAGGGCGGCGAGGCCCAGGTTGAAGGGCCCGACGCCGATCCCGGCGAGGTCGAAAATGCGCGTGTCTGCAGAACTGCCACAGTCCGGGATGCTCATGCGGACACCTCGCTGGTGCTGGGGCTGGCACTGTCGCTGGCCAGCAGCTGCGCGCCGGTGCGGCGCAGCAGCTCGATGATCGAGCCGATGTCCCCCAGGGTTGCTTCGGCGTTGAGGAGGGTGAACTTCAGGTAGTGCCTGCCGGCCACCTTGGTGCCGGCCACCACCGCCTGCCCGGACGCGAAGACCGCCGCGCGGATGGCCGGGTTGAGGGTATCGGCCGCATCCTCGGAAAGCCGTCCGTGAGCGTCGGACACGGCGCCCGTGAGTTCAGAACCGGAGACCCCGGGCCGGTACCGGAACACCAGCGTGCTGAGCTGCGGAGCGGCGGCGAGCTCAAAGTCGTCGTCGGCAGCCAGCACTGATCCCACGCGGGCTGCGAGATCGATCGCCTCATCAAACAGGGCGCCGATGGCATCCGCTCCCATGATGCGCAGGGTCAGCCACAGTTTGAGCGCGTCAAAGCGCCGGGTGGTCTGGATGCTCTTGTCCACCTGGTTGGGGACCTCGGCCAGGGCAGCGCTTTCCGGGTTCAGGTAGTCCGCATAGTACGTGACGTGCTGGAGCATGGCGCGGTCACGGACCAGCAAGGCGCTGGAGCTGACGGGCTGGAAGAACGTTTTGTGGAAGTCCACGGTGACGGAGTCTGCCAGGCGGGCCCCCTCCAGCAGGTGGCGGTAGCGGCCGGAAACCATCAGCCCGCCGCCGTAAGCCGCATCAACGTGGAACCAGGCACCGTAGGCGCGGGCCAGGGCGGCGAGGTCCGCGAGCGGGTCCACTGCACCGAAGTCGGTTGTCCCGGCGGTGGCCACAACCGCCATCGGCACCAGCCCGGCGTCGTGCGTTTCCGCAATGGCCTCGGCGAGCGCGGCAGGGTCCATCCTATGGTCATCGGCGCACGGGACGGAGATCACGGCGTCGAAGCCCATGCCCAGCATGGACGCGGACTTCTGGATGCTGAAATGGCTGTCCGCGGACGTGAAAATGCGCAGCTTTTCCAGCATGGCGGGCAGCCGGAGTCCGGCGTTGGCCGGCTCCTGCCGCAGCCCGGCAACGGCGTGGTTGCGCGCAATCAGAAGTGCCTGCAGGTTGGACTGGCTGCCGCCGGAGGTGAATACGCCATCAGCTGCAGCCCCCAGCTGCAGGCGTTCGGCGGTCCAGTCGATGAGCCGGCGCTCGATCATGGTGGCCCCGGCGCTCTGGTCCCAGGTGTCCATCGAGGAGTTCACCGCGGACAGGATGGCCTCCCCCACCAGTGCCGGGATCACCACCGGGCAGTTCAGGTGGGCTGCGTACTTCGCGTCGTGGAAGTAGATGGCGTCCCGGAGGTATACGGTCTCCAGCTCTTCCAGGGCCGCGGCTGTGTCCGGGAGCGGCTGGTCCAGGTCCACGGCGCCGATGCGCGCCTTCATTTCGGCAGGCCCGACGCCGGTGAACGGCCGGGTGGTCCGGTCCAGTTTGGTGGCCACGGCGTTGACGCCCTGCAGCACCTGCGCCACGTACCGGGTGGAGTTCCTGGTGTTGAACAGATGGTTGGTGGCAGCGAGGGCCAGCTCCACCCGGGAACCGAAATCCTGTCCGGGCAAGGTTTCGCTCACCCGATTTTCATCCATGTACATCTCATCAACACGGGGCAGCAGCGGCACAATGGTCATCCTTAGTTCGACGTTGAGGGTTTAGCAAGGTAAGCCTTACTTAGGTAACCCTTTTCGTCAAACTTTAGTGACTTATTATCTCTAGTTGCGGGAATACGGGTGTTCTACGGGCGGGGGCGCGTCATTGACTGGCCCCGGTCGCAAATCGGGGGCAAGATACTCCGCGCGAACGGACACTTGAGGCCCTCCTGCGGGAGCTTTCAGGGGCTTAAATGACCGTTCGCGCTAGTTCGAGGGGGCTTAAGTGACCGTTCGCGCCAGCGGGAGGGGGCTTAAGTGACCGCTCGCGCTAGTTGTCCGGCCAGTCGATGTGCTGTTCGTAGCCCCCCTCATGGGCACGGAGGTAACTGGCAATGAACGGGCAATGCGGAATGATCCGCTTACCCGAAGCCACAACGTCGTCGAGCGCGAAGTGCGCCAGCACCTTGCCCAGCCCCTGCCCCTTGAAGTCCTCGGCTGTGTCGGTGTGGAGGAAATCCACGTGTCCGGGCAGGTCCCGGAAGAAGGACTGGACGGCGACCTTCCCGCCCACCCGCAGCTCGTAGCGGTGATGCTCGTCATCCCTGGACAACGAGACGTCCGGGCTGAACTTGTCCTCTGTGGAAATCATGTTCTCAGTCATGGTTCGACATTGGCACTACTTGGCCCGGCTGGCAATGGCCCATCAGGCTGCCGTCCGTTGTGGGCGGCCAGTTCGGCACGGACATCGCCGGGGACGCGTTCCGGCATCCTGCCCAGCAGCAGCACGGCCAACACAAAGCACGCTGCGCCACCTCCGAGCAGGCCGAGCGTCAGGCCGTTGAGGGCAGCGTGCCCCACCGGTATGAAGACGACGACGGCGGCAGCCAGCACCGCGGCGGCGGGCCTGCCGCGGGTGTGGACAGACGCCGTCGGACGTTCCTCAAGGCGACCGAACGCGCCCAGCACCGGGAGCAGGAGGGCCACAACGCCAAGAAGGACGAGGGGTCTGGCCCACCACCATTCAGCTGTGCCTGCCACGGGCTTGGGGAAGTCGGTAAGGAGCAGTAGCCCGGACATGGCCACGAGCAGCGGCAGGTGCCAGAGGTAGACAGTCATGGAGCGGCGGCCGGCGACCATGACCACCGCGCGGACCCAGCCCAAGCCGGAAACCCAGCTGAGCCCCGGGCGGAAAAGCTGGAGAGCGGCGGCCTGGGACACGCCCAATAGCAGCAGGCAAAGGTTGGGCGGGTTGAGGTTGACCAGCATGTTTCCGGAGTAGAGGCCCAGGCCGGTGACCAGCCCGAGCAGCAGGTTGGCTGCCAGGATGAGCCCCACCAGGCCGGAGCGGGTGAGCCTGGCGAGATGTCCGTCAGCCATCAGGAAGCCGAGCTGCTGCACCGCGCACCACAGGAAGACAAGATTCGCGTAGGCGAGCATGGGGAGGGCCCCGCGTAAGCAGTCGACGGCTACTACCAGGGCAGCCAGGACGGCAACAGTCAGCCAGGGCGCGCGGCTGTGGAACCGCGCCAGGAGCGGAATGTTCAGCTGGGCTGCCAGGTAGGCGGCAAGGAACCACAGGGGCATACCGGCCCCGGTGGCCATCAGCTGGACCACCTGGGCGTCCACACCGAACAGAAGCGCCGCCGAAAGGCCCAGGAACATCACCGCCAGGAGGGCCGCCGCCGGACGGACCAGCCGCAGGAGCCGTGCCTGGGCAAATTCGAAGCCGGTGCCGCCAAGGGCCTGCAGCCGCTGCCAGGACTGCAGCCCGGTGGTGCCGCCGGTCAGGAAGAACAGCGGCATGACCATAGAGATCCAGATGACGGGCACGAACCACGGCTGATCGCCGAGGGTGTTTTCGGAGGTCACGGTGCCGTCCCTTCGCAGGACGGGGCTGACCATCATGCAGTGGCCCACCACCACCAGGGCCAGGCAGAAGAACCGGACAAGGTCGATCACCAGGTCGCGCTGGGCCGCCTGTTCACCCTGCGGGGCCGGCCCCGGCTCCTTCAGACCACTCACGTGCAGTCCCTACATGCGCCGATGCTGCTGTTGACTAAATTGTCCGCCCGCGATGCGCTTCCGGCCAGCAACGCCAGTCAGCCCGCAACGGCCAGCAACCCAAGCACGACGGCGAGCAACGGCGTCGTGCCTTGCAGCACCGCGGCGCGGAGGTACTTTTTCCCGCTGAGTGCCAGCACTGCGGCGGCCAGCAGCATCGAGCCGCAGCAGCTGAAGATCAGCGTCCAGCCAACCACGTGCTGCGCCGAGGCGTCCGGGCCAAACGCCACGCAGCCCACTCCGATGAACGCGCCGATGGCCAGGAACAGGTTATAGAAGCCCTGGTTGTAGGCGAGTGCCTTGGTGGTCTCGGCGTCGGCCTGGGAGGCGAGGCCGAAACGTTTCCAGGTGGCCGGGGTGGTCCACGTGAGGGACTCCATGGTGAAGATGTACACGTGCAGCGCGGCGGCGATGAACGCAAAAAGAAGGGAGGCCAGGATCATGTGCTGATCCTAGCCTCCCCAAAAACTCAAAAGGGCGTCACCGGGTGAGCATGCCCAGTGCGGACGTGGCGAACTCCCTGGCCGTGGTGTTCCAGTGGCCCAGCAGGCCCTGGAGATTCTCGCCGTCGGCACGGTGCGCGGGCAGCTGTTCCTGGAGTGAGGACAGCACTCCCGTACGGAGCTCGGTATTGAAGTTCACCTTGCCCACGTTCATCGCGGCGGCCTTGACCAGCTCCCCCGCCGGAATGCCGGACGCGCCGTGGAGCACCAGGGGAAGGTGCGTCCGCACGGCAATGTCCTGAAGGACATCCCAGCGCAGCTGCGGCTCGCCCTCGTACTTGCCGTGGACGTTCCCCACCGCAACAGCCAGCAGTTCCGCGCCGGTCCGGGCCACAAAATCCTCCACCTGCGCGGAATCCGTCAGGCCGGCCACTGCCACACCGGCTTCATCCGCGCCGAAGGCCCGGTCCTCGTCGCCGGCCAGGCCGCCGAGTTCGGCTTCAAGCACGACGTCGGCACCCAGCACAGCGCGTGCCTGACGGACCAGCGCAATGTTCTCCTCATACGGCAAGGAGGAACCGTCCGCGAGGACAGAATCCGCCCCCGCGGCGACGGCGTCGGCCATCACCTTGAGGTCCGTCGCGTGATCAAGCTGGACCGCCACCGGAACGAACGCGGCGTCTGCCAGGCCACGGAGCGCGGCGATCAGCCGCAGTCCGTTCGCCGTGGCAGCCGTCTTGGGGGCCACCAGCAGGATGATCCCGCGGCCAGCGTCCTCGGCCGCGCCCACAACGGCAAGCGCCGTGGTGAAGTCGTAGCAGGTGAAGGCGGGAACGGCCGAGCCCTGCTGGAGGGCTTGCGTGACCAGCTGGTCGAGTCGGGTGCGCATCAGACGCTCAGGCCGCCGGCCAGGATCCATACCAGGAACGTCAGGGCGAAGCCTGCCAGGCCAAGGATGGTGGTGAGCACCGTCCAGGTCCGCAGTCCGTCTGCGACGGACAGGCCCAGGAAACGCGTGACGATCCAGAAGCCTGAATCGTTGACGTGGCTGAGGCCGAAGGCGCCGAAGCCGATCGCTACCAGGATGAGCGCGGTCTGCACCGGCGAGTAGCCGCCGTCGGCAACTGAAGCGCTCAGCAGGCCGGCGGTGGTGATGATGGCAACCGTGGCCGAGCCCTGCGACGCCCGAAGGATTGCCGCCAGGACGAAGGCCATCAGGATGACCGGGAGGCCGACTGTGTGCAGGCCCTCGGCCAGCGCCTTGCCGATTCCGGAGACGGTCAGGACCTTGCCGAAGACACCGCCGGCGCCGGTTACGAGGATCACGATGGCCGTGGGGGCCAGGGCGGAGTCCATGACTTCACCGGTCTGCTGTGAACTCCAGCCGCGGCGGATGCCCAGGAAGTAGTAGGCGAGTCCCAAGGTGGTCAGCAGGGCGATGAGTGGCGCACCGACGAAGCCGGCAACGTCTGCAGCAGGGGTGCCCTTGGGCAGGATAACGGCGCCGAGGGTTCCCACCATGATCATCAGGATCGGCAGGACGATGAGGGAGATGATCATGGCCGGGCTCGGAGCGGTCTTGACCGGCGCGACGCGGGTCTTGACGGCGACGTCGGACCCGCCTTCGTTTGCGTCCTGTTCGACCTCGGATTTCCCCGTACCAAAGAGCCGGAACTGCGCCGCGGTGGAGGGAAGCATGGTGAAGTCGCGGCGGTTCAGCCGGCGGGCAACGAAGTAACCGACGACGCCGACGGGGATGCAGAGGGACAGACCGATGATGGTGGTCCATCCGATGTCCGCGCCGAGGATTCCGGCGCCGCCCACCACGCCCGGGTGCGGCGGGACCACAACGTGGATGGCGAGCATGATCGCGCCGACCGGCAGGCCGATCTTGACCGGGTTAACGCCGGCAGCCTTGGCGAAGCCGTAGATGATCGGGATCAGAATGATGAATCCGACATCGAAGAACACGGGGATGGCCAGTAGGAAGGCGGCCGAGGTGAGCGCGGCGATGACACGGCGCGGCCCCAGCAGTTGGGTGAACTTACCGGCCAGGGCCTGGGCCCCGCCCGAGATTTCGATCATCTTGCCGAGCATGGCGCCGAGGCCGACGAGGATGGCCACGTTGCCGAGTGTGCCGCCCATGCCTTCTGTGACGGTCTTGACGACGTCGGCCAGCGGGATTCCGGCGGTGAGTGCCACTCCCACGCTGACCACCAGCAGGGCCAGGAAGGCGGGGATCTTGAACTTGATGACTGCCACGAGCAGCAGGGCGACGCCTGCTGCTGCAATGGCCAGGAGAGCGAGAGCGCTCATGGTGTGTCTCCTTCGACGGTGCTAGTTCGGCCTAGCGGGCTGGGTGGATCGACGACGGCGGAAAGGGGGGATCCGCCGTCGTCGGGTTATTGGGGTGGCGCTTAGGAGGTGCGTTTGGCCGGGGCGACGACCTTTATGACGGCGGAGTCATCGGCGGCGGCCAGGCCCTGGGTCTGGCCCAGGAGGTACAGCTGCTCCGCCGCGGCGGCGACGGGGGCTGCCAGGCCGGCGGCGCGGGTGGCCTTGCCCACGATGCCCATGTCCTTGACGAAGATGTCCAGGCGGGACAGGACCTCGGCGCCGTTTTCCGTGTAGGCCTCGAGAATGCGCGGGCCTCGGTTGGAGAGCATAAACGAACCTGCCGCGCCGGCTTCGAGCGCGGCGAGGGTCTTGGCCTGGTCCAGGCCGAGCGCGTCGGCGAGGGCCAGGGCTTCGGCGGCGGCCGCGATGTGGACGCCGCAGAGGAGCTGGTTAACGGTCTTGAGCGCCTGGCCGTCGCCGGGCTTGTCGCCCACCACGGTGAGCGTGGAGGCCAGCAGCTCGAGGGCCGGGCGGGCCTTTTCCTGGGCTTCCGGGGAGGCGCCGACAACGATCAGCAGGTCGCCTTCGCCGGCGCGCTTGGGGCCGCCGGACAGCGGCGCGTCCACGAGCTCAACACCGTATTCGGCCAGGCGCGCCACGGTGGCGGGGATCGCTTCGGTGCCCACGGTGCTGCCGAGGATAACGACGGCGCCCGGCTCCAGCACGGAGGCCACGCCGTTCTCCCCGAAGAGGACCTCGTTGAGCTGCTCGCCGTTGCGGACCGCCAGGAGCAGGGCGTCGGCGCCCTTGGAGGCTTCCCGGGCGGAGGCGAAGGTGCGGATGCCGGCTTCTTCGGCGAGCTTCAGGCGCGGCTCGGCGATGTCGAAGCCGTGGACGGTGAGTTCGCTGGCCAGGCGGGTAGCCATGGGCAGGCCCATGGCGCCGAGGCCCAGGACGGTGATGGTGTAGTTGCTGGTCATGGTGTTCTCCTTTGAATTCTTGCGGGTTTCGACAAGCTCAACCACCGGTCAGATGGTGTTGCTGAGCTTGCGGGTGACGTCGGCGAGGGACTGGTCATCGCCCACGTTGCCGGCGAACACGATGTACGGGATGCCCGTGGCGGGTCCGTCCACCGGCTCCCAGAGCGAGACGATGCCCGGCAGCATGGGCCCGCGGACTATGGCGTGGCGGATTTCCAGGCCGTGGGCGGCGACGTCGGAGGACGTGATCCCGCCCTTGGCGATGACGAATCGCGGCGGGAACGTCTTGAGCGTCCGGTTCACCACGGCAACGACGGCGGCGGACACCGTGCGCGCGATCCGAAGGCTTTCGGCGGGGTTGTCGGTCTTGATCAGCAGCCGGCTCGTGTGGACGATCACGTCTCCCCCGTGGAGAGCCTCCACGACGGTGCCGACGGTCTGGTCCAGATGGGCGTCCCCGGCGTCGCTGAGCAGCTTCTCGACGTCGATCTCCACAATCCGGGCGGCGCTGTGCTGTTCTGTGAGGGCCTTGAGTTGACGGGTGGTCACGCCCACGTGGGATCCGACGACGATCAGGCCGCCTGCCTCGGACGGGGTGTTGCCGGCAAAGGCTTCAGCGCCGGTGAGCTCGGCGCGGATTTCCTGGCCGATCCGGGCCCGGACAAACGGCGGTCCCACGCGGTAGAGGAGCTTCTTGCCTCGCCGTTCGGCTTCTTGCAGGCCCAGTGACAGGGCGCGGAGGTCGTTCTCCGTGACGATGTCCGCGATGATCGGCGTGGAGTCGGTGGCGGGATGGATTGCGTCGGCGATGGCCTTGGCGGTGATCTGCGGATCGGCCGAGGCGCGGATGATGTTCAGGTCAAGGACGATCACGGATTCCGCGGCGATACGGCCCTGCGACTTCTCTTCCACGTACTGGGTCATGTCCGAGCTGGTGAAGCCGAAGCTTGCATCCTTGGCGAATTCGGTCTCGGCCACGGGGGTGAGCGTGCCGGCGTCGTCCCCGGTGCCACGCATGTAGTGCACGCCGCCGATGGTCACGCGGCCGGCGTCGGGGAACGCCGGCACCAGCACCACGCCGTCGGTGGCTTCTCCGCTGACGTCAGCAACGGTGGCGGCGATGACGTCGGGCTCCAGCGGGTAGTGTCCGCGGAGAGTGGAGTCGCTGCGGCTCACGAATCCGAGCCGGAGGCCCGAACCGGTGCTGGCATCTGCGGGCCCCGCGGCGGCCAGCGCGTTGCGGACCACTTCCTCGTTGCGGGCTGCAGCTTCTGCGGGGTCCAGGCTGCGGGTGTTGGTCAGCACGTACACGGCAGGCTTCGCCTGTCCGAAGGCCCAGGTGAAGTCCTTCACCTCCCAGCGGGTGAGCACGGGCAGATCCGCAACGGACTGCGTTCCGGTTGGGTCGTCGTCGAGCACTATGAGCATCCGGGGGGTCTCCGCGTTGGACGCGGCGACGGCGTCGGCAACAAGGCGGGCGGGAATCCGGACTTCGGCCGGGAAGGCGGCCAGGATGTCTGCTTCAAGCGTCACAGTGCACTCCATTGTGTGGGAAATCAAAAAATTGAGATAGCTGTAAGATGTCTGACATCTAACATTTCAAATAGTGTGGCACAGGACATAGGAACGCGCAAGTAGACTTGTCAGACATATCTGGCGACGCCGCAGGGGGACATATGGCACGGAAATCATTGGTGGGCGTTGTTGCAGACGAGCTCCTGGACCGGATCATTGCCGGGGAATTTCCCGCCGGATCCAGCGTGCCCGGAGAGCTTGAGCTCAGCGCCAAACACGAGGTAAGCCGGATGACCGTGCGCGAGGCCATGAAAACCCTCGAGGCGCAGCGGATCCTCAGCGTGGAACGCGGCCGCGGCACGTTCGTAAACCCGCTGAACCGCTGGGCTTCGCTGGAAGCTGTGCTGCGCGCCGCGTCAGAGGGCCAGAACGAAGCCGCCGCCTCCGTGCAGCTGATTGAACTGCGCCGGATGCTGGAAACCGGGGCGTGTGAGCTCGCGGCCGCCCGGATCAGCGACACCGACATCCAGGCGCTGTTCGTCCATGTAGCGGCGATGCGGGCCGCCCATGAGGTCAATGACGTGGCCGCCTTCGTGGAGGCTGACCTGGCATTCCATGACCTGATCCTGCGCGCCTCAGAGAACGTTTTTGTGGCGGTCCTTTTCGCGCCGCTGCACCGGGTGCTCGAAAAGCGCCGGGCCGAGACATCGGCCGTGCCCGCCATCCAGGAGCATGCAATCGGGCACCACCAGAACATCGCCGAGGCACTGGAGTCGCGCGATCCGAGCCGGTCGCGGGAAGCCATGGACCTGCACATGCAACAGACCCTGGATGACCTCAAGAACCTGGTCCTCGAGGCGCCCTGACCAGCATCCGCTCCGAAGTATTGGGTCTGGCCACACCTGAGAAGTGCCACTAGTGTTCAAGAACGGCCCGCAACCGGGAATCGAAGGCGATCACGAGGAGCGAAGTTGTCCAACCACACGTACAGCATTACTGAAATTGTCGGTACCTCCGAAGAAGGCGTGGACGCGGCAGTCCGCAACGGGATCGCCGAGGCCTCCAAGACCTTGCGCAACCTTGACTGGTTCGAAGTGAAGGAAATCCGCGGCCATCTCAAAGATGGCCAGGTTGCCGACTGGCAGGTGCGGGTCAAGCTCGGTTTCCGCCACGAAGGCTGACCTGCCTGGGTTTTCGGAGTGATGGCCGCGCCCTTTGGGCGCGGCCATCACTCTTTGGCTTCTGTTGGACGAGGCAACGCCTGCGGTGCGCCTGGCTAGAATCAGCGTTGCCAGCAGCCGTACAGACCGATCAGCTTTCGGCGGAGGCCGGAGGGAGTACTTCCAAGTCCAGCGCCGTGCCCGGAGGGGCGACTGCGGAGCCGGTCCCGGCATTGAGGCCAAGACTCAGTAACGCCAAGGCGTCCGACGACGGCGAGCCCGGTTTTGCGGAATACACCCTCAGAGTCTGGTCCGGATCGTCCGGAAGGACCAGGTTTTCAAAGTTCAGTTCCAGGTCGCCGACGGCGGGATGATGGAGCCGTATGCTGCCGGCGGACCGCGTGGCCACGCGGTGCCCTGCCCACCATTGCCGGAATTGCTCGCTATGGACGGCGAGTTCGCCGACCAGCTGGTTGGCCTCCGGGTCGTTGGGGTGCCGGCCGACATCCACGCGGAGGGCTCCGGCCTCGTCCGCCGCCACTGTTTTCCAGTCGCGGAAGAGTTCCCGGGCACCGGGATCGAGAACCAGCCACCGGGTCAGGTTGCGCTCGTGCGCCGGCAGGTCCCGAAAATCCGTGAACAACAGGTAGGCCATCCGGTTCCCCACCAGCACATCGGTCCGGCGGCCCAGCACCAAAGCCGGAATGTCCCCCACCGCTTCCAGGAGCTGCCGCAGTGCCGGCCGTACTGACTGCGCCGGTCCGGGTGAACGTGGGCTGGCCGCACAGTTTTCCATGAGGTCAAGCATATGCGCGTGTTGGCCCGCATCCAGCCGGAGGGCTCGGGACACGGAGTCGAGCACAGAGCGCGACGGGTGGATGTTCCTGCCCTGCTCCAGCCGGATGTAGTAGTCCGTGCTGACCCCTGCAAGCCTGGCCACTTCCTCACGCCGAAGGCCAGGAACCCGGCGCACACCGGAGGTGGCTTCCGCCCCCGCGTCTTCCGGACTCAGCCGGGACCGCATGGCCTTCAGGAATTTTCCGAACTCGGCGCTCTGACCCATGCCCCTATTCTGCATCGTCCTGGCAGGCACTTCCTCCGGCGAAGGTAGGACTGCCAGTCCTAGGAAAAACAGGGATACGGTCAGGGCCTGGCTATCGGCGCGAAAGTACATAGGCTCGTATCGGAGCAATTCCCGAAAACGGTTTCCGGCGGACATCCCGTGCCAGGAACCACCCTTCCGCACTACGAGGAGTCCCCCATGTCAGAAATCACGCTGAACAACGGCGTCACCATTCCCCAGCTCGGCTTCGGCGTATTCCAGGTCCCGCCGGAAGACACCCAGCGGATCGTCGAAGATGCTCTCGCCGCCGGCTACCGCCACATCGACACCGCCGCCGGCTACCGCAACGAAGCAGGTGTGGGAGCTGCCATCGCAGCCTCAGGCATTCCGCGCGAGGAAATCTTTGTGACCACCAAGCTCCGCAACGGCGACCAGGGCCGGGCCCGGGACGCATTCCAGGACACCCGCGATGCACTGGGTCTCGACTTCGTGGACCTCTACCTCATCCACTGGCCGGTTCCGTCGCAGGGCCTCTATGTCCAGGCATGGAAGGAGTTGGAGGCCCTGCATAACGCCCAGGAGATCCGCGCCATCGGCGTCTCGAACTTCCTCTCGGACCACCTGGACACCCTGCTCGAATCTTCGGACGTGGTACCGGCAGTGAACCAGATCGAGGTGCACCCCAGCTTCCAGCAGGCCGAACTTGCCGCCAAGAGCCGCGCCCTCGGGATTGCGGTGGAGGCCTACAGTCCGCTGGGCCAGGGCGGCGACCTCAACGGGAACGCCGTCACCGCTGTCGCGCAGGCTCACGACGCCACCACGGCGCAGGTGGTCCTGGCCTGGCACCTGGCCGCCGGCACCATCGTCATCCCCAAGTCTATTAACCCGTCCCGCATCCGCGAAAACCTCGCCGCCGCGTCCCTGACACTGTCCGACGACGAACTCGCCTCCATCACCACCCTGGAGCGGGGCGCGCGCATCGGTGCCGATCCCGCCGTCGCCGCTTTCACGCAGCTGTAGCAACCGGTGACCGAGCCTGCCGGCACCGGTTCCGGCAGGCTCGGTCACCGCATTCCGATAGGTCCATCCACCAACGAAGGATTCCCCATGCAGTACACGCACCTGGGCCGCTCCGGCCTCAAAGTTTCCCGCCTGTGCCTGGGCACCATGAACTTCGGCCCGCATAGCGACGAAGCGGACGCACACAACATCATGGATTCCGCCCTGGACGCCGGCATCAACTTCTTCGACACGGCCAATGTCTATGGCGGCAGCGGGCATCGGGGCTGGACCGAGGACATCATTGGCCGCTGGTTCGCCAAGGGCGGCGAGCGGCGCGAACGGACCGTCCTGGCCACCAAGCTGTACGGCACCATGACTGACCGCCCCAACGAGTCCAAGCTGTCCGCGCTGAACATCCGCCGCGCCTTGGACGCCAGCCTGAAGCGCCTCCAGACGGACTACATCGATGTGTACCAGTTCCATCACATTGACCGGGACACGCCCTGGGATGAGATCTGGCAGGCCATCGAAGTGGCCGTCCAGCAGGGCAAGATCCTCTACTCAGGCAGCAGCAACTTCGCCGGGTGGCACATCGCCCAGGCACAGGAAGCTGCCCGTCGCCGGAACTACACTGGGCTGGTCAGCGAGCAGTCGATCTATAACCTGTTCCGCCGCGAGGTGGAGCTGGAGGTCATCCCTGCCGCCCAGCAGTACGGCCTGGGCCTGATCCCCTGGTCCCCTCTGCAGGGCGGGCTGCTGGGCGGCGTCCTGAAGAAGGAACGCGGAGGCGTCCGGCGCATCGAAGGACGCGCTGCAGAAACGCTCGAGAAGCACCGGGACCAGATCCAGCAGTTCGAGGATCTTGCGGACGGACTCGGACATGAACCCGGTGACATCGCGCTCGCCTGGCTCCTTCACCAGCCTGCTGTCACTGCACCGATCGTGGGGCCGCGCACGCAGGCACAGCTCGACGCCGGCATCCGGGCATTGGACGTCACGCTTGACGCCGACGCCCTCAAGCGGCTCGACGACATCTTCCCGGGCCACCGCCCGGCACCGGAGGACTACGCATGGTGAATCCATTGGATTCCACGGCAGACACCGTGGCGCCGCGGAGCCTCCTCTTCCTGGGCGGCACCGGGGCGATCAGCGCGGCGGCGGCAGAACGCGCCGTCGCGCTGGGGCACCGGCTGACTATCAACCGCGGCCAATCAGGCAAGCCGGATCAGGCACGGGCCAGCTTGGAGCTGTTCCGTAGCAGGACGGGTCAATACGTCTTCATCAGTTCAGCCTCGGCGTACCAGAAGCCGCCCGCCCGGCTGCCCATCATGGAATCCACGCCTCTAAAAAACCCTTTCTGGCATTATTCGCGAGACAAAATCGCCTGCGAGGACATTCTTCATCACCTCCGACGAATACCTGACCTGGAACCAGGGTTACCGTTCGTTCGCCCGGGCAGCCGGTGTCCCGGAGCCCGAGCTGGTCCACGTGGCCTCGGAAACCATCGCCGCGTACAGTGCGGAACTGGGGCCCAACCTGCTGGGCGACCGATCACACTCAGTGTTTTCCACAACACCAAGATCAAGTCTCTGGTCCCGGACCATAGGGCCACGATTCCGTTCGCTGACGGGACCAGCGAGATCGTTGACGGGGGCGCCTCGAAGGCGTCGCTCCAGTAGGCCGTCTCCTTGGCGATCCTGCCGTCCCGGAATTCGAAAATGAACACCCTTTCGTATTGCGGCCCGTTGTAGTCCACCAGGCCGGCAACATCCTCCGGGCATTCGAGGGCTAGGAAGGCGAAAGCACGGCAGACTGTTGAAATGACTCTCTCACCGCGCATCATGCTCAATGACGGCTACAGCATCCCGCAGCTGGGACTCGGCACCTGGCCGCTGGACGACGAACAGGTGACTGCCGCCGTCGTACATGCCCTGGAAGCCGGGTACCGGCACATCGATACGGCAGTGAAATACGGCAATGAAGAAGGCGTTGGGAACGGTATCCGCGCGGCAGCGCTGGACCGAAGCGAAATCTTCGTCACCACCAAGCTGGATGGCCAGTTCCAAGGCGTGAACCGCGCCGCGGCGGGGCTGGAGGGGTCGCTGACCCGCATGGGACTGGACTACGTGGACCTGCTGCTGATCCACTGGCCGCTCCCTGCGCGTGATGATTTCGTGTCGACGTGGAAAACGTTCGAGCGGCTGCAGGCGGAGGGCAAAGTCCGGTCCATCGGCGTCTCCAACTTCAAGCCTGCACACCTGGAACGGCTGCTGGCCGGAAGCGACGTTGTGCCTGCCGTGAACCAGATCCAGCTGAGCCCGGCGATTACCCGCCAGGCGGAACGGGAGTTCAATGCCGGGCACGGAATTCTCACCGAATCCTACAGCCCGCTGGGCGGTTCAGGGGCCAGCCTGCTGGGCGCTCCCCTGCTTGCGCAGCTGGGCGAAAAATACGACAAGACGCCTGCTCAAATGGTGCTGCGCTGGCATATTGAGCAGGGACTTGTAGTCATTCCCAAATCGGGAAATCCCGAGCGGATGCAGGAAAACCTGGACATCTTCGACTTCGCCCTGGACCGGCAGGATCTCGCGGAACTTGCCATCCTGGACGAGGGGCCAGGCGCCGGCAACGATTCGGACACGACAGGGCACTGACAGGGCCGCGACAATGCTTCCTGCCCTGATGCAGAGTGGCGAAAAGATACTAAGCATGATTAGTATTGAGGCAGAAGGATGAAGCGTGCCCGGGATACGGGTACCTCCTTGATGTAGGAAGAAGGAACGACAAAATGGGTTTCTTTGCATTTTTGATTCTTGGCCTTATTGCCGGCGCTATCGCTAAGGCAATCCTTCCAGGCAAGCAGGGTGGCGGCTGGATTATCACCCTCATCCTGGGCGTCGTCGGCGCATTCCTGGGTGGCTGGCTTGGCGGAATGATTTTCGGTACCGGCCTGCAGGAGTTCTTCTCGCTGCAGACCTGGTTGCTCGCGATCGCCGGCTCGATCATCGTGCTGCTTGTCTACGGCATGATCACGAAGCGCAGCGTTCGCAGCTAACTTCGTTACCGGCATGAACACCGGCCCCGGGACCTCCCGGGGCCGGTTTTCTTTCCCCGGCCACTCGGACCGGGGAATGACACCTTCTCAACGAGCAGGAGTTCACAATGAAATCAAAGCTTCTATTAGGTATTGGAATCGCGGCGGGTTACGTCCTGGGATCACGGTCCGGCCGGGCAGCGTACGACAAGCTCAAGGCCAGGGCTACGAGCATCTGGGACAGCAAGCCGGTTCAGGACAAAGTCAGTGCCGCCACGGAGGCCATCAAGGAGAAGGCTCCCGACGTGGCGGACCAGCTGGGTGAGGCGGCGCGCCGGGCGGGCACAGTCATCAGCTCCGCTGTCCACCACGACGCCGCGTCGGGTAACACCAAGTCCAAAATGTCCGACGCCGGCACTTCGGTGGGTGAATCGATGAACCTGGGAGCATCGGACGTCGAATCCGACCCCGCGTTCAATGACAACGAGGGCCAGGACTGGTCCGGTGAAGGCGGCGCCACTACTGCCGGCGCAGCAATGAATGTTGACCCTCGGCGGGAATGATCCGGGATCGTTGCGGGGACATTACGCGGGATTCGCCGTGTGACACGGAAGCAACGTTGAAATTGTGCTAAAAATAGTCGTTGCTGGCCGCCGCGCTCCTTGGGGGACGCGGCGGCCAGAAGCGTCTCAGGCCATGGCCACATGCCCTGACTCAGGGAGCCAGCTCGGCAGCACCGAACGACACGCTGAACTGAGCGCACCACAGGTCAACCGAGCGGTACTTCGACAGATCCACGTCGGCGGGGATCTGATAAATCTGATTGCCCAGATTTCCCTTGATCAGGCCGAGGTCGTTGTAATCAGCGGAGCCGGCGGTGAACCACCCGGCCGTCCCTTCCACCACGTGCGCGGCACTTAACCAGACGTGCACGTCCGGACCGTTGGACGTAGCCAGGTTTTCGAGCGAGAGTAGCCTGGCACCGTCAGGCTGCCGGACGATCCGGACAGTTCCCGTGGTGGCGTGTTCATGGCTGATCAGCGTACCGACAGCAAGCTGCACCGGGACCTGCAGGCACGGGTATCGGCGTCAGCGTCGGCGCAAAGGGTGCAGGCGTAGCAGGTTGTGCTTGCGCGGGACCGCTGGCCACGATGGGAAGCTGTTCATCGACCTTCACGTCCACAATGAGGAGCCAGGGCTTGAACAGCACAAGCCCAAGCACCAGTCCTACCGCCGCGACCCCCACCGCAGCGACGATCCAGATCCGGCGCCGGTTTGGAGTTTGCGTTCCGCTCATGGGCTTTTCCCTCATGGACTCATCGTCCGTGTATCGGCTGACCGGCGCAACGCACCAGCCATAACCGGGCGTGCGGCGTTTTGGGCGTCGGCCCCAGCACGCGCAACAATGTCGTACCCCTACGGCACAGTATTCCCATGGAAGCTTCGAGGGATCAGCTTGCGGAGAACAGTGACGACGCCGGCACGACCGTCGCTGTTCTAACGGCCGACGCCGGCCTGGCTGCGGTGAACGCCGCGGTGAACGCTGCCGCCACTTCTGCGCCCGGGACGCTGGCGATGGCCAGCTACGTCGACGCCGCCGATTTCGCCGGACTGGTTGAGGACCTCTCCCGGACCGTGGACTACCTCCAGATCCTCGCCGCCGGCGCCGTCGACCGCACCCGCACCCAGGCCATCACCGCCGCCGCAACCACCCGCACCACCCGGTCATGGACCACCGGCTGGGACAACGGCGCCGAAACCCTGAACGAAACCGACACCGGCTGGCCAGCCGGGACCACCGCCGGAACCACCAGCTGGCCTATACCGCGGTCCCCGGCCGATGACGGCTGCAAAAACACCGCCGAATTCCTACGCCTCCGGATCCGGATCGGACGCAGCGAAGCCACCCGCCGCATCCACCTCGCCGCAGCCCTCACCCCCAAACGCCACGAACAGCCCGCACACCAGCCCGGCAGAGACCACCACCGCAGACGCCGCCCTAAACCCGCAAGCCATTCCAGGGTCCGGGCCCGTGGTCTCCTCCCGCGCCGGGACCATCATCAGCGCCACCCTGGACCGCCTCAAGCACCACACCACCCCCGAGACCCTGGACCGGATCGAACACGACCTCACCCGCACCGCCGCCACCACGGACCCCGACTTCCTCGCCCGCGTCGCCCGCCGCTGGGCCAACACCCTCGACGACGACGGCACCGAACCCACCGAAGAAGCACTCCGCCACACCCAGGGCGCGTTCATCCGCAAACCCCGCCATGGCCTCCACCACCTCGAAATCTTCGCCACCACCGACCAATACGAACACCTCGCCACCGTCATGAACACCGCCACCAACCCCCGCACCACCGGGCAAGCCAATGACATCTGGCAGAACGCAGACCCCGGCCTGGACCGGCGCACCCGCTCCCAGAAACGACTCGACGGCATCATCGGCGCCCTCAAAGCCGCCCCCAGCACCAACGAACTCCCCACCACCGGCGGGAACCGCCCCCAAATCCTCGCCACCATTAACTACCAAGACCTCCACCCCCACCCAGCCACAGCCCAACGCCGAGGAACGGACGCCAACAACACCGGCAACGGCACTGCCACTGGCACGGGAGCGGGCACAGCCACGGGCGCCGGCAGCTTCACCTTCACCGGGCCCGTCGCGGCAACCACCCTCCGCAAACTCGCCTGCGACGCCGAGATCATCCCCGTCCTCCTCGACACCAGCGGCGAAATCCTGAAACTCGGCCGCAAAACCCGGCTCTTCACCCCCGCCCAACGCCTGGCCCTGAGCGCCCGCGACCAAGGCTGCACCTTCCCCAACTGCACCATCCCAGCCCCCTGGTGCGAAGCCCACCACATCACCTACTGGTCCCAACAAGGCCCCACCAACGTCAGCAACGGAGCCCTCCTCTGCTCCCACCACCACCTCATCCACAAAGAACAATGGACCATCCACACCCGCAACGGCATCCCCTGGTTCACATCCCCACCACACATCGACCCCACCCAAAAACCCCAACAAACCACTACTTCAAACCACCACCCCCACCACCCCAGCGCGAATAGACGCTGCCATAACGCGAAAAGGCGGCCACAACACGGAATGCCTTGAGCGCAGCGCCAAAGGGCAGCCGCCACCGCAGGCACTGGTACCTGCCGGCGCACCGTTACTAAGACCGGGCCCGTCCGACGACGACGGTGCCGTCCAGTTCTTCCGAACGAACAGTCCTCACCGCGAATCCTGCATGCGCCAGGATCGACGACGTCCGGGCGGCCTGCCGTTCGCTGGTTTCGATGAGGAGATTCCCGCCCGGCCGCAGCCATTCGTTGGCCTCCGCAGCGACGCGGCGGTGGAAGTCGAGTCCGTCAGCGCCGCCGTCCAGCGACCATAAGGGTTCGTGCTCGCGCGCCTCATGGGGCATGGAATCGATAGAACTGGTGGGGACGTAAGGGGCGTTGACAGCCAGCACACTGATCCGGCCCTTAATGGTGGGCGGCAGTGCCTCGAACAGATCGCCCTGGTGGACGTCACCCTCGGCACGGCCGATATTCCGGCGGGCGCAGGCCACCGCCGCCGGGTCAATATCCGCGGCATGAAGTTCCAGGCCAGCAATCCGGGAGGCGATGGCAGCACCCACGGCACCCGACCCGCAACAGAGGTCCACAACTACGGCGGGCTCCGAACCATCCAGGCACTCCCGCATCCGGTCCGCAGAGAGCAGGGATGCGGCCTCGTTCACCAAGAGCCCGGTCCGGCGGCGCGGTACAAAAACCCCGGCATCGAGCTCAACCTGGAGACCGCAGAACTCTGCCCAGCCGAGGATGTGCTCCAGTGGATACCCGGCAATGCGCTTTCGGACCGCCGAAGCGATCTGGGCCGGATCGGACATTGCGGCCAGGAGAAGCTGGGCTTCCTCCTCCGCAAAGACGCACCCCGCCGAGCGAAGCTGCTCAGCGATCCCCAAAAGGGACTCAACGTGAAGTTCAGTGGCTGACATGGCTACACCTTCCGCGAGCTGACGGGCTCCGGGCACCATCGCCCGCCTCTGAATGTACGCCAAGCTTGGCTCCGGCGGCATGTCTACAACTGACGCCACCCAATCGCAACTCCAACAGCAGCCTGGACAGCAACGCCACTAACAGGAAGGTCTCCTGACGTGAACACGCGCCCGCTACGACCACGTCATCCAGCTGCTCACGACGGGCCACGGCGGTCACTGCAGGCTACGAGTCGGCTGTAAGCACAAAGGTCAATGGGATCCGCGGCGATCCGATCCAGCTGAGCCGCCCTTTCCTGAACGGGTCGCCGCCCCCACGAGGTTGATGTTGCCCACCGCATCGGTCTCGGGGGTGTCCGCCTTGCGGTGCCTCGGATAGCCCGCTGCCGAGGTGATCACGGCGTCGACGCCTCCATTGCCCGCAGCAACGACCAACGATCCATCTGCCTCCCACGACGAGTACTGGCCCGGTCGGTCATTGAGGATCCCCCAGCGCTTCAGAGACGGCACCCAGCAAGGCGTTGAACCGTGGGTTGGCAGGGAGGTCATCGATGAACACCGGCTTCCCGTCCGGATCACCGAGCGGGACCTGCCAGTTCGGGTACAGCGCTTCGGTGGTGCCGGGCTGGTTCTGCACCCGCCGCTCCCCCACGGCATCCACCAGCGCCACGCCAAGAAGCACCGACGGCGTCTGGGCCAGCAGGCGGTGCAGCGCCTCTATGGTGCGTTCCTCGCTGCCGGTGCTGCCGGTGCTGCCGTGGTTCCCCTCGGCGGAGGCGCCGGACGTGCCCCCATCCTCGGGCAGGAGGCCGCGTTCCCGCAGCAGCCCCATCATCTTTTCCAGCGTAGCCGTGTGGTCCGCCCGTTCCTCCGCCTCAGAGCGTTCCAGCAGGCCCAGCCTGCTGCGGAGCGCCACATGGTCGCCCGCCAGGTAGCCCGCGGTGGGCGGCAGGTCGTGGGTGTTGACGCTGGCGAGGGCCTGCGTCCGGTACCGTTCCGGTGGCAGGGGCGAATCGCCGTCGTTCTCGAACCAGAGGATGGACGTGCCCAGGATGCCGCGGGCAGCCAGATAGTCGCGCACCCACGGTTCGAAGGTTCCTAAGTCCTCGCCGATCACCACGGCGCCGGCACGCTGGGCCTCCAGCGCCAGGATGCCGATCAGTGCTTCGTGGTCGTACGTAACATAGGCGCCGTCACTCGGGGAGTTGCCAGCCGGCACCCACCAGAGGCGGAACAGGCCCAGCACGTGGTCCACCCGGATGCCGCCGGCGTGCCGAAGCACGGTGGAGAGCATGTTGCGGAACGGTGCATAGCCGGCCTCCGCCAGACGGGAGGGATGCCACGGCGGCTGGTTCCAGTCCTGGCCCAGCTGGTTGTACATGTCCGGCGGCGCCCCCACGCTCATCCCGGGAGCCAGGACGTCACGCAGGGTCCAGGCGTCGGCGCTGCTGAGGTCAACGCCCACGGCGAGATCGTGCACCACACCCAGCCGCATCCCCGCCCGGCGCGCCGCCTGCTGCGCGTTCTCAAGCTGCTCGTCGCAGATCCACTGCAGCCAGCGGTGGAACCCGATCCTGTCCGCCAGCTTTCCGCGCAGCGACTCCGCGTCGGGCGAGCCAATAACGCAGTCCGGATCGGTCCACAGCGGATGGTCCGGCGCCAGGTCTTCCCTGATAGCGGACCACAGGGCGAAGTCATCCAGGCCGGAGCCGGAGATCCGGCAGAATTCGTCGAACGCTGCCTGCCGTGCCGGCGAGCGCCGGGCGTGATACAGCAGTTCGAAGGCCTGGAGCTTCGCGGCGTACACGGCGTTGCGGTCCAGCCGTTCGCCGTCCTTGTTCAGGGCCTGGACCTGCTCTTGCAGGCTGTCCACTGCCGCGCGCTTACGCGGCTTCAGGTAGGCGATTTCCGGGATGGCCTCCACCCGGATGTACAGCGGGTTGAAGAAGCGCCGTGTGGACGGCGAGTAGGGCGAGGGCTGGACCGGCGGCACGGGTTCCGCGGCGTGCAGCGGGTTGACCAGGACATAGTCCGCACCTCGGGCCCCGCTGAGCGTGGCCAGATCCGCGAGGTCGGCGAAGTCGCCGATCCCCCAGGACCGCTTGGACCGCACGGAGTAGAGCTGCGTGGCCAGGCCCCATCCCCGACGCTCCACCAAGGAATCGGCGGTGGTGAGCCGCGCCGGAACCACCACCAGCGCACCCTCGGCTATGACGCCGTCGGACTCTGCCCGCAGCGTGTGCCAGCCCAGCGGCAACCCCTCCGGTAACGCGAAGGTGGCCCGGCCGGTGGCCACGCCATCCACGTCCTGGGGCGTCGCCCAGAGATCCTGCTGGACGGCGTCCACCGGCTCGCCCGCGCCCGTTTCAAGCTCCACATGCAGGCGGGCCGTGGCCCCGTCCCGGACGTGGACGGGAACCAGCGCGGATTCGCCCTGCTGAACCACGACGGCGGGGGGCAGCATCCGCCGCCACGGCGCCACTTCCGCCTCGACCAAGGCAGTTTCGATCAGCTGGTTCGTGTGAGCGGGGACGCCGAGCGCTGCCAGGACCTTGATCAGCGTCTCCGCGGCGACGCTGTGCGGCAGCCCGTCCCAGCCGTGGAACGAGGTGCCCACGCCGTGCGCGTCCGCCAAACTCTGGAGGAGTTGATGGTCCACGGGCTCATCACCGGCGGCATCGCCGCCGCCCGACGGTGCCGGTGTGCCGAAAATTTGAGCGTGCTGCTGGTCTGGAGTCTTCATGGAATGTCCGCCTCGCCTGGTGTGTTGGGCCCGAACCTACATTGCTTGTTGACGCACGGGAGCAACACGCCCCCGCGCACGACTGTTGCAGCCAACGATAGTCGGGCGGCAGCCCTCAGGGCGCCGAATCCCGGATTTTCAGGACGAAGCCCGCCTCCGCGTGGACCCCGCCTGCCCCCGATTCCAGCCCGTCAATCCGGTCGATCAGCAGGCCGATGGACCGTTCGGCAATCTCGTCCATGCCGGGCGACACGGTGGTAAGCGACGGCGAGGCGAACCGTGCCTCCTCGATATCGTCAAAGCCCACCACCGCAACCTCGTTTGGCACCTTCACGCCACGGACGAGCAGTTCATGCATGGCGCCCAAGGCGAGGGCGTCGTTCAGGCCGAAGACGGCGTCAAACGGAATTCCGCGCTCCAGGAGGCCGGCGACGGCGGCTGCTCCCCCGTCGCGGCGCCATTCACCGGGTGCCACCAATGCGGGGTCAAACGGGACGCCGGCGTCCTCCAGTGCGCTCCGGTAACCGTTTTGCCGCAGACCGGCAGAGCCCGCGGACTCGCCGGGCCGGGCGCCGAGCACGGCGATACGACGGCGGCCTCCCGCCAGCAGGTGGGCGGTGAGGGCGTGGGCGGCGTCCCGGTTTCTCATGGTGACCAGATCCAGCCGAGGATCCAGAATGTGCTCGCCGAGCAGCACCACCGGCTTTGTGCCGCGGTGGGAGGCGACGGCGTCGGCCCCCACGACCAGGGGCGTGAACAGCAGGCCATCGGTCAACTGCCGCAGGGGACCTTGCAGGGCACCGAGTTCGTTGGCTTCCAGGGCGCCGGATTGTTCCACGAGCACCCGGTAGCCGCGCCGCTCCGCCGCCGTCATCACCCGCGAGGCCAGTTCCGCGTAGCACGGTGCCGCGAGGTCGGACAGCATCAGGCCCAGCATGCGGGTCTTCCCCGAGCGCAAGCTGCGGGCCGTCAGGTTCGCCTCGTAGCCCAGTTCGGCGATGGCGTCCTGGACCCGCCGCCTGGTGGCCGGCCGGATAAACTCGTAGTCGTTGAGCACGTTCGACACGGTCTTCAACGACACCCCGGCCGCGCGCGCCACATCGTTCATGGTCACTGCCACGGTTGGTCAGCCCTTGGCAGCCTTGGCCGCCGCCTTTGCTGCCTGCTTGCTGGCCCGCACCCTAACGAGCGATTCAGGACTCACGATGTCCGCAACCGACAGGAAGGCGTCCTCCTGGCCGTAATGGCCGGCGGCCTCGCGCCAGCCCGGGGCGCTCAGCCCGCGCTGCTTCCCGAGGAGTGCAAGGAAGATTTTTGCCTTCTGCTCCCCGAATCCTGGCAGTGCCTGCAGACGGCGCAGCACCTCCGCGCCGTCTGGATCGCCCTTGGTCCAGATCAGCGTCGCGTCGCCGTCCCAATCCTGCTGCACTGTTTCGGCGAGCGCCTGGACGCGACCTGCCATCGAACCAGGGAACCGGTGCACCGCGGGCCGTTCCTTGAACACCTCAACGAACGCCTGGGGTTCATATGCGGCAACGGCGGCCGGGGCAATGGACCCGATCCGGGCCCGGATCTTCTCCGGCCCAGCAAAGGCGGATTCCATGGTGACCTGCTGGTCCAGCAGCATGCCTGTCAGCAGCGCGAACGCGTCATCGGTCAGCAGTTGGTCGGCGGCCGGGTCACCGGTGATATGCAGTTCCATGGCCCTCATCTTTCCACCTCCCGCGGCTAGGAATCGAGGGCCAGCCGGATCATGGACCAGGACACCGCCGGGAGTTCCGCGGTGAGCCAGCCGCCCTTGGCGTTGACGCTCACGTTCTCCGCGGGCAGGACCGACGTCGAGTCCTCCACCGTCGCCTGCCAGTGCGGGTCCTTGTTCGCGTAGGTGACCGCTTCCACCACCCGGACACTGCCGAGGCCGGCGACGGCGGCGTCCAGTGTCAGGGCGTCCGTCACCGAGCGGTTCACGGCGAAGATGACTGCCTCGCCTTTGTCGGCGTCGAGCGTTGCCGCCGCGGACAGGGCAGCGAAGTCCGCCGTTGTGTCGCCGCTGACGGCGAGCTGCAGCACCGTACCGGCGGCGTGGCGGCTGGTGAGGGCAAAAGGGTGGAAGATGGTCTGCTTCCACGCCAGTCCTCCCGGTTCGGTCATGATGGGGGCTATGACGTTTACCAGCTGGGCCAGGCTCGCTGCGTGCACGCGGTCCGTGTTGCGCAGCAGCGTGATCAGAAGATCGCCTACCGCGACGGCGTCCGCCACGGTGTATTTGTCCTCCAGCAACGCCGGGGCCACCGGCCAGTCCGTGCCGGTTGGCGACTTTGATTCTGCGCGGCTCATGTGCCAGACGTTCCACTCGTCAAAGGAAATGTTGACCTGCTTGGCGGACTTCTTCCCCGACTTCATGTGGTCGTGGGTCTCAGTCTCAGTCAGCACCACGCGCTCCCACTCGCCGAAGGTGGGCATGGTGGGCGCCGAACTGCCGCAGACTACCAGCCCCAAGTCGGGATCGACCATGCGCATGCCGCGGGCGGTGTCTGCGGCGAGCGAAGTTCCGCCCGGGTATCGGACTGTGGAAACGCCGAGTTCGCGGGTCAGTTCCAGGACGTCCGTGCGGAACCCGTCCGTGTCCGCCGTGGGGTGCTCCGGCTCGAGGATGCCGGTGTAGACGCAGCGTCCCAAATGTTCCACAGTGAACGCCGGATCGATGGTGACTTTGCCGGCGGCCTTGCTGTGCTCACGGTCAGTCCTTTGTTGAGGAATTTACAACGTTATAGAATGCAAATTCTTGGCGCTGTCTGCGTCAGAGTCAAGGAGTTCGGCGGAGGAGAGAATTTCAATCCGCGGATTGGCGTAGACGGAAAAAACAAGTAATACCTAACTTGAAAAACAAGTACCGATTACGCGGTCGCCGGGGACGCGTCCGAACTACCGTCGACTAGGAGCACAGACTCGCACATCGCATTCGATTGGATGTCTCACCAGGGGGTTGTGAGAAGGATGAATACACGATCTGGCAACCGCGCTTTCCCGTCCCAAGGGGGACGGGAAGTAAGCGGGGCCGGCGACGAGGAGGTCTTCGAGACCAAGGCCTCTCCCCCAGCCGTCGCCGGCCCTCCATTCTCCACTGTTCACAGCTACCGCACGCCGCCAGCCGGATCCCGGTGACCCATGGCGAGGCGGACATGAAGTCCCGTTCCGAAGCGTCCCCGGCGCACTCGTCGGCAGGCAGGCGTCCGGCGCTTGCTCATCCGACACAGCCCGCCATCCAGCATGGAGTCCCCCCTGCGGGGCCGGCAGCTACCACGGACCGCAGACCCAGCCCGGCACCGGGCGGTCATCCGGACGCGGACTCGGCCGTGAAAGCGATCACCTCCGGGCTGCTCGGGGCCGATGGGCTTATCCCCGATCTGGTCACCGGCTCGACGGACCTTCCCGACTCCTTGGAGACCCTAGTCCACCTCGCGGCGGCCGCGCTGAGCCAGCTCGCCGGGGCCCCCATCGAATGTGCCCTGGTCCTGAACCGGGTTAAACGCGCCAGAGCCACCGCGGGAACCGGCACAAGGCCTGTAGCCTTGGCCCGGCTGGAAACGGAGGCTGGCGAAGGCCCCCTGACCGACGCACTCACGGGCACGGGTACCGCTGCCATGAACCACGTGGGCTCCGACTTTCGCTGGGCACGCTACAGGCCGTACCTCCAGGACGCCGGCTTCGCCAGCGTCCTGGGACTTCGGCTTTCACTTGATGAGGGCACCGAGGCTGCCATCGCCTTCTTCGCAACCGACTCCCAGGCGTTCCCGCTGCCCGTGATCGCCGAGGCCCGCAGCTTCACTGACCTGGCGTCCCGCGGCCTCAGGCTGGCCCTTGAGCTGCAGTCGGCCAGCACCAGGGCGTCGGATCTGCAGTCAGCATTGGAAAGCCGGACGTCCATCGATATTGCCTGCGGCGTCATCATGGCGCAGAACAGGTGTTCCTACACCGACGCGATTGCCATCATCTCCAAGGCATCCAGCCACCGGAACATCAAGCTCCGCAAGGTGGCCGAGGGCATCCTGGCCAGCCTGCCGGGCGGTGCGCCGGACACTCATTTCGAACATTAGGCTCCCGCTGTACGACAGAAGACCAGAGACGGAGTGTCTCTGGTCTTCTGCGTGGGTGGGCCCTGTGGGGATCGAACCCACGACCCACGGATTAAAAGTCCGATGCTCTACCAACTGAGCTAAAGGCCCCAGCTGACCGTCAAACGACCGATCAGCCCAGTCCATTTCTGGACGTAGAATACTTTACCCCACACACGGGGCGGGTTTAGCACGCAGGCGTGCACCGCCGTCGTACGTTCCGTATTCCGCACAGCGTCACCGGCGCTGGCAAGGTGCATCCTGACTGCGAACAGCACTCGATTTCCCGCGCGGCACAGGAGTAGCGTGGGGGCATGAGCGAACAAGCAGGACCCAGTCACTACGGCGGAGCCAACCGGCATCACAAGCCCAAGCCGTTCGCCCCCATCGACTTTGAGCCGTTCGCAGGCGGTCCGGATCCTGCGCGCGTGTCCGAGGCCGCCCACCTCGCTGCCCAGGCTCTGGTGCGCCACGGACGCGACAGCGACGATCCCGTCATCACCGAACGCCTGGTCAAGCTGACGGACGAGCAGGGCCTGGAGGCCATCGCGGAGATGTGGGCCGAAAGCCCGGCACGTTCGCTGCCCGGCGCCCTCTGGCGGCTGTACGCCCTGCGCGCCGCCACTGTCCAGGACCCGGAACGGATCTCCGTGTACTTCCGCGCGGGCAAGGACACCGCTCAGGTCTCCCATGTAGTGGCCGGCGCCGCCGAACCGCCTGGAGCCGAAGAAATGCGGGCCATGGCGGATGCCATTCTTTCCGGAGCGTTCGACGGCGATTTCGACGTCGCGTTGGAGCGTTCCGCCGCATTCTGCCGCGTGGTGGCGCTCGGCCAGGCGACGATTGCCGACGGTGCCGAGCTCGGCAACGAGGCCCACGCGAGCAAGCTCACGCGCAACTCGCACCAGCTCGTGAAGACCGCCGAGGACCTTGAGCACGCGGCGAATGCCTGGCGACTGGGCGAGCTCGACTGAACCACCGGCGCCGATCTGTCAATGTTGACTTGGGCCAGGCAACGTAGAACACTGAAACTGGTGTCGAGCCGCGAAACCCCCGGGCTTCAACAATTAGCCGCCTAGAGCGGCCTACCGCCGAGAGGCGTATCCGGTTCGGCACCATTTTTATGCCTGTTTTCAGGCCACGGCCGCTAGAATCAACACAGTTGCTGGCCTGCGTCAAGTCACAAGCGGGCGGCCCACCACCCCTGCACATCCCCGGAGACCGGTATCCCAACGTGAAGCTGCGCCTTTTTCCCCAGGAGCCCGCAGGGCTGACCTTGCTGTCCCAGATGGCCCAGCAAATCGTGCATGCCAGCGCCACCATGGCAGAGATCCTGGGCGTACCCGCCACTGAGCACGCCAAACTCGTGGACGACATGCACAACCACGAAGCCAAGTCCGCCGAACTGCATTTCGCCTTGCTCACCCACATGCGCACGAGCTTTGTGAACCCGCTCCCCCGCGAAGACATGTACGCTCTATCCCGATACCTGAACGAGGCCCTCGAGAAACTGGACGGCGCTGCGGAGCTTGTGTCCCTGTATCAGCTTGACCGCCTGCCCCGGCGCGCCGCAGACCAGCTCGAGATCATCAGCCGGCAAGCCGAGCTCACCGTGGACGCCATGCGCCAGCTCAACAACCTCGACGACCTCGAGGATTACTGGATTGAGATTCTCAGGCTGGCTAAACGCGCCGAACGGACCCACCGGATCTGGGTAGCGGACATGATCCGGGACATGAAGTGGGCGCAGTATTCCCGTAACCGCGACGTCGCCAACCAGCTGGTCGAAGTCACCAAGGACATGCGCCGCATCGCTACCCAGGTAGGCAGCATCATCGTCAAGGAATCCTGACGTGACAGCAGTGATTTTCGGCGTTGTGGTGATGTTGACCGCAACGTTTGCCTTCCTCAACGGCTTCAGGGACGTCTCAACGTCCGTGGCGTTGGCTGTCCGCACCCGGGCGCTCACACCCAGCGTGGCAGTGCTGCTGGCCGCCTTTTTCAACTTCGTGGGCGCCCTGATCAGCGCCACCGCAGTGGTTGTCATAAGCCACACCTGGATTCACCTGCCGGCTGGCCCAAGCGGCCTCAGCATCCTGGTGGCAGCCTTGGCCAGCGCCTGCGCCTGGGGACTGATCATGTGGTGGCGCGGCATCCCCGCGTCCTCTACGCACGCCCTGGTGGGCGGGCTGGCCGGGGCCGGACTCGCCAGCCTGGCCGTGGGCGGGGTGGGAGTAGGCGGCGTTGACCAGTCCCTGCTGTTCCAGGTACTCCTGCCCCTGATGCTCTCGCCCGCTGTCGCTTACGTTGGCGCATATCTGCTGGTTTTCCCCGTCACCTGGGCCGCGCGGTATGCCCAGCCGAACGTCATTAACCAGCGCTTCCGCCGCAACCAGGCCATCGCGGCCGGTGCCGTGGCATTCGGCCACGGCCTGCAGGACGGCCAGCGGGTGGGTGCCGTACTGCTGCTTGCCCTGCTCGCGGGGGGCTATTCCGACGGCGAGACTATCCCCCCGTGGGCGGTGCTGGTTTCCGCCGTGATGATCACTGCCGGAACACTTTTTGGCGGCTGGCGGATCTCCCACACCATCGGCTACAAGATCACCAGGGTGGACCCGCTACGGGGCTCCGTGGCCCAGACGCTCAGCGCCGCCATGCTGTTTGTCGGCGCGATCGCGCTTCAATGGCCCCTCTCAACCACCCACACCGTGACGGCTTCCGTGTTGGGGGCCGGCGAAAACCAGCACTTCTCAGTCACTAACCGGAAGCTGGTCATGCAGATCCTGGCGCTGTGGGTACTTACCCCCGCGGCAACCGCGGCCGGGGCGTTCGTGCTGGCCCTGGCGTTGTCACCATTGGTTGCCTAAGGGCAAGCCTTCAACGCCGCATTTGGCGGCGGTGGAGCTCAGCCGAAGCGGCCGGAGACGTAGTCCTCGGTGGCCTTCATGGTGGGGTTGCTGAAAATGTTCTGGGTGTTCCCGTATTCGATCAGCTTGCCCGGCTTGCCGGTGCCGGCGATGTTGAAGAACGCCGTCTTTTCCGAAACGCGCGCGGCCTGCTGCATGTTGTGGGTCACGATCACCACGGTGTACTGATCCTTGAGATCGTTGATGAGGTCCTCGATGGCCAGCGTGGAGATCGGGTCCAGGGCCGAGCACGGCTCGTCCATGAGGATTACCTGCGGTTCCACGGCAATGGCACGGGCGATGCAGAGACGCTGCTGCTGGCCGCCTGACAGGCCGGATCCGGGCTTTTCCAGGCGGTCCTTAACCTCGTTCCAGAGGTTGGCGCTCTTAAGGGACCTCTCCACCAGGACGTCAGCCTCGCCCTTGGAGATCTTCTTGTTGTTCAGTTTCACGCCGGCCAGCACGTTGTCCCGGATGGACATGGTGGGGAACGGGTTGGGCCGCTGGAAAACCATGCCGATCTGCGAACGCACCGTCACCGGGTCCACCCCGGGTCCGTAGAGGTTGTCCCCGTCCATAAGGACTTCGCCTTCGACGCGGGCGCCCGGCAGCACTTCGTGCATTCGGTTCAGGGTGCGCAGGAACGTGGACTTGCCACAGCCTGAGGGGCCAATGAAAGCCGTCACGGACTTGGCTTCGATGTTGATGCTGACGTCCTCCACGGCCAGGAAATCGCCGTAGTACACGTTCAGGTCTTTGACGTCGATGCGCTTAGACATGATGTTCCTTCACTTGCTGGGGTACGGATTGAAGTCTATGGTTTGGCCGGGAGGACCGGAATCACAAGCTGAACAATTTTCAGCGGCCGGTCTTGGGGGCGAAGATCCTGGCGATCAGCCGGGCGCCCAGGTTCAGGACCATCACCAGGATGATCAGCACCAGGGCGGCCCCCCAGGCCCGCTGCGAAGACGGGTCCGGGTTTGCCGGCGACGTGGGGTTCAGGATCTGGGTGTAAATGAACGTCGGCAGGGAGGCCATCCAGCCGCCGAACACGTTGTTGTTGATGCTGGTGGCAAACCCGGCGGTGACCAGGATGGGCGCGGTCTCGCCGATCACGCGGGCGATCGCCAAGGTGACGCCGGACGCGATGCCGGAGATCGCCGTCGGAATAACCACCATAATGATGGTGCGCCACTTGCGCACGCCCAGCGCGTAGGCTGCTTCGCGCAGTTCGTTGGGGACGATCTTCAGCATTTCCTCGCTGGATCGCACCACCACGGGGATCATCAGGACAGAAAGCGCGACGGCGGCGACGGCACCGGTTTTGGTGCCGGGCCCAACCACGGCGAAGAAGAACGCTGCGGCAAACAGGCCGGCCACGATGGACGGGATGCCGGTCATAACGTCCACAAAGAACGTGATGGCGCGGGCCAGCCGGCCGTCGTTGCCGTACTCCACCAGGTAGATGGCGGTCAGCAGGCCGACGGGTACAGAGATGACAGTGGCGACCAGCGTCATCTGCACCGTACCCACCAGGGCGTGGTAGATGCCGCCGATCACGGGGGCGCCCTCTTCGACAGCTTTATTGTCGTAGGCGCCGGTGACGCCGTTCATGGAGCTGGTGAGGAAACCCGGGGCGATCAGGCCGGGAACGCCGTTGACCAGAACCGTCCAGATTACGGAGATCAGCGGGAGAAGCGCGACCAGGAATGAGCCCACCACCAGGCATGTGGCCAGCTTGTCCTTGGCTTTGCGGGAGCCCTCCACAACAACGCTCCAGCCCACCAGGCCGGCGGTGAAGAGGATGGCCGAGACAATGCCCCAGCCGAAAGCGTTAAAACCGATCAGGGCCAGGATCGCGGCGCCCACGATGAGCGCGAGTGCCAGGACAACATACGGCGCAAAAGGGGGCAACTGGCCCTTGGTAAGGGCTGAACGCTTGTTGCGCACGGGAGTGAGAGTGGAGGACATTTAGTTTGCTCCCGAGAATTCTTTGTGCCGGGTGATGATCCAACGGGCGATCATGTTGACTCCCAGGGTGATCACAAACAGGACCAGGCCGGCGGCGATCAGCGTGCTGACCTTGAGGCCGCTGGCTTCGGGGAAGTTCAGGGCGATCTCCGCGGCGATGGTCTGGTTGCCGGACGTGATCAGGCTGGCGGTCAGGGCACCGGAGGAGAGGACCAGGGCAACCGCCATGGTCTCGCCCAGTGCCCGGCCCAGGCCCAGCATGACTGCGCTGATGATGCCCGGACGGGCGAACGGCAGGACCGACATTTTGATCATTTCCCAGCGCGTGGCGCCGAGGGCCAGGGCGGCTTCCTCATGGAGCTTGGGGGTCTGCAGGAAGATTTCACGGCTCAGGGAAGTGATGATCGGCAGGACCATCACCGAGAGCACAATGCCTGCGGTCAGGATGGTTTTGCCAGTGGCAGAGGCGGGGCCCTGGAAGATGGGCAGCCAGCCCATGTTCCCGGCCAGCCAGTTGTAGGCCGGGGATATTTCCTTGGCGAGGAATGCCGCGCCCCAGGCGCCGTAAACCACTGACGGGATGGCGGCCAGGAGGTCCACGACGTAGCCAAGACCGGCGGCGAGTCCGCGTGGGGCGAAGTGCGAGATAAACAGGGCCACGCCAATGGCGACGGGGGTTGCGATCACCAGGGCGATGACGGCGGCAATGAGGGTGCCAATAACGATCGGCCAGATGTAGGCGAAGAAGCCTTTGCCGCCCTGGATATCGGCAGCCGGGGCAGTGAGTGCCGGAATGGCCTGGACAACAAGGAACAATGCCACGCCGAACAGGACGGCGAGGATGAGGCACCCGGCGGCAAGGGCGGCGCCGGAAAAGATCTTATCCCCGGCGCGGCCTGCGCCCTGGGAACTGCTCAGGGGGGTGGCGGTCATTCCAGACCCTTCGGTTGTGGGTGGTGCCTAAATCGAGCGTACAAAGCCAAGTTCCCCGCCCCGCCTTTCGGCGTGGCGGGGAACGTGGTTCAGGGACAGGTACTAGGACTTGACCTTGATCGAGTCGATGGCCTTGGCGGCCTTGGCTGCGAGGCCGGAAGACAGCGGCGCGGACTTGGCCGAGTCCGCAGCCGCCTTCTGGCCCTCAGCGGAAACTACGTAGTGCTCGAAGGCCTTGACTAGGTCGACGGTCTCCTGCTTGTCGTAAGTGGTGCACAGGACGTGGAAGGACACCAGGACGATCGGGTAGGCGCCTGCGATGGTGGTCTTGCGGTCCAGCTTGATGGAGAGGTCGTTGGCGCCGCGGCCTTCGACCGGCTTGCCTGCGTCAACTGCCTTGGCAGCGGCGTCGGCGGAGATCTTGGTGAAGGAATCGCCTACCTTGATCTGCGCCACGCCCAGCTTGCCGCTCACGGCGGAGTCATCGGCATAGGTCACGGCGCCGGGGGTGTCGGTAACGGTCTTGACCACGCCGGAGGTTCCCTTGGCGTTTTCACCCTGGAGGCTGGCGGGCCAGATGCCGGCGGACTGGTCAGTCCAGACTTCGGGGGCAGCGGCGGCCAGGTAGTCAGTGAAGTTCTGCGTGGTGCCCGAGTCGTCGGAGCGGTTCACCGGGGTGACCTTCAGGTCGGGAAGGGAGGCGCCGGCGTTCAGGGTGGCAATGGCGGGATCATTCCACTTAGTGATCTGGCCGCGGAAGATCTTGGCCACGGTGGCGGCATCCAGCTTCAGGTCGGTGACGCCGGGGACATTGAAGGCCACGGCGATCGGGGAGATGTAGACCGGGATGTTAATGGCGCCCTCAGTGCCGCACTTGGCCTTGGAGCTGGCCAGCTCGTCATCCTTGAGGTAAGCGTCGGAGCCGGCGAACTGGGCCGAACCGTCGATGATGGCCTTGCGGCCTGCGCCGGAGCCGTCCGGGGAGTACTGCACGGTGGCACCCTGGTTGGCTGCAGCAAAAGCGGTCTTCCAAGCGTCCATGGCTGCGCCCTGCGCAGACGAGCCGATGCCGGTCAGTGTGCCGGTGACCTTGGGGCCGGCAGAAGTCTGGTTGCCTGCAGGCGTGTTGCCGGTAGCGTTGTCTGAACCGCAGGCGGTGAGCGCGAGTGCGCCGGCTGCGATTACAGCGATAGCCGCGTGGCGGCCGAAACGGAGTGCCTTCACTAGATGTACCCCTTCCAGGGATATTCAGCAGCGGCAGGACCGGAGACGCCCTGCAGCGCGATGCGTACGTTTTGTACCTTCAATGAATTTATGGGCCGCAGGTAACGGGATGGGCGGGCATAGGTGAACAGAAGATTAACGACGGCGGCATTTTGGCTTACACCCGCGGCGCCACCATTGCGCGTGTCACACTTTCGGGCCTAGCCCGGGGTTTTCATCGGGGTTGGGCTGAGGGGTGTGTTTAAGACACGAAAAGGTGCTCTGACAAGGGAAAATAGGGGTGTCTACGCCGTTATTTCCGTGTCTTGAAGGAGCACCTTTTCGATGCATCAGCCTACCAAGGTCTTCCCATCCGTCCCGGTCACTTTCACCGGCCAGTCGCTGGTTTCCCATGCCGGCGCCAGGATCCTGACGTCATTCATCGACGCCCTCGGGTTCCGGGATCTGTGCGAGGACCGGCTCGGGCAGTTCGCCCCCGCGATGGCCTCGCACCGGCCCGGGAGGCTACTCGGGTCGCTGGCGGTGATGCTCGCCGCCGGCGGCGAGCACGCCTCCGACCTGGACATCCTGCGCTCCCAGCCCGGCGTGTTCGGCAACGTGCCCTCGAACGCGACAGTCTCGCGGTTCTTCGAACGCACCGTGAAGAACCCGGACGTTTTCGATTACGGCTTTTCGACCCTGGCCCAAGAACTGCGGACCCGGGCCTGGGAAGCCGCGGGTGACCGCAGCCCGGCGGTGAAGGCCACGGCCGCGGACCCGCTCCTCATCGACCTCGACGCCACACTGGTGACCTCGCACTCCGAGAAGGAACGAGCCACCGGAAACTACAAGGGCGGGTTCGGATTCGCCCCGTTCACCGCCAGCATCGATTACGGTTCCGGCCGAGGCACCGGGGAGGAACTCGCGGTGCTGATGCGCCACGGCGGGGCCACAGCGAACAACGCCGAGGACCACATCCGCATCTTCGAGGCCGCCATCGCCGTCCTGCCCGACTCCCTCTACGGTGAAGACGAGGAACTGGACGGGGAGAAGATCCTGGTCCGCACCGACAGCGCCGGCGCGTCCCGGAAGTTCCTCTGGTACCTGCATTCGCGAGGCGTGCAGTTCTCGGTCTCGTACCCGGTGCCGGTCGGCAAGGCCCACATGATCGCCTGGATCAACGACAAGAAATACTGGCAGCCGGCCCTGGACCAGGACGGCAACGAACGCGACGATGCCTGGGTAATCAACGCCACCCAGGTGATCCCGCTCGAGGACTACCCGCCCGGGACGAAGATCTTCCTGCGCGCCGAACCGCTGCACCCCGGTGCGACCCCGACCCTGCTCGACATCGACGGTCACCGTGTGACAGCGTTCCTGACCAATGCCCCGCGCTGGCACGGACCGTTCCTGGACGCCCGGCACCGGGCCCGCGGCCGGGCCGAGAACCGCATCAAGACGCTGAAGAATACAGGTTTGGGCAAGCTCCCGTTCTTCGATTTCGCCGCGAACCAGGCCTGGGCGAACCTCGCGGTCCTGGCCGCGAACCTGGTCTCCTGGCTCCAGCTCACCGCCCTGCCCGACGGCCACAAAGCAAGGGGCTGGGACATCAAACGCTGGCGCTACCGGCTCTTCGCTACCGCCGGGAAGATCATCACCCGCGCCCGCCGGAACCACCTGCTGCTGCCCGACGCCGCACCGGAGAAACCCCTCATCGCCGCACTGCTCGAAGCGATCAGCCGAATCGCCGCAGCCGCGAACCGCCCCGCACACCTGCTGCGGACCTGACACCGCTGCCCCCGTCAACGAACGAGCAGGAAAGAAGAAAACCAACGGGATCAGTGGAAGCCCACGCCCCGCCCCGCGACCCCGGGGCCCTTCAGCCACGCCCAAAATCCGATTCAGCCCGCCGGGACGGCAAAAACCGGACCCGGCACCCCGACCACCATCCGATGAAAAATCTGGGCTAGGTGTCCGGGCGGCAAATAGACTGGTGGGCATGGCCGCAGCAGCAGGACTCTCAGCAAGCAGGCGATTCCTGCGCGGACGCATCCGCACCGGCCTGGTCCGGAGCCGGAACTCGCTGGTCCCCGCCGTCCAGATGACCGCCTGCGCGGTGGGGGCGTACGCCTTCGCCGAATACGTCCTGGGGCACTCCGGCCCTCTCTTCGCGGCTACATCGTCACTGATCGCACTGGGCTTCTCGCGTGACCCGCGGCTGCGCCGGGTGATGGAGGTGGGCCTCGGTTGCACCATCGGGATCGCGGTGGGTGATCTGCTGCTGCACTGGCTGGGCAGCGGCATCTGGCAGGCCGCCGCCGTCCTTCTGTTCTCCATCCTGCTTGCCCGCTTCCTGGACAGCGGCAACATCTTCACCACCCAGCTGGGGCTGCAATCCTTGCTGGTGGTACTGCTCCCGGCGCCGGACGGCGGGCCGTTCACCCGCAGCATTGACGCCATTGTTGGCGGGGTGTTCGCACTTCTGGTGACCATCCTGATTCCGAAGGATCCGCGCCGGGAGCCCCGCAAGGATGTACGGAAGCTGCTCCACGAACTGGCCGAAGTACTGCGGGAATGCGCCACTGCACTGAGCAACAGCGACTCCACCCAGGCTTGGCACGCGCTGATCCGCGGGCGGAACTGCCAGACGCTGGTGGACGCTATGCGCCACTCCCTCCGTGCTTCCGGCGAGGTGGCCACGCTCGCGCCGGCCCACCGCCGGCACCGCGACGAGTTGGACCGGCTCAAGCAGTCACTGGACTCCATCGACCTTGCGCTCAGGAACAGCCGCGTGTTCGCACGGCGGCTGACCAGCGCCATCAACCATGCCGCACTGTCCGATGAGGCAATCGAGAACATTGTAGAGGTGCTGGAGGATACGGCGGCTGCGATTGATGAACTCTCGCTGGGCCTTGCCGAGACGCACGACGGCGCGCGGCGCGCCCATCTGAGGACGGCCCGGCAGGACTTCAGCGAGGTTGCGCTGCGGTTGCACCCCAGGCTGCTGGAAGTCCAGCGCCTTGAGGGAGAGACTGTGGTGATGCTGTTCCGGCCGCTGATGGTGGACCTCCTGGAGGCCACGGGCATGGATCCGATCGAGGCTAGGGACGTGCTGCCGGGCTTGTAGCCGGCCGACGGGCTGGGCCCACGCCTGCAGGGTTCCCTGGCCGAGCTTGCGAGGTTAGGGGGCAGGTGGGGAGGATTGTCGGTGCCCGCCAGTAGGGTGGAACCCATGGCAACAAAGACTTCCCGGGCGTCCAAAGCGCCGGCTTACAAGTGCGCCGAATGCGGCTGGACCACGGTCAAGTGGGTGGGACGCTGCGGCGAGTGCCAGGCGTGGGGGACGGTTGAGGAGACCGGTGCCGCTGTAGCACGTACGACGGCGGCAACAACAGTTCTGGAGCCGGCCCGCCGGATCGCCGAGGTGGATGCCACCACGGCGGCTTTCCTGCCTACCGGCGTGGACGAACTGGACCGCGTACTGGGCGGTGGCCTCGTCCCGGGTGCGGTCATCCTGCTTGCCGGGGAACCCGGCGTGGGCAAGTCCACCCTCCTGCTGGACGTAGCGGCCAAGTTCGCCCGCACCGCCCAGGATGTCCTGTACGTCACGGGCGAGGAATCCGCCGCGCAGGTGAAGCTGCGCGCCGAACGGATCGACGCCGTCGCGGACTCCCTGTACCTGTCCGCCGAAACTGACCTGGGGCAGGCCTTGGGGCAGGTGGAGAAAATCGAGCCGCGGCTGCTGATCGTGGACTCGGTCCAGACACTCAGCAGCGCTGACGTAGACGGCAGCGCCGGCGGTGTCTCGCAGGTGCGTGAGGTGGCGGCGTCCATCATCGCAGCTGCGAAGCGGCGGAACATGACTACGTTGCTGGTGGGGCACGTGACGAAGGACGGGTCCATCGCGGGGCCGCGGCTGCTCGAACACCTGGTGGACGTGGTGTGCCAGTTCGAAGGCGAGCGGCATTCCCGGCTCCGGATGCTGCGCGCGGTGAAGAATCGATACGGACCCACGGACGATGTGGGCTGTTTTGACCTGAATGAGAACGGCATCGAAGGGCTCACGGACCCCAGCGGGCTGTTCGTGAGCCGCACCAAGGAACCTGTCTCCGGCACCTGCATCACCGTGACCATGGAAGGGCGGCGGCCTTTGCTTGCCGAGGTGCAGTCGCTGCTTGCCGAGAGCGCCAACTCGCAGCCCCGCCGGGCCACCAGCGGCCTGGACAGTTCACGGGTGTCCATGCTCCTGGCGGTGCTGCAGCAGCGCGCCGGCTGCCTGCTGCACAAGGACGATTCCTACGTGGCCACGGTGGGCGGCGTGAAGCTCAGCGAACCGGCCACGGACCTCGCCGTCGCCCTGGCCGTCGCGTCCGCGAAGGCCCGCAAACCCCTGCCCATCCGGCTGATCGCGTTCGGCGAGGTGGGCCTGGCCGGCGAAGTCCGGCCGGTACCCGGCATCAACCAGCGCATCCAGGAAGCACACCGCCTGGGCTTCACCCACGCCGTGGTCCCGGCCAGCCACAACGGGCCTGGCCCTGTCCCGGCGGGCTTCTCCGTGCGCGAGGTGGAACATCTGACGGAGGCGTTGAGCCTGCTGATCGGGTAGGCCCGGACCGCGTTATTCGGGTTGGAAGTTGAGGAGTACTTTTCCTGATTCGGCGGAGTTCCTGGCGGTTTCGAAAGCTTCGAGTCCTTGGCTGAGGGGGTATTCGTGGGTGATGACGGGGTTGATGTGGAGGGTGCCGTCGGCGAGGGCGGTGATGACATCGTCGATCTCGTTGTTGAAGCGGAAGGACCCGCGCAGGTCCAGTTCCCGGTGATGGCCAGGGAAATCAGGACCGGCTGGGGCCCGGTGGGCCGCAGCCCGACCATAACCACGGTCCCGCCGCGCCCCGCGCCCTGGATGGCTGAAACCGGCTTGATGTTGATTGCGCGCGGCGTCGCTGACGTGGGATCATTCCGGTAATCGTATTGTGATCCGTCGGCAGGAGGTGAGACCCATGTACGCAGTACCGCAATGGGCGCTTCCCTCCAGTCCGCGATCGCTCGACTGAAGTAGTCGCAACTGGGAGCGCCCTAACAGGCAATTCGCGAAAGGCGACTCCCATGAATACAAAACCTTCTTCAACTTTGCAGTTCACCTCGACCACACACTCCGAACGGCCGAAGCCCGGCCAGGAACAGCCTCAGGTCGACGCCTCAACGATGGTGGGCGCGCCGCGCGAGCGAGCGTTGGTCCTCGGTGGCGGCGGATCGACAGGCAACGCCTGGCTGATCGGCGTCATCGCCGGCCTGTTTGATGTCGGGCTGGACATTACCACAGCCGACCTCACCATTGGGACGTCAGCAGGCTCGACGGCCGCGGCCCAGCTGGCTGGCGCCAGCCCCGCCGACCTGTTTGCCGCCATCCTTGCCGCTGCCCCAAACCAACGGACGGTTCCGGTCGGATCCGGCCCAGGACGCGTTCCGATCAGCCCGGCGATGGATCACTTGGAGAGGATCGGCAAGATCATCGCCGCCTCTGAGGATGCGGCTGACATGCGCCGCAGAATGGGCACGGCGGCACTCGACATGGATCCGGCGTCGGACGGCGCCTGGCAAACACAGTGGCGAGCCATTGTCGCCTCCCGGCTGCCCAGTCAGCACTGGCCGCAGCGGACTGTGCTCATCACAGCCGTAGATGCCCAGACCGGTGAACCGGTCGTGTTCGACCGGAACAGCGGAATCGAGCTGGCAGACGCCGTAGCCGCCAGCTGTGCCAGTGGCCGCCCCTATAGGATCGGGGACAGCCGTTACATAGACGGCGGCTACCGATCCAACGCTGAAAATGCCGATCTGGCAGCCGCATACGGGCGGGTGCTCGTGCTGTCACCCTTCGGCGGCAGATCACTAGTGCCGAAGGAGTGGGGCACGCATCTCACAACACAGGTAGATGAATTACGCGCTCGCGGCAGCAGAGTCGAGACGATCTTCCCGGAGAGCAACTCCGAGCACATGTTCGGCGCCAATGCGATGGACCTGTCGCTGCGTCCGCCCGCTGCCCGGGCCGGACACCACCAAGGCAGAGCTCTCGCCGAGCATCTCTCGGAGTTCTGGCACTGACGCCGGCCGGTGCGGTATCGGACGAAGGCGAGACCACACGATTCACTTATCGCCGCATCTGAGGAACTCCGTGGACCACCGCGCCACCGGCTAACGGGCTAGCTGGCCGTGATCACCAGGGCAACGCTGTGTCCGCCGAAGCCAAAAGCGTTCACCAGGCCGGCGGGGGCGGAGCCCGGCGCCAGCGTGTGCGCGTTTTCCGTGATGACGTTCAGGTTCACTTCGGGGTCCAGCGCCTCGACGTTCGCGGTTCCGGGGAGCTGCCCGGTCTGCAGGGCCTGGACCACCACAACCGCCGCGAGCGCACCGGCACCGCCCAGCAGGTGGCCGGTGTGGCCTTTGGTGGAGGTCACGGGCACCTCGGCACCGAAAACAGCGTTGATGGCTTGGGCTTCCAGCCGGTCCCCTACCGGGGTGGAGGTGGCATGCGCATGGACGAAGCCGATCTCCGAAGCCTGCATTCCGGCCGACTCCAGGGCCTTCTGCATGACCCTCCGCTGCATGGCGGGGTCCGCGGCCACGATGTCGTTGGCGTCGGAGGTTACCGCCCCGCCGGCCACTGCGCCAAGGATGGCGGCGCCGCGCGCCCGGGCGTGGGCCTCACTCTCAAGCACCACAATGCCGGCGCCTTCTGCGAGGACAAAGCCGTCGCGGCCGCCGTCGAACGGGCGCGAAGCGAGCTTGGGTTCGCTGTTGCGCGTGGAGAGTGCCCGGATCTGGGAGAACCCGGTGATCACCAGGTCGTTGACGGATGCGTCCACGCCGCCGGCAATCACGACGTCGGCCGCTCCGGAGCGGATCATTTCGGCGCCCTGGACAATTGCTTCCGCGCCGGACGCGCACGCGCTGACCGGGGTCCGGGCTCCGCCGCGGGCGCCGAGGTCAATGGAGACCCAGGCCGCGGGGCCGTTGACCATCAGCCGGGTGAGGGTGTGCGGAGAGACCCGGCGCGGGCCGCCGCTGGCGAGCGCACGGTCCTGTTCGAGGGTGGAGCCGAGGCCGCCATAGGCGGAGCCGATCACCACGGCGAACCGTTCGGGGTCGACGTCGGGCGCCCCTGCCTGCTGCCAGGCTTCCCGGGCAGCCACCAGCGCCAGTTGCCCGCACCGGTCCATCCTCTTCAGCTCGCGCGTGGTGAGGTGCTCCGAAAGGTCCGCGGTGACCTGTCCGGCCATGCGCACGGGCAGCTGCTCCGCCCACTCCTGATCCAGCGCGGCGATGCCGGACTGCCCCGCCAGCAGGCCGGTCCAGGTTTCTGCCATCGTGGATCCGAGCGGGTTGATGGTGCCGACGCCGGTGATCAGCGCGCGTGGGTGGTCTGCAGACATTGGACGCTACTTTGCGGGGTTGTGGGTGCCGATGGGCACGAGGGTCAGATCGGGGTGGTTCTTCTCGATCCGGCGCAGGGCCCAGACGTCGTTGAACAGGGCAAGGTATTCGCCGTCGGACCGCAACAGCACCTCGGCACCGGGCACGTTGGCCAGCGTGGGCATGGCCTCCGCCGTCGAAATCCTGGCGATGGAGTACGGCAGGCGTTCCAGCCGCATGGGCGCGCTGAAGTCATGCGCCATGCGGTCCTCCACCACTTCGAACTGCATGGGGCCGACGGCGGCAAGCACCGGCGCCTGGTCGCCGCGGACGTCGGAGCGAAGCACCTGGATGACGCCCTCATGCTCGAGCTGCTCGATGCCGCGGCGGAACTGCTTGAACTTGCTGGGGTCCTTGGACCGGGCCACCTGGAAGTGTTCCGGGGCGAACAACGGGATGGCCGGGTACTCCACCGCGTCTTCGAGGAACAGGCTGTCGCCCACGCGCAAGGTGGAGGCGTTGACCAGTCCCACGACGTCGCCGGGGTAGGCCTCGTCGATCACCTCGCGTTCGCGGCCGAAGACCTGCTGGGCGTACTTGGTGGCGAATGACTTTCCGGTGCGGGTCTGGGTGACCACCATGCCGCGTTCAAAAACGCCGGAACAGACGCGAATGAAGGCGACGTGGTCGCGGTGGGCCCTGTTCATGCCGGCCTGGACCTTGAAGACAAAGCCGGAGAAGGACGATTCGACCGGGCGCGGGCTGCCCTCGACGTCGGGCCGGGGGGCGGCGTGCGGCGCGAAGTCCACCAGGGCGTCCAGCAGTTCCTTCACGCCGAAGTTCAGGGCGGCGGAGCTGAAAAGGATGGGGGTGGCGGTGCCCGCGTGAAAGGCTTCGACGTCGAATTCGAGGTTGGACTCGATGACCAGGCCGGCCTCGTCCACGGCGTCGGTCCAGTTGCTGCCCTGCGTCTCCGCGGCCTCTTCGGGCGTGAAGTACTCGGTCAGGGCGATGTTGGCGCCGGAATTGTTACGCTGGAAGCGGGCGAAGCGGTCCTGGCGGAGGTCCCAGACGCCGCGGAAGTCACCGGATATTCCCACGGCCCAGGTCAGCGGCATGGGCTGGAGGCCGGTGCGCTCGGTGAGCTCGTCCATCAGCGCCAGTGCGTCCAGGCCCGGCCGGTCCCACTTGTTGATCACGGTGATGATGGGCAGGTTCCGCGCCTTGCAGACTTCAAACAGCTTCATGGTCTGCGTTTCAAGGCCCTTGGCGGCGTCCACGAGCATCACCGCGCAGTCGACGGCGGCCAGGACGCGGTAGGTATCCTCGGAGAAGTCCGCGTGGCCGGGGGTGTCAAGCAGGTTGATGACGGTGTCCCGGTAGGAGAACTGGAGGGCGGCGGAGCTGATGGAGATGCCGCGGTCCTTCTCCATCTGCATCCAGTCCGAAACCGTTTCCTTGCGGTTGGCCTTACCGCTGGAGGCGCCAGCCGTGCCGATCACCTTCGCGTGCAATGCCAGAGCCTCGGTGAGGGTGGACTTGCCGGCGTCAGGGTGCGAAATGACAGCAAAGGTCCGACGCCGGGCCGCCTGTTTGTGAATCTGGTTGACCCGGGCGGGGCTAAGGACATCTTGGGACACGGTGCTACTTTCGCTGCGGTGGGGTTACCCCAAGGCGCTCGGCAGGCCTCAAGGAGGGAAGCATGGCTCTGTGAGAGCCAAGTTCCAAGTTTATCGCAGCGGCGGACTTTAGGCTGGGGCCATGAATAACACCAAGAGAGCAACGCTCATTTGGTCGCTGGGGGCAGTTATTTTCTCCCTCATCGGCGTATCCACCGCACTGGGCTCCAACGGAGTCTGGTACCTCATCATTTCGGCCGTGGTACTTCTTCTAGCCGGCATCGCTTTCGCCGCCAGGGCGATTCTCTCCCTCCGGGCAGCCAGCGGTTCAGACGCTTAGGCTGTAGGTGTGAGCAAACCCCTGGACGAGGGTCCGTTCTTTCACGGCACGAAAGCCAACCTCCGGGACGGTGATCTCCTCAGGGCGGGCTTCAGGTCGAACTACCGTCCCGAAGTCGTGATGAATCACATCTATTTCACCGCTCTTCCGAACGGCGCGGGACTCGCCGCGGAACTCGCGGCGGGTGACGGCGCCCCGCGCGTCTACGAGGTCGAGCCGACCGGGGCATTCGAGAACGAACCCCAACGTGACCGACAAGAAATTCCCCGGCAACCCCACCCGGTCATGTCGCAGGAGTGCCCCGCTCAGGGTCGTCGGCGAAGTCACCGATTGGACACGACAGGCGCCCGAGGCGCTACAGGCCTGGAAGGAGCGACTCGCAGCACTAAGGGCGGACGAGCGAGGCCAAATCATCAACTGACGAGGATCAACGCTCCTTCAAGGGCATAGAACGTAGGGCGGACCGGCTTAGGGAATCAGCCGCTGATCTCAGAGATTCTGGAAGATTCTCAGAAACATCTCTTCGCTTTCAACATATGCGTTGAAGCTGGCTCGTCTCGATTTTGAAGTATCGGCGATAACGTCGTAATCCCACGCGAAGACGAAATCGCCAAACTGCCAGGAAGACACCTTAGAGTAGGGGGTCTTCGCCAGAGCGTGCTTCGCAACCATTGCATCCCACAGATCAGATTTGTCTGCCATCACATCGCTCAGGCTCATCGGTAAAGGTGGCGCTACGTCGAGGTCGAAGAACTCTGCAATTTTCGGCCTCATCGAGGACCAGCGGAACATATCACCGTTCGTGATGTTGAAGGCTTGATTCTGACCTTCGGGGTTCGTTGCCGCCCAGACGGTCGCTTCCGCCAGCAGCCCTAAGTCGGTCATCTCGATCAGGCTTGTGTACGCCCCAGCTTTGCCCGGGAACCGGAAAGGGATGCCGAGCTCTTTGCTGATGGAGGCGTATACCGCAATCACCATCGCATCGGCCAGTTTTCGCACTACCGACGTAACGAGCAGACCATGGCCAAGCTCGGCAATGCCATCGGCTCCGATGTCTAGCCGCAGCCCTGCCCCGTAGACCCCACGACCGCCATATTTGCCGAAGGCAACATGGCGGTCTGACGTACGCCGCAAGCGGGACGCGGCAGAAAATTATCAGCCGATAGTCGGCTCCTCATCGTTGGCGACAGCCTCGATCCAATCTACGGCCTCGTCGGAAAGCTGGGGTCCGTCTTCTGATTCGCCAGCCCACCACTCAGAATCGGTCTCGCCGCCCGTAACCGCCAAGATATCGGCGATGACATGCTGCGGCAGCGGCTCGCCATTGTGCTCAATAAGCCAGCCGCGTGTTTCCATATCGACCAGAAGCCACCACTCAAAGATGTTCATCAACGCAGTGTTGCACCCCGGAAGTCGTGTGTACACAGTCCGCCGTGCGAGGGGCTCCGGCAAAGACACCGGCTAAAGAGCACAACCCCCAGGCGTGTCCCGCAGAGGGATCGGCTTACGGACACTTATTCGCCATATAGCGATCATAGAACGCCGCCACATAGCGATCATATCCACATATTTGGCTTGGGCGCCGCGTGTTCGTGGATGCGAGGTGGAGGAGTGTTCATCGCATCGGGCCTGGCCGCTGTTGGATCATGGAGGGCAGACCGCATTCCCTCACGCCGGACTCTGTAGTCTGTGCACATGTCGACTGTGTATGTGGTGGGGCTCGCCGTCGTTGTCCTGTCGTTATTACTCTCGCGGCTTCTGGTACCGGGACTGCCCCCGAAAAGGCTGGCAACCCAGCTCACCACCCTGGACCTGGGCCTGACAGCGGCAGGTCTGGCGGGTCTGATTCTCCATTGCGCTTCGATGTTCTTCGAGCCGCTGGTTAGCGTGATTCCGGGAAGCGGGGCCGTGATCACCCAGATCAATGCGATGGGCCCGGCAAGCGTGGCCTGGTACGCCGCTCCGTCACTGATGCTTCTTGCCGGCCTTCGGCGAGAAAACAAGGCGGTCACCGCGCTCCTGGCGGCCGCGCTGCTGACAGTCGGTATTACCATGTACAACGGCGCGGCACTCTGGATTCACTTGGCCGCCGTCTTTGCGGCCGTTGTCGTGACTTCGGCGGTCCTGCTCCTCCTCACCAGGCCACCGCGGCGGGCCTGAGCTACGGAAGCGTCAGCAGAGGTTGATGCGGGGCCGGTCCCGGTGTGGGAAACGAGCCGCGCTACCATCCCCTTGCGGGCTGCACTTGAGACGATGCTCCCAATTTCAATTACTGCGACGGAGCGGCCCGTCCGGTAAGGGATCCCCCACCGAACACCTCAGCGGATGGCGTGAATTGCTCCGTGGGATCGCTGCCCGGTTGTTGTCCGGGCGTGCGTCTCGACCACATTGAAGCCCGCAGCTACCAGCTCGTCGCAGAGGTCACTTACCGGCCACTGGTATGCCGGGACGACCGCATGATCGAACTTCTCGACGACGTGGCCGTGGAAGAAGCCGATCAGCAAGGCGCCGCCAGGGCTAAGGACCCGACTGAACTCCAGGAGAGGAGTGCGGATCGTGTCTGGCTCATAGTGGATTAGTGAGTACCAGGCGAGCACTCCGCCAATTTTCCCGGTGCCGACGTCGAGGGCGTCGAGGCTGCCTGTCCGGAACGGAATGCCGGGATAAGTACCGAGGGCGTGCGCAATGAACTCCGGAACCAGATCCACTCCGACTGCAGGGACCCCGGCTTCACTGAGGAAGTTCGTCCCATGACCCGGACCGCAGCCGGCGTCGATGACCGCACCCTCGATGCCATCCGCCCACGTCGCCACCAGTTGACGATCTGAAGGGTGCACAGCACCGAGTGAAGCAAAGCGTTCGACGTATTCCACCGCCCGACGCGAATACGCATCGCTGACAGCGCTGATCATGCGTTCGAGTCTAGGCAGGCTACGGACAGGTGCCCGGTTGCCGATCCTCTACTCAGTGGTACGTCAGTTTCGAGGATCGACATGTAGTGGACGTCAATCCATTGCTCGTCGGACCACAGCGCGTCCCGGCCCGTGCCTTCGTAGCGAAATCCTACTTTCTCATAGACTTGCCGGGCCCGCGGGTTGAAGGCGTAAACCTCAAGAGCTATCCGATGAAGACCAAGCTCCTGGAAGCCGTACCGGACAATCATCTCGGTCGCCTCACTGCCAAGTCCCCGGCCGCGGCCTTCGGCGCCAAGGAAAGTGCGGAAGCCGCAGGAGCGATTCAACTCGTTCAAGTCGTTGAGCACGACTTCTCCAACCATCGCGTTCGTCGCCTGATCGATCACGGCGAGGACGAGACGGTCATCAGCGGAGCTCCAGCGTTCGTACGTCACGCGGAGGTCATCAAGAGTCCATGGCAGCGTTGTCTGGCTGCTGGAGTGCACTGTTCCGGTCAGAATTGCAGCTTCAGCGTCCTGGAGCATCCGATGCACTATAGGTGCGTCCTGAGCCTGAATCGGTCGCAGTTTGACGCGTGGGCCCTCGATTGTCGGCTTATGCGTGAAGATCGTGGTCATGCGGCCAGTTTGTCAGAAGCTCTCGGAGCCTCGTCCTTAGGCCGGTGGTTCTGCTGACGCCCTGGCGCCCGGGAGGGGATCCCTCACCGGGCACTTCCTGCGTGGCTCGTCAACTGCAGAGTTGATGGTGCCCAAGGCAGCTTCAAGGGGTCTTCATTTGCTTCTCATGGGCGAACATCACAGCCGTCGCCAGGGGTGAGCCGGAGCCTGGTTCAGAACCATCTGCAGCGCCCCGGTGGGGTAGAGCGGGCGGTCGATATCGCTGATGTTCTTCCAGCCAACGGGGCTGCCCTCATCGAGAACGTGTAGGTCGGCATCGATCGGGATGATGTCTAGTTCGTTGGCTGTCACGGCGAAGACATGCACAATTTCGTGGCCGGCGAGCCCTTCGTATTCGAAGATGTTTTCCAGAACACCGAGTAGCTCCACCGTTTCCATAGCCACTCCGAGCTCCTCTTCAAACTCGCGCCGCAGGGCGACGTCGGCAGTCTCTCCGAACTCAATGCCACCTCCAATTGCCCTATAGAACGCTTCGCCTTTTACGGAATCTGTTGCACCCGACACAAGGACATATCCATCGCGGACAGGCAGTCCGACGGCAATATTTCTGATCAATTGCATGGATTCGATCATAGGTTTCGTTCGTGTCCGGTCAGGGATCCGTTAGAGGAACCTTTACCGGACGACCAATTGGCGTCAGACGCGTAAGACCCGAATCCGCAAGAACCCTTGCTCAAGCCCGACTTCTCTCCGCGCCCGACTCGAGGAAGGTATTGATGCTTGGCCTCGTACGTGTCCATTGAGGGCAAAGGCACGTAGATTCACCCCATGGGGACACAGGAACTCTGGACCGGCATTGTTAACTGGCTGAACATCAACGCCCCCGTAACAGGATTCCCCCTTGTCATGGGCACAGGAACTCTGGACCGGCATTGTTAACTGGCTGAACATCAACGCCCCCGTAACAGCCAAAACCATCCGAGCACCCGCACCGGATCCCCTTGTCCGCTCATTTGAACAGGCCGCGCCGATCGGTTGGCCCGGCGATCTGTCGACCATGCATCGCCTCTTCGACGGTGCAGAACCGTCAACGGCGGGGTATATTCTCCCGGGCTATCGGCCACTTCCTCTGGAAGAAGCTGAGAAAGTGCGGCAAATGATGCTGAGCATCGAGGCGGAGCTCGGGGCGGATTCCAATGCAGAATTCGAGCGGAGAAAAAGTTCCCCAATTTACCGAAACCTGCGGGCAGTCGGTGAAGCCCACAGCAGCGTTCCTGTGCCCGAACCCCATAAACCCTATGATCCAGCAGGTGCTGAAGCTGATGAGGCCGGTACCCGCGCTTGGATGTTCATCTCCTCATTCCTGCCGATCGCAGACGATAACGCCGGCGACTTCCTGTTCGTCGATCTCAGGGCCGGGCGGCAGCACGGCTGCGTCAGCGAGTATTTCAAGGGAGAGGCCGATTGGCGTCCCGCCATCTGGCCATCCGTCGAAGAACTCCTGGACGAAACGCTGACTAGCCTGCGAACAGGACGACCATCCCTCTCCGTCAGGCCCTCGGTTATAGACGGCAGTCTGAATTGGAAATTCGTTCGGGAACGATAAGCCAGCGAACGGGGAGCCCTTGAACGCCTGCCCCGCGACCGGGCAGCCAGATCCCGACTCGTGGTCAGGAAATGAACGAGGCAATAGCGACCGTTTCGACGCCTCCCTTCTTTTGCATTCGGAGTGCCTCGTGGACAGCCGCTCGAGTTAGGGTTCGGGCGTCCCTTTGGGGAACCTTGACCGGGCTTTAGGCGATGCGTCGAAAGGGCACAACTGAGCATGCACGACCCCGCGGTCTCCGAAAATTTGGGCGGGACCTTTCGGGCGTGTGACCACCACCAATGCACACCCGATCCATCTGCATAGCCAGGCAGCCGCATGTATCAGCATCAGGGTAAATGTCGCATTTGTCTTCGTCAGAGCAGCCGAGCCTCGGGGCCTCTTTCCAAGCACCCACGGTAGGGATTATGGAATCCGACAGCATCGAACTTATCCCTGCTGACCCACAGGGATGGGCAGCAAGATTTGACGTGGTGCGCGGAAGGCTGGCTTCCCTGTTACCGGACGCGGAGGTCGAGCACATAGGTTCAACCTCCATTCCGGATCTTCCTGCCAAGGACGTTGTCGACGTATTGGTCGGCGTGAACCTACACCAATGGTCGACCGCCATGGACCTGCTCAGCTCGGATGGATTCGACTGCGAGGGCCACAGAGAAGGACACGCGTGGTTCAGCCTGCCCGACAGGAGTAACAGAGAGATCGTCGTCCACCTTGTCCAGATCCAGGGACGCCAATGGCACCGACGCATACTGTTCCGCGACATCTTGCGGAAGGACATCCAAGCAAGGGAACGCTATCTGAGCGTCAAGCGCGAAGCAGCCGCCAGTACCAAAGACTGGGGCGCGTACACAACACACAAAGCGGACGTGGTTGCGGCGATCCTCAAAAGCGCCGGAGGCCCCGACTAGTGCAGACCGGCGTCCCGGAGGCCGCGCCGATCCATCGCCTGCACCAGAGCCTCGAGGATCATCAATTCGTCCCTGTGCCGCTCATCCTGATCCATACGGCGATTCTTGCACGACCGGCAGTCTGTGAAACAACTCCATCCCGTTCGGGGATCCGTTAGAGGAACGCTCAGCGGACAATGCTTTCGTGTTTGATCGACGCGTCCCCGTATTCGATATAGCCTGTCAGCAACCCCGGAGCAGCGTGGCCCGGGACGGGCAATGGCCAGTCGGCTCCGGTGCGGCGGTTGTTGCCACAACATTGGGGGCTCAATGACAATTCAACATCTCACCGAGACTGGCGGGCCGCTTCCGGACCGCACGATCCTGCTCCAGAGAACCGGGGTACCCCGGATCCAGATCGCGCCGGATCACATATTTACCGAGAGTCACCCAGGCTTTTCCGTCGACCGCGTGAGTGTGGGAATAAGCCGGATCATCCTGCCGCCCAACACCCTGATCACAAAGGACGACTGCGTCCGCACCTGTGCAGAACTGCTGGCGCTCACCGGCGGAAAACCCGGCGGAGTGCTTCTGCAGATCACCGGCATCGGCTCTTTCAGCCCGGAGGCGATCAGCGCTTTCGGTGAGGCAGCCACCGTCACAGCGTTTGGTGTCCTGGGCAAAACACAGGTTGACCGCGTCATCGCCCACAGACTTCTTCGACCGGCCCCGCCCAGGTGCCCCACGAAATACTTCACGGACAAAGACGAGGCCATCAGCTGGCTCCGAACCATCGGATGATCCACGGCCTTCTCCATCGTCGGCCCGTCGTTGAAAACGAAGGATTCCGAGAATGCTACGACTCGAGAATCGGCCGCTCCGCTGTCGTTACAGCAGCGCGGCGTCCTGCCGCGGACTGTGATTATTGAGTTCGTTTGGCGGTTAAATCGCAGCTTGAAATGGCGGTTTTGCCGCCCCGCTTGCGGAACCCTTTGCGGGCAGCCCGCAGACCGAGGGAGATGCGGCCACGAAAAGCCTTGTCTGGGTGCGGAACGACCAGTAGCGTTCTGCGCAGTGGGCCTGTGGACCGCTGGCCCCCTTCGAGAGGACGCGCTATGCCAACCGTGATCGGCCACCACGATGTAAAGGACAAGGACCATTGGCTTGCCTCACCGAAACGCGAAGAGATCTTCGGACCCCTCGGCGTCACTAACATCCGGACGTTCGTCAACCCACAGAACCCGACGCAAGTCGCGGTGCTGATGGACGTTCCCGACATGGATGCCGTCATGGCCCTGATGCAATCCGAGGCCGGGGCCGAGGCGATGGCGTATGACGGCGTGCTGCCCGAGACCTTGGTGATTCTCGTCGAGGCGTAGTTACTTTTCTCGGAAGCGCAGGTGCGCGAAAACCGCCTACCGGCCGCGAACGGCCTCACCTCGTGTCCCGTTTGGCGATCCCTCACCGGGCACTTCCTGCGTGGCTCGTCAACTGCAGAGTTGATGGTGCCCAAGGCAGCTTCAAGGGGTCTTCCCTTGCTTCTCATGGGCGAACATCACAGCCGCCGCCAGGGGTGAGCCGGAGCCTGGTTCAGAACCATCTGCAGCGCCCCGGTGGGGTAGAGCGGGCGGTCGATATCGCTGATGCTCTTCCAGCCAACGGGGCTGCACTCATCGAGAACGTGTAGGTCGGCATCGATCGGGATGATGTCTAGTTCGTTGGCTGTCACGGCGAAGACATGCACAATTTCGTGGCCGGCGAGCCCTTCGAATTCGAAGATGTTTTCCAGAACACCGAGTAGCTCCACCGTTTCCAAAGCCACTCCGAGCTCCTCTTCAAACTCGCGCCGCAGGGCGACGTCGGCAGTCTCTCCGAACTCAATGCCACCTCCAATTGCCCTATAGAACGCTTCGCCTTTTACGGAATCTGTTGCACCCGACACAAGGACATATCCATCGCGGACAGGCAGTCCGACGGCAATATTTCTGATCAATTGCATGGATTCGATCATAGGTTTCGTTCGTGTCCGGTCAGGGATCCGTTACCGGGCACTTCGGACCTCATCTAAAACTTTTTCGGATTCGGTGAAACCTTTTGGGCTTTGCCGGACACTAAAGGGCATGGGGAACAACGGAGACAGCGAAGACGTGTTGTGGCGCCAGAGTCTTCTGGGCCAGGGGGATGCCTTTGCTGCCCTGTACGACCGGCATCGGGACAGGGTCTTCCGCCACGCGTACCGGCTCTGCGGGAAACACCACGACGCTGAAGACATTATGGCTGCATCCTTCCTGGAGCTCTGGCGGCGGAGAAAGCAGGTCCGTGTCGTGGAAGGATCGATCCTTCCCTGGTTGCTGGTTACGACCACGAACATGGCACGTAACAGCGCCCGGGCTGCACTCCGCTACCAGCGCCTCCTGAACGCCCTTCCCCGAACCGAGGACATGAGCGACCCAACATCAGATTCATACAGGTCTTACCAGGACGCTCTCGATCAGGACCTTGCACGGGCGCTGGCCACGCTGACGGCCGAGGACCTGCACTTGGTCACCCTCATCGTTTTCGAGGAGCACACCATCGCCGCTGCCGCCGCTGTCCTGGATCTGACTCCTGCGGCAGCGAAATCCCGCATCCACCGGGCCCGCCAGCGGCTCAGAGCAGCGCTAAACCCTGATGCATCACCTAACCCGCCCACCGCTCCAACCCCGGTGTTGGAAGGAGAACGGACATGAACCAGCTCCACGTCGATGACGCGTTCAGTGACGCCCTACGGGCAGAACTCGTCTCCCAAGTCAACAAGGAATCACCAGTTGTGAAACGCAGGCGTACCAGGGTGTGGCTTGGTACCGGTGCGCTGGCCGGGGCCGGACTGCTTGGTGTCGGAGCGGCGGCGGCCGGGCTTTTCGTCATCCCGGGAGGCGAAAAGGTGACACCGTTGGCTTCGCCTGTGACCACTACCTACACCGGCACGGCAACCGTGGAACTGGGCACTCCTCCCGCGGGAACGACGGGGATTCAAATGGAATTTAGGTGCCTGACCCCTGGCTGGTTTGAGTTTCCCGACGGCGCGGCGGCCAGCTGCTCTGAGGCGGATGCGGCCAGCGACAGACTGGGTTGGAGCGGCTACACCATCAGCCTCGCCCCTGGCCAGGACAGTGTCACGATCAAAACTAATACCGAGGCCCGCTGGCAGCTGACCGCCGAGTATGTGAAGCAGGAACGAACACCCCTTGGTGTCAACTCCAAGGGCGAAACATATGGCGTCGAAAGCCAGGAGAACGGAACCCCCGACCTCATCGCTGTGATGGCCACCAACGGGCAATCAGGGTACGCCTACGCCAGTGACCTGTACGGAGGTCCCATGCCCACCAGCCCGGAAGACGCCGTCAAAAACTTCAGTAGCCCGCGCCCTCCCCGCGAGATCCCTGTCTTCCAAAGCGACGGAGAAACCCAGATAGGTGGCTTCATGGCCGCCGGCTCCGGCGGAGGGATACCCTCCTACCCAACGCGAAGTGCCCCGCCAGGGTAAACCGCCCATCCGCTGGCATCCCTGCCCTCCGCCGCAACATGCCGTTCCCGATCCACTCCGAGAGCGCCATCCTATGAATGCGCGTACGCACCCAATATCCGCCGGTCAGCGTCCACCAATGAAGGAGCACCATGAAACGCATTCGATTGTGGCGACGCCTGGTTCCATCCCTACTTCTCACCATGCTGCTGACATCATGCGGCGATAAGGTGACGGGCGGACCGGGAACTGCCGAGCCCACGACGAACACCACCAGCTCAATCCCTGGATCTACCAGCGGCCCCATTCCAAGCGGTGGACCCTTCGCGTGCGTCGACTGGGTCCGATTCGAGACCCCCCCAGGATCAATACGACAACGCCGGCATGGTGCTCATTGGAAAGTCTGTAAGCCGGGCCGGCGAAACCAGCATTTACGGTCACATAGCCACGACCCACCTTGCAGAAGTCGAACAGGTACTCAAAGGGAATCCCGGAGAGGGGAACCTGCGCATCACCTCCACGCCCCCGACCTGCACTGTGGGAGCGTCCTACCCGGACGGCGATCCGCTCGATACAGCTGAAAGAGTCATCATTTTTGCCTCCAAGCAGGGCGGTGAGTGGTTCACCATGACCCCCGCACAAGGAGTCTTGCCCTTCCCCAAGGGTGCAGAGCTTCCCTTTCATTAGCGTGAGTCCGCGTTCCATGGCTTGAGGATCCGAATCCACTCTCTCAGCGAACCCTCTACGGGAGGATGGCGGGTCGATGCTTCAGCTAAAGGCCACTTGCACGGGCTTGAACCCGAAAGGCCCGCCGCAACCAGGTCCGAAGGGGTGCTCCCCGGTTGATTCCGTTTCTATGGGCAAATCACGGGCTATCCGTTCACCAGAAGCGGCCACGGCTTCCACAAAAATCGAAGTGACACTGACAGGCGGATTCAGGTATGGCGGAGACTGCGGCACCAGCCATTTTCCCTCAGGGTTTCTCGCCACCGGTTCAGGAGTGCATCCCTCCCCAAAACAAGCCGCTACTGACTCCGGCGGGGTGGAAAAGGCCAGCTCCACATCACCCACATAGGCGTAACCGACTGCTGGACATGCCCGGCTTACCCAGGGCATGCGGCCGAGTAGGACAGCAAATGCCAACACGGTGACAACAATGCCTGCCGCAAGCAGAAGTACGCCCCGAAGCTTCATAGCGTGAGCCTAGCCCGTCATCCATCGGGAGTCTCGCCATAAGGACTCCTTACTCAGTGGTTCACCGCTCCGTTTGGGGAACGCTGAGCGGACACTGCTCTCGTGTTTGATCGACGCGTCGCCGTATTCGATATAGCCTGTCAGCAACCCCGGAGCAGCGTGGCCCGGGACGGGCAATGGCCAGCCGGCTCCGGAGCGGCGGTTGTTGCCACAACATTGGGGGCTCAATGACAATTCAACATCTCACCGAGACTGGCGTGCCGCTTCCGGACCGCACGATCCTGCTCCAGAGAACCAGGGCACCCCGGATCCTGGCCGTGCCGGATCACATAGTTGCTGAGAGTCACTCAGGCTTTTCCGTCGCCCGCGTGGGTGTGGGAATAAGCCGGATCATCCTGCCGCCCAACTCCCGGATCACAAAGGACGACTGCGTCCGCACCTGTGCGGAACTGCTGGTGCTCACCGGTGGAAAACCCGGAGGAGCGCTTCTGCAGATCACCGGCGTCGGCTCTTTCAGCGCGGAGGCGATCAGCGTTTTCGGTGAGGCGGCTACTGTCACGGCGTTTGCCGTCCTGGGCAAAACACAGGTTGACCGCGTCATCGCCCACAGACTTCTTCGACTGGGCCCGCCCAGATGCCCCACGAAATACTTCACGGACGAAGAAGAGGCCATCGGCTGGCTCCGAACCATCGGATAATCGTCCACGACGTGTTCCGTCTCGAAAACGATCAGTTGATGAGACGGCACGGCCGTCATCACTGACGCTGAGTGTCACGGGGTGGCTTGTGAAAAAGTGAAATATCCGGTGCTAAGGTTTTGCGGCGCAGTGGCCTGTAGTTGCCGGGTTTGATCTGGTTGGCGCGGGGCCACGTGCGGCAGGTGAGGTTGAGGTGTTCCATCGGGACGTTTCGCTCTCGAGGTACTGACCTGAGGACCGGGTCCGGGTGCCGGGGCGCGGGGCACCCGTCGATGTCCCAGCCCGGCCCGAAGCAGCCATACCCGCTCAGTCAGGCTCTTGGGCGCAAGCTTTCGAGCGTTAGTTGGACGAGTCGACTCACGGCTGCCTTCGAGGGTGATTCCGCGGCCGCCGCGAGGGCGTGCACGCAGTAGCTTGCGAGTTCTTCGGGCGCCATGTCGTCACGGATGGCTCCTGCTTCGGCCGCCCGGCGGAGCACATCACTGACGAACGCGAGCTGCGTTTGGCGGGCACCCTCGAGGTGCATGACCGAGGCGATGGCCGATCCGTGATGTTCGAAGGTCATCATGGCATGGATGTGGAGCACCGCCTCCAGCTGGTGGCCGGCGTCGCCCCCTGAATGTGTGACTGCGGCAAGGTGTTCGAGGTGCCCGGCGAGCTGGCGGTCATGCTGGGCACGCAGTACTGATTCGACGTTCGGGAAGTACTTGTAGAGGGTCGCCCGCCCGATGCCGGCCTCCTGGGCGATCTGCGACATGGTCACTGACAGCATTCCATGCTCGGCCACGAGAGCGGCCGCGGTGTCCAGGATCGCATCCTGCACGGCGCCGCGATGCGCCTCGATTGTCTCGTTCCATAGCTTCGGCACCATCCCAGTGTACGAGACGACGGTTGCATGACACTATGCCCTTGATTAATACAGAGTGTCTCGATAGCGTGAAATCGCCGCTGCAAACTAGGCCCGGCAGAACAGGAGACCACCATGACTGACCCACCACCTGACCACCGCACGACACAGAACCCCAATGCCGGGACGAATCCCGGCCGCGGACCGGCCACTAAAACGCCGCGCTGGGTGAAGGTTTTCGGACTCATCGCCGTGGCGCTGGTTCTGATCTTCGTCGTCAGCCACCTTGCAGGCGGCGGCATGGGAAACCACACACCGTGACGGCCATGTCCCCCCGCCTGCGCAAACTTGCCCTCACGGCCCACGTCACCGTCTCGGTGGGCTGGTTCGGCGCCGTCGCAGCCTTCCTGGCTCTCGCCGTCGCCGGACTCGTCAGTCCGGATGCCGGCCTGGCCAAGGCAGCGTATCTCGGGATGGGGGTGACCGGCTGGTTTGCCATCGTCCCTTTGGCGGTTGCCGCCCTACTCACCGGGATTGCGTTGTCTCTGGGCACCGTCTGGGGTCTCTTCCGGTACTACTGGGTGTTGATAAAGCTGCTGATAACCGTCCTGGCCACCGGCGTCCTGCTGGTACACATGGGGCCGATCAGCGGCCTCGCAGCCACGGCAGCGGAAACGAGCGTGTCCGTTGGCGGAGTCGACGGCCTGAGAACCCAGGTCCTCGTGCAGGCCGCATTGGCGCTTCTGGTGTTGCTCGTTGCCACCGCCCTGTCGGTGTATAAACCGCGGGGCATGACCAGCTATGGGCAGCGAGCACAGCGTAGAACGCCACCGCCGACCGATCCGACCTACGCAAAGTAGAAACACGTCAACCCCAAGAGGAGAATCCAATGACCCAACACAACACCCCAGACGTCGAGACCGCAGCCGCGGTCGCCGGCATGCTCGCCGCGCTTGCCCACATCGACGGAGCGGGCTTCCATGGCATCGACGCAGCCCTCCGGAAAGAATCGCCAATCATCGACGAATTCTGGTCCAGCCGCTCACGGGCCGCCCAGATCGCGGCCGCCTCCATCCCCTGGCCGGAGGAACTCGAACAACAAGCGAAATCACTCGGCGACGCCGCCGGCCGACTCGCCACGGCGCTCGGTGGTGGCGACGCGAAGATTGCTGCCACCCGCGCGAGGGAAGCCCATGTCGCCTGGCACACGCTGAACACTCCGGCCTGGAACTACCTAGCAAAAACCGTCGACCTTGAGGTGGAAGGCGAAGCGACCAGGGACCATCACCATCACTAGGCCGGATCCTCGCAGGTCATCAGCATCATAGAAACGATCGTTCGCAAGACATCGTTTTGAGATCCTTCCCGGACCAAGGAATACAAGGGCTCGCCGTGTAACGGTTGCCGCGTACTGTCATTTTCCGAAGTCGTCTGCACGGAATGTCCAAAGTCGACTGCACAGCCCGTCTAGATCCCGTAAGGGGATCCTCTAACGGACCGGCTAACAGGCCTGCAGGAGACCGTCTAGCTAGCCCCTGCGTAGGCGAATAACCCGGACGGTGTGAAAAAGGATCAACCCCACTCCAATGCTGACGAATATGGCGTCTGGCCAGCGAGGCGGTTCTATGGCAAGCCTGTATACGGCTGGAACCATGATGAATATGGCGAGGCCGATACCGAGCCAGGCTGAAAGCCTGATTCGCTTTTGCTCTTCCCGCGTTTTGGCAGCGGGCTCACTGCTTGTGGTGTGATCGTTGACCGGTCTGCTGTAATGCTCGGGTTCCATGCGGCCGCCCCCTCAGGCTTGGTGTCCCGAGCCTACCCGAGCCACCCATCCCCTTCAGGAGCGGCTGCTGGTCAGTGTCGGTCCCGTAGAGGGAACCCTCTACGGGACAGCCCCAACGTTTGATGAGGCGTCGCGATGAATAGTTGCCTAATACGCCCCGACTGCCCGCCGGGGGCAAGGGGTTTGCGCCCTCGTTGTGCATCACCTTTTGGGGCTTCTGATGGATACCTCGCCGCCGCCGAGGCGGTCGCTAAGACAATCAGCGATCCGTTCAGCATCTTCTTGTGTCGCTGTCTCGAGCAGCTTGATACCCAGGTGAGTAGAAGGCAAATCTGCCGATTGGATCGACTCCTCAATGAGCGGGTCTTCAACGCAGTGATCTATCGAGGCACCGTCCCTCGGTCCGAGCACTGAGACACTCCAACGGTCGGACGTTCCTGGGGTGATGCTTGCGTCTGTTGCCACACCGCAGCTACCCAGGGCAAAGGGCATTATTAGGAATAGACCCATCCAACGGCCCGCCTGGCGTTTCATTTATGGCCCTTCCCCCGAAGTCCCAGCCTGACCAGAGCATACGCTCAACACGCAAGTTCCCGTTCCGCTTGTCGAACCATCTACGGGACGATTACAGGCCTTTGCTCAAGTAGGTTCCGCGCAGTCCTGCGCCGCGCAAAATAGAACGTCGAAGTCGTGGCAGACGTCGCGTTCATTGTCCTGATTATTGTGTTCGAATCCATTCGTCGCGGTTCGAGTCTCGCTGCCATTGCTGCCGGGGTCCGATCCATTCACGCGCTACATCCGTCAACCAGATCGTGCTGTCAGGGTCCCAGCCCGCAATGACCGTTGCCGTTTCGAGGTCGACCTCAAGTGGGAGCCCCGCGGCATTCAGGTAGCCCATGACGGTCAGGTGCGTGGCGTCCCATTCGCCGGCGACTTTTTCCCAGTCCGGGATTACCCATCTTCCATGTCGTCCGGTGGTGTGGAACCAGTCGTGTCGCCTGGACGCTGTGACTTCTAGGGGGAACTTGCGGCAGAGGCTTACCCAGTCCTCTGCTGTGTTTATCTCAAGTACCTTGCCGGATCCGCGAACGGGAACCGTGGCGAGCCTTCGGGCAACGGCTGCAGCGGCCGGGGTCTCCACCGACACTGTCCGGCGCGCCCTCGCCGGCAATGAGTCAAACACCCCGGAAACCGGCCAAATCAGCGCTGACAAAGGCGGATCAGCGCCCGGCGCATCAACGTCGCCGACCCAGCTGGTGTTGCCCGTGCTGCCGGAGCCGACGGATCGTTCCGGGGAGCGGGCAGCAGCCCGTTCCGGGCTCCTCGAATGCGCGGTTCCGGTGTTTGCCCCGGCGGCCCGGGTGCCGTTGGCCGGGCTGTTTCTGGCCTTGCCGGCGCTGGAGGCCACCGGGCTGTTGGCCTGCGCGAAGGCAACGTTCGGGGCGTTGCCTGACGGGTTTTACGGGCTGGAAACAATGCTCCTTGACGCCGTGCTGCGGGCCCTGGCCGGGGAACCCCGTGCCGAAGGCGCCACCCGGATCGATCCCGTGGCCCTGGGCCGGGTGTTGGGCCTGGACCGGGCCCCGGAAGTAAAAACCATCCGCCGCAAAATCAGTCACCTGGCCCAGACCGGTAAGGCCGGGGACCTGCTCACCGCCCTCGCCATCCACCACCTGAACCCAGCCGGCGGCGATAGTGCCGGTAGCGGCGATGGTGAGGGTGGGGATTTGGCTGCTGTGCTCTATGTTGACGGGCACGTCCGCGCCTACCAAGGCGGGAAGAAGATCGGGAAAGTCCACTCCACGAGGCTGAAGTTCCCGGTCCCGGCGACCGAGGAAACCTGGGTCTCCGACGCGCACGGGTCCCCGGTGCTGGTCGTCATGGCCAAACCCGGCACCGCCCTGACCGGTCAACTGCGGGCCCTGCTGCCCCAACTGCGCACCATCATCGGAGACTCCCGGCGGGTGCTGGTCGGTTTTGACCGGGGAGGCTGGTCACCGTCGCTCTTCAAGCACATGGACGAGGCCGGCTTCGACGTCCTGACCTGGCGCAAAGGCACCACAACGGACATCCCCGAGAACAGCTTCACCGAGGTCGCCCATGTTGACGCCCACGGGGAACCCAGGACCTGGAACGCGGCGGACACGGCCGTTGACCTGGCCATGGCCGCCACCGGGGAAGCGTTCCGGATGCGACAGATCAGCCGCATCGTCCCGGCCCGGGGCGGGACAACCCGGCAGATCCACATCCTCACCACCGATCAGGGGATGCCCGCCGGTGAAGTGATCTACCGGATGGGCTCCCGCTGGCGGCAGGAAGACTACTTCCGCTACGCCCGCATCCATTTCGACCTGGACTCCCACGACGCCTACCCCTCCACCGATGATGACCCCGAAAGGTCAGTACCGAACCCGGACAAGAAAAAGGCCTACCAAAAAGTCGTCGCCGCCCGCGCCCACTACGACCAGGTCCTGGCTCGAACAGACGCCGCGATGCTCGCGCTGCGGACACCAGCCCCAGGCACCAACGAAGTCACCATCACCAACGCCATGCACAACCAGGTCACCGCACCCCTCTGGGACGCGGAAGCCGCATTGGACCAGGCAGAAGCTGCCCACCAGAAGATCCCCGTCCGGGTCACGTTGGGAGAACTCTCACCCGGCCAACAAGTCCTCGACACCGAGACGAAACTGATCACCCACGCGATCAGGATGGCCGCGTTCAACACCGCCACGACCCTCGCCAGGGAAATCCGGACCAACACCGGCTACGCCCGCGCCACCGAAGAAGCCCACGCACTGGCACGGCAGGCGCTCACCGGCAGCGGCGATATCGACACCACAACCCCCGGCTACCTCACGATCCGCCTGGACCCACTCCCCACGGCGCGCGCCACGGCAGCAATCAGCGAGCTCTGCCAGCACCTCACCACCACCGAAACCCGCTACCCCGGCACCGGCACCGGCACCGGCACCGGCACCGGGCTAATTCTGCGCTACGAAATCAAAAACCACGCCTGACCCCACACGCAATAGCTCACCATGTCAGGAGCCCTGGACCTCAGCGCCGAGAAAAAACGCCCGGGTCGCCTTGGGATGACGCCCGGACAAGACCTTCTCCGGCCAGGGCCTTGCCGGGCAGGGACGCACACTCCGGCGGAGCTTGCCGAACTCATCGCGGTGACGCTCGACGGACTAACGCGTACGACCCTCAGCCCGTGCCAGATCTGACGGCGCGCGAGCCACCCAGGCTGGCGTTCGGCATACTGGTTCCATGCAGGCGACGACGGTGTTGGTTGAGGGCGAGAGTGACCGGATGGCGGTGGAGACGCTGGCCGTGAGCCTTGGCCATGACCTGGCCGCCGAGCGGGTGACGGTGGCCCCGATGAGAGGCGCCAGCAGCATCGTCCGCTTCCTCGACCGCTACGGCCCGGACGGCGCCGGCCACCAGTTGCTAGGTCTGTGTGATGTGCGGGAGTCCCGTGGCATCGCTCGTGCGCTCGGCCGGGCCAGCATCGGGTCGGGCCCGCTCGCGGAGCTTGGCTTCCACGTCTGTGACGCCGACCTGGAGGATGAACTCATCCGCTGCCTTGGGGTTGACGGCATTCCCGGTGTCATCGCGGCTCAGGGCGAGCTCGCGTCGTTCCGGATACTCCAACACCAGCCGTCTCAGCGAGACCGGCCCAAAACGGCGCAGTTGCGCCGGTTCTTCGGGGGACGCAGCGGTAACAAGGTCCGGTACGCGCCCCTGCTCGTCGACGCATTGCCAACCGGGCATGCACCTCCGCCGCTCGCGAGCCTCGTTGCCTCATTCTGATGTGGTGGGGGCGCAGAGCCCGCCACGCACCCAAACCGGCCAAATGTGCCCACCCGACCAGCCGCCGTCGCACGCGCCCCCGAGGCACTTTAGTGCACCCCCTAACGGGGCACTTTGGGGCTTGTCCGTGCGGTTGTTGCCGCTTCTTACCTCTATCATTGAGCTTGCGGGAAACTGAGTACTTTTTGATCCTGCCGGCGGAGTGAGAAACCGGCGTACCTGCGGGCGGCAGTCTGCACCTTTGAAGGGAACACCTATGGCTCGGAGCCCCGAAGAATCGCTCAAGGCGACTCTGGGCAGAGTGGCTCCAGGCACGCCGTTGCGCGATGGCCTGGAGCGCATCCTCCGGGGACGGACCGGTGCGCTTATCGTGCTGGGCTCGGACCGGACCATCGATTCCATCTGCTCCGGCGGGTTCGACATTGGCATCGACTTCTCCCCCACAAGGCTCCGCGAACTGGCCAAGATGGACGGCGCCATCATCTGCGACAAGGACGCCGGCAACATTCTCCGGGCCGCGGTCCAGCTGGTCCCGGACTCAAGCATCGAAACCCAGGAATCCGGCACCCGCCACCGCACGGCGGAGCGCGTGGCCATCCAGACCGGCGTTCCCGTGATCTCCGTCAGCCAGTCCATGCAGATCATCGCGCTGTACGTGAACGGGCTCCGGCACGTGCTGGAGGGATCCGAGAAGGTCCTGGCCCGCGCCAACCAGGCCCTCGCCACGCTGGAACGGTACCGTTCGCGGCTGGACCAGGTGACCAGTTCCCTGTCCGCGCTGGAGATCGAGGCCATGGTGACCGTCCGCGACGTCGCAGTGACCCTGCAGCGCCAGGAAATGGTCCGCCGGATCTCCGAGGAAATATCGCAGTATGTCCTGGAACTCGGCGAGGACGGCCGGCTTCTGTCCCTCCAGCTCGATGAACTCACGGTTGGCCGCGGCCCGGGCAGCGATGTCATCATCCGCGACTACGCCCGGCCGGACGCGTCCGCCGAGGACATCGAACGGGCCGTCACTGCGTTGGTGAACCTCGGCCCTACAGAGCTGATCGACCTGGGCAAGATCTCCGGGATCGTCGGTTTCGCCGGCGGCGAGGCCAATCTCGACGCCGTGGTGCAGCCGCGCGGTTACAGGTTGCTGTCCGGGCTCAAGGCAGTCCCCAAGGCTGTTGCCGACCGCTTGGTGGACCACTTCGGCGGCCTGCAGTTCCTGATGGCGGCCACCATTGACGACCTCATGACCGTTGACGGCATCGGCGACCAACGCGCCCGCACCGTCCGCGAAGGCCTGAGCCGGATGGCCGAAGCCAGCCTGCTGGACCGCTTCCTCTAATCCCCACCCACCGAAGGGGCGGATCAGCTGAGCTGGAACACGGCCTTGGGGCTGGCCCTCGAGCCAAGCTTGGCCGTGAAAATGTAGTACGACCCGCCCGCTCCTGGCTTGGCTTCGATGGGGCTGCAGCCCTCCAGCGTGCGGTTACGGGCCCACGGAAAGTTCGCCGTTTCGCTGGCTCCCGGGGCAATCGTCTTCATCAGGTCTTCGCTTTTGGCCTGGCAGTCCTTGGACGAGAAGATCCTGTCCGCACCGCTGGTCACCAGGAACTCCATCTGGGACGTTCCGATGTTCACCTCGCACGGCATGGTTCCGCCGTTGGTCACCTTCAGGGTGAGCAGCGGGTTCTCATCGGGGCCGTAGGCGGCTTTGTCCGTCGAAGCGGACACCGTCACCAGGTTTTGACTGCAGGACGGCGTGGGCGTGGCAATGGGTTCCGTGCCCGCAGTTTGCGACGGCGATGGGCCGGGGGCGGGGGCAGATTCGGTGGCGCCGCCCGTGGAAGCTGCCTGCTCGGTGCCGCTGAGCGCACCGGCCACCGCAAAGCCACCGAAGGTGAGCGCCACCGCCATGAGCAGGGCTGTTCCCATAAAAAGCCGACGGCGGCGGTAGACGGCTGCGCTCGGCTGCCGGGTAGCGCCGGAACCGCCCCGGGAACCGGATGCGGATGCCGTCTTGCGCGGTGATGAATTGCCTTGCCTGCCCATCCTTCTAGGCTAGAGAACCCGCCGGATTCTGCCGTCCCACCACGCCGGTCCCCCAGTCAACGCTAAGGTCACAGTTTGTCCGCGGGAATCTTCGCGCGGCTCCCGGGAATCCACTACAGTGTTGGAATCGACGCCATGACCCTTTCCCCAGCCATGCCCGTGGACGGCCCGTCCGGCCCGGGTGGACTCCGCCCCGACCAGCTCGCCGCGCTGCACCGCAGGATCACCGGCTGGTTCGCGGAGACGGCGAGGGACCTGCCGTGGCGCGAAACCCGTTGCTCACCGTGGGGAGTCCTGGTCAGCGAGATCATGCTCCAGCAGACCCCTGTGGTGCGGGTTTTGCCGGTCTGGCGGGAATGGCTTGAGCGCTGGCCCACCCCCGCCGGGCTCGCCGGTGAGCCTGCAGGGGAAGCCGTCCGCTCCTGGGGAAGGCTCGGCTATCCCCGCAGGGCACTCCGCCTGCACGCGGCCGCCGCCGCCATCGTCCGCGACCACGCCGGCGAGGTCACCGGCGACTACACGGAGCTGCTGGCCCTGCCCGGCGTGGGCAGCTACACGGCCGCGGCCGTTGCCGCCTTTGCCTTCGGACGCCGGGAGACTGTGGTGGACACCAACATCCGGCGGGTGCACGCGCGGCTGGTTTCCGGCGTCGCACTCCCCTCACCGTCGCTGAACGCCGCGGAGATGCGGCTCGCAGCGGAACTGCTGCCGGACGACGTCGGGACCTCCGTGCGCTGGAACGCCGCGGTGATGGAACTGGGGGCGCTGGTCTGCACGGCGCGTGCGCCCAAGTGCGCGGAATGCCCGGTGCGGGACTCCTGTGCGTGGCTGGCGGCCGGCGAGCCGCCGCCGTCGTACGTTCCCAAAGGACAGGCGTGGCATGGCACTGACCGGCAGGTCCGGGGAGCCGTGATAGCCGTGCTTCGGCTTGCGGAAGCCCCGGTGCCGACGGAAATGTTCCAGCGGGAGCCTGCTGACCTGGGCTTCGCGGCGACAGGAATCGGCGTGCCCTTGTCCGCATTGCACCGCCTGAACTCCGCGCCGGAACAACTCGAACGTGCCATTGCCGGCCTCCTCGGCGACGGCCTGGCCGAGCTGCACCAGGGCGGTTACCGGCTGCCGGCCTGAGCGTCTTTTAGGGTGGCCCGCCCCTGGATGGCATACTTTCTGGTGACTCGAACCGGGGGAAGTTCATGAGAATCGTGTTGTATGTCATCTGGGCACTGTTTGTTGCGGGTGTCATTTTTGCGCTGGTCCGCTCACTGCGGAAAGCCAAGCGGCAGGAAAACAACCCCGCCGAATCCACGCTGCCGGCCTTTGTTGTTGCCAAGGTCCGGATGGCGACGGGTCTCATTATGGTGATCTTCGGAGCAACGGCCATAACAATGTTTGCATCACTTTCCTGGTAGCAATGCCGGCTTCCATCTCCGGATTTACGCTGGAGTATGGGCAAGCCCGGGGTACTTCTGGCACTGATGACGACGGCGGTTCTCACCTCCGGTTGCTACTACTACCCCGCCCCGACGCCGTGCCCGATGATTGCCCAGGCGTCAGCGGTCTCTGTGACCGTGGCCCGGGAGTACGCACCGCAGGTGGGCTCACTGCGTCTCAAGGCCTGCCAGGACGGCGTCTGTGAAGAGGCCGCGGTCGAGCTTTTTCCCGGCACTGCCTCGATTGACCAGGGCTGCACACCGGAAGGGGTCTGCTCCGCCACGGCTTCCCCGGACGGGACCATGATCGGGATGCTGATGCTGGAGTTCCTCACGGAGGCCCCGATGGCGCTGACCGCCACCGCGGCTGCTCCGGACGGATCGGCACTGCCGGTGCGCACCCTGAATTTCCGGCCCCGCGGCGCCTATCCCTACGGCGAGCAGTGCGGGAAGTTCGTCACCGCTTCGGTTATTCTCGACGCCCAGGGCCTGCGACAGGCTGCGTGACTCTTGGCGGCCAAGGGCCCTCCAGCCCCTCCCCGAAACGACTCATGTCAAGATGCACGCGAAAGTGTCTTGCTTGCCTCATCTAATTGTGCTCGCGTGGATGATGCTTCCAGTGCCCGTGTTTTCGCTGCGGCGAGTGCGATCAGCTGGGTCTGGATCTTGGTGATGCCGCGGGTGAGGTCGGCCGGGTTGGTGATCTCCATCAGCTCGGCGAGTTCCGCGGCTTTAGCTCCGGTCAGGATCCCGGAATCGATCACGCGTTGGTACGGGGTACGCGGTTTGTCATAGATGCGGGCCTTCTTCCCGTGCTTATTGGAGCGCCAGCCGACCGCTTTCGTGGTGGCGGTGAAGAGGTTCAGCCGTACCCGCACGAGGGCGTAGAGGGCGTTGAGCAGCTTCAGCTCCGCGGCGGTATCGTAGCGGTAGTGGAAGGCGTGCCGGCGGACCACGTCGCCGTTTTTCTGCTCGACGTGGGCGTTGTCGTTGGACTTGTACGGCCGGGACCGGGTGAAGTAGATGTCCTTGTCATCGACCCATTTGATCAGGGCGTAGTTGATGAACTCTCCTCCGTTATCGGTATCCAACCCGACCATGGGGAACGGCAGCCGTGCCACGACCTCATCCATTGCCTCCAGCACCCATTTGTGCGCGCCGTTGCGGACCGCGACGTTCTCGGTCCAGCCGGTGAACACGTCCGTGGCGGTGAGGGTCCTGGCGAATTCCCCGGCCAGGGTGGGGCCGCAGTGGACGACCATGTCGGCTTCGATGAAACCGGGAGCCTGTTCGTGTTCATCCCCGGCCTTGCGGACCGTGATTGAGTTGCGCAGCAGGGGCCCGGCCTTGGTCGCGGACAGGCCTTTAGGCCTGCCGGCGTCCTTGGTCGGTTTGAGCAGCCGGTCGATGGTGGCACCGGAGACCTTCAGCAGCTGCGCCCTCACCTCAGGGGTCAGCCTGTCCTTGTCCAGTTCCCCGAAGGCCTCAAGCTTGGGCAGCCACAGGTCCATGGTGGCGGCCAGGTACTTACCCGACGGCATCCCCGCGAACCGCCACACCTCGATCAGGACCTTGAGGGTGCCGTAGCCGTAAGTACGTCCCCGCGGCTTCCGCACAACAGCCTTCGCAGGACCCTTACGCTTACGGGCCGTGGACAGCGCCCGACGGGCATTGGCCCTTGACCAGCCGGTGACGGCCACCAGCTCATCGAGCACCGCCCCCTTGGCCTTCTTGGCTCCTTTCGCATAATCGCGTGCGTACTGCTTCGTGATTTCCCTACGCGTACCCATCGACAGGCCCATCCCTCATCGTCACCGCCGTGCCCGTGGCGGCCCGTGATTTACGCGAGCGTTTCTCAAATGAGGCACGCACCCCATCTCGCGAGCACTATTGATGAGTCTGGTCGCTCCCTTGACTTCCACCCAGGACGCTTCTACGGTCTGTATTACTAGCATCGGCAAAGATGGATTACAACAGGTTCGCCGCCGGGAAGGGGTTATGATGCCACTTTCAGATAGAGAGCGGAAACAGCTTGAGGAGCTGGAGTTGGGCCTGTCTGCAGACGATCCGCGGCTCGCCGAGGAACTCTCGTCCGGCTCCGTGGGCACGAGGTTTGGGCGCCGCACGTACTTCGGTGCCATCGCTTGCCTGTCCGGACTGGTGCTGCTTATTGTCGGTGTCAGCACTCAGATCATCGTGATCGGCGTTGGCGGCTTCCTCCTGATGGGAGCCGGCACGTACCTGCTCGTGGACAAGCGCTCCTTCAATCTCGGCCGCAACCAGGTCAAATAGGCGGCTGACCGGACGGCATTCCCGCCTGGCCGGGATCCACGCCAGCAACGCCCATATCAGTCCACGGCCTACGGCTCGCCGAAGCCGGCCTGCACCAGGCCGCCAACGTAGTTCAGGGCACGCTCTGCGTCGGGCCCCCATGCCTCGATATGGAGCATGGATCCCTTGCCTGCCGCCAAGATCATCAAAGATGTCATTGACGCGCCATCCACGCCGTTGACCGTGACTTCGGCGTTGAGGGACGCCAGGCCGCCCGCGATCTTGGCGGCCGGACGGGCGTGCATTCCGGCCTCGTTCACCAGTTCGAAGTCGCCGGTGAAGTCCGGCCCCGGACCGGTGACGGACCCTTCAGCCACTGTACTCGCAGCCAGGGCCAGCGAAGCAGCCGTCACGTCCGGTCCCAGTCCGTAGACCGCTTCGGCGGCACGTTTAACTGCCTTCGCATCAGCACCGCCCTGCGCGGCCACCGCGGCAGCAACCAAGCCCTCCACCAAGGGCGCGTCCGCCAGAAGCACACCGGCCGGCTCCTCCACGAGCTCCAAGGCCGATTCCGCCGTCATCACGGCAGATCCCAGGTCTGTCAGGACCACCACGCCATCGCCGCCGGCCGTCTGGTCCAGGGCGGACATGACTTTTTCCAGGCTCGTTCCGATCCTGCCGTCTGCTGTGCCCCCGGCGCCGAGGATGACGACGTCGGGCGCCATCTGGGCGGCAAGTTCCACGGCGCCGTCGGCTATTTTTTCGCTATGGGACACCACCACCAGACGAACTGTCACGCTGCGGCCCCAACGGCCGCCCGGAGAATCAGCGCACTTGAGGCGGCGCCCGGATCGCGGTGGCCCGCGCTCCGCTCCCCCAGGTAGCTGGCGCGGCCCTTGCGGGCCACCAACTGGTCGGTGGCCACAGCGCCGGCTTCAGCCGCTTCGGCCGCAGCCACCAGCACGCCAAGGACGGTGCCGGCACCGTCCTTGGCGGCGGCCTGTGCAGCCTCCACTGCGGGGGTCCAGGCATCCACCATGGTCTTGTCGCCGGGTTCGGCCTTGCCCCGGGCCACGATCCCGTCGCGGGCAGCCCCGAGCGCTTCGGCAAGGCGCCCCGGATCAATCTCGGCCGCGTCTCCCAGCGCGGTGGAGGCGCGCAGGAACGCGGTTCCATACAAGGGTCCCGCGGCGCCGCCCACCTTGGACATCAGTGTCATGGCTGTCAGCTTCAGCGCCGCGCCGGGAGTCTCCGGCCGCGCCTCGGCCAGTTTGTCGAGCACGGCCTGGAAGCCGCGGTCCATGTTCTCGCCGTGGTCGGAGTCCCCGATGGCACGGTCCAGTTCGATGAGCCAGACCCGGTTTTCCGCCATGGCCTGGGCGCACAGCGTCAGCCACCTGACGGCCCAGTTCACGTCCAGGATCACAGTTACACGCCCCAGCGCAGGGCTGCAGTGTGCACGGGGGCATCCCACAGCTGCGTCAGTTCATCGTCGAGCCGTAGCACGGAGATGGAGCAGCCCTGCATTTCGAGGGCGGTGATGTAGTTCCCTACCAGCGAGCGTTCGATGACGGCTCCGCGTTCTGCGATAACCTGGGCAGCGCGGCGGTAGACGATGTACAGCTCACTCAGGGGCGTGCCGCCCATACCGTTGACGAACAGCAGCACTTTCTCGCCGCTCGTGATGCCCAGGTCGGTGAGGACCGGGTCCAGCAGGCGGTCGGTGATGCCGTCGGCATTCTCCATCGGAATTTTGTGCCGGCCGGGCTCGCCGTGGATGCCGATGCCGATCTCGATTTCATCGTCCGCAAGGTCGAAACTGGGCGTTCCCGCGTGCGGTACGGTGCACGCGGACAGGGCGACCCCCATGGTGCGGACATTGCTGTTGACGCGGACGCCGATCGCGGCCACGGCATCGAGGTTGTCGCCCCGTTCAGCCGCGGCGCCGGCAATCTTCTCCACCAGGACGGTGCCACCCACGCCACGGCGGCCCGCGGTGTACAGGGAGTCCTCCACCGCAACGTCATCGTTCACCAGGACCGTGCGGATGTCCACCCCTTCGGCCTGCGCCAGTTCCGCTGCGGTCTCGAAGTTCAGGACGTCGCCGGTGTAGTTTTTCACGATATGGACGACGCCGGCGCCGGAGTTAACGGCGAGCGTGGCCGGGAGGATCTGGTCCGGCGTCGGTGAAGTGAACACCGCCCCCGGCACCGCGGCGTCGAGCATTCCCAGCCCGACAAAACCGGCGTGGAGCGGCTCGTGGCCGCTTCCTCCGCCGGAAACGAGTCCGACTTTTCCGGCCACAGGCGCGTCTTTGCGTGTGACGTACTTGGGATCGGCGATGACGGTGACGAGTCCCGCGTGGGCAAGACCGAATCCTTCGACGGATTCGTCAACCACGGAGCGGGGATCGTTGATGAGTTTTTTCATGGCAGAACTCCTGGGGTGTGGGTGCTTCCTGGAGGATGCACTTCGACCCTACTACCGCCGCGCAAAGTCCGGTAGCCTGCGACGATGCGACGGAAGCGGTAAGGGACAGCCCCCAATGACCGTCCCTTACGGCAGGCCCCCACGCTGCAACCCCGGTCAGTTTATCCATCAATTCGATTTAAAGCTATTTATGTCACAGGGTGCCTTCTTGCCGCAGTAGCGCGGGCAGGGTGACCAGAGGTGGTTAGAGGGTCTTGATCATGCGGGTATTGCCCAGGGTGTTGGGCTTGACCCGCGCCAGGTCCAGGAACTCTGCAACGCCTTCGTCATGGGAGCGCAGCAGCTCGGAGTAGACCACCGGGTCCACTGCCGTCTGGTCGGCCATGACCTCGAAGCCATGGCGCTTGAAAAAATCCACCTCGAAGGTGAGGCAAAAGACCCGTCCCACGCCCAGTTCACGGGCTGCGGCCAGCAGGCTTTCCACGAGCACATGCCCCACTCCCTTGCCGCGCCATGCATCCGACGCGGCCAGCGTACGGACTTCAGCGAGGTCCTCCCACATAACGTGCAGCGCACCGCAGCCGATGACTTTGCCGTCATGGGCCTCTGCGATCCGGAATTCCTGGAGGCTCTCGTAATAGGCAACCGTCTCTTTTGCCATCAGGATCCGCTGCTCAGCCAACGGCGCCACAAGGCCCTTGATGGCGGCCACGTCACTGGTACGTGCGGAACGGATGTGGAAGGAATCAGAGTCGGTCACCCCATAATCCTACGGTGGCGCCCGGCCGGCTTCGGCCGCTCCCGCTGGGCTGGAGCGCTCCCGGACTCAACACCGGGAAGCCGGACAACACGAAGGCCCCGCCGCTCCTTTCGGAGTGGCGGAGCCTTCGCTTTTGGTGGTTAGACGCTGGGAGCGATCTCCGGGATGCGCGGCTTGGCATTGCCAGCGAACGTGAACTTGGCGTCGTCGCCTTCGCCATCCACGTCCACTACAACGATGTCGCCGGCGTGGAGCTCGCCGAACAGGATCTTCTCGGAGAGCTGGTCCTCGATCTCGCGCTGGATGGTGCGGCGCAGCGGCCGGGCACCCATAGCAGGATCGTAGCCGCGGGTGGCCAGGAGCACCTTGGCCGCGGTGGTGAGCTCGATGCCCATGTCCTTGTCCGCCAGGCGCTTCTCCAGGCGGCCAACGAACATGTCCACGATCTCGATGATCTCGTCCTGGGTGAGCTGCGGGAACACCACAACGTCATCCACACGGTTCAGGAACTCCGGACGGAAGTGCTGCTTGAGCTCCTCCGTCACACGGGCACGCATCCGGTTATAGCCGGTCTGGGTGTCCGTGCCGGACTGGAAGCCGGTGGCAACGCTCTTGGAGATGTCCCGGGTGCCCAGGTTGGTGGTCATGATGATCACGGTGTTCTTGAAGTCCACCACGCGACCCTGGGAGTCGGTCAGGCGGCCGTCTTCAAGGATCTGCAGGAGTGAGTTGAAGAGGTCAGCGTGCGCCTTCTCCACTTCGTCGAACAGGACCACGGAGAACGGACGGCGGCGGACCTTCTCAGTGAGCTGGCCACCCTCTTCGTAGCCGACGTAGCCCGGAGGGGCACCGAAGAGCCGTGAAACAGTGTGCTTTTCGGAGTACTCGGACATGTCCAGCGTGATGAGGGCGTCCTCGTCACCAAACAGGAATTCCGCCAAGGCCTTGGCCAGCTCGGTCTTGCCGACGCCGGTGGGGCCGGCAAAGATGAACGAGCCGCCCGGACGCTTAGGGTCCTTCAGGCCTGCACGGGTGCGGCGGATCGCCTGGGATAGGGACCTGATGGCCTCATTCTGGCCCACCACACGCTTGTGCAGTTCGTCTTCCATCTTCAGCAGGCGCGTGGACTCTTCCTCGGTCAGCTTGAAGACCGGGATGCCGGTGGAGTTGGCCAACACCTCGGCGATGAGATCCTCGTCCACCTCGGAGATGTCATCCATGCCGCCGGACTTCCAGTGGCGTTCCTTCTCGGCACGCTCAGTGATGAGCTTCTGCTCCTTGTCCCGGAGCGAAGCGGCACCTTCGAAGTCCTGCGCGTCGATGGCGGATTCCTTCTCCATCTTCAGCTTGGCAATCCGCTCATCCATGGCCTTCAGTTCCGGCGGGGCGGTCATCCGGCGGATGCGCAACCGGGCACCGGCCTCGTCGATCAGGTCGATGGCCTTGTCCGGCAGGAAGCGGTCCGAGATGTAGCGTTCGGCGAGGTTCGCGGCCGAGGTGAGGGCGCCGTCGGTGATGGTGACGCGGTGGTGCGCCTCGTAACGGTCACGCAGTCCCTTGAGGATCTCGATCGCGTGTGCGACAGAGGGCTCCTTGACCTGGATCGGCTGGAAACGACGCTCGAGCGCGGCATCCTTCTCGATGTGCTTGCGGTACTCATCCAGGGTGGTGGCACCGATGGTCTGCAGTTCACCGCGGGCAAGCATGGGCTTCAGGATGGACGCAGCATCGATGGCACCTTCAGCAGCGCCGGCACCCACAAGCGTGTGGATTTCGTCGATGAAGAGGATGATGTCGCCGCGGGTGCGGATTTCCTTGAGGACCTTCTTCAGTCGCTCTTCGAAGTCGCCGCGGTACCGGGAGCCGGCCACCAGTGAACCGAGGTCCAGGGTGTACAGCTGCTTGTCCTTGATGGTTTCCGGGACGTCGCCGCGCACAATTGCCTGGGCGAGGCCTTCGACGACGGCGGTCTTGCCGACGCCGGGCTCACCGATCAGCACAGGGTTGTTCTTGGTGCGGCGCGAAAGGACCTGCATAACGCGTTCCATTTCGGACTCACGTCCGATCACCGGGTCCAGCTTGTTCTCGCGCGCAGCCTGGGTAAGGTTGCGGCCGAACTGGTCCAGAACCACGGAGCCGGCTGGAGTGCCCTCGGGCTGGCCGGGACCGACGCCTGCGCCGGTAGTCTCCTTGCCCTGGTAGCCGGAGAGGAGCTGGATGACCTGCTGACGGACGCGGTTGAGGTCTGCGCCCAGCTTGACCAGCACCTGAGCGGCAACGCCTTCACCCTCACGGATGAGGCCCAGCAGGATGTGCTCCGTGCCGATGTAGTTGTGGCCCAGCTGCAAGGCTTCCCGCAGGGAAAGTTCCAGCACCTTCTTGGCGCGCGGGGTAAAGGGGATGTGACCGGATGGGGCCTGCTGGCCCTGGCCGATGATCTCCTGTACCTGCTCGCGCACACCGTCGAGCGAAATGCTCAAGGACTCAAGAGCTTTGGCGGCAACGCCCTCACCTTCATGGATCAGACCCAAGAGGATGTGTTCGGTACCAATGTAATTGTGGTTCAGCATGCGTGCCTCTTCTTGGGCAAGCACAACTACGCGACGGGCACGGTCCGTAAATCGCTCAAACATTTTCGCCACACTCCTAGCTACGACGTACTTTGATGCTACGTGGCAGACCCACTATTGGGGAGCGTGTTCGCCACAGGGGAAACATGACGTGTTCAACCTCCCGTCATCCTGCTCATGACCGCGGCGTCAGGAGCGGAACGCAGTAAGGGACGACGACGGCTCAAGGATCACTAAGGCCCGCTAATTAGAGACATTTCGGGTGTCTCCCGCCACGCAAAGATTTGAGTGGGAGAATTCGCGCCGGCGACCCAGACCAGAGGCTCAAACCGAATCATCGGCTCGCCGTAAGGAAATCGCGCGGAGATTTGCCCAACGGCACGGCTGAAGATCTTTGGCCAGCAAGGGTTCGCGCATGCCAAAGTCCGTCTTTGCGCATTCACAATTGGCATCAAAAAACCCTGCCCCCACCCCGAAGGTGAAGACAGGGCCTATCACGCCGATGGAGATGCGCAGGTCAGGAATTTGCCTTTTGGTAGGCTTCCTGGATTTCAGCCTGAATTCGGCCGCGACTGTTAACCGTGTAGCCGTTATCCCGCGCCCACTGGCGGATCTGCGCGGAGTCGTTGGGGCGGGTGCCTGCAACCGGCTTGGTGCGGGTAGGCCTGCCGGCCGAGGTCTTGCGTCCAGCGGCGACAAAGCGCCCCAAGGCAGAACGGAGCTCGGCCGCATTGGCCGAGGACAGATCGATTTCGTAGCTGACCCCATCGAGGCCGAAACGGACGTTTTCGTCCGCGGATCCCCCATCAAGATCATCGACGAGGATGATGTTTACTTTCTGTGCCATTAAATATGTCTTCCTCTTGGAAAGGTTCGGTTGTCAGAAAATGAGGATGTTCCTGTAAAAAGTATGGGCCTCTTTATGGCAACGCGTCAAAGCGTTCAATCGTTCCTGTGGATATCCACAGGAACCCACGCAAATCTCTTTCGAGCTATTTGTCTTATTCGGGGTTCTGTTCGTTCACGGGCGCGCCGGAACGCGATTCCGCCTCGGCTTGGGCCCGTGCTTCAGCCTGACGCTCGGACTTATCGGCATTGAAGATGGATTTCATGGCAAACCAAAAAAGCAGGCCAACCACCAACGAGGGCAGGAGTACGGCTACATATTCCATGGTCAGTGGCCTTCGGGCTTCAGAAGCGGGAAAAGGATGGTTTCGCGGATACCGGCGCCGGTGAACAACATCACCAGCCGGTCGATGCCGAGGCCGATGCCACCCATGGGCGGCGCGCCGTATTCGAGGGCCCGCAGGAAGTCCTCGTCCAGCTGCATTGCCTCGTCATCGCCCGCGGCAGCGTGCCGCGACTGTTCAGTCAGCCGCTCGCGCTGGATGACGGGGTCGATCAGCTCGGAGAAGGCCGTGCCGCGCTCCATGCCGCCGATGATAAGGTCCCAAGCCTCGATCAGGCGGCCGTCATTCCGGTGGGGGCGGGCCAGCGGCTGGGCAGACGGCGGGTAGTCGTACACAAAGGTGGGGTTCAGGAGCGTGGGTTCCACAATTTCGCCGAACAGTTCAACGGCCAGTTTCTCGGCGTCCCACTTCGGGTCGATCTTGACCTCATGCTTTTGCGCGATTTCGCGGAGCACCTCAAGCGACGTGTCCGGTGTGACTTCCTGGCCAACGGCCTCGGACAGTCCCGGGTAGACCGAAACCCAGGCCCAGTCGCCGTCGAGGCTGATCTCCCCGGCATCGGTCTGGAGGGTGCGGCCCACACCCACGGCGTCAGCGGCGTCCAGGATGATCTCCTTGATGCGCTCGGCCATGACGAACTGGTCAGCCCAGGCTTCGTAGCACTCAAGGGTGGTGAATTCGGGGCTGTGCGTGGAGTCCACGCCCTCGTTGCGGAAGACGCGGCCCATGTCGTAGACGCGATCGATCCCGCCCACCACGGCGCGCTTGAGGTAAAGCTCAGTGGCAATGCGTAGGGTCATCTTCTGGTCGAACGCGTTCATGTGCGTCTCGAACGGGCGGGCCAGGGCGCCGCCGTGGACCAGCTGCAGGATGGGGGTTTCCACTTCGACGTAGCTGTGGCGGTGCAGGCTCTCGCGGATGGAACGGGTAATCGCGGCGCGGGTATAGACCATCTCCCGGGCTTCATCGCGCACCATCAGGTCCACGTACCGCTGACGGACGCGGGTTTCCTCGTTCAGTTCCGCGTGCAGCACCGGCAACGGGCGCAGTGCCTTGGAAGCCATGGACCAGGACTCGGCCATCACGGACAGCTCGCCGCGGCGGGAGGAAATCACCTCACCCTTGATGAACACGTGGTCGCCCAGGTCCACCACCGCCTTCCAGTCCGCGAGCGCTTCCTCGCCGACGTTGGCAAGGCTGAGCATCGCCTGGAGCCGCGTGCCCTTGCCGTCAACTCCGCCTTCCTGGAGTGTGGCGAAGCAGAGCTTGCCGGTATTGCGCACAAAAACCACGCGGCCGGTGATGCCCACAACGTCGCCGGTGGTGTCGTCAGCCTCAAGGTGAGAGTACTTTTCGCGGATCTCCGTGAGGGAATGCGTGCGTTCCACACCGACCGGATATGCCTCGGTGCCGCGCTCAATCAGCTTCGCGCGCTTGTCCATGCGGATGCGCATCTGCTCGCTGGCGTCGAGCGGCTCTGGGACATTTTTTGGGGTGGGGGTGTTTTGGGGAGTCACAATCCCCAAGTTTACCGGGCATTCCCGCCACCGGTTCCCGGCAGCCGCCCGGGCATAGACTCGGGCTGTGGAGACGTGGAAAGTTGAAGCGGAGGACGGCGGGCGCCTCGACGTCCATTCCTTCCGTACCCCCGCAGGATTGGACCCGACGACGGCGGGACCTCCCGGCGTCGTACTCATCCACGGCACTTTGGTCACGGACGCCCTCTACCGGCCTTTTGCCCGGAAGCTCAGCGTCCTGCTGTGCCGGCCGGTGCACTGCTACAACCGCCGCGGCAGGGCGGGGTCCGCCCCGCAGCCGGAGGACTATTCGGTGAAGACGGAGATCAGCGACCTTGCGGCGGTCATGCGCGAGACGGGTTCCACGGACGTGGTGGCCCATAGCTATGGCGGTTTCGTGGCGCTGCAGGCGGCCCGGACCCTGCCCGTGGGCCGGTTGGTGACCTATGACGCCGCGGTGTCGCTGTCCGGAAACCTGAGCCACCGCTGGCGGCCGGAGCTTGAGGACGCCGTCACCGCAGGCCAGCTTAACCATGCCTGGGCGCACCTGGTCCAGGGCCTGGCCACGGCCGGTCCCCTGTCCTACCTGCCGCTCGGCGCGCTGCGGATGTTGAGCATTCTCTCCGCCAAAACCAACCTGGGCGCGGAAATGCGCCAGCTGCTGCCCACGGCCGTCAACGAAATGCGGGCGGTACTGGACGCCGACGCCGAACTGGAGAATTTCACCACCCTCACCGCCCCCGTCCTGATGCTCAGCGGCGGCTGGAGTCCGGCGTATTTTGCCGAGACCGGCCGCCAGCTGGCGGCCGCAGCGCCATCAATCACCTTCCAGGTGGTCCCCGGCCAGCTGCACGAGGGGCCCATCCGGCCCGGCAAGGGCCTGGCCGTGCGGATTGCCCGGTTCATCAACGGCAGCGACGGCCAGGCCCGAACTCTGGGGAGGCGCCGGTAGGTCGCCTTGCCCGGTGGGGAGCCTTACCGCGCGCCTAGGATGGGGAGCGTGAAAGCACAGGAAGTCCCCACGCACGACGGCGGCAGGCTGGCTTTGTACAGCTACGGAACCGAGGATGCGCCGGGAGAACGCCGTGTGGTGGTCATCGGCGGAGCCTTCCTCACGGCCCTGATCTACCGGCCGTTCTCGATGGCTTTGGCCGACGGGCTGGGAGACGGGTGGGCAGTGGACGTCTACGACCGGCGTGGGCGGGGCAACTCCACCGAGCAGCCGGCGGATTATTCCATGGCCACGGAAATTGCCGATGTCCGCACGGTCATGGATGCGACGGGTGCCCGCAACGTCCTGGGCCACAGCCTGGGCGGATCGGTGGCGCTGAACGCCGTCCAGGAGTTCGCAGGCACCTCATACGAACCGGACAAGCTGGCGGTCTACGACGCCGCAGTCAATATCGACGGCAGCATCGACATGTCCTGGCTGGACGAGTTCGAGGCCGCGGTGAACGCCGGCCGAGTGGGGCATGCCATGGCCCGAATGAAAAAGGGCATGCAGCCTGGCACCGCGCTCTCGAAGATCCCCGAGCCTGTCCTTGCGGGGCTGATGGCTGTGGTGTCGCGCACCAAAGTGAACAAGATGCTCCGGGGGCTGATGCCAACCGGCGTGGGCGAACTGCGGGCCGCGTACGGCGAAGCCGAGCATGCAAGGAACTTCGCCGTCCTGCCCGCCAACACGCACTTTATGGTGGGCGGCAAGAGCCCGAGCTACTACAAGGTCACCGCCCAGCGCCTTCACGCGGCCGTCCCGGGGAGCACGTTCGAGCTCTCACCTAACGGCTTCCATGGCTCCATTCCGGCCGCAGTTAAGGAACTTGTCGCTGACATCGCGGATTACTTCAAGGGCTGAGGCTTTCCGCAGGTTGCTCAGCTAGGCTCGGATCATGACGAGCGAGAACATCAAGACCCCCGACGGCGGCACGCTGGAGCTCTTTTCCACCGGTGCTGAACTGGCCTCCGCCGGTTCCGGCGTGGTTGTGGTCCCGGCCTCCATGGTGACCGCGGCCGACTACACAAAATTCGCCCAGAAACTCAGCACCGCGTTGGGCCGCCCCGTGCACACGTTCAACCGCCGCGGCCGCGGATCATCCTCGCCGCAGGCCGAGGATTACACGCTGGACGGGGACATCCGGGACCTGGATGCCGTAATGAAACACACCTCCAGCACGGACGTTTTTGGGCACAGCTTCGGCGGCGCTGTGGCCCTGCACGCGGCCCGGACCCTTCCGGTGGAGCGGCTGGCTGTGTATGACCCCGCCGTGTCCGTGAACCGCAGTGTGAAGGCCGACTGGACTGCCGAATACGAACGCGCCACGGCCGCCGGGGACGACGACCGCGCCTTAGCCGTACTGCAGCGCGGGCTTGAGGCGGGCGGAGCGTTTTCATCCCGCATGCCGCTGTCCATGCTGACCTTGGCCAACAAACTCACCGCGGGCACTTCCGAAGGCAAGCAGCAGCGTGAACTGATGCGCACCGGCGTCCGGGAAATCAAGGCCATCATCGCAGCGGACATGCCGGCCGAGCCGTTCCTGGAGCTGCCCCTGGAAACGCTGATTATCGTGGGCGAGAAGAGCCCTGCGTACTTCGGTGTTGCCTGCGGCCAGATCCATGATGTCCTGTCCGGCTCCAGCTACACCATCCTGCCGGGAGCCGGCCACGACGGCGTCCTCCGTGCACCGGACAAGCTCATCACCGAGCTGAGCGACTTCTTCTCCGGCTAACAGCAACGCGGGGTCACTTAGCGCCCATTCCCGTGGGCCGGATGGGCGCTAAGTGACCCCGCGTTGGGTTAAAAGTGGGCTAGTGGGCGCCGTGGCCCGGGGCGGCACCTTCGGTTTTGCGCATCATCGCAGAGAGTACGACGGCGGCGAGGGCTATCACGGTTGCCGTCAGGAACGCTGCACTCATGCCGGCAACGAGCCCCGACGCGGCCGAGACCACGGCAAAAATGGACACCAGCAGCGCCGTTCCGGCGGCACCGGCTACCTGCTGGGCGGTGCTCATGATCGCCGAGCCGTGAGAGTAAAGATGCGGCGGCAGCGGGTTCAGGCCGGTGGTAAATGCCGGCGTGAACAGCAGCGCCAGGCCGAAACTGAGCCCCACATGGAGGGTGATGATCCACCAGACCGGAGTGCCGGCGTCGAGCATTGAAAACTGCCACAGCGCCAGCGCCATCAGCACGGAACCGGTAAGGGTGAGCGGCAGCGGGCCCACTTTGTCGAACAGCCGGCCGATAAACGGGCCCAGCAGGCCCATCGCCAGGCCACCCGGAAGCAGCGCGAGACCCGTCTCCAGCGAGCCCAGGCCGCGGATTTCCTGCAGATAAAGGGGCAGCAGGATCACACCGCCGAAGAGCGCCATCATGGCCACCACCATCAGCAGCACGGAGACCGTGAACATCCTGAAGTTGAAGGCGCGGAGATCCAGCAGCGGGGCTTCGGACTTTTGCAGCCGGAGCTGGCGGAGCACAAAGACCGTCAGGCTGGCGACGCCGATGACCAGCGCGGCGATGGCCATGGTGCCCGGACCGCTTTGGCCGCCGCCGATCTGGCTCAGGCCGTACACCAAGCCACCGAAGGCAGGAACCGTCAGGAGCACGGAGGGGAAATCGAGCTTGGTCTTCTCGGTTTCACCCACGTTCGTCAGGTACTTGGCGCCGATGGCCAGCGCGGCCAGGGCGACCGGGAGGACAAAAACGAACATAAAGCGCCAGGTGAAATGCTCCAGGATCAGCCCGGAGACAGTGGGGCCCATGGCCGGCGCTACGGAGATGGCGATACTGACGTTGCCCATGACGGCGCCGCGCTTGGCCAGCGGGACAAGGGTGAGGATGGTGGTCATCAGCAACGGAAGCATGATGGCGGTGCCGCTGGCCTGGACGATGCGGGCCAGGAGCAGGACCTCAAAACCGGGAGCCACCGACGCCAGGGCGGTGCCGCCGGCAAACAGACCCATGGCCAGCATAAAGACGGCCCTCGTGGGCAGGCTTTGGAGGATGAACCCGGTGGTGGGGATGACCACCGCCATGGTGAGCATAAAGCCGGTGGAGAGCCATTGCACGGTGGGCGCGTCCACACGCAGGTCAACCATCAGCCGCTGCAGGGCCACATTCATGATGGTCTCGTTCAGGATCACCACAAAGGTCGCCACGAGCAGGGTGGCGATGATGGTCACCGATTCGCGGGACATCTTCTCCGGCGCGGCGGACTTCGGCGCTGCTACCGGCCCGGGCTGCCCGGAGGCGTTCGAAGAGACTTCTGTAGACACGGGTATTCCCTCAGGGAGTAAGAATGAAGTGGCTCGCGAGCAACCTCGCTGCAGATTCCAACACTCTACCGTCCGGACTAATTCCGGGGACACAGGTTTTTAGTTCGGCCCGGACCTTGATCCAGTATGCCGCCTCGGAGCCGGCCGGATTAACCGGGCTTCGCCTGATTCCTTGCAATCCGGTGCTCGGCATCGAGGGAACGCAGCATTCGTGGGCGGGGCTTAAGGGGCCATTCGCGCGGGAGTGCCAGTTGTCAGCTGCGGTGGTGCTCGATCAGCCAGCCGGCCATCTGCTGGGCCCGCTTCGCCGCCTGGGTGTCACCTTCGGTGGCTGAGACGATGGACCCCTTCATGAGGATGTGCCAGGACCGGGCGAAATCCTCCGGGTGGTCCAACCCGGCCTGCTCTGCGAGGGCCTGCACGTGGCCCCTGATCCTGGCCAGGTAGTCGATGCTGGCCTGGCCCAGCGGATGGGCCGGGCCCATTTCCAGCAGGATGTTGATGAAGGAGCAGGCTTCGAAGTCTTCGCGGAGAAACCAGTCGCCGAAGACGTCGAAGATAGCAAGCAGTTGTTCGGCGGGGGTTGTGCCGCGCAGTTTGGCCTGGCCGACGATGGCATCAACTGTCCATATTTGGTCCCGCTGCTCCAGGAACGCCAGGACGAGTGCGTCCTTGGACGGGAAGTGCCGGTAAAACGTTGCCTTGGCGACGCCGGAACGTTCGATCAGTTCGTTAACACCTACGTCCCGCACCCCGCGGCGGGAAAACAGTTCATACGCCACAGCCAGGATCCGGCCCCTGGAATCGGCAGGAGCAACTGCCGCCTCGGCGGGTAAATCCGCAGGAGACAGGGGGGGCTCTGCAGCGTGGTCTGCATCAAAAATCATCGTAGGAATAGTTTACTCCAGGTGCAGACAGACCGGTCTTACTCGCTGTAATGTTTTTTCCAACGCAGTGCTATGACGCCGACGGTACCCTTAAAAGGCCTCGTCGGCTTGGTGCAAGGAGGCCCCGATGCCAGCAGAGCGAACGTTCGATTTTATCCCGTGTAACGACACTGACCCGTGGATAGAAAGTACGGCTGCGTCCGCCGAGATCCGTTACTTCGCCCGGGAATCCCTGCGGTGGCAGGCGCAGGAAATCATCGATGAAGTGCTCCGCGGAACAGCCCCCGGCGAGGAACTTGCCCGGGCCAGGTTACGCCGTTGCGTCGCCCGGAATCCTGGGAAACCCGAGCGCGCACTTCTGCAGCAGCTGATGATCAACCGCGACCCGCAGGGTGGATCAACGCAGTAGAGCAACACGCTCCTGCGCCGCAATGTGCGCCCGCCCGCGATTCAGCATGAGGCAACCGCCGTAGAAAGGCTTAGAGCGGACGGCTTTGCAAGGTGAGGCTGCGGTCCACAATCTGTCCGGCGGTCGTATGCAGGCTCTGGCTGTTGGCGCGTGCATGGCTCCGCAGCAGGTTGAACGCTGCATCCATGTCCACCCCGGCCGTATGGGCAATGACGCCTTTCGCCTGCTCAATCAGCACGCGGGTATTCAGCGCGTGGCGGGTTACCAGAATCCCGCACAGGGCAGTGCTGGAGGCATACTGGCGGGCCAGGTCAACGGCCGAATTCAAATATTCGTCCAGGACGCCCGCGTCATTCACTTTGACGAGATACGACCGTCCGTCATCTATTGTGCGGATCATTGGATGCGCTCCTGACTTGAGCGTGGCCGGTCTGCCACGGGAACGGGCAATGCAGGCCGGCGTCCCGCTGGCCGTGCATAAGGCTGCACTGGACAGATGCACCGGGCAACACATAAGGCCCGGGCTAACTGCGGAGGAAGTGTGGGGCGCCCTGCGTGGAACTGGTCCTCCTAGAGTACGCCGAATAGGGCGATGCCAAGGTCTGGGGCAACAATTTCAGCATAGCCCATACGCGCACAGTCGGACAGGGATCCGAGGCCCTACGCGCCTGGAGCCGGACGCAACATATCAGCTGCTGAGCGGCACGTTATCGATCAGCCGGACCGGCCCCACCTTGGCCGCGATGATAGCCAGGCCCTCGCCACGGAACGGGACTTTCCGGCAGTTTTCGGCCAAAGGCTCAAGGGTGCCGGGATGCACTACGTCGAAATAATCCAGTCCGACCAACGGCTGGGATTCCACCAAGGCCTGGGCGGATTCCAGATCAAGCGGCTGGTGGGCGTCCGCCCGCTCCGCCAGGAGCCGCAGCGCCCGCGACAACACCAGGGCGGCTTCCCGCTCCTCGTCTGATAGGAACCGGTTGCGGCTTGAGAGGGCCAGCCCGTCCTCGGACCGGACCGTGGGAACGGCAACAATGTCGACCGGGAAGTTCAGGTCCGCCACCATCCGTCGCACGAGAGCCAGCTGCTGGGCATCCTTTTGCCCGAAGTAAGCCCGGTAGGCCGGCAGTCCCCCGCCGCCGGAAGCAAAAGCACCGGCAGGCGGAAGCCCTGAGCCCGGGATGCCGTAGTGCAGCAGTTTGGCAACCACTGTGAGGGCGCCGTCGAAATGTCCCGGCCGTGAGGCGCCTTCCCATTTTTCCCCCAGGGAGCCGGCGGTCACACGCACCAGCGGCTCGCCGCCGGGATAGACCTCTTCCACCGGCGGCGCAAACACGAGGTCCACGCCCTGTTCTTCCAGCAGGGCACAGTCGGCGTCAAGGGTCCGCGGGTACCGGTCCAAATCCACCGCATCGCCGAACTGCAGCGGGTTCACAAAAATCGACGCCACCACTACGTCGTTCTGTTCGACGGCGGTCCGCGCCAGGCGGGCGTGCCCTTCGTGCAGCGCGCCCATGGTGGGCACGAGGCCCTGGGATCTGCCCGCCTTCTGGGCGAGCAGCCGGGCACTCGCTTCGCGGAGCTCTGCGGCAGTTGTCACCAGTTGCGTGGCCATGTCAGTTCTCCTCTTCCAGGGCCGCGCGGATGGCCGCCACTTGATCCGCTTTGAGCAGCCCCCGGCTGCTTGCCCGCCGTGCTGTGGCGCGGGCCATGGCGAGGTAGGCCTCCAGCACATCGCCATGCGCGCCGGCGTCGTACTCCCGCAGCACCTCAGCATGGGCCGCCACTGTCCCGACGTCACCTCGGGCCACAGGCCCGGTCAACGCCGATTCCCCGGAGGCGAGCGCGTTCTCCAGCGTGGCCCGCAGCAAGGGTCCCAGCATCCGCTCCGGCGCGTCCACGCCAACGTCGCGGAGCAGCTGGGAAGCCTGCGCCACCAGGGTGACCATATGGTTCGAGCCATGGGCCAGCGCCGCATGGTACAGCGTCCGGTCCCCCTCGGCGATGGCCACGGGCTCGGCACCCATCTCAACGACCAGTGCCTGCGCAATGGGCAGCATCGCGGCGTCCGCCGTGACGCCGAACGTGCAGTCCAGCAGGCGCGTCAAATCCAGGCTCATGCCCGTGAACGTCATGGCGGGGTGCAGCGCCAGGGGAATGGCTCCGGCGGCGCGCACCGGGCGGAGCACCCCCACGCCGAACCGGCCTGAGGTGTGCGCCACGATCTGTCCGGGCTGCCACGCCCCGAGTTTGGCGAGGCCGTCCACCAGCCCGGCCAAGGCGTCGTCGGGCACGGCCAGGAGCACCAGTTGGGATCGTTCCACAATCTCCTGGATCTCCAGGATGGGAACGCCCGGCAGCAGAGTCTCCGCACGCTCACGGCTGGCTTCAGACACCGCGGAAACCCCGACGACGGCGTGCTCGGCCGAGCGCAACGCCGCACCAAGGACGGCACCCACTTTCCCGGCACCGATGATTCCGACGCCAAGGCGTCCGGGCTTAGCCACGTTGCGGGCCTTCCTGTTGGGGACTTTGTTGCGGCAGGGGGGTTTGGGTCGGCACAACCACAGGGGTTACGACGGGCGCGACCACCGGTGCGGGAACCACCGTTGCCAGCCATTGTTCGCTGGTCTGCCGCTTGCGGGCGAGCCGGGCGCGGGCGGACTGGGCATCAAAAAGGGCCCGGGCCTCGTCAAGTCCGGCCTGGGTGAGCCGCGGCGAGACCGGTCCCGCCGTGGTGTGCAGGACAAGGTCCGCCACACGGAACCGCCGCGCAAGGGGGCCCTGGTGCAGTGCCATTGACTGGGTGCGCTGGTGCGGGACCACCACCAGTTCCCGCCACCACCGGCCCGAGCGGAGCAGCAGGGCGGTGTCCGTGGTGGCGAAGCCGTTGCGGCGCCAGGCCAGCGGCGCGAGGAACCGGCCGCGGTGCGGGGTGGTGACGAAACCGCCGTCGGAATCCAGGCCTGAAAGCCCGGCCTCGAATACGCGTCCGGGCTTCGGCGTTCCGGGATCCGGCAGCACGAGTGCCAGCATGCTCATCACGTCGGGCAGCTTGCCCACGGGCAGCAGGGTGGTCCGGGACGCAGTCTCGCCGTTGCTTCCGGCCGCCCCGTAAGCGGCCACGTTGACCTGGATCCGGTACCAGCCGAAGATCCGCCAAAGCGGGGACTGGGCAACTTTCAGCGCCTGGACCCTGCCCGGGGGCAGCGTCTGCGCCTGCGTGTCCAAGAGCCCATAGCGGAGCCGGATCCCGTCCGGCGAAATGGCCGCGGTGAAGTTGTAGCCCTTGTTAAAGGAGCCCCAGTAGCTGGCGGCTAGGCCCAGCACCGCGGGGATCAGGTAGAAGAAGAAGCCGCGGTTTTCGGTCACCGCGGACAGGATCCCGGAGGCGATGCCGCCCACCACCACAAAGAAGCTCTGCTCGCTGAGCAACAGCGAACCGATAAGGCGCGACGGCGGCACGGACAGTACCGGGTATTCGGGTGCCTCGGGTGCGGCCTCCTGCGGCCGGGCCGGGTCCGGGACCACGCCGGCGGCCCGTGCCAGGATGGTGGCCCGGAGCTGGCGGGCGTCGTCCATCCGCAGGTAGGCCAGCTTGACGGCCGATTCGCCGGCGTCGGCCACCTCGAACTTGAGTTCGGCCAGGCCGAAGATCCTGGCCAGGAGGGGCTGCACGATGTCTATGGCCTGGACGCGGTCCAGCCGGGCCTGCCGCTGCTGGCGGAAGAGGAATCCGGAGTTGACCCGGACGTACCCTTCGGAGACCTGGTACTTGGTGAAGTACCAGGTCAGGATGAAGCCGAGCACGGTCACCACCAGGACGATGCCACCGCCGGCCACCAGCCAGGGTGCCCGGCCGGCGAAGTCCTCCTCGAAGAGCGGACGGCCCTGCAGCAACCGCTCGAAAAAGTCCCGGCCGAAGAAAAACCCGATGGCCGCCAGGGCCACCCAGCCGCGCACAAAGGGGGACGCCGGGTGCACACGCAGCCACTCGCCGTCGGGCGCTACCGGAACTGCACTCCGCGCGCCTGTCCCGGGAACGTCTGCCGTCACAGCCCTGCCAGCCTGGCTTCGCCGCGGGCGGCGAGCTGCTCGCGCAGGCGTGTCCCCTCCGCAGCGGGCAGGCCGGCGATGGTGGCGTTGGTTCCGGGTGAGGCGGTGTGGAGTTTGAGCGTGCAGAGTCCCAGCCCGCGTTCCACCGGGCCCACGCCGATGTCCACGTACTGCATGCGGCCATAGGGAACCGTCATGGTCCGTTGGAAGAAAATGCCGCCGCGGATCAGCAGGTCATCGTCCCGCTCGGCGTAACCGATGGCGCGCACCTGGCGCGGGATCAGCAGCAGCCGCCAGATGGCCAGCACCAGGGTCACCGCCGGGACGGTGATGGCCAGCCACAGCGGCGGCCACCGCCACCAGCCGAGCAGGACAAAGATGAGTGGCAGGGTCAGGACAATCACCGTGATCAGGTTGCCGATCGCCCACTCCACCAGCCGCACCGTGACGTATTTCGGGGATACCCGCTGCCAGGTGATGCCCGGCGGATCAATCGCCTCTGTACGCATATTCGCCTTCCCCTGCGGCTTCGCCACGTACCCCTCGGCCGGGTTTCCCGTCACCGGGCGCTGCATCGGTATCTTCGGGCGGGATCTTGCAGAACCGTTCCACCAGCAGGCCGACGACGATCATCACCAAGCCGCCGGCAGCAACCGCGATTGCCACCCAGGTGATGTCCTGGTCGCTGCGCAGGTTCCAGATCCGCAGCTGGTCCAGGAAGATCCCCGCGTGCCAGCCCAGCAGGACGGTGCCGGCGTAGGCGCACGCCTGGGCGAGCACCAAGGTCCTGGCGGCAAGGATCGGGTCCAGCGCCTTCTTGCGTTTGGTGCTGTTGCGCCACCGGAGCACGCGGATGCCAAGAACCAGGGTGATGGCAACAATCACGCCCATGGTGGCCAACGCGGTGGCCGGAAGAACGGGCGTGGCCATGCTGTAGCGGGTGGTCACCACGGTGGCAGACCAGCCGGCCACGGTCAGGACCACGCCGATCAGCAGCAGGCGCACGGGGTTGATGGGCTTCACGGGTTACTCGACCGTCCCGGCTGTGGGGACGCCGTCGTAGTCGCCGAAACCGTCGAACGGGGTGAGGTCGCCAAAGTCGGGGGCGCGGGCAGCCAGCTCGCTGATGCGTTCCCCGCCGAGGGTGGCCGCCGGCTCGATGAGCGACCACGGATACAGCACAAAGGCGCGTTCGGCGGCGCGCGGGTGCGGCAGGGTCAAGACCGGGTCGTCACTGGTGAGGTCGCCGTAGGTGATGATGTCGACGTCGAGCGTCCGGGGTCCCCAGCGCACTTCACGAACCCGGAGGTGCTTGTTTTCCACAGCCTGGCAGTGCTTCAGCAGCTCCGCCGGGGACAGCGTGGTTTCCACGGTGATGATCATGTTCAGGAAGTCGGGCTGGCCGGCCGGGCCGCCCACGGCCTTGGTCTGCACCACCGGGGAAACGGCCTGCAGGCGAACCTCCGGCGGGTCCACCAGGTCAGCAACGGCCTCGGACAGGGTGTCGTTCCGCTCGCCCAGGTTGCTCCCGAGGGCCAGGACGGCTTTGGTGTACCCGCCGCTCATGGTCGCTCCCGGTGCACGCTGACGGCCACATCGCCGAAGGGCACCTCGATGGGCGCCTTGGGCTTGTGGACGGTGATGTCCACGGCCTGGATGGTGAATTCGGCGAGCAAGCCATCCGCGATCCGTACGGCCAGTGCCTCGATCAGGTTCAGCGGCTCCCCCGTGATCCAGTCCGTGATCCGCTCAGCCACCTCGCCGTAGTGGGCGGTGTCCCGGACGTCGTCGGATACTGCCGCTTTGGCGAAGTCCAGATGCAGCACGGCGTCTACCACAAACGGCTGGCCCTCACGGCGCTCGAAATCGAAGACTCCGTGATGGCCGACGGCGGTGACACCGCTCAGCGTGATCCTGTCCATGGGTGCCCGGCCTAGGTGGTGGTAGGGGCGTGAGCCATCCGCGCGGCCACCTTGACGGCGTCAAGGCTGGGACCGACGTCGTGCACACGGACGGCCCAGGCCCCTCGGGCCGCGCTGATCGCGGTGATCGCGGCCGTGGCGTCGTCGCGTTCCTCCGGGACGGCGGACTTGCCGGCGACCGTGAGGAGTGTGCCCAGGAAGCGCTTACGGGAGGCGGCAACCAGGAGCTTGTGCCCCAGGCTGTCCAGCTGGTCCAGGTGTTGCAGGAGCTCCCAGTTCTGGGCGTCGTTCTTGGCGAAGCCCAGGCCCGGGTCCACGATGATCTGCTCTTTGCCCACCCCGGCTGCGTAGAGCTTGTCGCGGACGCCGGCCAGTTCAGCCACCACTTCGCCGGCAACGTCGTGGTACTGGGCCAGGGAGTCCATGGTGCGGGCGTCGCCGCGGCGGTGCGTGAGGATATACGGCACCTGGGACGCGGCTACGAGCTCGGCCATCTCCGGCTCGATGGTCAGCCCGGAAACGTCGTTGATGATGGCGGCGCCGGCCTTCAGGGCGGCAGCGGCCGTGGCCGCGTGAGTGGTGTCGATGCTGACCAGGGCGCCCGCCTTGACCAGGGCTTCGATGACTGGGATCACCCGGCGCTGTTCTTCCGCCAGGGTTACATCCTCCGCGCCGGGACGAGTCGATTCGCCGCCGACATCGATGATGTCCGCTCCGGCGTAGAACATCCGCAGGCCCGCCGCGATGGCGGTGTCCGCCGTCGGGTGCTTTCCGCCGTCGCTGAAGGAGTCCGGGGTAACGTTCAGAATGCCCATCACCAGGGTGCGGCCGGTGGGCAGGTCCGCGAATGTCGCGGCCGGGCGCGGTTTGCGCAGGATGGGCAGCGGAGATGTTGCGGGCCCGGTTCCCGGGGCTGCAGCGAGTGAGTCCATGGTCTGTTACTTACCTTCCGAGGATGAGGCTCATGGCTTCGGCACGGGTGGCCGGGTCATGAAGCTGCCCGCGGACCGCGCTGGTGACGGTCTTTGCTCCGGGCTTGCGGACACCGCGCATTGACATGCACATGTGTTCGCATTCGACAACGACGATCGCGCCACGCGGCTTGAGGTGGCTGACCATTGCTTCGACGATCTGGGTGGTGAGCCGCTCCTGCACCTGGGGGCGTCGGGCGTAGATATCCACGAGGCGTGCCAGCTTGCTGAGCCCGGTCACTTTGCCGTCGTGGGAGGGAATGTAGCCGACATGGGCAACCCCGTGGAACGGCACCAGGTGGTGCTCGCACGTTGAGTAGAACGGGATGTCCTTGACCAGGACCAGTTCTTCGTGGTCCAGGTCAAACGTGGTGGAGAGGACGTCAGCGGGATCGTGGTGCAGTCCCGCGAACACTTCGGCGTAGGCCTTGGCCACCCGCTTGGGGGTGTCTACGAGGCCTCCGCGGTCCGGGTCCTCGCCAATGGCCAGGAGGATTTCACGGACGGCCGCCTCGATCCGGGGCCGGTCCACCTTCTCGTGCTTATTGTGGTGGGATCCGTCCTCCGCCGGGTGTCCGGCGGAGGCGGGTGCGTCGTCGTCGTCGATGTGAGTCACAGAAGAAAGCTTAGCCGTGCGTGGCGTCAGGCCCCGAGTCGGGGATGCCGCCCTGGAACGCAGCGTCATCCGGGACACCCTGCGGGTGCGGCGGCAGCGCGTCCAGCGGTTCCTCGAGGCGGGCTTCCTTGGCTTCCTGCTGGGCTTCGCGCTCAGACTTCTCCAGGCGGGACTCAACGGGGCCGGCCTGCTGGACCGGTCGCGTCTCCTTGGACAGCCATACCTCGCGGAAGTCACGCTTGCGGATGTCCGTGAAGATGTGCGCGATCTCGGCCTGGTTGAGGGTCTCCCGTTCCAGGAGTTCCAGGGCCAGCTGGTCCAGGACGTCCCGGTTTTCGGTGAGGATGGCGTACGCCTCGTCATGCGCCTGGTCGATCAGGCGGCGCACTTCCTCATCCACCACATAGGCGATCTGGTCCGAGTAGTTGCGCTCGTGCCCGGCGTCGCGGCCCAGGAAGGGTTCGCCGCCGCCCTGGCCCAGGCGTACCGCGCCGACACGCTCGCTCATACCGAACTCGGTGACCATCTTGCGGGCCGTGGAGGTGGCCTTTTCGATGTCGTTGGAGGCTCCCGTGGAGGGATCGTGGAAGACGATCTCTTCCGCCACGCGGCCGCCCATTGCGTAGGCCATCTGGTCCAGCAGTTCGTTGCGGGTGATGGAGTACTTGTCGTTCTCCGGGACCACCATGGTGTAACCCAAGGCCCGGCCACGGGGAAGGATGGTGATCTTGGTGACCGGCGCCGAGTTCCTCAGGGCAGCCGCCACCAGGGCGTGTCCGCCTTCGTGGTATGCGGTGATTTTGCGTTCGTGTTCCTTCATCACGCGGCTGCGCTTTTGCGGGCCTGCCATAACGCGGTCGATGGCCTCGTCGAGGGCGCGGTCATCGATGAGGTTGGCGTTGGAGCGCGCGGTCAGCAGGGCTGCCTCGTTCAAGACGTTGGCGAGGTCTGCGCCGGTGTAGCCCGGAGTCTTCTTCGCCACGGCCTTGAGGTCAACGCCCGGGGCCATCGGCTTGCCCTTGGCGTGCACCTGCAGGATCTGGTCGCGGCCGATCAGGTCCGGGGCGTCCACCGAGATCTGGCGGTCAAAACGGCCGGGACGCAGCAGTGCCGGGTCCAGGACGTCGGGACGGTTGGTGGCCGCGATCAGGATGACGTTGGTCTTGACGTCGAAGCCGTCCATTTCAACCAGCAACTGGTTCAGGGTCTGCTCGCGTTCGTCGTTGCCGCCGCCGATCCCGGCACCGCGGTGCCGTCCGACCGCATCAATCTCGTCAACAAAGATGATGGCCGGAGAGTTGGCCTTGGCCTGCTCAAAAAGGTCGCGGACACGGGACGCGCCCACGCCGACAAACATTTCGACAAAGTCCGAGCCGGAGATGGAGAAGAACGGCACGCCGGCCTCGCCGGCGACCGCGCGGGCCAGGAGAGTCTTGCCGGTTCCCGGAGCGCCGTAGAGCAGCACGCCCTTGGGGATCTTGGCGCCCACAGCTTGGAACTTGGCGGGTTCCTGCAGGAACTCCTTGATTTCCTGGAGCTCCTCCACGGCCTCGTCCGCGCCGGCTACGTCCACGAAAGTCACCTGCGGCATGTCCTTGTTGACCATCTTGGCCTTGGACTTGCCGAACTGCATGATCTTCGAGCCGCCGCCCTGCATCCGGGTCATCAGGAACCAGAACAGCGCACCGAGCAGGATGACAGGGATAAGCAGCGAAAGCAGGCCGGAGAACCAGTTGCTTTCGATCGGCTGGTCCGTGTAGCCGTTGGCGGGTTTGGCAGCCGTGACGGCCTTGACGACGTCGGCGGCGCGGGCGTCGACAAAGAAGAACTGGACGCTCTTGCCCTTGTCCTGCCCGTTGACATCCAGGTTGTCCTTGAGGGTCAGGTCAACGCGGTTTTCGCCGTCGAAGATTTTTGCCTGCTCAACCTTGCCGCTGTCGGCAAGGAGCTCAAGGCCCTTGTCCGTATCGATCCGTGCCGCACCACCGGGAGCCAGTGTTGCAAAAGCCACAAGGAGCATGGCGATCACAACAACGATCCAGATGCCCGGGCCCTTCAAGAAACTCTTAGCTTTCATCTGTTCGGGGGCTGGCCCCGTCCCTCCTGGTAGTGCTGCACGGCGAGTGAGTCTGCGCGCGTGTGGTCCTGCATCAGCTACTAGCTATACACCGTTCGGAGTAATTCACGCACGGTGCTGCGCAAAAGTTCCCTCTGGGCGTAGCGGGATGCGGACGGCAAAAGCGGAACTCCGCAGGTCAGCCCGGCTGCGGCGACAGCCAGTTTCCGGAGGATGGCCGTGCCGCTCGCGGTAAACATGGACGAACCCTGCTTCCAACGCGCGGAAAGACCAGGTCGGTCAGGACCGCTTTCCCGCCCTGCGCGAACACCTCAACCATGCAATGGTCGACGACGATGCGCAGCGTGAGCACGGTGTGGGTAGGTTCTGGCCTTGGCCCTTGTAACTGGCGCAACGCGGCAGCGGTCAGCGCGCGGGCGCCGCCACCGAATCGCGCAGCACCGGCGGGCAGTCCAAGATGGTCGGGTGGGGCGCCTCATAGCCTCCCTGCACTGCGGAGATCTCCGCTTCGACAGGTGCCGCGTCGCCGTCGAGCCCTGCCTGCGTGAGTGTTGCCCGGAAGCCGCGGAGGCGGTCCCGGGTGGCGGGGACGTCGTTGGTGTTGTTAAGGAAGCCGATGCGGGTGTGGCCGGCCGCCAGGAGGATTCCGACGGCGGCACGGGCGGATCCTGTAGGTTCGGCAGCTTAAATGCCGGCGGCGGCCTCCGAAGAGGCCGCCGCCGGCATTGCCGTGCCTAAATCTTTACTCGTAAACGTGCGGGGCGAGCGTGCCCACGAAGTCCAGGTTGCGGTACTTCTCGGCGTAGTCCAGGCCGTAGCCCACCACGAACTCGTTGGGGATGTCGTAGCCGATGTACTTGACGTCGATCTCCACCTTGGCGGCCGTGGGCTTGCGGAAGGCGGTGCAGATCTCCACAGAAGCGGTGCCCCGGGATTCCAGGTTGGTCTTGAGCCAGGACAGGGTCAGGCCGGAGTCGATGATGTCTTCGACAATCAGGACGTCCTTGCCCATCAGGTCCGTGTCCAGGTCCTTCAGGATCCGGACAACACCCGAGGACTGGGTGCCGGAGCCGTAGGAGGACACTGCCATCCAGTCCATCGAAACGTGGCTGTGGAGCGCGCGGGCGAGATCGGCCATAACCATCACAGCGCCCTTGAGTACACCGACCAGAAGGATTTCGCGGCCTTCGTAGTCCTTGTCGATCTGCGCGGCGAGCTCAGCGATCCGCTGTTGGATCTGTTCCTTGGTGTAGAGAACGTGCTTGAGGTCTGCCTGGACGTCGTTTGAATCCACCAATGGCTCCTGTGTAGATGCGGGGTGCGACTATTCTTGGGGCGGTTTTTGAGGCCGGAATACTAGCTTCCCACAGCGGGCCGCTTCACGGGGAACGGGGGCGCCGCTGTCTGGGGTCGCGGGCCGAGTTTCCGCCGCGTCCCGCTGGGCCAGCTCGGCGAGGGACAGCCGGTACACGCTCACCCCGCCTGGCAGCTCCACGGGACCGGCAGAACCTTGCCGGCGCAGCAGCGCTTCCGCTGCCAGAAGGCGCTGGTAGCTGGGCTGTTGGCCCCCGACGTCGGCCGCTGCCTTGGCGATGACCCGGAACCTGATGGCCGGGGAAAGATCCCCCAGGGCCTCCTCCGGGAGGCCGATCTCGAGTCCGGACCGCTCGGCCAAGGCGGCAAATGTGCGATCTGCCACGTCCTCCAGATAGTCAGCGTCCAGCTGCAGGATGGACGCGGTCCGGGCCAGCGATTCAGCCACGCCGGGGCCGAGTTTTTCCTCGAGCAGCGGCAGTACTTCCACCCGGGTCCGGGAGCGGGCAAACGACGGGTCCGAATTGCTGGGATCGTGCCAGGGCTCAAGGTCCTCGACGACACAGATCTCCAGGGTATCCGCGCGGCGCAGGCCCAGGAACGGCCGCAGCAACAGGCCGCGGGCAGGGCGCATACCGGCCAGCGAGCGTGTGCCGGAGCCGCGGGCAAGCCCCAGCAGGACCTGTTCGGCCTGGTCATCCAGAGTGTGCCCGAGCAGGATAGCGGTGGCCCCGTGATCCCCGGCCGCAGCCTCCAGCGCTGCGTGGCGGGCATCCCTGGCGGCCGCTTCCGGGCCCATCCCGGTGCTGGCGACGGTAACGGTCCGGAGGTCCACCGGGGAGAGGCCCAGTTCCTGCAATGTCCGGACTGCGGCGGCAGCCACCTTGGCCGAGCCTTCCTGCAGCTGGTGGTCAACCACCACCGCGCCCACCGTCAGGGCGTGCCCGTCAACGTGGCCGCGGCGGGCAAAATAGGCCGCCACCGCCGCGAGGGCCATCGAATCGGGACCACCGCTGCAGGCCACCAGCACGTGCCCCGGATAGCCGGCCTCTGCCAGGGCGTTCTGGACCATCTTGCGCGCCTTGCCGACGACGGGCGCGAGCCTGCCGGGCCGCCGTCGGCCGGGTAAAGCCGTACGGGCGTCCGGCACATTCGGGGCGTGGGGCACCTACAGACCCATCCGGTCAACCCACAGCTTGGCGTCATGGATTTCGGGCTCGGTGGGGAGGTTTTCGGCGGATTCCCACACCCGGTTGAAGCCCTCCATGCCGGCCACCGCCACGACGGCGCGGACAAAATTGGCGCCGTCGGAGTACTGGCGCATCTTGGCGTCCAAGCCCAGGAGGTTGCGGATGAATTTCTCCATCACGCCGCGCTCCTTGCCACGGTCGGTGAAGCGCTGCCGGATAGTCCTGACCGAGGGGACGATGCTGGCGTCGACGGAATCCATCACCACATTGGCGTGGCCCTCCAGCAGGCTCATGACTGCCGTCAGGTGGGACAGGGACGCCTTCTCCTCGGGATTCTGCAGCAGGTCCAGGATGGCGCCGCGGCCGGGAGTATCGCCGGTGGCGGTCCGGTCTCTGAGGGAACGTGCGGCGGCGGACGCGCGCTCCATCAGCGAATCAACGTTGCCCAGCAGGTGCCCGCTGAGGTTGTCAATCTCGGAAAGCATGTGGTGGCGGAGCCAGGGCGCGGCGGCAAACTGCACGCGGTGCGTCTGTTCGTGAAGGCAGACCCAGAGCCGGAAATCCTCCGGCGTGACGTTGAGTTCGCGCTCCACAGCCACGATGTTGGGCGCCACAAGAAGCAGGCGGCCGGCTGCCGGCGCTTTGGAACCTTCGGCGAGCGCGGCAAACGGATCGTACTGGCCCAAAACCTTGCTGGACAGGAACGCCAGGACAGCGCCGAGTTGGCTGCCGGTGACGGCGCCGCTGACGCTGGCCGCCGCCGGGCTGACGTTGCCGCGGCGGCTTTCGAGCATTTTTTCCATCGCGGGTTTGAGCATCACGGCGAAGCTCTGCGTGTTGGCTTTGGCCCAGCTGGCCCGGTCCACCACCAGGACAGAGGAGTCGCGGAGGTCCCTTGCGGCTTCGAGGCCCGTGATTTCGTGGACGTGCGGGACGGAGGCGTCCGCGAGGCGGCGCAGGCTGTCCACGGCTTCGCCGATTTCCGCAGAGTTGAGGGTGGGCCCCGAGGAGGCCAACCGGGCCGCTGTGGACGCGGCCAAGTCCCAGTTGATCAGGGCCTGGGCGGGGCTGGACGATGCCGGGGCTGACGAATCACGCGCAGTGGTCTCCATAGTCCCCATCACATCACAGCGGACGGCAGATGGTCCTTAAGTTCGCTGACCGGCGAACGGTCACCGGCGCATCGGGCCTCAGGCGATGTCCGCAGGCACATCCGGCGCACAGGATGCCGAAAGCGCCCTGCTAGCAAGCGCGGGCAAAGTAGGGACCACAGAACCGCCCCGCATCGAGGAGAACCCCATGATCCGTACCGCCCCAGCGCTCGTTTGTCCGGGGAGTCCTCGGTTTCGGCGGCGGCACAGGCAACTCCTGCCGCGAACTCGGGACATTCCGCTACGTCCTAGCGAGTTGCCAGCCTTAGCGGCAGCCGCACGCGGCGAGCGCCGTGGCGGCCCGGTCCAGGGCCTCCCTGTTAGCTGCAGCGCCAGGCGTCAAACCGTTGCCGATGAACGAGAAGACCAGGAGCCGCCCGTCTGCGTCCACCACGTATCCGCTGAGTGCGATCACCGAGTTTAGGGTCCCGGTCTTGGCCCGCACCAGGCCGGCGCCGCGGGCAGTGGTGCCATCCCCGTAGCGGCTGTCCAGCGTTCCGGTCAGCCCGGCGACCGGAAATCCATCCAGCGCAGCCAGCAACCTGGTGTCGGTACCGGAGGTGATGGCACGCACCACTTCCGCGAACTGGCGGGCAGAGACCTGGTTCGCCAACGCCAGCCCGGACACATCGGCCAGACGCATGGTGTCAGTGGGGATCCCCAGGTCCACGAGCTGTGTGCGGACTGCTGAGGTGGCGCCGTCATTGCTGGCGGGCTCCCCGGCCGCCGACGCAGCCATCCGACCCAGGACCTCCGCCAGATAGTTGTCCGAGGTCTGCAGCATCAGGTCCACCTGCTGGCCCACCGTGGCGGACTGGACTTCGGCAAGGACCCCCGGCTCTTCAGCGGGGAGCGCATCGCCGGAAGGCTCCGTGTAACGTTCGACGCCGGCCGCTACCGTGAGTCCCGCAGCGGCGCCTGCCGTCTTGAGCTGCGCGGCAAACGCCTCCGCGGCGGTGATTGCAGAGTCCTGGGGGCGCAGGCCGGTCGTCACGGCCGGGTCAAAGCGCGCCGAGTTCAGCGCCAGCGGGTACAAGGGGGCCACCTCGCCCGCTGCAACGTCGCCGTCAGCCCAGGCTGGGTTCAGTGCAGGGCCGCTGAACAGGGAATCGTCCACCAGAAGCTTCAGCTCGCCGGTTGTTCCAATGGCCTGGAGCGCGTCCGCGGTGGCGGTGGCCAGGGTGGCGAGCCCTGCGTGGCCCATCACCTGGTTGGGCGCGGACTCACCGGCGCCCAGGAGGACGTCGCCGCCGCCGGTCAGCACCACCTGATTGCGGGCGGGCCCAGCTAGAACCCTGGTGCCGAAACGGCGGTCCGGCCCGATCGCCCGGAGTGCGGCCACAGCGGTGAGCAGCTTCATATTGGAGGCAGGGATCCGGCTCTCCGAACCGCCCCGGTCAAACAGGACCTGGCCAGTGAGCGCATCCTGGACAAGCCCAGTGAAGCTGCCGTCGCCGTCGGGCTTTAACAAGGCGTCCAACTGCGCGGCGACAGCGGCGGGCAGCGGAACGGGCGCCGACTCCGTAAGCGGAGCCAGGCCCTGACGGGCGGAAAGCGTGGCCGGGAGCTGCTGCCAGGCGGGCACCACCGGCGTCGCTGCCGGCGGCGGGACGACGAAAGCAGGGGCAACCAGCCACACGGCGGGGAGTGCCAGGATAACGATCACGGCCAAGAGCAGCGCGGTGGGCCAGGCCTGCAGCCCGCGCTGAACCGTGCGCCGGAACGCGCCTGCGCCCGATGTTTCCTTCATGTTGGTGCTGGTCCTCAAGTCCTGAAATTTCCCCGCAAGTTCCTGAAACCTGGGCCTGTCGCTATATCCTCAATAGTAGTCGGCGGCACCGACACTCCTTTTTTGTTGTTCGTCTCCTGTGCCGCGACCCCCCCCCCCCCTGCAATTGCCGAGGAGCATTCCATGAAGCACGACGTGACCATCGAGATCCCCAAGGGATCACGAGTCAAGTACGAAGTTGACCACGAGACCGGCCGCGTCCGCCTGGACCGCGTCCTCTTCACCTCCATGCAGTACCCCACGCACTACGGGTTCTTCGAGAACACCCTGGGCGAAGACGGCGATCCGCTGGATGCACTGGTGCTCCTGCAGGACTTCGACCTGCACCCCGGCGTCATTGTTGAGTCCCGCCCCATCGGGGTTTTCAACATGACCGACGACGGCGGCGGCGACGCCAAGGTCCTGTGCGTCCCGGTTGACGCCCGCTTTGACCACATCCAGGAAATCAGCGATGTCAGCGAATTCCTGATCAAGGAAATCGAGCACTTCTTCACCCGTTACAAGGACCTGGAGCCGGGCAAGTGGGTCAAGGCCGAGGGCTGGGGCGACCGCGCCGCCGCCGAGGCCGAGCTGGAAGCTTCCATCAAGCGTTTCGTGCCGGCAGCGCACTAGCCACCGCTCCGCAACTGCAACGCGGGGTCACTTAACGCCCATCCGGACGACGGACAAGGGCCGTAAGTGACCCCGCGTTGCCCGTTAACCGGCCGCGGCGTTTCTGTGGAATCGTTGCCCTGTGAGTTCCGAGCCTTCGTTTAATCCTCCGTGCGGACCGATCACCGGGTGGCGGGACGGTTCGGTGCTGCGGGCCACCGGCATTCCCTACGCCACCGCGGGCCGTTTTCAACTTCCGGTGACCGCGTCCGATTGGACCGCCGACTATGCCGCCACCACCCTCGCACCCGCCTGCCCGCAGGGCCCTGTTCCGTTCCTGGACGACGTCCTGGGTACCCGGTATGGCGAGCTCCCCGGAAGTGAAGACTGCCAGCGCCTATCGATCACCGTTCCGGAAGGGCTTGCCGACGGCGAGCACGTCCCGGTCATGGTGTGGCTGCACGGCGGTTCCTACACGTCGGGCTCCGGCGACCTGGCGATCTTTGACGCCAAGTCCCTGGTGTCCGAGAACCGGGTCGTCGTGGTGTCCGTGACCTACCGGCTGGGCTTGTTCGGCTACCTGTCCACCGGCACCGGCCGACCCGCGAACCTCGGCCTCCTGGACCAACTGGAAGCGTTCCGGTGGGTGCAGCGCAACATCGCGGCCTTCGGCGGCGACCCGGGGCGGGTCACCGCGTTCGGGCAGTCCGCAGGCGGTGACTCCGTAGTCCACCTCATGGCCACTCCGGAGGCGCCGTCCCTGTTTCAGCGGGCCATCATCCAGAGTGCACCTTTGGGGATCACCCGCGGCCGGCACAAGATGAGCCGCGCCATGGGCATCGCGGCCGAAGCCGTCACGGAAGACACCCCGATGCTGGACGTGGTGGACATCGAAGACCACGTGTCCCAGGTGGCCCGGAAATACGGCCTGATGGCAGCCATGCCGTTCGGCACCCAATACGGGCACGCCCCGCTGCCACCTGAATCACGCGTTGAGGCGGCCTGGAACGCCACGGCCCCGGGCATCGAGGTGCTGATCGGGCACACCTCCGACGAGGCCCGCCTGTTCCTTCCCCGGAGTCCCGTGGTCAGCCTTCTGGGCAAGGTCCCGGGGCTGGGTGCGGTCGCCGTGAAAGCCATCAACTGGGCGGTGACGGAGGCAGTCTACGGCCGATCTGCCCGCAAATTTGCCCGCCGCCACGCCCGCGCGGGAGGCAAGGCCTACAGCTACCTGCTGTCCTGGGGCGCACCGGGAAACTTTTACCGCGCCGCACACACCGTTGACCTGCCGCTGCTGTTCGGAAACCAGCAGACCTGGGCCGACGCAGGACTCCTCAAGGGCGCAACCTGGGATGAGATCGACGCCGTGGGCCGTGAGGTGCGCCGGCTGTGGGCGGACTTTGCCCGCGGCGACGGCCTTGGTCAGGCTGGCGGGATTCCCGGGGCACTCGAGTACCGCTCGCTGTAAGCCCGGGGAGCTTTCTCAGGTGCCGGATACAACGTCGCGGATGGCCGCCACCAGAAGGTCCTGCCGTGTAGTGGATGTCATTGCCAAGCACATCAAGCCACGGCATGTGTATGTGTCCCTCCGGGCCCCGGGCCGCCGGCCCTCCGCACACTAGCGTCTCAGAACCCCGTCCGCGTGTCACGGAGCGTCCAGCATGGCGGCGGTAAGGTCGGTTGCATGACCCCCGCAGTAAACCGGCAGCGACTATCCGGTTGGCTAGCCGGACGCCTCTCTGCCATTCCTCGCCGGGCCCCGGAACCCTGATGTCCAGCCGGTCCTGGACCACGACGGCATCGAGGGACGGCGGCAGGCCGGGGGCATGTTGGCCCGTAGCTACAAAGGCAGGGCTGCTCCGAAGAAGCCCACGGCAATCATGGGCCTGATCTGTTCGGTTTCCCGGACTGCAGGCGCTGCGTCCCCTTCAGATCAGCTCGGCCACGAGTCTTGACCTTGCCTGAATCAAGACCCCTCGCCGACTTGCCTTGGGCCAACTACTAACCGGTAGTCTTTGATCCACATGTTCACGTTGACCATCAACCAGACCGACAGCCGGCGCGACGGCGACCGCGTCCCTCAGCTGCTGAAGGACCTGCGGCACATCCCCGCGCGCCTGGACTTCGACCGCTCTGTGGAGGATGAAGTCCAAGGCATTGTGGACTGCCCGCACGAAGCCGTGGAGGCAGCCCTGATCGCCCTGCGATGCGGTTCCTGGTACGTGGGGCTGGGCGTCGGGCCAGTCAACGAACCGCTGCCGAACCAGATCAAGGATGCCTCCGGTCACGGCCTGATCTACGCCCGGCGCGCGGTGGACCGGCTCCGGAACAGCAAAGAACGCATCCCGGTCGCCGTGGAAGGACCGCTGGCGGAAATCGCCCACGAGGCCGAGGCTGTGCTGCGGCTCTTGGGCCATATTGTGCGAAACAGATCCGGGGCTGAATGGCGCGTTCTTGACCTCATGACCCCCGGGGTCCGCGGACAGCAGAAGGCGGTGGCCCAGGAACTCGGAATTACCACCCAGGCCGTTAGCAAGGGAGTGGCCAGGGCCCAGTGGAACGAGGAACACGCTGCCCGTCCCGCCGCCGCACGGCTGCTGGCCCTCATCCTCGAGGTGCGCTGAACACAGCTGGCTCACGCCGCCGTTGCCGATGAAGGCGGCTAGCACCACGGCCATCACCACGGCGAGCAGGAATGTTCCCACAAACACCGCACTGTCTTGTAGAAAAGCCGCAGCCCGCAGCGGGCACGATGGGCACCCGCTCAGCGGACCGCCGTCGGGGTTTCCAAGGGAACGAAGGTGGCGTACTCGGGGCCGTGCTGGCGGATGAGCCGGAGGTATACCGACGGCGTAAATCCGTTGAAGCGCCGGGAGGTGCGGATCAGGTGGGGCTGGTCGTAGTAGCCGGCGAGGCCAGGAGCGGGCTGATGCCCAGGCGGTGAGCCAGCTCGCCCACCGGGATATCCTCCTCGGCCAACAGCGCCTCGAAAGCGGTCGCCGGATCGGCGTCTGCCAGTCCGGCACGAAGGACCGAAAGTCCGGGCAGGAAGCGGGCCGTGTCCTGCACCGTGCGCTCCGGTTGCGACGGCGGCGCGTCAGCTAACGCTGCGATGCCGTAAGGCCCCGGCAAACGGGTCTACCAGGCGGTACGGCCGGCCCGGCCGGAGTCAGCGGTCACGGCAGTACCGCGTCTTCTGCCTCAACGGGCGCACCCTGGAGCGCGGCGGTGTTCTGGCCTTCGGGGAGGTCCGCTACCGGGGGCAGTTCTCCCTTGACGGTCTCCCGCTCGGCACGCTCAGCTGTGAACTGGGCGAGCGTGCCATCGTGATTCCCAGCGGGGGGCTGCTGCATGTCCTGGTGGACGACCCGAGCCGGTTGAATTACGGGCGGCGGATCGGCGAGTCCAAGGGGCTGACCGATCTCAAGAATCTGGACTTGGACGGTGTGGGTCCATTGACGGCGTTGGCCACCGAACTGGACGGACGAGAACTAGCCCATCCTGCCCCCGCTTGGGAGTTTTTGTCCAGATAGTGCCCGTTTCAGGCAATCAGACGGCATCATCTGGCCAAAAACTTGAGACGAGGCGCGGCGGAAGCAGCCCTACACCAGGAGGCTGCGCAGCACGTGCGCGGCGCCGTCGTCGAATACTGAATGCGTGACCTCATCCGCGGCGGCGATGACTTCCTCCGCGGCCTGGCCCATGGCGACTCCGCGCCCGGCCCAGCCCAGCATTTCGATGTCGTTGCGGCCGTCGCCAATGGCCACAGTCCGGTGGGGTTCAGTCCCCAACTGGCCGCGGAGCCGTTCCAGCGCGCTGGCCTTGGTGACGCCTTCCGCGGCGATGTCCAGCCATGCGGTCCATCCGACCGAGTACGTGACACCGGCCAGGCCGATCTCCTGGATGGTTGCGGTGAATTCTTCCGGGGTGTTTTCGGTGCTGAACACCACCAGCCGGACGGCGGTGGCTTCCAGCAGTGTCTGGAAGTCAACGCCGATAGCCTCTACGCCGAAGCTGGCGTCCTGGAATCGCTCCGTGGACAGGAAGTTGCCGTCCTCGTCTTCCAGCGCATACTTCGCGGTGGGCAGTTTCTCCCGCAACGCCCGGAGCGCCGGGGCCGGATCGAAGGTGGCCTTATGGATGATTTCGTAGCCATCAGCCAGGTCCGGATCCAGCCGCAGTGTCACGCCGCCGTTGCAGCAGACGGCGTAACCGCTTTGGATGCCGATCTGCTCGATGATGGGCAGCGTGGCGTTTAGCGAGCGGCCGGTTGCGATCAGAACGTCATGCCCTGCCGCGACCACGGCCTTTGCGGCCTCCCGGACGGGCACGGACATGTGCCCGTCGTGGTCCACCAAGGTTCCGTCCACGTCCAGGGCAATCATGAACTTGGTGGTGTATTCGTTTGCGATCCGCTGGTCATCGATGCCAGCGACTGTGGTTTCAGTCAATGTAGTCATACATCCAGTAGACCAGAGACCCCCTGCACCGGCTAGGACGCAGGCCACAGCGCCCATGAACACCCGGTTAATACTCACAGGGTTATCCACGGTGTGAGTGTTAACATCCGGCAAGCCCATGAATCCTGCGTCCAGGGATCAGCGAATGCTACAGGACCGGGAAGACTTCCATCCCGCCGAGGTACTTCTGCAGTCCGGCCGGGACGTTGACCGAGCCGTCGGCGTTCTGGTGGTGCTCCAGGATGGCCACGATCCAGCGGGTGGTGGCCAGCGTGCCGTTCAGCGTGGCCACGGCACGGGTTCCCTTGGCTACGCCTTCGTCGTTGACCACACGCTCGCGGATGTTCAGGCGCCGGGCCTGGAACGTGGTGCAGTTCGAGGTGGATGTGAGCTCACGGTAGGCACCCTGCGTGGGAACCCAGGCTTCGCAGTCAAACTTGCGGGCCGCAGACATGCCGAGGTCCCCGGCAGCGGTGTCGATCACCCGGTACGGAAGCTCGCACTTGGCCAGCATCTCCTCTTCCCACGCCAGCAGCCGTTCGTGTTCGGCTGCGGCTTTTTCCACCGTGGTGTAGACGAACATCTCCACTTTGTTGAACTGGTGCACGCGGATGATGCCGCGGGTGTCCTTGCCGTGCGAACCGGCCTCGCGGCGGTAGCAGGAGCTCTGCCCGGCAAACCGGATGGGGCCGGCCGTCAGGTCCAGGATCTCGTCCGCGTGGTAACCGGCCAGGGCAACCTCGGAGGTGCCCACCAGGTAAAGGTCGTCCTCAGCGAGACGGTAGATCTCGGCGTCGTGCTTTACGTCAAAGCCGGTGCCTTGCATGGTTTCGGGGCGCACCAGAGTAGGCGTGATCATGGGTACGAAGCCCGCCTCGATGGCCTGGTCCATGGCCATCTGCAGCAACGCCATCTCCAGGCGTGCACCCACGCCGCGCAGGAAGTAGAAGCGGGAGCCGGACACCTTCGCACCGCGCTCCATGTCGATTGCGCCGATCAGCTCACCGATTTCCAGGTGGTCCTTCGGCTCGAAATCGGGAAACCCTCGGGGCGTGCCAACGGTCTTGACCACCACGTAGTCCTCCTCGCCGCCCTCGGGGACACCGTCTTCAATAAGATTCGGGATGGTGCGCAGCAGTTCGTCCTGTTTGGCCTGGGCAGCGTCCGCTTCGGCCGATGCGGCCTTCACAGTGTTGGCCAGTTCCTTGACCTCGGCGAGCAGGGCCTTCTTCTCGTCGCCCTTGGCCTGCGCCACCTTCTTGCCGAAAACGTTCTGCTCGGCGCGGAGGTTTTCAAAGCGGATCAGGGCGGCACGCCTGGCGGAGTCCGCGGCGATGATCGCGTCCACCACTGATTCGTCTGCGCCGCGGGCGCGCTGGCTGGCACGGAACTTGTCCGGGTTTTCGCTGAGCTCTTTTACGTCGATCACCAGACAAGAGTATCGAATCCGGCGGACCCAACACCTTCTGGCCGGACGGCGGGAATCGCGGCGCCGCGGCCGGGCTACTGTTGAAGCACCATGAACGACTGGCTTCTTTACGTCCTGAGCGCGGCGGCGCTGGCCTTCGCCGTCTCCAGCTGGTGGGGCGTCCGCAGGCTCAAAGCCCTGCACATCCGCAGCGCAGTCCACGAAGAAGCACACGAAACCGGCCTCACCCAGCAACGCGTCGTGGTCATCCTTAATCCCGTCAAGGCACGTGCCCCGGAGGCGAAGGAAGCCATCCAGCGCGCCTGCCTGGCCGCCGGCTGGGACGATCCTCTTTTCATCGAGACGACGGCCGAGGACCCCGGGTACTCCCAGGCCCGGGCGGCGCTGGATTACAAGGCCGACGTCGTTCTGGTGGGCGGTGGCGACGGTACTGTGCGCGTGGTGGCTGAGTCTCTCGCACATACGGATGTGGCCATGGGCCTGATTCCCCTGGGGACGGGAAACCTCCTGGCTCGAAACGTGGATCTGAATGTCAACGACCTCCACGCCAACGTGCAGACAGCGCTTTTTGGCCACCAGCGCTACATTGATACCGCGCGGATGGGCATCGAAAATTCCCGCACGGGGCACTCTTCCGAGCACGCGTTCCTGGTGATGGGCGGGATCGGCATGGACGCCGAAATTCTCGCGGACACCAACGACGGCCTGAAGAAAGCCGTGGGTTGGCTCGCTTACACCGAAGCCGGAATGCGCCACCTGCCCGGGCGGCGAAGGAAGGTATCAGTGGCGCTGGATGGCAAGCCGGAGCAGGTCCGGAATATCCGCAGCGTCCTGTTTGCCAACTGTGGGCTGGTCCCGGGCGGGATCGATTTCATCCCGGAAGCCATGATCGACGATGGCATGCTGGACGTGGTGGTCATGAGCCCCCGCAGCGCCATCGGCTGGCTCGCCATGTATGCGAAAATCCTCTTCAAACACAAGGGCAACCTGCCCATCATGACGATGTACCGGGCCGGCCGTATCGTCATCAAGTGCCCGGAGCCTATGCCCACACAAATCGACGGCGACACATCCGGTTTGGCCACGAAGCTCACCGTCCGGGTGGAGCCGCGGTCTCTCCTGATCAGGGTGAAAGGCCAGCAGGGCTAAGCAGGCCTGGCCTCAGGCAGTTGCCTTCTTGACCGCCTCAGCCTCGGCGGCGGCCTTCGCGGCACGCGCCTCGGACTGCTCACGGATCATGGCCTGTTCCTCTTCGAAGCGCAGGCGGTCAGCGCGGTCCGCATCGTCGCCGTCCCAGTCCTGGTTGTCGACAGCGGGCTTGGGATTAACGATCATGCCCTGGCCGTCATTGTCTGTGCTGCTGGTATTCATGACCTGCTCCCTTCGTTAGGGGTCCATCCCCCAGGTGGATCAGGCAAGCATACGCACAGTAACTATCCCGCGGAAGTACCTTGACCTACGCTGTGGGCGAAGCCCTGGTCGTCGTCCAGCCGCGTTCATTCCCCCTGCAGAATCTTCCCGACCCATTCATGTGCGGACCGGAATGCCTCGTCCGAGGTGTGTTGCGAGACGCTGGGGCTTTGGGCGTCTGCCCGCCCGTAGGAGCCCAGGAAGCGGGTGGCCGGGCTGATGCGGTGAAGCCCAGCCAAGGCGTCGGCCACACGGGCATCCGCGATGTGCCCGTCTGCGTCGATGCTGAAAAAGTAGTGGCCAAGGTACTGACCTGTCGGCCGGGATTCGATCCGGCTGAGGTTCACGCCCCTCGTGGCGAACTGGTCCAGGATTTCCATCAGGGCACCCGGACGGTCTTCCGGCAGCGGGACTACCACTGTGGTCTTATCCGCACCGGTCCGTTCGGGCAGTACGCCCGGCCTGCTCACCAGGATGAACCGCGTTACGGCCCCCGGGTTGTCGCCGATGTTCTCTGCCAGGACGGTCAGCCCCGGCTGCTCCTGTGCAACGATGGGCGCACAAATCGCGGCATCGTAGTGGGCTTCGTCGCCCAGTAGCCCCATTGCGGCCGCAGCGGTGGAGGAGCCAGCAATATATTCCGCACCCGGAATATTCGCATCCACCCACAGACGGCACTGCGCCCAGGCATGGCCATGGGTGGAGATCCGGCGGATATCCTCCACCTCCACGCCGGGACGGCCTACTAGGACAAAGCTGATGGGCACCAGGACTTCGCGGATGATCCGGAGTTCCTGTCCGCCGGCGATAGCGTCCAGGGTGGCGGTGACGCCGCCCTCGACCGAATTCTCAATAGGCACCATCGCTGCGTCCGCAGAGCCGTCGCGGACCATGTCCAGCGCCGCATTGACGGTGGAGGCCGGATTACGCGTGGCGTTGGCGGCGTCCGGTACCTGCATCAGTGCCGCTTCAGTGAACGTGCCCTCAGGCCCAAGGAAAGCGTACGTAACGGGCATCGCGGGCATTGATTCCTCTTGGGTGATGGACACAGATACGGGTTGGACTACAGAACGAGGGGCTTGAGGCCGTTATCGGACACAAGCGGCTTGCCGGACTCGAGCCACTGGTCCATTCCGCCAGCCACGTTGATGGCTGTATAGCCCTGGCCGGTGAGCCACTGCGCCGCACGGAAGGACCGTCCGCCCGTGCGGCAGATAACGTAGATATCCTGGTCCGGGTCCAACTCGCCAAACCGTGCCGGAAGCTGATCCAGGGGGACATGCAGAGCGTCCGCGGCATGTCCGGCTACCCATTCGTAGTCTTCGCGGACGTCCAGAATCACGGCGTCTGCCGGGACGTCGATGACGGGCACAGAATCGAAATCGCTCATGGGAGTCCTTTTTCAGAGAATCACGGGTCTCCCTCCAGCCTAGCGTCAGCCGCCCTGCCGTGCCTGCCGAAAGCTGACGCAGGCTACGCTTCTAAATGACCCTGAGGAGGGGCTTTGCCCGCTGAGCAGACAACCGGTTCCACCGCTGACATCCACGAACTGACCGCCGTCCAACTGCGGGATGCGCTCCGCACAGGAGAGCTCTCAGCTCGGGACGTCGCCGCACATTTCCTGGCCCGCATTGCCGATCAGAATCCGCTGCTGGGTGCCTTTGTCACGGTCACTGCAGAAGAGGCCATGGCCGATGCGGACGCCGCCGATGCCCGGTTCACCCGGTTCCGGAAAGACTTCGGAACCGGCTCTGCAGAGGCCTCCGGGGCCAGGACGGACGGCCTGCCGCTCCTGCATGGCATGCCGGTGGCTTTCAAGGACCTGACCGACGTCGCCGGCGTGGTGACCACCCACGGCAGCGCTGCACTTGACCACAAACCGGCCCTCGCCGACGGCACCTTGGCCGCAGTCCTCAAGGCCGCTGGCGTTGTCTCATTGGGCAAGACGCAGGTTCCGGAGTTTGGGCTGACGGCGTACAGCGAAAACCGCATCGCACCGCCGTCGCGCAACCCGCATGCCCCGAGCCGGAGTTCCGGTGGCTCCACGGGAGGCAGCGCTGCCGCGGTGGCCGCGGGCCTGCTTCCGTTCGCGCCGGGGACCGACGGCGGCGGTTCCGTCCGTATCCCGGCCGCCGCCTGCGGCCTGGTGGGCCTCAAACCCGGCCGTGGCGTGGTGCCGTCCGGCGAAAGTTCAAGCGATCCCGCCCGGCTGGTGGTAGCGGGGCCCCTGGCCCGCAACGCGGCCGACGCGGCCCTGCTGATGGATGCTCTGGTGCCGTCCCCTGACAACATTTATCTCGACGCTGTGGGACACGAACCGCGTCCTCTGCGCATCGGCCTGACCCTGGACAGCCCCTGGTCCACCACCTTCCCGTTGACCCCGGAACCCGAGACCTTAGCCGCGCTGCAGGCGGGCCTGGAAATGCTGGAGCACGCCGGGCACGCCGTCAGCGAAGCCGCCATCCGCTACGACAACCGCTACCCCGACGCCTTCACCACTGCGTGGACCGCCGCCGTCGGAACCGCCCGGATCAGTCCGCACCGCGAAGCGCTCCTGGCCCCGCTGACCCGCACGTTCAGACGCCGGGCCCAGCAGCGCAGCGCACTAAAGCTCAATGAAGCGTTGGCTTTCCTCCGGCAATTCGAACGCGACACCATCATGCAGTACGGCGGCTGGGACCTGATGTTGATGCCGGCCCTGGCTCAGACGCCCCGCCCAGTGGGCTGGTTTACCGGCGCCACGCACGGCGACGAACCGTGGCCGGCCGCGGACTGGCCCGGGGACGCCGACGGCGACTACCGCAGGCAGTGCGAATTCGCGCCGTGGTCCTCCATGGTGAACGTCTGCGGCCTGCCGGCCATCACGATTCCCGTGTACTGGACCGGTGGGCGGCCAGCGCACGGCCTGCCCATGGGAATCCAGCTCGTGGGGCCGGCGGGCTCCGAACTGGTCCTGCTCCAGGTGGCGGCCCAGCTCGGCTTCTGATGACAGTTTGAACCGCTCCGGGGGTCGACTCCGGGGCCGATCCGGAGGACGATTAAGGGGCAGTCACTATGAGGAGGTCTGTGATGTGCTATTCATCGATGGAAGATTTCGGTTGGCGTGCCAAGAAGCAAGCCGACCGGAAACCCGAAGAACGCCAGGAAACACCGCCGGACCGTCCGGAGCCGCATTACACGGCCCAGGATTTCACCTTCTGGGCCTTCCCGCGTCGGGGAAGGACCCACGAAGCCCAGAAACCGGCCGCTGAACGCCGGCGCGAGAGAGTCTGAATTTGTAATTCAGCCCCGACTGAAGAAAGGCCCCCTGTCGGGGGCCTTTCCGCTGCTTGGGAGTCTGCGGCGGGCGGAGCCAGCCTGCCCCGCTCTCCGACCCCGGTTTCGACCGGGAGTCAGTACCCGTAGGTGGTGCCGTATGACATCAGCCCGATGATGAGGAGCAGCCAGAACGCTCCGTAGCCGAGCAGGCAAAGGTAGCCCAGGACAAGCCCGGTGATGGCCATGCCCTTGCCCGACGGTTCGCGGCGGAGGGCCAGATGGCCGGTGATGATTGCAGCGATCTGCGGAATCATGAACCAGCCAAGAAGAACTGATTCTGGTCATACAAAGGCGGCGCCGGAATGCTGGGGCCCTGCGGCGGCACAAACTGCGGCGGCTCGTAGCCTGCCGGCGAATCGACTGGTCCCTGGGCGGCGGACCCTTCCGAGTCAGGGCGCGGAATTGGCTGGCCAGTCATGTTTTTCCCCATTCGAAGTCTTCGATTCCCAGCCTACCGCCGCCTGCAATACAGGCCTACCGGCGCCGCCATCCCGTCCTACCGCCCCCAATAGGGCAGCACGTAGACAGCAAAAACCACAAAGGCAGCCAGGAACATCACCCGGGTCAACCCACCTGCGGCGTGTTGGTGTGCCCTCGGCTTCCTGGCACGTCCGGATCCGACGCCGCCCGCCTGTCCTGACGCCAGTTTCGAGGTCAGCGGCTTCGCGGTTGGTGACTTCACGGTCAGCGAGTTCACCGCAGGAGTTTGAGCAGCAGATTCCTGCGTGAGCTGCTCGCCAAGGTGCGCATAGAGGCCCACCACTGTCTTTTGGTCGAGCACCGGGGGCAGCGCCAGGACAGCTGCAACAACGCGGTCGGCGCCTGCCACGGCGACGTCGGAATTGGTGATGCCGAAGAGGTCCGGCTGCCCGGCGAGGCAGATCAACGGGCGGACGAACCGCCGGTGGGGCGGCGCCAGCACGGACGCGACGGCGGCGCACTGTGCTAATGCGCCGTCCACGGACTGCGTCCTGGCAAAGCGGCCCTGCCACAGGACACCGGCGGAGACCCGGACCTCGCCGGTCCAGTTCTTGGCATCGATCACCACCACACCGCCGGGCCCCACAAGAACATGGTCCAGGTTGGCTTTGGGCCGCCCGGGCCAGTGGACATCGTTCAGCAGGTACCAGCCGTGCGGAATGAGCCGGCTCAGCCTGTCCGCCACCAGACGCTCGCCCACTGCACCGGCATCCCACGACTTCGTGGCACGCTCGGCCTGATCGAGCTGGCGTTTCAGCCGTTGAACACGTTCCGCAGCCAGCCTGGACTGCTCGGCCGCGCCGTCTCCTGCCCCCATGACCTTGCCCCCTGGTTCCCGCGTGCCGACTCACTGCAGTGCCCGACGCTAACTGCAGTGCCCGACGGCGGCGCTCCCCGCCGTCGGGCATTCTTTCCTGAGTTTTCCGAAAGTAGCAGCGCCGCAGGGAGCCGGTATATAGGTACTTTTGGGGCCGGTACTTGCTTTAACTACTTGCTGCCAACAGTCTGGAGGGGACTTTTCCGCGTCATAGGGGCCCGGATTGTGGACCCGGCGTCTTGACTCCAGCCCAGGTCTGGCATGCTGGTGCCATGGCTAGCCGCGCGGGCACAGTTGCCCAACCCCAGGACCTTGTTGACATCACTGCGCTCCTCGACGCGTATTACGACATCACGCCGGATCTGGGTGACCCCGGCCAGCGCGTGGCGTTCGGTACTTCCGGGCATCGCGGCTCCAGCCTCAAGGCGTCGTTTAACGAAAAACACATCGTCGCGATCACGCAGGCAATCGTGGAATACCGCGCCGGGCAGGGCATCACCGGCCCGCTTTTCCTGGCGAAGGACACCCACGCCCTCAGCGAACCGGCGCAGAACTCCGCCCTCGAGGTCCTCGCGGCCAACGGCGTGCACGTGCTGATCGACGCACGGCACGGCTACACCCCTACACCCGCACTGAGCCACGCGATCCTCACCTACAACAACAACCGCCAGCCCGGCACTCCGGAAGCGGACGGCATTGTGGTCACGCCCAGCCACAACCCGCCCGGAGACGGCGGCTTCAAATACAACCCTCCGCACGGCGGCCCGGCCGATTCGGACGCCACAGGCTGGATCGCCAACCGCGCCAACGAACTCCTCGAAAACGACCTGCGGGGCGTGAAGCGCATCCCCGTCTCCGACGCCCTTGCCGCGGACAGCACCGGAAAGTTCGATTTCCTCAGCAGTTACGTTGACGACCTCCCGTCCGTGTTGAACCTGGACGCCGTCCGCGAGGCCGGCGTCCGCATCGGCGCGGACCCCATGGGCGGTGCCGCCGTGGATTACTGGGGCGAGATCGGCGAGCGCCACCACCTCGACCTGACCGTGGTGAACCCCACCGTAGATCCCCAGTGGGCTTTTATGACCCTGGACTGGGACGAGAAGATCCGGATGGACTGCTCCTCACCGTTCGCCATGGCTTCCCTGATCAACAGGATGTCCGACGGCGGCAGTTCAGCGGCGTTCGACGTCGCCACCGGCAACGACGCCGATGCCGACCGGCACGGCATTGTCACGCCCGACGGCGGCCTGATGAACCCGAACCACTATCTCGCCGTCGCCATCGACTACCTCTACCGCAACCGCAGCGGCTGGAACCCCAACTCGGTGGTGGGCAAGACCCTGGTCTCGTCGTCCATCATCGACCGTGTGGCGGAAAGCCTGGGCCGCAAACTGGTTGAGGTCCCCGTGGGCTTCAAATGGTTTGTGCCGGGACTACTGTCCGGCGAAGGCGCGTTCGGCGGCGAGGAATCGGCAGGCGCTTCCTTTAATAAGTTGGACGGCAGCGTCTGGACCACCGACAAGGACGGCATCCTGCTGGCGCTGCTGGCCTCGGAGATCACCGCAGTCTCCGGCAAGTCGCCGTCCCAGCTGTATACGGGGCTGACCGACCAGTTCGGCGCCCCCGTCTACGCGCGCATTGATGCAGCAGCCACGCGGGAGCAGAAGACGGCACTCGGCAAGCTCTCGCCGTCGGACGTCACCGCAACGGAACTGGCCGGCGAAACCATCACCGCCAAGGTGACCGAGGCGCCTGGCAACGGCGCGTCCATCGGAGGGCTCAAGGTGGTCACGGAGAACGCCTGGTTCGCGGCGCGCCCGTCCGGGACCGAGGACGTCTACAAGATCTACGCCGAGTCCTTCAAGGGCGAGGAGCACCTCAAGCAGGTCCAGGCGGAAGCCAAAGCGCTGGTGGACGGCGTCATCGCGTAACCTTAAAAAGCAGATGCTCTATCACTTTTGGTCCCCATCCAACCCGGATGGGGACCAAAAGTGATAGAGCATCTTGGGTTTGGTTAGACGGTGCGGACAACGTCCTCGTAGCTGAACTTGGGCTTCGCTGCGCCCCACGCGTTTTCGCCGGCCTGGCCGATGTTGACCACCAGGAAGCTCTTCTGGTCACCAGCGGGGAAGAAGGCGGCGTCGAGGGCGCTGAAGTCGGCTCCGGTCATCGGGCCGGCCGCGAGCCCGAGGGACCGGACGGCCAGGATGAAGTAGCCGGCCTGCAGGTGGGCGTTGTTGTTGCCGGTGGACGCGGCCAGGTCCGGGGCGGCGTCGTACATGGCCTTCGGAGCGTTGTACTCGGGCAGGAAGTTGTCCCACTGCTCGGCCCAGGCGGTGTCGTAGCTAAGGACGGCAACCAGCGGCGCGGAGGCGGTCTTGGCCTTGTTGCCGTTGGCCAGGGTGTCAACCAGGGTGGCACGCGCCTCGTCAGAGCGGACGTAGGTCACGCGGAGGGGCTGGGAGTTGAAAGCCGTAGGGCCGAACTTGGTAAGTTCGTAAATGGCGCGGGCCTGGTCCTCGGTCACCTCGCCGGTGAAGGAGTTGGCCGTGCGGGCCTCGGCAAAAATGGCGTCGACGGCGGCCGGATCGATAACCGCTTCTTCGTGGGCAATAGTCATGGCGTACCTTTCGCTGGGCCCGCTCATCTCAAATGATGAGCCGGCGGTCTGCTTTCCATAGTTGTAACTTCAAGCACGCCCGTCCTCTTCCCAATCCGCACGTGACGTTCACCACAGCTGGGCCGCGCGGTATTGTTGCACCGGAAGATCCCAGCCCAGCGGCAACCCCCTTTGAAAGGCCCCGACCATGAGCATGCTCGGAATGAAATGGAAGCTTCACGGCACCGGCAAATCAATTAAGCCCGGCCACGTGGTTGCTCCGGATGAGCGGCTGGCCTGGCCCCTGACCATCGGCGTGGGCATGCAGCATGTCGTGGCCATGTTTGGAGCCACGTTCCTGGTTCCCATCATCACCGGCATGCCGCCAGCCACCACCCTCTTCTTCTCCGGCATTGGCACGCTGCTGTTCCTGGTGATCACCAAGGGACGCGTTCCCAGCTATCTCGGCTCCAGCTTCGCGTTCATCGCGCCCATCATGGCGTCTCAACAGCAGTTCGGTGTGCCCGGCGCGCTGGGCGGAGTGGTGCTCGCCGGCGTCGCACTGGCCCTCATCGGTGCGATCGTGCAGAAGTTCGGCGCCGGCTGGATCAACCGGCTGATGCCACCCATCGTCACCGGCGCCATCGTGGCGCTGATCGGCCTGAACCTGGCCCCCGCCGCAAAAATGAACTTCGACGCCGCCCCCTTCACCGCCGCCATCACACTCGTCACCATCATCCTGGTCAGCGTACTTTTCCGTGGAATCGTCGGCCGGCTCAGCATCCTGGTGGGCGTGGTGGTGGGCTACCTCGTGGCCATGTTGCGCGGCGAAGTGAGCTACGAAAAAATGGAGGCCGCCGCCTGGATCGGGCTCCCTCACTTCCAGACCCCCGAGTTCCATGTGGGCGTGATTGGCCTCTTTGTCCCCGTCGTGCTGGTCCTGGTAGCCGAGAACATCGGGCACGTGAAGTCCGTCGCGGCCATGACCGGCCAGAACCTCGACGGCGTCTCCGGCCGCGCGCTGATGGCGGACGGCGCTGCCACGGTCCTTGCCGGCTTCGGCGGCGGTTCCGGCACCACCACGTACGCGGAGAACATCGGCGTTATGGCGGCCACCAAGGTGTATTCGACGGCGGCCTACTGGGTTGCCGGCGTCTTCGCTATTGTCCTGAGCTTCTCGCCGAAATTCGGCGAACTGATTGCTACGGTCCCGCCGGGCGTTCTGGGCGGCGCCGCCACCATGCTTTATGGCATGATCGGCATCCTGGGCGTCAAGATCTGGGTGCAGAACAAGGTGAACTTCTCCAATCCCGTGAACCTGACCACCGCCGCCGTCGCGCTGATCATCGGCATCGCGGATTACACCTGGACCATCGGGGAACTGACGTTCACGGGCATCGCCCTCGGCTCAGCCGCGGCCCTGGTGATCTACCACGGCATGAAAGCCATCGCGAAGGCCCGCGGCTCTGTGGCTGAACCGGAAACGGAGCAGGCGGGCCTGCCTCCCGCCGTCAAGGCAGCCGTCAACGCAGCAGCGAAACGGGCGCCGAAGAAGCGCTGACCCGGCCACAGCTGCGTCAGGCTGCGTGACCGCCGCTGATAAACGGTCCGGGCCGGGTTCCGACGCCGAAAACCGGGCGCGGCTCGGGACGCTTGGCGGTCAGCTCCGCTTCCGGCGGGTGCCTCAACTGCCGGATCACCCACGGAACCAGATATTCGCGCGCCCAGATGAGGTCCTCGGTCCGGGCTTCCTTCCAGCTGTGGGGCAGCGGCGGCTTAGGCTCGAACGGCTCCAGTGTGTGCGAGACACCCAGGGCCTTCAGCACGGCCGCGGCGATGGTGTGGTGCCCCAGCGGTGAGAAGTGCAGCCGGTCCGGGTCCCACATGCCCGCGCTCGACAATTCACGCAGGAACCACAGGTCAACCATGACCGCGTCGTGGCGGGCGGCCACCGCGTGGAGGTTCTCGTTGAAGATGGCCACTTTGCCGCGGATCTGGCTGAAGACTGGCGTCGCGCCCCAGTCCGGCCCGGCAAAAAGGACCACGGTGGCGCCGGACCGGGCCAGCTGGCCCACGCCGTTGTCGATCGTTTCTGCGAGCCGGTCAGGGTCGCTGCGACGGAAAACGATATCGTTGCCGCCGGCGGAGAGCGTGACCAGATCGGGCTTCAGCGCAAGCGCCGGAGCGAGTTGCTGGTCTAAAATCTGCTGTACCAGCAGGCCCCGTACGGCCAGGTTGGCATAGGCGAAATCGGGCTGGTTCGCGCTGAGTTCCTCGGCCACTCGGTCTGCCCAGCCGCGCAAGCCACCCTCGCTGCGCGGCTCGGGGTCACCGATGCCCTCAGTGAAGGAGTCACCCAACGCAACCAGCCGGTGCCACGGGTGGGGCGCCGGATCCGAAGCGGCCCTCGCGGCTGCAATGTCCTGCTTCCAGACGTTCATGCCGTACTCCCTGTTTTGTAGTGACCCTGGCGGAGCGCGGGTGCTTCAAGGGCGGCGAGTCCCCGGAAGGAGGCATTTTCACGGCCGCGCCCTGCGTGGTCGGAACGCGAGGCAGCCACAATATTCAGGGCTGTCTCGCGAAGCCCGTGGCGGGTGTGCCGCGCGACGGTCCGGAGGTACTGCAGTGCCGCATCATGGCCGAGCCCGTAATCGGATTCAAGCGTGCTCACGGCCAGGTCCATAAGCACCATGGAGCTTTGGGCCACCGCCAGCTGTGCGCCGGCTGCGGCCCGCTCCGCCACACACACCACCATCAACAGCGACCGGGCCACTTGACGCGCATACCTGCGCGTCCTGATGATGTCCTCGCTGGTGAAGGCGTGGGGAGTGGACGCGTAGAGGCTCACTGCTGCACTCCATTCGGCAGCGGCAACAACCGGAGTGGACAGCAGCGACCTGACGCCGTGGTCCGCGGCAGCACTGGCATAGCCCGGCCAGCGCCGGTCGCGGCCGACGTCGGCCAGATGCACAAAATCACCCGCGCGAACAGCTTCCAGCACTGGTCCGTCCGCAAACGAGCACTGCTCTTCGTCCGCGGCGCGCGCGGCGGCGCTCCCCGCGGCTGCAGTCCGGGCCGATCCGGGGCGGAAGAAGGTGACGGCCCAGCTGATACCACGGGAATCGCCGTCGATGTCGCGCATGAACTCGCGGGTAACCGCCACAAGGAAGTCTTCGACATCCGTGCTGTCGAACACCATCTCCTGGGGGTCCGGAAGTGATTCCCGGCCCGGTTCCCCTTGTGTCTCCGCGGCCATGTTCCACGCCTAGGCTCGAAACGCGTGGCCCACTGCAAAACCTGTTTCTAGGATACGTCCGGCGACCGCTCCGTGGGCAAGATCCACCCACACAAAAACCGCAGTCCCGGCGGAGAACACCGCCTATCCGGCATCGAAACTCTCCTCGTCGTCATCCTTCGGTGACTTGTCCTTGGGCAGGTCAGCTCCGCTGCCGTCCGGCAGGCCGGCAGCCTCCTGTCCCGATTCCGACGAGAAGGGTTCAGAGCCCTGCGCGTCGGCGTTGGCCTCGTTGATCTCGGCATCGGCGGAGGGAACGTCGGCGTCGCGCGGGATGAGCGGTTCTCCCGGCTCAAAACCGGGATCATTGGTGTCGCTTTCGGCGTGGTGCTGGTCATCAGTGCCGCCGAATCGGCCGGCACCCGGCTCGCCGGCGCTGTCTTTGTCTTCCTCATCGAAGTGGCTGAGATTGGGTGTGCCGGTGTCGAACGTCTCGCCGTCAGGGCTGTTTTGATTGAGCCCGGCGGCATCAAAATCCTCTTCGTCGCGGGGCTGAGCATACTGCTTGCTGTCCGTCCCGCCCATCTCCTGTTCCGCAGTCGGCGTGCCGTAGCCGCCCACTTCCTCGGCGGGTTCCGTGCGCTGGTTGTCCTGACTCATGGTTCCTCCTGTAGTAGATGTGAATCTGACGTGCAAACTTCGTTGCAGGCCCTTGCCGCCGGTCACCGGCAGCACTGCTCCGGAGATGTAGGACCCCTGATCGGACGCGAGCAGCACATAGGCCGCGGCGAGCTCTGCCGGCTGACCCGCCCGCTGCAACGGCGTATCCTGCCCGAAGGTGGGCAGCTTGTCCGGCCACTCCGTGGCCGGGATCAGCGGGGTCCAGATGGGTCCGGGGGCCACCGCGTTGACGCGGATCCCTTTTGGTCCAAGTTCCTGGGCCAACGCCTTGGTGAAGGCAACCTGCGCTGCCTTGGTCATGGCGTAGTCGATCAGCCCCGGCGACGGATTGAAAGCCTGGATCGAAGCCGTAGTGATGATTGAGGAGCCGGCTTTCAGGTGCGGAACCGCGGCCCGGGCCGTCCAGATCAGGGAATACAGATTGGTCTTGAGCACGCGGTCGAATTCCTCGGTCGGCAGGGACTCGAAACTTTCGCGGTTCTTCTGGTAGGCAGCGTTGAGCACCACCACATCCAGACCGCCGAATTCCGCCACGACATCAGCGACGATCCGGGTGCTGAAGGCCTCTTCCCGGCCGTCCCCGGCCAACAGCAGCGCGCGCTGGCCCGCTTTGCGGATCCAGTCGGCCGTGTCCTGAGCATCTTCCTCTTCTTCCGGAAGGTAGGAAATTGCGACGTCGGCCCCCTCGCGGGCAAACGCGATGGCCGCTGCCTTGCCGATTCCTGAGTCGCCGCCGGTGATGAGCGCCGCCTTACCCCGCAGCGCACCGCGCCCCTCGTAGCTAAGTTCGCCGTGGTCTGGCTTCGGATCCATGAGTGCAGTCAGGCCCGGCTTCTTCTGTTCCTGCTTCGGGAAGGGCCCGGAATGAAAACCGTCCCGGGGGTCGGTGGGCGGGTCTGTCCGTTTCTGCGCTTCGCTCATAGTCCACCTCTTCATTGGATCGATTTTCGAAGGGCTCCTGCCTGCGCCGGCCCTTCGAAACTATCCCGCACGGAGGCGCAAGTCCACCATCCGGAGCAAATAAATAAGTAAACTTATCAAATGTTGATTTTGGCGCAACTCGGGCCTAGCTTTGGATCACGCGGATATGCCCCGGGAGCGAGGAATACGCGGATATGCCCCGGGAGCGAGGAATAGCATGTCTGGTGTTGAGGACTTCACCGGAAGCTCCGGGCGGAATGAAACCCGTGAGGAACAGCTGGACCGCAACTGGGCTGAGCTGCTGCAGGAACTCAGGGTGCTGCAAACCGGGGTCCAGATCCTGGCCGGCTTCCTCCTGACCCTGCCCTTCCAGAACCGGTTCGAGACCCTGGATGCTTTCCAGGTGGGCCTTTATCTCGTCAACGTGGTGGTCGCGACGCTGACCACTGCCTTTATCCTGCTTCCGGTCAGCGTCCACCGCAGGCTCTTCCGCCAACGGCTCAAGGAAACCCTGGTCTCCAGCGCCGACACCATCACCAAGATCGCCCTGGCCGGCGTGGGGATGCTCAGCGTCGGGACAGCCACACTGGTCTTTGACGTAACCGGCGGCCGCACCGCCGGCCTGACTGCTGGCGGAATCTTGCTGTCCGTCCTCCTGGTGCTGCTGATCTACGTCCCGCTGCGGCTCAACAGACGCGCAGCGGGACGGTAGCAGGCCGCCAAGCCAGCAAATCGCCGGGGATCCTGTCGACGGAGTGCACAGGCGCAAATGGGTAATTACCGGAACACGGGCTGTGGCTTCAGGCGCCTTCAAGGACCTGGCTTGTGGCCCAGGCCAAGTATTTTGCGGCGTGGGCCACGGCGTCTTCCTGGCTGGCCGCAACATCGAGCAGTTGCGCTGCGGCGACCACGCCGTGCCCGGCCAGGTCCTCGGGTGTGACCAGGATCCGCCCCGCCACCACGATCACCGGAATCCCTCGGTCCCGGGCTGCGTCCGCGAGGGCGATGGGAGCTTTGCCTGTCAGCGACTGCGAGTCCAGGGAACCCTCCCCCGTGATCACCAGGTCTGCGTTGTCCAGTTGACCTGCGAGCCCAGTGAGCCCTGCGACAAGCGCGAACCCTCCTTCCAGCCGGGCGTTCGTGAAGGCGAGGAACGACGCCGGGAAGCCGCCTGCCGCCCCGGCTCCCGGGATGTTAACGTCCCGGCCAGTGGCCCCCCGGAGTACGGACGCCCAGTTGCGGAGACCGGCGTCGAGCTGTTCAACTGCCTCGCCGTCGGCACCCTTCTGGGCGCCGAAGACGTGAGCCGCGCCGGTGGCGCCATACAGCGGATTCTGGACGTCCACGGCGATCCTGAAGGAGGTTGCGGAGAGTCGCGGGTCCAGCCCGGAGGTATCGAGGGCTGCAACGTCGGCCAGTGATCCGCCGCCCAACGGAACAACGTTGCCGGCGGCGTCCAGCGGCTTGAGGCCCAGCGCACGCAGGGCGCCGCTGCCGCCGTCGGTCATGGCTGATCCGCCCAGCCCCAACACAACCTCGGTAGCCCCGGCGTCGAGCGCCGCCGCGATCAGCTGCCCGCAGCCGTAGCTGTGCGCCCGCAGCGCGTTGGCCGGGGTGGGTTCCATCTCAGCCAGGCCCGAGGCCTGGGCTGTTTCGATGACGGCGGTCGCCCCGCCGCCAGCGTTCTTCCGGATGGCCCAGGCAGCGCCGACGGGGGCAAGAATGGGGCCCACAACGGCGTTGAGCCGCTCCTCGTAGCCGGCCGAAACGGCAGCCTCCAGGGTGCCCTCGCCGCCGTCGGCGATCGGAAACTGGTTGGCGACGGCGTCCGGGTATACGCGCAGCGCACCTTCGGCGATGGCGGCGGCGGCCTCCGCGGCGGTGAGCGAGCCCTTGAACTTGTCCGGAGCGATGAGAATGCGCATGCCGTCCATCATGCCAGCCGCTTCCGGGAAAGCGCTTGCCTAATCCGGTATGCGGACAGCTTAGGACGAACCCTACCGGCCAGCGTCGGAATTTTTGGGCTTGAGCACCGCAAAGTAGCCCGGTATTCTGCTGTTCCCCGCCGCATCCATCAGCGGGTTGGTTTCGATGGTTGCGGCACCGTCTTCCACCAGCGTCCACCGGCCCTTCGGCATCACGCGGGCCAGCTCCTCCGGTCCAAAGCGACCCGGCATGGGCAGTTTCCGGATAGCCAGCTCCAGCGGGGCCGGGATGCTGCGGAGTGACGCCCCCAGGTGCGCGACGTACTCCACTGGGTTGCCCTGGAAATTCGTCTCCGCCAGGAAAACGGTGCCGCGGGCACCTACGATCTGCCGCAGATTTTCCATCAGCGCGGCCTGATCGGCCGGCGCCAGGACGTGAAGCACGCCACGGACAAAGGCGTTGGCATCCGTGGATTCCACCAGACTCGCGCCGGCTCCAGGCTCGGTCATGTCACGGGCCAGGTAGCTGACACCGTCAACTCCGGCCGATTCGTCATGGGCACGGGCCACCGCGTGCGCAGACACGTCAACGCCCAGGACCTTCGGTGAATACGCCGTCAGGGCGCGGCTGAATGCGCCATGCCCGCACCCCACATCCACCACGGGAAGGCCTGGATCGAAGTGCCGCCGCAGGACGTCCCCGTAGCCCAGCAGCTCGTGGTCAGTGCCGGAATCCCACAGCACGTCACTCCGGGCGCCCGTCCTCGTGATCCCGGCCCAATACCTGTCCCAGGCCACGGTTCTGTCTTTCGGAGCAGAGATGGACAGCCTCATCAGCTTGGGCAGGATCAGGTACTGCCGCAAGGCGGTGAGTACCTGTTTCGCGCGGGATGACATAGGACAAATATAGGACCCCGAACGCGCCGCAGCCGTTCTCGGGCTGTTCCGTTCAGCTTGTGGCCGCGGGTTCCTTCAACAACCAGGCCATGGCGTCGTCGCGGGACGTAAAGAACCGGGTGGGGCAGGGCAGTTTGTTGATGCCCAGAATGAAGTTGGCCAGCACTTTATCAACCGGCGACGCCCCGAGCAGCGCAATCCGGGAGGCCTGGCAGGGGCGGCCAAAAACGGCACGGGCTCCCCGGCTCACCTGGGCCGTGGTGGCCATGTCCACCAGCATGGGATGGCGGCCGGCCCCGCACAGGTCGTTCACGTTCTGCATGGCGGCCACGGCGTCCGATTCCGCGATGGACACACCCCGCGGCCACTTGAGCTGGATAACACCCTGTTCATCCAGCGTCAGGTCCGCCTTTGCTGCTTCTGCAGGCTGACTCGTCACGATACCCTCCGCGCATTTTATAGGAGCAGGTGTGCTCCGTCACCCTACAATGTACTCAGTCAGGAGCAAACGGGTGCTCACTCAGGAGCAAAGGGGGACAGGTTGCCAGCGGACACACCACATTTCGCAACCGTGCCGTACCTGGCTGTCGTTGCGGATCCCGACGCCGGGCGCCGGGAATCCACCACGGCGGCACTGGAGGCGGCGGGCTTCACGGTGAGCGTTGTGGACAACGCCACCGGCCTTTCGACCCTTCTGGAACAGCGCGAGGCCTCCGTCCTGGTCCTGGACAGTTCACTCTCCGACGTCGACGCGACCGCCCCTGTGCTGGTTCTCGTTGATCTCGACAGCCCGGCCGAAGTCAAGGCGGTGGAGCATGCCGGCGTGCGGGACAGCATCGCCAAACCGCCTGCTCCCAAGGAACTCGTCCACCGCGCCACTGCCCTAATTAACCTGGTCTCCCGCCGGAATGAAGCCCGGCAGGAAGCGGAGACGTTACGCGAAAGGCTGCGGGAGGTGTCCGCATTGGTCCGCGGAACCAACCATCCGCAACAGATCGCCGATGTTGTGGTCCGGGGGTTCGGTGAGACTTTCGGCGCGGACCGGGTCTGGCTGACCACGTTCGACGACGACAAGGTGCCGCCGATTACCGCCCAGTGGCACCGGCCCGGTCTGGGCCCGCTGCCTGAAGGATTGTGCACGGACGAAGGCCCGGTGCGCAAGACCGCTGACGTACTGTGGGCGCGGGCCGAGGTCCTCACTGCGGACGGGGCGTTTGCACCGTACGGTGCCGGCGATGTCCGGCTGCCAGCCGAGCTCGCGCAACTGCGCGCCGCCGCGTCCGTTGCCGTCCCGATGGGGGACGGCAGCTCGTCGCTGGGGATTATCTGGATCGCCCTGCTGGACTCCCCCAGGGAATGGTCGCGGGCTGAGCTGGCACTGATCCAGCACGTTGCTGGCAATACCGTCCACGGCCTGATCCAAAGCCACCTGATCACCAGCCAGCAGCAGGTGGTCAAGCAACTCCAGCAGCTGGACAAAGCCAAGACCGACTTCCTGGCCACCGTTAACCATGAGCTCCGCACGCCGCTGACATCGATCATGGCCTACCTGGACATGATCCAGGAGAACACGTCCGACCCCGTGTCCAGCGAGGTCCACCAAATGTTGGACATCGTTGTAAGAAACACCGAACGGCTCCGGTTGCTGATCGAGGACATGCTCAGCGTCTCCCGCAACGGGCACGAGCAAAGTCCGCTGCATCTGAGCCCCGTCCGGCTGGCGCGGACACTTGAGATCGTCACCGCTGCGCTGAGGCCGCTCGCAACAGTGCAGAATGTCGCCATTGCCACGTCGATGGCCTCGGACGAGCTCGAATTCCTGGCAGACGAAGTGCAGCTGCAGCAGGTTTTTACGAATCTGGTCTCCAACGCCATCAAGTTCACCCCCGGCGGAGGACAGATCGACGTGGTCAGTCTGACGCGGGAAGATGCAGCCGGCGCACGCTGGGCGACGGTCAGCGTCTCGGACACCGGGATTGGGATATCCAGTGACGAGATAGCCCACGTCTTCACGCGTTTTTACCGCGCCTCGAACGCGATGTCCGGGGCGGTTCCAGGTACCGGACTGGGGCTCGCCATCACCCAGGACATCGTCCAGCGTCACGGCGGCCGCATTGGCGTAACCTCGGAGCTGGGTGTTGGCACCACTGTCACCGTAAGCCTCCCCCTAGGAGCCCACGGGCCCCAGGAAATCTGAACGCGGGAAGGAGGCAACAGATGTTCGCTGACGATGACCCCAGGCTCTCCCAGCTGCTCGATGGCATCGTCCGGCTCGCCTCCGGCGACCTCCAGTCGCGGATAGAAGTTTCACCGGCCCGGGACGAGCTCGACGCCATCATCATGGGCACCAACCTCCTGGCCGAGGACCTCCAGATCATTTACGAAGAGCTTGAGCAGCGTGTTGAGGTCCGCACGCAACTGCTGCACGACGCCCACCGCAAGATGCAGAAGATGGCCATGCAGGATCCCCTCACCGGCCTTGCCAACCGCTCGGCGCTTCTGGCTGCACTGAAGTCCGCGCAGGACCACGACGGCGATGCCCTCAGCCAGCCAGCTATCCTCCTCCTTGACCTTGACGCCTTCAAATCCATCAACGACACCCTCGGCCACTCTGCCGGGGATCAGGTACTGGTCACCGTGGGACAACGCATCCGCCGCGCCGTCCGGACCAACGACGTTGTGGCCCGGCTGGGCGGGGACGAGTTCGCCATCGTTATGCCGGCCACGGGCGCCGACCAGGCCGCCGTCGTAGGCCAGCGCATCCTGGCAGCCATTAGGGAACCCATTGACCTTCCTGACCGGACCGTCCGCTGCGGGGCGAGCGTTGGACTCAGCGTCGGGGCGTCCGGGCGGCAGGCCGAGGACCTGCTGATGGAGGCCGATGTGGCCATGTACGCCTCCAAAGCCGAGGGGCAGAACCGGCTCCACGTCTTCGAACCCGGGCTTCTGCTCATCCGCAAGCTCCGCAGCCAGTTGCTGGAGGACCTCCGGACCGCCATCAAGGGCCAGGGCCTGGTGCTGCACTACCAGCCCGTGATTGAACTGGGCACCGGGCGCATCGAAGGCGTGGAGGCCTTGATCCGATGGGACCACCCAACCCGCGGCCGCATCATGCCCGACGAGTTCATCCCGCTGGCAGAAGATGCGGGACTGATCTCCGAGCTGGGCCTGTGGGTGCTCAGCACAGCTGTCGGCCAGCTACGCCGCTGGATTGATGCCGGACTGGTGGACAGCAGGTTTTCCGTCCGGATCAACATCTCCGCAACTGATCTGCAGAGCCTGCAGTTCATCGAGGACGTCCGCGCCGTGCTCAAGCAGACGGGCGTCCGCCCCGAGCAGGTTGTCCTGGAGCTGACGGAAGCGGCCATCGTCAGGGGCAACGAACTGGACCGGTACTCCCTGGGCGGGCTGCGCGGACTGGGCGTCGGAATCGAAATCGACGACTTCGGTACCGGGTATTCCTCCATCAGTTACCTGCGCAGGCTCCCAGTGGACCGGGTCAAAGTGGACCGGTCCCTGATTGAGGGACTGGGCACGGACCCCAGCCAGCCTGCATTGGTGGCCGCAGTCCTTCAACTGGTGCGCGCCTGCGGGCTCGAAGCCGTGTGGGAGGGCGTGGAAACAGCGGATCAGGCCGAGCACCTCAGGAACCTCGGGTGCCTCAGCGCACAGGGCTATTTCTTCAGCAAACCCGTCCCGCCCGAAGAGCTTCCTGCGCTGTTGGCAGAAACTTCATCCGGGAGTAATAGGGGTTAATCGATTTTGGGCTGCGCTTTCGATCATCCCGATATACGATCAAGTGGCGGCATCCGATTCTTCGCGGTCAGGAAGATCGGTATTAATCAGAAGTAGCGCATTCCGAAGGTATCTGGAAATTTGAAAATAAAGAGACCAAGGAGCCATTACTTCGTCAACTGGGGGCGTTGCTAATGACGGTTCGGATACAAGCTTGGGGAGTTATTGCTGGGGTCCTCGGGGATTCTGATCCTGCCGGGGCGGCAATACGTCAGCGCCTTAGCGACCGCCTGGGAGAAAACCCAGGCGCGCCGGAACGGGCCCTGCTGGAGTATCTTCTGGAGCGCCAACAACAGGACAGCGCAGAAGCCAGCGCTCCGGACACTGCCCGTTTCCCGCAGCCTCTCAGCGCCATGCCGCCGCAGCTGGCCGAGCGGCTGGATTCCTTCCGCAGCCTGTCGCGAATCAGCTCGCTGCTGGAAAACCAGATGCTGATGACCGCATTCCAACCGATCTACGGCCTCGAATCCAAGGTCGTAGTGGGTGTAGAGGCGTTGTCACGCTTTGTCAGCGACGACGGCGCAGGCGCGGAAATCTGGTTTGCCGAGGCGGCCGCCGTTGGCTTGGGCGCCAACCTGGAATTCTCTGCCCTCGCGTCCGCAGCCTTAGCTGCCGCGAAACTGCCCGCGAACCTCTACGTGTCCCTGAACATCTCCCCCGTGTCGTGCCTGGATCCCCGGCTCCCCGAATTGTTTGAACACATCGAGCTGCCAATAGACCGTATTGTGCTCGAATTGACGGACGAAATTCCGGACGAAGAATACTCGCATTTCATTTCCGCAATTACGCCGCTCCGTGAACGGGGGCTGCGCATTGCAATCGATGATTCGCACCCAACCGCGGGCGCCCTGAGCCGAATGCTCCATCTGCGGCCTGATTTCATCAAGCTGGGCCGGAATGTGATCAGCGGCGTGGACACGGACACCTCCCAGCACGCCCTGGCCGCGTGCCTGGTGGACTTCGCGGAGCAGATAGGCAGTGTCCTGGTGGCCGAAGGTGTTGAAACCGCCGAGGAACTGAGGGTCCTTACGGAGTTGGGTTTCAGTGCCGGCCAGGGCTACCTGCTGGGCCGGCCCTCCGTGCGGCCTAAGGACTGGGCGGCGTGGAATACGCCTTTAGACCCCGATGGGCTCCGCCACCTCGCTGCCAATCACGCCATCCAGGGTCCCGGCGGCTCCTAACTGCGCGGAAATGCACCGCAGTCCTGCGCAGTGGCCTCGGCGCAGGCTCCCTGGAACCGGGTCAGCCGCCGGGCCACTGGCCACGTTCCCGCAAGACCTGCTTCAGGAGATCCGCGCGGTCCGTCACGATCCCGTCCACGCCCAGGTCAAGCAGCCGGTGCATCTCAGCCGGGTGGTTGATGGTCCACACGTGGACCACCAGGCCCAGGGCGTGCGCCCGCCGCACATAGGCAGGCGTCACCACGCGGACCGCCCCGTAGCGGACCGGAACCTGCAGGGCCTGGACATCGCGCAACGGCCCCCGCAGCGCCAGGCGCAGCCAGGCCGCCGGAAGCACCGGGCCCAGCAGGACAAACAGCGCATTTGTCACCATCCCTGCCGAGGAGGCCACCGGACGGCTCAGCATTTTCAGCACCGCCCGGCGTCTGCGGTCTGAGAAACTGGCCACCAGGACCCGGTCATGCGCACCGTGCCGTTCGATGCCGGCAGCCAGGCTTTGCACCGACTTCCAGTCTTTGACGTCCAGGTTCAGCCGGGCAGCCGGGAAAGCTGTCAGCAGGTCGTCAAACAGCGGCACGGGCTCGCGCCCGCCGATCCGCGCGGTGGAAACCTCAGCGGCGGTCAGCTCCGAAATCCGGCCACGGCCGTCTGTGACCCGGTCCAGGGTGTCGTCGTGGAAGAGCAGCAGCACGCCGTCGGAGGTGGTGTGCACATCCGTCTCAAGGTACTCATAGCCAAGTTCGGCGGCGGCCCGGAACGCGGCCATCGAGTTCTCCAGCCCTGCCCGGGAGAATCCGCGGTGGGCCAGGGCAATGGGACGCGGGGGACGGCCAGCACCGTCAGAAGCATCAAAAAACGGCTCAGTCACGTTTTCGAGCGTACCGGAGCCGCCGGGCTATGCGTCCTGCGGCACAATCTCCACGCTGTCGCTGCAGTGCAGCAGCGTACGGCCGTGGCCGTCGTCGAGGTCCACCCACACAGCGGTGTGGTCCCACGTGATGGCATCCACGAACCCGCCGGTTTCGTATCCTGGGGTGAGGCGGACGCGCACGCGGTCACCCTCTTTCAGTGCCTTCCAGTGCGCAGCCGGCTCTGCCGGGCGCAACGGCTCGTCGACCGCGCGTTGGTTACCGTTCCTTGCCATGACTGCCCCTTCAGCTGCGGATGATTGTCCGTAACCCACGGTAGGTGGCAAATGTGAACGGAAGGTGAGCGGCAGCTGTGAATTCCTGGCCCGGAAGCCGGGGTCAGGAGAGCTTTACCCCCAGCGCCGCGAGCCTGGCTTCGAGGATCTGGGCCACGCCATCGTCGTCAAAGTGCGGTGCCTGCTGCCCGGCCGCGCTGATGGCGTCCGGATGGCCGCTGGCCATGGCGTACCCGTGGCCCGCCCAACGCAACATCTCGACGTCGTTGGGCATGTCCCCGAACGCCACGACGTCGGCGGCGTCAATGGACAGCGCCTTGGCGTATTCGGCCAGGGTGACGGCTTTGTTGACGCCGGGAAGAGACAGTTCAAGCAACGCCACCGTCGGTGCGGAGTGCGTGGCGGACGCGAGATGGGTGACGGCGGGCCGCACGGCTGCCAGGAAGTCGTCCGCGGTGCCATCCCTGACAATTGCCAGGAACTTCACGACGGCGTCGTCCGGGGTGAGCGTTTCGGCCAGCGGGGCGGGGGTAAATTCGGCCAGCAGCTCGCTCGAACCGTTCTCGATGAAACCGGGCTCCAGATGGAATCCGGTCAGGGTTTCCGCGGCGAAGAACGCGGCGGGGCGCAGTTCCTTGATGATCCGCCGCAGTTCCAGCACCGCGTCCATGCCCAGCGTCCGAGCGGACACCAGCCGGTCCGCTTCGAGGTCCCACACCACGGCGCCGTTGGAACAGATGACCGTGCCGGTGTGGCCTAGCTGTTCCTCCAGCGGGTGGAGCCAGCGCGGCGGGCGGCCGGTGACAAAAACAAGCTCGATGCCGGCCTCCCGGCAGGCATGGAAGGCCCGGACGGTGCGGTCGCTGATCTTTCCATCGTGCCCAAGAATCGTTCCGTCAATATCACTTGCTACCAGCCGCATCCTGCCAGTCTACGTGGGGCTTGGGGTTTCCCGGTCCGTGCCGCTTCGTCCCGGACGACTGGGCCGTTGGAGTCGGCCCACGACGTTCTTTGACGCCGCGCTACGTTCTGTTGAGCCTGCGCGTCGTTGCGTGAACGTCCGCGCGAACACCCGGACACCGTGAGGCCACTGCTGCGCGGCCACGTTAAATCTGTCGAGTGGCTGAACGGCGCGGCTGCCGGCGAGAAGGCCAGCGTCATCAACGCTGCACGCAAGGAGTAGCCAGGACTTCATCGATTGCTCCTCACCGGCCCCCTCGCCCTTTTGACCCCTCACAACGGCGGTTACGGAGCAATGGATGAGGCCAGAACCCAGCTACTCGGCGACCAGGCTACACCGTGCGCGACCGCAGCGACGCGCTCGAAGGCGGCGGCTATCCCGGCGCGCCGGACTTGCGCGGCGCGCCATCCTCGACGGGCAGCCCGGCCTCAGCCCACTCGGGATAGCCCTCCTCGAGCCTGGCGGCAGGCATACCCTGTTCCCGCAGCGTCCGCACCGCCTCGTCGGCGAACACGCAGTACCGTCCGCGGCAGTACGCCACGATGATGCGGCCGTGCGGCAGGTCCTTCATCCTCCCCGCCAGCTCTCCGACAGGAACCGAAACCGCGCCCCGGATGTGGCCGGAGCGGAATTCGCGCTCAGGCCGCACATCGAGAACTACTACATCTCCCGCGGCCATTCGGTTGGTCAGCTCAGCCCGGGTCAGGGAGTCCAAGGCCGCCCTGTCCCCCAGGTAGGCCTCGGCGAGTTCGTCGAGTTCTGCGACATGCTCGGCTGCAACCTCCCGCACGGCCGCCCAGAGTCGCGTGACCGCGGTGCCGCTGAGTCGGTAATAGATCCGCGTTCCTTCGCGACGGGTGCGCACCAGGCCCGCCCGCAGGAGCTGCTGAAGATGCTGCGAAGCATTGGCGATGCTCTGCCCGATTTCCTCGGCAATTTCGTCCACAGGGCGCTCACCCTGGGCCAGGACATCCACTATCTCGGCGCGCCGACCACTGCCAAGGACCTTGGCCACGGAAGCAAATGCATCAAACAGCTTGTCCTTTGCCGGCCTGTCACTCATGCCCGATCCTCCGCAAATCATATTCAAGTAGGTACTTGACAAGATATACCCACCGGGTGTGGTATTCAAGTATTCACTTGAATACCCCCGGGGCCGCGCCACGGACCCGGGACAACCCGGAAAAGAGGCGAATTGCGATGGAATCGACAGCGACCATCCGCAATGGCATTGACGTCGACCAGCTACTGGGGACCATCGATGCGATCCAGGCAGATCCCACCCAGGGCAGCTTTACGTTCAGAGCCACCAGCACCTGGCGCGGCGGCACCCACAACTCGGGAAAGATCCTGGGATTCACCCATGCGGGGGAACCCGACACCACCCGGACCGGAGACTTCACGATCGAGGGTGACGAACCTCCCGTGCTCCTCGGAAACAACGCCGGACCCAACGCCGTCGAACTGCTGCTGCAGGCCCTGGGCTTCTGCTACGCCGTCGGATACGCGGCCAATGCGGCCGCCCAGGGCATAGAAATCAGTTCACTGGAGTTCCACGTCGAAGGCGATCTGGACGCCCGGCCCTTCCTCGGCCTCGAAGGACCTCGGCCCGGATTCACCGCCATCCGTGCGCAGGCACGGGTCTCCAGCCCGAATGCCACCCCGGAGCAGCTTCAGTCCCTGTGCCGGTATGTCCAGGACACGTCACCGGTCCGCGACTGCCTGGCCAACCCGGTTCCGGTTGAAACCACCCTCGAAATCGTATGAAGCACGGGTAGAGCCATGGACATGGGAACAGTTGCAGTTGACCGAAGCGAGCTTGAGGACAAGGTCAAGCAGGTCTACAGGGCGGTGGCCCAAAACCCCGTTGGCAAGTACCACTTCAAGATGGACGCGGTCTTGCGGGCAACTGGAGAAGGCCGACGGCCTGCGGAAAGGGCGGCTTTCCCCAGGTCGCCTTCGCGCACGGGTACATCGAAGAACTCCCCTTCGACGATGCCAGCTTCGACTGCAACATTGATCTCTGGGCCGCCTGCATCGGTGGCGCCACGCAGGAAGACACCTACCAGGAATTGATCGCCGGCAGCGGGTTCGCGCTGGAAACGCTCCGGACGAATCCTTATGAGTTCCTCTCCGACAGCGCCCGTGCGGCGACTACGAAGTACGGCGTCAGGAGCCTCTCGATCCTGGCGTATGCCGGCTGACCTGCGGCACGTCGCCTTCGGAATTGCGCCACGCATAAGGATCCCCAAGCGCTCCGGTTGCGGTGAGGGCAGATGTCTCATCGGATTGCGTGCCGTTGCCTCCGCGTGGCCAAATCCTATGGAGCTCCGGGCCAGCGCTGCAGTTTCTTCTGCATTTCTTCCTCACTCCCCCGGAACCGAGTTCAGCTCGGCACGCGAGGGCGGGTTGGCCCCCGGGCGGGAAACCGTGACGGCCGCCGCGCGGGCAGCGTGGGCCAGGAGCTCAGCCAGGCCCTCGGCCGGAAGCTCGCGCAGGTCCTTTCGGTTCTGCGCGCCGTCCAGGCCCCGATCCACGATCCCCGAAAGCAGCGCGGCCATAAAGGAATCACCAGCGCCCACCGTGTCGGCCACTTCCACACGAGGCGCGTCAATCGCCGCTTCACCGGCAGCCGTAATTCCCCACGGACCGGCCGCGCCGCGCGTGACCACTACCAGGGCAGGCCCCTCGGAACCGCCCAACGACAGCCAGCGGCGCGCCGATTCCAGCACGTCCACACCCGGGTACAGCCACTCCAGGTCCTCGTCCGAGGCCTTGACCACGTCCGAAAGGGTGACAAATTTCTCCGCCTGTTGCCGCGCATAATCCACGTCGGTGATGATGCTGGGCCGGCAGTTGGGATCGAAACTGATCGTGGCGGCGGGGTGGGCGTGCTCGACGGCGGCCAGCACAGCCGCGGCGCCCGGCGCCAGCATCGTAGCGATGGAGCCGGTGTGCAGCAGCGTGGTTCCCTGCAGCATATAGGCGAGGCGGTCCGCCAGGCCGGGAAGCTCCCAGGCGAGGTCGAACGTGTAGGTGGCGGCGCCGTCGTCGTCAATTACGGCGGTGGCCACGCTGGTAGGCAGCTCATCGGGGCCAAGCGGCAGCATAACGGAGCTGGAGCGCAGGTGCGCCGCCACCGACTCCCCGTAGGCGTCGCGGCCGTAGCGGCCGATGAACTGCACGGGATGGTCAAGGCGGGCCAGGCCCACCGCGACGTTAAGGGGGCTGCCGCCCACGTGGGCTTCGATTCCGGAGGCGCGCTGGACAACGTCAACAAGGCCCTCGCCTATTACTGTGAGCATGCTCATACTCTGCCAGACATGAATCCGCCTACACAGGCGTGTTACGCGTCCCCTATCATGGAGATATGACATCCCATGTCCTGCAGCCAATGTCGGCTGCCATGCCCGACGTCGAACACGTGCTGGCGGTCCGGGGCGCCGGAGGCTACCGGCAATACAGGATCCCCGCCCTCGCCGTTTCGCGGCAGGGCACCCTGCTGGCCGCCTACGACGGCCGCCCCAACCTCGATGACCTGCCCAACCCGATTGACCTCCTGCTCCGGCGCAGCACGGACAACGGCCGGACCTGGGGCAAACAGCAGGTAGTAAGGACTGGCCGCGGCCTCAATGGCTACGGCGATCCGAGCCTCCTGGTGGACGCTGAGACCGGCCGGATCCTTTTGTTCCACGCCGCCGGAACGCACGCCGGATTCTTCGAAGCCGCGGCCGGGTTGGAGCCCGACGACGATGTGCAGCACTGCGATCTCAGCTACTCGGACGACGACGGCCTGACCTGGCAGCACCGCCGGATCACCGCCCAGCTTAAGCTCCGGCCGCCCCTCCGCCCGCGTGAGCCTAGTACGGACGAGCCGGACATCACCGGGATCTTCGCCGCGGCCGGGCAGGGCATCCAGATCCACACGGGCCCGTACCGCGGCCGGCTGGTCCAGCAGTTTGTGGTCCTGGCCGGCGGCGAGATCATGGCCGCTTCCGCGTACAGCGACGACCACGGCAGCACCTGGACGCTCGGGGAGCTCATCGGCGCCGGGACGCACGGCCATGCCCCCAACGAAAACAAGGTTGCCGCGCTCCAGGACGGCCGGCTGCTGCTGCAAAGCCGCGGCACACCGCGCCGCCTTGCGGCACTATCGGACGACGGCGGGGCCACCTGGAGCGCCCTTCGCGCCGTCGAGGACCTCCCGGACCCGGGCGATAACGGCTCACTGGTCCGCTTTGACGGCCTGCCGTCCCTGACTGCATTCGCCGGCGAGGCCACGGATACATGGCTACTGGCAACCAACAACCAGGACACCGCGCTGCGGCGGAACACGGTGATTAGCCTGTCCACCGATAACGGGCGCAGCTGGCCCGCCAAGCTGGTCCTGTGCCCAGGCAGCTCGGCGTATTCGACGGCAACCCGGCTCCCCGACGGCAACATCGGCGTCCTCTACGAGCGCCAGGGCTACCGGGAAATCGTGTTCGCCTCGGTGCCTGCGTTGCAACTCACCGCCCAGCTCACCGCCCGCATTCCCGGCGGCTCCGGCAGCGCCGACACTGGGAGCCCCGCCGGGGGCACCCCGCCCGGGTCCACCGGCGGGGTAAGCGCGCCAAATGACGGCGACGGCCTTGTGTTCGACATGGAACTGCGGTCCATCACGCCCGGCCGGCCGACGGTCTGGCAGAACGCCGGCGAGTTCCACCTGTTGCAGTCCGGCGGCGAGGACTGGGGCGTGCACACCTGGAAGGAAATCGGACAGGGCTACTCGGCCGAGGCTGCGCAGGTCATCGGCACCCGGGAGGCGCAGGACCTGAACTACGGCCCCATCATTCCCGGCTACAAGGCCGGGGACATCCTGGCCTTCACGGGCAGGGCGCGCAATGACGGATCCCTGCCGGTGGCCGCGGTCCGGCTGTCCGGTCCCAGCTCGGACGCCTTTCCCGCGACGGATCTTGACCCCGGGGAAGAAGCCCTGTATTTCACCCCGGTGTACACCGTCACCAGGGCCGATGTGGCGCGCGGCTACGCCGAGGTGGCCTACGAGGTGACGTTTGAAGTGACCGGCGAGCGCGGCGGCACTGCCGAGCGCCGCCGTCGTGCTTTCAGGTTTGACACTGTCTCAGGCGACGTCAGCGCGACCGGGTGAGAGAGCGTTCGCCGAAAGCCCGCAGGAAGTGGAAAGCGTTACGAAGTTGGCGCTTGACGTGAACCTGTGATGACGCTTACAGTCGACATACGAGCTCGGACGTCCTACATCCGATAAACCTTCTGGAATGGCGAGGCCCTCATGAACAACATCACCAAGAACCTGCCGCTGGTCAATGACGCCAGCCGCCGGAACTTCCTCAAGCTCACCGGTGCCATGGGCGCCGCTGCAGCATTCACCGCCTCTGTCGCCGCGTGCGGCAGCCCGGCAGCTACCACCACCGGCGACTCCGCGAGCGCTGCGGCAGTCAACAAGGACCTCACCATCGAGGCGGGCATCTCCTATGCCCTCTCCACCGGCTTCGACCCGCTGAGCTCCTCAGGCGCCACTCCGATGGCCGCCAACCTGCACATCTTCGAAGGCCTCATCGAACTGCACCCGGCCACCCGCGTGCCGTACAACGCGCTGGCGGCCTCGGACCCCAAGAAGGTCAACGACACCACCTACCAGGTGACCATCCGCGAAGGCGCCAAGTTCCACGACGGCACCCCGGTCACCACCGAAGACGTCGCCTTCTCCTTCACCCGCGTGATGGACCCGGCGAACAAGTCCCTGTTCTCGCAGTTCATCCCGTTCATCCAGGACGTCAAGCCCCTGGATGCCAAGACGGTTGAGTTCACCCTCAAGTACGCCTTCCCCGGCTTCGGCCCCCGCATCTCCGTGGTCAAGGTTGTTCCCAAGGCCTTGGCCCAGGACCTCAAGGCCTTCGACGCCAAGCCCGTCGGCACCGGCCCCTACAAGCTCATCTCCGCCGCCAAGGACGACAAGATCGTCTTCGAAGCGTTCGCAGACTACAACGGCCCCAAGCCGGCACTGGCCAAGGGCATGACCTGGCTCCTGCTCTCCGACGCCGCTGCCCGCGTCACCGCCGTCCAGTCCGGCCGCGTCCAGGCCATCGAGGACGTCCCCTATCTGGACATCGACGGTTTGAAGTCCAAGGTCAAGGTTGAATCCGTCCAGTCCTTCGGCCTGATGTTCCTGATGTTCAACTGCAACAAGGCCCCGTTCAACAACAAGCTGGTCCGCCAGGCACTGCACTACGGCCTGGACAAAGAAGCCATCATCAAGAAGGCCCTGTTCGGCAACGCCAAGCCCGCCAGCTCCTACTTCCAGGAAGGCCACCCGGACTACGTCAAGGCCAAGAACGTCTACGGCTACGACGTCAACAAGGCCGAAGACCTGCTCAAGCAGGCCGGTGTCACGAGCCTCGAATTCGAGCTGCTCACCACGGACACTGCCTGGGTCAAGGACGTTGCCCCGCTGATCCTCGAATCCTGGAACAAGATCCCGGGCGTCAAGGTCTCCGTCAAGAGCATCCAGTCCGGCGCGCTGTACACCGACCGCGTCGGCACCGGCGACTACTCAGTGGTCGCAGCCCCCGGCGACCCCTCAGTCTTCGGCAACGACGCGGACCTGCTCCTGAGCTGGTTCTACTCGGGCGCCACCTGGATGGAGAAGCGCGCCTACTGGACCGCCCCGGAACGCGCCAAGCTGCAGGAGCTCATGAACAAGGGCTCCCAGGCTGCCGCAGCAGACGCCAAGAAGATCACCGGCGAAATTGTGGACCTCGTTTCCGATGAAGTTCCGCTGTACCCGATCTTCCACCGCCAGCTGCCCTCCGCCTGGGACGACAAGAAGCTCAACGGCTTCAAGCCGCTGCCCACCACCGGCATGTCGTTCATCGACGTCGGCCGCACCGCCTAAGCTGCGCTGAGAACCAGCGCAGCACCCCGGGGCCTCCCGGGGAAACGGCATCACGAACTCGACGCAGCGGAGGGGCTGTGGCCCGCCGGCCATGGCCTCTCTGGGCTCGAAAGCACCACCCGTGCAGCGGCCCCCGCGGCACAACCAAACAAACCGGAGAACAAATTGGTCACGATATTGCGTCTGCTTGGCCGCAGACTCGCAGCACTGCCATTGATGATCCTGGGCATCACCCTGCTCGTCTTCCTTGTCCTGCAGGCCGCTCCCGGCGACCAGGCAAGCTCCGCCCTCGGCGACGGCGCCAGCGAAGAAGCGAAGCAGCAGTACCGCCAGGAAAACGGCTTGAACGACCCGCTGGTCATCCAGTACTTCAGCTTCCTCGGCAAGCTGCTGCAGCTGGACCTCGGCGTCACCACGCCGCCGGCAAAGTCGGTGGCCTCCATGATCGGCTCCGCGTTCCCCCTGACGCTGCAGCTGACCTTCCTGGGCGTGCTGATCGCAATCGTCCTGTCCCTGACCTTCGGCATCCTCGGCGCCCTCTACCGCGACAAATGGCAGGACCAGCTGGTCCGCGTTTTCTCGATCGCCGCGATCGCCACGCCTTCGTTCTGGCTGGGCATCCTGCTCATCCAGTGGTTTGCCCTCGGCGCCAGCCCCCTGTTCCCCTCCGGGGGAATCGCGACGCCGGAATCCGGCTTCGGCGGCTGGCTCAACTCGATGGCCCTCCCGGCCCTGGCCCTCGGCATCCCGGTCTCCGCCTCGCTGATCCGCGTGGTCCGCACCTCGATGGTGGAGGAGCTGGACCGCGACTACGTCCGCACCGCCATCGGCAACGGTGTCCCCTACCGCGAAGTGGTCTCCAAGAACGTCCTCCGCAACGCACTGGTGACTCCGGTGACCGTGCTGGGACTCCGCGTGGGCTACCTGCTCGGCGGCGCCGTCGTGATTGAAATGATCTTCGCCCTGCCCGGCATGGGCCAGCTGATCCTCAACGGCATCACCAACCTGGACGTCAACCTGGTCCAGGGCGTGGTGCTCACCATCTCGGTCACCTTCGTTCTGGTGAACATCGTGGTGGACCTCCTGTACCTGCTCATCAACCCCCGAATCAGGACGGTATAGCCCATGCGTAGCAAGCTTGCTGAACGGCTGAGTGCCCCGGGCCTCCGTTTCAAGGCCCTGCCTTGGGGCTCCCGCATCGCCCTCCTCTTCCTCATTATGATCGTCCTCTCCGCCGTGTTCGCGCCCGTCATCGCGCCGCACGATCCGCTCGAGACCTTCATCCCCGCTACCCCGCCGGGAGCTGAGCACTTCTTCGGCACCGACCGGTTGGGCCGCGACATCTTCTCCCGCCTGCTCTTCGGCGCCCAGTCCTCACTGATGATCGGCCTCGGCGCCGTCATTCTGGCCATCCTGGCAGGCGCCCTGCTGGGTTCCTTCGCCGCCACATCCAGCAAGGCCGTCAACGAACTGATCATGCGCCTGATGGACATCCTGATGGCGTTTCCGGGCATCGCCCTGGCCGCAGTGCTGCTGGCCGCGTTCGGCAACTCGGTTCCCACCATCATCATCGCGATCGCCATCATCTATACCCCGCAGCTGGCCCGCGTGGTCCGCGCCAACGTGCTCTCCCAGTACGGCGAAGACTACGTCCGCGCCGAGCGTGTGATCGGCGCAGGCCGCTTCTACATCCTGCTCAAGCACATCGTCCGCAACACCGCGGCCCCCGTACTGGTGTTCGCCACGGTGATGGTGGCCGACGCCATCATCCTCGAAGCCTCACTGTCCTTCCTCGGCGCCGGCGTCCAGGACCCCGCACCGTCGTGGGGCAATGTGATCTCCTACGGCCGCAACCTGGTCCTGTCCGGCGGCTGGTGGGCCACCACCTTCGCCGGTGTGACCATCCTGCTCACCGTCCTCTCGCTGAATATCCTCGCCGAGGGCCTCACCGACGCCATGGTGAACCCGAAACTGCGCAAGGCACCTGCAGTAAAGGACGACGACGGCGCATCGGCTGTTGTGTCCGGCGCAGCGGTGGGTGCCGGCGTCGACACCCAGATCGGCACTTCCGTGGCCCAGCCTTCGGTGGTGGAAGAACACGAGCTCGACGGCGTGCGCGCCGCCTACGGTGACGTCCTCACCGAGGAGCACTACAACGAGGCAGCCATCCTCTCCGATCCGAAGCTGGCCGCGGCGAACCCGCACCTGTTGCTGGACAAGGAACTGGAACTGCTTTCCGCCATCGAGGCTACGCGCACCGACCGACTCCCCCAGGTACCGGCCGGAGCGCGCAACGTCCTCGAGGTCAGGAACCTGTCCATCCGCTTCCCGGGCCGCTTCGGCGACACCGCGATTGTGGACAACGTCTCCTTTACGGTCCGCGAAGGCGAAACCATGGGCCTGGTGGGCGAATCCGGCTGCGGCAAGTCCATCACGTCCCTCGCGGTCATGGGCCTGCTGCCCAAGACCGCGCAGGTCACCGGGTCCATCAAGTTCGACGGCAAGGAACTGCTGGATCCGGCCACCAGCCACAGCAGCGTCAAAGCCTACGAAGGCCTGCGCGGCGAGCAGATCGCCATGGTCTACCAGGACGCCCTGAGCTCCCTGAACCCGTCCATGAAGATCAAGGACCAGATGGAGCAGCTGACCAAGCGCGGCGGCCGCAAGACCCCCACCGAGCTGCTGGAACTGGTCAGGCTCGATCCGGTCCGGACGCTTGCCAGCTACCCGCACGAGCTCTCCGGCGGCCAGCGCCAGCGCGTCCTGATCGCCATGGCCCTGTCCCGTTCGCCGAAGATCGTGGTTGCCGATGAGCCCACCACCGCACTGGATGTCACGGTCCAGAAACAGGTAGTGGACCTGCTCAACGAACTGCGCGAACAGCTCGGCTTCGCCATGGTCTTCGTCAGCCACGACCTCGCCCTGGTGGCCTCCCTGGCCCACCGCATCACCGTGATGTACGCCGGCCAGGTGGTGGAATCCGCACAGGCTTCGGAACTGCTGCAGAACCCCAAGCACGAGTACACCCGCGGCCTGCTCGGCGCTGTCCTCTCCATCGAGGCCGACGCCGTGCGCCTGCACCAGATCCCCGGCACCGTCCCGTCCCCGCGGGACTTCGCCCCGGGAGACCGCTTCGCCCCGCGTTCACTGCGGTCCGACGCCGACCCCAACCAGCAGCTGGTCCTGACGTCGGCGGGAGCCGCCAACGGCGGGGACGCGGACCACTATTGGGCGAGCCATCTGAAGGAGGATGCAAAGTGAGCGAATCAACCGGCAAACCGGTCATCGAGCTCAAGGGCGTCAAGGTCTACCACCACGCACGTGGCGGCGGGCTCTTCCGCCCGAACATCGTCAAAGCGGTCGACGGCGTCGACTTCACCATCAGCCGCGGCGAAACCGTGGGCATCGTGGGTGAGTCCGGCTGCGGTAAGTCCACACTCGCGTCCGTGCTTGTGGGACTGCAGCCGCCGACGTCGGGCGAGGTCCTGTTCCACGGCAAGCCCGCCATCAAGCGCAACGCACAAATGCGCAAGGAATTCGGCCGCTCCGTGTCCGTGGTCTTCCAGGACCCCGCCACGGCGCTGAACCCGCGCATGACCGTCCAGGACATCCTCACCGACCCGCTGCAGATCCACGGCATCGGCAACGCCGCATCCCGTGCGGCGAAGGTCAAGGAACTGCTGGCCGTCGTGGGCCTGCCGCAGTCCGCTGCAGAAGTCACGCCGTCGCAGGTTTCCGGCGGCCAGCGCCAGCGTGTGGCGATTGCCCGCGCCCTGGCGCTGGATCCGGACATTATCGTGGCGGACGAGCCGACGTCGGCCCTTGACGTCTCCGTCCGCGCCCAGGTGCTGAACCTGCTCTCGGACCTGAAGACCCAGCTGAACCTCGGCATGGTTTTCATCTCGCATGACATCCAGACCGTCCGCTACGTCTCGGACCGCATCTGCGTTATGTACTTCGGCAAGATCGTCGAGCAGGGCACCGCGACCCAGGTCTTCGACAGCCCCACCAACGACTACACCAAGAAGCTCCTGGGCGCCGCCCCGAGTCTGCTCCACATCTAGCCTTCCCGCCATAAATTTTCGTCTAAACCATCAATATTTGGAGAACTCTGTGACCACCGTCGCTTCCCGTTTCCAGGGCGTCATTCCGCCCGTCGTAACCCCACGCACCGCCGAAGGCGCCATCGACGTAGCGTCGCTGGAAAACGTCACCAAGCACCTGCTCGACGGCGGCGTCAGCGGCCTGTTCGTGCTGGGTTCCTCCGGCGAGGTCACCCACATGACCAACAGCGAGCGCGACCTCGTCGTGCAGACCGTGGCAGGCGTGAACGCGGGCCAGGTGCCGGTCATCGTGGGCGCAGTAGAACAGACCACCAACCGCGTCATTGAGGAAGCCAAGCGCGTCATCGCGCTGGGCGCCGACTCGATCGTGGCCACCAGCCTGTACTACGCCATCTCCAACGCCCAGGAGAACAACACGCACTTCCGCTCCATCGCCGCCGCCGTCGACGTTCCCGTCTTCGCCTACGACGTGCCGGTGCGCACCCACTTCAAGCTGCCCACCGACCTTTTGGTCGAGCTGGGCCGCGACGGCGTCATTGCCGGTGTGAAGGACTCCTCCGGCGACGACGTCTCGTTCCGCCAGCTGCTGCTGGCCGCCAAGGACATCCCCAACTTCGACATCTTCACCGGCCACGAAGTGGTTGTGGACGGCGCCCTCCTGGGCGGCGCCCAGGGTGTTGTTCCGGGCCTCGGCAACGTTGACCCCGCCGGCTACCGCCGCCTGTTCGACGCCGCGCAGGCCGGCGACTGGGCCCAGGCCGCAGCCGAGCAGGACCGCCTGGCCGACGTCTTCGAGATCGTCTACACCCCCAAGGCCGGCCGCATGTCCGGCAACGCCGCGGGTCTGGGCGCTTTCAAGACCGCCCTGCAGCTCATGGGCATCATCAAGACGAACGTCATGAGCGCCCCCATGCTCTCCCTGGACGAGGCCGAGACCAAGGCAATCCGCGTCATCCTGGAACGCAACGGCCTGGTGTAGAAAATGATGTACGCGATCGGTGTCGACCTTGGGGGTACTAAGACTGCTGCCGGGGTTGTGTCCGGGGACGGGGAGGTCTTGTTTTCAGAAACCATTCCCACCCTGAACCGGGACGGCGGCGACGCGATCCTGGACGCTACTGCGGCGCTCATTTCTTCCCTCATGTCCCGGGCTCAAGCAGAGAACCTGGACATGGTGGGGGTCGGGGTTGGCTCGGCAGGGGTCATCGATGCCGGACGAGGTGTGGTGGTGTCGGCTACGGATGCCATTCTCGGGTGGGCCGGAACCAAGCTGACCGCAGGGTTGGCCGCCCGGCTTGGCCTGGCGCCCGGGGCTGTGCAGGCAGTAAACGATGTCCACGCGCACGCCCTGGGCGAGTCGTGGACGGGTGCCGCCGCAGGAACCACCAGTTCGCTCCTGGTGGCGTTCGGCACCGGCGTCGGCGGCAGTTTTGTCCTGGCCGGGCACCCGGTCCTGGGTCACCGGTACGCGGGCGGACACGTGGGCCACTTCGCCTCCCCGTACGCTTTCGACGAAGGTCTGCCCGTTCCTTGCGTCTGCGGCGGCGCCGGGCACGTTGAGGCGATCGCCTCCGGGCCTGCCATCCGTGAGGCGTACGTGCGTCTGGGCGGCAACGAGCCGGCGCTGGACGCCCGCGGCGTCTTTGCCCTTGCCGGCGCCGGCGATGCCGTGGCCATCAAAGCTGTGGGCATGGGCGCCGCCGCGGCAGGGCAGGCGGTGGGAGGTCTCGCGAATATCCTGGACCCCGAGGTAGTGGTGGTTTCCGGCGGGTTGTCCGACGCCGGCGCCCCCTGGTGGCGCCCCATGGAACGGGCCTTACGCGCCGAACTCCTGCCGGCCCTGCTCAGCCTCCCGGTCCTGCCCGCTAAACTCGGCAACGCAGCAGCAATGGTGGGCGCCGCGCGCCTGGTGCTCACCACTCCGTCCTAAGCACCCCGCCCCAACCCGATCTTCAACCCGCTCCGCCAAACCTTCCAGAGGACCCGACCGTGATTCTGACCCCCGAAGCCCTCGAAGCCCTGCGCGGGCAACTCATCGTCTCCTGCCAGGCGTATCCGGGCGAGCCCATGCGGGACCCGCGCACCACGGCGCAGGTGGCCGCCTCCGCCGTGATCGGCGGCGCCGCTGCTATCCGCGTCCAAGGCCTGGCCGATGTGCAGTTCACGCGGGCAGCGGTTGAGGTTCCGGTGATCGGGCTTTGGAAGGACGGGCACGACGGCGTCTTCATCACTCCCACGCTCTGCCACGCTTTGGCGGTGGCCAACGCGGGCGCACACGTGGTGGCGATCGACGGCACGCGACGGGAGCGTCCGGACAGCCTGACCCTGGCCCAGACGGTGGCGGGCATCCATCAGGATTCCCACGCGCTGGTCATGGCGGACTGCGGCTCGTTCGACGACGCTGCCGCAGCGGTCGCGGCCGGGGCCGACCTGATCGGCACCACGCTTTCCGGTTACTCCGGCGAGCGCCCCAAGACGCACGGCCCCGACCTGGAACTGCTGGAGCAGATCGCCACTGCCAGCTTCGGCGTGCCGCTCATCGCCGAAGGCCGCCTCCACTCCCCCGCCCAGGCCCGGCAGTGCCTCGACGCCGGCGCGTTCGCCGTCGTCGTCGGAACCGCGATCACGCACCCGGCCACCATCACCGGCTGGTTCGCCGAGGCCCTGAAGTGAATCCGCCGCGGGAACAGACACAGCCCACCGCCGCCGAGGCCGGGACCTATTTGCTGGCCAGCACGGTCCTGACCGGCGGCTCGGCCCAGGCCGACGCCGTGGTGGCCGTCGCGGACGGCCGGATCGCGTATGTGGGGCCCCGTGCGGGCCTGGACGAGGCATCGCTGCCGGGCCTTGAAGAACTTAACCTTCCGCCGGGCAGCATGATTCTGCCCGGCCTCGTAGACCTGCACTGCCACGGCGCCGTGGGCGGCGACTTCCCCAGCGGCGATAGCGGGGCTGCCAGGACCGCCGTGGACTTCCTGCACCGCAGCGGCACCACCACGCTGCTGGCAAGCATGGTTACGGCGTCCCGCGAGGACCTGATGCGTAGCCTGGCAACCCTGCGGCAGCTCGCCGACGAAGGACTCATCGCGGGCATCCACGCCGAAGGGCCGTTCCTCTCCCATGCACGCTGCGGCGCCCAGGATCCGCGGTACCTGCTCAAGCCGGACCTCCCCATGCTGGCCGAGCTGCTGGCCGCGGCCGGCGGCCACCTGCGGACAATGACCTACGCGCCTGAACTTCCCGGTGCCGGCGCCGTGGTGCGCACGCTCGCCGAGCACGGCGTCACACCGTCGCTGGGCCACACTGACGCGGACGCACGGACGACGGCGGCCTCCCTCACCGAGGCGGCGGAGTTGCTGGCGGCCTCCGGTCTGGGGACCGTATCGCGCCCCACCGTCACGCACCTCTTTAACGGCATGCCACCGCTGCACCACCGCAGCCCCGGACCCGTCGCCGCGTGCCTCCGGCTGGCCGGTGCCGGCACGATTGCCGTCGAACTCATCGCCGACGGCGCGCACCTGGACCCCGAAACGGTCCGGATGGTCTTCGAGCTGGTAGGCGCGGAGAACGTGGTCCTGGTGACCGACTCCATGGCCGCCACCGGATTGCCCGACGGCGACTACGAGCTGGGCCCCGCAGCCGTCTCCGTCAGCGGTGCCGTGGCCCGGCTCAGCAACGGCACGCTCGCCGGCGGGACGGCCACAATGCTGGACGTTCTGCGGCGGACCATTGAATCCGGGGTGGAGCCGGCCGCCGCTGTTCTGTCAGCCACGGCGGTGCCGGCGGCCATCATCGGCCGGGAACACGAAATCGGAAGCCTCCGCGCGGGCCTGCGTGCCGACGTCCTCGTAGTGGACCGCAGCTTCCGCCGCGTCCTGGTCCTGCGCGCCGGCCGCACTCTGGGACGCCCCGCCGTCGGCGTTTAACGCGGCACGTGGGCCGATCGTGCCCAGCAGCTCGGACCGTCCGGCTACCTGCTGGTACTGCCGTAGCTGACGATCTCCGGGGCGGCTAAGGAGCTCTACCGCCCGAAGAGTTTGGCGAAAAAGCCCCTCGCGGACCGGCTCTCCCGCGCGTGACCGAGGCAGCGCTGGGAGCTGGGAACTCCGCGCAGGACTTCGTCTACGTGTTGGCCGCATCCGGCCCACGCCGTCTTGTGGCATTTATCGCATTTCACTGCCCGGCACATGTGATTCTCCTTGGTTGGTAAGTCGCTGAACAGGGGGGTGCGTGGCACGGGTGGAACGCACCCGCACAACCGCACCCTGGTTTTACTTAGTTGGTGTTCGCACCGCTACGCCTGCTTAGACAGCAGGAACGCTGTTCTGCCAGGCGTTCCAGGCGGCGTAGCTGCCGTCGAGTTCGACGACGTCGTACCCGGCGCGGCGGAGGGCGCTGGCAGCCACGGAGTTCCGTACGCCGGACTGGCAGTAGCTCACGATGGTGCCCTCGGCCGGGAGTTCGTCGAGGTGCCACATGGCGCGGCCGCCACTGAGCTGGTGTGAGCCGGGGATGTGCCCGGCGGTGTGCTCGGTGCGGTTGCGGACGTCCAGGACCATGGCCGCCTCGAAGCCGGCGAGGTCCTCGGCCTGGATAAGCTTGGGTATGAAGGTGGGCAGACCGTCGATGCTGGTGAGGTAGCCGGCAACGTTGTCGATGCCCACGCGGACCAGGTGATCCCACATGTCGTGCGCGGATTCCTGGTCGGCGGCCAGGAGCACCAGCGGGTTCTTGTCCGTCTCCGGGTTTACCACCCAGGCGCCGTAGCTGGCCCCGGACTTCGCGGCCGGAACGTTCAGGGACCGGGCCACGGTGCCCCCGTGGACTTCGCTGTTCGGGCGGCTGTCGATGAAGGTGACCTTGTCCTCGGAGAGGTCTTTCGCGACCATTTCGGGATTCAGTTCCTGTAGCGGAGCGCGTTCCCCCATGACGGCCGGGCCCACACGGTTTTCGCGCTTCATCCGGCCGAAGTAGGCGTGGGCGTCGGGCTGGCCCTCGAGGAGTTCGTCGATGAAGCCCTGCTCGTCGTTGGTGGCGAGGTAGGGGCCCCACCAGGCGTAGAGACGCTCGTAGCCGACGGTGGAGGAGGGGATGGCGCCGAGTGCCTTGCCGCAGGCGCTGCCGGCGCCGTGAGCAGGGTGGACCTGGACGTAGTCCGGCAGGGTCAGGAACTTATCCCGCAAGCTGGCGAATAACTGCTTGGCGCTCTCGAATCGGGTGTCGACGCCGCCGGCGGCTTCGTCGAGCAGGTCAGGGCGGCCCAGGTCACCGGAGAAGACGAAGTCCCCGGAGAGCAGGTAGCCGGGCTGGTCGCTGAATGCGCCGTCGGTGACCAGGAAGGACAGGTGCTCCGGGGTGTGGCCCGGGGTGTGAACAGCCTGGATGCTGATGTTGCCGACGGTGATCTTGTCACCGTCGTGAAGGCGTTCGCCGTCGAATTCGTACTGCCAGTCCGGCCCGCCTTCACCGGAGACGTAGATTTTCGCGCCGGTGGCGGCTGCGAGTTCGCGGGTGCCGGAGAGGTAGTCGGCGTGGATGTGGGTTTCGGTGACGGCCACGATCTTCATGCCGTTCTTCTCGGCCAAGTACTGGTAAACGGCGATGTCGCGGCGGCCGTCGACAACGACGGCCGTGCCGTTGGCCTGGCAGCCGATCAGGTAGCTGGCCTGGGCAAGGTCCTCGTCGTAAATACGCTCGATAAGCATCTGTTGTTCTCCTTCAGGTGAAAGGGGATCGGGAGGTTCAGTTCTCAACCTAGTATATACCCCCAGGGGTATCCCGCAATTGAGTAGGTGCCAAATCGGATTCCCTACTGGATAGCTCGTTCAAGTTTGTCCACGTCCAGGTTCTTGACGGCTTGGATGACTTCGTCGAGTCCGGCGGCGTTGAGTGCTCCGGGCTGGGAGAAGACGAGGGTGTTGTCCTTGGAGGCCATGAGGGTGGGGATGGAGGTGATGTTCGGGTGTTGTACTTGTTGGGTGGCGTCAGGCGGTGAGGGTGCCGGCGGTAACCCACGCCGCGACAGCGAAGATGAGTACCGCGAAGGATATGCGGATGTGCTTGTCCTGCAGGCGGCGGGCCAGGCGGGCGGCGAGGACGGAACCCAGGATGGCCGGGACCGCGAACGCCAGGGTGGTGGCCCAGTCGATGGTGTAGCCGGCGGCGTGGGCGCTGAAGCCGGCGGCGGAGTTAATGATGATGATCGCCAGGGAGGTTCCGACAGCCTGCTTCATCCGCAGGCCCAGGAAGATGGTCAGCGCGGGGGTGATGAGGAACCCGCCGCCTACCCCGAGCAGTCCGGTGAGGAATCCTACGAGCAGGCCCACCGCCACGGCCTTCGGGGCGCAGGACCGGAAAGCCCGGTGGGGGCCGGTGCTGCAGGACCCTTCGGACTCGCGGGGCTTCATCAGCATCCGGATGCCCGCAGCCACCATGATCACGGCAAACCCCAGCATCAGGATATTCGGATCCAGCAGCTTGCCTACGGCCGCGCCGGCCCAGGCCGCCGGAATACCGGCGGCCCCGACCAATGCGATCACGGGCCAGTTCAGGCCCTCCCGGATCCGGGGAAGCAGGGCTGCCAGCGAAGACACCCCCACTACCAGCAGAGAGGTGGGGATGGCCTGCGCCGGACTCATGCCCATCCCGTACACCAAAGCTGGAACGGCGATGATCGACCCGCCGCCGCCCACTACGCCCAGGACGATCCCGACGACGAGCCCCAGACCCAGGGCCGGAATCATGCCGCGGCGTCCTCTTCTGCGGCCGGAACGGGAAGCTGCAGGATAGCGCTTTCTCGGGTGGGCTCCGTGGCTGCCTTGTTCCACGGCATGGCCGAGAGGGCCTTGCCCATGGCGCAGGTGTTGGTCGCGGCCGAGAACGTCAGGCCGGTGCCGATGGCGCCGGCCAGCATGCGGATCTTCGGGGAGACGAACCTGCCCCCGGCCAGGCCCAAAACCACCAAGGAACCCGCGGCCAGGCGGACTTGGCGCTCAAGGTCCCAGCGGTCCTTGCCCTTGACCACGTCGCCGCCGGCCGCGTCGAAGCCAGGAACGCCGCTGGTGAGGACGTAAGCAGTGTCCAAGCCGACGGTCGCCATGCGCTGGCGGGCCTGCTCGGCCCGTACCCCGGACTGGCAGACCAGAACCACTCGCGAACCCAGCCGCGCGGCGAGCTCGTCAGTGTGCTCGGACAGCAACGGCAGCGGCACATTGTAGGAGCCGCGGATATGCATGGACTCGAACTCCGCGGCGGAACGCACATCGATTACCACCAAATCCCGGTGCTCTTTAAACCAGGACTGAAGGGTCTCCGGGGCAAGTGCCTTAACGGCGGCTGCTTTGGAAGGGGACGTCATTGAAGGCCTCTCGGGAGGGGTCGGGTGGATACCCACCGATATTACAGATACCCCCCGGGGTAGTCAAAACACCCTGGGGGGTATAAAGTCATGAAACACCCGCGAGCTATTCTGGAGCATCCCTTGGAGCTGAATCCCACACAACTCACCCTGTGATCAACCCCCTAAAGCGCGCACAGGGCCATTTCGCCGCCGTCTCGAAGGCCTTCGACCGGGCCGGATTCGCCATCATTGAGGTCTTGGCCGTTGGTGGATACGCGAGCGTGACCGTTCAGCAGCCCGGTCATGGTCTTGAACGTACCGGCTATCCCCCCACCGGATTCTGTTGATCGAAGCAACACCTTCTTTCAAGGTGGTTCGACATGTATCTCAGTCCCTTGTCAGCAGCAGGCGTCCGGTCTTTTGACTCGGTAAAGCACGGGCATGGTCTCAAACCGTCAGCCCGACATGCTGGCAGCGAGAGTGCCCTCGCTGGCTCTGTCCGGTGGGGTCAGACGGTCGGTGAGTTGGATGAAGCCAGTGGTTCATGGCGGTTCCTTCTTCCGGCGTGGCGGGGGCCGGGGTCAGGATGCGCAGCAGGAAAGTTTGGAGACGTCCGTGGTGAAGGACTGGGCGGCGATCTTGATCCCTTCGGCCATGGTCAGGTAGGGGCTCCACAGGTTTGCTACCTGGTCCACGGTCATCCCGGCTTCCAGGATGTAGACCCCGGCCGCGGCCAGGTCCCCGGCGTCCTTGGCGACGGCCGTGATTCCCACGATGCGTCCGGTGTCCGTGTCCGCGACGATCTTGATGAAGCCGCGGGTGTCCCTGTTCACCAGGGCTCGGGGAACGTACTCCAGAGGCAGGACCCGGCATTCGCACCGGATGCCGGCGTCGTTGGCTTCCTTGTCCGTCATCCCGACCGCGGCCAGGGCCGGGCTGGTGAAGGTGACCCGGGGCAGGTGCCGGTAGTCAACCTCGCGGCCGGCGTTGTTGAAGGCGTTCTCCACCACCAGGGAGCCGTGGGAGGCTGCGACGTAGACGAATTCGCGGTGTCCGGTCACATCCCCGGCGGCCCAGATCCGGTCATTTGAGCTGGCCAGGGTGTTCTGCACGAGGATTTCGCCCCGGTCACCGGTTTTGACACCGACGGTGTCCAGGTTCAGGCCGTCCGTGACCGGTCGGCGTCCCGTGGCGACCAGCACCCTGGCGGCCCGGAATTCCTCCTGGCCGCCGGAGACGGCCGCGGTCGCGACGATTCCGCCGGTGGCCGGGTCCGTGCGCACCGAGGACACGGCCGCGCGGCGGACGACGCGGATACCCTCATCGGCGAAGACACCCATCAGGGCCCGGGAAGCCTCGGGTTCCTCGGCCGAGGCCAGCCGGGAGCGGACCAGCATGGTTACCTTCGACCCGAGCCGGGCGAAGAGTTGGGCCTGTTCCAGGGCCACGTACCCGCCGCCGATGACCAGCAGGGAGTCTGGGACCTCCTCGAGTTCCATCGCGGTGGTGGAGGTCAGGTAGCCGGTGTCCGCCAGTCCCTCGATCGGGGGTGCCCACGGGGCGGACCCGGTGGCCACCAGATAGTGCGCGGCCCTTACGGATTCCCGGGCACCGTCCTGTCCGGTAATTTCCAGGACCGGATCTTTCTGGGTGCCGGCGAACACGGCATTGCCCTGGCGCAGCTCCCAGCCGTAGTCCGCGATCAGGTCCACGTACTTATCCGACCGCATCGTCTCCACCAGGGAACGCTTCCCGCCGATCAGCCCGGCCATGTCCACGGGAGCGGCGGAGGTGCTGATGCCGGGGAACCTGCCGGATGCGTCCAGGGCAACATGCCTGGCCTCTGCCGCCGCGAGGAGTGCCTTTGAGGGAATACAGCCGGTGTTCACGCAGGTCCCGCCCACGGTGGAACGCTCGATCATCAGAACCCGTTTGCCGAGGTTGGTCGCCCGGATCGCGGCGGCGAACGCCCCGCCCCCGGAGCCGATGACGGCCAGATCAAAATCAGGTGTTGGTTCAGACATGAATCCTCCAAAGTCGTACTGCAGCGCCGTCCCGCAAGCCCGCGACGGTGCCTCGTGTGTGGGTCTGCCCCCAGTCTGCACCTTCCACCAAGGGGGAAGGTCAAGAGGCGTACCCGCACCCGCAGGGAACCGCGGAGCCCTGACCCGCCTTCACTCACCCGAAAAGGTGGGCTTCCCTAGGCCCGGGGCGGCGCACACAGGGTCCTGTGCCCGTTCTTGACCTTCCACTAAACTGGAAGGTCAAGAGGGAAATCCCCCCGGGACAAGAGGTGCATGATGCGTATTGGCGAAACCGCCGCAGCCGCCGGCTTGACGGCCAAGACCCTGCGGTTCTACGAGGACCGGGGCCTGCTGCCGGCCGCCGACAGGGCGCCGAACGGATACCGCGACTACCCCCAGGAAACGGTCAGCCGGCTGGAATTCATCCGCCGCGGCCGCACCGCCGGGCTGACACTGGCCCAGATCGGAGACATCCTCTCCGTCCGGGACACCGGCCAGGCCCCCTGCGTACACGTGAAGGATCTGCTGGCCAAACAGCTCCGCAACCTCGACACCCAGATCGCAGAACTGTCCGCACTGCGGGCAACCGTCGCCGAACTCCATCACGCCGCGGCAGCAGGGGACCCCGTATCCTGCGACCCCGACCGCATCTGCAGCTACCTCTAACGAGGGCCAATGCCAGTTCGCCGCTACTGAATTTCCCCAGCGCCCGGCAGAATTGCACCCGAGACGTACACGCGACCAGAAGGAGAACCCATGACCACCGCAATCTCTGTCATTGTCTTTGATGTCAACGAAACCCTGTCAGATATGTCGCCCATGGGGGAACGCTTCAGCGAGGTGGGGGCTCCGGCCGAACTGGCCAAACTCTGGTTCGCTTCGCTGCTGCGTGACGGCTTCGCACTGACGGCCAGCGGAGACAACGGATCGTTCGCCGCCATCGGGGCCGACGCACTCCGGGGACTTCTGACCGGGATGAAGCTTAACCGCCCTCTCGAGGCGGCGGTCGACCATGTCATGGGCGGTATGGCCGGCCTTGGGGTACATCCGGATGTCCCCGGGGGGATCAGGGCCCTCGCCGCTGCAGGGTTCCGGCTGATTACGCTCAGCAACGGCTCAGCCCAGATCGCAGGGAATCTGTTCAGCGAGGCCGGGATCCGGGAAGCGTTTGAGTCCCTGCGCTCGGTCGAAGACGCGCCCGCCTGGAAGCCTGCCCGTGCCTCTTATGAATATGTCGCCGCCGCTTCCAAGGCCGACCCAGCCGGCATGCTGCTGGTGGCCGTGCATCCCTGGGACATTCACGGCGCCGCCCGTGCCGGGCTGCATACAGCGTGGCTGAACAGGACCGGGGGCAGCTACCCTGGCTACTTTGAAGCTCCTGAATTAATCATCACAGCCCTGACCGAACTTCCCGCGGCTCTGGCAGCAGCGCACTGACGAGGGCCGTGCCCCCGGCCCGGCGAGGGCCGGGGCTACGGGTGACCGCCGCTCCCTGCCGCCACCCACACCTTCCCGGGGCCTCAGGCACGGACCCGCCCGGCGCTGGCTGAGTACACCTAGACGCTGGCAGCCGCCCCGGACACGCGCACGGCAACCTGCCCACTCCCCTGCGACAGCTGGGACGCTGCGGCTTCGTCGGCCACCACCGTCACGTGAGGATGCAGCTGCAGGACCGAGCCCGGGCAGTCGGCAGTGACGGGTCCGTTGAGGGCGGCGGCCAGGATGCCGGCCTTGTCCGCGCCGTTGACCACCAGCAGGAGATGGCGGGCTTCGAGGATGGTGCCCAGCCCCTGTGTAATGCACCGCAGCGGCACCTCCTCCGGTGTGCTGAAGTAGCGGGCGTTGGCTTCGCGGGTGCGTTCGGTGAGGACTTCCACCCGGGTCCGGGAGTCCAGGGCGGAGCCTGGCTCATTGAAAGCCAGGTGACCGTTGTGGCCGATGCCGAGAATCTGCACGTCGATGCCGCCAACGCCGGCAATGGCGGCGTCGTAGTCAGCGGCGGCGGCTTCGGGGTCCGCGGCGCTTCCTTCCGGCACCGCTACGTTGACGGGATCCAGGTGCAGCCGCTCAGTGACTTCGCGCCGCACAACTTCGGCGTAGCTTTCGGGGTGTCCGGCGGGTAGGCCCACGTACTCGTCCAGGGCGAAGGCGCGGACAGCGGACATGTCGAGCCGGTGGTTGGCGAGCGCCGCGTAGATGGGCAGCGGCGATCCACCCGTGGCCACGCCCAGGACAGCGTCGGGCTTGCTGCGGATGACGGCAGCAAGGATACCGGCGGCTACTGAACCGGTGGCTGAGGCGGTAGGAACAACGAAAATTTCCACGGCAATGGCACTCTCTACGAAAAGGGCAGGGCTAAATCCGCCCGGAGCGCGGGCGGCGAAGGAAAAGGCAGAGGGAATACAGGCTAAGCGGCCGCGACGTCCTTGAGCTTCAGGCGGATGCCGTCAAAGTGGCGCTGGAGACGCTCGGACGCAAGGGCCTTGTCCTTGTTGGCCACGGCATCGAAGATGTCCCAGTGGTCCTGCGTCTGCTGCTCGAGGTTGACCGGGCCGGTACCGAGGGCCAGGTGGATCTTCCGGTAAACCTGCCAGAAGACATCCATGAGGTTGATCAGCAGCTCATTGTTCAGGGGGGCGTACAGGCGGCGGTGGAACTCGGCGTCGTGATCATGCAGCGGCTCCCCATTCTTGGCGGCGGTCTCCATGGCTTCCATGGTGGAGCGCAGATCCGCCAGGTGTTCGTCGGTAAGCAGGTTAATGGCCGGTCCGATCAGTCCAGACTCAAGGGCCTGACGCACATCGATGAGCTCCATGGCTTCTTCGCCCTTGTGGCGTAGGGAGAGCCGGCCACGGAAGGTCAGGCCCGACACCAGGGCGCTGAAGTTGTTGGGCGCAACGAACATGCCAAAGCCGTGCCGGATCTCGATAACGCCCAGCGCCTGCAGTACTTTCAGGGATTCACGAACGGTGTTGCGGCCCACGCCCAGTTCGGCGGAGAGTTCACTTTCGGTGGGCAGTGCGTCCCCAACGTCCAGGCCGCGCTCCAGAATAAGATCCATGATCCGCGTCTGTAGGGCAGACGAACGGAGCTGCGCGCTGAAACGGGCGGGCGATACTTCTTGCGATGCGATGGCCACGGGGTCTCCTCCTTGCCGCGCTTAAGGGTCGCGACTCGTCCTACCTCTCAATGGTACAGGAGATGGGACGTCCAATGTCCGAAAGTTACTCACCTTTTCGAACATTTTTATTTCGGAGGGACCGAATCTAACCCAAAAGGGATTGCACCACCTCGCGGCACGCCCGGTAACCAGGGGTTTTGGGATCGATCAGGGCGTAGTGGTCCCCGGGAACCCTGATCAACCGGGTCTCCATGTGCGCGGCGGTACCAGCGGTGACATAGGAGTCGGACTGGCTCAGCGGAACGGTGGAGTCCTCGGATCCATGGACCGCGACAACCGGAACGGCCAGTGGAAGGGCACTCATCGGATCCGCGTACCGGTAGCGGTGCGGATACTTCGACGACGACCCGCCCAGCAGGTTGCTCACCGCACCGTTGCTGAGGTTCAGCTTCTCCGCCTCGGCCAGGTTAAGAAGGCCGGACTGGCTGACCACTCCGGTCAGATGCACTGCGGAGGCGTCCGACTTGCGCGGCACCTGGCGGTCGGCGTCCGGCATTCCCAGCTGAGCAAGCTTGCCGCGGCCAGCAGCCCAGGCAGCCAGATGTCCGCCAGCCGAATGACCCAGCGCCACCACCGGGCCAAGGTTTAGGGCGTGGCTCGCCGCGAGGTCGCCGAGCTTGTCGATTCCGGCGAGCACGTCGATGAACGTGTTTGGCCAGCCGCCGCCGTTTCCGGCCCGCCGGTATTCAAGGTTCCAGGCGGCCATGCCATGGGCGGCCAGATCACGGGCGATCGGCTCACCCAGCTCTGCGCCGTACTGCGAGCGCCAGTAGCCGCCATGGATCACCACTACCACGCCGCGGTGCTCACCGCCAGCAGGCAGCTCCGGCAGGAATAGCTCACCCCATTGGCTGGCGTCCTCGCCGTACTGGTACTTGTGCCGCTTCACTGCATCCCCCTCGGCGCCGCCGCCGGCGGTACCGTTCCGCTCGGCGCCGGGCGAACACGCGGTGCCGAGAGTTCCAAAGGCGGCCGCGGCCGCCGCGCCAACCAGCGTGCGGAATACAAACGTCCGACGCCGTAGATCAGCCATGTGCCGAGCCTACAGCGTGCCTCGCGGGGGTCCGCTCTTGGTCAAGGCATCCAGTCACCGAAACACAAAAATTAAAGGAGGTGGCCGCCGGCATCATTTCTGGACTTGCCGGCTAGCGGCCTTCCCGGCCGGCGCCGGATGCTTTGCCACCCAGCCGTGCAGTGACTTTGTCCGCCGCTGCCATGCAGGATTCGCCCAGGATCTGCAGGCGTTCCATGGAGACTCGGAACCGTGGGGCCGGGATGAGGACTGCTGCCACGACGTCGCCGCGATGATCGTAGACCGGGGCGGCAACGCCGACTTCATCCATGGACGATTCGCCGTAATTGATGGCCCATCCCCTGCTGGAATCGTCTTTAAGGCGGCGCAGATAATCCTCGAGTGAGGCTTCGTCCAGTCCAGGGTAAGTAATGGCTCCACCGTGCAGAAGGGAACGCACCCGCTCCTCCGGTTGCGTTGCCAGGAACACCTGGACCGAGGAACTCAACGCGTCGTTGTACCGTGCCCCTAGCGGGGCGGTGTGCTTGATCTGGTGACGGCTGGCAATCTGCTCCACGCAGATTGACTCGTTGCCCTCCCACATCATCAGGGCGCTGGTTTCGCCCGTCAGCTCCGTGAGTTCGCGCAGGACGGGATAGGCGACCCGCCGCTCCTCCAGCTCGGCCAGTAACGGGCCGGCGACGGAGATCAGGCCCAGTCCAAGGCGGAACCGGCGGGTGTCCGCATCACGCTCCACGAGGTTTTCCTGTTCGAAGGTAGCCAGGATCCGTGACACCGTGCTCTTATGCAAGCCCACCCGGTTGGCGATCTCCGTCACGCCGAGCAACGGGTCATCGGCCGTGAATGATCGAAGGACGGCGATGGCGTTGACGATGACTGAGGCGCCCTTGGTGTCGCCCTTGCCGTTTGTGTCAATGCCGTTGGAGTCGGCGCCGTTGGTGTCACGGGAATCTGGTGTGGTCATGATGCTCACTATCATTGCGCATAGTCAGCGGAAAGCGGCGCCGCGTTACACGGCGCCGCTACCCGCGGAGGGGTTAGGCCCCGATGATGTTGTATTCCGGTCCGAACGGGAACTTGGTGATGTTCTCGGCACCGTCTTCACCGACGACGAGGATGTCGTGTTCGCGGTAGCCGCCGGCACCCGGCTGGCCATCCAGGACGGTGATCATGGGCTCCATGGACACGACCATGCCCGGCTCCAGTACGGTGTCGATGTCTTCGCGGAGCTCCAGTCCGGCTTCGCGGCCGTAGTAGTGGCTGAGGACGCCGAAGGAGTGGCCGTAGCCGAAGGTGCGGTTGGCCAGCAGTCCGTGGCCGACGTAGATTTCGTTGAGCTCGGCGGCGATGTCTTTGCAGACGGCGCCGGGTTTGATCAGCTCGAGGCCGCGCTTGTGGACTTCGACGTTGATGTTCCACAGTTCCAGGGAGCGGGCATCGGGTTCGCCGTAGAACAAGGTGCGTTCCAGTGCTGTGTAGTAGCCACTGGTCATGGGGAAGCAGTTCAGGGACAGGATGTCGTGTTCCTGGATTTTGCGGGTGGTGGCCCAGTTGTGGGCGCCGTCGGTGTTGATGCCGGACTGGAACCATACCCAGGTGTCGCGGATTTCGGAGTCCGGGAAGGTGCGCGCAATCTCGTGCACCATGGCCTCGGTGCCGATCAGGGCGACCTCGTACTCGGTGATACCGGCAGTGATGGCGTGGCGGATGGCTTCGCCGCCCAGGTCACCGATCCGGGCGCCGTGCTTGATGACCTCGATTTCTTCGGCGGACTTGATCATGCGCTGGCGCATGGCGGCATGGGCCACGTCCACCAGAGTGGCACCGGAGAAAGCGGCCTGGATCTTGTTGCGGTTATCCAGGGGCAGGGAGTCGTCCTCGACGCCGAGCCGGCGCGGGTTGATACCGCGGGTCCGCAGGACTTCCTGGATGGCGAAGATGTAGTTGTCCCGGCGCCAGTCCGTGTAAACCAGGTTGTCGCCGAAGCTGCGGCGCCACGGCATCCCGGCGTCGATATTCGCCGTGACAGTGACGTTGTCATCCTTGGTGACCACCATGGCGTAAGAGCGGCCAAAGGTGGTGAACAGGAAGTCCGAGTAGTACTTGATGGAGTGGTAGCTGGTCAGGACGACGGCGTCCAGTTCCTTTTCGGCCATGATCCGGCGCAGGCCGGCGAGCCGGCGCTCAAACTCCGTGTCGGAGAAAGTCAGGCTGACCTTCTTACCGTTCTTCAGGACCTTGGTCCGCTCCAGTTCGGCGACGGATGTGGCGTTCTCGGATGTTGTGCTGGTCATTGTGGGTGGTGCCTTTCTTTACTGCGGTTTGCGGGGATGGAAAGTCTTCGGCGCCGGCCGGGCTATTCGTGGCGCAGCGGTTCCTTGCCCGTTTCTCTGGAGAGTGCGACGGCGATCAGGGAGATGACTGCGGCTGCGACCAGGTACCAGGCAGGAGCCAGGTTGTTGTGCGTGGCTGCGATCAGGAGTGTGGCCATGAACGGGGCGGTGCCGCCGAACAGGGCGTTGGAGAGGTTGAAACTGACCGCGAAGCCGCTGTAGCGGACACGGGTGGGGAACATTTCGGCGAGGAAGCTCGGAAGTGTTCCGTCATTGAGGGTGAGCATGGCACCCAGCAGGATCTGGACGAGGACGATGACCAGGAAATTTCCGGTTCCCAGCAGTGCGAAGGCGGGTACGGTCAGCACAATGAACGTGATGGATGCACTGATCAGCACCTTCTTGCGCCCGTAGCGGTCCGAAAGCATCCCGGTCAGGAAGATGAATCCGATGTACGTCACCAGCGCAATGGTTGTGGCGAGGAACGATTCTGTTCCCCCGAGGCCCAGCTCAGCGGACAGGTAGGTCGGCATGTAGCTGAGGATCACGTAGAAGCCGACGGCATTGAGCAACACGGCTCCAACGGCCAGAAGCAGCTGCCGCCAGTGCTTCCGGAACAGACTCGACACCGGCGCCTTGATGGCCTCGTCCTCGGCTGCCAATTCACGGAACACCGGAGTGTCTTCGAGCTTGGTCCGGATATAACGGCCGATCAGCCCCATCGGGGCCGCCAGCAGGAACGGCAAGCGCCAGCCCCAGCTGTGCATCGCGTCCGAACTGAGCAGGACGGTCAACAGGCCCGCGAGCAAAGACCCGAGGAGCAGGCCGGCTGCGGTGCTGGCGGGAACAACCGCTGCGTACAGTCCACGCTTATTGGCAGGGGCGTACTCTACCAGGAAGGCCGACGCTCCGGCGTACTCACCAGAGGCGGAGAAGCCCTGCGCCACCCGGATGATCAGGAGCAGGATGGGAGCCCAGATGCCGATCGTGTCGTAGCCCGGAATAAGGGCAATGCAGAACGTTGCACCGGACATGATCAAAATCGAGAGGGAGAGTGCTGTCCGCCGGCCCACCCTGTCACCGATGTGGCCCCAGACGAACCCGCCCAGCGGGCGTACCAGGAACGAGATCGCGAACAGTGCGAAAGTCAGCAGAAGCCCGGTTTGGGGATCCGATCCGGGGAAAAAGACTGCCGCGATCGTGACAGCCAGATAGCCGTAAACGGCGTAGTCGAACCACTCAACAAAGTTGCCGATAAAGCTGGCCGCGATGACCCGGCGGCGGGTTTCCTTGCTGACGGCGTTGTCAGCGGGTTCATAGTTTTGGCCACTCATAGTGCTGCGGCCGGGGCCGTCCTGTGCACCATGCGGCTTGGGGCCAGGGCCTCCCGCAAAAGCGGGAGAGGAAGTTTCGTTACTCATGTGTCCACCAAGGTTGTTTTGGGGTTGCAATCAGCGCAACGCTGTTGCACCAGAATAGGCGTGATGCACGCCACAGTCAATACTTCCTTTGCGACTAGGCCCGAAGCTCCCCGGCACGGTCGGTACCTGATTGGCGACGACAAGCAGCAAGCCTCTACATGGGACGGCATGGCAAGTGGTTGCGTAGATTGACTTTAAGTTGCGTTGAACGAGACCTGCGCGGGTCTGATATCCAAGGCGGAACCGGGTTTCGCCGGGCACGCAAAAGCCCGCCGGCCTGCGTAAGCAGGCCGGCGGGCTTCGGGGTTTCACTCAGCCGCGCAGGCGCTCCATGCCGGGATCGAAGAGCGGCTCGGCCGTGACGGTCGCGGCGATACGCTTCCCGAAGTACTCGATCTCCACCGGGTCGCCGACAGAAACCGACGCCGGCAGCCAGGCGTACGCGATCGGCTTGCGCACGGAGTAGCCGTACGCTGCGCTCGTGACGTACCCGGCAGGCTCGCCGTTGACATACACCGGTTCTTTGCCGAGCACGACCGAGGTGCCGTCGTCGACGGTCAGGCACCGCAACGCCCGGGTGGCGGGCTGCTCCTTGCGGGCGGCCAGCGCCTCCCAGCCCACGAAGCCTTCCTTATCCTTGGCGATCGAGAAGCCCAGCCCGGACTCGTAGGGGTGGTGCTGCGACGTCATGTCCGTGCCCCAGAGCCGGTAGCCTTTCTCAAGCCGCATGCTGTTGAAGGCTCCGCGTCCGGCTGCGATGATGCCGTGCTCCCGCCCGGCCTCAGACAGCAGGTCCCAGAGCTTCAGCCCGTATTCCGCGGTGGTGTAGAGCTCCCAGCCGAGTTCGCCGACGTAGGACAGGCGCATGGCCGTGACGGGGATGCCGCCCACCGAGATTTCCTTGGTCCGGAAATACTTCAGGCCGTCGTTGCTGAGATCGTCCCCGCTGACTTTCCCGATCACCTCGCGGGCCAGGGGTCCCCACAGCCCGATGCAGCAGGTGCTGCCGGTGATGTCGGAGACGTGCACCCACTGGGCAGGATCCGCGGCCGACTGCCGCCTGGCTTCAACGCGCAGGTAGTCGAAGTCCACGTTGCTGTTCACACCCAGCTGGAACTTTTCCTCCGCGAGCCGGGCAACGGTCACGTCGCTGAGGATGCCGCCGGCGTCCGCCAGCAGCAGACAGTACGTCACGGCGCCGGGCTTCTTGGCGATGTTTCCGGTGCTCAGGCGGTGCAGCAGCGCCTGAGCACCCGGCCCGTTGACCTCCAGCCGCTTCAGCGGCGTCATGTCATAAAGCCCGACGGCGGTGCGCGTCTTCCACGCTTCGGCCGCGGAGATGGGGGACGAGTACATGGCTGCCCACTCGTCCCGCTCAGGCGCCTGCCACTCGACCGGAAGCTCGGCCAGCAACCCACGGTTGGCCTCGAACCAGTGCGGACGCTCCCAGCCCGCGGACTCGAGGAAAAACGCCCCGAGTTCCTTTTGCCGGACGTTGAAGGGGCTGAGCCGGAGGTCACGCGGGGATTCCCTGGGCTGCAGCGGGTGCATCACGTCGTAGATTTCCACGAAGTTCTGCTGGGAGGTTTCGCTGACGTACTGGTCGCTGGTCTGGACTTTCTCGAACCGCGTGAGCTCGCAGCCGTGCAGGTCGGTGCGGGACTGGCCCTCGGTCAGCAGCTCGGCCATGGCCTTTGCGACGCCGGCCGAATGGGTGACCCAGACTGCCTCGGCCACAAAGAAGCCTTCGACGTCGGGCGACTCCCCCATCAGCGGGCCGCCGTCGGGAGTGAACGAGAAGATGCCGTTGAAGCCGTCTTCGATCCGGGTTGCGCGCAGGGCCGGAAGCAGGTCCTGGCAGTCCTCCCAGGCCGGGGCGAAGTCTTCCAGCGTGAAGTCCAGGCGGGACGGCATGTGGTGCTCTGACATGTCTTCAGCGCCGACGCGTGGCAGCTGTTCCATGTCCACGGGCATCGGTTTGTGTGCGTAGCTGCCAATGCCGATCCGGTTACCGTGTTCGCGGAAATACAGGTCGCGGTCCTGGTAGCGCAGGATGGGCTTACTGGCCCCGTTGGGCATCTCGTTGACGCCGCGCAGCCCGTCCAGCGGGGTGGTCTTGACGTACTGGTGTGCCAACGGCAGCAGCGGGACCTTCATGCCCACCATTTTGCCGAGCTCTCGGCCCCAGAAGCCGGCGCAGGACACCACGAGGTCTGCCGGGATCACGCCGTCGGCCGTTTCAACGCCGGTGACCTTGCCGCGTGCCTGCTCGATGCCGGTCACCGCTGTGGAACCGAGGAATGTCACGCCTGCCTGCCGTGCGCGGCTGATCAGCAGCTGGACCGCGCGGGCCGCGGAGGCCAGGCCGTCGGTGGGAACGTAGAGACCTCCGAGAACGGTGTTGCCGTTGCCCAGCGTGCCGGAGTTCAGCAGCGGGTAATGCTTCCGGCACTCATCCGGGTCGATGATCCGGCCTTCGATGCCCCAGGAAGTGGCGTAGCCGAGCTTGCGTTCAAGGTCCTTCAGCCGCGCCTCGGTGGTGGCCAGCTCGAGCCCACCTACCTGGTTGAAGCAGGACACCCCGTCGGCACTGAGGGAGAGCAGCTTGTCCACCGTGTAGCTGGCGAATTCGGTCATGGTCTTGGACGGATTGGCCTGGAAGACCAGGCCGGGCGCGTGTGAGGTGGAGCCGCCGGCCAGTTCCAGCGGACCCTGTTCGACGACCGTGATGTTGTTCCAGCCGCGGCTGGCGAGTTCGTCCGCAAGGTTGGTGCCGACGATGCCGGCGCCGATGATGACAACGCGTGGGGATGCGCTCATAAGTGATTCTCCTGTTTAGCTTGGCGGACGTTCGCGTTAGCGGAAGACGACGGTGCGGGTGTTGTTGAGCAGGACGCGGTGCTGGCAATGCCATTTGACCGCCCGGGACAGTGCCTGTGTTTCTGCGTCCCGGCCAACGGTCACCAGGGCATTCGCATCCAGGCTGTGGTCCACCCGGAACACCTCCTGCTCGATGATGGGACCTTCGTCCAGGTCCGGGGTCACGTAGTGCGCCGTTGCCCCGACGAGTTTCACGCCGCGGTCATAAGCCTGGTGGTAGGGTTTGGCGCCTTTGAAACCGGGCAGGAACGAGTGGTGGATGTTAATGGCACGGCCGCGCAGGCTGGTGCACAGGTCATTGGACAGCACCTGCATGTAGCGGGCCAGGACCACCAGGTCCGCGTTGTACTCGGCCACGAGGTCCAGCAGCCGCGCCTCGGCTTCCGGCTTGGTGTCCGCCGTCACCGGCACATGGATGAAGGGCAAGCCAGCGGCTTCGGCCATGGCGCGCAGGTCCTCGTGGTTGGAAACCACGACGGCGATCTCCGCGCCCAGGCTGCCCGCCTGCCACCGGAAGATCAGGTCGTTGAGGCAGTGCCCGAACTTCGAGACCATCACCAACAGCCGTTGCGGCCGGCCGTCGTGGATGCTGAAGTCCATGCCGAATTCCCCGGCGATGGGTGCAAAGGCCGCGGTCAGGTTCTCCACGTTGTTCTCGTCCAGGGGGCCTCCCTGTTCCTCCCGGGGGCTGAGCTCGGGGCCACGGCCGCCGGTGAACGCGGTGCGCAGGTAGAGATTCCCGCTGACGTGGTCGTCGAACTGCTGGTGCTCCACGATGTCGAAGCCGCGGTCCGCCAGGAACGCCGTGACAGCGCGGACGATTCCGGGCTGCTCGGGGCAGGACAGGGTAAGGACGAACTGGGCGGGGCGGGTGGTGGCCGCTGCCGTCGCGGCGCCCGCTGCGGCAGTGGCGTTGCCCGGGGCGCGGCTCTCAATGAGGATGGTCACGGTTGTTGCTCCTAAAGCGTGCGTGTGGGATTGGCGGACTCGGTGCTGGGGACATCGCCGGGGCAGCGGATCCCGTCCGGGCAGCGTTCGCCGCATTCATGTTTGGTCACGAGATCGAACTGGACTCCGCCGTGCTGGTCTACGCCGGCGCGGATGGCACGTTCTACCACTGAGTCCGCTAGCCGGCGCCGGAGTGACATCGGGTCGCGGCGCAGGTCCTTGACGAGGGCGAAGCACAGCAGCAGCATGACCAGGACGAACGGCAGCGCCGCCACAATGGTGATGCGTTGCAGGCCCGAGAGCGCTTCCGAAGGCTCGTCGCCGCCGGCCAGCAGCATTACCGCCGCCACAGCACCGGTGAGGAGGCCCCAGAAGATCACCAGGCCCCGCTTCGGGTCAGAGGACCCGTTGGAGCTCAGTGACGCCATGATGATCGACGCCGAGTCGGCCCCGGTGATGAAGAAGATGGCAACCAGGACCATAGCCAGGATGATGACCGCAGTGGTCAGCCAGGCAGGCATGGACATGTTCTTCACCAGGTCGAACAGTGCGCCGTCGAAGTCGATGGACGGTGCCCCGTTAACCATGGACACCAGGCCGGCGGTGCCCGCCTTGTCCGCTTCCTGCTGGACGTGGAAGGCTGTTCCGCCAAAGATTCCGAACCAGATGACACTGACGATGCTGGGGACCAGCAGGACGCCGGTAACGAACTGGCGGATAGTCCGGCCCCGGCTGATCCGGGCGATGAACATGCCGACAAAAGGCGTCCAGGATACCCACCAGGCCCAGTAGAAGATGGTCCAGCCGGACATCCACTTGCGCAACGCCTCGTCACCGACGGCCTCCGTGCGGGACGACATTTCGGCCAGGTCCCTGGCGTAGTCTCCTACTGCGGCGGGGATGAGGTTGAGGATGAACAGGGTTGGGCCGGCGATGAAGACGATGAGCGCCAGGACCACGGCCAGGACCATGTTGATGTTGGACAGCCACTGGATGCCGCGGCTGATGCCGGACACTGCCGAGGCAACGAAACAGGCCGTCAGGATGGCGACGATGCCCACCAGGACGGGGGTGCCGATTTCGCCGATCCAGCCGTTCGATGTCAGGCCACTGCCGATCTGCAGTGCACCCAGGCCGAGGGACGCGGCCGTGCCGAAGAGCGTGGCAAAGATCGCAAGGATGTTAATGAACTTCCCCACCGGTCCTTCCACAGTCCTGATGCCGAACAGCGAAGTAAACGCTGCGGAGATCAGCTGCCTGCGGCCCAGGCGGTAGGTGCCGTAGGCCATGGCAATTCCCACCACGGCGTACATGGCCCAGGGGTGGAGGGTCCAGTGAAAGATGGAGGTGGCCATGGCCGTCTGGATGGCTGCGGGAGTGCTTCCGTCCACGGTTCCGGGCGGCGGGGAGATGTAGTGGTAGAGCGGCTCCGCTACGCCGTAGAACATCAGGCCGATGCCCATGCCTGCCGCGAACATCATGGAGACCCACGAGACCGTCTTGAACTCCGGTTTTTCGCCATCCTTGCCTAGGGGAATGTTGCCCCATTTACCAAGGGCCAGCCAAAGGACGAAGACAACAAACAACGAGGCCAGGACCATAAAGAGCCAACCGGTGTACTCCATAACCCAGTTCAGGGCGGTGGTTGAGGTGGCGGCCAGGCTATCCCGCCCGAGGAAGCCCCAGGCCACGAAAGCCAGGGCGACGGCGCCGGTGATACCGAAGGTGGCCTTATCGAGAGTGAGCTTACGGTTCCGGCGGTTTGTCACCGACTGTTCGGACCGGGCCTGGCGGAGTTCCTGCATGATCTGCTCGGTGTCCTCGGCCTCTGCGAGCTGATCTTGGACGGTCAAGGGAAGGGAATCTGTGTCAACGCGGATTTCGTCGACTGTGCGGGTTTCGCTATTCAAAGCCATGAGCCAGTCCTTTGGTTCGGATACATGGGCTTGCTGTTAGACGTGGCCGTCTACTGTCAGGCCAGGGGGGAGGTTGGGAACCTCCGTGGATTCGGCGATCATGATGTCGCCGTCGATCACTGTTACTTCATGGGAGCGCACCGGCAGCTTGGCCGGCGGCGCGTCTACGCTTCCCGTGCGCAGGTTGAACCTGGAGGCGTGCAGCGGGCATTCCACCCAGCAGTCCTCCACCCAGCCGTCCGCCAGCGAGGCGTCCTGGTGGGTGCATGTGTCGTCGATGGCAAAGAGCTCGCCTTCTTCTGTGTGGAAGACGGCGATGGGCGGCGACGTATTGAGCCGCAGCGCTTCCCCGGGAGCCAATTCACTGAGCGGGCATGCCTTGTGCATAGTTGGACCTCTTGTTTTCTTCGGGGACCCGGCGTCTCCCGCGATGGCCGCAACGTTCCGTAGTGAACAACAGCAATCGCCATATGCAACACAGTGCGCCAGCTCACAGTGCTTGTCAAGAGTTTTTTCTTCTGTTGCGTTCTCCAGACTTCCTGGCTTTCCACCCTTGACAGTGACCGTGGCATAGATCACTCTGTTGCATATAGCGATTGTTGTTGCGCACAAAGCAATTGAAAGAGGCCGTATTGATGCAGACGCTTGCGATTATCGGAGCCTCCCTGGCGGGACTTTCCGCCGCCCGGGCGGCCCGCGCCCAAGGCTTTACCGGACGGCTGGTCATCATCGGCGATGAACCCCACCGTCCGTACGACCGCCCGCCGCTGTCCAAGGACTTCCTGCTGGGCGCGATCAGGGCCGAGGACCTATTCCTGGAAACCGACGCCGATGAGCTGGCGGCCGAATGGGTGCTGGGGGCAGAGGCCGCTTCCCTGGACGCGTCCTCCCGGACCGTCTTCCTTAAGGACGGCCGCACCATACAGGCGGATGGCATTGTCATAGCCACAGGAGCGAGGGCACGGCGGCTGCCCACCCTTGCCGGGCTGAGCAATGTCTTTACCCTCCGTACGCTCGCCGACGCACAGAGTCTTGCCCCCGAGCTGGTGCCCGGCAGCAGGATGGCCGTGATCGGGGCCGGCTTCATCGGCGCCGAGGTTGCCGCCGCGGCTGCGTCGCGGGGCATGGAAGTGACCATGATCGATACGAAGCCCGTACCGTTCGCCGCGCAGCTCGGAACGGAGATGGGCGGCGTGGTCGCCGGACTCCACGCAGCCAACGGGGTGGAGCTCATTTCTTCCGCCGTGATCGAGGACTTCTACAGCGGCGAAGGAAACGTCACCGGAATCCGGCTGGCCGGCGGACGCTACGTGGCCGCCGACGTCGTGGTGGTTGGCATTGGGGCCGAGCCCAACATCGGGTGGCTGGAAGGCTCCGGCCTGGAGCTGCGCGGCGGGGTACTGTGCGACGCCATGGGACGCACCGGCATGCCGGGAATAGTGGCCGTGGGTGACTGCGCCGCTTGGTTCGACCTGGCATCGGGCACGCACCGCCGGATGGAACACTGGACCGGCGCCCTTGAGCGGGCAGCCGTCGCCGTCGAGGCACTCCTGGACGCGGACGCCGCTCCGAGGCCGGCCAAGCCGCACTATTTCTGGTCCGACCAGTACGGCGTCAAGCTGCAGTTTGCCGGCCATTCCGCCGGTTACGACCGGGTGGAGATCGAGGTGGGCGACGTCCACGCGCACAGCTGCCTCGCCGTCTACTACCGCGACGATATGGCAGTGGCGGTCCTTGGCATGAACCAACCCCGCCTGTTTACCAAGTGGCGCCGGAGCCTCGCGGCGCCGGCACCCGATGTGGCGGCACCCGTCCGCCTGGACGTTCCCGGACTCATGGGAGCCGCCGCCGTGTCCTGAAAGCACTGTTCCGAAGCTCTAAACCTGAAAACCCGGCCTAAATTATGGCCTTTGTTGTTGATCTTTGTTCGCTAGGAGGACAAATTGTCTGTTGAGGTAAGTGCCCCGAGTCTGATCCCCACCCTTCCCGGCTACACATATGTGGATGAGGGCGTGTTCCGGGCCGAGCAGGAACGGATCTTCGAGCAGATGTGGTTCTGTGCCGTCCGCTCGGCCGACCTGGACAAGCCGGGCGCCTGGCGAACGGTCCAGATCGGGCGGGAGAGCGTGCTGATCAGCCGCACCCGCAAGGGCGGCATCCGCGCCTTCTACAACGTGTGCCGTCACCGCGGCGTCAAGCTGTGCATGGAGGAGCAAGGCGAAGCTGCGCGCTCGTTCCAGTGCCCCTACCACGCCTGGACCTACGACTTCGAAGGCAAGCTCATTGCGGCTCCCAACCTGACCAAGATGCCGGACATCGACCGGGACGAGTACGGGCTCGTGAAGGTCCACGTCCGCGAATACCTGGGCTACGTGTGGGTGTGCCTGGCGGACGAGCCGCCGTCCTTCGAAGAGGACGTGATGGGCGCCATCGAGGAACGGCTCGGGGACCTGAAGGCGATCGAAGGCTACGATGTGGCCAACCTCAGCCTGGGCCGCCGCATCCGCTACGACGTAAAGGCGAACTGGAAGCTGATCATTGAGAACTTCATGGAGTGCTACCACTGCGCCACCATCCATCCGGAACTGACGGAGGTCCTGCCGGAGTTCGCGGACGGGCTGGCCGCCCAGTACTTCGTGGGCCACGGCGCCGAATTCGGCGAGGACATCAAGGGCTTCACCATAGATGGCTCCGAGGGGCTCGACCTGATTCCGGGAATCGAGGAGGGCCAGGACCGCCGCTACTATGCCATCACCATCAAGCCCACGGTGTTTGTGAACCTGGTCCCGGACCACGTGATCATCCACCGGATGTTCCCCATGGCCGCGGACCACACCATCGTGGAATGCGATTGGCTGTACCTGCCCAGTGTTGTGGAGAGCGGCAAGGACGTCACTGCCTCAGTGGAACTGTTCCACCGCGTCAACCAGCAGGACTTCGACGCCTGCGAGCGCTGCCAGCCGGCCATGGGCTCGAAGGTGTATGCCAAGGGCGGCGTGCTGGTGCCGAGCGAGCACCACATCGGCGCGTTCCACGACTGGGTACAGGAGAAGGTGGGGGACGTCACGCCCGGCCATTAGGCCCTGCTTCCGCTGATGGAGCCCGCCGAAACCCTGGTTTCGGCGGGCTCCATCAGTTTTACCGCCGGGTATAGCCCATGTTTGCGCTGATCTGCAGGCCGGCCTGCTTCAGGGCTTCGAGGAGGCCCGGCTCCGTTTCCGGATCGAAGCGGAAGGCTGGCCCGGAGATACTGACTGCACCGATGACCGCTCCCACATGGTTCAACACAGGCACGGCGATCGAGTGGAGCCCGATTTCAAACTCCTCCCGCACCACCCCGTAGCCATCACTGGCGACGTCGAGCAGTTGGGTTTCGAGCTCCTTCCTGTTGGTGATGGTGCGCGGGGTCCGGGCCGGCAGCCCGGTCTCCTTCAGGACGCGGTCCCGCTCGTCCGCGGGCAGCGCGGCCAGCAGGACTTTCCCGCTTGAGGTCGCGTGCAGCGGTGTCAGGCTGCCCACCCAGTCATACGTGGCCAGCGTGGACGGGCCCATCGCCTGGTCCACGTTGACGGCGTAGTTGGAGCGCAGGACCGCAAGGTTCACCGTCTCCTTGAATTCCTCCGCCAGGCTTTCCAGCACCGGCCGGGCTTCGCGGACCAGGCTGAGCCGGCCGGGGATGGAGCTGGCCAGCCGGAGGATGCCGAAGCCCAGCTGGTACTTACCCCGGTCGCTGTTCTGCTGGACCATTTCCCGGCTCACCAGCGAGCCCAGCAGCCGGGAGACGGTGGATTTGTGGATGCCCATCTCTTCGGCGATGTCGCTTACGCCGGCGTGGCCGTCCCGCGCCAGGATCTCCAGGACCGCGAGGGCCCGGTCCACGGACTGGACACCGCCGTGCTGGCCTGTGTCCGCATCGACGTCGGATTCGCGGTCATTGTTCGAAGCCATGATCCATACTCTCAAGTAGTGTGCGGCTTGCCTGCCCGCCACGAAGGCCGCTTAGAGCGTCCTCTCGGTTAGTTCGATGCTTTCGATCCTATGCCGCCAGGCGCATGGGAGCCGGGATTGCGTTACGGCGGCCGGAGGTCGGCGCAGACCGCTATTGTGTGCCATCGCGACCGCGTCCCTTCGCGAGGAGGCTTCAAGGGGCGTCAACCGGGCAAGCTTTCGGGGGTCCGGGCTGCTAGAGCACCTTGCGGATGGTTTCCTCAAAGCTGGTGACGTGGTGCAGGGCAAGCTCGGCCGCCCTGTCGGCGTCGCCCGCGGCCACGGCCTTGAGCAGGTCCACGTGCTCGGTGATGTGGCCACTGACCGATGGAACCTTGTCCAGGACCAGGCACCAGATGCGCGTAGCCAGGTTGTCGTAGCGGATCAGCGTATCTTCCAGGTGCGGGTTGGCGGCCGCCTTGTAGATCAGCCGGTGAACCGTCAGGTCGTACCTCATGAGGTCCCGCGACTCCGCCAGGCCGGGCGCCAACCCCGCAATGGCATCGGCGACCTGCAGCAGTTCCCGCCGCATGGACTCGCTTGCCCTCGTTGCGGCTCGGCGTGCGGCCAAGGGCTCCAGCAGTTCCCGGATCGCCGAGACATCGGCCAGTTCCGTGAAGTCCACATTCGTGGCAAAAGTACCGCGGCGCGGATAGGACACCACCAGATGGTCTACCTCCAGCCGCTTGATGGCCTCTCGCACCGGCGTGCGGCCGAAGCCCAGCTCTGCCGCCAACTGCGCGTCATTGATCGGCTCGCCGGGGCGGATTTCGAGCATGATCAGCTTGTCGCGCAGCTGCCGGTAGGCGGCCTCCGCCTGCGACGGCGCTTCAACCTCGGCGGGAGGCAGTAGAGGAAGTGCATTCAAGGTGCCGCTCCATTCTTCGCGTGTGCGGCTTCGAGCTTCCAACCGGAAGCTCGAAGCCATCTTGCCACCGGCTATTGACTATTGTGTGATTCCAATCATACCATTGAGTCAACACTGATATATCAGTTACTACAACAGTGGTATTTCAAAGGAGCATTCCGTGGTTGAGCAGTTGAACGATCGACTTTCCCTCGTCGATCCCGAGGTCCAGCAGGCCATTAGCAATGAGCTGCTCCGCCAGCAGTCCACGCTGGAAATGATCGCCTCGGAGAATTTCGCCCCGTCCGCCGTCATGGAGGCGCAGGGCTCGGTCCTGACCAACAAGTACGCCGAGGGCTACCCCGGGAAGCGCTACTACGGTGGCTGCGAGCACGTGGACGTCATCGAACAGCTCGCCATCGACCGGGTCAAGGCATTGTTCGGGGCGGAATTCGCCAACGTGCAGCCGCACTCCGGCGCCCAGGCCAACGCCGCGGCCATGTTCGCCCTGCTGGACCCGGGCGACACCATCATGGGTCTGAGCCTGGCCCACGGCGGCCACCTCACCCACGGCATGAAGATCAACTTCTCCGGCAAGCTCTACAACGTAGTCCCGTACCACGTGCGTGAAGAGGACCTCCGGGTGGATATGGCCGAGGTCGAGGCACTCGCCCTCGAACACCGCCCGAAGCTGATCGTCGCCGGCTGGTCCGCCTACTCCCGCCAGCTCGACTTCGCCGAGTTCCGTCGGATCGCGGACCTCGTGGACGCCTACCTGATGGTGGATATGGCCCACTTCGCCGGCCTGGTGGCTGCAGGGCTGCACCCGAATCCGGTGCCCTACGCCGACGTCGTCACCACCACCACGCACAAGACCCTCGGCGGCCCTCGCGGCGGCGTCATCCTCGCCAAGGAAAAGTACGCCCGCAAGATCAACAGCGCCGTGTTCCCCGGCCAGCAAGGCGGCCCGCTGGAGCACGTCATCGCTGCCAAGGCCGTGGCCTTCAAGCTCGCCGGCACCCCTGAATTCAAGGAACGCCAGGAACGCGTCCTGCAAGGATCGAAGCTGCTGGCCGAACGGCTGCTCCGTGAGGACGTTGCCGCGGCCGGCATCTCCGTGGTCAACGGCGGCACGGACGTTCACCTGGTCCTGGTGGACCTCCGCCACTCGGAATTGGACGGCCAGCAGGCCGAAGACGCGCTGCACCGGATCGGCATTACGGTGAACCGCAACGCCGTACCGTTCGATCCACGCCCGCCGATGGTGTCATCCGGACTCCGCATCGGCACACCAGCCCTGGCCACCCGGGGCTTTGGTGCCGTGGAGTTCGCCGAGGTTGCGGACATCATCGCGACGGCGCTCATCGCCGCTGCCAGCGCTGCATCGCTTAGCGAGGACACCGCCGTCGAGCTCCGCGCCCGGGTGACGGCCTTGGCAGAACAATTCCCCCTTTACCCCCACCTCACCGCCGACGCCGCCTTGGCGGGCGTTGAGGCAGACATGATTGGAGCAGCCCAGTGAGCAACCAACAGCTCCCGGAGCACCCGGATTTCCTCTGGCGGAATCCGGAACCCAAGTCCTCCTACGACGCCGTGATTGTGGGCGGCGGCGGGCACGGCCTGGCTACCGCCTACTTTCTGGCCAAGAACCACGGGATGACCAACATCGCCGTCCTGGAAAAAGGCTGGCTGGCCGGCGGCAACATGGCCCGGAACACCACCATCATCCGTTCCAACTACCTCTGGGACGAGAGCGCGGCCATCTACGAGCACGCACTCAAGCTCTGGGAGATCCTGCCGGAGGAGCTCGAATACGACTTCCTGTTCAGCCAGCGCGGCGTGATGAACCTCGCCCACACCCTGGGTGACGTCCGTGAAAGCATGCGCCGGGTCGGAGCGAACAAGCTCAACGGCGTGGACGCGGAATGGCTGGATCCGCAGCAGGTCAAGGAACTCTGCCCCATCCTGAACATCAACGACAACATCCGTTACCCCGTGATGGGCGCCACGTACCAGCCCCGTGCGGGCATCGCCAAGCACGACCACGTGGCCTGGGCTTTCGCCCGCAAATGCGACGAACTCGGCGTGGACATCATCCAGAACTGCGAAGTCACCGGCTTCGTCAAGGACGGCAACCGCGTGGTGGGCGTCAAGACCAATCAAGGCACCATCAACACCGAAAAGGTGGGCCTGTGTGCTGCCGGGCACAGCTCGGTCCTGGCCGAAATGGCAGGCTTCCGGCTCCCCATCCAGTCGCACCCGCTGCAGGCGCTGGTCTCCGAACTGCACGAGCCGGTCCACCCCACCGTGGTCATGTCCAACCACGTGCACGTCTACGTCTCCCAGGCACACAAGGGCGAACTCGTCATGGGTGCCGGCGTGGACTCCTACAACGGCTACGGCCAGCGCGGCTCCTTCCACGTGATCGAGCACCAGATGGCTGCCGCCGTCGAACTCTTCCCCATCTTTGCCCGGGCACACGTGCTCCGGACGTGGGGCGGCATCGTGGACACCACCCTGGATGCCTCCCCCATCGTGGGCAACACCCCGGTGGAGAACATGTTCGTGAACTGCGGCTGGGGCACCGGCGGCTTCAAGGGCACCCCGGCCGCAGGCCTCACCTTCGCGCACAACATCGCCACCGGGACCCCGCACAAGCTGAACAAGCCGTTTGCGCTGGAACGCTTCGAAACCGGCGCCCTGATCGATGAACACGGCGCAGCCGCCGTCGCCCACTAGCCGCCGTCCCCCAGAAAGAAGACGCACATGCTGCTCATCCCCTGCCCCAACTGCGGCTCGCGCGACGAGACCGAGTTCCACTACGGCGGCCAGGCCCACGTGGCCTACCCGGAAAACCCCACCGAGCTGAACGACCGCGAATGGGCCGAATTCCTGTTCTACCGGGACAACACCAAGGGCGCCTTCGCCGAACGCTGGCTGCACAGCACCGGCTGCCGCCAGTGGTTCAACATGCTCCGCGACACCGTCACCTACGACATCCAGGCCGTCTACCCGATGGGCACGCCCCGGCCAGCACCGGCCAACCCGGCCGTCCCGGACTCAGGCACTGCCAGCACCGCCGCTGACAGCACCACCACCGGTACCGCCGCGCCCAGCATCTCGGGCACCAGCATTGCCCCGGCCGATTCCGCCCCCAGCACCACTGCCCCGAAGGGAGCAACCAAGTGACTTCCCAGAACGCCCGCCTCGCCGCCGGCGGACGCATCGACCGCACCATGTCCTGGCGCTTCACCGTGGACGGCGAGGAATTCACCGGACACCCCGGCGACACCCTCGCCTCGGCCCTGCTCGCCAACGGCCGGATCGCCGCCGGAAACTCGCTTTACGAGGACCGGCCCCGCGGCATCATGTCCGCCGGGGTGGAGGAAGCCAACGCACTGGTCCGGGTCGAAGCACGGTTCCCGGGCCATGTGGCCGAATCCATGCTCCCCGCCACCACAATCACTCTGGTGGACGGCCTGAAAGCGGACCTGCTCAACGGTTTGGGCCGCTTGGACCCCGAGGAAGATCGGGCTGAATACGACAAGAAGTACGTCCACACCGACGTGCTGGTGATCGGCGGTGGCCCCGCCGGCCTGGCCGCGGCCCGCGAAGCGGTCCGCACCGGCGCCCGCGTGATGCTCATGGACGACCAGCCCGAACTGGGCGGATCCCTCCTGTCCGGATCCACTGCGTCCGGACTGGCCGAGGACATCGAAGGCAAACCCGCCCTGGAATGGGTCGCCGACGTGGAAGCCGAACTCGTCTCCGGAGCCGAAAGCACGGTCCTGAACCGCACCACGGCCTTCGGCGCCTACGACGCCAACTACGTCATCGCGGTCCAGAACCGCACCGACCACCTGTCCAGCCCGGCAGCGCCCGGTGTATCCCGGCAGCGGATTTGGCACGTGCGTGCCAAGCAGGTGGTGCTGGCCCCCGGCGCCCACGAACGGCCCCTGGTGTTTGAGAACAACGACCGCCCCGGCATCATGCTCGCCTCGGCCGTCCGCAGCTACCTCAACCGCTACGCCGTCGCCGCCGGGCAGCGCGTGGTCATCAGCACCACCAACGACAGCGCCTACGCCCTCGCCGCGGACCTCCGCGCCGCCGGCGTGAAGGTTGCCGCCGTCGTCGACGCCCGCCCGCAGCTCACCGCCGTGGCAGGTGCCGCCGTCGAAGCCGGCACCCGGGTGCTGATCGGCAGCGCCGTTGCCAACACCGCATCCAGCCGTGCAGATGGCCGCGTTGCGGGCGTCACCGTCCGCAGCATCAACGACGACGGCGAACTCACCTCCGGCGTCGAGGAAATCGCCTGCGACCTGCTGGCAGTTTCCGGTGGTTGGAGCCCGCTGGTGCACCTCCACTCCCAGCGCCAGGGCAAGCTGCGCTGGGACGAGGACCTGGCCGCTTTCGTGCCGAGCACCGTGGTCCCGAACCAGCAGTCCATCGGCTCCGGCCGCGGCAGCTTCGAACTCCTTGACTGCGTCGACGAAGGCATCTCCGCCGGAGCCGCGGCTGCCATTGCGGCGGGCTTCGCCTCGGAAACCGAGCCGACCACTCTTGGCGAGCCGAAGGCCTCCGCCCCGACCCGCCAGCTGTGGCTGGTGCCCGGTCAGACCGGCGGCCCGGATGACTGGCACCACCACTTCGTGGACTTCCAGCGCGACCAGTCCGTGGCCGATGTCCTGCGGTCCACCGGCGCCGGCATGCGGTCCGTGGAGCACATCAAGCGCTACACCTCGATCAGCACCGCCAACGACCAAGGCAAGACCTCAGGGGTCAACGCGATCGGCGTTATCGCAGCGGCGCTGCGGACCGCCGGCGAAGCCTCCCGTGGCATCGGCGACATCGGCACCACCACCTACCGTGCACCGTTCACCCCGGTGGCGTTCTCGGCCCTCGCCGGACGCCAGCGCGGCGAACTCTTCGATCCCGCCCGCCTCACGTCGGTCCACCCGTGGCACGTCGGGCAGGGTGCCCTGTTCGAGGACGTGGGGCAGTGGAAGCGGCCCTGGTACTACCCTCAGGCCGGGGAGGATATGGACGCTGCCGTGCTCCGGGAGTGCGCCGCCGTCCGCGAATCCGTCGGTTTTATGGACGCCACCACCCTGGGCAAGATCGAAATCCGGGGCAAGGACGCCGGTGAGTTCCTCAACCGGATGTACACGAACGCGTTCAAAAAGCTCGCCCCGGGTTCCGCCCGCTACGGCGTGATGTGCATGGCGGACGGCATGATTTTCGACGACGGCGTGACCCTGCGCCTGGATGCGGACCGGTTCTTCATGACCACCACGACCGGCGGCGCCGCGAAGGTGCTGGACTGGCTGGAGGAATGGCTGCAGACCGAATGGCCTGAGCTGGACGTGCACTGCACCTCGGTGACCGAGCAGTGGTCCACCATTGCCGTCGTCGGGCCCAAATCCCGGGCGGTGCTCGCCAAGGTGGCGCCGGAACTGGCAGCAGACGGCGGACTCGAAGCAGATGCCTTCCCGTTCATGACATTCCGGGAAACCACACTGGCTTCCGGCGTCCAGGCACGGATCTGCCGGATCTCGTTCTCCGGCGAACTGGCCTACGAGATCAACGTGCCGTCCTGGTACGGGCTGAACACCTGGGAAGCGGTGGCCGCAGCCGGGGCTGAATTCAACATCACCCCCTACGGCACCGAAACAATGCACGTGCTCCGCGCAGAGAAGGGTTACCCGATCGTTGGCCAGGACACCGACGGTACGGTCACCCCGCAGGACGCGGGGATGGAATGGGTGGTCTCGAAGGCCAAGGACTTCATCGGCAAACGCTCCTACGCCAGGACCGACGCCCAGCGCGCGGACCGCAAGCACCTGGTCAGCGTCCTGCCCGTGGACGGAACGCTGAGGCTGCCCGAAGGCACCCAGCTTGTGGAAAAGGGCATCGCCACGAACCCCGCCTACGGCCCGGTCCCCATGGAGGGGTTCGTGACCTCGAGCTACCACAGCGCCGCCCTGGGCAGGTCCTTCGCGCTGGCCCTGATCAAGAATGGCCGCAACCGCATCGGCGAGACCCTGGTGGCCGCAGCCGGCGACCAGCTCGTTGACGTTGTTGTGGCAGAAACCGTACTTTTTGACCCCGAAGGGACCCGCAAAGATGGCTAACACAGCAGCACTCGACGGCATCAATGGACTCCGCGACATCCGCCGCAGCCCTGCCTCACACCTGGCCGCGGCAATGGATGCCGGCTCCATCCAGGGAACGGTGGTCCTGAAAGAAGGCCTGTTCCAGACCATGGCCGGCGTCCGGGTGGATCCCCGCTCCGAAGAAGGCTTACGGATCGCCGCCGTCACCGGCGGCCTGCCGGCACGCTGCGGCGACGTGGGCGGCACGGACCGCGTCACCGTTCTTTGGCTGGGACCCTCCGAGTTCCTGGTGGTGGCACCGGAAGAAGCCCACGATTCCCTGGGCGGTGACCTCATCGGCTCTCTCGTGGCCGCGCTGGGCGACGCGCCGGGCCAGGTTGTGGACCTCTCCGCCAACCGCACCACGTTCGAACTCTCCGGTCCGCGTGCCCGGGCCGTCCTGGAAAAGGGCTGCGCCCTGGACCTGCACCCCCGCAGCTTCACCACGGGTGCAGCCCTGTCCACCGAGGTAGGCAATATCCCGGTGGTCCTGCAGAAGACCGGGGAGGAAAGCTACCGGATCTTCCCCCGGGCCTCGTTCGCGGAGTTCCTGGGCCGTTGGCTCCTGGACGCAATGAGGGAGTTCGCTTCCCCCGAGGTGCCCTGATGGCGCTTAGCGCCCTGGACCTGTTTTCCGTTGGCATCGGGCCGTCGTCCTCACACACGGTCGGCCCGATGCGGGCGGCAAAACTGTTCGCTGACGGGCTTAAGAGCGGTGGGCTCCTGAGCTCAACCACCCGGGTCCGGGCCGAACTGTTCGGCTCCCTTGGTGCCACCGGGCGGGGCCACGGCTCCGACAAGGCGGTGGTACTGGGCCTGCAGGGCCTGGACCCGGAGACGGTGGATACCTCCACCGCCGACGACCAGGTGGCCGCAGCCGCCCTCGACGCCGAACTTATGATCTGCGGGGATCACCGGGTGGACTTCAACTGGGATGAGGACGTAGTACTGCACCGCCGCAAGTCCCTCCCCGCCCACCCCAACGGCATGAGCTTCCGGGCCCTGGACCACACCGGGACCGTCCTTAGCGAACGGAGCTTCTACTCCATCGGCGGCGGCTTTGTAGTGGACGGCGACGCCGATTCCGGCGACAGGGTGGTGGCCGATGACACCGCCCTGCCATACCCGTTCACCAGCGCCGACGAACTCCTGGCGATCTGCAAGCGCGAGGGCATGTCCATCTCCGACGTGATGCTCGCCAACGAACTCACCTGGCGCAGCGAAGCGGAGCTCCGCGAGAAGCTGCTGGCACTCTGGGCCGTGATGCGCGAGTGCGTGGACAACGGCTGCGCCGCGGAAGGAATCCTTCCCGGCGGGCTCAACGTCAGGCGGCGCGCGCCGTCGTTATTCAAGACCCTGACCGCGGATACGGGCGTCACCGATCCCCTCCGGGCGATGGAATGGGTCAACCTGTTCGCCCTCGCCGTCAACGAGGAAAACGCCGCGGGCGGGCGGATTGTCACCGCTCCCACCAACGGCGCGGCCGGCATCGTGCCTGCCGTCCTGCACTACTACGTCAAGTTTGTTCCGGGGGCCGACGATGACGGTGTGGTCCGCTTCCTCCTCGCGGCGGCCGCCGTCGGGATTCTTTTCAAGATCAACGCCTCCATCTCCGGCGCCGAAGTCGGCTGCCAGGGCGAAGTGGGCTCTGCCTGTTCCATGGCTGCAGCGGGCCTGTGCGAGGTCCTCGGCGGCACCCCCGAACAAGTGGAAAACGCCGCCGAAGTGGGGATCGAGCACAACCTCGGGCTGACCTGCGACCCGGTGGGCGGCCTGGTGCAGATCCCCTGCATCGAGCGGAACGCCATCGCCAGCGTCAAGGCGATCAACGCCGCGCGGCTGTCCCTTCACGGGGACGGCCGCCACAAAGTGTCCTTGGACAAGGCCATCAAAACCATGCGTGAGACAGGAGCGGACATGAAAACCAAATACAAGGAGACCTCCCGCGGAGGTCTCGCCGTCAACGTGATCGAGTGCTGAGCCATGACCGACATCCAGACTGAAACACGCCCGTTACCGGTCACCACCGTGGAACACGTCCTGACGCTGGACTGCCCCGAGACGCCGGGCATCGTCCACGCCGTCTCAGGTTTCCTGCTGGAGCATGGCTGCGACATCGTGGACAGCAAGCAGTTCGGCGAACGGTCGGAGGCGCACTTCTTTATGCGCGTGCACTTCGCGTCCGACGGCGATGCCTCCACCGCTGAGGCGTTGCGGGCCGCTTTTGGCCCGGTGGCGGAGCGGTTCGGGATGAGTTGGCGGCTGGAGCGGCACGGCGCCAAGCGCCGCGTGCTGATCATGGTGTCCAAGTTCGGCCACTGCCTCAACGACCTGCTGTTCCGCGCCAGAACCGGCGAGCTTCCCGTGGAGATCGCCGCTGTGGTCTCCAACCACACGGACCACCAGACGCTGGTGGAATGGCACGGCATTCCGTTCTTCCACGTGCCCGTCACCGCCGACACCAAGCCCGCCGCCGAGGCCCGGCTGCTGGAACTGGTGGACGAATTCGACGTGGAACTGGTGGTGCTGGCCCGCTACATGCAGGTGCTCAGCGACGAACTCACGCGCAAGCTCGACGGGCGCGCCATCAACATCCACCACTCGTTCCTGCCCAGCTTCAAGGGCGCCAAGCCGTATCACCAGGCGTACGCGCGCGGTGTGAAGACCGTGGGGGCCACCGCCCACTACGTCAACGCCGAGCTCGATGAAGGTCCGATCATCTCCCAGCAGACCGTTGAGGTAGACCACACCTACGGCCCCGAGGACCTGGTCGCTGCCGGCCGGGACACCGAGTGCAAGGCACTGTCCAACGCCGTGCGCTGGCACTGCGAAGGCCGCGTGATCCTGCAGGGCAACAGGACCGTCGTACTGCGCTGATAGCTGTCCGGCCAGAAGCACGGCAGAAGCTGCGTCACGCGGGGCATGGCTGAGATGCTCAAGGGCGGCGTCATCATGGACGTCGTCAACGTTGAACAGGCCCGCATCGCCGAAGACGCCGGTGCCGTTGCCGTCATGGCCCTGGAACGTGTTCCGGCCGATATCCGCGCCCAGGGCGGCGTGTCCCGCATGTCGGACCCGGACATGATCGAGGCGATCATCGACGCCGTCTCCGTGCCGGTCATGGCCAAGGCCCGGATCGGCCACTTCGTCGAAGCCCAGGTCCTGCAGTCGCTGGGCGTGGACTACATTGACGAGTCCGAGGTCCTGACCCCGGCCGACTACGTCCACCACATCGATAAGTGGAACTTCACGGTTCCCTTCGTCTGTGGCGCCACCAACCTCGGTGAGGCGCTGCGCCGCATCAACGAGGGCGCGGCCATTATCCGTTCCAAGGGCGAGGCCGGCACCGGCGATGTCTCCAACGCCACCGGGCACATGCGCCAGATCCGCGCCGAGATCGCCAAGCTTGCCGCCTTGCCCGAGGACGAGCTCTACGTCGCGGCCAAGGAACTGCAGGCCCCGTACGAACTGGTCAAGGAAGTTGCCGCCGCCGGCAAGCTCCCCGTGGTGCTGTTCACCGCGGGCGGCATTGCCACCCCGGCTGACGCTGCGATGATGATGCAGCTCGGCGCTGACGGCATGTTCGTCGGTTCCGGTATCTTCAAGTCCGGCAACCCCGCCCAGCGCGGCCGCTGCCGTGGTCAAGGCCACCACATTCTTTGACGACCCCGACGTCATCGCCAAGGCCTCCCGCGGCCTCGGCGAAGCCATGGTCGGCATCAACGTCGACGACATCCCGCAGCCCCACCGCCTCGCCCAGCGCGGCTGGTAGGCCACACGATGAGATCAGACTGATTGACAGCCCTCGTAACGATCGGTCCGACCTGATCGACGCGACTCCTTCCCGCGCCAACACCTTCGATAAGCCTCGGAAAGGGCAGCATTCCGTCCTTGGTTCCAGTTATTGCATCGGCCTTCGGCGCTGGCTGGCCTTCTCCACCAGTTCTGTCATCCATGGGCGGTGCCCGCTGTGGAATTCCATTCCTTGGGGCAGGCCTTGGACGACTGGGACTGAATTGTTGATGTCTATGGTGATACGGCCTCCGGCCATGGGTGCGTTGGTGATGTGGAGGTCGCCGTAGGATTCCGGGAGCACCGGGTCCATCCATACGCCGCCCCGGGATACGTGGGCGTCATAGCGCATCAGGCTCGTCAAAAGCAGGATCGGAGAAGTCGCTGCCCAGGCCTGGGGCGAGCATGCTGTCGGGTAGGGCACGGGCTCGGCGAAGTGGTCCCTGCTGAAACCGCAGAACAGTTCCGGCAGCCGGCCTCCGGAGTACTCGGCCGCCTCCAGCAGGGCGGTGGAGATCCGCTGGGCTTCCGCCACGAAGCCGTAACGCACCAGGCCGGCCTGGATAATCGCATTGTCGTGTGGCCACACCGAGCCGTTGTGGTAGCTGGCCGGGTTGTAGGCGCCCATGTCGCTGGCCAGGGTGCGGATGCCCCAGCCGCTGAACATCTCCGGGGACATCAGATGTTCAACCACCATCGGGGCCTTGTCCTCGTCAATGAGGCCCAGCCATAGGCAGTGGCCCATGTTGGAAGCGCATGCGTCGACTTTCTGTTTCTTCCCGTCGAGGGCGACGGCGTAGTAGCCGAGCTCAGGGAGCCAGAACTGTTCGTTGAACTGCTTTTTCAGTTGCGCTGCTCGTTCGGCGAGCCCGTCCGCCAGGTCCGCATCCCCGGCGTCGTATGCCATCCATGCCCTGGCGAGGTAGGCGGCGTAGACATAGGCCTGTACCTCGCAGAGAGCGATTGGAGGTTCAGCCAGGGTGCCGTCCGCGAAGTTGATGCCGTCCCAGGAGTCTTTCCAGCCCTGATTGATCAGGCCCTGCGGATTGAGGCGTTGATACTCGACGAACCCATCGCCGTCTTTGTCCCCGTAGTCGCGGATCCAGTCCAGCGCCCGGTCGGCGTGGGGCAGCAGGGCGGCGATGGTGTCCTTGGCGAATCCCCAGCGGCTAACAGCCCCGAGGACGTCTACAAACAGTGGGGTCGCGTCGACGCTGCCGTAGTAAGTGGACTTGCCTCCGAGTGATAGTCCGCTGGAGACGTCGAGCCTAACCTCATGGAGGATTTTTCCCGGTTCCTCTTCGCTCATGGGGTCCACCACGGTGCCTTGGCGGTCGGCCAGCGTTTGAAGGGTGCCTAAGGCCAGGGAGGGGTCCACTGGCAGGGCCATTTGCGAGGCCCAAAGTGAGTCGCGGCCGAATAGGGTCATGAACCAGGGTGCCCCGGCGGCTACCACGACCCTGTCCGGGTGCTTCGGGTCCTCGATGCGGAGGGCGCCGAGGTCATCGTAGCTGCGACGCAGCGTGCGTTCGATTGACGGGCTTCCCAGGTGGAGCACGGGGATCTTCGCCACCCACTCCCGCCGGCGCCTGTCACTTTGCGATAATCCGTCACCCTCAGCATGGGCGAACGAGGGGGCGCTGACTCCCTCCATGCCGGGCACCGCCGTAAGGGTGGTGCTCCACTGGCCGTGGGCGGCGATGGAAGTCCGGTATGTGATGGCGTCGAGCGCTACATGCGCTCCCGGGGCCTGGATCACAACGCCTTTCCGCACGTCTTGCCAGAGAGCACGGATGGTCAGTACTCCTGCCGCCGCTTGGCGGCGTTCATCCCAGTGCCGCTGAATCCTCGCTTCCTTCACCTCAAAGAGATCGGCGAAGTCCGCTTCAACCGTCAGAGAGATCAAGCACTGGACAGGGGCCAACGAGAAATTCCGGACAGTAACCTGCTCCTGAATACCGGCTCCGACCTCGCGGAGCCGTTCAACGATCAGGGGGCTGTCGGCATACCCGTCCGAGCGGGGAACGCGCCCGGCAAACAACGCACGATACGGCTCCTTCGTCTCTGCCGTCAGTGGCTCCAACTGCTGCCCATTAATGGTCAGGCTCCACTTGGACAGGATCCGGGTGTCCTGGACGAAAAGGCCATGGGGATGTTCCGGGTGGATGTCGCCGTTCGGCAAAGAGATGCAGAACGACGATCCCTCTACAAGGGTGACCCCAGCTCCCAAGGGACCAGCCGCCGTCTCAGAGTTCCACCCAGCCATCCTGCCCTCCTCAAAAACTAACACCCGTGCCAGCTCGGCTTTATGATCGGGCCGCTGCCGTCGAAGCTAACTCTCTGATCGACGGTACGCGCGCTTACGCTCCGACGCCAGAGACTTCTTTTTACCTCGTCGGGGATCATCCCATGCCTCAATTGGGGTAAGCGGGCACGCGCCGGATGTCCCTCATGACCCACCAGTCCTACGGGCCCAAAGTGGCGGTGCCGCGCCTGCTGCAAATTCTCCAGCGGCAGGACATTCGGGCCACCTTCTTCGTTCCCGGCTTCACGGCAGGCTGTTACCCGGACACGGTCCGGCGCATCGTGGACGCCGGGCACGAGGTGGCCCACCACGGTTACCTGCACGAACCCATGCAGGGGATCGACGCGGGGACCGAGGCCCGGTACATCGGCCGCGGGCTGGAAGCTCTCGCCAAGGTCGGCGTGGAGCCGGTGGGTTACCGGCAGCGGAGTCATCGAAGGCCCGGCCAACACAGAGGGTGTCCATCCGAAGCGACCACGCGCTCCACGTCCGCTACCTCCGGATAGGCTGCCTGGGTTCCCTTGCGGGTGGTGGCCAGCGCGGCGGCAATCGAGGCGAAAGCGGCGGCGTCAGCCAATGGCGCCCCGGCTGCCAGGCGGGCGGCTACCGCCCCAGTGAAGGCGTCGCCCGCGCCGGTGGTGTCCACGGCCTTGACCTTGATGGGCGCCACCCGGACTAGCTGCTGCCCGGAAGGCGCCAGCGAATCCAGCACCACTGAGCCGTTGGCCCCCAGCGTGACCAGGACGCGTTGGAGGCCCCGCTCGGCGAAGTGCAGCCTGACCGCTTCCCAGTCGCTTAGATCCGCGTCGCTGCCGGGAATGGCGGCGGAGCCGAGGAACAGCGACGCCTCATGGGCGTTGACCAGCAGGACATCGGTCAGGTCCGCCAGCTGTTGCGGGATTTCCGCGTAAGGCGAGAGATTCAGCAGAACTGTGGCGCCGGCGTCGTGCCCTGCCCGGGCGGCGGCCTCAACCGTGTCAAGGCTGACCTCCAGGCAGAGACAGACCACCGCGACGCCGTCGAACGCCTCAGCCTCGACGGCGACGTCCGCCGGCGAGAGGGTGCCGTTGGCGCCGGCCGAGATGATGATGTTGTTCTCGCCGTTGGAATCCACGGCGATGACGGCGACGCCGGTGACTTCAGTTGCTGAGGTCCGTACGCCGGAGATGTCCACCCCGGCGCCGGCAGCGGATGACTGGAGCATGTCGCCGTTGGCGTCCGCACCGACGGCGCCTACCAGGCTGACGTTTCCGCCCAGCAGGCTGGCGGCGACGGCCTGGTTGGCGCTCTTGCCACCGGGGTTCACGGCGAATCCGTTGCCGTGCACCGTCTCGCCGGGCAGCGGCAGCCGCTCGCAATAGATGGTCAGGTCAGCGTTCAGGGACCCGACGACGACGATCCTGGCCTGGGAGCCGGCTGTTGCGGAACTCATTCGGCTACCTCAGCCTCGACGGGCTTGGGGATGAGGAGCGACGCGGCAAACGCCAGGACGGTAATGACCAGGCCGGTGACCACAACGGTCATGTACGACGCCGCGGCATCGCCGAGGGCCGAGGTGGCCACCAGCACGGCAGGCAACACCAGGAAGCTCAGGCCGGCACCCAGGTTAAAGGCGCCCGCGTTCATGCCGGGCAGGAAGCCGGGATTTCCGGCGGGTGAGAGGACAACTCCGAGTCCGTTCAACATGATGTTGACCGTACCGGCGTACATGATGCCCAGCAAGACGGTTCCGGCGATCATCATGGGCAGGCTGCTGAGGCCGAAGAACGCGATGATGGCCAGGGCGGCGATGCTGCCGAGCATGCCCATGCGCAGGACCTTGGTGTAGCCGAGAATAGGCGCGAGCCTGCCGCTGATGGGGCCCACCAGCCAGCCGAGCAGGGCGTACGGGGTGAGGATGATGAGCGACATTTCGGTCGGGCCGATGCCGAACCCCGGGTCCGCCGCTTGCACATACGCCGGCACGATTCCGTTGATGACGGCGAAAATACCGGTCATGGTCAGCGTGGTGGTCAGCAGCGGCGCCCAGGTGGAGCGCTGGCGCAGGTGCACGGTTTCCACCATGGGCTCTTTGGCCCGCTTTTCCACGGTCCAGAAGCAGAAGAAGGCGACGGCGGCAACCACCACGAGCCCGATGGACAGCAGGAGGGTGCCGGGGGCGAAGGCGCCCACCAGCTTGGAGCCCTCGTTGAGGGCCGTGAGCAACGCACCCACAGCAACCACGATAAAGAACACGCCCAGCCAGTCCATGGAGGTGCCGGCGGCCGGCTTGCTTTCGCCGGCAAGGAAAGCGATCAGGGCCGTGGCGACGACGGCCAGGACCACCATCAGCCAGAAGATGCTGCGGAACCCGAAGTGCTCGGCGAAGTAGCCGCCCACAAACGAGTCCACGCCGGCCACGCCGCCGTTGACCGCGGTGATGAGGCCCATAAGCGTCCCGTATTTGCGCGGGTTGCTGACTGCGGAGCGCAGCATGATCAGGCACAACGGCACGGTGGGGCCACTGACGCCCTGGATGATGCGGCCCACAAAGAGCCAGGTGACGTCCGGGGCCATGGCCGCAATGACGGATCCGACGGCCATCAGGAGCATCATGGCGATCAGGATCTTCTTGCGGCCGATGATGTCGCTCAGCCGGGGCAGGAAGAGGGAGAACAGGGCGGCTGCGGTGAAGAACCAGGTCTGGGAGAGGCCGATCACGGCCTGATCGGTGTTCAGTTCCTTGCCCATGGTGACCAGTGCAGGGCTGAGCATGGAGGCGTTGAGCTGGAAGGCGACGCACGCGGCCAGAAGGGCGACCATCAGGGCGGTGACGTTGCCCCGGCTGGTCTTTGCCTCGGTGAGGGTGGCACTCATCTACTTGCCTCCCGTGGCTGCTGCACGGCTGGCAGCTTCAAGAACGGCCGGTTCGCCGATCCGCTCCAGGGCATCTGTGACGAGTTCCCAGAAACGGGCGTGGTCCAGGTCAACGGCCACGGACGTGGTGCAGTCGTCCGGCGCGGGGGCCCGGAAGTCGGCCACGGTCATGCCAAGGGTCAGCGTGCCCTGGAGCTCGATGTCCACCGGAACCTTGCGGGTGGTGACGATGCTGGGATCGATCACGTAGGCCACGGCGCACGGATCGTGGACGGGCGGGAAGTCAAAGCCCTGGGCGTCCTTATAGGTCTGGGTGAAGAACTCCATCAGTTCCATCACGAACTTGGCGGGTCCGGTGCCCACGGCGGCGATCTTCTCGACGACGTCCGGGGTGGCGAGGGCCTGGTGAGTGAGGTCCAGGCCCACCATCACCACCGGCCACTTCTCGTTGAACACGATGTGGGCGGCCTCGGGGTCGATGATGATGTTGAATTCGGCCACGGCGCTCCAGTTGCCCACGTGGTAGCCGCCGCCCATCAGGACAACTTCCTGGACGCGTTCCACAATGCGCGGTTCCTTGCGGGCTGCCAGCGCGATGTTGGTGAGGCCGCCGGTGGGAACAAGCGTGACCGTGCCGGCTTCGTGGGCCATCACGGTTTCAATGATGAGGTCGACGGCGTGGCGCGGGTCCAGTTCGATGGTGGACTCGGGCTGCGCCGGGCCGTCCATGCCCGTCTCGCCGTGGATGGACGGCGCGGTTTCGATGGTGCGGACCAGGGGCCGGCCGCAACCGGCGGCAAAAGGCACTCCGGTGATACCGGCGATGGTCCCGACTGCGAGCGCGTTCCGGGTGACCTTTTCGAGCGTCTGGTTGCCCACGACAGTGGTGACTGCCAGAAGCTCAATGTCAGGGTTGCCGTGCGCAAGCAGGATAGCCACGGCGTCGTCATGCCCCGGGTCACAGTCAAGAATGATCTTTTTACGGGCGGGTTTTATCGGTTTGGATTCCACGCTAAATCTCCACGTCATTGGGGCCTGCCGAGGCAGTGGCCGAAAGTATTCAGTGTGATCATGGCACCCGTCGGGGCCACGCGTCAAGCGCTTGACGTGCCTGCAGATCAAGCGCTTAACGTAGTGGTGGGTGGCTTCGCTTCACCGGCCTACTACGATCGAGGTATGGAATCCGCGGAGCAGGTGCAGCCATCCGTCCGCCCGCGGCGGATCACGGCGGCCATGGTCGCGGCCCGCGCCGGCGTCTCGGCGGCGACGGTTTCCCTGGTGGCCAATGGCAAGACTGCCGGCCGCGTCTCCGAGGACAACATCGCCAGGGTGCGGGAGGCCATTTCCGAGCTCGGCTACGTCGTGGACAGCCTGGGCAGCTCGCTGGCCAAAGGCGTCAGCTCCATGGTTTTACTCGTGGCCCCGGACATCTCCAACCCGTTTTTCGCCAAGGTGATCGCGGGTGTCCGGGAGTCGCTCGGGGCTAATTACCAGCTGCTGCTGTCCGTTACCGACGCCGGGGAGTTCCCGCAGGCGGACGACGTCCGGAAGCTGATGGCGCTCCGGCCGGCCGGGCTTCTGGTTGACGCTCCCAACGCCGAATTCCTGGAAGAACTGTCCGCCGCCGGCCCCGTAGTCCTGTTGGACGCGCCGGGGCTTGAGGCCTACGCCCCGTCCGTTAATCTGGACGTTGCGCACGGCGCGCGCCAGCTGGCCGCGCATTTGGCGGATGTTGGACACCGCCGGGTGGCCTACGTGGACAGCGTGACAGGCACGGCCACATTCGAGGTCAGACGCCGCGCCTTCCTGGCCGCGGCCAACGCACACGGAATGTCGGTGCCCGCTGACGGCATCATCAGTACCACCATCGACGTCGGCGCGTCCGCCGCCGCATTCGCCGCCGCCTGGCCGGCGTGGCAGCATTCCGGGGTGACCGCCGTCGTCTGTTGCACAGACACCCACGCCTACGGGGTGCTGCAGGAAGCACGCGTGGCAGGCGTGCAAATCCCGGGCCAGCTGGCCATCGCCGGCTTCGATGATCTGCCGTATTCCGCGACGAGTAATCCCAGCCTGACCAGCGTCCACCTTCCGGCAACCTCGCTGGGGCTGAAGGCAGGTGGGCAGCTGCGACGGCTAATGGAAGGCCACCGGTTGGAGCAGCCGCAGCTGACGCTGGAAAGCTCTCTGGTGGTCCGCAACTCCACTTCGGCATAACACTGCGCCAGGCATGACAAGCCACTGTCACACGCCCGCCGTAAGCTGTGTGCATGCCGAGTAACTGGGACAGCCTGGACATCAGCCTGCGTGAATCCGTACAGGAGAACGTGGAGATCTACGAGCGCGTCCGCCCTGCCCTGAAGCTGGTCACCAAGGACGTTCTCCACATCCTCCGCGACATGTTGAAGGACACCGAGGTCACACCGCTGTTTGTCACCGGGCGCACCAAGTCGGTGGAATCGTTCCGGGAGAAGATTTCCCGGATTGAGGAACCGCTGGAACCCGGCGGCCCCCCGGTGTTGAAATTCCCGGACCCGTTCCGCACCCTCAACGATATGGTCGGCGTGCGCGTCATCACCAAACTGCCCACCGAGAACGCCTTGGTGGCCAACATCATCAAGCGCCAGCGGCAGGTATTCGACTGCCGCGGTGACCGCGAGAAGGACATCGGTTCCATCGAGTCCGGCACCTACGGTTATTCCAGCCGCCACCTCATCTTGCGCACAATCCAGAACGAGGCCGTCAAGAATTACCAGCAAGCCGTCAACCCGGAGATTCCGGCCAACGGCAGCTACTTCTTCGAATGCCAGATCCGCACCGTCTTCGCCCACGCCTGGAGCGAGATCGAGCACGACATCCGCTTCAAGGCCGAGGACCCCCGCGCCTGGACCCCCCATTTCGATCGGCAGTTCACCGCCACCGCCGCCATGCTGGAAACCGTGGAAAGCGCCTTTGCGGACCTGCACGAACGTTACGAGGAAGTCCGCAGCTACTGGGATGTCGAGGGTGAGGGGGCCGCGCAGCTCACTCCCAACCGGATCCGTGACGTCTGGCGCACGCTGCTGCCGCACGTGGACCGCAAAGTCGATGATGACTGGGGCTGGGCCGCCGAGCTCATGGCCGCCCACGGACTCAACCAGACCGTCCAGCTCGCCGGCCTGCTCAGCGCCCAGCGGATCACCAAGGTCCGCAAGGCGCTGGACCACCGCTACTCCCCCGGCCCGGACCGCCTGCTGGATGACCTCCTGCTCTGGCAGTACGGCACCAAACACATTGACCTCACCGCAGAGACGGCCGACACCGTCCCGCACCCTCGGCGCGACAGCCTCCTGCGGCGGCTCAAACAGATCGAGCGCTACCGCCAGACCAAGTCCGAGTAGGTCAATCGCGGAGCCGCAGGATTATTGGGCACCCGTGACATTCAACTACCCTTGACTCAAGGTGGAGGCTGTTGTAAGCGGACCTCCGATGCTCCCGGTTCCAGCCCAGCGGCAAGATCCGGCACCTGTTTTTGCCCCTCTCTGACAAGGATTCCGCCATTTCCACGGACGCATTCTTCGCCACGCTCACACGGATCCGCAATGTCGTCCTGCCTGCGGCCGCACGGTACTGGCTGAACACGCCGCGGGGGCTCCTCACCGGCTTCATCCTGGTCCACCTGGGCTTCCTGATCTTCGCTGCGCTGCTGTCCCTGCGCGGCGAAGCCTTCAGCGACACCTTCATTTACCGCGACTGGGCCCGGGCGGGTTTCGACGAAGCGAACCTCAGCGGCGGCCCCAGCCCGTGGGTGTACCCCATCCTCGCGCTGATCCCCATGGCGCTGGCAGGCCTTGCCGGTCCCGGACCGTTCTTCTTCCTCTGGGTGCTGATGACCACCATCCTCAACGGCTGGGGCCTGGCTAAGCTCACTGACCGCGGCCGCAACCAGAACGCCATCCCCGCAGGCTGGTGGTGGCTGATCTTCACGCTGCTGATGGGCTGGCTCGGCTTCGCACGCGTGGACGGCCTCACAGCACCGATCGTCCTGGTGGCCCTGGCCTACGGCGTGGGCCGGCCGTTCATCGCCTCGATACTGCTCGCCACGGCCACCTGGGTGAAGGTCTGGCCGGCAGCAGTGATGCTGGCCCTCTTCGCCGTCGTCAAGAACCGCCTGCTGGTGGTGCTTGCCGGCGTGGCCACGTCAGCGGTGGTGGTGGCACTCGCCGCCGCGGTTGGCAGCGTGCCCAAGCTACTGAACTTCCTCACCCAGCAGGGTGACAGGGGCATGCAGCTTGAGGCGACGTTCACCACCCCGTGGCTGTGGCTCTCCGTGTTGAACATCGGCGATTCCCGGATGTACATGAACACCGATATCAACTCCATGCAGGTGGACGGCCCCGGCACCGCGGTGATGTCCGTACTGATGCAGCCGCTCCTCATCCTTGCCGCGCTGCTCGTGGCCGGACTGACCTTCTGGGCGCTGCACAACGGCAAGCTCAATGGCACCGGCAAGGCCGACGGCGGCGTGGACCGCACCGAGCTGCTGCTGGCCGGAGCACTCACCCTGGCCACCGCCTTTGTGGTGTTCAACAAGGTGGGCTCGCCCCAGTTCATGGTGTGGCTGGCCCCGGCCGTGGCGGTGGGCCTGGCGCACAGCTGGCGTGAGTGGCGGGTCCCCGCGGCCATGCTCATCGCCATCGCGGTGGCAACGTTCTTCATCTACCCGCTCTTCTACGATGCCCTCAGCCACAACAACCCAGTCATGGCCGGCGTGCTGACCATCCGCAACGTCCTCCTGGTCGTCCTGTTCCTGTGGTCGGTCCGGCGCCTGTACTCGTTGGGCAAGAAGACGTCCGCGTCCGTCCCCGTGCTCAAGGAGTCCTGAGATTTCCACGAAGTTCTTCGACCGGCTGGTCAGCGTCCGCAGCACCGTCCTGCCCGCGCGAGTGGCGGACTGGTTTACCCGTCCTTCCAGCGTCTGGTGGGGCTTTGCGGTCATCCACCTGTATTTCCTGGGCTGGATGGCGTCGTTCTTCCTCAACGGCGATACGTTCAGCGACACCGAGCAGTACCGTCAGTGGGCCACGGACGGCTACAACCCGGACAGTCTTGACGGCAAGATCAGCCCCTGGGTGTACCCGGTGCTGGCGCAGATCCCGATCTTCCTCGCGAATATTGCCGGACCCAGCCTGTACCTCCTGTGCTGGTTCCTGATCATCACAGCCCTCAACGCCGTCGGGCTTGCTTTCCTGACCCGCGGACCGCGGAAGGTGAAGGGCATCGCCCCGGCCTGGTGGTGGCTGTTTTTCACCGTCTTTATGGGTTACCTCAGCTTCGCCCGGGTGGAGGGCATCACGGCCCCCATCGTGCTGATTGCCCTGCTGTACGCGGCCGAACGCCCCGTGGTGGCGGGGATCCTGCTGAGCATCGCCACCTGGCTCAAGGTGTGGCCGGCAGCGGCACTGGTGCCGATCGTTATTGCCAGCCGTAAGCGGATCCAGGTGCTGGCCTCCGGGGTGGCGGTCACCGCCGTCGTGGGCCTGGGCGCGTACCTGTCCGGCGGCCTGACGCACATCATGGACTTCCTGACCAACCAGGGCGAGCGTGGCATGCAGCTTGAGGCCACGTTTTCCACGCCGTGGGTGTGGCTCAGCGTCTTCAACATTGCCGGGTCCAAGATGGCGGACAACACGGCCATCAACTCCACCGAGGTCTACGGCCCCGGCGCCGACGTGGCCGCGTTCCTGATGCAGCCGCTGCTGATCCTCGCGGCCATGGTGGCGGCCGTCCTGCTGGTCCGGGCACTGAACCGCGGCGCCGAGCGGGAGGAGCTCTTCCTCGAGGGCGCGTTGATGATGACCACCGCGTTCATCGTGTTCAACAAGGTGGGTTCGCCACAGTTCATCATCTGGCTGGCGCCGGTGATCATCGCGGGCCTCACGCACGACTGGGAGCGGTGGAAGGTACCTGCTGCGCTGATGATGGGAATCGCGATGACCACGTTTGTGATCTACCCGCTGTTCTACACACCGCTCATCCACGCCCACCCGGTCATGGCTGCCATCCTGACAACACGCAATGTTCTCCTGGTGGTGCTGCTGTGGTGGTCGGTGAAGAGGACCGCGGAGCTTGGCCGCAAATCTCAGGCGGCCCCGCAGGCGCAGGCCGCCTGAGGTGGCACTCCCCGTCGAGTTTCGGGGCAACACCGCCGTTTCCCGTGCCACAAAACAGAACCATACTTTCCCCCGGGCGGCCGGAGGAGCCTACCCAAAAAGGTAGTTTGAACCATCCCGAATTGGCGTTTCGCCTGCCTGCAAAAGACTGGACGATGGATGTCAGGACTAGCTGTCCACACCCACCTGTAGTTCACGGCAGAAAGAAAACAACACCATGAAGCTCCAAGTTGCTATTGACCTCCTGACCACCGAAGCCGCCCTCGAACTCGCTGGCCAGGTCGCCGAATTCGTTGACATCATCGAGCTCGGTACCCCGCTGATCAAGGCCGAAGGCCTCTCCGTCATCACCGCGATCAAGAACGCCCACCCGGACAAGGTTGTCTTCGCTGACCTGAAGACCATGGACGCCGGCGAACTCGAAGCCGACATCGCGTTCAAGGCCGGCGCTGACCTGGTCACCGTGCTCGGTGCAGCCGACGACTCCACCATCGCTGGCGCCGTCAAGGCAGCCAAAGCCCACAACAAGGGCATCGTCGTTGACCTCATCGGCATCGCAGACAAGGTCACCCGTGCCAAGGAAGTCCGCGCCCTGGGTGCGAAGTTCGTTGAGATGCACGCCGGCCTGGACGAGCAGGCAAAGCCCGGCTTCGACCTGAACGGCCTGCTCCGCGCCGGCGCCGAAGCCCGCGTTCCGTTCTCCGTAGCAGGCGGCGTGAAGCTGGCCACCATCGCAGACGTCCAGAAGGCCGGCGCCGATGTCGCCGTCGCCGGCGGCGCCATCTACGGTGCAGCCGACCCCGCACTGGCAGCCAAGCAGCTCCGCGCCGCCATCAACTAACCACCACCCCTCGGAAAGACCGGCGGGTCTCCTGGACCATCTCAGGAGCTGAAGCTCATCCAGATCCGACCCCCATTGGAAAGGCAGCCCGATGCTACAAACTAAAGATTCTTGCCTTGATACATGGATGGGCCAGGAGGCTCTCGCCGAGGCCATGATTCCGGTGATTGGCCGGCTGTACCGCGAAAACAACGTGGTCACCACCATTCATGGCCGGACCCTGGTCAACAAGTCCACCATGGACATCCTCAAGGCGCACCGGTTCGCGCGCCGGATCAGTAAGGACGAATTGCGTCCGGAAGAGACCGCCCCGCTGCTGGAGACCTTGCTGCGGTTGGAGCCCGGCTCGGCCGCGATCGATATCGCCCTCCTGAGCCAAAAGTTCAAGGCAGAAGGCGACGGCGCCACCCTGGAAGAGTTCCTCCGTGCCGAGCTTGCCGATGTCGTGGGCAAGCGCGGTGGCGATGACCGGACCAGCACCGACGTCGTGCTGTACGGTTTTGGCCGGATCGGCCGCCTGCTGGCGCGCCTGCTCATCGAAAAGGCCGGTGGCGGCCAAGGCCTGCGCCTGCGCGCCGTCGTGGTTCGCCGCGGCTCCGATAACGACCTCACCAAGCGCGCCAGCCTCCTGCGCCGCGACTCGGTCCACGGCCCCTTCCGAGGCACCATCCGCGTGGACGAGGACGCCAACACCATCACCGCCAACGGTGTGCGGATTCAGGTCATCTACTCGGACAATCCTGCCACGATCGATTACACCGCGTACGGCATCCACAACGCCTTGGTGGTGGACAACACGGGACGCTGGCGCGATGCCGAAGGCCTGTCCCAGCACCTGCAGAGCAAGGGTGCTGCCCGGGTTCTCCTGACGGCGCCGGGCAAGGGCCCGGTCAAGAACATCGTGCACGGGATCAACCACGGCAGTATCGAGGATACGGACCGGATCGTCTCGGCAGCGTCCTGCACCACGAACGCCATCACCCCGGTCCTGAAGGCCATCAACGACAAGTTCGGCGTGATCCACGGCCACGTGGAAACCGTCCACTCCTTCACCAACGACCAGAACCTGATCGACAACTTCCACAACGGTGACCGCCGCGGCCGCTCCGCCGCGCTGAACATGGTCATCACCGAAACCGGTGCCGCCACCGCAGTAGCGAAGGCCCTCCCCGAACTCCAGGGCAAGCTCACCGGCAGCTCCATCAGGGTCCCCACCCCCGACGTTTCGCTGGCCATCCTGAACCTGAGCCTGGAAAACGGCACCACCAAGGACGCGGTCAACAACTTCCTTCGGGAAATGTCACTGCGCTCGGACCTGCGCAGGCAGATCGATTACGTCGATTCTCCTGAGGTCGTTTCCACCGACTTCGTCGGCTCGCGCCGCACTGGCGTCGTGGACGGCCTGGCCACTATCGCCAACGGCAAGAACCTCGTCCTCTACGTCTGGTACGACAACGAGTTCGGTTACAGCTGCCAGGTAGTCCGCGTCATGGAAGAGATGGCCGGCATGAAGCGCCCCTCCTTCCCCGCTACGGATGTCGTTGAGGAAGCCATGTCGGTGCTCGCCGCACTGGCCTAAATTCAACCGCCGCTTATCTCGAGCCGCGGCCACCACCAGCCGGCCGGAGACGCTACCGGCGGGCAGCAACAGAAAGGTACATCAACATGAGCATCACCTTCCAGCCCAGCGAGCTCTTCGCAGGGGAACTCGACGAATCCCTGCTCGGCGCGCCGTTGGCCGAGGTACTCGGCGACGAGATACCGACGCGAATTGCCATTCCCTTTACCAGCGACGACTCCCGCATCCTCTCCGGAGTCTGGGAAGCCGAGCCAGGCCTCTCCCGGTGGGAGTTCCTTGAGCGCGGTGAGGCGATTCATGTCCTTGAAGGCCGCATGGTGGTCACCGAGGACGGCGCTGAACCGATCACCCTGGAGGCCGGAACAGCCGCTATCTTCCCGATCGGTTGGCAGGGGACGTGGGAGATCCAGGAACGGATCAGGAAGTTCTTTGTGATCTTCACGTCCTAACCGCATTAGCTGTGCCGCGTCAGGCCCGGGGGTATCCCCGGGCCTGACAGATTTTGGCACGTGCCGCACCATCAAAAGGCATTCAGGTGCCCTGCTGTAAACCTTCTCCTATGATTTGAGCCGAAACATGAAAATTGGAATCCTCACCAGCGGTGGCGACTGCCCCGGCTTAAACGCCGTTATCCGCGGCGCCGTCTTGAAGGGCATTACCATCCACGGACACGAATTCGTGGGTTTCCTGGACGGCTGGCGCGGTGTGGTTGAGGGCGACATCATCGATATTCCCCGCACTTTGGTCCGGGGCATCGCGAAGCAGGGCGGAACCATCCTTGGCACCTCCCGCACCAACCCGTTTGAGAACGGCGGCGGGCCCGAGGTCATCAAGGCGCACATGGACCGATTGGGCATCGACGCCATCATCGCCATCGGCGGTGAGGGAACCCTGGCTGCTGCGAAGCGCCTTACCGACGCCGGGTTGAAGATTGTGGGCGTCCCGAAGACCGTGGACAACGACCTTGACGCCACGGATTACACGTTCGGTTTCGACACGGCCGTGCAGATCGCCACCGAGGCCCTCGACCGGCTGCGCACTACCGGCGAATCGCACCACCGGTGCATGATCGTAGAGGTGATGGGCCGTCACGTGGGCTGGATCGCCCTGCACGCCGGCATGGCGGCAGGCGCCCATGCCATTCTCATTCCCGAGCAGAAGGTCAGCATCGAACAGATTGCCCAGTGGGTGAAGGAAGCCCACGCTCGGGGCCGCGCACCACTGGTAGTGGTTGCCGAAGGGTTTGTCCCGGACCATATGGAATCCCCGCACTCCGAGCGTGGCCTGGACAACTTTGGGCGGCCCCGGCTCGGTGGGATCGCGGACCAGCTGGCCCCGGAACTGGAAGCCCGGACCGGCATCGAAACGCGTGCCACCATTCTGGGCCATATCCAGCGCGGCGGCGTGCCGTCAGCCTTCGATCGAGTCCTGGCCACGCGACTGGGCATGGCAGCCGTCGACTCTGTGGTGGAAGGCTTCTGGGGCACCATGGTGGCCCTGAAGGGCACGGAGATCGAGCAGGTGGGCTTCAAGGAAGCCCTGGGCCAGCTAAAGACTGTGCCGCAGAACCGCTACGACGAGGCTGCAGTCCTGTTCGGCTGAGCTGCCCAGGCTGGTCGCACGGCGGCCAGCGGGCCGAGGAAAATCGGTTCGCTGACCGCGGCGATCCTGCCAGCGTCTGAACGGGGCCCGCTCAGACGCTACCTTCTTGCTTTCCTCGCTGCCTGGTCGAGAGCTTCCAACACCCGGGCGTTGTTTGCCGCGTCCGTGAGGTCGTAGCGGAGCGGGGTTCCGTTGAGAACGCTGCCGGCGAAGTGTTCGCCCATCCGGACGAAGTGGTTTCCGCCCTTGATCTTGTGAAAAATCGTATCCTGCCCGAAGTGATGCTCCTCCAGGACCGAATCCTCCTCCAGCAGCCCGAAAGGATTCTCCAGGTAAAGCCGGCCCCCGGTGCCCGTGATTTCCAAGAAGTTACGGCGCTCGAGGTTCACTCCCGTATCAAAAAGCGCGGTGGCGCCGGCGGGAAAGCGGAGCATGCCCGCAATGCTGGTGTCGATTCGACCGTCGTCGTTGGCGTCACGGTAGTTGCCAAAGGCGGCGACATGAGCCGGCTCCTGCCCCGTGACCATCCGGCTCATGTTGACGCAGTAGCACCCAGCATCGAAAAGTGCGCCGCCGCCGAGCCCTGCATACCAGCGGATGTTGTCGTCCCCGCCCGCATCAAAGGAGTGCGCAACGTGGACAAAGGTCAACGTGCCCACCGCGTTGGCTCCAAGCAACTCCTGCAGCTTTTCGAAACGTGGGTGGAAACGGTACATAAAGCCTTCTAAGACTTTGAGCCCGGTCTCGTCGGCCTTGCGCGCAATCTCCTCGCACTCGACGGCGCTCATCGCCAAAGGCTTCTCACAGAGGACGTGCTTGCCTGCATCCAAGGCTTTAAGAATCCACTCGAGGTGCAACGCATTCGGCAGGGCAATATAGACAGCGTCGATGTCCGGGGAAGCGGAATTTTTCAAGCTGAGCGGTACCAGTGGGAGTTAGGCGGCTGACTGTTCGGTGATTTCCTTTGGCTGGTTGATCCAGGCTGGTCCTGGGAGTGCGAGGATTTTGGGATCTGTTTTCTTGGTGAAGCGTTCGGGGTGTCTCGCGCGGGCTGCAGCGAGGGTTGCAGAGCGTTCCTTGGCCACGGTGGAGGCGTGGCCGTAATGGACATTGGCGGGCGTGTGGAAGCCGATGCCGGAGTGCTGGTGATGATGGTTATACCAGTCCACGAACCCGCTGATAAATGCGCCGGCATCGTGGACTGAGGCGAAGCGTTCGGGGAATTCCGGACCGTATTTCAGCGTCTTGAACAGCGCCTCGCTGTAGGGATTGTCATTGCTCACCCGGGGTCTGGAATGGGATCGGGTGACTTCCAGATCCGAGAGCAGCGCGGCGACGGTTTTGGATGTCATGGACGTTCCACGGTCCGCGTGCACGACCTGGGGGATGCCGTGGATTCCGAAGATTCCCTTCATCATTTCCACCGCCAGCGCCCCGGATTCGGTGGCGTGGACGTGCGCGCCGACTATGAATCTGGAATGGATATCGATCATCATGTAGCAGTCGAAGTACTTGCCCCTGACCGGGCCCGCAAGCTTTGTAATATCCCACGTGAACACCTGCCCCGGGGCGGTGGCGACCAGTTCAGGAACCGTCCGGGGCGGGTGCTTAGCCAGCCGGCGGCGTTCTTTGACCTGCTTGTTTTCCTCCAGCACACGATAGAAGGTCGACAGGGATCCCAGATAGATTCCCTCGTCCAGCAGCTTCGTATAGACCTGCATGGGTGCCAGGTCCACGAACTCCAGCGAGTTCAGCGCGGCCAGGATCTCCGCCCGCTCAGCGGCGCTGAGCTTGTTCTGCGGCAACACCGCATGGTGGTCCCGCGGCGGTGCCGGTTTGCGGTTCGCGGTCGTCCTGGAAACGCCGGTCAATGCCGCCGCCCGGCGTGATGGAATCTTCAGTTCCAGCATCGACCGGTACGTTGCCATCAGCGTTTCTTGGATCGGGGCTCGTCCGGCATATCCTCTGAGGCGCTCTCTAAGAACGCCTGTAGTTTTCCCATCAGGTCCAGGGCTGCCTCGGTCTTCTTCAACCGGCTCTCGCTCACCTCTAACTGGCGGCGCAAACGCGCGTTCTCGGCCTGGTCCGCCGAGAGTTTCCCGATCGATTCCCCGGCCTTCTTTCCGGCCAGGACGCCGGCGTCCCTCAGCCGCCTCCATTCGGTCATCTGCGACGAGTACAGGCCCTCTGTGCGCAGGAAAGCACCACCCTCATTGCTCTCGCAGGCATTCTCATATGCCGCCAAGAACTCGAGCTTCTGGGCCGGGGTGAATGACCGGCGAGGCCGCGGCCCGCCGGCCCGCGGCCCAGAACTACTACTACTACTACTACTACTACTACTACTACTACTACTACTACTACTACTACTACTCACAGCACTATCTTCGCGTACTGCACTCAAAACTGGACTGGACATGATGACTGGATTCCTGGCTCTCGCCCCACGCGATTAAACGGACTTGCTACGAGCCCCTGGTACCGTTCCAGCCTGACACGTAGGGGAAGCGAGCAGCGCCTCATACGAACCAAACGCTTGGGGCACGCCGTGCGATTTTTACTAGCATCCAAATCGCTGTGATTGGGATTAGCGACTGGCAGCCCAAACCCTTCATACCGTATGTGACACCACACGCTTGCAAGGCAACAACCTATCGCCTGAATGTGCTGAGCTCAGAGAACATCATTTGCCACGGCGGTATAAGTTCCTGCACAACAAACGCGAATTTCAGTGTCAATCATCCTGTAAACCCAAGCTGGGAGGCACGGACGCTTAGGCGATACGCCATAATTCATTCTGTTCCGGAAAGAGGCATTCCGTTTCTGGCCTGGCAGCTGGTCGACTTCCGGTCCTGAGCGGTAGTGACAGTCATCAGAACACCGCCTCGGTCATGATGCGGCCAGCTGGAGTTCGTAGCCATCCTGAATGTGGAACAGGCGGCGGCCATCAACAGGGTCGTGGACCCAAATGATTTCACCGTCCGCTGTCCGGGCGTCTACTAGTCCGACATACTGTGGGCGCCCGCTGCCGACCAGCTGCACCTTGTCTCCAACTTGGACATCGTCCCAGCCGGACCCTCCCACTCGATTCATCCCTGAAGCCACAATTTTTTCCTTCTTGTTTGTTTAGCCGCATGGACTGACTCCAGCGGACGGCGGGAACCTCTCACTGCAGGAGGTGACGGTGACATTGGTTGTGGCTGTGCCACCGCAAGTCCCGCTGAGAGCCAAAGTTAAGTCAGCCAGCGTACTCAGGCTGAAACTTGCCTGTTTTGAGTTCGATGACGATGCCTCGAGGGGCGTACGGGACACAGGCTGATCCCGTGCGTGTCCGCTAGGAGGGAGCCGTTGTTGCCGCATGGACCAAACTGGCAGCGAGGCCCGCGACGCCGGTCACCGAGCTGTCTGCTCCCAGGTTTCGCCAAACGGAACCGTGTCGCTGAGTTCAAAGGTGTAGCGGGCAGGATCATGCCGGGTGACCCTAATGCCGGCAGACCCATGGGCCATTGCTGCTTGCCGGAGCATGGCTTCTGCCTCGTTAAGCAACTCGTAAAGTTCCTCAGGCCTATTGACGAGGACTTCCAGGGACTCAGCTGTCTGACGACTCATGGCAGGACTTTCTTGTGATGGGGACCACTATGTTGTGACTATTTTGCACATGAACAGGTGTTCAAGTCAATTGTTTTCTTTGGGTTCTCCAAAGATCTCGTGATGCGCGCCATGGGACGTCCTTGCCCCTGCAGCAGCAGGGTGTTGGCTAGCTGTTGCTGCAGGGGCAAGTGGCGGTTCCAGTGATCTGATTCATTACCGCCTGATGGGGAGGCCTCGAATCGTGTCGCTTAAGACATGGAGCCGTGGGCGGTGAAGAAGCCCAGGCCGTAGTCGGGGGTCTCGAAGGTGATTTCTGCTCCCTTGGGGAAGAAGAGTACGTCGCGCTCCTTGGCGTGGGTCACTTCTCCTGTAGCCCGGTCGGTGAGGATGAATTCACCTTTCACGACAACCTTCATTTCGTCGCAGGTGTACGTGTAGACCAGCGGCTCGGAGGCCTTGAGCTCGAAGAATCCGGAGCTCATGACCGAACCGTTGGGGTGCGTGAGGGAGTCGCCGATGGCGGCATCGACGCCCGGGACGTTCATTGACGGCAGCCCGATGAAGCCGTTTTCCACTTTGTGGATGGATCCGGCCTTGGTGAATGTTCCGAGTGTTGTGGTTTCCATGATCTCTCCTGTGGATAGTGTTATGAAATTCTGACTTGTCTTTGTCAGAACTGTTTATCTTTGCCAGAACCGTCCATCTTTGGATTGGTGCTCTGTTGATAGCTTTTATCTGTGATTAGAAGATCACGTAGAGCTTGCGCAGTGTCTCGTGAAGCTCCCAGTTGCCGCTCCAGCCACGGGGGATGAAGATCGTGTCGCCTGGACCCACGCGCTCGGGCTCCCCGCCGTCGGGCGTGATGGTCATGGAGCCTGAGAGGACGTGCACAAATTCGTTCGTTTCGAGTACCCAGCGGGAGGGTCCTGCAGTGCATTCCCAGATGCCGGATTCGGCACCTTTCCCGTCTTTCCACAGATAGATTCCGCGGGTGTCCATCGTCTGCGGTCCGGTCGCCTCAGGACAGGGTCCCCAATCGTCCAGATCCGTAGCGTTCTTCGCGTCGCTGATGAGGGCTGCGGAGATGGAGGCTTTCTGTTGTGTCATGTGATTTACCTTTCAAAAGTTATGTGACTTTTACTGGTGACGGAGGTTTTTGATTCATTGCGGTCCGGTTTGCGCTGAAGGGTTTCGGCGGCGTCCGGGGCGTCTCGGCATTTAGGGAAATGTCGGGATCAGACTTCGGAGTACCGGAAGGAGTGTGATTCCAAGCCTTCGGGGTTGGGTCCGTAAATGGTGATCATCCGCGCGTAAACGGGCGCCCAGTACCGGCCCAGGCCGCCCGGGTTGACGCGTGCCGAATCGCCCGGCCTCAGGATGACAGTCTTGCCCTGGCTCTCAATATGGAGTTCACCCTCCAGCACGAAAGCGGTTTCACTGTGCGGGTGGAAGTCCTCCCATGCACAGGACTCCAGCGTCCATTCCGAGAGGATAAAGTCGTCCCAGCTGCCTACCGGGTGGGAATTGATAAACCGGCAGCGTAGTCGCCCGTATTCGCCGCCCAAGGCCTCCAAGGGCTTTGCTGCCCAGAAATCCACTGCATTCCCCGTCGTCACTGGCGGGGACTGAATGGTGCCTGCATCATTCATGGCTTCAACCGTTTCAAGAGTCGGAAATCTTCTATTAAGACGTGCCCGGTGAATGTCAGTTACATCGCTTGATTGTGAGGTAGACCACCGTGCTGCGATAGACACTACATGAACAATTGTTCAAGTCAAGCGTTCATGCTAGATCCAGTAAAAATGACTTCGGTCGGGAAACAGGGTCGCGAAATCTTCAGTTGAACCATTGACTTGAACACTCGTTCCTGTCACAGTATGTGGACGACCAGCGTGACTGGCATCACACCAGCCGAACTCAAAGCAGAGCCCGGCTGGCCCTCTGGGAATCAGAGGATGCATGGTTCGCAGCAATCTTCTCCGGGAGCCCTGACCGGGCTTCAGAGGTGATCTTCAGCGCAGTCCCCACACAAGTGATGAACAGTTCTTAGATGAATCTTTCGCAGCATCCTACAAAACGCAGGAAAAAGCATCACGTTATCTGCCCCAGCGGCATCTGCGGGGAACGTTTCCTCTCAGTATTTCGCCGGGCACCCCTGCACCCGGACGTCTATCCGACCGATCAGTAAGAGACCGAGAAAACCACCATGATGTGCTGCGTTCCGCGCGGCGTGAACCACGAATTGGAGTTGGACATTTGAGCATCATTAATATCGATAAAAAACCTGACACCGCGTCCCCCGAACTCACTGAGGAACCCGCGCCCAAGGTCAACTGGCGGGTCTTTATCATCGCGTCAGTCATTATTATTGCTTTCTCTATCTGGGCGATGCTGGTGCCTGCCGGCGCCCAGTCCACCATGAAGACGGTGGTGAGCTGGATCGCGGAGAACGTCGGCTGGTTCTATGTGCTAACTGTCACCGTAGTCATAGGATTTGTCCTGTGGGTGGCGCTGTCCAAGGTTGGTTCGGTCCGGATGGGCCCGGACCACTCCCGTCCGCAGTACAAGCTCTTCACCTGGGTGGCCTACCTGTTCGCGGCGGGTGTGGGCATTGACATGCTGTTCTACTCCGTGACCGAACCCATCACCCAGTACATGAATCCACCGGAGGGCGCAGGCCAGACGGCCGAGGCAGCCCACGAAGCCGTAGTCTGGACCATGTTCCACTACGGTGTTGCGGGCTGGGCCATGTACGCCCTCCTTGGCATGGCCATGGGCTACTTCGCCTACCGATGGGGCACTCCGCTGTCCATCCGCGCAGCCCTGTATCCACTGCTCGGCAAGCGCGTCAAGGGCGGCCTAGGCGACACGATCGACATCATCACCCTGGTGGGCACCGTCTTTGGTGTGGCGACGGCCATGGGGATCGGCGTGGTGCTGCTGAACGTCGGCTTCTCCATCATGTTCGGTCTCGAAGAAGGCCTGGCGCTGCAGATCGCGCTGGTGATTGTCGCCGTCATACTGACCATCGCCGCGTGCACTTCCGGCGTTGACAAAGCGATCCGCTGGGTCGCGGAGCTGAACATCTGGAGCGCCGCAGCGCTTCTGGTGTACATGCTGGTTACCGGCCAGACCTCCTTCCTGCTCAACTCCCTGGTGGAGAACATCGGCCGCTTTGTCTTCACCCTGCCCGAACGCACCCTGCAGACCTTCGCGTACCAGGAAGGCGGCTCGGAATGGATGGGTGGCTGGACCCTGTTCTTCTGGGCATTCTGGCTGGCCTGGGGCCCGTTCGTGGGGCTCTTCCTGGCCCGCATCTCGCGTGGACGTACGCTGCGGGAGTTCGTCATCGCCGCCATCACCTTCCCGGTTCTGTGCGACTTCCTGGTGGTGAGCATCTTCGGTAACAGTGCCCTGCACGAGGTACTGAACGGGAATGAGGCGTTCGCGCAGCTGGCCATTACCAGCCCGCAGGAAGGCTGGTACGCGCTGCTTGGGATGTTCCCCGGAGCGCCTCTTCTGATCGGGCTGGGCACGTTGTCCGGCATGCTGTTCTACCTCACCAGCGCCAACTCCGGCGCCATGATGATGTCCAACTTCTCTTCACACATCACCAATGCGACCCAGGATGGCGCCAAGTGGCTCCGGATCTTCTGGGCCCTGGTTACCGCGATGCTGACCATCGCGATGCTGGTGGCCGGCGGCGTGACCACCATGGAGTACGCCACGCTGATCTTCGGTCTGCCGGTGACGATCATCGCCTGGCTGGTCATGGCCTCCTTCACAAAGGCCTTGCGGATGGAGAAGGCCGATCGTGAGGGCCGGGCGCTGCGGCGGCAATCGATGGCGGTGCACGGCGGTCACGTGGCGGACCGCACCTGGGGCCAGCGGCTGGCACGGGTACGCTCCTACCCGTCCAAGAACGACGTGGCAGCGTTTATTGAAGCCACCGCCAAACCCGCGCTTGCCGAAGCTCTCGAGGAGTTCACGAAACAGGGCCATGAGGCAACCCTGCAAACCCTCCCGAACGAACACACCGGCGTCCCCAGCCATGTGATCGTGGTAACCATCCCGGACCACCGCGACTTCCACTATCAGATACAGGCCGTGGAAGCTTCGGTGCCGAAATTTGGCAGGCATAAGAGCCATGAAACCGATGTCTACTACCGCGTGGAAGTGTTCTCGCAGACCGGTTCGGAGGGCTATGACCTGATGGGCGTGACACCGCAGCAGATCATGGAGGACATACTGATCCGTTACGAGGCCCACCACAGCTTCCTGACCTACTCGAACGAGTACGACCACCCCACCCTCATCACCCAGCCGGCACCGCCGACCACCGGTACCCTCGCATAGGCGGAGCCTGCGGATGAGCTGGCAGCCGGAAATGATGACAGTACGGGTTGAGGCAGTGACTGATTACGCAGTCCCCAATTCAAGGCGGCGCAGGACACGGATGGGGACGTTCGTGATGAAGCCATCCAGTTCCTCAATGGCCACACGCAACGGCAGGTTCGCTCGGTGACGCCGAAATCACTCTGAACATGGTGGGCAACTTTGTTGCCCACCATGTTCGCTCACCAACCGCATCACGTCCACGCCATTTGAGGCCCATTACACCCCGTGCGATGAACACGTCCGAAAGCACGTTCCGGACGGCTCTTCCCGTGCGGGCCGCTCTTTGGTGGGCCAGGACCACAAGGCCTCTAACTGCCCGCCCCTGAACAAGGCTCGTGAATCAGCAGCCTTCGGGCCGGGTCAGGTACTGAGTGGCCGCTACGTCGTAGATCATCAAAAAGGCCCTTACAGCGAATATGAGACACCGTTCCCCGCTGCTTTGGGCGGCGGAGGAGAATATATTTCCCAGCTCAACTTCACAGGCAGGATAGATTTTAGTGGCCAACGGGCTGACATCGGCATGGCGTGTGGCCCACAAAATGAGTTCGATTTCAGCATCCATGAGGTTTTCTTTATTGCTGAAGCAATAATTTGCCATGGCTAAGGGGGCATTAGCCTCTTTGGCGATAGCCCGCATGGTCACGGACTGAACGCCCTCACGACGCATAAGTTCAATCGTCGCTGCAATCAGCTGTTCTTTTCGTTCTCGTGCGGGTAACCGCATAGCTCACTCTCCAGTCTCCCTTTCGGCCAACCGGCGGAGCTTCCATAAGCCTATCGGGTGACCCAAGAAAGGTTCGCCATCTTCGCGTTGAACCGTTGACTTGAACGCACGTTCATGTCACAGTTTTAACACCAGTGACCTGCGTCACGTTGGTACACGTTCCTCACATTCAACAAGGTATGCCAGAAGTAGATTCCCTATTAAAGAAACGGTGAAAAGATATGGCTACATACACTCCTCAGCTCCCGACAGTGACGACGGGCGAAGCGATCGATTTCTGGCCAGCGAAGTCCCTGGAAGCCATGCAGGACAAATGGCAGGGATTGCGCTGCAGGTTCATAAATTCTCATCCTAAAGGCCCATGGGACGACTTCATACTCTCCGAGTGGGAACTGGACGCATGCGCCTGGGAGGACTTCCACCCCCATTCAGAGACGAACTTTGTACTGGAGGGCGAACTTCATATCCAGAGCGAAGGCGAGACTGTCATCCTGAGGCCGGGAGATTCTGCACGCGTAAATCCCGGACGAGCAGGCCGTTACTGGGCACCCGTCTACGCTCGGATGGTCACCATTTACGGCCCCAACCCCGAAGGCCTGGAGTCACACTCCTTCAAATACGCCGAGCTCTGAGCCCTGATATCTCCACCGCCACCCCTCGATGGCATATCGATGCGAGAAGCGACTGCGGCGAACGTCACGGAACTGGACGATCGGGGTCCTTGCCCTGAAGCGACCGGACAGCAGATGGACACTCGCGAAAGCCATCTGCGGAGGGACGAGAAAGATGCCGAATCAGGCATTTTGGAATGCACCAAGGGCCCCTCCAGCTGGTTCCAGGTCCTGGTCGCACTCTGCGACATTTTCAAGGTCGAGGCCAACGAAATCCCCGCTCAAACAGGACGAGCGAGGGCTGCGACCGCTGCGGGTAGACCACCGGCAAGATCCGGGTCTCCTGTCCAGTCGGACGCACCTGCGGCATCTGCTTCACGAACGCAACCCAGCAATACGATCAATGCCCGCTCTGCGGTGCCGACAGGATGCTTCCGTGCCGGACCGATGCAGGCGAAGACACCTGTCGCGAGTGCGCCAGCATCACGACTGACCTCACCTGTGACAACTGCGGCCGCGAGGCCGAATGACTTGCCCGACCTGCGGCTAAAACGCCTGATCAAGATATTGACCGGGTCCACGCGACCCGAGAGCATCTGCACCGTGGCTGCGCAGCCACGGTGGCCGGTCCGCGGCGCTGCTCAAACAGATCGGTGACCGAGAGATCGAGCTCTCGCACCAAGCTTTCGACGATATTCCCAAGACGTCGGCGGTCGAGCACCTCCGGGCCATCCTCACCCACAACCAGCGGGCCCCCAAAAAGGCCGGCGCCACGGACCCCGTCCTGCCCCGCGTGATGGCGGCGTTCCAGTCGTTGCTCGGTCTTGAAGCCCTCTCCAACGCATCCGGCGCCAGGGCTGTGCGCATGGTGGTGGAGAGCTGCCAGCCGACCACGCGGCGGGAGAAAACATCGAGCACGAAGGCCGCGTACACCCATCCGGAAAACGTTCGAATATACGTCTGCGACCCCCAGGCAGTTCGGAGCCGGCGCATTGAACTGCCTCCGGACCAGGTCTGCCAGTCGCTGAGACAAAGGACCTGGCACGGTCGTGCGGGGTCGCTTGGCTTGACGCACGCCTTGGAGCCCGGACCGGCGCATCAGCCGTTCCACGGGGCAGCGAGCCACCTTGTGGCTGGCACGATTGCGACCTGCGTATACTTTCCTGGCCGCGTAGACACTGTAATTTTCGCTGTGCACCTAGGATGATCGCCTCCGGCTTCACAGCGTCGCTGACGGCCCGTTTGTACTCGGGGCGTGCCTAGGCTCCGGAGTAAGCGGAGTGGGCGGTCGAGCTCCGCCGCGAAGAAAGCCGACGCTGATCTCCGGAGCGCGTTCGCCCGCCGCAACTCAGCTAACCTCGCGCTCCAACTCTGCCAACCGGGTGGCGTTATCGGTGGTGGTGCCGGGACGCACGCCCTGATCGATCTCTTCCGTCCGGACCCAGCCGCGGCTCGTGTCGGCCGGGGGGCCCGGCTGCGCACCGATACGAGTGCAGGCCCCTCTCCGGTCAGCAGGATTCTTCTGGGCGTCCATCACGAGCCGGACGTCAGGCTGGCGTGTACCTAATATTTGTTTGTTTACTGGATTTCGAGGCCGGCACTGGTCCAGCCCACGGACCGCAGATCAGGTACTGCGGCGTCCGGCTGATGTTCGCCGAAGCCACGGCTACCGACGCCAAGGACGTGTCCCACCTGAGCCGCACGCGCCGCGCGAATGCCGGCGGGGGCGTCTTCCACCACGACGCACTGATCTGCCGGCACGCCAATACGTTGTGCTGCGGCCAGATAGCCTTCTGGGTGCGGTTTGCCGTGTCTGACGTCGCCGGCGGTTACCAGTACCTCGGGAGCGGTGAGCCCGGCGGCCGACAGGCGGGCGTGGGCCAGGTCGCGTGACGCGGAGGTCACTGTAGCCCACCGGCCAGCGGGTATTGCTGCCAGGAGCTCGGCGGCGCCGGGGATCGCGGTGGCGGTAGCTGCGTCTTCAATTTCCAGTGCGTCGATCAGCTCCACGGCGGCTGGGCGCTTCGACGGGGAGACGAATTGTGCGACGGTATCGACCGATCGTCGTCCGTAAACGGTAGGGAGGACTTCTTCTGGGTCCAGGTTCATCTCGTGCGCCCATCGGGTCCAGGAACGCACAACGGCGGTGTCCGAATCGACGAGCACCCCGTCGCAGTCAAACAGGACGGCAGTGCAGCGCAGGACAGTCACGGTGCGGGCCCCGCCCGTTGTGCTGCGCAGCTCCGGCGTGTGCTCGTCAACGGGCCGGTCGAGCCGTGCGAAGCGGTCATGAGACGCCATAGTGTGTCCTTTGCTAACTGGGGTTCCTACGTAGGTCGCGGGAGTTGAGTCTGTGGTGCGCTTGCTGCTCTGGGTCACGCCTCCTCTTGCTTCCTCGCTGCCTGGTCGAGAGCTTCCAACACCCGGGCGTTGTTTGCCGCGTCCGTGAGGTCGTAGCGGAGCGGGGTTCCGTTGAGAACGCTGCCGGCGAAGTGTTCGCCCATCCGGACGAAGTGGTTTCCGCCCTTGATCTTGTGAAAAATCGTGTCCTGCCCGAAGTGATGCTCCTCCAGGACCGAATCCTCCTCCAGCAGCCCGAAAGGATTCTCCAGGTAAAGCCGGCCCCCGGTGCCCGTGATTTCCAAGAAGTTACGGCGCTCGAGGTTCACTCCCGTATCAAAAAGCGCGGTGGCGCCGGCGGGAAAGCGGAGCATGCCCGCAATGCTGGTGTCGATTCGACCGTCGTCGTTGGCGTCACGGTAGTTGCCAAAGGCGGCGACATGAGCCGGCTCCCGCCCCGTGACCATCCGGCTCATGTTGACGCAGTAGCACCCAGCATCGAAAAGTGCGCCGCCGCCGAGCCCTGCATACCAGCGGATGTTGTCGTCCCCGCCCGCATCAAAGGAGTGCGCAACGTGGACAAAGGTCAACGTGCCCACCGCACTGGCTCCAAGCAACTCCTGCAGCTTTTCGAAACGTGGGTGGAAACGGTACATAAAGCCTTCTAAGACTTTGAGCCCGGTCTCGTCGGCCTTGCGCGCAATCTCCTCGCACTCGACGGCGCTCATCGCCAAAGGCTTCTCACAGAGGACGTGCTTGCCTGCATCCAAGGCTTTAAGAATCCACTCGAGGTGCAACGCATTCGGCAGGGCAATATAGACAGCGTCGATGTCCGGGGAAGCGAGCAGCGCCTCATACGAACCAAACGCCTGGGGCACGCCGTGCTTATCGGCGTACTCCCTGGCCTTTTCCTCGGTACGGGACGCAATACCTACGACTTCACCGTTTTTTGTTTCTTGCAGCGCCGGAATGGTCTTGCGGACGACGCGTGCGGTGCCCAGGACACCCCAACGCAATTTCTCGCTCATTGAATACTCCTTTTCAGGCTCTCTGCCCCGGAAGTGCGGCTTCATGCCCGATCGCAGTTTAGTGGGTTCGGATCGTACTGAAGTGAGGGATCTTGGCTCCCAGCCCTCTTGGGCTAGAACGTCTTGCCGAGGGAGCCGAGCTGGCGGGCGGCCTCGACGATGCGGGCAGCCATGCCGGCCTCGGCTGAGGCGCCCCAGACGCGGGGGTCATAGGTCTTCTTGTTGCCCATTTCGCCGTCGATCTTCAGCACGCCGTCGTAGTTGGCGAGCATGTGCCCGGCCACCGGACGGGTGAACGCGTACTGGGTATCGGTGTCGACGTTCATCTTGATCACGCCATATGAGACCGCGTCAGCGATTTCCTGATCGGAAGAGCCCGAACCGCCGTGGAACACGAGGTCGAACGGGTTCTCCTTACCGATCTTGGCGCCCACCTCGGCCTGGATCTGCTTGAGCAGCTCCGGGCGCAGCTTCACGCCGCCGGGCTTGTACACACCGTGGACGTTGCCGAACGTCAGCGCCGTCAGGTAACGGCCGTTCTCGCCAGCACCCAGGGCTTCGATGGTCGCCAGGGCGTCTTCGGTGGTGGTGTACAGCTTCTCGTTGATCTCGTTCTCCACCCCGTCTTCCTCGCCACCGACGGTACCGATTTCGACCTCGAGGATGATCTTGGCGGCGGCGGCACGCGCCAGCAGTTCGCGGGCGATGCGCAGGTTGTCCTCGAGGGCCTCGTGCGAGCCGTCCCACATGTGCGAGTTGAAGATCGGGTTGCGGCCGGCCTTGACCTCGGCCTCGGAAGCGGCCAGCAGCGGCAGGACAAAGCTGTCCAGCTTGTCCTTGGGGCAGTGGTCGGTGTGGAGCGCGATGTTGACGTTGTAGTTCTTGGCCACTTCGCGGGCAAAGGCGGCGAAGCCGAGCGAACCGGCAACCATGTCCTTCACCGATGCGCCGGACCAGTACGCTGCGCCACCGGTGGAAACCTGGATAATGCCATCGGACTCAGCCTCGGCGAACCCGCGAATGGCCGCATTCAGGGTCTGCGACGACGTCACATTGACCGCCGGAAACGCAAAACCCCCGGCCTTGGCACGATCGATCATCTCGGAGTAAATCTCTGGCGTTGCAATGGGCATGGTGACTCCTCAAGTGGATTTTGTTTTTGGGCGCGCCTGCCACAAGCACGTGCCAAACAGTCCCAAGGCCCCGCGCAGTCCTTCGAAAGGATTGCGCGGGGCCTCGGTGAAATGAAGCTACTCGGCAACCTCGCCGGTGGATTCGTAGGTGGCGATCTTGCCGATGCGGCGTTCGTGGCGCTCGGCGTTGCTGAAGGGTTCTGCCAGGAACGCTTTGATCAGTTCGGTGGCTTCCTGAACGGTGTGCTGGCGGCCACCCACTGCCACAACGTTGGCGTTGTTGTGTTCGCGGGCCAGTTTCGCTGTGTCGAGGTTCCATGCCAGGGCCGCGCGCACGCCTTTGACCTTGTTCGCCGCGATCTGTTCACCGTTGCCCGAGCCGCCCAGCACAATCCCGAGGGCGTCAACGCCGGCGGCCTGATCGGCCACAACGGCTGCTGCTGCGTTAATACAGAACGACGGGTAATCGTCCTCGGCGTCGTAGGCCGCTGGCCCGTGGTCTACCATCTCATAGCCGCTGGCTGACAGTGCGGTGATGAGGTGAGAGCTAAGCTCCATACCGGCGTGGTCGGTTGCGATGTGAACGCGCATGAGGGTCCTTCAGACTGGTGGGGTGCGGTGTTGTTGTTGTGCGGCGTAGTTAGCCGAAAGCGAGCTGCCCGTTGGCGCGCAGCGACTCGATGGCGTCCTCAGGTGAGGCCTTGCCGTATACGGCAGATCCGGCCACAAAGACGTTGGCACCGGCCTCCGCGGCGCGGGTGATGGTTTCCTCGGTGATGCCGCCGTCCACCTGGATGGCCACGTTCACCCCCGAACCGTCCACTGCCGCGCGGGCACGACGGATCTTGGGCAGCATGACGTCCAGGAATGCCTGGCCACCGAAGCCCGGCTCCACCGTCATGATCAACAGCATGTCCAGTTCGGAGAGCATGTCCAGGTACGGTTCCACCGGAGTGGCCGGGCGAAGTGCCATGCCCGCCTTGGCTCCGCGGGCGCGGAGTTCCCGGGCGAGTTTGATGGGGGCATCTGATGCCTCCACGTGGAACGTCACAGAGCTCAGGCCGGCGTCGGCGTACAGCGGCGCCCAGCGGTCCACGTTGGCGATCATCAGGTGGGCGTCCAACGGGACGGGGCTGACCTTCTGCAGCCGTTCCACAACAGGCAGGCCGATGGTCAGGTTTGGCACAAAGTGGTTGTCCATGACATCCACGTGCACGGCATCTGCGTTGCTGATGCGGGCAAGCTCGGCCTCGAGGTTGGCGAAGTCGGCCGAGAGGATGCTGGGGTTGATGCAGCATTTCAGAGGTGATGCGGACATGGTGTCTGCCTTTCGGTAGCTGTCAGAGCTCGGATCAGGATGCCTTCCGGGCGGCGGCGAGGGCGCCTTCGACGTCGGCCAGCAGTTCCTTCCAGCTGGCTACAAACTTCTCCAGGCCCTCGGATTCGAGGAGGGCAACCACCTCGTTGTAGGAAATACCCAGTGCGTCCAGTGCGTACAGGACGGCCTTGGACTCGGCATAGGCGCCGGTAATGGTGTCACCGGTAACCACGCCGTGGTCGAACGTGGCGTCGAGGGTCTTCTCCGGCATGGTGTTGACGACGTCGGCAGCAACCAGTCCCGTGACATACAGGGTGTCGGGGTAGGCCGGGTCCTTGACACCGGTGGAGGCCCACAGGGGACGCTGCGGACGGGCGCCGGCTTCGGCCAGGACTTCCCACCGGTCGGTGGAAAAGAGCTGCTCGTAGACCTGGTAGGCCAGGCGTGCATTGGCTACGCCTGCCTTGCCCTTGAGGGCCTTGGCCTCGTCGGTGCCGATGGCGTCGAGGCGCTTGTCGATCTCGGAGTCCACGCGGGAGACGAAGAACGAGGCCACCGAGTGGATCGTGGACAGGTCGTGGCCGTTTTCCTTAGCCTGCTCCAGGCCGGACTGGAACGCGTTGATGACGGCGCGGTAGCGCTCGAGCGAGAAGATCAGGGTCACGTTGACGCTGATGCCCTCGGCCAGGGTAGCGGTGATCGCTTCGAGGCCTTCAAGGGTTGCCGGGATCTTGATGTGGACGTTGTCCTTGTCCACCTTTTTGTAGAGGTTCTTGGCTTCGGCGATGGTGCCGGCCGTGTCCCAGGCGAGGCGCGGGTCAACTTCGATGGAAACGCGTCCGTCAACACCGTTGGTGGCTGCTGCCACCGGTGCGAAGAGATCGCAGGCGTCAGCGACGTCGGTGGTGGTGATTTCGAAGATGGTCTCTTCGACGCCGGCACCCTGCGCGGCAAGTGCGGCGATCTTTGCGTCGTAGTCAGAGCCGGAGGTGATCGCAGCCTGGAAGATGGACGGGTTGGTGGTCACGCCCACCACATTCTTTTGGTCGATGAGCTTCTGCAGGCTGCCGCTGGCGAGACGCTCACGGGAGAGGTCGTCGAGCCAGATGGACACGCCGGCGTCGGACAGCTGGGCGGTGGGGGTTGCGTTGGTCATGGCTTCTTCCTTCAAAAATTGTGGACAGGTGACAGTTCGCGGCCGCGCCGCGGGACGTCCCCCATGAGGCCGTCCCGCGGCGCTGGCCGCAGTGCAGGTAAAGGTCAGTTGCGGGCAGCGGCCAGGGAGTCCTTGGCGGCGGCGGCGACAGCCTCCGCGGTGATGCCGAACTCCTGGAACAGGCGCTTGTAGTCTGCCGAAGCGCCGTAGTGCTCGAGCGAGATGGAACGGCCGGCATCGCCAACGAATTCCCTCCAGCCCAGGGCCAGGCCGGCTTCGACCGAGACGCGTGCCTTGACAGCTGCGGGGAGCACGGATTCGCGGTAGGCCGCGTCCTGCTTGTTGAACCACTCGACACAGGGCATGGAGATGACGCGGGCGGCGATGCCTTCGGCCTGGAGGGCTTCGCGGGCCTGGACGGCCAGCTGGACCTCGGAGCCGGTAGCGATCAGCAGCACGTCGGCCGGAACGGTTGCACCGTCCTTGGCCGCTTCGGCGAGGACGTAGCCGCCCTTGGCGACGCCCGCCGGGGAAGCAAAGGTCTCACCCTGTGCTGCACCGTTGCCGCGGGCGTAGGTGGGGATGTTCTGACGGGTCAGGACGATGCCGGCCGGGTTTTCGTGGTTCTCCAGCATGGTCTTCCATGCGATGCCCACCTCGTTGGCGTCGCCGGGGCGGACTACGTCCAGGCCCACAATGGCGCGCAGTGTAGAGAGCTGCTCCACCGGCTGGTGGGTGGGACCGTCTTCGCCCAGGCCGATGGAGTCGTGGGACCACACGTAGATGGACGGGACACCCATCAGAGCCGAGAGGCGGATGGCCGGGCGCTGGTAGTCACTGAAGATCAGGAACGTACCGGAAAACGCCCGGGTCCGGCCGTGCAGCGAGATACCGTTCACGATCGACGCCGCGGCGTGCTCACGGATGCCGAAGTGCAGGACGCGGCCGTAAGGGTTGCCCTTCCATGCATCGGTGGAGCGGGAAACCGGGATGAAGGAGGCGGAGCCTTCGATGGTGGTGTTGTTGGACTCGGCGAGGTCAGCCGAACCGCCCCAGAGTTCCGGCATGACCGGTCCGAGTGCGTTCAGGACCTTACCCGACGCTGCCCGGGTGGAGACATCCTTGCCAGCTTCGAAGACCGGCAGGACTGCATCAAGTCCGGCGGGAAGCGTCTTGGCTTCGATCCGCTCCAGCAATGCGGCGCCCTCAGGGTTGGCCGACTGCCACGCCTCAAATGAGGAATCCCATTCGCTGCGGGCGGCAGCGCCGCGGTCGACGACGGCACGGGCGTGGGCCAGGACGTCCTGGTCCACCTCGAAGGACTTCTCCGGATCGAAGCCCAGGACCTCCTTGAGGCCTGCGACTTCCTCGGCGCCCAGGGCTGAACCGTGGATCTTGCCGGTGTTCTGTTTCTTGGGTGCCGGGTAGCCGATGATGGTGCGCAGCGAGATGATGGACGGCTTGGACGTCTCGGCCTTTGCGGCGAGCAGTGCAGAGTACAGCTCCTGGACGTCTTCGACGTACTCGCCCGTCTCGGTCCAGTCGACGCGCTGGGTGTGCCAGCCGTAGGCCTCGTAGCGCTTGAGGACATCCTCGGTGAAGGAGATGTCAGTGTCGTCCTCGATGGAGATGTGGTTCTCATCGTAGACAACTACAAGGTTGCCCAGTTCCTGGTGGCCGGCCAGCGAGGAAGCCTCGGAGGTCACGCCTTCCTGAATGTCACCGTCGGAGGCGATGACCCAGATGGTGTGGTCAAACGGGGACGTGCCCTCGGCAGCGTCGGCGTCGAACAGGCCGCGCATCCGCCGCTGTGAGTAGGCGAAGCCCACCGAGGAAGCAAGACCCTGGCCCAGCGGGCCGGTGGTGATTTCGACACCGGCGGTGTGCTTGTACTCCGGGTGGCCCGGGGTCAGCGAATCCCAGGTGCGAAGCGCCTTGAGGTCGTCCAGTTCCAGGCCGTAGCCGGACAGGAACAGCTGGACATAAAGGGTCAGGGAGGAGTGGCCGGGTGACAGGATGAAACGGTCACGTCCCAGCCAGTCCGGGTCGCGGGGATCGTGGCGCATCAGCTTCTGGAAAAGAAGGTACGCGGCCGGGGCCAGGCTCATGGCGGTGCCGGGGTGGCCGTTGCCGACCTTCTCCACAGCGTCCGCCGCCAGAACACGGGCGGTGTCTACGGCGCGCTCGTCCTCGGGCGTCCAGTTGAGTGTTGCTGAATTGGCAGTGCCGGGGAGTACCACATTTGTCGTCGGGTTCACGGTTTGTCCTTTTCGGATCTGGTCGGCCTGCAGCGGCCGGACGGATACTTTCTGGTTGATATCAATAATCGCGAACCAAATGGGCAGGGGTAACACTGTTTTCTGACGGTTCTTACTACCCTTTTGGGTTGGAAGGACGTTTCCGCACCGGTATGATGTCTGGATGAGTGCAGCGCCGGACCCATCCCTGAAAGAACTCACCGTGGCCCTACCAGACCTGCCGTGGCCGCTTTTGCAGAGTGTGGCAGCATTGGCCGACGCCCCTCTGGCCCAGATAGCGGAGCGCCTGCGTGATGCCACGCTCCCCTACATGGGAAGCAGCGCGCTTGTGATCTTCACGGAAGACTGCACAGGCCGTCCGCAGAAGAAGGCTGGCGACGAAGACATCATTTCCCGGGTCTCCATCGCCGAGCTGGATACGCTCCGCGCCACCCTTAAGGATGAGGGACCTTGGTTCGGGGAAGCCGAGCTCGCCAGCAAGACCCGCCCCGTGCTCGCCCTGAAACACGCCTCGAGCAACGCCCTCCTGGTCCTTACCGATCCCCCTGCCGCTCCGGGGCGCAACGCCGGCCTGGACCTGGTGACGTATCTGTGGCGCCTTACAGCGCGGCGGATCCGGGAGAAGGTGGCCGATGCGCCGCCGTCGTACCTGCTCGAATCGCGGGCGGCATCCGCTGAACGCCTCCGCGTGACCGCGGAACTGACCGATGTGCACTCCACCACACTGGAGACACTCCTGGCTGCCCTTCGTTCCTCCTCGCTGGAGGACGCGGCGGCCCGCACAACCGTCATCGACCTCACCGCCAAAGCTCTGATCGGGATCCGGACCCACAGCGACCGCACTACAGACCTGGTGAAAGAGCCCGTGGCCAAGGCATTCGAGCGCCTGCGGGAGGACCTGCGGCCGCTCACACGCTACAGCGGCATTGAGATTGAATTTATCGAACCGCCGCTGAATGGACGGGCTCTGCCAGGCGAAGTTGCCCACGCGGCACGGGCAATCGTCCGCGGACTTGTGCTGGCCATGACGGAACAACCGGACGTCAGCAGGGTGCGGACGCAATGGGACTGCGACGGCGAAAACCTGCTGATCAACGTCCGCGACGACGGCCGGGGTGCGCTCAAAGCCGACGCGCCGAGCATCGCCCGCCTGGACCGCAGGGTCCAGGCGCTCACCGGATCACTGCGGATCGACGTCATGCCGGGCTGGGGTGCGGACGTATTTGTCACTCTCCCCCTGGACATGCAAACGACACGCCCGGCCGGGGATGTCGCGGGATGGGACCTTGCCGCCCGGGAACTCGAAGTCCTCCAGCACCTTGTCGCCGGAGAGCGCAACCGGACCATCGCCTCCACGCTCGGCATTAGCGAGAACACGGTCAAGTTCCATGTGCGCAACCTGTTCAGGAAGCTCGAGGTAGGTTCACGCACCGAAGCTATCGCCCTGGCACACAGCCACGGACTCCGGTAGTGATTTAAGGAACCCGGCGGTACCGGGGCCGTGCCTGCCTCGTCCAAGAACTACGACGCAATGGCAGCCTAATACTGGCGGAGGGGGCCATCGCTGCACTACCGCCGGCTGGCCGGCAGGTCAGAATTCCGGCAACCGGACCATTAACAGCTCGAGAAACATCCGGATGCGGGCTCGGGTTATTTCGTAATTTAGCGACGGCCCGGGACGTAGCAAGCTGGGGACCGGGCGCTCGAGGTAACCGGATGGATGCTATTTGGCGGGAGGAGTTTCTTGGCCGCCAAGCTTATGACGCCGTGAGTATGCCATCATGCGGACATGGTGGCAAACATTAGGGCCATGGCGGCGGCGCCGAGGGCTTCCAGTGCTTGTTCTGCCTTGACAGACGGTTTGGAATCAGCTGTTTTGGGGAGTGTGGTTGCCGGTACCCGGAAACGCAGGAGGAGAACGGTAAAAACCACCGCCGCTACTCCGAAGACTATCGTCAAGAAGATGGCGACGTCAGGTGAGTGATCAAGTGTTGCGGACGGCATCCGGTGGATTTGGACCATCATCGCGTGCTGGGCGTGGGGCATCGACGTTCCGCTTGGCGCGACATTTTCCCCTATGGTTACGCGACCCATCACGGCGACCATGAGAGCAGCGGCAGCCATGGTGATGCCGTGGTAAGCGCATTTCAGGCGGCCATGACTGCCCGCGCAGATTGTCTTGAATTCCGGCCGTGCAACCGCTTGGATGAAAAACCATAGTGCCGCAACGGCAAGGACGGCGACCTGAGCAAGCATGGTCGACGGTGCAAGGTTCCATAACATGGTCACCGTCAAGGCATTCATCAGGGCATAGAGGCACTTGTTGATCTGGTCCGTGCGCTGCTGGGACTTGGCCGCCTGCAGGACCTGATAGCTTCCGCTCACCAGCAGGAAGACTGTGAGGGTCCAAGTAATTGCGGGGATATTGAACACGCGCATCACGCTCTCGCTGGTGGGGTTTGAGTTGGTAACGGGGTCGGTCCCCGATGCTGCCGCAGCACCGGGGACCGACTGTTTGAGGCTTGCGCCTCTCTCGTTAAGGCTTTCGCCTCTCCAGTTCTAGTTCATCTTCATCAGTCAGTTCGAGTACGCCCAACGGATTCTTCCGCTCCAGTTCCCTGATGCGTTCGAGATCGATCGGGCGCATCGGCTCTGGCTCTTCTTCGTCCAGGACCGGGCCGTGACCGTCTTCGGCGAGAACAACGTAGCCGATGGTTTCGTACTTGAGCGGATTGGCCTTCCGCAGGTAAAGGGCCAAGCCTGCCCCCGCGACGAAGAGTCCAACAGCGATGTAGGGGATGAGCTTGAAGAGCAGGGACGATGCTGCAGGACCGGCAGCGGTGTCCAAGTTCATGCACATCAGGACGACAACACCGAGCATCCCCACTCCACCGAGAACGGGTGCGACTTTGGTGCGCCATATGTTTTCTTCCGGGTGGTGCTTCCGGAAGTAGTTGAATACGGCGGCCATGGTGACGGTCTGCACAATCAGCAGCGTAAATGTCCCGAGCACCGCCAGCAGAACGAAGACATCCAGGTACGGATCCTTATTGAAGAACCAGAACCCGAGAATCCACAGGATTGCAATGCCCGTCTGGAGGAATGACGCGATGTGCGGCGACCCATGCTTCAGGTGCGTTTTGCCAAGTACGCTGGGCAGGATTCCTTCACGTCCCAGCGAGTACATGTACCGTGCTGCGGCGTTGTGGAAGGCCATCGCACAAGCGAAGGATCCGGTCATCATCAGCCATTCCATGACCAAGACCCAACCGTGCCCGACAAAGACGTCCGTGGGGTGGAAGAACATGTCGAGCGGATTGGCGCTTTGGGCCAAAGCGATGGCTTGGTCGGCGCCGTTCCCGGCGACGGACATCCAGGAGACGAACGTGTAGAAGACGCCGACTCCCGTGACCGCGATCAACGTTGCGATAGGGACAATCTTCTTCGGGTTCTTCGATTCCTCCCCGTACATGACCGTCGATTCAAATCCGGTCCAGGACCAGAACGCGATGAACAACGCGAGACCCGGCGCGGCGACCTGCAGACCGTTCGGAAGGAAGATATTAACCGGATTCAGCGTCTCAGGCATCAGCCCGTCCGGACCTCCGCCATGGAAGAGCACGCCGAAGGCCATGACAGCGAGTATCCCGATCTCAGTGGCCAGCAGCAATGTAAGAATTTTCGCTGCGAGGCTGATCTCGAAATAGGTCAAAAACCCGATGAGGAGGATCCCAACCACGGCGAAAACAACCCAATGAACATCCAGTCCGAGTTGGTCCTGGAAGGCCAGATGCCCGAAGTAAGAGAAGATACCGATGATGCTAGCTTCAAAGACGATGTAGCTGAAGGTGACCATGAAACCAGTCCCGAGGCCAAGCACGCGTCCCAAACCGCGGGAAATAAATCCGTAGAAGGCCGCTGTTGAAGTCACATAGCGGGCCATGGAGACATAAGCGACCGCAAAGACCGTCAGGATAACCGTCGCCCAAATATATGTTGCCGGGGTTCCTGTTCCTACGCCATAGCCGACCGCAAACGGGACATTTCCACTCATCACCGTAATTGGCGCGGACGTCGCGACCGCCATGAACACCACATCCCAGAGGCCCAGGGTGTTGGCCTTCAGCTTGCCCGGCTGGGAGCCACGCTTGGCGGGAGCATCCGTGCGGGGACTTTGGGTACTCATGATTCGTGTCCGGAGCAGCATCCGGTGCCGCCGGAGGCAGGTGTAGTGGCGTTGGTGGGGAGATTGAGGGTGGGGTTTTGGTCGAAGAAGCCGTGGGGTTCGAGCATGAAGCCGATGTTTTGGCGGGGCATGATGGGCCAGTCTTCGAGGCGGACGACGTGGTGCATGCCGAAGGTGTACCAGACTACGAGGTCCTGGTCCACGATGTTCCGGTCTGCTTGGGTCCAGATGTGCAGGCCGTCGTCGGCGCCGGTGGCCTGGTTGGGGAATTCGCCGGCGGCGAAGCGTTCGGTCCGGTCGTAGGCGGTGACCCAGAGGTTGTTCCGGGCGAACTGGGCTCGTTTGCTGACGTAGGACTCATCGCCGGCGGCGAGCTGGATGCCGTCGGTGGGGATGAGGCGGTAGGCGACGGGTTCGTCCACGATGTTGCGGCTGTCGCGGTTGGCGATCTTCCAGAAGCGGTGTTTGGAGGAGTCGGTCTTGCGGATGGCTGCCTGTTCGGTTTCGAGGAGCCGGTCCACGGCTTTGAACGCGGTGTGGGTGGGGTTGTGTTCGGGGATTTCCATGTCCACTTCGTAGACGGCGTTTGTGGGTCCGTCGATTTCGAAGTCCATGCGGACGTTGAACATGTGCTGGTGGATCGGGGCGTAGAGTCCGTCGTTGTTCAGGGTCTGGCCGTAGGGGCTCTTCTCGCCGGGCTTCTGGCCGGCGGTGGAGAGGATGCCGGTGGCCTTGACGAGGAACTCGATGCTGCCGTCGAGGAAGAGGTGCCAGTAGAAGGCGTACTCGTAGTTCGCGACGGTGGCGATGAAGGAGATCACGAGTTTGCGGCTGCGGCGGGTTTCGGTGGTGCCTTCGCGGAAGTCGAAGTGCTTCCAGAGGATCGAGTCGTCTTCCTCGTGCATGCAGATGGCGTTCTCGATGGTCAGCGGGTTGCCGTGGCTGTCGGCGGTGATGCCGTCGAAGTACTTGATCTCGCCCAGGCAGTCACAGCCCAGGGTCAGGGAGTTGGCCATGTTCCCGATGTTGTATTCGCCTGAGTCGAAGGCGTTCTTTTTGGCCTGGACGGGGGCGGTGTCGCCGTAGGGGACGACCATTTCCGAGAGTGAGGCCCTGTTGATCACGGGGCGTTCGACACCCTTGTTGCGGAACTTCAGCTGGTGCAGGACCAGGCCTTCGCGGGGGGTGAACCCGACGCGGAAGGACCAGTCGGCCCACTGGACGTGGTTGCCGGTGACGGTGAAGGACGCGCCTTCGGGCTGGGTGATGGAGATGGGCTTGAGGTCGGTGCGGGCCTCCCCGACGTACTTGGGCAGGTAGTTGCCGCTCGCGGACGGGACCGGGATCGCCTGGTCGTCTTCGACCTTGACGACCTCGCCGGAGTTCAGGTCCACGATGACGACGAAGTTCTCGATCGGGTGCGCGTACGGGCTGTCATCTGCCTCCTCGCGGACGAAGACCAGGGCGCGCATCAGGCGCCGGCCCTGATCGTCTTCGCCGAAGTAGCCCACGGACCAGGGCTCGAAGCAGACCAGGGACATGTCGGTGATGCCGCGCTTGGCCAGGGCGGCCTGGACCTCGGGGTCCTTGCGGCAGCTCTCTTCACCTTCGGCGAATTCGTCGAGCATGAACGGGGGGTGGATGTGCGCGGCCAGCTGCGTCCATTTCGAGACGATGCCCGAGTCCAGATCCACGATCGCTTCGTAGGAGCGTGCCTCGGCCCGGTCGACGAGGACCGCGTCGGCCTCGCGGACCGTTGCCGCGCCGGACCGGAGCAGTTCCTTCTCCGGCTCGCGCAGCTCAATACTGATGAAGCGGAACGATTCGGCCGCGGCCTGGCCATCCTTCAGGATCGCCGCGGCCCGGGAAATCTCCTCGCGGGAGAGCGGATCGAGAGGGTGTGCTACCCCTACCTCGGTGTGGATTTCAGTGGTGAGAGTCATGGTTTTCTCCTTGGTTCTTTCTTGAGGATGAGATCCCTAAGGACTGATAGGCGAGTTGCCCCGTGACATGGGTGGCGTTTTGCGAACACTTGGCAGTCCACTCATATGCTTGAAAGCCGCCTGGAGGATGCCGGGCATGAGCTTGCGGCAGCCGGCAGCTGACCTGCAAGTTCCGGGCCCCGGTGAACCGGCATCCCTTAAGTTGCTAAGGGCCAATGGAGCTCTACCTTGAACCCCGTCGACGTGATGCCAGTCACTTACATTCCGTCCGTGTAGAAAAAATTACGCCAAAGAGTTCATGTAGGCGACCCTTTTGCGGCTATTGCCATGGGAACTTCAGGGTCAAGTTTTCCCACCGCAGTTAACATGTTGGAAACATTTCGGAACACGTATCCGAGCATCGTGGCGGGAGCTGCAGATGCTAATGTTTGGCACCTCAGGGTTGTGACTTGCGTCTCCAGCAAGCAAGTCAAGCGTTATTACCTGAGGGAAAGTTGGTACCCCGTGTCTGCCCGTGCTGATCGCTTCATCACTCCACGCTCTCCAGTGGAGGGTCTGAACCGCAGGAAGCTGTCCTTCCTGCCGGTTTTTGCACAGGCAATAGCCGCCGTGGCGCCTGCGGGGGCCATGTCTGTCATTCCGAGTCTTGTCTTTGGATCCAATGGACCCAACCTCGTGTTGACATTCGGCGTAGCCATGGCGGTCATGGTCTTGGTTTCGTTTTGTCTGAGGCCAATGGCAAAGCGCATGGCCGCCGTCAGCGGCCTCTACAGCTACACGGCGAAAGGACTTGGCCAGCGGACTGCAATTACGGCTGGCTGGTCCGCAATGTTCGGTTACGCTGTCGTGGCCATGGCCGGTCTGCTGGTTGTCGGTACATACGTCGTTCAGCTCTTCGTCAACCTCGGGGTTACCCCCGCAGATTCCAAGGTTGTCAATGTGCTCGTTATCCTTGCCACGGCGTGCGTCGCCTGTTTCCTTATGGTTAGGGGAATCCAGATATCCGCGTGGTCCACGTTGCTAATGGAAATCATTTCAATTGGAGTACTCGCGGTTCTCATGCTTGCCTATTTCATCTTTCACGCACCGAAGGTGAGTATCCAGAGTTTGTTTGTCTGGACCGGAAATTTCGACGTATTACCGATCGGAATCGTGGTGGCCGTCAGTGCCTTTGTCGGCTTTGAAAGCCCCACCACCTTGGGAGGCGAGGCGCACAGGCCTTTCGTCTCTGTCCCAAGGGCCATCACGTGGACCCCCATCCTGGCGGGCGTGCTTTATCTTCTTGCGGTGACCGCCCAGGACGTGGCGCTCAAAGGGGCAGCTCCAAGCATCGCGGCCAGTTCCACACCGCTTTCTGACCTGTTTTCCCAGACTTCCCCCCTGTTCGCCGCAGTCCTTGACTTGGGAATCGCAGCGTCGTGGTTTGCGTGCACGATCGCATCAGTGAACGCCCTCGCCCGGATAATCTTCTGTATGGGCAGAGAAGGGGTTGCGCCGCGAATATTCGGCCGGACCCATCCCGCCTTTCGAACCCCGTCGGCGGCAATCATTTGCATAATGCCGGCAGTCGCCATCATTCCAATCGCAATCATTCTCTCTGGCACCAGTCCTGAGCGGGGCCTCGTGGACCTCTTCACCCTAGGTGCCTACGGATACCTTGGGTCCTATATCCTTGCCAGCGCATCCCTACCCTTCTTCCTGCGCCGTATAGGAGAGAACACTTACGGCAGCTGGATATTGGGGGTAGCCTCCTCCGTAACCCTGGGGGCAGTGCTCTGGACGGCTGCGGCGGCATCGGCCCGCACCGGCAACCTGCATGCCGTCATCTACGGAGGTGTCATCCTCGCCAGCGTCATTTATGCCATGTTCCTTCGCATCCGGTTACCCGAGCGCCTGGCGTCTGTTGGCATCTACGACGAGACTCGTGAATTAGACCTGTTTCGTGGCAGGCCCAGCCAATGAGCTACAGGGCAACGCACTCCGGTGCAGCGCTTAACTCGTTCAGAATCTTGGAGATCGTGGCGCGGCTCGGAACGGGGACTACGGCTAAAGAGATCACGGATACCTTGCAGATGCCCCAGACGACCGTCTACCGGACACTGAACTCCCTCGTCGCGGACGAATATCTGGTCCGCACGTCTGACCTCCGCGGATTCGCCCTCGGGCACGCCCTTTCGGGTTTGATAACGGCAGCGACTCCCCCCACCGTTCCCACCACGGCCCGTAACGTCATAGAGAAATTCCGGAGTGGAAAACGGTTCGCAGTGCACCTAATTATGTTCCGGAACGCATCCCTCAGAATCGCAGATGAGGATCCGGATTATCGGATCCACTCCGTATACGAAATGCTGCGGTACCCACACAGCTCTGCCGCAGGGAAACTGATGCTTGCCGAACTTGCCGATTCGGCCCCCCCATTCCCGAATGGGCCGCTGATGCAACTGACACAACACACCATCACGGACAGGGGTCAACTGGAACAACAACTCGCGGAAATAAGGTTGAAGGGGCATGCTTCGGAAATCAACGAACTAGAACAGGGATCCGCCAGCCTGGCGTTTCCAGTAGGACTGCCCAACGGGCCGGCAGGCGCAGCCCTTTGCCTCTCCAGCCCGGCAGAACGCTTTGCCCATATCTGCGAATACACGGAGGCGGCCCGTGAAATGACGTCGCGACTCGCACCCTTCCTGTTCTGATCAGACGCCCAAACAGAACGAACCCGGCACTCCGTACGCCGCGAATCGCTGCCAGGCTCGACAACGGCCCCGTCTCCTTTGAACTGGTTCACTCGGGGACCAGGGCTCCTGACGGTGACCGAGGGTCCGGGTAGGTGATTTGTTGAGTTTTCGGGCATTCTTGCTGGCCAAAGACTTTTAATCATGTTCTGTCGCAGGACGTGACTGTCTCATTTACGGTGGTGCGCCGCGAGGCGCTTGTAGTTCGAATGGAGGTGGAAGGCCTTCGTCGGCTGGTAATCGTAGTTGCTGGCTGAAGCTGACGGCAGCCTGATCCACGGATTGGTGGTCAAGGTGGGAGCAGCCGTGACAAAGTCGGACGGTTCACGACAGCGCAGCGGCTGACCCAATTATCCGGCGTTTCATTTAGTAGCTTTCAGTTGCCGGGAAACGGTCGCTGAAAGTGATGGCGAAGGCGTTCAAAGCGGGCTTCGTGCGCGGTGAGTCGCTGTTGATTCGAGTGGAGGTGAGAGACCACCACCGCCAGACGGTCGCAGCGGGGCTGGCAGGAGCTGAGGGCAGTCTGTTCCGGGAGGCGCCAGTATGGGTGGGAGCAGCGCTGACAAAGCCGGGGCGCCGTATTAACAACTACCACTGGTGCACGTGGTCCCATACTCGTGGCAAAGCGGTGGTCCCATCCCGCTGGCAAGCGACAGGAAACTTCCGGGAGCTGTGAAGCCGGTGGCCGGGAGGCTGTGGGGAATGTCTGCGGCGTACCGACAGCGAGGCCGCTGGGGCGGAGTCGGGCTCCTACTCCGACAGCACCTCAGCACCACCAAAACGCGCTCCCCCGGCACCAGGCTCACCAGGTCAGGAGCCCCTGGGGCGTTCTGCTGCTCCCTAGACGGCAGCGGCAGCCTCAAGGGAAGCCGATTCAACGGCCACTCCGGCTTCACCCGGGTGTGGCACGAACCGGACGAACATTGCTTTGAAGCCGGGGGTGTTGGATTCCCTGGCGACATTTTCCTTGTGGACCAGGGCGTTGGCTTCGGGGAAGTACGCCGCGGCGCAGCCCTTCGCCGTCGGGTAGGCCACCAGGCGGAACTTGTCCGCCTGCCGGTCGTGGCCGCGGAAGGTGCTCACCACATCCACCAAGTCCCGGTCCTTGAAACCGAGTTCGGCCAGGTCCTCAGGGTGAACCAGAATCACGCGCCGGCCGCCCGAAATGCCGCGGTACCGGTCATCCAGGCCATAGAACGTGGTGTTGTACTGGTCATGGCTGCGGATGGTTTGCAGTACCAGGTGGCCCTCCGGCGGGGTCAGGTATTCCAGCGGGCTGACCGTGAAGCGGCCGCGCCCGATGTCCGTCTTGAACGAGCGGGTGTCCCGCGGCGGGTTAGGCAGCACAAAGCCGTTTTTAGTCCGGACCCGCGCATTAAAGTCTTCGAAGCCGGGCAGGACGCGGGAGATATGGTCACGGACCACGTCATAGTCCTCGGCCATCGCCTTCCAGGCCACATGGTGGTCCGGCCCGAAGGTGGCCTCTGCCATTCGCGCCACGATGACCGGTTCGGCGAGCAGGTGATCGGAGACCGGCACCAGCCTGCCCTGGGTGGAGTGGACCACGGACATGGAGTCCTCCACGGACAGGAACTGCGCGCCTTTGGGATGCTTGTCATCCTTGTCGGTCCGGCCCAGCGTGGGCAGAATCAGGGACGTACGGCCATGCACCACATGGGACCTGTTCGGCTTGGTGGAGATGTGCACCGTCAGGCCGATCCGCTGCATACCCGCTTCCAGGGTTTCGGTGTCCGAGCAGGCGAGCGAGAAGTTGCCGCCCATGGAGACAAAAACGTCCACCTCGTCACGCTCGAACGCCTCCATGGCTTCCACCGCATCGTGTCCGTGGTGCCGCGGGGACCGGATACCGAACTCGGTGTCCAGTGCCTCGAGCAGCCATTCCTTCGGTTTCTCCCAGATGCCCATGGTCCGGTCGCCCTGGACGTTGGAGTGGCCGCGGACCGGGCAGGCGCCGGCGCCGGTCTTGCCGAAGTTGCCCTGAAGGAGCAGGACGTTGACCATTTCCTTAATGGTGTCCACCGAGTGCGGCTGCTGCGTGACACCGAGGGCCCAGCAGAAGATGGTGGCCTTGGACCGGACCAGCATCCCGGCTACGGTTTCGATCTGTTCCCGGGACAAGCCCGTGGCTTTCTCAGTGTCCGCCCAGTCCAGCTCGCCGCGGGCGTCGCGGTAGGCATCGAACCCGTCGGTTTGAGCGTCAACAAATGAGCGGTCGACGACGGTGCCCGGGTTCCGTTCCTCCTCCGCCAGGAGCAGGTGGCCCAGTGCCTGGAACAGTGCCAGGTCACCGCCCACCTTGATCTGAAGATACTCATCGGCCAGCGGCGTGCCGCCGCCCACCACGCCCGAGACGGTCTGCGGATCCTTGAAGTTGAACAGCCCGGCCTCCGGCAGCGGGTTGACCGCCACCACCTTGCCGCCCTTGTCCTTACACTCCTTCAACGCCGAGAGCATGCGGGGGTGGTTGGTGCCGGGGTTCTGCCCTACGACGAAGATCAGTTCGGAGTCGTGGATGTCCTCCAGGGACACGGTCCCTTTGCCGATGCCGATGGTCGGGTTCAGCGCCGAGCCCGAGGACTCGTGGCACATGTTGGAACAGTCCGGCAGGTTGTTCGTGCCGAGGGCCCGCGCGAACAACTGGTACATAAACGCCGTCTCGTTCGCCGTGCGGCCGGACGTGTAGAAGACGCACCGGTCCGGCGTGGAGGCCCGGATGTGCTCGCCAATCAGGTCGAACGCTTCGGCCCAGGAGATCGGCGAATAGTGGGTCTCCCCTTCCCGGATCACCACCGGCTCGCTCAGCCGGCCCTGGTTACCGAGCCAGTACTCCGTTTTCCCGGACAGTTCGGCGATGGAATGCCTGGCCCAGAACTCTGCCCCAACCGTGCGGAGGGTGTTCTCCTCAGCCACGGCTTTGGCACCGTTCTCGCAGAACTCGGCCGCCTTGCGCTTCGTGGCAGATTCCGGCCACGCGCAGCCCGGGCAGTCAAACCCGCCCTGCTGATTCAGCCGCAGCAGGGACTGCGCCGTCCGTGTCACGCCAGCCTGGGCCACGGCCCGCTCCAGTGCCACCATCACGGCTTTGACTCCGGCCGCTTCCGTTTTGGGTTTGTGGACTGCGAGGTTGTCCTCGTTGATGTCTGCTACGGGGGCTGGCTGCTTACCGAACTTCATTGGTCCAACTTCCTTTGCGGCTCGCGCCGTTCATGTCCAAAACGCCCATTGAGGCGCGCCAGCTGTCCTGGCGCGCCTCAACGGGATGCTGCTGTTCAAGGGCCCTGCTTAACGGGAAACCTTAGCCAGCGTTTCCCGTTCAGCTCCGATCGTAGTGTGGTCGCCGTGGCCTGTGCGAACCACCGTCTCGGTCGGGAGCGTCAAAAGACGTTCCCTGATGGACATCAGGATCGTGGGGTAGTCGCTGTAGGAGCGTCCCGTCGCTCCCGGTCCACCGTTAAAGAGGGTGTCGCCGGTGAAGACGGTTCCCTCGCTCTCGAGGTAAAAGCAGGTGGAGCCCGGGGAATGGCCCGGGGTGTGGATGGCCAACAGCGCGGTGCCACCCACCTCGAACACGTCACCGTCCCCGTGGTACCGGTCCGGTTCAGAATCAGGGTAGACCTGCTTCCAGAGGACCAGGTCGTCCGGGTTCAGGACTATCGGGGCGCCGACAGCGTCCGCGACCTGCCGCGCGGCGCCAATGTGGTCATTGTGCGCGTGGGTCAGCAGGATGGCCAGGACTTTCCGGCCGCGGACCTGGTTGATGATCGCCTCGGCGTCATGCGGGCAGTCGATGATCACGCACTCATCCTCGTTGCCCACGATCCAGACGTTGTTGTCCACGTCCCAGGTGCCGCCGTCGAGCGTAAAAGTGCCCGAGGTGACCAGGTTTTCGATGGTGACTGTCATGAGAGCTCCTTCAGAGTCTGTACTTCAACAACCGAGCGCAGAATCTTGCCCTCGTGCATCCTGGCAAAGGCGTCCTCCACCTGATCGATGGTGATCCGTTCGGTGACGAAGGCATCCAGGTCAAGGTTGCCCTGCTTGTAGTGCGCCACGAGCATCGGGAAATCGCGGGAAGGCAGGCAGTCCCCGTACCAGGAGGACTTCAGCGAACCGCCCCGCCCAAAGACGTCCAGCAGTGGCAGTTCAAGCAACATGCCCGGCGTCGGGACACCCACCAGCACCACGCGGCCGGCGAGATCGCGGGCGTAAAACGCCTGCTTGTACGTTTCAGGACGTCCGACGGCGTCAATCACCACGTCCGCTCCGTTGCCGTTCGTGAATGCCCGGATGGCCTCGATGGGGTCTTCCTCGCCGGAATTCACCCCGTGGGTGGCTCCAAGGGACTTAGCCATCTCCACCTTGTTGGCGTCGATGTCCACCGCAATGATCGTGGTGGCACCTGCGAGCCTTGCGCCGGCGATCGCGGCGATGCCCACGCCGCCGCAGCCGATTACGGCTACGGATTCGCCGCGCTTGACCTCGCCCGTGTTAATGGCGGCACCGATGCCGGCCATCACACCGCAGCCGAGCAGCCCGACGGCGGCAGGATCGACGTCGTCATCAATCTTTGTGCACTGCCCGGCAGCAACCAGCGTCTTTTCCGCGAAGGCGCCAATGCCCAGCGAGGGAGAGAGTTCCGTACCGTCCTCGAGCGTCATTTTCTGCGTGGCATTGTGCGTGTTGAAGCAGTACTGCGGCTGGCCCTTGGCACATGCCCGGCACTCACCGCAGACAGCACGCCAGTTCAGGATCACTCGGTCGCCGGGGGCCACCTCGGTGACGCCGGGACCGACGGCGCTGACCACACCGGTGGCCTCGTGGCCCAACAGGTAGGGGAACTCATCGCCGATGCCGCCTTGCTTGTAATGCAGGTCGGTGTGGCAGACCCCGCAGGTGAGAATGTCCACCAGGGCCTCCCCCGGCCCGGGATCCGGGACCAGGATAGTCTCCACCGAAACCGGGGCATTCTTCTCCCTGGCGATGACCGCTTTGACTTTGTGAACCATTACTTTGTGTTCCTTTTCTGGATCCGGGTGGATCTGGTGAGTCGGGGTCCCTTTATACGGCGATCAGTGACACGCGGTCCCGGTTACGTTCTGGCTCCCCGCTGCAGGTGAATGTCACGCTGCTGGCTTGATGCACTCTGGAACTACCTAGACTGCGAACCGTTTCGCCGAATACTTCGTCGGGGTCGAGGCGGCGGAGTTCTTCGGCGAGGCAGTCTTTGAGGCTGCGGCGTGGCAGGGAGATGCGTTGGGCGGGCTGGCCGGGCTGGGTGAGTTCCGCGACGGAGAGTCCGGGGCGGAAGAGCTGCACGTCGCCGGTGTGGCGGGTGAGCCTTACCCGGCGGATGCCGGTCCCGGCGGGGTCCGCGACGATGGTCACGGGCGCGTCCAGGGCCAGGGTCAGCCAGGCCGCGAGCAGGATCGTGACGACGGGAGTCGGAAGCGCCTTCGACGGCCACGGCGGTGACGGGTGAGGAGTCCACCTGGTCCAGGACCGCCGCGAGTTGGATCCGCCAGTTCGTCAGCCGGGTCCAGGCGAGGTCGGTGTCCCCGGCCTTGTAGGTGGCCCGGATGTTTTCCAGCGCCAGTTGAGGATCTGTTTCGTTCGCGGAGTCGGTGATCCGGCGGTGCGCGATCCGGCCCACGGAGGTTTCGCAGGCGTTCGCCGGTGCCCCGTGCGGCCACCAGGCCACGATCGGGGCGTCCGGGAGCAGCAGGGCCGCGACGAGGGATTCGGACTCGTGGGCGAGTTCGCCGTAGCCGCGGAGCACGATGACCTCCGAGGCGCCGGCGTCACCACCGACCCGGATCTGCGCGTCGAGCCGGTCCGGGGCCTCAGAGCCGGCGTCAGCGAGGACGATGATCCGGCAGGGGTGCTCCCGGCTGGCCTCGTTCGCGGCCTCGATCGCTTCTTCCTCGAGCCCAGACCGGGTCACGACCACCAGGGTCAGGACCCGGCCCAGGGCGATCACACCGCCCTGCTCGCGCAAGGAGGTGATCTTCTTGGAAATCTTCGAGGTGGTGGTGTCCGGCAAATCTACAATCATGGCCTTCTCCAGGTTCGTCCGTCGCGGGCAAGGAGCTCGTCCGCCGAAGCAGGGCCCCAGGACCCCGGGGCGTAGGGTTCGGGCTGTTCAGTGAGCCCGGCCCAGTAATCTTCAAAAGGATCCAGGATCTTCCAGGACAGCTCCACCTCCGCGTGCCGCGGGAACAACGGCGGCTCGCCCAGGAGCACATCGAGGATCAGCCGCTCATACGCTTCCGGAGACGATTCGGTGAAGGAATGCCCGTACCCGAAGTCCATGGTCACGTCCCGGACTTCCATCTGCGTGCCCGGGACCTTGGACCCGAACCGGATCGTCGCACCCTCATCGGGCTGGACCCGGATCACCACGGCGTTCTGGCCGAAGTCATCCTCACCATGGTCACGGAAGAGCAGGTTCGGGGCGCGTTTGAACACCACCGCGATCTCCGTCACCCGCCTCCCCAAACGCTTACCCGCCCGCAAATAGAACGGCACACCGGCCCAGCGGCGGGTATGGATATCGACCCGGATCGCAGCGAACGTCTCGGTCTTCGAATCCGCCGGGATACCCTCTTCCTCCAGATAACCCTGGACCTGTTCCCCGCCCTGCCAGCCACCGGCGAACTGCCCGCGCGCCGAATGCGTCGACAAATCCTCCGGGAGTTTCACCGCGGCAAGGACCTTTTCCTTCTCCGCCCGCAGATCGTCCGCGTTAAAGGAAATCGGCTCCTCCATCGCCGTCAACGCCAGCAACTGCAGCAGATGGTTCTGGATCACGTCCCGGGCCGCACCCACGCCGTCGTAATACCCGGCCCGGCCGCCCGTGCCGATGTCCTCGGCCATCGTGATCTGGACGTGGTCCACGTAGTTCGCGTTCCACAACGGCTCGAACAACTGGTTCGCGAACCGCAACGCCAGGATGTTCTGGACCGTTTCCTTCCCCAGGTAATGATCGATCCGGAACACCGCATCCGGCGGGAACACCGACTCCACAATTTCATTGAGCGCCCGGGCAGACTCCAGATCATGCCCGAACGGTTTCTCGATCACCACCCGCCGCCACTTCTCACCTCGGCCTGCGCGAGCCCATGCTTGGAAAGCTGCCGGCAGACCTGCTCAAACGCCTTCGGCGGAATCGAGAGGTAAAACGCGTGATTACCCCGCGTTCCCCGAGTCTGATCGAGCTCATCAATGACTTCACCGAGCCGCTCAAACGAATCATCGCCGTCGAACTCGCCCTGGACAAAACGGATACCCTCGGCGAGCTGGTCCCACACCGCCCCATCAAACGGGGTCCGGGAATACGCCTGAACCGAAGCCTTCACCTCGGCCGCGAACTCCGCATCAGACCAGGAGCGGCGGCCGAAACCCACCAACGCGAAGCTCGGCGGCAACAACCCACGGTTCGCCAGGTCATACACCGCCGGCATGAGCTTCTTACGGGCAAGGTCACCGGTCACTCCAAAGAGCACCAACGAGGACGGACCGGCAATCCGGTTCAGTCGACGATCCCGCGGATCCCGCAACGGATTGGCCCGGGACTTGTGCCCGAGCCTCGCACTTGAATCAACGTTGGTAAGTGACATGGTGGCTTCTAACTTTCGACAGGGTGGTGCGGCCGCGGACCGGCGGTTAGGAGAGGATCAGCTCGCGGGTCTCACCGTAGGGAACGGTGTCGCTAAGCGCAAGGGTGTACCGGCCGGGAGTGTGGCGGGTGACCAGAATGCCCGAATAGCCGTGGGACCTGGCTACTTGCCGGAGGGCGGCCTCGGCATCGTCGAGCGATTCGTAAAGACGGCTCGGCTCGGTTACAACTACTTCCAAATTGTGTGTGGCCTGACTACGCATGATGAACAGTTCCTTCCCATGGGGTTGAGTGGGCCCATGCGCCAACCCCACATCATTTGGGGCGTGGTGTCCTTGGAATCGAATTCAGCACTGAACCGTACTGCCCGCGGGGACGTATCTCCGCGGGCAGTACAGATAAAGATATTCCGGGCTGCAGGCCCCAAACACAAGGTCCTGGAGCCAGGAGGTGGCGTCCCGCGGCTGTTAGGAGTGCGGGACGACACCGTCAACCGGCTGGTTAGCTGATGGCGGCGCGGAGCTGCTTGGCTGCCAGTGCGGGGTCGGCTGCACCGTAGATGGCGCCGCCGGCGACGGCGACATCGGCGCCGGCCTTCTGGACGTCTGCGATGGTGGCCAGCTTCACGCCGCCTGCTACGGAGAACGGAACGCGGGCTTCGGCGCCGGCGCGGAGCAGGCCGTTCAGGTCGAAGCCGGGCTTTGCCTGCTCGTCGAGACCGGCGTGCATCTCAACGAACTTCGCACCCAGGGCGCGGACTTCCTTGGCACGGGTGACCTTGTCTGCGATGCCGATGAGGTCAACGACGATGCCCTTGTTGTGGGCTTTGGCTGCCTTGACGGCGCCAGCGATGGTGGAGTCGTCGGCTGCACCGAGCACGGTGACCAGGTCAGCGCCGGCCTTGAACGCGATGTCGGCTTCGAGTTCGCCGGCGTCCATGGTCTTCAGGTCAGCGAAGACGACCTTGTCCGGGTGGGCGTTCTTGATCGCGGTGATGACGGAGAGGCCTTCGGCCTTGATCAGCGGGGTACCGAGCTCGATGATGTCAACGAATTCGGCGACCTGGCCAGCGAGTTCGAGGGCGGCTTCGGTGGTCAGGAGGTCAATAGCAACTTGGAGCTTCATGGTGTTGTTTTCTTTCTGTCGTGAACTACAGGTGGGTGTGGAAAATTGAGGGTTCGATTATTCGAGATTGGCGTGCCTGAGCCAAAGCTCTTCGGCCGGTACATCGGTGTTGTCCCACAGGGACTGGAACAGTGCTTCAGTGGCGAGGAACAGTACCTGCTCGAAGAGAGAGCCGGAGTACTGGCGCGAAACGCTGGAGCCGTGGTCGGTCTTCTGTGCGGCGGGAATGATCACCACCGAGTCAGCGAGCCCGGCGAGAGGTGAACTCGGGTTGGTGGTGAACGCGGCAATCCGCGCTCCGGCCTTCGCCGCTGTTTCCGCTGACTTGACTACTCCCGAGGTCGTTCCCGATCCCGAGGCCACCATGAGCAGGTCACCGGAGGCGATTGCGGGCGTGGTGGTGTCACCGGCGATGTGGACGTTCAGGCCAAGGTGCATCAGCCTCATGGCGGCCATCCGCAGGACCAGGCCGCTTCGGCCGGCTCCGGCGACGAATACCCGGCCAGGGTGGCTAAGGTGGCGGGCCACGTCGGCGATCTGCTGCTCGTCGATCTTGGCCGCTGTCTCCGCGATCTCGTCCTGTACAAGAGCGAGATTCCGGACAATGTCACCGGTGGTGCTGTATCCGGTGAGCGTTGCATTTGCTGTCGGAGTCACGATTTGTCCCTTCCATTCGGTCGTCGGCCGGGATCCGGTCGAACGATGCTTTGTGGTTGGTATCCATACTCCCGAAGCGAAAGGGCGGGGGTAACACTGTTTTTTGACGGTTCTGACTACACTTTAGGATTGGTGGTGCCGAGCCGCAGGCCAGGGAGTGCCGAAAAGCCGCAGTTTTGAAGGATTCATTGCATAGACTCTGGAGAACAAGTTAAGTCCACTCACGTACTCGGGACTGCTTGTCACTGATCGACCCGTACCCATTTTCCGGAGCGCAGACTTTTGGCCTCGCCGTCATCAATCCAGTCCCAGATTTATCGGTCCCTGCCCGAAATCGAGAGGGCCGATGCGATTGTGGACAGAATTACCAAAGCCATCGGCCTTGGGCTGCTTAAAGTGGGCGAACGCTTGCCACCCGAAGCGGCCCTCTCGGAAATGTTTGGGGTTGGCGGCGCCACTCTTCGCGAAGCTTTGGGGGATCTGCGCGAGCGGGGGATCGTCGAGACCCGCAGGGGCCGAAGTGGGGGAACCTTCGTGCTCAACCAGCCTCGTACGCAGAAGGACGTCATTCGGGATTGGTTCCTCTCGACGTCAATTTCGGAAATACGTGACATCGGTGACGAACATTCCGCTATTGCAGCCACCACCGTCCGTCTGGCCTGTGAGCGCGCAGAAGCACACGACTTCGAGCGCCTTCAGGAACTTGCGCGGGCATTAATTCTGGCCGACACCCCCGAAGTGCGTGCACCGGCTGACAGCCGCTTCCACATCGAGCTGGCAATAGCCGCGCAATCGCCGAGGCTCGCCAACGCGGAAATACGGCTTCAGGAAGAAACAGTCCAGCAGCTTTGGACTCCCCTCACGGTGGCATTTGACCCCGAGCAGGCAACCGCAGAACACTTGGAATTGGTCCGGGCAGTAGCCCAAGACCAGCCGGAGAAGGCCCAAAACCTTATCCTTGAGCACATCAGGCGGAACATTTTTCATCTGATAGACCAGAAACTGACCCTCGGCTATGCCCAATCAAACCAGGATGGTCAATGAAGCCCACCGTTGAAGTCGTACATGCTGCATCTGACCTTTCTTCCTGGATGAGCGGCGTCTGCACGGAGGTCAAGAAGCTCTCCAGCGACGTTTCTTCCCTCCTTGAACGAAATCTCGCCGGCAAGTCCAAAGCAGGCAAGGCGGTCCTCAAGGGATTGGATGAATATCCCCGGGATTTCCTGACGAAGAACAGTTACGCAGCCGGGGCCGGGACCTTCTTCGCCGTGGAAACCATCGAGGAGGGGGTGCCGGCTTTGGACTGGTGGGCCCGCAAGGAACACGGCACCATCGGCAGGCTCGACCTCGACATGACTCCAGGCAGCAGCCGATATTACGACTATGAGAAGCTGCCGTTCTTTTCCACCGCCGCTTCCACAGGTGAGCAGAGTGTATGGGGGCCATATGTGGATTTCCTCGGCTTCGAGGAATACATCCTGACATTTGCGGCCCCGCTTTCTGTTCACGGGCGTTTCACGGGCGTGGCCGCATGCGACATCCGGATCAGGGACCTGGAACCCCTCATCATGCCCACTCTGCGCGCCATTCCCGGAGATGCGGCCCTCGTCAATGCCAGCAACCGCGTCATTCTCGGCAACTCCGGTTTATACCTCGTTGGTGAGCGGATTAAATCCGGCGTTCCCGACCAGCATCGGATGGCCCTGGACGTCCCCCACCTTGGGCTTTCCCTGATTTTCGCTGTCTAGTGGCGAACTTTCCCAGGCACGGGTCAACGTCGGTTGCACCGAAGCTGGAAAAGTTCGGCGAATAAAAGCTATCGCAATAGAGCTTTTAGGATGTAACCTCTGGTGGTGATCTGTTTCACATGCCATACATCGGAGCAGTCACGAGTCTTTCGGCACCAGAGGAAGAATTTCCCGGGCTCGGACAACACCCTTGTCCACGTCACGAGAGCTCAACCCTGAAGGTGTTTTTGCGAGCGACCCCCCTGCCGCACCTGTCGGCCTAGCACGTTGGCGCTACCACTGCGCGCACCGGAGCCTGCCTCGTTGTACTTGCCAGTCCGCCGTCCGGACCTTCATGCAGTTGCAAGATCGTGCTGCCGGGTAGCGCCGTGTTACCCCATGCCGGGCTGGACAGATGTGTTCTTGCACCGCCACTGGAAGATTCAAGAAAAAGAGTTCCATAACGAAGAAGTCAGAGACGACTAGAGTAGTTTTAGGGAGATTTTATGAGTGAAAATCGTTTAGACGGCAGCGATGACCTGGAAAGGTCGATCGACTGGAAGCAGGGTTTGGCCATTGCCTTGGGTGTACCCTTGCTGATTCTGCCCTCACTGGGCTATCTGCCGATGTATGTGTCTGCCGCAGCAATTCTCATCTGGGGGATATCGGTCCTGCAGGGTTTCATGCAGAGCACCGCGTATGCCGAGATGGCCACCACTTTTCCCAAGGCGTCCGGCCTGCCGGGGTTCGCCCAGCATGTATTCCGGACGGAGAACTACAAGGGCAAGTACGACAAAGGCAAGCTGATCGGGGGCTTCAGTGCCTGGAGCTACTGGTTTGCCTGGAACCCTGTACTGGCAATTTTCTCAATCCTGGTCGGTGGTTATCTGCATGGGCTGTTTCCGGTGCTGGCTGAGACGTTTACCGAGTATCAGCTCGCTCTGATCTCGGGTCTGGTGATTTTCACCGGGTTGTTCGTCGTCAACTGGTTCGGCCTTAAGGATGGCGCCAAACTGGGTTACGTCCTGGCCGCATTCTCTCTAATTCCCCTAGTTGTCCTGACCGTAGCGCCTTTCGCTACCGGGAAAGTCGAGCTGTCAAACATCACCGGCAGCTGGATGCCGGCCGACTGGGCCTGGGACATGCACCACATCCTGATTCTCTTTGGCATCTTTGCGATCGCACAGTGGAGTGCCTGCGCCTGGGAAACGGCAGCCATCTACGGTCCCGAATACAAAAACCCGTCCAGGGATGTTCCCAAAGCGCTTTATGCGTGCGGCATCATCTGCTTCTTCTCGTTTGTTTTAGTGCAATCTGCAGTGATCGGCGTGCTCGGTGTTGAGGGCGTACTCGCCGAACCCCTATCGCCCCTGATTCCAGTGGCCCAGGCCGTCTTTGGGCAAGCCGGCACTATGGTCACCATCATCATGCTGATCGCCGCCATGGTCCTCATAATCCAGACGGCGTACCTGGGTTCCTCCCGCGCTATGCACTCTATGTCGAGCGAAGGCAACCTCCCCAGGGTTTTCGGCAAGACAAACCGCCAAGGGACTCCCTTTGTTGCCATGCTGGTCATCGGGGCTTTCAACTTGGTGCTGATTTCCATGGGAACCCCGGCGGCAATACTTGCGGCGTCCGCAATTGGTTACACCTGCGCCAACGGCATCAGCCTGTTCGCCTATGTGAGGGCTAAGAATCACCCGGCCTTCGCAAATTTGGAACGGCCGTTCAGAGCACCCAAGGGCTGGAAAAAGGTCGCCCTGCTTTTTGGCCTGTTCAATCTCCCTTTGTGCTTGGCCGGCGTGGTCTACCTGAACAGCCTGGAGGTCGGCTGGACCTCGACCTGGGTTGGTTTCCTCGTACTATCCCTCTACATACCCATCTGGTTCTATACCCAGCGTGAATCCCGCCGGTTGAAAGACAAATCAGCCACTGCTCCCTCGTCAGACGAGGACGCCGGCGATCTTCAAAGGGTTCCAAATCCCAGCTGACGGAACCGGCCAGGGCTTCCATCGGAAGAGTCCTGCGCACGTTTCCTGATCATGTCCACCGGGGTTGACGCATGACGGGGTAGTAGAGGCGTCGTGGTCCCCCTGGCCCACCCGGCCGGACAGTGGTAGGTGCTTGTTTCACGGTGGATGCCGGGCCTTACGAGGGCCCGGCATCCACCGTTTGCGCTTTGCGGCGGTTCCTTGCCTGTCAATAGCGGCCCATAAAAAGAAAAACTAAATCCCAGGGCGTAATTTCTTAAAAAAGACTGGACTAGATGAATTATGTCCCGTAGCTTTGCAGATGGGACAAGGAGCGTGACTCGCATCACACCAGATGGGCTCGGAGTAGAGCTCAGTTGGTTATCCCTGAGGACGACCTCTCCCCGAACCCCCACTTTCACACACCACTAGTCAAAGGAGACACCATGGAAACCACCCTCGTAGGAACACTGACCAAGGCCGGATCGATCCACAAGGTAGAGAACGGCTTTATCGGCCTCCCGTCCATGGATGAGCCGGGGACGGTCGCCGCGATCGGCGATTCCCTCCACAACCCCGAGGGGTCGGTCATGTGCGCCGGATTCTTTGAGCTGAAGGCCTCTGAGCCGCTGGTGTACACGTACACCTACGACGAAATGAAGGTCGTCATCAAGGGTGAATTCATCCTCACGGACCAGACCACGGGCGAAGTGACGCACGCGAAGGAGCGCGACGTGCTGTTCTTCCCCAAGGGCACCACCGTCAAGTTCGAAACCCCGGAGTACGGCTTGGGGTTCTTCGCCGGCGACCGCACCTTCGCACCCTAAGGACCGACCATGCGTTCCGCGTCCATGCCGCCAGCAGCTGGCAACGGCCTGGAACCTGGTTTCCGCGGTGTCATCTGTGTATCTTTCGGATCCTCAGATGACACCGCACTTCCAGACACCAATGGCCAGCCCCGGTACGATCTCCATTTCGAATCGGCAACCGCCGAGAGCCTCTCGGAACTCAAGTCTGTGTTCAGCGGTTCCCGTGTAGGCGTCCGTCTGATACTCGCAGGCCCTCCGACGGATATCCGTGCAGCCGCAGCAGCCGCCGCAGACTGCGGACTTCTGGGCGAGGAGGTAACCCTCCTGCCCCAGGAAACCGGACCCCGGTTTGTTTATTGCCCGCATTGCCTTACCACCACCGTTGATGAGGCGGCCGGCACCGAGGTGAAGTGTCAAGGATGCGCCACCACCTTGACCATCGCTGATCATTTTTCCCGACGAAGAGGCGCATACCTGGGCTACTCAGCCCACGCCGAGGAGGCAGCATGACCGCCATAGCGCTCCAGCCCCGCGTCCACCCGGCGGTGGAAGGAGGCCTCCAGCTGGAGGTCACAAACGTCAGCCGCCAGACGGAATCGATTGTCAGCATCACGATGGCTGCCCCGGAAGGTGGAAGGTTGCCCTCCTATGTCCCGGGGAGCCACCTTGTGGTCCAATGGGGAAACGGCGTCAATGCATACTCACTGACAGGCTCAGGCAACGCGCCGTCCGAATACAGCATCTCTGTCCTGAGGGTCGGCGAAGGAGCCGGCGGCTCCTTAGCCATGCACCGGCTTTGCGTCGGTGATCGTGTTTATGTTGCGCGCCCCCGGAGTGCTTTTGCTCCCGCATCAACAGCGACGCATCATCTGCTTGTTGCTGCAGGAATCGGGATCACGCCGGTTCTTTCACATGCCAGGGCCGCGGTGGAACGGGGCTCCACAGCAACCATGATCTACGTGCACCGGCCAGACGCCGGCGCCCACGTAGCGGAAGCGCGGGAACTGCTCGGGCCCGGATTGACCGCTTTGGTCGAGTGCACTGACCGGGGCAGTTTCCAAAACGTTCTGGCGGAAGCGCTCATAACACAGCCCGTCGGAACCCACCTGTACGTGTGCGGTCCGGTTGTCTTCATGGATGCGGTCCTGGAAGAGGCCCGAGGCCATGGCTGGTCATCCGCCCGGCTCCATTCAGAAGCCTTTGGCGCAGCTGAACTGGACGCGGGCGAACCCTTTACGGTGCATCTGGCACGCAGCGGCGTTCGCTTGGAAGTTCCAGCCGGCGTTTCGCTGCTGGAGACCCTTGAAACAGCAGGGCAAAGCATCCCCAATATGTGCCGCAAAGGCATCTGCGGCGAATGCGTCCTGCCGGTGCTTCGCGGCGCACCCCAGCACCGGGATCTTTACCTATCCGAGCAGGAAAAGGCCGCGAACACCACAATGATGTGCTGCGTTTCGCGTAGCAACGACCCAGAATTGGAGTTGGACCTTTGAGTAGCACGATCATCGAAACCGATCCTGACGCCGCCCTCCTCCCGGAACGGATCAGGCGCTTTCCCTTTCCTTTTGCCTCTGACACCTACCGGTACAGCGCAAACGTCGAACCAGCCACCAAGACAGCGCCGACAGAGGCGGGCGCCTGGGGCGCCCATCTCGTGGACATCGACGAACACTATCTGGATGAACTGGCCGAGCGCGCCAAGGTGCTGACCCGCGACCCTTCCCGCGTGAATGTCCTCCCCCACATGCGAACGGCGGTGTGGGACGCCCTCACCACCCTGCTGTCCTCCATGGCCGAAGACTACCCGGATACGATGTCTTTCCACCGGGAAGGGAACATCTGCCGTTGGCGTAACGGTCTGCAGGACCTCGAGGTGGAATTCACCGTCGGAGACGACAGCTCGTTGCCGGAGGGGCCACTGCGGTTCCTCGGCACACAGATCCAGGACGACATCATTCTTCTTGATATCCGCGAAGACACGTTGTGGCTTGATGCCGGCCTGGTGACCTTCGCCGCCGACTGGTCATTCGGTTTCGACGTCGGCATGAACTTTCTTGAAATCCACCATCCCGTCCCGCGGGTGAAGGAAGAACGCATCACCAGCCGGGCCGAGCAGTTCCTGTTGCGCCTGCAGCCCGGGGAACAATTTCGGCGGACCAACTGGACCATGACCATAGGCCGGCGTATGGATACCTCCACGGAAACGTACCCTGAATGGGGCCCCGACCGCACCACCATAGCCGACGATCCTGCCATGCCGGAGAAGCTACACCTGCGGGTGGAAGTGCAGCATTTGATCCGTCTCCCGCACTCCGGTGCCCTGCTGTTCCTGGTCCGGACCCATCTCCTGCCGCTCACCGACATTGCCCGGGTACCTGCGTGGCGGGAAAAGATGGGCCATGTGCTGGCCGAACTACCGGACGACATGGCCGAATACAAGGGCATCATCCGCTACCGCAAAGCTGCATCTGACTGGCTGCTCGCCCGCTAAACCCCGGCATCGCGCCATAAACAGGCAATAAAAGAATATGCATAAAAAAAGCTAGACTAAATGATTTATTTCACGTAGCTTGGCTGCAAGAGGAACACGTGACCGGCATCACGTCAGTGGAGTTCGGAGTTGAGCTCCGCCGGCAAGGCCCGGCATCCTCCAGGCGGCTTTCAAGCATATGAGTGGACTGCCAAGTATTCGCAAAACGCCACCCATGTCACGGGGCAACTCGCCTATCAGTCCTTAGGGATCTCATCCTCAAGAAAGAACCAAGGAGAAAACCATGACTCTCACCACTGAAATCCACACCGAGGTAGGGGTAGCACACCCTCTCGATCCGCTCTCCCGCGAGGAGATTTCCCGGGCCGCGGCGATCCTGAAGGATGGCCAGGCCGCGGCCGAATCGTTCCGCTTCATCAGTATTGAGCTGCGCGAGCCGGAGAAGGAACTGCTCCGGTCCGGCGCGGCAACGGTCCGCGAGGCCGACGCGGTCCTCGTCGACCGGGCCGAGGCACGCTCCTACGAAGCGATCGTGGATCTGGACTCGGGCATCGTCTCCAAATGGACGCAGCTGGCCGCGCACATCCACCCCCCGTTCATGCTCGACGAATTCGCCGAAGGTGAAGAGAGCTGCCGCAAGGACCCCGAGGTCCAGGCCGCCCTGGCCAAGCGCGGCATCACCGACATGTCCCTGGTCTGCTTCGAGCCCTGGTCCGTGGGCTACTTCGGCGAAGACGATCAGGGCCGGCGCCTGATGCGCGCCCTGGTCTTCGTCCGCGAGGAGGCAGATGACAGCCCGTACGCGCACCCGATCGAGAACTTCGTCGTCATCGTGGACCTGAACTCCGGCGAGGTCGTCAAGGTCGAAGACGACCAGGCGATCCCGGTCCCGTCCGCGAGCGGCAACTACCTGCCCAAGTACGTCGGGGAGGCCCGCACCGACCTCAAGCCCATCTCCATCACCCAGCCCGAAGGCGCGTCCTTCACCGTCACCGGCAACCACGTCCAGTGGGCCGACTGGTCCTTCCGCGTCGGGTTCACCCCCCGCGAAGGCCTGGTCCTGCACCAGCTGAAGTTCCGCAACAAGGGTGTCGAACGCCCCGTGATCAACAGGGCCTCACTCTCGGAAATGGTCGTCCCCTACGGCGACACCGCCCCCGTCCAGGCCAAAAAGAACGCCTTCGACTCAGGCGAATACAACATCGGGAACATGGCCAACTCCCTGACCCTGGGCTGTGACTGCCTGGGCGAGATCAAGTACTTCGACGGCATCACCGCCGACAGCCACGGCAACCCGCTGACCATCGAGAACGCCATCTGCATGCACGAGGAAGACGACTCGATCCTCTGGAAGCACTTCGACTTCCGCGAAGGCACCACCGAAACCCGCCGCAGCCGCAAACTCGTGATCTCCTTCATCGCCACCGTCGCGAACTACGAGTACGCCTTCTACTGGCACCTCTTCCTCGACGGCAGCATCGAGTTCCTCGTCAAGGCCACCGGCATCCTCTCCACCGCCGGCCAGAAGCCCGGCGAGAAGAGCCCCTACGGCCAGACCCTGAACAACGACGGACTCTACGCCCCGATCCACCAGCACATGTTCAACGTCCGCATGGACTTCGAAATCGACGGACCCACAAACGCCGTCTACGAAGTGGACATGGAAATCCCCGAACACAACCCCACCCACACCGCGTTCAAAGCCGTGGACCGGCTCCTCGAAACCGAACAGGCAGCCATCCGCAAGACCGACTCCTCCAAACACCGCTTCTGGAAGATCGCCAACCGCGACAGCCGCAACATCGTGGACGAACCCGTCGCCTACCGCCTCATCCCCACCGACGGCATCCAGCTCGCCGCCGGCGATGAGTCCTACGTCAGCAAACGAGCCCAGTTCGCCCGGAACAACCTCTGGGTCACCGCCTACGACCGGACCGAACGCTTCGCCGCCGGCGAATTCCCCAACCAGGCCACCGGCGCCGACGACGGCCTGCACATCTGGACCCAAGCAGACCGGAACATCGTGGACCAGGACCTCGTAGTCTGGTACACCTTCGGCATGCACCACGTCGTCCGCCTCGAAGACTGGCCCATCATGCCCCGCCAAAACATCGGCTTCATGCTCGAACCCCACGGCTTCTTCGACCAAAACCCCACCCTCAACCTCCCCACCAACGAAAACCGAACCGAAACAACAAACACCGCAACATGCTGCACCACCGACAAATAAGCCCGGCCCAGCTTCAGGGAAGCCAAGAAGCAGACATCTGAGCTAAAGCTGGAAAAACGAACAACCTCAAACAGGCGGTCCCCGGTGCTGTAACCAAAGCACCGGGGACCGCCTGCACCTAACCCAAACCCTGTAGCGAGAGTGTGATCCGCGTGTTCAATATCCCCGCAATTACCTGGACCCTCACAGCCGTCCTGCTGCTCAGTGGAAGCTACCACCTCCTGCAGGCCACCAAGCCCGACCAACTCACCGAACGTATCAACAACAGCCTCCACGCCCTCATGAACCTCCTGATGGCCGCCATGCTCTGGAACCTCGCACCTTCCACGATGCTCGCCCAGATCGCCGTCCTCACCGGCGCAGCGCTCTGGTTCATTATCCAGGCCGTCGCCCGGCCCGAATTCAAAATACTCTGCACAGGCAGCCTGAGCCGCCTGAAATGCGTTTACCACAGCGTCAGCATGGCCGGCGCCGCCCTCATGATCACCATGATGACGAGCCACATCACCCCCGGCGCCGCAGAAGCCATGCCACTGCCCAACGCCCACCACTCAATTCCCCAGCTACCCCGCGCCACTGCCACCCTCGATCACCTACCCAGCCTCGCCGCCCCGCTGACAATCATCTTCGCAACCGCGGCGCTGATCTTCATCGCCCTCCTTCTGCGCACCCGGAAACCGGCAACCACGGATCCCAACAAGACCGCCCACTCTCCCCGAAAAAAACACAGCCTCGAAGCCCTCGGCGCCGCCATCATGGCCCTCATGTTCGCCACCATGGCGTAGGTGCTGATCCCCGGTGAACACTGCGGGAGGCCCCGGCACCAACCCACGGGGAGATTGATCTTGAGACTGACTTCCGGCCCGGCCACCCGCCGTCGGTTCCTGCAAGCGAGGCCAAAGGATCTGTTATGTCGTGGTTGATTCTCATTCTTTCCGGGTCGATGGAGGCCGTCTGGGCCGCAGCCCTGCACCGGACCTTCCAGGCCTCCGGCCGGCGCCGGCTCGCCCCCGCCCTCCTCTTCCTGGTCTCCGTCCTCGCCAGCATGGCCGGCCTCGCCCTCGCCATGCAGTCCATCCCCACCGGCACCGCCTACGCGGTATGGGTAGGCGTGGGCGTGGTGCTGACCTCCGCCTACGCGATCCTCACCAAGGCTGAACCCCCGACGACGGCCCGCCTCCTGCTGCTCACCGGCATCGCCGCGTGCGTGGTTGGCCTCAAGGTGGTGGCGTAATGACCAAGCGTTCCGCCGCCTGGCTGATGCTCCTCGCCTCCGCCGTACTGGAAGCCGTCTGGGCCACCGCCCTGGGCAATTCCGATGGATTCACCCACCTGCTGCCCACCTTGGTCTTCGCCGTCACGGCCACCCTCAGCATGATCGGCCTCGGCCTGGCCATCCGCAGCATCCCGCTCGGCACCGCTTACGCCGTTTGGGTGGGAATCGGGGCGGCCCTGACGGTGGGCTGGGCGATGGCCACCGGCGTCGAACCCTTCAGTGTCCTGAAAGTGCTCTTCATCGCCGGGATTGTGGGCTGCGCGGCCGGGCTGAAATCCCTGCCTGCGGTCGCCACGTCCCCTGCCGACCGTTCCGACACCAAGGTGCCCGCCTGAGGCCTCGCCGGTTCAGACGCCGGCTTTGAGGAGAAGTGCGTCAATCATCATAAAGAAGTGGGCGCGATGATCGGCGGCCTTCGGGTCGGTCATGTATTGAATGGCCGCTCCGTCGTAAATCATCAAAAAGATCCTGACCAGCGTAGCGAATTCCATGAGGCACTGTTCGCCGGTGTTTTGGGCGGCGGAAGCGAACATATTTCCGAGCTCCACTTCATAAGCGGGATAAATCCTCCCGGCCAGCGGGCTTACGGCGGCATTGCGTGTTGCCCACAAAATGAGTTCAATCTCCGAAAGTATGCTTTCGGGCTCTTCCTCAAGGGCGCGCCAGTAGCCTTCGGCTACTTGTTCCACAGCCTTGCGAAGGCCTAAATGGACCGGGACGTCGCTTGAGAAGCGGCTCAAGTTCTTAAACCAAGCCTCGGCGGCCGCCTCCATCAGCTCTTCTTTGTTGCTGAAGCAATAATGTGCTGTAGCCAGCGGAGCGTTAGCCTCCTTGGCAATGGCCCGGATGGTCACGGACTGAACGCCCTCACGACGCATAAGTTCAACTGTCGCTGAAATCAGCTGTTCTTTTCGATCTTCAGCGGATACCCGCATAGCTCACTCTCCAGTCTCCCGATTTCGGCCCGTCAGGGACACTTCCTCAAGACTATTGCCTGCGCGTTCGAAAAAAGGCCCAGGCCCTTCGTCAAGAACGGTTGACTTGAACATTCGTGCTGTAACAGACAAGCTTCTACCTTCTTGCGTGCCGACATAGAGCAAGGGATGCAACCAGCAGGGCGCGCCTCAGCGGGCCCTGCGCCTCTGCTCCTGCACCCAGCCCCATCCACGCCGGGCCCAGTCCGAGGGTTTGCCCTCGATCAGCAGCTTTCGCGTGTGGATGTCCAGGACCAGGAGGTAGAACGTGAACAGCAGCGCCGTCACGAACGCCAAAGACGACGCGTCAACGGCCAGCTCTACAAAGGACCAGACCGAGAGCTGGTCTTGCGCGCCGAACACCACAAAGAACGTCACGCCCACGTAGAGGCACCGGATCTGCCAGTCGTTCCGGATGCCGGTGGCAGCCAGGAACGGCACAAACCAGAGAATGTACCAGGGCTGGATGATGGGCGAAAGCATCACGACGGCAGCGAACGCCAGGGCCAGCCGGCGCACCGCCCGCGAGTAATCGCCACGGAACATCAGCAGCAGCACCAGGCCTATAGCCGCCCACTTCATGCCCGTCCGCAAAAGGTCCGCGATGGTGCCGCCCGGCAGTCCCAGCACATTGCCGAGGAACTCGACCTGCTGCCCCAGGAACCCCGACGGCGAATACCCGGTGTACCCAGGAGTCGGGTCCATAATGGCCCACACCCAGCCCAACCCGAGGTTGTAGGGAATCCCACTGACGGCCAGCACGGCGAAACTAATTCCCGCCGTCGCGCCCCAAATGAGGAACTTCCGCGTCCATGAGGCGGCGGGCCCAGCCCACATCACCCCGATGAACGGGAGCAGCAGCACGGTGATCGGTTTGATCCCGATGGAGGCGGTGACCAGCAGGATGCCGGCCAAGTAGCGCTTCGTCGCGGCGAAATAGACACCGGCGACGGCGAGGCCCACCATCAGCGCATCGTTGTGGGCGCTGGCCACGAAGCTGATGAGGAACAGTGGGTTGGCCACCGCGATCCAGAGCGCCCGCGCGCCGTTAATACCGTGCAGTGCTGCCAGCTTCGGCACGTAGATGACGCAGAGCAGAACCCCGAAGCCGGCGATCAGGCGGAAAAGCAGCACGGACACGTCGGGCTGGGCCCCTGTCAGCTGCACAACACCGCGGGCGAGCCACAGGAAGTAGGGCCCGTAGGGGGTCCTGTTCTCTGCCCAGGCCGGGTCCGCGCCAAGGGCGAACCAGTTGTTGAGTGTGGAGATGCCCACGGTGTAGGGATTTTGCCCCTCCATGACCAGGCGGCCCTGGCCGGTGTAGGCGTAGACATCACGGGAGAAAATGGGGACGGCCAGCAGGAGCGGCAGGGACCAGGCGGAGATGGCTATGACCACCGACCGCAGCGAGTGTTCGCCCCAGTCACCCAGCCGCTGGCCCAGCCTGAGCCAGGACCGCATCAGGAGCATGGCCCCCACGGTCAGGAGCACGGTGGACAGCGTCACGCCCCAGCCCTCGGTCCGCAGGGCGATGACCACCGGCTGGCGGATCATGGGTGAGCCGTTGGCGATCCAGCCCGTTCCTATCGAACCAACAAACATCATGAGGGCGCCGAGGAACCCCTGCCCGGTGGCGACGTACACCCGGGGCTTCGTGGGGGGAACTACGGCGGTCGCAGCCGACTTCGGGAACTCCGCGCCGGCGGCTGTCTTTTTCGACGGACCGGGGAACTTCTTCGTAGTGCTGATGTGCGAACCGCCTGCCGTCATCTCGTGTGTGGTCCCCTACTTACGTTACGGCGCTGGCTGGACTAGCTATAGGCCGGTCTACAACCCAGCCATTTTAGCAGTTGGGCCGCGGCCTGCCCCAGCATGCTGGGGGCGGGCGGACCCCCTGTTACACAATGAGGCGTCACGCCGCCCTTTGCACGCCGCAGCGCCCGAAGCCTGCCGCTGTTCGGCGAGCGGCTGTAACGTTATCCGCGACCAATTGAATATACGGTCGCGTTGCTGTCAGCCAGCTAGAGGGAAATGATGCTTGGTCGCATTGGGTTCGGAAGGCACCGCGAACTTACTCCCGGTTAGGCTGGACCCACCACGTCCACAGAGCGTGACCTGGGAGCAGCGGGCAGGGTTGTAATGAGCTGGCAGAGCCAACATGCGACCGAAGGATGCCTATGAATCACCACCAAATGACCGCTCCCAGCGCCGCTGGAGCCACCCGATGATGGCTCCTAGCAGCCTCACATCCTCTCGCAGGAAGAAGAACCGGATCCGCCACCCGAGGTTTGTCGTCGGTGAGCAGGTCAGCTTCGCCGAAGGAACACTCACCGGCACCGGGGTTGTGGATGCCGCCACGGCGGACTTCTCCATCATCTGGGTCTGGACCGATGACGGTGGCGGCCGAAAAATGTTCCTTCAGGGCCACGGTGCGATCGTTAAGTCCGCAAAGGACTCCAGCACCCGCGGCTGATAAATGCTCGTGAGGAAGTTTTAATGACGCGGCCCCAGCTGATCGGATCACCTCAAAGTTCCCCTGACGACGGAGCAATGCACGCCGAATATGGAACCGTTACAGGCCCGGCGTGCGGATAATTCGCCGCTGCGTGGCCAGGGCGATGGCGGAAGTCCGGTTGTCCACGCCGAGCTTGCCGTAGATGTGCACGAGGTGTGTTTTGACCGTGGCTTCGGAGATGAAGAGCCGCCGGGCGATGGCGCGGTTGGTCAGGCCGGTGGCCAGCAGTTCAAGGAGCTGGACCTCACGGGTTGTGAGGGCGGTTTCCGGGCTGCTGATCCGAGACATCAACAGTGCCGCAACCTTGGGCGCCAGCGCCGTCTGGCCGGCCGCCGCTGACAACACCGCCTGGCGGATCTGTTCCGGCGGGGCGTCCTTGAGCATGTAGCCACTGGCGCCCGCCTCAACGGCAGCCAGGATGTCCGCCTCGGTGTCGTACGTGGTCAGGATCAGGACCGGTGGCGGGGATTCCAGTTTGCGGATCGCTGCCGTGGCGGTAACACCATCCATCCCGGCGCCCATCTGCAGATCCATCAGCACCACGTCCACGCGCTCCCCCAGCGTCCGCAGCCGTGCGAGTTCGCGCAGCGCAGCGTCCCCGTCGGCGGCCTCGGCAGCCACGCTGAAGTCCTCGAATTCGGTCAGCATGGCTCGCAGGCCCGCGCGGACCACAGGGTGGTCATCCACCAGCAGAATGCGGAGCTCCCCCATCAGTTTTCCCCTCCCGGGCCGGGCAACTGCTGTCCGGGTATCGCCCCGCCTGTGAGCGGCAGCCGGACGGCGATGACGGTCCCCTCGCCCGGTGCCGTCTCCACGTCCACCGAGCCGCTCAGCTCACCCACCCGGGCAGCGAGCGAACGCAGCCCGAACCCACTGCCGTCCGCCCGGCCGGACACGCCGGTACCGGGCGCCTCCGGCACAAAGCCCGTGCCGTCGTCGTACACGTCCAGTGTGACCTCGTCCCCGAGGAACGCGAGGGTGACGACGGCGGTGCTTGCCTTGGCATGAAGCCGGATGTTGGACAGGCTGGCCTGGGCGGCCCGGAGCAGGGTGACGCTGTACTGCGGCGGCAGCTCAGCGGGGTTGCCCACGAGCTCGAAGCGGCAGCGGAGTCCGTCACCGCGGGCGGCCGCCATAGTTTCGGTTTCGGCGCAGAGCCGCTGCAGGCTCTCCGGTAGCGACGACTCCTGGAGCTGCGGCGAGGTGAGGCCGCGGACAAAGCTGCGGGCCTCCGCGAGGTTTTTCGACGCCGTCTGCTGCACCAGCGCGAACCGCTCGGCGGCGGCGGCAAGATCGCCGCCGGCCAGGGACTTCTCCGCCGCCCTCGCCACCAGGACGATGCTGGACAGGCCCTGCGCGAGGGTGTCGTGGATTTCGCGGGCCAGGCGCTCACGTTCAGCTGCGACACCGGCGTCGTGCTGGGTTTTGGCCAACTCGGCCCGGGTGCGCCGGAGTTCGTCCGCGGCCAGCCGCTGCGCCTCGCTCTCCTCGTAGAGAGCGCGGTATGCGAGCCCGGTGACCACGGCGAAAACGGCACCCAGCCCCGGTCCCAGGACCATGGGGAGGGTGGGTGACGGCAGTCCGCTGGCCACCCACTGCGAGGCAACAACGGCGGCCGTCATCGCGGCTATGGTGAGCAGCGCAATCCGTCGCGGGAGGACGTGCAGGTGGAGGAAGAAAAGCGGAAAGGCGACCCAGGAAAACTCGGCGCTGCCCGCGAGGAGGACGCCCCACAGCACCGTGACAAGGCCCAGCCAAGGGGCGGCGTAGGGGTGCGGGTTGAAGCTGGAACGGCCGGCGGCGAAGCGCTTTTCCAAGATGGTGCCGGCGAGATACGCGGCCGCCAAGGCAAGTGCGAGTAGGGACCAGGCAAGGCGCTGGCCGGCTGCCGCGCCCACCGCGCCAGCCGCCAAATGGAGCCGCAGGATGGCAACCAGCAGCAGCACGGCAAAACTGAGATGAAGCGTCACCCGCAGGAACCGCAGGATGGCAGCCCCCGACGTGGTGGTCTGTGGGTCCGCGGCAGGCATTTCATCAGCTTATGCGCCGGCGGGGGCCTACGGATCAACCAAAAGGTTGACCGCTCCGTCAGCCCTTTGTCCCGCCCGGCTCAACCAAGTCCCCGATGTGGGTTGGGCCGATGCGCCGGAGAGTGGAATCAGAAGGAAATCCACCCCACTTGAAGGAAGTACAACGTGTTTCTCGCTATTCGCGATATCCGGTTCGCCAAGGGCAGGTTTGCCCTGATGGGCGGCGTGGTGGCCTTGGTGACACTGCTGTTGGTGCTGCTGTCCGGGCTCACCGCCGGGCTGGGCGACCAGTCCACGTCCGCCATCGGGAAGCTGGGTGCAGGGTCTGGTCCTGGCTCCGGCGCTGAGGCCAAGCCGGTGGACAGCATCGTTTTTGGCGCCCCGGGCGCCAACCAGCCCACGGCGTCCTTCACCGAGAGCGAGGTGACGGCAGCGCAGGTGGACAGCTGGAGGGGCACCGCCGGGGTGGCCCGGGCCGAGGCCCTGGGTATCAGCCAGTCCCGCCTCCAGGGCGGCGACGGCGGCACCACCAACGTGGCGGTGTTCGGCGTTGCCGAGGACGGGCAGTTGGCGCCGTCGCCGGTCAAGGCAGGATCGGTAGTGATCGGCGCGACCGTCGCCGCAGATCTCTCGCTCGACGTCGGAGACACGGCCACGGTGGGTGGCACTGAATTGACCATCACCGCCGTCGTGGATGACCAGTGGTATTCGCACACCGGCGTGGTGTGGACAGCGCTACCCACCTGGGCCGAGGTGGCGCATCTGGCTCCGGTTGCCGGCAGCGCGCCGGGGAGCACTCCGGTGGCGACCGTCGTGGCGGTCACCTACCAAGACGGCGCCGAGGTGGACCAGGAGTCGGCCAATGCGATGGCGCAGACTGTCAGCACCACCCGCACAGGATCGTTCCAGGCGCTGGGCTCCTTCAAGAGCGAAAACGGGTCGCTGATGCTGATGCAGGCATTCCTCTATGGGATTTCGGCGCTGGTGATCGTGGCGTTCCTGACGGTCTGGACGGTTCAGCGCACCCGCGATATCGCGGTCCTCAAGGCCATGGGCGCGTCCGGAGGTTACGTGCTCCGCGACGCCATGACCCAGGCCGCCATTGTGCTGCTGGCCGGTGCTGGCCTGGGCGGGGCGGTCGGAATTCTTGGCGGGTTCGCCGCAGCCCAGGCGGCGCCGTTCCTGGTTACGCCAGCCACCACGCTGCTGCCCGTGCTGGGAATTGTGGCCTTGGGCATGGCAGGCGCCGCGCTGGCAGTCCGCAAGGTGACCACCGTCGATCCGCTGATCGCTCTCGGCGGCAACTAACTCCTTTTTCACCCTCCGAAAGGTACTTCCCATGTCTGTCACACCTGCACTCCTGGCCACGCCAACTGCCGGCTCCCTCCTGGCCCGCCCGCCGCTGGCCCTCACCAACGTCACCCTCGAATACCCGGACGGCGGCGGAACCGTCAAGGCCCTGGACAGCGTCAGCCTCCAGGTCGCGGCAGGCCGGATGGTTTCGCTGGTGGGCCCGTCCGGCTCGGGCAAGTCCAGCCTCCTGGCCGTGGCGGCAACCTTGGTCCGCCCCACCAGTGGGGACGTGGTCATTGACGGGACCAACACGGCGGGACTGAAGGACAAGGAACTGACCGCGCTGCGCCGGGAGAAGGTGGGCATCATCTTCCAGCAGCCCAACCTCCTGGCCTCCCTGACCGGCGTCGAGCAGTTGATGATCGGCCACCACCTGCGCGGCAAGTCCCTGAAGGCCGCGCGTTCGCGCGCTCTTGAGCTGCTGGACCTTGTGGGCTTGGCGGAGTCCGCGGACAAGCGCCCGCATCAGCTCTCGGGCGGGCAGCGGCAGCGGGTGAACATTGCCCGGGCCCTGATGGGCAGTCCAAAAGTACTGCTGGTGGACGAGCCGACGGCCGCGCTGGACCACGCGCGCAGCGCCTCCATCGTCGGGCTGCTTCGCCGGGTCACGGACGAGTTCAAAGTGGCCACCGTGATGGTCACACACGACACGGAATTCGTGCCGCTGACCGACGCCGTCGCCGCAATGCGCGACGGCGGTTTGTCTGTGCCGGCTGTACCCGGCGCCTTGCTTAATGCCTTACCGAGTGCCGGGGGCGCGGAGTAGGGTTCCGTCATGGACATCATCCTGGTCCCCGGTTTCTGGTTGGACGCCTCATCGTGGGAGGAGGTGACGCCTGCCTTGGAGGCGGCCGGGCACGCAACTCATCCGCTGACGCTGCCCGGTCTCGAATCTGTCGATACACCCCGGGCCGGCATCAGCCTCCAGGACCATATTGCCGCCGTCGTAAATTTCGTTGATGGCCTCGAGGGGCAAGTGGTCCTCGTGGGGCACTCCGGCGGGGGCGCGATCATCCACGCGGTGGCGGACGCGCGGCCAGACCGGGTGGCAAGGAACATCTACGTGGACAGCGGACCTCTGGGCGAGGGCGGCGCCATAAATGACGAGCTGCCCACTGACGGCGACGACGTGCCGCTGCCGCCGTGGGACGGATTCGAGGACGCCGACCTGGTGGACCTCACCGGCGAGCTCCGCGCGTCTTTCCGGGCCCGAGCCATTCCGCAGCCCAAGGGTGTGGCCTACGGCCGGCAGCGCCTGCATGACATCCGCCGTTACAACGTCCCCGCCACGGTGATCGCGTGCGAATTCCCGTCATCGCTCCTGACGGAATGGATCGACGCCAGCCACCCCTTCACCGAGGAATTGGCTCGCATCCGCGACGTCGAGTACGTGGACCTTCCCACCGGGCACTGGCCCCAGTTCACCAAACCCGTGGAGCTGGGGCAGGCGATCCTGGCGGCGGTGGAGCGGGCGGGGTGAGTTACCTCCGGCCGATAACACTTGGGCTGCGCCGCCCCTTTTGACCAGCCTGAGGCAAAGGACGGCCGCTGCCGCGGAAACGGCTGCAACTGTCCCGAACGGAACGGCGTCGGTGGCGCCGCCGATGCCCACCAAGGGAGCGGCGATCCCTCCGAAGGCGTACCGGGCCAGCCCCAGCAATGAGGAGGCCGTCCCGGCAATGTCGGGATAATCCTTAAGTGCCAGCGAGGTGGCCGGCGGGCTGGTCACAGCAACCCCGCTGACCATGGTGAAAACGGACAAAATAATTGCAATCAGCGGCAGGTGCAGGAGCGCCGTCGCCAGCAGCCCCAGGGCGCGAACCGCAGTCATGATCAGGCCCACGGTGAGTGTCCCACGTTCGGACCCCCGTTCGGCGAGCCGGCCGGCTATAAACCCGAAAACCATAAAGCCCAGTGAATTCAGGCCGAATGCAAACGAGTAACCCTGCGGGGAGAGCCCATACGTGCCCTGGAGTATGTATGTTGCCCCGCTCAAATAGGCGAAGACCGCCGAGTACGTGAACCCGGTGATCAGCACGGCGCCGACGAACACCGGGTCGGCAAGTAGCCGGCGGAAATCCTGGATGGTATGGGAGAGGCCTCCGGTCACCCGCCGTTTCGCGGGCAGGGTCTCCTTGAAGACCACCAATGACGCCACCAGGACCGCGACCCCGACGGCGGCGAGGAACAGGAACACTCCGCGCCAGTCGGTCACGGTGGCCAATTGCCCGCCAATGACCGGACCAATGATGGCGGCCAGTCCGCCGAGAACCGTGAGGCGGCCGTAGTAGCGGATCAGCTTGGCACCCGAGTAGACGTCCCGTCCGGCGGCTTGCGAAATGACAATGCCCACGGCTCCGGCCAGACCCTGAACGAACCTCGCGATGATGAGCGTCTCGACGGTCGGGCTCAGCGCACAGAGAATCGAGGTGACTGTGTAGGCAACGACGCCGATCAGCAGCGGCATCCGCCGACCCAGCCGGTCGGAGAGGGGCCCGGCCACCAATTGACCGATGGCGAGGCCCAACAGACACGCGGTGATGGTCAACTGGGCCACCGACGTCGTGCTTTGAAGCTCGGCGGTGAGCGCCGGGAGGACCGGCAGGTAGAGGTCCATGGAAATGGGACCGAAGATGGTCAGCAAACCAAGCACAATCGCGAGGGGGCGGCCGACTGCCTGCTCGCGTGCGGAAATCGGGGTTACGACGGCGGACACGCTGGCTCCGGTCTATGGGTAGGGGCAGGACTGGGGTTCACGTTCAATACAACCCGTTCATACCGGACCTAGCGAGGGCCCTGCCTGTCAGGGGTCTGGCAGTACCTCCCTCCGCTGCACCCGACGGGCGTGGCGGAGGGTCATTTTCGCCCTAGTAGCGCTTATGTACGTTTCGGCGGATTGGGACTAAAATACAGTCATGAGTGAGATGACTGTGACCGACGCACGCAGCCGGCTTTCGGAAGCGGTCGATACCGCGCGGGTGAATCATGAACCGGTGTACCTGCTACGCCGGGGACGCCGCGTGGCCGCTTTGATCGACGCCGAGGATCTCGCCCGCTTGATCGAGGCTGCCGAGGACCTGGAGGATCTCCGCGCGGCGAACTCTGCGCGGAACGAAATGGCCGAGACGGGCAACGGCCCCGTGCCTTGGGAGGAAGTCAAGGCGGAACTGGGCCTGGCGTGAGCTATGCCGTGCAGCTTGCTCCGGCCGCTGTCAGGCAGTTGCGCAAGCTTCCGCCCGACGCACGCCGACGCATCCAAGCCGCCATCGAACTGCTCGCCGCGACGCCGCGTCCCCCAGGAGCCAAGAAGCTCTCCGGAAACAGCGGCGACTGGCGTGTCCGTACCGGCGACTACCGGATCATCTACGAGATCCGGGACGCACAGCTGATCGTCTTGGTCGTCGCCATGGGCCACCGGCGCGACATCTACCAACACCAGGTTTAAGAGCGTGCGCCCAACTGCGTCGGGGCCGGGCCTGGACGGCGTGGATCACGCCCATAGTGTGCAACGCTGGTTGCATGGATCTGGAGGTGTCACCCGCGCTCACGATTCCCGCGTCGGAGCTGCGCTGGCGGTTCTCGCGCTCGTCCGGGCCAGGCGGTCAGCACGTCAACACGACGGACAGCCGCGCCGAACTCTCCTGGAACATCGCCGGCTCCGCCGCCCTTTCGGATGACCAACGGCAGATGCTGCTGAGACGTCTGGGACCACGCCTCGTTACCGGAATCATCACCGTGGCCTCCTCCGAACAGCGCTCCCAACTGCGCAACCGCGAGACCGCCCTGGCCAAGCTCACCGAGCTGGTGGCAGAAGGCCTGGCACCCGAAGGCCCCAAGCGCCGGGCGACCAGACCTACCCGGGGTTCGAACCGCCGTCGCCTCGCCGCCAAGGAACAGCGGTCGGCGACGAAACGGCAACGGCAACGGCCATCAGCCGAGTAGCGCGGCCCAACGGTCCCGCTGGCGGGACCAAGCCGTGATCCCGCCGTCGGGCCCTATCCCTGCGGGTTTGCGCCCGTTGTGGCTGAGGCGGATCCGCCGGGGCGGCGGACCCAGGTATACGCCGCCCAGATAAACAGCAACAGCGCCACGAGGACCAGCCCGGCGTGGCCCAGTTCGAGCTCGGCCAGGAACGTGGTCACCGGGTCGGTGAGTCCGAGCATCGCGTGCAGTACGCCGGCGATGGTGATGACCGAGATGAAGAGGGCAGAGGCTGCGGACACACCGGTGATGACCATGTTGAAGCCGATACGGCGCCGGGGGTCCACAACGGCGCTTCGGTACATCTTCATCATGGCGACGCCGTTCACCGTATCGCACAGCGTCATCGCCGCCATGAAGCCGAAGGGCAGGGCCATCAGCGCGACCGGCGAGATGCCAGCCAGGGCGGCCGTCGCCGTGAGGAGCAGGAACGCGATGGTCGAGGCCGTGTCGAAGCCGAGGCCGAAAAGGAACCCCAGGACAAAAATGTCGCGCGGGCGGTTAACCCGGGAGAGCGGCTTGTCGAGCAGGCGGGCCACCAGACCGGTCGGGGCCAATTCCTCGCGGGTGACGGTGGCACCGTCCTTGACCCGGCGGTACAACAGGGCGGTACGTCGGAACGCGTCGGCGTTGTAAACGCCGATGGTCAGCAGGAACAGGCCCGAGACGGATGCCCCGGTAATACTCAAAACCATGTTCGCGGACGATCCGTCACTAAGTGCGTCCTGAATGATGCCGGCACCGCTGACCACCAGTACCCCGGCAAGCACAACCACCATGCTGTGGCCCATGCTGAAGGCGAAGCCCACGCTGACGGGGCTGCGGCCCTGGGCCGCGAAGCGGCGGGTGGAGTTGTCAATCGCCGCAATGTGGTCCCAGTCGTAGCTGTGCTTCACACCGGCAAGGTAAGCGGTGATGAGTAGGCCGAGCACCACAGTGTTTTGGTTTGTCCGCAGGGAATCGGCCAGCAGCGCGAGCATCACCACGTGAAGGGCGGCGACAGCCGCGAACGTCACCGCCAAGCGGCGGGCCGTCGGGAGGGCTTCCCGCTCGTGGTGGTTCAAGACCGCTTTCATTTAGTACTTTCGAAGGTTAAGGCGGGGCTGGCCGTGCCAGCGGAAGCGCAGGAAGTCGATGCCGGCGCGGATGACTGCGTCCAGCGGCTCGGTGGCGCGGGCCAGGGCCCGGATGGCCAGGCCGCCGTCAAGCAGTGACATGCCCAGGTTGCACGCGCCGACCAATGGCAGCAGCTCCTCATGCAGCTCGTTCAGCAGCGCAGCGTCCACACGGGGATCCATGACCAGGAGGGAACCGACGTGGGTGTAGTCCTCGAGGAAAGCCATGCCGTCCAGCGGGGCGGCACCGGTCAGCGGGCGGATCAGCAGGTTGTCCAGCACCGCCAGGCGCCCGTTGACCGAGATCTCGTTCCGCAGACGGATCTCGTCATAACCGAACAGGGCGCCGTCCGGCGACCAGCCCGGGGTGACGATCTCGGCCATCACCAGCGAGGCGCTGCCATCCATCTCAACCACAGTGGCCTGCCGGTAGGTTGCGCCGCGGTAGGCGATCAGCGGGTCCGGCACAGATTCCAGGCTCGCGTTGGGGCCGAGCCGGATGTGTGTGCGCTGCTCGGCCCGATTCCCGGGCGTGCGGTAGACCTTCGTCGCTGACTGCGTGGTCAGCAGGAGCCGGGCCCCTGCTTCCACGGCGATGTCGATTTCATACTCGTCGCCACCGACGTACCCGCCCCCGGGATTGACCGCCACGTAGCAGACCTGGCCGGTGTCATCGAGGTAGTGTGGGCGGAGAATACGCAGCGCCCCCTGGTGGTACTGGCTGGTGGCGATGCAGCGCTCGCCCCGCACACCCACGGTGAGCGCGAGCGTACCGGCGAGTTCGACGGCGGCGCGGCGCACCGGGAGTTCGGCCGCAGGCGCAACCGTCACTGGCGGAGATCAAGCATGAGCACGTCGCGCCTGATCCAGTTGATGACGTGCTCCAGGCCTTCGTCGGTTTTGAGGTTGGTGAAGCAGTACGGCTTGTCGCCGCGGAACTCGAGCGTGTCAGCCTCCATCACGGAGAGGTCAGCCCCCACATACGGGGCCAGGTCCTTTTTGTTGATGATGAAGAAGTCGGACTTGATCATGCCCTGGCCGGCCTTGCGCGGAATTTTCTCGCCCTGCGCCACATCGATGATGTAGATCGAGAAGTCCACGAGCTCCGGGCTGAACGTGGCAGAGAGGTTGTCTCCCCCGCTTTCTATGAAGACGACTTCGAGGCCGGGGTGGCGCAGCCGCAACTCCCCCACAGCGGCCGAATTCATCGACGTGTCCTCGCGGATGGCCGTGTGCGGGCAGCCGCCGGTTTCGATTCCGATGATGCGGTCCAGGGGCAGGATCCCGTTGGCCGCGAGGATCTTGGCGTCCTCGATGGTGTAGATGTCGTTGGTGATCGCGGCCATCGAAATCTCGGCGCTGAGGTGGCGGGTCAGGCGTTCCACAAGCTGGGTCTTGCCTGCGCCGACAGGTCCGCCCACGCCGATTTTGATGAGTTTCATGGTGCTCCTTGCTACCTATTGGGTGCGGCGAACCGCGGACTGCTAAGACATAAACATGCGGACGCGCTGGCGTTCGTGGCGCATCTGGGCGATTTCGAGGCCGGGGGCCGTGATTCCGAAGTCGTCGGCATCGAGTGCCTGGATCCGGCGGACTGCGTCCATGATCTTCGGATGCGTTCCCAGCAGGACACGCTGCCCGGCATCCTGCCCGATGGGGATGGCGCGGATGGCATTTTGGGTCAGGGACGTGACCGCCGTGAAGAGGTAGCTTGCCAGCAATTCCTCCAGCGGGACGCCCAGCTGCCGGCCGGCAACACCGAACGCGACAGCTGGATGCCCGGCACAACGCCCCGATCCGACGTCGGCCGCGTAGTCCGCGAGCTGTGTACCCGGCGCCACGGTTCCGGCGATGGCCAGCATCCGTGCGCCCATCTTGGTCCCTGCTTCGCGGACCTCCCGGGGCAGTGCCGCCGCGGCGATCATCCGGTCGACCCTGGCAATCTCGTCCACGGTGGACGCCTCGAACGCCAGGCGCAGGGCGAATCCGTCACTGTAGGTCAGTTGGATGCTCACAAACTGGCTCAGCCAGCTGGCGAAGCTCGCTTCGCCGTCGATGAGCCCGCGTTCCAGGAACGTCTCCATCCCGAAGGAATGGCTGAACCCGCCGGTGGGGAGCGCGGAGTCAGAGAGCTGCAACAGCGGCAGCAGGTACGGCGGCGGTTCGTTCACGCGCTCAGTGGGTGTGTTCGGCATGGCGGAACGGCACGGGCACCACACGTTCCTGGCGCGAGTACGGCACGCCAACGTGGATCAGGTAGTCCTCGATCGTGTGGTCGTACTGCACCACCATCACCTCGGCGGCATATTCACTGTCGGCGTCGAAGAACTGCGCCTGCATGTGGCGGTTGCCGAGGTTGTGCGCCACGACCCCCATTTCACGGATGCTGCGTGCGGCAATAACAAGAACGTCCGTTGCCAGGGCAGTCACCACGATGACCGTTTTGCGGTCGCGGAACAGGATGTCGCCGTCGCGGAGATCCTGCACCGGGCCCGCGGCATCGCTGAGCCGGATGCCCAGCTCACGCCCGTGGTCCGTGGTCACGCGCTGGATTTTTTTGACGAGTTCCGCGCTCGGCAGCAGGACCTGCTCCTCGTGGAGGCCGGCCAGCTCGCCGTCGGGGAGATCGTGCCGGTTGGCGATGATGTGGTCGATGATCATATATGCCCCCTTAGGGATATGTGTCTAAAAGAGGAAGTAGCGCTGCGCCATGGGCAGTACCGTCGAGGGCTCCGCCGTGATCGGCTCGCCGTCGACAGTCACCGAGTAGGTTTCCGGGTCGACCCCGATATCCGGTGTCGCGCCGTTGTGTTTCATGTCTGCCTTGGTGAGGGCTCGGATCCCGCTCACTGGCCGGATCACGCGGCGCAGGCCCAGCTGTTCAGGGACTCCGGCAGCAATGGCGGCCTGGGAAAGGAACGTGATCGAAGAGGTGTGTACCGCGGTGCCGAGTGCCCCGAAGTTGCCGCGCAGTGTGCGTGGCTGCGGGGTGGGGATCGAGGCGTTGGGATCCCCCATAACGCTCATGACCGCTTGCCCGCCTTTGAGCACGAGTTCGGGCTTGACGCCGAAGAACATCGGGTCCCAGAGCACGAGGTCGGCGAATTTGCCCTCCTCGATGCTGCCGACCGAGTCCGCGATGCCGTGGGCGATCGCCGGGTTGATCGTGTATTTGGCCACGTAGCGCTTGAGCCGGAAGTTGTCTCCCACCTCGGGATCGCCGTCGAGCTTTCCGCGTTGGCGCTTCATGGCGTCCGCCACCTGCCAGGTCCGCAGGACCACCTCGCCCACCCGGCCCATGGCCTGGGAATCGGAACTGGTGATGGAGAAGATGCCCATGTCGTGCAGCACATCCTCCGCGGCGATGGTCTCCTTGCGGATCCGCGAATCGGCGAAGGCCACATCCTCGGGGATGTCCGGGCTCAGGTGGTGGCAGACCATCAGCATGTCGAGGTGTTCGTCGATGGTGTTGACCGTGTACGGCAGGGTGGGATTGGTCGACGCCGGCAGGACGTTGGGCAGCGCCGCGATCTTGATGATGTCCGGGGCATGCCCGCCGCCGGCGCCTTCGGTGTGGAACGTGTGGATGACGCGGCCATCGATGGCCCGGATGGTGTCTTCGACGAAGCCGCACTCGTTGAGGGTGTCGGAGTGGATGGCCACCTGCACGTCATACTCATCGGCAACCCGCAGCGACATGTCGATCGAGGACGTGGTGGAGCCCCAGTCCTCGTGCACCTTCAGCCCGATGGCGCCGGCCCGGATCTGCTCCGCGAGCGGCTCGATTGCGCTGGCGTGGCCTTTGCCGAGCAGGCCGATATTGATCGGCAGGTTCTCCACGGCCTGAAGCATGCGCGAAATGTGCCAGGCGCCCGGCGTCACGGTGGTGGCCTTGGTCCCTTCACTCGGGCCGGTGCCACCGCCGATCAGCGTGGTGATCCCCGACGCCAGGGCCACCGGGACCTGATCCGGACTCACGAAGTGCACGTGTGTGTCAATGCCGCCGGCGGTGAGGATCTTGCCTTCGCCCGCGATGATATCCGTGGCGACGCCGATGGTGATGCTCACGCCCTGGGAAATCTGGGGGTTGCCGGCCTTGCCGATCCTGAAGATGTGCCCGTCGCGCAGGGCCACATCGGCCTTGTAGATGCCGGAGTAATCAAGCACGATCACGTTGGTGATCACGGTGTCCGGGATGTCTTCGTCCCGGACCAGCTGGCCGTTCTGGCCCATACCGTCGCGGATGACCTTGCCGCCGCCGAACACGACTTCCTCACCGTAGTTGGTGTGGTCGTGTTCAATCTCGAGGAACAGATCTGTGTCGGCCAGGCGGACGGCGTCGCCCGTGGTGGGGCCGTAGAGGTCCGAGTACTGTTTGCGGCTCAGCTCGAAACTCATTTGGTGTCATCCTGAAGGGAGATCAGGCCGCGGCTCGGCTCGAGCGGGCCGTTGATCCGGTTCCGGAATCCGTAGACTGCACGATCGCCCGAGAACGCGAGCAGGTTGACAGTCTTTTCATCCCCGGGTTCGAACCGCACCGCCGTACCCGCGGGGATGTCCAGCCGGAAACCGTGCGCCGCATCCCGGTCGAACTCGAGGGCGTCGTTCACCTCGAAGAAATGATAGTGGGACCCCACCTGGATGGGGCGGTCACCGCGATTGATCACGGGGAGGGAGCGGGGAATGAGGCCCGCATTGCACGTGATGGGCTCCGGGCGGAGGATGTATTCGCCGGGTTTCATGGGGGTTCTCCTTCGCCTAGCGGATGGGGTTGTGGACGGTGACGAGCTTGGTGCCGTCCGGGAACGTCGCTTCGACCTGGACGTCATGGATCATGTCGGCGACACCTTCCATGACATCGTCCCTGGTCAGGATGGTGGTGCCGTAGCTCATGAGGTCCGCGACCCGGCGTCCGTCACGGGCGCCCTCGACCAGCTCATACGTAAGAATCGCGATGGATTCCGGATGGTTGAGCTTGAGTCCGCGCTTTTGCCGCCGTCGTGCGAGGTCGGCAGCAACCACGATCATCAGTTTTTCGCTTTCGCGTGGCGTCAGATGCATTAAAGGCTCCCAATCATTCGCGATAAATCGCGAGCTCCCACTCGTTATCTACAACCGGTCAAAAGGCGACCGGGAGGCCCGTGGATGACTGAAGACTATCAGAGTCCCGCAGCGAAACACCCCGGGCGACCGCTGTCGAATCGACGCCACCCATTGTGACCAGGGCAGCGCATTCCTCCTGCCGGGCCTTCCTGCTGAAGCCAGGCCCGAACGGCTCAGCCGATCATCGCCAGCACAGCCCCGGCGCTCACAACGGCGCCGGCGTCTGCGCGGATCCCGGTCAGCGTACCGGCGCGGTGCGCGGTCACCTGGGTCTCCATCTTCATCGCCTCAAGAACCACGACGGCGTCGCCCGCCGACACCTCGGCGCCCGGCTCGACGAGCCACTTCACCACAGTCCCGGCCATGTCCGCGCGCAGCTCGCCGGAATCCGCCTCTCCGGCGGCAGCACCATCCAGACCAGCACCATCAAGGTAGACCCCGGCCGGGACGCCCGCACCGGAGCGCGCCCAGCCATCCAGCAGGTCAGCGGGAAGGCCGACGGCGAGGCGCCGGCCGTCGATATCGACGGTAATCGTGCGTCGCTCACCGTCCGGAACGGACGTGCCGAACTCCGGATCCGCCGCGATGGAATCCACGAAGTCAGTCTCGATCCAGCGCGTGTGGATGCCCAGCGCGGTTTCGGACGTGAAGTCCGGCGCCCGAACAACGGCCCGGTGGAACGGCAGGACGGTGGCCACGCCGGTGATCTCCATTTCCGCGAGGGCGCGGCGGGCCCGCCGCAGTGCCTGCTGGCGGTCGGCTCCGGTGACGATCAGCTTGGCCAGCAGGGAATCGAACTGCGGCGCCACGACGGAGCCGGAGCGGACCCCGGAGTCCAGCCGGATGCCGGGACCTGTCGGGCCGCTGAAGGTGGCAATGGTGCCGGGCGACGGAAGGAAGCCCCGGCCCACGTCCTCGGCGTTGAGCCGGAATTCAAACGAGTGGCCGGACGGCGTGGGATCGGCGGTAAAGCGCAGCCGCTCACCTGCGGCAATCCGGAACTGCTCCTGGACCAGGTCCACGCCGGTGGTCTCCTCGGTGATGGGGTGCTCCACCTGCAGGCGCGTGTTCACCTCGAGGAACGCGACGGTACCGTCGGCGGCCACCAGGAACTCCACCGTCCCGGCCCCCGAATAAGAGGCTTCGCGGCACACTGCCTTGGCGGCGTCGTTGGGTCTGCTCTTCGGTCAGAAAGGGTGCGGGGCCTCCTCCACGAGTTTCTGGTGCCGGCGCTGCAGCGAGCAGTCGCGGGTGCCCACCACCACCACGTTGCCGTGCTGGTCCGCCAGGACCTGGGCCTCCACATGGCGGGGCCGGTCCAGGTAGCGCTCCACAAAGCACTCGCCGCGGCCGAAGGCCACCACCGCTTCACGGACCGCGGAATCGAAGGACTCCTCGATCTGGTCCATCTCGCGGACCACTTTCAGCCCGCGTCGGCCGCCGCCGAAGGCCGCCTTGATGGCAATCGGCAGGCCGTGCTCCTCGGCGAACCTGCGGACCTCCGCGGCCGAATCCACCGGGCCGTCACTGCCGGCCACCAACGGGGCACCGGCGCGGACGGCGATCTCGCGCGCCGTGATCTTGTTGCCCAGCTGGAGGATGGACGCCGGGGCGGGTCCGATCCAGGTCAGGCCGGCGTCCAGGACTGCTTGCGCAAAGCCGGCGTTCTCGGACAGGAAGCCGTAGCCCGGGTGGAGGGCATCGGCGCCGGATTCGGCCGCGGCGGCGAGGAGCTTGGGGATGTTCAGGTAGGTGTCCGCGGGCGAGTTGCCGCCCAGGGCGTAGGCCTCGTCCGCGTCGGAGACGTGCAGGGCGTCGGCGTCGATGTCCGCGTAGACGGCGACGGAGGCCAGCTGCGCGTCGTTGCAGGCCCGGGCGATCCGGACGGCGATTTCACCGCGGTTGGCGATCAGGACCTTGCGCATCAGTTACTCACTTCTTCTTCGGGGTGGTGTGTTCGGTGGTGCTGGCGTCCGCCCAGCGGAAGCGGATCGTACCGCCGATCGGGACCTGGGCTGCGAGGTCCAGCTGGGAGTCGACCACCACGGCGATCACCGGATAGCCGCCGGTGATCGGGTGGTCCGCCAGGAAGAGCACGGGGAGCCCTTCAGGCGGGACCTGCAGGGCGCCGGCGACGGTGCCCTCGCTGGCAAGTTCGCCTTGGCGGGTGCGCTGCAGCGGGGTTCCCTGCAGGCGCATGCCGACGCGGTTGGACTGCGGTTTCACTTCCCAGTCCTGGCCGCAGCAGGACGCCAGCGCTGCGGCGTCGAACCAGTCGGCGCGCGGGCCGGGAACGACGTCGAGCACGGTGACGCCGGCGCCCGGGAAGTCGGGCTGCAGTTCCGGGTGCCCGACGACGCCGGATTCGGTCTCCCCGCCGGCGGCGAAGAGCTGGCCGGCAGCCAGCGGTGCCGGGCCAATCCCGGACATGGTGTCGGTGGAGCGGCTGCCGAGCACCGGGGCGGTGTCCACGCCGCCGCGGACGGCGAGGTAGCTGCGGAAACCGCTCTGCGGCGCGCCAATGGTCAGCGTTTCGCCGTCGAGCAGGGCGAAGGGGGTGGCGATCGGGACGGTGCGCCAGGCCGGCTCGAGGTCATCCCCGGACGGCGACGCGATGGTCAGGTCCGAGGGGGCACCGGCGACGGCGAGGACCTGGTCCCCGACTGCCTGCACCGCGAGGCCTCCCGCAACGGTTTCGATGGCGGCGGCCGACGGCGCGTTTCCGACGAGGCGGTTGGCCCGGCGCAGCGACGCCCGGTCCAGCGCGCCGGCGGCGGAGACGCCCAGGCCGGAGTGGCCGTACCGGCCGAGATCCTGGATCAGGCTCTGCAGGCCCGGCGAAACGACCCGCAGGCCAGACGTCATGTCGGAAGCAGCAACCTCGGCGGGGCGTCCCGGGGCCAGCGACACGGCGTCCCGGACCTCTCGGAACTGGACGCGGTGGCCGGGGGCGGCCAGGGCGGGCTGCTCCCGGTCCAGGTCCCACATGGCGGCGCCGGTGCGGCCGATCAGCTGCCAGCCGCCGGGCGAGCGTCGCGGGTACACGGCGGAGTAGTTGCCCGCCAGCGCCACCGATCCGGCGGGGACGGCGGTGCGCGGCGAGCTGCGCCGCGGCACCTCGAGGGCCTGGTTCTCCCCCACCATGTAGCCGAAGCCGGGGGCGAAGCCGGCGAAGGCAACGGTCCAGATCTGCCCGGTGTGGGCTGCGATAACGCCCTCGGTTCCGAGGCCGGTGAGCTCCCCCACCTCGGCGAGGTCCTCGCCGTCGTACACGGTGTCGATGACCACCAGCCCGCCGTCCCGCTGCACAGGCGCGATGAGGTCGAACCGGATAAGCCGCGCGGCGATCCGCCGGGCCGAGACCGGCGAGTCCGCCGTGACCAGCACCGTCTCGGCCGCGGCGAGGACGTCCAGCTGGCCCGGCAGCGGGTTCTCCAGAAGCAGCGCCTGCAGTGCCAGCACGTCCTGGGTTCCGGTGAGCTCGGCGAGCACCGCGCGGGTTCCCACCGCCCGCACAGAACGGACTTTTTGTACTGCCGCTTTTTGTACTGCCAGGGTTTCCCCCGCTGTCTCAATCATCAGCTACCTTCATCGTTGCCGGTGCTTTGGTCTGGATCCGCGTCGCTTAGGCGTGGGCGAATGCGGCCGTGCCGATGCCGGCGGCGGTCAGGGCCTCGCGGACTGCGGCGGCCATCGTGACGGCTCCCGGGGAGTCGCCGTGCACGCAGATGCTCTCTGCGCGGATCTTCAGGATGGAGCCGTCAATGGTGCGGACGGCGGAATCGGAGGCCATCCGGAGGACATGCTCCGTGACCTCCGCGTGGTCGTGCAGGACCGCCCCGGGCAGCGTGCGGGACACGAGGGTGCCGTCCGGGTTATAGGCCCGGTCCGCGAAGCCCTCGGTTACGGCGCGGAGCCCGGCGGCCTCGGCCAGGCGGAGCACTTCCGAGCCTGGCAGGCCCAGGATGGGCAGGTTAGGGTCGACGGATTTTACGGCGTCGACGACGGCTTTCGCCTGCGCGGTGTGCGCCACGATCGCGTTGTACAGGCCGCCGTGCGGCTTGACGTAGGTCACCTTGCCGCCTTCTGCGGCGGCCAGGGCCTGCAGCGCGCCGATCTGGTAGACGACGTCGTCCGCGAGTTCGAGCGGGTCGATGTCCAGGAAGCGGCGGCCGAAACCTGCGAGGTCGCGGTAGCCTACGTGGGCGCCGATCACGACGCCGGCGGCCACCGCCTCGCGGCAGGTCTTCCGGATCACGCTGGGGTCGCCGGCATGGAATCCGCAGGCCACGTTCGCGCTGGAAACCGAGCGGAACATCGCCGTGTCGTCTCCCAGGCTCCAGCGTCCGTAGGATTCGCCGACGTCGCTGTTCAGGTCGATGGTTGCCATTTGTGATCCTCGTCTCATGAAGTTCCTCTATCTAGGATGCACCAAATCCTGGAATTGTTCAACAATTCCACGATGTGACGATCGTGTAGATTCGCATCTATGACGATCGCCGACTCAGGATTCCCTGGCATTCCCGGCTCAGCCCCCGCCGGAAGCAGCAAGGCCTCCGGCAAGGCCAGCGCGACCCTGGGGCCGGCGGCCCGCCTGCGGGTGGCCACCCCCTCCGTGGCGGACCGGGTCGCGGCCGAGCTGCGGCTGCAGCTGGCGGAGGGGCTGCTGCTGCCGGGCGAGCGGCTGACCGAATCGACCATCTCCGAGGAGCTGGGCGTTTCCCGCAACACCATCCGCGAGGCCTTTGCCGAGCTCGCGGCCGAGCGGCTGGTGATCCGGCATCCCAACCGGGGCGTGTTCGTCGCGACCCTGGGGCCGGGCGAGATCCATGACGTCTACACCGTGCGCCGGTTCATCGAGGTGACCGCGATCCGCGGCGGCGGAAGCCCCGAGCGGGTGGCCGCTGTCCGCGCGGCTGTGGAGGAAGGCAGGGCCGCGGCGGCAGCGGACGACGAGGAGGCCCTCGGTAGCGCGAACCAGCATTTCCACGGGGCCATCGTGGCGCTGGCCGAGAGCCGGCGCCTCAATTCGATCATGGCCCAGGTGCTGGCCGAGATGCGGCTGTTCTTTCACAAGGCCACCGTGGATGCGCACTTCTACCGCAGCTACCTCGACGATAACGAGGAAATCTTCAACGCCCTGGAGGCCGGCCAACTGGACCGCGCCGGGGACCTGCTGCTGGCCTACCTGAATAATTCGGAGGAGAAGCAGCGCGCCGTCCACGGCGACTGAGCGACCTTACCCCCAGGGCCGAGCAGTTCACCGGGACCGGAACAGTGTCTTTAAAATTGTTGAACAATTCCTTGCGCAGATTGTTCAACAGTCGGTACAGTTGCGGGAGACAATCGTTGTGACGCCAGTCACCCAACTGTTGGGACCCCCATGGAAACCACCCCCGTCAAGGCCGCCCTCAAACCGGCCGCCCGGCGTTCCGCCCTGCTGGGCGCCATGTTCCTCATGGCCACCAGTGCCATCGGCCCGGGGTTCATCACCCAGACCACAGCCTTCACCGTCCAGCTCGGCGCCGCCTTCGCCTTCGCGATCCTGGTCTCCATCCTGGTCGACATTGCCGTACAGGCGAACGTCTGGCGGATCATCGGCGTCTCCGGCCTGCGGGCCCAAGAGCTCGGCAACAAGGTCCTTCCCGGCGTCGGCTGGTTCCTCGCCGCGCTCGTCTTTGCGGGTGGGATCGTCTTCAACATCGGCAATATCGCCGGAACCGGGCTCGGCACCAACGCCATGATGGGCCTGGATCCCAAAATCGGCGGGGCCGTGTCTGCCGTCCTGGCGATCCTGATCTTCCTCAGCAAGAGGGCCGGCGTGGCCCTCGACCGGATCGTGGTGATCCTCGGTGCCCTGATGATCCTGATGACGCTGTATGTGGCAGTGGTTTCCGCGCCGCCGCTGGGTGAGGCCCTCAAGAACACTGTGATGCCCGAGAAGGTCGACTTCCTGGTCATCACAACCCTCATCGGCGGAACGATCGGCGGCTACATCACGTATGCGGGTGCCCACCGTATGCTGGACACCGGCGTCACCGGCGTTGAAAACGTCAAACAAATCACACAGAGCTCGATCGTGGGGATCCTGGTCACCTGCGTCATGCGCATCCTGCTCTTCCTGGCCATCTTCGGCGTCGTCGCCGGCGGTGTGGCCCTGACCGGCAGCAACCTGGCCGCCTCCGCGTTCCAGGCCGCAGCGGGAGATATCGGCATGCGGGTCTTCGGTGTCATCCTGTGGGCTGCCTCCATCACCTCCGTGATCGGCGCGGCGTACACCTCGGTCTCCTTCGTGACGAAGTCCGGCACCAAAGCCCGCACCCGATCCCTGATCACCGTCGGCTTCATCGGTTTCTGCACCGTGGCCTACCTGCTGATCGGCCAGGCCCCGCAGCAGCTCCTCATCTTCGCGGGTGCCTTCAACGGCCTCATCCTCCCCGTCGGTTTCGGAGTGCTGCTCTGGGTGGCCTGGCGCCGCCGGGACCTCATGCAGGGCTACGTCTACCCCAAGGGCCTGCTTGTCATTGGCATCGTGGCCTGGCTGCTGACCTTGTTCCTTGGCTACAGCTCCCTGACCAGCCTGGCCAAGCTGTGGGCCTAGAACCCATGAAACTACGTGAGGTGAACGTGCCGTCCACCGTCGGCCATCCCGCAAACCCGGCGGGGCTGCTCCCGGCGGAGGCGAGGGCCCTGTTCCGCGGCGGTCTCGTGACGCCCACCTCCGGCTGGAGCAGCGGTTACGCGCAGGCCAACCTGATCATCGTGCCCAAGGCGCAGGCTTTCGATGTTCTGCTGTTCGCGCAGCGCAACCCCAAGCCCTGCCCCGTCCTGGGCGTGCTGGACGCCGGCGCGACCTCCGGTGCGCTGCTGGCCGGAGGGGATATCCGCACCGATGTGCCCAAGTACGTGGTGTACCGGGAGGGCCGGAAGGTCGACGAGCCAACCGACATCACGGACCACTGGCGCGATGACCTCGTGACATTCATTGTGGGCTGCAGCTTCACCTTCGAATCCGCTCTCCAGGACAACGGCATCCGGGTGGCCCATATCGACCAGGGAGTGAACGTGCCCATGTACCGCACGTCGGTCCGCTGCGAACCGGCCGGACAAATGGCCGGCCCTTTGGTGGTCTCCATGCGGCCCGTTCCGGCCTCCCAGGTGGCCGACGCCGTCCGCATCACTTCCCGCTATCCGGCCGTGCACGGTGCGCCGGTCCATGTGGGCAACCCCGCCGAACTGGGCATTGCGGATTTGGGCCTCCCGGACTTCGGCGACCCGGTTCGGATCCCGGACGGGCACATCCCGGTCTTCTGGGCGTGCGGGGTGACACCGCAGGCCGCCGTGATGGAGTCCCGGCCGGCACTGGCCATTGGCCATGCCCCGGGGCACATGCTGATTACGGACGCACGGGACACCTCGTATCAGGTGCCGTAGGCTACTGGGCTCCGATTTGCGCCAGCAGTTCGTGCTCGGCAACATCCAGGTACAGGCGCAACTCTGCCGCGGCCTCTTCCCGGCGGCCGGCGTGCAGCAGCGCTACGAGGGCGGCGTTGCGTTCCACGTACTGGCTGTGGAAGTCCGACGTGGTTGCCATGGCGTGGAAAACCAGCCGCATCTGGGCGAGGACCTTGTCCATAAGTTCATCTACTGACGCACTCCCGGAGAGCGCCACCAGCGCCTTGTGCAGGTCCTGATTGGCATCGGCCATCTCCGTCACGGCCCCCGCGCTCAGGGCGGCGCGGGCCCGGTCGATGATGGCATCGAGGGCATCCAGGGTCTGTGCGGGGCATTCCCCCCACAGCACGGCCGCCGGCTCGATCAGCCGGCGGACCCGGTAGATTTCACGGACATCCTCGGCCTGGGGCGCGGACACGAACACGCCGCGATTGGGAATGCGCTGCACCACGGACTCACCGGCGAGGACCGTGAAAGCCTCCCGCAGCGTATTCCGTGAGACGCCCAGGACCTCGGAAAGCTTCTGCTCGGAGAGCTTCGTTCCAGGGGCGATTTTGCCGGCCGAGATACGCGAACGCAGCACCGCAGCCACCCACGATCCGGTGTGGGCGTGGGTGGCCTGGACCTCGTCGGAGATCCCTTCGAGCGCGGCATTCATCGGCATGGATCCAATCTACAGAAGAAGCGGGGACTCCCCGCGCCGCTTGCACCGCCGGCGGCGCATAGCGGTGCTTAGGCGGAGGGGGTACGGAGTTATGTCTGCACACGCGAACGGCCGCCGCGCCTCTCCGTAATGGCAGAGTCGCAGCGGCCGCCGGCTGGCTGCAAGTGGGGCTACTTGGTCGTAGCCGGGGTGGTCAACCAGGCTCCGGTGCCGGGCTCGCTGACCGCGGCGATCCGCACCAGGTATTCGGTTTTCCCGAGGGAGTCCCGTGATCTTGGTGTTGGGTGCGGTACTAACCCCGTCACCGAAGGTCCTCCAGTTCACCCCATCGGTGGATGTCTTGCGTGGATGAAACTTCACCTCGTCGCCCTGTCCGCTGCCACCCTCATGATTGCCCTGAACGGTTGCGGCCAGGTGCAGGACGCCGCGAACAAGGCCGTCAGCGATGGCGCCTCCCAGGTCGCCACGATCACCACCCCGCTGCGCCAGATCGCCGACTCCGGCGACCAGGTTCCAGCCGACTCCGTCAAGGCCCTCCAGGACGCCTGCACCAAGTAGAGGCCAGATCCTGGGGCAGCGCTTTAGCGCTTGCCCTTCTTGCGGGAGCCTTTGCCGCGGCCCTTGTCCGGATTCGGGGCGTACCGCTGGGCCACCTTCGGTTTCTTAACCGCGGGGCCGCGCCGGTCCGGCTTCGGTTCCTTCTTGGGCTTCTCCTGCTGGGCCGAAGGCTGCCGGGAACTTGCCGCCGTGCGGCCGCGGACAATCCCGATGAACTCCTCGATGATGTCGTCCGTGGAATCGCTCGGCCAGGCCAGCGCGATCTCCGTGCTCGGGGCACCTGTCAGCCGCCGGGCCACAGTGTCCTTGACATTGAAATGCCGGGCCACGGACATGGGAAGGATCACCAGGCCAGCGCCGGACGCCACCACCTGCAGGGCCGCCTCCGGGCCACCCATTTCGGCGACATCCAGGAAAGTCTCTGCCGACAGGTCGGCCAAGGCCACTTCCTCAAACACTGAAATTTCGTGGCCCTTGGGCGCCACCACCACGGGCTGCTCCTCATATAGGGGAATCACATTGAGGCCCTCGCGTTCCACCGGAAGCCGCACGAAGCTGAGGTCGGCAGAACCGTCACCCAATACGGAAAGCTGGGCGCCGTCGTCGGACACAAACGACTCCAGCGGGATGTCCAGCACGCGCTCTTCCCAGCGGCGGATCCACTTGCCCGGGGTCACGCCGGCCACATAGGCGAAGCGGAGCACGCGGGGCGCCTCCTGCTCCGGCGATTCGTCGGGAGTGGCGTTCTGCGGGGATTCATTGACTGCGGGCACGTCTTCACAGTACCGCCCACGCGGCCCCGCAATGCCGGACCTGATGTTGAGATGGGGCGGGACTGGTACTGAGATGGTGCGGGACGGGTGCAGTATTGGTGCCTTTCAGGCGGGCAGCCAGATACCCTTGAATCATGACCTCTGCAAACTCCCAGTCCATGAAGCCGGCCACCGTTGCCAAGAAGCTTGGCATCTACCTACCGGCAACACCGCAGGAGTTCCAGGATTCAACCATCAGCCGCGCCGATTTCGCCGAACTCCAGACCAACCCGCCGGAGTGGCTCGCGGAACTCCGCCGCAACGGCCCGCACCCCCGCCCGGTTGTGGCCCAGAAGCTGAACGTCTCCATCAGCGGTCTGGCCCGCGGCGGTGTTGAGGAAGCGCTCACGACGGCGGAAATCACCGCGCTGCTGCAGGCTCCCCCGGCGTGGCTGGTCACTGAGCGCTCCACCCACGCCACCGTCCGTACCGAAGCCCAGCGGGTCAAGGACGAGGCAGCCAAGAAGAACGCCAAGAAGGCCCGCGCCCAGGCCGAGTAGCCAGCGCCGTTCATAGGCGTTGGGGAACGTCAGTCCTGGTGCAGCTGCACGAAGTTGCCGCAGCCATCGTCGAAGACTGCACTGATCCCGGACGGATCCTCTGATGGTTCGCCTTGGAAGGTCACGCCTGCGGCCAGCAGCCGGCTGTACTCGGCCTGCACATCCGGAACCCCGAACGTGATGGCCGCGATCCCGGCCTCATGGAGGGCGTTCATGTAGTTCGCACCGATCGGGTTGTCACTGGGCTCCAGCAGCAGCCCCACAGACCCGGCATCGGCGCCGGGATCCTTGATGATGAACAGGTTGTACTCGGGCATCGCCATCAGCGTCTCGAACCCGAGGGTCCCGATGTAGAACGTATGGGCTGCGGCCGGATCCTGGACATGGATGCTGCACATTTTCAGTCTCATGGTCTCAAGCTACCGGCCCGCGGCAGGCGCGGGAACCTCCGGCACGAATCACGGCCGGCGCAGGAGGTCCCGCCATTGACCCCGGCGCCCGGAAGGGTTGCAATGGAAGGAGCAACCCGGAATCCTGGGCCGGGCCTGACGCGGGGAGGTGCCGCAGTGCCGGCATTCGCAGAATCCGTCCTGTTTGGAGCATTGCAGCTGGGCTTCTGGGGTGCAGTGCTGGTGTGCGCCGTGGCCGCCACTGTCCTGGCTGTCCGCCGGCATTCGACGCCGGACCCTGCCGTCCACGCCCCTGACCCCGTATTCTGGGACGTTTTTATGGGGTCTGCCGTGGCAATCCCGGCGATCCTCATTCCCACACTTGCGTCACCTTGGTCCGGCGCAATCCTGGCTGTGCTGGGGACAGGGGCGGGCGTGGCCGCGTACTGGGGCAGTCCCCAAATCCTGGCGTGGCAGGAACGCCGCCGCCAGCAAAGGCAGGACAAGCCCGCGCACACCGCGGCGCAGGCTGTACATGACGCACTTCTGGCCCGGTGGAGCCGCTACGAGCTGGACCCCGCCTGCTGCATCGACTACCCCGCCATGACGGACGTCCGGCTGCCCGAGACGTCCGCACTGATCCGCGCCATGAGGGAGGCGGAACAGCTGCGGCCCGTGCCGCACCAGGGCTACGCTCCCGCCGTCGTCCGCTTTGGCCTTGCCCTCGCTGCGGCGGAACGGGCTGCCGGGATCCCCGCCGGACTTCCCGCCGTCGGACGTTAACGACTGTGTCGCCGTCGCTGGAGTCCTGCCGTCCCTAAAGCTCCACCTTGCCGCTTTCGCCGACGCTCATGCGGCTGTGCGTCACTTTGGACTTAACCCACTGGAGGACGGTGGCGGCCGTCCCGCCCGGACTGGTCCAGTATTCTGCGGATTCCGAGTCCACCCGGAGCAGGCAAACCTCCGGGGTATCCGGTCCGTCCGGGAACCACGCTTCAACTACCTGGTTCCACATTTCGTGGATCTTGGCCCGGTCCGTGACCACCTCGGCGGTACCGGCCACCGACACCCACTCGGTGCGCCTGCCGAAGGAAACATTGACCCGCGGATCGGCCTGAATGTGTGAGACCTGCGAGGTGCCCCGGCCCGTGAAGAACCAGAGGTCTCCGTCCTCCTGCACGTCCTGGACCGCCAGCGGCCTGCTGACCAGGGCGCCCTCTTCGTTGATGGTGGTCAACATACCGATGTGCGCATCGTTGATGATGTCCGTAACTTTGCTGATGTTCTCAGTATCCGTCATGCTCTCACCTCGTTCTGGTCGAAGGGGAAACTCCCCTCCGCCAGCCTATTGGTAAGCATGCTTCTTTTCTAGTGACGGTGAGCATGCCCGGCTAGAAACCCCCTCGACTTCCTGTCACAAACAGAAGCTCGGCCACCCTTTGCATGACTTAAAATAAATAAGCAATATACGCGCGGATAATTCACGGCACAGAAGTTGGTTCGACTGAACTGGTTCGACAATTGGAGAAGGCGATGCCGGGTGTTATTCGGTCACGCCGGCAACCGGCGGTTACCCAACGGCTGACATCTATTTACGGGATCATGTGACGACAAGCGGTGGGTTTTGGGCGGAGCATCGAACGGGCGGTTCGTGTGCCAGGTACGGCTATGACGGGCAAACCGCTGACATGAAGTCGATAGATTGCCCCTCAACGGAGCCTCAGCCAGCGTACACCGACGAACGAGTCGCAATTCCCTAATCGGTGATATGCGTGGCTACGCTAAGACAGCGATTCCGTCGATTTCGACCCTGATTCCGTCGCCAAGACCGACAGGGACCGTGGTGCGAGCGGGGAAGGGGTGTTCGAAGAATTCGCCGTACGCGGCGTTGACTTCCGGCCAGTCGTCATCGCTGCTGATATACACACGGACCGTCACGAGATTGGACATCGTTCCGCCGGCAGCCTCGATAATACTCCGCAGGTTTGTCAGCGCCTGCCGCGTCTGCTCGCCGGCATCCTCGCTCACCAGTTCACGGGAAACGGGGTCGAACCCGCATTGCCCCGTCAGGTACAAGTGATCCCCGACCCGCACCCCCTGGGAGTAGCTTCCTAGCGGAAGGGGCGCTGCGGGCGTCCTGATCTCTTCTTTGAGCATGGGTAATCAATCCTCTTTGTGGTGTTTTTTCGGGAGCATCTTGACGTATCGGCTGTGACGTCTGACACTTGAACTGTCAGACAGTCTGATACTAGGAAGATAGGCTGAAATATGCAAGCCAAATATCGCAACATCGCCATCGCAGCAGTGGCGGCCGGAGTCATGTCCATCACTGCCTGCGGCGGCTCGACTCCTCAATCGTCTGCAACGTCCTCAGCCCCTGCGGTGAATTCAAAGCTCGCGGCGATGGTGCCCGAGAACATCCGGCAGGCAGGAAAAATTCGCGTTGGTACCGATCCGACCTACGCTCCCTTCGAATCCACTGACGCAGATGGAAAGACCATCATTGGGCTCGACCCTGACCTGGCAAAAGCCATCGGCGGCCTGCTGGACCTGGACGTTGAACTCGTTCCCACATCCTTTGACGCACTGATCCCGTCGCTGGCAGCAAACAAAGTGGACATGGCCATGTCTTCCATCGGTGACACAAAGAAGCGGGAGGAGACCGTGGACTTCGCTACCTATTACTGGAACGGCACACTTCTCTTGATTAGCAAGGGCAACCCCAAGGAACTCACCGCAGAACAGACATGCGGCGGACGCATCGGCGTGATCAGAGGCTCGCTACAGCAGACCACCTTCCTGCCCGCCCAGGAGGAATCCTGCAAGGCCGCCGGCAAGGCCGCGCCCACTGCCGACGTCTACCAAACGGCTCCGCAGGCCCAGCTCGCTCTGCAGAGCAACAGGATCGATGGAGTCCTGACCGACGCACCGCCTATCGCCGATGCCGCGAAGAAGAATCCGGCAAAATTCGAGTCCGTGGGCCCTCTCTTGAAAAACCCCAACCCCGGTGGCGTGGCGCTTCCCAAGGACAGCAAACTGACTGCAGCGATAAACGCCGCGATCAATGAACTGATCAGCAACGGCACCTACGAATCCATCCTGAACAAGTGGAACCTGGGCGATATCAAGATCGAAAAATCTGAAATCAACGGAGCTCTTTCGTGAACACAAGCATGAACGGACTCACTGTCCCCGACGTTTCCGTCGGACAGCGAAGCCCGGAGAAAGTCAAGAAGCTCAAGCGGCCTGGCCGCTGGGCGTCCTACATAATGATGGGTCTGGTGGCGGTTCTAGTCATTCAGTCCGTCGCGACGAACCCCAACTTCGGCTGGCCCATTGTCGGTGAATACTTCGCCTCTCCCCGGGTGCTTGACGGCTTGGTGAATACCCTGCAACTGACCTTCATCGCCATGCTTCTGGGCGTAGTCCTCGGAGTGATCCTGGCAGTCATGCGCTTGAGCACCAACCCGGCGCTCTATGGGGCGGCCGGCCTCTACATCTGGTTCTTCCGCGGAACTCCGGTGTTCGTTCAGTTGCTGTTCTGGGGCTTCATCTCAGCCCTGTATCCCACGCTTGCCCTCGGCATCCCCGGAGCAGAACCCCTCTTCTCGACGGACACCAACTCACTGATCACTCCCGTCGTAGCCGCGATCCTTGGGCTTGCACTGAACGAAGCCGCCTACATGGCTGAAATCGTCCGGGCAGGCATCGTCTCGGTCGGCAAGGGACAGACGGAGGCAGCACACGCGCTGGGTATGTCAAACATGCGCACCCTGCGTCGAGTAATACTCCCCCAGGCGATGAGCGTCATCGTCCCGCCGACGGCCAATAACGTCATTTCCATGCTGAAGACGACGTCGCTGGTCAGCGTGCTGTCCTTCCCTGAGCTGCTCTACGCGACCCAACTCATCTACGCCGAAAACTTCCAGACCATACCTCTCCTGATCACGGCATCCATTTGGTACCTGATCGTCACGACCCTCATGACCATCGGCCAGTACTACACCGAACGCCACTACAACAAAAGCACCCGTGCACAGGGTCTGAGCATCATGCGCCGATTTATTGAACTGCAAAAAAGGCGCGGCACCAATGATGCCCCGGCCCGTTAGGAGAACTCGATGACCCAGACACCAAAAGTGATGGTTAAGGCAACGAACGTATGGAAGTCCTTCGGGCACAACGAAGTACTCAAAGGCATCAACCTGGAAGTCAAAGCCGGAGAAGTAACCACCCTTCTCGGCCCTTCAGGATCTGGAAAGTCAACTTTCCTGCGCCTCATCAATCACCTCGACACTGCCTCAGCGGGGCGCATCACCGTCGACGGCGACCTGGTTGGTTACCGCGAACACAACGGGGCTCTCCACGAACTCCGCCCCCAGTCCATAGCGAAAATGCGCTCGGAAGTGGGAATGGTATTCCAACAGTTCAACTTGTTCCCGCACATGTCGGTTCTCCAGAACATCATGGAGGCGCCCGTGGGCGTGAAAAAGGAATCGAAGGCCAGGGTTAGGGAACGCGCCGAACGTCTGCTCGAGCGGGTCGGTCTTGCCGACAAGCGCAACGCCTACCCCGGGTCACTCTCCGGCGGGCAACAACAGCGCATTGCCATCGCCCGTGCGCTGGCAATGGAACCCAAGCTCATGCTGTTCGACGAACCCACCTCGGCGCTGGATCCCGAACTGGTCGGGGAGGTACTGGATGTCATGCATGACCTCGCCTCCACCGGAATGACCATGATCGTTGTGACGCACGAGATGGGTTTTGCACGCGAAGTCGCGGACTCCGTCGTCTTCATGGACGGTGGCGTCGTTGTCGAAAGCGGCCGGCCCAAAGATGTTCTAAGCAACCCCCAGGAGGAACGCACCCAAGCCTTCCTCAGCAAAGTCCTCTAAACCACAGCATTACCACCGCAGAAGGAACCATCAATGAAAATAGCCGTAATCGGAGCGGGAATAATTGGCGTGTCCATCGCCGCCGAGGCAGCTGCCCGTGGGGCTGAAGTAACCCTGATCGACAAGAATGCCCCGGGCTCTGGGACGTCTTCGACCTCATATGCATGGGTAAACTCGAATGGCAAGGAACCCGTAGGCTACTACGAACTCAACCGCGCCGGCCTCGAAGCACACCACCGCCTTGCCGGCACGGGCGCGGACTGGTTCCGGCCCACCGGTCACATCGAACTCGCAGCCACGCCTGAGCACGCCAACGAACTCCAACACCGATTGGAACGGCTTGTGCAGCTCGGGTACGAAGCAGCAGGCATCAGCAGTTCAACGGCCAACGAACTCGTTCCTGACCTGATCGTCCCTGAGGACTGCAGCGCTGCTGTTTACTTCCCGCACGAAGCGCACTGCTACCCCACCCTGTACATACGTCACCAGCTCCAGCGGGCCAAACAACTCGGCGTCCGTCTGCGCATCGGAGCGAACGTGGAATCCTTCGAAGAGATGACCGACGGCGTGAACGTCAGCCTTAGCGACGGCAGCAACATCGTTGTAGACCACGTGATCAGCGCTGTTGGACGGTGGACAAACGACATCACAGCAGCCGCGGGATTGGGTCCGGTTGTTGCCGAGTACCAAGAGCCGGGCGATGTGACCGTCGGCTACCTTGCGGTCACAAACCCCCTGCCCGTAGCCATAGACCGGATGCTCACCAGCCCAAAGCTGAACATCCGCCCCGACGGCGGTGGTCGTTTATTGCTGCAAGCACTCGATCTCGATGTGACCGCGACAGTTGGTTCGGTCCCCGCTCTGGAATCGGACTTGGCAAAGGAATTCATCGACAGGCTCCAACACATCCTGAAAAACACCGAAAACGCCCAAATCACAGAACTCCATGTCGGAGTCCGAGCAATGCCTGCTGATGGGCAAAGTGTCATCGGCGCCGTCCCTTCCAGGCCCTGGCTTTACCTCGTTGCTACCCACAGTGGCGTGACCCTGGCCCCGTTCCTGGGATCGGCAGTCGCTGCGGAAGTGTTTGACGAGCCCGAGCCGCTGTTCGATAGTTTCCGGCCCACCAGGCTCCTGGACAGCTACCCCCACCAGGTTCTGGCCGCGCCCCGCCAGCCCGGGCAACAGTAATCGATAAATCCACGCTCCAGGAACACCTAGGATCGTGACTAGATAAGTGGTGGCGGGTCCCGGCTGGACGGACCCGCCACCGCCGAAGACAGTAGGAGCACCCTGTGAACAAAATCCGACGTATGACCGCAACTGAGCTGAGCACCGCGGCGCTTCGGCAGCAGATCCTGACCCGCGAAATACTCCCGGGAACGCGGGTCACGGAAGATGCCGTGGCAACTGAACTCGGCGTTTCGCGTGCCACTGTCCGCCAAGCCTTGAACTCCCTGGAGCTAGAAGGGCTACTCGTTCGCAATCCTGCCTCCCGGGTCCTGGAAGTCCTCACCCTGGACCCCGAGGACGTTAGGGAGATTTACCAAGCACGCCGCGTCCTTGAACTAGCTGGCGTGAAGGCTGCCGACGGCGCTCCAGAGGAAGCACTCCTTCAACTCAAAGACGCCATTGCCCAAATGAAGGACGCCGTGACCAACGGTGACGTGGTCGGGTTCGTTGAAGCCGACAAGCTCAGCCATGTAACAACCGTCAGCTTCCTCAAATCCCGCATACTCTCTGAGACGCACGCTTCGCTCATGAGACGCCTCCGGCTCGCCATGACACACCAGGAAGCTGACGAGAACGTCATGGGCGACGAACTGCACGAACATCAGGAATTCTGTGACCTGGTTCTGGCCGGAAAGATCGATGAGGCCCAAAAGAACCTCAATGACCGACTGAACGTTGCAGAACGACAAATGCTCAAGAGCCTAATTGCTCCCCCCATCCACGCTCCTGAATAAAGGAAGCCTCGGTAGGCCGCGGCGGGGTAGCGGACGTCGCGGACCGGCTGGGATCGGCGTACCGGCCAGCACAATGATGGTGGCCGCAATCAGCCCCCAGCCTTCCATCCAACCGATCCACGGACCAAAGACGCGCGATGCCCACGTGAACGAGGTGCCGGCGTCGGGGATGGCATAGTTCAGTTCCCGGTAGCCGAACGCCACCAGAATCATGGGGATAAAGCCCACCAGGAAGATCGCCGGCAGCTGAACCCCCACCTCCGATACCGTTGGCCCCAGCGCCGCGGGCTGCGTGTATGCAGGCGCGATACAGGAAACCCCGATCACGACGGCGCCCACCAGCCCCACCGCGCCGGCGTTCAGGCCCTTCCCGCTCAGGCCCTTTTCAGCCAGGCCATTTGTCCACGCCGCTGACTGTCTGTACTGTCACTTCTTTGGGAACCATGGCCTTGCCTCTCGTAGTTCATTCGACGCTGAATGGATTGGAGCCGGTGCTGCTGTCAGTCGACAGCGGCCATATGTTCTGCACCGGATGCGCCCGCATTGGCTGCAACACCCGCCGCCGCAGCGATGCGCGCCGCCGTGCGCCGGCCCATGCGGACGGCCCCGTCAACATGCTGGTAGCCCTCCGCTGCGAGGTCTGAGGAGCACCAGTAGATCGGGCCCACGGGGGTGTGCTGGTCCTTGCCGTAACGGTGCAGGCCGCCCAGATCGTAGCTGGCTGCGTACGCGCCCCGGGTCCATTCTTCGGAGCCCCAGTCGGATTCGTAGTAGACCTCTGGTGCCAGGGCCTTATCCCCCAGGAAGCCGGCAATGGACTCCAAGACCACGCGCTTCCGTTCGGCGGCACTCAACTCGAAGACGGCGTCGGCCTTTTCGTCCGAGATGAAGCCCACCAGCGTTCCGCGCAAATCAGCGTGGTTCGTGTTGTCGTAGACCTCCTGGACCAGCGACCCGGCACCGAAGCCAGTGCCGGAGAGTCCGTCTTCACGCCAGAACGGCGTGCTGTAGACGGCGTGGACCTTGATCACCAGGCCCAGTGACTGGTGCTGGTGCATCTGCTGCTGGCGCCGCGGAAGCGGCGGGTCAAAGGAGACACGCGCGTAGAGGTTCGGCGGCACGGCCATGATCACAAAGCGCGCATTCACGGTGGCACGCTCCGAAACGACACTGACGTGGTGCCCGTCTTCGCCGTCGTCCCCCCAGTGGACGGTGCGCACCGGACTGTTAAGTACGACGTCGGCACCCAGTTCCGCTGCCTGCAGCAGGGACACCTGCTGCATCCCGCCGATGACCCGCTTGTCCAGGATGAAGCTCTCATCCGTGAGGTGGCTGAAGGACCCGGCGGAGGCTGCCATCAGCACCGCCTGCAGCGCCGAGAAGGCATGTGCCGGCTTGGTGAGCATGCCGCCCGCAATGAACAGGCCAATGTTGTTGCACGCCTCCTCGTCGGACGAATTGGCGCGCAGCCAGTGGTGGAAGGAAATGGTGTCCAGTTCACGGGCCTTGGGGTGCGCCCAGGGTTCGGTGGCGCCGATTTCCGCGGCGAGGACGTCCAGAATGCCGATCAGCTTGTCCATTTCCGCCCCGGTGGCTCCACTGACCGGGAAGGAATCGCCGGTGTAGCGGGTCTTCGTGCCGTCGGCGCCGACATAGACGGATTCGCCCTCACGGTAGCGGGAGTATGTCTTCAGGCCGAGCTCGTCCAGAAGCTCCAGCAGTGCAGTCTGGTCCGGGGAGACCCACTGGCCACCGATTTCCAACATGGCCCCGTCAATGGTGTCGGTCCAGGTCCGGCCGCCCACGCGGTCCCGTGCTTCCAGCACTGCCACGCTGAGGCCGGCCTTCTTCAGCTCGCGGGCAGCGGTGAGCCCGGACGGTCCCGCGCCGACGATTACAACGTCGCGGTCAAGATTCAGCATGATGTCCTCTCTGTGGTCACTTGAGTGATGCGAACCACTAAATGAATGTCATTCATTTAGTAGAACTATAGCTGTTGCGCGGCCCGCGAGGAAGAGACCGGTGGAATAATGCTGGGGATACTGCCCGCAGAAAGGCCAGCAATGCCGGCGTCACCAGCCAAGTCACCCAGCATCCAGGAGCACGACCCCGCGCCGAAAACCGGTGCGTCGCGACGTCGCGCGGGGCGGCCGGCCGCCGCCGTCCTGGACCTTGCGGGCATCACCGCCGCAGCCCTGCGGCTCATCGGCAAGAACGGCTACGACGGCCTCACCATGGCCGCACTGGCCCGCTCACTGCACGTGGCGCCGTCGGCCCTCTATAACCACGTGGAATCCAAGCGGGACGTGCTCCTGCTCGTGGAAGACCACCTCGCTGCCCTGGTGGACGTGACTGCGTTCGCCGCGGAGCCCTGGGAGTCGGCAGTGCGGAAATGGGCCTGGAGTTACCGGGATGTCTTCGCGGAACACACGCCCTTGATTCCCGTCATCGCAGTACTTCCCGTGACGGACGCACCCCAGACCCTCGCCATGTATGAGACCGTCAGCGCCGGATTCCGGACAGCCGGATTCCCGGAGGAGCGGATCGTGTCCGCCATCGTGGCCCTGGAATCATTCATCTTCGGATCCGCTTACGACGTCACCGCCCCCGCCGACATTTTCGAATCCGGCCGGATGGCCGAATCGACGCCGAGCTTCACGGGAGCAGTCCGGAGCCTCGCCGCGCAGGGGCACGAGAAACCTGCGGACGAGGCGTTCAGCCTGGGGCTTGAGGCCCTTATCGTGGGCTTCGGGGCGTTAAGGAAGTAGAACCGCTGCCACCCGGCACGAATCCCGGGACTTCGCCCGTGATGGAGCTTAGACGCAGAAAAGCCCCGATCCTAAGACCGGGGCTTTTCTGGATTTGCGTGCGCGAGGGGGGATTTGAACCCCCACGCCCTTTCGGACACTGGCACCTGAAGCCAGCGCGTCTGCCGTTCCGCCACTCGCGCGCAACTTCTTTTCCATGAATAACGGCCGGTTTACCGGATCCGCAACCGTGTAAAAGCAGCGAGATCAAGCATAACGGACATCGGCGGCAAAACACCAATTGAGCTCCGGACGCGGTCAAATTCCCCGCCGGGAGTGCGCCTTCCGGGGTCCCGGAACGGGCTTTTCCAGCGGCCCGGCCGTTGCGGATTAAGGTCATTTACAGGCCTGCCCAGTAGTATCTGATGTAGTAGTGCCTGCCACTGCCAGGCAGGCCACTGGGTTCTGAACTGCGTTGTTGGTTGAGTTCCGGAACGAAAACTGCCCCGCAGCCGGGGGGAAAGGAGAAGGACCATGGGATTGCTGGACAAGGTCGAGCGCGGTATTGAAAAGGCCGTCCGCGGTGTCTTCTCCACCGGTTCGCGCGCCCAGGTGGAACCTGTGGAAATCGCCAGCCGCCTCCGCCGCGAGGTGGACAACAAAGCCCTCACGATCGCCGCCGGCCGCATCCTGGCTCCGAACGTCTTCGACGTCCAGCTCAGTGATGGCGACTTCACGAGGGCGCAGGAATGGGGCACACCACTCGCCGAAGAACTCTGCGACGTCGTCATCAACCACGTCCGCAGCCAGGGCTACACCCTGCAGGGCTCGGTACGGATCTCCTTCCGCCGGTCCGAGGAGCTGCGCGCCGGCGACTTCGAGATCATCTCCTCCACCGAGAAGTCCAAAGCCGGCCCCGGCGTCGCGCCAGCCAGGCCCAACCTGCCAGCGGCCCCCGGCCGCCCGCCCCTGCGGCTGCAGCCCGTTCTGGATATCGACGGCCAGCGCTACTCCCTCAATGCCGCATCCATCGTCCTGGGCCGGTCTTCCGAGGCTGACATTCTGGTTGACGACACCGGCGTCTCTCGCCGCCACCTCGAGATCCGCACCACCAACGGTGTCACCAGCGCCGTGGACCTCGGCTCCACTAACGGCAGCTACGTCAATGGCCACAAGGTGGCGGACAGCACCGAACTGACCGACGGCTCCACCATCACGATGGGACGGACTAAGATCATCTTCCGCCTGCTTCCCGCCAACCCTGGGGGCCGCCCGTGAGCGACCTGACCATCACTGCGCTGCGGTTTGGCTTCCTGATCCTGCTTTGGGTCCTCATCTTCAGCATAGTTTCGGCCATGCGCCGGGACCTGATGGTGGGCCGCAAAGCTGCCGCCGGCACTCCGACCGCCCGGCAGGTCCGCAAGAATCCAGATCTGGCCGAGGCTCCGCCGCAGACCCTCAGGCAGCAGGCCCACCAACTGGTGGTCACCGAAGGCCCGCTTAAGGGAACCACCATCCCCTTGGCCGCCAGCCCCATCCTGTTGGGCCGCGCGCAGGAAGCCACGCTGATTCTCGAGGACGACTACGCCTCCGGCCGCCACGCGCGGCTTTTCCCGCAGGGCAGCCGCTGGTTTATCGAGGACCTGGGCTCCACCAACGGCACGTACCTGGCCGACCAGCAACTTACCCGGGCCCTGCCCGTTGAACTTGGCGTACCCGTGAGAATCGGCAAGACGGTCATCGAATTGAGGCCATAACAATGGCCGCTGATCTTCCCGCCGGCGAGGCCACGCCCGTCCAGCGGCCCCTCATCATGCGCTATGCAGCGCGCTCGGATGTGGGACGCATTCGAGCCAAAAATGATGACTCGGCGTACGTCGGACGCCATTTGGCGGTGGTCGCGGACGGAATGGGCGGCCACGCGGGCGGCGATGTCGCCTCTGCCGCCACCGTGCTGGACATGCTGCACCTGGACCACGACGACCACGACGGCGATGCTGGCACGGTCCTCGCCGACGAAATCCAGACGGCCAACTCCCTGCTCTCCGAGCTGGTCCACATCAACCCCAAGCTGGCCGGCATGGGCACCACCGTTACATCCCTGCTTCTGGCAGAAGGCAAGCTACATTTCGCGCATATCGGCGACTCCCGGGCCTACCGCCTGCGCGACGGCGAATTTGCCCAGATCAGCATTGACCACACGTTCGTCCAGCGGCTGATCGATGAGGGGCGGCTCCGCCCCGAAGAAGCCGAAACCCACCCACACAAAAACGTCCTTATGCGCGTCCTGGGCGACGTCGACGCCAGCCCCGAGCTGGATCTGGACACCCTGGACGTCCAGCCCGGTGAGCGCTGGCTGCTCTGCTCCGACGGGCTCAACTACGTGGCCGGACACGTGGTGGAGCGGACGGTCCGCGAGACAAAGGACCTCCGCGAGTGCGTCGAAACCCTGGTGAACCTCACGCTCGAAGCTGGCTCACCGGACAACGTCACCGTCGTCATGGTGGAAATCACCGAGGAAACGCCCGACGACGTCAGTACCGCCGCCGTCGACATCGTCCCCTCGCAGCCGGCCACCGAAGCCCCTGCCGCTGACAGCGAAGCGGCCAGCACTTCACCGGGCCCAGAGGCGTCCGACGTCAAAAGCCCCGCAGCCGACAAAGCCGCCGAAAAGCCAGTGGCCGCGGAACCCCCGCCCTCCACCGACCCCCATCTCGGCGAGCACCTTTCGGCCGAAGTCCTGCGGCAGGAACTCGCATCGCGCCCGCACGAACTTGTCGGTGCTGCGGCCACCGCGGCCGAGTCCGGCTCCATTCCCACCATTGCCGGCCGCACCGTGGCCAGGCGGGCCGCCACCGTCCTGACGCACAAGGCCGACGCTCCCGCGGCAGAGGCGGATGACGCCGCCCTGGGGCGGCCGAAACCCCGCCGCTGGGTCACCTTGTCCATCGCCGCATCCGTGCTGGTGGTGCTGACCGTTGGCCTCTGGCTCGGCTATGCCTGGACCCAGACCCGCTATTACATCGGGGAATACGATTCCCGCGTTGCCATCTATAACGGTGTATCGCAGCGGCTTGGCCCCATCCAGCTTTCCACCCTCGAAGCCGTAACAGAGATCCAGATGGACTCCTTGCCCCAGTTCTCCCAGCAGCGCGTCCGCCAGACAGTTCCCGCGCGTGATCTCTACGATGCCCAGCGGATCGTGAAGAACCTCGAAGGCACCGGTACCATTGCTCCGCCGGATGAGTGCCTGACCCCGTCGCCCGTTCCGGCCCCAACTACTGCGCCGGCTGCAACACCCACGGCGCCTGCCCCATCGTCGGACGCAGCCACTCCTGCGGCGACGCCGTCCCCGTCCGCCTCGCCCAGCCCCACTACCGCTTGTGAGGGAGGCCAGTGAGCCAGCTCAGCACCGTACCCAAACCCCGGCGCAACGTGGAACTGTTGCTGCTGATTCTCGCCCTGTCTGTGGGCATCGGCGCCAACATGTTAGTGGGCGTTGACCAGGAGAAGGCGTTCGACTCCGATTTCTGGTTCCAGTCCAGCCTCCTCGCGGTGGCAGCCCTGTTCTTCCACGTGGTTCTGCGGATCCGGGCTAAATATGCCGATCCGGTCATACTTCCGTTGGTTGTTGCACTTAACGGCTTGGGCCTTGCCATGATCCACCGCCTCGACGCCCCCGGGGAAGACACCGGGAACAACCAGCTCCGCTGGACCCTGATCGCCATGGCAGTGGCCGTCGGCGTGATCTGGTTTCTAAAGGACCACCGGGTGCTCCGCCGCTTCACCTTCATCTCACTGGCCGTGAGCGCGCTCCTGCTCATTCTTCCGCTGGTGCCCGGCATCTCGGCCGGCGAAATCCTGGGCGCCCGGGTCTGGATCCGGATGGGTCCGTTGACGTTCCAGCCGGGTGAGATTGCCAAGATCACCCTCGCTATATTCTTCGCCGGTTATCTGTCCTCCAACCGGGACCTCATACTGTTGGCTGGACGCAAGATCGGCCCGCTGCAGTTCCCCCGGTTCAAGGACATGGGGCCCATGATAACCGCCTGGCTGGTGAGCATCGGCGTGTTGATCTTCCAGCGGGACCTCGGCTCCTCCGTGCTGTTCTTTGGCCTGTTCATCGTGCTGATCTACGTGGCCACCAGCCGTATCAGCTGGGTGGTTATCGGCTTGGGCCTCATCTTAGGCGGCGGTTTCGTGGCAGCTCAGGTATTTTCCCATGTCGAAGTACGCATCTACGGCTGGATTAACGCCTTCAGCCCGGACGTTTACGAGACCGGCAGCCGGCAAGTCATCGAGGGACTCTTCGGCATGGCTAACGGCGGCCTAGTGGGTACCGGCCTGGGCCAGGGCCGGCCGGACCTGGTCCCCTTCGCCAACAGCGATATGATCATCGCGTCCATCGGCGAGGAGCTGGGCCTGATCGGACTGTTCGCCGTGGTGCTGATGTACGTCATGCTGTTCACCCGAGGGTTTCGGGCGGCGCTGGGCACCCGGGATGCCTTCGGGAAACTGCTGGCCTGCGGACTTTCCTTCGCCATCGCCCTTCAGTGCTTCGTGGTGATCGGCGGAGTCACACGGCTGATTCCATTGACCGGTCTGACCACGCCGTTCCTCGCCGCGGGAGGTTCGTCGCTGCTGGCCAACTGGATCATCGTGGGCCTGCTCCTGCTGATTTCCCATACTGCGCGGGGTCCGGTGGACACCACGCCACTTCCTCCCGGCGGCGCTGCGGAATCTGCAGGAATTGATACTCCCACCGAGGCGGTGAAACAAGCGTGAACCAGGCAATCCGGAATTCCTGGGTGGCAGCGATCGCCATGTTTGCATTGATCTTCGGCGCTATCAGCTTCGTCCAGGTGGTGGGTGCCGATGACCTCAAGGACCACCCTCTGAACCAGCGCGCCATTCTGCAGAATTACTGCAACGACCGCGGCGCCATCATCGTGGGCGGAAACCCGGTCGCCCAATCGGTGGAAGGCACCTCCGAGGTCTGCAAGTTCCAGCGCACCTACGCGCAGCCGGCACTGTATGCAGGCATCACGGGCTACTTCTCGAAGAACTATGGTGCCACCGGCCTGGAAGTTGCGATGAACGCCCAGTTGGCTGGCAGCTCAGACCAGCAGTTCTTCGACCGCATCGGCCAGCTCTTCCTGGGCAGCCAGCCGAAGGGGGCTTCGGTGGAACTCACCATCGATCCCGCTATCCAGAAGCTTGCCTACGACCTCATTCCGGACGGCCAGCGAGGTTCCATTGTGGTCACCAACCCCAAGACCGGCGCCATCCTGGCCATGGTGTCCAAACCGTCCTATGACCCCAACCTGATCGCCACCCAGGACTCGAAAGCCGAAAACACCAACATCAATGAGCTGGTCAAGGTCCCCGGCATCAACCTGAACCAGAATGTCAGCGGGCCCACGGGCGAACTGCTCGCTCCGGGGTCAGTGTTCAAGCTGGTGGATACCGCTGCGGCCCTCGCCTCCGGGAAGTACAACAAGGACAGCGTGCTCCCCAACCCAGCCGAGATGCCGTTCCCGGGGATCCAGTACAAGCTGCCGAACTACGCCGGGGGCAACTGCTACACCCAGGAGACGGCCAGCTTTGCCTTCGCCCTGCAGCAGTCCTGCAATACGCCGTTCGCCAGAATTGCCCTCGACCTGGGCCGCGACGCCATCGCCGAGCAGGCGGCAAAGTTCGGCTTCGGCGAGGTACTTGGCGATCAGCTCAAGCTCGCCTACGCCAAGGGCAACGGCTTCCCCGATGAACTGGACGGGCCAGGCCTGGCCCAGTCCGCCATTGGCCAGAAGGACGTGCGCGCCACGCCGCTGCAGATCGCAATGATGACCGCCGCCATCGCCAACAACGGCGTCCAGATGAGCCCCAGCCTTGTCAAGACCGTGCGGTCCCCGGACCTTCGTGTCATTGACGAACCCAAGCCTGAAGCGCTCCGGACTTCCACCACGCCGGAGATTGCCCGGCAGATCACCGAATGGATGACCAGCGCGGTGAGCCAGGGCATCGCCCGCGGCGCGGCTGTCCCCGGTGTTCAGGTGGCCGGCAAAACCGGAACCGCCGAACTGGGCAACGGCCTGAACAACTCCTGGTTCACCGGGTTTGCCCCCGCGAACAACCCGGAGGTGAGCGTCACCATCGCCATGGAGGGCGTAGACATCACCACCGGTGCACAGCTAACCAGTCCGAACGCGAAGAAGATTTTTGAGGCGGTGTTGAATAAGTGAGGCCTACAACGGGAATCACCCTCGGCGGCAGATTCCAGCTGACCACGCGGATTGCGATCGGCGGGATGGGCGAGGTCTGGAAGGCCAAGGACCAGGTCCTGGGCCGGATTGTCGCCATCAAGGTACTCAAGGAGGAATACACCGGTGATCCCGGATTCCTCCAGAGGTTCCGCGCGGAGGCACGCCACACCGCCCTGTTGAACCACGTGGGCATCGCCAATGTCTTTGACTACGGCGAGGAGGATGGCTCCGCCTACCTGGTCATGGAGCTCGTTCCGGGCCAGCCGCTGAGCAGCATCATCGAGCACGAGCAGGTACTGTCCCCGGACCGGACGCTGTCCATGATGGCGCAGACCGCCCGCGCCCTTTCCGTCGCCCACGCCCAGGGGCTGGTCCACCGCGACATCAAGCCGGGCAACCTGCTGATCACCCCCGACGGCCGGGTCAAGGTCACCGACTTTGGCATCGCCCGTCTGGCCGACCAGGTCCCGTTAACGCAGACAGGCCAGGTCATGGGAACCGCCCAGTACCTCGCCCCCGAGCAGGCCACCGGCCAGACCGCTACCGGTGCCTCGGACATCTACTCACTCGGCGTGATCGGCTACGAGTGCCTCACCGGGCACCGGCCGTTCTCCGGCGAATCCCAGATCGCCATTGCCCTGGCGCAGGTCAACGACGCCCCGCCGCCGCTTCCGGAGACCCTGCCCAAACCGGTCCGCGCACTGCTGATGTCCATGCTGGCCAAGGACCCCAAGAACCGTCCGGCCAACGCCATCAAGCTGTCCGAAGCCGCCGAGGCCATCCGCAACGGCGACATTGATGCCGCGCATGCCGCGGTTCCCGGCATGTTGCTCTTCGAAGCGACAACCGGCCCCATTACGGCACCGGTGGACATTGCCACAGCGCCCACGGGTGTTATCGCCCACAAGGACAGCAACACGACGTCCACGTCCGCCCTGCCCGTGCTTAGTGCCGCTGCCGGTGGCGCTGCAGTCGGCGCCGCGGCCGCGGGCACAGCCACCGGAGCCGGCAGCACGCTTTCGCGTGCGGACGCCCTGGCTGCGGAGCGCAGTTGGGTGCAGGAGGAAGAAAAGTACGACGACGAACCGGAGGATGAGCCCGAGCGTCGCGGCCGGAGCCCCTGGACGTGGCCGCTGGTCGCCTTGATCGTGCTGGTTCTGTTCGCGCTGGTGGGGTTCTTCCTGACGCAGCAGGGGATTTTTAACCCGGCCAACACCACCACTAACCCGGCATCCAGCAACCCGCCGTCCACCAGCGCCAGCCCGTCAAAGACCTCGGCGTCCGCCACGCCCACCCCCAGCCGCACCACTGACGCGCCCACGCCGACGCCCACGCCCAGCACCGTGGACATCATTTCGGCGGCATACCTCGGGAAGGACTACCGTCAGGTCCAAGGGACGCTTGAAACCATGGGCCTGTCCGTGCGGGTCATCCCGCAGCAGAGTACTTCCGCTGCGGGAACGGTGTTGCAGGTTAATCCCACGGGCACCGTGCCCAAGGGGGCTGAAGTGACCGTGACTTACGCCGTTCCTGCCCCCGCCACTACGCCGACCGCTCCGCCGTCGTCGCCGGCCGCCTCGCCGGCTGCCTCGGCCGGGCCGACGTCCGTCCTGCCCAGCTGCAACCCCGGCCAGGTGCAGGGCTTGCCCCCTACCTGCGGCCCCTAGTCGTCAGGATTGACTGACAGTGAATGACTCACCCCGCACTCCGCTGCACCGGGAGGACAGCCTCCCGGTGGATAATCAGCGCGTCCTGAGCGGCCGCTACGAACTCGGCGGAATGATCGGCCGCGGGGGGATGGCGGATGTCCACCGCGGAGTCGATACCAGGTTGGGCCGGACAGTTGCCGTCAAGCTTCTCCGCCCGGACATGGCCAGGGATCCGCAGTTCCAGGCGCGGTTCAAACGCGAAGCGCAGTCGGTAGCGGCGCTGAACCACCCCTCCATCGTGGCTATTTACGACACCGGCGAACACACCGTTCCGGATGGCTCGGACGACAGTGTCCGGGTGCCCTACATCGTGATGGAGTTTGTCGAGGGCAGGACCATCCGAGACCTGATCCGGGCCAAGGAAGTCAGCATTGACCAGGCCATCGACTTTTGCCTGGGTGTGCTCTCTGCACTCGAATACAGCCACAAGGCAGGCATCGTCCACCGCGACATCAAACCCGCCAATGTGATGATCTGCGAAGGCTCCAATTCCGTGAAGGTCATGGACTTCGGAATTGCCCGGGCCATCGCCGATTCATCGGCCACCATGACGCAGACCCAGGCCGTGGTGGGCACTGCCCAATACCTCTCGCCCGAGCAGGCCCGGGGCGAAACAGTGGATGCGCGCAGCGACCTCTACTCTGCTGCCTGCCTGCTCTACGAAATGCTCACCGCCCGGCCGCCTTTCGTGGGTGACAGCCCCGTCTCCGTGGCGTACCAGCACGTCAGGGAAATTCCGGAGCCAGCCAGCACTGTGAACCCGGAGGTTTCGGCCGCCTTGGATAGTGTTCTGGCCAAGGCATTGCAGAAGAACCGGACGGACCGTTTCCAGGACTCAGCTGCGTTCCGGCGTGCGCTACGCGCCGCGCGGGCGGGCGTGTCCGTGCCCGCGCTGGCCGCAACCGAAGCCCCCACCGATCCCAACGATCATGTTCCGGCGCCGGAACGCCCGCCTGTGACAGAGGCGTTCGGGCTCACCGGTGCAGGTTTCCTCGACGATGTCCCCACCGGCCGGCAGCGTAACGCGGACGACACCCGCACTGACGGGAGATTCGGCGTCATGGCGGCCGCCGTACACGAACCGTCAGATGTCGACGAACTTCCCCTGGGCTTCGCACCGGAACGTGAGCGGACCGCCCGGCAGAAGTCACGTCGTCGTACGTGGATGGCTATCCTGGTGATCTTCACCCTGCTGATCCTTGGCGGCGGCGGTTTCTGGCTGTACAGCATCGTCAACCGGCCTGCGCCCCCGCCGCCCCAAGTGGTGGTCCCGGCGGTGGCGTCGCTGACGGAATCGGCGGCCCTGCAGGAACTTTATGTTGCCAAACTCAGCCCAAAGATCAAGCGGAACAAGCACGAGACCATTCCCAGCGGTACGGCCATCGGCACGGACCCGGTGGCTGGAACGTCGGTTGATCCCAACGCGGAGGTGATCCTGAACATTTCTGAGGGCCCAAGCGCCGTCAAGATTCCGGAGACCTTACCGGGCCAAACGGAGGCAGCGGCCCGTGACATCCTGCGCCAAAGCGGCCTGCAGGGCGCCGCGTCCACCACCACCGCCAACAGCGCCACCGTTCCTGCCGGCAGGGTGATTACCACGAGCCCGGCACCGGGCCAGATGGTGGGCGTGGGCACCACGGTGGAGATCGTGATTTCCACCGGCAAGGTGTCCATGCCTGAACTGCGCGGCCGCACGCGTGCCGAGGCGGAAACGGCGCTGAAGGAACTTGGCCTGGTCCCCAACGTCCAGGAAGTGGAGAACTCACAGGTGGAGGCGGGCCGGGTCACGGATCAAAGCGACCCCGTGAACGCCGTCGTCGATCAGGGCAAGACCATCAACATTGTGGTGGCCAAGGAACCGGCCCCGCCGCCCACACCTACGCCAACCGCCACGCCCACCGCTACCAAGAAGGGCTGACCCGCACCCGCTCCTTAAGAGCAACGCGGGGTCACTTCGCGCCCATCCCGAAGGGGAACATGGGCGCGAAGTGACCCCGCGTTGTTTGAGGGTGGGTGCCTGTCAGTGCTGGATGAGCGGGCTCAGCGTGGCTGCACGGGCGGCGGCCCCCGCCATGCCCAGGGACTCAAGCCAGTTGCCCAACATCTGGTAGCCACCTTCGGTCAGGACCGACTCAGGGTGGAACTGCACGCCGCACAACGGTGCAGTGCGGTGCTGTAGGCCCATCACGACGCCGGTCGCTGTTTCCGCGGTGATCTCGAGAACGTCGGGAATGGTGTCCTTTACCGCTGCCAGCGAGTGGTAGCGCGTCGCTGTCACGGGGGAGGGGAGTCCGGCGAAGACGCTGGTGCCGTTGTGCTCCACCAGCGAGGTCTTGCCGTGCATCAGCTCCGGCGCGTGCGTCACCCTGCCGCCGTAGGCTTCAGCCAGGGCCTGATGGCCCAGGCACACGCCAAACATCGGCTTGCTGTTCGCGCCGCACCACTTGATCAACTCAATGCACACACCCGCCTCCGCAGGGTTTCCCGGGCCGGGTGAGATGAGGACGCCGTCGCGCGTTTGGGCCATCTCGATAGCTTCAGCGAGGGTCACATCGTCATTGCGGACAACTGTGGTCTCGGCGCCGAGTTCCTGGAGGTAGCCAACCAGGGTGTAAACAAAGCTGTCGTAGTTGTCTACGACCAGGATTTTAGTTGTGGTCATGGCTGGCTTGCAGAACCAATCGTTGAGTCGGTGAATGCGGTGAACCCGGACATCCAGGGGAACAGAAACTGAACCATCAGGATCAGTGCGCCGGAGATGAGCACCAGCGACGTGATGATCCGCAGCCAGAGGGGGCCCGGAAGGTGGCGGAAAATCCAGCCGTACATATTCAGTTTCCTCCAACGGCTGCCGCGACCTGTGCGGCGATCTCGGCCGGCGGCCCCGCCGAAGCAGGCCGCCAGCTGTCCAGCCGCGCGTAGGCGATGATACGTTCCTCGGCGCCGAAACGCGGGTTGCAACTGGTCATGGTGAGAAAGCTTTCGGTGGGAGTGACGCCGGGGCGCGTGGGGACCGGTTCCAGGACATCCGTCCGGGACGGCATCACAATCTGGTTGTTGCGAAAGACATAAATGTAATAGCCGTCCTTGGTCTGGACGTAGATTTTGTCCCCCGGAACAAGGGTGTGGATGTTGTCCAGGACGGCCCCATGGGTCTGCCGGTGACCGGCGACGGCGAAGTTCCCGACGGCGCCCGGCATCGCCGTGTTGGCGTAATGGCCGAGCCCCAGCGTATCCAGGACATCCCCAGTGGTTCCCTGCACGATGGGCCGGGTATAGTTCGGGCCAAACCGCGGGATGTACATGATGCCGATGGTGCCGGCATGGCCCGGCGCCGGGGAAACGGCTGGAGTGCCATAATCCACGGGCGCTGCCGTGGGGTCCGGTTCCGGGGCTGCGGCCACTGTGCCGCGGAGCCCCTGGGCGAATTCCTTGATGACCGCGCTCTGCTTGGCGTCGGATTCGATATTGGTCCACCACAGCTGCCAGCCCACAAAGAGCAGGAGAACAATGCCGGCCGTGATGAGCAGCTCGCCGAGCACCTGCACGGTCCCACGCAGAATGGAAGCGCGGGCGGACGCCGCACGGGCGGGCCTCCTGGCGGCGCGCCTCGCCTTTTCCTGCACTACCACGCGTTCTCCTCCGGGGTGGCCGCGATGGGCATTTGCGTGCCCTGACTACGGCTAGAATTGACTGCTAGTAAGAATCCAGATTTGACCAAGATCGCGCTGACCGCTGGCAACTTCCTTCTTGCAGGATATCAAGCCCGCGACGCCGAGCTTGCTCCAGTCCGCCAAGGAGAGCACGTGCCCGAGTCAAAGCCTCGCAAGAAGACTTCCAGCGCCACGCAGCCCGCTTCCGGGGCGCAGACATATAAGCCCAACGCTGTCTGGTTCAAGCCAGTGATGTTCGGCCTGATGATCATCGGGCTCTTCTGGATCATCACGTTTTACATTAGCGAGGGCCGGTTCCCTGTCCAGGCCTGGGCGTCGTGGAACATTGTGGCCGGCTTCGGCATTGCCATCATTGGCTTCCTGATGACCACGCGCTGGCGTTCCTGACGCTGACCGCAGGACCCACATGACTCCCGCGGCCGCCGCCCAGCCACGGAACGAGGGTATGTACGGAACTGTTTTGGGCGACGACGGCCTCACCCGTCCGCCGTGGGCGGCCGTGGATCCGCTGTTGCGCGAATACTATGACTCCGAATGGGGCCTGCCCGTCCGGGATGAACAGGGCCTCTACGAGCGCATCTGTCTTGAGGGTTTCCAGGCAGGCCTCTCCTGGGCCACGATCCTGCGAAAGCGCCCTGCCTTCCGTCAGGCTTTTCTCGACTTCCAGCCGGACGCTGTTGCCGCCTTTACGGAAGCGGATGTCGAGCGCCTGCTCCAGAATCGCGCCATCGTCCGCAACCGGCTCAAGATCCGGGCCACTATCGCCAATGCCCAGGCCACCATCGCGCTGCGCGAGCGGCAAGGCCTGGTTGCCTTCGTCTGGCAGTTCCAGCCCACAACCACTCCCCAGCCGGTAACGCACGCGGAGATCCCCACGCAGTCACCGGAATCGGTGGCGCTGTCCAAGGCGCTGCGGAAGCAAGGGTTCTCGTTCGTTGGCCCCACCACCATGTTCGCCCTAATGGAAGCCATCGGCATGGTGGACACCCATCTTCTGCACAGCCACCGGCGCGGTTCCTCAGGCGTCTGGCAGGGTTGACCGGCAACAGCCGGGCTGGTGGGCGGGGGCCCCGCCGTCGGCTGACCTAGCATTCCTCCGGGATAAGTTCTCCCCAGCTGTTGGGAAAGTTATCCACACTGTGCATAACTTTCCCGGGCCGAAAGCCATGACATCCCGTGCAGGCCATGGTCCACGGGACCCGGATCCAAGTCGCTCGGACGAACAGTTATTAACAGTGTGGATTAGCTGTGGATAATCGCCCGCTCAGCGGTAGCGGCGAACCGGATGGTGACTGGTGATTGCAGTGCCAGGGCCGCCCAATCCTTGTCCGTGAACAGGGCCGCCGTCTCCCGCGAATTGATCAGGCGAGGGTCCTGCGGTCACTCCCGGCGGCTTCGCGGGTCAATCCCGGCGGCTTCGCGCGCTTACACCCCAAGACCGTTGAGGGCACGCCATACCGCGGGGTGCTGCCTGTCGAGGTAGATGTGCTGTGTCGTAGCGCCGGCGCTCAAGGCGGTCCTCCTGGCTGGGAGCCTGTGTGTTCGGTTGCTGCGTACGAAGGCCCTCGCACGGGCAGGTGTTTTCCACTTACTAACACTGGACTACCCACAACTTGTCCACAGTTGTGGACAACAATCCACAGAGCGGGTCGGGGCGACCTCCTCAGATGCCCCAGCCCGGTAAATACCGAAGTTTGACTACATGTCTGTAAGTTGTGAAAAGTGTGAACAACCCTGTTGATACGGGCCACGCAAATCCCTTCGTGCAGGGCTGTACTGCCGGAAACGGCCATGTTATCCACAGGTCGGGTCAAAGAGGCGGGTTTTTCCACTTAACCACAGGCACATCCCCAGGGGTTGTCCACAATTGTGGATAACTGGAGGATCAATGCCGGGAAAAGAGCGGACATCCGGGCCCAGGGAAACATCGCAATCCTGAACTACACCCGTGTAAGTTACCAACAGTGTGGATAAGCCCTGTGGATAACTGGGAGTACCGGCCGTGGCCTGCGACTGCCACGGCCTGCTGGGCGCAGCGAAAACCCCGGTGTCCAATGGGACACCGGGGTCTAGGAAGGAATCCAGAAGTGGGTCGGCGGACCCGGGCAGTCAGCCCGCCGTGACGCGGAGCCAGCTCACCAGGGCCAGCAGTAGAACCACTCCGGCCAGTCCGGCCGCATGCAGCAGGCGTTGCCGAGGTCCACGGGGCATGTAAGCAATCACGGCAGCGCAGAGGGCGCCGGTGACAAGGCCACCCAGGTGGGCCTGCCAGGCGATCTGTGGGACCACAAATCCGATCACGCCGTTGATGGCGATCAGGATCCACAACTGCCGCGTATCCCCGCCGCGGTGCCGCTGCACCAGAAGCATCGCGCCGAACAGGCCAAAGATGGCGCCGGAGGCGCCCACCACGCCGGCAAGAGGCACCCCCGGCACATAGCCGGGGGTCAGAAGAAGGTAGCCTACGGACCCCCCGATGGCAGAGATGAGATACAAAGCCAGGAACGGGACCCGGCCCAGGAGCGGTTCGAGTGCCTGGCCGAAAATCCACAGCATGTACATGTTCAGCACAATGTGGAGGATGAATCCCTGTGAATGCAGGAAAGCCGCCGTCAGCATCCGCCAGGGTTCGAACTCACCAAATTCGGGGCTGGCGAACACATTGGCGAACGCCAGGTTCTGGTAGATCCACTCGTCGGGAACTATCCATTGCAGAACGTACATCACCGCACACAGGGCGATAATTCCAAACGTCACCACCGGTTTGCCGGTTGCCACGGCGCCGCCGTAGACAGTCTTGACGGCCGCCGTCGTCCGCTTGGTTTCGTTGACGCAGTCAACACACTGGAATCCGACGGCGGCCGCCCGCTGGCAGTCCGGGCATGCTGGGCGCCCGCAGCGCTGGCAGCGCACATAGGAGGGCCTGTCCGGGTGCCTGGGGCACACCGGAATTTGCGCGGACGGCTCAGCCGCCGGAATTCCGTAGCTCATGTGATGGTTAGAGCTGCTCGATGTCGATGCTGTTGATGGTGACGTCCTCAACCGGGCGGTCGCCCATACCGGTGCGGACGCCCTCGATGGCGTCGACGACCTTCTTGGAGTCCTCGTCAGCAACCTCACCGAAGATGCTGTGCTTGCCCTGCAGCCAGTCGGTGGGGATGGTGGTGATGAAGAACTGTGAGCCGTTGGTGCCCTTGCCCGCCTGGATGCCGGCGTTGGCCATGGCCAGTTTGTACGGGGCGTTGAAGCTGAGTTCAGGGTGGATTTCGTCGTCGAACTTGTAGCCCGGTCCGCCCACGCCACGGCCCAGCGGATCGCCGGCCTGGATCATGAAGTCCTTGATGATGCGGTGGAAGATGGTGCCGTCGTACAGCGGCGTGCCCGTCTTGTCCTCGCCGGTCTCGGGGTGGGTCCAGGCCTGCTCACCGGTGGCCAAGCCAACGAAGTTCTTGACCGTCTTCGGCGCATGGTTGCCGAAGAGATCAACGACGATGTCGCCGAGGCTGGTGTGGATGGTTGCTTTTGCAGTTGCGATTGCAGTCATACCGCCCATTCTTTCACGGCAGGTCAACGCGGAAGGGGCAGGACGGGCAGTTCCGCGCTGGGTGAAATCAGCCGGAAATCCGCTGGAAGAATAGCCCGTGCAGGTCATGGCACGTAGGCTAACAACAGAACCGTCACATTAATCGGGAGGTAGTTGTGAAGAAATCGGATCGTATTGCCCGTGACCTTGAACAGTCAGTTAGCAGCGCAGTTGAGAACGCCAAGGACTGGGCATCCCCCCGCGTGGAAGCAGCAGTGGATTGGGCAGTTCCCCGCCTGCAGCATGGCCTGGACACCGCATCTCCCAGGATCCAGGAAGGGCTTAAGACCGCGGCCCACAACCTTGCCGACGGCGTCGCAACAGTGACACCGCGCATCCAGGAGGGTCTCGCCCAGCTCGCCCCGAAAATTCACGACGCCGTTGAGGTCGCCACGCCACGCCTGCATGAGGCACTGGACAAGGCCACTCCCGTTATCCAGAACGCCCGGGACCGCGTGGTGGTGGAGTACCTGCCGCGCCTTTCGGACCAGATCGGCCACGCGTCCGACGCCGTGCACCGCACCTTGGAAAGCGCGCCGTCCCACGTGGATGCCGTCGCCCAGCGGTTTGCCGATTCCGGCGTTGTGCATTCCCTCCAGGAACAGGCGCAGACGGCCGGCACCCAGCTGAAGGCCGCCGCGCATGAAGCCGGTAAGGCTGTCGGCGTCCAGATCGCCCAGCCACAGAAGCCCAGGAAGCGCGGCTGGCTGGTATTCGGCATCATCGCCGCAGCCGTCGCCGCCGGCGTCGCCGCCTGGAAAGCCTCCAAGCCCGTGGAAGACCCGTGGAAGACCCCTTCTCCGGTCACCCCTGCGCCGGTTCCTGCCACCACGGTGAACGACGCCAAGGACACGGCCGAGGACGCAGCCAGCAAGGCCGCCAGCGCCGCGGCCGACCAGGCGCAGGATGCTGCAACGGACGCGAAGGACACCGTGGACGACGCTGGCGAGAAGGCCAAGCACGTCGCCGATGAATCGGCAGACGCGGCAGACGCGGCAGACGCGGCATCCACGGATGCCAAGACCGCCATCAAGAACATCGCGGCCAACATGAACGGTTCCGCGGACAAGGGCAGCAACTAGGACGTCCGGCGCCACAGCGCCATCCATATGAAGGGGCTCCGCCTGGCGCGGGGCCCTTTCAGCGTTTTCCCAGTGTTTGTCCGGACCGGACCCAGCCGCTGGCAGGTCGAATCACGATCGGTGCTAAATTTGGACTGATGTCAGCCGATCAATCCTCTGGGGATGCCTTGAACGACGCAGCAGAGCTGCCCCGCGTGTCCATTGTCATCCCGGCGTACAACGAGGAAAGTGTCATCAGGCAGTGCCTCATCGCTGCCGTCTACCAGTCGGTGCCGGCCCACGAAATCATCGTGGTGGACAACCTCTCCACTGACCGCACCGCCGCCATCGTGGCGCAGATGCAGCTGGAGTATCCGGAAAGTCCCATCATCCTGCTCAGCCAGGACCGGGACCAGGGCCTGATTCCCACCCGGAATTTTGGCCTCAACCACGCCACCGGCGACATCCTGGGACGCATTGACGCGGATTCGGTTGTCGAGCCGGACTGGGTTGAACAGGTCCAGAAGGCCTTTTTTGACCCGACAGTCCAGGCAGCCACCGGACCGGTGGTCTACTACGACATGCCGATGCGCCGGTTCGGGCTCAAGGCAGACGACAAGATGCGCCAGCTGATGCTCAAACTCGCCAAGCACCAGTACCACTTCCTGTTCGGCTCCAACATGGCCCTGCGCGCCACGGCATGGGAAACCATCCGGGACGAAACCTGCCGTGACGCGAAGGACGAGATGCACGAGGACATCGATCTCTCTCTGCACCTCGCCGACCACGAACTCAAGGTCCAGTACTGGCCCCAGATGGTCTCCGGTATGTCCGCCCGCCGGCTTGAGGATTCACCGCGGGACTACCGGTATTACGTGACCCGTTTCGACCGCACGTACAAGGCACACAACGTCAAGAAGATGGCCCTCAAGGCACCCATGGTGGTGTTCTTCTCGGTTTACTTCCCGGCGAAGCTCCTGCGGGCGATCCACACGGTCAACACCGCCCAGCCTGTCCGCCGTGGCGGACAGTAAGCTCGAACCCTCGTCCTGCCTCGAGGGCCTGGCCTCAGTCCGTTCCAAGGTCAGCCAGACGGCCCGACTGCGGCTCATCCGCATGCGGGCCGGAGCTGTCCCTGCGATTCCGTAAGCCTGACATCTGTCCCAGAACCACGACGGCGAGCCCCACCAGGATGAGCCCCAGCCCGCCGTAGGTGCCGCCCGGCAGGGTCTCGTGCAGGAAGACCGCGGCCAGCACGGCTGCGCCGGGGATTTCCAGCAGGATGATCATCGACACCAGCAGCGGGCTCATAGTGGCCAGCAGGTGATTGAAGGCGGTGTGGCCCACTAGTTGGGCACACACGGTGATGGCCAGGACCCCTACCCAGCCAGCGGCGTCGAACCCCACCAGCGGTTGGCCGCTGAAGAGCGCCAGTACCGCCACGAAGGCCGCGCACATCCCATAGCAGAGCGTGGTGTACGTTCCCGTGGTCATGGTCTGGCGGGCCCTGCCGCCGGCAAGCGTGTAGAGACCGGCCAGAGCCCCGCCAGCAACGGCCAGCAGATCGCCCAGAAGCGCGTCCGGTGAGGACCCCATGTCGAACCCGGTAATGGTGACAACGCCAGCAAAGGCGGTCCCGAGCCCTGCCAGCACCTGCCAGCGGTGCCTGATGCCGCGGAAGAGCTGGAATACGGCGATCCAGGCCGATTGCAGGCAGACCAGGGCGGTGGCAGCAGCCACGGAGGTGAGCTGGAGGGACGTGATGAAGCAGGCAAAGTGCAGGGCCAGGGCGATGGCGGCGAACAGCGACCAACGGAACTCGGGACCGGTGATCCGGCCGAACTGCCGGGGTTCGCGGACCAGGGTGGGGGTGGCCATCACTGCGGCCCCGATGGCATTGCGCCAGAAGGCGATGGCGAGGGCGCTGACGGTGGTGGCGCCGAGGGTGGCCGCGATCAAAGGCCCGGACGAAGCTACGCCCAGGACCCCAAGGGCCGCAAGAAGGAGGTTCACCGTTCAACCCTACTGTTCTGTGTGAACGAAAAAGTCCCGGACAGCTTTTCAGCTGTCCGGGACTTCCTTATGGTGGAGGCACGGGGACTCGAACCCCGAACCCCCTGCTTGCAAAGCAGGTGCGCTACCAATTGCGCCATGCCCCCATAAGAAGCAACCCGTCAATCATACCCTAGAACCGAGGACCATTCTACAAGCTCCCGATCCGGGAATCCGGCCTATTCGACCTTGTCGGTCGACTGGCTCCAGACTGTTTTCCGGGCCTCGGATTCCTGTGCTTTCCTGTAGAGCAGGACGCCTGCGATTGCAGCTGCAAGTACCAGCAACTTCTTCACATGCTCCCCTTTCCGGTCCCGTTTGCCGTGAAGCAAACCAAACCTTCCTTCGAACCTGCACAGGTTCCGTGGGCGTACCAGGACTTGAACCTGGGACCTCTTCGTTATCAGCGAAGCGCTCTAACCGCCTGAGCTATACGCCCCGATGCCTCATCGGGCCGAGACATGACTTTACAGCACATCCCGGCCCGATCTCAAATCGAGGCATTTCGCCGGAGAATTTCCGGTGAAAATATGGGTTTTCAGTCGTCCGTAAGGGTGACGCCGATGCCGCCAACGAGCGTTGCGGAGATGTTGTAAAGCACCGCTGAGAGCATCGACAGCGCCGTTAGCAGGACAACGTTCACCACGGCGATGATCGTAGCAAAAGAGGCCACCTGGCCCAGAGATGCGACCTTCTTCAGTTCAAACCCGCCGCCTTCGGAACCTGCCAGGGTGCCCAGGAGGCTGTCCACCTGGTCAAAGATTCCGGTGAGGTCCAGGACCGTCCAGAGGACGATCGCGGCCACGACAGTGACGATTCCCAGCGCCACCGACAGGAGGAATGCCATCTTCAGGACCGACCAGGGATCCACCTTGCTCACCAGCAGCCGTGCACGCCTGACCTTGGCCTTGGGTGCAGGTTTGACCAGGCCGGGCTGGCCCTGCGGAGACCGGCCCGCCACTGGGCGATGGCTGGTCTGTGCTCCCGGAGGCCTGCCCTGCCCGGCACGCTGGCCGTTCTGGCCTGCCGGAACCCGATCCTGCGCAGGGCGCTGGCCGGGAACGGCGGGACGCTGGCCCGGCGCACCGGTAGGAGCCGCTGGGCGCTGCTGCGGACGGACGGGGTTGTTCACCCGTGGGGCGGCCGCGGGCGGCGGCGTGCCGCCGGGGACATTGCTGCTCGGTTTGGGATATGAGTCGGGATTACTCACTCGTTACCTCCGGTGTAGTCTTCGTTCGGCTCAGCGTCGCCGGAGGCGTGCTCTGACTCAACATCCGGTGATGTTTCTGCTGTTGATGCTGACCCTCCGGATCCTTCGGCGGACCCGGCCTCATCAGCCAACGTTACGTCATCGTCCGCGGATTCTTCGCCCTCGAGGCCGCGTTCGCTGTTCCTGGCCACCTCAATGATGCGGTCATTCTTATCCGGCTTGGCGAAGATAACGCCCATGGTGTCGCGGCCCTTGGCAGGTACGCCGGCCACCGATGAACGGACAACCTTGCCGCCTTCCATGACCACCAGGACTTCGTCCTCTTCCTGGACAATCAGGGCGCCCACGAGGTGGCCCCGCTCCTCCTGGTACTTGCCCACCTTGATGCCGAGGCCGCCGCGGCCTTGCAAGCGGTATTCTTCCACCGCGGTGCGTTTGGCGTACCCGCCCTCAGTGACGACAAAGACAAAGGATCCGTCCGTGACGACGTCGGCCGCCAGCAGTTCATCGTCCTCGCGGAACTTCATCCCGGTGACACCGGACGTGGCCCGGCCCATGGGACGCAGGGCATCGTCGGTGGCGGTGAAGCGGATGGACTGTCCCATGCGGGACACCAGCATGAGGTCATCCGTTTCGGAGACCAGTTGGGCGGATACCAGTTCGTCCTCGTCGCGCAGGTTAATCGCGATGACACCGGCGGAACGGTTGGTGTCGTAGTCCTCCAAGCGGGTCTTCTTGACCAGTCCGCGTTTGGTGGCCAGCACCAGGTAAGGAGCCTGCTGGTAGTCCCTGATGTCCAGGACCTGGGCGATGTGTTCGTCCGGCTGGAAAGCCATCAGGTTGGCTACGTGCTGGCCCTTGGCATCACGGCCGGCCTCCACCAGTTCATAGGCCTTCGCCCGGTATACCCGGCCAAGATTGGTGAAGAACAGGAGCCAGTGGTGCGTGGTGGTCACGAAGAAGTGCTCCACTACGTCGTCACCTCGGAGCTGGGCGCCCTTGATGCCCTTGCCGCCGCGCTGCTGCGACCGGTAGTTGTCGCTGCGTGTGCGCTTGACGTAACCGCCGCGGGTGATGGTGACAACCATTTCCTCTTCGGGGATCAGGTCCTCCATGGACATATCCCCGTCGAAGCCCATCAGGATCTTGGTCCGGCGGTCATCGCCGTGCTTGGCCACGATCTCGCCCAACTCGCTGCTGATGATGTCGCGTTGGCGTTCCTCGGAGGCAAGGATCGAGTTGTACTCGGCGATCAGGGCCTCGAGTTCGGAATGGCGGTCCTGGATTTTCTGGCGTTCCAGGGCTGCAAGGCGCCGCAACTGCATGTCCAGGATGGCCCGGGCCTGAAGTTCGTCGATGTCCAGCAGCTGCATCAGTCCGTCGCGCGCGGCTTCGGTGGTGTTGGACGCACGGATGAGTGCAATGACTTCGTCAAGGGCGTCCAGGGCCTTCAGGAGGGCACGCAGGATGTGCGCCTCTTCTTCGGCCTTGCGCAGGCGGTAGCGGGTGCGGCGCGCAATAACGTCTAGCTGGTGCGTTACCCAGTGGCGGATGAAGGCGTCCAGGCTCAGCGTGCGCGGAACCCCGTCCACGATGGCCAGCATGTTGGCGGAGAAGTTGCTCTGCAGCTCTGTGTGCTTGTAGAGGTTGTTCAGCACCACCTTGGCCACGGCGTCGCGCTTGAGCACAATGACCAGCCGTTGGCCGGTGCGGCCTGAGGTCTCGTCGCGGAGGTCCGCGATGCCGGAGATCTTCCCATCCTTGACCAGTTCGGCGATCTTGATGGCCAGGTTGTCCGGGTTGGCCTGGTACGGCAGTTCGGTGACAACCAGGCACGTCCTGCCCTGGAGTTCCTCAACGTTGACCACGGCGCGCATGGTGACAGATCCGCGGCCTGTCCGGTACGCGTCCTCAATGCCCCTGTGGCCGAGAATGGTGGCGCCGGTCGGGAAATCGGGTCCCTTAATACGGAGCAGCAGCTCTTCGAGTAGTTCTTCGCGGCTGGCCGTCGGGTGGGCCAGGTACCACTGGACGCCGTCAGCCACCTCGCGGAGGTTGTGCGGCGGAATGTTAGTGGCCATGCCCACGGCAATGCCGGAGGAACCGTTGACCAGCAGGTTGGGGAAACGCGCCGGCAGGATGGTGGGTTCCTGGTTTTTGCCGTCGTAGTTGTCCTGGAAGTCGACGGTTTCCTCATCGATGTCCCGGACCATCTCCATGGCCAGCTGGGACATTTTGGTTTCGGTGTATCGCGGGGCAGCGGCACCGTCATTGCCGGGCGAACCGAAGTTGCCTTGGCCCAGGGCCAGCGGGTACCGCATGGTCCAGTCCTGGATCAGGCGGACCAGCGCATCGTAGATCGCGGTGTCGCCGTGGGGATGGTACTGGCCCATGACCTCGCCCACCACACGGGCGCATTTGTTGAATGACCGTTCCGGCCGGTAGCCACCATCGAACATCGCGTACAGCACGCGGCGGTGAACGGGTTTGAGGCCATCGCGCACGTCGGGAAGGGCGCGGCCCACAATAACGGCCATGGCGTAGTCCAGGTACGATCGCTGCATTTCCGTCTGCAGGTCCACCTGCTCCACACGGTCAACCAGCACATCGCCTTCTAGAACGGTTTCCGGAAGATCGGCGGATTCCGCCGGGTTCTCGGGTGTCTCGTCACTCATCGTATATTTTCCGTTTCAGGTATATGTCGGACTTGGAATATCTACTCGGTGAACCGGTCAGATATCCAGGAACCTGACGTCCTTGGCGTTCTGCTGGATGAAGTTTCGGCGGGACTCCACGTCTTCGCCCATCAGTGTGGAGAAGGTCTGGTCCGCTGCAAGGGCATCGTCCATGGTGACTTGCAGGAGGGTTCGGTGGTCCGGGTCCATGGTGGTGTCCCACAGCTCGGTGTAGTCCATCTCGCCCAGGCCCTTGTAGCGCTGGATGCCGTTGTCCTTCGGAATACGGCGGCCGGCGGCCTGCCCGGACAGGAGCTTGGCATCGCGCTGCTTGTCGCTGAAGACGTAGTCGTGCGGCGCGTTGGACCACTTGATCCGGTACAGCGGGGGCTGCGCCAGGTAAACGTAGCCGTTTTCGATCAGCGGACGCATGTAGCGGAACAGCAGCGTCATGAGCAGCGTGGTGATGTGCTGGCCGTCAACGTCAGCATCGGCCATCAGCACAATCTTGTGGTACCGGAGCTTGCTGAGGTCGAAGTCCTCGCCGATGCCGGTGCCGAAGGCAGTGATCATGGACTGGACCTCGGTGTTGCCCAGGGCCTTGTCGAGCCGGGCCCGCTCCACATTCAGGATCTTGCCGCGCAGTGGCAGGATGGCCTGGGTTTCAGGATTGCGTCCGCGCTTGGCGGAACCACCGGCGGAGTCGCCCTCCACGATGTATACCTCGCAGCGGGCGGGATCCTTAGAGGAACAGTCGGACAGCTTTCCGGGCATCCCGAAAGACTCCAGCGGGCTTTTGCGGCGCGCATTGTCCCGGGCCTTCCGGGCAGCCATCCGCGCCTGAGCCGCGGAAATGGCCTTGCGGATGACGTCGCGGGCGGGGCCGGGGTTGCGTTCCAGCCAGTCGCCCAGGCCGTCGGTGACAACTCGCTGGACGAAACCCTTGACCTCGGAGTTGCCGAGCTTGGTCTTGGTCTGGCCCTCGAACTGCGGCTCGGCCAGCTTCACGGAGATGACCGCTGTAAGTCCTTCACGGATATCGTCACCGGTGAGGTTGTCATCCTTTTCCTTGATGATGCTCTTCTCCCGCGCGTAGCGGTTGATGAGGGAGGTCATCGCGGCGCGGAATCCTTCTTCGTGCGTGCCGCCTTCGTGGGTGTTGATGGTGTTGGCATAGGTGTGGACGCTCTCGGAATACGCGTTGGTCCACTGCATCGCCATTTCCAGTGCGATGTGCCGTTCCGTGTCCTCGGTTTCGAAGGAAATGACGTCCTCGTGGACAACATCAACCTTTTTGCCCGAGTTCAGGTGCTTCACATAGTCCAGCAGGCCGTCGTCGTACTGGTACACAACGGTGCGGTGTTCGGCAGTGACTTCACCTTCGGTGACCACAGCATCAAGGTCAAGGTCCTCATCGGCGTCCCCGTGCGCCGCTGCGGTGCGCTCGTCCGTAAGGGTGATCCGCAGGCCCTTGTTCAGGAAGGCCATCTGCTGGAAGCGGGCGCGGAGCGTCTCGAAATCAAATTCCGTGGATTCGAAGATGCCAGCGTCTGGGTAAAAAGTCTGGGTGGTGCCGGTCGTCGCGGACTCTTCGCCCCGGACCAGACCTCCCTGGGGCTTGCCGCCGTCGGCGAACGACATCCGCCAGACATTGCCCTGCCGCCGGACTTCGGTGTCCACCCTGCTGGAGAGCGCGTTCACCACGGAAATACCCACGCCATGGAGTCCGCCCGAGACTGCGTAACCGCCGCCACCGAATTTGCCGCCGGCGTGCAGGATGGTCATAACAACTTCAACAGTGGGCTTGTGCTCGGTGGGGTGCATGTCCACGGGGATTCCGCGGCCATCATCAACAACTTTGACACCGCCGTCGGCCTGCAGGACTATTTCGATGTGCGTACAGTACCCGGCCAGCGCCTCATCAACAGAGTTGTCCACCACTTCATAGACCAGGTGGTGCAGGCCACGCGGCCCGGTGGAACCGATGTACATGCCCGGGCGCTTCCGGACGGCTTCGAGGCCCTCAAGTACGGTGATGTCACTTGCGCCGTACTCCCGGGGTGTCACGGTCTCCGCCGGCGTGTCGGGGGTAGGTACGTCCTCCGCTGCGCGTTCCACTGCCTGGGTATCTGTATTGTCGTTAGCCACAGGTGCTGTCGACTCCTCTTTTTCGATGATGGCCGGCGGCGGCCTTCCTTGGGAAAGCATCCGCCAACAGGCACAAGCTGATGGCACTGACGGATACATCGACGTGCGGGACCGAAGTCCGCCTGCGGGGAGCGTGCGGAAAACGGACTCAGTCAACGTTTCACCGGCGCCCAGTTATCTGCTGTGATTCTATCGTGAAATGAGCCCCAAACCCGCATTCCAGCAGGCGTCGCGGGACCCGGATATGCCTATGCGAGGCCATTGATCCAGCCCTGGGCGCCCTCGAGGTCCCGCCTCCGGATGCCTATACGCTCCGTGGTCGTTAGACCGCCCTACACGCCGCCGGACGAATATTCAAGAGCCGACGGCGGCTGCTAGCCGTAAGTATCCCGCGGCCCGCGGCCGTTGACGGTACGTCCACCCTTGCGCCAGGTGGGTGCCGCCGGTCCCAGCACCTGGATGCTGGTGACCACGCCATCGCCCAGTTCCGTGCGGAATTTCTCCAGCAGGCTGTTACTCAACAGCCGCAGCTGCGTGGACCAGGCCGTCGAGTCGCAGCGCACGTGAAGGGTGGTATCGGTGAAACTCTCCGGGGTGCAGTGAGCTGAAATCTCCGGGCCAACCAGCGTGGCCCACTCCGCCATGACCGACCCCACCGCTACCGGCGAGCTCCAGCCTCGTTCGGCCACTAAGCGTCCCACCACTTTGCCGAGCCCCAACGGATCCCGGCCGGTGGAGTGGAACTGGCGGAAACCTCGCGTATCCCGGATCCCACCCTTTGTTTTAGCGGCGCCGGCCCTCGGGGGTGCCTTGCGACGGATTTCACCGCGCGCTGCCGCAGCCTCCCGCATGCGGTTCAGCGCAGCCTGCGGGGCATCGATGTTGTCAGGATCCCTGCCGGGCTGCAGCCCGCTCTTTTCATCCTTATTCAACGATTCCTCCCGGAATGACCTTCACCCGCCGGCCGGAGAGCTCCTCCGGGATATCGGCGTCGACGGCGGCGGTCACCAGGACCTGTTCCGCGCCGGAGACTATTGCGGCCAGTTTACGCCGGCGCTGTACATCCAGCTCGGCGAAAACGTCATCGAGGATGAGGATCGGGGCAGACCCGCCGGTCCTGGCGTCATCGAGCATGACGTAGTACGAGGCAAGGCGAAGGGAGAGGCACATGGACCAGGTCTCGCCATGCGAGGCATATCCCTTGGCAGGCGCTTCGCCCAGGACCAGTTCCAGCTCATCCCGGTGCGGCCCCACCAAGGAGATTCCGCGGTCAAGTTCCTTGCGGCGGGATGCTGCAAAGGCCTGAATATAGCGTCCGGTGAGGTCCTCAACGGTCAGGTCCCGCAGATCTTCGGCAGCTACGCACCCTTCCACCATCAGACTGCCGCCGGCACCCGGTGCCGCGCCGCCGTCGTCGTCCATCAGGTTTTGCAGTGTGGAACGGTAGATGGCGTTGGCTTCCTTGGAGCCGTCCGTGAGCTGCGCATACGCCTTGGCTAGGTGCGGGCGCAGCAGGTCAACCAGTTCCAGCCGTGCGTGCAGCAGCTCGGCACCCGCCCGGGCCATGTGCTGGTCCCAGACATCGAGGGTGGCCTCATGTCCGGCAGTGAACTTTCCGGCGCGCGCGGATTTGAGCAGGGCGTTGCGCTGCTTCAGGACACGGTCGTAGTCCGTTCGCGTCGCCGAATGGCGGGGCACTAGGCTGACCAGCAGCTCGTCGAGGAATCGGCGGCGGTTGGCCGGATCTCCCTTGATCAATGCCAGGTCCTCGGGCGCGAAAAGCACGGTCTGGCAGATTCCGAGGAGGTCCCTGGCCCGGACTGGATTGCTTCGGTTGATGCGCCCCCGGTTGGCGCGGCTGGCGTTGATCTCAAGTTCCAGGACCGTGGTCTGTTCGCCCCGGACCAGGCGGGCACGGACCAGCGCGCGGTCCGTGCCGAACCGCAGCAGCGGGGCATCGGAACTCACCCGGTGCGAGCTGAGCGTGGCCAGGTACCCGATGGCTTCCATGAGGTTGGTTTTGCCGATGCCGTTTGCCCCGACGAGCACGGTGACACCCGGTTCGAGGGGTAGGTCAACCTGGGCGTAGCTGCGGAAGTCAGTGAGCGAAAGGTGTTCTAGGTACACGCGGTGTTCGACAATTCTCGGAACCGGCGGGTCCCGGGGTGGATGTTATTTGGCGGGGCGGGCGGGATGCCCGCCGAACTGGTGGCGCAACGCTGAAACCATCTTCATTGCCGGCGAGTTTTCTTCGCGGGAGGAAAAGCGCGCAAAGAGTGCAGCAGTGATGGCCGGTGCAGGAACAGCGTTGGCGATGGCTTCCTCAACGGTCCAGCGGCCCTCACCCGAATCCTCGACGTAGTCATCGATGGATTCCAGCCCTGGGTCCTCGTCCAGCGCCTTGACCATGAGGTCCAGCAGCCAGGACCGGACCACGGTGCCCTTCTGCCAAGCGCGGAACGTACCGGGCAAGTCGTCAATAATGTCCTTGGCGGCCAACAATTCGTAGCCTTCGGCGTAGGCCTGCATCAGGCCGTATTCGATGCCGTTATGGACCATCTTCGCGTAGTGTCCTGCACCGATTCCGCCGACATGGACAAAGCTGTCCGCCCGCTCGCCTTCGGGACGCAGGACATCAAAAACCGGCAGTGCCCGTCCTATATCGGCGGCATCGCCGCCGGCCATTAGTCCGTACCCGTTTTTGAGACCCCACACTCCACCGGAAACACCGCAGTCGGCGAAACGGATGCCCTTCTCAGCCAGCGCGGCACCATGTTTCTGGTCTTCCGTGAAGCGGGAGTTGCCGCCGTCGATAACCAGGTCGCCGGCGTCGAGCTTGTCCCCGAGCTCGCTGATGACCGCATCGGTGATGTCGCCTGACGGAACCATGACCCAGATCAGCCGCGGGGCCGGAACGGCCGCAATCAGCGCATCCACGGAGGCAGCATCGGTAACCTCCGGGTTGCGATCAAAGCCGGTGACCTCGATGCCGCCCGCGCGCAGGCGTTCGCGCATGTTGAAACCCATCTTGCCAAGGCCGATCAGTCCGATGTGCACGGGAGTCTCATTTCTGCAGTGGGTGTCGGTTGTCGTTTTGGGGCCCAGAACGACAACGTCTGCCTGGACCCACGCCGCCAGGGTTCCCTGGCCGAGCTTGCGAGGCGAGGGGGCGGTGGGGACTAGTTGGGGAGGCGTACTGGCATGACCAGGTATCGATAGTCGTCCTGGTCCTCACCGTCAGCGTCTGCCTGGGCCGTGATCATGGCGGGCTTCGGCGCAGTGGTGAAGGAGAATCTGACGTACTTCGTTTCAATGACGGCAAGGCCCTCCACCAGGTAGTGCGGGTTGAATGCGACCGTGATGTCATCACCGGAGAGCTGTGCTTCGAGCTCTTCGGAAGCTTGGGCATCTTCGCCGGTGCCGGCGTCCAGATGCAGCAGTCCTTGGGTGAAGGCGAGGCGAACCGGTGTGTTGCGTTCGGCCACGAGCGACACACGTCGGACGGCTTCCACAAGTTCCTGCGTCTGGACGGTTGCGTGAATCGGCGTGGAATCCGGGAAAAGCGAACGGATCTTGGGGTAATCGCCGTCGACGAGCAGAGACGTAGTGGTGCGGCCGCCGCTTTCGAAGCCGATCAGGCGGCTGTCATCGTCAGCAAGGGCAAGGTTGATGTCGCCGCTGCCGCCAAGGGTCTTGGCCACTTCGTTCAGGGTTTTTGCCTTGACCAGGGCACTGGTGGAAATTCCCGGTGTGGTGGGCTTCCACGGCACTTCGCGCATGGCCAGACGGTAGCGGTCAGTGGCCAGGAGCGTGATGAGGTCATCCTCGATCTCCATGCGGACGCCGGTGAGGATGGGGAGGGTGTCGTCCTTACTGGCCGCAATGATGACCTGGGACACGGCCTGGGCAAAAGCGTCACCCGGGACGGTACCGCTGATGGCGGGCAAGGCAGGCAGGGGCGGGTATTCAGCCTCGGGCATGGTGGCCAGGTGGAAGCTGCTTCGGCGGCAGGTCAGTGTGACTTTGCTGCCATCGGTTTCCACAACGACAGGAGCGGATGGAAGGCTTCGGCAAATGTCCGCCAGGAGGCGTCCGGAAACGAGGATGGTTCCCTCGGCGGTGATGTCCGCCGGAATTTCCAACCGTGCGGAGGTTTCGTAGTCAAAGCTCGAGAGGCTGACCGTGCCGGCTTCAGCCTTCAGGAGCAGGCCCGACAGCACTGGAACCGGCGGCCGCGGAGACAACGACCGGGCTGTCCAGGTGACGGCTTCTGCCAGGACGTCCCGTTCGACTCTGAACTTCACGGAAGGGTGCCGCCTTTCATTGCTGCTGCCTTGTTTGAACCGGAAACTCCATAGGGAGCCCAAAAATGGGGGCGCCCCAACACACGGAACCTGCATGGTTCTTCGATTGCTGAACCACTAAGAAACCCGAGGATGGGAGCGCTGCTGACAGCTTAGCTGGAAGAGCGCTGATTAACCCATCCCCGGACTGGACGACTGGGGTCCTAAGGCCCTCGGGCCTGGGACGGTTCGGAGTGCGCATCGAGGTTGTTATTTGAGGGAAATCAATTTCTTGGGATTAGTAGTGTTAATAACTGCTGTGGATACTGTGGATAACTCGATCCGGCCGCAGGATCCAGAGGTCAATGCCTGTTCATGGATTGTGGGCGAAGCGGGTTTTAAACAGGCTGTGGATGGGGATAACAATTTTTGGGTTTTGGCTGATCCACAGGCGCCTTAAGGGTTTTAAGCCCATTAAGCGTGGTTGTCCCCTTAACTATCCACAGGGTTATCCACATGCACCTGTTAATAAGGTATAGAGGCGACGGCTCAGGAGTTGCGCTGCTGTTGCTTGATCCTGTTGGTGAGTTCGGTGACCTGGTTGTAGATCACACGACGCTCCGCCATCAGCTCACGGATCTTGCGGTCGGCGTGGATCACTGTGGTGTGGTCGCGGCCGCCGAGCTCCTGGCCGATCTTCGGCAGGGACATGTCCGTGAGTTCGCGGCACAGGTACATGGCGATCTGCCGGGCGGTCACCAGCGTGCGCGTCCGTGACTTGCTGCAGAGTTCTTCCATGCTGAGCTTGAAGTACTCGGCTGTCTGGATCAGGATCTGGCTCGATGTGATTTCCTGGGCACCGTCGTCGGTGATGAGATCCTTCAAGACCATTTCGGCCAATGCCACATCGACCGGCTGGCGGTTCAGGCTGGCGAATGCCGTGACCCGGATCAGTGCGCCTTCGAGTTCGCGGATATTGCTGGAGATCTTGGAGGCGATGTATTCCAGGGCATCGTCCGGGGCGGAAAGGCCTTCACTGAGGGCCTTCTTCCGCAGGATGGCGATCCGGGTCTCGAGTTCGGGCGGCTGGATGTCGGTGAGCAGGCCCCACTCAAAGCGGGACTTCATCCGGTCCTCGAACCCTGCCAGCTGTTTGGGGGGCAGGTCCGAGGTGATGACCACCTGTTTGTTGTTGTTGTGCAGTGAGTTGAACGTGTGGAAGAACTCCTCCAGCGTCCGGTCCTTGCCGGCCAGGAACTGGATGTCGTCGATCAGCAGCACGTCCACGTTGCGGTACGTGGTCTTGAAGCTGGCACCTTCGTCGTCGCGGATGGAGTTAATAAAGTCGTTGGTGAACTCTTCGGAGTTCACGTACCGGACCCGGATTCCGCTGTACAGGCGGCGGGCGTAGTGGCCGATCGCATGTAAGAGGTGGGTCTTGCCCAGTCCGGAATCACCGTAGATGAACAGCGGGTTGTAGGCCTTGGCGGGCGCTTCGGCCACCGCCACGGCGGCTGCATGGGCAAAGCGGTTGGACGAGCCGATCACGAAGGTATCGAAGACGTACTTGGGGTTCAGCCGGCCGAATTCGTGCGAAGTACTCGGCAGCATCGGCTGCGGCTTCTGTTCGATCAGCTGGTCTGGTGAGTAGGAAGGTTCGACGACGGGTTCCGGCTCTTTGTGGATCGGCACCAGGTCGGTGTCCACGTCGATTGCGCAGCGGATGTCCTCGGAAAAGACGTTGTGGAGGGCATCGTCCAGGGCGTCCTTGACCTGTGTCTGGAGGACTTCGCGGGTCAGTTCGTTGGGCACTGCCACCAGGAGTGTGGATCCGATCAGGCCCTGCGCCTGCGCCAGGATGACAAAGCCCCGCTGCCGTGGCGATACGCGGTCGTCCTGCTCAAGCAGGCTCACAACCCGACGCCAGGAACTTCCGACAGTATTGGCGTGGTTGGCTTCGTCTACTGTCATCAATCAGTTCCTCAAACTTGCGTGCCTGCATTACGTGCAGCCCCAAGTCCCGAACCAGGATGCTGGTTCAGCTTCATCCACAGGTTTATGCACAGTCCGTGGATAATCGGCCACTGAGTCACTCTAGGGGATCAAAAGGCCAGAAGATAGCTGGGAAGTAGCTTGTGGATAATTACACCGTTGTGGTTCGAAAACAGGGCCTGTGAGCCACTTCATCCACAGGCTGTGGGGTCAGGTTAACCACAGCCTGGACCAGGGACCCAGGGGTACCCCGGTTTGACTCTGGCAGGCATTTTGCCCTAACGTTGTGAAGTCCTTTGTGTACGCTTTTTGACCTCTTCTGAATCTCTCTGACGCACCGCGTTTGAGCAGCCGGGGGAAGCATGCACATACAAAACTTAGCGTCGGCCAGTTCTTCCCCTTTTACTGATCGGGTGGGCGCACCTTTGATCCACTGGAGTAACTAACGTGAGCAAGCGGACTTTTCAGCCGAATAACCGCCGTCGAGCCAAGAAGCACGGCTTCCGCCTTCGTATGCGTACCCGTGCCGGCCGTGCCATCCTGGCAGCCCGTCGTGGCAAGGGCCGCACCGAACTGTCGGCCTAGATACTGACTCGTCGGTAAACTTTTCTTTGCGAGTTTAAGGTGCTGGCCACCCGTAACCGTTTGAGGACTGCAACCGATTTTTCAACAACCGTACGTTCCGGTGTCCGCAATGGACGCCGGAACGTAGTGTTATATGCGGCAGCTATTGCTGCCGACGAACCCAGCCGGATCGGGTTCATCGTTTCCAAAGGTGTCGGGAACGCTGTGGTCAGGAATCTCGTTAAGAGAAGACTGAGAGAAGCCGGTGCTGCCTCGCTGCGCGAGTACGGTACCGGGTTCGCCATAGTGGTCCGGGCCCTGCCTGCGTCCGCTGTCGCCAGCTGGGATCAACTGCTGGCGGACTACAACGCCGCACTGGAATCAACCATGAGCCGGTTGGACAGCCGCCTTCCGAGGGCTGCTGTAAACGGTTCAACCGGTACAACACAGGAGGGGACACCGCGTGCGTAAGGTAACTGCCGCCGTCGTCCACTACCTCCAGCCGGTTGCTGCCGCTGTGGGCACCTTCCTCTGGAACCTGCCCAGAAACATTCTTATTCTGCTGCTCATGGCCTACCGCAAGGTGATTTCCCCCTTGTATGGCCAGGTTTGCCGCTTCTTTCCTTCCTGCTCGGCGTACGCCCTCGAGGCGATCACTGTCCATGGGGCAGTGAAGGGCAGCTGGCTTGCGGCCCGCCGCCTTGTGCGCTGCCATCCGTGGAATGCCGGTGGTGTGGACCATGTCCCCGCCGGCCACCGCCACTGGCCCGAACACCGGACCCCCACAATTGTTGTGCTGAACAACCCGGACAAGTACCTGGCTGCTCAGACTGATGGAGAAGGCCGCCTTGCGGCCTGACGAATAGGGATATCGTATGGACTTCTTTGGAACAATAATGGCCCCGTTCAAGTGGCTGGTTTCCATCATCATGATCGGATTCCACGATGGCCTGAGCACCATTGGCCTGCCTGCCGCCAATGGCTGGACCTGGACGCTGTCCATCATCGGGCTGGTGCTGGTGATCCGCGCCGCCCTGATCCCGGTCTTCGTCAAGCAGATCAAGGCCCAGCGCGGTATGCAGCTGCTGCAGCCGGACCTGAAGAAACTTCAGGACAAGTACAAGGGCAAGACCGACCAGCTCTCCCGCCAGGCCATGGCGCAGGAGCAGATGGCCATGTACAAGAAGCACGGCACCAACCCCTTCTCGGCTTGCCTGCCCATGCTGATCCAGATGCCGTTCTTCTTTGCGCTGTTCCAGGTGCTCTCCGGCATTACGGCTGCACGCCAGACGGGCATCGGGATAGGGGCGATGAGCCACGAACAAGTGGTGCAGTTCGACGAATCCAGCATTTTCGGCGCCCCACTGTCAGCATCCCTGTTGCATGGCGGAGGCGGCGACCAAGTGGTTGTTTGGGTCCTGTCTATCGTGATGATCCTGGCCATGACGGCCTCGCAGTTCATCACCCAGAAGCAGATCATGGCCAAGAACATGTCCGAAGAGGCCATGGCCAGCCCGTTCATGCGCCAGCAGAAAATGATGCTCTACATCCTGCCACTGGTGTTCGGTGTGGGTGGCATTAACTTCCCCATCGGCGTGCTCATCTACTGGACCACCACCAACCTCTGGACCATGGGGCAGCAGTTCTTTGTCATCCGCCGCATGCCGACGCCGGGATCCCCTGCCGCCAAGGCACTTGCCGAACGCCGGGCTGCCAAGGGCCTGCCGGCCCTGCCTATTCTGGGCGGGAAGAAGGCCGACGCCGAAGCGGAGGCAGCAGCCGCAGCCGCGGCCATCGAGCTAAAGGGACAGCGCGTCCAGCCACAGCGCAAGAACAGGAAGAAGAAGTAATGTCAGCCGAGAGCACCGAACACGCCCTTTCCGACGAGATCATTGACGATCAGGACGAATCAGCGACCGACGCCGATGCTTCCCTCAAGGGATCCGCTGCCAGCCGACTCGAAGAGGAAGGCGACGTTGCTGCCGATTACCTGGAGGAGCTGCTGGATATCGCGGACATCGACGGCGACATCGACATCGAAGTCCGGAACGGCCGCACCTACATTTCCATCGTTGCTGAAGAAGAAACCGACAGTCTCGACAGCCTCGTAGGCGAAGACGGCGAAGTCCTGGAAGCTCTTCAGGAACTGACCAGGCTTGCCGTCCTCTCCGCAACGGAGAACCGCTCACGCCTGGTGCTGGACATCAACGGCTACCGCCAGCAGCGCGCCGGCCACCTTCAGAAGATCGCCGAGGACGCGGCAGCGTTGGTCAAGGAGTCCGGCAAAGCCGTGGCACTGGAGCCGATGAGTGCCTACGAACGCAAAATTGTTCACGACGCCGTCGCTGACCTGGGACTCGTCAGCGAGTCCGAGGGCGAAGGCGCCGGGCGTCACATCGTTGTATCCGCAGACTAGAGAATGCTGAACCGCTAATCATGGTTGACATCACGGCAGCAGAATTGCTGGCGGCCGAGAAAATTTTCGGTGACCGCCTGGACCTGGCCAAACGCTATGTAGAGCACCTGGCCACGTCCGGAACGGAACGCGGGCTGATCGGGCCGCGCGAGATACCACGGTTGTGGAGCCGGCACGTCCTCAACTGTGCCGTCATCGAAACCGAAATCGCGCACGGTAGCCATGTTGCCGACGTCGGAAGCGGAGCCGGACTTCCCGGACTCTGCCTCGCCATCGCGCGGCCGGACCTCGAACTGACACTGATCGAGCCGCTGGAACGCCGGGTGATCTGGCTCCAGGAAGTGGTGGACGATCTGGGCTTGACGAACGTCACGGTGATGCGGACCCGCGCTGAACTGGCGGTCGGCATGGTTAACGCTGACGTTGTGACTGCCCGGGCTGTTTCTGCGCTGAGCAACCTGGCCGGCCTGACCATCCCCCTTCTCGCCGGTAAGGGTGAGGTTGTGGCCATTAAGGGACGCAGCGCAGCCGAGGAAATTGAAAAAGCAGCAAAGGTTATCCGGAAGCTCGGTGGCGTCAAGACCTCTGTAGTGACTGTCGGTGAAAGCCTCTTGGAGGAACCCACCACGGTGGTACGGATCGTCGTCAACAAGTCCCGAAAGAACTCCTAGTCCGGGCCCAGTAGCCTTGGTCTGCGGGGCGAAGCGGTTAGGCTAGACAACGGCAGTAAAAGCCGAATGAGAGAGAGTGTGTCCCAGTGACCAGTAGCGAAGCCTCCACACAGCGGATACCCCCGTTTGTGTCTTTGGGGTCAGCACGATCAGTTGCTGGCATGGGTTCCGCGCCGGGACGAGGGCAAAGCCACCCTAATCCGGTTGCAGAAATTGCAACTCTTGCCTCTGTTTCACGTGAAACAACAACGGGTGGTAGGACCAACGTCATGGACACCATGGATGATTCCAGTCCTATCGCCAGGGAGCTCGCGCACGAGACCAGGCGCCGCGAACGGCTGGTTGGCCGTAACCTTCCCAAACCGGAGAAAACACGCATCTTCACGGTGTCCAACCAAAAGGGTGGGGTCGGCAAAACCACCACCACGGTGAACATTGCCGCTGCCTTGGCCGCAGCTGGCCTGAACGTCCTGGTCATTGATATCGATCCCCAGGGCAACGCGTCCACCGCCCTAGGAGTCGAGCACCATGCCGACGTGGACAGCATCTACGATGTCCTGATCAACGATTTCGCTCTTGCCGACGTGGTGGCCCCCTGCCCGGACATTAGTAACCTGATCTGTGCTCCTGCCACCATTCATCTGGCCGGTGCGGAGATTGAGCTTGTCTCGCTGGTGGCACGTGAACAGCGTCTTCGCAGGGCGATCGATGTATATGCCAAGACCCGGGCGAAGAATGGCGAAGAACGCCTCGACTACATTTTCATTGACTGCCCGCCGAGCCTTGGGTTGCTCACGGTTAATGCCTTCTGCGCTGCTGGTGAGGTCCTTATCCCCATTCAGTGCGAGTACTATGCCCTGGAAGGACTGAGCCAGCTCCTTAAGAACATCGAAATGATCCAGAAACACCTGAATGCGGATCTGGTGGTCTCCACAATTCTCCTTACAATGTATGACGGCCGAACCAACCTTGCCGCCCAGGTGGCAGCGGAGGTTCGCCTGCACTTCCCGGAACAGGTCCTGGGTGCTGTAGTCCCCCGCTCGGTGCGGATTTCGGAAGCCCCGAGCTACCAGCAAACAGTCATGACCTACGATCCTTCCTCCAGTGGAGCCCTGTCTTACCTGGAAGCCGCAGCCGAAATCGCTGAACGTTAGAATCTTCAAAAGTGCAACAACCGGAGTCCGGCAAGTTCTGACTCTTCCATCGGAGGGATTTATCCATGAGCGAAAAGCGACGTGGCCTGGGCCGCGGTCTTGGCGCACTCATTCCAAGTTCCGCCGGTAGTGCGTCGGGCAATGGCAGCGCTGTGTCGCGGCCCGTGGATCTCTTCTTTCCGGAAGGCCGTAAGAAAGTCGTTTCCTCAGACGACACCTCCGGGAATGGCGGAGCAGGTTCGGATGCTTCCGCGTCGAATGCGCCGGTTGGGGCCAACGACGTAGCGGTAGTGAAAAAGGCAGCTGCGCCAAAAACGGCCTCCCCCGCTAAACCGTCCGTCAAGTCAGCCGACAAACCGCCGGCCGCGAGAGTTGCGGCCAAGGCTCCTGCGAAAGTTCCGGCCACGAGCCCTGTCGCTGTCTCGGCGGTGGAAGCTGGGACCGCGCCGGTTGAAGACGTGACTGATGTGTCATTATCCGAGGTCCCTGTGTCTGCTGTGCCCGTTCCTGAAGCTACTGAAACAGAGAGCAAGGCGGATAACGGTGTAGATCTTGTGGAAGTCCCCGGCGTGCGTTTTGCCGAAATTTTGGTCACCGACATCCATCCGAACCGGAAACAGCCCCGCTCAGTCTTCGATGAAGATGACATGGCGGAGCTTATCCACTCTGTGCGCGAAATTGGCGTTCTCCAGCCAATTGTGGTTCGTACCTCAACCGAGGAAGGTGGAGAACCGTACGAGCTGGTGATGGGTGAGCGTCGCTGGAGGGCAGTACAGGCGGCCGGGATGGAAACCATCCCCGCCATCGTCCGGGACACCACCGATGATGACCTCCTCAGGGACGCACTACTGGAGAACTTGCACCGCAGCCAGCTGAACCCGCTCGAAGAGGCGGCTGCGTACCAGCAGTTGCTTGAAGACTTCGGGACCACTCACGAGCAGCTTGCGGATCGCATTGGCCGTTCACGTCCCCAGGTTACGAACACGCTGCGCCTGCTGAAGCTTCCACCTCTGGTTCAGCGTCGTGTGGCGGCGAGCGTTCTCTCTGCCGGCCACGCCCGTGCATTGCTGGCCCTCCCGGATGCGGCAGCCATGGAACGCCTCGCCCAGAGGATTGTGGCTGAAGGTATGTCTGTTCGGGCAACCGAAGAAGCCGTCACTCTTTACCAGGATCCTGCGAAGCCCGCGAAGAACAACATCCCCCGTCCGGGAGCCCGCCATGAGCGCCTGGACTACCTGGCATCCTCGCTGTCGGACCGCTTGGACACCAACGTCAAGATTTCTCTGGGTGTCCGCAAGGGGCGCGTCAGTATTGAATTCGCCAGTGTTGAAGACCTGAACCGCATCATGGACGTCCTTGCTCCAGGATCCGAAAACTAGTATTCACCTCTAAAAGAAGGGGCCTGTTTCACGTGAAACAGGCCCCTTCTTCGCGTCTGGAACGATTCCCTTCCTACGTTCTCTGAGTAGATTCTGGTTCCGACCATATCGGGGGAAAATGCAGGGCTGTTCTTCCTGAGCCACACGGTCACATGGAGTATCGCCAGAGATCGCTGGAATGCTGCTGGTGGTGCGACTTGGGTTCGGCACCGTCAGTGGCCATGGACTAACCCGGCTGGTGTCACGCGTTGTGTTTCCGCCGCACCGGCAGTGCCGGAGTCCGGCGGCGTGAGGATTGCTGGCCCACTAGGAGTGTGCGCTGGCCGAAATGCAGCAGGTCTGGGCCGGCGGCTCGCATAATAGCAGCGCCGGGCGGTGTTAACGCCAACCGAAAACAGGACCCAGTATTCCTCCGCAGACGTCTTGCGGCGTGTAATAGTTGAAGGATGCGTCGATGCTGTTGGTTTCTGTTCCGGTGCGACTAGGTTCCCAACCGGCTCATCGGCGATGAGGCTTCATCCCTATCGCTATTGCCAGTCCGTTTCCGCGAGGCAGGAGGGCTCCCCGGTTATCCACGCGTTTGGTGGTCTGAGACGCCGTTGCCTGCTCGGTAGGTTGCTTGGCTCGCTGATCCTGTATGACTGGTGTGCCAAAACGGGGTTCCTCGGACCTGCTATTTGATTCGATGGTCCTTCCTTAAAGGGTACCCGGCGGCGCAGGTGTGGCTGTAGAGGATGGATTTCCCATTGTTTCACGTGAAACACCAGCCGTAGTGGTGCGAGATCGCGTCAGTGACTCTGGCTACGGTAATCCTGGAGGCGCCGCCCAGGATCTCGACTCCTGATCTTGCCGAAGTGTCACCTGATCCACATCTGTGTATCGGGATGGCCTCTCTCTTGTCAGCATGTTTGCGTCGGACAAAGCCGAATCGTCAGTCTGCGCCGACCCCGACACGCCTCGTCTTTGTTTCTCCGGAGAGCCGAGAAGAGATACCCCCACAATGATTGCTGGACGGACCTGGCCTGCGACGATAGTGGTCCACGTGGTTTCACGTGAAACGCCAGACCACGCACATATGCCGTGACTGACTCTGCCCATCCCCCATCCTGATGCCCGACTATCACGAGGGCGTTAGCGACCGAGACTGTCGCATTCTGTCCACTCCTTTCCATACGTTGTGATGCCATAGCACTTCAATGGGCTACCAGCGCGTCGGACTAACTGGGGTTCATGGTGCTTAGCCGACGAAGATCGTAGACTCCGTCTCCAGAAGCCCATCCAGCAGCGGTCTTGGCGGTGACGTGTGCCCACGGAGGAGTACATGCGCTGGGGACCGGCTCGACACAGTCTGGGGCCCTGTTGGCGCGCGGCATGGCGCTCCAGAAGGCCAGCATGGTCACGTAGCCCGGAACCCTTGTCCGATGTCTGTGTTCCATCCTCGGTGGAGATACTGAACAGAATGAATCCCATCGCTGCCAGGTCGCTGATGGAAGAGCGGCCAGTGACATGCCCTGCTCGTGGGGCAGCTCCTAAAGAACCGGCTGAGTGGTGGTGAGGTCCGCGTGATCGGATTAGGTGCATCTGCACAGACAGACATGCCCGAGGAATTCCCCATGCGGCCTGGCGTTGAATGATTCGCGGTGCAGATGACTTACGGCGCAGAATCGAATCTGCGGTGCTGCACAGTACACATCAACTTCAGGAATGTATGTCAGTTCTTTGCGCTACCAAGGGGGTCACCGGCTTCCGCATCCGACGGGTATACCGAGGAATATCGCTGCAAAATTCTTAGCGGTCTGGGCTTCGTCGGGGCATCTCGGCACAGCGGGGTCCCGGAATCTGTTGCTTGACTGTCTCTCCCCCACACGACGCAACCCCGAGGTGGACGGCAACCGCCCGCTTTGGGATTGGACGGCAGAGGAATGAACCTGAGGTTAGGCTGAGTGGTCCGGCCTGATGCAAGCTTGTGGTTGGTTGGACGGTCCGTTCGCGGGGACTCAACGGATCGTGACTTTAGCGGCACCCATTCACCAATGCCACCAATTCAGGCGATTGACGGTCTGAACCTGCATGGGCATGGCCCCCCAAACTGGAGCCACTCTGGCCATGGGCCAAGAAGTCGCACAGAAGGAATGTGCGTTGTGAGCACGCCGTGTATCGTCGGGTGAGAAAGTTTCATCGCAACAAGAGGAAACGCCGTACCATCTCGAGGGCGGCACGGCGTGCATTGCACCGTGGATATCGCTGTGGATAACTTTGTGGAAAGATTGTTCAGTGGCCAGGATCACTGGGAGATTCACCGTACATTAGCGCTTCAAGGAACGACCGGACAGCCGAGGTGTCGTAGACCGACTGCGGTTCCGTTTCACGTGAAACATTACCAAGCCCGCGCTCAAGTGTCCTTTTTTCTCGGAAAGAGTCGCAAATTGTTGGATTTTGGTCCTTTATGTCTATACGCGTATGAGTGAGCTCCGCTTCCGTGTTGTTGTTCACTGCCAAGATTCCGATTTGAGCGTGGCCAATGAACTGAAATGCTGACTGAGCTACGCATCGTCCAAATTTGCGGACCGGTGGGTCCGTCTGTGGATATCGATGTGGATAACGCTTGGGGATAACTTCGGTATCAGTGGAATACGCACGCGACGGATAGCCGTGTGGCAGACCTGTTAGCCATACTTCGGATGAAGCCGATGGGGCCTTGTACTGGCTTCAGTGGCAGCTTGCGCAGGTGCCCGCGCGCGGACGGCGAGTGGCGAGTACTGAAACCGACATGCACCCGAGAGGATCGGCCGAGTAGTAGGGTTCGGATGCGCGACACAGCCTGTGTTCCGGGCCTGCGTCTGGTTCCCTGTTCGGTCCCCTACCCTGCCAGGCATTCATCAATTGCGGCCATCTAACCGGGAGCTGTAGCCAGGACACTTTGTATCTCCCGGCAGTAAGTCGCCTCCACAGGTCGATCTTTCCACCGGACTATAGGCGTTGACGCTTAGGAAGCAGGGATTTGCCGAGAGCCTAGGGCCGAGAGCCTAGGCAACGATCGACTAAGGGCGGCCGCGTAGATCGTGTCTCTGTTGGTTTACGCTGAGGGTCCCCACGTCTGCTGAGCGGACTGTGTCGCAGGTAGGGTTATGCTGGTTGTTCCCCGACTTCTCAGCACATTGCGGCACATGTGCGAAGGCTCAGCCGTTGGTGGGCATACAAATGGCCACCAAGACTGTGTAGTTCGGTGGGCTGCAGAGCGCTCGCGTGGGTGGCGGCTATGGTTCTCTCCCAGCCGGCTGCACGGATTTACTTGGGTTCTTCGTGGTTTTGCATGTGTTGACTTCTCATCGGTCGCACGGGTTTTGACATGGATATGGGCAACTCGGCAATTCATTGGTGTGGCCGCCTGGTAGCCTACGTGATGCCTGAGATGGGGTGTCCCATCCAGTGAGCCACGGCATCACTCCGCTGAATTCGTTTCACGTGAAACATCTTGTGGTGACCCGGGCAATTGTGAAGATATGACCAGCGTTGAATGTGTTTCACGTGAAACAGAGAGGCATCGGTTTCGATGCCTGCTGCGCTGACCTTTAGCCTAGGGCGCGTAAAAGATGTCGGGGTAAGGGGGTCATTGATGCGATCACTGCGTTAGGTATGGGATAGGCCTGCGGCCGTGTCGGTTCAGTCGATAGGCAGGCCAGGAGGCGGCGTTCACCCCCGTGCGGATTCTGATTCTTGGCTGGAGGCATCTTAGGAGAGGCAGCGCGAATTCCCAGGTCTAGGGTGCCGCATCCATTCCGTCTGTTTCCGTATAGCGTGGCAGGCCCTCCCCCCGTTGGTCAGGCCTGTTTTGCTGAACTGTTGGTTGCATGTGGCAGGCTGGGCTCGACGGAGACGGACACCTCTGGTTGGAGCGGTTTCGACCGTGTATGAGTTGTCTACGGTCAAGCCAGATAGCAACAGCCACCATGCTCGTGCCCGCGCTGAAGATCTGGCGAGATTGGGCATAGAACACGCCCTTGTAGGCATCACTGCTACTCGTATCCATGGTCTTTTCCAATTTGTCGGCTTCTTCCAATCCATCAGTGTTGCCTACCAGCAGCCATAGGCCGAATCTCTAACCAGATAGGCCAGGTGGACCATCGTTATGTACCGACGCTTCCCGACGGGGCGGTTGGGAGAATTGGCGTTTGATTCAATCAAAGCGGGACCAACACTGATGGAGGGTTCAGAATGTGGCCAGGGTGCAGTCGATTGACTCGATATTCCACGTCGCTATCGCTGCCCGAGCAATGGAGGATCGACCCTTCCAGTCCTTTTGCTTGATATTCATCTGAATTAATTTGCCAAACGATCCCTGGTCATTGATTTGGAGGCCGCAGATTCAGTTTTTGAGTTAAGGGGCAAGGTGTTCGCTTCTCCACGAACCCTGATCCATGTGATCAATGGTTGTGGGAGCCGCGCGCAGTCTGGTTTCTATCAGGGAATGGACGCCGGCTGTTGCGGAATCGGACGATGTTTCACGTGAAACGCTTCATGTGGGTCAGGTGTGTTTGGGACCCAGGACTACGAACTATTTGTGGTTTTTGGTGTCTTATATGAATTGTGTTTTTTCCGGGAAAAACAGAAACGCATGCGCTGCTCTCCTGCAGCGTTCACGGATGTTTCACGTGAAACATCCCGGCTTGATGGTGAGGCGTCTCCTCTTGCCCCTGCAATCGAGACGATGTTCCGAATTGACGGGTAGCAGGACTCCATACCACCGCTTTCGCGCTTTGCTCCGAAAAGCAAAAACAGTGGGACTGGTTGGATCCCGAGCTGCAATGTTTCACGTGAAACGAGACAGTCAGGTGCGTCGGACCCTACCGGGGTCATCCTAAGTTCAGCCGACTGGTTAATATCAGCCGCCCGGTCCCCGTACTGATTCGCCAAGGCTCTGAGCTGGGATATAGGAGCACCCGGATCAGTCGGTGAAGTCTGGGAGCAAATAGGTCGCGAATACAACTTTATTGAGTCTCGAATGTATGCACGCCCCAAACGACTGTGGCCACTGCTTCGATGAAGCAGTGGCCACAGACTGGTGCTGCCGGCCACGAAGGACCGGGACACCAGAGCAGACTAGGACAGGACGTCCGCAAATTCCTTTTCGAAGAACTGCTTCGGCCTCGCACCGATAACGGTGCTCTTCACCTGGCCGTCCTGGAAAAGGTAGACGGCGGGGATGGATGTAATGCCGTACTCGGCGGCTATCGCCGGGTTGTCATCTACATTGACCTTGACGACGTTAACCTTCTCGCTGTACTCGACCGAGATCTCGTCGAGAATGGGTCCCAGCTTGCGGCATGGTCCGCACCATTCAGCCCAGAAATCCACAATCACTGGCTTCTCGGCGGACAGTACGTCCGCATGGAAACTTGCGTCTGTTACGTCTTTAGCGTTGCTCATAACCCTTGTCTCTCTCTTCGAATGGCGGTTACGCGAATTACGCGTGGAGGTCTGCGAGGAAGTGTTCCACATCGATCGCGGCAACGCATCCGGAACCGGAGGCTGTGATGGCCTGACGGTACGTGGGGTCAACAACATCGCCGGCGGCGAAGACGCCCGCGATGCTGGTCCTGGAACTCCGGCCCTCGACGGCGATGGTGCCGGCCGCCGTGATCTCCAGGGCGTCCTTAACCAGGTCGGTGCGGGGGTCGTTACCGATGGCGACGAAGACGCCGGTGACGGCGAGGTCGGACACGGTGCCGTCCTGCAGGTTCCTGATCTTGAGCCCGGTGACTTTGTCCCCTCCGACGACGTCGTCCACGGAACTGTTCCAGATGAACGAGATCTTGTCATGGGCCATGGCGCGGTCTGCCATGATCTTGGAAGCTTTGAGTGTGTCGCGTCGGTGCACAACGGTGACGGACTTGGCGAACTTGGTCAGGAAGAGGGCTTCTTCCATTGCAGAGTCGCCCCCGCCGATAACTGCAATGTCCTGGTCCTTAAAAAAGAACCCGTCGCAGGTTGCACACCAGCTGACACCGTGTCCGGAAAGGCGCTTTTCGTTCGGGAGGCCGATCTCACGATAAGCGGATCCGGTGGAGAGGATGATCGCCCGCGCTTGGAAGGTCTCGCCGGTGCCGATGGTGACAGTTTTGATGTCACCATCGAGGTCCAGGGCTGTGACGTCCTCGAACTGGATTTCCGTTCCGAACCGGGCTGCCTGCTTCTCGAAGTTCTCCATCAGGTCCGGCCCCATGATGCCCTCGGGGAAGCCCGGGTAATTCTCGACGTCGGTAGTGTTCATCAGTTCGCCGCCTGCGGTGACTGATCCAGCCAGAAGCAAGGGCTTCAGATTGGCACGCGCCGTATAGACAGCGGCCGTGTACCCGGCCGGGCCCGAGCCGACGATGATGACATCACGTACTTCGGACGCGGTGTTTTCTGCGTTGCTCACTGAACGGTGAACCTCTTCCTTAGTCGATGCGCCGGCTTTTGCGGCCGGCCACATGGCACAACTGAATCTTGGTGGTGAATATTCCGGGCGCCGCGCCAACGGAGGAACCATCAGCGGTCATGACACCGTCCACTGGACGGGATGCCCTATCAGATTACCGTCTGAAGACAGCTAAGCCGCGTCTGTTACCGCGGAGCAATGCTCCGGACAGAACAGCCGCGGCTCAACAGGAACGACGCATGTGTCCTTATTGGATCTTGATCTCCGCAAGGCGTATGCCAAAGCCGTAGCGGGTCTTCGGGGCGGCCAGCTTGGGAAGTGTCTTGATGGACACGATTACGTACTGTGCCTCCACCGGTTCGGCCAGCGGCATGGTCAGATCAGATGAAGTGAAGCTGTTGGTACCTACCATCTTGGCGCCGTCCAGTGACGGACGGTCATTGGTGAAGACACTGAGGTTGCCACCCGAGGCTCCGAGCTGAGTCAGGGTGATGGAGGAAACCTTCGCCGGACTCTTCAGCTTGATGAACAATGGGACGCCATCGCTTGCGAGACCACCCCAGCCTTCGGTGGCAAATTCCATGTCCGACCAGTAGCTGGCCACATTGCCATCAAACGCCTTCACCAGATCGACATCGTAGGTGGCTGCGAAGTCAAAATCCCCCTGGCGGGTGATGCTGTCAATGACGGGCGGTACTGCCGGCGGTACTGCCGTTGGTGCAGAGCTCGGGTTGGCGGAGGCCGACCCGGTGGTTGGCTGTGTGGCGCCCGTAGAGTTGGAGGATGGGGCGGCTTGAGAACCCGCTTTAAAGAGACTGCCCAAGTTGGTGACCGCGAAGACGAGCCCTGCAATCAGAACCACGGCAAGCAGGCCGCCCACCAGCCAGCGCATGGAGCGGGGCTCACGCTCGGGCTCGTCGTCGTCGTAATAGTCATCCGTCCCGCCGGAAGGTGGTACTGCCGCCCCAGGAGATATGTTTTGAGCAAGGGACGGAAAGGACCCCGCTGCACGATCGGAGCGCTGGGGCGCTCGGGAGTCCACGGGTTCCTCGTAGTCTGAGTCCTGAGAGCCGGTGGAATAGTCGTCCTCAGACCACAAGGAAACCTTGGGCGTATCGGAGCCCGCACCGGTGCTGGACTCAGCGGATCCGGAAACTGGCTGGTTTTCTGCAGACTGCACTGGTTGCGGCGCAGTGACGTGCTGATGCGCGCCGGTGGCGCCAGCAGCGGTGCCCATTGAGGATCCTGCTGCTGTGGCCCCGGTCTTGGCAGACCCCGACGCCGGACGGACTGCCGGGCGGAGCGGCGGCCGCGCAGGAACAACCGGAGGTATACGCGGCGGAACCACCGGCGCCGCAGAGCGGTAGGCGTCAACCTGGCTGGGGTGATTGTCCGCGTAGCTGATGTAACCGGCGTCGATGTTCTCTTCGTCGTCATACGGTTCCGGCTCGTGGGAACGCGCTTGGCCGAAAATTTCGCTGCCCAGCGTATCCGTGAAGAACGGCTCGACGTAAGGGGCGTCGGAGGCAACCACGAGGTCCAGCAGATCTGCCGCGGACGTGTGGTTGGTGATGAGGTACGTGGCGGCTTCGGTGACGCCGAGGTCCAAGACCTGGACATTGCCCGGGCGCTCACCGGTAGCCACCTCGCGGGCGCTCTGGGCCACCTGTTCGGTGTTATCCGGGCCGGCGACCAGAATGCTGACCGGTCGGTTGAGAACCTGGTCCACCCCGTCCAGCACCAGATCCTGGTCGTGTGAGGTCAATACCGTGGCAGTGACCTTGTAGCGGCCGCCAAGTACTGATCCAACGTCGATCGGGTGGGACACGTGTTCCTCCTAGACTGTCCGGGTATGCCGGCGTAGATGATGACGCCGCCGGTCAGAAACCGGTCAAAAGCTAGCCGGCGAGCCGGTCTGCGCTTGCCTGCAACTACCCCTGTTCACTGTCGATCCTAGCCGATCGGGCATGGCCGACGTGGTCGACAGGCAACCAAAAACCGCGGGAAGATCAGTTTTTTCGAGGCACTCGTGGCTTGAAATGGGGGTTCTGTCCGGCCTGGCCCTGGAACGTTCGCCGGCCGGGAAGGGGAATCTCGTCGTGCAGCAGCCCGCCCCGTGCCGTGCCGGGAACGTCTTCGACGGGAAGGTATTCCGCAGCGGGTTCAGTGCCCCAGGTAGTTTCCCCGTGGACACCCTCTCCTGGACCCGAGGCGGGACGCATTCCGGGTTCCCCCCGAAGAGTTTCCGGCACCAAAAGCGCCGCCTGGCGTTCCGGTACGGGACCTGCGCGGAACGACACGGCGTCGAATTCGCCGGAGATCCGGGGAATCAGGCCGGTGTCCACTGAGACCGTGGCGCGTTCCGGCGTCGGATGTTCCGTTGAAGCAACGTCGGCAGCCGACGCAGGCGTTCCCCCGGTGCCGCCCGAAGGTCCGGTATCGCGCCCCAGGCGTCCCAGCAGAGGGCGTATGAGATCGCCGAGTTCTGCGACGTGGAAAATCTTGAGGAGGAAGAGATAGACAACCAACATGATCGGACCCACCACGATGACGGTCACCAGCGCAGCGGGCCGGCCGCTCCAGGCGAACCCGTCCGCGCTGTAGCTGCCCATCAGCCACAAAGCCCCGGCGCCCGCGATCGCGGAACCGAGCGCCGCATAGCCCATTCGGATGTACGAGTTGGCGATCCGCGGCCCGTCGAGGTGGCCCAGCAGCCGGCGCAGGAAGAAGGCGCTGATGATCACCGAGAGGATGTTGCCCACCATGTACAACAGGGCGATGGCGTAAATGATCTGGCCCACCGGCAGGAACTGGATCCCAAACGCACCGGCGACGTAAACCACGGCAAGAAGCAGTTGAATATTAAAGGGTGTGCGGGCGTCTTCGTTGGCGTAGAAAACCCGCGACATCATGAAGTTAGCGCTCATAAACGGGGTACTCAGCGCGAGGATGGTGAGCGTCTGGGCCAGCATCACGCCGTCCTGACGCGGGCCACCGGAGAAGAACATGCCCAGCGGCCCGGCCAGCGCAAAGAGGGCCAGCGCTCCAAAGACCGTGGCCACCGCCATGGTGCGGAGACCGTGCGAGAGGGCGTCGCGTAGTTCTGCACGGTTGCCGTCCTGCGATGCACGGGTCATGCGGTTAAAGAGGACTGTGGCGAGGGAGAGCGCAATGATCGAGTGCGGCAGCAGGTACAGCTGGCTGGCGACTTCCAGGACGGCATTGCCGGGCAGCATCTCTGCCGCCGGATCCCCCGCTTCCGTCAGCCGGAGCCGCTCGGCACCGGGAATAGTGGCGATGCGCATGACGTACAGGAACGCGAACTGCCCGACGGCGGCGGTCAGGAGCGTCCATACGCTCAGCTTCGCAGCCTGGCCCAGACCCACTCCCCGCCAGCCAAACCGGGGCCGGAGACCCAGCCTCAGGCGGATCACCGGGATCAGCAGGATCGCTGTCTGGGCCACCACGCCTATGGTTGAGAAGCCGGCCACAAGCAGGGTCTGGGAAGGGCCCCAGTTGTCCAGCGTGTGCGGATTCATGGCGTTCTCGCCGAAGATCCAGATGAACATGCCCAGTCCGCCAATGGCCACCAGGTTATTCATGATGGGGGCCCACATGGCCGGCCCGAACGCGCCGTTGGCGTTGAGGACCTGTGTCAGCAGGGCGTAGAGGCCGTAGAAGAAGATCTGGGGCAGGCACCAGAAGGCGAACGCAACTGCCAGGGCCTTCTGCTGCGGCGAATAGCCCTGTGTGGTCAGCTCAATTACCCCCGGAGCAGCGAGAGTGACCAGCGCGGTGAGGCCCAGCAGCAGGAGCACGGCCAGCGTCAGCAGCCGGCTGATGTAGTCCGCTCCCCTGTCAGGGGCTTTGCTCGCCTTGATGATCTGAGGTACCAGGACGGCGTTGAACACACCACCGGCCACCAGCAGGAAGATCAGGTTGGGCAGGTTGTTGGCGTTGATGAACGTGTCGTTAACCGTGGAGCCGAGGCCCAGCGCGGCACCCAGCATCCAGGTCTTGCCGAAGCCCAGGAACCGGGACACCAAGGTGCCGGCAGCCATGATGGCGCTGGACCGCGTTTCACTCGCGGTTCCGCTCGGGGCGGCAGAGCCTGCTTTATCGGAGGGGGGATTCGTAGCTGACATCGCCTTCATCGTCTCACCCGGACGGCGTTTGCGCCGCAACGGGCAGTCTATATGCCCGAGTATGCATACACGCATTTCCGGCGGAGACGGCCTTAGAGGTGTTCTGGCAGGACTTCCCTGGCCAAGTCCGCGATGCGCCGCTCGTTGGGGAACGAGAGCTTCCGTGCCAGTTCTTTGATGGGGACCCATGCGACGTCCACGGCTTCGTGGTCCGGATCGTTTTCGATGGTGAGTTCGCCGCCGCTGGCGCGCAGCAGGTAGTGGTGGACGGTTTTATGGACACGGTGCCCGCTGACAGTGAACCAGTAGTCAATGCTGCCGAGCGGGGCCAGGATGTCGCCCTCGATGCCGGTTTCCTCGGCAATCTCACGCACTGCTGCCTGCTCGTTGTCTTCCTTGCCTTCCGGATGGCCCTTCGGAAGGCACCACTCCAGCCGTCCGCCCCTATTAAGGCGGGCAATGATCGCAACCCTTAGTTCGCCGTCGGATGTGTCCACCACAACGCCGCCGGCGGAAATTTCCTCCACCGTGGGGAGCGAGGCCGGGGCCGGGTGCAGGGCAGGCGCGACGTGGGCACCAATTGCCGACGGCAAAGGTGCGTTTGTCCTCCTGCCGGGAGCGCTCGGTACGGGATGGGCCATGGAGTCCACTCTAACGACTCTTGTCCGATCATGATGACCGGAACATGACATCAAAGTGGACTGCGTATGACGCACTTTGAAGGGCTGCAGGCGAATAGGAGCGATCTTGAGGAGATTTTGGCCTGCCAAGCCGCTGGTTTCTGACAAGCTTAAGTAACTATGGCGCACGCACATCACAAGATTGATTCCAACACCGTCGATTTCCAGGTTGACCCGGTTGTCCTGGAGCTCGGGCAGCGCTTTGTCGACGCCGGCCACGAGCTGTCCCTGGTGGGCGGACCGGTACGGGATCTCTTCCTGGGACGCACCTCACCGGACCTGGACTTCACCACGGACGCCACGCCGGGCCAGACAGTTGCCCTGATCAAGAAGTGGGCGGACAACTTCTGGGAAATCGGCCGGGCCTTCGGGACAATCGGAATGCGGAAAGCCGGCTTCCAGATCGAGATCACCACGTACCGGGCCGAGGCTTACGATCCGGAGTCGCGCAAGCCCGTGGTGGCCTTCGGCACCTCCCTGACCGACGATCTCCTGCGCCGCGATTTCACCATCAACGCCATGGCCCTGCGGCTCCCGTCGCTTGAACTCATTGATCCGTTCGGCGGCGTCCGGGATCTCAACGCGGCCGTCCTGGCGACACCCGCTTCACCCGAGGCCTCCTTCTCAGATGATCCGCTCCGTATGATGCGCGCCGCCCGGTTCGCCTCGCAGCTGGGCATTTCCGTGCACGACGACGTGCGGCTGGCCATGACCCAGATGGCCGAGCGGATCAAAATCATCTCGGCCGAACGGGTCCGTGATGAGTTGGTCAAACTCATCTGCGGTGCCCACCCCCGGGTCGGCGTGGACCTCCTCGTGGAAACCGGCCTCGCCGAGTTCGTGTTGCCTGAGGTGTCCGCCCTGAGGCTGGAATCTGACGAGCACCACCGCCACAAGGACGTCTACCAGCACTCCCTTCAGGTCCTGGAACAGGCCGCTGCCCTGGAAACGGGTGCGGACGGCGCCGTGCCGGCCCCCGACTTTGTGCTGCGGTTCGCAGCGTTGATGCACGACGTCGGGAAGCCGGCTACGCGGCGTTTCGAACCGGGCGGCGCGGTCAGTTTCCGCCACCACGACATGGTGGGCTCCAAGCTCACTGCGAAGCGGATGAAGACTCTCCGCTTCGACAACGACACCATCAAGGCCGTGGCCCGGCTTGTAGAGCTGCACATGCGTTTCTACGGCTACGGTGACGCCGGGTGGAGTGACTCGGCCGTGCGCCGCTACGTCACGGACGCCGGCCCGCTGTTGGACCGGCTGCACCGGCTGACCCGCTCGGACGTCACCACCCGCAACCAGCGGAAGGCTGAGCGCCTCGCCTTTGCCTACGACGACCTGGAAGACAGGATCGCTGTTTTGCGCGCGCAGGAGTCGCTGGACGCGGTCCGGCCCGATCTGGACGGCGCTAAAATCATGGCCATCCTGAACCTCAAGCCTGGTCCCGTGGTGGGCCGGGCCTACAAGTTCCTGTTGGAGGAACGGATGGAAAACGGACCCCTGCAACCGGACGACGCCGAAGCGCGGCTGCGCGCCTGGTGGGCGGAGCAGCCCGAGGCAGCACCCGCGGTTCCGGAAGCAGCAGAGCCTCCCGCCGCCGTCGAACTTTCCCCGAACGAGGAGTCCAAATGATTAACCCGATGACCGCGCCCCGCCCCCAGCTCTGGATCCTGCGCCACGGCGAGACCGAGTGGTCCAAGAGCGGGCAATACACCGGGCTCACCGACCTGCCCCTGACCGTGGAAGGCGAGCAACAGGCCGTGGAGGCCCGTAAGGTGCTGGACCAGGTGGACTTCGATTTGGTCCTGACGTCCCCACTGCGCCGCGCCAGGCGTACCGCGGAGCTGGCAGGTTACCCTGACGCCCAGCACGAGCCGCTGGCGGTGGAATGGAACTACGGCGGCTATGAGGGCATCAGTTCGGACCTGATCCGCAAGGACAATCCGGATTACCTGATCTGGACCCATGGTGTGCCCAATGGCGAGACCCTGGACGAAGTGGCAGCCCGCGCCGACAAGATTGTGGCCAGTGTGCTGGAATCCGGTCTGGACAACGTGCTGATCGTGGCGCACGGGCACTTCTCCCGGATCCTCACCGCGCGCTGGCTGGAACTAGCGCCTGCCGAGGGCCGTCATTTCATTCTGGGAACCGCGAAGGTCTGCACGCTCGGCTGGGATAAGCGGACCCCGGCCATTGTCCGCTGGGGACTCTAAAAGAGCATTCATAAACTTTATAGAAATGCTGTGCGAATTAAGTGGCGCATTGCCGCATTTGTAGGGTAATTTTATTCCTGACCCCAGAGCGTCTTTGCCGGGTCACGGCGCACGGTGCCAGGCCAGTCGGCCGAGGCAGCGGCATAACAGAAGAGGAGGTTGGGAAAATGATTACTTTGACTAGCGGATGGAAGATGACCGTCACCGCAAACCCGGCCTCTGATGCTTTTGCGCGCCGTCATAACGGAGTGCCTGCCTCCTAGCCTTTGCGCAACTGATCCCGCCCATGCGGCGGCCTCCGTTGCAAGGAGGTATATCCAGGCCCATCCTCGTTGGACGGCTCGCCTTAGGCGACGCCTGCCGGACGTCTCCTGGCGGCGTCCCTTCCAGGATGGACCGCGCGGCGACGCAGCATCCCCATAGTTCGGAACTCAGCTTCTTTGTTTGGGTCTGCACTGCCGCTTCCGTCTTCGCATTTGCGATCTATTCATAACCACAGGGCATTTCCCTGCCTAATTATGCCGTTATTGCTTTGGCATTAAATGGCCATATTTGTCATGCCAAATTTTACGCCGAAAGGAGGTGACCACCATGATCAAGAGAATCAAGAAAGCATTGTTCTCCCTGCGGCGTCCTGTCCGGAATGACCGCCGGGAATTCAACGGGCAACTCCTGGACCGGCGGCGCGGAGACGTTTTCGTCCTGTTGCACTAGCGTATGGGCGGAATGAACTGAGGCGCGGGGCCTCTTGGGGACAGTTTGAGGGGCCCTTAGGGGCAGTTGAAGGTCACCAGCTTCAGCCGCTCGTACGGCATCGTTCCTGTGTCCGTGCACCCTGCCGATGCGAACGCAGACAGATCATCGGGTTCGGCGCTGCCGTCTCCGACGAACCACACGTTTCCCTTGCCCGACAGCCGGTCCGGTCCAACCGCGGCGTTCTCCCCCCAGAGGGTTCCTGACGCTGCGGGGCTGTCGGCAAGGGAAAGATCCTGCACTCCTGAGAAATCGTCAGGATAGGCAAGGGTCATGTCACGGAGATACGGGTACTCAAAGACCATGGCTGCCGGTGCTGGGGATTCGGACGCAACGAAGTCGCTGATCTTCCGCTCCGTGTCTGGCGGTTCGTTGACCAAGCTCTTGATGGTCAGTTGGGGAACCAGGCTCACAGCGACGACGGCGATCATGGCAATATAGCGGAGCCACGGGAGTCGAGCCGGAATACTGACAATGCCCAAACCCACCAGGAGTGCGAATGCGGGCGCTGTGAACGTGAGGTAGCGGGCCACGTATACAGGCTGGGCGACGATACTCACCAGCATGAGCCCGGCTATCGGTACGGCTACGCCTGCCAGGCAAAGGACTAACAGCGGGCTCCGCGCTGGCGTCCGGCGAGATGCCCACAGACCCCAGACGATCAGGGCGGTCTCAACGACTCCGAGAAGTGCCACGAAGGCCAGGATCCAGCTCGGCGGAAGATTCCCAGTGGGGCGGTCTTCTCCATAGAAGTATTGCTTGACGGCCGCGGTGCTGATGGTCTGTGCCAGGGAACGGTTCTCGATCCAGTCAACCTGGGCCTTCTGTTCCATCGTAAGGAGGAGGAATGGCAGGGCAGCGGCACCGGCGGCAGCGCAGGCCGCCATCGTAGCGAGCTGTCGCCGGCGGAGAAGTATCGCGGCCACAGCGTGCGACACCACGGCCAGGACGAAGAACATGAACATCCAGACCCCCAGCACCGCACAGAGGCCGTACAGTACCCAGTCAATGACGCGGTTGGACTTCCATGCTCTGACCAGCAGGTAGGTCAGGGCGACGGCCAACAGTGCTGTGAATGCGGATTGCCGTGCTTCGGTGCCGGCCCACACCATCCTGGGAAGCACCGCCAACACCAGGCCGGAAGCGACGCCGAGGGCATCGGACCCCAACCTCCGCCCCAAAACGACCGTTCCGGCGCATGCCAGACCGACGGCCAGCGCTGACGGCGCCCGCATAGCCACTTCGGAAAATCCGAAGACCGAAGTCCACGCGTGCATCAGGAAGTAGTAGAGCCCGTGGACCGCATCGACAGACTGCAGGAGCGCTACGAGTTCCGCTGGGTTGCGTCCGGCGGCGGAGATGGTCGCGATCTCGTCATCCCAGAAGGAGGGAATCCAGGACCCGACAAAAGCGACGCAGAACGCCAACAGCCCGATGCCGGCTGGAACCGTCCAAGGGTTGGCGCGCGCGGGCAGCGGCCGCTTACCCCTCCGGACAGTCTTCTGCCCTTGGAGCCGCCCCGGAACGTCCGGCAGTTGATTCAGCACAACAATCCCCTTGAGGTCCAGGTCTCTCGGAAGCAGCCTGACCCGAGACGTGCTCCTCTGCGAGAATATCGCGCGTGGCCGGACCAAATCGGCCCAGCATGCGAATTCGACCCTATACCTACGGGCTGAACCCACGGGCTGTCAGGGCAGCGTCCCGGTAAGCTCAAAGGCATGCAGGAGACGAAGCCGCCGGGGCACGTACAGCGCACCCGCCTGGTAGTTCCCAGCCGCAGTGACCTGCTGCTGAAGAACTTCACGGAACTGATCGGCGGGCCGATGGGCGCCCGGTCGGCGCCCGGCCTCATCTCCCCCGGCGTATTTACCGTGGAACGTGTCCTGATCATCCTGACGGTACTGGCGGCGTTGGCCGGCATTGCAATCAAGGGCTACTGCCGGGCCAACGGCTGGGCGAGCCCCGGCCAGTTCTATTCCACGTGTTACTCCGACTACCCCGAATTCTTCCGCAACCGCGGCCTCGGAGACGGCACGTTCCCGATCCTGAGCCCGGGATCTCTTTTTGAAGATCCCGTCCTGGTGGGACTCATTGCCGGCGTGACTGCCTGGCTGGTCCCGGGCGAGGGCGTCAGTGACGCGCGGATCCTCGGTTACTTCGACGTCAATGCCACGCTGGTTGCAGCCGTCTGGATTGTCACGGTGCTCGCTACGGCCAGAATGGCGCAGCGGCGCCCCTGGGATGCGGCCATGGTGGCGTTGGCTCCCGGCATTGTGCTGGCCGGAACCATCAACTGGGACATGTGGGCCGTCGCCTTGTTGGCGCTCGGAATGCTGTGCTTTTCGCGTGAAAAGCTGGTCCTGGCAGGCATCCTGATTGGCCTGGCCGCAGCGACCAAACCCTATGCCGCCTTGGTTCTCGGAGCCATCCTCCTCCTGGCCCTGCGGACAGGGCGGATCCGCGGGTTCCTGGTCACGGCCGGGGCCGGCGCAGCGGCATGCCTGGCCATTAACGTGCCTGTGGCCGTCTCCAACCCCTCCGGCTGGGGGTACTTCTTCACGTTTACCGAAACGAGGGAATCCGGCTACGGGTCATTATGGTTCGCGTACAACCTGGTGGCCCGGCGCCTGCGCTGGCCGGTGCTGGATCCTGCAACCATCAACTGGCTGGCCCTGGCCGTATTCCTGCTGGCCTGCGCCGTGATCGCCGTGGTGGCGCTGACAGCAGCACGCCGGCCGCGGCTGGCCCAGTTGGCGTTCCTCATGGTGGGAGCTTTTATCCTGACCAGCAAGGTCTATTCGCCACAGCATGTCCTGTGGCTCATCCCGCTGGTGGCGCTGGCCCGGCCGCGGTGGCGGGATTTTCTCATTTGGCAGGGCGTTGAAGGCCTGCATTGGGCAGCCGTCTGGATGTACCTGGGGCAGGTGACCAGCCAGGGCCCGACGCAGCACAATATTGACATGCCTTACTACGTCATGGCCGTAGCCCTTCATATGCTTGTGACGGCATATTTGATGTTCCGGGTTGTGTGGGACATCCATGACCCGGAGTACGATCCCGTCCGCCGGCACCACCTTGATGATCCGCAGGGAGGGCCGTTCGACGGACTGCCGGACTGGTTACGGTTCAGCCTCCTCCATAGCTCACATGCGGTACTCCCTTGGCGGGCGAAGCACCATGCCTGACGTCGCCGTCGTTGGGGCCGGACCCAACGGACTGGCCGCAGCTGTCGTGATGGCGCGCGCTGGCCTCTCCGTTGAAGTCCACGAGGCGGCGGCCACCATCGGCGGCGGCACCCGCACCGCCGAAATGATGCAGCCGGGGCACTTCCATGACATCTGCTCGGCCGTGCACCCCATGGCACTGGCGTCCCCCTTCTTCCGTGACTTCGAGCTGGCACGCCGGATAGACCTGGTGGTGCCGGAGCTTTCGTTCGGATCACCGCTCGACGGCGGACGGGCGGCCCTCGGCTACCACAGCATCGAACGGACGGTCCAAGGCCTGGGCAGGGACGGCGCCGCCTACCGCCGGCTTCTTGGCCCGCTCGTTGACCGCATTGGCGGCGTGATGGATCTGACGCAGCACCAGCTGCTCAGAATCCCCCGGGATCCCCCGGCGGCGGTGCTCTTCGGGCTGCGGACGCTGGAGCAGGGATCGCGGCTGTGGAACACCCGGTTTAAGGAGGAGCTTGCGCCTGCACTGCTCAGTGGCGTGGCTGCCCATGCGGTCTCGCAGCTGCCCTCCCTGGCCTCTGCCGGTGCCGGGCTTATGCTCACCGCCCTGGCCCACGCTCAGGGATGGCCGGTTCCGCTGGGCGGATCGGCCTCCATTGCGGCCGCGCTGGAAGCCGACATCCGTGCCCACGGCGGGGTAATTTATACGGGGGCGCCGATTGAGGGCCTCCAACAACTCCGCGGCGCGCGGGCCACTCTGCTGGATGTGGCCCCCAAGGGGCTTCTGGCCATTGCCGGCGACAGTCTCCCGGCCAAGTACCGCCAGTCCCTGGAGACGTTCCGCTATGGGAACGGTTCCTGCAAGGTGGACTTCATCCTGTCCGGTCCCGTTCCGTGGGCGGCTGAGGAGCTGGGCGACGCCGGCACGGTGCACGTGGGCGGGACGCGCGCGGAGCTTGCGGGTGCGGAGAATGACGTGTCCGCTGGGAGGCACCCGGAACGCCCGTACGTTCTGGTGGCCCAGCCATCGCGGTTCGACACCGGCCGGGCGCCGGCCGGGCGGCAGATCCTCTGGACGTATTGCCATGTACCCGCCGGATCAACCCGCGACATGGGTGAGGCCGTGACCGCACAGCTGGAGCGCTTTGCGCCCGGGTTCCGGGACGTGGTGGTGCAGCGACACGTGACAACGGCGGCGGAGCTGGCCAGTTACAACCGGAACTACGTGGGTGGGGACTTCAGTGCCGGCATCATGGACGTGCGCGGACTTGTCCAGCGCCCGGTGGTCTCCCGCGTTCCGTGGCGGACGCCCGTGCCCGGCGTGTACCTGTGTTCGTCCTCCACGCCGCCTGGCCCCGGAGTGACAGGGATGCCAGGGTACTTTGCGGCGAAACATGCTTTGAAGGACCGGTTTGGTCTTGAGGTTCCCTCGCTCAGCCTCTGAGCCGAGGCCGGAACGGTGACAGCAGGTATGGCAGAAATCGGGGCATAATAGCGCGGTGGGGAACTCAAAAAAACTGTCACTTGCCATAGCTGGACTCATTCTCGGCGCCTCGCTGGTTGCCTGCGACGACGGCAGAGGAGGTGCTGAAAGCGTCGCCAAGGAGTTTGCGTCCGCGCTTTCCACGCTCGACGTCGGCTCGGTCGCCTTTGACGGCAAGGATTCCGGGGTGGCCAAACACCAGGTCCAGGACATCTTCAAGGCGCTGGATCCGGACAAGCCCACTGTGGCGGCCGGTGAACTCACGCTGGACGGTGACACTGCGGCCGTTCCGCTGAACTACACCTGGAAAATCGGCACCGGCGAGTGGAAATACACGGTCTCAGCAAAGTTCACGAAGTCCGGGGACAAATGGCTTGCCGTTTGGAACCCGGCCACATTGGTCCCGGGGCTCGGCGACAGCGAAATCCTGAGCAAGGGCACGCAGTCGCCGCAGCGCGCCGACATCCTGGGCGCCAGCGACGCGAAGCTTGTCACATACCGGCCCGTGGTGAACGTGGGGATTGACAGGCTGCTGCTGGGGTCCGGGGACGCCGCCGCGTCAGCCACCAAACTGGCCGAACTGGTGGGCGTGGATCCCGCCACCTATGCCCAACAGGTTGCGGCCTCCGGTCCGGAGGCGTTCGTCCGGGCCATCACCCTCCGTGACGAGGGCCGCACCGTCACGGACGCGCAGATCACGGCCATTCCTGGTGCCCGCGCCGTCCCCGAAGTCCAGCCGCTGGCGCCCAGCCGCACGTTCGCGAGAGCAGTCCTCGGCACCGTGGGAGAGGCCACGGCGGAACAGATCGAGGCCTCTGGCGGCGGTCTGACCGCCGGAGACGTGACCGGCATCGGCGGGCTCCAGCAGCAGTACGACGCACAACTCCGCGGCACCGACGCCGTGGTGATCCGTGCGCAGCGGGCCGACCTCACCCGCGAACAGATCCAGGCCGCGGGAACAGATCCCCGCAGGGTGGTGTTCGAGATGGCCCCGACCCCGGGCACGCCTTTGAAAACCACGCTGGATCCAAACCTCCAGTCACTCGCAGAGAGCACCCTTGCCGGAGTGGGACCGGCGTCGGCCATAGTGGCGCTCCGTCCTTCAACCGGTGCGGTGCTCGTTGCGGCCTCCGGCCCGGGAAGCAACGGCTACAACACCGCAATGCTGGGCCAGTACGCGCCCGGGTCAACGTTCAAGATCATCGACTCCCTCGCCATGCTCCGCAACGGACTGACGCCCGATTCGAAGGTGGAATGTACCCCCACCCTGAGCGTGGACGGCCGCACGTTCAAGAACGCGGAAGGCTACCCGGAAACCTCCCTGGGGTCGGTGGCACTCCGCGATGCCTTTGCCCACTCGTGCAACACGGCGTTCATCGCCGCGCGTGACACAGTCACGCAGGCCCAGCTTGAGGCCGCCGCCGTGGCTATGGGCGTGGCCGTGGAGGCCCCCTCGCTGGGCGCCGCGGCGTTCCTCGGGTCCGTTCCGGGCGAGGCTGCCGGCACCGAACACGCCGCCTCGATGATCGGCCAGGGCAAGGTGCTCCTGTCCCCGTTGGCGGCGGCCATCATGGCCGGCTCCGTGGGCAAGGGATCCCCCGTTTCCCCGCAGCTGGTCCTGAACCCCGACGCCGGCGCAGCCGCGGCAGACACCTCCGGCGCGGCGACGGCGGACGCGGGTGCGCCGTCGTCGACCGTTGCACCCGAGGCGCCGTCCAAGGCGTCCGGTCAGCCGATCACTGCCGCCGAGGCGGCGGCGCTGTCCGACATGATGCGGGCAGTGGTGACGTCCGGCCATGCCGGCTTCCTGTCGACCGTTCCGGGCGCGCCGGTGGGCGCTAAAACCGGCACGGCGGAGTTCGGCAACGAGAACCCGCCCAAGACGCACGCCTGGATCGTGGCTGTCCACGGTGACCTGGCCGTGGCCGTCTTTGTTGAGGACGGCGGCCTTGGAGCCACCACGTCCGGGCCTCTGCTCAAGCAGTTCCTTACCGCCGCCGGTTAACCCTCGGGTTATTGTCCAGATAATCGGCGCAAAGTGGCGGCAACGGCACATTATCTGGACAAAAACCCGTGTGGGGCGGGCGTGGGAAGATTGTTGGCGTGGCACACATAGACATTTCCGGTATTGACTACTTCCTTTCCGATGGCACCCAACTGCTCAACGGCGTGACCTTCAAAGTCCCGGACGGCACCAAAACAGCCCTGATCGGCCCCAACGGCACCGGCAAGACCACCCTCTTCCGGATCATTTCCGGCGACCTTGTTCCGGATGAAGGTGTGATCGGGCGCTCCGGAAACATGGGCATCATGCGCCAGTTCGTCGGTCAGGTCAGGGACGAATCCACGGTCCGCGATCTCCTTGTTTCCGCCGCCCCGCCGGCCTTGGCTGCCGCTGCCAAGGAAGTGGACGCAGCTGAGCTCGCGATGGTGGAGCACGACGACGAGCCCTCCCAGATGCGGTACGCCCAGGCGATCGCGGACTGGGGAGACGCAGGAGGCTACGACGTCGAAACCGTCTGGGACGAGGTCTGCATGGCCGCCCTCGGACTGCCCTTCGACCGTGCGCAGCACCGCCCGGCGTCGAGCCTTTCCGGCGGCGAGCAAAAGCGCCTGGTACTGGAGGCCCTGTTTGCCGGCCCCGACCAGCTGCTCCTTCTCGATGAGCCGGACAACTACCTGGACGTGCCGGGCAAGCGCTGGCTTGAGGACAAGCTCAATGAGTCCAAAAAAACTGTCTTCTTCATCAGCCACGACCGCGAGCTGCTGAACAATGCGGCCGGGCGCATCGTGACCCTCGAACCGGGTATCAATGGCGCAGGTGCCTGGGTGCACGGCGGCGGCTTTGGCTCCTACGTTGACGCCCGCGCCGACCGGAACGCCCGCTTCGAGGAGCTCCGCAAGCGTTGGGACGAGGAGCACGTGAAGCTCAAGGAACTCGTCAACATGTACAAGAACAAGGCGGCCTTCCGTTCCGACATGGCCAACCGTTACCAGGCCGCCCAGACGCGCCTGGCCAAGTTCCTCGAGGCCGGGCCGCCCGAGGCACTGCCGATCGAACAGAACGTGCGCATGCGACTGAAGGGCGGCCGGACCGCCAAGCGAGCTGTCGTGGCTGAGAAACTGGAACTGTCCGGGCTGATGAAACCGTTCTCCACCGAGGTGTGGTTTGGGGACCGCGTTGGTGTGCTCGGCTCCAACGGCTCCGGCAAGAGCCATTTCCTGCGGCTGCTGGCCACGGGCGGGACGGACCCCGAACGCGAGCACCTCCCCGTGTCCGAAGTCGATATTGCCGAAGTGCCGCACGAAGGCACCGTGAAACTTGGCGCCCGCATCCGGCCTGGCTTCTTCGCCCAGACCCACGTCCGGCCCGACCTCCTGGGCAAGACCCTGCTGGAGATCCTGCACCGCGGCGACGAGCACCGGTCCGGTCTGGGACGTGAGGCCGCCGCCGGCGCGCTGGACGGCTACGGACTGGCATCGCAGTCGGAGCAGAAGTACGAGTCCCTCTCCGGCGGCCAGCAGGCGCGGTTCCAGATCCTGCTGCTGCAGCTGTCCGGCGCCACGCTCCTGCTGTTGGATGAGCCCACGGACAACCTGGACCTCCATTCGGCCGAGGCACTGGAAAGGGCCATCGACCACTTCGAGGGAACCGTCCTGGCTGTCACCCACGACCGCTGGTTCGCCCGCACCTTCGACCGGTTCCTGGTGTTTGGTTCCGACGGCCGCGTCTACGAGTCCCCCGAGCCCGTGTGGGACGAAAAGCGGGTCGAGCGCGCCCGCTAAGCGTCAGGTAATGTTCATATGATCAAGAATTGCTATCATATGAGCATGAAGGCAGAAGAGCGGCACCGCCTGATCGGGGAGTTGCTGCGCCGCAAAACCGAGGTCTCGGTGGAGGAGCTGACCCTGGCGTGCGACGCATCGGGCGCCACCATCCGGCGGGACCTTGAGCTGCTCGCATCGCATGGCGTGCTTCGCCGGGTCCACGGCGGAGCCAGGAGCCTTATTGCCCGCGGCGAAAACCCCGGCTACGGCCAGCGCGAACTCGAAGATCAGGCTGTGAAGGTCAGGATCGCCGTCGCTGTGGCCGGACTGCTGGGGGAGCGCGAACATGTGTGGCTGGACAGCGGCACCACAGCCACGGAAATTGCCCGCGTCCTCCGCGGGCGCGAACTCACGCTAATGCCCATGTCCATGCGCTCCCTGGCAACGGTCACAGACGGCGACCCGCATGCGGGCCAGCGTCCTGCCCTGCTGCTCCCCGGCGGAAGCCTGGTACCCGGCGAGTTGTCGTTCCGCGGACCGCTCGCGGAAGCCAACATCCGGTCCCTGCGCTTCGACACGGCAGTGGTCACGCCCTGCGCCTTGAACCTCAAGGACGGCCTCCTGGCCCATGATCTGGAGGACGCCGCAGTGAAACGGGCCGGCCTCGAATCGGCGGCGCGGGTGATTGTTGCCTGCGCCGGTGCCAAGTGGAATGCCACCGCGATGGCCTTGGTTGCCCCCTTGGACGCAGTACACGTGATCGTCACAGACAAAGACCTGAGTGCGGACGAACTCGCACACCTCAACAAGCTCTCGGTGGAAGTAGTCAAAGCATGAGCATCAACACCAGCACGACTGCCGGGCCGTCCCTTAAGGCAGCCGCAGCCGCCACTTTTGTGGTCTTCGGTATCAACGGCTTTGTTTTTGCCAGCTGGGCCGCCAGGATCCCCGCCGTCACCGAGACGCTGCATCTGACCTCCGGCCAGATGGGCACGCTTCTACTGTGTATTGCCGTCGGCTCATTACTGGCCCTTCCGACGGCGGGACTTGTGGTGGGGAAGATCGGCACCGCCAATGCGGTGCGAGCAGGCGGTTTGCTGTCAGCCCTGGCCGGGGTGGGCATTGCACTGTCCTTGGCTGCGGAATCGGTGCAGGGCACTGCCGTTGCGCTGTTCTTCTTCGGCATCGGCGTCGGGCTGTGGGACGTTTCCCAGAATATTGAAGGGGCAGACGTCGAGCACAAGCTTCGGCGCACCATCATGCCGCAGTTCCATGCGGCCTTCAGCGGCGGGGCCTTTCTGGGGGCGCTGATCGGGGCGGGCCTGTCAACGATCGGTGTTGGCCTGCCGTTGCACCTGCTGGCCATCGCCGGCGTGGTGGTGGTAGTGGCCCTCGTGGCGCCCCGCTACTTCCTCCCGCACATAGCTCACGCCCTTCCGGTGGAAGGTGAGCCGAAGACCGTGAAAGGGCCTTCTGCCTGGCGCGACAGCCGCACCCTGCTGATAGGTGTTGTGGTCCTGGGTGCAACACTTACTGAAGGGGCCGGAAACGACTGGATCGCCAAGGCCACCGTAGACGGACTGGGTGCCTCGGAATCGACCGGCGCTCTGATGTTCGCCTTGTTTGTGCTGGCGATGACAGCCATGCGGCTTTTCGGCGGCCGTGCGATCGACATCCACGGACGTGTTGTGGTGCTCCGGGCGAGCATGGCAGCCGCGGCTGGAGGCCTGTGTCTGTTTGTGCTCGCGGGGAACTTCTGGCTGGCCGGCGTTGGTGCTGCCCTGTGGGGTGTGGGCGCCGCGATGGCGTTCCCCATGGGGATGTCCGCTGCTGCCGATGATCCGAAGCACGCTGCGGCGAGGGTCTCGGTTGTATCCACCCTGGGGTATGTTTCCTTCCTCGCCGGCCCGCCGTTGCTGGGCTACCTGGGTGACCTCACGGGAATCCATCTGGCACTCCTGGCGATTCTCGCCCCGATCGTGGTGGCATTCCTCCTCGCCGGAGCCGCGAAACCCCTGGCCTCCAAGTAGGGACCTCCAAGGAGGATGGGACCACCGGTAATAAGGTGGGGTGATGTACAGAGTGCTGCGCAAAGGACCCGGGTTGATCAGCCGAGTTGACCGGTATCTGGTCCGCGGTGTGTCGTCATTCCCGGGTGGAAACCACGATACGTTTTTCCGCCGCCTCTCGGCGTCCGCCACGCACGGCAAACTGTGGGTGGCGGCAGCGGCGGTCATGGCCGCGTTTCCCGGCAAGCCCCGCCGGGCCGCGATGCACGGGCTGATCGCCCAAGCGGTGGCATCAGCTGTGACCAATGTGGTGTTCAAGACGCTGCTTCCGCGGGCACGGCCGCTCCCGGAGCATCTGCCGGTTTTCCGGTTCGTCCAACCGCAGCCCACCAGTTCATCCATGCCATCGGGGCATTCGGCCTCGGCCATCGCCTTCGCGCTCGGCGCCGGGATGATCAAGCCGGTTGTCGGTGCGGCACTTGCGCCGGTGGCATTGGGGGTGGCCTACTCGCGTGTCCATACCGGCGCCCATTGGCCATCGGATGTGGTCTTCGGTTCGGCGATCGGCGCAGGGGCAGCATTGGTGACGCGCAAGTGGTGGCCAGTCCGGCCACCGTTTCCCGGTGTGTCCCGCACCGTAACCGAAGCCCCCTCGCTGCCAGGCGGTGAAGGCCTCAGCATCGTGGTGAATACCCTGGGCGGCTCGTTCACGGAACAGACAGCGGACGCCCTCCAAGAAGTATTCCCCAACGCGTATATAAAAACGATTGAGCGGGGTAAGAGTCTGGACGAGGCTATCCAGGCCACCGCTTCCCACCCGGACACCCAGGCCCTTGGTGTCTGGGGCGGGGACGGAACCGTAGGCACGGCGGCCGCGGCCGCCGTCGAACATTCCCTTCCCTTGCTGGTGCTCCCGGGCGGGACCCTCAACCACTTCGCTCGGGACACCGGGACCGCCAACCTTAAGGACGCTGTAGCGGCCGCGGCAGCGGGTGACGCCGCACGCGCCGACGTCGGCATTGTGACCGTGGAGCGCGGGCTAGCGGGCAATCCGGAAACGGCTGACCTGGTCATGCTGAACACGGCCAGCGTCGGCCTGTACCCCAATCTCGTCCGGCGCAGGGAACAGCTGCAGCCAGCCCTCGGCAAACCGCTGGCCGGCGTGGTGGCAATGTTCCGGACGTTCGCCGCAGGAACACCCACCACCCTGATCGTGGACGGTGTCCGGCATAAACTCTGGATCGCGTACATCGGCCGCGGCCGCTATTACCCCCGGGACCACGCGCCCTTGTCGCGGCCGGTGCTGGACGATGGCGTCCTGGATGTCCGGATGATCACTGCCGACGAATCCTTTGCCCGGCTCCGGCTCCTGTGGTCGGTGCTGACGGGCACGGTAGCGACGTCCCGGATCACCCACCTGCGGGAAGCCAGCGCGGTCCAGATTGAGTCGGAGGGCTCCCCCATGGCGCTGGCGGTTGACGGCGAAGCGTTGGCCGGCGTGCGCAGCGTCCGGATCCGGGTGGAACCGCGCGCCCTGACGTACTACTCGCCCCGCACCTAAGGCGGCTGAGACCCGGAGGGGACCCCTAATCATCCGTGCGGACTACCCTGATTCGACCCTGAATCATCCCTGAGGCAGGCGAAATCCGGCCGTGCCGTCGGTAGCGTGGAGCGTACAAACGAAACTTCCACGCATCCCGCAGCCACGCGGCTGCTGTTCTAAGGAACATTTCCATGATTGAGGCAACCGGCCTGTCCAAGGTCTACGGCAGCAAGACGGCGGTTGACGGCGTCAGCTTCACCGTCAAGGCAGGGCAAGTAACGGGCTTCCTTGGCCCGAACGGTGCCGGCAAATCCACCACCATGCGCATGATCATGGGACTGGACCGCCCGACGTCGGGCACGGTGACAGTCAACGGCCTGCACTACGCCGACCACAAGGCCCCCCTGCACGAGGTCGGAGCGCTGCTGGACGCCAAAGCGGTCCACACCAGCCGCAGCGCCTACAACCACCTGCGGGCGATGGCGGCGACGCACAACATCCCCCCATCCCGGGTGAATGAAGTCATCGAGATGACCGGTTTGGAGGCCGTGGCCCGAAAGAAGGCAGGCGGCTTCTCGCTGGGCATGGGCCAGCGCCTGGGCATTGCCAACGCGCTCCTGGGCGATCCTCAGACCCTGATCCTGGATGAGCCGGTCAACGGCCTCGATCCGGAAGGTGTGTTGTGGGTCCGCAACCTGGTCCGCTACCTCGCCGGGCAGGGCAAAACCGTCTTCCTGTCCTCACACCTCATGAGCGAAATGGCCCAGACGGCAGACCACCTGATCGTGATCGGCCGCGGCAAGATCATTGCGGACGCCCCCGTGCAGGACATCATTGCGGGCTCCCGTCAGGTCAAGACTCTGGTCCGCACGTCCGCAGCCACCCAGCTCTTAGCCCTGCTGTCCGGCGATGGCGTGACGGTGGACCAGGACCAGCCCGAAACCCTGGAAGTGACGGGCCTGGACGCGCGCCAGATCGCCCAGGTGGCACTGGACAACCGGGTCCTCGTCTACGAACTCACCCCGCAGCAGTCGTCTCTGGAAGACGCCTACTTCGATCTCACCAAGGACGAAGTGGAATACCACTCACACCTGACCGGTGGACCCGGCGGCGAGTTCGCTCCGGAAACCGCCCCGGCAACGGCAGGAAAGTAAGGACGATGACCACCATGACTGATACCCAAACTTCCCGTGTCCGCACCACCGCTGGCACCAAGGGAGTGACGTTCGGCGGTGTGCTGCGGTCCGAATGGATCAAGCTGTTCTCCCTGATGTCCACCCGCATCCTGCTGTTCCTGACCCTGGTGGCGATTGTCGGCGTCGGAGCCCTTGCCGTACTGATCCGGTTCTCCTTCCTGGACGAAATGGCCCGGCGGGCGCGGGACCAGGGCCAGGCCCTGACGCCCGAAATGATGGCGCAGTCCTTCCCGCCGGGATCTGGTTTTGACCTGTACAACCTGCCCAATGCCGGCCTGCAGATCGGCATCCTGGTCCTGGGCTCGCTGGCCGTCCTGTTCATCTCGTCCGAATACGCCACGGGCATGATCCGTTCCACGATGAACGCCGTCCCGCGCCGCACGCCGGCCTTTGTGGCCAAGGCAATCCTGCTCGCCGTGATCTCCTACGTCATCACCACCATCGCCGCAGTGGCCACGTTCCTGATTGCCATGCCGGTGTTCCAGGGCCTCGGCCTGGACCTGGACTGGTCCACGGACGGCGTGCTGTACAGCATCTTCACGGGCGGACTCTACGTTGCCGGCGTGGCCTTGATCGGCCTCTCACTCGGCGCGCTGCTCCGCAACTCCGCCGGCGGCATCACCGTGCTGGTAGGCCTGTTCTTCGTGGTGTCCATCGCGGCAAGCTTTATGACCTTCATCCCGGGTGACTTCTGGAAGTACGTGCCCCAGTACCTCCCCAGCGAAGCCGGCGGACGGTTCCTGTCCATTGGCCACACCGACGGCGTCATCGATCCCTGGCAGGGCGGCCTGATTTTCCTGGGCTACGTACTGCTGTTCCTGGTTCCGGCCATGATTGTGCTCAAGAAACGCGACGTCTAGGCGGACACCCGGCTCAGAGAATGAACGAAGCGGCACCGTGGGGGACGCGCAAGCCAGTCAGGCCGACGCGCTGGTTCGCGCTGGTGGCGATGGCCGCCGCCACGGCGCCGCTGGCCCTGCTATACCTGCTGGCCGCCGTCGGCCCCATGGAGAGTTCCTTCATCCACGACGCCGGCGGCAATCCCGGCGATTTCCACCTCCTGACCAGCATCGCCACCATCGCCCTGTCCAACGTCATCGCCACCGGGATCGGCATCTCGGTGCGGCAGCGGCGGGAGCACGAGCAGGAAATCGCCGCCTGGGTGGCGCGGACGGCAAGCCTGGCGTCCGTCAACGAACGCAACAGGATCGCCCGCGAAATGCACGACGTCGTGGCGCACTCGCTGACGGTGATGGTCAGCCTCTCCGATGGCGCCGCCGTCGTGGTCCGGAAAAGTCCCGACCGCGCCGGCGAGGTGCTTGGCGAACTGTCTCGGACCGGCCGCACCGCGCTGGCGGACATGCGATCGCGGAGTGCGGCGTGGAGATCCCGCAGGAAACAGAGGGTCCCTTTCCCGGTGCCTATTCCGGGTGCTGGCCGCATATCCACTTCGAAGTCTTCGAGTCCATGAGCAACGCCACGGCCGCCGGTCAGGTGCTGGCTGCATCGCAGATCGTCCTGACCAAGGCCGCCTGCGAGGACGTCTATGCCACTCCCGGCTACGAGGCCAGTGTCAGCAACATGGCCCGCACCACGCTGCAGTCGGACAACGTCTTCGGGGACGACGGCGGCATTTACCAGCTGGCCACCATGACCGGATCCGCCGGCGCCGGCTACACCGCCGGGCTCAATGTGACCATTTAGACTCGGAAGCATGCCTTCACCTTCCGCCGCCGCTTCCAGTGCCGTTGAACACATCCAGGACCTTGGCGCGTACGTCAGCGCATCGCCGTCGAGTTTCCACGCCGTCCACGAGGCCGCCCGGCGGCTGGATGAGGCCGGGTTCACGGGCCTGGGCGAGCGAGAGCCCTGGGCCGGCGGGGCCGGATCGTTCTACCTGGTCCGCGACGGCGCGCTGATCGCCTGGGTGGTCCCGGAAGACGCCGGACCCACCACCGGGTTCAATATCCTCGGTGCCCACACTGACTCCCCGTCGTTCAAGCTCAAGCCCAAGCCCACCACCGGAGCGTTTGGCTGGCTGCAGGCCGGGGTGGAGGTCTACGGCGGGCCGCTGCTGAACTCCTGGCTGGACCGCGAACTTCAGCTGGCGGGCCGGCTGGTCATGCTGGACGGCACCGAACATCTCACCGCCACCGGCCCGATGCTCCGCTTCCCGCAGCTGGCCATCCACCTTGACCGTGCGGTGAACGACGGCCTGACCCTGGACAAGCAGCGGCACATGAACCCTGTGTGGGGCCTGGGGAATCCCGCCGACGTCGACCTCCTGGCGGTTTTGGCGTCGCAAGTCCCTGGCGGCGCTTCCGTTGATCCTGCCAGGATAGGAGGGTACGACGTCGTTATTGCAGACACGCAGGCACCTGCGGTTTTCGGGGCCAACGGGGAGTTCTTCGCCTCCGGGCGCCTTGATAACCTGTCCGCGACGCACGCCGGGCTCGCGGCGCTTATCGCGCATGCGGCTTCTTCCGCCGCCGGTGCCCCGGGTAAGGGTGCGCCGATCGCCGTCCTCGCGGCGTTCGACCACGAGGAAATCGGCTCGAATTCACGTTCGGGAGCATGCGGACCCATTCTTGAGGACGTGCTGGTGCGGGTCTCCGACGGCCTGGGTGCGTCGGTGAGCCAGCGGCGGCAAGCACTGGCGGCGTCGTTCTGCGTTTCCGCGGATGCGGGCCACGCCGTCCACCCCAACTACCCGGAGCGGCACGATCCGGCCAACCATCCGGTCCTGAACGGCGGCCTGCTGCTGAAGATCAACGCCAACCAGCGGTACGCAACGGACGCCGCTGGCGCGGCGTTCTGGGCCAGGCTGTGCGGCGAAGCGAAGGTGCCGTACCAGGAATTTGTGTCCAACAACGTGATGCCCTGCGGCTCCACCATTGGCCCCCTGACCGCCACCCGACTTGGGATCCGGACTGTCGACGTCGGCGTTCCCCTGCTCTCGATGCACTCCGCACGCGAACTCTGCGGCGTGGAGGACCCGCACCGGCTGGCCGCCGTCACGGAACTGTTTTTCCGAACCGCAGCCAAGGGGTCTGCGTAGCCGGCTCTCGCCTGGCAGTCGGGCCAGGGTGTAGCTGTAGGCGTTCCAGCCGCCGCAGACACGCGAACCCAATCCACTCGCATCTCGCCAGCGCCGTTAGCAGTGCTGTCTCGGAACCGGTCCAGTTGTAGCGTCTGGTGCATCGAACCGAGAGGCTGGTGCGCGGAGTTGCTGTCCTCAAACCACTTCACCCCATCGACTTAGCCGACGATCCCATTCGGAGACCAGTCAACCGCGTAGTTGTGGAAATGACTAACGTCCAGAGCCTTGGACGCCGACGTCTGCGAGTTTGAGCAACTGTAGTGGTGGAAGTACTTGATGACGTTCCAGGCGCCAGTCGTCTCCGCGTAGTCAACTTCGCCGTCACCCGGCCAATTCTCACTAGCCGGCCACAGGATGGACACCATATGGTATTCGTTATCGCCGGACCCGGCCGCACGGACTTCCGATTGCCCGTACTTCTGGTTTGCAAACTTCGCGCCCATTCCAGCGGTCGTGCTATCCGGAGTTCCAGTCATGTCCATTTTGGAACCGTCCACCGTGACCTGCTGTGGGCTCCGAGTTCCGTTACCAGCATGCCCGGCGCTGTTGTGAACGCACCACTTAATTGAACTCGTCTCCAGTTCCACGCGTGCCCCAACCATGGACTACCGCCGCCTCGGTAGGTGTTACCGTGTCAGGCGCGGTCGTCACGGCCAGCCTTGGACGCAGGGCGGAATTCGAAGATTCCTTCGACTTGAACCCGATCCACTTCCGCGCGTTGCTTTCCAGCATGAAGTTCTGCTCGCCACCCATTGCGCTAACGCCCTTTGGTAACATCCCATTCAACCCAAGAGCCGGCAGCGAACCCGCCAGCCTTCCTCCGCCACGTCCCGCGTGCTGGTGCGTTATTACAGGTAGCTCCCGTCTCGGTCCAGCCGCCAGACGTAGTGTAAACATCCGCGAACTCAGTGGAAGTTGTGGATGTCTCCGATATGCCCGCAATTTAGCCGAAACAACATGTTCGCTAGCGGGAACTTGAACAATGAACCGTAGGAGGGTGTTCCGCCAGTGGTTCGCACGGCCCTCTGTAGACAAACGGACGCTAGCCCCAAAGTTGGTGGTCGCTTCAGTCCGCCTGTACGTAGGTGTCCATGGTCGGCGAGATCGTCGTTGCGGCGCTTGCCGTTGTCGGAGTAATGATGCGAACGCAACCAGAATGGATGATGCAACCGCTACGCGTTTACGCCAGAACATCAGCCCGCCCCATTATCAAAAGAATAATAATCTTGTTGGACCCGTTGTCCCATGCGGTTGTTCCACCACAGTTTGCTTTGCGGTTTATCCGAGGCAAGCGGGTTAGCCACACCGAAATAACTCAGGCTGGGGGTCCCGTAGTCGGGCTCAGCCCCTGCGCCACCGGGGAAGTAGCCAAGAGGGATCCTGCCACGATCATGGCCGTGACGAGCGTTTGACTCAGGGCGTGATGATTGCTTGAAATCCCCTATACCTAAAATGTGGGCTGAAAGATAACCCCTATACCTAATATTTTGACCCGCGGATAAATCCCCGTACTCGGTGAAGGAACGCGTTGACCCACCGCGCAAAAGTGAGTACCTGCTACTGGTGACTCTGCGTCAGGCAGGCCGTAGGCTCTCATCACGGCCAGAGTCGAAGGCTAATGAGAGCTGGGGCCAGAGACCAGACCATGACCGGATAAAGCGCCAAAGCCGCGCTCGACTTCCCAGCCGAGCAGAGCGTTGACTAATCCGCAAACGTCATGAAGTGGTGAGGTATTTGTCCATTTCCACCCAGCTCCCAATTACATTCGCGATGCCGGCTGTCGAGGCCACCAAGGCTTCAGTCAGCGTGGTCATTCCAACCTTGAACGAAGCGAAAAATATTCCGTGGGTTCTTCGCCGTATGCCCTCGTATGTGGACGAGGTTGTGATCGTCGATGGCCGTTCCACCGACAACACAGTGGGCGTAGCCCAAGCCATCCGCGACAACCTTGTCATCGTCAATGAGCAGCGGAAGGGAAAAGGCGTGGCCCTTCGCTCCGGGTTTGCTGCAGCCTCTGGAGACATCATCGTCATGCTGGACGCGGATGGCAGCATGGATCCCCAGGAGATTGGCTGGTTCGTTTCCCCGCTTCAACACGATTACGACTTCGTAAAGGGCTCACGCCATGTCACCGGGGGAGGGTCCGAAGACCTCACCCGCCTGAGGAAGGCCGGTAACCGCGCGCTGACCGGGTTAGCCAATGCTGTCTTACACAGCAATTACTCCGACCTCTGCTATGGATACATAGCGTTTCGACGGGAATGCCTTGAGATCCTGCAGTTGGAATCGGACGGCTTTGAAATTGAGACCGAGCTGATTGTCCGTGCGGCTAAGGCCGGTCTGCGGATTGCCGAAGTTCCCAGCCTGGAGCTGGATCGCATCTCCGGCGCGTCGAATCTGCAGACGTTCCGCGACGGGTGGCGCGTACTGGGCACGCTGGCACGCGAATGCACCATGTGGGAGTCCCCCACCGCCGGCGCCAGGCCTGAGTCCCTCCGGCGGGTGAAGTACGCGTACGCAAATGTCAGCGTTCCGCGGACGCCTACTGATCCCCAGACAGTTCTCTCCGTTATTCGGGGAGGCTAGCATGCTGGATCGTTTTGGACGACCGAGCGTGTCAGTTGTCATCTGTGCCTACACCGAAAGGCGTTGGGACTGGTTGCTGGACGTCATAGAGTCCGTCCGGGCCCAATCAGTTGCACCCCAGGAAGTCCTGGTGGTGATTGACCACAACGAGGACCTCTACGAGAGGCTAACGGAAATTGTTGATGACGTGACCGTGGTTGAGAGCACCGGTCCACGCGGGCTGTCCGGAGCACGCAATACCGGTGTCGGCCTGGCCGACGCTGACATTGTGGCCTTCCTCGACGACGACGCCGAGGCAGCTGCGGACTGGCTTGAACGGTTGCTCGCCATGTACGACGACCCCGACGTGCTGGCCGTCGGCGGGCGTGTCGAACCGGTGTGGGAAAAGGGCCGGCCGGGCTACTTCGGTGAAGAGCTCGACTGGATCGTTGGATGCAGCCACCGTGGAATGCCCAAGGTGGCCTCCGAGGTCCGGAATGTTATCGGCGCAAACATGTCCTTCCGCCTGGAGGTCCTGCGCCAGGTTGGCGGCTTCAACCTTTCGCTGGGACGCCAAGGCATCTTGCCCCTTGGTTGCGAGGAGACAGAGATCTGCATCCGCTCAAGGATGGGTTCACCCGGATCACGGATCGTCTATGAACCGGCAGCTTTGGTGCGTCACCACGTCCCGGCGGAGAGGTGCACCTTGCGATACATGCTTTCGAGGTCCTGGTCCGAGGGGATCTCCAAAGCGGAGGTCAGCAAGATCGTGGGCCGGAAGCGGGCCCTGGGCCCGGAACGGCGGTACGTCCGCAGCGTCCTGCCACGGGCCGTTTTTGCGGGAGTGCGCGATTGGGGCCGGGGCGACAACCCCCAGGGCCTGGGACGTGCGGGAGCTGTCATTGCCGTCCTCGCGTGCACGGCCGCCGGGTACGTGCGCGGCCGGCAGACCGCCCACATCAAAGGCCGCCCGCTGTCCGGGACTGCCCTGGTGGGCGCACCGTGGAGGGAAGTCCAGTGAGGCAGGAACGGAATCTGCGGTTCCATGCACTGCTGACAGCGCTGCTGCTTGCGCTGGGTGTTCTGATGGTGCCGGTGGCGGCTTCGGCCGCTCCGGGTGATGTTGGGGTCGAGGGTCCGTCGCATTCGGGGACGGGGACGCCGACGGGTACGAAGCGGCAGACGAATTCCTTATGGTTCAATGACGGGCTCTGGTGGGGGAATCTGTGGGACACCGCCAGCTCGGATTTTCATATCTTCCGGTTCAATGCCGTGACGAGTTCGTGGGTCAATACCGGTGTGGCGACGGAGACGCGGGCGAACACCCATCATGACGTGCTGTGGGACGGGACGACGTTGTTTGTGGCGAGCTATAAGTTCGTCAACGACGGTCTGCCGGCTCAGCCGAACTTCCCGTCGACGATGCGGCGTTACAGCTACGACTCAAGTACAAAGAAGTACTCGCTGCTGAGTACTACAAAAATCAATAACTACCGCGTTGAGACCCTGTCCATCGATAAGGACTCGACTGGTCGGGTGTGGGCCACGTGGCAGCAGGCGAACCGGATCTATCTGAACGTCACTGCCACGGATGGCAAGACGTGGGGGACGCCGTTCGCGCATCCGGCGGCGTTGAGCAACGTGTCTGTGGACGACACGTCGGCTGTGATCGCGTTCGACGGGAACAAGATGGGTGTGATGTGGAGCCGGCAGGTCGGTGATGCCACCGACGGCATGTACTGGAGCTACCACGTCGATGGAGCGTCGAACACCGCCTGGTCCACTCCTGTGGCGGCGGTGTCGGGGCAGCGCAGCAGTGATGACCATATGAACCTGAAGTGGCTGGACTCCTCGGGTGGCCGGGTTTTCGCCGCCGTCAAGACCTCATTCACCTCGGCGCCGCAGCCGCTGATCCAGCTGTTGGCACTGAGTGGTACGACCTGGTCGGCCTACCCGATCGCGACTGTGTCGGAGTGCCCGAACCGGGTGATCGTCCTGATTGATGAGAGCACGCAGATGCTGCGTACCTTCGCTAGCTATCCGAAGCCGAGTGGCACGACGAACGCTGGTGTCTGCACCACCTCGGGGGGTGCGATCTACGAGAAGTCCTCGCCGCTGAATAACATCAGCTTCACCACCGCGAAGACGGCTCGTATTGTGCACGCCGACCAGTATGTCCACAACGTGACGTCCACGAAGCAGAACCTCAACAGTGCGGCGCGGGGCACGGCCAACAGTGGTCTGCTGGTGCTCGCCGATGTGAACGCCACAAGCAGGTACTGGCACTATTACGACCCCCCCATCGGTGGTGATACGACGGCTCCGACGGTGGCGGGTACGTCTCCGGCTGCTGGTGCGACGGGTGTGGCGGTGACGGCGGATGTGACGGGGACGTTCTCGGAGGCGATGGATGCGGCGACGGTCACGTCGAGCACGTTCACGTTGACGGCGGGGACGACGACGGTGCCGGCCGTTGTGTCGTACGACAGCACAAGCAAGGTTGCGACGTTGAATCCGGGTGCGGATCTGGCGCCGGGTACGACGTACACGGCGACGATCAAGGGTGGCTCCGGTGGGGTGAAGGATGTTGCCGGTAACGCGCTGGCGTCGGACAAGACGTGGACCTTCACCACGGCTCCCGCGGGTGGTCAGACAGGGATTCAGCGCCGAGGCATGAGCACATTGGTTAACACCACGAGTACCACGAGCCACACAATTACCAAACCCGCTTCGGCCGCGGCAGGCCAGGTCTGTGTCGCCTCATTGGCGCTCAACGGCTCGACCGTTTCAGCGGCCCCGACCGGCTGGACGCAGTTTGCCGCAATTACGTCGATCGCCAACCCACATCTGTATGGCTACTACCACGTCATGGGTTCGTCCGAACCTGCCAGCTACACGTGGACCACTGCAGGGTCGGTCGCTAGCGGTGGCGGCATCAGCTGCTACTCCGGAGTGAACACCACAACTCCGTTGGACACAACAGCCTCGGTAGCCGCGTCTGCCACCGCTGCATCCACGGGCTCGGTTCCTGGGGTCACCACAACGACCGCCGGAGCTATGCTCGTTGGCGCAGTCGCCATCAACTCAAGCAATACCACCATCGCGATCGCTGGCCCGTCAGACATGGCGGAAGTGTATGACCTTGGTGGTAAGCGCACTGAGCTTGACGATGGCCTTCAGGCAACCGCCGGTTCCTCGGGCAGCAAGTCCTGGGTGTGGAGCAGCGGTTCGCTGCGCGAATGGGCCGGTTGGCTCGTCGCTCTCCGCGCTCAATAACCCCAGGGCCGCAGTCCGCCACCCAAAAACCCCATCCCACCGACAACCCAGACAGGGGACGATCATGAAGAGCAAGACCCAGACGAAGGCACTGCACTTCGACATCCACGGCCGCGTCACGATCCGCGTCGACGCAACGGCGCCGGCAGCACACCAGCTCCGGACCATGCTGGCGTGTTTCGCCACCGACATCGAACGGCCGGCGGACATCGTCGTCGATGACCAGCCGGAGCCGATGCCGGATGCGGGTCTGCTCGAGCACGAGCTGGCGTACACGGACAACAGTGTGCGTTTTAACGCCGATCGGGTCCAGGTTGTGAGGGACGCAGAGCAATGGCGCATTCACGGATCGGGTGAACTGTTGACCTCTGTGGTCCCTGTCCTCGATGCCGCCATGGTCGCTCGAGGAGCTGCCATGTTCCATGCGGCAACGATGGCCTACCGGGGTCACGCGGTCGCGCTTCCCGCGGCCGGGGGAACCGGCAAGACCAGCACCGCCGCCAAGCTGATGCGGCGTGAGGGGTGGTCGTTCATGGGTGATGACTGGGCCTTCCTCGCCGAAGACGCCACGCTGCTCGGCTACGCGAAGCCGATGTTCATCAAGCCGCACCACCGGGACATCTACCCGCACCTGTTCGAAGGTGTCCGGAAGCCCCTCGTCCCGTCACGGCTCTCGGGGAGCGTCGGCCGTCTCACAACGGTGGTGCATCCGTACGTCATCCGTTATCCGCGCCTCGCGGACTTCTCCCGGCGATGGTCGCCGGAGCACCGCATGGTCGAGGCGGGGACCGCGTTCCCGGGGCGGGAAGTGACGACCTCGGCCCCGCTCGCGGCCGCCGTCTACATCGAGCGCTTCGAGGGCACCCGGTCTCGGATCGTCGAGCGGACGACCGATTGGATGGTTGACCGTATGATCGGCAACTTCCACATCGAGATGGCGGGCTTCTCGCAGCGGGTCGTGACCGGCCTGGCGGCCACGTCCGTCGTCCCGTGGCGCGAGCACTTCGCTGCGAAGGGGCTCGTGTTGAGCAAGGCGCTCGACGGACGTCCGTGCCACCTGCTGCAGGTGCCCTCCGTGTACTCGGCGGATGAGGCGTCGGATGACATCGTCCGGCATCTTGAGGAGCTGCTGCCCTCGGTCCTCGACGAGGAGGTCTGAAATGCGGGACACAGAGGGTCACAGCCCTGCCGAGATCACCGCGGTCGTTCCGGCCCGCAACGCGGAGCACATGCTCCCGCGCTGTCTGGAGGCCCTGCGTCAGTCCGGTGTCGCCGAAATCATCGTGGTGGACGGATGCTCCACCGACCACACCGTCAACCTCGCCCTCGCGGCCGGTGCCCGGGTCCTGAGTGATGAGGGCCGCGGCCTGCCATGGGCACGAACGCTCGGTGTACGGAGCAGCAGCACCCGTTGGGTCCTGCTTGTCGACTCCGACGTCGTGTTCGGGCCCACGGGGGTCGCGGACCTGCTCACGGAGCTGGTGGAGGGCGGCTACGACGCCCTCCAGGCCGGTCTGGAGAGTGTCGCTGGACCGGGCTATTGGGGGCAGGCGCTGGCGCATCATCATCGCACCGGCCGCAGCCGCAACTGGTTCGGGCTCGTGGCGACGGTCGTTGACCGTGACCTGATGCTGGGCGTGGGTTTCGATGACTCATTCAAGTCGGGGGAGGATATCGAGCTGCGTTGGCGGATGCGGGAGTCAGGGCTGCAAACGGCGGTGTCAAGCCGGGTCTTCGTTGAGCATCGTTTCGCCGCTGACGACTTCGACTTCGCGCTTGACCAGTTCCTTATGGACGGAACGGGACTGGGACGGATGGTCCGCAAGCACGGCTGGCGTGGTGCGAGGTTGGCGCTGCTGCCCGCCGCCGCGGCAGTGCGGGGCAGCGCCTTGAGCCTGGCCGCGGGCCAGCCTCGGTGGCTGCGCTACTACGTCGCTTTCTGCTGGTATAACTACGCCGGCCTGGCTAAGGGGTTGCGTCGTGAGCGCTGAGCGGGGGACCGCTGTCACGGACGCCCCGACGGTCCGGCACTCCGCCCTGCGCAGCTCGCTTGGCCTCATCGTGGGCAAGGCCGCCCAGACGGGCGCGGGTTTCGCCTTCTGGGTCGTGGCCGCTCGCGCGACGTCCGACCGTGAGGTCGGGCTCACCATGGCCGCTGTCGCGGCGGTGATGATCTGCACGCAGCTCGCGGTGCTGGGTGCGGGCTCGGCCGTGATCGTCGCGGTGGGGCGGGGGGAGCCGCCCGCGCGGGTGCTGGACGCGGCGTTCGCCATCGTGGGGGTCGCCGGCACCGTGCTGGCCCTGGGCTACCTCGTGCTGCAGTCGGCCCTAACGCCGGACACGGCCGTGGTATCGGTTCTGTTCTGGCTCACGTTCCTCGTGGCTGCCGTCACCGGCACCCTGGTCATCGTGCTGGACCAGGCGCTCGTCGCGTTGGGACGCGGTGCCAGCGCGACCTTGAGGTACGTGTTGGGCGGCGGGGTCTCACTCGGGGCTGCGGCGCTCGTGGCCTGGGGGGCGCATGGCGCCTCCGCCGACGTGCTGATGGCCTGCTGGACCCTCGGGACGGCCGTGGCATGCGTCGTCGGTGCGGTCCAGCTGCGAAGATTGGTCGGCTACCGGCCACGACCGTCCTTGCGCTCGGCGCGCGGCCGTCCATTGCTGGCGGTGGGCCTTCCGTACCAACTCCTCACCCTTACCGAGCGCGCGCCCGGGCTGGTGCTGCCGCTCCTGCTCGCGCACATGGTGGCGCCGGAGGCAGCTGCCTACTGGTATCCCGCATGGATGATGGCCTGGGCCGCTTACTCCGCTCCGATGCTGATGGGCATCGTCCAGTTCTCCGAGGGCGTCCGTGACCCGGACCGCCTGGTCTCGACCACCTGGGCGAGTCTGCGTTGGTCGCTCGCCGTAGGAGGTCTGGGTGCCGCCGTCCTCGTCGTCCTCGCCCACCCGCTGCTCAGTCTGCTGGGGGAGCGGTACGCTGACTCGTCCGCTGGCGCCCTGCGTTGGTTGGCTGCCGGACTGGTGCCGTACGCGGTGCTGCAGGCCTACAACGCCGTGTGCCGGGCCCGCGGTCGCTACACTGAGGCGATCGTGGTCGGCGTGACGCTCGGAGTCGCCCTCTGCGCGTCAGCGCTGTGGGCCGCAGACAGCGGCCCCAGCGCCATGGCCCTTGCGTGGCTGGTGGTGCTCTCCATCGGCGCCGGGGCAGTCGGCCTCCGGCTGCTCGCCGTCCTGCGGCGCATCACTAAGGACGCATAATGACCAGGGGGCTTGACGTGACCATCCGAACCATACGCACCATACGCACCCAAGGACGCTGGAAGTCCCGTGACGTGTGGTGCGCATTGGCGGGAGCCGTGTCGCTGGCTCTTGTCGTGTGGGCCGCCTCCACGGTGGCCTTGCCAGTGAACAGCGACGTGGGGCTCGTCGGTGTACTGCCCTACCCGTTCTGGATCGGGGTCCTGCTTCTGAACGTCGCCTTCGTCGTAGCGCTGCGGGGCGATGCCGCGGGCCCGGCGCGCCGCCCGGTCATGCTGTGGCTCGTCGTGGTGCTCGTGCTCGTGCTCTTCGGGACCGCAGCCTTCGTTACAGACGTACCGCGCGGTGAGGTCGCGTTCCGTCATCTTGGCATCGCCGACGCCCTCTCCCAAAACGAGGGGATCGACCCGGAGATCGACGCGTACTTCAACTGGCCCGGTTTCTTCGCCCTCCTGGCGACGGTGCTCCGGGCGACCGGTCTCGACCCGGTGACCGTTGCCCTGTGGGCACCGGTGCTGAACATGGGTCTGTGGCTCGCTGCCCTGGGCGTGCTGACGCGCTATCTGACGAGCGATCCGCGACGGCGCTGGCTCGTGCTCTGGGTCTTCTGCCTCGGCAACTGGCAGGACCAGGACTACCTGTCTCCCCAGGCCTTCGGCTTCTTCCTGTACCTCGTCGTGATCGCGCTGGTCATCGGCCCGTTGGCCGCGCGGCCCCCCGAGTTCCGAGGCTTCCGCCGCGCCGACCTGGCGGCGTGGTGGCAAGGCCGTTCGCCCGCCGAGCCCCGGCCGGGGCACCGGGTGAGCGCGCTCGCGGGGACCCTCTTGCTCGTCGTGGTCATCTGCGCAAGCCATCAGCTGACGCCGTTCCTGGTGCTCATCGCCATCGCCGCTCTTACCCTGAGCGGTCGTGTCTGGCCGAGCCGGCTGCCCCTGATCACTGCAGTCCTGCTGGCGCTCTGGCTCGCCTATCCCGCGAGCGCATACCTCATCGGGCACCCGCCCCTGGCGGGCGCAGGACTGCAGACCGCGATCGCGGCGAACGTCGTCGACCGCGTGAGCGGGAGCGCCGGGCACGTGCTTGTGGTGCAGCTCCGGATCGTTCTCACCCTCATACTCTGGGCGCTCGCCGCGGCGGGGGCGTTGCGCGACTGGCGCAGAGGGCGTATCGACATCCGGGTGGTCCTCCTCGCCGTCACCCCACTGCTGCTCTTCCCTGTGCAGTCGTACGGCGGGGAGATGCTCATCCGCGTCTCGCTGTTCGCGCTGCCCTTCATCGCCATGCAGGCGTGCTCGGTCCTGCTTCCCACGGACGGGAGCACACGCCCCTCCGCCCGCGCGGCGGGCGGCCTTGCGCTCACCTGCTTCCTGCTGGCCGTGCTGACCATAACAGGCCGATTCGGCAACGCCGAGTATGACGTCTTCACCGACGGCGAGATGGCCGCCGTCGCCACCGCGCAGCGTCTAGCGCCCCCGGGCTCGGCGGTCATCTCGGCTGCCCACCCCACGCCGTGGCGCAGCGAGGCCTACCTCGAACACCGGTACCGGACGATCGAGGAGCTGTGCCCGTCCGACTTGTCGACGGCGATGTGCGGCCCACTCGTTTACGACTACGCCCGGCGCAATTCCGCAGGCGCCTTCCTGCTGCTTACGCGCTCGTCGGAGGCGAGTCTCGTACTCACTGGCCAGAGCAGCCCGGGCGGCTTCGCCGAACTGGAGGAGTGGCTGAGCAGGCAGAGCGGCGTGGAGCTCGCGTTCAGCAACGCCGACGCACGCGTGTACCGGGTGGTGGCGCCATGAGCGGCGGCGGCGTCCGCCGGCCCACGGTGGCGCTCGGTCTCGCGGCTGTCGCGCTGTCGCTGGTGACGCTCGTCGGGCTGCCGACACCGCTGCAGGCGGTCGCCGCGATAGCCGTCCTCGTCCTGCTCCCGGGGCAGGCACTCGCCCGGCTCACGCCGGTGACCGACCTCGCGCTCGGCACGCTGCTTGTCCTGGCGCTCGGCCTCGCCACGCTCACGGCGGTGTCCACGACAATGTTCTACCTCGCTGTGTGGTCGTGGCAGGCGTGCGTCGTCACGATGGGCGTCATCACCATCCTCGCGTGCCTGGCACGCGCACGACAGGAGGCCGCGTCATGATCGACGTCATGATCAACCTGGCGGGACTGCTGGCGACTGCCGCCCTGCTCATCACCCTCATCGCGCTCGAGGTCCGACGCGCCGGACCGGAAACCGGACAGCCCGCACGCCCGAGGCTCCTCGGCCGAACAGTGAGCCCCAGGGTCGTCGCAGTCATGTGGACGGTGTACTTGCTCCTCTTCCTTCCACGCGTGCTGGGAATGCTCACGTGAGCAGCGCGGCGCGGTGGTGGCTCCTCAGCGACCTCCACCTGGGCGCGTCGGACGACGACCCCCGGCGCCCTGGCACAGTGCTGCCCGAGTTCCTGCGCCGCGAGGTGCTCCCAGCACCCGGTCCGCAGCAGCACGTCGCCTTCGTCGGTGACACGTTCGAGCTGGTTGGGTTCGCCCAGGACGAGAGCCTGGCCCGGCTCGAGTCCATTCTTGCCCGCCACCCCGACACGTTCTCGGCGCTGAAGGCGTGTGCGGCGCGCGGCGTGGAGCTGCACTTCGTCTGCGGCAACCACGACGTGGAGCTGGCCAGGCCCGCGGTTGCCGCCCGACTGTCAGCGCTGCTGTCACCCATCGAGCCCTCGCGCGTCCGGATACACCCGTGGTTCCTGCACGTGCCCGACGTGCTCGTGGCTGAGCACGGGCACCAGCACCACGCGCTGCACCGGATGCCAGAGGTGCTCCGCGCGGCGGTCAACGGCACCGACGAGCTGAACCTGCCACCGCTCGCCGCCTGGAACGCCCATCCGTCGAAGTCGCGCCTGAGCCGTGCCGGGGCCGTTGCCCGGGCCTGCCTGGCGTCCGAGCGGGCGGAACGCCGCGTCCGGGAGCCCGCGTACGACGAGCTGTTGCAGACCGAGTCACTGCGGCTCGCGCTCGACGGGGTGGCCGTTCGGGACCTGGCGCGCCTGTCCCGGTTCCGGACGGTATCGGCGCTCCCGGTCGCAGCGACCCGTATGGTGCTCGCGGCCGCCGGGCGCAGAGTCACCGGCGAGGAGGCACCTGCTGCAGCGGGCCGGTTCGCACGTACCCTGGAGGCGCACGGTTCCGGGGTGGCCTGGTACGTCTCGGGCCACACCCACCGGGCCCTAGAGTCGGCGCTCGAGGCGTGCCCCACCAGGTACGTCAACACCGGCACGTGGTCTTCGGAAGTCCGCGGCCGCGGACCTGACCAGTCGGACCCTCGGGCGTTCCCGTACGCCGTGGTCGACGTCGCCCGCGACGGCACCACCAGCGGCGGGCTGCGGTACTGGCGTCCGGACGGTGGCTGAGCCGTGCGCGTGTCAACGCGCTAACCGGCGGTGATCGGAACCGATGAATTAGCCAGGGCTTCGAGCCCCGCTGTCAGTCTGCATTCCGCCGGAAACGGGACGGAATTCCCAGGTGTAAGAGCCGTCAGCCTTGAGGCTCATCCGTAGGTGACCCCATGTGTCGCTAAATTTCCGCTGCACATAAGAGGGGTTACTGGTGAACTCCCGGAGGCCGATTCCACCAGTGGACACCTGAAATTGTTGCATCCCGTCCGCAACGCACTGGTCCGCGTTGTTAATCGGGCAGGTCCGCTCGTAATTGTGCTGAGAGCCGGACAGCAGCACACGAACGCGGTTCTCCCAGAACACGTCAATCCACGGCTTCGCCTGAGAGAAGCGCGTGTGGCTCGACGTGTTGCTGGTGAAATACGGATCATGGTAGATAACCGCCAGATGCTTTCCAGCGGTCTTCGCCGCTTTCAGGTTGGCATCCATCTCCGAGGTCATCGCCTGCGCCCGCGTAGCGTCATAACGCCATGTGGCCGTAGGCGCTACAAGAATGTGCCAGTTGCCTTTGTCGAACGAATACCAGTCGAGAGCGTCTTGGAACCGTCCAAGATCGGAGTTCGTCGCGCTCTTCTCCGTGGACACGCACTGCCCATCCATGTACCGGTCAACGTCGTCATTCTTGCCGGGTTCAACATCATGATTCGGTCCAGTGGTCCAGTACGTCTTGGCCTTCGCCGGACCCCACAACCGGTTGTATGACCCGAGCGCGGAACAGGTGCCCTCGTCGTACTGGAAATCGCCGAGCGCTAGGAAGTTGTCCAGCGAACCGTCGTTGAGACCGGCGATGATGCTAGCCGCGTTCTTACCACTGTGCGACGTGGCCGACGTGTTACCAGCAGGGTTTATATCCCCGGTGGCGGCGAAATCAAACGACTCACCTGATGACCCCGGCGGGGGAGTATCACTGGCAGCCGCATAGACGCGAACCCAATCCACTCGCATCTCGCCAGCGCCGTTAGCAGTGTCGTCTGGGAGCCAGTCCAGTTGTAGCGTCTGGTGCATCGGACCGGGAGGCTGGTGCGCGGGGTCGTTGTCCTCAAACCACTTCACCCCATCGACGTAGCCGACGATCCCGTTCGGGGACCAGTTAACCGCGTAGTTGTGGAACTGGCTAACGTCCAGATCCTTGGCCGCCGACGTCTGCGAGTTCGAACATCCATAGTGGTAGAAGAATTTGATGAGGTTCCAAACGCCCGTCGTCTCCGCGTAGTTAACTTCGCCGTCACACGGCCAATTCCCACTATCCGGCCACAGGAGCGACACCATGTGGTACTCGTTGTCACCCGAACCCGCCGCGCGCACCTCCCACCGGCCGTACCTCTGGCGCCCAAACTTCGCGCTCATTCCAGCGGTGGTGCCTTCCGGTGTCCCGGTAATGACCATTTCGGAACCGTTTACCGTGACCTGCTGGGGACTCCGGATGCCTTTCCCCGCGTGCCCCACACTGTTGTACACGGACCATTTCGAGGCGTCCGGTGCACCGGTGTAGTCGAACTCATCGCCAGCGGTCGGCGTGCCCCAGTTCTGATCTGTCGCGGCAGATCCCGTCGTTGGCGTAGTAGGGGTCGGCGTGGCTGATGCTGAAGTGGCGGTCGGCGCCGCCGTCGTTACTTCCGGTTGAGGTGAAGGGGCCGAGCAGCCGGCCAGGAAGATTGCCGCCACCCCAAGGGCGACCAAGTGTCTATGCATACGTCAGAATCTCATGAGAGGGCCGGCAGCGCCACCGTCCGGGACGTTGCTCAATACGGCAGCCCGCATTCCGATCGTGGCGTAGGTTCCCACCGACGTCCGTTCCCGCGCGCTTGAGTTCATGCCCAGGTACGCTGCCCGCCCTATCCGCACGCCCCCGCCCAGGGAAACTCCGGCTGTGAAGGTAGAGAAGTCCGCCACGTCGTCGTCGTGCGTGAACGTGACCCCCGGCATGACAACAACATGCTCCCCGAGGGTGACAGACGCCGTCAGGGTGACGTTCGGCAGCAGGATGCTGCCCCTGCCTATCCGGCAGCCCTCCGGGGGCCGGACGATGGGGTCGATGGCAGTGGCGTAGCGGCTCTCTGTGTGGCCCAGTTCAGTCAGCCGTTCCACCACGGACTCACGGGCGCTGCCGGAATCGAGGCACACAAGCAGCAGGGCATGGGTGAATTTCCCTGCATCTTCAATGGTGCCGAGCACCGGGGCGCCGTCCACCGATGTGCCGGATAATTCCTCGTCGTCATCCAGCAACCCGAGTGCGTCGTACTGGCCGCTGCTGCGCACCATGGCCAACACTTCCCGGGCCAGTCCGCTGGCGGGGAGCAGGATGAGTTCGCTCACGCGCCAACCTCACCGGTGGCGGCCCGGATGCTGGCGATGATGCGGTTCATTTCGTCGATATCCAGTTCATGGAAGACGGGGAGTATCGGGGTCCTATCGCTAAGCCCGCGACGGCGTGACGCACGTCCATCGCGGGAATGTCCCCCCAGCGTGGCAGCTAGTTTGCTGGCGCGGTTCATATGGCTGCGACTTGCCAGTCCGGGCTCGCATGCAGGTTGCGGGCCAGGTTGGTCCCCCAGTGTCCAGTCCCGACGACGGCGATTCTGAGTTTCCGGATCGGTTGCCGGGGGGTGGGGACTTGGAACGGATTGGCGAAGATCCTCATGTCACTTTCTTTCCCCGAGTGTTGCCCGTGCTGCCACATTAGTCCGGCGCCCGCGGCTTTGGCAGGGAAACGAGCGGGCTCTGTGGGTGCGGGACGGGAACGCTGTGGAAACTGTCCGGCGGGTTTCGTCCTAGAGGACAGGCAGGACGTACGGCTCCCGTGCCGCGGCTTCCTTGCCTGCTGCGAGGGCCGTGAGTTGGGCACGTGATTCCACTCCGAGCTTCCGGTAGATCGCGGTAAGACGCACTTCCACCGTGCGGACTGAGACGTACAGAGTGGCCGCGATTTCCTTGTTGCGCAGGCCCCGGGCCACCATCTGTGCCAACGCCTTTTCGTGGTCGGCGAGTATCAGCATGGCGGGGTTGCCGCCCGTGCGGGCTGGCTCCACCCGCTCGTCCAGTAACAAGGAATCGACGTGCTGGGTCCAGGCATCTGCGCCGGCCTCATCAAACATCACTTTCGCACGCAGCAGGCCGTCCCGGGCATCACGCAGGCGGCCAAAGGCTTTCAGCCGCTCCGCATAGCAGAGCAGCGTCCTGGCCCGTTCGAGGACGGATTCGTGGGCGTTCCTGCTCTCCAGCGCATGGCTGAACAGCTGGAGGGACTGTTCGCCGTCGGCCAGCATAGCGCGGCTCCGGGCGACGGCTGTCATGAGCCACGGGGACCTCAGTCCTACCGCGCGGCTCTCCAGGCGGAAAAGCGTCTGGGTTGCTTCCCTGTGCCGCCCCAGCCGGACCAGGACCTCCACTAAGTCTGCCTCGCAGCGCAGGAGCGTGGGGTTGCCGAAGGACATGCCGATCTCCACAGCCCGGGACAATTGCGCGAATGATTCCGCAAGGTTGCCCCGCATGAGGGCAAAATGTCCCTGGCAGGCGGCCAGCTGGGCAGTGGTGGCCAGGTGGCTCTCCGCACTGGAAAAATACTGCGCCTGCGCCACGTAAACGCGCGCCAGCGCTTCGTCGCCGAGCGCGTGGGCCCGCCAAACCCGGAAGATATGGCGCATTCCGCGGTGATATTTGGTCTCGGGTTCAGAGAGTTCGAGGTCTTCGATCAGTTTGACCGCTGTCCGGACGTTGCCAGCGCGGATCTCGTTGTCAACGGCAAGGAAGTCTGCGGTTTCACGCCAGTTGATGTTGCTCGCCTCAACAGAATGCCGGACCACGGCGAAGGCCTCCTTGGCGAGCCCGTAGTGTTCGGCGTAGCTCAGGGCGCGGCCCTGCACCAGGAGGGTTGCCACTCTCGCGCCGCCAACGGCGTCGCACTTGTGGTGGACGTGCTCCGTGTTTCCGCCGATTGCCTCGATTAGCAGCTTGGCGCGGCCCGCAACCATCAGGCAGTCCGCGGAAGCGGAGTCCTGGAACCGGTCGGCGTACCGCAGGAGGCCGACGGCATCCTCCAGCTCCCAGCGTTCCGCATAGTAGAGCGAGCCGACGGCCAGCAGGTTAGCGGCGAACGCAGGATCGTGCTGCCCGAAGTCCTTGACCAGGCGGAGCACCATGCTGGGGCGCACGGCGGTACCTTGGATGAACTGGATTTCGAAGGCAAGGCCGGTCAGGCGAAGGATCAGCGCGGGGTTTCGCGTTACCCGCTGCGCCCATTCAAGATAGCGCTTGGCGTAGACAAATTCGCCCCTGTTGAACAGCAGCTCGGCCACATTGGCGAGGCGGGCGGCAGTTTCCGCTTCCCAGGGGTTGATAGTAAGGGCACGTTCAATGTATTCCACGGCAAAGGCAACTTCCCCGCTGCGGACGAGGTCCACGGCAAACCGGAGGAGGCCAAACGGCGTCTGGCGCTCCAGCGAAGTAAAGCTCAGGTGCCACCTGCGGGCATAAGGGTCCGTTTCGGCTGCTGCTTCAGCCATGGCGCGGTGATTGGCTGTCCGCACCGTCGGTGTCATGGCTGCAAAGACGTATCCACGGAGCAACTGGTCCTGGATCAGGAGATACGGCCCGGTCCTGCTGGCCATGCCGCAGGCCAGCAGCTCATCGATTCCGGGCCACAAATCGCTGTAAACCTTTTCCAGCGTTGCGATGTCGCTCCGGCAGGACAGTGAAAGCAGGTCCAGGACGTGCCGTGCAAAAGGCGTCAGCCCTCCGACTGTGGCGGCGAACTCCGATTCAAAGCTTCCCTTGCAGGGAAAGGGAACCGGGAGGGCGTACTTCCCCTCGGCCTGGCGTTCAAGCAGGCAGGTGTAAAGTTCGACGGCGGCGAGAGGGTTGCCCTGAGTTGCCGCGGCAACCGCGTGGACCGCCGCCGCGGCGGTCTGCCGCGCCGGAATCGACTCCAGCATCCGGACAGTGTGGTTGTAGCTCATGGCCCTCAGCGTCAGTGAAGGCAGGCTTGTGAACGGGCTGTCCCCCGCCTCCTCCCGGACGCTGATGAACAGTGTCATGTCCGTTCCTGACAGGCGCCGGGCCAGGTATCCGATCACAGCCTGGCTACTGGGGTCCAGCTGGTCTGCGTCGTCGATGACGATCACTGTCCGGGAGGACGCGCGCTGGTGCAACCCGTCAAGCAGCATCGTGGATACGGTGGGAACGTCCATTGCCCCGGTGGAATCGCGGAGCAGTTCGTCGGTGAACCGGTTGAGGGCGGGGTCATCGATTCCTGTCAGGAGGGCAGTGAGGCCCGAAAGCCGCCAATCGGATTCCGACGCGCTGGCCCGCAGAAAAATTGTCCGGTAATCCGAGAGCCGAGGGATTTCGGACAGCAGCGCGGATTTTCCCACGCCGCGCCGGCCCACAACCGTCAGGGCGGATTCCTGGGGCCCTCGGATCACAGAAAGGATTCGGTCCAACTCCTCGCTTCGGCCTATTAAAGACATGTGGTCCCCATCCATCGAAGAAGGAGACCAATACCGCTTGAGCTTCAAGTTGACGAGGCCCGTCCGGTCATTTTCATGATCGTTCGGGCCGGTTTCCTGGCCGCGGCGTTGCGTCCAGCACGGTACCCAGCCGTTGGATGCCAATATAGCCGCGCCGGGTTCGCTGCACCACAGTAATTACGGCCGCAACGCCCTAAGTACAATACCTAGCTGGTGTCGTTTCCTACTTGCCACCATGCGCGTCACGCGGAGCACCCCTTTTGGCGCTCCTGCCGCCGCGGTTCCGCGCAATGGCACGGAAGCACGACGTCGGGCGGTCCAAAAGTATGCCTGGCGTGACGGGACGCGATGCCCGGGTTAGTTTCTGAGGTGCGCTTCGCTCCGCCGTGGGGACGGAAAATTTGGCCGTGTCAGGTCTGTTCCCAGGGATATCTGGTGCTGGCAGACGCTCAGGGGACAGACTTGATGTGTGTGTTTCGGTCGACCCCGATTCGTCTATGGTGCCGGTGAGCCTGTGGGTTAGTTTGGTGGTGGAGGGCACAGCTTTGTTGTCCGCGGGACCGTGGACTGTTGCCTTGGAGCAGTGCGCCACGAGGCGCTGTTTGTTACGTATGGAGGTGGGAGACCTTCGTCGCTTCGCCGTCGTAGCGGTGGAGTGAAGCTGCAGGCAGCCGTTCTCGGGGATCACCGAGAACCGGTGGGAGCAGCCTCGACAAAGTCGGGCCGGTTCAGTACTGCCGGATGGGCCGGGCCCGGTGAGCGAGACGGGAAGGTATACGAGAGGAACCGGTGTCGTTACGCCTCTTCAGGCAACGCCAGCTCCAATCCGGTGGATGTGGGCTGGTATGCGGTGCACGCCCGCCCCTCATTTCGGGCGGGGGACTCCTGGTCCGGCTTGCTCTTCGCGGCTGGGAGGCCACGGTGAATGTCTACGGCGTAGCCGTGGCGATGCCGCAGGGGTAGAGCCGGGTGCCTAACCCGTTAATCGGACGACAGTGAACGTGGGAACCATCTGTAACCGTTCCATTACCCACTCCCGGCCAGGGAGATGGAGGGATGGATAGGCCTGATGCCGGCCGAAGGTTAGGGGTGGGGCGGAGCCGCCGTAGTACTCCGAGCCGGGGAAAGCCCGCGCACATGGGGAAGGGCGGCAGCGTGTCAGTTAACGAGAGGTTGCAATGTTCGAAGAAGCGCCGGTGAATACCGGCGCCGTGCAGTGGCCGGATGCTGATTCGGCTTTCTGGGCGGTACGAAGCATGCAGATTAAGTTGCATCGTTGGGCGAAAGAGGATTTCTATCGCCAGTTTGGTGACCTGTTTAACCTTGTCTATGATCCGGCGTTTCTGGTGCACGCGTGGGAACGGGTGTCCTCCAACGCCGGGGCACGGACTCCGGGGGTGGACCAGGCCACGGTGGCTTGGGTCGAGTCCCGGATTGGGGTGGAGGCCTTCCTGGGCCACGTTCGTGCCTTGCTGAAGTCAGGCGAGTTCGAGCCGGTCGAAGTGCGGCAGGTGCTGATACCGAAGGCGAGCGGGAAACTGCGCAAGCTGGGTATCCCCACCGTCGTGGATCGGGTGGTCCAGGCGAGCCTGAAGGCGGTGTTGGAACCCATTTTCGAGGCGGATTTCAAACCGTGCTCGTATGGGTTTCGACCTAACCGCAGGGCCCAGGACGCAATTGCCGAGATCCATTTTCTGGCCAGTCACTCGCATGAGTGGGTGCTGGAAGCCGATATCCAGGCGTGTTTCGATGAAATCGGGCACACGCCGTTGATGGAACGGATACGGCATCGGATCAAGGACAAGCGGGTCCTGGCGCTGGTCAAAGCGTTCTTGAAGGCCGGGGTCATGACGACCTCCGGGCAGCGGGAGGAAACGCTGAGCGGCACCCCACAAGGCGGGATACTCTCCCCGCTGCTGGCTAACATCGCGTTATCGACGTTGGACGAGCACTTTGATGAGCAACGGCGAGAACAGATGGGAACCGACCAGCAGCGGGCCAAACGCAAGCGGAATGGCCTCGGCAACTGGAAGATCGTCCGCTATGCGGACGACTTCGTGGTGATGGTGTCTGGAGAACGCAGGCACGCTGAGGAGTTGCGGGAGGATGTGGCCGAGGTGCTAGCCCCGATGGGGTTGCGGCTGTCTCCGGAGAAGACCCGTGTGGTCCACATTACGAGGGTTTCGACTTCCTCGGTTTCCATATCCATCGCCGACGGAAACGAGGAACACAGAGACGCTGCGTCTACACCACACCTTCGAAGAAGGCCGTCCAGTCGGCCAAGGACAAGGTGCGTTACAAGACGCGTAGGTCAACCCTGCACATGAGTCTGGGAGAGTTGATTATCAGTCTCAACCGGATGTTGCGGGGATGGGCGAACTACTTCCGGCACGGTGTGTCCTCGCGGGTATTCCAGCAACTCGATAGCCACGCTTGGTGGCGGATCGTTAGCTGGATACGCACGAAATATAAGGGCAAGAGCCGGGTCAGCATGAAGGAGGTGCGCCGCCGTTTCTGTGACCAGGGATGGCGGATCGCCCATGAGGGGGTCGTGTTCACCGGCGCATCCAGCGTCGCAGTGACCCGCTACCGCTACCGCGGCAGCACCATCGCGACCCCCTGGACAACCAAACCGGCAGCCGCCAGCAGCGGCTGACCAACGGTCACGACACGTGGAGAGCCCGGTGCGTTGAGAGGCGCACGCCGGGTTCGGCGGGCGGGCCGCAGAAACCCACCGGGAGCAATCCCGGCAGGGCGCTGCGGTCCGACCCAACCGAATGTCAGATTTGTTGTTTTATCCGCCTTCCCCGGAACGCATGCACTTTGATTCCTGCCGGAATGATTGGGAAGGGTGATCCGAGATGGAAGTGATGCACCCGCGGTGTGCGGGTATTGATATTTCGAAGAAGGATGCGAAGGTCTGTATCCGTGTCCAGGGGCGGGGGGCCAGGGCAACCGCGTCGACGGTCACCACGTGGGGTGCGATGACCGGACAGATCCTGGACCTGAAGGAACACCTGCTGAAGGAGCGGGTGAGCCTGGTGGTGATGGAAGCGACCAGTGATTACTGGCGTCCCTTCTACTACCTGCTCGAGGACGAGGGCCTGAACGTCATCCTGGTCAACGCCCGTGATGCCAGAAACGTCCCGGGCCGCAAAACCGATGTCTCCGACGCTGCCTGGCTCGCGGATCTGGGCGCCCACGGGCTGGTCCGTGCCTCGTTCGTGCCCCCGCCGCCGATCCGTGAACTGCGCGACCTGACCCGGGCCAGGACCGTCATCACCCGGGAACGGACCCGGGAGATCCAGCGGCTGGAGAAGCTCCTCAAGGACGCCTGCATCAAGCTCTCCTCGGTAGCTTCGGACATCACCGGGGTCTCGGGACGGCTGATGCTGCAGGCACTGATCGAGGGGCAAGAGGACCCGGCGGTCCTGGCAGACCTTGCCCAGCGCAGGATGCGGTCAAAGATCCCGGAGCTCACCGACGCGCTCACCGGCAGGTTTGGCAGCCACCACCGCTACATGGCGAAACTTTATCTGCACCGGATCGACGCCCACACCGCCGATATCGAGGACCTGGGCGCAAGGATCGAGGAGGCGATCGCGCCCTTTCGTTTCGCCCGGGAACTCCTGATCAGCATCCCGGGATTCAGCACCACCGTCGCGGAGATCTTCATCGCCGAAACCGGCGCCGACATGACCGTGTTCCCCACCGCGGGACACCTGGCCTCCTGGGCCGGCACCTCTCCGGGATCCAACGAATCCGCCGGACGGGTCAAGTCCACCAAGACACGCCCCGGCAACCGCTACCTCAAAGGAGCCCTCGGTATCGCCGCGCTCTCGGCAGCACGCTCGAAGAACACCTACTTCTCCGCGAAATACTCCCGCCTCGCCGCCCGGCGCGGGCCATCCAAAGCACTCGTCGCGGTCGAACACGCCATGCTCACCGCCGCCTGGCACATGCTCACCACCGGGGAACTCTACAAAGACCCCGGAGCCGACTACTTCAGGCTGCAAGCACCTGCCAAGACCAAGGCCCGCGCGATCGGACAGCTCGAATCCCTGGGCTACCAAGTGACCCTCGCGCCCCTGCAACCCACCGGATAATCCTGCCTCAAAACGCCGACCGCCAGATCATTCAGTCAACGGGACAACGTCACCGCAATTTTCATGTCAGACCGTTGGTGGGTTTTCCACATAGCGGCGCCCCCGGCTTCCGCGCCCGTCCCAGGACGCTTAGCCTTGTGTCAAGCGCGAATCGCCTATCCGGTTCAAATGCACTAAGATATTGAAGTCTGTGCTGCGCCCTGCCTCCGTTTTGTTGGCCGGGCATCGCACGGCATCGCAAATGAACCTCCTGTTACGGAAATGCCGTAACCGCTTAGCCCAAAGGAGGTGGGTTCACATATGCGTCCTTACGAATTGATGGTAATCATCGACCCCGAGGTCGAAGAGCGTACCGTTGAGCCGTCGCTTCAGAAGTTCCTGAACGTCATCACCAACGATGGTGGAACCATCGAAAAGGTTGACATCTGGGGCCGTCGTCGGCTGGCTTACGAGATCAAGAAGAAGTCCGAAGGTATCTACGCCGTGGTGAACTTCACCGCCAAGCCGGACACCGCCAAGGAACTTGACCGCCAGTTGTCTCTTAACGAGACCATCATGCGCACCAAGATCACCCGCCCCGAAGAGCAGAAGGTTGTTGCTGAGTAACTTCAGCTCCAATTTTCATTCTTTACCCCGCAGGATCGAATTCTTCACCCAGGATCGAACAAGGAGGCAGTAGATGGCAGGCGAAACCACTATTACGGTCATCGGTAATCTCACCAATGACCCGGAATTGCGGTTCACACCGTCAGGTTCGGCAGTAGCGAACTTCACCATCGCTTCCACCCCGCGCACCTTTGACCGCCAGTCCAATGAGTGGAAGGACGGGGAAACCCTGTTCCTCCGCGCGGCGGTATGGCGTGAAGCAGCCGAGAACGTTGCCGAGTCCCTCACCAAGGGCATGCGCGTGATTGTTTCCGGCCGTTTGAAGAGCCGTTCCTACGAAACAAAAGAAGGCGAAAAGCGCACCGTTATGGAGCTCGAAGTCGATGAAATCGGCCCGAGCCTGCGTTACGCCAATGCCAAGGTCAACCGCACCCAGCGCTCCGGCGGTGGGGGTGCCGGAAACGGCGCGCAGGGTGGCTTCGGCGGCAACAGCGGCGGTGGCTTCGGAGGCGGCAACTCTGGTGGAAACCAGGGCGGCAACTCCGGTGGAAGCTTCGGTGGCGGCAACCAGCCCGCTGCACAGGAGGATCCCTGGGCAACGCCCGGTGTCTCCAACGCAGGCGGCGGCTGGGGCAACGGCCCCGATTCCGAACCTCCCTTCTAAACCAATCATTTAGGCCCGACGCCGGGACCACCGAAAGTGCCGCAAGGCACCGGACGTGACTGCCGCCGTCGGACCACCACCATCCCGTGGATCAATATCCACGGGCTCCATAGAATAGGAGCTCCACGATGGCTAAGGCTGAACTCCGTAAGCCCAAACCAAAGTCCAACCCCTTGAAGGCCGCTGACATCACTGTCATCGACTACAAGGACGTAGCATTGCTGCGCAAGTTCATCTCCGACCGCGGAAAGATCCGCGCCCGTCGCGTCACTGGCGTCACGGTGCAGGAACAGCGCAAAATCGCCCAGGCAATCAAGAACGCCCGCGAAGTTGCACTGCTGCCTTACTCCGGCGCTGGCCGCGGTTAGGGAAGGGATTAAGTAACATGGCAAAGCTCATTCTGACCCACGAAGTAACCGGTCTTGGTGCCGCTGGCGACGTTGTCGAGGTCAAGGACGGTTACGCACGTAACTACCTGCTGCCCCGCAACTTCGCCCTGACCTGGTCCAAGGGTGGCGAGAAGCAGGTTGAGTCCATCAAGACTGCCCGCGCCGCCCGCGAGCACGCTTCCCTGGAAGACGCTCAGAAGCAGGCCGCTGCACTCTCCGCCAAGCCGGTCAAGCTCGTCGTCAAGGCTGGCGAGACCGGACGCCTGTTCGGCACCGTCAAGCAGGCCGACGTCGCCGACGCTGTTGAGGCCGCTGGCCTTGGCAAAATCGACAAGCGCAAGGTTGAACTGCCGACTCACATCAAGTCGGTTGGTTCCTACCAGGCCAACGTCCGCCTTCACGCTGACGTTGCCGCTGTGATCGAGCTCAACGTAGTCGCAGGCAAGTAGCCTTTCCGGCTAGGCAGCCTGAAACTGCATGAAAAACCCCGTTGCCGTCACCGGCAACGGGGTTTTTCTGTGCCTCACACCGAGGTCAGGGATTGGGCAGCTCTGCCATAATTCTGCCGTAGCCGCTGATTATGTGGACAAAGTCCTTCCGTCAAGACTGGGACGACATTCTCTGGAAGGCTTTTCCACGGTACTTGGACCATGCGGTCCTTGTGTCAGCTGGCCGGGGGCGTAGGTCTCTGTTCCGAGAGCCTGCCCGGCGCTAGGGTCGTCGGAGGAGGTCTGATCATGATGGATGGCTGGTACGGGAACGGCTGGGGTGTCGGCGCGTGGGTGGCCATGGCCGTGCTGATGCTGATTTTCTGGGGCGGGGTGGTCACTGTCGTTGTGCTCCTGGTCCGGCGTACCCATCCGGGTGAGGGACCGGCCGCTCCGCGGCCGCCGCACCTCGACGCCGAGCGTATTCTCAACGAGCGCTTCGCCCGCGGGGAAATCGACGAGCAGGAGTTCACTGCACGGCGCACGGCACTCAGGCGGCAGGAATGAAGACCCTTTCCCGCCGCGGGCAGGTCATCCTCGGGATCGCAGCCGTGATCCTTCTGACCGCGCTCTCGCTCGTAGCGGTGGGCGTCGTGGACAATCTTGTGAATCCGGGGGCAGTGGTTTTCTGTCCCGCGCCCGGTGTGCGGCTCCGAATCTTCCCGGGCCGGTCGTCAGCGTTTCACTGACCAACATGGGCGGCCCCATGATGGGCCCGCGCAACGGCATGATGGGCGGCGCCATGCGAATGACGGCAGACCGAAGTACGGTGGCACACGGCACGGTGTCCTTCCGGTACGAACGAGCCGAAAAGGAACTCTTTGCCCGCATGGAAAGCGTCGGCCACGAGATCGAAAACCGCGTCACCGGCAACGACAGCAACCGGCTCAAAGACCAGGGCCTGAAAGCGGAGAGCACGTCGGCCGCCGGATATGGCTCGGCCGAACACCACGAGAAGTTTTCGGAATCCCTGGCAAACACCGGTGCGAATGAAACCCAGATACGCGGCCGCCTCGCCGCAGCACGCAGCGAAGGCACACACCCCAGCGCAACGGTAACCATGGGCAAGGAGGGTGCAACCAAGGCCCGGAAGAGCCGCGCGGGGGCAACAGTGGGCGCGGAGAGGGCCAAAGGCGTGCCTGCCCGCTGAGAAAACATAGAGGTGAGTCCTAAGATAATCAGGCGCGGGAGGTCTGAAGGTCCTTCATTGCTGGTGGCTCTACGGCTGACGGCTAATATCGCCCGTAGTTATCTCGACCCCGTACAGCGACCTGGCACAGGCGTGGGGCGGTGGGCTGGTGGCCGCCGCCGACGGGAGCGGTTCATCGTGCCGGTCTGCTCCGTCGATGGCCGCCCAAACCCGGAGTACTTCCACCGGAAGAAGGGCGTGACCTGGCTGAACATGATCTCCGATCAGTCCGTCGGGCTAGCAGCCAAGGTGGTGTCGGGTACCCCGAAGGACCCCCTTCACTTCGTGGACCTGCTCCACAACCCAGGCGGCAGCCACCGGCCCGAGGTGCTGATCACCGACCAGGGTTCCTACTCCGACATCGTGTTCGGACTGGTCACCTTGCTGGGGTACGACTACCGCCCGGTGCTCGCGGACCTGCCCGACGCCAAGCTGTGGCGGATCAACCGGTCAGCGGACTATGGCCGGCTTCGTAATGTTCCCCAGTGCAGTCGCGCAGCCGATCCGTGCCTAGACTGTGGCTATAGGGACATTTCCGAGGGGGTGCCATGGCGCGACTGAGTATCCTGGACCGGTTTCGGCCCGTGGGCGCTCCCGGTGCTGCAGGTCCGGTGGGTGTGCCGGCTGCTGATGATCAGGGTCCGGCGGCCGAACTGGCGCCGGTGTTTGCCGCGTTGGCGGACGGCGTCGCAGCAAATGCGGCGCTGGCGGAGGAATCACGCCGCAGCGCGGAAGAGGAAGTGGTCCGCGCCCGCGCGCAGGCGGCCGCCATCCTGTCCCAGGCCAGGCTCGACGCCGGTGCCGCGCGGGCAAAGGCCGCCGCCCGCGTGGAACAGGCCGCTTCCCACAGCGACGCGCAGGTGCTGGAACAGGCACGCCAGGAAGCAACGGCACTGGAAGAGGCAGGCAGGGCGCGCATCCCCGCCGTCGTCACCGAGGTTCTGGACACCCTGCTGGCCCCGCCCAACGCAGCCCCGGGCAAAACCGCACAGGGCAGCACCGCACCCACCAACGCCGGGCCCCAGTGAAATCCGACTGGGTGGCTGCCACCGTGCGGGCGCGTTCCATGGCGCACCGCCGTGTGGGCGCCGGGGCCAGCCGCGCCCTGGCCGCCCAACCCACCGTGGAGTCCGCGTTGTCCTCCCTTCAGGAGTCGGGCTACGCGGAACGGCTCCGCGGCGCCTCCGGGCTTGCAGCCGCCGAACGCGCTGTCCAGGAGACAGTCCTGTGGCAGCTGCGCGTGCTGGCCGGCTGGCTTCCGGCCTCCGGCACCGCAATCGCCCGGGCCGCTGCAGGCACTTTTGAAATCGAGAACATCGTGGCACTGGCCCACCGGCTCACCGGCGGTGCGGCGGCCCCCGAGCCCTATCACCTGGGCGCCCTCGCCACTGCCTGGCCCCGGCTGGCCGCTGCCGGATCTCGTGAGGAGCTCGCCGGCGTCCTTTCCGCCACGGCGTGGGGAGCCGACGTCGGCGCTGCCACCCAAACGACTGCCGGCACAGGCGCGCTGCGCGACGCGCTCACCGTGGCGTGGGCCCGGCGGCTGGCCGGCGTCGCGGCTCCGGCTCGGCCGTGGTGCGGTGCGCGGTGCGCCCTCACCGCAGCCCGAATTCTGACGGTCGACGGCGGAACACCCCCGGCGCCCGCCGTCCACCTTCTGCGCCCCGTCCTGGGCAGGTCCTGGGAGACTGCCCGCAGCCTCGCCGAGTTCACGGCCGCGCTGCCCCCGTCGCTGCGGCCGGCACTCCAGGGTGTCGCGTCCCCCAAGGAGCTGTGGCGCGCGGAAGCCCGGCTCCACGCCGCGGTGGAAAAGGACGGTTTCCAACTGCTCCGCGGATCCATGCCCGGCCCGGACGTCGTGCTCGGCGCCATCGCCGTGCTGTCCACCGATGCCTGGCGTGTCCGGGCGGCGCTCACTTCCGCTGCCGCCGGCTCCGGATCCAGCGAGGTGCTCGATGCCGCGGCGTGAATCCCAGGGCCCCGTCCGCATGGAGCGGGTGGCCCTGGTGGTGCCCGAGCAGGACCGGCAGCGCATGCTCGTGGAAGTGGCCCGCAGCGGCGCCGTCGAACTGGACCTCCCCTACGCACCGGGCAGCGGCGCCGAGGAACTGGAGAAGGCGGCGGCCGCGGCCATCGTCTCGGGACCGTCGGCGGCCCTGGCCGGATGGATGCCCCGGCACGCCATCTCCGCCCTTGCGGCAGCCATCGCCCCGCTGGGAGGGGCAGTGGTCCCGCTCTCCCGTCCGCGGTGGATCCAGCCACCCACCATGCTCGACGGCGGCGCCCGGGTTTCCCGGACGCTGGTGGATACCTACGGGACCGTTCCCTATGCGGACCTTGATCCCTCCCGCCTGGCCGGGTTCGCCTATGTGCTGATGTTCGGCATGATGTTCGGCGATGTGGGGCACGGCGCCATCTTGCTGGTGGCCGGGCTCCTGCTGCGCAGCGGCCGGATCAAGGTGCTCGCCAAACTGCAGCGGAGCTGGCTTTTCGTGTGGGCGGCCGGGCTCGCCGCCATGGTGTTCGGCGCGCTGTACGGGGAGGCCTTCGGGCCCACCGGCCTGGTGCCGGTGCTGTGGCTCGACCCGCTGGCGAATCCGGTCCCGCTCCTGGTGGCCGGGCTGGGCGTGGGGGCGTTCCTGCTGGCTGGCGCCTACGCCATGGGCACCATCAACCGTGTCCGGGAGGGCGGCTGGGGGTATGCGCTCTATGCCCGTTCCGGCGTCGCCGGTTCCCTGCTGTTCCTGGCCGTGGGCCTTCTGGTCTGGGGCCTGGGCACCGGGACCGGGGTGCTGATCCTGGCGGCAGCCGTGATAGCCCTCGGCGCGCTGGTCTTCATCTTTATCGGCCTCTTCATCGAGGCCGGCGGCGGCGCCACGGCCATCTTCCAGGCGGTGATCGAACTCGTGGACACCGTGATCCGGCTGGGCTCTAACCTGGTCTCCTTTGCCCGTCTGGCCGCCTTCGGACTGACCCACGCGGCCCTGCTGATGGTGGTCTGGAACGGCACTACGGCGCTGTGGGCTCCCGACTGGCGCGCAGCCGCGGCCATCCTGCTGTTCCTCGTGGGAAATATCGTCACCTTCGGGCTGGAAGCCCTGGTGGCCGGCATTCAGGCCCTGCGCCTGGAGTACTACGAACTGTTTTCCCGGATCTTCCAGTCCGAGGGCCGGCCGTTCCGGCCCTGGTCTCCGGACCTCTCGCCCACCGCGTCCTCCATCACTGCGGGCCAGCCCACCGCAGAACCGGCCATCCATTCCATCCCCGCTGAAAGGCAGCTCCCGTGAACCTTTGGTTCGGCGCCATCCCCGTTTTCCTCATCGCAGCAACAGGCGCCATCCTGGCGGTCCGGCGCTGGCGGAAGTCCGCGTTCAAGATCCTGGCGGCCCTGAATATCGCCGTGATGGCCGGGGCTCTGACCGTGCTGGCCGGCGCGTTGGGCGCAGGTCCGGCGGCGGCGGCCGCCCCTGCCGTCGCCGCGGCGGCCGCGGACACGCCCGCAGGTGCCGGCGGCTCAGCCCTGATCGCCGCAGCCATCGCCGTGGCAGGGTCCTCCATCGGTGCAGCCTTCGCCGTGGCGTACACCGGCTCCGCGGCGCTGGCAGCGATGAGTGAGCGGCCCGAAATCTTCGGCCGGGCCATGGTGGTGGTGGGCCTGGCGGAAGGCATCGCCATCTACGGGCTGATCATTGCCATCATCCTTATCGGCAAGGCCTGAGGGAACCGGGACCATGCCCCAGACCATCGCCGCGATCGGTGAACAGGCTCTGCTGGACGGGTTCCGGCTGGCAGGCGTCAGCGTCTTCGCGGGCTCCACCCCTGAGGAGATCCTCGCCGCCTGGAGCACCCTGCCCCGGGACACGGCCATGGTTATCCTCACGCCCCGTTCCGCGCAGGCGCTGGAGTCCGTCCTGGCCGCTCCCCACGCGCCCCTGACCGTGGTGCTCCCGCGGTGACCGACGCACCAAGGAGGGCCGTGCCCATGACCGGAACACCCATCATCGGCCCCGCGACGTTGGGAACGGCAAGCGGCGCAAAATCAGCCGTGGCCACACCGGGCCTCCCCGCCGGGTCGGACGCCGCCCTGGAACCGGTCCGGAACGCACTCCGGGCGGCCGCGGAAAAGCAGGCCACCGGATTCCGGGACAACTCCGCCAGAGAAGCCACCGCCTTATTGGAGGCCGCTAAGGCCGAGGCCGCAGCCATCCTCGCCGCCGCGGCAACCGAGGGCGAGGCCGCCGCCCGCTCCGAGACCGCGCTGCGCTCGGCCCGGGCGCGCCGCCAGGCACACGAGCTCGTCCTGGCCCAGGGCAATGCCCTCCGGACGGAACTCCACCGCCAGGTCCGGCAGGCCGCCGTCGGGCTCACCGGGGACCCCCTCTACCCGGAGCTGATGGCCCGGCTGAAAGAACAGTGCCGGGAGCTGCTCGGCCCGGACGCCAGCGTGACCGAGAGCCCCGACGGCGGCGTGGTCGCCGAGGCCGGGTCGCGCCGCCTGGACCTCTCCCTTCCCGTGCTTGCCGGGATGACCCTGGAATCCCTGCCCGCCGCGAGCCAACTGTGGAGCCGCTGATGGGCAGCCGGGAGGGCACCGTGGTTCGGGTCAGCGGCCCCCTGGTGGAAATCGAGGGCGTGGAAGCGCTGTCCATGCTGGAGCTGATCGCCGTGGGGCCCAGCCGCATCAGTGCCGAAACCGTGGCCATCGCCGGAAGCCGGGCAACACTGCAGGCCTATGAGTACACGGGCGGACTGAAGGCCGGCGACATCGCTGCCCCCACCGGCGGGGAGCTGTCCGGGATGATGGGCCCGGGCCTGCTGGGCCAGGTGTTCGATGGCCTCCTGCGCCCGCTGTCATCGGCGTCGATGTGGCTGACCCCCGAGCGGTCCGGCTCCGCGGAGGACCCCACGGTCCTGGCCCGCGAATGGAAGTTCAAGCCGGCGGCGGCGGCGGGCACCCGGGTTTCCGCAGGGGACGTCCTGGGCACCGTGCCGGAGTCCGGGTCCGTGGAGCACCACGTCATGGTGCCGGCCGGTGTGTCCGGTGAACTCAGCTGGATCGCACCGGAAAGCACGGTCCACGTCCTGGATACGGTCGCGGTGGTGGACGGGCACAAAGTGGCCGTATCCGAACAAAGCCCCGTGCGCCGGCCACGGCCCTTCCGGTCCCGGCACACCGGCACCGTGCCGCTGCACACCGGCCAGCGGGTCCTGGACCTGCTGTTTCCGGTGGCGCGGGGCGCTGCCGCCGCGGTCCCGGGCGGTTTCGGCACCGGCAAGACCATGATGCTGCAGCAGATCGCCAAGTGGAGCGATGCCGACGTCATTGTCTATGTGGGCTGCGGGGAACGCGGCAACGAAATGGCCGATGTCCTGGACGGGCTCTCCCAGCTGGAGGACGGGCGCACCGGCGGAAAGCTGATCGACCGGACCGTGATCATCGCCAACACTTCGAACATGCCCATGATGGCGCGCGAGGCCAGCATCTTCACCGGGATCACCGTGGCGGAGTATTACCGCGACATGGGCTACGACGTGGTGGTGATCGCGGACTCAACGTCCCGCTGGGCGGAGGCACTGCGCGAGTTCGCCAACCGCAACGGTGACCTTCCGGCCGAGGAGGGCTACCCGGCCAACCTCGCCTCCGAGCTGGCCTCCTTCTACGAACGGGCCGGCCGGGTGACCACGCTCGGCGGCAAGACGGCCTCGGTGACGGTGATCGGTGCTGTTTCCCCTGCCGGCGGCGACATGACCGAGCCGGTGACCACGGATACCCAGCGGTTTGTCCGGTCCCTGTGGATGCTGGACCGGGACCTGGCCTACTCCCGGCACTACCCGGCTGTGAGCTGGACCGGCTCGTTCGCCCGCGACGCCGAAGCCATCGGCAGCTGGCATGCGGGCAACGGGCAGCCGGGCTGGGCCGAGCGCCGGGCCCGCGCCGCCGCGCTGCTGGCCGAGGCGGACCGCCTGGCCGAGCTGGCGGAAATCATCGGGACCTCGTCCCTGCCGGGCCACGAACGGATGGTGCTGCTGGGCGGCCGGCTGCTGCGGGACGGCGTGCTAATGCAGAACGCGCTGAGTCCCAACGACGCCTTCTGTTCCGCGGAAAAAGGCGCCGCCCTTTTGAACCTGGTGCTCGACGTCGTCGATGCATGCCAGAAACTTGTGGAACGCGGCGTGGCGGCCACCACCGTGGAGCAGGCTGACCTGGGCCCGGTCCTCCGGGCCCGCGAAGAAACCGGGCCGGCGGACGCGGCAGCGGTGACGGCCCGCAGCGCCGAGATACTCAAGGCATTGGAGGCCCTGCAGTGAGCAACATCGAAGGCTTGGCCGGGCAGATTGCATACGGGGACATCCGGGAGCTCCGCGGGCCGCTGCTGGTGGCTGGCGGGATCGACGGCGTGGGCTGGGACGAGTTCGCCACCATCGACATGGACGGCGGCGGGCGCCGCCACGGCCTGGTGCTGGAAGTGGACCAGGACCTGGCCACCTTGCAGGTGCTCGAAAGCACCGACGGCATGTCCCTGGGCGGCATCCGGATCCGGTTCGAGGGCCAGCCCCTGCACATCCAGGTGGGGACCGACTGGCTGGGCAGGGTCTGCAACGGCCGCGGGGAAGCGCTCGATGGCGGCCCTCCCGTCATGGGCACCGCCTCCCTTCCGGTGAGTGGCTGGCCGCTGAACCCGGTGTTCCGAGAACCGCCGCAGGACCCTGTCCTCACCGGCATTTCCGTCATCGACGGGCTGACCACCCTGGTCCGGGGGCAGAAGCTTCCCATCTTCTCGGTGCCGGGCCTTCCGCACCTGACGCTGGCCACCCAGATCGCGGCTCAGGCCACCTCGGGCGGCCAGTCCTTCCGGGTGGTGTTCGCGGCCATGGGCCTGACCCACGCGGACATCGCCTACGTGCGGGACCGGCTGGAGGAACGCTCCGCCGGCGAGGAACTGGTGCTCCTCCTGAACGCCGCCGACGATCCGGTCATTGAACGGATCCTCACCCCGCGGATCGCGCTGACCATCGCCGAACACCTGGCGTACACCGAAGGCCACGACGTCCTGGTGATCATGTCGGACATGACCAGTTACGCCGAGGCGGTGCGTGAGGTGTCCGCGGCGCGGCGTGAAATCCCAGCCCGGCGCGGCTATCCCGGATACCTGTACAGCGACCTGGCCACCCTGTACGAGCGCTGTGGCCGGGTCAAGGGCCACGAGGGCTCGGTGACGATCGTTCCGGTGTTGACCATGCCGGCGGGGGACATCACGCACCCGGTCCCTGACCTGACGGGCTACATCACGGAGGGGCAGATTGTCCTGTCGCCGGAGATCGCGGCGCGGGGCATCTACCCGCCGGTGGACGTGCTGTCCTCGCTGTCGCGGCTGATGCGCAGCGGGGCCGGGAAGGACCGGACGCGCGAGGACCATCTGGATGTGGCGGCACAGGTGCTTGCCGCCATGGCCCGTGCCCGGCAGGCCACCGAACTGGCGGAGCTGGTGGGTGCGGCGGCGCTGAGCGAAACGGACCGCAGCTATATCCGGTACCGGACGCTGGTGGAGACCGGGCTTTTCAACCAGGGGCGGGACGAGCCCCGGACCCTGGACGACACCCTGGGCCGGGCCTGGGCGGCGCTGGCGGCGCTGCCGGAACAGGAGCTGACCATGGTGTCCACCGCTTTCCTGGAACGGTACCTCCCGCACCCGGATGGCTCCCACGGTGATACCGGCGATACTGGCGAGGGCGTGACCGGCGAGGGCGTGACCGGCGAGGGCGTGACCGGCGGGGACGTTACCGGCGGGGACGGATCCGAAGGCGGTGACCGGCCATGAGCAGCACGGGGCGTGCGGGTAAGGTCCGGGTGGAGCGGCGGCTGACTACCGCCCGGCACGGCGCACGCCTCTTGGACCGCAAGCAGCACATCCTGGCGGACGAGCTGGAACGGCTCCAGCTCCGGGCGGAAGGGGCCCGCGCGGAGTGGGAGGAGCTGGCCGGCGAAGCCGCGCTCTGGCTGCGCCGCGCTGCCGCCCTGGACGGAAGCGGGCAGCTCGCGGCCGCCGCGCCGCCGGTCCCCGCCGCCGTGCAGCTGCGCTGGATCAGCACCATGGGCGTGGTGTATCCGGACGATCCGGAGTGCAGTTTCCCCGCAGTTCCCCTGGCGGGCGGAAGCTCGGCGTTGTCCTACGCGGCGTCGGTCCACCGCAGGGCGCTGGAGGCCGGGGTCCGGTATGCGGCGGTCCAGCGGGCCGAAATCCTGGTGACGGCGGAACTCGCCGCAGCCCGCACCCGGCAGCGGGCGGTGGAGAACCGGTGGATCCCCCGGCTGGAAAACGAGCTGCTGGAGATCCGGCGGCAGTTGGACGCGCAGGAACTCGAAGAGAGCCTGCGGCTGCGGTGGGCCGCGGACAGGAAGGCTGCGCCGTGAACGATGTGATCCTGGTGGCGGTGAACGACTCCCATGCGGCGTTCCGGGCAGCCGAGGTGGCCGTGGGCTACGCGAAAAGGCTCGGCGCGCAGCTGCGGGTGGTGACGGTCAAGAACCCCGGGGCGCTGTCGGGGCATCTGGGCAGCTTCGACCTTGACGCGCCGGCCAAGCAGGAGGATCCTGCAGCCGAGGCTGCCCTGCGCCATGTGGCCGCGCTGGGGGCAGCGGCCAGCCTTGACGTGTCTGTCAGCCGGCGGACCGGACGGGTGGCCGCCGAGATACTGGCCGACGCCCGCGAGGTCCACGCCGCCCTGATCGTCCTGGCGCTGGTGGACCGGCCCGGCAGCGCAACACCCTACATCGGCAGCCACACCCTGCAGGTCCTAGAGTTCTCCGGCGTGCCCGTAATGGTGGTCCCGCTCTAGGCCAGGCCAGGGCCCCTGCCAGGCTCACAAGTCAGAAGCATCGAGCATATTACCGGCATGAAGTTCTTGAAGAGCATCTTTCGTACCGGTCCTGTAAGGAAGCGCTCGTGGACGATCAGGGTGCGCGGATAAGGCATCCGCTGGTTCAGCGCTGATGCCGGGCCCGGAGGCCGGGGAAGCTGTTAGGCCTTTGCAGGGCGGGCTTTCTTCGCGGCAGCACAAGGGCAACCATGGACATCAGAATCAGAACCAGGACCAGAACCGGGGCCGTCCCGGCCAGGCTCCAACTGCTCTGGCGTTCCCCCAAGGACAACGATGGACAACAGGGTGCCGAACACCGGCACCGGGAAGGTCCAAGCCGCGACCGCGGATCCGCCAGTCGGTGATGATATCGGCGACGCCGATCAGTCCCGTGTCCGGCTGCAGCAGGTCCGCGCCGGCTACCGGCCTGCCGATGACTCCGTATCCGTTGATTGCCACTCTGGTCTTATTCATTGGCGTACCTGGCCGCTTGTGCTGGCGACGGCATCTTCGATGGTGGCCCTTCAGCCCGGACGGTCCTGTCGTCCCGGCGGCACTAATGGGAACTCCTTTCCTTCCCCGCCGGCGAGGACCGCGTAGCTTCTTTTGACACCGACGCGGATGGGCGGTGCCGTGCCGGGCTGCAGCCGGATCTGAAGAGTGTCCGCGTTCAGGGACACTTCAATCCGGTGGCCCCGGTACTGCACCTGGAATCCGAGGTCGCCCAGCTGGCCGGGCAGCCTCGGATCAAAGGTCAGTGCATCCGCTTCCGTCTGCAGGCCCGCGAAAGCCCTGACAACAAGGTCCACGGTCCCGGACATGGCGCCCAGATGGATTCCTTCCCGGGTGGTGCCTCCCTGGGTGTCGTCCAGGTCCGCGACCAGGGCCTCACGGAAGACCTCCCAGGCACGGGATCCGTCGATCCGGGCGAGGACCGATGCGTGCACCACGCGGCTGAGTGTCGAGCCGTCGGAGGTGCGGGCGAGGTAGTACTCCACCGTGCGTTCAAGATCGGAACCTGTGAGTGAATAGCCGAGAAGGTGAAGCTGGTCGATCACCCCTGCGGGGGCCAGCAGATAAATCAGCATCAGTACGTCTGCCTGTTTGGCCAATTTGTACCGGTTCGTTTCGTCGTTTTCGGCTTCGAGGATCAGGTCCAGCCGGCCGACGTTGCCATACTTCGCACGGTAGCGCGGCCAGTCCAGTTCGGACAGGTCGTCGTAGCCGTGGAACTGGCTGATCACATTGTCCCGTTGGAAGGGCACGGCGAGCCGGCGGGCCAGACGGGACCAGAGACCGGTCTCCTCGGGGGTGATGTGCAGGCGGTCGGTCAGATCCCGGCCTGGATGACCGGCGAGCACGTGCAGCACCTCTGCGGCGCGTTCGCAGACCCAGGAAGCCAGCACGTTGGTGTAGGCGTTGTCACGAAGGCCCCCTCCGGGTGCATCCGGATACCCGTCGTGGTATTCGTCCGGTCCCATCACCCCAGAAATGTGGAATCTGTCCTCCACCGGATCATAGGTGGCCAGGGAGGCGAACATCCGGGCCACTTCGATAATCAGTTCCCCGCCGCGCGCCGTCAACCAGCCCAGGTCTCCCGTGACCTGGAAGTGCTGCCACGCATTAAACGCAACCGCCAAGCCGACGTGCCGCTGGCGGCTGGAGTTGTCCGGCATCCAGCGGGCGGACCTGGCATTGTAGAGCTGCCGGGGCGTCTCTTCCCGTCCGTCGCTGCCGCTTTGCCAGGGGAACATGGCACCCCGGAGGCCGGCCGCGCGGGCGGCCTCCCGTGCCGCACCGAGCCGCCTCCAACGGTAGTCCAGGAGCGCCCGGCTGATGGCGGGAAGCCGCAGCCCGATCACCGGAAACACGAACAGTTCGTCCCAGAAAACATGCCCCCGGTACCCTTCCCCGTGGAGGCCGCGCGCCGGCACGCCTGCGTCCAGGGCGGCGGCGTGGACGGAGACCGTCTGCAGCAGGTGGAACACGTGCAGGTTGAGCACCAGTTGGGACTGCCGGTCGGCGTCAAGGGTGATCGCGAACCGCTCCCACAGGCGCCGCCATGCTGCTTCGTGATCCTCCAGGAGCGCGGCGAAGCCGCCGTCGTCCCTGCTGCGGGAGAGTTCCGCCAGAACCCCGGTCGAGGGCGATGAGATGGCACCGTCCCGGGACGTAGCCACCGCGGCAGTCCGGGTCATGGTGACCGGCTGGTCGTCGGCCAGCCGCAGGTCAAACTGCCGCCGATATCCTCGGCGGACGGTGTCCGCAGCGCGGGGCTCTGTCCCCAGGGCGCCCAGGAACATGGTCCGGACGGCGAGGGCGATGCGTATTCGGCTCTGGCTCGTCTGGACTTCGCACAGGACAGTGCCGCTGTCCATCTCCGTAAACTCAGGATCGGTCAGGTGCCGCTGGCCGATACCTGCATAGTCACGGACGTTGGTGTTCGCCACACTTGCGTCGATGCCCGCGCGGACACGCACGGTGCCGCTCCAGCCATCGGCCGTCAGGGTCATCTCAAGCGCCGCCAGATGCGGGTTGTGCATGGATACCAGCCGCCGCTGCACCACGATGAGCCGCTGTCCCTGCGGCCCGGTCAGCAGGGCACGACGTGTCAGCACGCCGCGCCGCAGATCCAGTTCGCGGCGCTCATGGGAGGCTTGGATGTCATTGGCGGACCACCAGGGTCCGCCGCCGATGCTGACGTCCACCGGCAACCAGTTCGGGACGTTGACCAGATGCTCCTCTTCCAGCTTCTGGCCGTGGACGCTGCTCAAAATCCGGTTATAGACCCCGGCCAGGTACGTACCGGGGTAGTGGATCCCGTCGTCCCGGTGCTCCGGATGTGCCCCACGGGTTGCCATGTAGCCGTTACCCAGAGCCGTCAGCGCCTCGCGGTGACCCTCGTGCGCCGGGTCGAACCCTTCGTAGACCAGCGTCCACGGGTCGGTGCTGGAGGCTCCCAGATCCAGTTCCGCGACATCTCCGAGGACCACGTCGGCGCCCGCCGCTTCCAGCCTGTCCTGGCGCCCGCTGCGGTCGATGCCCACGACCAGTCCGAAGCCGCCGCGGCGTCCGGCCCGGATGCCGGCGTCGGAGTCCTCGATGACCGCGGTACGTTCCGGGGACGCACCGAGCTCGCGAGCCGCCTCGAGGAACATGGCCGGATCCGGTTTGCCCGGCAGGTTCTTCTCGGCGGCTGTCTGACCGTCGACGACCACGTTGAACTCCGCCTCCAGCTTCACCGCCGCCAGCAGGGCACGGGAGTTGCGGCTGGCCGTCACCAGACCGACCCGGACACCTCCGGCCCGCAGACGGTTCAGCAGCGCAGCGGACCCCGGGTAGGCGCGGACGCCGTCGCGGGAGACGGAGTCGAGGAAAAGGTCGTTCTTCCGGGCGCCGAGCCCGTGGACGGACCAGACGTCCGCCCCGTCTGCCGGGGAGCCGGCAGGAATCCTGATACCTCGTGATTCCAGGAACGCAGCCACTCCGTCCTCACGCTGCCGGCCGTCGACGTATTTGCGGTAGTCTGCGTCCTCGTCGAAAGGCTCAACCCTGCCGCCGGAATTCAGCCTCGGATCGGCAAAGACAGCGTCGAAGAGCTTCTTCCAGGCTGCCGCGTGCACGGCAGCGGTGTCCGTGACGACTCCGTCCATGTCGAAAAGGACCGCGTCAAACGGCAGCGCAGCGCCATGCCGGGAAAGGTTGGGCGCCCCGGGGCCGCCGCGACTGGCCCGGGTCATCCTAGACAGGCTCCACGACTGGCTCGTTGGGCGGCTGGTTGGTGGCTGCGGGTGCCCCCGGCCACTGCCAGTTTCTGATCTCTGGCATGTCTTCGCCATGGGTGCGGACGTACTGGCGGTGCTCGATGAGCTTGTTCTTGAGCTCCTCGCGGACATGTGCCGAGACATCCTTCAGCCCGGGTACGCGGTCGATGACGTCGATGGCCAGGTTAAACCGGTCGAGCTGGTTGAGAACACACATGTCGAACGGGGTTGTGGTGGTGCCTTCCTCCTTGTAGCCGCGGACATGGATGTTGCCGTGGTTGGTCCGGCGGTATGTGAGGCGGTGGATCAGCCACGGGTAGCCGTGGTAGGCGAAAATGACCGGTTTGTCGGTAGTGAACAGGGCGTCGAAGTCCCGCCCGGGCAGGCCATGGGGGTTTTCCTTGTCGTCCTGCAGGCGCATGAGGTCAACAACGTTGACCACCCGGATCTTCAGATCCGGGAACCGCCCGCGGAGGATGTCAGCGGCGGCGAGGGTCTCCATTGTTGGCACATCACCGGCGCAGCCCATGACGACGTCAGGGTCCCCATCCGCATCCGAGCTGGCCCAGTCCCAGATGCCGATGCCTTTGGTGCAGTGCACGATGGCCTTCTGCATGTCCAGGTACTGCAGCTCCGGCTGCTTGCCGGCGACGATGACGTTGACGTATTGGCGGCTGCGCAGGCAGTGGTCGGCAACGGACAGGAGGGTATTGGCATCCGGGGGCAGGTAGACGCGAATGACGTCGGTCTTCTTGTTGATCACGTGGTCGATGAATCCGGGGTCCTGGTGTGAGAACCCGTTGTTGTCCTGCCGCCACACGTGGGAGGTCAGGAGGTAGTTCAGGGAGGCGACCGGCCGGCGCCACGGGATGCCGTTCGTTGTGGTCAGCCACTTGGCGTGCTGGTTGAACATCGAGTCGACGATGTGGATAAACGCCTCGTAGCAGGAAAAGAATCCGTGCCGGCCGGAGAGCAGATACCCTTCCAGCCAGCCCTGGCAGGTGTGTTCGGAGAGGATTTCCATGACCCGCCCGTCGCGGGCGAGATGGTCATCCCCTGGAACGGTCCGGGCGTTCCAGGCCCGGTCGGTGGTCTCGAATATTGCCCCCAGCCGGTTGGAGTTGTTTTCGTCCGGGGCGAAGACCCGGAAATTGTCCATGTTTGCGGCCATGATGTCCCGCAGGAACGTGCCCAGGACCCGGGTCGATTCCACGGCCCCGGTGCCGGGATCGGTCACGGGTACGGCATAATCGGCAAACTCTGGTATGCGCAGGTCGCGCAGCAACAGTCCTCCGTTTGCGTGGGGGTTGGCGCTCATGCGTCGCTCCCCGACCGGGTGTAGCCCGCGGACCGCCTCCACGGGTGCCCCGGCAGAGTCGAAGAGTTCCTCGGGGCGATAGCTGCGCAGCCACTGTTCGAGCACGGCGCGGTGGCTGTCGTTTTCGCGGGCCTGGGTGAAGGGCACCTGGTGCGAACGCCAGCTCCCTTCGACCTTCAGTCCGTCGACTTCAGCCGGTCCGGTCCAGCCTTTGGGAGAGCGCAGGACGATCATGGGCCAGCGGGGCCGTTCGGTGCGGTCCTCCTCACGGGCGGCGCGCTTGATCTCAAGAATCTGGTCCAGGCAGGTATCCAGGGTCCGGGCGAAGTCCTGATGCATCTGTTCCGGGTCGGAACCTTCCACGTAATACGGTGTGTGGCCGTACCCGCGCAACAGCGAGTCCAGTTCCTCATGGCTGATCCGGTCCAGGACGGCGGGGTTGGCGATCTTGTACCCGTTCAGGTGCAGGATCGGCAGGACGGTCCCGTCCCGGCCGGGGTCCACGAACTTGTTGGAGTGCCAACTCGCGGCCAGCGGGCCAGTTTCTGCTTCCCCGTCACCGATCACGGCCGCCACAACGAGGTCCGGGTTATCGAATGCCGCCCCGTAGGCGTGCGAGAGTGCGTAGCCGAGCTCCCCGCCCTCGTGGATGGACCCCGGTGTCTCCGGAGCCACATGGCTGGGAATGCCGCCAGGGAAGGAGAACTGTCGGAACAGCCGCTTCATCCCGGCAAGATCCTGGGAAATATCCGGGTACGTTTCGCTGTAGGTGCCTTCCAGCCAGGCCGACGCCACCGGCCCCGGGCCACCGTGCCCCGGCCCCATGACGTAGATCATGTCCAGGTCCCGGTCCATGATGGCCCGGTTCAGATGTGCGTAAATGAAATTCAGGCCCGGGGTGGTCCCCCAATGCCCCAGGAGCCGCGGCTTGATGTGCTCCGGGCGCAGCGGCTCGCGCAGCAGCGGGTTATCCATGAGGTAGATCTGGCCGACCGCGAGGTAGTTCGCGGACCGCCACCAAGCGTGAATGCGCTCCAGCTGATCGGGGCTGAGCACGGGTTCCACGGTTTGCGGAAGCTGATGGTCTGTCAAAGGTGGTCCTAGCTGTCGATGAAAGAACGGGGACGGGGCGCCGGGGCGGCGACTAGATGTACTGACCCGACAGCTTCGTTACGGCCGCGAATCCGAACAACGCGTTCCGCCACTGACCGAGCAGCACGAGCAGTACGAAGCTGCCGGCGACGATGGCGTTGAAAAGGGTCAGGACGTTGGCCCTGAAAATGTCCCACAGGCTCCGGCTGGAACGGTCGGGCATAACGTTGGTCGAACCGACCTGAACCCGCACGGCAACTTCCTGCGCAGAAAGCCCGGCTCTCTCGGAGGTGTCCGCAGAGCGGACAGCTGCATGCTCCGGCCCCGTCAGGTCACTCCCCACGGTCGTGGGCCGTTGGAAAATCATCTTGGCCTTCCTGGGTCCGGGAGATCTGGCTGTGCCAGCGCGGTGCAGACATAAACGGCACAAACGAACGAACAGGTCATCGTGCCTGCCGGGGCAGAAGAAGGCCGTAACGCAACTCATCGGGCCGGGGAACCACCGGCCGTCCCCGCCCGGGCCGCCAGGCTCGGGCGGCATCCCTGGAGCATCTGCGCACTCGCGGTAGCTCCGTCCTGTGACGTCAGCATCACTTCCCATGCAGATTGGGTGCGAGAGGCTTGGCGTCTGTGCTTGGGTGATGCTTACGCGTTGAGCATCACCTTGAGCGCCTTTGTTTCGGCGGCCCGCGAAAAGGTGTCGTATGCCTTTTCGATGTCATGGAGATCGAACGCGTGGCTGACGAATTGGTCCACGGGCAACTTCCTTTGCGCGACGAGCTTGAGCAGGGTGCCGGTCGTGTTGGTGTTCACCAGGCCCGTGGTGATGGTGATGTTCGAGATCCAGAGTTTGTCCAGCGGCAGGTCCACACTCTTGCCGTGTACCCCGGCGTTGGCGACGTGACCGGCGGGTCTGACGATGTCCAGGACCATGGTGAACGTCTCCGGTATTCCCACCGCTTCGATGGCGACGTCGACTCCGAGACCGTCGGTAAGGGCCATCACCTGATCTTTCCAGTCGGCATCGGTCGACACGACGCTGTCTGTGGCTCCGAACCGTTTCGCCTGCTCCACGCGGTTCCGGTCGACGTCGATCGCAATGATCCGGGCCGGACCATAAAGCTGCGCGGTGGTGATAGCGGCGAGTCCGACGGGTCCGGCACCGATGACGGCAATGACGTCACCGGGCTTGACAGCACCATACCGCACGCCGATTTCGTGGCCCGTGGGCAGGATGTCGGACAACAATGTCCCCGCTTGCGGGCTGACTCCGTCCGGGATTTTGTAAACGGAAGTCTCTGCGTACGGGACGCGCACGAATTCGGCCTGTGTCCCGTCGATGAGGTGCCCGAGAATCCAGCCGATGCCCGAAGCCCCCTCTTCGCCCAGGCAGTGGGAGAGTACTCCCTGCTTGCAGTAGTCGCAATGTCCGCACGCGGAGATGCAAGAAATGATTACGCGGTCGCCGATCGTGAGGCTTGTCACCGCCGATCCGATTTCAGTGATCGTGCCGACGCCCTCGTGCCCGAGGATGCGACCGTCTTCGACTGCTGGAACGTCGCCTTTGAGGATGTGGAGGTCCGTCCCGCAAATGGTCGTGGTTTCGATCTTCACGATGATGTCGGTCGGTTTGTGAATCCTGGGTTCGGGTACGTCTTCCCATGCCTTCTGGCCGGGACCGTGATAAACAAGTGCTTTCATCGTCATTCCTTGGTTCGGCCAAGGGCTCTCACTCGAGAGCTGCGTTCGGCGGTATCGCTGTTCTACACGAGTTGCGCTAAGCGTATACCTCCGATTGCTGGGCAACACGCCTTCAGACCTTCTTCCATGACCGGGGATCAAGCGGTCCGTCGGCTGCGGTGGTTCGCGCTGCACGGGGCCAGCGTGGCGGCCTTGGAGTGGGCACTCGCGGAGGCGAAGCTACGCGGCGTCACAACCCTTGCGGTCTTTGCCTGGCAACCTCCCGAATTTTACCCGGCCCCGAACGCATGGACCCCGCGGATCGGTCCCTCCGGCGAAACGGCGAAACAATTGGCTGATGAAGCGACCGCCGAGATAACCAGGATCGGGCAAGAGGCCGCGGGACGACATGGGGTGAAGATCAGGTGAGAGGCCGTCGAGGGACACCCCGCAGAAGCGCTCATTCGTACAGGCCAGGACGCGGCCATGCTGGTGGTAGGTTCCCGGGGCCATGGCGGTTTCGCCGGGGTTCTGCTTGGTTCGGTGAGTCAGCATGTGGTGGCCCACGCCCGCTGCCCGGTCGTCATCGTCCCCGATCCCGGACGTGAAGGCCTCCGGTCATGACACCGGCACCGGTAGTGGTCGGACGCGGCGAAGCCTGCGGTCCGGGCCGACGCCACGACGGCGGTTTGGACAAGGGTCTGCGGGCATGCCTCTTTGATTTGGACGGTGTGCTAACGAGGACGGCCGGACACCCTTCGTGCACTTCGAAGCTGGTGCCGACTACGACCGCTACGTTGATGGTAAATCCCGTGCCCACGGTACTCGGTCGTTCCTCGCCTCGCGGGACCTCGCCCTGCCGGAGGGTCAGCCGGATGATGCAGCCGGCACCGGGACTGTGTTCGGGCTCGGCAACGCCAAGAACGAGATTGTGCAACGCCGCATTCGCGAGGACGGCGTCGAGGTGTTTGAAGGCTCCGCGCGGTTCGTGCATGCGGTTCGCCGAGGCGGTCTGCGCTGCGCCGTCGTGTCATCCAGCGCCAACTGCCAGGCGGTGCTTGCCGCCGCCAACATTGAGGACCTCTTTGGCCGGCTCATCGACGGCCTCACAGCCCGGCGCGAAAATCTGTTGGGCAAGCCTGCACCGGACATATATTTGGCAGCGGCCCGCGCGCTGGGGATGAAACCGGGCGAATGTGCCGTCTTTGGGGATTCGCTGGCCGGTGGAGGCCGGCCGGGCCGGTGGCTTCGGTCAGGTCATCGGGGTGGACCGGGTTGGGCAGGCTCAGGCCTTTCTGGACCACGGCGCCGACATCGTCGTGTCCGACATGATGGACGTTCCGGCCCGGTCATGATCGGACATCCGGACTTTGTGACCGAACCGTGGTGTCTTCGGGAGACAGGTCTGGATCTCGGGCTGTTGGCCCAGACCGAATCAGTGTTCGCGCTCTCCAACGGGCATATTGGCTAGCGGGCCAACCTGGACGAGGGTGAGCCGCACGGCTTGCCTGGCTCCTACTTAAACGGGGTGTTCGAGCTGCGGCCCCTGCCGTACGCAGAGGCCGGCTACGGGTATGGGGCTTGACCAATGCTCGGGAAAGTCATGCTAAGCGGGGTGAGGGCCGGATAGCAGGGGTTCTGGCCGGAACTGCTGTTACGCCGGGCCAGGGCCCCGGCGGTGGGCCGACGTCCGATGCTTGATTTGGTGAGGTGGCCGTAGATCGTGGAGCGCGGAACTTGGAGCCGGTCGCGCAGCAGCTGGGCGAAGTGCAGGAGCTGGTCGGGTTCGTCCATGATGACCGATTCCAACTCCGCGGTGGCTTCCTCGTCCGCCTAAATTATTAGGCCTCTGTTCCGAGAGCCTGCCCGGCGCTAGGGTCGTCGGAGGAGGTCTGATCATGATGGATGGCTGGTACGGGAACGGCTGGGGTGTCGGCGCGTGGGTGGCCATGGCCGTGCTGATGCTGATTTTCTGGGGCGGGGTGGTCACTGTCGTTGTGCTCCTGGTCCGGCGTACCCATCCGGGTGAGGGACCGGCCGCTCCGCGGCCGCCGCACCTCGACGCCGAGCGTATTCTCAACGAGCGCTTCGCCCGCGGGGAAATCGACGAGCAGGAGTTCACTGCACGGCGCACGGCACTCAGGCGGCAGGAATGAAGACCCTTTCCCGCCGCGGGCAGGTCATCCTCGGGATCGCAGCCGTGATCCTTCTGACCGCGCTCTCGCTCGTAGCGGTGGGCGTCGTGGACAATCTTGTGAATCCGGGGGCAGTGGTTTTCTGTCCCGCGCCCGGTGTGCGGCTCCGAATCTTCCCGGGCCGGTCGTCAGCGTTTCACTGACCAACATGGGCGGCCCCATGATGGGCCCGCGCAACGGCATGATGGGCGGCGCCATGCGAATGACGGCAGACCGAAGTACGGTGGCACACGGCACGGTGTCCTTCCTGGTCACCAATGCGGGCACCATCAGCCATGAACTGGCCATTCTTCCCCTTCCTGCCGACCAGGTCCCCGGAACCCGTCCGATCGGCGGCGACGCCAAAATCGATGAGGCCGGCAGTCTCGGAGAAGCGTCGAGCACCTGCGCCGAAGGCACGGGGCAAGGAATCCTTCCCGGCGCGTCGGGCTGGGTTACCATCACGCTGCCGCCAGGACGATATGAACTGGTCTGCAACCTCCCCGGCCACTATGCCGCCGGCATGTACACCCAGCTCACGGTCACCTAGCCCCGCCCGGGGAGTTCAGGATGTAGCAAATACAGTCGCTGCCGGGGATCATGCGACCGCAGCGGCCAAGCCCTTGATTCCTTTCGCGGCGTATGGATCGCGCGGTCGACTGGGATCGCAGGATTCACCGTAGACGGGGTTTCACCCGGCACCCGTGTCGACGCATTGTCTGAGGGGGACATCACGCCGGGACCCCCTTGCCAAGATATACCCCCTAGGGGTATATTTGGGGAGTTGTCAGTGAAGTGGTTTGTCCAGGCTCTACGGAATTTCCCGGGCCGTCACAGCCGTTCAACCCCAGCACCCCATCACTCCTTCTCGTAAAGGACCAAGCTGACATGTGCGGAACAGACACCCGGACCGACCTTCCCCTCGCCGCCCTGGAGCAGTCCGGCCGCGGCTGCTGCTCGACCGGGGCCCGAACACAGACGCCGGCCACGGCCGACGGGTCCGTGTACTGGCTTGAGGGACTCACCTGCGGGCACTGCGTCCAGACCGTTGAAAAAGCCGTCGCCGCCGTGGACGGGGTGGAGTCCGCGACCGTCGAGCTCCTCGCCGGGGGAACGTCCTGCCTGACGGTAGCCGGGACAGCCAGCGGCGACGCGGTCCGGGACGCCGTGACCTGCGCCGGATACAGCTTAACGACCAGCGAGTAGTCCAGCGGCACCGGGCGGGCCGCCCGGTGCCGGAGGAAATTCCCAAGGAGCACATCAATGGACCACGACCACCACAACGGACCTTCCGGCCGGCAGGACGCGCCAAGGGCTCCGCGCAGCGGGCCCGCCGTCGCGCATGCACCGGATGCCCACACCGGCCATGCCGGCGGCATGGACGACGAGCACATGGTGCACACACAGGGCCAGCACGCCGGCCACAGCGTGGCGATGTTCAAGAAGAGGTTCTGGGTGACCCTGGCACTCTCGGTGCCGGTGGTGTTTTTCAGCCCCATGTTCGGAGGTCTGCTGGGCTATGCACCCCCGACCTTTCCCGGTTCGGTCTGGATCCCGCCGGTGCTGGGCACCGTAATTTTCTTCTACGGCGGGCAGCCCTTCCTCAAAGGTGGCCTGGAGGAGTTGAAGAGCCGGAAACCGGCCATGATGCTGCTGATCGCCATGGCCATCAGTGTCGCTTTCGTCGCCTCATGGGTGACCAGCCTGGGGATCGGCGGTTTTGACCTGGACTTCTGGTGGGAGCTGGCCCTGCTGGTGGCGATCATGCTGCTGGGGCACTGGATGGAGATGCGCGCCCTCGGCTCCGCACGGGGTGCGCTCGACGCTCTTGCCGCTCTGTTGCCGGACGAAGCGGACCGGATCACCGCGGAGGGCACGGAGACCGTCAAGGTCAGCGAGCTCGTGGCAGGGGACACCGTTCTGGTCCGCTCCGGAGCCCGGATGCCGGCCGACGGCACCATCGTTGACGGCCAGGCCGAGTTCGATGAATCGATGATCACCGGAGAATCCAGGACCGTCCTCCGCTCACCCGGCGATAAGGTCGTCGCCGGGACCGTGGCCACAGACAATACCGTCCGCGTGCAGGTCACCGCCGTCGGGGATGACACCGCCCTGGCCGGGATTCAACGCCTGGTCGCCGAGGCGCAGGCCTCCTCCTCCAAGGCACAAGCCCTGGCCGACCGGGCCGCCGCGTTCCTGTTCTACTTCGCCGCCGGCGCCGGGGTCGTCACGTTCATTGTCTGGTCGCTGCTGGGCAGCATTCCCGACGCCGTTACCCGTACCGTCACCGTGCTCGTGATCGCCTGCCCCCATGCCCTGGGCCTGGCCATCCCCCTGGTCATCGCCATCTCCACTGAACAGGCCGCCCGGGCCGGTGTCCTGATCAAGAACCGGATGGCCCTGGAGCGCATGCGGACTGTCGACGTGGTGCTCTTCGACAAGACCGGGACCCTCACCAGGGGCGAACCCGCACTCAAGGACATCGCGGCCGCCGAGGGCGTGGACCGGGACGAGCTCCTGGCACTGGCCGCAGCCGTTGAAGCGGACAGCGAGCACCCGGTGGCACGGGCCATCGTCCGGGCCGCGCAGGAACAGGGTCTGGCGATTCCGACGGCTACCGGATTCTCGTCCATGACCGGCCGCGGTGTCCGCGCCACGGTCGACGGCAAAACCATCCAGGTCGGCGGCCCGGCCCTGCTCCGCGACCTCGAAGCGGAAGAACCGCAAGCACTGGCCGCCGCCACCCAGGCCTGGATCGACCGCGGCGCCGCCGTCCTGCACATCATTGACGGGCACCGTGTCCTCGGCGCTGTGAGCCTCGAGGACGCCGTCCGCACCGAATCACGGCAGGCCGTCAAAGCCCTGCAGGACCGCGGCATCAAGGTCGCGATGATCACCGGCGACGCCCAACAGGTCGCCCGCGCCGTTGCCGAAGAACTTAACATCGATGAAGTCTTCGCCGAAGTCCTCCCGGCCGACAAGGACAAGAAGGTCGCCGAACTCCAGACCCGCGGACTCAAGGTCGCCATGGTCGGCGACGGCGTCAACGACTCCCCCGCCCTGGCCCGGGCCGAAGTCGGCATCGCGATCGGCGCCGGCACCGACGTCGCAATGGAATCCGCCGGCGTCGTCCTGGCCGGCAACGACCCCCGGGCCGTCCTGTCCATGCTGGACCTCTCCCGGGCCAGCTACCGGAAAATGTGGCAAAACCTCATCTGGGCCACCGGCTATAACATCATCTCCGTCCCGCTGGCCGCCGGCGTACTCGCCTTCGCCGGCATCCTCCTATCCCCCGCCGCGGGTGCCGTACTCATGTCCATCTCCACCATCGTCGTCGCCCTGAACGCCCAGCTGCTGCGCCGGCTGAAACTCAACCCCGCCCAGGTCCGCTGAACCCTGCAGCCGCCCGGGACCGTCCCGGGCCAGTAATCTTGAAACCATCCAGACCGCAGCGAAGGAGGAACGCCATGACCGCCATCTCAGCCAGGCGCGCCACGGCGTTTCTCCGCCGGGCAGCCCTTCTCGCGGGATTACTGACGATTCGTCGCCGGCATTTTGGGCATGCCCATCACCGGCGTTCCCACCAGCGGGTACGAGTTCATTCCGCGAAGTCCTTCTCCGGGCCAACTCTCCATCAGCCGGACGTAAACGGCCCAAGCCGCGCCGTCTCCTGCCCGGCGCGCCCCGCTTACCCGATACACACCTGCCGGCTGTTCAGGCCGGTTATGGGCGTGTGATCCGGAGTCGCGTGCAACAACGCCGATTTGATGATTTAAAGGACTTGAACTCCATGAAGAAAACCGTGACCATTTCTGCCCTTGGAATTGCCGCCGTCATAGCCCTTGCGGGCTGCACGGGGACCTCCGGAAGTGCACCTGCCAGCACCACGCCGGGCATGGGCCAAAACGGGATGGGGATGTCCTCCAGCTCAGCCCCGGCCGCCGCCGACCACAACGCGGCGGACACCATGTTCACCCAAGGGATGATCCCGCACCACGCCCAGGCCGTGGAGATGAGCGACATGATGCTCAAGAAACAGGACATGGATGCCCGGATCACCGCACTCGCCACCAAGATCAAAGCTGCCCAGGTACCCGAAATCGAGCAGATGACGGGCTGGCTCAAGACCTGGAACGAACCGGCCCAGATGGCCTCCGGCCATGGCATGGGCGACGGGATGATGGGCGATGGCGACTTGAAGAAGCTCGACGCCGCCCAGGGAACCGAAGCGGCCAAGCTGTTCCTGACCCGGATGATCGCCCACCACGAAGGCGCCGTGACGATGGCCCAGACTGAAATCAGCCAAGGCAAGAACCCCGACGCCATCCAGCTGAGCAAGGCAATCGTGACCTCCCAGACAGCCGAAATCCAAGAGATGAAGGGCCTGCTGGCGAGCCTCTGAACGGGAACTGTCTCAAATGACCGCTCGAAGTCCCCGGCGGCCCCAGAACTCATCTAAAGGCTCCCCAGCGCGGCGCGGTACTCGTCCCGGACCTGGGCGTCGGAGACCCTGGTATAGATCCGGGTCGACTCTGGAGATGCGTGGCCCAAGCGTCGTTGAAGTGCCAGCTCGCGCATCCCGGCCTCCCACATCCAGCTCGCGTGAGTATGACGCAGCGCATGCGGTGTTTTGTCCGAGGTCCGAACCCCGAGCCCATCCAGGCGGCGTGCGAACATCCGCACCAACGCGGCGTAGGACAGCGGTTCACAGGCCCTGACACCGTGCCCACCCACCAGAAACACAAAGGGGCTCACGGACCCAGACGGGCGTTCCCGCAGGACATATCTGTTGACAGCATCGAGGGTTCGGGGCTCCAACACATCGACCACGCGTTCCTGGCGGGACTTTCCTCTCGCCCCGCCAGGATGGTCGTCGCGTTTGCGGACCGTCACTCGCCGGCGGCCATAGGAGATGTCTTCAAGGTGCAGGCCTAGAACTTCGCCAGGACGCAATCCCCCGTCGAGCATCAACAGCACCATCGCCAGATCCCGCAGGCAGGTCATGCTCTCCAATAGCGCCTCGACAACGGGCTGGGCCAGCGGACGCGGTAGCCGCAACGGCAGCTTGACCCTGATCTGCCTCCGGACCGGCTGCTGCCTGCTCGCACCGCCCGTGAACGGGCGGTGGCGCTCAGCCACCCTGGCCAATGCCGCGTCCTGTTGCCGGCGCATCGGATTCTCTGCATCGAACAATTCGGCGACAATTGCCCACTCATAGAAGCTCGACACAGCTGCCAACACACGGCCGGCGGTCGCGGCAGCCAGCAGCCCCTCAGATCCGGTGACCGCCAGACCCAGCCGCTGCGCTGGCCGCCGACTCGGGCGCTTCCTCAGCCATCCCAGGAAATTCAACGCAATGGCGGGCCGGAAATCCTGCCACTACGTTCCCGTTTCCTCCAGGAACTCGAATAAGTTCTTCAGATCGAACCCGTAGGCAGAAGCTGTGTTCGGACTCCCGCCAGAATCCAAGATGTGCTGCAGGAACCGGCCCACGGGCGCCATGACCGCCCCGTCGCGGTCATGAAGCTCCACCGAGGTAACCACCCCGGAGGACCTGGTCGTTACAACCCGCATCTGCGTCACCTTCCAAGTGCAACGTTCCCGGCCTTCACCTGCGGTGAGGCTCGCAGTGTCCACATAAGAAAGAAGCCCACCATCGTCAGAGCCCATATGAAGGCTTCCCTCGCAGAGCACGGCTCACTTGTCAGCCAGGCCGCCCAGGGTGATAGCCTGCGGCGGTGAGTCGGAATTCACCCCCGCGCACTGCCCTCGTCCCTTCACCCCGGTGGGCGTATTCACGGACGAAACCCTACCGGGCAATCCGCTCGCAGTGGTTCTTGACGCCGTGGGTCTCAGCACGGAACACATGCATTGCTTAGCGAACCGGACGAACCTCTCGGAGACACGCTCCTGCTTCCGCCGACGCATTCCGACGCCGACTACCTGGTCCAGGAACGCACGGCCGGCCTGGTCCGCGTGAAGCGCGACGGCGGACGGCTGGCATTCGCTGCCCCACCGCTGACGCGCTCCGGAGGCTCTTGGCGAAGATGTCTGGGTGGGCGGCAGTTCGATCACTTGCATCCGCGGCACGGTGGAGCCGTAGAGCCGGTGGAATAAACCCGGACAGTCGCCGGTTATGCAGTTACATGCAAATGCATGTAACATGGGACGTACGAACCTCAGGAGTCCAAGTGGAAACCCGCCGCATCACCGTAATATCCGCCGGCCTCGGTGTGCCGTCCTCAAGCAGGCTGCTCGCCGACCAGCTCGCCGCTGTGGCGGAGCACCGCCTCGCCGATGCCGGTTTTGAGGTGACGGTTGAGATCGTTGAGCTCCGCGACCTCGCGGTGGACATCGCCAACAACTTCGTTACCGGCTATGCGGCCCCGCGCCTGGCGGATGTCATTGCCGGCGTGGAGGCAACCGACGGCATCATTGCCGTCAGTCCGGTGTTCAGTGCCTCCTACAGCGGCCTGTTCAAGTCCTTCATCGACGTCCTGGACCCCAAGTCCCTGGAGGGGAAGGCTGTCCTGCTGGGTGCCACCGGCGGTACGGACCGCCACCAGATGGTCCTTGAGTACGCAATGCGCCCGCTGTTCAGCTACCTGCGCACCCGGATGGCCGCAACGGCTGTTTTCGCAGGCCCCCAGGACTGGGGAAACACGGACGACGGCGGCTCGCCCCTATCGTCGCGGATTGACCGTGCTGCGGCTGAGTTTGCCGCCCTCCTGGCGGGGGACCAGTCCGGCCGCAAGTCGGCGGCCCTGGAGTCCCTGCCGTTCGAGCAGCTCCTGGCGGGTATTTCCGGCGGACGCTAGTGCGCAGCCGTCCCCTACCGCCGACCGGGGGTTCGGGAGTGCGGGCGTCCTGAAGCGCAGCCGCCCAGGAGCCCTAGTCGTCCAGGAGTGCGATGAACTCGCGTGCCTGCTTCAGGGTGATGTCCGAGTGCTTGGTCAGGGCGGTGGCGGCGCCTTCGGTATCTCCACTGCGCGCCAGCGTGCGGATGCGGCCGTAGATCTCGTCGTTGAGCATGTTGCTGCTGACCTCACGCGTCACGTCGCCCTTGCTGGCAATGGCGCGGTAGCGGTAAGGGAATCGCTGGGGCGTGTCGTCGTCGTCGGGCTCTGCCTCCGCCGCTTCAGCGGCGGGGCTGCGGTAGGCCTGCGGATGCGCGGCCAACGCCCCCACCGCGTCCCGGGAGGCCCGCAGGCCTTCTCCTGTGGCCTCGTAGTACAGCTTGATGGCCGCCATAGCCTGTCCCTGGGCAATCAGCGCATACAACCTGCGGTGCTGGTCCTCAGAGAGCTTGGCGGCGGCCAGGCGGGCCACCTCAACCGGATCCGGCGCGGAGGCGGTCCCGGCCTGCCTGACGGCCGCCTGCCGCCTGCTGACCGCCCGGGCTGCCAGTGCGACTCCGGCGGCTACGACCGCAAGGATGATGACGGGGATCACGAGCGATTCCATTTCTAAAGCCGATCTACATACTTTTTGGCTGTCGCCGGGTCGGTGTGGGTTGCCTGGCGGAGGAGTTTGATGGCCTGGATCTTGTGCCCGTCGTGCGCCATCGTCTGCAACTGCATTGCCAGCTGAGGGTCCAGAATCCCGCCGGGCAGCGCCGCATAGCCATATTGGCCGGCGCCCGCGCCGGACTGCCCGCTCCGGGCCGCCCGGGCGTGGTCTTCCTGCTGCGATTGCTGCTGTTCGTTTTGGCTGGGCCGGGTGTTGGCCTCGAGGCGGGCACGCACGGCTGTTGCCACGCGCACCTGCTCGGCATAGTGCTCCGCAGAGCGCCTCGCCAGGTCCTGCTGGTACTTCTCGGCGTCGGAGGTCCCGGAATCACGCGGTCTGAGGGCTGTCGTAAATGCCCAGATTACTGCCGCCAACACGCCGGCCGGCAGAAAAACCATCAGTACGTCGCCCATAGTCAGAGCTTATGCCAGATGCCCGTTATCCACAGCACATTCCTGCCGTTGCATACAGCCGATTCGCTACGGCGTCAAAATATGCCGGGAGGCGTGTGCAGCATCACCAATAGGGCATGAACCGGCGGCCGAGGCGCCCGGAAGGGCGGAACTTTCAACAGCGCCGCGCTGAAAGCTGTGGATGAAGGTTGGGGAAAAAAGAATTTCGTCCACATCCTCAAAAGACGTTTTCCCAGTTCAGACGCTTGTATCCAGCGAAAATTTTTTTGTTTCCACAGGTTCACCCACAGGCTGTGCACAAGCTATGCCTGTTAGTGCACAGGTTATCCACAGGCCTCCGGGCTTGTGGGCTTGGCCGCTGGGGCGGGGGCGGCTACCGTTGCGGGATACCTGCTTTTGGGGCGCTGTGACGCCGTCGCGGAGCTATGCTGCCGTCGCAGTGGAGGCCGTCGGCCCGGCCGCTGCAGCACATGCTGTGGATAACTTGTGGAACATGGGGATAACTCTCCCCCGCGCTGCGCAGACTCCGCTTTGCACAGATTTCAATGGGGCCGTCGGGATTCATTGTCGGTGGCCGCTGATAGACCTGAACGCATGCCGTCCCGTGGAGCTCCCGCAGGATGGCGCCCGGCAGGTAAATGACTTACTCGCCGCATTATGACGCGGCACACTATGGAGGACGGCAGCTTTGTCAGTAACGCACCTGGACTCGATCGAGGGTACCCGCGGATCAGAAGGCAGCCGTAAACCGCCACAAGACATCCCCGCCGAGCAGTCCGTCCTCGGCGGCATGATGTTGTCCAAGGATGCCATCGCGGACGTTGTGGAAATCCTCCGAGGCCAGGATTTTTACCGGCCTGCGCACGAGACCATCTACGAGGCGATCATCGACCTCTACGGCCGCGGCGAGCCTGCAGATGCCGTTACCGTCTCGGACGAACTGACCAAGCGCGCGGAGATCAACAGGATCGGCGGGCCCGCCTACCTGCATGAGCTCATCCAGACCGTCCCCACGGCCGCCAATGCCGGCTACTACGCCGAGATCGTGGCAGAGCGCGCCATTCTGCGGCGGCTGGTCAACGCGGGCACCAAGATCGTCCAGCTCGGATACGGCTCCGACGGCGAGGTGGAGGACCTGGTCAACCAGGCGCAGGCCGAGGTTTACGCTGTGGCGGAGCGGCGCACGGCAGAGGACTACGTGGTCCTCAAGGACGTCATGGAAGCCACGGTGGACGAGATCGAAGCGTCCGGACACCGCGGGGAAGGCATGACCGGTGTGCCCACAGGGTTCTACGAACTCGACGAACTCACCCACGGGCTGCACCCCGGACAGATGATCGTCATCGCCGCACGCCCGGCAGTTGGTAAGTCCACGTTCGCCCTGGACTTCGCCCGCTCGGCGGCCATCAAGAACAACCTGGCCACGGTTATGTTTTCGCTCGAAATGGGCCGGAACGAAATTGCCATGCGCCTGTTGTCCGCCGAAGCAACCATCGGTCTGCAGGATCTTCGCAAGGGCACGATCAAGGACGAACAGTGGTCCAAGATCGCCACCACCATGGGCCGGATGAATGATGCCCCGCTGTTCATCGATGACAGCCCGAACATGTCGCTGATGGAGATCAGGGCCAAGTGCCGCCGCCTCAAGCAGCAGCATGACCTGAAGCTCGTGATCCTGGACTACCTGCAGCTCATGAGCTCCGGCAAGAAAGTGGAGTCACGCCAGCAGGAAGTCTCCGAGTTCTCGCGTGCTCTCAAGCTCCTGGCCAAGGAACTCCAGGTCCCCGTCATCGCCCTATCTCAGCTCAACCGCGGCTCCGAACAGCGCCAGGATAAGCGGCCCATGGTCTCTGACCTCCGTGAATCCGGCTCCATCGAGCAGGATGCGGACATGGTTATCCTGCTGCACCGCGAAGACGTCTATGACAAGGAATCCCCCCGTGCGGGCGAGGCGGACATCCTGATTGCCAAGCACCGTAACGGCCCCACCAAGGACATCGTGGTGGCATTCCAGGGTCACTACTCGCGCTTTGCCAACATGGCGGCCGACGCCGGCGGCAGCGGCTTCTAGGACCCTCTGGCAGGGCTGGCTGGCTCAGCCCTGCCCCAGCAGGTGGTTGGGCAGCCGGTTCCCCGGTGCGGTACCACGGATTTCGAGCAGTTCGCGGGCGTGGGCATGCAGCCGTGTATCTTCTGCCGAGATCGGCACCCAGCTGGGGACGGGGACCGAGTTGCCGGCCGCGTCGCGTGCCACCATCACCGTAAGGCAATATGTGGTGAGGTTCAGTTCCTTGCCCTTCGGATCTCCGGAGCGCACATGTACGGCGATGTGCATGCCTTTGGTCCCGGTGTAAACCAGCCTGGCCTCGACCTCCACTACGTGGCCGATCAGCAGGGGCCGGTAGAAGCGCACGCCACCGGAGAAGACCGCCACGGTGTCCAAGGCGCAGTAGCGGGACGCGCAGACGTAGGCGGCTTCGTCGATCCACTTCATCACGATTCCGCCGTGCACCTTCCCGCCCCAGTTCACGTCCGTGGGGGCCGCCATGAACCGCAGCGTCACGCCTTCGGCGGTCCCGGCGGCGGTATATTCCTGGGCGTTCATGGCTTCGACGATGCGTTCACGGACGTTGATCCGCGCCAGGGCGTGGTCCCGCTGTTCGATCTCCGCTGTCGTGGCCGGTTCGAACTGCTTGACCGGGACCGGCTTGCCGTCGTCGCCGACCGCCACAAAGATCACCATGCACTGGCTGCGCATTGTGGCCGGCCCGCCCTTGGGATCGCTTGATGAGACGACGGTCCGGATGTGCATGGAGGAGCGTCCGGTGTAGACGATGGTGGCTTCCACCTCCACCATGTCGCCGCTGTTCACCGGGTCCGCGAAGTGGATGTTGCCCACGTAAGCGGTGACGCAGTAGGACTTGGCCCAGCCCACGGCGGCAGCGTACGCGGCCTTGTCCACCCATTCGAGGACGGTCCCCGCATCCACCGAACCGCTGTGGCCCACATCCGTGGGGGCGGCCAGGAAGCGGAGGGTTACGGTGTTGGCTGCGGTGTCAGTCATGCTGCGATCATACTGAGCCGCAGTGTTCAGGCTCCGCAGCGAGGAGTACCCCGGCGTGCATGGCGAGGCGGTTGCCGGTGAGGAAACCGTGGTGGTGGGATGTGAAGACGGCATGTTGGCCTACCGCGGCGGGGCCTTCACCAAGATTGCAAGCCCTGACCCCTATGGGCGCATGGGCAACCAGGCCGGAAGCGCCGCCGCCTTGTGTCCTTTGTCATGACAGCCGGCGTCGCGGAAGCAGGGCCGCCAGGTGGTCGATGCCTGCCGTTAGGCTGAAGCTGTGCCCAGTCAATCCGCCCCCGCCGCCGTGCAGCGTCCTGCCAGCCATGCCCGGGAAATCCTGCGGCTCGCCGTGCCGGCATTCGGCGCACTGATCGCCGAACCGCTGTTCCTGCTCGCGGATTCGGCCATTGTGGGCCATCTCGGCGTGGCCCAGCTGGCCGGCGTGGGGCTTGCCTCCGCGGTGTTGCACACCGCCGTCGGACTGATGGTATTTCTCGCTTACTCCACCACCCCGGCGGTGGCCCGCGCGATGGGACACGGCCAGTTGGGCAAGGCGCTTGCGGCAGGGCGCGACGGCGTCTGGCTGGCTCTTCTGCTGGGCATAGTCCTGGCGGTGGCCGGTTTTTGGGCCGCTGAACCGCTGGTGTCCCTGATGGGGGCAGAGGGTGATGTGCGCTCATTTGCTGTTGACTATGTCCGCTGGTCGATGCCTGGCCTGGTGGCCATGCTGCTCATCTTCGCGGGCACCGGTGTCCTCCGCGGATTGCAGGACACCAGGACACCGCTGCTCGTGGCCACCGCAGGCTTTGCCTTGAATATTGTCCTTAACCTATGGCTGGTCTACGGGCTGGACTGGTCCGTTGCGGGCTCGGCGGCAGGCACCAGTGTGGCGCAATGGGCCATGGCGGCCGTCTACCTGCTGATGGTCCAGCGAAATGCTGCCCGGCATGGCATCAGCCTGTGGCCCGACTGGAGCGGTATCCGCGCGATGACCCGCGTCGGTTCGTGGCTCATGCTCCGCACACTGAGCCTGCGCGTAGCCATCCTGGCCACGGTTTTTGTGGTCACGGGGCAAGGTGCCGTCAACCTTGCCGCGCACCAGCTGGCCATGACCATTTTCTCCTTCCTCGCTTTTGCCCTGGATGCCCTCGCTATCGCCGCCCAGGCCCTGATCGGCAAGGAACTGGGTGCGTCCAATCCCGTCAGGGTGCGGCAGCTGACCCAGACAATGATCCGCTGGGGTGCCGGATTCGGCGTGGTCACAGGTGCCCTGCTGGCGGTCGCTGCGCCATGGGCCGGGGCGCTGTTCACATCAGACGCCGGCGTCCAGGCCGTCCTGACGTACGCCCTGTGGATCCTTGCCGCCGGCCAGCCGATTGCGGGTTTTGTCTTTGTCCTGGATGGCGTGCTAATCGGCGCCGGCGACGCCAAGTATCTGGCACTGGCAGGCGTGGCCAACCTCGCCGTCTACGTGCCTATGCTGGTGGCCGTTGCTGTCTCCGGCATGTCCGCCGCTGCAGGCCTGGGTTGGCTCTGGGCCTCTTTTGCGCTGGGCTACATGGCCGCCCGGGCGCTGACGCTGGGCCTGCGTGCCCGCTCGGACCGCTGGATGGTGCTGGGTTCGCCATAGGGCCGGCGGCCACTAAACTGGACCGGTGAACCAACCACTGACACCCACAGATGCTCCCGCCGGCACCGCACAGCAGGCAGACCTGTGGAAGCCGGTATTGCTCCGGGCCTTGGCCGCACTTGTCTTCGGGGCCGTGACTATTTTCTGGGCCGGACCATCGGTGCAGGTCATGGGCTGGTCAGGCGGGCTCTATCTGCTGGTCACGGGACTGCTGGTCCTCTGGGCCATCCCGAAGACCGGCTACGCGCGTGACGGCATGCCTGGCAAAATCCTCTCCGCCGCCGGGGCGACCCTGGCCGGCGCAGGCGTTGCCTTGGCGCTGCTGCACGGGGACCGCGTCTTCGGCGTTGTCGCCGCGGCGGGACTTGGCCTGGCCGGAGCGGTGGAGCTGTACTGCGGCCTCCGATATCGCGGCCGGCACGTGCTGGCCCGTGACTGGCTGGCCTCGGGCATCGTCGGGCTTGGTACCGCGGCGATCCTGCCTTTCTTCATCAGTCTCGGAGCCCATGCCCTGCTTGGCGTCACCGGCGGCGGAGCCATCATCTCCGGTGTGCTCTGGGTCCTGTCCGGGCTGACGCTAAGGCACGATTCCCGGGCCGCCCCCGGGAAGCCGTAAACTAGAAGTGAAAGGTTCTACCCGGCGTAGAAAACGCGCCCGGAACAACCCCGCACACATTCGAACCAGCAAGCCCTTCGGCGTGGCTGTAGGAGAGGAACTACCTTGGCAGACCAGAAACCAGGAAAACCGCGCAATCTGCGGACCTCGGTGAAGGGGCCGCTGATGTTCTCTGCGTTCTGGGCCGTCCTCGCCTTCGTCGCGGTGCTGATCTTCGCCTCCGGCGGCAGTTCGAAGACCTCTCGGTTCGACCTCGCCTTCACGGGCGCCGGCATTGCGTTCATCGTCACGTTGGTGATAGCGGCCATGCTGGCCATGAGCCACAAAGAGAACTCCGAGCACCTGGGCAAGGGATCGGGCATCAACCTGAGTTCAGCGCGGAAGCCGTTGCATGGATTCGGGGGACACGACTCAAGCCAGGCCGGCGGCGCCTCTGAGGCTCCGGACGCCGAGAGCCCCGGCTCCAGCCACTCCTAGCGCACCGACCGCTCATAGGCTGGCTGCCCGCGCACGGGCTCCTCGCGGCGCGGTCCTGCCCCAGGTCCCCCCGCTGGCTCAGTGGACCGTCGCCTGCCGCGCCCGGTACGCTGCCACGTGTGCTCGGTTGGCACAGTTCCCGGTGTCGCAATACCGTTTCGACCGGTTGCGGCTGAGGTCCAGGACCACGGCATCGCAGTCCTCGGCCTCGCACACCAGCATGCGGTCCATTTCCTTGCTCCGGATGACGTCCGCCAGAGCCATGGCAGCTTCGGTGCCCATTCGCTCCGCCAGCGGTGCGTCCCTGGCGGTGGCGTGCAGATGCCAGTCCCACTCATCGTGCTTCATCAGCTGGGGGAGTGCGTTGGCCTCGCGCAGAAGGCGGTTGACGCCCGCCACAGCCGAGTCTTCGTCTGCAGTCCAGAGTGCGGCTAGCTGCCCGCGCAGTTCGTGGACACTCGACAGCTCCGCCGCATCGCCGTCGCGGGATCCACTGAACCCTTCGGAGTGGAGGAAGCCATCCAGCTCCGCGACCGTGGCGAGTAATTCGCGTCCGTTGGCGGCCGTGTTGATCAGGTTGACCACGGTGCGCAGGGCTATTTCGGTGTCAGGGGCAAAGACCATCTTGACTCCTTACTGGGAGCGGGCGTAATGTCAGGACCATTACCCCACTTTACTCCTGACAGGAGGCGTCGGTGACTGCCGCCCCTAACCCCGCACCCGCGGGCGGATTCCTTGGCTCCGGTCTTGGAATCGCGTTGTTCTCTTCTGCCGTCTTCGGGCTCTCTGGCTCCTTCGCCAAAGCGCTCCTGGAAACCGGGTGGTCCCCGGGCGCTGCCGTGGCAGCCCGCCTGACCGGTGCTGCGCTGATTCTCGCAATTCCTGCGATTCTGGCCTTGCGTGGCCGGTGGTACCAGCTGCGTGACAACTGGGTCACCATCGGTCTTTTCGGCCTGATAGGTGTGGCCGCGTGCCAGCTGTTCTACTTCAATGCCGTAGCCCGCCTCTCCGTGGGCGTAGCGCTGTTGCTTGAATACCTGGCTCCCGTCCTCATCGTGCTTTGGCTGTGGGGAGCGAGCAAGAAGCGTCCACGGGCGTTGACCTTCGGCGGAACAGTGCTCTCGCTCGGCGGCCTGATCCTGGTGCTGGACCTCACCGGAACGGTCAAGATCGACATCGTCGGAGTCCTGTGGGGGATGGCCGCTGCCGTATGCCTTGCCATCTACTTCTTCATCACGGCCAAGGAAAATGATTCCCTGCCGCCCATCGTCCTGGCGTCCGCAGGGCTGCTGGTGGGGGCGGCCGGTATGTGGCTGGCGGCCGCCACGGGACTGCTTCCCATGGTCTTCAGCACCGCGGATACCAGGCTGGGCCCCTGGATCACGCCCTGGTGGGTCTCCCTGGGTGGCCTGATCATCATGGCAACGGTCCTGGCGTACGTGTCCGGCATTATCGCTGCCCGCGCGCTTGGCTCCAAGGTGGCCTCCTTCGTCTCGCTGACAGAGGTGCTGTTCGCCGTGATCTGGGCCTGGCTGCTTCTGGGTGAGCTTCCCGGCGCCATCCAACTCCTGGGCGGCGCCCTCATTGTGGGCGGCGTGGTCCTGGTCCGGCTGGACGAGCTGCGCTCCGGAACGGCCGCAGCTGTTACCGGGACGCCCGCCCTGCTGGACCACGCGAACGACGTCGAACCTGTGCCCTGAGTGCCGATGCACCTGTTAAATGCCGCGGAGGCCCGGACACTGTGCTGTGTCCGGGCCCCTCGTCAGAGCTTCTGCGGTTAGCGTGAAGCCTGGTCCTGCTCGTTGGCGTTCTTGGTGGCTTTCTGGCCGGCATCCTTCAGCGCCTGGATGACCTGGTTCAGCGCCGCGGTGTGCGTGCCTGACCATTCGCCACGGAAGTGGGTGGCGTCCGGGCCTTCCCAGTTGATGCTGTCCAGCACGCGGGAGAGGTTGGACCGCTGCTGCTCGATCTCGCCGGCACCGGCCTGCAGCCTGCTGCCAAGGGTCCTGAGCTGTCCCGGCCCCAAAACACTGTCGATGGGCACCGCTTGCCCATGCAGGGCTGGGGGGGGGGGGGGGGGTCGATCCGAGGCGTTCCAGAGCCTAGCATGGGCATATGTGCCGGAATATACGAACCCTCCACAACTACGAACCGCACGCCACCTCTGAAGAGGTGAATGCCGCCGCACTGCAGTATGTGCGCAAGGTCAGTGGCAGCACCAAGCCATCCAAGGCCAACGAAGACGCCTTCGAAGCGGCGGTACACGAGATCGCCCACATCACCCAACACCTGCTGGATTCGCTGGTCACCCACGCGCCTGCCAAGCGCCGGGACGAGGAGGCCGCCAAAGCGCGGGCCCGTGCGGCCGTGCGTTTCGGCACCGTCTGAGGACATATCATCCTGAGGACCTACCTGCCGAAGCTGCGCAACCGGAGCGAGTTGGCCACCACCAGGACGGAACTCGCCGCCATCGCTGCACCGGCGAGCATCGGGTTCAACAGGCCCAGGGCGGCCACAGGAATGCCGATGGCGTTATAGAAGAACGCCCAGAACAGGTTGGTCTTGATGGTGGCCAGCGTCCGCCGGGACAATTCGATGGCCTGTGCCACCTGTCCCAGGTCGTTGCCCATGACGGTGAGGTCCGCCGCCTCGATGGCCACATCGGTACCGGATCCCATGGCGATGCCCAGGTCCGCCTGCGCCAGCGCGGCGGCGTCATTCACGCCGTCGCCGGCCATCGCCACGATGGCCCCGCCCGCCTGAAGCCGCCGGACTGCCTCGACCTTCCCGGCAGGCAGGACGCCGGCATAGACATCGTCAGGGGAAATCCCGACGGCGGCAGCGACTTGTGCAGCCGCCGCGGCGTTATCCCCGGTCAGCAGAATGGGGCGCAACCCGAACTCCTTCAGCTTTGCCACCGCTTCCGCGGATCCCGGTTTCACAGTGTCCCGGAGGCTGATGATTCCGGCCGGGGTGCCGTCCACTGCCACCCAGATGGCCGTGGCGCCGGTGGCTTCTGCGGTGGCCAGCGCCTCCATCTGCGCGCCGGAAGGGCGGACGCCGTTCTCCGTAAGCCAGCCCGTGCGGCCCGCCAAGATCACGCGCCCTTCCACGGTTCCCACCACTCCGCCGCCGGGTGCAGAACGGAAGTGTTCGACGGCGGGGAGTCGCGCGCCGTCGTCGTGCCCGGTTTGCGCCTCGAGGGCGGCGGCCGCGATGGCGTGTGCGATCGGGTGCTCGGATGCCGCTTCGACGGCGCCGGCGAGCCGCAGCACGTCCCTGCCCTGGTGGCCGTCAAAGGCCAGGGTACTGCCCACGGCGAGTTTTCCTGTAGTGACGGTGCCGGTCTTGTCGAGCAGGATGGTGTCCACCGTGCGGGTGTCTTCCAGGACCTGCGGGCCCTTGATCAGGATGCCCAGCTGGGCGCCCCGGCCCGTTCCGGTGAGCAGCCCCACGGGAGTGGCCAGCCCCAGCGCGCACGGACAAGCGATGACCAGGACGGTGACTGCTGCGGTAAAAGCTGCCCTGAGCTCGGCAGGTTCAATCACCGGTCCGTTGAACGCGAGCCACAGCGCAAAGGTGAGCACCGCGAGGGAAAGGACTATGGGGACAAAGACGGCGCTGATGCGGTCGGCGAGGCGTGCAATGGGAGCCTTGCCGGTTTGTGCCTGCGAGACCAACCGGGCCATCTGTGCCAGCGTGGTTTCGGAGCCCACACGGGTGGCCCGGACGAGCAGCCGGCCGGAAGTGTTGATGGTGGCGCCCGTGACTTTGCTGCCTGGCTCCACCTCCACCGGGACGGATTCGCCGGTTAGCAGGGACGCGTCAACAGCTGAAATGCCGTCGATCACCTCTCCGTCCGTGGCGATCTTTTCGCCGGGGCGCACCACCACCACGTCTCCCACACGGAGCTGATCGGCGGGGACTTTATGCTCGGAGCCCTTGTGAAGGATGGTGGCGTCCTTGGCGCCGAGGTTCAGCAACGCCTTGAGGGCGTCGCCGGCCTTCTGCTTGGCGTTGGCTTCGAGGAACCGGCCGAGGAGCAGGAAGGTGGTGACCACGGCGGCCACTTCGAAGTAGAGGCCTGCGGACTCCATTCCGACCATGGCCGGATGTTCAGTCATGGCGGGATCCACAGCGAGTTGCCACACGCTGAACAGGTAGGCGGCTGCGATGCCAATCGAGACAAGCGTGTCCATGGTGGACGCCAGGTGGCGCGCATTGATGGCTGCAGCGCGGTGGAAGGGCCAGGCCGCCCAGCTGACCACCGGAAGCGCCAGGACCCCGGCTACCCAGCCCCAGTTGGGAAACTGCAGTGCCGGAACCATCGAAATCGCGAGAACGGGGACGGTGAGCACCGCGGCCACGATCAGGCGCGGCCGTAGCTGCGAGGAGGCCGGGCCGTGGGACATGTGGTCTGTGTGGTCGCCTGACGCGACGCCATGAGACACATGCTCGGCGTGCTCGCTCGTGCCTCGCTTAGACGCACGCTGCCGCATGTCTCTCGTGTCGCCGCTGTGGTCGTGTTCCGTTTCGTGATCGTGGTGCTCGTGGCCGGCACTTTGGCTCGGGTAGCGCGGGAGGCGTACCTTTGCTTTGTAGCCTGTGGCGTTGACGGTGTCCACTATTTGCTGGTCCGTGATGCCGGCCGGGACGGTGACGTGGGCCGATTCCAGCGGGAGGTTGACGGAGGCTTCGACGCCGTCGAGCTTGCCCAGTTTCTTTTCCACGCGGTTCACGCAGGAGGCGCAGGTCATGCCCTCAATGTCCAGTTCAACCACCCGGCTTTGTGGGTGATGATGGAGATGGTCTGTGCTCATGATGGATCCCCCGATCGGTCAGCGTTACGCGTCGTTGGCTACAACCAGGTAGCCGGCTTCGGCAACCGCTTCGCCGATCTCGGACGGCGACAGCTGCTGGCTTGAGGTGATAGTGACAGTGGAAATGCCGCCGGCGTTGAGTTCGACGTCGACCGTTTCAACCCCGGCGAGCGATTCAAGCTCCTCGCTGACGGACGAAACGCAGTGGCCGCAGGTCATTCCGGACACGTTGACGGTGGTGGAGGTGGTGCTCATGGCTGGCTCCTTGAAAGGGGACCGGCGGTGGCCGGCCCTGAGTGGGTGGTCAGTGGCAGTGGTCAGCGAAGAAGGCGGCCGATAGCCTCTGCAGCCTCCTTGACTTTGATGTCGATGGCTTCAGCGCGAAGGGCAGGATCGGGTTCCCCGGCGGCGCCCACCACGCAGTGGCCGATGTGCTCTTCCACGAGTCCAAGGCTCACGGCGTGCAGGGCCTTGGTGACCGCGGCGACCTGGGTCAGGATGTCGATGCAGTACTTGTCCTCATCCACCATCCGGGCGATGCCGCGGACCTGGCCCTCGATCCGCTTGAGCCGGCGAAGGTAGGCGTCTTTGTTCGCGGTGTAGCCATGCGGAGGCGTCGGGTCAGTGCCGGAAGGTGGGCTCAAGGTTTCCTGCGAAGGTTCCATACTGCCAACTTATACCCGGCGGGGGTATATTGCAAGTACCCCCAGGGGGTATCAGCGTCGGGGGCGTGCGACACGAGTGCGGGGTCTCCGTGGCCGTAAAAGGGCACAAAAAAGCTCCGGAGTGCGTTATTGGGGGATACGCACTCCGGAGCAGCATTTGGGCAGAGGCACCAGCCGCTGCGGCCGGACCCCTCTGATTGAAACTAGCATACGTGCCAGTGCCGCCGTCCGCTACCACCTCGAATAACTACTTTCGCTTTATTATTTCGGTCCCCCGAAATCCTCCCCGGAGGGATGGGGCGACGGCTTCAGGAGCCTGTTCGGGCTCCCGGCTTAGGCATCATCCTGATGCGCCGGCCTCCGATAGGGAACCACCAACACGGGCCGGCTTTGATGATGCGTCAGCCAGAGTCCCACTGATCCGTTGAGCAGTTCGGAGATGCGGTGCGTCAGGCCCCGCTCCGACGTTCCAACGATGATCATAGGGGAGTTGCTTTCAGCGGCGAGCCGGGCCAGGGCGCGGCCCGGATCCCCGGCGAGGGTCCGCAATGTCCAATCCACGGGGGCGCCCGATGCGGCGGCATCGGCCACGGCTTTGGCAATCACCCCCCTGAGTTCCGTAGTAACAGAGCGGATATCGTCGTCGTCCTTATCCGCGTGCAGCGACAGCCGGTGCGCGGATCTTGTCGGATCCCATTCCACCAGGTAGCTGGCCTCGTCAACATAAGCACACAGCAACGGCGCTGCCAGTTTGGCCGCGAGGGATGCGGCCGCCTTCAGCACCTCCGGATGCTGTTGGGGCAGCACGCCCACCAGCAACGGCGGCGGGCCACTGAACCGTTCGGGACTCATAGGACCATTCTGTGCCTGCGCGGAGCGCTTGAACAGGGCCGACGGAAGCGGACGCCTCAGGCGGGCGACGCCGAGACCACCACGTTCTTCCCCCACGGGTCTTCCGTGTAGCAGCTGATCAGGACCAGGCGGCTGGGCACCATGTCCCAAATGGGGCTGTCTTTAAGACTGTCCTTGACGTAAGTGGTGACGCTGTCCACGCGGTATCGGATGGTGCCGGTGTCGGTGACGACGTCGAACGTGTCGCCGACGGCGGCGGCGGAGCTGAGGTGGTTGAAAGGGGCGTCCCGGCCCTCCCAGCTGTGCCCGATGATGTACGTGGTGTTGCCCGACCCGTTGCCGGGAGTCCCGAACGGTGTCAGCCAATACCCGTCCATGGTGGTGGGCGGCACGATCGTCTGGCTTTCGACGGCGGTGCTGTCCGGAGCCAGCGGATGCACGGCCGTGTCCATCGCAGCCTTCGGATAGACGATCCGCTGCGGGGCCGAAGCCTGTGGGAGGACCGGCCCGCTGGCCACGGGTGCTGCTGCGGCTGGCACGGATGCGGTCGGTGCGGCCTGGCCCGAAACAGCCAAGGGCAACGGCAGCTGGATCGACGAGGTTCCGGAAGAGTAGCCGGCAGTGCCGGTTCCCGGTGATGCGGCCCCATGCTGGTCCAGCAGCGGTCCACCGAACGTGAAGGACAGGAAGCCCAGGACACCGCAGGCCAGGATGGCGATGTCTCCACGGTTCAAGCCGCGGGGCCGTTTCGGCACTTCGTGCCGTCCGGTTTGCTTTGCCACGATGCTCCTCAATCCGTTGGTAAATGTGCTTACAGGAAGGGCGCCCCGCCTTGAGTTGGCGGGGCGCCCTGCGTGTCAGCTCGGCCCAGTCCGAGCTGCGGCCTAGTCTGCCTTTGGTTCCAGGGACCTGCGGCGTACGGCCACCAGTGCGCCGGCGCCGAGCATCACGCCCAGGCCCATCAGCCAAGTAGGAGCACTTTCAGCTCCGCCCACTGAGGTCTGCGCGTTGAAGCCCTGGTTGGTGCCCTGGCTGACAGCTGCTGTCCCGGTGCCGGCAGGCGTCTGTACGGTCGCCGCTGCGGCTGGGGTCTGCACGGTGGGGGTAGCTGTTGTGACCGGCGTCTGGACAACGGCTGACGACTCCACCACCGGCGTCTCCACCACGGCCGGCGGGACCAACACGGGCGGGTCCATCACGACAACCGGAGGATCAACTACGACGACGGGTGGATCGACCACGACGACGGGTGGATCGACCACGACGACGGGCGGGTCCACCACGACAACTGGAGGATCAACCACGACGACGGGCGGGTCCACGGGCGGATAGACCGGCGGTTCCTCACCCGGAGGCAGTGGGGCACAGTTGGCGATGTAGGTTATCTTTCCCGCGTTCGTCCAGTTCAGCCCTCCTGGTATGGACGTATTCGGCGGAATGATGTCGGTGGGATGCCCGCCGTGGCCGTTCAGGCCGTTCACATTGAATTGAAGTGCGTCCCAGCCCGTTCCGGTTTGTGCGCCGTCGTGGCAGACGATGACCATATTAGGAGCAGCCACGGCCGGTGCTGTCAGACTGATCAGCCCCAGCCCCATGACCCCCAGTGTTGCTAAGGTACGTTTCATTGTTTTCTCCCCAGGTTGTGTGAAACGGACCATGATGAGGGGGAGTAGCGGTGACTCTGAGTGCCCCAGCAGCACGGTCAGCTTGCTTGTAAATTCAGGCTAGGGCGGCGCACGGGTGTGGTCGCGGGTAGCGGGTACTTGTCTTTTTATTCCTTTGACCTGCGGCGTTACCTGTAGGTACGCGGAAACGGGAGCCCGCTACTGGGTGCAGCCACCCTTGAACGTGGACAGGGCGGCGCCTAACGTTGGAGCATACGAAAGGTGCGTGACCGGCATGGAAATCTACATGTGGTGGCTGGATCTGAATCTGCAAACCAAGGAATGGCTGCGGGAAAACCTCCGTGCGCTGGAACTGCCGTTACCGGTGCTGCAGGGCATCGCCGAAGCCGGCGGCCCGCACCCGGATACCCCGGTGGCTGTGCTCACCGAAGCCGACTGGGATTTCATCGAGACGCAGTCCGAATTCGTCGACTGACGCACCGGCGCCGGCACGGCCACTCCGGGCCCTAACACCCGGAGCAGTCCCCGCGGACCAGTCGACATAGCGATGAAAAGCGTTGCGGGCCTCCGGTCGGGGTGGTTGCATGGGTGCATGGCAACCGCAGAGAACTTTGTCTTAGCAATCGGGACCAAAAAAGGCCTCTGGCTGGCCACCAGCCAGGACCGGAAACATTGGTCCTTCTCCGGCCCGCATTTTCTGATGAGCGAAATCCCCAGCATCGGGATCGACACACGGGACGGCCGTACCCGGATCATGGTGGGCGTCAGGTCCGAGCACTGGGGCCCCACTGTGGCCCACTCCGATGACCTGGGCGCCACCTGGACCGAACCTGAACAGGGCGCCATCACGTTTCCCGAACACACCGGCGCGGCAGTGGAGCGCATCTGGCAGATCTACCCGGACGCAGAGTCGCGGCCAGGGGTGGTATGGGCAGGTGCCGAACCGATCTCGGTCTGGAAATCCACCGACGGCGGCGAGCATTTCGAACTCAACCGCGGGCTCTGGGACCACCCTCATCGCAGCGACTGGGGTGCGGGCTACGGCGGCGCCGCCGCCCACTCCATCGTGGTCAATCCGGCAGGGGACAACGTCCACGTCGCCATGAGCACCGGCGGTGTGTACCGCTCGCTCGACGGCGGTGAGTCCTGGGAGCCCCGCAACAAGGGTATTTCGGCCTACTTCATGCCGGACCCCAATCCTGAGTTCGGCCAGTGCGTCCACAAGATCGCGGCCGATGCTGCGGTGGTCGGACGGCTGTACGCGCAGAATCATCACGGCGTCTACCGCACGGATGACAACGGCGAAAACTGGAACTCCATCGCCGAGGGACTTCCGGCCGACTTCGGTTTTGTGATGCTGACGCACCCCCGCCGGGAAGGAACCGCCTGGGTTGTGCCGCTCAAGGCCGACGGCGAGCGGATCCCGCCCGAAGGGAAGCTTGCCGTGCACCGAACGGACGATGCCGGGGCCACCTGGAAGCGCCTGGACACGGGCCTGCCCGAGGGTGAGTACAACAGTGTGCTTCGTGACGCCGCTGGCGTGGATTCATCCGAGCCGGCCGGCGTCTACTTCGGAACGCGCGGCGGCACGGTGTACGCCAGCGCGGATGAAGGGGAGACGTTTGCTGAGGTTGTCAGCCATCTCCCCGACGTCCTGTGTGTCCGCGCCGCCGTAGTCTCTGCGGCTGGACTGGCGGTTCCGGAAACGGCAGCGGCCCGCGGTGCCTGACATCAGCGTAGTTCTTCCCAGCATCCTCCACCCGCTGGCTGGCGGGCAGTCCATCCTGACTGCGCCCGCCGAAGGGACGGTGACGGTGCGAAGCCTGCTGGATTCGGTGACCGCGGGTTACCCGGTGCTGGCCAGGCGGCTGCGCGACGAAACCGGCGCACTTCGCCGCTACGTGAATATTTACGTTGCCGGTGACGAAGTGCGCCGGCTCCAAGGCTTGGAAACCGAGGTGTCGCCCGGCCAAGAGGTGCTGGTCATCCAGTCGGTGGCCGGAGGTTAAGCCAGGCGGCTCCATAACGGCGGGCAGTCCTAACTGACTACGGCCCGGCGTCGTGGTGCTGATGGTGTGTGGAATGGCGGCGCCCGGTCAAGCGATGCGCCAGACGCTGCATTCGTCCGTATTGATTGCTTTCCGCATGCCGGTGTGGTGGTCCATGATCCAGACAACGCCGATGCCCGGGGCGGTCTCTTGGACGCTGCCTCGGCGGACCACCACGTCGTCATAGCTGGGGCCTACAGAGAGGCGGGCTTCGATTTCATCGCCGCGGTGGAGCTGGTCCAGGGCGCGGACTCTTGCTACATGGGCTCTGGCTTCCTTCAACATGGGTGCCTCCTGGCTGGAGCTGGTGCCTGCGCTTGCCGGCACTTCCAGTGTGGCTGGGCAATGTTGCGCCCTGGTTTCCTCAACGTTAGGAGCCGGTTAGTTCTCCGCGATCGATTCGTTTCCGCTGGCACCACAGGATTCGGCGAATGCCACGCGTCAAACCCCGCCGGGGCCTTCAGCTGGGCATCGTGCCAGTTCAGGCCTACCGCCGAGGGCCCTCCCGGGCAAGAATGGGCACTATGCAACTTCCCGTGATGCCTCCCGTCCCCCCCATGCTCGCCAAGGCCGTCAGCGGGATGCCCGACGGGGCCCTCAGCTATGAGCCCAAGTGGGACGGGTTCCGGTCCATCATCTTCCGTGACGGCGATGAGCTGGAGATCGGCAGCCGCAACGAAAAGCCCATGACCAGGTATTTTCCTGAGCTCGTGGAGGCCCTGAAGGAGAACCTGCCGCCCCGTTGTGTGCTGGACGGCGAGATTGTCCTGGTGGGGGCATCCGGTGACCGGCTGGATTTTGACGCCCTGCAGCAGCGCATCCATCCCGCCGCCAGCCGGGTAAAGCTCCTCGCCGAACGGACTCCGGCCAAGTTCGTGGCCTTTGACCTGCTGGCCCTCGGCGGCGACGACTACACCGGCCGGCCCTTCGCCGAGCGTCGGGCAGCGCTGGAAAAGGCGCTTGCGGGCAGCAAGGCTCCCGTCCACCTCACGGCGGCAACCCAGGACAAAGCGGTCGCTGAACAATGGTTCCAGCAGTTCGAAGGCGCAGGCCTGGACGGGATTGTGGCCAAGCCGCTGGACGGTATCTATCAGCCGGACAAACGCGTGATGTTCAAGGTCAAGCACGAACGTACGGCCGATTGTGTGGTGGCCGGCTACCGCGTGCACAAGAGCGGGCCGGACGTGATCGGCTCGCTGCTGCTGGGCCTGTACAAGGACGACGGCGGCCTGGCCAGCGTGGGAGTGATCGGCGCCTTCCCCATGAAGCGCCGGCAGGAGCTTTTTGCCGAACTGCAGCAACTGGTCACCGACTTTGACGGGCACCCGTGGGCATGGGCCAAGCAGGAGGAAGGCGATCGGACACCGCGGAACGCCGAGGGCAGCCGGTGGAGCGCCGGCAAGGACCTGTCCTTTGTGCCGCTCCGGCCCGAACTGGTGGTGGAGGTCCGGTACGACCATATGGAAGGTGAGCGTTTCCGCCACACTGCCCAGTTCAACCGCTGGCGGCCGGACCGGGACGCCGCATCATGCACCTACGGACAGCTGGAGGAACCGGTCAGCTTCGACCTTGCCTCGGTCCTGGACACCGGACGGCCGTAGGCGCACGGTCCCCGGAAGGCCACCCAAGCCGTCGCCCGCCGTCGTACGATCCTGACCCGATTGCCTCTCCGGTAAACCGGCGGCCGGCTAGCTCTTGCGGGTCTGCCCGAACAGGCATCAAAATGCCCCCAAAATGCGAATCTGAGCGAATTAGCTGCCAGTTCGTGCAAGGCGCCATAGACTCGAGCCAACTACGTCCGTAAGGGAGTTGGCGGTTTGAAACTGGGCATACCGCGGGAACGGCATGAGGGTGAGCAGCGTGTGGCCGCCACGCCGGAAACGGTCAAGCAGCTGGCAGGGCTGGGCCTGGAGGTCCTGATCGAAGCAGGAGCCGGGGCCGCCGCCGGCCATTCTGACCACGATTACGCCGATTCCGGTGCCCGAATCGTCCAGGACCTGGATCCCGGTGACCTCGATGTCCTGGTCCACGTCCGCCCGCTGGAACCCCCGACGGCGGCAGCCCTGAAAAGGGGCACCGTCACCGTTGGCCTGGCGTCGCCGTCGTCCGAGCTCGCCACCGTGCAGGCGCTCGTGGAGGCCGGCGTGACCGCCTTCGCCCTGGAATTGGTGCCCCGCATCTCCAGGGCCCAGTCCATGGATGCGCTCAGCTCCCAGGCCCTGGTGGCTGGCTACCGCTGCGTGCTGGAAGCCGCCATCCGGCTCCCGCGCTTCTTCCCGCTGTACATGACCGCTGCCGGCACCGTCCCGCCGGCCCGGGTGCTGGTGCTTGGCGCCGGGGTTGCCGGGCTGCAGGCCATCGGCACCGCGAAGCGGCTGGGGGCCAGGGTCTCTGCCAACGACATCCGGCCCGCCTCCGCCGACGAGGTCGCGTCGATGGGCGGTACGTTCATCAAACTTGATCTGGAAACGGCGGAGGCATCGGGCGGCTACGCCCGCGAACTCAGCGCCGACCGCGGCGCCCTGCAGCGTGAACTCCTCGCCCCGCACGTCGCCATGGCGGATGTCCTGATCACGACGGCGGCCGTCCCGGGCAGGCGCGCACCGCTCCTCGTTAGCCACCAAATGGTGCAGGGCATGCGCCCCGGCTCCGTCGTGGTCGACCTCGCCGCTGAGTCCGGCGGCAACGTGGAGGGTGCCGTTCCCGGCGAGGACATCCTGGTGCCCACCGCTGACGGTCAGGGCCACGTCACGCTGGTGGGGCTGAAGGATGCGCCGTCCGCGATGGCGCAGGACGCATCGCGGCTGTACGCCAAGAATGTGGCCAACCTGCTCGCACTGATGATCCGGGAAGGCACCGTCGCCCCCGATTTCGCGGACGAGGTGGTAGCCGGAGCGTGCCTGACGCACGACGGCGCGGTGCGGCACCTGCCCACGGCCGAGGCTCTGGCGGCACTTGTGCCTGCCCTGCCCGACCATGCGCCCCGGGTGCAGAACGACAGGGTCCAGACAGAGGGGGGAATCTGATGGACGGCATGAGCCTGCTGACGGTCACCGTGCTGGCGGTGTTTGTGGGCTTCGAGGTGGTTTCCAAGGTGTCGAGTACCCTGCACACCCCGCTGATGTCCGGCGCCAACGCCATCCACGGCATCATCCTGGTGGGCGCCATCATTGTGGCCGGGCAGGCCGCGGACCCGTGGATCCTGGCCGTGGCGCTCCTCGCCGTGGTGCTGGCCACCGCCAACCTGGTGGGCGGCTTTGTGGTGACAGACCGGATGCTGCATATGTTCCGTGCCCGGAAGGACGTCGCCAGCCATGGAGCCCCGGTCCAGGGCGCCCCGCTCCAGGAATCCCCGCTCAAGGAATCCACCGGTAAGGAGGACCCGAAGTGACTCTCCTCGATCCGGTCTGGACCTCGCTTCTCTACCTCGCCGCCGCGGTGTTCTTTATCTTGGCGCTTCGCGGGCTCAGCTCGCCCCGGACCGCCCGCCGCGGCAACCTCATCGGTGCGTTCGGTGCGTTGCTCGCCGTCGTTACGGTCTTCCTTTCCGCCCGGCTGGACAACATCCCCTGGATCATCGGTGCCATCGCGGTGGGGACCGCAGTGGCCGCGCCGGTGGCCCGGCGCGTGCAGATGACCCAGATGCCCCAGCTCGTCGCGCTGTTTAACGGGGTGGGCGGCGGCGCCGCAGCCCTGGTGGCGCTGCTGGAACTCAGCCATACGGCCGACCCCTGGGTCCGCGTCGCAATCGTGTTCACCCTCCTGGTGGGCGCCGTTTCCTTTGCAGGCTCCGGGGTCACTTTCGCCAAACTCCAAGAGCTGATGACCACCCGCCCCGTCGTTTTTCCGGGCCTCCCCGTGGTGATGGCCGCGGTGCTGCTCGCAGCGGTGGGCACCGCCGGCGCCGTCGTCCTGACCGGTTCCCCGGCGCTTGCGGTGCTGCTGATGGTGCTGGGCCTGGCTGCCGGCGCGCTGCTGGTGCTGCCGGTGGGCGGTGCGGACGTGCCCATTGTCATCTCGCTCCTGAACGCGTTCACCGGCCTGGCCGTGGCGGCGTCGGGCGTGGTGTTGGGCAACGTGCTGCTGGTGGTGGCCGGCACGCTGGTGGGCGCATCCGGTACCATCCTCACCCGGGCCATGGCGGCCGCGATGGGCCGCAGCGTGGCCGGCATCCTGTTCGGTGCGTTCAAGGGAGGTTCGACGGCGGGATCCACCGCCGTGAGCGAACGTCCCGTCAGGTCCTCCAGCGCGGAGGACGTCGCGGTGCTTCTGGGCTACGCGCAGCGGGTGATCATCGTCCCCGGCTACGGCCTGGCCGTGGCCCAGGGCCAGCACACCGCGGCCGAGCTGGCCCTGGCACTCGAGGCCCGCGGCATCGAGGTGGACTTCGCCATCCATCCCGTGGCCGGCCGCATGCCCGGGCATATGAACGTGCTCCTGGCCGAGGCCAACGTGCCGTACGAATCACTCAAGGAGATGGGCGAGATCAACTCCGAATTCCGCATGGCCGACGTCGCTTTGGTGGTGGGCGCCAATGACGTAGTGAACCCGGCAGCGAAGACGTCCTCCGGCTCGCCGATCTACGGCATGCCCATCCTGGAAGTGGCCGACGCCCGCCAGGTGATCTTCCTGAAACGCTCCATGCGGCCCGGTTTCGCCGGAATCGAGAACGAGCTCCTGTACGAGCCGCAGACCTCGCTGCTCTTTGGCGACGCCAAGGATTCACTCGCCAAGGTGCTGGGCGCGGTGAAAGCGCTGTAACGAAGTACGCTGTCCCCAGGCCCACATTCCCATGTCAGCGAAGGACACCATGACAGCCAACAGCTCCACTTCCCTCAAGCGCCCGGCCATCATCATCAACCCTGCCAAGCCGGTGGACATCGACGTGCGTGCCCTGGCGGCGAAGCACTGCTCGGAGAACGGCTGGGGTGAGCCCATCTGGCTGGAGACCACCAAGGAGGACCCCGGCGTCGGCCAGGCGAAGGAGGCACTCTCGCAAGGGGCCGACGTCGTTATTGCCGCCGGCGGCGACGGTACCGTGCGGTGTGTGGCCGAGGTCCTGTCCGGCGGCGACGTGCCCATGGGGTTGCTTCCGTTTGGCACGGGAAACCTGCTGGCCCGCAACCTCGGCATGGACGTCACGGACTTTGACGGTGCCATGGCGGGGGCGCTGGTGGGCACCGAACGGAAGATAGACGTGGTCCGGGCCGTCCGCAATGACCCGGACAAGGAGCAGGTCTTCCTGGTGATGGCCGGCGTGGGCTACGACGCGACCATCATGGCGGATACCAACGAGGACCTCAAGGACAAGGTGGGCTGGCTGGCGTACGTTGACGCCGGCATCCGGAACCTGCCGGGCAAGCCGGTGAAGGCGACCATCGTGATCGACGGCAAGGACGTGGTGCACCGCGGCGTCCGCAGCGTAATGGTGGGCAACTGCGGCAAGGTCCAGGGCGGACTCGAGATCTTCCCGGACGCAAAGATGGACGACGGGCTGCTGGACGTCGCGGTGCTGGCCCCGAGGGGGAAGCTCGGGTGGTTCTCCGTGATCGCCGGCATGATCGGCAAGGGCCGCGGAAAGGACACGTCCGTGGAGTACTACCAGGGCAAATCCGTGGAGATCACCCTCGAACACAACGATGACTACCAGCTCGACGGCGACCACGAAGGCGACGGCAAGCACGTCCTGATGACCCTTGAGCCCGGCGCGCTGACCATCCGGATGTAGCCCAACCAGGCTGCTGGAACAGCAAGCCACTGACCTGCTGCCTGGCCGTTAGCCGGCCAGCAGCCTGCCCCACCTCGGTGCGAGCAAGGGGGACCCGGCAAGTTTGAGGCAGTGCCACAGCGTCACGGCCACGGAGTCCAGCACCGGAACTCCGGTTTCTGCCTCCACTTCCGCCGCGATGTTGGCGCCGTACAGGTTGGTGCAGAGGTAGACCAGGGCGTCCGGACGGGCTGCGGCCAGCTCCAGCGACCCCGGCCGCATCTCGTCGTCCGTGACCCGGGCGAACGACTCGTTGTCGCTCAGCCCCAGGGCGCGGTGGCCGATGGTCTTGATCCCGTCCCGCTGGTAGGAGTCCATAACCGCGCGGTTGACGTCCTCCGTGTACGGCGTGAAAAGCCCTATCCGCTCTGTGCCGAAGGACTCGAAAGCCTCCAGATAGGCCAGCGTGGACGTGGTGGCCGGGATGCCCGTCGCGTCCGTGATTTCGCCGGCCAGCTCCCGATCGTGGTCCGCGCCGAGCCAGGAGCCGGCCGTGCCGTTCCAGGCGATGACATCCACATCGGCCGTTGCCAGCAGCTCGGCGGCGGTGCGCATAACCGCGGGGTCGAACTGCTTGTCCGAGGAGTCATCCAGGGCGATCCGGGTGACGGGGATCCGGGTGAAATGGATGGTGACGTCGTCCCGGTCGCCCAGGATGCGGTAGCTCTGCGGCTCCAGGCAGGTGTTGGAGGACGGCACGATCATGCCGATGCGGGTCTTGCGTGCTGCGGAAGGCATGGCTGCTCCTACTTTGCTGCGGAGAGGGTTGCGGGGGTGGTGGCGCGGGCGGAATCCGCGGCGGACGCGAGATGTTCGCGGAAGCCGTTGCGGGCCACGAAACGCCCCACGGCGCCGGGATCGTGGAAGCCGGCACCGTCGAGCACCACCCGCCCGGCGGACACCACGACGGCGGGCCAGCCGGTGAGCGTCCGGCCGTCGAACGGCGAGAAATCAGTGCCCATGTGCAGCGCGCCGCCGTCGACCGTCCGTTCCTTGGCGGGGTCGAAGATCACCAGGTCGGCGTCGAAGCCTTCGGCGATGGTCCCCTTGCCGGGGACCGCGTTGATGCGGGCCGGACCCGCGGCGAAGACTTCTACGAATTCTTCCACCGAGCTGCCGGCGGAAGCCATGGCCGTGAAGGTGACGGGCATCCGGGTTTCCACACCGGGCAGACCGTGCGGCATGGCGCGGACGTCGTCCGTGCGCTCGCGCTTCTGGGAAAGGTCGTAGCAGGAGTGGTCCGAGGCGACGGTGTGGATGGCGCCGCCGGCCAGCCGTTCCTTGAGTGCGGCCACGGTTTCGGGGCTGCGCATTGGCGGGCAGCAGGCGTACCACTCCGGGAACGCTGACCCGTACACCGTGTCATCGAGGGTGAGGTAGTGCGGGCACGTCTCGGAATAGGCTTCCTGTCCGCGGGCACGTGCCTCGGTGACCAGATCCACGGCGCCCGGCGTGGACTGGTGTACGAAGTACACGGGGGCCTGGGTGTACTCGGCCATGGCCAGGGTTTCCTTGACCGAGATTTCCTCGGCGAGTTCCGGCCGAGTGCGGTGCAGGTGTTCGATACCGATCCTGCCGTCGTCGGCGTGCTGCTGCGTGCAGTCGCTGATGATGGGGTCGTGTTCGGCGTGGATGTAGGTGAGGCCGTCGAGCCGGACCATCTCGCGCATGACCTTCAGGATGGTGTCCCCGTCCGCCATGGTGCTGCCGCGGTTGGTGGTGTACATCTTGACGGACCGGACGCCCTCGGCGGCGAGCTGCTCCAGCTGCCACGGCACGGTTTCGTCCCAGCTCACCACCGCACCGTGTAGGGCAACGTCGCAGCGGGACTCAACGGCGAGTTCCTTCTTGTGCAGGACGGCGGCCAGTGGGGTTTCCTGGGCGTCCCGGGGGATGCCAAAGTCGATGATCGTGGTGGTGCCGCCCCACAGTGCCGCGGTCGAAGTGGTGCGGTAGTCGTCGAGGGTGCGGAAGCGTCCGGTCACCTGGGCCACATGGCAGTGGCCGTCCACGCCGCCGGGAATCACCAGCCGGCCGGCGGCGTCGATGGTGCGTTCGGCGGCGGGTATGGCTTCCGAGGCTTCCACGAGTTGGGTGATCAGGCCGTCCTGGATCACGACGTGGGCGTTCTGGCGGCCGAAGCTGTTAACTACTGTGGCGTTGGCGATGACAAGGTCGGGCTGGCGGGACATCGGGGTCCTCCTAAAGCTGTGAAGCGGCGTGTGCGGACTGGGCGGCGGCCATGGCGGCGTCGAGGTTTTCGGAGAGGCCGTTGCGGGCCTTGACCGGCGGCGGCGCGAAGGCCCCGGCCCGGTGCGGTCCGGACTGAAGCCCGACGACGGCCTCCGCGATGCGGATGCCGGCTGAGATGCCGTCCACCACCGGAACCGGGATCTGGCCCCGAAGTTCGCGGGCCAGCCCGGCAAGGGGCGCCCCTGCGAGGATCACGACGTCGGCGCCGTCCTCGGTCACGGCCTGCCGGCTGAGTGCCAGCAGCGTTTCCTTGAAGTCGTGCTGCACGGACCCGATGCCGTTGAGGCTTTCGTTGATGGAGCGGATGGAGGCCAACCGGCCGCCGAGGCCGAAGCGTTCCACGCAGTCCAAGTACCAGGGTTTGATCCGGTCCGAGATGGCGATGATGGAGAAACGGTGGCCCTGCAGTGCAGCGGCGCACAGGGCGGCTTCCGTAATGCCGATGACGGGCACGTCAGTGAGCTCCTTCAGGGCAGGCAGGCCCGGATCGCCGAAGGCCGCCACGACAACACCGTCGATGCGGTCCCCGCGTGAGGCGCCGTCAGAGATGGTGCTGCTGGCAGCGTCTGCGGTGTATTCGGCGATGACCTCTGCCACGGCGCCGGCGGCGATCAGGGACTCAAAGCGGGTTTCGATGTATTCGACGCCGTGCCCTGCCGTGCGGACCACGAGTTCGGTGTCCGGTGCGGCCGAGCGGAGGGCTTCGGATTCAATCAGGGCCGTAACGTCGTGGCTGATATTGGGGTTGATGATAAGGAGTTTCATTTTTTCTTCCGGTGAAGAGCGGGTTCTGTTTTCTGGAAGTCGTCGGGGAACTGCTCGCGGTACTTGCCGATGTGCGACGCAGACTGGGCCGCGGCACGGTCCGGATCGCCGCTGGCAATGGCGCCGGACAATTCCCGGTGTTCCTGGATCAGTTCGGGCAGGTCGCTGACGTGCCGGAACAGCCAGTGCATGCGGCCCTGCAGCGGTTCCAGTGCGGATTTGAGGAAGCCGTTGTCCGCGATCCGGGTGATGGCGTCGTGGAATTCGCTGTTGGCCCGGTGGGCTTCCATGACGGCGCCCTTGGCGAGGCAGCGTTCGGCCTCCTCCAGCAGGCCGTCAAGGTAGCCCAAGTCCTCCGGTGTTGCGCGGACGGCGGCAAGCCGGCAGGCCAGCACCTCCAGTGACTGCCGGACGTCGAAGAGATCCTCCACGTCCTTGGGGCTGAGTGAGCTGACCTCGGCTCCGCGGGCTCCCCGGTCGCTGAGGAGGCCCTCCTGGCGCAGCATCCGGAGCGCCTCGCGGACCGGCAGCCGGGAGACATTGAACTCGGCTGCGAGGTCACGCTCCACCAGCCGTGTGCCGGGAGCGTAATGCCCTTCAAAGATCCTGGTGCGGAGGGTGTCCCGGACAGTCTCGCGGAGGGGGCGTTCCTTGTCCTGGGTCTCTGCGGCGGTAAGCATGGTGCTCCATTCGGATTCTTTGGTGACGTTACGCTCCCGGCGGCCGGAAGATGGTGCTGTGGCCTAGCTTAGGGCGGGCCGGCCTGGACGGTTGTCCTATACAGGTGGCCTAGACGGGAAGCCGCTTGTTGTAGTTCAACGTCAGGACAGAGGCGCCCATAATGATTGCGGATCCCACGAAGTACAGCAGAGCCCACGTGTAGGAGCCGGTCGCCCCGACGATCAGGCCCACGGCTATCGGCGTGACGAAACCGGCGATGTTACCGCTGAAGTTCATGGCGCCGCCCAGGACACCGGCGTTCGTCCGGCCGCCCAAGATAGAGGGGATGCTCCAAAACAGGCCCACCCAGCGGAGGAAGAACATGACCACGGACAGGAGGACTACAGCGGTCGTCGAATCGGCAACGATGGTAACTCCGATGAGGCCGCCGATTACTACGATGCTGGAGATACCGAGAAGGGTCCGCATAACGAGGTTGGCCGAAGCTCCGGAGTTGCGCCATTTGTCGGCGATGGTGCCGCCCAGGATTTCCCCGACGAATCCGGCCCCGAAGATCACGAAGGTGGACCAGCCGATGGTCTTGAGGTCAAAGCCCTTGGCCTGGGCGAGGTAGAGCGGGCCCCAGGTGAGCAGGCCGTAGAACACGCCGTTGAAGCCCAGCCATCCGAAGCACATGGCCCAAAAGGAACGGAACTTCAGGTAGGGGAGCAGGGCACGCTTCCCCTGGCTGCCGTCGAGTGCGGCTTCGGCGTCCTCGGCCGCGTGGGAGGCCTCAAGGTATTCCGCCTCGGCGGCGTTGACTCCGCGGTGCTGGCGCGGGTTGTCGCGAACGTACCACCAGACGGCGAGGCCCATGAGCACGGTCGCGGCGCCCGCGATGATGAAGGAACTCCGCCAGCTGCCCGTCGATGCGATCAGGCCCGCGATGAGGATGCCGCCCAGCCCCGCGCCCAAGGGAGCTCCGGCGTCAAGTATGGTGGCGCCGCGGCCGCGTTCGGATTTGTGCATCCAGATGGCGTTCAGCTTACCGCCGGCCGGCATGACGCCGGCCTCGGTGACCCCGATGCCCAGCCGGGCGATGAACATGCTGAGGAACCCGCCGGCCAGGCCGGAGGCAGCCGTCGCGGCGCCCCAGCCGACGCAGGACGCGGTCATCACTTTGCGGGGGCCGAACTTGTCGATCAGCCAGCCGACCGGGATCTGCATCAGGGCGTAGGTCCAGAAGAAGGCCGAGAGCAGGAGGCCCACGAGCTCCGGGGGCATGTTGAATTCCTTCTGGATGATGGGCAGGGCGACCGAGATGGATCCCCGGTCGATGTAGTTCACGGAGACGAGGACCAGCAGGAGCAGGAACATTTTCCAGCGGACGCTGGTGCGACGTTGCATCCCGTCCTTTTGCTGTTCGCCGCTGGTCGCGGGGTTCAAGGTGCCGTCAGCGGTTACTGTTTCGGTGTTCGGAATAGACACAGCTTCTCCTTCACGGGGAAGTTACGGATGGGGAACGGAGAGATCCGGAATTTGGAAAGTATGGCCCGCGGGTGTGCGGGTGATAGAAGAATGTGGCTCCGGATTGCGCGGTGGGAAGCGCCGGAAAATGTCTTGAATCTTTTGGGATCCCGTTTTGGGATCCCAAAATTAAAGATAGAAGTGACCCGCGCCACTGTCAAGGCTTTTCTTCAATTGCGCCGGTGTGGGCCTTAAAAACGGATTGTGACTGGCTGCGCTGCGGCATGGAGAAGTGTGGTTCGACCTTCCCCATGCCGGGTCAGGTCCGACGGCGGCCAAGTGCCGGGGCCCTTGTGCCTGGGCGCTAGCGGGAGTTTCGTGGCTAACGGATTCCCGGAGTCGAAAAGATCGGGCCAAACTCATAATTTCCGTCGCTGACCCGCGCGTTTAGGCGTGTCGGTCGTGGACGGGCGTGATCGAACCGTGTTGGACCTAAAGTATGGCAAGCGTGCATGGGAAGACGATCAACGGGCAAACGTACTATTACCTGCGTGAAGTCGCCCGGGTCGATGGCAAACCCAAGATCGTCTCGCAGCGGTATCTGGGCAAGGCCGAAGACATCGCCGAGGCAATGGAAGGCGCCTCGGGCATGCCGGCACGCACCAGGCCGCTGGCCTTCGGTGACGGCCGATCAGCAACTGCGTTCCGTGAGCAGGTCCTCCAGAGGCTGGCCCGGCACGGAGTCGCGCTCCTGATGCTCCGGGAAATTCCGAGCCCCATATGTAATGCCGTGCGGCTCCACCATCGGCCCGATCACCGCCACGCGTCTGGGGATCAGGACCGTTGATGTTGGTGCGCCGCTGCTGTCCATGCACTCGGCCTGCGACCTCTGCGGCCTCGGGGATCCGCACCGGCTGGCGAAGGTGGCCGGGCTGTTTTTCCGGACCGCGGCGTAGGCTCCGATCCGGGACTGAGATTTCCGCCTCGTTTCATAATTGCCCGGCGGAAAACTTTCCTTGCTTTCTGGTGTTCCCGGCTGTGAGGATGTCCGGTTTCGCCTGACGTAATCTGTGTAACTGCATAGGAGGTCAGCGCTGGCGTGCGGTCTAGGGTGAAACAAGAATGTGGTCCGAGACACAGAATTGCTGAACCGATCCGGACCCGGAAACCAACCAAAGGACGGCGCATCAATGCACGCTGACCAGCAGCTCTCAAAATCACTGAAACCACGGCACCTGTCCATGATCGCCATTGCCGGCGTGATCGGGGCGGGGCTGTTTGTGGGGTCCGGCGCGGCCATCCAGCAGGCGGGCCCGGGCATCCTGATCGCCTACATGGCCGCCGGTCTGGTGGTCATACTGGTGATGCGGATGCTGGGGGAAATGGCCGCTGCCAACCCGGAAACCGGCTCGTTCTCTACCTATGCGGACAAGGCACTGGGCCGCTGGGCCGGATTCAGCATCGGCTGGCTGTACGCCTGGTTCTGGATCATTGTGCTGGGAATCGAAGCGACGGCCGGTGCAGCCATCATGCACCGCTGGGTGCCCGGCATTGATCAGTGGGTCTGGGCCCTGTTGCTTATGGTGCTGCTGACACTCACCAACCTGGGTTCGGTGAAGTCGTTCGGCGAATTCGAGTTCTGGTTTGCCTCCATCAAGGTGACCGCCATCGCGCTGTTCCTGCTCTTCGGCATCGCCGCCATCCTCGGCCTGGTTCCCGGTGTTCCGGCGCCGGGACTCAGCAATCTGACAGGAAACGGCGGCTTCCTACCCAACGGGCCTGGGGCCGTGCTGGCGGGCATCCTGGTGGTGGTGTTCTCCTTCTTCGGAGCAGAAATCGCCACCATTGCCGCCGGAGAATCCGAGAACCCGGTGGACGCCGTCAAGAAGGCAGTGAAGTCCACTGTGTGGCGCATTCTGGTCTTCTACATCGGTTCCATCGCCATTGTGGTTACCCTGCTGCCGTGGAACTCCGCCAACGTGGCCAAGAGCCCGTATGTTGCCGTTATCGAGCTGTTCGGTATCCCCGGGGCCGGCACCATCATGGACATTGTGGTGCTGACGTCCGTGCTTTCCTGCCTCAACTCAGGCCTGTATACGGCGAGCCGTATGCTGTTCTCCCTGTCCCGGCGAGGCGATGCGCCCAAGTCATGGATGAAGATCTCCAAGCGCGGCGTTCCGGCTGCTGCCGTGCTGGCCTCCACCGTGGTCGGCTTTGTCACTGTGGGGCTTAACTACGTGGCACCGGACACTGTTTTCCTCTTCCTGGTGAACACCTCCGGCGCCATCGCGTTGTTCGTCTGGCTGGTGATCGCCGCCTCGCAGCTGATCCTGCGCCGCCGGATGGGTGCGGCGGCCAAGGACCTGGCCCTGAAAATGTGGCTCTTCCCCTATCTGACGTGGATTGCCATTGCCAGCATCGCTGCCCTGATCATCGGCATGCTGATCCTGGAAGCAACCCGCGAATCGCTGCTGCTTTCGGTTGCACTGGCTGCCATAGTGGTGGGCATCGGGGTGTGGCGCTACCGGAAGGGTGGCACAGCGGCCGTTTCGGCAGCTGCGGCCGACGCCTCTGAGGTAGCTGGGGCGGAAACCGAAGCGGTCGGCGCAGGCGCGGGCCCGGCGTCGTAATTTCCCCGGCTTTGAGGCGTCCGTGCGGCGAGTCGCCTCAACCCGCCCGGGTTTATGGTGCGTTCTGAGCCAAAAGTGGGTAGATTCCGGCGGCGCAATCGGCCGTAAGGACACCTGGGCTGGTTTGAACGTGAACGGATCCGGGCACTTGGATCTGCCCCGTCCAGGGAAGCCCGCCACGGAGATGGGGTAATCCGGGGCAGCCAGGCTGCCGCAAGTGGCTGCCCGCTAACTCTTGGACCTGCCTGAGGCAGAGGACCGGGCGTCGCCGCGCTTTTGCTCACTTCCCGCCGGAACATGGCGACGCAGCATGGCGTTCGCCGGCGCCAATCCTGGCCTGGCGCTGCGTCCGGTGTACCGCCACGGCGTGCAGGTTCCCGGCGAACCCGCCAGTTGCTTCGCCTCGTTCTGGATGGCCGACTGGTCCCGCTGGGGCACCGGAAACGCCTTGCTGATCGTCACCCTCCAGGGCTGGCGCAGTTACGGCACTTTGCGTCCACGCTCGCCTCGGAACTGACCCAGCACTTTCCGGAGGCGGCCCGTTTCCCGCTGAACCAGCTGACCCACACACGGGACGAGTTCGACCGCGCCACCGGGCGCAAGGCAGAGCTGGAAATATCCGGTGCTGGACCGCCGGCACTTTTCTGCACGGGACTTTCAGCTGGGGCGACAGCACGGCTTCAATGAACAATGTCTACCTGCCGTGAAGCACCGGACTGCTCACTGAATTCGGGGTCGAATGGCCCGGTGCGGCCACCGTATACCCGGGGCCCCGGGGGCCGTCATCGTCCGCCCATATAGGGGTGGCTTGTGAAAAAGTGAAATATCCGACTAAGGTTTTACCGATCGTCGTAGTGGCCTGTATTTGCCGGGTTTGATGTGGTTGGCGCGCGGCCAGGTGTAGCCGCCGGTGAGGTTGGTGTGTTCCCAGCCGAGGGGTGAGAGGAACCGCAGCAGGTCAGGGTCTGTGGTGTTGCCGTCCTTATGGTGGATCTGTTCCTGATCACGCGGGCCTCTCCCGGGCTCACAAGCTAGGACGCCTCCAGGAGTACAGGCCCCCGCGAGAACGCTAGCCCAGGCTTAGGGCGGATCATCGACAAGCCCTGCGTGGTCCACGGGGAACTCGCCGTCCGCAAAGTAACTAAACTGACGCTCACCTTCGACCACCGCGTCTGAGACGGCGGGACCGCGGGCGGATTCCTGCGCTACGTGGCCGACGCGATCGAGAATCCGGGGTCGGCTCTGTCGGACATGTGAGGCGACGGAACGCAGTTGTGCCGGTGACACTCGCCTCTCAGCCGTACCCGTGCCTTTCGCTCCCGCCGGTTGGGGCTAGCCTTGGGCTAGCGGACGGTTACGCCCCCCTTACGTCTTGTCCAGGAGTCACCCTGGCCAGCAGGGTCCGCGCGGCCATCTGGGCCATCTTCCGTGTCGCCGGGGACAGGTACGCACCCTCCCGCTGGATCAGGGCGATCGTGTCATACAAAGGTTCGGCAAAAGGGACCGCGTGGACGTTTTTCGGAAAGCCCGGGCCGTTGACTATTGCCTGCGGGACAAAGGTATCCGCCGCTCCGGTGGCGACGAGGCCCAGGGCGGTATCGACATGTTCCACCTCGATTGCCGGATCGATTTTCAGCCCTTTGAGCCGTGCTCGCTCCAGGACTTGCCGCCTCGTCGGGTCTTGCCAGCCAGCGAAGGCGTCATACAGGACCAGCTTTGATTCCGTCAGTTCCTCGATGGTCACCGGACCACGCGTTGGACTCCGGGTGGCCGATACGTAAAAAACTTCGTCACGGAACAGGGGCCGGACCTGAAGGCCAGCCTCTGCCACGGGCAGGACGATCAGCCCTGCTTCAATTTCTCCCGACAGTACTGATTCCGCCACGGCCAAGGAATTCAGCCCGACGAGGCGCACCTTTACCTTGGGGTAGCGACGGTGGAAGCGCTGCACCAGGTCGGCCGGGTCGTAGTGGGCGCCGTACCGCAGGACACCGAACGTGCAGACGCCTCCTTCGAGTGATGACATGGATTTCAGCGCCTCCACGCCGGTGTCGAACGAGGTGACGGACTGCAGCGCATGCACCTGCAGTTCGACGGCGGCCGTGGTGGGTAAAAGACGCCGCCCGCCCCCGGGTAAAGAGCCTGTGTTCAAGCTCGTGCTCCAGCCGGCCGATGAGCTCGGACACTGAAGCCTGGCTTGTTTCCAGTTTTCGTGCCGCGGCAGCTCGGCGAACTCGCCGCCACCCTGGCCCGGGGCAAAACCCGCCGCAGCAAAGACGAGGTTCAGTCTGCCATCACCAAGATCACCCGGCCCCGCTGGGTCGACCGGGTCATCACCACCAACCTGACCGGGCAGACTCCCGCCGAGTTCCGCCTGGCTTCAAAATCGACGAACAAGCGCGGCAGGAGCTGGAGACAGAATTCTTCGGCAAACGCATCCTGGTCACCGACCACGACGACTGGCCCATCGCCGAGGTAGTTGCCGGCTACCGCTCCCAATCCGAGGTGGAGGCCGGATTCCGTTAGCTTAAAGACACCAAAACCGTCTCGTTCTCGCCCATGTTCCACTGGTCCGAGCAAAAGATCCGCGTGCACGCCTTCTTACTGCGTCCTGGCCCTGGCAATAGCCAACCTGATGCGCCGCGACGCCGAACAGGCCGGCATCCACCTCAGCGTCCGGGAACTGCTGGCATCACTGGGATCCATCCAGGAAACAGTCCTGCTCTACCCCTCCACCGGCGGCCGGCCCAAGGCCCGCCGCATCCTCACCGACCACGACGCCACGGCCGCCAAACTCAGCACGCTCTTCGGCCTGAACGCCTACGCCCCACGGACTTAGGTCATACACTCAGGGACCCGGGAAATCCCCGCTGACCAGCACAAACACTCCCTCAACAACCCGCAGCCCGGAAACTCCCGCTAGTGCTGGCAGCTGGCGGCAGGTCGGTGGGCCAAAATTTCGGCGAGCTCGGCGAGCCGGTGCGCGCGGGCTGACTCGGCGGGTGTGAACGGTTCGCCGGGACGGGCGAACGTGATGGGTCCGTGCCAGGCCGTGGGGATCTTCAGGCGGGCGCCGGCGTCGTCCTTTTCCAGGACCGCCTCCGCAGGCGTAAGGATGCGGGCACGAAGCAGCTCGGCGACGGCCAGCGGCAGCTCGTCAGGGGCATCGGCGATCCGGGCCGCCAGGCTCAGCGCCTTAGTCTGGCCGTCCGCCATGGCCAATGCGGTGGTGGGCCAGACCCGCGACCGCGAGCCGCCGCCGTCGTGCAGTGCCTCCAGCAGGTGCCGTTCACTGAGGTTCCCCGGCGCCGAGAGCACAAACTCGTCCAGCACGCCGCCGGCAACCGGGTGGACGTGGATGCTGAGGATGTTGGTGTCCAGTCGGGCCAGCGCCCGGGTGATTTTCTGCAGCGAACCTGGATGGTCCTGGAGCACCGTTCGCGCCCGCCACAACGCCGGTGCGCTGCCCAGCTTCCTGTGGTGCCGGAGGGCCGGCGCGTGCAGCCAGCCGCGGAGGATCCGGGCGGCTGAGGGCTCCGCCACCCAGATCACCAGCACGGTGGCGGTGAACGTGAGGACCAGGACCTTGGCAAAATACGGCAGGTGAGTTTCCACTACGAGGGCATGGACCAGCAGTTCGATCGGGAGCATAACGGCCACGTTGGCCAAGGTCAGGCGGGTCTTGGTCGGTTCCGGCATCAGGCCGCAGACTTCACAGCTCAAATCAGCCGCGGGAGGCTTCCTAGGGGCAGGCTTCCTTGTGGTGGGCTTCATGCCTCAAGGATCACAGGGTGGTGTTTCGGCGGCGTTGCCCTGCAGTTCCGATCGTGGGAACAGGCTGCCGTAGGATCAATGTGGACGTCCGCGCGGCCGCCAGTGATGTACCGGTTGGACTGCAGGAAGGCGCCATCAGCACGTGAAGATCCTCGCTGAGATTTTCAGCATCGCTCCCGCAAACAAGGACCACCGGCCGGCCCTCCGCTGTGCTGTGGGAGTGTTTATTCAGCTTCTCACCCTGGTAGTGACCGGCGGCTGTTCAGTGGCCATCTCCTGGCTTCGGGCTCGACGAGACGGTGATCGGTGCCGCCGTCGGGATCGCCGTGGTGCTGGCACCTGTCCTCCGGCATCGGGTGCCGCGGGTGCCGCAGGTACCGGGTTCGCCGGGTGAGATCTGAGGCGGATGGAATCCGGAGCCGGGAGGGTTGCCGGGCGCGGCGCCAGGCCTCAGGAGCCCAGCTGGCCGCTGGATTCCTCGAGGTAGCAGGACCCGCACAGGGATTCGTACCAGACGTCCTGGCCGTCGATGGCCACCTGATCGCCGTCGAACACCACCTTGTTGCCAACCCGCCGGGTGTTGAAGATGGCCTTGCGCCCGCACCGGCAAATGGTCTTGAGCTCTTCCAGCGTGTGGGCCACCTCCAGAAGCCGGCGTGATCCCGGGAAGGCATGGGTCAGGAAGTCGGTCCTGATGCCGTAGGCCAGTACCGGGACGTTGTCCAGGACGGCGATGCGGAACAGGTCATCCACCTGGTCCGGCGTCAGAAACTGTGCCTCGTCCACCAGAAAGCAGGCCACCGGCTTCTGGTCCATGTGCTCCAGCAGAGCATCCGGGTCATCGCCGGCCGCATGGGCGGCGAAGAGTTCGCGCACGGGGGTGGTGGCGGCCAACAGGAAGTCCACGGACCGTGTCATGCCCAGCCGGGACACAATGTCCGTATCGCCTTTGGTGTCCACGCCGGGCTTGGCCAGCAGGACGCGCTGTCCGCGCTCCTCGTAGTTGAAGGCGGCCTGCAGGAGTCCGGTGGACTTTCCGGAGTTCATGGCGCCGTAGCGGAAGTAGAGCTTGGCCAAGAGAGTCCTTTCAAGGGTCCGGCTATCGATCCTATGCCGTACGACCCAGGGGCCCATGGTGGTGCCGTGACGCGGGGCCGGCCAGCGTAAGGCGCGTCCCGCCGTCGTTAGTCCTGGATGAGCGTTTCGGTCAGGTGATGAGTGGGAATCCGGTCCCGCTCATAGGTGATTTCGGTGTAGCCGTGTGGCTCGGGCTTGCCGGCCGGGCTGAGGTTCACGAAGACGATCTCTTCGATGGTGAGGATGCTCTGGCGCGTGATCATGTTGCGCACTTCGGCGCGCATGGTCAAGGATGTCCGGCCGAAGCGCGTTGCCGTCAGGCCCATCTCCACCAGGTCGCCCTGCACGGCGGAGCTCACGAAGTTGATCTCCGAGATGTACTTCGTAACGGCGCGGCCGTTGCCAAGCTGGAGGATGGCGTAGATCGCGGCTTCCTCATCGATCCATTTCAGCAGGCTTCCGCCAAAAAGGGTTCCGTTGGCGTTCAGGTCCTCCGGCCGGATCCATTTGCGCGTGCGGAAGGTGATGTCCGTGGATTCCATATGGCGAGGTTAGCGTGCCGCGGCGCACGTTACGTCGTGTCGGTTGTTGTGTAACGGGCCGCCGCCCGGATTTGGCTCAGGCCATCGCAGTGTGGGCGGCGCTGTGCGAGTCAATCGACTTGGCGTAGCAGTACGAATGCTCCACGCCCACGTAAGCGCCAAAGTTGGGGACGGATTCGAAGCCGGAGTTCTCGTAAAAGTTCCGGCCGTCCGGCTGCGCCGAGCCTGCTTCGGCCTTGATGCGCGTGATGCCCTGCTGGTGCGCCTCTGCTTCGAGCGCCGCCAGAATGGAGCTGGCCACGCCTGATCCCCGCGTATACGGGAGTACGTAAAGCCGCTTGATTTCGGCCGAGGCGCTGTCCAGGAGCCTGAGTCCGCCGCAGCCCACGGGCTGTCCCGAGCCTTTGTCGTACGCCACGAGGAACACTGCACAGTCGGCGCCCGACGGCGGGGTCCCCGGTTCGTGGTCCGGGGTACCGAAGCGGGCGTCCAGTTCCGCCTGCTGGGCCCTGCGCAGATCGGCGCCCACGGGGTTGGACCAGGTGACCGAACGGATGTTGAGCCGCGGATTGGTCTGCATGACTGCCTCGTTTCGCCGAAGGGTGATGCAGAACAAGCCTACGGGCCCACCATTAACGCCGTGTTTCCTGCGCGTAAGGGGATGGAGAACTTGGCCGCTACCTCTGGGTACCGGTGGGGTCCTCGGCGGTCGGATCTGTAAGGGCGAGGCCGCCCACCGGGCTCCCATCCCAGTGGATCAGCTTCCAGCCGGCGCCGGCGTCCCCTTCCAGGGCCACGATGCCGGTGTTGGACAGGACATGCCGGGCGGCGAACTCATGGTCGGCGCCCGCGGCTCGGAGCCCTGTCCACGTGCGGATGGCCGCGCCATGGCTCACTACGGCCGCGACGGCGGGGCCCCCGTTGCTGGCCGCGCGGTCGGAAATCCGGTTGATGGCGGCGTCGAACCGTTCGAAAAAGTCGTGGCCGTTCGGGCCGGCAGGCATCCTGCGGTCCAGGTCACCGGCTGCCCACGCAAACACCGTGCCCATGTACCGCATGTGCGATTCATGGTCGGTCAGTTTCTCCAGTGCCCCTGCCTCGATTTCGTGCAGGCCATCCAGGATTTCAACCTCAAGCCCGTGGAGCCGTGACAGCGGGGCGGCCGTAATCTGGGTGCGCAGGAGCGTGGACGCGTACAGGGCGCCTATCTGCTCGTTGGCCAGGGACCGTGCCATGGCCTCTGCCTGGCGTTCGCCCAGTTCTGTTAGCCCCGGCCCGGGGTGGGCGGTGTCCAGTTGGCCGAGAACGTTTCCGGGGGTCTGTCCGTGGCGGATGAGGAGCAGCTTCATTACTCCAGTTTCGCATCCGGCGGCGAGATCCGGCGTCTGACTGCCGTGCCGACGTCGTACGTTCCTGCCCGGTTGCTGGTGCCCTCGGGTGGCAGGAAAGCGCCGGGCCCTCAAAGGACCCGGCGCCGCCGTCGTACGTTTATGACTGGTGGTTACTGAACACTCGACCACCGGGCTGCTTACTTGAGGTGGTCCACCAACTGGTCCGCGATGCCGGTGTATTTGCCCGGTGTGAGGGCGAGAAGCCGTGCCTCGGCCTCGGGGGAGAGTCCCAGGCTCTGCACGAATTCCTGCATGCGGGCGGCATCCACACGCTGGCCGCGCGTGAGGTCCTTGAGCCGCTCGTAGGGGTTTTCCATGCCTTCGACGCCGGCGATCGCCTCGGCGCGCATGACCATCTGGATGGCCTCGCCCAGGACTTCCCAGTTGGTGTCCAGGTCGCCGGCGAGGACGTCTTCGGCAACGTCGAGGCGGTCCAGGCCCTTGGCCACGTTGGAGATCGCCAGGAGGGAGTGGCCGAATGCCACACCGATGTTGCGCTGGCTGGAGGAGTCGGTGAGGTCGCGCTGCCAGCGGGAGGTCACCAGCGTGGAGCCCAGCACGTCCAGGAGGCCGGAGGAGATTTCCAGGTTGGCCTCGGCGTTCTCGAACCGGATCGGGTTGACCTTGTGCGGCATGGTGGAGGAGCCGGTGGCGCCGGCCACGGGGATCTGCGCGAAGTAGCCGATGGAGATGTAGCTCCACATGTCCGTGCAGACGTTGTGCAGGATCCGGTTGAACCGGGCGACGTCAGCGTAAAGCTCGGCCTGCCAGTCGTGACTTTCGATCTGGGTGGTCAGGGGGTTCCAGGTCAGGCCCAGGCCCTCGACGAAGGACTTGGCGACGTGCTGCCAGTCGGCGCCCGGAACGGACGCGACGTGGGCGGCGTAGGTTCCGGTGGCGCCGTTGATCTTGCCCAGGTATTCGGTCTTGGCGATCCGGTCCAGCTGGCGGCTCAGGCGGTGCGCGATGACGGCCAGTTCCTTGCCCAGCGTGGTGGGCGTGGCGGGCTGGCCGTGCGTGCGGGACAGCATGGGGACGGCGCGGTTGTCCTCGGCCATCTTGCTGATCTGGGCCACGAGGGCGCGTGCGGCGGGCAGCCACACGTCCTCAACAGCACCCTTGACGCCCAGGGCGTAAGCAAGGTTGTTGATGTCCTCGGACGTGCAGCCGAAGTGGACCATGGCGGTCAGGCTCTCGATGCCGATGGCGGGCAGACGGCGGGCGATGTAGTACTCAACAGCCTTCACATCATGGACCGTGACCGCTTCGATTTCGGCGAGTTCGGACACCGAGGCGGAGCTGAATTCGGTCACGATCGCGCGGAGCTTATTCTGCTGTTCCGCGGTGGGCTGGACTGCGCCGGGAAGGACGTTATTGCTGGTCAGGTGGATGAGCCACTCGACTTCCACGCCCACACGGTCACGGTTCAGGGCTGCCTCGGACAGGTAGTCAACGAGGGGCGCGACGGCGGACTGGTAACGGCCGTCCAGCGGGCCCAGGGCGATCTGGTCCGGTGACGCGGCGAGGGCCAGGCGTCCAGAGGGCGTGCGGGTATCAGCTGTGGCGGCAGTTTCAGGCATGTGCTGATTCTTTCATGAACTCTTCAGTGCCGCTTAAGCCGACCGTCTGATGTTCACAACGGCGCGACTTGTCCACATAGCCGACGGCGATGCTTCCGCCGTGCGGGCGGCCTTGCGTAGCGTCGGGGTTCGGGACTTGGCGTTGACGGATCAGATATTCGTACGGGTCGCCGGAAGGGGGGATCGGGCATGGGCAGTGACGTGACGGCAGCCGACATGGCGGCATGCATGTCCCGCGGTTATGAGGTTCAGCAGTTGGCGGCCCGGGTTGATCTTTGCTTGGGGAGGGTGGAAAAGGTCCTTGGCGGCTTTCGCGAGATCCAGCTCCTGGACTGGCAGTCGCCTGCGGGGCAGGCATACCGGAATTCGGTAGCCCTACAGGAGACGGCGCTCGGAAAGGCACGCGTGCGGCTCGAGGACGCGTTGTCTTCGGTGCGACGCCACGCGCAGGCGGTGGGAGCTTCCGCCGGCAACCCGGCGGGGCGGTACTGATGGCCGAGGTAACCCCGTCCGGGAGCGGCGGACCAATCCAGTTGACAGGACCTGCCGTGGACGGCGGAATGGAAATCAGGGGCGGCGTTGGCGGCATCAGTTTTCAGCTGGAGGAGCTCATAGGCGGCGCGGAGAAGCTTGACGCTGCTGCAGGGGAGCTGGCTGCCGTGGAAGTGGAGGTGCGCCGCATCTGGGAAGACCTGTGTCCGTACCAGGATGAAGCGCGAACCACCGGGACGGCGGCCCTGATTGGCGTCGGCGAGGCACAGTGGAGCGTCCAGGCCGTGCGCGCGGAGCTGCAGAGAATCAGTAACCAGGTGCGCGCCAGCAAGCGGGACTACGAAACGGCTGAAGCCTGGGCGGGTTTCGGGCGCGGCATGGGCGGCGGCCTGACCAGCACGGAAACTCTCGGTCGGCAGGCGGGGGATCTCGGGTTGGGCTTCGTTCCCAACAGGGAAGTCACGGAGCTCGTCGCAGGCCCTTTGGCCATGGCCGCCTTGCTGGCAGTCTCCCCGGAGCGCTTTTGGGTAGCGCTCGCGGCAGACCTCGCGGCGGGAAGGCATATTGCGGCCGCCGTTCCTTTGCTCGCCGGTGTGTCCGGGCGTTCAAACCGAATCCTTCAGCCGCGATCGGTCACGCTGGAAAAGAAGGAGACGCTGCCCATTGAATTCGACGGCTCTCCGGCTGCGTTGTTGGCACGGGCGCAGATCATCGATGAACGCGGTGAAGGCTACATCGAAGTCGTCGAAGTGGATAAAGGGGGACAAAAGGCCTATGTGGTGGTCATTCCCGGAACCCAGGCCGGAGGTGAAATTGGCGGCGTGAATCCGTTCGATGAAGCCGGCATCGTTGAAGGGCTGGGCCATAGCTCCGCAGAAATCAACGCAGCGGTGTTGCGGGCCCTGCAGGATGCAGGCGCGGAAAGAGGGGCGCCTATCGTGGCGGTGGGCTACAGCCAAGGTGGAATCCATGCCATGAACCTTGCGGCCGACGAAGGGTTCCTCAACCAGTACGACATGGAGTATGTGCTCACTGCAGGGTCTCCCGTAGGGGGCATTGTTCCGGAGGCCGGCGTCACTGCACTCCATCTGGAGCATAGGCAGGATTGGGTGCCCGGAGCTGACGGCACACCGAACCCGGACGCCAGAAACCGGGTGACGGTGACCCTCAACAGTCCCGTCACCACGCCCGAAGGTGGTGAATTCGGCATCGGTCCGGGCCATCGGCTCAGCAACTACCAGGCAGGCGCCCGTCAGGTTGCAGTGAGCGAGGATCCTTCACTTATGGCGTCAACCGCGGTCCTGAGCGGCGTCCTGGGGGCAGGCGGCACGGCAACTGCCACCCGCTTCGCGCTGACCCGTTCGAAGCCACAAGAACCTGTAACGAAGCCCACGCCCGACCCCCCACCACGGCCCTCTGAGATCGGCCGGGCGCGGTGATCCGCCGGGCTAGCGCCGGCGGCCGCCCGGAACCCGGTTCGCGACCAGCGATATAAGCGTGATGATGATGGCTGCGAGGACTGCCGTCCAGAAGAACGAGTCGATGGTGAAATGCACCGGCGTGTAACTGCTGAGCCAGGACGTCAGATACAGCATGGCGGCGTTGATGACGATGGTGAAAAGGCCCAGCGTGAGGATGGTGATGGGCAAGGACAGGAGGCTGACCAGGGGGCGGACAAACGCGTTCACCACACCGAAGATCAAACCGATGAACAGGTACGCGAGGATGATGCCGACGGTCTCCGTGCCCTGCGTTACGCCCGTGTTGGCTACCGCCGCGGTGGTCGCCGATGTAGAGATATCCAGGCCCGGCAGTATCCAGCTGGCAATCCAGAGGGCCAGCCCGTTGATGAGGACTCGAACAATAAAGGAGAGCATACGCCCATGCTGTCACACTGCCTCTGAGCCCCACGTGTGCGCCCGCCCAACCCCTGCCGGTCAGGCGAAGTAGGCTAGTTTGCATGACTTCATCAGAGATGTTGCCTGGCGAAATCCGGCCGCGCCCCGTGGTTGGCCGGCTTCCCCGCTACGCCGCAGGAAGGCCTCCCATCGCCGTGGACGGGCTGGCCAGCTACAAGCTCTCCTCCAACGAAAACCCCCTGCCCCCTCTTCCGGAGGTGCTGGAGGCGATTTCCAACCAGACGGACTTCAACCGCTACCCCGACCCCCTCAGCAGCAAACTTCGTGCTGCGCTCGCCGAGTTCCTGGCGGTACCGGCCGAGGACATTGTCACGGGAGCCGGAAGCCTCGGTGCCCTGAACCAGTTGCTGTCCACATTCGCCGGCCAGAACGACGACGGCAAAGCGGACGAAGTGATTTATGCCTGGCGGTCCTTCGAGGCGTATCCCATCAGCGTGGGCCTGGTGGGCGCGGAAAGCGTCCGCATCCCGCTGACGGCGGACGGACGCCACAACCTTGACGCCATGGCTGCAGCCGTGACCGTCCGCACCAGGGTCATCCTGCTTTGCACCCCAAACAACCCTACGGGGCCTGTCCTGACCACTGCCGAGACGGAGCGGTTCATCCAGGCGGTCCCGTCCGACGTTGTGGTGGTTATCGATGAGGCCTACCAGGAGTTCGTCCGCGCCAATGATGCCGTGGACGGCATCGCAATGTACCGAAAATACCCGAATGTTGTGGTGCTCCGGACGTTCTCCAAGGCACACGGATTGGCGGGCCTGCGCGTGGGGTACAGCATCTCGAACCCCGGACTGACCCAGTACCTGCGCGTCGCGGCCACACCCTTTTCAGTGTCACAGATCGCTGAAAAAGCAGCCATCGTCTCGTTGCAGAATTACCCGCTGGTTGTAGAAAGGGTACAAAGCATCGTGGACGAACGGACCCGCGTAACCAGCGGGCTGCGGGAGCTCGGCTGGTTTGTGCCCGAGGCGGAGGGCAACTTCATCTGGTTGAACCTGGGCGAGAACAGTTCGGAATTTGCTGAACTGGCGGGCACACAGGCGCTTTCGGTGCGAGCCTTCGGCAGTGAAGGCGTGCGGGTCAGCATCGGCGAGGCAGAGGCCAACAGTCGGTTCCTTGAGCTCTGTGCACACTATACAAATGCGCCGCGACGTTCCTAGCGCTTAACATGCATCAGGAGCGGCACCTACTGAAGATAAAGTAAGGACCAGTAAGCCAATATATATGCCGACAAGGGAATGCGTTCCTCCAGCGGCATATATCCCAGCGACATTGCAATGCATCCGCATGCGGCAAGCAAGGAGACGGTATGGGCGCCACACATCTGCCCTCCACCGAGTTCGATCAGACAGCGGCAGACGACCAGCTCGAGGCTGAAGCCGAGGCCCAACTGGGCAGCCCGGCCGAGCCTATGGTGCAGCTGCTGGCGCCTGACGGGACCTTGGGGACAGACCCGGTCTTTTCGGCCTATGCAGATCGGCTGGACGGTGAAAAGCTGCGTGGCTTCTACGCTGACATGGCCAAGATCCGCCGCTTTGATGTGGAGGCAACCGCGCTCCAGCGCCAAGGCCAGCTGGCCCTGTGGGTCCCGCTGACCGGCCAGGAGGCTGCGCAGATCGGCTCCGGCCGGGCCAGCCAGCCGCAGGACTACATCTTCCCCACCTACCGTGAGCACGGCGTGGCACTGACCCGCAATGTGGACCTCGCCGAGCTCTTGCGCCAGTTCCGCGGCGTCTCAAACGGCGGCTGGAACCCGAAGGACACCAACTTCCATCTCTACACCCTGGTCCTGGCCGCGCAGACGCCGCACGCCGTCGGCTACGCCATGGGGATCCAGCGGGACCAGAAGCTCGCGGCAGCTGCAGTCGCCGCGGATGCGGCTGCGGACCGGCCGGTCGAGCCCAAGGCAGCGGTGATGGTCTACTTCGGTGACGGTGCCAGTTCCGAGGGCGACGTCCACGAATCCATGGTGTTCGCCGCCTCCTACAACGCTCCGGTGGTGTTCTTCTGCCAGAACAACCACTGGGCCATCTCCGTTCCCAGCTCGGTGCAGACCCGCATACCGCTGTCCAACCGCGCCAAAGGTTACGGTTTCCCGGGCATCCGGGTTGACGGCAACGATGCGATCGCCGTCCACGCAGTGACCGAGTGGGCGCTCGAACATGCCCGCGAGGGCAAGGGCCCGGTGCTGATCGAGGCCTTTACCTACCGCGTCGGTGCGCATACCACTGCTGATGACCCCACAAAGTACCGGGAATCCGCCGAGGAAACCCTGTGGCGGGCCAAAGATCCGCTGGACCGCCTGGAAAAGTATCTCCGGGCCCAGGGGCTGGCAGATGACGCCTTCTTTGAGCAGGTCAAGGCCGACGGCGACGAACTCGCCGCCTACGTCCGCAAGACCACGTACGACCTCGAGACCCCGGACATCCGGACGGCCTTCGCCAATACCTATGTCGAGGCCCACCCGCTGGTGGCCGAGGAATTGGCCTGGTTTGAAGAGTACAGCGCAGGCTTCGCCGAGACGCCGGAGCCCAGCGCTGAACCCAGCAGCCCGGACCCGGATGACGCAGCGACAGGAGTGGCCCGCTGATGACCACCATGACCATAGCCAAGGCCATTAATGAGGGCCTGCGCGCCACCCTGGACAACAACCCGCGTGCCCTGCTTATGGGCGAGGACATCGGGGCCCTGGGCGGCGTCTACCGCGTCACCGATGGCCTTCTCGCGGAGTTCGGCGCGGACCGCGTGGTGGACACGCCGCTCGCGGAGTCCGGCATCATCGGCACGGCCATCGGCCTCGCCTTGCGCGGCTACCTGCCCGTCTGCGAGATCCAGTTCGACGGGTTTGTGTTCCCCGGCTTCAACCAGATCACCACCCAGCTGGCCAAGATGCACGCCCGCAGCAACGGCAGCCTCACCGTTCCCGTCGTTGTCCGGATCCCATACGGCGGCGGTATCGGCTCCATTGAGCACCATTCGGAATCACCGGAGGCGCTGTTCGCCCACACCGCAGGCCTGCGCATCATCACACCGTCCAACGCCCACGACGCCTACTGGATGATCCGGCAGGCAGTGGAATGCCAGGACCCCGTGATCGTCTTCGAACCGAAGCGGCGCTACTGGCTCAAGGGCGAGGTCAACACTGATTCTCCCGGCGCATCTGCCGATCCGTTTAAAGCCCATGTGCTCCGCGAGGGCACGGACGCCACAGTGGTGGCCTACGGACCGCTCGTGCCGGTGGCCCTTGCCGCCGCCGACGCCGCTGCCGAGGACGGTCACAGCATCGAGGTCATCGACCTGCGCTCCATTTCGCCGATCGACTTCGACACGGTCACGGCGTCCGCGAAGAAGACCGGGAGGCTTGTTGTGGCGCATGAGGCGCCGACGTTCGGCGGCATCGGCGGCGAGATCGCAGCCCGGATCAGCGAACGGGTATTCCTCTCACTGGAGGCTCCCGTGATCCGGGTGGGCGGCTTCCATATGCCGTACCCGGTGGCGAAGGTCGAGGAAGACTACCTCCCCGACATCGACCGCATCCTCGAGGCGCTGGACCGCTCCCTGGCCTACTAGGGCGCAGGCTCCTTCCCCCGCTCACGCTCACGCTTCCCGCTCACGCTTGGCTCGAAAGAGGACACCATGACTCTGAACAAGTTCAACCTGCCCGACGTGGGCGAAGGCCTCACTGAGGCGGAAATCGTCTCCTGGAAGGTCAAGCCGGGGGACACCGTCGCCATCAACGACGTCCTATGCGAGATCGAGACCGCCAAGTCGCTCGTTGAGCTGCCATCCCCCTTCGCCGGCACCGTCACCGAGCTGCTGGTCCCCGAGGGAGTGACCATCGACGTCGGAACCGCCATCATCAGCGTCTCGGACGCCGTTTCCGGCGACCCGACGCCAGCTGACGTCCCGGCCCCCGCCACTCCGGTCCAGCCCTTGTACGGCAAGCTTTCCACGGACGACGGCGGCACGGCGGGCAGTGCCCTGGCCGGCGGTCCGCTGGTGGGATCGGGCCCCAAGGCCGACGCCGTCAAGCGCCGTCCCCGGAAGTCGGCACCTGCCGCCCAGACCGGGTCAGCCCCGGTCCCCGTGGGCGAGCGTGCCGGCGAAAACCCGACGGCCGAGCCTGTCGAGACCCGGACCGGCCCTCCCGCCCGGATTTCGCCAAGCACAAACACCGGGTTGATCGACAACCGTCCCACGCTCAGTGGAACCATTACAGGCCTCGTGAACCGCGTCCTGGCCAAGCCTCCCGTCCGCAAGATCGCCCGGGATCTGGGGATCGATCTGGCCGATGTGGTGGCCACCGGCTCCCGCGGCGAAGTCACGCGCGAGGACCTGGTCAGCTACCAGTCCCAGCGCGATGCAGAGCTGGATCAAGCGGAGGGCTTCTGGGGCAAGGCCGGCAAGCCGCAGGACCAGCGGATTGAACGAATTCCGGTCAAGGGCGTCCGCAAGGCGACGGCCAAGGCAATGGTGGAGTCGGCTTTCGCTGCACCCCACGTGAGCATCTTTGTTGATGTTGACGCCAGCCGCACCATGGAGTTCGTCAAGCGCCTGAAGGCTTCGCGCGACTTTGAGGGAATCAAGGTTTCCCCGCTGCTGATCCTGGCCAAGGCCGTCATCTGGGCTGCCGCGCGGAACCCCAGCGTCAACGCCACCTGGGTAGACAACGTGGATGGGACCGACGCCGCCGAGATCCAGGTCAAGCACTACATGAACCTTGGCATCGCCGCAGCCACCCCGCGCGGGCTGATGGTTCCCAACATTAAGGACGCCCAGGACCTGTCACTCAAGGAACTGGCACTGGCTCTGAACAACCTGGCCACCACGGCCCGGGCGGGCAAGACCCAGCCCGCCGAAATGCAGGGCGGAACGCTTACTGTCACCAACATCGGTGCGCTGGGGATCGATACGGGAACCCCGATCATCAACCCGGGTGAAGTGGCAATTGTGGCGTTCGGAACCATCAAGCAGAAGCCCTGGGTCCTGGACGGCGAAGTCATTCCGCGCTGGATCACCACGCTGGGCGGCTCCTTTGACCACCGCGTAGTGGACGGTGACTTGTCCGCCCGCTTTATGGCCGACGTCGCCGCGATCCTTGAGGAGCCGGCGCTCCTGCTGGACTAGGGCTGCCGGGACCACGAGCATCAATACCGTGAACCAGGTTGCCGTTCGGTCCAGGAACCGGGCAGCCAGGTGGCTGACTGAGGTGTTCCAACCACCGGTGGTGGTGACGCTACAACTCCTCATCAGCCCCGTGGTCGAGGCCGGATTCCCTGGCACCATTGGCTATGGAGCCTTGGCCGCGCTGTTTGTGTGTGTGCTGCCGCTCCTGGTGCTCCTGGGGCTCGTGCGGCTGGGCAAGGTCACGGACCATCACGTCAGCAACCGCAAACAGCGCGCGCCCGTGCTGCTGATGGCGCTTGGATTTGTTGCCGCCGGGCTGGTGGTGCTGCAGGCCGCCAATGCCCCGCGAAGCGTAATGGTCATGGTGCTGGCCATCATCGCCGGCATCATTGTGCTGGCCGCGGTGAGCCCCGTCTGGAAGATCAGCGGGCATGCTGCGGCGGTATCGTCAGCGGCAGTTATTTGTGTCCTGATGCTAGGTCCGGCCTGGCTGCCGTTGCTCCTGCTGGTTCCCGCCGTCGGTTGGTCGCGGGTGGTGCTCCGTGCACATACCCTGGCGCAGGTTGTGGCCGGTTCGCTTTTTGGTGGCTTGGTGATGGCGGGCCTTTGGTGGCTTTTGCGCGGCTGGCTCCTCTAGCAGAGCCTGGTGTCAGTAACCGTAGGCGGAGTAGGCCGTCATCATCTCGACCATCTCGGGATTCCCCGCCATGGCGCCAGCCAAGGCAGCGGATGTGGCAAACATCAGGCCGCCAAGAACCAGGGCAACGCCTGCGATGGCCGCGAAGAATTTCCGGTCGCTGCGCAGCACGCTCTCGAGGGTCTGCGGCAGGCGCAGTCCCGGCGAGATGAGGTTGGGTGCACTGTCCAGGGAGCCGTCATCCAGCAGGGCAATGACGCGGCCGTTGCCGCGGTCCACACGCATGGAGCAGATGTGGTTGCCGTGGCGGGCCAGGAGGATGTCGTGGCCTACAAGTTGGCGGCGCTGAAGAGTTAGCAAGGGGGCCCCTTTGGCTGGAGTGGAGAGTGGTTGTCCGCTCCGTTGAGGGCCCTTCCATTTTATCGCCGGCCGGGTGCTGAAACCGGCGTTTAAGGGGTGAGAACGGACACCATGCACCGTCGCGCGGTGCGGCCGGTGCATCGTGTCCCGTTGTCAGTTAGTCGGCGTCGTAGGTGTTGGCAATGTAGACGTCGCACGTGGCATTGTGGGCCACGCTGTTGGCCACGCTTCCCAGGACCCGGCCGATGCCGCGCATCCGCCGGTTGCCCACAACGATCATCGTGGCGCCCAGGCGCTCGGATTCCTTGATGAGCGCTTCGGCGGGCTTGCCGCGGGCGGCCGAGTAGGTCACCTTGATGGAACCGGCCAGGGCCTCGGCCACTGTCTTGGCAACATGCTCGGCACCGTCGGCGTCGGAAACGATCCACTGGTCGCTGCCAGAGCCGAAGATCTCGGTACGGTCGCTGTCGAAGGCTGAGACGACGTGAAGCGAGGCACCCACGGCGGCGGCGAGGTCCCGGGCCGATTCGGCGGCCTTCTTGGCGGTGCCGCTGCCGTCGACGCCAACAACAATAATTCCGCTCATGCTTTGTACTCCTTGTTCAGATTCACTCTTGGCCACACTCAGTCCGGCCAACGTTACAGCGCTGCAAGGGCTTCCCGCAGTACCGGTGCCAAACGGCGGACGCCTTCCTTGATGGCGCCGGGCGGAACCGCGCTGAACGCCAGCCGCAGCTTGTTGGACGGCGCATCAGACGGGGTGAAGGCAGCCCCGGGGATAAAGACGACACCGGCGTCGATCGCCTTCTGCAGCAGGGGATAGGTGTCCACGCCTTCCGGCAGTGTGACCCAGACGAAGAAGCCGCCTTCCGGGCTGGTCCAGCTGGTGCCAGCGGGCATGTGTTCGTCCAGGGCCGCGAGCATGGCAGTGCATCGTTCGGCGTACAGTTCCCGGTAGGTCTCGATCTGGCCCTTCCAGTCATAGTCCCTGAGGTAGGCGGACACCAGCATCTGGTTCAGCGTCGGCGGGCACAGCGTCACGGATTCGGATGCAAGGTAGTAGCGCCGCTGAAGGTGCTCCGGGACTAACGCCCAGCCGATGCGCAGGCCGGGGGCAAAGATCTTGGAGAACGATCCCATGTAGATGACATCGGCGGGGTTGGCCGCGCGGAGCGGTTCCAGTGGTTTCCCGTCGTACCGGAGGAGCCCATAGGGGTTGTCTTCCAGCACCAGAATATTCGCGTTCCGGCATATATCAACAACCCGCTGACGGCGTTTCTCCGCCAGGGTAATCCCCGAGGGATTGTTGAAGTTGGGGATCGTGTAGAGGAACTTGATGTTCTTCCCTGCCGTCTGGAGCGCGGCGATTCTGGCCTCCAGCAGCTCAGGCACCAGGCCGTCGTCGTCCATCTCCACCGTGGCCACCTCCACCTGGTAGGCCTCAAACGTGTTGAGGGCGCCCACATAGGTGGGATTCTCCACCAGCACCACGTCCCCCGGGTTGCAGAAGACCTTGACGGCCACATCCTGGGCCGACTGGGAGCCTGCGGTGATCACGACGTTCTGCGGGAGCGCATCCAGGATTCCTTCGGCCGCCATCACCTCGCAGACCTGGGTGCGAAGTTCTTCGGTACCCTGCCCGCCGCCGTATTGCAGGGCGGTGAGCCCCTCGTCGGCGATGATGCTTGCAGCCGTGGCGGCCAGCCGCTCCAGCGGAAGGGATTGCAGGTAGGGGCTGCCCCCGGCAAGGGACACCAGCCCGGGGCGCATCGAGATGTCAAAAACGTCCCGGACCGCCGATTGCTTAATGTTGGCTGCGCGTTCCGAAAACAGCGCCTCGTGGGGATGGGCGGCGCGGTGGGCGGACGTGGCCGCGCGCTCGATGGCATCAATGGCTTCGGCCGGTAGCTGCACTGCGCCGGCATCAAGTGTTTCGTGGCTCACATCCTCAGCATACAACCGAAAGTTGCTGATCAGGCAACATCTGTTGATCCATTGGCCTAGTTGAGGCGCAATGCTTCGGCGAGCCCCACGCCGTTGACGTAAACGTCGGCGCGGATTGCGCCCACCGACGCTACGGCAGTCTGTGTGAGCTGGGCCTCGATGCGCGGGATGTCGCACACCCCCGCTGGACGGATCGAGCCGGACAGGTAGACCGTCACAGACGTACCGTCGAAAGTGCCGGACAGGAACGTCAGGGTTGAGCCGGACAGGGAGTTGTACAGCCCTGGCGTCGGTTCTGCGGCTCCGTCCAGCAGGGCGCGCATGGCGTTGGCCAAAGGTTCCGCGGATCCGGCCACGGTACGGCGGACGCCTGCCAGGCTGTCGTTGCAGCCAAAGCGCACACCTCCGGCCCCGCCGTCGTCCAGCAGTACGTAGTAGGCGGTCACCGCCTGGAATCCGGCGGACAGGCCAGGGGCTGGCACGGCCGGGGGCGGCGCCGAGGGCTCCGGAGCCGGCGATGGGCTTGCCGCCTTAGGTGCGCCGGGTGCAGCACCGCCGCCGGTCGAGGCAGTCCCGGGCGAAGCCGGTCCGGACGCTGGACCGGTGCCCAGGCTCCGCTCCGGTGTTGCCGTAACCCCGTCTGACGCTTGGCTTGAAGGCCCGGGGGGCGAGCCGGAGGACGGGCCGGTGGCCTCGGCGGGCGCACCGGTGGCTGGCGGGGGCGCCTGCGGCTGCGGAACTGGAACCAGGGGCTGCTGGGCGCGGTCAGGGCGTTCAAGCGTAGTTGCACCGGCCGGGAAGCTGCTGCCGGTACGCGGGTTCGAAGCGGGGGCGCAGCCTCCCAGCCACAGCGTAAGAGTGAGTGCTGCCGCCGTCGCCATCAGCTTTCCGGCGCTCTGCCTGCCTGCCATCTCTGCACCGCGTTCCCGTCCCCAATGCTTTCCGTGCATTTAACGTTACGGCGGTCCCTCCGCCCTGGAAATGCCGGCGCGGTACCGGTTGGAACAAGACTTGGTCACGTGCTCGGTGGCTGGTCCCGTTCCTGCTCACGGCGAGATAACAAATGCCCCGGACACCTTTCGGTGGCCAGGGCATTTGGCTGTTTATGGCCGCTGCGTGCGGCTGCCTTACGCTGCCGGCTGGGCGGCGGCGAGTGCGTCAAAGACGCCCTTGATCTGCTCCACTACCTCGGCGTCGTCCTTCGGGTGCAGCTCGGCGAAGCGGACCATGGAGCCGGGGACTGCGAGCTTGACGTCCTCAAGCACCTGGGCGCCGGCAATGCCCACAGCCTTGCGGGCTTCGTCCTGGGCCCACACGCCACCGAACTGGCCGAATGCGGTACCGACGACGGCGGTGGGCTTGCCGGAGAGGGCGCCGGCGCCGAAAGGGCGGGACAGCCAGTCGATGGCGTTCTTCAGCGATGCGGGCACCGTGCCGTTGTGTTCCGGGGTCACCAGGAGAAGGGTGTCCGCTTCGTTGGCGGCCGCGCGGAGGGCGGCGGCAGCGGCGGGAACCTGGCCTTCGACGTCGATGTCCTCGTTGTAGAACGGGATGTTGCCCAGGCTTTCGTGGATGACTACGTCAACCTGCTCGGGGGCGTTCAGCTGGATGGCTTCGGCGAGCTTCTGGTTGGTGGACTCGGCGCGGAGGCTGCCAACAAGGGTAAGAACGGTGCTCTTCGACATATGGACTCCTGGGGTCAGGCTGCGGACGGGACCGCTGGCCGGTGGAAGGGTGGAGGCTTGATGCCTTCATTGTCTAAACGGACCGTAGTCCGATTATTATTCCCGGGACTAGGATATGGACTGTGAGCTTTATCCCACTGCTACCCGGTTCGCTCTCCGGGCCGCCCGCTGAGCGCAGTGACGCTGCGCGGAACCGTGAGCGGCTTTTGTGCGCGGCGCGGGAGCTGATTGCCGAGTGCGGCCCGGATGCCCTGACCATGGACAGGCTGGCCGAGCGGGCCGGCGTGGGCAAGGGCACCGTCTTCCGCCGGTTCGGCAGTCGCGCCGGGCTGATGATGACGTTGCTGAGCGATTCCGAGGCCGCCTTCCAAGCCCGATTTATGTTCGGCCCTCCGCCACTGGGGCCGGGCGCTCCGGGGCTGGAGCGGCTGATCGCCTTCGGTGCGGAGCGGATCGCGTATGTGATGGAGCACGGGGACCTGGCGAGGGCTGCTGAGTCTTCGCACCACGGCCGCTACGAGGTCCCGGCAGTCAAACTGTGGCAGCGCCATATCGAGCACCTCCTGCGGGAATCAGGCATGGATGCGGACCCGTTGCTGATGGCCATGTCCCTAGCCGCCACGCTGGATCCGGACCGGCTCCTGCACGCGGTCCGCGCCCAAGGTCTGGCGCCCGAGCGGTTGACCGATTCCTGGCGGGACCTTGTCACTCGCGTGGTCCGCGGGCGGTAGGTTACGCCTAAATCTGGCGAATCGTCCAGTCACATCAATTCCACTGAATTATTCATAACAATCTGATACGGCGGGCACGGATTCCGCGCAGGTGCCCGCATTCCAGACGCTACTCTGTGGTAGTTTCCTCTGGAATGTGACCCGCAACATAGTCCACCCGGACTTAACCTGAGCTGGTCGCGGGAGACCGGCTACACGCTGGTGGAAACCCGGTGGCGGCGAGACCCGTTGCGGGCCGGGGAAATCGGAAGGATATGGAACGTGGATGCAGTGAAGGCAGGAACTCCGTTGCCAGCCCAAGGTGACCCCTTGGAGTGTTCGTCCATAGTCCAGGTGGCAAAGATCCTGAAGTAGCTGCCAAATGATCAGGTACCTCGCCAAGCGCGGCATCACCTACGTCTTCATGATTTTCCTGACCACGTCTGCCGGCTATTTCCTGGCGGTAAGTTCGCTTAAGCCGGCGCTCCTCGAACAGGAACGGATTCCCCGTCCCACACCCGAGCAAGTAGCCAATTCCATGCGCCTGAAAGGCCTGGACCCGGACCTCAGCCCGTGGGAGCGCTACGTGGAGTGGCTCACCGGGATCGTGACCCGCTGGGACTGGGGACGCAGCCCCAACGGCGCATTCATCAACGCTGAATTCGGGGACCGCGTCTGGATCTCCACCCGGCTCTTCCTGGCATCCATCGTCCTGACCCTTGTCATCGGCGTCGCCCTCGGGGTGTACTCGGCGGCCCGGCAGTACAAGTTCCAGGACCGGGTGATCACCTCCTACAGCTACCTCGCGTACATCGTGCCCGCCCCCATTGCCTACTTCCTGGTGCAGCTCGGTGCCATCAACATCAACGAAACCGTCGGGGAGCGCATCTTCTTCGTGACCGGCATCTCCACGCCGGGCATGCAGCCCGGGTGGGCCCAGTTTGTGGACATGGTGGGTCATTATGCGGTTCCAACGATCGCCATCACCCTGGTCGGCTGGGGTTCGTACCAGATCGCGCAGCGCCAATACTTGCTGGACAACGTCAATGCGGACTTCGTCCGGACGGCGCGCGCCAAGGGGCTGACGCGCAACCAGGCCATCACCCGGCACGCGCTCAGGGTTTCCTTCATCCCGGTCGCCCAAAGCATCGCGTTCACCATCCCTGCTATCTTCGCCGGCGGCTTCTTCGCGGAGAAGATCTTCGCCTGGCCCGGAGTGGGCTCCTGGAGCATTGACGCCATCTCGCTGCAGGACGTTAACGCGGCCACGGCCACCCTCGCCTACGGCTCGGTCATCTTCGCCCTCGGCGCCATCCTCGCCGACTTCGCCACCACACTTGTGGACCCGAGAGTGAGGGTGCAGTAGCCATGACCAACCTCAACGCCATTGATCCGGCAGCGGTCGCGCAGGAAGCGCACCTCGAAAGCGCCGATGTAGTGATTGCCAAGTCCACCATCATTTTCCGGCGATTTATGCGGAACAAGACAGCCGTCGCAGGGCTGGCGATCTTCCTTGGCCTGACCCTCTTCTCCTTCGTCGGCGGGTTCTTTACGCCTTGGGACAGGGAAACTCTCGACCCCTTCAATATCGGCATGCCGCCGTCCGGTGACCACTTCCTGGGCACGTCGCAGGCCGGCATCGACCTCTACGCCATGACCGTCGAAGGCACCCGGATCTCCATCCTGATCGGACTCGTTGTGGGCCTCGTGTCCGTCCTGATCGCCGCGGTCTACGGCTGCACCATGGCCTACTTCGGCGGAAAAGTGGACAAGGTGATGCTCTTCGTCCTGGAGGCGCTCATCATGATGCCCGCCCTGCTGGTGGTGGCGGTGGCCACCAGCGGCGGAGGGGACGGCCTGAAGAAGAACCTCCCCAGCTGGCTCCTGCTGATCATCGTGCTCCTGGTGTTCAGCTGGATGGGGACCGCGCGGCTTATCCGCTCGATGTCCATGTCGCTGATGCAGCGGGATTTCGTCAAGGCGGCCCAGTACATGGGCGTCCCGCCGCGGCGCATCGTGTGGCGGCACCTGGTCCCCAACATCGGATCGCTGCTGGTCCTGGACATCACCCGCGGCGTCACCGGGGCCATCCTGGCCGAAGTGGCTTTCTCCTTCATTGGCATCGGCATCAAGGTGCCGGATGTGAGCCTCGGCGTGCTGATTGGCGGCGCCACGTCCCAGGTCCAGACCTTCCCCTGGATGTTCTGGGTCCCGCTGACCGTGATGTTCCTGCTCACGGGGTCCCTGGCCATGATGAACGATGGCCTGCGTGACGCTTTTGATCCGAGCTCCAGCTCGGTTGGCCGGGCCAAGAAAAACAGCGCAGAGACGAAGAGCAAATGAGCACCTTCCTTGAGCCGGCTGACCCGGCCCCCACCGCCGCCGAGAGGCTCCACGTCGCCGGCCTCCACTCGCCGTCGGACGCTGTCCTGTCCGTCCGGGACCTGAACGTCAGCTTCAACTCCGAAAACGGGGCTGTGCATGCCGTTCGGGGCGTCAACTTCGACCTGATGCCCGGCAAAACCCTGGGAATCGTGGGGGAGTCCGGGTCCGGCAAGTCGGTGACGTCGCTGGCCATCATGGGCCTGCTGCCCGCCACTGCCCAGATCTCCGGCTCGGTCAGGCTCAAGGGCAAGGAACTGCTGGGCCTCAGCGACAAAGCCATGTGTGCCTACCGCGGCAACGACATCGCCATGGTGTTCCAGGACCCGCTGTCCTCCCTCACCCCGGTGTACACGGTGGGAGCCCAGATCACTGAGGCCCTCACCATCCACAACCCGGGCATGAGCAACGCGGCGAAGGAAACCCGCGCCGTCGAACTCCTGGCGATGGTGGGCATTCCCAGCCCCAGGAACAGGCTCAGGGCCTTTCCGCACGAGTTCTCCGGCGGCATGCGCCAGCGCGTGATGATCGCCATCGCCATCGCCAACAACCCGCGCGTACTGATCGCGGATGAGCCGACGACGGCCCTGGACGTCACCATCCAGGCCCAGGTGCTTGAGGTGCTGCATACGGCGCAGGAGGAAACTGGCGCCGCCGTCGTGATGATCACGCACGATCTGGGCGTGGTGGCGGGCATCGCCGACGACATCATGGTGATGTACGCCGGTAAGGCGGTGGAAACCGGCAGCGTGGATGACATCTACTACGATCCCCGGATGCCCTACACGATGGGGCTGCTCGGGGCAGTGCCCCGAGTGGACGTCGCGGAGAAATCCTCGCTGGTCCCCATCGACGGCATCCCGCCAAACCTCCTCCACACCCCCACCGGCTGCTCCTTCGCGCCGCGGTGCCCGCTGGTGACCGATGCCTGCCTCGACCGCGAGCCCTCCTTGGACCCGGTTCCGGGAAGTGGCTACCACCAGGCGGCGTGCATCAAATCCGGCTCCCTTGGCGCGGACGTGGATGTCCACGAGATCTTTTCCGCCCCGCCGGTCCCGGTCTCCAGCTTTGATCTGATCCCCCGCGGGGAACGCTCAACCGTCTTGGAACTCAAAGATGTCCGTAAGCACTTTCCGCTGACCAAGGGCGCCCTGCTCAGGCGGCGCATCGGCACCGTGAAGGCCGTGGACGGACTGAGCTTCGACATCCGCGAAGGCGAGTGCTTCTCCATCGTGGGGGAGTCCGGTTCGGGTAAAACCACCACCCTGCTCGAAATCATGGAGTTCCATAAGGACCAGGACGGCGAGGTGATCATCGGCGGCATCAGCAACAAGCAGGCCGCCGCCGCCAGGACCAAAAGCGCCATGCGCCGGGAAATGCAGATGGTCTTCCAGGATCCCACCGGCGCCCTCGACCCCCGTTTCACCGTCTACGAGGTCCTGGCCGAGCCGCTGCAGAACGCCGGACTCAGCAAGCCGGACATCAAAAAACGCATCATGGAACTGATGAAACTGGTGGGCCTGCAACCGGATCACGTCAACCGGTTCCCCAACCAGTTCTCCGGCGGCCAGCGGCAGCGCGTCGGCATCGCCCGGGCCCTGGCCGTGAACCCCAAACTGGTGGTCCTGGACGAGCCGGTGTCCGCGCTGGATGTCTCGGTCCAGGCCGGCGTGATCAACCTACTGGATAAGCTCCGCGCCGAGCTGGGCCTCAGCTACCTGATGGTGGCCCATGATCTCTCTGTGGTCCGCCATATCTCCAACCGGGTGGCGGTGATGTACCTGGGGAAGATCGTGGAAATCGGTGAGGTTGACCGGGTTTTCGACAACCCCCGCCACCCGTATACGCGCGCGCTGCTGTCCGCGATCCCGGTCCCCGACCCGCAGTTCGAGCGCACCCGGGAGCGGATCATCCTCCAAGGGGACTTGCCGTCCCCGTTGGATGCTCCGAAGGGCTGCAACTTCGCCACGCGCTGCCCCGTCTTCGCGGCGCTTCCCGCAGCGAAGCAGGAGCAGTGCCTGACGCTGGAGCCGCCGCTGGAATCCGTGCAGCCTGCGGGGGCGGTGCAGGTTGTGGAGGCCGGTCCGGTGCCCGCGCCGGACCAGCAGTTCGCCTGCTTCTTCCCGGACGGCGAACTGGACGAGCACATGCTGGCGGTCCACGAAACAGCGGAACCCCATGCACCCTAGATTTTTTCGACCCATCACAAACATCACCCGCACCTATGAAGGGAAACCCATGAGGAATCTGACCAAGATCGGCGGCGCAGCGGCCATTGCCGCAGCCTTGACGCTGACGGCCTGCGGCGGTGGAGGAACACCCACCGGACCGGAAACCGCTCAGGGGCAGGGGACAGGCAGCGACCTCGCCAAGCTCATCAGCATCAACGAGAAGCCGGCGGCGGATCTTGAGCCCGGCGGCAAGGTCACGCTGCCGCTTGGCAACATCGGGCCGGACTTCAACGGGTTCTCCAACAACGGCAACAGTGCGGACAACTCCGCCCTGCAGATCCCCATGAACCCGGTGGCCGTGAACAGCGGCGGCATCGGCGGCTGCTGGAAGGTCGACTTCGTCGGCAAGGCCACGCCGAACAAGGACTTCTGCGAGTCAGTGGAGAGCAAGGTGGTGGACGGCAAGCAGACCGTCACCATCAAGGTCAACCCGAAGGCCACCTACAACGACGGCACGCCGATCGACGTCAAGGCCTTCAAGAACACCTGGAACATCCTGAAGAGCCCGGATGCCGGCTACGACATCGTGAGCTCCGGAGCCTACGAGTTCGTTGAGTCAGTTGAGGCCGGCAGCAGCGACAAGGAAGTCATTGTCAAGACCACCCAGCCGGTCTACCCGCTGGATGCGCTCTTCTTCGGCCTGATCCACCCTGCTGTGAACACGCCTGAACTCTTCAACGAGGGCTTCAACGGCGAGATGCACCCCGAGTGGATGGCCGGACCGTTCAAGCTGGACCAGTACGACACCGCAGCCAAGACGGTTACGCTGGTTCCCAACGACAAGTGGTGGGGCACCAAGCCGGTCCTGGCAAACGTCGTCTTCCGCCAGCTGGAGACCAGCGCACAGATCGCCGCCTTCAAGAACGGCGAGATCGACGCCATGTCAGCCAACACCATCTCCCTCTACAAGCAACTGGAGGGTACCAAGGACTCCGAGGTCCGCCGCGGCCAGCGTCTCTTCGCCGGCGGCATGAACATCAATGCCAAGAAGATCACTGACGTTGCCGTCCGGAAAGCCATGTTTGCCGCCGTCGACCGCGACGCCCTGCGCAAGGTCCGCTTCAACGGGCTGAACTGGGAGGAGCCCAGCTCCGGTTCCATGATGTTGCTGCCGTTCTCCGACTACTACCAGGACAACTACCCCGTTAAGGAGGCCGGTCCGGATGCAGCCAAGAAGGTACTGACCGACGCCGGCTACAAGGCCAACGCCGCCGGAATCATGGAGAAGGACGGCAAGCCCGCCGCCTTCAAGATCAGCAACTTCGGTGACGACCCCACCACCCTTGCCTTCACCCAGACGCTGCAGAAGCAGCTGCAGGCAGGCGGCATGGATGTTGGCATTGACCAGCGCGCCTCTGCCGACTTTGGCAAGGTCATGGGCGGACGCGATTTCGATGTTAGCGTTTCCGGCTACACGGTGGGCCCGGACGCCACGGACGCCGTCAAGCAGTACTACGACTCCAAGACCGACCTGAACGGCCTGGGCGATGCCGAACTGGACAAGAAGATCGCCGATCTCGCCTCCATCGAGGACAACGCCGAGCGCAACAAGGCAGCCATGGACGTTGAAAAGGAGCACATGGCGAAGTACTTCTCCATGGGTGTTGTGATGAACGGCCCGCAGATCTCCTTCGTCCGCACCGGCCTGGCCAACTACGGCCCGTCCCTGTTCCAGAGCCTCTCCCAGGTTCCGGACTGGTCCACCCTGGGCTGGATCAAGAAGTAATACTTCCCGCCTAGACTGCGCCATCTGAATAAACGCTGCACGCGAAGGCCGGCACAACCCGCACACGGGAACTGCCGGCCTTCGTTGTATTGCGATATCCGGGCCGGCGTGGAGGTAACTTTGCTCTATGACCTGGACTGAACCCGAACGCCGTATCCGCACCGCCGTCGTCGGCTATGGCCTGTCCGGCAGCGTTTTCCACGCGCCGCTCATCGCGGCAGATCCCCGCTACTCGCTGGACGTTATCGCCACGTCCGACGCCGGGAGGCAGGCTGCCGCGACGCGGCGGTACCCGGGCGTCAAAACAGTGCCCGACGGCGACGCGGTGCTTGCGCTGGCCGGTGACCTTGACCTTGTGGTGCTGGGGACCCCGCCGGCCACTCACTTTCCGTTGGCAAAGGCCGCGCTGGAGGCTGGGCTGGATGTTGTGGTGGACAAGCCTTTCGCCGTCAGCAGTGCCGAGGCGCTGGAACTGATCGCCCTCGCGCAGCGGCTGGGCCGCGTGCTCACGGTCTTCCAGAACCGGCGTTGGGACGGCGATTTTTTGACCGTGCAGAAGTTGCTGGCCGGCGGAGCGCTGGGGAGCGTGACCCGCTTTGAATCCAGCTTTGAACGCTGGTCCCCGGACATCTCGAAGGCCTGGAAAGCCAGCGCCACAGCAGCGGATGGCGGCGGCGTGGTGTTCGATCTCGGCACGCACCTTATCGATCAGGCGCTTTTGCTTTTCGGTCCAGCTACCGTGGCCTACGCGGAACTGCAGGCGCGGCGTCCGCACGAGAAGGTGGACGATGACGTCTTCCTGGTGCTCAACCACGACTCCGGGGTGACCAGCCACCTGAGCATGAACATGCTCTGCGCCCAGCAGGGTCCGCGGTTCCGCATTCTCGGATCCGCTGGCGGGTTCACCAAGCACGGGATCGATCCGCAGGAACCGTACATTGTTGCCGGCGGCGGCCCGCTGGACCCCGAATACGGGGTTGAAGCACTGGAATGGGCAGGGTCCCTGGGCCGCGACGGCCACCTCAATCCACTGCCCACCGAACGAGGCGCCTACCCCGAGTTCTACAGGCTGCTGGCAGCCAAGATCGACGACGGCGGCACCACCTCAGCGCTGCTCCTCCCGGTAGACCCGGCAGACGCCGTCGAGGTCCTCAAATTAATAGAAAAGGCACGCGAACTGGCCGCTGTAAGGGATTAACCACAAACGCCGAACGGCAGCCATCCAGAAAGCGTGCTCCCCACCAGCACCCCAACCTCGCAAGCTCGGCCAGGGAACCCTGCTGGCGTGGGCCCTAGCGACGGAGGAGCAGCACGCCGAGGATGTGTGTCGTCCAGCGCAGCGGGACGAACCTAGTACTACGCAGAAACCAGTTCGTGCCAGTCCGCCACGAGGGGCAGGTTGTGTGCCTCGGAGACGGAGTGGTGTGCCACGTGGCCGCCGGCGATATTCAGGCCGGCGGCGAGGGCCGGGTCCCGGTCGAAGGCGGCCCGGACGCCCAGGTTGGCCAGGGCCACTGCGTAACGCAGGGTGACGTTGGTCAGCGCGTAGGTGGAGGTGTTCGGAACTGCGCCGGGCATGTTGGCGACGCAGTAGAAGATCGTGTTGTGGACCTTGTACGTCGGTTCCTGGTGCGTGGTGGGGTGGGTGTCCTCGAAGCAGCCGCCCTGGTCCACGGCGATGTCCACCAGCACGGAGCCGGGCTTCATGCGGGCCACGAGTTCGTTGGTGACGAGCTTGGGGGCCTTGGCGCCGGGGATCAGGACGGAGCCGATCACCAGGTCTGCGTCCACCACTGACTTTTCGATCTCGTACTTGTTGGAGGCCACGGTCTTGAGCCGGCCCTGGTACTGGGCATCGAGTTCGCGCAGGCGGTTGATGTTGATGTCCAGGATGGTGACGTCGGCGCCCAGGCCCAGGGCCATCGCGGCGGCGTTGGTGCCTGCCACGCCGGCGCCGAGGACAACCACCTTCGCCGGGCGGACACCCGGTACGCCGCCCAGCAGGACGCCTTTGCCGCCGGCGGGTGCCATCAGGGAGGTGGCGCCTACCTGCACGGAAAGGCGCCCGGCAACCTCGGACATGGGGGCCAGCAACGGCAGCGTGCGGCCTTCCTGCACGGTCTCGTAGGCGATCGCGGTGACGCCGGAGTTGATGAGTTCCTGCGTGAGTTCCGGCTCGGCGGCCAGGTGGAGGTAGGTGAAGAGGATCATGCCCTTACGGAAGCGGTGGTACTCGGCCTTGATGGGTTCCTTGACCTTCATGACCATGTCGGCCCGGCCCCAGACATCATCTGCCTCGGCCACGATTTCGGCGCCGGCGATCGCGTATTCCTCGTCCGTGATCCCTGAGCCCAGGCCGGCGCCGCGCTCCACCAGGACCGTGTGGCCGTGGGTGCGGAACTCGTGAACGCCGGCAGCGGTGATGGCGACGCGGAATTCGTTGTTCTTGATCTCTTTGGGGACACCGATGATCATTTGTGGCTCCATATTCTCAGGGCGGGTAGGCCCGAAATTGCGGGGGAAGTTGTGATTCCAGAATAAATCCGGTTGTGACCCAACTGACAGGAAAGCAAGGCCGGCGGCGTCCAGGCTCCGCGTCAGTTCGGGTTTTTCTAGTTTCATTGCTCGACATATGTACAGCGTGAGAACGTCAGGTGTCGCCTGCTGTTCGTTCGCCGGGATGCTGGCTGGAGCAGTAGTGTTACCCCATGCAGCAGGACGTGGAACAACTCGTTGAGCAGGTGGCGCAGAAGCTAGGGCGGGGACTGTCCCTGGAGGACCTTGACGGACTGCTGCTCGCTTACAGCTCCAACCAGTCCCATGCGGACCGGGTCCGGGTGAACTTCCTGTTGAGCAAGCGCGTCCCGGCCGATGTCAGCGCCTGGCAGCTTTCCCACGGCATCGCCACGGCGGTCCGCCCGGTAGTGATTCCCGCCAACCAGGAGCTCGGGATGCTGGGCCGGGTGTGTGTTCCCTTGATGGTGCGCGGATTCCGTGTCGGCTACCTGTGGGTGCAGCAGGACTCGGCAGAGGAAAATCCGACGGCGATCCTCACGCAGTTGCCGGATGTGGCACCTCAGGTGGAGCGGCTCTCCGGCCTGCTGCTGGAGTCCAACACGGCCGAATCCGAGTTCAGGAGGGGCCGCGAACGCGAGTTCCTGGCAGCCTGTTCAGGCGATGCCAACGCCGTGGCCGCCGTGGCGGGGTGGAAGGAAATCCAGGGCAAGGGGCCGTGGCAGATGGTCACAGTGCTCGACGCCGATGGCTGGGCCGGCGGTCCGGACCCCATCGCCTCCATGCTGATCCACCGGTCGGCGGCGCTGCAGGCGACGGTTGGAGTGGACGTGGCACTTTTCAGCGCCGGCACGGAAACCCACTCGGTGGTGCTGTTCCGTGAGACGGTGGGCCGGGCCAACCATGCCCAGGTACTGGTCCACTACCAGCTGGAGTTGGCCAAGCGTTCGGGCCGGCCGGTGCACCGCATCATCCTTGGCATCAGCGAGGGTTTTGCCAAGCCGCGGGAGCTTGCCGAGGCGTACGGGCAGTCCCGGCTGGCGGCGCAGGCGGCAGCCGTGGACCCCCAGCTCGGCGAACTGGTGGACTGCCGTGCCACCGGGGTGTACCAGCTGCTGGCATCGGCGGGAGGGGGAGCCGGGGCCTGGGCTGACTCCGGGTCCGTTTATATGCGAATGCTGGAGGACCACGACCGCAACGATGAGCTGCTCCCCGTTCTGGAGCTCATCTATGACAACGACGGTTCGGTCCAGGACGTGGCCACCAAACTCCACCTGCACCGCAGCAGCATCTACAACCGGCTGGGCCGCATCCGGCAGCTCCTGGGCGTGGACCCGCTGAGGGGGATGTCCCGGCTGGAACTCCATGCGGCACTGAAAATGCGGCGCTGGGCGTCGCGCCCGCGGATCTAACGCGCGGAGGCGGCCACCCCGGGGGCAGCCCACTCCGGATCCAGCCCTGAGCTAGGCCTGCGCTGGCTTCTCCTGCTGATCCAGTTTCTTCTGCCGTTCCAGCCAGGCCATGATGGCCGCGAGCCTGATCCGGCGGTGTGTGCCGCGGTATTCCACAGGAATCTCGCCGCGATCGGTCATGTTGCGCAGGTACGTGTGGGAAATCCCGGCGAGTTCGGCGGCCTGGGATGTGGTGAGCATTTCCTCCACACTGCTCACGGTCACCGCTTCGCCGCGGCTGAACCGGCTGAGGATGTCCACGACGGCGTCCCTCGCCTGGGGCGTCAGCCGGTGGACGGTTCCGTCCACAAAGACCGTGATGTCATTGCCGCCCGTCAGGGCCCGTTGAAGTTTCCCTGCGTCCTCGGGTGGAAGCGCAGCAGTCATTCTCGGAGCTATCAGTGCCATGCCAGAAGCCTAACCCGCGCGCTTCCGGGCGGCGGCTGTAAGCTCGCGGGGTGAGGCTCAGTGATGGTAAGGACATTGAATCCGGCGGACTGGCGGGCAGGCTGTACCGTTCCGTGGCGCCAGTGGGCGATGTGGCGCGACCGACGTATGTCCTGCTCCACGGGATCGGCGTTTCCCACCGCTACTTCGCGCGGCTGCACCGGGAGCTGGCGCTCGCAGCTGATGTCTACTCCTTCGATCTCCCAGGGTTTGGCGACGCGCCCAAGCCCCGGCGCCAGGTGCCGGTGGGTGAGTATGCTGCTTTCGTGCGGGCTGCGCTTGCCGAAGCGGGGGTAACGGCATGCGTCGTGATCGGGCATTCCATGGGAACCCAGCATGCCGTCGAACTCGCACTCCAAGAGCCGGAACTCGTGGCCGGCGTAGTTCTGATGGGCCCCGTGGTGGACCCCCGCCGAAAGTCAGTTGCGCGGCAGGCGCTGGCGTTGACCCGCGACGCCATGTTCAGCGAGAGCCCGTCCGCGAATGCCATCGTTTTGGCGGACTACTTCCGGGCCGGCCCGCGCTGGTACTTCACCGAGTTGCCCGTAATGATGCGGTACCCCCTTGAGGCCAGGATCCGCGGAGTCAGCCAGCCGCTGCTGGTGCTTCGCGGCAGCCAAGACCCAGTGGCCGGGCGCGACTGGTGCGAGAGGCTGGCCGCCCAGGCCCACCAGGGCAGCGCGACGGAGATACCCGGCCATGGCCACGTTTTCCAGCACACTGCCCCGGGGACGGTCGCCGCCGCGATCACCGGGTGGGCCCCTATTCGGCGTCGAGGTCCGTTTCCAGGAGCTTGACCAGCGAATCCAGGGCCGCGTCCGCTCCGTCACCTTCAGCCCGGAGCACCACAACGTCGCCCTTGGCGGCGCCCAGAGTCATCAGCGACAGGATGCTCGAAGCGTCCAGTGCGTCGTCCTCAGGGTCGCCCTGCATGGCGATGGTGACTTCCACTCCCACGTTTCCGGCGGCGTCCGCAAACAGCGCAGCGGGGCGCGCGTGCAGGCCGGAGCGGCTGGCGATGGTGGCGATGCGTTCTGGCATTGTTCCTCCTGGCGGGTGCTTCTTGGTGGTTGGTGGGCTGGCTGTCTGGAGCTGCAGGCGCTTAGAGGCCGAGCTCTTCGAGGACGGGCAGCTTTTCCCGTACCCAGGCCTTGGCTTCGGTGGCGCTGGGCGCGGAGAGGGCCAGTTTGGCCAGCTGCTGCGCCTCTGCCAGCGTGACGGTCTTCAGTACCGCGGCCACAGCGGCCAGGGACCGCGCGGTCATGGACAGCGTGTTGACGCCCAGCCCCGTAAGTACGACGGCGAGGGCCGGGTCAGCGGCCGCCTCCCCGCATACGCCCACGGGCTTGTTGTGGCCTTCCGCTCGGGAGCCTTCCACTGTCAATCCCACCAAACGCAGCACGGCCGGCTGCCAGGGCGTGTTGAGGTTGGCCAGGGGGCCCAGCTGGCGGTCGGCCGCCATGGCGTACTGGGTGAGGTCGTTGGTGCCCAGGCTTGCGAAGCCCACCTCGCGCAGGATGGCCTCGGCGGTGAGCGCGGCGGAAGGCACTTCCACCATCACGCCGGGCGTCTTGATGCCGGCGTCGGCGCACATTGAGGCGAAGCGGGCCGCCTCTTGCGCCGTCGAGATCATTGGGGCCATGACCCACACGTCCGCTTCGGACTGCTTCTCGGCCAAGGCGATCGCTTCCAGCTGGCGGTCCAGCACACCGGGTGTGGTGAAGTCCGTGCGGTAGCCGCGGACGCCCAGGGCCGGGTTGGGCTCCGTGGAGTCGGTCAGGAATGGAAGCGGCTTGTCGGCGCCGGCGTCGAGCGTTCGCAGAACCACTTTCTTTCCTGGGAACGCATCAAAAACGCTTTTGTAGGCAGCGGCCTGTTCCTCAACGCTGGGCTCGGAGTCCCGTTCGAGGAAGCAGAATTCGGTGCGGAAAAGGCCCACACCCTGGGCGCCCAGCTTCGCGGCCGCCTCGGCGTCCTTGCCGCCGCCAACGTTGGCGAGCAGCGGCACCAGGTGGCCGTCCGCCGTCGTGCCCGTGCCGCTGAACTCCGCCAGCAGGGAAGCCGTGGCCGCCCATGCTTCCGCTGCGGCACGTAGTGACTCGTCGGGCTCAGCCGTGATGGTGCCGGCCGCGCCGTCCACATAGACGTCCGTGCCGTCCGGGAGTTCGTCCACGCCTACGGCTGCCACCACGGCAGGCAGGCCAAGGGAGCGGGCGATGATGGCGGTGTGGGACTGGGGGCCGCCGCCCGCTGTAACGAGTGCCAGCACTTTGTTCGGGTCCAGGGTGGCGGTGTCCGCCGGTGCCAGGTCTTCGGCGACGAGGATGAATGGCGTGCTGGAGGTAGGGATGCCGGGCGCGGGCACCCCGCGCAGCTCGGCGACGATCCGGGCGCGCACATCCAGGACGTCGGTGGCGCGTTCGGCCATGTAACCGCCCAGGTTGTGAAGCATTTCAGCAACGGAGGAACCGGATTCCCAGATGGCGCGCTCGCTCGAGAGGCCGCGGGCAACGAGCTTGGCCGCACCCTTTATCAGCATGGTGTCCTTGGCCATCAGTGCCGTGGCTTCCAGGACTGCTTTGCCGTCTCCGGATGCGTGGGCGGCCCGGGCCTTCAGTTCGTCGTGGACGGCCTGCGAGGCTGCCTTGAGCGAGGCCGTGGCTTCCTCGGCGGAGGTACCGCCGGCCAGCTGCTCGCCTGCGGGGGGTTCGCTGATCGGTTTGGGCATCTGCCGGATGGTCCCGATGATGCGGCCGGGGCTGACGCCAACTCCTGGGAAGTTCTGCACTGAAGGTCCTCATTCTCTGCCGGTAGCCAGGCCCGCCTAGGTTCTCCGGCGCCATGCCGGGGCCGCCGCGACCACTATGTGCGAGGGCGGAAACGTGCCTGAAAAAATTATATGTGATTCAGTTCATATAGCAATGCTATAGGTGATAGGGTAGCGGCTATGAGTTTGGATGGCCAGCTTCCCCCCAAAATGCGGCTATTGCATGCAGCCGCCGAGTTGCTTGCAAAATCCGCCGGAGCATCCGTGTCCACTCGCCAGATCACGCAGCTGGCAGGGGTAACGGCGCCCACCCTGTACCACCACTTCGGTGACAAGGAAGGCCTTTTCGACGCCGTCGTCACCGCAGGTTTTGAGGAGTATGTCGCGGGCGAAAGAGACTTCGCCCCGTCCGGAAATCCATTGGAGGATATCCGGAGGATGTGGGACAACCACGTCCAGTTCGGACTTAAGCAGCCGGAACTGTACCTGGTGATGTTCGGCAATATCCGCCCCGAAAGCCGCCCCGCCATCGTCGCCGATGCCGAGGCGCTGATGGAGGAGATGCTGAACAAGGCTGCGGCAGCGGGCCAGCTGAATGTCCAGCCACGGGAAGCGGCCAGGTCTATCCTGGCCGCCAATGTGGGTGTGACGCTCATGCTGATTGCGGAGCCCGCCGCCGAACGTAACCTCGAACTGTCCACCATGACCCGGGACGCCATGATCTTTGCGGTGTCCGCGGCACAAGCCGAAGGGGCGGCCACGGAAGACTCCGCAAGGTCCTCTGTGGTGGTGGCAGCGATTGCCCTGAATGCCGCGCTTCAGGCATCGCACTCCGACCAGCTCTCCAGCTCGGAACTCAAACTTTTCCTCGAATGGCTTCACCGTATCTCTACCAGCACGTCGTCGTAAGTATCGAATCCAGCCTGCACAGCCGCAGGAATGACGGTTAGGAAAGCACATGGCAACACAGACAGTTGCAAAACCCCGCACCAGCGTGCGGGTCGGCGTCCAGAAGTTCGGGACGTTCCTGTCCGGAATGATCATGCCCAACATCGGCGCGTTCATCGCCTGGGGCCTTATTACCGCCCTCTTCATTGAGAAGGGCTGGATTCCCGTACCTGCCCTTGGCGGTTTCGGCACCAATGCCGAGGGAGTTCCCTATGTAGGCCTGGTTGGTCCTATGATCAAGTACCTGCTGCCGCTCCTGATCGCCTACACCGGCGGCCGGATGGTCTACGACGTCCGCGGCGGTGTGGTGGGCGCGATCGGCACCATGGGCGTGATCGTCGGCGCCGGCATCCCGATGTTCATCGGCGCCATGATCATGGGCCCCCTGGGCGGCTGGACCATGAAGAAGATCGATCTCCTGTGGGAGGGCAAGATCCGCCCGGGCTTCGAAATGCTCGTGAACAACTTCTCCGCCGGTATCTGGGGTGCGCTGCTGGCGATGCTGGGCTTCTACGGCATCTCGCCGCTGGTCCAGGCCTTCAGCACCGGGGCCGGGAACGTGGTCCAGTTCCTGGTCAACAACGGCCTCCTGCCGCTTACCAGCATTTTCATTGAACCTGCCAAGGTGCTGTTCCTGAACAACGCCATCAACCACGGCGTGCTGACTCCGCTGGGCATCCAGCAGTCGCTGGAACAGGGCAAGTCCATCCTCTTCCTGCTCGAGGCGAACCCCGGTCCGGGCCTCGGCATCCTGCTGGCGTACATGTTCTTCGGCCGCGGCCTCGCCAAGGGCTCCGCCCCTGGTGCCGCCATCATCCACTTCTTTGGCGGCATCCACGAAATCTACTTCCCGTACGTCCTGATGCGCCCGCTGCTGATCCTGGCCGCGATCGCCGGCGGCATGACGGGTATTGCCACCTTGGCCGTCACCGGCTCCGGGCTGGTAGCGCCGGCTGCGCCTGGCTCGATCATCGCAGTACTCGCCCAGACCTCCCGTGACAGCTACGTCGGAGTGATACTCGCGGTTCTGCTTGCTACCGCGGTGTCCTTCCTGGTGGCCTCGGTGATTCTGAAGACCACCAAGCACAGCGACGAGACGGAACTGACCGACGCCACATCCAAGATGGAAGCCATGAAGGGCAAAAAGAGCTCCATCTCATCCATGCTGACCGGCGGCGGCGGCGCTGGTTCAGGGGTGGGCACGGCCGTCCTCGCCGGCCCCATCAAGAACATCGTCTTCGCGTGCGACGCCGGTATGGGCTCCAGTGCCATGGGAGCATCCGTGCTGCGGAACAAGATCAAGGCGGCCGGGTTCCCGGAAGTCAAGGTCACCAACGCCGCTATCGCCAACCTCAGCGACACCTACGACGTTGTGATCACCCACCAGGACCTGACCGAGCGCGCCAAGCCCGTCACCTCCAGTGCTGCGCACTTCTCCGTGGATAACTTCATGAACAGCCCGCGGTATGACGAGATTGTGGAGCTGGTCAAGGAGCACAACACCGAAGGCGCAACGCCCGACGCCGGTGCTGCTGCCGGCCACGGGGCCCACGTCGCCAGTGCCCCAGTGGACGCGGTACCGGCCGTTGGCAGCGGTACGGCACCAGTCGCGGCTGCGGAGACTGCGGCGCCGTCGGACATCCTCGTGGCCGACAGCGTCATCCTCAACGGCACCGCCACTTCCCGCGACGCCGCCATCGACGAAGCCGGGCAGCTCCTCCTGGCCCGAGGTGCCGTGGACGAGGGCTACCTCGCGGCCATGCACGAACGCGAGGAATCCGTGTCCACCTACATGGGCAGCTTCCTGGCCATCCCGCACGGCACCAACGCCGCCAAGGACCACATCCTGAAGTCCGCGGTGTCAGTCATCCGCTACCCGGACGGCATCGACTGGGACGGCAAGCAGGTCAAGTTCGTGGTTGGCGTGGCGGGCATCAACAACGAACACCTCCACATCCTTTCCTCCATCGCGAAGGTCTTCACCAACAATGCCCAGGTGGCCCAGCTGGAAGCAGCCACGTCCGCTGAGGAAGTCCTGGAGCTGTTCGGAAAGGTGAACGCATAGTGAAGGCAGTACATTTCGGAGCCGGGAACATCGGCCGCGGCTTTGTGGGGCTGCTGCTGCACCAAGCCGGTTATGAGGTGGTGTTCGCGGATGTCGCGGACGCGCTTATCGACCAGCTGGCGGCCGCAGACAGCTACAACGTCCACGAGGTGGGGGAGAACCCCACCCTCCGGACGGTGGACAACTTCCGCGCGCTGAACTCCGGCACGCAGGAAGCGGAGCTGGTACGGGAAATCGCGACGGCGGACATCGTCACCACCGCCGTGGGGCCACACATCCTGAAGTTCGTGGCGCCCGCCATTACCAAGGGCATCGCGGCGCGGGCTGCCGGGCTGGCGCCGCTGCAGGTCATGGCCTGCGAGAACGCCATCAACGCCACGGACATCCTGCGGGCCGAAGTCGGCGCGCTCTGGGACGACGCCGCCGGCCCCCTGGATTCCCTTGCGGTGTTTGCGAACACCGCCGTGGACCGGATTGTGCCCAACCAGGAGCCGGGGCAGGGCCTGGACGTCACCGTGGAGACGTTCTACGAGTGGGTCATCGACAGGACCGCATTCGGCGATGCTGCGCCGGTGATTCCGGGCGCAACGTTTGTGGACGAGCTCTCGCCCTACATCGAGCGGAAGCTCTTCACCGTGAACACCGGCCACGCCTCCGCCGCGTACTTCGGGTTCGAAGCAGGCCTCGAGAAACTCTCCGACGCCATGGCCGACCAGGACGTGGCAGAGGACGTCCGCGCGGTCCTGGAAGAGACCAAGCAGCTCCTCGTGGCCAAGCACGGCTTCAACAACGACGAGCAGGAAGCCTATGTCCAGAAGATCCTGGCCCGGTTCTCCAACCCGCACCTGCCCGACACCGTGAACCGGGTGGGCCGCGCCCCCATGCGCAAGCTCAGCCGGCACGAACGGTTCATCGGCCCCGCGGCTGAACTGGCCGAACGCGGGATCGTGCCCGAGGCGCTCCTGGGTGCCATCGCCGCGGCACTGCGCTTCAGCGACCCCGCTGACGCCGAGGCTACCGAGATCGCGCAGATCCTTGGGTCCTCATCGGCGCAAGACGCCACGGCCAGGATCACCGGGCTGGCCCCGGAGCACCCCCTGTTCGCAGCCGTGTCCACTCTGGTGGAAGAACGCCAGGCGGAAGAGGCCAAGGCACCCGCCTAAACCCTCTCTCACTTCCTGCGGGTTTTTCGGAAACCCTCTCGCAATCACGACGCCGGCACTCACCTGAGTGCCGGCGTCGTGCATTACCTGTTTTGGTGACCCGCGCGCATCAGGAGTCCGCCTTCGTCGCCAGGGCAAGCGCACCGTCCAGATGGGGCATGACCAGTGAGGCGGCTATCAAGGCAGCGGAAAACGGCAGGAAAAACAGGGTGACCAGCTGGAAGACTATTTGCAGGACCATGCCCAGCGCCTGTGAGTAGGCCGGCCCGAACAGCAGTGTTTGCATGATTTGAGGTGCAAGGATGATCGAGACGGCGCCGACGGCGCCCACAATGATTCCTGTCCGCAGAGTTGTTGCCGGCAGACAGCCATGCCGATGGAGCCTGCCAGGAGGATGGGCCGGCGGCCGATCCGTTCCACCAGGGCGATGGCCACCAGCGTGACCAGGATGTTGGTGATGGAGGTTGCCACCGAGATGGTGAGCGAGCCCTTCTGGCCGGACAGCGCCGCCGGCGGTGGTGGCGAAGAGTGCGTCGGACAGGAGCGCGGCGAAAATACCGGTGGTGATGGCCAGCTGCTGCAGCGATGCCCAGGCCACCCACCAGGCGCCAGAAAATCAGGTTCCAGACGCCGAAGGCGAAGCCGAACAGGACGCCGCCTACCGAGCCTGCGAGGGCCAGCCAAGATCACCTGCTGCGGGATCTTGGCGGTTGTCTGCTCCTTGGCGGCGGGCCGCCCCGCCGTCGTCGTCTTCAGTCCCGGAACAGGGCAGTCAATGCGCCGGGACGGACTCCTTGGCCACCTTCGGGTCCGTCAGCTTCTTGTTCGGCAGCGCGAAGCTGATGAGGAACGCGATCCCGGTGAGGACGGCCGCGGTGATCATCACGGTGTCGATCGCGTACGCGAAGCCTTCCGTAATGGGCCGCGTGAGCACGCTGTTGGCCGAGTGCAGCCAACTGGTGTCATTGAGTGATTCGTTGGATGCCCCGTTCTGGAAGAACTCGTAGAGCTTGGCGTTGGCCGGGTCCGCCGCGACGGCCGGGTCGCGCAGCACGGCCTGGTAGTCGGAGCTGGACACGGCTGACTTCATGGTGTCGGCGATCCGGCTTGCGGCCAGGCTGAACAGCATGGAGATGAACACGGCCGTTCCCACAGCACCGCCCATGGAGCGGAAGAACGCGGCGGAGGACGTGCCCACGCCCATGTCCTTCGGAGGCACGGAGACCTGCATGGCCAGGGTGAGCGGCTGCATGCAGAAACCCAGTCCCATGCCGAAGAACACGGCGATCACGCCGGGAACCCACAAGCCCGTGTCCACGCCCAGGGACAGGCCCATGGTCAGGGCGGCGGCGGTGAGGATCCCCGTACCCACGATCGGGAAGATCCGGTACGTGCCCGACGCCGAAATGGTACGGCCTGCCGTGATGGAACCGGTCAGGATGCCCAGTGTGAAGGTGATCATCATCAGGCCGGCTTCGGTGGGTGTGAGGCCCTTGACCAGCTGCAGGTACATGGGCAGCATGGCGATGGCGCCGAACATGCCGATGCCGATGATGAAGTTCAGCAGCGAGGACAGGCCGAAGGTAGCGTTCCTGAAGAGCCGGAGAGGGATCAGGGCGTAGTCCCCGGCGCGCTTTTCAGCCAGCAGGAACCAGATGATGCCCACAGCGCCGAGGCCGTAGCAGAGGAAGGAGTTCAGCGACGTAAAGCCCCAGCTGCGGCCCTGTTCCGCCACCAGCAGCAGCGGGACGATGGCGAGCGTGATGGCTGCTGCGCCGAAGTAGTCGATCTTCTGCTTCACATGCTTGGCCGGCAGGTGCAGGAACATAAACACCACGGTCAGAGCTGCCAGGCCGATGGGCAGGTTGATGAAGAACACCCAGCGCCAGCCGTCAAAGCCGAGGATGTTGGCGGACCCTGCGAACGCGCCGCCCACCACCGGGCCGAGCACGGATGAGATGCCGAACACCGACATAAAGTAGCCCTGGTACTTGGCCCGCTCCTTGAGGGACACGATGTCCCCGATGATGGTCAACGCGAGGGCCAGCAGGCCGCCGGCGCCCAGGCCCTGGACGCCGCGGGCGATGGCCAGTTCCGTCATGGAATGCACTGAACCGGCATAGAGCGAGCCGGCCAGGAAAATGACGATGGCGATCAGGTACAGCGGACGGCGGCCGAAAATATCGCTCAGCTTGCCGTACAGCGGCGTGCTGACGGTAGAGGTGATGAGGTAGGCGGTGGTGGCCCACGCCTGCAGGGACAGCCCGTCGAGGTCGTTGGCGATGGTGTAGATGGAAGTGGACACAATGGTCTGGTCCAGCGATGCCAGGAACATGCCCAGCATCAGCCCCACCATCACGGTGACGATCTGACGCTGTGTCAGGGTTTCGCCGGCGGCACGCACAGCGGTTGTTTTGGACATGGCTTCTCCAGGAAAGAAAGGGATCACGCTTGATAGTTGCTTTCAGTAACTATATAAGTCCCCGCTTCATTCCCGCTGCCAGATATTTCTTTTCAAGCCCGTCCCACCCCCGCAGCCGGGGGACCCAATCAGCGCTCCACGAGGATGCCGTCCGGATCGCACCAGACGCTGACGCCGGGACGGAAGGTCACGCCGTCGAGCACTACATCCACGTCAACCTCTCCGGCGCCGGTCTTGGCGCTCTTGCGCGGGTTGCTGCCCAGCGCCTTGACGCCAAGATCCAGTTGGGCGATCGCCTCGCGGTCGCGGATGGCGCCATTGATCACGACGCCGGCCCAGCCATTCGCGACGGCGGTCTCGGCGATCATGTCCCCCATCAGTGCGGTGCCCAGCGAACCGCTGCCGTCCACCACCAGCACGGCGCCGTTGCCGGGGGTGGCCAGTGTGGACTTGACGAGGGCGTTGTCCTGGAAGCAGCGGATGGTCCGCACGGGGCCGCTGAAGTGTGAACGGCCGCCGAAGGACTGGAACTGGAGTGAGACGGACGCCAGTTCCTCGCCGCGTTCGTCGTACAGGTCCGCGGTGTTGACGGGGCTGGTGGTGTTGCCTGCAGCAGATGCGGTCATTGGATCTCCAGGTGTGCAATGTCGTGGTGGACTGCCCGCTGTGCATAGCCGCACAAGGCAGGCGCCGTATAACAAGCGGGGCGATGCAGCCCACGATAGTCTGATTTTCAGAATCACCAACCGTTCCAGGGGGAACCAGCATGAGCCTGTCCGACACACCCGCAGCGCCGGATCCCAGCGCTTCGTCGGTTCCCGGGACGGGCCCGGAAAGCTTGACGGCGGCCCTCGCCGAGCCGACGACGAAGGTCACCGCGCGCTGGGTCACCGGGCTGGTGCTGGTCAACGTCGGCATTAACGCGGCCTTCTTTGGTCCCATTAACATTTTTATCGGCCAGCAGGCCATCGGCATCGACGAAGCCAACAAGGAAGCCATCCTGTCTCTCGTGACAGGGTGCGGCGCCGCCGTGTCGCTGGTGGCCAATCCGCTGTTCGGTGCACTGTCCGACCGGACGGTCGCAGGCTTCGGCCGGCGTGCGCCCTGGGTTCTGGCGGGCGCCATCCTGGCCACCGCTGCCCTGCTGGCGATGTCCGGTGCCACCGTTGTGGCCCTGATGGTCCTGTTCTGGTGTCTGGTCCAGTTGGGCGCCAACGCTGCGTACGCTGCCATCACCGCCGCTGTCCCGGACCGGGTGCCGGTGGCGCAGCGCGGTGGCGTGGGAGGCCTGGCGGCCATGGGCCAGACCGTGGGCATCCTCCTCGGCGCGGTCTTCGGGGCCGTGGTCTCGGGAAACTTCATGGTGGGGTACACCATGTGTGCAGCTGCCCTGCTGTTCTCCGTGCTGCCATACCTCTTCCACCGGAACGATCCGCCGCTCCCGCGTGAAGCCCGCCCACCGTTCACCTGGGGCAGTTTCCTGCGCGGCTTCTGGATCAGCCCGGCCCGCTACCCGGACTTCGCCTGGGCCTGGCTCACCCGCTTCCTGGTCAACGTCTGCAACCAGATGACCATCGTCTACCTGCTCTTTTTCCTCCGGGACGTCCTCAAGCACGAGGACCCGGCCCTGGGCGTCCTGACATTAACCGGCGTTTACGCGGTGATGGTGATGATTACTGCGGTGATTGCGGGGCCGTGGAGCGACCGGCTGGGCCGGCGGAAGCCGTTTGTGATCGGGTCCTCCGCCACCATTGCCGTCGCGGGCCTGACAATGGCCTTCTTCCCGGTGTGGACCGGCGCCCTTATCGGAGCCGGCATCCTGGGCGTGGGGTTCGGCGCCTACCTTGCCGTCGACTTCGCGCTGCTGACGCAGGTGCTGCCGCAGGCTGCCGATCGTGGCAAGGATATGGGCGTCATCAACGTCGCCAACTCGCTGCCCCAGGTGTTCGCGCCCGTCCTCGCATTCCTTGCCGTGACGTACTTCGGCGGGTACCTCACGCTGTTCATCACGGCGGCCATCATCGGCCTGCTGGGAGCCGTATTCGTGGTCAAAATCAAGGGGGTCGACTGATTTCGGCATTTGCCCGTGCCGTATAGTTGAGGCGGACTGCACGCCCGGGGGATGAGGACTCTCCCTGCCGCTGCACCATGAGAACACAACCCCGGAATTCTGATGCCCGAGACACTTTCAGCCCATCCGTCCATGGCCGCCCGGCCCTCCACGCCGCGCCAGCGGCTGCGCTACACGCGCGTCCTGGAATCTGCCGCAGGGTGTGCCCGCAAGGGGCTGGAGTCCGTGGACCTCGCGGAAATTTCGGAAAAGTCCGGCGTGCCGCTGGGAACCGTCTACCGGTATTTCCCCACCGCCAACCACCTGATGCTGTCCCTCTACCGCCAGCAGCTGGACGAGCTTCAGGGCCGGGCCCGCACATCAGCGGCCAGCTTCGGTGGCAAGGCCCTCGCCGGTGTGGTCATGGAAATTTTCCATATGCGGGTGATGCAGCCGGCAGTCGAGCAGTGCCTGCGCCGCTGCGTCTACCTCAAGGACAAGGACACCACGGAACTCCTGCATGAAATCGATGCGCTGAGCGAAACGGCGGTGGCCATCGCCTCCGACGACGCCGTAGCGGCCCGGGTGCTCCTGCTGACCGTCACTGGTCTGGTCCAGTCCGTCCGCAACCGCCGGCTATCGCTTTTTGAGGCCGAAGAGGACCTCAAAAAGGCCTGCACGCTGCTTGCTCCGGTGGCTGCCGGGGCCCGCGCCGCCCATCGATCCGCGTAACTGGTCTAGACCAGAGAACCAAGAAATTCGTCTTTATTCGGTGATGTGGGTCACAAAAGCGCCTGATTAAACGATTTGGCACGCCTTGGGACCACCGAATGCGCTTTCGGGGGCGTGAGCGCTGTTTAGTATTGCAGGACCGGAGTGGCTGGCAACCCGCATCTGCAAGGGCTTCACACCGGGCCCGCCATCATTGGGTCCACGAAGCGCCGAACATGACCACCTTGAGCCTCCCTGCGCTTAAGCCCTTACGCGCCGTGCGCCCACGGCTAGCACCAGGAGACAACGACGTGTCCATTGACGTAATCGCACCTACAGACCATTCAGCTGCAACTGCCCTGACCGAGGCCGAGATCTTCGAGGCCCACCAGGGCGGCAAACTTTCGGTGACCAGCACGGTCCCGCTGTCCAACAAGCGGGACCTGTCCATCGCCTACACCCCCGGTGTAGCCGAGGTCAGCCGAGCAATCCACAACAACCCGGAACTTGCCAAGACCCTCACTTGGGCGCAGCGCCTGGTGGTTGTAGTCAGCGACGGCACCGCGGTGCTGGGCCTGGGCAACATCGGCGCGGCCGCCTCACTGCCCGTGATGGAAGGCAAGTCCGCCCTGTTCAAGACCTTCGGTGAGCTCGATTCCATTCCCCTGGTGCTGAACACCACGGACGTTGACGAGATCGTGGAAACCCTGGTCCGTCTCCGCCCGAGCTTCGGCGCGGTCAACCTCGAGGACATCTCGGCGCCGCGATGCTTCGAACTCGAAGAAAAGCTCATCGCAGCCCTGGACTGCCCGGTCATGCACGACGACCAGCACGGCACCGCCGTAGTGGCCCTCGCCGCCCTGACAAACGCCGCCAAGGTCACCGGCCGCGAACTCGCAGACCTCCGCGTAGTGGTTTCCGGCGCCGGAGCCGCCGGCATCGCCGTCGCCGAAATCCTGCTCGCCGCCGGCATCACGGATGTTGTCCTGCTCGACTCCAAGGGCGTCATCAACCGGGAGCGGGCCGACGTCGCCGCCGACCCGCAGAGCAAGAAGTCCCAGATGGCAGAGCGCAGCAACCCCCGCAGTGTCACGGGCGGCCCCGGCGAAGCGCTGCTCGGTGCTGACGTGTTCATCGGGGTTTCCTCCTCGAAGCTGGACGAGGCGCACCTCAAGCTGATGAACGCCGCTTCCATCGTGTTCGCCCTCTCCAACCCGGACCCCGAAGTCCTGCCCGAGGTGGCCGTCAAGTACGCCGCCGTGGTGGCCACCGGCCGCAGCGACTTCCCCAACCAGATCAACAACGTCCTGGCCTTCCCCGGAATCTTCCGCGGTGCGCTGGACGCCGGTGCCCGCCGGATCACGCCCGCCATGAAGCTTGCCGCGGCCCGCGCCATTGCCGAGCTCGCGGAAGCTGACCTCTCGGTGGACTACATCGTGCCCAGCCCGCTGGATCCGCGCGTTGCCCCGGCAGTGACGGCGGCCGTCGCCGCTGCCGTGGAAGCCGAGTAACCTCCGCAGCCACACACTGCCGCAACGCCCGACGGTGGTGCCTCCCCGCGCAAGGGGGACGCGCCGCCGTCGGGCGTTAAGCGGCGAAGCCGACCGCCCCGCCGCCCTAAACTGGGGCTCATGAACTCCGAAACCGCGGTCAGCATCCTGTGCGGCCTGGCGATCCTGGTCGGGGTGGCGGGCACCATCATCCCCATCTTGCCCGGCAGCTTCCTGATCGGGCTCAGCCTGCTGGCGTGGGCCATCTGGGGCGGCGCCGGGACCACGGGCTGGGTGGTCTTCGCGGTGGGAATGGTGTTTGTGCTGGCTGGCATGGCAGCCAGCGCCGTACTGACCGGACGGAAGCTCAGGCAGCACAGCATCCCAAACCACAGCGTGGTAGTCGGCCTGGCCGCGGGTGTGGCCGGCATGTTCATCATCCCGGTGGTGGGGCTCTTCGTGGGCTTCGCCGCCGGCCTGCTGCTCAGTGAATTCGTCCGCACCCGGAACCTCGGCACGGCAACGTCCACCAGCTGGGCCGCCCTCAAAGCGACCGGGCTGGGCATGCTGGTGGAGTTCGGGCTGGCGTGCCTTGCGGCCAGCACCTGGGTGATCGGGCTCTGGGTCGCCGCTGCCACATAGCTCGCGCACATAGGTCTGCCACGTAGCATGGAGAGATGACCGCGGGGGATTTCAGAGGACCGATCTACCGGGACGCCCGTGACCTGACGCCGTTCGGGAGTGCCCACATGCAGACCCCCGTCCGGGAGCTCGCCGGCAGCGTGGGCGGGCTGATCCACGGTGTGCTGGGCGGCCGGGACGCCGCGCTGATCGCCGTGGACGGCGAGGTCCCCAGGCTCAAGCTGATGCCCGGAAAAGCGGCCAAGGCCGTGCACGATGCCATCTTCAGCAGTAGGGAACCAGAGCGGCTCATCGCCGTGGGCCGCGCGTATCCGGGCTGGGCCGGACTATGTTCCGTGATGGCTGGCCTCCTGGCGTACCAGCACGGCGGCTACCTGCGCGGGTCCGAACTCCTCCAGCGGGGCCTGTCGATCAGGAACGACGACGACGCCAACCAGTACGCGGCCACGTACCTCACGCGGGTGGTCACCCGGGTGGAGGTTGCCGAGCGCATCGAGGTCCCCGTGCTGTTCAGCCAGGAATCGGTCTTCCTGGCCCTGTCGCACTCCCTGCGGGAGACGGGGCGGCTGGAAGCCGCGCTGCAGACGGTGGCCGGGCTACCGCCGTCGTTGCCTACAGCGCTGGCGCGCTGCGCGCTGGCGTTCGCGCTGGGACGCGACAAGGAAGTGGTGATCTGGACCGAGGGCCTGCTGAACTCCGACGACCTTTCGGCGGCCCTCCTGTTGCTCCGCGGGCGCGCGTTGCGGCGGCTCGGAGCCCACGCGCAAGCGCACGACGCCCTGAAGGAGGTCCTTCGTCGCCGGAAAACGGACGCGGTGCTCCGCAACGACGCCCTCACCGACCGCGCCCTGCTGGTGCTGGACAACGGCCGCAAGTCACTCAATCCGCGGGACTGGCTCCGCGGCCGGCCAGCAGCGCTGGAGACGTTCGAAGTCATCCGCAAGGACGTTGACGAGCGCCGGTTGTGGGAGCAGGAATGGGACAACCTGGACGGGAAATAGGCGTTACGCCTGAGCGGTGAGCCCGGCAACCAGGGGAACCAGCTGCTCTGAGAGGAGCCCGACCCCCAGCGCAACCATGATGATACCGCTGGCAAGAGTGACTGTCCGCGCGGCGCCGGGCCGGGACTGCAGGAGTTTGCGGGCCAACAGCGCCACAAAGGTGTAGACGGTTCCGGCCAGCAAGACAAAGGTCAGGCCCAGCAGGCCGGACTGGACAGGGACCGGGAGAGAGGCCTCCGGGCTGACGAACTGCGGCACCAGCGCCACATAGAACAGCAGCCCCTTGGGGTTGATGCCGCTGGTGCCCATGCCCTGAAGGAAAGTGTGCAGCTGGTTGGTGGGCTTCCCGGTGGCGTCTGCTGCACTGAAGGAGGCGCCTCGCCAGGAACGAAGGGTGCTGATGCCCAACCACAGCAGGTAGCACGCCCCGGCCACCGTAAGCCAGCCCAGAACGCCCGGCAGGCCGGACAGCAGGGCCGCGAGACCTGCCACCATCAGCAGTGTATGCAGGACGTAGCCGCCGCAAAGTCCGGCCACGGCCGGGACAAAGCTGCGCTGCCGCAGACCGGCCGTGATGGAGTATGCCCAGTCCACGCCGGGGGTACAGGCGAGGGCGATCGCCACCAGCACGAAGGCGAAAAACAACTGGGGATTCATGGCGGGCTCCTGTCCGATTAGGTACAGGACAAACCTTATGAAGTTTCCGGCCATAAGTGCTTACCCTTTTCGCTCGATTCGAGCCGGAATTGGTAAGATATTTGCGTGATTGACCATATCGATAGAAATATCTTGCGCCACCTCAAGGAGGATGGCCGGATAACTGCCACGGCCCTGGCCGCGAAGGTCGGGCTCACGGTGGCGCCGTGCCACCGGAGGCTACGGGACCTCGAGACGTCGGGGGTGATCCGCGGCTACAAAGCGGACATCGACCCAGCCGCCGTCGGGCTGGGTTTCGAGGCCATTGTGTTTGTCACTTTGCGCCAGGTGGACCGTTCCACCATGGAGATCTTTGAGAACCGAGTGGCGGACAATCCGAACATCGTGGAGGCGCAGCGGCTCTTCGGCTCCCCGGACTACCTACTGAAGGTCATCGCCGAGGACCTGCCCGGCTACCAGCGCTTCTACGACGCCGAGCTCACGTCACTGCCCGGGGTTGAGCGACTGACCTCCACGCTGGTGATGAAGAACCTGAAGTCCAATGCAGGGCCGCCGGTGTAGCGCGCGCTCATCGCGCCGGCCGCCCCACGCCAGCCACGTCGCCGCCATAAAAGTTCCCCGCCATGTCTCTCCCTGAATGGATGCCCGTGCCGGCCTAGCTGCGATGCGTCCTCGCGGGCGATGGGGAGCGCTCCCCGTGCGGGGTTGAGTGCGGGCCCGGAATGACGGAATTCAGTCCTGCAGCAGCCCGGTGGTCCGGTACGGGATGACTTCGCGCAGGAACATGCTGGTGGAGGTGCGGACGATTCCGGGGCAGAGCCGGATCTCCTCGGACACGCGGTAGAGGTCGTCCGGGCTGGTGGCCACTACGCGGATCAGCAGGTCGGTATCGCCGGCAGGCGCATGGCATTCCAGGACTTCGGGGATTTTGCGGAGCGCGGCGATCGCTTCGTTGAGGTGGCTCTGGTCCAGTTCGGCGCTGACGGCCGCAGCCACACCCCGGCCCAAAGCGGAGGGGACCACGCGGCTGCTGTTGGGACGAAGGGCGCCCGACGCCGTCATCCGCTCCAGGCGCGACTGGACGGTTCCGCGCGCCAGGCCCAGCCGCTGGGCCAGCGCCATGATGGGGACGCGGGGGTCCTCGTCCAGGCCATGGAGGATGCGTTTGTCCGTGGCGTCCAATTGTTGCAAACTGATCAGTTCCTGTCGGGGTTTGTGGCTGCTATTAGTCAGACTGACCAACAAAATGCATGCCTCTTGCGCCAACTGTATGTCGGCTGCTCAAATTGTGGCAACAAGGGCTAAGGCTACCGCCGAACCCCGCAGGCTACAGGAACACCGGCACACCACCCGGCAACTGGACACCGCCTCCCGCAAGGAGGACGCCGCTGATTGACACTTGTTCACACCACGGTCATTCTGCACACACGGCAAGAGCCCCTGAGCCACCGACGTCGGATCCTGCGAAGGCATCGGTAGCTGAGGGGCTCTTGTGCTGTCCGGACTAGGGTTGACACATGACCCCAGCCGGCCGCTTTGCCCCCAGCCCGTCCGGTGAACTCCATGTAGGGAACCTCCGCACCGCGATGCTCGCCTGGTTGTTTGCCCGGTCCACTGGCCGCGACTTCCTGCTTCGCGTCGAGGACCTTGACCGGGCGCGGGCGGGCGCGGAGGCAGTGCAGCTCCGCGACCTGGAGGCCGTGGGCGTGACGTGGGACGGCGCCGTCGTGCGCCAGGCGGACCGGGCTGCCATCTACGCCGAGGCGATCGGGCGGCTGACTGCTGCAGGGCTCACCTATGAATGCTTCTGCACGCGCCGTGAAATCCAGGAGGCGCCGTCAGCGCCGCACGCGCCGCAGGGCGCCTATCCGGGCACCTGCCGTGACCTCGATCCTGCTGAGCTGGAGTTCAAACGCTCCACGCGGCCGGCCGCCATCCGGCTTCGCGCCGGAACAACGGAGTACCCCGTGCAGGATCTGCTGCATGGGGAGTTCACCGGCGTGGTGGATGATTTTGTCCTCCGCCGCAACGACGGTGTTACCGCCTACAACCTGGCTGTCGTGGTGGACGACGCCGCGCAGGGTATCGACCAGGTGGTGCGGGGCGATGACCTGCTGCCGTCCACGCCAAGGCAGGCGTATCTAGCACTGCTGCTGAATATTCCTATTCCGGAATATGCGCACGTGCCGATGGTGGTGAATTCCGACGGCGCCCGGCTGGCCAAGCGCGATGGCGCCGTGACACTGGGCGACCTCTCCCGCGCGGGCGTTTCCGCCGCCGACGTGCGGAACCTCATCCTGCAGTCCCTGGGACTTGCTTCCGGGACGCTGGAGCAAGCCCTCGCAACGTTCAGGCCGTCAGGGCTGCCGCGGGAACCGTGGGTGTGGAGCGGCCCCTCTAGGCCTGCGAACAGACACCTGCAGCCCGGCGCGTAGGCTTAAGCCATGTCGGAACCCGAATTCACTGAAGCCAAACTCCCTCAACCGGGATTCACTGTCGAGACCGCGAAGGTCCTGGCCGAGGTGGCCCACAACCGGCAGAAGGACAAGCTCAAGCGCCCTTACCGTGACCATGTGATTGCGGTAGGTGATGCGCTGGCTGACTTCGACGACGATATCCGGATTGCCGGTTACCTTCATGACATTGCCGAGGACACCCCCATCACACGGCAAGCGCTGCTGGACATGGGCGTTTCCGAGCGGGCAGCGGACATCATCGAGCGGGTCACCAACCGGCTGCATGATAATCCCGATGACTATCAGGCCGGGATGCATTTCATTGCCGAGGACCACGACGCGGCCCTGGTGAAGATCGCGGACAACGCCCACAATTCCCTGCCCGAACGCGTCAGGGCCCTCGCCGCGAAATGGCCGGACAAGCCGCCCGTCACCAAGTACCGGGACGCCCGTCCCGTGCTGTATGCCGCCGTCGACGTCGAGGAAGTCCGGAAGATCCTTGCCCGGGTTAATCCCTGGCTGCTGAAGGAGTTGGACGACAGGCTCGACGACGAAGACGACACGGATTACGAGAACCTGACGTACGACGACGCTCCCTAGCAACGCGGGGTCACTTTGCGCCCATGCCAGGGCCCAACATGGGCCGTACCTGACCCCGCGTTGCCTAGCTTAGACGCGACCCAGCGAGTCGATGTCCTGAAGGAACAGCTCGTGGACCTCCTGGCTGACGGTGGTCCGGGTATCGCCGATCGCGTCGAGGTAGTCCTGCGTGCAGGGCCCCTTCCGGACCGCCTCGCGGACTGAACCGTTACCGCCCGAAGCCGCGCCGCCGTCGTCGTACACGGCCTTTTCCAGCGCCCGCTGGGAGGCACTGCGCGCGGCGTACTCGATGTCCGCGGGGGAGAAGCCCTCTGTCCGTTCCACCAGGAGCTCCACGTCCACATCGTCCACCACGGTGGCCGGGATGAAGCGCTGCCACATGGCGTCGCGGGCCTGGCGGTCCGGGAGGCCGATGGGGATGACGTAGTCGAACCGGCCGTGGCGCAGGAAGGCGGTGTCCAGGGCGCGGATGAAGTTGGTGGCGCACACGAGCAGGCGGCCGGGCTGTTCGCGGAACGCCGGGATGATCTTCAGGAGCTCGTTCGTGACGCCCTGCAGGGGCGACGGCGGCTCGCCCGAACGCTGGGACGCGATCTCTTCCACCTCGTCGATGAACACCACACAGTGCTCCAGCTCCGCGATCTCGAGGAACGTTTCGCGCAGGGCCCCGGCGAGCCCCTTGGGGTCCGAGGCGAGGCGGGAGGGGAAGACCTCCACGAACGGCCACTCGAGCCGGGACGCGATGGCCTTCGCAAACGTGGTCTTGCCGGTCCCGGGAGGGCCGAACAGCACCACGGCGCGCGGCGGCACCACACCGTATTCATCGGCGAGGTCGGCCTCCGCGAGGGGCAGGACGAGCCGGCGCTCCAGGAGTTCCTTTTCTTTGCGCATGCCGGCCACGTTCTCCCACAGGTCGCGGGCCAGGATCCGGCCGCCCAGCTGGCCCAGCGCGCCAAGTTCCTGCCGCTGGACGGGGATGGTCCGCTCGAAATAGCGCAGGTTCTTCTTGAGCGCGAAGCCGCGGCTGAGGAAGGCCTCCACCCGGGTTTCCGCTTCCGGCATCAGCGCGGAGAGCTTGTTGAGGCCGTGCGGGGCCATCCGGTTTTCGACGGCGGCGAGCAGCGAGGTGCCGATCCCGCGGCCGCGGTATTCCGGCAGCGTGGCCAGGAAGACGATCCAGCCCTGGTCATGCGCGGCGCGTCCGACGGCGGCGCCCACCACCTGATCACCCTGCACGGCTACTACCGCGTGGTCCTTCTCGCAGGATGCCAACACCTCGGAGAGGGCGTAGACGGGTTCCACATCTGAGTCTTTGAGCGACTCCCAGAGGTGCAGGATGCCGTCCAGGTCTGCTGAATGGAAATCCCTGATGCGCCAGTTGGTCATGCTGTGTCTCCCGGGTGGTTCGTCGTTGAACTTTCACAGAGGTCGCGTGTGAAGCGCTCTGCTGAGCATAGGCGATCGCCTCCCGTAGGGGGTTGCGGGAGCGTTGCATTACGCCCGGGCGGATCCGGGCCTACAGCCTCGATGTTTTTTCGCCCTTGGAGCCTTTCCAGAGACGGTGGGGACGGTGGCTTGGGTCCGTATGCACTACGAGGACCGGGCAGGCAGCGTGAGAAACGCATGCTGAGCTCACAGATCCCAGATGCATACCCATGACTCCGCCGTGCCCGCGGCGGCCGACCACCAGCATCGCGGCGTCCGCACCGGCTTCGACCAGCTTGGCAGGCGCAGGGCCGCGGACCAGCTCCTGCCTGACGTTCACAGGAAGGTCCGGCCCGAATGCTTTGCCAAGCGCATCGGCCAGGGTCTTGGCAGCGGCCGCTTCGAAGGCATCAAAGTCCGGCGGAACGTAGCCGGCGTACATCTGCGGAAAGTCCCAGCAAGCCACCGCGTGGATCCGGGCGTCGAGAGCAGGCGCCAGCCGTGCCGCGAAACGCAGCGCCTGCACCGAGGAATCGGAGCCGTCCACCCCGACAACAATTGTGGCTTCCGAAGTGTCCATCACGGTCCTCCTTGGAGAGTGGAAACCGACGACGGCGGAACAGCGGGTTCCGTGTGAGTGGAACCGGGCCTACCGCCGTCGAACTCTGCTGGCTGGTCAGACCTTGATCGGAACGGGGTGTACCTCGTCGGCGGGGTGGCCTGCCCGCTCATGGATTCGCCGTACAGCGTCCGCTGAGGGAGCCTCGGACAGGCAGTAAACCAGGCCCGACTCGGGATCGGCCCAAGCAGATTTGAAGTCAACCTTCTCGTCGCTCTGGATGGCAAGATCGGCGTTATGGGCCTCGCGAAGTGCTTCCTGGGTGATTCCGGTCATATTGCGATGAACATCCATGAATTCCGGCATGAAACTGTGCTCCTTAACTGGGTTCGACGTTGAAACAGCAGGATGCGGCCGACGTTAGACCTGCGCCGGTCAGGCGTCAAGAGGACTGCGGAAGTGACGACGGCGGCACCTGGGTTCCGTGTCTACAGAACCCGGGTGCCGCCGTCGGGCGTCACGGCTGTTTGGGCCGGCAGGGCGCTACTTCTTGAAGGTCTCCGCGGGCGGGTTGGCGATGACGGGGGCTGTGCCTGTGAATCCGTCGCGGGTTTCGGCGATCTCGCGGATTCGTTGCCGGCAGGCGTACCAGCCGAATACCATCAGCACGCAGGCGATGGCCGTGACGAGCATGGTGAGCGGGGATTCGATGAACACCATGACCAGCACGCCCGCCAGGAACAGCAGTGAAAGGTAGCCGGTGTACGGGGCGCCGAACATCCGGAAGGACGGGCGCTGGAGCCAGCCTTTGTTCGCCCAGCGTTGTAGCTGGATTTGGCAGAGCACGATGGTTGCCCAGGTCATGACGATGCCCACGGATGCGACGTTCAGCACGATCTCGAAGGCCTCCGCTGGCACCAGGTAGTTCAGCGGGACGCCTAGGAGGGACACGCCGGCGGTGATGGCGATGCCGCCGTAGGGGACCCCGGCTTTGTTCATCCGGCCTGCGAACTTTGGGGCGGAGCCGTTCACGGACATGGAGCGTAGGATGCGGCCGGTGGAATATAGGCCGGCGTTGAGGGAGGAGAGCGCGGCGGTGAGGACCACGAGGTTCATGATGACGTCCACGCCTTGGATGCCGATGGAGCCGAAGAACGTCACGAACGGGCTGACGCCCTTTTCGTAGGAGGTGTATGGCAGCAGGAGGGCGAGCAGGATGACGGAGCCGACGTAGAAGACGGCGATCCGGAAGACCACGGAGTTGATGGCCTTGGGCATGATTTTTTCGGGGTTCTTGGTCTCGCCGGCGGCGGTGCCCACGAGTTCGATGGAGGCGTAGGCGAACAGGACGCCCTGCATCAGGATGATCATGGGGAGCAGGCCGTTGGGGAAGACGCCGCCGTTGTCCGAGAGCAGGCTCAGGCCCACCGGCTGGCCGTCCACGGGGGTGCCGAAGATGACGAAGTAGGTGCCTACCACGAGGAAGACCACCAGGGCGGCGACCTTGATCAGGGCGAACCAGAACTCGAGCTCACCGAACACCTTGACGGAGACGAGGTTCAGGGCGAGGACCACCACGAGGGCGATCAGGGCCCAGGCCCATTGCGGGACCTCGGCCATCCAGGGGATGTAGTGGCCGAAGAAGTTCATGTAGAGCGCGGCGGCGGTGATGTCCACGATGGTGGTGGTGGCCCAGTTGATCCAGTAGAACCAGCCGGAGACGAACGCGGCTTTCTCGCCGAAGAATTCCCGGGCGTAGGAGACAAACGAGCCCGAGGAGGGGCGGTGCAGGACCAGTTCGCCCAGGGCGCGCAGGATGAGGAACGCGAAGAAGCCGCAGACGGCGTAGGCGATGACCAGCGACGGGCCGGCGGCGTTGAGGCGGCCGCCGGCGCCGAGGAACAGGCCGGTGCCGATCGCGCCGCCGATGGCGATCATCTGGATCTGCCGCGGTTTGAGGTTCTTGTGATAACCCTTGTCCTCCGCGTGCAGCGCCGATTCGGTGGCGTGCGCCTGGGGCGGGACCGTGTGGTCCGTGATGACCTGCCTTTGGGCGGTGTCCTGTTGGGGAGTTGTCATGCGGTGTCCTTTTTGGGGGTGGGTTACTTGCTGAGGTTGGCCAGGCGTTGCGGGCTGAGGAGGTCCGTGAGCTGATCGGCGGTGAGCAGCCCGTGTTCCAGAACGAGCTCTGCAACGCCCTTGCCGGTGGCAAGGGCTTCCTGGGCGATGGCGGTTGCCGTGGCGTAGCCAAGGTGGGGGTTAAGCGCGGTGACCAGGCCGATTGACTGTTCCACGGTGAGCCGCAGGTGCTCGGTGTTTGCGGTGATGCCCCGGACGCAGCGTGCCGTGAGGGTGCGGCAGGCTGCCTCCAGGTGGGAGATGCTCTTGTGGAGGCTGTGGACAATGATGGGTTCGAAAGCGTTGAGCTGGAGCTGCCCGGCTTCGGCGGCCATGGTGATGGTGACGTCGTTGCCGATGACTTCGTAGGCCACCTGGCTGACCACTTCCGGGATCACCGGGTTGATCTTGCCGGGCATGATGGACGAGCCGGACTGGACGGCCGGCAGGTTGATCTCGCCAAAGCCGGCGCGCGGGCCGGAGGAGAGCAGGCGGAGGTCGTTGCAGATCTTGGAGAGCTTCACGGCCACGCGCTTGAGCACGCCGGACAGGTGCACAAAGGCGCCCACATCCTGCGTAGCTTCGATGAGGTCGACGGCGGTGACCAGGGGGAGCCCGGTGACCTCGGCCAAGTGCCGGCAGGCGGCCTCGGTGTAACCGGCAGGGGCGTTCAGTCCGGTGCCGATTGCTGTGGCGCCGAGGTTGATTTCGTGGATGAGCAGTTCCGCCTCGGCCAGGCGCAGCCGGTCCTCGCCGATGGTGATGGCATAGGTGCCGAACTCCTGGCCCAGCGTCATGGGGACGGCGTCTTGCAATTGCGTCCGGCCCATCTTCACCACGGTACGGAATTCGAGTGCCTTGGCGGCGAAAGCCTCTTCGAGTTCGGCCAGTGCGTCCAACAGTTCCCGGCCGGCGAAAATGGTGCCCAGTTTCACGGCGGTGGGGTAGACGTCGTTAGTGGACTGGCTGAGGTTTACGTGATCGTTGGGGTGTAGCCGGGCGTAGTCGCCTTTGGGGTGGCCCAGGATTTCCAGGGCGCGGTTCGCGATGACCTCGTTCGCGTTCATGTTCGACGACGTCCCGGCGCCGCCCTGGATGACGTCCACCACAAACTGGTCGCTGAGCCGGCCGTTCATCACGTCAGCGCACGCCTGCTCGATCGCCTGGCCGCGTTCGGCGTCCAGCAGTCCCAGTTCGCGGTTGGTGCGGGCGGCGGCAAGCTTCACGGCGGCCAGTCCCCGCACCAGGTGCATGTTGGAGGACAGCGGCTGCCCGGTGATGGGGAAGTTTTCCACGGCGCGGAGTGTGTGGACGCCCCAGTAGGCGTTGCCGGGGACGTCGCGGTCACCCAGCAGGTCGTGCTCGGACCGGGTCTCGGGGACGGCATCCAAGGTACTCAAGTTGGTCATGGGGTCCTCACAGGGCTTCGTTGGCGGGCGTGGACAGGGTTAGTGCAGGCAGGAAGTCCGTCGGCTGCAGCAGGCCCACCTGGTGGCCGCCACCCAGGACAGGGGCGGTGCCGATGCCGGCGAGCGGTGCGGTGTTTACGCCGAGGGATGCAAGCACATGGACGGTGGCTGGCATCCGGGCGCGGTCGCCGCCGTCGGAAATCTTGACAGCAACTGCGCGGCCATCCGGCAGGCCTACCAGCTGCACACCTTCAAAGCCGTCCTTCGCCACCGCCCCCGGGAGTAGCCGCATCAGCTCCGTGACGTCCCGGCGCTCGCCCGCCACCATGTCGGGGTGTTGCCGCATGGCGAGTCCGACGGCGGCTTCCGCAGGCAGCGGGGCGGTCCCGCTGTCGTCGGAAGTGCTGACTGCGGCAAGCGCTGCGGCGGCCGCGATGGTGCCGAAAGCGCGGGCCATGCCGCGGAGGGTGAGCGCGAAGAGCGGCGTCCCACAGCCGTCCGTACTGCGGGCCAAGGGCGTCTCGCCGGTCAGTTCGGTGACGGTGGCAGCGATCAGCTGCTGCAGCGGGTGGGCCGGGTTGAGATAACCCTTGACGGGCCAGCCGTTGATGACGCATGTGGCAGCCATCGCAGCGTGCTTGCCGGAGCAATTCTGGGTCAGGCGCGTGGCAAGGAAGCCGTTGCGCAGCCAGTCCTCGCGCTCGCTGGCGCCATAGGGCAGGTCGGTGCTGTTCTCGAGGTCGCTTACGGCAAGCCCGTACAAGGAGAGAATCCGCTGGGTGCCGCCGCGGTGTTTGGCACCGCCGGAGTGGCTCGCCGCGGTCAGGGCCAGGAGGTCGGCCGGGAGCTCCAGGCCCGCACGGACCATGGCCACCGCCTGCAGCGGCTTGAGCGCGGAGCGCGGGTAAAACGGGACCAGGGGGTCGCCTGCCGCCGCCAGGATTGAGCCATCAGGTGCGGTGGCGATGGCGGAGCCGTAGTGGACGCTTTCCACCAGTCCGTCACGGGTGGCCAGCACTAGCGGGGCGTGCTGCGGGAGCAGTGCAGCAGTGTGGGCGTCAGAAAGCGCAGGGGAGAGCATGGGTTCCTTGGCGGGTAACTTGGGCGGAGCTATTTGTTCAGGATGGAATCGAGCGCGGCGCCCACGGCATGCAGGTGCGCTGCCATGGCCTGGCTGGCGCCGTCCGCGGAGCCTGCCTCGATGGCTGCCAGTATCTCTTTGTGTTCGGCATCTGAGGCATGTTGCCGGTCGGCCACCAAGTTGAGGGTTTCGGACTGGTGGGCCAAAGCGCCGCGGATCTCTCCGACGACGCTGGCGAACACTCTGTTGCCGCTGGCACGCGCAATGAGGGCATGGAAACTGGAGTCCAGGGCAACCCAGGATTCAGGGTCCGTTTCCGTGCTCATGGCTGCGACGATGTGGCGCAGCGTCTCCAGTTCTTCACCGGTCCGGCGCTGGGCGGCGAGGCCGGCTGCGGGAACTTCGATATGGGGGCGGGCCTCGGTGAGGTCACGGGCGGAGTAGTGTCCGAGCGTGAGGTCGCTGGCGACCTTGTCGGCCACGACGAATGTACCTTTGCCCGTCTTGGTTACGGTGAGCCCCAGGGCAGTACAGGACCGGAGGGCTTCCCGGATCACCGAACGGCTGACCCCGTATTGCTGTGCGAGGGAAGCCTCGGAGCTGAGCTTGCCGCCCACGGCTGCATTGCCGGACTCGATGTCGGAGCGAACGGCGTTAAAGACCGCCTCGGCAGCGCTGAGCCGGGCGAGCGGCTGGGCTCCGGGGAGCGATGCGCTGGCCGGAGGTGCAGGCTGTCCTGCTGTCGGGCTGTCTGACAGGTTCACACTTAAAATATGGCACGGGTCACACTGGGTGTCAACTCCTGCCGGTTTGGACAAAAGGGACAGGCCCCGAACCTCTGTAGGGAGTTTTGGGGCCCGCCGGGCAATCCGGGTAGGTGCATTCAGTTCATGCCCGCGCCTGAAATCAGCTGCCCGGCCGCGGATTCAGCCGCGGGGCGCTGAGGTGTCTTCGAGCTCCACCCCGAGCTTATGGAGGTCTCCGCTCTTGCGATCCGCGAGGTATGCCTTCATCTCGCGCTTGATCACCGGCAGCAGCATGTATACGCCAAGCAGGTTGATGAACGCGCAGATGAACAGGGCGGCATCGGCGAAGTTCAGCACCTGGGTGAAAGTCAGCACAGTGCCAACGACGGTGAAGAACGGGAAGACGCACTTATAAGTGACTTCTGAGGCCTTGCTGCGCCCGAAGAGGTACTCCCAGGCTTTCAACCCGTAGTAAGACCAGGTGATAAGCGTGGAGAACGCGAACAGGGACACTGCGACGGCCAGGACCAGCGGGAACCAGGGGAGGACCGTGGCGAACGCATGGGAGGTGAGGATGACGCCGTCGGGCGCGCCGTCCCCGGCCTGCACCTGATCAATGCCTGCCTGGAGGCTCGGCGCTCCGGCAATGACGATGGCCGGGGCGGTCATGGTGCAGATGATGACGGTGTCCACCAGGGGCTCGAACATCGCAACGAACCCTTCGCTCACGGGACGGCGCGTCTTGACGGTGGAGTGGGCGATCGCCGCCGCCCAGGTCGGCTTCATTGGAGAATGCCGCGCGCTGGAAGCCGACGATCATGACACCCACCAGGCCGCCTGCCATTCCGGAGGGGTTGAAGGCGCCCGTAATGATGGCGCCGAAGGCCGCCGGAACCTGGCCCAAATTCACGAAGATGACGAACAGGCAGGCCAGTACCTAGATAAATGCCATGGCCGGAACCAGCTTGATGGTGGTGGCCCCGATGGACTTCATGCCACCTAGAATCACCGACGCAACGAGGGTCGCGAGGACTCCGAAGACCACGGCAGCTCCGGCACCCCCAAGGAAGCCTTCATCGCCACCGGTGACGTTTCGCCTCTGGGCGAACGTCTGGTTGACCTGGAACATGTTTCCGCCGGCGATGCCGAAGATCAGGATGGAGACCGCAAAAATTCCGGTAAGGATCGTCCCCGGGAACGGTGCCAAACTTCTGGGAAGCGACGGGGAGGTATTTGAACGGGCCGCCCGTGACGGTGCCGTCTTCATGCACTTGGCGGTACTTGACGCCGAGGGTGCACTCCGCGAATTTCGTAGCCATGCCCAGCAGGCCGGCCAGGATCATCTAGAACGTCGCGCCGGGACCGCCGTGCGCCATGGCCGCACCCACGCCGGCAATATTTCCGAGGCCCACGGTCCCGGAGAGTGCAGAGGTACGAGCCTGAAAATGGGACACCTCTCCGGGATCGTGCTTGGCCGAATAGCGGCCGCGAACCACTTCATAGGAGACTTTCAGGCCGCGGAACTGGACGAGCCCTAAGTGGACGCTGATGATGATGCCAGCGGCGATCAGCCAGGCCACCACGGCCGGAAAGCTGATCTCGCCAATGGTGATCGGGAAGAGGACGACGGTGGAAAAAACTTCAGCCGCCGGGCGGAACCCTTCATCTGTGGTTTGTTCAATGGAGGCCAGCCAGCCGGCCTCATCGCTAACGGTCAGGCGCTGCTTGCATTAATTCAGACTTCACGGTTGGGGCTGGATTCTTGCCCGTTTCCCCTCGCGGCAGTTCTGCTGCCTAAGTCCCCATGGGATTGAGCAACAACTTGTGCGAATCAATCTATGTTAAGTACGTCACATTTCCGAATTTGGGCCCGCCCTCGAGCCTGCGCATAATCACCTCCCGCCCAAGTCCTGAACTGGGCGGTACGATCGTGCCGGTGGATGCCTGTTCAGGCAGGCGGAGACGACGTAAACTGCAGTTCCGGGGACTGAACGGCACGATCGTACCTATTGGAGCGCCATGACTGACTCGATCGCCGACCAATTGGCCAGGGAGGTCCGGTCGCGCCGCCTAGCGCTGGGCCTGACCCAAAAGGACGTCGCCGACATGACCGGGGTCTCGGAACGCTTCGTGAGGTTCATTGAGCAGGGCAAGCCAAGCGTCCAGCTGGATTCCCTACTGGCCGTCCTGGACACGCTTGGCCTCGAGCTCCGGATCACCACCAAGACCGGCAAAGGTGCCCGCGCGCTCGCAGGGCACGCCAGCGATCGCGAACCAAAGCCATGACGCACCGCATCGCCGACATCTACAAGGCCGGGGTGCTCGCCGCGCGGCTCGAACGCCACGACGGCGGCACCCGGTTCAGCTACCTGTCGGCGTACCTCGCATCCGGGGGACCCGCCGTCGCCAGTTCCCTGCCGCTCACCGGGGCACCCGTCGATTCAGCGGCGGGGGCGGCGCCTCCCTATTTCACCGGCCTCCTGCCGGAAGGCCGCCGGCTCAACGCGCTGCGGCGGTCCATCAAGACCAGCGCCGACGACGACCTGTCCCTGCTGATCGCGGCCGGCGGTAACCCGGTGGGCGACGTCCAGATCGTAGGCCACGGCGAGGCGCTGGATCCGGACGAGCACGCTGTCCAGCTGGATCCCAAACTGCCGGTTGACTTCGAAAAGTTGCTCGGCGACCCGGACCTGATCGACCCCGTGGCGCTGGCAGGGGTGCAGGACAAGTTGTCTGCCGGCATGATCTCGCTCCCCGTGGCCAGCGCCGGCAGGCGGTTCATCCTTAAACTCAACGCCCCCGAATTCCCGCATGTAGTGGAGAACGAGCTGGTCATGTTCCGCTACGCGGCCAGGCTGCGGATTCCGCTGAGCCGGGTCCGGCTGATGCGCGATGTCGCTGGCCGGCCCGGGCTTCTGGTGGAACGCTTCGACAGGGTGCCCGTCTCCGGTGGCGGCCCCGACGACGTCCTGCGGCTGGCGGTGGAGGACGGGGCCCAGGTCCTGAAGCTTTACCCGGCAGACAAGTACAACGTGGCTTATGGGCAGGTTTGCCATGCACTCGCCGAGTACTGCTCGGCGCCTCTCCCGGCACTCCGGAACCTCGCCATCCAGGGGGCGTTTGCGTGGCTGAGCGGCAACGGGGACCTGCACGCCAAGAACGTTTCCATGGTCCAGCAGCCGCACGGGGAGTGGACCATCGCCCCGGTCTACGACATTCCCTCCACAGTGGTCTACGGGGACAAGACCCTTGCGCTGACCCTGAACGGGAAGCGGAGCGGGATCTCCCGACGCCACTTTCTGGGCTGGGCCGCGGACTTGGGGCTCACAGACCGCACGGCTGCCCAGGTGCTGGAGCTCGCCCTGAAAGCGTCAGGGCCGTTGATCACCGATCTGGAGGCCGGCACAGCGTTCGCGGGGCTCGCTGGGCCGGAGAGGAACGACGGCGGCGGCCCGCCGTTCCCGGACATGGTCACCAGGGCGTGGGTGAAGGAGCTCAAGCACCGCAGGCGCTTGCTGGAAGGCTGAGGCACCGCGGTTACTGCCGCCGTCGTGCGTGGCTAAAGGTGCTGGATGCCTGCCCGCTGCATGGCGTCCTTGTAGACGTCCACGCTCTTGGTCAGGAGATCCTCCTGCTTTGCTTCGGAAACAGCAAAGGCCCGCCCGCCGAGCGCGCTGGCCTTGTAGATCTTGATACCGCTGTTCTTCAGGGAAGAATGGTAGGTCTTCTCGAAGAGGGTGAGGAACGTAGAGGCGTCCGTGCCGTGGGCGATGACTGCGGAGACACGGCGGTTGATCTTGAGGAACTGCCGGAAGGGCCGCAGGCCGTCGGTCTTCTCCTGGACGTTCAGCGCCGACGGAAGCTCCGGATCCCGCACCCAGGGGTACGCATTCCACGGCATCACGTAGCGCGGATCAAGCTCGGCAAGTTCGTAAATCTGGGTGGCGCGGCGGGCGGCTTCGTCGTCGTTGAAATGGGAGACGAAGCCGGATTCGGTGCCCTTGCCGGGAGTGACGTGGAGGCTGACGATCCGGCATTCGTCCTCGTCATGCACGGGGTCGATGTACGGGACGACGGACCCTGGCTTCTTTTCCATCAGTTCATCGCAGAGCTGCGTTACCGCCGCGATGTTTGGTTCCTGTAGCAGGGCCTTTTTTTCGTCCCAGTCAATCGTCACGATCTCTCCCTCAGCAGCACGGCGTCCAGAAACAGGCGTCTGAACCCACTCTACGCTTTTGGACCTATAGGCGCGCAGTGCAAGTTTGCTTCGGACCGGCGCCGGTCCGAGTAACGTCATGATGATGAACAGGAAAACGCTCAAGTCCGACGGCTTTGCCGGCTTCCGGGCCTTCGACAGCCTTGAGATCATAAGGATTCCGCAGGGCACCGGGGTGTTCGCCGTTCTTCGGCCGAATGAGTTCGAGCCGCACTTCCTCAAGATCAGCACCGCCGGGACCTTCAAGAAAAAGAATCCCACCCTGCCTGCGGCAGCCATTCTGGCGGAATGGGTGGACGGTGCGGACATTCTCTACGTTGGCAAAGCCGGGCCGGGAAGCAAGGGCAACCGCGGCCTCCGGAACCAGATCAAGGAGTTCCTGGATTTTGGGCGGGGCAGGCCGCCGGGCCATTGGGACGGCCGCCTCATCTGGCAGCTGACGCACACGGATGAGCTCATCCTGGCGTGGAAAGAGCTGCCTGCCGAAGAAGTGAACCAAGCCAAAGCCGCGTATCACGCAGCCTTCGTTGCGGAGCATGGCCGGCTGCCGTTCGCGAACCTCGTGCAGGCCAAGCTTAAGAACTGAGCTAAGAGCCCTTAAGCCGTTCCATCTCCCGCCGGTCCTTCTTGGTCGGCCGTCCTGCCCCGCGGTCCCGCTGCGGCAGTCCCAACGCCGGTGCCACCGGACGGGGCGGGGTGTGATCCGTGAAGCAGTGCGACGCCGCTTCGGCCCCCACCCGTTTGGCAATCAAACGGCGGACTTCGAGGATGCGTTCGAAACCTGACATGCGGATCGTCACGGTCTCGCCGGTAACGAGTGTGGCCGAAGCTTTCGCGGGGCTGCCGTTGAGCCGCACATGCCCGGCCCGGCACGCGGCTGTGGCGGCGGAGCGGGTCTTGTAGGCGCGGATGGCCCACAGCCACGCATCAAGGCGGACGCTGGCGGGGGAGGCAGGAAGGCTGGTCATGGCTGGCACCGAGTATACGGCGTGGGACGTCCGGACCGGCAGTTCAGGGCGTGGCCAGCGGCAGCGTGATCCGCATGGTGGTCCCGCCCGGGCCCGTGCCGGCGATCTCCACCGTCCCGCCGGCGGCGGTGGCCACATCGCGGACCAGCGCCAACCCGATGCCGAAGCTGCGTTGCGCCCTGGTTCCGTCCTGACGCGGTGTCCTGACGAAGCGCTCGAAGATCCTGTCACGCTCGACGCCGGAGATCCCGCTTCCCGTATCCGTCACCGTGATCACCGCGCTGCGCTGGCTCGCTGCCGCGGCGAGGGTGATGGTCCCGCCTGCCGGCGTGTGCGCCAGCGCGTTGTCAGCCAGGGCCAGAATGGCGCGGCGCAAACTGCTTTCGTCGATCCTCGCCAGCGGATGCGCGTCCGCCGTTACAGCTACGCTGACATCCTGGCCGTCAGCGATGGTCCGGACGCTCTCGGCCACGGACTCCACCACCCCCGCCACATCAATGGGTTCCCCCGGGGTTTCTGCAGTGTCTCCCGTTGCGGCCAACAGCAGTTCGTTGACAATTGCCGTCAGGGCTGAGGTGTCCTGCCGGATCCGTGCCAGCGCCTGCCCCGGCTTTGACTCCGGAAGAGTGTCGCGCTGGGCGAGCTGGATCCGCGCGTCCAGGATGGCCAGCGGCGTGCGCAGTTCGTGGCTGGCATCCTGGACGAACCGGCGTTGCAGGGCCATCGCGGCGCCCAGCGGTTCGATGGCGCTGCGGGCACTGAACCAGCCGATCACTCCGGCAAGGACGATCCCCGCCGCGCCGGCGATGATCAGGGCTTTGAGCAGGTCCTTGTAGTCAAGGTACGCAAAATCGGCGGCCTGGCTGGACGTGCCGGGCAGCTCGGGGTGGGACAGCTGGTTGGTCAGGTAGATCGCAGCCCCCGCAAGCAGGCAGAGGACCAGCACGGCGCACGCCGCACTGATGCGTACGGCAATCCTTAGTGAGGCCTTGCGGAGCGTAGCCTGGTCCGGGTCTGCCGCGGCCCGGCGTCGTTCATTCATGGCCGTCCCCGATCTGGTAGCCAACGCCGTGGACAGTGCGGATCACGTTCCGGGAAATCTTGCGGCGCAGGTGGTGGACATAGGTATCGATCACGCTCGGCTGGTCGGTGGAGGGAAACACGGCACTGATGAGTTCATCCCGGCTGAAGATACGGTCCGGCTCCGTGGCGAGGGCCGCCAACAACTCGCACTCCTTCGCGGTCAGCGTCACCAGCGGCCCGTATACGGACCGCACGGAACGGCCGACGGCGTTCAGTTCCCAGTCGCCGATACTCACCGTGGGCTGGGTGTAGCTGCGGGTCAGTGCGCGCAGTCGCGCACCCAGCTCGCCGGCGTCGAACGGTTTGGTCATGTAGTCATTGGCCCCTGCATCGAGGCCGCGGACCTTCTCATCCGTTGCACCCAGCGCCGTGAGGATCAGCACCGGCGTGGAAATCCCTTTCGCCCGCAAGGCGCTGATCAGGGCGATGCCGTCCATGCCGGGCAGGCCGCGGTCGACCACCAGGACATCCCAGGGCTCCCCGAGGGCGGCGCCCAGGCCAAGCCTTCCGTCCGCCACCAGGCTGATCCGATAGTCGTCTTCCAGCAGCTCGGCAATCAGCGGGCCAAGGACGGGATCGTCCTCAACCAGAAGCAGGGACGGCCGGGCATCTGGTGTCATGGGTCTATTCTTCCGTGGCCAGCGCTTCCACGGGCCGTTCCTCGGATTCTTCGGCGGATTCCTTGGCGGTGCCCTTGTTCTTCCGGCGCTTGAGGTACTCAACGCCCCACGGGATGACGGAGACCAGGACCATGGCCACGGCGATGAGGTCGATGTTGTTGGCGATGATGTCGAAGTGCCCGAGCCAGGACCCCAGCAGAATCACGGAAGCCGACCACGCCACCGCGCCCACGATGTTCCAGAGGGTGAACTTCCGGTAGGTGTAGTGGGCGATTCCCGCCGCCAGCGGGGCGTACGTGCGCACAATCGGCACAAAGCGGGCCATTACCACCGCGCCACCGCCGTGCCGGTGGAAGAACTCCTCGGTCCGGGTCAGGTGCGAGGTCTTCAGGATCCGGGCGTCTTCCTTGAACCACCGGCGGCCGAACTTCCGGCCCAGAAAATAGCCCACTTGGTCGCCTGCCACCGCCGCCACGGACACGATGCCGATCAGGAGCGGGAGCGTGAGGTTCAGTTGCTGATGAAGCAGGCCCGCCGTGAACAGGAGCGAGTCCCCGGGCAGGAACGGGAACAGGACTCCGGATTCGATGAAGACCATCCCGGCGATGACCGCCAGGGCGGCCGGCCCCAGGCCCTCAAGGAGCCCCGCGGGATCTAGTGGTGAGGCGGCGGCTACCGTGGCCAGTGCATGAAATGTCTGCATGATGCCTTTCTGCGGGCTGAGAGTCTTAGGGCAGGAATGGACGCGTGACCGCGTTCACCGGCACCCGCTGCCACACCCGGGGCGCCAGCCAGTTCCAGCACCCGCTCAGGAGGATCACAGCCGCGGTGCCCGCCAGGACCGACCCGACGACGTCGGACGGGTAGTGGACGCCGATGTACAGCCGCGACCACGCCACGACGGCCACCACAACCACGCCCGCAACGGCCGCAGACTTTGCCCAGCGCGTCCCGCGGGCCAGGAAATACACGGCGAAGGCAAGAGTCACGGCGAAAGTGACGTGACCGCTCGGAAAACTGTCCGCACCGTTTTCCGGTGCCAGCGGATCGAACAGCAACGCGGAATCCGGGCGCTGCCTGGCCACAAGGACCTTGAAGAATTCGCTCGCCGCCCAGCCTGACACCGCCACCAAGCCAAACGCCACAGCATTGACGGGACTGCGGCGCACCAATAGCAGGAACAGTGCGACGACGGCGATCAGCAGAACCCCGGCCACAGGACCAAACAGCAGGTTCAGGGCCATGGCCAGGCCGGTCAGCAGGGCAACGTGATGCTGGCTGAGGTTCTGGTCCACACCAAGTTCGTCAGTGCTGATACCCGGAACGTCGGCAACGGTGATGCCAAGGACCACGACCGCGGCCGCCAGGACGATCCCCCACAAGGCCCACAACCGGGGCCGCGGCAGTGCAAGGAGCCGCGTTCCGGCGCCGTTTCGGGCACCGCGGACGATGTCTGCGCGGGCACGGGGCAAACTTTGGCTGTGGACGTTGTCAGGCATCAAATACTCCGGCTCGCTCTCTGCGGCCGGCTGGCCGCTTGAGGACCAGTCTGTTCCAGGGCGCTTAAGGAATCCTTAAGAATGAAGCCCGTCATGGATCGTCCGGCGTTTTCCAAGGAACATCCCTTAGCCTTGGCCTGTGCCCCCTTCGACGTTGTCTTAGGCGCCTGGCGGGTCGGCTGGGCCGCACTGATCCTCATTGTTTCCGCCGGTGTGCTGTACGGGCTCGGCGTCCGGACGGCCATGGCCAATGGCCGCCGTTGGCCGTGGTGGCGGACCGCTGCGTTCTACCTGCTGGGTCTGGGATCCCTGACGGTCCTGACCTGCGGCTTCCCTGGTGTGTACAGCGCTGACCTGCGGTGGGCGTTCACGCTGAAGATCTCCTTGCTGCTCTTTGTGGTGCCGCTGCTGATAGGGCTGGGGAACCCATCTCCCTGGGCCCGTGCAGCGCTTCGCACCGCGGGCCTCGTACGGCTGAACACCGTGCTGTCCCACCGGGTGGTGCGCTTCTTCAGCAATTCGCTGGCCGCCCCGCTGCTGGACCTGGCCCTTTTTGCGACGTTCCTCACGCCGTTCTTTTTCACCCTGAGAACGGATCCGGTGGCGGGGGCGCTGCTGACGGTTGGCGTTCCGTTGCTGGGCCTGCTGATGGCGCTTCCCATCGCCGCCGTTCATTTCGTAGGCAAGCACGACGTCGGGCCGCAGCGTCTCACGAATGGGCAGGCTGCGTGCGTACTGCTGCCGGGCACCGCCTTGCATCCCCGCGTCCGTGCCGGTGAAAACAACCTCCACGGCGGTCTCCAGGGGACCGTGATGGCGGGGTCCCGTTTGAGGGCGCCGAGGCTGAGCTCAAGCGACCCGCATAGTGCAGGCCGGCGGAGACCATGAACAGGGTATGCACCCCGGCCAGGGCGGCCCGTGCCTGTGCAGCGTCCGCGTAACTGGTGACGGCCGGAACGGCGCCGTCGAGCTCCGGCGCGCGGCCGGCGTCGCGCACCAGAAACCGCTGCGCGCTGCCCGCGTCGGCCAGCAGCCGGGCCACCTGGCCGCCCAGCCAGCTGGTGGACCCGGTGACGGCGAGTTCCGGGGGAGCGGCGCTCCTAGGCTTCGCGGGTGGCGGGGGACTTGGTGTGCGCCGGATCGCGTTCGGCGAGCGAGCCGATGGCGTCGTCGATCTTCTTCATGGTCTCCGGCTCCAGTGTCACGCCAGCCGCGGCCACAGTGTCCGCGAGCTGCTCAGGGCGGGACGCGCCCACAATGGCGGAGGCAACGTTCGGGTTCTGCAGGACCCAGGCCACCGCGAGCTGCGGCATGGTGAGCCCTGCTTCCGCGGCGATCGGCTTGAGGTCCTGGACACCGGCGAGCACGTCATCGCGCATCCAGCGCTCGATCATCCGGGCGCCGCCCTTGTCATCCGTGGCACGGCTGCCCGCGGGTGCAGGCTGGCCGGGCAGGTATTTGCCGCTCAGCACGCCCTGCCCCATCGGGGACCAGACAATCTGGGAGACACCCAGCTCTTCGGATGCCGGCACCACCTCCGCCTCGATGACGCGCCACAGCATGTTGTACTGCGGCTGGTTGGAGATCAGCTGGAAGCCCAGTTCCTTGGACAGTGCGTGGCCGGCGCGGAGCTGCTCCGCCGTCCACTCGCTGACGCCGATGTACAACGCTTTGCCCTGCCGCACGATGTCCGCGAACGCCTGCATGGTTTCTTCCAGCGGCGTCTCGAAGTCGTACCGGTGGGCCTGATAGAGGTCCACGTAGTCCGTCTGCAGCCTGCTGAGCGAGCCGTTGATGGACTCCATGATGTGCTTGCGGGACAGGCCAAGATCGTTCTTGCCCTTGGGGCCGGTAGGGCCGTAGACCTTGGTGAAGATCTCCAGGGACTCCCGGCGTTCGCCCTTCAACGCCTCGCCGAGGACGGTTTCCGCCGCAGTGTTGGCGTAGACGTCCGCCGTGTCGAAGGTGCTGATGCCGGCGTCGAGCGCGGCCCGCACGCACTGGGTGGCGACGTCGTTCTCCACCTGTGAGCCGTGCGTCAGCCAGTTGCCGAATGTGATTTCCGAGACTTTGAAGCCGCTGTTTCCGAGGTATCTGAATTCCATGGTTTCCACGTTAGCCGAGATAGTTGCTCAGGGTAAGGGCTTTCCGGACTGTGAGCAGTGACGGTTCGTGACGCCTTGGCGCCCCGCGGTCCTAGCGTCGGTCGGCAGGCAGTTTGGTCTTGAGGACCTTCGCGTGGCCGGACAGCGACACCAGCGATCCGGTATCCAGCGGGGACAACGGTACGGGGACGGGCGGCTTCGTGAACGAGCGGGCGGCCCCAGTGACGGCGGCCTCACGGGTGAGGTTGTCGCGGTTGGCGTTCTCGGGTCCTGGGTTGTCCTGATGCAGCGCCGACTCCACCAGCGGAGCCACCGCCTCCACCTCCGATACGGGAACGGAGGGACCGGGAAGATCACGCACCGAGATCCTGATTTCGGGGGCGGCCGCACGGGCGCGCGCCATGGCCCGGGCATCCGCCTCGGCCACCGCCGCGGCCCAGTCCTCGGCGAGAACCGGCGGCTCCTTGCGGGCCGCGGTAAGCATCGGGTGCTGCGCCACCGCATGGTGGAAGCGGGGCCGAAGTTCGGAGGGTTTCAGCAAATTGCGGCCGTTCCGCAGGGCCTTGCGCCACTCGCTCACTACGGCCACGGCAGTGCCGTCGTCGTGCGTTGCAGGAGGGGCGTCCGACGGCGGCCCGGGCTCGCCGGTCAGCCGGACCAGGGGGAGGGTTTCGTTTTTCGGGAGCCGGCCGAAAAAGGCCATCGCGGTCAAGGCAAACAGCCGCCCGACGCCGGCAAGCAGCAAGGTGATGACAACCAGCAGGAACAGGCCCAGAAACATCAGGAACGCCAGGCCGAGCGTGCCGAAAAAAGTCAGGTTGAGAGCGATCGTCGTTGAATCTCCCATGTCATCTCTCCTCTCTGCCGGCGGCGGAGTCCGTCCCGGCACTCATCACCACGGGCAACAGCCCCCTACCACCTTACGGACTATTTTTCCGTCCGGCGGGCTCCGGGCGGGGTTCGTCCGAGGTTGTTTCGAAGCTGTTACCGGATATGACAACACCGGCCGCGCCCTATAGTCGAAAGGGATCCACCAGGCCGCCGGAATGCGGTCCGGCCAACCGAGACAGGAGCGCCATGCCCGAGAATCCGATTAACGCCGGCCCGTGCGTTTGCCTGTCCGGCGAGGCTTACGCGGAGTGCTGCGGGCGGTTCCATGGTGGCGGGGCCGACGCGGCCACGGCAGAGCAGCTGATGCGCTCCCGCTACAGCGCGTTTGTCCTGCTGGACACCGAATACCTCCGAAAAACCTGGCACCCGGATACTGCGCCTTCGGATCTGGAGCTGGACCCGGCCATGGAGTGGCGCCGCCTGGACATCCTGTCCACAAGCCGCGGCGGCCCGTTGGACACTGAGGGAACCGTGGAGTTCAAGGCTCACTACCGGCAAGACGGCGAACGTGGAGTCCACCACGAAACCAGCCGTTTTGTCCGGCAAAACCGCCGCTGGTACTACGTCGACGCCGTGAGGCTCGCCTGACTGCCCTGTTGCGTCTCGCCAGGGAAAATGCCCTATGCCCGCCACCCGCGCGCGGTCGGCCTCCTAAGGCTCAGCTGCGGTACGTTCAGCCGCTGTACGTTTCGTCCGGGGTAAAGCCTGCCCGGTCCACCTTGCGGTGGAAGTGCATGCCCGCCAGGCCGCCGAGCACGGCACCGACGAGCGCGACCAAGGCCACTACGGCGGCGGCAATGATGCTGGTGAGGGTCAGTTCGCCTTCGTTGATGGGGATTCGCGGGAAGCTGTTCAGATTGGCCAGGATATTGAACTGCTGGCCCGCGATGATGCCCAACAGAGCAATCACAACCGCGGCAATCAGCGCCCAGATCCACACCATAAAACCCTGCCGGGCGCCGTTAAACCGTGCCATCCGGCCGGCAACGTAGCCGCCGGAGTAATAGGAGACGAACAGGATCGCCAGCAGGACGATGATGCCCACCATCCCGACGGTGCCGTTCGTCGTTACCTGGTTAGCGGCGTCGTTTACGTCCGTGTTGTTCGCCAGGCCCACGGCAGTTCCGGCTGCGGCCACAAAGGCTGTGAGCAGGACAGCCATGCCGGTGGCTGCGAGCCAGCCAAAAAAGGCCGAGCCCACCTTGATGCCGCCGAACTGTTCCTTTTCCCTGGCTACGGCCGTCTGCTGATCAGTCAGGCGCGGATCAGTCAGGCGGGGATCCAGCACTGAAGAGTCGGCCACCGGCGCTTGGGCAGCCGGGGCATAGCCCTGCTCGGCGTAGTCCGGCTCGGCATAGGGCGCCGGCGACTGATCCAAGGCGCGCGTGGGCTCACCACCGGCGAAGGCTTGGTCACGAGCAGTTTCATTCCGTAGATTCTCGTTCCGCGTCGTCGGCGGAAATCTGTCCTCTGGGTCCGTTTGGTTGCTCATGCGTCAACTCAACCACTGGTGACCAGCGATAACAAGGATGCTTATGAGTTGCTAGCGGTACTTCCGGTGCAGGTTTTCCTTGGTTGACGCACCCGGCGTGGCATCGGCGATCCACGGACCGGTGCCTTCCGACGGATCCAGTACTCCCGCCTCAAGCCAGGTGTAATCCCCGGCCAGGACCTTGCGCGAAAGGATATGGTCGCCGTCGTCGGTGTTCCGCCAGAGCTGGTCAAAGTACTCGTCGATGCGGACCCGGGCCTGCCCACAGTAGGCCTCAGCGAGTTCGTAGGCAGCGGCGGCATGTTCCGGCGTGGTGCGAAGGATCATCTCGGCCCGTGAACAGCATGCTGCCATGGCGAACAGCTCGGCGCCGATGTCCACCACCCGGCCCAGGAATGCTTGCTTGTACTCCAGCTTCGCCTGCCAGCGTCCCATGCCGTAGAACGTCTGGCGGGCCAGCCGGCGCGAGGACCGCTCCACAAAGCGCAGCTGCTTGGCCAGCCTGCCGAAGTCGCTGTAGGACCGGGGGTCCATTCCGGCGCCGGCAACGAGTTTGGGCAGCCACCGGGCATAAAAGCCGGAAGCCCCGACGGCGGCCCTCGCCTTGTCCTGCAGGCTCGCGTCCACGGACGCGAGATCGCCGGCCGCGGCAAGGTGCGCGTCCACGGCCTCGCGGGCAACCAGGAGCTTCATGATCTCCGAGGAGCCCTCAAAGATCCGGTTGATCCGGAGGTCGCGCAGCTGCTGCTCGGCTGGAACCGCGCGTTCGCCCCGGGCTTCCAGGGAGTCCGCCGTCTCGAAGCCTCGGCCGCCGCGGATCTGGACCAGTTCATCGGCAATCCGGCAGCTGATCTCGGAGGACCACAGCTTGGCCAGGGCCGCCTCGATCCGCACGTCCTTCTGTCCGGCGTCGGCGAGTTCCGCGGACAGTTCGAAGACGGCGTCCAGGGCGAAGGCGGACGCGGCGATGAAGGCGATCTTCTTGCCCACGGCCTCATGTTTGCCCACCGGCTGGCCCCACTGGGTGCGGGCGTTGGACCATTCCCGGGCGATCTTCAGGCTCCAGCGGCCGGACGCGACGCACAACGCAGGCAGGGAAAGCCGGCCCGTGTTCAGGGTGGTGAGCGCGATCTTCAGGCCCTGGCCCTCGCGGCCCAGCCTGTTGGCCGCGGGCACCCGCACCTGGTGGAACCGGGTGACGCCGTTCTCGATCCCGCGCAGCCCCATAAAGGTGTTGCGGTTCTCCACGGTGATGCCGGGGGAGTCCATTTCCACCACAAAGGCGCTGATGCCGCCCTTGTGTTCGGTGCCGTCCGCATCGGTGTGGGCCGGCACCACGGCCATCACCACCACCAGCTCGGCGATCACGCCGTTGGTGGTCCAAAGCTTCACGCCGTCCAGAACGTAACTCCCGCCGTCGTCCGTGGGAACGGCGGTGCTGCCCATCCGGGCGGGATCGCTGCCAACGTCCGGTTCGGTCAGGAGGAATGCGGTGATGGCCCCGGCGGCGCAGCGCGGCAGGTACTCGCGTTTCTGGTCCGGCGTGCCGAAGACCTTCACGGGCTCGGGGACACCGATGGACTGATGCGCGGAGATCAGGGCGCCGATGCTGGGGTGGACACTGCCGAGCAGCGCCAGGGCCCTGCCGTAGTAGACCAGGGACAGGCCGAGTCCGCCGTACTCCTGCGGGATCTTCATGCCAAAGACGCCCAGGCCCGCCAGGCCCTGGAGGTACTCGTCCGGGATCCGGGCCTCGCGTTCGATCACGCGCCCGGACATGGTGCGGGCGTACGCGGTGAGGCGCTCCATGAAGGCCTCACCGCGTTCCACGTCATCGGCGTTCGCTTTCGGCCAGGGGTGGATGAGGCTGAGGTCGAAATTCCCCAGGTAGAGTCCCTTGGCGAAGCTGGGCCGGTCCCAGTCGAGCTCGCGGGAGGCTTCAGCAAGGGCGCGGGCATCCGCCGCGGTGGCTCCGGACCCGATATTGGCGGTTGCGACGGGGACTTCGGCGTCCAGGGCGTCGGTGGCCGGAAGATGGGTGGCGGGCGGGTTCGTGGCGGGACTGTCAGTGGCGGAGCTCATGGGGTATCTCCTCTGCCCGGGATGGCCGGTTCAAGCCATGGATCCGCCGGGTTGGAGAACCCCTCAGCTGTCTCTCAACATTACCCGCGGGTAGCTTCCAGTGCTAGGGGATGGCTGGCCCTGGAAGTCCCCCGGGGATCCGGTGGAGGCGTGGTGGACCAGCCTGTCCCAGCCGCTGTTGATCTCGTGGACCACCGTCAGCAGCGTCGTGGCGGCGAGGAACCAGGCGAGCTTGCCCACGCCAACCATGACCAGGGCCAGGAAGCCTGCTGTCAGGACGAAACCCACCAGGACCAGGGCAAACACCAGGGTTCCGATGAACACCATGGTGGCCGTCTCCACTGCACTTAAGTCGAACTGCATTGTTCCCCCTGCTGCGCCGTTGCTTCGGTTGAGATCAGTAGCATGAGCGTAGGGGGTTGCCGCAGGACTCAGCCAGACCCGGCGCACCTCGGGAGCGGGTTGATACGGGATCGCAATGCTACCGGGCCGTAGGTCACGGAGCGGTCGCGGAGGCCCCGTTCCCAACCAACGCGGGGTCACTTCGCGCCCGTGTTGACCCCTGTGATGGGCGCTAAGTGACCCCGCGTTGCTTGTGGTGGGTCTGCGTTAACCTTGTAGTTGGCAGTTTTCGCGATCCGCGCTGCCCAACCCATCCCCCAGCAGCTGAAGGAGAGCGCGTGCCCCGCTCCGCCAGGTCATCCGCTGACGCGATCAGTGCCCGGCTCCGGGACCTCGAACTCCTTACCAAGGGACCCGCCTGGGCCCTGACACGCTCGGCGCCCTGGGTGATTGCGGTGCTCCAGGCATCCTTTACCCGCACACGTCCGCAGCTTCCGCTCGAGGAGTTCCACGCCGACGTCGACTCCTTCCTTGAGCAGCTCCGGCGCCAGGAACCCGGGCCGGGTGGTACCGCCATCGGCACGTCGTCCGGCAGGAACTATGCGGACGAGTGGACGCGCAAACATTTCCTGACCCGCCGCAACCAGTCGGGGCAGATCGTTTACGAGGTCACGGAACCGGCCGCCCGCGTGCTCGCTTTCCTGGACAGCCTCTCCAGCGAGCGTTCCACGCTGAATGGTTCCCGGCTGGGCACGCTCCTGGGCGACGTGGAGAAGCTGGCCAATGAGACCAACCCGGACCAGAGTGCCCGCCTGGAATCCCTCGCGGACGAGATCGGGGAACGGCAGCAGCTCATCCAGGACATCAGCTCCGGCGACTTTGACGGCCTCCTGGACGACGACGAAGCCGTGGAAGCCGCCGGGAACATCCTGGACCTCGCCGCCAGCTTGCCCGCCGACTACAAAAAGATGCGCGACCGCATCGAGGAACTGGTGGGCGAGTTACGCAACCAGATCATCGAGGAGTCGCTGAGCAAGGGTGCCACCATGGCGCAGGTCCTTGACGCGGACAAGCGGCTGCGGCAGAGTCCCGAGGGCAGGACCTTCCGCTCCTTCACCGCGTTCCTGGAAGACCCGCAGCAGCAGGTCCGGTTCCGTTCGGCCATCAGCGAAGTCCTCGGCCGGCAGTTCGCCGACGACCTTTCGCCGGAGGACCGCGAGACGCTTAAGAACCTGGTGGCCGAGCTCCGCCACCAGCACAGCCAGATCCAGCGGATCTACGGCAAGCTAAGCGAAAGCCTGAACACATACGTACAGAGCGACGACTTCCGCCAGTCCGTCCGTCTCCGCAAGGTGCTGCGCGAAGCCGAGCAGGCCATCAGGTCCCTGCCGTATGAACGCGAACGGCCGGGCCTGGTCCGAGGTCCGGTGCTGTTCAACGCCGGGTTCGAATCGCTGGCCATGGTCAAGCTGTACGACCCGGACGAGTTCGCCGTGCCGCCCAAGCTGGCGGACCCCATCGCCTTCAGCGACTCCGACCGCGTGCGCTCGCCGAGAACGGGCAAGGCGCGCCCCGACGCCATCCGGGCCGCCGTGGCCGGCGCGTCCACCCTGGCCGAGGCCTGGCGACAGCTCCCGCCGGAGGAACAGCACATCAACTCCATCCGCGCACTCCTCTCGCACGCCCTCCAGGAAGGCGCGGCCTTTGACCGCGACGGCTGGGATGGCCTGGACTACGAACAGATCGACGGCACCACCCGCACGGCGTACCTGCCGGTGGTCACCCTCAAGAAGGATTGACGATGACTGAAGAAATTACGACGGCGGCACCTCCCGTTGAGGAGCGCGAGGACACCCAAGTGCTCGAGCCCGAGGCGCAAGGGATTTCGACAGGCTCAATCACCAGGGGTGCCGGAGTCACGCCCCGGGACACGTTTGTGGACGGTGCGGCACTGTTTCCCGGCGATACCGGGGTTCTCTCGATGAAGGTGCGCCAGGCGCTGGTCAAGCTGCTCAAGGGTCCGTACGTTGACGGCGGCCGCGACGAGAAGCTGTGGACCACGCTGCTGGACAACCAGATCATCCTGCGCAGCCGCCTGTCCGAGCTGTTCCTGGGCCTGCAGCTGGACCACGAACGCAAGATCGCCGTCCTGCGCCCGGTGGATCCTGAGGCCATTGGAGGCAGTGGCCGATCAAGCATCCTGCGCCAGCAGCGTGCCCTGAGCCGGGTGGAGACCATCGTGCTGCTCCGCCTGCGGATGCTGTTGGACCGCCACGTCACGGCCCAGACCGATGCCACCATCACCCGCGAGGAACTCGCTGAGCTTGTGGCCCACTATCAGCCCGCCGGACAGCAGGACGCGCTGCGGGATTCGGACGTGGTCACCCGGGCCATCACCAAGCTCCTGGCCCGCCAACTGCTCCTCACCACAGGCCTGGAGGATGTCTACACCATCTCCAATGCCCTCCCGCTGGCTCTCCCCTTCGAAAACATCGGCGACATCCCTGCCCAAATCGAAGCCCTGGTTGCAGCCACCACGGACCCCACAGGCACAGAAGCACTGATAGAGCTCGACTCCGACCCGGGTGCCGAGGATGACGATGCCGCCACGGCCTCGACCCCCGAAACGGAGGAAGCCAAGTGAGCATCGCAACCATGCTGCCGATGGGCGACCTCACGAACCCCGGCCAGATGCGCCTGGCTTTGGTGCAGGTGGTCAACTGGGGCACGTTCCATGGGGCCCACGCGATGCACGTGGACCGGAACGGAACCCTGCTGACGGGCAACTCGGGCGTGGGCAAGTCCACGCTGTTTGATGCCATGCTGCGGGTCTTCGATGCCCGGCCGCGCTCCAACGAGGCCGCGGCCCAGCGTGCCGGCGGTGCCGTGGAGGACAAGCGGACCACGTTTACCTATATGCGCGGCAAGGTGGGCGACAAAGCGGTGGGCGAAGGCTCGGCCAGTGCGTTCCAGCGCCCCGGTGCCACCTGGTCCGCCGTCGCGCTGACGTTCGATAACGCCGCGGGCACGCGCATCACAGTGTCGGCACTGTTTGACCTGCCCAAAAACGGCACGGAGTCGAGCGTCGGGCGTTTCTACGTGATCGACAGCAAGCCGTTGGACCTGCCGGCCATCGAGGACATCGCGGAGAAGCGCTTCACCAAAGCTGCGTTGGAGACGATCTTTCCGGACGCCCAGATCTTCGATGTGCACAAGGCCTTCGCGGAGCGTTTCCGCCGCCTCCTGGGCATCAGCTCGGACCAGGCATTGCCCCTGCTGCGGGTAATCCAGGCCGGCAAGGGCCTGGGCGGCAGCGTTAATACGTTCTTCCGTGACCAGGTCCTGGACGCCCCGGCCACGCTGGCCGCGGCGGACGACGTGGTGGAGGAGTTCAGCAACCTGATGTCCATCCGGCAGCGGCTGGAGGATGTGCGGCAGCAGCGCGACCAGCTGGCCCCGGTGCCAGGTCTGAACAAGGAATATGCGCAGTCGCTCCTGGACGCAAACCGGCTCCGCGAGCTGTCGGGCGAGGAGTTCGAAGCCTACAAGCAGCAGCTCGCGGTCACGGTGCACCAGAAGACCCTTGCCCGGTTCAAGGACCTGGCCCAGGTGAAAGCCAAGGAGCTCGGCGGGGAACGTTCCATCCGCGACGGGCTGGCCAAGGCACTGCGCCAGCTGGAGACCGATTACAACAACCAGGGCGGCAACGCGATCTCCGCGATCGAGCAGTCGCTGGACAACGCCAAGCTTGGCCTGCGGCTCCGCGAGCAGGTCGAGGAAGCGGCCCGCAAGGCACTGTCCGACGCCGGCCTGCAGCTGGAGTGGACCGATGCGGGTTGGGAACAGGCCCACGAGCAGGCTGCCGCTAGGTCGGCCGAGCTCAAGGATGACTCGCAGGCCCTGCAAGAGCTCCGCTTCGAAGCCTTCGACGGCCACGCCACCAAAAAGCGTGAGCTGGCAGCAGCCCAGCAGGAGCTGCTGTCGCTGAAGACGCGCAAGTCCCTGCTGCCGCCGTCGAGCATTGAAAACCGGGCGGCAATCGCCGCGGCCACCGGCGTTCCTGAAGACCGGATGCCGTTCGGCGGCGAGCTGATGGACCTCGCCGATGGGGAGGAACAGTGGCGGCCCGCCGCGGAGCGCGCGCTCCGGAACCTCGCCACCACGTTGCTGGTCCCCGGCGAACATTTCGCCGCGGTGACCCGCTACCTGAACGACAACAAGGTACGTGGCGCCCTGCGCGCGGTGGACGTGTCCAAGCCGCTCGCTGGCGGCGCCCTCGCCGTGGAGGACGCGCGCGACGGCGACCTGCTCACCAAGCTGGACATCCTCGCCAGCGGTGCGGTGGCGGACGCCGGGGAATGGATCCGGGAGCGGATCGCCCTGGATTTCGCCTACCCGTGCGTCGAGGACCCCAACGAGCTGGCCGCCCTGGACAAGGGACTGAGCCTGGGCGGCGTGGTCAAACGCAACCGGCACACGGTGGAGAAGGACGACCGTTTCACCAGCCGCCAGGACTACGTACTCGGGTTCGATAACGCCGCCAAGCTGGAACTCGTGGCCGCCCAGGTGGAGGACCTGCAGCAGGAACTCGCCAAGGCCGCCGAGCTGGCGCAGAGCCGTGAAGAGTCGCACCAGGGCATGAGCCGGCAGCTCGACGCCCTCCGCCGGATCGCGGAGGACCACCGGCCCTGGGAACAGGTCTCCGCGGCCGTGGCCGCCGATGAACTTGCCAGGATTGAACAGCGGCTCAAGGATGCCCTCGCGGCCCAGGCCGACCTGGAACCGCTGCGGGCCAACATCGAAACCGCGCGGCAGAAGCACCAGGCCAGCACCGAGGCCGCAGCCGTCCTGCAGAGCGAATACAAGGCACTGGACCGGCAAATGAGCGCCGCCGATTCGCTGCTGGAAGCCGCGCGTGCCCGCCTTGAGCAGGCGCCGCCGTCGGCCGCCACCGTCACCGCGCTGGAACCGTACTTCACCGACTTCGGCGACGTCGGCGAGATGCATGAGCTGGACAACCTGGCCAACCGCGTCCGGACGGCGCTGCTCGGGGAGCTACACGCCGCCGAGACGCGCGGGCAGGCAACATCCGAGCGGCTGACCCGGATCTTCGAGGGGTTTGTGCGCGAGTGGGGCTCCGCGATCTCCGCGGACCACGGCACCTCCATCGGGGCCGCGGGGGAGTTCGAAGGCCGCTACCACGCCATCATCAGCGACGGCCTGCCCGCCCAGGAGTCCGAGTTCCGGCAGTTCTTCAACCAGCGCACGCATGAATCGTTCAGCACGCTGCTGCACCTGCTGGACGAGGAGCGGCGGTCCATCACCAGCCGTATCCTGCCGCTCAACGGCATCCTGTCCGAGGTCAACTTCCATGAGGGCAGCTTCCTGGAGCTGGACATCAAGCAGACCCTGCCGGCCACGGCCAAGCAGTTCAAGGACGCCATCCAGAACGCGCTGAAGGCCCGGCACACGCGGCCCGCCCGCGCGGGTTCCGGCCCGGAAGCGGGGGGAGGCGACGACGCCGAGCTCACCGCCCGGTACAAGACCCTCGAAACGCTCGTGAAGCGGCTGGGCTCACCCACCCCCGAGGACCGGCGCTGGCGCGCCGAAGTGCTGGACGTCCGCGGGCACCTGTTCATCCAGTGCAAGGAACACCGGGACGTGACCGGGCCGGCGTCAGGCGGAAAGGGCGCCAAGAGTGGCGGCGGCAAGCGGACCGACGTTTACATGCACGCGGACACCGGCTCCATGTCCGGCGGCGAGCGGCAGCGCTTCACGGCGTTCATTATGGCCGCGGCGCTGAGCTATCAGCTGGGCATAGCCGAGCAGGGATTCACCACCTACGGCACCGTGATGATGGATGAGGCGTTTGTGCTGGCCTCTGAGGAGTTTGCCGGCGCCGGGATCAAGGCGCTGCACGAGTTCGGATTCCAGTTGCTCCTGGCCGCCCCGGAGAACGTGATCGACCTGTCCCGGCACCTGGGCTCGGTGACCGAGATCCTGCGGGACAAGCGCACCAACCGCTCCGGCGTGCTCACCGCCCCGGTGATCCGGCCCAGGCCCGGCGCGGAAGGTCAGTGGCGGTCCGAGGCGAACCCCGTGGACATCGTGCTCCGCTGACCCGTCTCCAATACCCCAACGCGGGGTCACATTACGCCCAAATTCCCGCCGGGAAGGGCCATATGTGACCCCGCGTTGCTATTGGATGGACATTATTAATTACGCAATACAAAGCTTTTCTAATTATGGGCAGGCTAGGCTACCCTTACTTAGGTTCGCATCATTCACCTAAGGAGTTCCGTGACTTCCCCCCTCTTCCCCGGCCCGAGCGCCACCCGCCGCACGCTGTTCAAATCAGCCGGCAAGGCAACGGCCGTTCTCGCCGCCGCGGCACTCACACTGTCCGCCTGCTCCACCGGCCCTGCGTCCTCCACCTCGGACGCCAGCAGCGCCAGCTCCGGCAGCTCGCAGTTCCCCGTCACCATCAAGCACGTCTTCGGTGAAACCACCGTCAAGGCACAGCCCAAGCGTGTAGTCGCCGTTTCCTGGGTCAACGACGACGTTGCCCTTGCCCTCGGCGTTGTCCCGGTGGGCGTCCCGAAGAACGAATGGGGCGGCAACGGGCAGGGCTCCACTCCGTGGAAGGATGCGGCGCTGAAAGAGCTCGGCGCCAGCTTCGGTTCCGACAAGGCTCCGGTCCAGTTCTCCGAGGCCGACGGCATCAACTTCACCGAGATCGCCAAGCTCACCCCGGACGTCATCCTGGCCGCATACTCCGGCCTGACCGAAGAGGACTACAAAAAGCTCAGCGAGATCGCACCGGTGGTGGCCCACCCCGAGGTTGCCTACGGAACCTCCTGGCAGGATTCAACCTCCATCATCGGCAAGGTGCTGGGCAAGGAGGCTGAGGCTACCAAGCTCATTGCCGACACGGAGGCCACCGTCAAGGCCGAGGCTGCCAAGTACCCGCAGATCGCTGGCAAGAGCTTCATCTACGGCTACGCCGATCCCGCAGACCTCACGTCCACGGGCTTCTACACCGCCAATGACAACCGTCCGAAGTTCCTCTCAGCCATCGGGATGAAGCTGGCCCCGGTCGCCGAGAAGGCTTCCGCCGGCTCCAAGGACGTCTTTGTGACGTGGTCCGCCGAGAAGGCCAACGAACTTGAGGCCGACATCTTCCTGAGCTCGGTTGAGGATGCCGCCACCGCTGCGGCCGTCAAGGCTGACCCGTTGCTGGGCCAGATTCCGGCCGTCAAGAACGGCGCGTTCGTTGCCGACGCGGACAAGAGCCTGGTCCTGGCAATCTCCGCCTCCTCGCCGCTGAGTCTGCCGTGGGCGCTGGACACGTTCCTCCCGCAGATCGCCCGCGCAGCGGATGCAGTGAAGTAAGCACCGCCCAATGACGGAGAGTACGACGGCGGCACCCGCCGGACAGCGCGAACGGACACTTGGGGCCCCGGTCGGGTCGCAACGAGGGCCCCAAGTGTCCGTTCGCGCCGGTCGAGGGGCTGGCGACGGCGGGAAGGCCAGAACGAGGCAAGCTGCCTGGCTGCTGGCCGCCGTCGTCGTACTTTCTTTGTTAGCCGCAGCGTCCCTGGCCATCGGCGCCCGGGGCCTTTCCTTGGCCACTGTGTGGCAAGCGCTCACCCAGTTCGACGCCGCCAACGGCGACCACGCCGTGGTCCACGCACGCATCCCCCGCACCGTCCTCGGAATCCTCGTTGGCGGTGCCTTGGGCCTGGCCGGCGCGGCTATGCAGGGCGTTGCCCGCAACCCGCTGGCAGATCCGGGCATCATGGGCGTCAACGCCGGAGCCGCGCTGGCCGTGGTCAGCGGCATCTACCTTTTCGGTGTCACCTCCCTGAGCGGCTACATCTGGTTCGCGTTCATCGGCGCCGGAGCCTCCGCCGTCGTGGTTTACCTCGTCGCGTCCATGGGCAGGGAAGGCGCGACGCCGGTCAAGCTCGCCCTCGCCGGCGCCGCGCTCAGCGCCGGGCACTATTCCCTGATGAGTGTCATTCTCGTCTCCAGCCAGGACACCTTGGACCACTTCCGTTTCTGGCAGGTGGGCGGAATCTCCGGCCGCGACTGGGCAATGGTGCTCCCGGGCCTCCCGTTCCTCGCCGTCGGGGCAGTCATTATTCTCGGCACCGGCCGCATCCTCAACAGCCTCGCGCTGGGTGATGACATCGCCCGCGGGCTCGGCCAGCGTGTGGGCCTGACGCGTGGGGTGACCGCACTGGGCATCGTGCTCCTGTGCGGCTCCGCGACGGCATTGGCAGGACCCATCGGCTTTGTTGGTCTGGTCATTCCGCACGCGGTCCGCTCACTCACCGGCCCCGACTACCGCTGGATCCTGCCGTTCTCCCTGGTCCTCGCGCCGGCACTTTTGCTCGGCGCGGACATCATCGGCCGCGTCGTGCTGCTTCCCGGCGAGGTCCCGGCCGGCATCATGACCGCACTCGTGGGTGCGCCCGTCTTCGTCTGGCTCATCCGCCGTGGCAACGGGGCCGGCCTGTGAACCTCGTCGAAACCAAACCCCCCGTTGACCTATCACTTCCGGTTGCCAAAACCGAGTTAAAACGACCAAAGCTGATAGCACAACATGGGCGGACCGCCGCAGTGGCCCTCGGCGTTGTGGTCATGTTCACCGTGTACGTCCTCTTGGGTAGCTACACCGTGACTGTTCCGGACTTTTTCAAGATCCTCATCGGGCACTTGACCGGCGGCGAGAAAATCCCCGGCGCAAGCTTCATCGTCATGGAGAACAAACTGCCCCGGGCCGTCATCGGCGTAATGATCGGCGCAGCGTTCGGGCTCTCCGGCGGCCTGTTCCAGACCATGCTCCGCAACCCGCTGGCCAGCCCGGACGTGATCGGCATCAGCTACGGCGCAAGCGCGGCCGCGGTCACCGCCATCGTGATCTTCGGCGCCACCGGTCCCGCCGTGTCCGGGGCGGCGCTTGGCGGCGCGCTGGGCATCGCAGCGCTGATCTACGCCATCTCCCGCGGTCCGTCACTGGGCTCCGTCGGCGGCAACCGGGGGAACGCCGCGGGCAACCGGCTGGTTCTGGCCGGTGTGGGCATCGCCGCCGCCCTGCATGCGGTAGTCAACTTCATGATGACCCGCGCGGACATCCGCACCGCGGCTGACGCACTCGTCTGGCTCAACGGCTCCCTGAACTCCGCCAACTGGGACCGGGCCGGCATGCTCGCACTCGCGCTCCTGGTCCTGGTCCCCGCCGTCATCGCCCTCGCCGGGCCGCTGCGCATCCTCGAACTCGGCGAGGACGCCGCGGCCGGGCTGGGCATCCATGTCGGGTTCACCCGCCTCGCCGTGGTGGTCACCGCCGTCGCACTCGTCGCAGTGGCGACGGCGGCTGCCGGGCCCGTCTCGTTCGTCGCCTTCCTGGCCGGGCCCATCGCCCGGCGCTTCACCCTAAAAGCCAGCCTCCCGGCGTCGGCCCTGGTGGGTGCGCTGATTGTCCTCACCGCCGATTACTTCGCGGCCAACCTTGCCCCCTTGGTGCTGGACGGCACCGTGCTGCCCGTCGGCGTTATCACCGGCGCGCTCGGCGCCCCGTTCCTGCTGTGGCTTCTGGTCACGGCCAACCGAAAGGATGCCTGACATGGCCGTTCTTAGCGCCCAGGACCTCACCCTAAAATACGACCAGCGCTGCGTGGTGGACGGCCTCACGGCGGAAATCCCCGAAGGCAAGGTGACCATGATCGTGGGCGCCAACGCCTGCGGTAAATCCACCCTCCTCCGCGGCCTGTCCCGCCTTCTCAAACCGGCAGCCGGCGTGGTCGCGCTGGACGGCAAGGACATCCACGCCCGCCCGGCCCGTGAACTGGCGCGCACCCTGGGCCTCCTCCCGCAGCACCCCACAGCGCCGGACGGCATCGCCGTCCGCGACCTCGTGGGCCGCGGCCGGTATCCGCACCAGGGCTTCTTCCGCCACTGGAGCACCGAGGACGACGCCGCTGTGCAGCGCGCGCTCGAGGCAACGGAAACGCTGGAACTCGCTGAGCGGAACGTCGATGAACTCTCCGGCGGTCAGCGCCAACGGGTCTGGATCGCCATGGCGCTGGCCCAGGAAACCGAGGTGCTCCTGCTGGACGAACCCACCACCTACCTGGACCTGGCGCACCAGGTGGAAGTCCTGGACCTGGTCACGGACCTGAACCGCAAGCGCGGCACCACCGTGGCTATCGTCCTGCACGATCTGAACCTGGCAGCACGCTACGCGGACCACGTCATCGCCATGAAGGGCGGCGAGATTGTGGCCCTGGGAGACCCCCTTGACGTTGTCACCGAAAAGATGGTCCGGGACGTCTTCGGCCTGGCGTCCCGGGTCATTCCCGATCCCGTCTCGGGCACGCCACTGATTATCCCCATCGGCCGCCACCACAGCACCGCAACCGAACTGGAGCTCGTTTCATGAAGACCCGCGACATCGCCGCCACCGAGCCCATGACCCTGGCCTTCGAGGTGATCGTTTCCTCGGTGCAGGAGCTGAGTCCCAACTTCCTCCGGATCACCTTTGGCGGGTACTCGCTGCGGGACTTCGGCGTTAACGGCGACACCCTCGACCTCCGGATCAAACTGATGATCCCGTCCCTGGCATCCGACGGCACACAACTGCCCCTGCCGGTCTTCGAAATGGAGCAGGCCGGCTGGTACCGGGAATGGCTTGCGATGGACCCCGCTGTGCGCGGCTCGATGCGCACGTACACGGTCCGCCAGTCCCGGCTTGATGCCGTGTATCCGGAAATTGACGTTGACTTCGTGATGCATTTGGACGCGGACGGCCACGGCGGTCCGGCCGCGAACTGGGCCCTGAACGCCAAGCCGGGCGATGTGATCACCCTCATCGGCCCCAACAGCCGTGCCGCCCAGTGCTACACCGCCGAGGCCTACGGCGGCATCGAGTGGCGGCCCGGAATGGCCCAGCGTGTCCTGCTCGCCGGCGACGAAACCGCCATTCCCGCCATCTCCGCCATCCTCGAAAGCGTGCCGTCCTACATGAGCGGCCACGCCCTCTTGGAAGTGCCGGAGGCAGGCGACTTCCTCGACCTCAAGACAGACGCCGACATCGACATCACCTGGCTTGCCCGCGGTGCCGCCATCGGCCGCTCACGCCCGCACGGCGAGCTGCTGCAGCAGGCGGTGCGGGCGGCGGTCCCCGTTCCCGGCTGGGTGGGCATCAAAGCGTCCGACGGCGGCGCGGGCCCGGAGCCCGAAGACGTCAACGTGGACGTGGACATCCTCTGGGAGACGCCCGCGCGGATGGAGACAGCCGAAATCGAGGCCACCAAGAACCCCGCCATGCCCGCCGGCGCCATGCCTTTCTATGCCTGGATCGCCGGCGAGGCCGCCGTTATCAAGGACATGCGGCGGTACCTTGTACGCGACGTCGGTATCGACCGCAAGCAGGTCGCCTTCATGGGGTACTGGCGGCAGGGTAAGGCCGAGGTCTAGCCGAGCGCTTCTGGCCCTTCCCCTACCACCGGGATCTTGATGAATCATCACCTTAACGAACCACGGTCGTTGCCACTCCCGAAAGTCAGGGTGTTGCAACTGCTGGAACTCGCCAGGTCCCGGTGGGTCTTTCTCATTTACTTCGTTGCCGCTCAGAGGCTTGCGGCACCCTGGGAGTCGGCCCCGCGGCTATTCCAAACCGTTCCCCGGCGAGCCCTCAGCCGGAAAGGCCTGTCTCACCGGTAGACGCGGACCCAATCGACCTGCATCTGCGAGGGCTTGGTGGCGGCGCCGTCCGGGAACCAATCCAGCTGCAATGTCTGCTTCATGGCGACAGAGGGCTGGTGCGCCGGGTTCGTGTCAGTGAAGGTCTTTACTCCGTCGACGTATCCGCTGATGCCGGCCGGGGTCCACTCCACCGCGTAGTTGTGCCACTGTGTGCTATCGACGGGGGTCGCCGTTGTGGTCTGGAAATCCGCTCCACCACAGGCGTAGTGCAGGAAGAACCTCATCACGGAGGTGACTGTGCTGCCCTCGGCATAATCGATCTCGGCACAGTTCGGGGCAGCGTTGTTGTTGAGGATCAGGACCGGGTGGTATTTCGGGTCCCGTGAATTGGTTTTCATGCGCGTTTCCCAGCGACCATACTTTTGTTCCGCGAACTTTGCCGACATGCCCCCCGTGGTGCCGGCTGCGTCTCCGCTAACGGTGGCCACGCCGTTGGCAACCGACCAAGCCTGGGGACTGCGCAGGCCTTTGCCGGCATGCCCAGCACTGTTATAGACACTCCATTTTGTCCGGTCCGGTGCGCCGGTGTTGGAGAATTCGTCGCCCGTCAGGACCGGGCCCCAACCGAAGACGGTAGCTGCCTGGGCACCGTCACCCGTCGTCGCGAGACTCTGGCTGGTTGGGGGCACCACTGTCGCCGGGGCCGGGGCCGGGGCCGCGGCCAGCGCAGGCGCCGGCGGCGGGGTGACGGTTGCCGCCGGGGTTGCCGCCGCCGAAGCGGGGGTCTGGCCGCTGCTTGAAGCCGTGGGCGCCGGAGACGCTGCGGCTGAAGACGCCGTGGCTGCGGCAGTTGGGGCTGGAGTGGCAGGTGCGGACGCGCGGCCAGCCGAGGATGGGGCAGGCGCCCCATCGGTCGTAGGGGCTAGGCCGCATCCTGTCAGGGACAACGCACCCATGGTCGTTATGATGGCTATTTTCTTGAACAAGATACCTCCGGGCTAGGACTGGAAGAAACTACTGATGCACTTGAGACGATGACGAGTGCGGAAAGCATCCTTGGGCCCCTTGGCAGGGCCGGAGCTAGCAGGCGCCGAAGGGGCGCATCGGGGGTCCAGTGATCGGGCGCCCGGGGCCCTGCATTAGGGCCAGCGGGCAACGTTACCTGATCGTGACCATCGGTCGCAAAAATGTGACAAAGGCTGAGCAGCGGCTGATGATCAGAGGCGGCGGCTTGATGGACACGCCTAATACCCGGCACTGCAAACGCTCCCTCGCGCTCTGCCTCTAGGTCTCAACCCTTCTGCACATTTTGTTGCTGTCCGTTTACCTTGGCGTTTCTTTGGGTGGTTACTTTCAGTGGATGGGTTCTAATCCTTTACTTTCGGACCGTGAGGGCCGGCGGGTGTTTGTTGCTTTGGGGGACTCGTTTACAGAAGGTGTTGGGGACCGGGATGAGCGGCTGCCCAACGGGGTCCGGGGGTGGGCTGACCGGGTGGCGGAGAAGCTGGCCAAGGCTGAGCCGGGGTGGGAATATGCCAACCTGGCCATCAGGAGCAAGCGCCTGCGTCACGTCATCACCGAGCAGCTGGAACCGGCGCTGGCCATGAAGCCCACGCTGATCACGCTGTACGCCGGCGGAAACGACATCCTGGACATCGGCACGGACATGGCTGCCCTGATGGACGAGTACGAGGACCTCGTGGCGCGACTCGCCGGGACCGGGGCCACGGTGATCCTGTTCACGGGCTTCGACGTCAAAGTCTCGGCCGTTCTGGAGCTGCTGAAGAAGCGGAACACCGTCTACAACCAGCGAGTCCGTGAGATCTCTGCGACATACGAGACGGTCTTGGTGGATTACTGGTGCCTGGACGCCTTCCATGACCGGCGGATGTGGGACTCGGACCGTCTTCACATGTCCAAGGCGGGCCACAAGTACCTCGCAGGGCAGGTGCTGGACCAGCTCGGGGTGCCCCACAAAATCCGGCTCAAGGACTGGGACCCGCCGGCGCGGCTCAGCCTCCGGGAGTGGGAACAACGGCAGCGTCGTTGGGTTAATGACTGGGTGCTGCCGCTTTTTGGCCGCAAAATCAGGGGCGTCACGCTGGGGGATGCGCTGGCGCCGCGCTGGCCGGAGCCAGTCAAGGTGCCGCGGAAGCGCGGGCTGAAGAAGCTGATGGACCGGGCCGCGGTGCTCAAGAACAGCCCGAAAGCAAGTGATTTGTAAACAGCTTGACTTGTGTGCAACATCACAGATCCTGTTGCGGCACTGACGACGACTCAACGCGTCAGCTATAGTCCGCTCAGCGCTGCGTGGACCGTTTGGGGGGGCGTGAACCGCCGCCGTCGGGATGCTAGCGTGAACGCGCAATCCCCCCAACCTGCCGCTTCGGCACACGGCGTCCTTTGGCGTGCGCCGGGAGGGCCACAGCCTTGAGAGGCACCACCGCGATGACTGACAGTTCCCTTCATTTTGACCGCAGGAAACTCCTGAAAGCAGCAGCGTTGACCCCATTCGCAGGCCTGGCATTGTCCGGCTGCGGGGCCAAGCCCGCCGATAGCGCGGCAGCCAACAAGACAGTCACGGTCACCTCCTACGGCGGCTCCTACAATGACTAGCTGACCCAGACGATTCTGGACCCCTTCTCCAAGCAGTCGGGGATCCAAACCACGCTGCTGGCCAACACCAGCCTGGCCTGCCTCAAGGCCCAGGTGCAGTCCGGGGACGTGCAGTGGGACCTCGTGGAAATCACCGCCCCGGAATACGAAACGGCCGTGCCAGAAGGCCTCCTGGAGCCGTTCGACTACGACATCATCAGCGATAAGGGCCTGCCCGGCTACGCCAAGGCGGAGTACGGCATCAAGTACCTGAGTTTCCTGTTTGTGATGGCTTGGGACCAGAAGGCATCCCCGTTGCGCAGGCCCCCAAGGACTGGGCGCAGTTATTCGACCAGGGCAAGTACGATACCAAGCGCTCGGTCTACAACCAGCTCTCGGACAGCTCCGTGCTGGAGGCCGCACTCCTGGTCGACGGCGTGCCGTTCGGCCAGATCTACCCGCTCGACGTCGATCGGGCCCTGCGCGTGCTGGGCCACCACCCCGGCAAGGACCGCCTGCTTTAACACGCGGCCAACCAGGAGCCCATCCAGCAGCTCACCTCGGGTGAGGTCTCGCTGTCCACGAGCTTGACATGAGCAACGCGACCTTGCAACGCGCGCGTCCGGAGGGTGGCGCCGCGGCGCCGGAGCAGGAGAAACCACGACGGCGGTGCACCACCTGGTGGCTGCTGCTGGCCCCGATCCTGGCCTTCGACGTCGTACTGTTCCTCAGCCCGCTGGGCAAACTGGTGGGCTCGAGCTTCATCGGCAACGTCTACCAGCGCGTTCTCGAAGACCCGCTGGTGGTCCGTTCCCTGATCAACACCCTTAGCGTCAGCCTGGCATCCACCATCGTCACCGTGGTCTTGGGCTACGTCATTGCCCTGGTGCTGTGGCGATCCGGCACGGTGACCCGCGTGATCCTGTTCGCCGTGGTGCTGCTGCCCTTCTGGACCGGCATCCTGGTGAAGAACTTCGCGCGGGCCGTGCTACTTCAGGACAACGGCATCGTGAACTCCTGCCTCCAGACGGTGGGCCTCACCGATGCTCCCATTGAGCTGCTGCACAACCGGCTGGCCGTGATCATCGGCATGGTTCACTGCCTGCTCCCGTGTGCGGTGTTCCCGAATTTCTCCTCGCTGACCTCCATCGATGACCGGCTTACCCTGGCGGCGCGTTCGCTCGGGGCCAAGGAAGCCTCAATCTTCCGCCGGATCACCCTGCCGCTCAGCACGCCGGGCATCTCCGCGGCAGGCCTGCTCGTGTTCATCATCAGCACCGGCTTCTTCATCACCCCGTTTGTCATGGGCGGACCCGGCGACATGATGATCGCCAACCAGATCGACTACTACGCGCGCCAGCTCACCGACTTCTCCGGGCCGCGGCCCTGGCCGTGATACTGACAGTGCTGGTCAGCATCCTCGTTGCCATCTACCAGCGAGTGTTCAAGGCGGGAGGCCAACATGGAGACAACTAATCCCCGGCAGCGACTGCTGACGCTGCTTTCCATTCCGGTGTTCCTGTTCCTGGTGGTCCCGACGGCGATCGTGGTGCCTGTTGCTCTTGACGACAGCCGCTACATCACCTTCCCGCCCGAAGGAATCTCGTTCGCCGCCGTCGCCGGCTTCTTCGCTGATAAGGCTTGGACCTCGGCCCTGACGGCCAGCCTCCAATCTGCAGCGATCGCCGTCGTGATCGGTGTGATTCTCGGCGCGACCGCGGCGATCGGCCTGCACGGACGCAACTTCCCGGGCCAGCAGGCTGTCGTCGGGCTGATCCTGGCGCCTATGATCGTCCCCACCGTGGTGCTGGCGCTGGCGTTCTACCAGTTCTTCATCTCGATCGGCGTGCTGGGCAGCATCCTCCCCATCGGCCTGGCGCATGCCGTCATCGCCACCCCGTACGTGTACTTGACCACGCGTGCCAGCCTTGCCGAACTGAACCCGGCGCTGGTCAATTCGGCGCAGAGCCTGGGCGCCGGATGGCTGTCCGTGTTCCGGCACGTCTACCTGCCGGTCATCTTGCCTGGGCTGGTTTCCGGGGCGCTGTTCGCCTTCTCGGTCTCCATCGACGAGACCGTCATGTCCCTGTTTATGCAGTCGCCCAGCGCCACCACCCTGCCCGTGAAGATGTTCACCGACATCCAGTTCAACCTGACCCCCAAGATCGCGGTGTCCTCGGCTCTGTTGGTCACCGTGGCCACCCTGGGGCTGTTGTTCCAAGTCATCCGGCGTCCGCGCAGGGTTCCATTGAACTCCGGCAGGTCCGCAAGACGTACGGCGACGTAGTTGCCGTCGACGAACTGGACCTGGTGGTGGAACCCGGCGAATTCGTCACCCTGCTGGGACCGAGCGGATCCAGCAAGACCACCACCATGATGATGGTTGCCGGCTTCGAGGAGCACACGTCCGGGAGCGTCCTGATCGACGGAAAGCCCGTGGCTTCGCTCCCGCCCCGCGACCGGGACCTGGGCGTCGTGTTCCAGAACTACGCCCTCTTCCCGCACATGAGCGCCCCCAAAACGTGGAGTTCGCGCTCCGGATGCGCAAGGTGCCCAAGGCCGAACGGCGACAACGCGCCGATAGCGCGCTGGAACGCGTGGGCCTGGGCAAGATGGACGACCGCAAGCCACGCCAGCTCTCCGGCGGGCAGCAGCAGCGTGTGGCCCTGGCCCGCTCCCTGGTGTTCAACCCCGCCGCACTTCTCCTAGACGAGCACATGGCTGCCCTCGACAAGCGGCTCCACGAACACATGCAGGAAGAGATCAAGACGCTGCAGAAGAGCCTGGGCATCTCCGTCCTTTTCGTCACGCACGACCAGGACGAGGCCATGTCGGACCGGGATCGTGGTCATGAAGGACGGCAGGATCGTCCATTCGGGCCCGCCCGAAGAGTTCTACAACCACCCGCTCACAGACTGGGTGGCCAGCTTCCTGGGCGACACAAACCTCATCCCGTGCATCGTCCTGGAACGCAAGGATGGCGAGGCGCTGGTTGACCTCGGCGGCCTGGGCCTGGGCAGGGTTCGCGACCGCGGCGTCACCGGCGAGAAATACGCCGTGTCCATCCGTCCGGAAAACCTCAAGTTCAGCTCCGAGGCAAGTACGGACAACTGCGGCAAGGCGTCCCTGGTCTCCTCGACCAACGTGGGCGCCACGGTGCGCCACCGCCTGACGGCCGGCGGCCACGAGCTCCAGGGGCGCGAACTCAGTTCAGATGCGACGGGTCTGCCCGCGCCAGTCGCGGAGTTGTTCGTGACCTGGGAGCCGGACAAGGCGCAGCTGCTGGTTCTGGAGCAGTAGGTACTTCCGGGGAACTGCCGGGAATGCAGGCTCTCCTGACTCTTCCGTGGGCGTTTTCAGCGCGCCTTAACGAACGCACGCCGCTTCCTGTCTAGGTTTCTGACTGTTCAAGGAACAGAAACTTTCAGACGGGAAAACGGCGTGCGAAATGCAAGACTATGGCGAACTCTGCTCGGTGTCGAGAAAACGGTCGTCGAGGCCATCGATCTGGACGAGGAAACGGGGATACTGGTCGCCTCTGTCAGGCCGACAGGCTCGATGCGGAACCGGTGCGGGATCTGCCGCCGCCGTTGCCCGAAATACGACCAGGGCCAGGGTCGACGCCGCTGGCGGGCACTGGACGCCGGGACGATCCGGGTCGAGTTGGAAGCCGACGCCCCGAGGGTGTCCTGCCGGGTCCACGGCGTGAGCGTCGCCGCCGTGCCCTGGGCCCGGCATCAGGCCGGCCACACCCACCATTTCGACGCGCAGGTCGCCTGGCTGGCCACGCAAACGTCCAAGACCGCCATCACGGAGCTGATGCGTATCGCCTGGCGCACTGTCGGCGCGATCATCACCCGGGTCTGGAACGACACGGAGAAGCTCCACGACCAGTTCGCCGGCCTGAGGCGGATCGGCATCGACGAGATCTCCTACAAGCGCGGCCACAAGTATCTGACCGTCGTCGTCGACCACGACAGCGGCCGGCTGGTCTGGGCGGCCCCGGGCCAAGACAAGGCCACCCTGGGCACGTTCTTCGACGCCATCGGGGCAGAACGCTGCGCCCGGATCACGCACGTCTCCGCCGACGGGGCCGCGTGGATCGCCGTTGTCGTGGCCCAGCGGTGCCCGAATGCGGTCCGCTGCGCCGACCCGTTCCACGTCGTCAAATGGGCCACCGAAGCCCTCGACGAGGTGCGCCGGGCCGCGTGGAACGACGCCCGAAAGGCAGCCCGGACCACCGAGGCCAGGCGCGGCCGCGGCCGGCCAGCGAAAGACGCGCCGCCCCGCCCGGACAGTGCCCGCGCAGCCGGTGTGAAGAACTCCCGCTACGCGCTCTGGAAGAACCCGGAGAACCTGACCGAGAAGCAGCAGGTCAAGCTCGCCTGGATCGTGCAGACCAACCCCACCCTCGGCCGGGCCTACTACCTCAAGGAAGGACTCCGGGTCATCTTCAAACTGCCCCACGACGAAGCCGCCGAAGCCCTCGATAAATGGGTCGCCTGGGCGCGCCGGTGCCGGATCCCCGCGTTCGTGAAGCTCCAACGCAGCATCGTCAACCACCGCGCCGCGATCCTCGCCGCGATCGAGCATGGGCTCTCCAACGGACGAGTCGAATCGATGAACACGAAGATCAGACTCATCACCCGCATCGCTTTCGGCTTCAAATCACCCGAAGCACTCATCGCCCTCGCGATGCTCAGCCTCGGCGGTCACAAACCGGTGCTCCCCGGCCGAAATTGACCCACGGAAGAGTCAGGAGAGCCGGAATGCAGGGCAGTTTCCCGGAGCCTGCTGGCGCAGGGGCCAGGGGCCAGAGGCCTAGGTGTCCAGCAGGTTTTCATAACCCGCCGCCACGGTCGTGGCAGTGAATTCGATGACCTCGAACTCGGCCACACCGTTGCTGTAGAAGGGGTCCTTGGCCAACGCAGCATCCAGTGTGGTTCGGTTGGCTTTGGACAACAGCACACCGCCCACGGCCGGAACCAGGCGTCCGGACGCAAGGAACACGCCGTCGTCGAACGCCTGCTTAACCCAGGCCATGTGGGCAGGGCGGTGATAGTCCACAATGTCTTCGGGCACCTTGTAGGTCAGCGATACAACAAACATAAAGCCAGCCTACTCGGACGGGTCCAGGGGAACCGGTGCGTCACTTGAACGCTCAACGACGCTCTGCTTCTAGAATGGACGCATGACCGAACCGCGCTGGCTCAACGCCGACGAACGACGTGCCTGGCTGGCACTCCTGAGCATCAACACGCTGCTGCCGGCTGCCTTGGACAACCAGCTCCACACCGCCGGCAAGGTGTCCCTGTTCGATTACAACGTCATGGCCATGCTGTCGGAGGCCGAGGGCCGTTTCCTGCCGATGAGCCAGCTGGCCGCCCGCACCAGTTCGTCGCTGTCCCGGCTCTCGCACGTGGTCTCCAAACTGGAGAAGCGCGGATGGCTGGAGCGGCGTCCGCACCCCCGAGATGCCCGGGTCACCACCGCACACCTGTCCGACGTCGGGATGGCCACTTTGGAGGCGCTCGCACCGGGCCACGTGGAGGCAGTCCGCGCCAAGTTGCTGGACGCCCTGACGGAACGCGACGTCAATGACCTCGCCCGCATCGGCGAAAAGATCGTGGCCCGGCTGGACGATGACCACTGGATCCTGCGCGAGGCTGAAAGCCGGCCATAAGCCGTCGCTCGGACCGCCACCCTCCGGGCAGGCCCGCCTTGGTTGCTCCCGGCAACAGATGAAAGACTGACGCCATGGACTTTTCGACCCGATATGTAGCGCTCGGCGACTCTTTTACGGAGGGGGTCGGGGATGACGATCCCAGCTGTCCCAACGGTGTCCGCGGCTGGGCGGACCGCGTGGCCGAGCAGCTGGGCGCGGCGGATCCCGGCTTCGGCTACGCCAACCTGGCCATCCGCGGCAGGAAGCTTCGCCAGATCATGGCAGATCAGGTGGACGCCGCCGTCGACCTGAACCCCACCTTGGTGACCGTTTACGCAGGCGCCAACGACATTCTGCGGCCCAAGATCGACATCGACGATCTCCTGGCGGAATACGACGCCGGCATCCGCAAGCTGGCGGCCACCGGCGCCACTGTGGTGATGTTCACCGGCTTCGACGCGCGGGGCTCCAAGGTGTTCAGCACCATGCGCGGCCGCACCGCCATCTACAACGAGCTGATCCGCGGCATTGCCGGGGACCACGGCGCCTTGTTGGTGGATTACTGGCGCTTCAACGAGTACTACGACTGGGGCATGTGGGCCCAGGACCGGATGCACATGTCTGCTGCCGGGCACGCCAACATGGCCAACCGCGTCCTCACGGTCCTGAAGCACGAAAACTCGATCGATGTCCCGCCCATGACCCCCGTGCCCGAGCTGAACCGGGCCGAAGCCATCCGCGCCAACGCCCGGTGGGTGCGCGAATTTGCCGGACCGTGGGTGGTCCGCCGCGTCACTGGTAAGTCTTCGGGGGACGGCCTGGCACCCAAGTACGCGCAGCTCACGCGCCTATGAAGCAGCGCCCTCCTATACACCGTCCGGGCCCGGATTGGTCTTTAATTGCGTGAACTCGTAGACTTGGTGAGCGCTAAGTGCGCGGAGCGTGCGCAATTGCTCCGGTGGCCCGGTAATTTTCTCCAGGGTAGCCGGTAGTTAGGGGCTCAAGTTGCGTGACTAACCGTTCACCCTGATCACTTTGGGTCGCACTTAGCCGCATGATCCTGCAGCAGATATGCGGATCATTACATTCAATTTTGAGGAGAAGTCATGGCAGCACACTGCCAAGTGACCGGAGCCGAGCCGGGCTTTGGGCACAGCATTTCGCACTCGCACCGTCGCAACAAGCGTCGGTTCGATCCGAACATCCAGAAGAAGCGCTACTGGGTTCCGTCCCTGCGCCGTAACGTCACTCTGCAGCTTTCTGCAAAGGGCATCAAGACCATCGACGTGCGCGGCATCGACGTAGTCGTCGCCGCCATCCTTGCTCGGGGAGTGAAGCTCTAATGGCTAAGGACAAGGACGTACGTCCGATCATCAAGCTCAAGTCGACTGCGGGCACGGGTTACACCTACGTGACGCGGAAGAACCGTCGTAACGACCCGGACCGTATGGTTCTGAAGAAGTACGATCCCAAGATCCGTCAGCACGTCGAATTCCGAGAGGAGCGCTAAACACATGGCTAAGAAGTCAATGATCGCAAAGAACGAACAGCGTAAAGTCATCGTTGAGCGTTACGCTGCAAAGCGCCTCGAACTGAAGAAGGCTCTGGTTGACCCCAACTCGACCGACGAAGTTCGCGAAGCAGCACGCCTCGGCCTGCAGAAGCTTCCCCGTAACGCGTCGCCCGTCCGTCTGCGTAACCGCGACATCATCGACGGCCGTCCTCGCGGTACCTTCCAGAAGTTCGGTATCTCCCGTGTTCGCTTCCGCGACATGGCCCACCGTGGTGAGCTCCCGGGCATCACCAAGTCTTCCTGGTAATCCAGCACTGCTGAATCCAGCTGCTTAAGAAGGGCCGGCAACCGTTTGGTTGCCGGCCCTTCTGCGTTTAAGGCTTCCGGTGATCGGGCTGTCCTCGGTGGTTGCGCCCCTCTGGCGATCGAGCTCGTCGAGGTCCTCGCCGCGGCGATGGCCGTTGTGCTGCAGCACACAGAAGTCACGAACGACGACGGTGCCCGGTTTTGGGTGCCGATGCTGGCTTTGGGCCCGGAATGGCGGGGTTTCGACCTGGTGTGGGGGTGGATTTGCGGTGGGGGTTGGGTGGGTGTATTGTTTTCTAAGTCGCCGCGAGGGGAACAGCGAAGAGCTGGTTACCGCGGGCGGCCAAACCCCCTAATTCAAGACCAAATGTTGGTTGTTCTTTTGGGCGCCTTTGTTTGGTGGGGATGTGTTTTCTGCTGGTGTGGGTCCTGGAATATGGATTTGCATCGGGGCGGGAAACCGGGTAAGTTTGAAAAGTTGCTCCGGAGCGATCCACGGCCGTTTGTTTGGTTGTGGTGGTGCCGGGTGTGTCTGTTGTTTGAGAACTCAATAGTGTGCCAAGTTTGTTGATACCAATTGTTTTATTGATTGGTTGTTTTGGCCAGGCCTGTCCACCCCGTGGATTGGGTTTGGTTTTTACAGCTGGTTTCAAATTTTGCAGCTTTCTTCTTCCGTTATTTCCGGGGGTGTTGGTTGTGTTCGTTTTTGTTTTACTTCAACGGAGAGTTTGATCCTGGCTCAGGATGAACGCTGGCGGCGTGCTTAACACATGCAAGTCGAACGATGAACCTCACTTGTGGGGGGATTAGTGGCGAACGGGTGAGTAACACGTGAGTAACCTGCCCTTTAACTCTGGGATAAGCCTGGGAAACTGGGTCTAATACCGGATATGACTCCTCATCGCATGGTGGGGGGTGGAAAGCTTTATTGTGGTTTTGGATGGACTCGCGGCCTATCAGCTTGTTGGTGAGGTAATGGCTCACCAAGGCGACGACGGGTAGCCGGCCTGAGAGGTGACCGGCCACACTGGGACTGAGACACGGCCCAGACTCCTACGGGAGGCAGCAGTGGGGAATATTGCACAATGGGCGAAAGCCTGATGCAGCGACGCCGCGTGAGGGATGACGGCCTTCGGGTTGTAAACCTCTTTCAGTAGGGAAGAAGCGAAAGTGACGGTACCTGCAGAAGAAGCGCCGGCTAACTACGTGCCAGCAGCCGCGGTAATACGTAGGGCGCAAGCGTTATCCGGAATTATTGGGCGTAAAGAGCTCGTAGGCGGTTTGTCGCGTCTGCCGTGAAAGTCCGGGGCTCAACTCCGGATCTGCGGTGGGTACGGGCAGACTAGAGTGATGTAGGGGAGACTGGAATTCCTGGTGTAGCGGTGAAATGCGCAGATATCAGGAGGAACACCGATGGCGAAGGCAGGTCTCTGGGCATTAACTGACGCTGAGGAGCGAAAGCATGGGGAGCGAACAGGATTAGATACCCTGGTAGTCCATGCCGTAAACGTTGGGCACTAGGTGTGGGGGACATTCCACGTTTTCCGCGCCGTAGCTAACGCATTAAGTGCCCCGCCTGGGGAGTACGGCCGCAAGGCTAAAACTCAAAGGAATTGACGGGGGCCCGCACAAGCGGCGGAGCATGCGGATTAATTCGATGCAACGCGAAGAACCTTACCAAGGCTTGACATGAACCGGTAATACCTGGAAACAGGTGCCCCGCTTGCGGTCGGTTTACAGGTGGTGCATGGTTGTCGTCAGCTCGTGTCGTGAGATGTTGGGTTAAGTCCCGCAACGAGCGCAACCCTCGTTCTATGTTGCCAGCGCGTTATGGCGGGGACTCATAGGAGACTGCCGGGGTCAACTCGGAGGAAGGTGGGGACGACGTCAAATCATCATGCCCCTTATGTCTTGGGCTTCACGCATGCTACAATGGCCGGTACAAAGGGTTGCGATACTGTGAGGTGGAGCTAATCCCAAAAAGCCGGTCTCAGTTCGGATTGGGGTCTGCAACTCGACCCCATGAAGTCGGAGTCGCTAGTAATCGCAGATCAGCAACGCTGCGGTGAATACGTTCCCGGGCCTTGTACACACCGCCCGTCAAGTCACGAAAGTTGGTAACACCCGAAGCCGGTGGCCTAACCCCTTGTGGGAGGGAGCTGTCGAAGGTGGGACTGGCGATTGGGACTAAGTCGTAACAAGGTAGCCGTACCGGAAGGTGCGGGGATCACCTCCTTTCTAAGGAGCACCTACAGCCACCGCGCCGGATGTACTGTCCGTGTGGTGGGGTTGTCAGGAGTATATGCCCGTTGCGCAGACGATTGTTCTGCGGCGGGTGCTCAAGGGTGGAATATCAACGGATAGCGGCTGCTTGTTTCTTTCCTTGCCTAGTACGGATGTCCTCTTGAGGGTGTCCTGGAACGGTGTGGGTTGGGGGTGGGTGGTTTAGTGTTTGGCACACTGTTGGGTCCTGAGGCAACAGGGCCGGTGGGATGTGCTGCGGCCTTTTGGGTTGTGGTGTGTTTTGTCGGGTTTGTTTGTTTCTGGTTTCCTGGCTGCATCGATCGCATGGTTGACCTTTTGGGGTTGTGTGTGTGGGGTGTGTGGTTTGGGGTTGTTGTTTGAGAACTACATAGTGGACGCGAGCATCTTTTATAAGAAGCAATTTCCAAGAATATATGAACCTGGATCTGTCCGGGCGTCTGTTGCTGTGGCCTTTTGGGGTTGTGGTGGTGGTGTCCGGGTGGTTTTCGTGGTTCTCTCGAAAATTAGCGTTTTGATCTTTTGTGGTCAAGTTTTTAAGAGCACACGGTGGATGCCTTGGCATTAGGAGCCGAAGAAGGACGTAGGAATCTGCGATAAGCCTGGGGGAGTCGATAACCGGACTTTGATCCCAGGGTCTCCGAATGGGGAAACCCCGCCAGGGGAGCGATCTGCCTGGTGACCCGCATCTGAACACATAGGGTGTGTGGAGGGAACGCGGGGAAGTGAAACATCTCAGTACCCGCAGGAAGAGAAAACAATAGTGATTCCGTTAGTAGTGGCGAGCGAACGCGGATCAGGCTAAACCGTTCCATGTGTGATAGCCGGCGGGCGTTGCATGGGCGGGGTTGTGGGACTTTCCGTATCAGTTCTGCCGGACTGGTGAGGTGTGATGTGCAGGCATAGGTGAACGGTCTTGAAAGGCCGGCCAGAGAGGGTGTGAGCCCCGTAACCGAAATGTTTTGTGCCGCCTGGAGAGTATCCCAAGTAGCACGGGGCCCGAGAAATCCCGTGTGAATCTGTCAGGACCACCTGATAAGCCTAAATACTCCCTAATGACCGATAGCGGACCAGTACCGTGAGGGAAAGGTGAAAAGTACCCCGGGAGGGGAGTGAAACAGTACCTGAAACCGTGTGCTTACAATCCGTCGGAGCATCTGCAGCTTGTCTGTATGGGTGTGACGGCGTGCCTTTTGAAGAATGAGCCTGCGAGTTAGTGTTACGTCGCGAGGTTAACCCGTGTGGGGAAGCCGTAGCGAAAGCGAGTCTGAATAGGGCGTTGCAGTGGCGTGATCTAGACCCGAAGCGAAGTGATCTACCCATGGCCAGGTTGAAGCGACGGTAAGACGTCGTGGAGGACCGAACCCACTTCAGTTGAAAATGGAGGGGATGAGCTGTGGGTAGGGGTGAAAGGCCAATCAAACTTCGTGATAGCTGGTTCTCCCCGAAATGCATTTAGGTGCAGCGTTGCGTGTTTCTTGCTGGAGGTAGAGCTACTGGATGGCTAATGGGCCCTACAAGGTTACTGACGTCAGCCAAACTCCGAATGCCGGTAAGTGAGAGCGCAGCAGTGAGACTGTGGGGGATAAGCTTCATAGTCGAGAGGGAAACAGCCCAGACCACCAACTAAGGCCCCTAAGCGTGTGCTAAGTGGGAAAGGATGTGGAGTTGCGAAGACAACCAGGAGGTTGGCTTAGAAGCAGCCATCCTTAAAAGAGTGCGTAATAGCTCACTGGTCAAGTGATTCCGCGCCGACAATGTAGCGGGGCTCAAGTACACCGCCGAAGTTGTGGATTTCAGATATTAGCTAAGCCGCCCCTTGTGGGTTGGTTCAGGCGTCTGGAGTGGTAGGGGAGCGTCGTGTGGGCAGTGAAGTCGCGGTGTAAACCAGCGGTGGAGCCTACACGAGTGAGAATGCAGGCATGAGTAGCGAAAGACGGGTGAGAAACCCGTCCGCCGAATGATCAAGGGTTCCAGGGTCAAGCTAATCTGCCCTGGGTAAGTCGGGACCTAAGGCGAGGCCGACAGGCGTAGTCGATGGACAACGGGTTGATATTCCCGTACCGGCGAAAAACCGTCCATGTTGAACAGGGGATACTAACCGCCCGATACCTGCCCGCCCACCCTTTTGGGGTGATGTGGGTTTTGGTGGAGCGCGGGACCTGATCCTGGGAGGCAAGCGTATTAACAGGTGTGACGCAGGAAGGTAGCCAAGCCGGGCGATGGTTGTCCCGGTCTAAGGATGTAGGGCGAACGGTAGGCAAATCCGCTGTTCATGATGCCTGAGATCTGATGGGACCCCCTCACGGGGGGATTTGGTGATCCTATGCTGCCGAGAAAAGCATCGACGCGAGGTTTTAGCCGCCCGTACCCCAAACCGACACAGGTGATCAGGTAGAGAATACTAAGGCGATCGAGAGAATTATGGTTAAGGAACTCGGCAAAATGCCCCCGTAACTTCGGGAGAAGGGGGCCCCAACCTTGAACACCACATGCTGGTGGGAGGGGATCGGGGCCGCAGAGACCAGGGGGAAGCGACTGTTTACTAAAAACACAGGTCCGTGCGAAGTCGCAAGACGATGTATACGGACTGACTCCTGCCCGGTGCTGGAAGGTTAAGAGGACCGGTTAGCCTCACGGCGAAGCTGAGAATTCAAGCCCCAGTAAACGGCGGTGGTAACTATAACCATCCTAAGGTAGCGAAATTCCTTGTCGGGTAAGTTCCGACCTGCACGAATGGAGTAACGACTTCCCCGCTGTCTCAACCATAAACTCGGCGAAATTGCAGTACGAGTAAAGATGCTCGTTACGCGCAGCAGGACGGAAAGACCCCGAGACCTTTACTATAGTTTGGTATTGGTGTTCGGAGTGGCTTGTGTAGGATAGGTGGGAGACGTTGAAGCCCGGACGCCAGTTCGGGTGGAGTCATCGTTGAAATACCACTCTGGTCACTTTGGACATCTAACTTCGGCCCGTAATCCGGGTCAGGGACAGTGCCTGATGGGTAGTTTAACTGGGGCGGTTGCCTCCTAAAAAGTAACGGAGGCGCCCAAAGGTTCCCTCAGCCTGGTTGGCAATCAGGTGTCGAGTGTAAGTGCACAAGGGAGCTTGACTGTGAGAGAGACATCTCGAGCAGGGACGAAAGTCGGGACTAGTGATCCGGCGGTACATTGTGGAATGGCCGTCGCTCAACGGATAAAAGGTACCTCGGGGATAACAGGCTGATCTTGCCCAAGAGTCCATATCGACGGCATGGTTTGGCACCTCGATGTCGGCTCGTCGCATCCTGGGGCTGGAGTAGGTCCCAAGGGTTGGGCTGTTCGCCCATTAAAGCGGTACGCGAGCTGGGTTTAGAACGTCGTGAGACAGTTCGGTCCCTATCCGCTGCGCGCGCAGGAAATTTGAGAAGGGCTGTCCTTAGTACGAGAGGACCGGGACGGACGAACCTCTGGTGTGTCAGTTGTACTGCCAAGTGCACCGCTGATTAGCTACGTTCGGATGGGATAACCGCTGAAAGCATCTAAGCGGGAAGCTCGCTTCGAGATGAGATTTCCATACACCTTGTGTGTGAGAGGCCCCCAGCCAGACCACTGGGTTGATAGGCCGGATGTGGAAGCGAGGACTAACGACTCGTGAAGCTGACCGGTACTAATAGGCCGATAACTTACACCACACACCACCCCGTAAACCTATTCAAAAGAGGTTTGCAACAACGGGTGGTAAAAAGATAACAAGACTGCTTGCGTCCACTATGTGGTTCCCAAACAACAAACCCGACACGGGTTCGTTGCAGGGAACAAAAAACACAACATAATAACAACACCACACCTGCAACCAAAAGTTGCAGCAAAGCATGTTGTAACCACTGATTTCCCACACACCCCCTCGGGGTGTGACGGGTAAAAGGGTTACGGCGGTCATAGCGTGGGGGAAACGCCCGGTCCCATTCCGAACCCGGAAGCTAAGACCCACAGCGCCGATGGTACTGCACCCGGGAGGGTGTGGGAGAGTAGGTCACCGCCGGAACATCATTACAGGTCGAGAACCCCCCAACCACCAGGTTGGGGGGTTCTCCCACGTTAACCACCCAACCCCCAAAAACCACCCGCCCAAGACCACAAACACCCGCCAGCCTGCACACAGAACCCCGCCCGGCAATGAAATCCGACACCCCACCCACCACACGCAGCAAGCCCCGGTCGGCACCCCACCCAACCCGCCGGCATCCAACAGTGTCGTAATCGTACGAGCCGACAACCCTCGGCAAGGCGCTCGTAGAAGGCCCGCTCCTCCGACAGCTCCCAACTCAGCTCGAGATGGCTGAGCTGGCCTCCGACGTAAGGCAGAGGTCGAGCGACTCCGATCGACGAGTAGGCCATCGAGGTGTCGTCGGTCGAGGTCACCAGCCCTGGCGCTGCTGCACACTTTCATAATGGGCGCGCGACGCACGGACGACTCTGACTGGGGTTGCCCTCGTCAGCTGGCCGGGTCGTACTGGAACTGCCGGAGCTCTTGCGGGCAGCGGCAGGCGACGGCGATCTTCGCGGCCCATTGGAGTGCCGCTGCCCGCGAGGGCAGCTCGAGTACTGTGTACCGGCCGTTGGGCACCTTGTGGCCTGGGTATGCGACCGTATGGTGACGGTGCCGTAGCCGGCCACGAGCACCGGGTCTACGCCCTCATCGATCCCGCCGCCGAAGACGTACACGCCCGCCGCTTTGGCCTCGTCGATGACGGCATGCGAGGCTTCGACTACCGCCTCCAAGTCGTCCTCGGGCATACCATGGCCTCACCGGGGAACGAGATCAGGTTCTTCGTCATTCGTGGACTCCTCTGAGCCGGCGGCACCATCCGCCGGCTCTTCTCTGCGGCACCGCTTTGGTGCCCAGACCGATTATGGCTCCGGCGCCCGGCATGTGGTCAAGGTGGAGCGTCGCGGCCGGCCCAAAGAACCTGCTCAAGCGGTGCCGTCTGAGATCGCATTTTAAAGTACGTGCCCGCGAGGGAGCTTCAGTCATGGATCACTTCGACAGGATCGTGACCGGCGCGAGGCTCCAATTGATGGAGGTTCCTACGCCTTCTATCCAGGAAACCTCGACGTACTCGACGCTACCCCCTGATCTGAACACGTTCTGTCCGCTCGACGAGTTGCGTCTGAAGGTCACCGGGCAGCGGCTCGAGCCCGATCGCGCGGTGCTGGCGGTCGGTTCGTCGAGCCCCCGCGATTCGATCGACCGGCGGTGCCGACGTTGCTGGCTTGAGAGCATTGCACGGACAAGGTGACCCGGGAGTTGGCGCACAAGCCGTTGGTCGCTTGTCCCAAGGTCCTCAATGACACGATGCGCCGGCACCGGTGTATCGACTTCGGGTACGTGTGGCGCCACACCAGGCGTGGTGGCAAGTACGTCACCGCGGTGATCGACCTCACCCCGATCCGTGAGGGGGTCCAGCAGGTCATCCATGGCTACCGCGGCCGCACCTGCCTGTAGAGGCACCTCACGCGAAGAGGCAAACTCTTGCCGGAAGCATCGATTCCTGCTGCCCACCGTAAGGTGGCTGCATGACGGACGCAGAGGTTGAGACCGCGTACTTAAAGAGAGCTGCCGATTACACAGCCAGATGTGGGTCGGTGGAGTCCTCTCATCCAGCTGATCTGAAGCTCGTAGCTGACTGGGTCGCACCTCTGGTGGGGCCCGTGCTGGATGTAGGATGCGGGCCCGGCCATTTGGACCAAGTTCCTCGCGGACCAAGGGGCGGCGGTCGAAGGAATCGATTTGGTGTCGGCGTTCATCAAGCAAGCAGAGGCATCCTTCCCCGGCATCCCGTTCCGCGTCGCCTCCCTCACGAGTCTCGGGGTTCCCGAAGGATATGCATCCGGCATCCTGGCTTGGTACTCGCTAATCCACTTTGCACCCGACCAGGTTCCCTCCATTCTCCGGGAGCTGGCACGGCGCCTGACTCCTTGCGGGCTTCTCCTGCTAGGTCTGTTTGAAGGCTACGAAATCGCGAGATTTCCAGACGTTGTATCGCCTGCATACTCCTGGCCCGTGGCGGCACTGACCATGATGCTCTGTGCCGCCGGCTTCGAAACCATCTTGCATCAGAAGCAAACTGATCCCGGGTATCGGCCGCATACCGCTATCAGCGCTCATGCCTGAGCCGTTCTTAGGAGACCTGGCCAACGGGGATGCGCACAGGCGCATGATAGGGCGAACCTACAACAAGGCAGACGTTCCGAGCTGGCACCGGAGACACCACAGCCTTTGCGGTCCCGGCTGCTGGCCATTCCCCGCTTGATGTGATCCAGTGAACACAAGCCCGTTTTGGCCGAATACTGTACCGGACCCCGGTGAGCCCTCCGGATTCCCCGCCACGACGCGGATTCTGGAGGCATAGGGGCCGGTGGGGGTGGATTTGCGGTGGGGGTTGGGTGGGTGTATTGTTTTCTAAGTCGCCGCGAGGGGAACAGCGAAGAGCTGGTTACCGCGGGCGGCCAAACCCCCTAATTCAAGACCAAATGTTGGTTGTTCTTTTGGGCGCCTTTGTTTGGTGGGGATGTGTTTTCTGCTGGTGTGGGTCCTGGAATATGGATTTGCATCGGGGCGGGAAACCGGGTAAGTTTGAAAAGTTGCTCCGGAGCGATCCACGGCCGTTTGTTTGGTTGTGGTGGTGCCGGGTGTGTCTGTTGTTTGAGAACTCAATAGTGTGCCAAGTTTGTTGATACCAATTGTTTTATTGATTGGTTGTTTTGGCCAGGCCTGTCCACCCCGTGGATTGGGTTTGGTTTTTACAGCTGGTTTCAAATTTTGCAGCTTTCTTCTTCCGTTATTTCCGGGGGTGTTGGTTGTGTTCGTTTTTGTTTTACTTCAACGGAGAGTTTGATCCTGGCTCAGGATGAACGCTGGCGGCGTGTTTAACACATGCAAGTCGAACGATGAACCTCACTTGTGGGGGGATTAGTGGCGAACGGGTGAGTAACACGTGAGTAACCTGCCCTTTAACTCTGGGATAAGCCTGGGAAACTGGGTCTAATACCGGATATGACTCCTCATCGCATGGTGGGGGGTGGAAAGCTTTATTGTGGTTTTGGATGGACTCGCGGCCTATCAGCTTGTTGGTGAGGTAATGGCTCACCAAGGCGACGACGGGTAGCCGGCCTGAGAGGTGACCGGCCACACTGGGACTGAGACACGGCCCAGACTCCTACGGGAGGCAGCAGTGGGGAATATTGCACAATGGGCGAAAGCCTGATGCAGCGACGCCGCGTGAGGGATGACGGCCTTCGGGTTGTAAACCTCTTTCAGTAGGGAAGAAGCGAAAGTGACGGTACCTGCAGAAGAAGCGCCGGCTAACTACGTGCCAGCAGCCGCGGTAATACGTAGGGCGCAAGCGTTATCCGGAATTATTGGGCGTAAAGAGCTCGTAGGCGGTTTGTCGCGTCTGCCGTGAAAGTCCGGGGCTCAACTCCGGATCTGCGGTGGGTACGGGCAGACTAGAGTGATGTAGGGGAGACTGGAATTCCTGGTGTAGCGGTGAAATGCGCAGATATCAGGAGGAACACCGATGGCGAAGGCAGGTCTCTGGGCATTAACTGACGCTGAGGAGCGAAAGCATGGGGAGCGAACAGGATTAGATACCCTGGTAGTCCATGCCGTAAACGTTGGGCACTAGGTGTGGGGGACATTCCACGTTTTCCGCGCCGTAGCTAACGCATTAAGTGCCCCGCCTGGGGAGTACGGCCGCAAGGCTAAAACTCAAAGGAATTGACGGGGGCCCGCACAAGCGGCGGAGCATGCGGATTAATTCGATGCAACGCGAAGAACCTTACCAAGGCTTGACATGAACCGGTAATACCTGGAAACAGGTGCCCCGCTTGCGGTCGGTTTACAGGTGGTGCATGGTTGTCGTCAGCTCGTGTCGTGAGATGTTGGGTTAAGTCCCGCAACGAGCGCAACCCTCGTTCTATGTTGCCAGCGCGTTATGGCGGGGACTCATAGGAGACTGCCGGGGTCAACTCGGAGGAAGGTGGGGACGACGTCAAATCATCATGCCCCTTATGTCTTGGGCTTCACGCATGCTACAATGGCCGGTACAAAGGGTTGCGATACTGTGAGGTGGAGCTAATCCCAAAAAGCCGGTCTCAGTTCGGATTGGGGTCTGCAACTCGACCCCATGAAGTCGGAGTCGCTAGTAATCGCAGATCAGCAACGCTGCGGTGAATACGTTCCCGGGCCTTGTACACACCGCCCGTCAAGTCACGAAAGTTGGTAACACCCGAAGCCGGTGGCCTAACCCCTTGTGGGAGGGAGCTGTCGAAGGTGGGACTGGCGATTGGGACTAAGTCGTAACAAGGTAGCCGTACCGGAAGGTGCGGCTGGATCACCTCCTTTCTAAGGAGCACCTACAGCCACCGCGCCGGATGTACTGTCCGTGTGGTGGGGTTGTCAGGAGTATATGCCCGTTGCGCAGACGATTGTTCTGCGGCGGGTGCTCAAGGGTGGAATATCAACGGATAGCGGCTGCTTGTTTCTTTCCTTGCCTAGTACGGATGTCCTCTTGAGGGTGTCCTGGAACGGTGTGGGTTGGGGGTGGGTGGTTTAGTGTTTGGCACACTGTTGGGTCCTGAGGCAACAGGGCCGGTGGGATGTGCTGCGGCCTTTTGGGTTGTGGTGTGTTTTGTCGGGTTTGTTTGTTTCTGGTTTCCTGGCTGCATCGATCGCATGGTTGACCTTTTGGGGTTGTGTGTGGGGTGTGTGGTTTGGGGTTGTTGTTTGAGAACTACATAGTGGACGCGAGCATCTTTTATAAGAAGCAATTTCCAAGAATATATGAACCTGGATCTGTCCGGGCGTCTGTTGCTGTGGCCTTTTGGGGTTGTGGTGGTGGTGTCCGGGTGGTTTTCGTGGTTCTCTCGAAAATTAGCGTTTTGATCTTTTGTGGTCAAGTTTTTAAGAGCACACGGTGGATGCCTTGGCATTAGGAGCCGAAGAAGGACGTAGGAATCTGCGATAAGCCTGGGGGAGTCGATAACCGGACTTTGATCCCAGGGTCTCCGAATGGGGAAACCCCGCCAGGGGAGCGATCTGCCTGGTGACCCGCATCTGAACACATAGGGTGTGTGGAGGGAACGCGGGGAAGTGAAACATCTCAGTACCCGCAGGAAGAGAAAACAATAGTGATTCCGTTAGTAGTGGCGAGCGAACGCGGATCAGGCTAAACCGTTCCATGTGTGATAGCCGGCGGGCGTTGCATGGGCGGGGTTGTGGGACTTTCCGTATCAGTTCTGCCGGACTGGTGAGGTGTGATGTGCAGGCATAGGTGAACGGTCTTGAAAGGCCGGCCAGAGAGGGTGTGAGCCCCGTAACCGAAATGTTTTGTGCCGCCTGGAGAGTATCCCAAGTAGCACGGGGCCCGAGAAATCCCGTGTGAATCTGTCAGGACCACCTGATAAGCCTAAATACTCCCTAATGACCGATAGCGGACCAGTACCGTGAGGGAAAGGTGAAAAGTACCCCGGGAGGGGAGTGAAACAGTACCTGAAACCGTGTGCTTACAATCCGTCGGAGCATCTGCAGCTTGTCTGTATGGGTGTGACGGCGTGCCTTTTGAAGAATGAGCCTGCGAGTTAGTGTTACGTCGCGAGGTTAACCCGTGTGGGGAAGCCGTAGCGAAAGCGAGTCTGAATAGGGCGTTGCAGTGGCGTGATCTAGACCCGAAGCGAAGTGATCTACCCATGGCCAGGTTGAAGCGACGGTAAGACGTCGTGGAGGACCGAACCCACTTCAGTTGAAAATGGAGGGGATGAGCTGTGGGTAGGGGTGAAAGGCCAATCAAACTTCGTGATAGCTGGTTCTCCCCGAAATGCATTTAGGTGCAGCGTTGCGTGTTTCTTGCTGGAGGTAGAGCTACTGGATGGCTAATGGGCCCTACAAGGTTACTGACGTCAGCCAAACTCCGAATGCCGGTAAGTGAGAGCGCAGCAGTGAGACTGTGGGGGATAAGCTTCATAGTCGAGAGGGAAACAGCCCAGACCACCAACTAAGGCCCCTAAGCGTGTGCTAAGTGGGAAAGGATGTGGAGTTGCGAAGACAACCAGGAGGTTGGCTTAGAAGCAGCCATCCTTAAAAGAGTGCGTAATAGCTCACTGGTCAAGTGATTCCGCGCCGACAATGTAGCGGGGCTCAAGTACACCGCCGAAGTTGTGGATTTCAGATATTAGCTAAGCCGCCCCTTGTGGGTTGGTTCAGGCGTCTGGAGTGGTAGGGGAGCGTCGTGTGGGCAGTGAAGTCGCGGTGTAAACCAGCGGTGGAGCCTACACGAGTGAGAATGCAGGCATGAGTAGCGAAAGACGGGTGAGAAACCCGTCCGCCGAATGATCAAGGGTTCCAGGGTCAAGCTAATCTGCCCTGGGTAAGTCGGGACCTAAGGCGAGGCCGACAGGCGTAGTCGATGGACAACGGGTTGATATTCCCGTACCGGCGAAAAACCGTCCATGTTGAACAGGGGATACTAACCGCCCGATACCTGCCCGCCCACCCTTTTGGGGTGATGTGGGTTTTGGTGGAGCGCGGGACCTGATCCTGGGAGGCAAGCGTATTAACAGGTGTGACGCAGGAAGGTAGCCAAGCCGGGCGATGGTTGTCCCGGTCTAAGGATGTAGGGCGAACGGTAGGCAAATCCGCTGTTCATGATGCCTGAGATCTGATGGGACCCCCTCACGGGGGGATTTGGTGATCCTATGCTGCCGAGAAAAGCATCGACGCGAGGTTTTAGCCGCCCGTACCCCAAACCGACACAGGTGATCAGGTAGAGAATACTAAGGCGATCGAGAGAATTATGGTTAAGGAACTCGGCAAAATGCCCCCGTAACTTCGGGAGAAGGGGGGCCCCAACCTTGAACACCACATGCTGGTGGGAGGGGATCGGGGCCGCAGAGACCAGGGGGAAGCGACTGTTTACTAAAAACACAGGTCCGTGCGAAGTCGCAAGACGATGTATACGGACTGACTCCTGCCCGGTGCTGGAAGGTTAAGAGGACCGGTTAGCCTCACGGCGAAGCTGAGAATTCAAGCCCCAGTAAACGGCGGTGGTAACTATAACCATCCTAAGGTAGCGAAATTCCTTGTCGGGTAAGTTCCGACCTGCACGAATGGAGTAACGACTTCCCCGCTGTCTCAACCATAAACTCGGCGAAATTGCAGTACGAGTAAAGATGCTCGTTACGCGCAGCAGGACGGAAAGACCCCGAGACCTTTACTATAGTTTGGTATTGGTGTTCGGAGTGGCTTGTGTAGGATAGGTGGGAGACGTTGAAGCCCGGACGCCAGTTCGGGTGGAGTCATCGTTGAAATACCACTCTGGTCACTTTGGACATCTAACTTCGGCCCGTAATCCGGGTCAGGGACAGTGCCTGATGGGTAGTTTAACTGGGGCGGTTGCCTCCTAAAAAGTAACGGAGGCGCCCAAAGGTTCCCTCAGCCTGGTTGGCAATCAGGTGTCGAGTGTAAGTGCACAAGGGAGCTTGACTGTGAGAGAGACATCTCGAGCAGGGACGAAAGTCGGGACTAGTGATCCGGCGGTACATTGTGGAATGGCCGTCGCTCAACGGATAAAAGGTACCTCGGGGATAACAGGCTGATCTTGCCCAAGAGTCCATATCGACGGCATGGTTTGGCACCTCGATGTCGGCTCGTCGCATCCTGGGGCTGGAGTAGGTCCCAAGGGTTGGGCTGTTCGCCCATTAAAGCGGTACGCGAGCTGGGTTTAGAACGTCGTGAGACAGTTCGGTCCCTATCCGCTGCGCGCGCAGGAAATTTGAGAAGGGCTGTCCTTAGTACGAGAGGACCGGGACGGACGAACCTCTGGTGTGTCAGTTGTACTGCCAAGTGCACCGCTGATTAGCTACGTTCGGATGGGATAACCGCTGAAAGCATCTAAGCGGGAAGCTCGCTTCGAGATGAGATTTCCATACACCTTGTGTGTGAGAGGCCCCCAGCCAGACCACTGGGTTGATAGGCCGGATGTGGAAGCGAGGACTAACGACTCGTGAAGCTGACCGGTACTAATAGGCCGATAACTTACACCACACACCACCCCGTAAACCTATTCAAAAGAGGTTTGCAACAACGGGTGGTAAAAAGATAACAAGACTGCTTGCGTCCACTATGTGGTTCCCAAACAACAAACCCGACACGGGTTCGTTGCAGGGAACAAAAAACACAACATAATAACAACACCACACCTGCAACCAAAAGTTGCAGCAAAGCATGTTGTAACCACTGATTTCCCACACACCCCCTCGGGGTGTGACGGGTAAAAGGGTTACGGCGGTCATAGCGTGGGGGAAACGCCCGGTCCCATTCCGAACCCGGAAGCTAAGACCCACAGCGCCGATGGTACTGCACCCGGGAGGGTGTGGGAGAGTAGGTCACCGCCGGAACATCATTACAGGTCGAGAACCCC